>JALHMF010000017.1 GCA_022844205.1 Xanthobacteraceae bacterium | reverse complement strand
GAGCGCTTCTATAATCCGAAGCGCAGACACTCTACGATCGGATATCTGAGCCCGATGGAGTTCGAGCAGAAGGCAGGATTAGCTTAGGCGGGTGTCAACGAAACCGGGTGCAGGCCAGTAGCTTATGCCGGTTCAATCACCGCGCCGAAGGGCGTAACGTTGGTCGAGGCTCTAACCGCCGCTGGATGAAAGTTCAGTGGCAGGTCACCGACGCTTAAATAAGTTAGAAATCAAGGGTTTACTCTCGTCTAAAAGTAAGCAGTGCGTCGATACGCTGGTTAGAACTGAAATTGCATCCAATTCGAACGCGACCAAATTACTCGCAGATCCACAGTTACAAGGCTAAACTCTTATGCGAGTATGAGAATGAGAATGAGGCATCGGAAATGCTAGGATTTCTATATCGTCGAAGTAAAAAGAACGCTCCGGGGACGCGTCGAGCAGCGCTCGAATACTTTGAAATCGATGGCAAGGATCGCGATTGGCATCAACTTATGATGTATTCGCACGTCATGGAATTGACCCGAGACGTGCCGGGTGACATCGCCGAGTTTGGGGTTGCCACTGGCACATCACTGATGGCCTTTGTCCGAATGAATGACATTTTCAATAAACTCAGACCACATGAGGTTGCTAAAAAGACGGTCCACGGCTTCGATAGCTTCGAGGGGCTTCCAGCCCTTGTACCATCTATCGACCTCGCCACAGATGCAGCAAAAAGCGTTGGCGATATGAAAGCCGGTGGCTTCAACGCCTCTGAAACTTACCACTCGCTAGTTGCATTTACGGAAAAACGAAAAACGGTCATACTTCATCGTGGCTGGTTTGAAAAAACGGTCCCCGCCTTCATTCAGGCAAACCCTCATATTTCGTTTTGCCTTCTCCATATCGATTGTGATCTATATTCCAGCACAAAAGAATGCCTGAGGCCTACTATCCAAAGACTGAATGTCGGTGGAATGATTTTGTTCGATGAAATTTTTCACCAAAATTATCCCGGAGAAACCGCTGCTTTCTGGGAGGTCTATAACGAGATCAACCAATCGGTTCGGCTCGAATTTCGTCGTGTCCATTCAATGCCATGGAAGTGGTACGCAGTGAGGACTCAGTGATGTGGACAAAACTTACCAACGTCGTTTCGACAAAGACCATCGAACAAACACTCAACGCCGCTCGTTCTTTAATCGACCTCTCCGAAGATCGTCATTTTGTTAGAGAAGGGAAAAACTTTTTCGATACCCGCGCCAAATTGCTCAAGACCATCCACAAAGACGTGGATACGACGCTTAATTTGCGCAAGCGGATGAAAGACCCTGCTGTCAATCATTCTTTTCTTTTATTCAAATCCGGTCCCGGCCCTGCCACTAAGCCTCATCAGGATCGGCCATATTGGCTGAAGGTAGAGGACAAATGCACCATGTTTACGGCATGGATTGCGCTTGGTCCGATTGATGAAACGCAAGGTGCGTTACGTCTCAACTTATCAAACGAAGTCAATCTCGAAGAATTTTTTTCAGGAATCGCCAGTGAGCGTGAAATTCTTCCGCACAGTAAGGATCAGTATGCAGGCGGCGGCTTCACAACTATTTTAGAAGAACAGGTCGCCGCTAAATTAGAGGAAAACATGGTTCCCATTAAAGTAGACGCGGGGGACGTAGTTTTATTCGATGCTTTCGAGCCTCACAGTTCCACTCAAAACAGTTCACCTTCCCCACGTCTCGCCATGAAGATCGTATATGGGGAGAAGTGGAGCATGAAAACATACCTTATCGATTTCAATAAACTAGAATCTGAAACATTCGGGGCCAAGCTTTTTAATGCATTATCACCAGGACATTGACCTAGATATCAAGCCCACGTTTCATCGGAATTCTATAAACGTCTAAACGAGCGCCATGGTCTTCACCGAATCGGCGTTGGCCCGATTATCCAGCAGTATGAAGCGTCCTTTAATGTGCATTTGTACCCCCTTGGCCAATGCTTCATGAGAGAGAAAAATCGAGAAATTCCATTCGGTGCGGCAACGCCGATGACGCAGAAGCGATTTCTTGGACTTGAAGAGCCGAACAAACGCCAGCCAGATAAGGCAAGCCCCCGACGCTTTCATCCTCCGCGAGTGAAGCACTTTGAAGTATACCATGTTGAAGTCCCTCCCCGCGGCCCACCAATCAATCCCTTTGCCGCCACATCTGCCGCAATTTTACTAACGCATTGTCGAATACCAAGGGCCAGCCGCGCAGATCCTTCCCGGCCGCGCGCAGATTCGGAAACCACGGAACGCGATCACTCAGCACTGGCAAATCACGACGGAACCAGTCGTCACGCAAAACCGCTGTCGGCACATTGAACGCCCCGCCAACATGGGCAAGCGTGTTCATGATGGTGATGACGCCGTCAAGCGCACAGACTTGGGCAGCGAAAGAATCCATGTCGACAAGCTGATTGATTGTCTCGTCCACAACCACGCGATTCATGCCGAGGACGCTTACATCTTTGGAGACGCTTCCATATTGCAGCGAAACAAAATCCGCATCGCTGCGCGCAATGAAATCGCTCCAGTGCTGCAACGAAGGCAGGTCCTTCCCGTGATGGCCGCTGTACCAGCAGATGCCAATGAGCGGCCGGGGAGCCGCCTGCGCCGCAAGATATTTTTCACGCAGATTCCGCGTCAGTTCCGCGTCCGCGTGCCGGAATTTCTGCCGGGACGTTTCTCCGCTGCTCCCAAGAACTCGCGGAACAGGGCCGGCCTGTCACGGACACCCGGAGTTCGAAGGCTTTGAGCCGGTGATTTCCTTGCTGCCAAAAGACCAGGCGGCCTGATATAGAGCGAGGGCCATGATGCCCAAGCGGAACGTTCCGAAACCGAAGGATGAGCAGGCGCAGGACGCGCCTGCCGTCATGCTGCTGTTTGCGGATCGCAAGCATGAGGCGCCCGAAGTGCAGTCTCCGGGCGCGGTGAAAACGGGCGCGGCCAAGACTGTCACGAAGCTGCCGGAGTCGCCCGCCACCGCCGAGCGGCCGACCCTGTTCACGCCGCGCGTGCGCGAATGGGTGCGGATCGCGGCCATCGCCTCGATCGTGCTGCACGGGGCATTCATCCTCGCATTCCATCTTCGCAACGAAGACGACCTCGCGCGCGCCAGCGGAGCCGCCGCTTCCGCTTCCAACGACGGGGCCATCGTCATGGACGTGGATGTGATCGTAAACGCGCCAATGCCGGCCGCATCGAAGCAAACGAATTTTACGAGAGACGCAAAACAGGTTTCGCCCAACACGCCGCAGCAGCGCGCGGAGCCGAAGCCGCAGCCGAAAGAGGAACAGACGAAAGTGGAGGCCGCGAAGGAAGCGGAGAGGATTGCGCTCGTGCAGGAGGAGCTTGCTCCGCCGAAGCAAGCAGAAACCGCCGCCGTTTCCGAGGCGCCGAAAGCGGTGAACGAGGAAAAAAAGCCGGAACCGAAGACAGAGGAAATCACCAGGGAAAAAACCGAAAAACAGGCGGAACGGAAAATCGCCGATGCGGCGCCGACCGCCGCCGCCAATCCGAACCGTTCCGCTTCTTCGGCCTCACAGGGCCGCGCAGGCGCGGGCGGAAATACCGATGCAGGCGCGCGCGCCGCGGTCTCCTCCTATCAGGCGCAAGTGCTGGCGCATCTGCAGCGCCATCGCGTGTATCCGTCCGAGGCGCAAAGCCGTGGCATCACCGGTGTTGCGCGCGTGCGCTTCTCGCTCGCCTCGAACGGCCGCGTGACCTCGGCATCGCTTGCGGGATCGAGCGGGACTTCGGTGCTCGATCAGGCGGCCCTTTCGATGGTGCAGCGGGCATCGCCCTTTCCGTCGTTCCCGGCGGGCATCCAGCGCGCGCAACTCGATTTCGCGGCACCGATCCGATTCGATATTCGGTGACTCTTTATTGTCATGCCCCGCCAACGGGTCCGCGCAAAGCGCGGCCCGATGACAGGCTCCAGCGGGGCATCCAGTAATCGCTGAAGTTTCATTTTGACTCAGGTATTACTGGATCGTCCGCTTTCGCGGACGATGACACTTACAGAATCCCTCTTTCCCATCCAGCGCGCGCCTGTGCGGAAAACTCCGCAAGCGCTCCGGCGGAGATCGCGGTTCGCATTCCTTGCATAAGCTCCTGATAATAAGCGATATTCGCCCACGTCAGCAGCATGGCGCCGAGAATCTCGTTCGACTTCGCGAGATGATGCAGATAGGCGCGCGAATAATCTCGCGCCGCCGGACATGAACTCGTTTCGTCCAGCGGACGATTGTCCTCGGCAAAGCGCGCGTTCTTCAGATTGAGTTTTCCAAATCGCGTGTAGGCGAGCGCATGACGCCCCGCCCGCGTCGGCAAGACGCAATCGAACATATCGATGCCGCGCGCGACGGCGTGCAGCAGATCGTCCGGCTCGCCGACCCCCATAAGATAGCGCGGCCGATTCTCCGGGAGTTCGGGCACCGCCGCCTCCATCATCGCAAGCATGATGGGTTGCGGCTCGCCGACCGCAAGGCCGCCGATGGCGTAGCCGTGAAAGCCGATGTCCACGAGCGCGCGGGCGGACTCTTGTCTCAAGGGCAGCGAGTCGCCGCCCTGCATGATGCCGAACAGCGCGCGCCCGGATGCCGCGCCCTCAAACGCCCGCTTGCAGCGTTCCGCCCAGCGCAGCGACAGGCGCATGGCCTTGTCGATTTCGTCCGGCGTTGCGGGTAGCCGCACGCATTCGTCAAGCTGCATGGAAATATCGGCACCGAGCAGCATCTGGATTTCAATGGCGCGTTCGGGCGAAAGCTCGAACTTGCTGCCGTCGAGATGCGAACTGAAGGTGACGCCCTTTTCCTCGATGTTGCGGAGCTTGGCGAGCGACATCACCTGAAAGCCGCCGGAGTCGGTCAGGATCGGGCGCGGCCAGTTCATGAATTTGTGCAGCCCGCCGAGGGCCGCAACACGCTCGGCACCGGGGCGCAGCATCAGGTGATAGGTGTTGCCGAGCACGATGTCGGCGCCCGCGGCACGCACATGCTCCGGCAGCATCGCCTTCACGGTACCGGCAGTGCCAACCGGCATGAAGGCCGGCGTGCGGATTTCCCCGCGCGGGGTCGTGATTTCACCGCGCCTGGCCGCGCCGTCGGTCGCCAAAACCCTGAATGAGAATTGGGTCATTTCGTTTCCGGATACAACAGACACGCATCGCCGTAGGAATAGAAGCGATAGCCCGACTGAATGGCGTGTGCATAGGCGCGTTGCATCCGTTCAAGCCCGGAAAACGCCGAGACCAGCATGAACAGCGTTGAGCGCGGCAGGTGAAAATTCGTCAGCAGCCGGTCCACGGCGCGAAACTTGTAGCCGGGAGAAATGAAGATCGCCGTTTCGCCGATGAACGGCTGGATGCGGCCGGAATCGTCAGCCGCGCTTTCCAGGAGCCTGGATGCCGTCGTGCCCGCCGAGAAGATCTTTCCGCCGGCGGCGCGAACCTGGTTCAGTGCGTCCGCGGTCGCGGCACTGACCTCGCCCCACTCCGAATGCATGTTGTGGTCGCGGGTATCTTCGGTCTTCACCGGCAGGAACGTGCCGGTGCCCACATGCAGCGTTACATAGTGAATGGAGACGCCGCCCGCCTCGATCTGTTTCAAGAGTTCCGGCGTGAAGTGCAGGCCCGCCGTGGGTGCCGCGACCGAACCTTCATGCGCGGCATAGACGGTCTGATAGTCTGTGCGGTCGCGCTCATCGTCGGGACGGCGCGCGGCGATATAAGGCGGCAGCGGTACATGGCCGAGCGCCTCGATCGCCTCGTCCAGCGTCGGCCCGTGAAAATCGAAGCGCAGCAGCACTTCGCCGCCCTCGCCTTTTTCCTCGACCGTGGCGTCGAGATTGCCGAGCAGGCAGATGCGTCCTTCATTGCCGAAGCGGATGCGGTCGCCGACTTGCAGGCGCTTGCCGGGTTTGGCGAGCGCACGCCAGGATTCGCCGCTGACGCGCTTCACCAGCGTCGCTTCGACTTTCACGCGCGATTCATCGCGCACGCGCTCGCCTTCGAGCCGCGCCGGAATGACTTTCGTATTGTTCAGGACCAATGCGTCGCCGCGATTCATGAGGAGCGTCAGATCGCGAATGCCTCTGTCTTCCAGTTCAGGCGAATGTCCCGGATGCACCACGAGCATCCGCGCCGCATCGCGCGGATCGGCCGGGCGCAACGCAATGCGCTCCGGCGGCAGATCGAAGTCGAAGAGAGAGGTGCGCATCCATCATCCATTACACGCCGTCACCCTGAGGTGCGAGCGGCGCAGCCGCGGGCCTCGAAGGGTGCGGCCGTTCATCCTTCGAGGCTCGCCCTTGCGGGCGAGCACCTCAGGATGACGGAATTTTCTTGAATAGGTAGATGGCTTACGCCGCCATCATCGCGGAGATGATCTTGTCCGGATTGCTCACCGGCTCGCCGCGCTTAATCTTGTCCACGTTATCCATCCCCTCGATCACCTCGCCCCAGACCGTGTACTGGTTGTCGAGGAAGCGTGCGTCGGAGAAGCAGATGAAGAACTGGCTGTCGCCGGAATCCGGGCTCGCGGCGCGCGCCATGGAAACCGTGCCGCGCTTGTGCGGGGTGCTGTTGAATTCGGCTTTCAGCTTCTTGCCGGAGCCGCCGGTGCCGGTGCCCTGCGGGCAGCCGGTCTGCGCCATGAAGCCGTCGATCACGCGGTGAAAGACGATGCCGTCGTAGAAGCCCTCTTTCACCAGCTCCTTGATGCGCGCGACGTGGCCCGGCGCCAGATCCGGTTTCATCTCGATCTTCACCGGACCTTGTGTGGTCTCCAGGATCAACGTGTTTTCGGTATCGGCCATCTTGTTCTCCTCTTACTTTTCGATCGTAGCCTTCTTGACGAAGTCGAGGTTGGGGAAATCCGTCTTGAGATAAGCATTGCCCTGCGTTTGAATCCGGTTCTGGTTCGGGCCGGGGCCGGCGGGCGGGCCGTCGCCGTATTCGCCGTTGAGTGCGTCCACCACATTCATGCCGGTAATCACGCGCCCGAAGGGCGAGAAGCCCTGGCTGTCAAGGCCGCCATTATCCTTGGTGTTGATGAAGACCTGCGTGGTGCGCGAGTTGGGTCCGGATGTTGCGTAAGTAATGTAACCGCGCCGGTTGGTCTGCTTCACCGGATCGTCCTGGATGCGGGCTTCGCGCATTTTCGCGCTCACCGCCGGATCGCCGTTGATGCCGAACTGCACCATGAAGTTCTTGACCACACGGAAAAAGCGCGTGTCGTCGAAGAAGCCGTTTGTCACAAGGTTATAGAAGCGGTCGGCGCCGTTCGGTGCCCAGTCGCGGATGACTTCAATGACGAAGCTGCCTTTACTGGTATCGAAGCGCACCTTGTAATTGGCGGGCGCCTGCTCGTTCAGCGAGGCGGGATTGGAGAATTTGCCTTGACCCGTCGCCATCGCGATCGGCAGCGCCAGGAAAAAAGCCGCAGCGAGCACGGCCAGACTTGCACGAGTTTTCATCATTCCTCTCTCACTTATTGAGCAGATTTCAAATGGCTGGAGTTTTTACCCGCCTGCATCGCCGAAGTCAGCGGCAAGACGCAAGGGCGGAGCGGAAATCGTCGGCGCGTTAATTCCTGTTTGTTTCCGGAGCTTTGGTACGACAGTTGCTACAGCCTGTCCAATCTCCGAACGGGGCAACAACGGAGATCAAGGGGAATCAATGCGAATTTTAATCGTTTCTTCGGTGGCCATCTTGGCTTGCGTCGCCGCCTAGCCTTTGCGCTTGGCGGCGAGTTTTTTGGCGACCGCGGGCGGCACGAAGGCGGAAACATCGCCACCCATGGAAGCGATCTGGCGCACGAGTGTCGCCGTGATGGGGCGAACAGCCGGTGACGCCGGCAGGAAAACCGTTTGCACCCCCGGCTCCATCTCGCCGTTCATGCCGGCCATCTGCATCTCATAATCGAAATCGGTGCCGTCGCGCAGGCCGCGGATCAGGATCGTGGCACCCGTGCGCTTCGCGGCGCTCACGACAAGGTCCGAGAACGTGATGCATTCGAGCTGCACCTTCGCCGCTGCCGCGAGCGGACCGCAAGCTTCCTTCAGCATCGCGAGCCGCTCATCCGCGCTGAACATCGGCTGCTTGCCGGGATGGGTGCCGATCGCGAGTACGAGCTTGTCGCAAAGGCGGCAGGCACCCTTCACCACGTCCAGATGGCCGTTGGTGATCGGGTCGAACGAACCTGCATAGAGAGCGGTGCGGGACATTGGTAAGGGTTAGCGGCTCAAAGTGCTGTGGGCAAGGATGGGCTGCTATGCGCCGTCTGATCGGCGGCGGTTCGCGATTAACCACAACGGGATGGTAATGACGACCGCCGCCAATCCAAAAACGACGGCGAACACAGCGCTTGTGACCTGCCCAGGGCAAGCGCCGAAGCTGGGGGCGGATGTTTCAAGGCGCGACGAAAGCCGGGATCGCTAAAACGCGAGAATTTCGTATGCCAACCTCATAAAAAAAGACGGGCCTTGCGGCCCGTCTCCTTTTTAAGCGTCAACAGGATTAGTTGTTGAGGTTCTGATAGAAGTTGTAGTTGCGTAGGATCGAGCCGGCGATAAACGGATCCGGATCGGTCATGACACCACGCTGGGTGTACAGGGCGCGCGGGGCGGAACCCTGAACATACACTTCGGTCATGTTCGTGCGCGGAGACTGAAGGTATTCACCCGTCGCCGGGTTGTACGTGTACTGGGCGAATGCCGGTGTCGCGAGAGTCGCGGTGACGGCGATCACTGCCATAAGTTTCTTCATGTCATTGCTCCTTTTTAATTTTCACGGCCGCGCAAGGATTCGCACAGCCGCTACAACGACAAGGAGGCAACACGGCAGGCGGCTGAAAAGTTGCGGCGTTGCGGCGACCATTTTGTCGCAACGCATCAAGCACGCGTGATCGGTGCTCGTGCAAGGAACCAAAGCGGCGCGAATGTTTCGTAGATCGGGCAAAATCGTGACGCGAAGGTTATTCGCGATTTTTTAATGAGTTCATCAACGCAGCCATTCGAAATGCCCGCGCATTAGACGGGTGGACTGAAATGGATTTCAGCAGCGCCTGTGGACACGTTTTCGTGCGATGCCCATAATCGGCACGAATCCGGGGCTATCCAATGCACATCCTGAAAGTCACGCTTACCGGACTTGCGGTGCTCGCCGTCTTCTATCTGGTCTCGCGCTTCGTCCTGAAAAACGAAGGCCTGTCGGCGGGCCTCGCCAATGCCTTCGTCGGCATGTGGTTTGTCTACGCCGCGTACAATTTCTACAACGGCGCTTTCCATCACAACATTCCGTTGATCAACGAGGCTGTGGCCTTCGTGCCGATGTTCGGCATTCCGGCGGGCCTCGCCTGGTATCTGTCGCGCTGGATTTGAGGACGAATGACCGACACCCGCGCGGCCGAGATCGTCCAGTTCTGGAAAAATGCAGGCTACGATCAGTGGTTCCGCAAGGATCCCGCTTTCGATGCCGAATTCGGCAGACGCTTCATGGAACTGCATTTTTCCGCCGCCCGGCGCGAACTCGACGGCTGGATGGAGAATGCGGACAGCGCCCTGGCACTCATCCTGCTGCTGGACCAGCTTCCGCGCAATTGTTTTCGCGGCAGCGGACACATGTTCGCGACCGATCTCCTGGCGCAGCATTTCGCGCTCGCCGCCATCTCGAAAAATCTGGACCAGAACGTCGAAAAAGACCTGCGGCTGTTCTTCTATCTGCCGCTCTCGCACGCGGAAAATCTCTCGTTGCAGGAACGCGCGGTCGAACTCAATCGCGCGCTCGACGAGGAAACACTGAAGCACGCGATCGAGCATCGGGATATTGTGAAGCGCTTCGGCCGCTTCCCGCATCGCAATCCGGCACTGGGGCGGGAGATGACGGCGGAAGAGCAGAAGTTTCTGGATGACGGCGGGTTTAAGGGGTGAGTTAACCGCGTCGCCTATAGCCTCATGCTGAGGAGCGCTGCGAAGCAGCGCGTCTCGAAGCATGAGGCCACCTTCTTCCTTCGAGACGCCGCGCTTACGCAAGTCGGCATTAGCCGATTTGCGCACAAAAAATCTGATCTCGGGTTTACCCGAGATCGGCACGGCTCCTCAGGATGAGGTGGATGGGCGGCGCCAATATTACTCCCCGCCTTCGGCTTCCTCGCTGATGCGCTCGACCGAGACGACCTTCTCGTCTTCCGCCGTATCGAACACGATCACGCCCTGGGTCGAGCGGCCGGCGATGCGGATGCCGGCGACCGGCGTGCGGATCAGTTTGCCCGCGTCGGTGACGAGCATGATCTGGTCGGCTTCCTCCACCGGGAACGAGCCGACGATGGCGCCGGTGCGCTTCGACAGTTTCATCGCGACGATGCCCTTGCCGCCGCGCCCCGTGAGCCGGTACTCGAACGAGGAACTGCGCTTGCCCATGCCGCGCTCGGTCAATGTCAGAATAAACTGCTCGGCGGCGCCCATTTCGGCGTAGCGCTTCTGCGATAGCTCGATGGAGGCGACCTTTTCCTCCTCGTCGTCTCCGTCCTCGGCCTCGTCGCCGCGCCGCACGGCGTTCGCCATCTTGAGATAGGCCACGCGCTCTTCCGAGGAAGCTTCCATATGGCGGATGATCGCCATGGAGATGACCTTGTCTTTCTTCTCCAGCCGGATGCCGCGCACGCCGACCGAGTTGCGGCTCTGGAACACGCGCACGTCGGAAACCGGGAAGCGGATGCACTGGCCTACGGCGGTGGACAGCAATACGTCGTCGTTGTCGGTGCAGATCGCGACGTCGGCGATCGACTCGCCCTCCTCCAGCTTCATCGCGATGATGCCGGAACGGCGGATGTCCACGAAGTCCGAAAGCGAATTCCTGCGCACCGTGCCGCCGGTGGTGGCGAACATGATGTTGAGCTTCTCGCGCTCGGCCTTGTCCTCGGGCAGCGTGATGATGGAGGTGAGTTTTTCCTCCGGCTCGATGGGCAGTAGGTTCACGAACGCCTTGCCGCGCGCCTGCGGGGCCGCGAGCGGCAGCCGCCAGACCTTCATCGTGTAGGCCTTGCCCTTCGAGGAGAAGAACAGCACCTCGTCGTGCGTGCTCGCCACGAACAGCCGCGTGACGAAATCTTCCTCGCGCGTCTGCATGCCGGCGCGGCCCTTGCCGCCGCGGCGCTGCGCGCGATAGGTGGAAAGCGGCACGCGCTTGACGTAACCCGCGTGCGAGACGGTGACGACCATCTCCTCGCGCTGGATCAGGTCTTCCTCGTCGACCTCGTCTTGCGCTTCGGCAATTTCGGTTTTGCGCTTGGTGCCGAACTCGGCCTTGATGGCGGAAAGCTCGTCCTTGACGATGCCGCGGATGCGCGGGCGGCTCTTCAGGATTTCCAGATACTCGGCGATTTCCTTGCCGAGGCCGTCCAGCTCCGCGCCGATTTCGTCGCGGCCGAGGGCGGTCAGGCGCTGCAGACGCAGATCGAGGATCGCGCGCGCCTGTTCTTCCGAAAGTTTATAAGTGCCCTTGGATGATACCTTGTGGCGCGGGTCGTCGATCAGTTCGACCAGCGAAACCACGTCCTTCGCCGGCCAGTCGCGGCCCATCAAGGCCTCGCGCGCGGTGTTCGGGTCTTTCGCGGTGCGGATCAGCTTGATGATCTCGTCGATATTGGCGACCGCGATGGCGAGGCCGACCAACACATGCGCGCGGTCGCGCGCCTTCTTGAGCAGGTATTTGGTGCGGCGGCCCACGACCTCTTCGCGGAAACCGACGAAGGCGGAGATGAGGTCGAGCAGGTTCATCACCGACGGGCGGCCGCCGGAGAGCGCCACCATGTTGGCGGGGAAACTCTGCTGCAGGGGCGTGAAGCGGTAGAGCTGGTTCAGCACCACCTCGCCCATCGCCTCGCGTTTCAGTTCCAGCACCACGCGCATGCCGTCGCGGTCGGACTCGTCGCGGATTTCGCCGATGCCCTCGATGCGCTTTTCGCGAACAAGCTCGGCGATCTTCTCGATCATGGTGGTCTTGTTCACCTGATACGGAATTTCGGTGATGATGAGCGCCTCGCGCTCGCCGCGCATCGGCTCGGTGGTCACGCGTCCGCGCACCATGATGGAGCCGCGGCCGGTCATATAGGCCTGCCGGATCGCGGCGCGGCCGAGAATGATGCCGGCGGTCGGGAAGTCCGGCCCCGGCACGATCTCGATCAGGTCTTCGACGGTGAGTTCGGGCTTGTCGATCAGCGCGATGCAGGCGTCGATCACTTCACCCAGATTATGCGGCGGAATGTTCGTCGCCATGCCAACGGCGATGCCGCCGGCGCCGTTGACCAGCAAATTCGGAAAGCGCGCGGGAAGAACCGTCGGCTCGCGCTCGGAGTTGTCGTAGTTCTCCTGGAAATCGACGGTTTCCTTGTCGAGATCGTCGAGCAGCGCGTGGGCGACTTTCTCAAGCCGCACTTCGGTGTAGCGCATGGCCGCGGCCGGATCGCCGTCGATCGAGCCGAAATTGCCCTGCCCGTCCACGAGCGGCAGGCGCATGGAAAATTCCTGCGCCATGCGCACCAGCGCGTCGTAGATCGATTGGTCGCCATGCGGGTGATATTTACCGATGACATCGCCGACCACGCGGGCCGACTTGCGATACGGCTTGTTCCAGTCGTAGCCGTTTTCGAACATCGAATAGAGGATGCGCCGGTGCACGGGCTTCAAGCCGTCGCGCACGTCGGGCAGCGCGCGGGCCACGATCACGCTCATGGCGTAATCGAGGTAGGAGCGGCGCAGCTCGTCGGTGATCGATACGGGCTTGATGTCCGAAGGGCTGTCGCCTCCGGGCGGCGGTGTCACGGTGTCGGCCAAAGGCCTCTATCCTCGCGAAAAATATCGGCAAATCAGGAGTGCGGAAACTCTAGCTGATTCCGCCTGACAAAGCCAGAAATGACGGCGGAAGGGCGGTCTAATTATCTCAATAATTTCAGTGTCTTATGAGGCGTTTTGGCGGGCGGAAAACCAGGGCGCCGTCAGCCGCCCAACAGCACGTCATACATGATGCGGCCGGGCACAAACGTGAAGATGCCGGCGATAATCAGGCCGCCGAGGAAGATCGACACCATCGTGACGCTGTGCCCCCGGACTTGATGCCTCCGTGCACGCCAGATCCCGTAGGGCAGCAGGATCAGCACCATGATCGAGAGCAGATGGATCGGGCTCCACTGGCTCCAGAGATTGATCTCGTGAATCCAGAATGAGGTCAGCGACACCACCGCCATCAGGATCACCCAAATCCAGCCGATTGCGCGGTGCGAAAGCGTGCCTTTCGGGGCCAGGATTTGCATGAGCCCAAGCACGAACGCGCCCATCGCGGCGAAGGCGTGGAGTTTGATGGGGAGCGAGGCGGTGAGAAGCGGCGCGAGGTTCATGTATCGCTTGGATTCCTACTGTCATCGTCCGCGAAAGCGGACGATCCAGTAATCGCCTTCGGCAAATTCCTTAGCGACTGAGCTTACTGGATGCCCCGCTGGAGCCTGTCATCGGGCCGCGCTTTGCGCGGACCCGTTGGCGGGGCATGACACACTTGGATCAGAACGGAATCTCGTCGTCCATGTCGCCGCGCCGGGCACCGGCCACCGCCGGCTTGCGGGTGCCGCCCATCGGGCCGGATGATCCGAAATCGCTGCCCGCGTCATCGAGGTCGCCGCCCGATGCGCCGGCGCCACCGCCGCGGCTGTCCAGCATCTGCAGCGTGGAGTTGAAGCCCTGCAGCACCACCTCGGTCGAGTAGCGTTCGACGCCTTCCTTGTCGGTCCACTTGCGGGTCTGCAACGCACCCTCGATGTAAACCTTGGCGCCCTTCTTCAGGTACTGCTCGACCACGCGGCAGAGGCCTTCGGAGAAGATCACGACGCGGTGCCACTCGGTCTTTTCCTTGCGCTCGCCGCTGTTCTTGTCCTTCCAGCTTTCGGAGGTGGCGATGCGCAGGTTCGCGATCGGGCGGCCGTCAGCCGTGCGGCGGATCTCAGGATCGGCGCCGAGATTGCCGACGAGAATGACCTTGTTGACGCTTCCCGCCATGACACACTCCGTAATTCGGCCCGATCGAGCCCGTTTTGACGCCCTGAAAACACCCTAGACCCAATCTCCCGGTCAACATCTGCCGTTAAATGTTTTTCCACAGGGGCAGCCAAAAGCGGGGTATTTTCAGTGTTCGTGCTTTGTTCTACAAACAAGTCGTTCCACTGGCAAGCGGCTAAGATGTGGTTTTACACACGTACCCGCCCGGCCCTCGGCGGACGGTAAAATCTTCCGATGTTCCCCAAATGTCCACTATTTTTCCCCAGCCTAAAACGCCCATTTCTTCAATAAAATTAACGATTTGGACGACGGTTCCTTGCGAAGTTTCGGTGACGGATTCAAGACGCGGCTCAGCGCGATTTTTTCCCGAGCGGCAGCAACTGCCGCAATCGGAAATATCCCGTCCACGGATCGGCGCCGGGCTTCGTCTTGCCGATCAGGCCCGGATGCGCGTTCTGCAAGCGTGAAAGCGCGGACCATGCAACGGGCAGCGCGAAGGTGGCGCCCGCTTTGGCGCGCGACGAGTAAGGAGCGATCGCCGTCGAGCCGCGCTGGTTGCGCAGATAATCGATGAAGATTTTTCCCTTCCGCTTCGCCTTCGACATGTGGGCGACGTAGCGCTGCGGGCTTTCCTCCGCCATCACGCGCGCCAGCGCCTCGGCGAAGTCGCGATGCTGGTCCCACGAATGCTTGGGGGCGAGCGGCACGACCACATGGATGCCCTTCCCGCCCGTCGTCATCGGAAACGACTTCAGGCCGATGTCTTCCAGGCGCTCTTTCAGTTCCTTCGCCCCGTCTTTCACCTTGGCAAAGGGCAAGCCTTCGTCGGGATCGAGGTCGAAGACCATGCGGTCGGGCTTTTCAAGCGCCTCCACGCGCGATCCCCACAGATGCAGTTCCAGTACGCCCATCTGGGCGGCGGCCACGAGCCCGCGCTCATCCTCGATGTACATGTATTCGTCGGAGCCGGACTTCTCGCGGATGCGGATGCGCTTGAAATCGTCCGGCCAGCCTTCGGAAGCGTGCTTCTGGTAAAAACAATCCTTTTCGCTGCCCCTTGGACAACGGACCAGCGCCAGCGGGCGCCCCTCGACATGCGGCAGCATCAGTTTTGCGACTTTCAGGTAGTGTCCGATCAGCTCGCGCTTGGTGATGCCCTGCGAGGGAAAGAGGACGCGGTCGGGATGCGTGACCCGGACGCCCGCGATTTCGCCGGCATCCTCCGAACTCTTCACGCTGACGGCCTGAGCCTTTGGCATCGGACGCTCCCTGACGATTTCACCCGCGGGCTTGTCGCTGCGCAATCCCTTGAAACTTCCCTGCCACACGAGATTTTCACGCGTCCAGCCGCGGAAGGCGATTTCGGCGACCAGCACCGGATCGAGGAACTTAGCCTGCCGCACGATCTCTCGCGGCACTTCCTTCACCGGAGAATCCTTGCGCGCGTGCTTCCTGAACAGTGCCGAAAGATTGTCGAGGCTCGTATCCGAGTAGCCGCTGCCGACGCGGCCCGCATAGCGCAGTTCGCCCTCCTCGCGCACCGCAAGCAGCAGCGACGAAAACGGCCGGCCGGCTTTGCCGGATGGCCGCCAGCCGATGATGACGAATTCCTGCTCCATTCCGCATTTGCTCTTGAGCCAGCTTTTGGTGCGGCCCGAGCGATAGGGCGCGCTCGCCTGCTTGGAGATGATGCCTTCGAGCTTGAGGTCGCAGGCATGGGCAAAAGCGCGGTCGCCATCGCCCGCGATATGATCCGAATAAAACAGCGGCCACTGGGCACCCGCGAGCAGTTTTTTCAGCACCGCCTTGCGTTCCGAGAGCGGGCGCTTGCGCAGATCCCTGCCGTCGAGTTCGAGAAGATCGAACAGGTAATAGCCGAAGCCGCCTCGCCCTTCCGAAAGCGCGTCCTGCAAGGCGCCAAAATTCGTGTGGCCGTCCTTGTCGGCGACCGCGATTTCGCCGTCGAGCAAGGCGCTCTTGCAGGGAAGCGCTGAAAGCGGCGGGACCAATGTCTGGAATTTGTCCGTCCAGTCGTGACCGTTGCGCGTGCGGATTTTCACGGCGCCATTGCCCAGCGAAGCGATCCCGCGATAGCCGTCATATTTGATTTCGTGCAGCCATTCCTTGCCGGCGGGCGGCGCATCGACCAGCGTTGCGAGTTGCGGCGGGGAAAATGCGGGCGCGGGGCCGGTCAGGTTTTGGCCTGACTGTTTATTTGCGCTTGCGCGCGATCTTCCGCTTACGATTTCGATTTCCTGCGAGTCTTTTTTTTTATTGCTGCCGGAATGCCAGACCTTCTTCCCGTGCTTTCCGGCGGCGATTTCTTCCATGCTGCGGCCGGTGGAAACGCTGGTCAGTTCGCGCTCCACCGTGAGCTTTCCCTTGCGGCGGACTTCGCCGTCGTTCTCCTTAATGAGGAGCCAGTTGTCCTTGTCCTTCGCGCTGCGCTTGCGCAAGCGAACGAGCGCCCAGTTTCCCTTCAGCCGCTCTCCGTGAAGCTGAAAGCTGATCTTTCCCTTAACCAGCGCTTCATCGACATCCTGGTTCGGCATCCACCAGCCGCGGTCCCACAACATGACGGTGCCGCCGCCATATTCGCCTTTCGGGATCGTGCCCTCGAACTTGCCGTACTCGATGGGATGATCCTCGACATGCACGGCGAGCCGCTTGTCGTCCGGATTTTCGCTCGGACCTTTCGGAATGGCCCAGCTCATCAGCGTACCGCCCCACTCCAGGCGGAAGTCATAGTGCAGCCGCGTGGCCGCGTGCTTCTGGATCAGATATTTGAGCTTCTTGCCGGATTTGAACGCGCCGCCGGCCGGCTCGGCGGTGCGCGAGAAGTCGCGTTTCTCCCGATACGTCCTTAAGCGGTCGCGCTCCTTGATCATTCCTACGCGGCCTTGCGTTTGGCGCTTTTACGCGCGCCTTTCGCCGAGGATTTTGCGGCGGATTTCTTGCCGCCACCCTTGCCTTCCTTTCCGACGCTGCGCCGCAGCGCGTCCATCAGGTCGATCACGTTGGAGCCGCGCTCCGTCTCCTCGATCGCCTGCGGGGCGCGCTTCTCCAGCTTCGCGTCGATCAGTTCGCGCAACGCCACCTGATATTTATCCTTAAAGGCAGACGGGTCGAATTTTGCGGTTTTGCGTTCGATCAGTTCGCTCGCCATCTCGACGAGGTCCTTGCCCGGATCGGCTTTCGGAATGTCGGAGAAGGCCTTGTCGGCTTTCTGCACTTCATCGGCGTAGCGGAGCGTTTCCAGGAGCAAGCCCTTGCCGCAGGCCTTCAGCGCCACCAGCGAACTCGTGCCGCGCACGACGATCTGGCCGAGGCCGATCTTCTTCGCTTTCTTCAGCGCGTCGCGCAGCACGATATAGGCTTCGACCCCGTCTTCATTGTCTTCGTCCGGCAGCACGAAGAACGGGCGCTCGAAGTAAATCGGATCGATCTCGTGCTGGTCTACGAACTGCACGAGTTCAACGCTTTTCTTGGCCTCGAGCTTCACATCCTCGATTTCCTTGTCCTCGAGCAGAACGTATTTGCCCTTCTCGACCTCGTAGCCCTTGACGATGTCGTCGGTGTCGATCGGACCGATGCCGGGCACGACCTTCTCGTAGCGGATGCGCTTGCCGCTCGGCTTGTGGACCTGGTTGAAGCTGATCTTGGAGGAGGATTTGGTCGCCGGGATGAGCTGGACCGGAATCGAAACCAGCGCCAGCCGAATGCGGCCGGACCAATACGCACGCGTTGCCATGGGTTGCCCTCGAATAAGGAGATTCGGCGAGGCAACGAATAAGCGGCGGGGCGGGTTCCGTGCACGCAACGATCTGGTGCAAAACGGCTTATCCCCAATGCTGCAAGGCACTAGCGGAAACCGCCCGTTCTTCCTATGTTCCAAACCCGCAGGTGCTTGCAGGCATCGCATTCCAAGATTGCACATTCAGGCCCGAGCACCATCAAGTGACCGACAAGCCTCGCAGCCCCCGCCGCTTCGAAACCGACTCCCGCATCATCTCCATCCGGGGAGCGCGCGAGCATAATCTCAAGGGCGTCGATCTCGACATCCCGCGCGACCAGCTGGTGGTGTTCACGGGGCTGTCCGGCTCCGGCAAATCCTCCCTCGCCTTCGACACGATCTATGCCGAAGGCCAGCGGCGCTATGTGGAGTCGCTGTCGGCCTACGCGCGGCAGTTTCTCGAGATGATGCAGAAGCCGGACGTGGACCGCATCGAGGGCCTGTCGCCGGCGATCTCCATCGAACAGAAGACCACCTCGCGCAATCCGCGCTCCACCGTCGGCACCGTCACCGAGATCTACGACTACATGCGCCTGTTGTGGGCGCGCATCGGCGTGCCCTATTCGCCCGCGACCGGGCTCCCCATCGAGAGCCAGACTGTGTCCCAAATGGTGGACAAGGTGCTGGCGATGAAGGAAGGCACCCGCATCTATCTGCTCGCCCCCGTCGTGCGCGGCCGCAAGGGGGAATACCGGAAGGACCTGATCGACTTTCAGAAGCGCGGCTTCCAGCGCGTCAAGATCGACGGCAAGTTCTACGAGATTTCCGAGGCACCCGTACTCGACAAGAAACTGAAGCACGATCTCGATGTGGTGGTGGACCGGCTCGTGGTACGCGCGGACATCGCGCAGCGCCTCGCGGAAAGTTTCGAGACGGCGCTGAAGCTCGCCGACGGCATCGCGATTGTGGAGCTGGCGGATCCAGTTGCCTCCCCCCTTGTGGGGGAGGCCGACCGCGCGAAGCGCGGGCGGGAGGGGGGTCGTAAAGATAGTCGCTACGACGCAGCTACCCCCCACCCTAACCCTCCCCCGCAAGGGGGGAGGGAAAAAGAGGGCATGAAGCGCGGCGATCTCGATAACGCCAACCGCATCATCTTTTCTTCCAAGTTCGCCTGCCCGGTTTCCGGTTTCACCATCACGGAAATCGAGCCGCGGCTGTTCTCGTTCAACTCGCCGCATGGCGCCTGCCCGGCCTGCGACGGCCTTGGCGTCGAAAAGGAAATCGATCCGCAGCTCGTGGTGCCGGACGATTCAAAAACGCTGCGCGGCGGGGCGCTGGCGCCGTGGTCGCGCACGCAGTCGCCGTACTACGCGCAGACGCTGGAAGCGCTCGCGCGCAAATACAAATTCTCGCTCAACGAGCCGTGGAGCAAATTGCCGAAAACGGTACGCGATGTGATCCTCTACGGCTCCGGCGAGGACGAGGTGAAATTCGTCTACAACGACGGCTCGCGCAAGTTCGACACCAAGAAGCCGTTCGAGGGCGTGGTCGTCAACCTGGAGCGGCGCTGGAAGGAAACCGAAAGCGACTGGGCGCGCGAGGACATGGAGCGCTATTTCGCGACCATTCCCTGCAAGACCTGCAACGGCCATCGCCTCAAGCCGGAAGCGCTCGCGGTCAAGATCAATGCCCGGCACATCAGCGAGGTGGCAGGGCTTTCGGTGCGCGCGGCGCGCACCTGGTTCGCGGAGCTGCCGAAGAAACTCACGCAAAAGCAGAACGACATCGGCGCGCGCGTGCTGAAGGAAGTGAACGAGCGCCTCACCTTCCTCGTCGATGTCGGCCTCGATTACCTGACGCTCGCGCGGGCGTCCGGCACGCTGTCCGGCGGCGAGAGCCAGCGCATCCGCCTCGCCTCGCAGATCGGCTCCGGCCTCACCGGCGTGCTCTATGTGCTGGACGAGCCTTCGATCGGCCTGCACCAGCGCGACAATGCGCGGCTCTTGGAAACGCTCAGAAGACTCCGCGATCTCGGCAACACCGTCATCGTCGTCGAGCACGACGAGGACGCGATCCGCAGCTCGGATTTTCTCGTCGACATCGGCCCCGGCGCCGGCATCCACGGCGGCCGCATCATCGCCAAGGGCACCACCGCCGACATCATCCGCGCGAAGGAATCCATCACCGGCAAATATCTCTCCGGCGAACTGGAGATCGCGACCCCCGAGCGGCGCAAGATCAATCCCAGGCGCATGCTGAAGGTGAAGAACGCGCGCGGCAACAACCTGAAAAACGTCGACGCGGAAATCCCGCTCGGCCTGTTCACCTGCATCACCGGTGTCTCCGGCGGCGGCAAGTCCACGCTCTTGATCGACACGCTATACAAGGCCGTCGCGCGCAAGCTGAACGACGCCAGCGAAGCGCCGGCGCCGTTCGACAAGATCGAGGGCATGGAATTCCTCGACAAGGTGATCGATATCGACCAGTCGCCGATCGGCCGCACGCCGCGCTCGAACCCGGCCACCTACACCGGCGCCTTCACGCCGATCCGCGACTGGTTCGCGGGCCTGCCCGAGTCAAAAGCGCGCGGCTACGAGCCGGGCCGTTTCAGCTTCAACGTGAAGGGCGGCCGCTGCGAGGCCTGCGAGGGCGACGGCGTGCTCAAGATCGAGATGCACTTTCTGCCGGATGTCTACGTCACCTGCGATGTGTGCAAGGGCAAGCGCTACAACCGCGAAACCTTGGATGTAACCTTCAAGCAGAAGTCCATCGCGGATGTGCTCGACATGACGGTGGACGAAGGGCTGGAGCTGTTCGCCGCGGTGCCGACCATCCGCCGCACGCTGGAGACGCTGTCGCGCGTCGGCCTCGGCTACATCCACATCGGCCAGCAGGCGACGACGCTGTCCGGCGGCGAGGCGCAGCGCGTGAAGCTCGCCAAGGAGCTGAGCAAGCGCGCCACCGGCCGCACGCTGTACATTCTCGACGAGCCGACCACCGGCCTGCACTTCCACGATGTCGCGAAGCTGCTGGAAGTGCTGCACGAGCTGGTGGACAGCGGCAACACGGTGGCGGTGATCGAGCACAATCTCGATGTGATCAAGACCGCCGACTGGATCGTCGACATCGGGCCCGAAGGCGGCGACGCCGGCGGGGAGATTATTGCCGTGGGGACGCCCGAGGACATCGCGCGGGCGAAGAAGAGCTATACCGGCGAATTCCTGAAGCCGGTGCTCGCGCGCGGCAGCAAGGCGAAGAAGGGCCGCGTGGCGGCGGAGTAGTATTCTCCATCATGGCCGGTTTCATGTCATTGCCGGGCTTGACCCGGCAATCCCGATCATGGACGCATTGCCTTCCTAAGCGGGATGCGCGGGGACGAGCCCGCGCATGACAAGTAAGAGACACGCCATTGACCAGCCCCGAACACATCGCCGAAACGCAAAAGGCCGACCACGGCGAACTCGTGCGTCTCAACGAAGCATTCGTCGCCGCCGTGCAGAACGGCGATGTCGGCTTTTTCGAAGAGCATCTCACGCCGGATTTCCTGAACAGTAATCCCGACGGCTCGCTGAAGGACCGCGATGGCTTTCTCGCGCAGACCGCGCAGCCTGTGACGATCAAGGGACTACATGCCGTCGATGTGCTGATTCGGATTCTGGGCGATGTGGCAATCATCCACGGCGCCACGCGCTACACCAAACCGGACGGAAGCGAGGGGCGCGGCCGCTACACCGACATCTGGGCCAAACGCGCCGGGCGATGGTTGACGGTGGCAGCGCATGTGACGAGGGGTTAGATTTACGGGCGCGAGATCGTCGCCGTAGGCATGCCGGAAGACTTGGCACGGGCGAAAAAATCTTATACCGGCGAGTTCCTCAAGCCGGTGCTGGCGCGGTCGTCGAAGGCGAAGAAGCGGCGTGTGGCGGCGTTACCTAATGGCCGGGCTTGACCCGGCCATCCACTTCTTACTTGTCATTGCCGGGCTTGACCCGGCAATCCATACTGCGGTTCGGCAGACTCATAATTGGCGGTGGAGCGTGAGCCGCGAGGGGAAGGACCTTGGCTCGGAGAAGCGTGCATTTCATCCACGAGGGCAAATATGCCGCCGAAGTCCCGGTCGAACTGATCGAGGACGAAACCGCGTGGTCTCCGTACCTGTCGCCCGAAGACGTGCGAAAGCTTGATGCGGTTCGCCTTGCCCTGCGCCGGGGCGACCTTGCCGTCGAAACACGGCCGCGTATTCGAACTGACGCCCGTTGCGGCGAAATAGTTACGATACGGACTGGATCGTCGGCCTCGGCCCCGAAGGCGGCGACGCCGGCGGCGAGAAAGCCCGCCCTTGGGCTCGACCCGAGGGTCGCTACCGGCACGCCGGAAGATATTGTGAAAGCGAGCCGCCAGCCCGCGGGTACACCGGCGAGTTTCTGAAGCCGGTGCTCGCGCGGGCGGGGAAGGCGAAGAAGGGCCGCGTGGCGGCAGAATAGTCGATTATACAATCCAGATTTTTTGTCCTAGTTTCGCTAAAAATACCTGCCGATCTTCGATGTGTTTCTTTTCCCATGAATCGTAAATTGGAATATTAGCAAGCGCTTTGGTAATTCGATCATTCTGGCCTGCACCCGGTTCCGAAGACACCGAGTTAGGTGTTTTCATGGGACCGGAGGTGCGTCATGGAGAGGCGGAAGTTTACGCGAGAGTTCAAGCTTGAGGCCGTGCGGCTGATCAC
>JALHMF010000016.1 GCA_022844205.1 Xanthobacteraceae bacterium | reverse complement strand
TGAACACCAAATAAGAATAAAGACACCAACTGAGCGATCCAGTATTGCTGCTAATGATGGATGGAGAAATGGTCGGATAAGACCGACGCTGGAATTCTTCACGGCCTTAAACAGCAATTCCAATACTTTGGCGGCAGGCCCGAGAATGAACCCAATTATTAAAAATGGAACTGCAACTCTCTCAGCTTTCCAGCATGCTGCGATAAGTCCGATTCCTTCGATCCAAGTCGCTATGCCGACAACAAAATAAAACAGAAGAAAAAATACGACAAAGATAGAATCCCAAGGCCAAGTGGATAATGAATAAAGTGAGGATTTTATCACTTGGCTTTTGAAGAACCAAAGATAGCCAATGATTAAAACGCTGGTTAAAGAAATTGCAGATGAAATTAATGTTGTTTTGAGTCCAGCGGACGAAATCATTTTGCGGTAGTCTTCAATGAACCACATGCCGCCTCCTAAAAGCCGCTGCGAAGACTAAATATCCAGCCCCTCCGCGAACTCCGCGTTCTCCGAAATGAACTGAAACCTCGCCTCGGGCTTGTTGCCCATCAGCCGCTCCACGGATTTCGAGGTGGCGGCTTTCATGGCGTCGCGCACGGTCACGCGCTGCAGGGTGCGCGTGTGGATGTTCATCGTGTCCTTGAGCTGTGACGGCAGCATTTCGCCGAGGCCCTTGAAGCGGCCGACCTCGATATTGCTCTTGCCCTTGAACACCGTCTTCATCAGCTGCTCGCGGTGCTTGTCGTCGCGCGCATAGACCGTGGTGCCGCCGTAGGTGAGGCGGTAAAGCGGGGGCACGGCGAGATAGAGATGCTTGTTCTCGATCAGCTTCGGCATCTCGCGGTAGAAAAACGTGATCAGGAGTGAAGCGATGTGCGCGCCGTCCACGTCGGCGTCGCACATGATGATGACCTTCTCGTAGCGCAGGCTCTCATCCTTGTAGTGCGTGCCGGAGCCGCAGCCGAGCGCCTGCATCAGATCGGCGAGCTGCTGGTTCTGCGAGACCTTGTCGCGGCCGGCATTGGCGACGTTGAGGATTTTTCCGCGCAGCGGAAGCACTGCCTGCGAGCGGCGGTCGCGCGCCTGCTTGGCGGAGCCTCCTGCAGAGTCGCCTTCGACGATAAAAATCTCGGAGCCTTGCGAGGCCGCGTCCGAACAGTCTGCGAGCTTGCCGGGAAGACGCAGCTTACGGACGGCGGATTTGCGCTGGATGTCTTTTTCCGCGCGGCGGCGGAGCCGCTCCTCGCCGCGCTCCACCACCCAGTCGAGCAAACGATTGGCCTGGATGGGATTGCCGGCGAGCCAGTGATCGAACGCATCGCGCACGACGGTTTCCACGAGCTTCTGCGCGTCGCCGGTGGCAAGGCGATCCTTGGTCTGGCCGACGAATTCCGGATCGCGGATGAAGACGGACAGCATCGCCGTGCAGCCCACCATCACGTCGTCGGCGGAGATGATGCTGGCGCGCTTGTTGCCGACGCGATCGGCGTGCTCGCGCAAGCCGCGCGTGAGCGCATTGCGCAGACCCGCTTCATGCGTGCCGCCTTCGGGTGTCGGGATCGTGTTGGTGTAGGAATTCAGGAAGCCGTCGTCGTCGGCGATCCACGCCACCGCCCATTCGGCGGCACCAAGGCCTTTTTTCTCGGAGCGGCCGCCGAAAATGTCGGCATGCACCAGGGTTTTTCCCTTGATCTCCTGGCTTAGATAATCCCGCAGGCCGTTCTCGAAATGAAAGGAGTCCTTTTCGGGAATGTCGGTGCCCTTGGTGAGCGATTTATCACACGACCATTTGATCTCGACGCCGCCGAAGAGATACGCCTTCGCCTTGGTCATGCGATAGACGCGCTCGGGCCTGAACGCGGCACCCTTGCCGAAAATCTGCTCGTCCGGCTTGAGACGAATCTTCGTGCCGCGCCGCTTCACCTTGCCCGCGAGCTTCACCGGCCCGGTGGGTACGCCGCGCTTGTAGCTCTGCTTCCAGAGTTCGCCGCTGCGCGCGACCTCGACATCGAGATGCTCGGACAGCGCGTTCGCGACCGAGACGCCGACGCCATGCAGGCCGCCGGATGTCTCGTAGACATCGTGGCTGAATTTTCCGCCCGCATGCAGCGTGGTCATGATCACTTCGAGCGCGGACCTGTCCTTGAACTTCGGATGCTTCTCGACCGGTATGCCGCGGCCATTGTCGGAGATCGCGATATAGCCGTCATCGGTCAGTTCCACTTCGATCAACGTCGCATGGCCCGCGACCGCCTCGTCCATGGAGTTGTCGATGACTTCGGAAAAGAGATGGTGAAGGGCGCGTTCGTCGGTGCCGCCGACATACATGCCGGGGCGGCGGCGGACCGGCTCCAGCCCTTCCAGCACCTCGATATGCTGCGCGCCGTAAGCGGAATTTCCCTTGGCCGTTTTTGCCTTCTGCGCCTTGTCGGCCTTCGCGGCCTTGCCCTTGGCGGCTTTTGGCAACGCATCTTCAAACAGATCGGGCTGCGCCGCCTTGCCCTTTTTTTTCGGGGCGGCGGTCTTTTTGGCGGGCTTCTTGGAATGTTTGGCGGCGGAACGGGCCATGGGTTCTCTTCAGCGAATCAGGGAAGGGGATGATGCCACAACACAACTGAACCCTCCCCTGAAAGGGGCGGGTCGAACTGCGTAGCAGTTCAGGGAGGGGTCAGCTGACTCCCTCCCGGCAACTGTGTTGCCGACCTCCCCCTTTCAGGGGGAGGTGAAAGGGAGTCAGCAAACGCTCTCGATGTTCGTGAAATAGTGATCGATCTCGAATGTGTCGAGATAACGGTAGCCGTAATCCGCGAAGACCTGTTTCAGCTTTTCGATATGTGGCGAGTAGAGTTCCACCTGCAGAAAGCAGTTGTTCTCCCGCAGCGTGCGTTCCATGCCGGCGAGCGTGCGGAATTCGTAGCCCTCGACATCCATCTTGATGATGAGATTCTTGCCCTTGATCGCGAACTCGTCGTCGAAGCGGCGCTCGTCGACGGTGACGGTCACAGCACCCGCGGGCTGGTCCTCATGGTCGAGCCAGGACTCGCCGCGGTTGAATTCCGGCGACTGGGTCAGCTTCGATGTCTTTTTCTGGTCGCCGAGCGCGTAGGGCATCACCTTCACCGCGTGCTCCAGCTTGTTCAGCCGCAGATTGTCGATCAGGCGGGCGCGATTGCGCGGGTCCGGCTCGAACGCCACCACGTCGGGCGTGAGATGCTTCACCGCGAACATCACGCTGTAGAAGCCGGTGTTGGCCCCGATATCCAGGAACAGATCGAACGGACGCGAGCGGCAGAGCGTTGCGAGCCGCTCCATCTGCACCGGCTCCCACATCGCGTTCCAGCCGATGTGGCGGTCGATCAGGTCCACATTGTTGATGCGGAAGCGCGCGCCCTGCGCGCGCACCACGAAATCCTTCTGGCCAAGCGCCGGCAATACGTGGCACCAGAACTTGCGCCACTGGTGCGCGAGCCGCCCGGCGGGATGACTGAATGTCTGCGTCACGTTGATTGCCGGGTTCAGGCGCTGCGTGTTCCGTTGAAGGGGAAGCTGCCGAACATGCCGGTGTCGGCCTTGCCGGAAATCTTGTCACCCTCGACCTCGCCCTTGAATTCCAGCGTCATCGGCATCGGGTCCGCGATGCCGATTTTCCAGGAGACATGGTTGCCGTCCACGAGGCCCTCGGTGATGCTCGTTTTGTTGGAGCCTTCCGACTGGGTGCCTTCCAGCTTGTCGCCGGCGGTTTTCAGCTCAAGCGTTGTATTCCGAGAACCCATCGGCGTATCGATCGTGATGTTCCAGGTGCCGTCGGCGGGCATTGGCTTTTCTCCTCTGGAAGTGAAGGGCAAAGTAACGTGGTAGTCGCTCTAGGGCAATGTTTCAAAACGTCATCCCGGCCGAGCCGTTTTGCGGCGAGAGCCGGCATCATCGGACGGAGAGCGATCCCGGATCGCCGCGCTTGGCGCGGCGTCCGGGATGACGGCGTTCCTTTGCGTAACGTTCTGATAGAATGAATCATGACCAAATCCCGGCGTCCGACCGACCATGCCTTCACCGGCTCGCTGAAAGCGGGCGAGTCCGAGCCGACCTATGGCGGGGCGCTGTCCTTCATGCGGCGGCGTTATTCGCGCGAGCTGGAGGGCGCGGACGTGGTGGTCTGGGGTGTGCCGTTCGATGCGGCGACCTCGAACCGGCCGGGTGCGCGTTTCGGCCCGCGCGCGATGCGGGCGGCTTCAAGCATTCTGGACACCGACCCGCAATTTCCGTTCGGTTTCGATCCGTTTGAAACTTTAAATGTCATCGACTGGGGCGATTGCGGACTCGACTATGGACGGCCGGAAACGGTCGCGCGCGAAATCGAAGCGCAGGCCAGCGAGATCCTTGCATCGGGCGCGAAGCTGCTCACGCTCGGCGGCGATCATTTCTGCACGCTGCCGTTGCTGCGCGCCCACGCCAAAAAACACGGCCCGCTGGCGCTGGTGCAGTTCGACGCCCATCAGGATACCTGGCACCCGGAGGGCGAGGACCGCATCGACCACGGCTCTTTCGTTTCCGTGGCGGTGAAGGAAAAGCTGATCGACGTGGAGCACTCGATTCAAATCGGCATCCGCACCCATGCGCCGCAGGATTTCGGCATTGAGATCGTCTCCGCCTATGAAGTGCCGCTGCTGGAGTTCGGCGGCGTCATCGAGCGCATCAAGGAGCGGGTTGGCGACAAGGTGGCCTATCTCACCTTCGACATCGACGCGCTCGACCCCGCCCATGCGCCGGGTACCGGCACGCCGGTCGCGGGCGGACTTTCAAGCCGCGAGGCGCTGATGATCCTGAACGCGCTCGGCGATCTAGACCTCAAGGGCATGGATGTGATGGAAGTGAGCCCGCCTTACGACCACGCGGAAATCACGGCGATTGCGGGCGCCACCATCGCGATGAATTGCATCGGACTTTGCGCCATGAAAAAAATGCCGGGAGGAACATGATGAAAATCGCAATCGCCGGAATAACCGCCGCAACATTTCTGATCGCAGGTGCTTCGTTGGCGCAGGATGCCGATGTGAAAAAACAACTGATCCCCACCGGAAAGCTCCGCGTCGCCATCGCCGTGTCGCCATCGCCTTCGGCGCTCTACACGGTGAAGGATGGCGAGGGATATAAAGGCGTGACCGTCGATCTCGGACGCGGACTGGCGAAAAAGCTCGGCGTTGCGGTCGAGTTTCTGCCCTATCTCGCTTCGGGCGAAATCATCCGCGATGCCGACGCGAACAAGTGGGATGTTACTTTTATGCCGGTGGACGACACGCGCAAAAAGGTGATCGATTTCGGCGCGCCCTATCACGTTCTGCAAAGCACCTATCTCGTGGCGCCCGGCTCAAAGATTCAAAAGGTTGAAGATGTCGGCAAGGGGGTGCGTATCGCCGGCGTCGACAACACCGCCACCTTCCGCGCCTCGCAGGCGAGCGCCAAGGAGGCGACCTTCATCACGGTGCCCGGCGTCGATGCCGGTGTCGCGCTGATGAAGGAAGGCAAGGCGGACGCGATTGCGCTGTCGCGGGAATCGCTGCTCGGGCTCGTGGACAAGATTCCCGGCTCGCGCATCCTCGACGGCGGTTTTCTGAACTCGACCACGGCGGTCGCCGTGCCGAAGGGCAGGGCTGCTGCGCACGCCTATGTCTCCGCCTATGTGGAGGAGGCGAAAGCTTCGGGACAAGTGCGAAAATCCTTCGACGCGATGGGGCTCAGAAACTCCACCGTCGCCCCGGCGGGAATGAAACCGTAGCAAAGCGCCCGCGTTTCCTGTATCCATCCCGGCCCAAAGGTGACGGATATGGCTGAAGCGAAAAAATCCAGAAGCGGCAAGAATTCCGCGCAGGTCGGGGTGCTCGGCGCCTCCGGTTATACCGGCGCGGAACTGCTGCGCCTGCTGCTCCGGCATCCGAAGACGGAGATCAAGGCGCTTACCGCCGACCGCAAGGCCGGTCAGGCGATGGCGGCCGTATTTCCGCAATTCGCGCAGTTCGATCTGCCGAAGCTCACCACCATCGAGGAGATGGATGCGAGCGCGCTCGATCTGGTTTTTTGCGGGCTGCCGCACGGCACGACGCAGGTGGTCATCAAGGAGCTCCTGGAAAAGCAGCCGGAGCTGAAAGTCGTCGATCTCTCCGCCGACTTCCGGCTCTCCGATCCGCTCGCCTACGAAAATTGGTACGGTCACGCGCATCAGGCGGTCGAACTGCAAAAAGAGGCCGTCTACGGCCTCGTCGAAATCTATCGCGACGAAATCAAGAAAGCGCGGCTCGTGGCCAACCCCGGCTGCTTCACCACGACCTCCATTCTCGCGATGGTGCCGCTCCTGGAAGCCGGCGCCATCAGCCCGGACGACATTGTGATCGACTCCAAATCGGGCATGACCGGAGCGGGCAGGGCCGCGAAAGAACAGATGCTGTTCTCGGAAGTCTCCGAAGGCATCCACGCTTACGGTGTCGCGCATCACCGGCACATGGGCGAACTCGATCAGGAATTTTCGCTCGCCGCCAAGCGCGCTGTGACGCCGAGTTTCACGCCCCATCTCGCACCGATGAACCGGGGCATCTACGCCACGCATTATGTGCAGGCCGAAGGCGGCACCACGCCGGAGCAGATGCACAAGCTGCTTGCGGAATTTTTCAAGCTTGAGCCGTTCGTGCAGGTGCTTCCGTTCGGCACGGTGCCGCAGTCGCGGCATACGCGCGGCTCGAACTACGTGCAGATCGGCGTCATCGCCGACCGCATGCCCGGCAAGGCGATCGTGATCTCGACGCTCGATAACCTGGTGAAGGGTGCGTCGGGTCAGGCCGTGCAGAATATGAACCTGATGCTCGGCTACGCCGAGACGGCAGGCCTCGAACAAATCGCTTTGTTTCCCTAACGAAACCTTTCGGCCGGCTTCGGCATACGCGCTTCACCGCGCTTTATGCTTAACGCGCAACCCACCCGGACGCCGCTTCAGGCGCGCGTCAATGCAGGATGGTGCCGAAACTGCCAAATAGTTCGCTGCAACACATGCATCGAATGGAAATTTGCTTTTGGGAAAACCGCGAATTTTAACGGATTGCACGCGCCGTTTTTAAGCGGTGCGGTTGTATACCAGCACGGAAAGCGAGCCTCCCGGAAGCATGTGAGCAACCTTGGAAACGCGATGACGCTGGCTTCCAACAAGGACGATGATCTCTGCTGGATCGCTCCGCAGCCGGTAACGCGGAAATTCGACCTCGACGACGTTCTGCGTTCGGGCCAGATCGAATTCTGGTATCAGCCGAAAATCGATCTCACGCTGAAGCGCCTGATCGGCGTGGAAGTCTTCGCGCGTTTTTGCACCCCGGAACGCGTGATCTCCGCGGGCGAACTGATCCAGAACGCATCGAGCGCCGCCATCGTCGCGCTGACAGAAAAGGCGTTCATCAGCGCGCTCAAGACCAGCGCGAATTTGTGTGAAATCGGCGTGGACGTGCGGCTTGCGGTCAATGTGAGCATGCCGGCGCTGCGCAAGATTCCGGTCGTCGACCTCGTGCGCAAACACCGCCCGAACGGCGGCAAAAACCTCGGCCTCGTCTTCGACATTCCGGAAAATCAGGTTCTGCAGAATTTTGACGAAGTGGTGGAAATTTCAGCAGAGCTGCGCCGCTACGGTTTCTCCATCGCGGTGGACGATTTCGGCGCGTCCCTGCTCGCCGGCAAGGACGCATGGAATTCGGCGTGCGCCACCATCGCGAAGCTGCGCGGCGTCGGGTTCTCGGAATTGAAGCTCGACCGCGCGCTGGTGCGCAATTGCGACAACGACCGGCAGCGTGCGGAAATCTGCGGGCATGTCATCAGCCTCGCGCACAGCTTTGGCAGCCTTGCCGTGGGCATGGGCATCGAAAGTCCGGGGGAATTGAAGACGCTGAAGGCGCTGACCTGCGATATCGGGCAGGGCTACCTGTTCGGCCGCCCGATGTCGGAGGAGGATCTTCTGGTGCTGCTCTGGAATCGCGCGATACGGCGCGAGACGCCACGCAAAAAAAGGGCAGGACGGCGCGTTGCGTTTGTTCCGGCCAAGCCCGTGACCGGCAGCATGCGTATGCGCGCGCATTGGGTTTATTGAGTTTCGTCTTCGCGCTGCGCGCGAAACCGGAATGACGATTAGGACTTCACCTTCACATAACGCCCCGGCGCGTCCTCGATCGGCTTGTATTTCGCGCTGCCGGGCTCGCGGGCGGGCACGCGGCGCGGGTCGTGGCCTTCGAGCCAGATGAACCAGTCCGGCCACCACGAGCCCGGATGCTCGGTCGCCTTCTCGATCCAGTGTTCGAGTTCGCCCGCGACTTCGCCGCCGGTCCAGAACTGATATTTGCGTTTGGCGGGGGGATTGACGACGCCCGCGATGTGTCCTGAACCGGAAAGCACGAAACGCACCGGCCCGCCGAAAAATTTCGAGCCGAGGAACACCGATTTCGCCGGCGCGATGTGATCCTCGCGCGTAGCGAGCTGATAGACCGGTGCCATCACTTTTTTCAGGTCGATCTTCGCGCCGGCGATTTCCATCTCGCCGCTGGAGAGCCGGTTCTCCAGATAGCAGTTGCGCAGATAGAACGAATGGTTCGCGGCGGGCAGCCGCGTCGAATCCGAATTCCAGTACAGAAGGTCGAACGGGAAGGGCGCCTTGCCCTTCAGGTAGTTGTTCACAACATAGGGCCAGATCAGATCGTTCGAGCGCAGAAGATTGAAGGCATTCGCCATCTTCGAGGCATCGAGATAGCCGGTTTCGGACATCTTCTTCTCAAGGGCCTGCAACTGCGCTTCGTCCACGAACACCTTGAGGTCGCCCGCGTGCGTGAAATCCACCTGCGTCGTGAGGAAGGTGGCACTCACCGCGCGCTCCTCGCCCTTGGCAGCCAACCAGGCGAGGGTGGTGGCGAGCAGCGTGCCGCCGACGCAGTAGCCGGTTACATGCGCCTTCGGCTCATTGGTGATTTCCTTCACCACCTCGAGGGCGGCGATGATGCCGTCCTGCATGTAATCGGCGAAACCTTTCGCGGCGAGCCGCGCATCCGGGTTCACCCATGAGATCACGAAAATGGTGATCCCCTGATCGACGATCCATTTCAGGAATGATTTTTCCGGCCCGAGATCGAGCACGTAGAATTTGTTGATCCACGGCGGCACGAACAGGAGCGGCACCGCGAGCACATTCTCGGTCGACGGCGAATACTGGATCAACTGAATCAGTTCGTTCTCGAACACGACCTTGCCCGGCGTGGTCGCGAGATTTTTGCCGACCTCGAACTGGCTGCCGTCGGTCTGCCGGATGCGAAGCACGCCGCCGCCGGCCGCGATGTCTTCCGACAGCATCTTCATCCCGCGCACGAGATTGTCGGCGTTGGAGGAGAGCGTCTCGCGCCAGAGTTCGGGATTGGTCAGCACGAAATTCGACGGCGAGACCGCGTTGGCGATCTGCTTCACGTAGAATTCCGCCTTGTGGCGCGTGTGCGGGTCGATGCCGACGGCTTCCTTCACCATCCGGTCGGCCCAGTGGGCGGTCGCGAGATAGGCCTGCTTCATCGCATCGAAAAAAGGATTGGCGGACCAGTCGGGGTCCTTGAAGCGCGCGTCGTTGGGCGCGGGCGAAACGGGGCGCGGTGCTTCCTCGCCCGAAAGCCGCTTCACCGCCGACGCCCAGATATCGAGATAGGACTGCATCAGGCTCGTCTGCGCCTCGATCGTGCGCTTCGGATCGGCGAGCCAGTATTCGGCGACCTGGCCGATGGATTTCACGGCGTCGGTGATCTGCTCGGCGACCTGGTCGCGCAATTCGCCTTCCTCGCGCGGCTTGAGATAGGCGGCGAGCGCGCGGCCGCTTTCCTCCACCACGCGGGCGAGGTTCTTTGCGAACGCTTCAGGATCGGCCGGACCGGGGGCCGTGAGCCCGGTCGTTTCCGTGCCGTCCTTCTGGTTGCCGTGCATTGCTCCCTCTGCGGGGTTTTGCCCCGGGTGGCCTTGTCGCGGTGTTAACGCGCTTTCGCCATATTAAGTCGCGACACAGCGCGAGACTACAAAGAACCCGACACCCGAGAGAGAATGACAGGCCGGCAAAGCAGAATTTTGTCCGAAACCATGCTGCGCCCGCGAAAGGCGCGGATGCTGGCGTTGCCTGCCGTTTTGGCACTCGGTGTCATCGGGGGTTGCGCGCAGACGCCGGGGCCGGTGCTCTCGCAGACCTCGGATTCGTTGCCTCAGTCCCCGGTGCTGGCCGAAAGCCAAGTCACCGCCCAGATTCCGAGCCAGCCTCTGGCGCAGGCTGCACCGCAGCCTCCATCCTCGCCCGAGCCTAAAACCTCGCGGAAGAGCAAGAAATCCGCAACGCCGATGCAGCAGGACCCAGCGCCAAAGGCCGCGCCTGCTGTATCGGCGAAAGACCTGCCGCGGGACGACTTCCGCTTCCTGAAGTCGCTGCCGCCCAAGCCTGCCCTTCAGCCGCCTTTTCCCTCGATCGCGACCCCTGCGATCGAGACGAACCCCAACATCCCGCTCCTCACGGAAGCCCAGCAGAAGAAAATGGAAGAGGACCTGACCAAGCTCGGCAAGGCCCATTCCGATCCGAAGCAACCGGCACCGAAGAAGAAGGTCAAGGACAAGGCGAAAACGCCGCCAGAAGCCAGCTAGACGGCTGATCCGGTTCTTTCCCGGCTAGGATTGCACGGAAAGGCTATGCTTCTAAAGCCCCGACAATCGGTGCTATGAAAACCCGACAGCCGCCTGATTTGCCCGATTCATGTCCAAGGACTTGAAGATGCACGACTTTCATCGCATCCGCCGCCTGCCGCCCTACGTGTTTGAGAGCGTGAACCGGGTGAAGGCCGCCGCACGCAACCAGGGCGCCGACATTATCGACCTCGGCATGGGCAATCCGGACCTGCCCACACCGGCGCACATCATGGAAAAGCTGAAGGAGACGATCGGCCGTCCGCGCACGGATCGGTACTCGGCCTCCCGCGGCATTCCCGGACTGCGGCGCGCGCAGGCGGCTTATTACGGGAGAAGGTTCGGCGTGAAGCTGAACCCCGACACGCAGGTGATCGCCACACTCGGCTCCAAGGAAGGCTTCGCCAACATGGCGCAGGCGATCACCGCACCCGGCGATCTGATCCTCGTGCCGAACCCGTCCTATCCGATCCATGCGTTTGGTTTCCTGATGGCGGAAGGACTGATCCGCTCCGTGCCTTCGGAGCCGGGACCGGAATTCTTCCACGCGCTTGAGCGCGAAGTCACGAATTCGCATCCAAAGCCGATTGCGGTGGTGATCTGCTACCCGTCGAATCCGACCGCGCAGGTCGCCGATCTGGAATTTTATCGCGACGTGGTGGCATTCGCGAAAAAGCACGACCTGATCGTGCTCTCCGATCTTGCCTACGCCGAAGTCTATTTCGACGACAACATGCCGCCGCCCTCGATCCTGCAGGTGCCGGGGGCGCTCGACGTGGCGGTGGAATTCACTTCGATGTCGAAGACGTTTTCGATGCCGGGCTGGCGCATGGGTTTTGCGGTCGGCAACGAACGGCTGATTTCGGCGCTGACGCGTGTGAAATCCTATCTCGATTATGGCGCCTTCACCCCGATCCAGGTGGCCGCTGCCGCGGCTCTGAACGGCCCCGAGGACTGCATCGTGGAAATGCGCTCGATCTACAAGAAGCGCCGCGATGCGATGGTGGAAAGTTTCTCGCGCGCCGGATGGGAAATTCCCGCGCCGAAGGCTTCGATGTTCGCCTGGGCACCGGTGCCGGAACGCTTCAAGGAAGTCGGCAGCGTGAAATTCGCCGAGCTTCTCGTCGAGAAGGCGGAAGTCGCCGTTTCGCCCGGTATCGGTTTCGGCGATGGCGGCGAAGGCTTCGTGCGGCTGGCACTCGTGGAGAACGAGCAGCGCATCCGCCAGGCCGCGCGCAACATTCGCCGCTTCCTCGACAACGCCGACAAGCATTTGCACAACGTCATTCCGCTGCAGGCGCGCGGCTGACGCGCTGGAATTCCGATGGGGGCGCTGAAAGTAGGGATTGCCGGTTTGGGCACGGTCGGTTCGGCCGTGGTGAACATGCTTGCATCGGCGAAGGAGCAGCTTGCGGAACGCGCCGGACGGTCGATCGAACTCGTCGCTTTTGCATCCAAGGACCCGCCGCGCGATCCGTCCATTGATCTCTCCAAACTGAAGCAGGCAGCCGATCCGCTGTCATTGGCGAAAGACCCCGGCATCGACGTCTTCGTCGAGCTGATGGGCGGCGAGGGCGATCCCGCTAAGGCGGCGGTGGAAGCGGCACTCTCTGCCGGGCGTTCCGTCGTCACCGCGAACAAGGCGCTGATCGCCAAGCACGGCAATGCGCTCGCCAGACTCGCGGAAAAGCACAACGCGGCCTTTGCGTTCGAGGCGGCGGTGGCCGGCGGCATTCCCGTCGTCAAGACGCTGCGTGAGGGTCTTGGCGGCGCCAAGATTTCCCGCGTCGCCGGCATCATGAACGGCACCTGCAATTTCATTCTGACGTCGATGCAGAAGGAAGGTCGCAGCTTTCAGGATGCGCTGAAGGAAGCACAGCAGCGCGGCTATGCGGAAGCCGACCCGACTTTCGATATCGGCGGCTTCGACACCGCGCACAAGCTCGCGATCCTGACCTCGCTTGCGTTCGGCACCGAGATCGATGTGGAGGCGATTCACATCGAAGGCATTGAGTCGATCTCACTCGCGGATCTGATCGCCGCCGACCAGCTTGGCTATCGCGTCAAATTGTTGGGCGTGGCGGAACGCACCGAAGCCGGCATCGAACAGCGCGTGCATCCGACCATGGTGCCGAAGGGCACGGTGATCGCCGAAATCGACGGCGTGTTGAATGCGGTCTCGATCAAGTCCGATGCGCTGGAACTCACACTCGTTGGCCCGGGTGCCGGCGGGCCCGCGACTTCATCGGCGGTGGTGGCCGATCTCGTGGACCTCGCGAGCGGGCGGCGTTCGCATGCATTGGGCCGCGCGACCGCCAATCTGGCCAAGCCGAAGCGCGCGGCGATCCAGCGCCATGAAGGCGGCTATTACATCCGTCTTGCGGCGGTGGACCGCCCCGGCACCATGGCCGCCATTGCAAAGGCGATGGCGGCGGAAAAGATTTCGCTGGAGTCGATCGTACAGCGCCACGCCAATTCGCGTCCGCATGGCGGCGACGATCCGAAACTGGCCGCCAGTCCGGCGCCTGTCATATTGATTACCTATGCGACCACCGAGGATGCGGTGCGCCGCGCCATCGCCGCCATCGAGAAAGACGGCGTGCTCGCCGAACTGCCGCAAGTGATAAGGATAGAGAAGAGTTAAGCTATTTAATCGTCATGGCCGGGCTTCGTCCCGGCCATCCCGATTAGGGGCGCAATGCCTTCCTAAGCGAGATGCCCGGCACGAGGTTTATACTCGGGCCGGCCAAAGGCCGGACCCGTGTGCCGGGCATGACTAAAACGAAAAAAGAGGGGAAGCGTTCATGGTCTCATACACCGTCCAGCCGGGAATGTTCATCGAGCGCGTGCTCTCGATTGAAATCGTGCGCGTGACCGAACGCGCGGCGGTGTCGGCGGCGCGGCTGCGCGGCCGCGGCGACGAAAAAGCGGCCGACCAGGCGGCGGTGGACGCGATGCGGCGCGAGCTGAACAACCTGCCGATCGACGGCACGGTGGTGATCGGCGAGGGCGAGCGCGACGAAGCGCCGATGCTCTTCATCGGCGAAAACGTCGGCAACAAGAAAGGCCCTAAGGTCGATATCGCCGTCGATCCGCTGGAGGGCACGACGCTTTGCGCGAAGAACATGGAAGGCTCCATCGCCGTGATGGCGATGGCGGAAGGCGGAACTTTGCTCAACGCGCCCGACGTCTACATGGAGAAGATCGCGGTCGGCCCCGGCTATCCGAAGAACGTGGTCGATCTCGACGCGCCGGTGGAAGAAAACATGCGCACCCTCGCCAAGGCGAAGGGCGTGAAGCCGGAAGAGCTCACGGCCCTCATTCTCGACCGCCCGCGCCATGCCGAAATCATCGCCGCCGTGCGCAAGCTCGGCGCGGCGGTGCGCCTGATCACCGACGGCGACGTGGCGGGAGTCATTCATACGGCCGACCCGGCGAATACGGGCGTCGACATTTACATGGGAATCGGCGGCGCGCCGGAAGGTGTGCTGGCGGCGGCGGCGTTGCGCTGCATCGGCGGCCAGATGCAGGGGCGGCTGATCCTCGACACCGACGAGAAGCGCACACGCGCCGCCAAGATGGGCGTCAGCGACCCGAAGAAGAAATACGACATGAAGGACATGGTGCGCGGCGACTGCCTCGTGGCCGCGACCGGCGTCACGACCGGCTCATTTTTGCGCGGCGTCCGCTTCGAGAAGGACCGCATCCTGACGCACACGGTGGTGATGCGTTCCGTCACCGGCACCGTGCGCTGGATCGACGCCGAGCACCGTCAGTTCGAGAAGTTTCATCTGGATTAATGCGAAGCGTCATCCCGGCCGACCCCGGACTTGATCCGGGGGAGAGCCGGGATCGTGCGTGGTACGGATAACGGTCCCGGCTCTGCGGCGCACCGCTGCGCGTCGCTTGCGCTGCGCCGCGTCCGGGACGACGATGTTTGGATGAGCATTGTCATCAAGCCGATCGGCAAGGACGAGCGCGCTACTTGGGAGCCGCTCTGGCAGGGCTATCTGCGCTTCTACAAAAGCTCGCAGACGCCGGAGGAAACCGAAGTCACCTGGCTCCGCATCTTCGAGGCGACCGAGCCGATGTTCGCCCTTGGGGCCTATGCCGATGAAAAGCTGCTCGGCATCGTGCATTATCTCTATCACCGCTCGTTCTGGACGGTCGGCAATTACTGTTATCTGCAGGACCTGTTCGTCGCCGAGGAAGCGCGCAACCGCGGCCTCGCGCGGGCACTCATCGAAGCCGTGATGGCGGAAGCGCGGCTGGTGGGCGCCTCGCGCGTCCACTGGCTGACGCAGGAAGACAACGCCACCGCACGCGCGCTTTACGACAAGCTCGCGGACAAAAGCGGGTTTATCCAGTACCGGAAGATTTTTTAGTGTCATGGCCGGGCTTGTCCCGGCCATCTCGATCCATTGGGCAATTTGCCTAACTAAGCGAGATCGCCGGAACAAGTCCGGCGATGACAAAGAATGTTATATTTCGACTAGATTGGCGCATGCCCGATTCCCGCCCGTTCCTGAACGTCGAAAAATCCGCCACCGGCCGCGTCTGGCGCGACCGGCTGGATGCGCGGGCGAACGCGACGGCACTCGCCATCGGCCAGCGCTACGGTCACGCCGAACTGCTGTGCCGCGTGCTCGCCTCGCGCGGAGTCGGGCTGGATGATGTCGATTCCTATCTCGATCCCACCGTCAAGAAACTGATGCCCGATCCGTCCACGCTCACCGACATGGACCGGGCGGCGTCGCGCATCGCCGACGCGGTTTCGGGCGGCGAGCAGATCGCGATTCTCGGCGACTACGACGTGGACGGCGCCACTTCCACCGCGCTCTTGACGCGTGTGCTGCGGGCGGCCGGTGCGTCGCCGTTCTTCCATATTCCGGATCGCATTTTCGAAGGTTACGGCCCGAATGTGGAAGCCATCCGCATGCTGTCGGGAAAGGGCGCGAAACTTCTGGTCACACTCGATTGCGGAACCACCAGCGGCGAGGCCCTGCTTGAGGCAAAAAAACTCGGCCTCGATGTGGTGGTCGCCGACCATCATCAGGCGGGCGAGCTGCTCCCCGAAGCCGCGGCCCTCGTGAACCCCAACCGCGAGGACGATCTCTCCGGTCTGGGCCATCTCGCCGCCGTGGGCGTGACGTTCATGCTTTGCGTTGCACTTGTGCGCGAACTTCGCGCGCGGAATTTCTGGACCGATGCGCGGCCCGCGCCCGATCTTCTCCGGCTGCTCGATCTGGTGGCGCTCGGCACGGTGGCGGATGTGGTGCCGCTGAAAGGCCTGAACCGCGCCTTTGTGCAGAAGGGGCTGATCGCCCTGCGCGACCGGGAAAACATCGGCCTGCGCGCGCTGATGGACGCGGCCCGCCTCAATGGACCGCCGATGCCGTTTCATCTTGGATTTCTGCTCGGCCCCCGCATCAATGCCGGCGGACGCATCGGCGACGCCACCCTCGGCACGCGGCTGCTCGTGACCGACGATCCGGCGGAGGCGGCCAGGATCGCCGCCGAACTGGACCGGCTCAACACCGAGCGCCGCGAAGTAGAAAAGGCGACGCTCGAACAGGCGGAAGCCGAAGCGATGGCCGCACTCGGAAACGAGGAACAGGGCGCGGTGGTGATTGCTTCCGGCGAAGGCTGGCATGCGGGCGTGGTCGGCCTTGTCGCGGCACGCCTGAAAGAGCGATTCAGCCGTCCGGCGTTTGCGATTGCGATGCTCGGCGGGACAGGCACCGGCTCCGGCCGCTCCATTCCCGGCGTCGATCTCGGCCGTATCGTGCGCCGCGCGGTGGAGGAGGGATTGCTCCTGAAGGGCGGCGGGCACGCGATGGCGGCGGGCCTGACCGTGGCGCGCGAAAAACTCGGTGCGCTGCGTGCCTATCTCGAACAGCATCTAGAGGATGCGGTCGAGAAAGCCCGCGCCGTGGATCATCTTTCCATCGATGGCGCGCTCACCGCGGGCGGCGCCAGCGCGGCCCTCTGGACCATGATGGAGAGTGCGGGGCCTTACGGCGCCGGCAACCCCGAGCCGGTGTTCGCGCTGCCTTCGCATCGCGTCGTGTTCGCCGATCCGGTCGGCGGCGCGCATGTGAAGCTGCGGCTTCGCGCGGGCGACGGCTCGCAGATCGGCGGCATCGCCTTCCGCGCGCTGCACCGTCCGCTCGGCAATGCGCTGCTCGCCGCGCGCGGCGAGCCGCTGCATGTGGCGGGCACGCTTTCCCGGGACAGCTGGCAGGGAAAAGAGCGTATCGAACTGCGCGTGCTCGATGCGGCGGGGGAGGAGCGGTAGTTTAATTTTTCAGTCATGGCCGGGCTTGTCCCGGCCATCCCGAATAGAATGGCACTGCCTCCCTAAGCGAGATGCCCGGCACAAGGCCGGGCATGACAATCAAATTGATTCTGCGAAAATTTCACACCCACCGCACTTTCTTGTTGGCGTGGGAGCCGTGCTTGAAGATGTCGTCCCAGAGTTCGTCGAGACGTTCGAGCGCGGCATCGAGCGGCAGCACCGAAAGCCTGTCGCCTTCGCGCTTCACCAGCCTGAAATGCTCGAGCTTTTCCACCGCATCGGCCGCCTCGAAATCCACTTCGATGCCGAACCATTCCAGCAGCCACGTTTCGATGCGCCGGTCGAGTTCGTCTTTCGGGACCGGTGCATCCGCCGAGAGCAGGAAGAAATAGCCGAGCATCGTCTCGCGCCATTCCTGCTGCTCGGCCGAGCCGACAATCGTGTCAAAGATGCCGCCATTGTTGGCGATGTTGCGGAAGTAGACATTGTCCGCGACCGTCTTGTGGTGTTTCAGCTCCTGCCGCTGGTAGCGCACCCATTGCTGGAAGAAGAACGCGCCGAGGCCGACAAGGCCCGAGAGCGCGCCGAACGCCTTGCGGTGATCGTCGCCGCTCACCGTGCCGGTGATGCCGAGATAGAAGCCGAGCACGAGAAACAGCACCGTCAGCGTCGGCAGGATGTTCAGGAGGAGGGGCACGCCGACGGCAACCGCGGGCACGCCGAGCACGAGCTTGTCCTTCAGGTTGAGCACGATGCGTGCGTTCGGGAATAGCATGTGCAGGTCCGGCTCGGGAATATTCCGGAAGAACTTGAGCAGCACCGAACCGGGCCGGATCTTGCTGGTCGCGTAGCGTTTCATCTGCTTCTTGTCGTGCATTTCTTCGGGCGGCTTGGTCGCGACGACGATAATGAGGTTGTCGAATACGTCCGCCTCGATCTCGCGCCTGCGCAGGCCGAACCAGGTACGCACCTCGAATTTTTCCCTGTATCGGCCACGGCTGAAAAATCGCACGTTGCGGAAATCCTCCGGCGAGGTTTTCAGCGCCACGCGCGTGATCGGGTGTTCGGCATGGGCACGTTCGATCTCCTCGAAGGAAATTTCCTTGAAGTTCGCGCCGCGCAGTACGTCCTCGAGCAATTGCATGAGATCGGTGAAGGCACCGTCCACAACGGTCCGCTCGAAATGTTCGTGGTGGTCGAGGTCCGGATTGAAATAGTAATAATCGTCGCGCAGCCGCTCGAGACGGTCGAAATATTCGTAATGCAGGATCGCCCCGAGCATGCGGCTGAACTCGGCGAATTGCGTGGCATCGCCGCCGCAGCGTTCGGCGAGCGCCTTCAGGAGGTCGGACTTGCGCACGGGAATGTAGGCTTCCCGCAACAAGCCGCTGTCCGCCTCGATGCTGTCCGTCTTCATGCGATCTCCCGGCCCGGCGTCAATCTAAAGGAAGTGCGTATGGATGAAAGCCCGGCCGGCACTTTGAACAGCGGGCATCCGGGGTGGTAGAAGGAAAATACGGGGGGAAAGCATGGCAGGCGGAAACGGCGGGTTGCCGTTCCTGATTTCCGGTGGTGGCATCGGCGGTCTTGCGGCGGCCCATGCGCTCGCGGCCAAGGGCTTTCCCGTCCGCGTATTCGAGCAATCGGAAGAGTTTCGCGAAGTGGGTGCCGGCATCCAGCTTGGGCCCAACATTTTCCATGCGCTGAAGAAGCTCGGCCTCAAGGACCAGGTGCTGGCCGACGCCTGGAAACCCACCGGCATGGAAATGCGCTGCGCGCTTTCGGGCGAACGGGTGACCCGCGTGCCGTTCGGCGCGGAATTCGATGCGCGCTTTTCCGAGCCTTACGCGGTCACGCACCGGCATGACATTCACGCGGTGTTCCTGAATGCCTGCAAGACCAACAACCGGATCACGCTGGAGACGCGCCGCCGCGTGGAGGATTACGCCGACCACACGGATGCCGTGACGATCCGCCTGAAGGACGGCGAGGAAGTGCGGGGGCGGGCGCTCCTCGGCTGCGATGGCATGTGGTCGAACATCCGCGAGCGCATCGTGGGCGACGGCAAGCCCCGCGTATCGGGCCACATCGCCTATCGCGCTGTGTTGAAACGCGCCGATGTGCCGGAAGATTTATGGAACCCGGATGTTGTGTTGTGGGCCGGTCCGCGCACGCATCTCGTGCACTATCCGCTACGGCGCGGAGAACTCTACAATCTCGTCGCGGTTTTTCATTCCGACCACTATGAGGAAGGCTGGAACGCGGAAGGCGACATCTCGTTGCTCTGGAGGCATTTCGAGGGTCAGCGGCCGGAAGTGATGCGGATGCTGGAACGCATCGAGACCTGGCGGATGTGGGTGCTGTGCGACCGCGAGCCGGTAAAACACTGGTCAAAAGGCAGAGTGACGCTGCTCGGCGATGCAGCACACCCGATGCTGCAATACCTCGCACAGGGTGCCTGCATGGCGACGGAAGACGCAGCCGTGATCGCGGAGGAAGCCGCGAATGCGCCGGACGATCCGGCGGCTGCGTTCCGTGCCTATCAGGAACGGCGGTATCTGCGCACGGCGCGCGTGCAGATCATGGCGCGGGTGTATGGCGAATTCTATCACGCGCGCGGGGTCACCGCGGAACTTCGCAATCAGATGCTGCGCGGACGTACGCCGGCGCAGGCCTACGAAGCGAACGAATGGCTTTATAACGGCGTCTAAGCGCTGCTGGATTGTTCCATTCCCCTTGCCGGATAAGAAAAACTTCCCATATCGTTCTTATGCCTGAACATTCCTTTAGGTGGTTCCAGAAGGGCTATTTTTCATGACCAATACACACAGCGCGGCGGTGGACGAACCGAGACGCGATCCGGCTCCGCTCAATGATCCGAATCCGAATCCGGTTCCTGTCAACGACCCGAAGCCGAATCCGGTTCCTGTCACCGATCCGAAGCCGCAGTCACCGACGACTGCCGACAGGCCCAATCCCGACAAGGCATCCCGCTAATGGTTTTCGTCTATAAGCTGGCGAGACGATCTGCCCGAAATCAATCGCTGGCGATTCCATTCGACTACGCTCAGGTGATGGAAAACAAAGCCGCTGCCTTCTTCGCACTGGCCGCGATCATGGGCATTATATCCGCCGGTTGTTTCGTTTCGGGTGTCTGTCAAAAGGTCTTCTAAAGAAAAGTCCCCGGCACCGATCCGGCTACCCCGGTTGATGGCTGCAGAGGCCACGCGCTAAAAACAAAAATCCATCTGGAAAATTCAAGGCCTGGCTCTCGCCGGGCTTTTTTGTTGGAGTCAGTTTCCGCCCGGCACCGTCGAAATCGGGAAGCAGTTGCGGCGGCCGGACATTAAACAGTCTTCCTTAGCGGCGTTCTTGTGCATGGTATCGATCAGCCAGACGCAGCCGCCGATGAAGGTAAAGAGAAAGACGGCCACTCCGATCAGCGCGCGCGTGCTCACGATATAGTCGTCCGGGTCGAGTGTGGAAGAAGGCTGCCGGTAGGGCCGGGGACGCCGCGCGACCCAGGGCAGGGGAAGGATCGCAGCGCCCCGCCGCCGGTCGTTCTCCCGGTCGAATGCCGTATCGCCGTGAAATCTTGCCATAGCATCTCTAATACTACGGGATTTCCCGCCCCGGCAAACGGGCCGGGGCGGAACTCATGTGCAATTACAATTCGCGTCCGAACTTCCGGTCAAGCGAATAGGGGCCTCCGCCGCGCATGAAGATCGCGACAAACAGAAGTCCCCAGAATGCGGGATACTCCCAGCCGCCCTTCACCCAGGCATAGCCCGCCGGGATATGCGTCCAGACGATCACGGCGAACTCGATCACGAGCAGCAGCGCAATCGGCCGGGTTAACAGTCCAAGCATGATGAGCACGGCGCCGACGGTTTCCAGAAAGAACACGACATAGGCGAGCAACAATGCCGGTTCGATGCCGCGCCGCGCGAGGCTGTTGGTGGCGAATGCCTGGATGCCGATATTCATGACTTTCGGCCAGCCGTGCGTCAGCAAAAAACCGCCGGCGATGATGCGGACCAGCGGCCACGACAAAACGGAAATCTGTTGGTAGAACGAGCGAAGTCCCGGCAGGATCAAAGTCGGTTCCCTGCCTGTATCCCTGTACGTCATTGTTGTTTTCCCCTCCATGACGGGAAGGGTATTTAAAGGAGCGTCCGGTTTTCGCGCAAAGCACGTTTCCGCGAATTAGTTGCGCACTGCTCCGCCGCCGCCGTCGCCGACCAGTGCGAATGGCGACCAGAACAGTGGGTGGGCGTAGGCGAAAAGCGGCTGCTTGCTTGCCGGATCCACGATTTCACCCTTGTCGATCATTTCCAGCATCGCTTCGCGCAGCGCCTCGGCGCGGCTGAGCGCGGGATCGTCCGCTTGTCTGCGGAAGAGGTCGGTGGTGAGCTTGCGGGCGGAAGCGGTTTCCACCGGCCAGTGCGTGACCAGAAGCGCGCGCGCGCCCGCATAGAAGAATGCGCGGCCAAGGCCGGACACGGCTTCCGCGTTGCTGGAGTCGCCCGATGCCGTGTTGCAGGCGGAGAGTACGACCCAGTCGGCGTCTAACTTGAGGCCGAGGATTTTCTCCACGGTGAGCAGGCCATCGCCCTGCACGCCATCCACGAGCGGCGAGGACAGAGCAAGGGCCGGCTGGCTCAGTCCGTCGAGTTCGCCGGGGACGAGGCCATGGGTCGCGAACATCACCACCCTGCGGTCGTCGAGTTTCATGGAACGGACGAGCTGTTCGCTCGCCTTCGAGCCGAGGATCACGTCCGCTTCACCGGCACCCAGCACTTTCGCGATTTCCTTCACCTCGACCGCCGTGTCCGGCAGTCGCGGAAGCTGCGCGAGATTGGCGCTGTCCATGGCGCCGGTGGCGGGAGCCGCGCGCATCACAACGTTCGACACGCTGGCAAGTTGAACGGCCGCTTCCTGTTTCGCTTCGGCGGCCTGCTCGACGCTGAACCACGGATCGCCGAAGCCGATGAACGGTTTGCGGTTCGCCGATGCGGCCGGCGTGCCGCGCAGGCTCATGAGGGCCGCGACTGAAGGAATATGCGTGATCGCCGTATCGCGGATGAGGAAGGGCACGCTCCTGTAGCCAGCGAACGATCCCTTGCCGGATTGTTCTTCCGGTTGCGCGACGGGTTTTGTCACGAGCAGCGTGAATGGAAGGCGGCCGAGCGCGCCGTGGCCGACCACGATCACGTGCTTCGCCGACTGCCAGCCGGACGCGACCGGATCGAGGATGGCCTTGTGCAGCTTGTGGGCGGCGGCGACATCGAAGGCCGGAATCTTCGCGATGGAATCGGCCTGCGGATTGAGCGCCTTCAGGAGCCTGTCGACGGTCTGTACCGCCTCTGGTTCATCCATGCCGATCGGCGCGAACGCGACCGCACCTTCCTTCGGCACCGCCCATGAGTAGCCTTTGCCGCCGCTGTAATAGGTGACGACCAGTGCCTCGTTCGGCCGCAGCCGGGCACGCGCTTCCGCGATGCCGACCGGTTTCGGATTGACGAGGGCCGCATATTGCGGGAAGCGCTTCTCGATCTCACGCCGCAGCGTGCGGCGGGCTTCCTGCAATTGCGCAATGTCCTTGCGAAGTCCAGCAATGGCGCCGGCGGTTTGCACGTCGGACGCGGCGTTCAACTGCGCCTTTAGCAAATCGGAAAGCGAATTGATCTGCTGATCCGTATCCTGCGTCTGGCGGATCATTTCCTGCAGACCCGCTTCGCCGCTCGCCGCGCGAGCGCTCGATGCGGCGATCGCCGTATGCACGGACTTGGCGTGCGCGATATCGGCCATCTTGAACGCCTCGTCGGTGGCGTCGATGCCGAGTTTGGTCTCGACCTCCGTGCCGCGGATGCGCGCGAGCAGCGTGAAGTAACTGTCCACGATCTCCTGCTTGCGGCGCTGGCTATCGACATCGCCTTCTTCCTGCGCGGTCTGCACGGAACCGGAGATGAGCGCCGGGATTGCGGTGCGCAATGTCCTTGCCGCTTCCTCGTCGCGTCCGGCCGCAACCAGCGCCGTGCCCAGGAAGCCGCGCGCCTCGGCGACCGAAGCATCGTTCTCGCCATGCGTCTCGAAGCGTTTCTTCGCGATGCCTTCCAGAATCGGGATTGCCGCCTGCGCCTGGCCGCTGCGGGTCATGGCAATGGCAAGCACGAGGTTGCCGTCGCGGTAGCGTTTCTGCGCGGCCGGGTTTTTCTCAAGCGCTGTGTTGATGTTGTCGTAGATCGCCATGGCGCGATCCCAGCGTCCCATGGAAGCGTGCGCCGCCGCGACGCGCTGCATTGCTTCAGCGCGCAGTTGCGGATCGACATCGTTCTTGACGTACAGATCGTCGGAAATTTCGGCGAGCCGTAACGCATCCTTGTAGCGGCCTTGCGCGAGCAGAACGTCGGATAGGTTGCCGACAATGCCAGCGACGTTGGGCGCAGCGTCGCCCTGCAATTTGAGAAACTCCAGCAGTGACTGGCGGATTTCCACTTCCGCTTCGACAAGCTTGCCCTGCCGCGCGAGCGTGTTGCCGAGCAGTAGCCGCACGATGGCCAGTCCGGATTCCATCTGGCCGGGATCCGGCGTTTCGAACCACGATGCACGGTCGATGAGTGCCGCCTGCCCATACCGGATTCCGTTCCGGTAACGTTGTTCGGCCTCGGCAAATTTGCCAGCGGCGAAATCGATGTCGGCCTGTGCGGATTCGAGGGTTGAGCTCCACGAATTGAAGTTCGGACCGACCATAATGATGTTTCTTCCGCGCATCACGGCATTCATCTGCTGCGCGCGGCCAAGCCACTGGCGGGCGGCACTGAGATCGCCAAGTTTCAGATACATGCGGGAAACGCGGGCGTACATGATGAGCATCACGCCGCCGCGGCTTTGTGAAAGCGGGCCCGAGACTTCCTGCACGGTTTTCACGACGGCATCGTAATTGCCGGCGTCGGCTTCCGCGTTCACGTAGGTCTGCAACATGCGGGACGCACGCTGCACCTCGTGCGGAATATAGGAATTGTACCAGGCGCGCCGTTCGGCGAACGACATGTTCGCAAACATGTTGCCGCCGCCGCCCGCGCTGTTCGGCACAAGACCTTTTGCGGGTGCGTCCGGCGAGTTCGGGCTGTAGGATTTTTTCTGTCCGCCGGCGCCAGGGCCCGGAGCTGGTGTTGATACGTTACGCAAGGCAAACGGCTTTGCGTATTTCCACATTTCGCGCGCGTCGGCGATGCGCTGCTGGGTGCGGCCGAGATCGCGCGCGGCGAGCGTGCGCTTGTTGTAAAATTCGGCGGCGGCGAAACCGGAAAGCCCGGCGGGCGGCTGCGCATCGGCAATTGCGATCTGCGCCGCGACTTTCTTCGGATCGGGGCGGCTCTGCTCCAGAATCTTCGCGATGTCGTCGATCGAACGGGGGGGAGGCGCGTAAGCGGATTTTACGCCGGTCGCGATCTTGCGCGCCTGATCGACGGTCATCTTTTGCGCTTGCTGTGCCAGGGGGCTGTCGGAGAAAAACAGGGCGCCAACGGCAAGCACGGAAATACTGCCCAGGAGCACGATACGTTTGGGTTGCGACCGGATCATGAGAGCCTCCCGAGGTGAGTGCCCGAAAATAGCCGAGTGCCGCCGGTCCGTCATGGCTGGAGGGGGATTACCTGCAAATTATACGTCGCGTTTATTTGTGCGGTGCGGTCAGCGTTTCCCGCCCAAAGTTCCGAGGTAGCGGACGATCGCATCCACTTCCGTGGGCTCGAATTCGAATTCCGCTCCGGCCGCGTGTCCGTTCAGCAGGCCCTCGGCGAGCGCTTCTTCGAGAGCGTTCGCGCCGTAGCGTTTGACCAGTTCGCGGAAGGGAGGAGCTTCCTTGTTCGGGCTGGCGCCCCAGCCGATCTGGTGGCAGGCAGCACAGTGCTGTTTCAGCAGCGCCTGCCCGCGGGCGAGCGGCGCGTAAGACCGCTGGGCGAAGGCGCAATCCATAGTGGCCGCCAATGCGAACAAGGCCAGCGGCCAGAAGCGGACGCGCATTGCGGTCCTGCGATGTGGGCGTGCTTGCAGCATGATCCGAAATGCACCGATTCCCGTAGATTGAACAGGTAGAGCAAACTCCACAAAACGGAAAAAACTGAAATGGCGATCACTCCAATCTAAGCTTCAATCCTGACACTCGCATATGTCTTCCTCAGCATCCGGGTGATCGGCGCACGGCGTACTTCTCGCGTCGGCGTGGGCGATGGCGGAGATGCGGTATTGCTGTGGCGGATCAGGGTTCACGGAAACTTCGCGGAATATGTGCCGCTCGCAATCCTGCTGATGGCGTTTGCCGAATTACAGAAATCGCCGGCGTGGAGGATTCATCTGCTGGGCATCGTGCTGCTGACCGGGCGCATGCTGCACGCCTTCGGGGTCAGCCGCGAGCCGGAAATATTCCGGTATCGCGTGACCGGCATGGCGATGACGTTTACCGCGCTGATCTCCGGCGCGTTGCTCAATCTTGCTGTGGGGACGTTGAGCGTGCTGGCGCGGATATAGCGCTCAGTTTTCTTTTTAGTTTTCCTGGGTAAGGGCGTCGAGCGGCGCTTCCAGCACGCAAACGAGTCCGTCCGGCTCGAACCGCATCGAAGCCGCCCCCTTCAACTGTGTCGCGAACATGCTCTTGATGAGCGTGGTGCCGAAGCTTTTGCGTTCGGGTTCGGCAACCAATGGGCCGCCGGATTCCCGCCACGTCAGGCGAAATTTTCCATCCTCGATCCGCCAGCCGATGTTCACGAGTTATGGGGAATTCACCGGCAGGCGATTTGATCAGCAAGACACGTTCCTTTCCGAATTCAGCGCGAGCGGTTGTTCTCGGTATAGATTGCGAAAAGGCCCATGCCCGTCAGTCAGGAAGTTGACAGAGCGCCTTTGGAAGCAGCGCTGGAAACGGCTCGTCGGGCGGCAAAACGCTTTTGCTTAGACAACGCCGACGCCTCGCAGGTCTGAGTCCATTCTGTCTTTCTCTGCCGAGGAAAACTGTACTAGCGGCGCCCGCACCGGGCCCGCAGCCATCCCGCGTTTCGACGCCCAGTATTTTATGGCCGCACAAGACATGACGCCCTTGCGGATCGGACCACTCACCCACGTCTCGTAGACCCGCCGCATCGGTGAAAGCTGCTTGTGGATCGCGACTGCACCGGCCAAATCCTTCTGCTTGTAGGCTTGCAGCATGCTTTCGATTGGCCGATCCTCCGCCGACTGGAACAACATTGGCTCGGCGTCGGCGTAAAGCAGCGTCTGGTCGTTCGCGAGCAGGTTTCCGAGCCAGGTTCCTTCGCTTGGATCGCTCACGATCATAAGGTCGCCGACAAGGCGGCGGGCTTCCCCGACTTCGTGTGAGCCGCCGGCCGCCTTCAGCACCTTGAAGCGTCCCGACTGCGCCAGGCGCGCGATTAGGTTCGCCGAGAGCACGTAGCCCGGTTGTGGCGTGTTGAAGATGAAAAGATCGGTCTTAATGCTTTCGGCCACGGCGCTGAACCACCGGAAGAGTTCGGCTTCGCCGCGAGGACCGGTGGAGGGATTCATCAGCACCACATATTCGCAGCCCGCCGCCTCGGCATGGTGTGCGAGATCGATGGTTTCTTTCAGTGAGTGGTGCGTGCAATTCGGGGACAGGGAAATCCGCCCGCGCGTAGCCTTCGCAGAAACTTCAACAATGCGTTTTCTTTCTTCCAGAGAAAGAGCCCAGTGCTCGCCGAACAAGCCGTTGAAGAAAATACCCTGAAGTCCGATGCGGTCGGCGAAATGATCAATATTAAGGGCGATTCCCACTTCATCAAGCGAATGATCATCTCGAAACGGCGTGTGAACCGCCGCCCAGATTCCCTCCAGCTTTCGATTTCCGGTCATGCTTTAACCATCGTCGTTACCGGCCAAACTCCATCTTCTCTAGACGACGTGCCAGTTTTGGCAATCTGCCTTGTGGTCGTGCTGCCCAGAGAAAATCCACGCGACTAACAGAAACAAACGTCAACCGGTTTGCACTGCGCCGTTTCCTGCGGTCTCGCTTGTGCGAGAAAATTTTATTGAATACGATTGCGCTACAAAAAAGGGGTCGAAAATGCTGTTGCTGCCGAGGTTGTTTTTGACCGCGTTCTGCTTAGGCACAATTCTGCTTTCGCCCGTTCTGGCGCAGCAGCCTTGGCCATCACGGCCGATGACTTGGGTCGTGCCGTTCCCGGCAGGCGGAACGGTCGATCAACCGGCGCGGTTGATGGCAGATTACCTACGCGAGAGCCTTGGCTGGCAGATTGTGATCGAGAACAAGACCGGCGCCAGCGGCATGATCGGTACGCAGCAAGTCGCGAAGTCTCCGCCCGACGGTTACACATGGGGCTTCGTGTTCGATACCCATGTCACCAATCCGACGCTGCAGGCGAATCCCACCTTCGACGTGCAGAAGGATCTGCAGGCGGTGATGATGCTCGGGCGCGTTCCGTTCGTGATAGTCAGCAACCCACAGCAGCCCTACAAGACCTTTGCTGAAGTCGTCGCCGAGGCGAAGAAGAAGCCGAAATCCATCTCCTACGCGATCATCGGCACCGGCACGCTTTCGCACCTCACTATGGTGCAGTTGCAGAACTCACACATGTTCGAGCTGGTGGCGGTGCCCTATCGCGGCGGCCCACCCGCCGTGCAGGATGTGCTCGCCAACCACGTGCCACTTTATATAGGCTCGCCGACACTGACGCGCGAGCACATCAAGGCGGGAAAGCTCCGTGCGCTCGCCTATACCGGACAGTCGCGTTCGCCGCTGCTGCCCGACGTGCCGACACTGGCTGAGCAGGGTTTTGGAAATTTCTCCGCCCAGGCCTTCATTGGCATTGTGGCTCCCGCCGGTACGCCGCCGGACATTGTCGAGCAGTTTCACGCGGCCCTGATGAAGGCTGCGAAGCAGCCCAAGCTGCAGAGTTGGATGGTTGAGATCGCCGGCATGGAAATGGCGGCAGGCAGCCCGGACGATTTCAGGAATTACATCACAAGCGAGCTCGATCGTTGGCGCAAGGTGATCGTCGACAACAAGATCAAGCTGGAATAAATAAGCGATAGGTGTGTGTTGTCTGTGCCGAAAACCTCATCCGGAAACTGCCTTGGCGGGCTTCATCACCAATATGTCTAGATTTGATTTCCGATAGGTATTCTCCCATTTAGCCCCGATCTTCCTGTCCCGGCTAGCGAGTGAAGACAATTGTCTTTAACCCAGATATTTCGAAGCCCACGCTCCCGCCTTGATGAGCCTTTCCGTCTCTTCTTTGACTATCTTCAAAACGGTTTTCATCGGTACAGTGTTCGGCCGCTCATTGGATCGCGCAATAAAGAGCTTGCGATACACCGTCGGCTCAACGATGCGGATGCGGTTGACGAGGCCGGCAGCGAGTTCGGCTTCCATCTCCCCGCGAGGCAAGATCGTATAGACCTGTCCCTTCTGGGCCATCTGCTTCAGGCCGACAATCGACTCCAGTTCGGTCTGAATGGTGGGTACGCAGCCGATCATTTGCATAAAATTCTCTACGGCGACCCGCAACCCGTGCTCGCGGCTCGGAAGCACGAGGGGAAGGCGCGAGACCTCCGCCAGCGTAATCTCTTCGCGGTTGGCCAGTGGATCTTTACGGCCACAAACTAGAAACTGTTCTTCCTCCGCCAGCGGTTCGATCCGAAGCACATCGCTCTTTAGTGTGTGGTCATAAATGACTCCGAGATCGAGACGCCCGCGCATCAGCCATTCGATGATGAACCCGCTCCAGCCGTCGATGACGCGCATGGAGACGCTGGGCAGTTCATCGTGCATGCGGTCGACCAGCGCACGGGTGATGGCTTGGCTAATGGAATAGGGGAGGCCGACATCAATGCGGCCGCCGGGGGAACGGGAAAGCGCTTTTACCTCGATCTGCGCCCGGTCGAGCTCGCGCAGCACCGAACGCACCCGGTCCCGGAAAACCTGTCCCGCATTGGTAAGGACGATGCCGCGGCCTTCCCGGTTGAAGAGACGGACTCCGATATCCTGCTCCAGTGAGCGGAGTTGCCGGCTGAGCGCTGGCTGCGCGATGTGGAGTCGCTCGGCGGCCTTCGTGACGCTTTCCAGATCACCAACCTCAAGAAAATACTGCAACTGACGCAATTTCATCGCCACACTCCGCCTTGGGTTCGATCTCCCATTAGTGATCAAAACGCTGGTTTCTTGAGCAAACTGCCACTAATTCATATCAATTTCGACATGAATCCGCGACGGAATCAATATTGGTTATTTCGGGCAGCGTGCGGCACCCTTTTTACGGACACGGAGTGATCGAAACGGCGAAGCGAAAATGAAATAGGCGGAGCCGCACGGCGAAGGCCATAAAGCTCCCCGCAAAACGATAACAGACGCGTCGCCGCGACCTGTCGCTCCGTTTCGTGAACGGAAGCAAACAGACCCGGGTGCAACTCATGGCGCGCGTGATCGTCGATCTGACAGTCCCACTCACCAACAACATGCCGGCGCATAAATTTTTCCCGCGCCCGGTCATCCTTCCCCATTTCACTCATGATCAGATGGAAACTTGGGGCAATGGCACGCCTGAGGATCCCCTCGGCGGTTGCACCACCTTCATCGCGATGATGGATCACGTGGGCACCCACGTAGATTCTTTCTGTCATACGAAGCGCGGCGGCGCGACCATCGACCAGATGCCGCTCGACATGTTTTTCGGGAAGGCGGTCTGTCTTGATATGCGCCATATTCCCGACCTCGGCGACATGGATGTCAAAGATTTCGAACAGGCGGAAAAGAAGACCGGCGTCAAAATCGATGGCCATATTGTCCTGATCTGCAGCGGTCTGCATAAGCGGCACTATCCGAACGACAAGGTTGTCTGGTCGAATGCCGGGATCACCGCCGAAGCGACGCATTGGCTGGCGGACCGCTCGCGCGTCCACGGCGTGGAGGGACCTTCGACGGACCGGCCTAACCACAATCTGTTTCCGAACCACCGCGTCTGCCGCGACCGGGGCATCACGCATTACGAGTGGCTCTGCAACATGGAGCCGCTTGTCGGCAAGGGTGAGTTTCAATTCTACGGGTTGCCCTTGCGTATCTGTGAAGGCAGCGGTTCACCGGTGCGTGCAATGGCGATTCTCGAGTAGGCCATGGCATCTTCTGTTCCCAAATCAGCGAACAGCTCACCCTCAAAGAGAGAAGGTGTGGTCGCGCAATGGGATCGGCGGGATGATTTTGCCTACAAGACGGCAACGCAGATGCTGCGTTTGCTCCGCGGCAAGCAAGTGTCGCCGGTTGAACTCGCGAAAAGTACGTTAAAGTTCATTGAAGATACGCAAGAAACGCTCAACGCGTTCGTGACGGTCACACCGGAGCTTGCACTCGAATCCGCACGCAAGGCCGAGCAGGCCATCATGGCAGGTGAAGACAAAGGGCTGCTCACCGGCCTGCCGCTTTCGATCAAGGATCTTACGGCGGTTAAGGGTGTCCGCTTTACATCGGGTTCGCGCACGCAGGCGGATTTCATAGCACCTGTGGATTCCCCGGCGTCGGAGCGCGTAAAGGCCCACGGCGCGATCATTGTGGGCAAGACCACCACTACGGAATTCGGCTGCAAGGGATCGAGCGACAGCCCGCTCACCGGTGAAACGCGCAATCCATGGGATTTGACGAGGACCACGGGCGGTTCCTCGGCCGGAGCCGGTGCGAGCGTAGCCGCAGGCATTACACCCTTTGCATTGGGTACTGACGGTGGCGGCTCCATCCGGATTCCTGCTTCGCTATGCGGGCTGTTCGGGATCAAGGCGCAGTTCGGGCGGGTGCCCGTGTTTCCCACGGCGGCAACACCAACACTTGCCCATGTGGGGCCGATGGCGCGCACGGTTCGTGATGCGGCGCTGCTTCTGACCGCCATTTCCGGCTTCGACGCACGCGATCCCGCGAGCGTTGCGGCCGAAGTGCCGAACTACCTCGCTGCTTGCGAGCGCTCCCCAAAAGGCTTGCGCATCGCGTGGAGCCCGACGCTCGGCTATGCGAGGCCTACCCATGAAGTCGCTGTCCTTGCCGAAGCGGGTGCTCGTGTCTTTGAAGAACTTGGCTGCACGGTCGAACTGGTCGAGCACGTGTTCGACGATCCTATCGATCTCTGGATGGCGGAGTTCTATGCGGGCGTCGGCACGCGCCTGCAAAAAACGCTGCGGGAGCAGCGCGAGATCATCGATCCCGCTGTTGCAAATGTGCTCGACAAGGCGCTCGATCAGAGCATCGAGCAATATTATGCCCGCGTCTTCGCTCGCTACGATTTCCGCGAAAAGGTCCGGCAGTTTTTCGAAAAATACGATCTTCTGATGACGCCTTCGACTCCGGTGGCGGCTTTCGAACTTGGCCGCGATGTTCCCCCCGAACTCGACGGCGCGAATATCGTCTCCTGGGTCGCCTACACCTATCCGGTCAATTTGTGCGGTTTGCCAGCGGCCTCGGTGCCGTGCGGCTTTACGCAAAGCGGATTGCCGGTGGGCCTGCACATCGTGGGAAGGGCGCTCGCGGAGACGGACATTCTGTGTGCGGCTGCGGCTTTCGAGACCGCGCGGCCGTGGGCGGACAAGAGGCCTTCGTTCCATCCAGCGGGGGCTAAAGACGGACGATGAGTGTCTCAACTTCACGGAGGTAAAGATGAGTAGCAGTACATACTTGAAACGGCTTGCTGCCGCCGTGGCGGTCGCATCGCTGGGCGCAATGACAGGGGCCCATGCGCAAGAGGTAAAAATCGGCATGGCCGCCGCGTTGACCGGTCCGGCATCCTTTGTCGGCACCGAAATCAAGCGCGGCGCGGAAGTTGCCATTGATGAAATCAACGCCAAGGGCGGCGTAAAGGGGCGCAAGCTCGTACTGATCGCACGCGATGACGAGCACAACCCGGTGAAGACCGTCGCCCAGTATCGGGAACTCGTGGAACGCGAAAAGGTGGTCGCGATGCTCGGCGCGTCAAACAGCGCATCGATGCTCGCGGTTACACCGATTGTGAACGATACGCTCAAGGTGCCGGTAATCTGTCCCGCCACCGACGCTACCGAAATCACAGAGAATGAAGCGAAGAAGCAGGGCCGTGAGAACTATCTGTTCCGGGTTGGCATGTACGGCACGGGGCAGGCGAACTTCATGGTCGACACGATGGTGAAGAAGTTCGGCCACAAGAAAATCGGTCTTCTGAACTGGACCGGTGGCTGGGGTGTTACGGGACGGGGCGAATTGAATCGCCGCCTAAAAGAGCACGGGTTGACGCCGGTCGGAGATGAAACCTTCGACAACAACGATACCGACATGACGGCGCAGATCATCAAACTTAAAAATGCCGGCGCCGAAAGCATCCTGAACTACGCGCTCGTCCGCGAGAATACGTTTGTGGTCAAAACCAAGGAAAAACTGAGCAACGACATCCCCTATGTCTCGGCCTGGGGTATTGCCGGCCCCGCTTTCTGGAAAGCCGCGGGTACATCGGCGGAAGGCGTGCTCAGCAGCACGACCGTTACCATCGATGGACCTCAGTCGGCCGAGCGCATTGCGTTTATCAACGAATACAAGAAGCGCTTCAACGAAGACATGAGTGCCGCGGTGTTTGCCGTGGGAGCTTATGACGCCATCTACCTGTTCAAGGAAGCGATGGAGAAGAGCGGCTTCGAGCCCGCGCAAATCCGCGCCGGCCTGGAGAACATTCCGGAGTTCAAGGGGCTCGTGAAGCACTTCAAGCGTCCGGTCTTCACCAAGGACCGCCATAACGCGGTGACCGAGGAGGACATGATCATGACCCGCTGGACCAACGGAAAGCTTCTCGAGATCAAGTTTGACGACAAGGGTCCCTATGTCGAGATCGACGCCTCGACCAAGAAGTACCTCGACAAGTCGAACATGAAGCTGATGTGATCGAAAGCAATAGCGGGCTCGAGCCAAAAGGCCCGGGCCCGCTTTTTCTGCCTGTTGTTCCGGCTGGAGTGAAATGTATTTCTTTTTCCAGATTGCCTTGAGCGGGATTGCGACCGGCGCCATCTACGGTCTGATCGCAGTGGGTTACAGCTTGACCTTCATGACCACGAAGGCGCTGAATTTCGCGCTCGGCATGTGGGTGATGATGGGCGGCATGCTCACTTATTCACTACATGTGCAGTACGGTTTAAATCCGCTGCTGGTGTTGCCGATAGTCACGGTGGCGCTGTTCCTGCTCGGCATCGTCGCCGAACGCTTTTCGGTTTATCCGTTTCTTCGCGCGGGCAGCGATGTGTGGGTGCTGAGCACGCTAGCGGTCGGCTTCCTGATGATCGACTTCGCCGAGATTGTGTGGGGTCGGAATCCGACACCCGTGCCGCCTTTCTTCGGGAAGGAACCGGTCTATTTCGGTTCGGTATCAATCTTGCCCCAGCAGCTTCTGATCATCGCCGCCGCCTGCGCAACCTTTATCGGCCTCGATTTTTTCTACCGCAAAACGCTGCTCGGCAAGGCGTTCCGTGCCGTCGCCCACAGCGGCGAGGTCAGCAGTCTGATGGGCATCAACACGCGCCGCGTACAGGCATTGTCCTATGCGACGGCAGCGGCACTCGCCGGTATCGCAGGCTTCTTGGTGGTGCCGTTGACACTGGCAGAGCCACAGCTCGGCACCGTGCTCGGCCTGAAAGCTTTCGCCATTGCAATTATAGCGGGCCTAGCGGCTCCGCGGGGAATCCTGATCTGCGGTCTCGTCTATGGCGCGTTCGAGGGACTCGTATCGGGCTATCTCTACACGGGCATTCGCGACATTCTCGGTTTCAGCATCATGATCCTCGCGCTCTATTTGCGGCCCGAGGGAATCTTCGGCCGTGCGCAGGAGGAGCGTGCATGACGGCTCCAGTGCAATGGCTGTTCGGCGCAGTGGCGATTGCGCTGCTGGCTGCGATACCCGTCGTTACCGGCGGAACCTATTACGCCTATCTCGGGATCATCGTCTTCATCTACGGCATCGTCGCCATCGGCCTGAACATTCTGAGCGGTTATGCGGGGCAGTTTTCGCTCGGCCATGCTGCTTTCATGGCTATGGGCGCCTACACCACCGCGATTTTGAGCAAGTCGCTGAATACGATTCCGTTCTTCGCGCAGACCGGACTTCATATCTGGCTCGGTGTGATAGTCGGCACGGTGCTCGCAGCCCTGTTTGGCATCGTGCTGGCGATCCCGGCGCTGCGCGTGCGCGGGCCGTATCTCGCCATGGTCACCGTCGCCTTTGGATGGGTGGTCTGGAAAATCCTGCAGGAATGGGTTGCGGTCACGGGCGGCGATCTCGGAATCTCATCGATCCCGAAGCCCCGCATCGGAGCGGCACTCCTGGACACCCGTTCTTTCTATTACGTGGTTCTGCTTTTCTTTCTCGCGGCGCTGGCGCTGCAATACCGCCTGATCCATTCACAGTTCGGCTTGCGCGTGCGCGCGGTAAAGCACAGTGAGATTGCGGTCGCTTCTGTTGGCGTCAATGTCTACCGGCTAAAGGTGGTAGTGTTCGTGATCAGCGCGGCTTTCGCCGGCTTTGGCGGGACCTTGTTCGCGCACCAGCAGAATTACATTAGCCCCGACAATTTCCAGTTTTTCAGCTCGGTGTTTTTCCTTCTCGCCGTGCTGTTCGGCGGCGCCGGCACCATGCTCGGCCCGGTGGTTGGTGCGGCGGTGCTGATGCTGCTGCCCGAAATGCTGCACGATTTCGACAAGTATCGACTCATCGTCTATGCGGGCCTGATCCTGCTGACGCTGTATTTTCTTCCGAAGGGCGTAATGGGCCTGCTGCCGGAACAGCGCTCAGCCGCGCCGGCGCCTGCGGACGCGATGGAAGAGGCGGTGGCACTTCCGCCGATCCGTGGAGCGGGTCTCGCGGTCGAGGGGGTCACCCGGAGATTTGGCGGGCTCCTTGCACTTTCCGATGTGAGCTTCCGCGTGGAGCCCGGATCAATTCATGCGCTGATCGGACCGAACGGAGCCGGCAAGACCACGCTGATCAATATCGTGTCTGGAATCTATCGCCCCGATCATGGGTCCATTCGCGTCGACGGAGAGAACGCAAGAATCGAATCCATGCATGCGGCCGCGCAGGAGGGAATTGTACGGACCTTCCAGACGCTCAAGCTGTTCGGCGACATGACCGTGATCGAGCATGTGATGATCGGCATGACACGTCATGCAAAAGCCGGCCTCTGGGATGCCTTCGCTGGATCGCAGCGGGCGCGCGACGAAGCATCGGCGCAGCTGGTCGAGGCGAGGGCGCTCCTGAAACTCCTCGGCATCTCGCAGCTGGAGAATGTTCCCGCCAATTCGCTGGCCTACGGCCACCGGCGGCTGGTAGAAATCGCGCGCGCGCTGGCGGTGAAGCCACGCATTCTTCTGCTTGACGAGCCAGCTGCCGGTCTAATCGCGGAGGAAATCCGCGCGCTGGCGGTAGTGATCCGGCGGCTCCGGTCGATGGGCATGACCATCCTGCTGGTCGAGCACCACATGGATCTTGTGCTTGGCGTTTCCGACCGCATCACGGTGCTGGATCATGGCGCGGTTATCGCCGACGGTTCGCCATCGGAAATCCGCCGCGACGAGCGCGTGATTGCCGCCTATCTGGGACATGCCCATGCCGCTGCTTGAAGTCGAAAATCTACACGTCGCCTACGGCGAACTGGAAGTCGTGCACGGTGTCTCTTTTGCGGTCGAGCAGGGTGACGTGGTCACTGTTCTTGGCAGCAACGGTGCGGGCAAAAGCACAACGCTGCGCAGTTTGAGCGGACTGATCCGTCCGTCCAAGGGGCGCGTGAGCTTTGCCGGGCGGGAAATCCAGAATATTCCGGCGCACGAAATTGCGGCAAGCGGCCTCGCGCTGGTCCCCGAAGGCCGGCAGCTTTTTCCGGAACATACCGTGCGGGAAAATCTGGAGCTGGGAGCCTATCGGCTGCTGGGAAGCGGCAATCGTCAGGAGTTCGAACTTGCGCTGGCGGAAGTGTTCGAGCTGTTTCCCCGCGTGCAGGAAAGGCTGGAACAGCCGGCGGGTTTGCTGAGTGGCGGCGAGCAACAGATGGTGGCGATCGCGCGCGCGCTGGTGAGCCGTCCTAAGATGCTTTTGCTGGACGAGCCGTCGCTTGGCCTCGCCCCGCTCTTGGTCCGCTCAATTTTTGACGCCTTCAGGAAACTGAGAGAGCAGGGCCTGACTATCCTGATTGTCGAACAGATGGCATGGTTGGGACTGGAAGTCTGCGATCATGCGCATGTGCTTGAGAATGGCCGCATTGCTTTGTCCGGCGACCCGAAGGAGCTCGCCGCCAACCCGCGCGTAATGGAAGCGTACCTTGGCGTGGCGTCGACAGGCGTCTGATGGATTGCGTTCAATCGAATTGGAATTGCGCTCTCTGCCGTGTGTTGTGTGTACCGAAAACCTAATCCAACGATGATTTCGGTTTTAGTGAATAAATTCCCTGTATGAACACTTTGAAAGCGCAGACTGAGCGTGCCTTGCTGGTGATGATTAATGACCTGGCGCAAAGTCGGAACGTCGATGCACAAGTGCTGGCACTGGCGGAGCGTTATGGCATCAAGCTGGCGGATTAAACGTGCAGCACGCATGTCTTGAGAACGGGAGCCTGACTGGTTTGGCCCGACCTTTTTAAAAAGGTAGTACTGACGAAATCGATTTTCGGAATGTTGGGTGAATTCGATCAACTAATCCGTTCCATGGAATTCGTACATCAACGGGGCCATACGCGTAAGCTAGAATTGCATACGGAGAAAAATTCAAGACAACTCCGGATTTATCGAAGTTGAAATTTGAGAGTAGCTCCCAGAGTTGGCTCTC
>JALHMF010000015.1 GCA_022844205.1 Xanthobacteraceae bacterium | reverse complement strand
GAGCGCTTCTATAATCCGAAGCGCAGACACTCTACGATCGGATATCTGAGCCCGATGGAGTTCGAGCAGAAGGCAGGATTAGCTTAGGCGGGTGTCAACGAAACCGGGTGCAGGCCAAACACATGAGCGATGGCTAAAATATGCCAATTCAGGTGAAGTTTCTCACCTGGCACGACTGTTTCGAACGCTCGTCGCAAAAAGATCTCGAAGCTTTCCTTTGTAAGGCGATCGATCAACGCGCGTTGCAAAGGCAGACTGAATAATTTATCAGAAGAAATTTCCTGTAGAAATGCAAGGGCGGCATACGACAACATCCTTCACCTAAATCGGGTTTGCTGGGGCTCGCTTGACCATTTGTAACGCAAGGATGCCGATACGATATTTATATAGGCATTTGAATTCGCGAAAACAGAAACACCGAAAAAATCCGGATGACCGGCCGCAACGTTGATGGAAGATCGGCCCATATACATGAAACTGTAGCCTAGATCGGTGGTCCATTGCTCATTCCATTGATAGGTAAAACCGGCTGAAAGCCACCAACAATTCGCATCCGGCAGTGAAGTGTCACGCACCGAAGTCCGAACGGGAGAAAGTTCATAACCGATCCCAGTCCGAAATGTAGTCTGCGGGCTCCACTGATATTCAGCCCCTATGGAAAAAAACCAGGCATCGCGGTAATTGAAAGTGAGTGTCGTAATCGGCGCGGCATTTACTCCAGTGATGGAAAGAGGGACGTTTTGCAAAACACTCCAGTTCGTCCACTCCATCGTACTGAGCAGCGTTAATGCATCTGAGACACGATGGCGAACGCCAAAATTAATCTGGTCGGGGAGCGTCGCAGTTCCGTTGATTGGCAGATGAATTGAAGCCGCTGGGCGGTCGAAGTCACCTTCAAGACGAAGCTTTACCCTTGACCGGTAGCCGAGGGCGATTTGTGTCAGCGCGGTCGGTGTGAAGGTGATACCCGCTGAAAAGCCAAAACCAACATCTTCAACATCGACGGCAGCGTGATCTGTCAATATTGGAAAAATTGAGCGGCTAAATTTCCCCTGGAACCAAACAATCCTGGGACCTGCGCCGATACTCAAGAAATCACTAATTTTCCATCCAAGGACCGGGTTGACGTCGGTCGATTGCCCTTTTGCTTCCGCCGCATAAAAACTGCCGAGCCACGAATTCGCATTTGTCGCGAGTCCGAATGGAGCGTTGACCGAAAGGCCGATGTAGAAATTTTGGTTTATCGGGTACGCCAAATAAATTGCAGGGATGGCGCCAATCTCCCCAATATTTCCAGCAGAACCGCCATAGGCGGCAATTAACGCTGATGAAGTTGGTGGAGCAGCTGTTACGATCGAGTGAGGGAAGATGCCGGCGGCATGGGTCTCGCCCCAAAATCCTTGCGCCTGCGTAACAGCGGACGGATTCCAGTACATGGCGCTCAGGCCCGAACCCGGCGTTGCAGCTCCGGCGAAGGACATGCCTTGCGCGATTGCCGATTGCTCGCGCACGGCAAAGCCACCTGCGTGAGCGGCCGAACCGAATGCCAAAGCTAAGGCCAGTAATCCATTGTAGAACCAGCTATGCGATGCGCCGGAGCAGTTACTTGCCATCGCCCATTTTGCTGTGATTTTTATGGAGTCCGCAATGCCCATACTTTGAATGCATGAAGAGATGCATGACTTGTGTGTACCGAAAACCTCGTCCGCATTGATATGGTAACAGAATCGTATTAAGGCGCGTACTCATAAATCCGGCATAGTCAGCGCGGCTCGCTGAATGTCCACTTCTCCCCGTTTGCGACCGAAATTGTGTGGCAACTACTCTGTTTCGTTCTAGCCGTCCTGGCCTCTCCATTTAAGTCGAAGAGCCGCCTGGAAGCCGAGAACACAGCGCTCCGACATCAGCTGATCGTGTTGCGACGTCAGGTGCGCGGCCGCGTGCAGATGACGAACAGAGATCGTTTTATCTTTATCCAGCTGTATCGCTGGTTTCCATCGGTCCTCGATGCCATCACCATCGTCCGTCCAGAGACCATCGTACGTTGGCATCGTGCGGGCTTTCGCAGCTACTGGCGTTGGAAGTCGTGCTCACGGGGAGGGCGGCCGCAGATAGAGACGGAGCTCTGCGCGCTGATCCGGCAGATGAGCCTTGAGAACCCGCTTTGGGGAGCGCCACGTATCCATGGTGAACTGCTCAAGCTTGGGTTCGAGGTCGCGCAGTCGAGCGTCGCCAAGTACATGGTCAAACATCGCGGTCCACCAAGCCAGGGATGGCGCACTTTCCTGCGTAACCATGCGCCGGATATCGCAGCTATGGACCTGTTTGTTGTCCCGACTATCGGGTTCGATCTGCTCTATGCCTTCGTCATTGTTCGGCTAGGCCGCAGAGACCTGACCTGGATCAACGTCACAACAAATCCGACCGCAGAATGGATCGCCCGGCAGCTAACCGAGGCATTTCCTTGGGAGGATGCTCCGCGCTACATCATTCGAGATCGGGATGGTGTTTACGGCACCACCGTCACGCGGCGATTGCGCGCCATGGGTATCCGGGACAAGCCCGTTGCACCAGCCTCACCATGGCAGAATGGGTTTGCCGAACGCTTGATCGGCTCGATCCGGCGCGAGTGCGTCGACCACATGGTCGTCTTGAGTGAGGCACATCTGCGCCGAATTCTGAAGAGATATGCTGCTTACTATAATGAGTTGAGGACCCATCGGTCTCTCAGCAAGGATTCCCCGATTCATCGCGCCATCCAGCGCCAGGGCAGCATCGTATCTGTGCCCGTTCTCGGCGGACTTCATCACCAATATTGCAGGATATAGTTTTCGGTACAGACAAGCTTCATGGCTCCCGTTGGCCGGACGGGACGCCTGAACAGTGGATTCTGTGTAAGCGCCCAATTACCCCATCTCTGATAATCCGCCTCAAACATGCCGGAAACTGCCTGCTTTTCAGATCACAAACACCGGAGCGAACCCGCCGCCTGGGGTTCTGAAATTTGTGGTCTGGCCGTGATAGAGGCGCGCGGCCACTAAAAGCACATGACTGTCATAGGTATAGAGCCGAACGTCCATCTTGCGCGCCTGGAGTACTTCGTCGATCTTGATCATGCGCTCGCTCGGTCGGACGAAAGTCTGAGCAACGTAACCGCCTCGCTCGATTTCTGCCCAAACGCCTTTCGTCACTTTGTCGCCGCGGTACACTGCTTTTCCGCCATGTCCGCCAGTCGGCTTAAAGAATAGGTCCTTACGCGACTTCCACAGTTCGTCGGCGATCTCGGTTGTGACAACGACAGTGCGCGGGACGGATTTTAGCTGCGCCAGTTGTTCTGGTCCCAGGCCCCAGGCCTTGAGCATCGCCGGGTCGGAGAGCAGCGAAAGATTACGCTTGTCGGCGAGCAGGGCGTGATTGTGCGGATTCGGCGTTACGACCACCGAGCCATTGCGATAGGCCTCCCGTAGCGCCCTGTGCTCTGGCTGATCAAACGCGAAATCGGTGACGCGGTTGTACACGAGGTCGATTGGCTTCCCCTCGACGCTGAGCCGGCCCGCCTCATAGCGAAGATGGCTGGCGTCCGCGATAACCGCGTCCACACCGCGAGCGGCCAGAACTTGCCGCACGAGCACGAACTCAGGGTAGAGATACTGTTCCTCTGGGCTGTCGTCTACGATAGCGACCCGCTGTGGTGCGCCGGTTCCTCGTTGGCGTATCCATTCGCTTTGGAACATGCGGAACGCCGAATCCTCAAACGTATGCGGCGTCAGCGGCATGTCCATCTCGGCACAGCAGGCGCGCTGCGCCCTTGCAAGAAGTGCGTTGAGAAATGCCCCCCCGGCGTTGGTGTTGATCTCGATTAACCGGGGACCTTCTATGCCAAGATGGAAATCATAGCCCATCAACGCCCCGACCGGACCGTGATCCTCCCGCGAGATTTCGGGTGCCCACGAGAGAACCGCGGCTTTATATGCGGCGAGCCGGGCCGTCGTTTCGATAGCTGCGACCACCTCCTGCATCTCGGCCACCTCGCCGGCTGAGAGGAACACCGGCACGTTCGAGAACAAGTGGGTCTTCGGGCGGATGAAAGTCTCGCAGAACGCTGGATCGCTAGCCTCGTGCTCCAGCGCCTCGCAAAGCGACCGACGGTCGAGCGTGACGCAGAAGCAGTTCTGGTTGAGCCGGTCCGAGCGGGTCCGAACTGGCCCCGAGGAAGTGGGGTCTGCATCGCTCATCGATCGCAAAGCCATGGCTGCGCTGAGATCGAACGCGCCTCAAGACCGAGGTGGGTGTCGAATGTTCTTAAAATCATCGTTTCCCCAGCGTTTCGGCTAGCAGGCCGATCCCGAGCGCCGCATCAGTTTTGGCAATCGATTCTTCGGCGTTGCTTATCGTTCCGGTCAATGCCCGGATCGCATCAATTGTCTCGGGAATGACGATCGCCTGATTGTCGACCATATATGCATAGAATAACTCGTCCCCCTCGACTTTCAGCATGTCCGACCACAGCGCCACTTCGTAGAGGTTGTCATGCGGTCGACCCAAGTCGGCCATGAGTTCCTTGACCGTGTTGAGGGCCGTCAATCCGGCATCCATGCGGATCATGGCAATCCGGGACGATGCCGCAAAGGCGCCGAGCACCTCCTCTTTGGACGCCGGCCGGGTCAACTGCACCGACCAGTAGTGCAAATGCGCCAGGGTCTCCGGGACCTTGACCGCCATCGTGATGACATCGAGGTCGGGATCTACGCTCTGCGCGTCCGGCCCTTGATGGCTCGGAATCTCAGGTTCAGGGACCAAGGTGTTCATAATGCCACCGAGGTGGCTCTCCCACGGGTCCGTCGCACGGCGCAGCAGCGTCCCGCGCGCACGGCGAAGCAGGCCCGCACGCTTCAGTATCGTAAGAGTTCTGACGATCGATGTGGTGTTACAGGAGACGACGCGCGTGCTGTCCCGGTTCAGCGCGCCTGAATAGCTGGCCTCGGCGACGAAGGAGTGTCCAGTCACCTCGTGCTTCTCGCCACCCTGGACGATGAACTTGATGCCCCCTTGTCGATAGATATCGACGTTGATCGCCGCGATCCGCTTCGGCGTGCAGTCTACCACCAGATCACTCGCCCCGAGCAGATCATCGAGGTTTCCGGCGACATCGAGACCTGCTTTCCGCATCGCCCCAGCATGTTCCTCCGTGGCCGCATATAGGCGGAAGCCCTTCTGCAGCGCCATGCGCGGACGCCAGTCGATACTGATGTCTGCCACCCCCGCGAGTTCCATATCGTCCTGCCGGATCACGGCGTCGGCGACACGCTTTCCGATCACGCCGTAGCCGTTGACGGCGACTCGGATCTTTTTCGCTGGGCTCATCTGCTTCTCCTTTCCTCGGAAGCGCTCCGCTGTGATGGCTATGGCTTATTTCGCCAGCTGTCTCCGGAAATCGGGCCAAGTATTTCACGACAAGTGGTTACTGTCCCTAAACACCCAGTCCCAGCGAACGTCCTCGGACGGCGTCCCGCCTAGCAAATCCCTTTCGATGACTATCCGTGGTATCTAGCGTCGTACGGCTGAACCGGCGTCTCGCTGTACCAGCAATATCCCGGTCAGCACCAGGACGACGCCCACGGTCTGGATCGCCTCGAGCCGCTCCCCGAAAAAGGCCGCGCCGACCATGAGCCCGAAGATTGGCACCAGAAACGTAAAGGCGTTCGCCTGATTGAGCTCGACTCGCTCCAGCGCCTCGAACCAGAGCCAGAATGCAAGCGACGATCCGAATACCGAGAGAGCCACGAGGACGAGGACGAATTCCGTCGACCACGTCAGCAAGGAAATATCTTCCGTCAGCATAGACAGGAGGGCCAAGGATACCGCGCCGATGAGCAACTGAAAGCCCATCGCCATGATCGGATCAACTTGGCCGGTGAGTCGCTTGATGGCGATATTGCCTACGGAAACACCCGTCGCGGCGAGTACGACGTAGGCAATACCGAGGGAGTAGCCCTGGACGTGGTCAGCGGCGATGCCTGGCCAGGCGATAATAGCGATGCCAGCCAAGCCAAGCGCCAGCCCGATCTTTCCAATCGCTTTGAGACGTTCACCCAGGAAGACGTTCGCAAGAACCGCCGCGATGATCGGCTGAACGTTAGCAATGACTGTCGCGAGCCCCGGCGAAACGAACTCAGCAGCGTGGAACATGCCGAGGAAGCCCATACTTGTCGCCCCGAGCCCAACCACTACGATCAGGATCCAGGAGCGCCCACTGTCAGGCACCGGACGACCGCAGAGGGCCCCGAGTGCGATCAGGCAAATGCCGGCAAGTGTGGCGCGCAAGGCAGCGAAGGCGATATGGGGCGCGAGATCCAGGCCAATGGTGATAAGGGGAAAGCAGGAAGCCCAAAGCACCATGACAGCCAGGAGGCGCAGGGCGGTGCCAATCGTCATGGCCCAAGCACCAAGATTCGCTCGCTTCTCGCGCTTTGTGGGAGTATCAAACTCCTATCGGGCAAACGATAGCGGCCTTGATCCAGGTCAACGCTGTAGCGGCATCGACCTCCTATAAAGCAATCTACTTGAGGTGCTGAGCGACGGAAAAAGGTATCGCGTGCAGCAGGTTGAGGCACGGCAGCGCGGAAAGGCCCCGAGTCTTCGGAATTCGGGCCTGTGGCGTTGCCTTGTACTGTTGCTGGTGCTTGCATTATCAACGTCAGGTCTCGTTCATGTTCCGATGGGAGACCACCCCGCATCCGCAGCATCGCTTTCGCATGAAATTGCCGCTGTGAGCCAGGATGCCGGTGGCGATCCTTGCTGTCCCGAACAGGATGGCCAGCCCCACGGCACCACCTGCAGCATGGCTAGTGGATGTTCGTTCTGCGTCCCGCTGGTGCCCGCGTTCGCCTTAATGGCGCCGCTGCACCCGGAAACGTTGGAACCTCGGTCTGAAGACGTTCATCTGAGCCGCGCGCCCACAACACAATTCCGCCCTCCGAAGAAACTCTCCGCGAGCGTCTAAGCCCGAGCGCCTCTTCCGGTGTGTCGGGCTAATCCGATCGGCCGCTTCGGCCGATCCGATTCCCTCACGTTCCGAAGAGAGCTTCTTACATGCGATATCTGTCACGTCGCCAGTTTCTGGCATCCACCGCCGCCGCAGGCATGCTCGGCGCGGGTCCTTCGCTGCTGTTTTCGGGCCGCCCCGCCCTGGCGATGCCCACCACCACTATCCGCGCCGGCACTCGCGTAATCGAGGTGAACGGACGTCCGGCCACGGTCTTCGGCCTGACGCAGCCCGACGGTAGCCATGGTTTGATCACGGAAGCCGGAAAGAGCTTCCGTGTAAGACTGCAGAACCAGCTCGACGAAGCGACTTTAATCCACTGGCATGGCCTGACCCCGCCCTGGCAACAGGATGGCGTACCCAATCTGTCGCAACCGCCGCTGCCACCCGGTGCAAGCTACGACTATGACTTCCCGCTGACGCGCGCCGGCACCAACTGGATGCACTCTCATCACGGGTTGCAGGAGCAGCGGTTGATGGCTGCACCGCTGATCGTCCGCGATTCCGCTGAGGCCGCCGTCGATCTCCAGGAGGTCGTGGTCATGTTCCACGACTTCACATTCCGCCACCCAAACGAGGTCCTGGCAGGGCTCAAGTCAGGCGGACATGGTCTTGCCCACAGCGGCCCGACCGCTGCCGTCCGTGGCGGCCAAGGCGCTCCCATGCCGTCAGCCCCGATGGATCACGCCGCCATGGGTCACGGCCCGGCGGCCGCCGCAGTTCATCTGCATGACGTCGAATACGATGCCTTCCTTGCCAGCGACCGGACGATGGACGATCCGGCCGTGTTCCAGGTCGAACGCGGCGGGCGCGTGCGCCTGCGGCTGATCAACGCGGCGACGGCGACCAACCTGTGGCTCGACCTCGATCGCCTGCAGGGCCGGCTCATCGCGGTTGACGGCATTCCCGTTGAGCCAACCACGGGCAGCCGTTTTGAATTCGCCATCGCGCAACGGCTCGACCTCCTCATAAACCTGCCGCGCGAGCAGGGCGCATGGCCGGTGTTCGCGGTGCGCGAAGGCGATACCAAACGTACGGGCTTCGTGCTTGCGACTAAGGGCAGCGTCATTGCTCGACAGTCAGCCGACACGCAACACCGGGCCGACGCGGTTGGCCTGCAACTCGAACGCCGCCTGCGTGCGGCCGTGCCTCTGCCACAGCGCACCGCCGACCGTCGCCATACCGTGACGATCACGGAAGCGCCCGGCTACGTCTGGATGCTCAATGGCGCCGTCCACGGCGAGCACAAGCCGCTTTCGGTCCGGCCCGGCGAGCGTGTCGAAATCACCTTTGTCGACCAGACGACGATGGCGCACCCGATGCACTTGCACGGGCACCATTTCCAGGTGGTCGCCATCAACGGACAACGCTTTGCCGGAGCCGTGCGCGACACCGTACTGGTGCCGGCTCGCGGCAGCGTGACCATCGCATTCGATGCGAACAATCCCGGCAAATGGGCGCTGCACTGCCATCATCTCTACCATATGGCCGCTGGCATGATGACCACGGTGGAATACGAGAGCTGAGTGAGATCAGGAGATATGACTATGAAAGTACGACAATCTCAGCGGGGCACTTCCATCATTGTGAAAGGGTCTGCCCAAAGACTTCCACTCATGTTCGGCGCCACAGCCTTGGCCTTGGCATTGATTCTTGCGCTGGGGCCAAGCCTTGCGCGCGCACAGCAATCGCCTGCTTCAGCACCGAACTTGAAGGGCATTGTCTACACCGCCGACGAGCACGGCAATTCCGTCAGCGCGATCGATCTTGCCTCTGGCAAGGTGCAAATCGTTCCAATCCCGATCTCCCCCCACAACGTGCAGTCCACGGCCGACGGAGCGCGGCTGCTCGCTGTTGGCGAGCCCGCCGGTGACGGTCACGGCCATGGCGCTAGCGCAGCACATGGTCAAAAAGAAACCAAGGGGCGCCTCCTTATATTCGACGCCGCCAAACTGAGTACCGGGCCGGTCGCCTCGATCCAGGTGGGCACGCATCCAGCCCACGTCGTCGTTGATCGCGCAGGCCAGCGGGCCTTCGTCACCAATGCCGGCGACAACACCATCGCCGTGGTTGACCTCACACGAAGGGCCGTGGTGCGAACCATTGGCACCGGCCGCTATCCGCACGGCTTGCGCCTCAGTCCAAATGGCCGCGAGCTCTATGTGGCGAATGTCCAAGACGGCAGCGTCTCGGTCATCGACACGGCGAAGCTGGCTGAAGTGGGGCGCATTCCGGTGGGGCGGGCGCCGGTTCAGGTTGGGTTTACCCCGGACGGTAGCCACGTCTATGTCTCGCTGCGCGATGAGAACAGCGTGGCGATCATCGATACTGCAAGTCGAACCAAGATCGGGACGATCGCAGTCGGACGCGGGCCGATCCAGGTCCATGCCACACCGGATGGACGCTTCGTCTACGTCGCCAATCAGGGTACGGATGCCGAGCCTGCGGACACCGTATCGGTAATCGAGGTAGCAAGCGGCCAGGTGGTTGACACCATCCGCACCGGCAAAGGAGCGCACGGCGTCGCCGTCAGCGACGACGGTTCGCTTGTGCTCGTCAGCAACATCACTGATGGCACGGTTTCGGTCATCGATGCAGCGACGCGGGCGGTGGTCGCAACCTTCCACGTCGGCCGCGGGCCGAACGGCATCACGTACCGTCAATGAAAAATTTGAGGGGGCACACGGCGCATAACATTTCGCAGCGTCTACAACCGGCAACAACAGGAGATCGATCATGAGCACGACCGCACGTCTCGCAATCGTCCCGATGGGATTAAGCCTCGGCTCGTTCCTGGTTATCACCTATGTGCTGTGCGTGCTGTTCGGCATTTTCGTGTCCGATCGCGGCATGCATCAGTTGCTGGCTCAACTGCTCCCGGGCTTCACGTGGATAACCTGGCCGAGCTTCTTCCTCGGTTTATTTTGGAGCTTCGTCTACGGCTGGTACGTCGCCGTGGTGTTTACACCGCTGTTCAATTTCTTCAACGCGCGGACGAAATGACCGTTCGACGGCAAAGCAGGAGGCAGAATGCGTCATGAAATCATCCAGCAGCGGTCCAATGCACAGCCAATCGGATGTTCCCGACAGCGCCGTCTCTCGCCAGGGTCTTTTTGCCCGACTGCTCTGGATATGCGGAGTCGTCGGCGTGCTTGCTGCAGCGACAATTCTTTTTCTGTTCGGTATCTCGACATGGACAGCGATTGCCGTCGTCTTGCTGCTCGCATGTCCGGCCGTCGTAGCCTGGGTGCTCGTCGACGAACGCAAGCGGCGGCCACCCACTCCGCGGAGCAAGACATGAACGCTACGTCCATGGCCGCGCGCAAGGTCGACGACCGGTCACGCTTGAACGCCACGGTCGAAGCGCGCGTGACGCCACTCGGTCTTGCTGGCGTTACCCGGAGGCTTGAATCGATGCAGATCTCCGGCACCGTCATCCACGACAATTATTTCACCTCGCGCCAACGAGCTCTACCGAATCTTGGTTTCGGATTACTCGAGGCGCGGACAGCAAACCTGTGACATTGGATTTTCCCCATGAACACCGAACACGCTGAAAAGACCTCGTTCTGGCGCTCGCCGATCGGCCTAGTGCTGTGCGGTTTCCTTGCGATCGCGGCGGTGTTCGTCGTGCTCGAACATCGGGCGCATCTGCTCGGGCTATGGCCGCTGCTATTCCTGCTGGTATGCGGCGGCATGCATTTTTTCATGCATCGAGGCCACGGCGAACACGGCGCTCACGGCCACGGCGGTCAACTCCCCACAAACAAGCGAGGCGACGATGAGCGGTAACATTCCGGCCTACGGCCTTTGGTTTCTCGTCTTCATCAACTCGGCCGTCTTTATTCTGTTCGCGTTCAGTTTCTTCAAGCCCGCAACGGCGCGGGACTGGCGCTCGTTCGGCGCTTATTCCGCCTTCATCGTCGCGCTGTTTGTGGAGATGTACGGGTTTCCGCTGACGCTCTACCTATTCGCGGGCTGGCTCGGCAGCCGGGTTCCGCAACTCGACCCGCTTTCGCATGACGCCGGGCATCTGTGGCCGGCCCTGTTCGGCTGGTCGATGGACCCGCATTGGAGCCCGTTTCACTTGCTCAGTTTCGTGTTCATCGGCGGCGGCTTCATCCTGATCGCCAAAGCGTGGCACGTGCTCTACACGGCGCAGCGCGCCCGAGAACTCGCAACCACGGGACCCTATGCCCATGTCCGGCACCCGCAATACGCCGGATTTGCGCTCATTATCATCGGCTTCTTCCTGCAATGGCCGACCTTGGTAACAGGTCTGATGCTGCCGGTGCTGCTCGTGATGTATTGGCGCCTCGCCAAACGTGAGGAACGCGAAGTCGAAGCGCAATTCGGCGAAGCTTACCGACGCTATGCCGAGCAAATCCCAGCCTTTATCCCGCGGTTCCGTCGACTTGCGAAAGGCCCTGCATAGCTTGCGCTCACGCACAGAATCTCAATTTTGATGCGAACGATCTAACCACCTCAAAGGAGAATGAACATGAAACTCTATCTCAAGACGAGCGCACTCGCTGCCATGATGGCTGCTGCGGCGACGATCCTCACTCCAGTGCTGGCGAGTGTTTCCGCTGTCGCGCAGCCTGCGACGATGACGGCGCCGACTACTGCCACAATGCCCGAAGCGACGATCAGGTCCCTCCAGGAGGCACTAAATAAGCAAGGCATCGCGGTGAAAGTCGACGGTATTCTGACTGAGGAGACCCGCGCCGCCATCCGTAAATACCAGTCGCAGCATCATTTGCCGGTGACTGGCGAGCCCGACAAGGCAACGCTCGATAAGCTCGGCGTTACAGTCGCGGGCGCCACTCCCGCGGGGCAGACCGCGCAAGCACCGACAACTCCTGGGATGGGCCCGATGATGGGGCGGCAGATGATGCAAGGTATGCCTCAGGGCATGATGGGCCCCGGAATGATGAGCGGCCAAATGCCGATGGCCGGCGCCATGCCGATGCAGCAGGGCATGATGATGTGCCCGATGATGGCCGGCATGATGGGTCAGCAGCCCGGCATGATGGGACAGGGCCGCGGCGCCGTGGGTCTGGGTGTCGTTACGCCAAGCAGGAACGTGGCGATCGATGATGTGCGTGACCATTTCGAGCGCCTTCTCCAGGCGCAAGGCAACCCGCGCGTGAAACTCGGTGAAATCAAGGACGCCGACAAGGACACGATCGTCGCCGAGATCGTCACGACGGAGGGATCGCTGGTCGACCGCTTCAACGTCAACCGCCGGTCCGGCGCGATTCAGCGCGCGCAGTAGAGTTTGCGAGCCGATAGAGAAGACAGGCGGCCTTGTGGGGCTACGCGGTAACGGTCCGCAGAGCGCAGGGGTGCCTCCACAACATGGTGATGGAGGTTACGATGTCTCTCGTCTTCCCACTGAGGCATGGCTGGTCAGGGAATGCCGGCCCCGCGTCTGAAGCTCGGCGAGATTTTGACCGTGGACGGCTCGCTGGTTCCGAGGGGCGCCATGTCATTGAAGCTGCCACGCTTGTGCCCGCTAGCGCTACCACGTCGGCGGACACCCGCGGCAACACGCAGAAGTTCATTTGGCCGTCTGATGACTAGCGAGCGGATCCGAGCCGCGAACGCCCACTCAGGACTGATAGAATGACAGCAGATCGGCCGCACACCAATTCCGAACATCACGATCACCGTGTGCACGGTGGCGGGAATGGCCATCCTTCATCGACAACACGGGGCGAGCTCGTCGCGGCCGACGGCTCCACACACTCTAAACATGCAGGGCATGGCGGTCATGATCACGCGGCTATGGTGGCCGATTTCCGCCGCCGCTTCTGGGCGACGCTGATCCTCACACCGCCGGTGCTCCTCCTCTCGCCGATGATTCAGCACTGGTTCGGCATAGCCGCAGCACTGGCCTTCCCGGGCGACCGCTACGTCCTCTTCGTGCTCGCGACCATTGCCTACGTCTATGGCGGATGGCCGTTCCTGACAGGCTTCATCTCCGAGCTGCGCAAGGGCCAGCCCGGAATGATGACCCTGATCGCGCTCGCGATCTCGGCCGCCTACTTCTTCTCGGCCGCGGTCACCTTCGGCTTTCCGGGCAAGGAATTCTACTGGGAGCTGGTGACGCTGATCGCCATCATGCTGCTCGGACACTGGATCGAGATGCGCTCAATTATGGGTGCATCGCGAGCGCTGGAGGAACTTGTCCGGCTCCTGCCCGACAGTGCGACAAAGATTGACGCAGACGGCACGACCCACGAGGTTGCGATCTCGGCCTTGCAGCCGGGAGACCGCGTGCTGGTTCGTCCTGGCGCCAAGGTGCCCGTTGACGGCAAGATCGTCGAGGGCTCATCCGGCTTCAACGAGGCGATGCTGACCGGTGAATCCCGCCCCGTCTCCAAGACCGTCGGCGCGACCGCCATCGGCGGCGCAATCAACGGCGCCAATGCCGTCACCATCGAGGTGACCGCCACCGGCGACGCCACCTATCTGGCGCAGGTCATCGACCTGGTAAAGAAGGCGCAAGCCACCCGGTCACGTACCCAGGACCTGGCGAACCGTGCGGCCTCATGGCTGACCTATATAGCGCTCACGGTTGGTTTCGGAACGCTCTTTGTTTGGTGGCTGGTATTGGGTGCGCCGCTCGAATTCGCGATGGAGCGAATGGTGACGGTGATGGTCGTCGCCTGTCCGCACGCGCTGGGCCTCGCGGTTCCGCTCGTCGTCGCGGTCAGCACCTCGCTGTCAGCCGGAAACGGACTCCTGATCCGCGACCGGGCCGCCTTCGAGCGGGCGCGCAACCTCAATACCGTGGTGTTCGACAAAACCGGCACGCTCACCGAGGGCCGCTTCGGCGTCAGCGATATCGTGCTGCTTGCCGGTGGCGACGAGAACGAGGAACTGGCCTACGCGGCGGCTGCCGAGAGTCAGTCCGAGCACCCCATCGCCCACGGCATCCTCGCCGAGGCGAAGGACCGTAACCTGAGTATTCCCAAGGCCAGCGAGGTGAGCAACATCACCGGAGAAGGCATTGTCGCCAGGGTCAACGGCCAGGACGTGCGTATCGTCAGCCCCGGCCACCTCGCACGGCAGGGCAACGCCATCACCCATGACAGCCTCAAGCGATTGGAAGGACAGGGCAAGACGGTCGTCGTTCTCGTCCGCGATGGCGAGCCACGCGCACTCTTTGCGCTTGCCGACATCGTCCGCTCGGAATCGAAGGAAGCCATCGCCGAACTCAAATCCCTCGGGATCAGCTCGGTGATGCTCACCGGCGATGCCGAGGGCGTTGCAAAGGCGGTGTCCGAGGAACTCGGCATTGCCGAATACTTCGCCGAAGTGCTTCCCGACCAGAAGTCGCAGAAGATCGAGGAACTGCAGGCGCGCGGGCTCTCCGTGGCGATGGTCGGCGACGGCGTGAACGACGCGCCTGCGCTGGTGGTGGCCGATCTCGGGATCGCCATCGGCGCGGGCACCGACGTCGCCGTGGAATCCGCCGACATCGTGCTGGTCAGAAGCGACCCGCGCGATGTTGGGGCTATCCTCGGGCTCTCGCGCGCCACCTATCGCAAGATGGTGCAGAACCTCATCTGGGCGACGGCCTACAACACGATCGCCGTGCCGATGGCGGCGGGCATCACCTTCGGGACAGGCTTCAGGATGACGCCCGCCGTGGCCGCCGTCTTCATGTCGGCCAGCACCATCATCGTCGCGATCAACGCCCAGTTCCTGCGCTCTTACAGGCGGCACAAATGAGTGGCGACCGTCGAACGACCGGGAATCCCGGTATGCGGCTGATTCTTCCGCTTCCCGGCAACGAAACATTCGCGCGCCGATTAGCCGAAGCCGGCGGGTGGGAGCTGGGTGCGATCGAGACTCGGCGCTTTCCCGACGGCGAGACCTATGTCCGCATACTTTCCGACGTCGCGGACAAGACGATCGACCTCGTCTGCACGCTCGCGCGGCCCGATGACGGCTTCCTGCGTCTCGTCTTCGCCGCAGACGCCGCCCGCGCGCTCGGCGCACGCGAAGTGACGCTGATCGCACCCTACCTCTCCTATATGCGCCAGGACCGACGCTTCCGGCTTGGCGAGGCCATAACCTCGAAGACATTCGCGCGCCTTGTATCCGCGACCTTCGACCGGCTTGTGACAGTCGACCCGCACTTGCATCGGTATCCTGCGCTCTCCGCCCTCTACACGATCCCTGCTCAGACGCTACACGCCGCACCTCTCCTTGCCGACTGGATTGCCGCGGAGGTCGGTGAGCCCTTCATCATTGGGCCGGACGAGGAGAGCGAACAGTGGGTGTCGGAGATCGCAAGGCGCATCGGCGCTCCTTATGCCGTGCTGCGCAAGATCCGGCACGGCGACCGAAAAGTCGATGTCGAGCTCCCCGACTTCTCGCAATGGAAGGCCCGCTGTCCGGTCCTCGTCGACGATATCGCCTCGTCCGGGCATACGCTGATTGAAGCCGCTCGGAAACTGCCGCTTCAGGGTTTCCAGAGACCGGTCTGTGCGGTTGTCCACGGGGTGTTCGCGGAGGATTCCTATGAGCGACTGAAGGGGCTCGCCGACCGCATCGTCTCAAGCGATTCCATTCCACATGAGAGCAACACCATCCGGCTTGCACCGCTGATCGCTGCCGCAATCACATCCGCCGAAGAGGCTCAAGAGGGCATCATTCGGCACCGTCGTCCACCCGAACCACTCGATGAAGTTGAGCGGGCAGGCGTCGACTCCTTTCCGGCCAGCGATCCGCCGCCCTGGACAAGCGGTGTTCGCTGACTGGTCGTCAATGGAAGCCTGCGCCAATTCGGATTCAAACGAAACGAACTCCATCAGGATACTGACATGGTCAAACTGACATTTCTCGGCGGCGCAGGCACGGTCACCGGTTCAAAACATCTCCTTATGCATGCCGGCAAGCGCATCCTGATCGACTGTGGATTGTTTCAGGGGCTCCAGAACCTGCGTGAGCTAAACTGGACGCCTTTGCCGGTTAAACCTTCGAGCATCGATGCTGTTGTCTTGACCCACGCGCATCTGGATCATTCCGGCTATTTGCCGAAACTTTTGAGGGACGGTTTCCGCGGCAACATCTTCGCTACGGACGCGACCCGCGATGTTGCAGAACTGATTCTGAAGGACAGCGGTTACATCCAGGAGAAGGATGCCGAATATGCGAACAGGAAAGGCTTCTCCAAGCACAAGCCCGCCCTACCGCTCTACGGCCTTCACGATGCAGAACGCGCGCTCGAACGTTTCTCGTCCGTTCCGTTCGACAAGGCGGTGCAGCTTCCCGGCGGGGCGATGCTGATGTTCAGGCATGCCGGCCATATCCTTGGCGCTGCCACCGCCGATATCGAATGGGGCGGCAAGCGGATCGTCTTTTCGGGTGATCTGGGCCGCTACGGAGATCCCGTGATGCTTGATCCGGAGCTGGTCCCCGAAGCCGACTATATCGTCGTTGAATCCACTTATGGCAACCGCATCCATGAACCGGGTGATCCAACCGATCTGCTAGGCTCTATCATTGAGCGCACGGTTCAGCGCGGAGGGACCGTGGTGATCCCGGCCTTCGCCGTCGGCCGGGCACAGTCGCTGCTTTATCATCTGTGGAAGCTGAGATCGGCGGGCCGACTTTCAAAGATTTCAATCTACCTCGACAGCCCCATGGCGATCAACGCGACGGACCTGCTCCACGCCCATCGCGACGATCATCGCCTCGCGCCGGCGGATTGTGACACAATCTGCGGGATCGCCACCTACACGAGGGACGTCGAAGGGTCCAAGGCAATTACCGCGAGTCCCTATCCGAAGGTGGTGATTTCGGCCAGCGGCATGGCAACCGGTGGCCGCGTTCTCCACCACCTCAAAGCCTTTGCACCCGATCGAAAAAACACCATCCTGTTCTCTGGTTTTCAAGCTGCCGGAACCCGCGGACGCGCCATGCTGGAGGACGCCCGCGAGATCAAGATTCACGGAAAGTGGATCCCGGTCCAGGCAGAGGTTGACGATCTGCCTGCGCTCTCGGCGCACGCGGACTCTGATGAGTTGATGCGCTGGCTTTCCGGCTTCCGTCACGCGCCGGCACACACTTTCATCGTTCATGGGGAGGCTGAAGCCGCCGAGGCGCTACGCGTCCGCATCGACAAGGACCTCGGATGGAATGCGTCCGTTCCCCGCCAAGATCAGGCGTTCGACCTATGACCCCAGGCGCCGCCTCGACCGAACTCCCCGCTCAACCGACGCTTCGCGCCAAACGTCTTCGCCTGCACACACAGCACCAGGCGGTGGTCATCATGCGAACCGACTGCCATGTCTGCCGCTCGGAAGGTCTTGCTTCCAGATCGCAAGTCCTGGTGTCGAGCGGCGGCCAGGAGGTGCAGGCGACCCTGTTCCAGATCGAAGGGGACGATCTACTCGCCATCGACCAGATTGCCCTGACGGAGACCGCGTGGCAGCTATTGCGCCTCGAAGAGGGCGCGGCGGTCACCGTTACCCATGCACCGACGCTCGAATCCCTCGCCGGCGTCCGCCGTCGGATCTACGGAAACCGGCTCGACGCGGACGCCGTCGGGTCGATCGTCAAGGACGTTGCCGCACGCCGCTATACCGACGTGCATCTGGCGGCATTTCTCACGGCGAGCGCCGCCATGCCTCTCGACGACGCGGAAACCGTCGATCTTACGGCCGCCATGGTCGATGTCGGTGAGCGCTTGCGCTGGGATTCCCCGATCGTGGTCGACAAGCATTGTATAGGAGGTCTGCCTGGAAACCGTACCACGCCGCTCGTCGTCGCGATTGTTGCAGCCCACGGGCTCGTCATCCCCAAAACCTCGTCGCGTGCGATCACCTCGCCGGCAGGCACCGCGGATGCGATGGAGACACTTGCTCCGGTCGACCTCGACATAGTCACGCTCCGACGCGTGGTCGAAGCCGAGGGTGGCTGCGTCGCTTGGGGTGGGGCGATGCATCTGAGTCCGGCTGACGACATTTTCGTCCGCATAGAGCGCGAACTCGATGTCGATACCGAAGGGCAGCTCATCGCTTCCGTTCTGTCCAAGAAGATCGCTGCCGGGTCGACCCACGTCGTGATCGACATTCCGGTAGGACCTACCGCCAAGGTCCGCAGCGAGGCGTCTGCCCGTCACCTTGCGGACCGTATCAGCGCTGTTGCGACCCGCTTCGGTCTGTCGGCGACGTGCCTACTGACCGACGGATCGCAACCGGTCGGTCGCGGAATAGGCCCGGCCCTGGAGGCGCTCGATGTCCTCGCAGTTCTCCGAGGCGCGCCGGATGCACCCGACGATCTCCGTAGGCGTGCGGCGACATTGGCTGGCGCTGCCCTGGAGATTGGCGGGAAAGTCGCCAAGGGGGAAGGAGCCGCTGCCGCACTAGAAACCATTGCGGACGGGCTGGCTTGGAAAAAGTTCCAGGCCATATGCGAGGCACAAGGTGGAATGCGTACGCCGCCAAAGGCGACCAAAATTTATTCGCTGATCGCGCCGCGTGCCGGACGTATCGTTCATATCAACAATCGCAAGCTCTCAAGACTCGCCAAGCTCGCCGGCGCACCGGAAGCCAAGGCGGCGGGCGTCTACATGAATGTGAGCCTCGGCCAGGAGATCAACAAAGGCCAAGTGATGCTCGACATCCACGCCGAGTCCTTGGGCGAATTGGCTTATGCATTGGAATACGCGCGAAGAAGTCCAGACATCATCGAAGTCGAGCTTTCGTCGTGATGTTCTCAACCGAAAGCTGACGGCCGAACTTGCACGCGCGCGTGTGGCGCGGCCGGGTGGCTCGTTTGACAACTAGGCGCGCCGCAGGAGGCTTCGCTAAGCCATGAGTAACGACATCCTCCTGACTTTCAATGCCGGTTCCTCAACCTTGAAGCTTGGAGTGTTTTCTATTTCTGACAATGTGGCACGTCGCATCGGCAAGGGATTAATCGATTTCCGCCGAACGCCACCCATGCTCCAATTCATTGAAGATCCCTCCGCCGAGGACATCATGCTGGATGCGCCGATTTCTGACGATCTTCATGAGATTCTGGATCAGACGATTAACAGGCTCGCTTCGCGTTTCGAAGTCGACCGCATTATTGCCGTTGGCCACCGCGTCGTTCACGGCGGCGAGCGGTTTGAAGGTCCGGTTCTGATTGATGACGCTACATTGGACGAAATCGGGATCCTTGAACTGTGTGTACCGAAAATTAGATTCTGCAATATTGGTGATGAAGGCCACCGAGAATTGGCCGTGACGTAATGGCACCGAGGCGCTCAATCGCGCGATGGAACGGCGCGTCTTTGTTCAGAGAACGATGAACCCTCGTCTCATTATAGTACGCGGCATATGCGCCTAGAATCCGGCGCAGATGCGCTTCACCGAACACGATCATGTGGTCCAGGCACTCCCGGCGGATCGAGCCAATGAGCCTCTCAACGTAAGCGTTTTGCCAAGGTGAGCGGAACGCAATCGGCCGATCTCGAATGCCCATGGCGCGCAGACGTTGCACGAAGACTGGCCCATACGAGGCGTCCCGATCCCGAATGAGGTATCGCGGAGCATGGTCCCATGGGAAAGCCTCGGTGATCTGGCGCGAGATCCATTCCGCAGTCGGGTTTTCCGTCACGCCAAACGACACCAAAATTCGTCGTCCATGCCGGATGACGACAAGACAGTAAAGAATCCGGAACGCGATCGTTGGAAGAACAAAAAGGTCGACCGCTGCGATGCCGTCAGCATGGTTGCTCAGAAACGTGCGCCAGCCTTGAGATGGCGGCCGCGAGTGGCGGCACATATACCGAGCGACAGTCGACTGAGCGACATCGAAGCCGAGCTTGAGCAGTTCACCATGAATGTGTGGGGCGCCCCAGAGTGGATTCGACAGACTCATCTCGCGAATGAGTGCACGAAGCTCACTTGAAATCTTTGGCCTGCCAACACCGTTGCGGGATCGCCAGCGCCAATAGGCTCGAAACCCAGCGCGGTGCCAGCGGATGATCGTCTCCGGCCTGACAATCGCAATCGCGTTAAGGACGGAGGGGAACCAATGATAAAGCCAAACGAACAAAACTCGATCGGCATTGTTTAGATGCGGTCGTTTCGGCGCCCGTCGTCTCAGGACATTAATCTGCTGCCGTAAGATCAGGACTTCCGCGGCAAGCTTTCCTCTCGACCTGCAGAGTGAGCTCAGGACACCGAGAATCAGCTTGAGGACATCAATCATCAGGCCGATGATTAACCGGTACTGTCCATGCGTCTACGTCGAATCGAATTTTCGGTACACACAGTCATTATCACCGGTTTGCGTTGCGGTTCACGGATTGTTTGCTGACCAGGACGACAAAATTCTTACCGATATGGGAGCAAAAATTGCTACCTGCAACACGGTCCCACATACAACGAACGCCATTGATATAACCTCGCATTTGGTCGAGGAAGTTAAGAAGATTTTTCAGCAGCGGCAATAGAGGAGCCGAATGGGAGCTTCTGAGAACTGAGCGCTCTCCATTTAATTTTTATTGCCGGTTCATCAAGCGTCAAATGAAAAAAGATCAAGCTGGCCCACGCATATCAATCATGAGTCAGCCGTTCACTCATTGTTTGATGCGGTCAGCCGTCTTGGAAATCGTAAGCTGAATGGCTGCGGACATCGTGTCGTTCACGGCTATGATAAAAATACCCATCCCGTATTCTTAGACGACAAAGTCACTGCTGAGCTAGAGGGATTGACTTCGTATGCGCCCTTACACCAGTCGTAGAGCTTGACAATCATCAGGCGGATGAGGTTTTCGGTACACACAGGGGTCTTTTCTCGTCGTATTGCTTCTCACGGGAAGTATTTGATCCAGCAGGCGGAATGTCGCGTGAATGTCTGCCAAGTGGAGAAGTCGCCTGCTGTGGCAGCATCTCCGTGTGAGTGAGAATTTTCTATTTCGTGGAACCAACTTGTGACTATGGCGTTTCATCAGGTTACGGCCAATCAATCATAAATATCCATAAGGAATACACCAATGAAGATGATTAATCCGCTCGCTTGTGCCGCTCTTTCCGTGTTGTTCGCTGCTGTCCCGGCCTTTGCGCAAACTCCCGTGACGAGCATGGACTGCTCCGAGGCACACATGAAGACAATGAACGATTCCATGATGAAGATGACGGACGCCAGCAAGAAGACGGCGGTCATGAAGGAGATGGACATGGCCAAGGACATGATGGCGAAGAAGGATCAGAAGGGCTGCATGATGCAAATGGAAAAAGCCCAAGGCATGATGAAGTAAGCGGAAGACAGACAGCGACATCCGCCACAGTGGTGGATGTCGCGTAACGGTCACGCAGTTAGGCGGGTGAGTGGTCTTCATCATTGATTGCCGAATATAGTTTAAATGCCTTTGACGCTTTGGGACCCAGGCCATCTGGGGAATGTCGGTTAGAGGGGAGCCGATCAGATGAGCGTCGTCCAGATTTCCTATTTCTCTGACGTATTGTGCATTTGGGCATATGCCGCGCAGGCCCGTATCGATGCGGTCAAGGAGAAATTCGGCAACACGGTTCGATTGGACTATCGGTTCTGCTCTGTCTTCGGCGATACGGCGCGCAAGATCACTTTGGCTTGGAAAGACAAGGGTGAATATGCCGGGTTCAATTCGCATTTGCGAACAGTCGCGCAACGATTCCCGCATATCGAAGTCCATCCGGAAATCTGGCTGAAAACGCGCCCGCTAACTTCGGCAAGCGCGCATTTGTTTATGATGGCGGTCCAGCATTGGCAGCAGGAACGAGAGATAGAAGCCGAAAGCGGATCGGCGACATCGATCTTCGATCAGGTGATGTGGGCATTCCGTTGCGGGTTTTTCCGAGATTGCCGCGACATCGCCCGTTGGGATGTCCAATGCGAACTGGCTGAAGCTCTCGGTGTTGATATACACGCGATTGAAAAAAGCATTCGCCAGGGAACCGCATTTGCCAGACTGGCTACAGATTATCAAGACGCCGACAAGATGCGCATCGAAGGCAGTCCAAGCCTCGTGTTGAATGAGGGACGCCAGAAGCTCTACGGGGATGTTGGCTTCCGGATCATCGAAGTCAACATTCAGGAATTATTGCGGGCGCCAGCTGGCGACCAGGCTAGCTGGTGCTGATCATAGTCTGTTTAATCAAATTTTATATGTGGTGCCCGGAACTAAAGTGGGATTTTTGAGTTGGGTACCGAGCACCCATTTGTCCCGGCTGCTTGGACCAAGCGGCCGTTGCGGCCTAGCCTTGCAATCCGGATTTAAGGAGGACTTGGCGATGACGAAATTATTTATGCTTGTAGCAGCGGTGCTGATATTGGGCGGATCGGTAAAAGCGCAGGACAGCGCGCAAAAGCAATTGCTCAATTGCCATGCTCCTGCCAGCGGTGCACGCTCGTGGGACTCTCAGCCCATTGAGAATAGCGCCATTCTGCCGTCTGCTGGCGGGGATACTACCTCCGCTGCGCCGACTGTGCAGCGCCATGGTCTATCCGTCGAGGCGCGCAACGATTGTCCGCCAGTATCGAACGCTCCCAAAGCCGGAGATCCTAACAAGTAGCGCTATATACGCGATATAAGGGTCTGTGACATGGCGAAGCAGAACGACATCTCCCGCGTCTGGGATATGATTGAGAAGGCGCGCGTCGGCATGCTGACAACGCAATTTGCTGGCGGGCTGCGAGCGCGGCCACTGGAAGCGCCGTGCAGTTTTATTCAATCTTAAAAAGAGGCATCACATGCAAACGGAACTCCTGAAAGTAAAAGGCATGACTTGCGGCGGCTGCACCACAACTGTAGCGAACGCCCTAAAGGCGATACCCGGAGTCGGCGATGTAAAAGTGTCGCTCTCGACTGGCGAAGCCACGGTGCAATACGACGAACGACTGACCGCGCCCGATCAACTGAAATCGGCCGTGAAAGTCGCGGGCTACGGCGTGGATGTGACCGACGCCGCTCACAGTCAGAAATCCAAGAGTGGCTGCTGCGGCTAGCTCGCACCTATAACCAGGAACGAAGACGCATCAGCGCTGCGGCAAACTGACTTGAAGGATTCGTTTATGTGCCGCTGACTCGACCCGATATCGATCAGTGAAATCGCCAATCGACAGTTAAACTGAGTAGATGGAGAAAATCATGGAATGGTTTTCACAAAACTGGGCCTGGGTGCTGCTCATCGCGGGGTTTATCGCGATGCATATGTTCGGCCACGGTGGACATGGCAGTCAGCCACAGCGCGCTACGAAGAAACGCGGCAAGTAACCGCGCCGTTTATGGAACCAACAATCTTTAGGGAGGTCCATCATGACTGACGTCTGGAAAATACATGCATTTACGTTGGCGACGACTCTGGGTGTCGCATATATCTCATGCGCGATTTTCGATGCTTTGTTTCCGCCCTACGGACTTCTTCATGCGCTTGCGCCGGCCAGTCCATGGCCGATCTCCGGTAGTCCCCTCGCTTTCCTGACGGGGTTTGCGTTGTTCACCGTCGCTGGTTTTGTACTCGGAGCGCTCTATGGAATCGCGTGGGAATTCTGGAGCAAAAGACTGCGCTGAGATGATGTCATCGATCCGGATTCCCTGAATGAAGATAAATACGACTAAGGAGTCACGATGAACACGAGTGTTATTGAAGTGCGCGGCATGCTGTCAGCATTGAGCGCGCACGGAGTGGAAAAACAGCTTGCCAAATTGCGCGGGGTCGAACGGGCTAATGTGAATTATGTCTCGGGCAGCGCAACCGTGGTCTATGACGAGACGGTTATCGCCCTCAAGACGATCAAGGCCGCGGTGCATGAGTGCGGCTACCACTGTAGCGGCGAACTCGTGCCCAAACATGTGTGCGAACCCGAGTATCCACCCTCCGAAGCAGCAGCGACATTACAACCAACGGGACATGAGAGTCCCATACATCATGCTACCCATGACACCACACTAACGGCCAAACACGATGACCATGCGGAACGCAAGATTGCACCTCAACACGCGGTAAAAGCCAGCCACGGCGACAGCATGGCGCACGACATGGGGCACGGCGCCGGCTTGGACATGCAGGCCATGGCCCGAGACATGCGCAACCGCTTCTGGATCGCGCTCGCCTTCAGCTTGCCGATTTTCTTCTTCTCGCCGATGGGCTTGGACTTCATTCGAATCCCGCCACCATTTGGCCTGCGGCTGGACCTCGTCCTGTTCGTTTTAGCCAGCGCCGCAATTCTTTACCCGGTCTGGCCTTTCATCGTTGCGGCCTATCGTGCGCTCCGTAACGGGGTCGCCAATATGGCGGTGCTGGTCGTCCTCAGCGTCGGCACCGGTTACCTGTTCAGCGTGGGCTCTACCTTTATATATGGTGGCCAGCAGTTCTACGAAGCTTCAGCTATCCTGCTGGTCTTCATCCTGCTCGGACACTGGCTCGAAATGCGCGCGAGGGCAGGTGCATCCGAAGCCATTCGCGCCCTCATGGATTTGGCGCCACCGAAGGCCAATGTGCTGCGCGATGGCAAGGAGGTGGAGGTTCCCACCGCCGAAGTCATTTCCGGCGACACGATCGTGATCCGGCCAGGTAATAAAATACCAGTTGACGGTACCATCACCGAAGGCACGTCCCTGGTCGACGAATCCATGCTCACGGGCGAGTCGATGCCGGTCGACAAGAAAGCCGGCGACACGGTAATCGGCGCGACGATCAACAAGAGTGGGACTTTCCAATACAAAGCGACCAAGGTCGGCGCCGAAACGGCGCTCGCTCAGATCGTCAAGCTCGTCCAGGAAGCGCAAAACTCCAAAGCGCCGTCGCAACTCCTCGCCGATCGCGCGGCGCAGTGGCTCGTCTTGGTCGCGGTCGTCGTGGGTCTGCTCACTTTCGTCGTTTGGTTCTGGGTGATCGGCCAGCCCTTGCTGTTCGCCCTTGGCCTCATGATCACCGTCTTTGTGATCGCGTGCCCCGATGCGCTTGGCCTCGCAACCCCGATGGCGATCATGGTCGGCACCGGACTCGGCGCCAAGAACGGTATCTTGTTCAAGAATGCGTCGGCGCTGGAGGACGCAACCAAGCTCGACGTCATCATTTTCGACAAGACAGGTACGTTGACGATGGGTAAGCCCGAGGTGATCGATCTCGTGACGGCTGACGGCGCCACCGAGGATCAACTGCTGGCCGTGGCGGCGAGTGTGGATGCAGGCTCGGACCATCCCTTGGCGCAAGCGATCCTGCGTCGGGCGGAGAAGATTCAGGCACCAAAGGCGACCGGTTTTCAAAACATCGAGGGCAAAGGCGCACAGGCCGAAGTGGAGGGAAAGACCGCGTTGCTTGGCAACCAACGGCTGATGACCGAGAACAAAATTGACCTCAGAGAGCTCGGCGCAAAATCACAGGAACTGCAGGGTGCCGGTCGCACCGTCGTGCACCTCGCGGTGGGCGGCAAGCTCGTCGGTCTGATCAGCATCGCCGATGCAGTGCGGCCAACCGCGATCGACGCGATCAAGGCACTGCGCGCTCGGGGCGTTGAAGTCATCATGCTGACCGGCGACAACCAAGGCACGGCGGAGCGCATCGCCAAGGGGCTTGGCATCGACCGCGTGTTCGCTGATGTGCTGCCCGGCGACAAGGCGAGCAAGGTCAAGGAGCTCCAGGCGCAAGGCAAGAAGGTCGGCATGGTCGGCGACGGTGTAAACGACGCGCCAGCGTTGACCCAGGCCGACGTCGGTTTTGCTATCGGCGCCGGCACGGATGTAGCGATGGACAGCGCCGACATCGTGCTGATGAAGAGCGATCCGTTCGACGTGGTCGGCGCTATCGAGCTATCCCACGCGACGCTCCGCAAAATGCACCAGAACCTCTACTGGGCGGTCGGCTACAACGTCGTTGCCTTTCCGCTGGCCGCTGGCGTGCTGTATCCGTTTTTGCTTAGCCCAACCATCGCCGCCATTGCCATGTCCGGCAGTTCGGCAATCGTCGCGATCAATGCGCTGTTGCTAAAGCGCACCAAGCTAACGGGCATCGGTGTTCAACCTACGACCGTATCTTCTCCACCTCCTGCGCTCACATCGGCGATGGCGGCATCGTGATCAAGCGTGCCACGACGGGTGTACCGTCGAGCACAATGGCCGTGTTGATGCTATCGGTTTTCACGGTGTCGATGGGATCTCAGCAAATGCTCTAGGCGTTACATGGCGCCCTTATGCATAATGCGTAATCGCCAGCACGACCAAGGTTCCGTGCTTTCGCTCCGCCTTGGCAATTGAGCTCTTTAATAATCGCTGTTAGCGACGCGTGGTGTGGTATTAAGCCGGCAATTCGCTTGAGACGACGTTCCACATGAGGATGGCGGGTTCTTCGGCGAGATTGTGCTCATAGCCGACAATGCTGATGGACGCTGTGCTGAGAACGAAGTGCTGAGCTTGGCCTACGGGCAATCCGATCCAACGCGCAGCCAGGACGCGTCCAAGTTGACCATGCGAGAAGATGGCGATGTTACCCTCCAGCGACCGGAGTCGAGCAATCTGGCGATCTGCGCGTTCGGAAATTTGAGCAGGCGATTCGCCGCGCAGGCCTCCGTCCCGAAAGAGATTCCATCCGGGCCGCTTCTCACGAGTATCCAATGAGCGCTGTCCCTCGTAATCGCCGTAGTCCCACTCTGTCAGGTCTGGTTCGATTTCCGCAACTTCAGCCAACCCAGCCAATTCACATGTTCGCCGCGCGCGCTGTAGTGGACTGGTGAACACCCGGGTAAACCTCACGACGCGGAGCCGTGATGCCAGCTTGCGAGCGTCCTGCTCGCCTTGTTCGTTCAGCGGAATGTCGGTTCGACCCGTATGTTGGCCGGATAGCGACCAAGCCGTTTCGCCGTGTCGAATGAAGTAAATGCGCGAGAGCAAACGCGGCTTACCGCTCACTTCGTTGCGCCCCACTGCCAGTTTCGGATTTCCGGCAGATCTTCGCCATACTCACGGATATAATGCTTATGCTCGATGAGCTTTTCCTGGAGCTGCTGTTTTAGGTTGGCGCCCTTGGCACCCAGCTGCGGAAGGCGATCGACCACGTTCATCACCAAGTGAAAGCGATCCATGTCGTTCAGCACGGTCATGTCGAAGGCGGTGGTGATCGTGCCTTCTTCTTTGTAACCGTGTACATGAATGTTCTGATGGTTGGTGCGGTTATACGTCAGTTTGTGAACCAACGTGGGATAGCCATGGTAGGCAAAGATCACGGGCTTGTTTGTCGTGAAAAGCGCGTCGAAATCCTTATCGCTCAAGCCGTGCGGGTGTTCGCTCGGCGACTGGAGCTTCATCAAATCCACCACGTTGATCACCCGGACTTTCAATTCGGGGAAATGCTTTCGCAACAACTCGACGGCGGCAAGGGTTTCCAGCGTGGGCACGTCGCCGCAGCACGCCATGACAACGTCCGGTTCGCCGCCCCCGTCGTTGCTCGCCCAGGACCAGATTCCGATTCCTGCGGCGCAGTGCTTGATGGCGGCGCCCATTGCGAGCCACTGAGGGGAGGGTTGTTTGCCGGCAATGATGACATTCACGTAATTGCGACTCCGCAAACAGTGGTCCGTCACAGAGAGCAACGTGTTGGTATCAGGGGGCAAATAGATGCGTATCACTTCGGCTTTCTTGTTCACGACGAGATCGATGAAGCCCGGGTCTTGATGAGTGAAACCGTTGTTGTCCTGACGCCAGACGTGCGATGTGAGCAGGTAGTTCAACGAGGCGATAGGGCGGCGCCAGGGAAGTTTCCGCGTCACCTCCAACCATTTCGCGTGCTGGTTAAACATCGAATCGACGATGTGGATGAACGCCTCGTAGCTCGGAAAGAATCCATGGCGGCCCGTGAGCAGATAACCTTCCAACCAGCCCTCGCACTGGTGCTCGCTCAGCATTTCCATCACGCGGCCGTCGGGTGCAACGTGGTCATCGAGCGGATCGATCTCCGCGGTCGAGCATCGATTCGTCACTTCGAATACGGCGCCCCAGCGGTTCGAGGTCGTTTCGTCCGGGCTGAACACGCGGAAATTATTCAGGTTCAGCCTAATTACGTCGCGTACGAACTGACCCTGGACGCGGGTGGCTTCAGCGCTTTTAGCCCCCGGCGTCAGTACCTCGACCGCGTAATCAGTGAAATCGGGCAGCTTCAGGTCGCGCAGCAGGATGCCGCCATTGGCATGCGGATTGGCGCTCATGCGGCGCTCGCCGTCCGGCGCCAGTTCCGCGAGTTCGGAGCGTAGCCTGCCAGTCCCGTCGAACAACTCTTCCGGACGATAGCTCTTCATCCAGCTTTCGAGCAGCGCCAAATGGCCGGGATTGCTCATCTCGCTCATCGGCACCTGATGTGAGCGAAACGTGCCCTCGTTCGGTTTATCATCGACGATCTTCGGGCCGGTCCAGCCCTTCGGCGAGCGCAAGATTATCATGGGCCAGTGCGGACGCTTCTTGAACCCGTTCGCGCGCGCGTCGCGTTGGATGCGCTGAATGTCGCCCACGATAACGTCGAGTGTAGTGGCCATGAGCTGGTGCATCTTGATCGGGTCGTCACCCTCGACGAAATACGGTTTGTAACCGTAGCCACGAAAGAGCGCTTCCAATTCGTCGCGGGGAATGCGGGCCAGCACCGTCGGCCCCGCAATCTTGTAGCCATTCAGGTGCAGGATAGGCAGCACCGCGCCGTCATGCACGGGGTTGAGAAACTTGTTTGAATGCCAGCTTGTGGCGAGCGCGCCGGTTTCCGCTTCGCCGTCGCCGACGACGCACGCAACGAGCAGGTCGGGGTTGTCGAAGGCCGCACCGAAAGCGTGTGACAGCGAGTATCCCAATTCACCTCCCTCATGAATTGAGCCGGGCGTCTCAGGAGAGACGTGACTCGGAATGCCGCCGGGAAAAGAGAATTGCTTGAATAGCCGCTTCATCCCGCCTTCATCTTGCGCGATGGCGGGATAGACTTCACTGTAGGTTCCCTCCAGGTACGCATTCGCGACCAGGCCCGGCCCGCCATGGCCGGGTCCTGTGATGTTGATGACGTTCAGGTCGTATTTCTTGATGATCCGATTGAGGTGGACATAGATAAAGTTAAGCCCCGGGGTCGTGCCCCAATGCCCGAGCAAGCGCGGCTTGATGTGCGCTGGCGCGAGCGGTTTTGTTAGTAGTGGGTTGTCGTAAAGATAAATCTGCCCGACCGAGAGGTAATTTGCCGCCCGCCAATAAGCATCCAGCTTTTGCAGCATTTCCGGACTAAGTGGATCAGTGATTGCTTTTACATTCATCGTTCAACTTTCTTACTGTGCGCGAAGGCCGAGGACGCGTGTGAGGGACCTCGCGATCATGAGCTCCTCGTCGGTGCGGATGACACGTACAGCGACTCGACCGTTGTCCGTCGAAATCACTGGCGCATTGTTCGCATTGTGTTTCTGGTCTAGTTCGATTCCTAGAAAGCCTAATCCGTCGCAGATCCGCTCCCGGATGATTGGCGCGTTTTCGCCGATGCCTCCTGCGAAGACGAGCGTATCTAATCCACCGAGCGCTGCGGCGAAGGAGCCGATCCATTTTTTGGCTTGATAGCAAAAAAGCGTTACGGCTTCGGCCGCGCGAATGTCATTGGATTCCCGCGCGAGCAAATCGCGCAGGTCGGAACTGATCTCGGAAACTCCAAGCAGCCCGGACGCGTGGTTCACCATGTCCTGAAATTGAGGCGCACTCATTTGCTCAGTGCGCGCAAAGTAGGAGACCAGTCCCGGATCCAAGTCTCCCGAGCGACTGCTCATCACCAATCCTGACGTTGGCGTGAAGCCCATGCTGGTGTCGATGCTCTTGTTGTCGCGCACGGCGGCCACGCTTGCGCCGTTGCCGAGATGGGCAAGAATCACGCGACCCTTCACTGCCGCCGGGTCGCCGAGGCGTGCGAGTTCTTCCATGAGAAATTCATAAGACAAACCGTGGAAGCCATAACGGCGAACGCCCGCCGCTTCGTAGCGTCGCGGAATCGGCAGCTGACTGGCGACCCGCGGCATAGTGCGGTGAAACGCGGTATCAAAGCACGCGACCTGAGGCAATGCAGGATGGCGTTGGCGGAATGCCTCTATCAACTCGATTTCAAGCGGCAGATGCTCCGGGTCATATGGCGTTATGCGGCGCAATTCATCGAGCAACTCTGGCGTGACCCGCTCCGGTTCGCTATGCGTCATCCCATGCACCACCCGATGTCCCACGGCTTTGACCGAAGCGAACACCGGCTGCGTTTCGAGCCAATCCAGTAGAAATGCGACTGCCGAAGGTTGATGGGCGGGGTCGATGGTGAGGCTATTCTGTGATTGTTCGGCGGAGTTCTTGAAGCTTAAATTCGTGCCGCTCAGACCTACGCGATCGACTTTCCCATCCAGCAGCAGTCGTAACGGTTTGCCTTCTTCGTAAAGCGCGAAGCGAATGCTCGACGAGCCGCCGTTTATCGTCAGAAGTGCACCCGACTTACGGCTTGCCTCCGCGGCTTTGGGGTGTGTAACCTCGCTCGCATGCGTTATGGCTGTGCCCATTGTTCCTCACGAGAGAGCTCACGGAGGTCAGCGACGATGATATCCGCACCGTGCGCTCGGAGATCGACGGCGTGATCGGCTCGTTCAATACCAACTACAAGCCCGAACCGGCCGGCACGCCCGGCCTCCACGCCGACGATGGAGTCTTCGAAGACGACGGCGCGAGCGGGTGGAATCTTGAGTTGCCGTGCCGCTTCCAAGAACATGTCCGGCGCCGGCTTGCCCGCAAGGCTGAGCCGTCGAAGATCGATGCCGTCGACACGAACGTCAAAGAGCTGGGTGAGGCCCGCCGCTTCGAGCACCGCTGCACAGTTCTTAGACGATGAGACGATAGCAGTTCGCACACCTCGGCCCCGTGCATCGCGGATGAAACTCACTGTACCCTCGTAGACTTCGACACCATGCTCCGACAGGGCTTGGATAAAGTATTGGTCTTTCCGGTTGCCGAGCCCATTCAAGGTCTCGACCTCGGGCCCGTCATCGGGACCACCAGCGGGCAGTGAGATTCCTCGAGCCGTGAGGAAAGTTCGCACACCTCCCTCCCGGGGCCGGCCATCGACGTATTCCTGATAGTCGCTGACGGGGTCGAAGGGCACGAAGGCGGCGCCATCCGCGCGGGCTCGACGTTCAAGTAAATCATCGAAGAGTTTCTTCCAGGCAGTGGCGTGGACGCTGGCCGTGCGCGTGACTACGCCGTCCAGGTCGAAGAGGAATGCCTCAAGTTCGATGAATTTGATCTGCTCTGGCGGCTTCATCACGATTGCACGCGGAAAACGATAACGGGGCAATTGGCTTCGCGAATGACTTGCCGCATCGTCTGTGCACGTTCCGCTTCGAGACTGCCGCGCCATGCGAGGGCGATCAGATCGCTCGCGTTTTTTCGGGTGAACTCAAGGATGGCTGCACTAGCCTCTCCGTGCGCCAGCACGAGGCGAATTTTCTCGATCTTCGCCGGATAGCAAAGGCTCCGCACACGTTCGAGAAACTCTCGCGACCACGCGGGCCACTCGTGTTGCGGTTGGTCGAGGTAACGCGGCGCAACGAACGTCCCCGACTCAGTCGGCCGCTCGGCGTCCGGCGTTGCAACGTGGAGGACCACAAGCTCAGCGTTGGCCCGGGAGGCGAGGTCGGCCGTCGGGGCGATCGCCTCTGCACTCGTCGGGGTCCCATCATGCGGCAACACCAACCGGCGTAAGGCCCAGGGTTGTCGGCCTTGCATCGAAGGCACGAGGACAACGGGGCAGGGCGCCTTCAATAGTACGTCTCCAAGGATGCTTTCGATCGCGTTCAAAGGGTCGTCAGGCTGCGCAGGGGCGCACATCACAATGAATGCGCTGTGCCGTGCTGCGGCCTCCCGGACGATGGCGTCGGCTGGCGAACCGGTGCATTGGTCGATCACCAGTCCGCGAACATCTTCGGCAGAGAGCCCCATACGACCAAGAAGCTCGTCAGGAGCCAATGCGTCATGTCCGACATGGATGAGCACCACCGTCGCACCCTTCAGATTTGCGAGGCCGCGGGCGACGGAAAGCGCATCCGTTGCGCTCGCGGAACCGTCGAGGGGGACAAGCAATGTCGCAGGAGCCATCATTCGACAGTCTCCCGCCAAGCTCCCCACGCCGAACCATTGCGGGCCACGGCGTAGCGCCGGCCGGAACGTACGAGGCATGCCGGTCCATCAACGATAGTGATCGTCAATTCGCCCGAGCCATCCACTTCGATCTCGATCCGCGGTGGGTCGGTGGCGAGCGTCACCCTCAATACGCATCCCCGCCACTGCACGGAGCAGCGCATCTCTGTCCATCCGGGTAACAGATGAGGATCAAGGGCGATCCCGTCCTCTCGGAGTCGTAAGCCTGTCACGCCAAACACGGCTGCTTGCCAGAGCCCGCCCAACGCTGCGATGTGGACGCCGCCCGCGGCATTACCCATGTTGTTGGCCAGATCGATCTCTCCGGCTTGCCGCATATAACTTTGCGCGAGCGCCACGTTACCTAGCCGCGCAGCGACAAGAGCGTAGTGCGCCGGGCTGAGCGAACTGCCGTGCGCTGTTCGGAGGTCGTAGTAGTTGAAATTAGCTTCATGAATAGCTCGCGGCCATTCGTCCCAAAGGAGCGCAGAAAGCGCCACGACATCGGCTTGCTTGATTGCTTTCGATTGACGGGTCTGCTCCCGTCCGAGGCAGACGTCGATCGGCGTCGCGTGGTCCCGATGCTTGATGACATCGACCTCTTCGAGGCCGAAATAGCCCTCGAACTGTTCGAAGAGCCCTGTATCGGCGTGGAATCCAGTCACGAGTGCGGCGGCGATGCGTTGCCAAGTTACCGGCTCGTCCTCCGCGAGGGCGAGACGAACCGATATTTGCTTCCAGCTCGTCGGCTGCTCTCGCTTTAAAATGGCTACGGCGTCGGCGGCGCGGTTGAGATTCCAGCGCGCCATAACGTTGGTATAGGCATTGTCATCGATCGTCTCGTGATACTCGTCGGGGCCAATGACAGCACGGATGTGAGCAAAACCATCCGCTTCCATTCGGGCACGACTTGCCCAGAATCGAGCGGTCTCGATCAGGATATCGGCGCCAGCCCCGACCATGAAGTTGTTGTCCGCAGTTGTGCGCCAGTACTGCCAGACCGCATATGCGACGTCGGCGCTGATGTGGTGCTCCTGCTCGCCGGTCAAGATGGAAACCACGCTCCCGTCGGGCGCAATGACTTCACGCGGCGTCGTTTCGTCACCGCTATCAGCGGATTCCCAGGCATAGAGCGCGCCCTGATACCCGTGCCCTTTGGCCTTCCGTCGTGCGCCGTCGAGCGTGTGATAGCGGTACATCAAAAGAGCGCGCGCTGCCGGCGGATCGGTGAGCACGTAGAACGGCAGCGTGTAAATCTCGGTGTCCCAGAAGACGTGCCCACGATAATCTTGACCAGTGAGGCTGCGAGCGCCGATCGAAGCATGCTCATCGTCAGGATTTGCGGCTGATACCAGATGATATACCGCGAAGCGGAGAGCCCGCTGCGCCTCGTCATCGCCAACGATCTTTATCCCGGCGGCGTCCCAACGACGGCTCCATGCGTTGACATGGTCACCGGCGAGGGCGGTCACACCTCGCTCCTGGATCTTTGCGATATGAGATCGCGTCGAATCCGCCGGGTCTGCAATATCGCGCGAGGTATACACGGAGACCAGTCGATCCAGGCGGACCGTCTCGCCGAGACCCACCTCCCATGACCAGCGCTCGTCCACATGATCGGTTGGGAGCACTTGATGCGACTTCGTCGCTTCGGACTTCGGCTGCGCGACCGATCCGGTTGCCATGGCTACACTCGTCTCTGGCGTGACGCCTACGACAGTCGCCAGATCGCGTGTGACAATCAGCGGGCCGCGCTCGCCTCGGCCGTTAGGTAGGGTGAGGCCAGCAACGAGCTCGATGCGGCCAGCATAGTTTTCCGCCGTCACTGCTACCGACTGCAACAGTACGTGTCGGTCTGCCAAGGATGCGAGGCGAAGGAAGCGAACCCGGGTGATCCGTCCACTTGAGGCCTGCTGACGCCACTCGCGCCAAAGTACGGCCTGGCGAAGATCGAGCATTCGCCGATGCTCAAGGACCTGTCCCGTCTCCGTCGACAGACGATCGCCGTCCACCGTAATCTCCAGGTGCGGCCAATCGGGAAGCACGGCGAGTGCAGGCCCGAGATTGGCGGCCGGATCATCGGCGTAGATCCCGGCGGCGAAGGTGACCGGTTGTGAGAGCCGGCTTCCTTCCTCTAGGGACGCCCGCGTGCCCGTGTATCCGTTGGCGACGGCAAAGACCGATTCAATCTCGCGTTCCCGAACAAGGGCGAACCCGTCCTCGACGAGGAGCCAGCCTGGATCGCTGGACGGTGCGAGCGGAAGGTTGACGACGCGTGCACTAGGGCCCGTAACCCTGCCGGGCGCTAGCGCTGTTTCTCGGTCGATCACGGGCGCGCCCGACCTCATTCGCCGAGTTTCCGGCGACGGAGGTGCGACGCGTTACTTGTTTCCATTTTGATGGTCCGGAATCCGTGACTCTTCGAAACGATTGCGTATTTTTTTTGATCACTGAGAAACTTGGTTGGACCAATCTAGTGAGCGCTTCGGCGGATCGTGAATACTGTCCGCTCTTCAAAATCCATGATTACGGCAATCACGGGTTGATGAGACCGATGTCTTTAGGTTGCTTAGCCGCCAAGGTCGCTAGAATACCAATTCCGGCGCTTCGTACTCGAACCGCTTTCATTTGATCCGACGCTGGTGAGGCAACTCGCCTTGGGCAGATGCGTTCCTGGAGCTGTGTTCACGCGACACGGAAAATAGTGGTCAATTCTATACAGACTCGCTTTCGGTGTGAGCCCATGCTTACGCACGCGCGATATTTGTGGCCATCGAATAGATGTCAGGTGACTCTATAATTAAGAATGGAATTTTTTGATTAGTTGTCGATAACCAAATGAAACGCCTCTGTCACAAGTTTAGTTCCACAAAATTGAATGCTTATGGAACTATTGCTGTGCTGCATCGTTGTTATCGATGATAAATTATATGTACATGACAACATTAGTCATCGTTGCATTGGTCTTCCTGCTAATATTTGGTTTCGGTGTTTATCGTCGCGGTCGTGGGTAGTGAAATTTATTTTTTTAAGGCTGAAGAGCAGCCATTGCAGCACGCAGCCAATCCAAAAGCAGCGGTCAAACGCAGCGCTGATCGCTGAACTCAACAAGTAATATTGTAAGATACCGGTCGGTGGAAATTGAGCTGTTGGTCGTTTCGGAACTGCAACTGAAAGCCTGAAGGTAAGGGAGTTCAAAATGCGCGTCTGGATGGTGCTGTCTTTCCTCCTCGCTATTACGATAATTCCCTCGTTCGCGGCCGATGCAGAGAACGGACAGAGGCTCGCCAAACTCTGGTGTGCGGCCTGCCATTTTGTGGAGGACGACAAGAGTGCCGTGATCAGCGACGCGCCGAATTTTTCCGTACTTGCACGCAAGAAACTATCCGAATCTGATCTAGCGCAGTCTCTGATGTCGCCGCATCCGCGCATGCCGGAGCGTGGGTTAAGCCGCGACGAGGCAGCGGACATTGCGGCCTATATCCGCTCGTTCAATTTCCGTTAGTTGGAGCGCGCTCCTCCAAGTATAGCTTGGCGATGATTCCCCAACTGAAATCGGGCCTGCTCGCGAGCCTTCTCAGACCAATACGAGGAATGCGCGCGGCCTATGTGCCGCTGCTGCTCGTTTACTTTGCCTATGGCGCGCTCGGACTGATCGATGTCACGCGCGACATGTGGATCAAGGAAGCGCTCACATTCAGCCCCGCCGAACTCGCCGGCATTGGTGTTTGGTTGGGTTTGCCGTGGGCAATCAAGATGGTGTTCGGCCAACTTGTCGACAGCGTCCCGATTTTCGGCTCACAGCGGCGCTCTTATATCGTGATTGGTGCGGCCGTTACTGCATCCGGACTGATTACACTTGCGGGCGCAGCGGGAGGCTGGCTTCCGTTTGCGCGTCCGGACCAGCTTTATGTGCTCGGTGCGATCCTCATTGTGGTCGGCACAGTGGTCCAGGACGTCGTTGCCGACTCGATGTCCACTGAAGTAGTTGCAAGGGTAGACGAACACGGATCAGTCCGCCCGGACGAAGAAGTCCGCAGCGAACTCGGAATGGTGCAGGTACTCGGCCGGCTCGCGCTAGGGATCGGCATTCTTTCCGTTGCCGGACTTTCGGGTTGGCTTGCGCATTTCCTAAGCCGGGAGAAAGTGTTCCTGCTCGGATTGTTCATTCCCTCCTTGTCGTTGATTTCGATTTTTCTGATCGGGAAAGAGGCCGCTGAGCGGCGGCCGATCAACTGGAACATACTCGGCGGCGGACTCGCATTCGGTGCGATTGTCGCAGCAATCGGCGTCGGCCAGGTTCCCTACGCGCAGGAAATTGTGTTCGTCCTGTCGATGTCTATCATTTGCTGGATGCTCTACCTCGTCACCAGGGATGTCGAAACGGCCACGCGACTTCGCATCCTCTATGCAACGATTGTCATCTTTGCTTTCCGCGCAACGCCTGCAGCAGGCGACGGCTATTTCTGGTGGACGCTGGATGTCCTGAAGTTCGACGAGGCCTTTTACGGAACGCTTCGACAGACTGGAGCACTGATCGGGATTGTCGCGCTCTGGGTGTTTTCGCGTCAGATCACCCGTTATTCGATTACGAAAGTGCTACTATGGATCACGATTGCTGGCACGATCTTGTCGCTGCCGAATGTCGGCCTCTACTTCGGCCTTCATGAGTGGACGGAATCCGTTTTCGGATTCGGCGCACGTACCATTGCGGTCATTGACACCGCTACCGCGTCTCCTTTCGCGCAATTAAGTATGGTCCCGTTACTTACATTGATTGCCTATTACGCGCCGCCGGCGCTACGCGCCACCTGGTTCGCATTGATGGCGTCACTAATGAATATGGCGTTGGTAGCTGGCCAGTTGCAGACGAAATATCTGAATCAGGTGTTTGTTGTGCAGCGAGGGGAATACTCCGAACTGGGTGGCCTGTTAATTGTAGCTGTGGTGCTTGGATTCTTGATCCCGATGATTGCGATTCTTCTACTGGGCCGGAAGGTCTGATTGCCCCGTAGCTACTTTATTCGAACGTCTTTCTGTTCTTTTTTGTCTAACTTTTCTCGCTCGGCCGTTTCGGCACGAGTCCCGCGCGCAACTTGAAAATCAACTGCATTTTCGCGCAGGCGGGAATGAATTTCGCCGCTGAGTGCGCTTTCGCTTCCCTGGTCGCCATATCCATCGGATAGAACGCGTTAGAGTTTATCATCTCAGTGATGCGCGAAAACTTTGTTACTAGCGTTGTGTGGGGGGAGTAAATATGAAAGGCTTTATAGGAAATATTGAGGGTGTGTGTACCGAAAACTTCATCCGGCGGGTGAATGGGATGGTCAGAATTTGCGGTAGGGACAGTTGACTATCGCCTGCTGCGGCGAAACCAGTACCGCACGAAAAAAGCCAAGGCGCTTAGCGCTAGGGCAACACCGCCAGCGGCGTAGATCTGCCATTCGAAGTGAACCAGAAGCAACAGGATCGAGGCAATCGCCGCCAATGGTAGGAGCGGCATCCGGCCGATGGCGAACGGTGCCCGAAACGGTCTTTGGTGGTTCGGCATCCGATAGCGCAGGACAATCAAAACGACGTTGACTGATAGGAATGCCAACAGCGCGGCGAATGACGACATCTCCGCTAGGATCTTGACGCTGCCCGTGGGTAGAAGAATCGCAGACATCGCAAACGTGAGTATTGCCGCAATCCATGGCGTCTGCCGGCTTTTCAGTATGTTCGCGAAGATGCTTGGAATTTCGCCGTCGCGGCCCATCGAAAATGTGAGGCGCGAAGTTGCAACCAGCGTGATCAGAACGGTATTAGCGGTGGCAAAGAGCGCGATCGCGCTGAGGAGGTTACCGGCCTGCGGCCAGACCCTTTCGATGGCAACTGCGAGAGGCGCTTCGCTGGCTGTCTGTACCGAAAACCTCGTCCGCATTGATAAGGTAACAGAATCGCATTAGTTGGCGCCGAATAATCGCGCTGCTCTGTTACGCACTGGCCATCTTGGCCTCGCCATTCAAGTCGAAGAGCCGCCTGGAAGCCGAGAACACAGCGCTCCGGCATCAGTTGATCGTGTTGCGGCGTCAGGTGCGTGGCCGCGTGCGGGTCACGAACGGTGATCGCTTATTCTTTATCCAGCTATATCGCTGGTTTCCATCGGTCCTCGCTGCCATCACCATCGTCCGTCCAGAGACCATTGTACGTTGGCATCGGGCTGGTTTTCGCAGCTACTGGCATTGGAAATCGCGCTCGCGGGGAGGGCGGCCGCAGATAGAGACGGAGCTGTGCGCACTGATCCGGCGGATGAGTATCGAAAACCCGCTTTGGGGCGCACCGCGTATTCATGGTGAACTGTTCAAGCTCGGGTTCGAGATCGCTCAGTCGAGCGTCGCCAAGTACATGATCAAGCGGAACGGGCCGCCAAGTCAGGGATGGCGCACCTTCCTGCGTAACCATGCGCCGGATATCGCCGCCATGGACTTATTCGTTGTCCCGACTATCGGGTTCGATCTGCTCTATGCCTTCGTTATCGTTCGGCTGGACCGCAGAGATCTGGTTTGGATTAATGTGACAACAAACCCGACGGCAGAATGGATCGCCCAGCAGCTAACCGAAGCATTTCCTTGGGAGGACGCTCCGCAATACATGATCCGCGATAGGGATGGCGTCTACGGCGCTGTCGTCACGCGGCGATTGCGCGCCATGGGTATCCGGGACAAGCCCGTTGCACCAGCTTCACCCTGGCAGAATGGGTTTGCCGAACGCTTGATCGGGTCGATCCGGCGTGAGTGCGTCGACCATATGCTTGTCTTGAGCGTGGCTCATTTGCGCCGAATTCTGAAGAGATATGCTGCTTACTATAATGAGTTGAGAACCCATCGGTCTCTCAACAAGGATTCACCGATCCATCGCGCCATCCAGCACCTGGGCAACATCGTATCGGTGCCCGTTCTCGGCGGGCTTCATCACCAATATTGCAGGATTTAGTTTTCGGTACAGACAACAGTACCGAAAACCTCATCCGTTATTGGAGAATCTAGTTTTCGGTACCGACAGGCTGCACCAGGAATCAGTCTGAATTCCCCAATCTCGTTCGCGGAATTTTCACTTTGTAAAGTGGCGTGAATGACGGTTGAGGCCGACCCGGCAAGAAACGTACGGCGGGTCAATTGTGTCAAAAAAGGAGCGGAACCGCGCAATCTATGCCTCTCCTAGAAGACAGCTTTTCAAGCCTTCAAACATATAGTAGCTACGGTAGCAATGATCAGGGTGCAATCAAGCTCTTTGCTTCGGCGCGTGGCCCACCTCTTCGCCGCGATATATTTGCTGTGCACAGTGACGCCCGCCTTGACAGCAATTTCATTTGATCCCTCGCTTGACGGACAGGCGACGCATGTTCATTTGCACGATGATGGTATCGTTGATCATCATCACTCAATTTCTAACGACGGGCCAAATGATCACGCTGACCACAGCAAAAAGAAATGCTGCGGCATATTCTGTCATTCGGCCCTACCGTCGTCCGAAGCGCCGACATTGGATGGATTTTTTTTCAGATCATTTGTCTTTGAAACATTCGAATTAACAATCCTCGGTTCAGACCCCGACCAACTCAACAGACCCCCCATTTATCTCCTATCGTTTTGAAATCACCACGGCTGCTCTCCGTATAGCGCCGTGTTCGTATTCATTCGATGGAGAGAGTTCATGACTCGCATACACGGGGCTGGTGCATTCGCGATTAATTGGCGGAAGCAAAAAAGTCTTATACCTGGTCGGTCGCTTGGAGCGGCGTTGTTAATACTAAGCACTGCTCTGCTGGCGGGCTGTGTCAGGAATGCAGGTGCTATAGCGAGCGCTGATCCGGCTGATGCCGAAGCGCCTGTTCGGGCGGTAAAAGTTCGTTCGGCCATAGCGCCATATACAAGCCGACGGCCAGTCGAGCCTTCCTCATGGCGTGAACTCAATGAGCGCGTCGCCCCTGCACCCAAGCAGTGAGCAGCGCCATGAAAACTCCGAACACTACGAACCGGATTTTTATTGCCAATCGCTCGGTGCGAATTGGCTTGCTAGTCACGTTCGCCGTGCTGCTTTCCGGCTGTAAGACCTTCTCGCCAGACGGTGGGATGAGTGTCGTCAGCTCAATCGCGGCAAATGATCTGCAAAAAGATGTGCTGGCAATCAGAACGACGGAAGATGAAGCTTTGGCCCGTAGCCGGGTCGAGCGCCTACTGAAAAAAACACTCACCGATGATGCCGCGGTTCAAATTGCCCTCCTCAACAATCGCGGATTACAGGCCTCCTACAATACGCTTGGGATCGCTGAGGCTGCACTGGTGCAGGCTCACCTGCCGCCGGCTCCAAGCATCTCACTCGCACGACTGTCCAGCTCCGTAGAAGTCGAGATCGAACGCAGTATCGTCGCCAATATCCTGGCGCTAATCACGCTGCCTGTTCGCTCTAAAATCGCCGCAGATCGATTTCATCAGGCTCAGCTGCAAGCCGCACAAGACACCTTGCGCGTGGCAGCCGAGACACGACGAGCCTACTACCGCGCGGTGGCCAGTCGAGAACTCGTAAAGTTTCTCACCGAAGCAAAAGCCAGCGCCGAGGGAGCAGCTGAGATATCTCAAAAATTGGGGCAAACTGGCGCTATCAACAAGCTCGACCAAGCCCGCGAGCAAGTTTTTTACGCGGAGATGACGGGACAACTAGCAAGCGCATTGCAGCGAGCGAATAGTGAGCGTGAGAAACTAATCAGACTGCTTGGATTATGGGGCAAGGATATCGAAGTTAGACTGCCGGAGTCATTACCTGCGCTCCCCGGACGTGCGATTACCCTACCAACAATCGAAGTAGAGGCCATACGGCGGCGCGTCGATCTTCATGTCGCCCGCCTTGAGTTAGAGGCGCTCGCAAAGACTTATGGGCTAACCAACGCAACCCGATTCATCAATGTGCTTGAAGTAATCGGATTGGAAAAGACTGCCCGTGAAACCGGCGGAGATAAGATTCGCACCCGTGGTATCGAAGTCGAATTCCAGATCCCGATTTTCGATTTTGGCGAGGTAAGAGTTCGACAGGCAGAACAAGTCTATATGCAAGCGGTTAACCGCCTGCTTCAAAAAGCTGTCGATGCTCGTTCCATGGCGCGCGAGGCATACCGGACCTATCACTCGTCTTTCGAGATTGCCTCGCATTTTCGTCGTGAGGTGCTCCCGCTGCGAAAGATTATCTCTGATGAAATGTTGCTTCGCTACAACGCAATGCAGATTGACGTGTTTGCATTGCTTGCGGAGGCGCGCCAGCGCACGGCCGCAACAATCGCAACAATCGACGCCCAGCGAGATTTCTGGTTGTCGGCAACCAATCTACTCACCGCGATATCGGGCGGCGGACCTGACGGCGGCGAGGGAGATTCCTCAAAGCCGATGGCTGCCATGGCCGGCGAAGCCGGCGGTCATTAACGAATTAAGGAGAGCAACATGATTACTCGAAGGAATTTTCTCGGCACCGCCGCGATCTTGACAGGAGCCTCGATCATAAGCGGAAGGGCCCAAGCGGCGCGCATCCCGGAAGCAGTGACGATGGATCACCCGAACATGCAGCCGCCGCTGTTTCCTTCGAGCGGACCAGACTATCAACCGATCGTAACGCTAAACGGATGGACGTTACCTTGGCGTATGAACGGCGATTGGAAAGAGTTTCATCTGGTCGCCGAACCAGTCGTTCGTGAAATCGCGCAAGGCATGAAGGCTCATCTTTGGGGTTACAACGGCCAGTCTCCCGGACCGACGATTGAAGCTGTCGAAGGAGATAAGGTTCGAATTTTTGTTACAAACCGCTTGCCAGAGCACACGACGATTCACTGGCACGGCATGCTGTTGCCTTGCGGCATGGACGGCGTTGGAGGGTTGACGCAACCCCACATCAATCCAGGAAAAACGTTTGTGTACGAGTTCGTGCTGCAGAAGAGCGGCACCTTCATGTATCACCCGCATGCCGATGAAATGGTGCAGATGGCAATGGGCATGATGGGCTTTTTTGTCGTTCACCCGCGCGATCCAAAACTGCATCGGGTCGATCGCGATTTCGTCTTTCTGCTCAACGCTTACGACATCAATCCAGGCGCTTACATTCCGAAAGTGATGACCATGACCGACTTTAATCTCTGGACATGGAATAGCCGAGCGTTCCCGGGAATCGACCCGCTTGTGGTTAGAAAAGACGATCGAGTCCGCGTGCGCATCGGCAATCTAACAATGACCAACCACCCGATTCACATGCACGGATACCATTTCTCAGTGACATGCACCGATGGAGGTTGGGTCCAAGAAAGCGCTCGCTGGCCAGAAACTTCCATTGATGTTCCCGTTGGCGCCATGCGGGCATTTGAGTTCACCGCTGATGTTCCAGGCGATTGGGCAATCCACTGTCATAAATCGCATCACACCATGAATCCGATGGGGCATGACGTGAAGACGTTCATCGGAGTTCATCAACGCGATCTGCGTAAGGCCGTGGGAAAGCTAGTGCCTGATTACATGCCGATGGGATCCGCTGGCATGGCTGAGATGGGCGACATGGAAATGCCCATGCCAGACAACACTCTTCCAATGATGACCGGTTTTGGTCAATTTGGACCGCTCGAGATGGGTGGAATGTTCTCCGTAGTAAAAGTGCGCGAAGGCATTGGCGCAAACGACTACAAAGATCCGGGTTGGTACAAACATCCAGAAGGCACTGTTGCCTATGAAGTACCAAACAATCTCGCCGCCGCACCGCAGCGGCAAGATGGTAATGCAACCACAACAAAGAAGCCGGCCGTGGAGGTGGATGTGGTGAAACCACGTCCAAAGAACGGCCATCGTCACCATTAATTTCTAACAGGAGACAAACATGCGATCGCAAATCGGTCTTTCGACACTTGCCATGTGCGCATTGACTATCGGCGCCCTGGCGGGGCCAGGAGCACCGGGACATGGGCACAGCCATGCCGAATTTTCTGCGGGAGAACCAGGAAATCCCAAGCGTCCCGCGCAAACTATTCTCGTCATCATGCGCGAGGGAGATGGGAAAATGATGTTTATCCCCGACCGTGTCGAAGTGAAGAAAGGGGGACAGGTACGCTTCCTTCTCAGAAACAATGGAGAACTCGAACACGAGTTTATCCTTGCCACCACGGAAGAAAACCTCAAACACGCCGAAGAAATGAAGAAAAACCCGGACATGGAACATGACGATCCGAATGCCCGGCGAGTAGCACCCAAGAAATCAGACGAAATCGTGTGGCGCTTTACCAAATCCGGCCAATTCGAGTTTGGTTGTCTAATACCCGGTCATCGCGAAGCAGGGATGACCGGCACTATCATCGTGAAATAAACGCAAGGGAGCACACAATGCAAATACGTAAATCTGTCTTCGCAATGCTCTTCGCACTTTTGATCGCAACTCCAAGTTCAGGCAACGCCCAATCGGAACTGGTCAATGGTGAAGTTACAAAGATCGACCAAGCGGCATCGAAAATCACCATTCGTCATGAGCCGCTTAAGAAACTGGACATGGAAGCGATGAACATGGTGTTTCGGGTGCAAGACCCAGAAATGCTGAAGAAGGTGAAGGTCGGCGATAAGATCAAATTTGATGCCGACCGCATTAATGGTCAGATCACGGTTACCACTATTCAGCCCGCGAAATAGCACAGCCAAGTTGCTGGCGGATTATCAGAGTCCCGTGGCCGAATATGTTGAGAATACATGGTTCTACCATAACTGAGAGGTAACACAGAAACCAAGCGAGACCAGGAGCAAAATGGAAAATCGCTCCTGGAATCGCTTAACTTGAGAGCAGTGCTTCATCGTCCGTCCAGGTGGCGGACTCTACCCAAATCTGGATGAAGTTCAGGGGCTCAGGTCAATAGTCAAACAATCAATCGATGAAATACAGTAAGGAAAAACAGTTGAGATAGCTATAGGACATTCCCATTGAGGTTATTCTTCTCAAAAATTTTTCGAATTGTCTCACAAGCTTTTGTAGTGAACGGAAAATTTTTCTTGCTTGTTAGTACTGTAATCTATCCTCTTGCTCTTTCTTTAGGCGACCCGCTTCCAACCGCTGTCGCTAGTAAACGAGGAAGGCTAGAAACGCCAGGTAGCGATATTCAACAACATGTGGCTGACGTAGAACGACATTTACGGTTTCTCTATTCTTTCTATTTTATTGTTAAAGGCTGCAATGAAGTCAGCGTTATCCTTGACAATAATGAATACAAATCTGAGCTGACCACCGACGCAGCACAAAAAATCATGAAAGAGGCTGATAAAGCTGCCAAGGAAGTTGGAGCCGATATCGAGAACGCTTGGCGAATCGCTGCTCCAGCGGGTGAAATGACGGCAGCGGCTCTAAAGTTTGAGAAGCCCGAGAACGCGCAAACGTGCGCACGCTCAGGACACTTGTTCAAAACGATTGTGATTTGGCTACAGCAGTCATTAAATGCACTCGGTAGTCGAACAAATCTGATTCAGCGAGACTACTAGACTGACTGTGATTTAGGTCTTGAGATGACCCGTGACTGGGATGTTGAAACGTATTTGAGAGTAGCTGTGCCAATACTCACCGCCCCGCTCGCAAATCTTGAGTTGGAGCCTGTTCCGGTCTCGCTTGCTGGGATTGTCGGACAGTTCATGATTCCTGGTTCTGGCTTCAAATCTGCATGGGTATCGCTATGGCGCTTTTCGTCTGGCAAAACAGAGGCCCAGCCCGCACATAAGGGCACAAGGTAAAAGAGCCACCAGAATAGGGGCGATGCCGGCCGCGACCAGCCAATTCCAGTTAAGCGCGAGACCGGCGACGATCGCGATGCCAGCGAAGATCATGTAGCTAATTCTGTTCATCGAAAGGCTTCTGTTCAGGTGACACGGACCACGCCCATCATGCCTGCGATTTGATGTTCGAGGATGTGGCAATGAAGCATCCAGTCACCGGGATTGTTGGCGACGAAGGCAATTTCCGCGCGCTCGCGCGCAAGGATGAGGACGGTGTCTTGCCACGGCCGATGGCGCTCCGGCTGCCCGTTGCGCGAAATCACACGGAAGGAATGGCCGTGCAGGTGCATGGGGTGTGGAAAGGCGGTCTCATTCACTAGGCTCAGGACCTATTAAATACTTGCGGATCAGATGATCGATTGATTCAATGGTGACGCAAGGAGGTGTCGCCATGACTGATTTGGTCCTGCTTTCCGAGGCGCAGATGCGCCGGAT
>JALHMF010000014.1 GCA_022844205.1 Xanthobacteraceae bacterium | reverse complement strand
TGAGCGCTTCTATAATCCGAAGCGCAGACACTCTACGATCGGATATCTGAGCCCGATGGAGTTCGAGCAGAAGGCAGGATTAGCTTAGGCGGGTGTCAACGAAACCGGGTGCAGGCCAGATGTCGATTGCCTGATGCAGGCCTTGGATCGAATAGAACTTGAACACGTCCTGCAGACCGACCTTGAGATCGCTGGAGGGGTTGATCCACTCCACGCCGTCGATCAGCCCGCGCTCGGCGGACGGGATCAGTTCGGCACCGGAAATGTTCATCGGGACGCCGCCGAGTTCCCTCAGCACGTCGCTCGGCAAACCGGACGAAATGCGGAAGCGAAGTTTCTTGAAGTCTTCGACCGACTTGAGCGGCTGCTTGAACCAGCCGAGCGCTTCGGGACCATCCGGCGCATACAGAAACGGCATGACGTCCGAACGAAGAAGCTTCGTATAGTATTCGATGTAGAGATCACGGCCGCCGCCGTTCAAATACCAGGCGAGATGCGACATCTGATCGAGGCCGCTGGCGGAACCGCCGAGCGGTGAGCTGAACAGCGCGCCCGCCGGATTCTTGCCGATCGCGTAGTGCGTCCACCACTGGCCCGCATCAACGAGACCTTTATTGGTGGCATCAAGAATTTCGTTCGGGCTGACGACCGCACCGCTTGGCATGATCTCGATCTTGAGACGGCCGTTCGACATCTTATCGACATTGGTGGAGAACTTCGTGAGCAGCACGTGGTGAGGCGTTCCCGTCGGATTCGCGCTCTGTAGTTTCCATCGGATCGCCGCCTGTTGCGCGATAGCAGGACTCGATACGGCTGCCGCGCCGGCCACAAGGCCGACGCCTGCCGCTTCCAAAAATTTTCTGCGTTTCATAACGACTTCCTCCCTTTTTGATGGTTTTTATTAAGTCTGATCCTTTCTTGGCGTTGCTTTCGCGTTTTTTGCTCTTTAATCGGAGACGCGCTTACCAGCGCATGTTGATGTTTTTGATTTGCGTGTAGCTCAGCAGCTCATCGAAGCACTCTTCTTCACCGATGCCGCTCGATTTCCATCCGCCATACGGAGCACCAAGATAGCGGCCGCTGGAATTGATCCAGACATATCCAGCTTCCACGCGGTCAGCGGTTTCCATCGCGTTGGCGAGATCGTTGGTGACAATGGCCGCCGTCAGTCCGTATTCAAGGCTGTTCGCCTGCTCCAACATCTGCTCGTAGTCAGTCCATTTGAATACCGACATGACAGGGCCAAAAATTTCTTCCCGTGCGATGCGCATGTTAGGAGAAACGGAGTCGAATATCGTCGGTGAAATGAAAAACCCGTCCTTCAGAAGTTGATCGTCGGGCTGCCCGCCCCCGGTCACGAGCTTGGCGCCTTCGGATTTTGCCGAGTCGATGTAACCCATGATGCGCTCGTACTGTCTCTGGGAGACGATCGGACCCAATTCGTTCGTCTCGATCCAAGGCGCGCCGATGGACAAGGCTTCTGCCTGTCTCTTTAATTCCTTAAGCACAGGCTCGTGCAAAGACGCATGTACCATCACCCGTGAGGTAGAACTGCAGGACTGGCCCTGCCTGTTCATGTTCATTCCCTTGATCGCGGCCGCGGCCGCTTTCGCGGGGTCGGCATCGGGAAAAATGATGATGGGATTCTTTCCACCCAGTTCGAATGTTACGCGCTTCAAACCATCGGCTGCATCGCGCGCGATTGCCTTTCCGGTCGGCACGGAGCCGACGAAACCGATGCGATGGACATCCGGATGCTTCACCATCGCGGCACCGACCGAGCCGTCGCCAGTCAACACGTTCACTGCTCCGGGCGGGAAAATTCCCTCGCAAAGTTCGGCAAAGCGCAGGCTCGAAAGCGGCGCTTGCTCGGAGCCCTTGATGACGACGCAATTACCGGCGGCAAGCGGACCCGCGGCCTTTTCCGCACAGAAACGGAACGGATGATTGAACGGATTGATCTTCGCCACGACGCCGTAAGGCTGCCGCCGCGTCAGATTGAGATGCCGCCCGCCCTGCGATGAGGTTTCGCCTTTGATCTCGGTAATCAGACCGGCGAAGAAGCGGAAACTGTCCGCGGTCCATGTCATATCACCGCGCATACCGGTGATGGCGTTGCCGGAATCAACTGCGTCCATCAGCGCCAGTTCATTCGCGTTCTGAAGGATGCGGTCGGCTAGTTTGTTCAGCGCTGCTGCACGGTCTTTCGGAGAGACGCGACCCCAGTCCTTGAATGCCTTCTTCGCGGCCTGCACTGCCCGATCGACGTCCGCGACAGACGCAGCGGGTACCTGTCCCAGCGACTGCTTCGTCGATGGATTGATGTTGTCGAACGTCTTGCCGCCGGCCGCCGCCTCCCAGCGCCCTCCGATATAAAGTCCCTTCGGCTTGAAACCGAGATCGGGCGCTTTCAGCGTATCTTTCATCACTGCCTCTTTTTCACTCAGGGCACGATCGCGGCGCGCAGCACAGTTCGTTCGGACGCCTTACGGAAGGCTTCGGCCACGTCCTTGAGCGGGAATTTGGAGTCGACAATTGACTTGAACGGAAACCGGTCCCGGTTCGCCATGACGAAATCGAGCGCCTGGATCAGATGCCGCGGATGATAATTGTGAATGCCGCGCAGCTGGATCCATTTCTTGACGATGACATTCGCATCGATGGTGACGTTCGCACCCGGGCTTACGAGACCGCCGAGTACGTAACGTCCGCCCACGCGCAGCATGTCGAGCCCTTGCGGCACGACGCTTGGTTCGCCGCAAACTTCGATCACGGCATCGGCGCCATCCGGCTGGCAGAGATCCCGCACAGCTTTCACCGTGTCCGCTGAACTGAGTTTCTTCGCGTTCAAGGTATGATCCGCGCCAAAATTCTTTGCGATTGCAAGACGGGATTCGACGGCATCGACCCCGATAACGAGCCGCGCTCCGCGCGCCTTCGCCATCGCGCAGCCATAGAGGCCGAGAAGTCCCAGACCCTGCACGACGACCGTGTCACCCATCTGGATTTCGGCGGCTTCGGTGACGGAAACCATTGTCGCCACGCCGCAATTGATCGGAGTGGCCTCTTCATCCGAAAGAGCGTCCGGCAGCTTCAGAATCCAGGTGCCCGGCAAGATGTAGCAATACTCGGCGAAGCCCCCGAGGAAATGCGGGTCTTCTTCAGCGAGATCGTGACCGTATTTGCGAACGCCCTGGCACTTCTGCGGCATGTCGTGCACGTCGCGATAGTAGCAATCGCCGTGAAAGAAATACTCGCTCCAGGTGATGCGATCGCCGACCTTCAGCGGATCGCCACGCATGTCCTTTTTGATGTCGGAGCCGAGCTGGTCGATAATGCCGATAATTTCGTGACCCAGAATGCCGGGGCATGGATTCGGCCGATGACCTTCATAGGAATGAATGTCCGACCGGCAGATGGTCGACATCGTCACCTTGACGAGCGCTTCATTACTCCTGACCGGACGTAAAGGATATTCCTTCAACACAAATGGAGCGCGTGGCGCGTCGTAGACTGCAGCCTTGGCTGTACGTGCCATATGTTTCGCCCCACTCACTGAACGAGCCCCTCGCTCAAATTATCCGACGCCGTTCACCGCATATTCGAAGATGTTAAAATTCCTGATCCCGCCTTTGGCCGCCTTGGCGGCGTATTCCGGATTCAAAGGCTGGTTGGTGATGAAAGGCACCTGCTGCTCTGTTGTCGAGCCGTGCGAGCGCAGGCGATGCCCTTCCAGACCTTTCAAATCATGATCCTGCTCGCGTGTGCCGATGCAGGTTCCGATGTCGCCCAGGACAACAACGTCCCCCTCGCGATCGAGCGCAAGACCGAATTTTTCCACAGCAGTCTGCTTGTCGCAAACATATTGAATACCGGGCTGCGCCTTCGCGAGTTCCATGATTGCGGCCGGCGTCACGGACGCATCGTGCGAATAGACCCGCACGAAGCCGCCGAGCGCGCCGTGATGCGCCACGAAGTAATCGGTGATCGGGCATATGACCGTCGTCTTTCCGCGCCCGAATTTCTTGTCGAGAACGTCCTGCAACCAGACCACGCGGTAGCTGCCGTCATTGCGAGTCTTGTCATTCATGCCGTGGTCGGCGGTAAGCGCGACGATGGCGCCGAGCGCGTCGAGCTGTCCGAATAGGCGGTCGCAATTTTCCATGTAGCGCAGCGCTTCTGATTCCTCGGGGGCATATTTGTGCTGGATGTAATCCGTGAGTGACAGGTACATCAGATCAGGCTTGAACTGTTCAAGCAACTTTACGCCCGCTTCCAGCACAAACAATGACAGTTCGGGTGAATACATGTCCGGTAACGGCATGCCGACAAGCTCCAGCACATTCGTGATGCCGTTTTCTTCCATCGTGCATTTGTCGGCTTTTTCGGATGAGAAATTGATGTCTCCGCGCGACATCTCCATGTTCTTGCCAAGCTGCTGGCGCAGCTTGTCCTTGGCGGTGATCGAAATCACTTTCGCGCCCGCCTTGCTGAATTCTGCGAGAATGGTGGAAGAGCGCATCAGTTCAGGGCCGGTCATGACGACCGCCTTGCCCGTCGTTTTGTCGAGATAAAAATTTCCGGAAATTCCGTGCACCGCAGGCGGACTGCCGGTGATGATCGAAACGTTGTTCGGACAGGTGAAGCTCGGAACCACGCTATCGGCAATCGCGGAAAAGCCGCGCTTCATGAAGCGGGCAGTGTTGGAAATAATGCCCTTTTTTAGAGCTACGTCGAAATAAGCGGGATCGCCACCGTCCACACAGACAACCACGACCGGTTTGGACGGCCAGCGATACGTCACGCCGTTCAAGACGACTGTCGAACCTTTCATCACTCGTTTCCTTCCCTGTGCCGGCAGCGGCCGATGGCGTTCTTTCGCGCCGAAACGTCGTCCACCCACGGAAATCTAGGGGCTGGCCATCTATTAGTAAAATTGATATTTTGATAGTATATATTGATTTAACCAATGTACCAGCGCTGGCTCGAAGCTTTCCATTTTGTCGCCCGGCTCGGCAGTTTCACCGCCGCCGCGAAGAAACTCGGCGTCGGTCAGCCGACAATCTCCACCCATGTCAAATCCCTCGAAGATCATTTCCGCGTCGAACTGTTTTATCGCGATGGCCGTTCGACCCGTCTTACGCCGATCGGACAAGCACTTCTCGACATCACGCATGGCCTGTACGGACACGAGGAAGAAGCAGTCGCTCTTCTCAGTTCGGCACATGGACACGACGTCGGAAGTCTCAGGATAGCGGCGCTGCGTCCGACCGAAGCGCTTGAGGTTCTCACCGAATTTCACGCGGCGCATCCAAATGTACGCTTGAGCGTCATTCTCCGCACGTCCCCAACCGTGCTCGCGCAATTGCTTCGTTTCGAATGCGATGTGGGAGTCGTCGGCTACAAGCCGATCGATCCGCGGTATTTCAGTGTCGCATATGATCGGCACCGCATTGTTCTGGTCATCAATCAAAAACATCCGTTGGCCAAACGAAGGAAAATTCGCCTTGGCGACCTGCAAGACCAGAAATTTATTGCACGGGCGGAAGGCTCGACAACGCGCACGTCGTTTGAAGCAGCCTTACGGAAGAGCGGTGTCAGTGTCCGCACCGTTCTGGAAACTGACAGCCGTGAAGCCGTAATGCGTGCGGTCGCGCACGGAATCGGAATCGGTGTCATCACAGAGTCCGAACTGATGCCGATGGAAGGGGTAAGACCCGTCGTGATCGAAGACGCGCAGTTGTTCACCTATGCGCATGTCGTTTGCCTGGCCGAGCGCCGAAATCGGCCGCTGATCAGCGTATTCCTGGATATCGCCGCCCAGAGGGCGCATGGTTCGCGGTGACTTACCGGTCGCAGACTGAACATGGCGATCACTATTCGTGAACCGGTCGCGGCCCTGCACCTTACCCATCAATACGGATGAGGTTGTCGGTACAGACAGGTTCCATTCCGGCTCAAGTCCCGGAACTAAGAGCCGATGGAGATGTTGGTGAGTTGTTCAACAAAAAGGAACATCCCATGAAGAGACTTATACTCGCCGCCACACTCGTGGCGTTTGCTACTCCCTCGCTTGCGCAAGAATTCTACGTCGTGCGCGACAACAGCACGAAGAAGTGTACGGTGGTAGAGACCCGCCCGACATCGAACACGATGGTCGTGATGGGTGATGGCAAGGTCTACAAGAGCCGCGCCGACGCCGACCGCGAAATCACGACCGTTTGCGTCGATAAAAAGAATTGAGAGATTGGCTCCCCTGGCGGGGGAGCCATTTCTCCGTCCTTAGCAACAGCTGTAACGAATTTTAGATCACCTATGTGTACCGAAGTTTAGACTCAGATTAAGAACGCCAAGTTCAATTTGCCAGCTAGCACAAGTGCACCGAACACGAGCGCAAACAGTACGGTGTCAACCAAGGCGTTCACAAAGCGGTTGTTGAATTCAATAAAGCTGCCCGCCGTGTTCAGTACAAAGACGATAGCGGCTGCGAAAAAAACTGGTGTTAGAGCATTCATGGAATTCTCCTCTGTCATTCATGATTGAAGACAATGTTGTCTGTGCCCGTGTTTTCGATTCTGGTTTCAAGGATGCTTTTCATTCTTCGCCGCGCGGATGCCTCCGGCGAGTGCGGCTCGCTCACACATATAGGCGCCTGCTTTGGTGTTTCCGTAATCGCCAGTCCCGCGGAAGTGATAGATACTCGACCGGGTATTTGCCCAGACAACGGTGTCGGCCGGGCAGTGAATCCTCGCCAGCGTTTCCGTTGAGTATTGATTGGCGCCGAGCTGTTCCTGGCAGTTGTACCCATTCGACAAGCTCGGGCGGCATGCACGCTCCCGAGGCGAGGCTGAATTCTGGGATGGGGCCGTGTTCGGGCAAGAAAATCCATTTGAGAGGCTGGGGCGGCATTCGCGCTCGGTTGCGGAAGCTGTCTTCTTTTTTGCTGGTGCTGATTTTCGCCCCTCAGTGGAGGCTCTTGGGCAAGAATATCCGTTTGAAAGGCTTGGAGTGCACGCGCGATCCGTTGTCGTGGTCTTTTGCTTGGATTTCGCCGCTGGCGATGAAGGAGCCGGGCAGTTGTAGAAGTTGGACAAACTTGGCTGGCAAGCACGTTCGGCAATCGCCGGAGGAGATGTGGCAAACGCCAATAACGCCAGAACTACGATCACAATAGATGGTCTCATATTCGTCTCCCCGTGCGGGAATAGCACTGTGCGCTGAATGAAGATGACGCTTCGGCTCGAAAGCAGGTGACCTGGTCCCTTACCGCTAGAGTCAATCGGATGCTTCAGTACCAGCGTCCGCGCCCAAACCAGCCGCCACCCAGCAGCAGTACGACTAGAATGATGATTAGAAGGGTGGTCGTGTCCATCTCAGCCTCCGCTAGTGAAGATGACGAGGTAACCCGGTGGAACCCTCATTGTTCCATCGAGTGCGGGCTGCGGCGACCTGAGTTCCTCGTGTTCAAGCGAAGGATCAAGACGCAGACCATTGCCGTCCGCGGACACCGCGGCCATGCTGTTCTGGGCGCTGCTTGCCTCCGATCAGATCAACATGCGCAAGGTCGATGGCTGGCAGATGCTGGCCACAAGGCCTATCGATCAGCCAATTGACCTCGCAGCCTGAAACGATAGCTTCATGTTAGCGGAGATCGCGCCACCGAATTCCAGCCACTCCCACTACGGCACCGATTTTCACGGTGAGAGAGCGGTTTGATTCCGCTAAGGGAGCGCCAGTATTCCTCAAAACCCCGTTTTCGAGTTTTCCATCCCCATCAAGGGATTCGGTCTGCCGCACTGGTATCAGTCTGTGGGATCATCCTGGATCAAAACAATGGCTGACATTTCCGCAGAGATCGCCTGTCTTGAAAATCGCAACGGTTCATTTCCCGCGCTCATTGTTTGCGAACACGCCTCCAATCACATACCCGAAAGATTCTCGAATCTGGGGCTGGCTAGACCAATCCTCACAACGCACATCGCCTGGGATCCGGGCGCCCTCGAAGTTGCCCGGGCTCTATCCGCCCGGCTGCATGCGCCACTGATACACGCAACGGTGTCGCGGCTCGTTATCGATCTCAACCGTGTGCCATCCGCTCCGGACTCGATCGCCACCATAAGTGAAAACACACCTATTCCTGGCAACGCTGCGCTGGAGGAAAGCGAGCGACAAGTTCGCGTTCGCGACATCTACGAACCGTTTCATCGGGCCGTCGAGGAATTCATCAACGGGCGGGTATCAACGAAATCCATTAAGGCGGTCGTTTCGATTCACTCGTTTACGCGCGTCTACAAAGGGCATGAGCGGCCATGGCAGATTGGCTTTATCCACGACAAGGATGACCGCCTTGCTCGCCTTGCGCTGACCGATCTTTCGAGCGACCCGACGCTCATTTTGGCGCTGAACGAACCCTACAATCCGTCGCATGGTGTCTTTCACACCCTCGATCGGCATGCCTGTCAGCGCAGACTAGCCCCCCTGATGGTCGAAATTCGCAACGATCTCATTGCGACGAAAGTCACGCAGGATGCGATGGCTGAGCTTCTTGCGGACCCAATTGGACGAGCAATTCGCGATCTTTAGGCCGCGAGCGAGCGGTACCCGGACTGTTGTTTTAGAACGTCTACCGCGCGAATGACGAGAAGGCGTCTATAACACGCCGATACACGTCCCGTTTAAAAGGGACTACCAGATCGGGAAGTAGCTCCAAGCGCTCCCACCGCCAGGCGTCGAACTCCGGCGGCTCACCATTTAGTGAGGCATTGAGATCAATGTCTGCGTCGCTGCCCATAAAGCGAAACGCAAACCACCTCTGCCGCTGTCCGCGAAATTTCGCCAGCCGGTGATCTGGCGGACCGGAGAACGCAGGAAACTCGTAGGTCAACCATTCGGTTTCGGCGAGATAGTTTACGCGGGTAGCTGATGTTTCCTCGCGCAGCTCGCGGATCGCAGCCTCAAGGGGTGGCTCACCTTGTGCGATGCCCCCTTGGGGCATCTGCCATTCAAGACCCTTCATAATGATCTCGGGGCCGTCGTCCTCAAACCGGCGTGCAATCAGTACGCGACCGTCCGCGCTGAAAAGCGCGATCCCGACATTGTCTCGAAGCGGTTTCATTGCCCCCGTCTGGCCGGCCTCAAAGCCGTCCTTCCAGAGCGCGCATGAAGATCTTGCGCGCGGCGCGCTTATCGAGAGGAACCGGGTTTCCTCCGGCGGTCGGATCCTTCGGCGCCATCGCGACGATGGTGTCAACGTTGCTGTCTCCGACATTGAGCCCGGCGAGTGTGTGCGGCACGCCAATTTGCTCTCGCAGCTCCAGGACGAAATCCATGAACGCGCGAAAACTCGGGCGCAATCCGATGTACGCAGCGAGCCGCTTGATCTGCGGCTCGATTGCCTTACGGTTGAAATTGAGAACGTAGGGCATGAAGACCCCGTTGGTCAGTCCGTGATGCGTGTCATGCAGCGAGCCGACCGGATGCGACAGCGCGTGAATCGCTCCTAACGCCTTCTGAAATGAAGTAGCGCCCATGGCGGCCGCGGACATCATGTGCGCGCGGGCCTCGATATTCTTGCCGTCCTTGACGGCAATGGCGAGGTTCTCCTTGACCAGCCTGATCCCTTCGACCGCGATGCCATCGGCGAGCGGATGATAGAAGGGCCCGCAATAGGCCTCGAGGCAATGCGCGAAGGCGTCCATGCCCGTGCCCGCGGTGATGAGCGGCGGCATGCCGACCGTGAGCTGCGGATCGCAGATGGCGATCTTCGGCATCATCAACGGATGGAAGATGATCTTCTTGGTGTGTGTCTTCTCGTCCGTGACGACGCCCGCGCGGCCGGCCTCGGAGCCCGTTCCCGCAGTAGTCGGTACCGCGATGATCGGCGCGATGCCAGCGGGATTGGCGCGGGTCCACCAGTCGCCGATGTCTTCGAAATCCCACAGCGGGCGCGCCTGGCCGGACATGAAGGCAACCAGCTTGCCGACGTCGAGGGCCGAACCGCCTCCGAACGCAATCACGCCGTCATGACCGCCCTTTCGGAAGGCTTCGACGCCCGCCACGACATTCGCCTCAACTGGATTGGGTTTGCTCTCGGAAAACATCTGCACGGACAAACCCGCTGACTTCAGATCGGCAAGTACCTGCGCCGTCATCGGCAACTTGGCGAGCACCGGATCAGTCACGAAGAGCGGATTGTGCATCTTCGCGCTTTTCACGGTGTCCGCGAGTTCGCTGACACGGCCGGCACCGAAGCGCACCGTGGTTGGGTAATTCCAGTTTCCGCGAAGTTCCATTATACGGTTCTCAGGTGAAAGCTCTTGGGCCGGGTCATCGCTTCATAGCCGATCTTCGAAAGAGTCGTCCCGCGGCCGGTGTTCTTAACCCCCGTCCAGGCCAGGCCCGGGTCGAGGTAGTCGCAACGATTCATGTATATGGTGCCTGTTTCGATCTGGGCGCCGATCCGCTCGGCGGTGTCGATGTCCTTGGTCCAGATCGAGGCTGTGAGACCATACGGCGAGTCGTTCATTAGCCTGATCGCTTCGGCCTCGCTGCCGACTTTCATGATGCCGACGACGGGCCCGAAGGTCTCTTCCATCATCACCTTCATGCCGTGATCGACATCGACCAGCACCTGCGGCGCGAGGTAAGGCGTCGCGGCATCGTCGCGCGCGAACGCCTTGCTGTCGATCAGTGGCCGCGCGCCCTTATGCACCGCCTCACCGATATGTTCGCGCACCGTGTCCGCAAGACGCTTCTGCGCCATCGGGCCAAGTGTCGTCTCCGGCTTGAGCGGATCGTCGAGCACATACGAGCGTGTCAGTGCTGCGAAACCATCCACAAAGCGGTCGTAGATCGCTGCGTCTACATAGATGCGCTCGATCCCGCAGCAGCACTGGCCCGAGTTAAAGAAACTGCCGTCCACCAGATTCTCGACCGCATGGGCGATGTCCACGTCGGCGCGGACATAGGCCGGATCCTTCCCGCCCAGTTCGAGCCCGACGCTCGCGAAGGTGCCCGACGCCGAGCGTTCGATGGCCTTCCCCGCCTCGACCGAGCCGGTGAAGCAGACCTGATCGATTGCACCGGACGCGATCAGCTTCGCAGTGTCATCATGGGAGAGAGAAACGGTCTGGAACAGGCCGGCAGGCATTCCGGCCTTGTCCATCGCCATCTGGAAGCGATCGCCAACCAGAATTGTCTGTGCAGCGTGCTTGAGCAGCACGGCATTGCCCGCCATCAGCGCCGGAACGACCGAGTTGACGGCCGTCAGATACGGGTAGTTCCAGGGCGCAATCGTCAGGACGACGCCAAGTGGGTCGCGGCGCACATAGCGCTTGAAACCATCCATTGGCTTCGGCTCCAAGGGGGCAAGCGCGCTTTCCGCAATTTCAATCATGTAGCGCGCGCGCTCCTCAAATCCGTTGAGTTCGCCGCCGGAATACTTGATCGGCCGGCCCATCTGCCAGGACAGTTCCGGCGCGATCTCGCTTCGCATCGCCAGCATCGCATCGACGAAGGCGGAGCAGAACCGCGCGCGCTCCGCGAGCGGCATGGCCGCCCACGCGGCCTGCGCCTTGCGTGCCTTGACGATGCGATCGGAAATCTCGCTCGCGCTCATCGAGCGCTTGCGCGCGATCTCGCGCCCATCGACCGGAGAAACACAGAGAATGTCGGACATCCGTTGCCTTCCTCAGTAACGCTCGAAACCGCGCATCAACTCCCAGTCGGTGATACGGCGGTCATATTCGAACTGCTCCCATTCCGCTGTCCGCACATAGTGGTCGACTACGGCGTCGCCGAGCGCGGCACGCAACATTTTCGACTTTGAGAGGAAGCTGGCCGCCTCGCGCAGGGTTTTCGGCACCTCCGGCAGTTTCTCGCCGTGGTAGGCATCACCCGAATGTGGCGGGGCAAGCTTGAGATTCTCTGCGACACCGGCAAGTCCAGCCGCAAGGAGTGCTGCGAACGCAAGATAGGGATTGAGATCAGCGCCGCCCACACGGCATTCGATGCGAATCGCCTTGCTGTTCTCGCCGCACAAACGGAATCCGGCCGTCCGGTTGTCGCGGCTCCAGATCGCCTTCGTCGGTGCGAAGGTGCCAGCCTGAAAGCGCTTGTAGGAGTTGATGTATGGCGCAAGAAAATAGGTGACGTCGGCGGCGTATTTGAGTTGTCCGGCGACAAAGCTGCGCATCAGCGCCGACATTCCGAACTCGCCTTTGGGGTCGTGGAACAGCGATGTCCGTCCGGCGGTATCCCAAATCGACGCATGAATGTGCGAGCTTGAGCCGGCAAGACCGTAATTCCACTTCGACATGAAGGTGACGGCCTTCCCCTGAGCCCACGCGATCTCCTTGACCGCGTTCTTGAGGATGACGTGATTGTCGGCCATCTCCAGCGCGGCGGCATAGCGAACGTTGATTTCCTCCTGGCCCGGACCCCACTCCCCCTTGGAATTCTCGACCGGAATTCCGGCGCCCTGCAGGCCGTTCCGGATCGCGCGCATCACGCTTTCTTCCTTAGTGGTCTGGAAAACGTGATAGTCCTCGATGTATTGACCTGCCGTCTTCGGCTCCGAGTACCGTTTGGCCGCAATGCTCTCGTAGGACTCGTCGAACAGGTAAAACTCAAGTTCCGATGCCAGGAACGCCTGCATCTTCATTTTGGCGAGCCGCGCCACCTGTTTTTTCAGCATTGCGCGGGGGGAATGCGCGAGATCGCGATGATGGTGATCGAGGACATCAGCGATCACGAGCGCCGTTCCGTCCAGCCACGGCAGGCGGCGAATGGTTGTCAGGTCAGGCTTGAGAATGAAATCGCCGTAACCCTTGTCCCAGCTCGCGGCGGCGTAGCCCGGCACCGGCTCCATGTCGATGTCGTTGGCGAGCAGATAGTCGCAGGCGTGAGTTTCCTCGTAGGCTCCATTGACAAAAAAATCCGCGTGGAAACGCTTGCCGATCAAGCGCCCCTGCATATCGACCATCGCGACGACGACTGTGTCGATGGCCCCTTTCTTCACCGCTTTCTTGAGTTCGTTGAACGAAAGTTTGCCAGCCATCAACCTTTCTTCCTTTCAAACCGACGCAAGGCTCTGGTCGAGAATATCGATCGCGCTGTTCATCTGCGCGGACGTAATCGTCAACGGCGGTGTCAGAGTCAGAATATTTCCGAACGTAGTCTTGAAGGAAAGTCCGTGTTCGAGTGCCTTGTACATCACTTTTTCGGCCGCGGCGGCGGCGGGTGTTTTCGACTGGCGGTCGCTCACGAGCTCAATGCCTAGCAGAAGGCCCTTGCCGCGTACGTCGCCGACGATCGCATGTTTGGCCATGATCCCCTTCAGCCGTTCAAGCGCCTCCGCACCGATTCTGGCGGCATTCTCCACCAGCCGCTCGTCTTGAATGATTGCTATGGTCGTCAACGCAGCCTCTGCGGTTACCGGATTCTTCTCGTGCGTATAGTGACCGAAAGCATAGTCCGCGCCGACATCGAGTTCCGGCCGGGCGATAACCGCTGCAATGGGAAGTATGCCGCCCCCGAGTGCTTTTCCCAGCACAAGTATATCGGGGACCACGCCGGCGTGTTCGCAGGCAAAGAGTTTTCCGGTCCGCCCCAACCCGGTGGGAATCTCGTCAAAGATCAGCAACGTGCCATGGCGATCGCAGATCCGCCGCACCTCCGCCCAGAACCCGGGCGGCGGAATATAAGGCACTGCGCGGATCGGTTCGGCGATGAAGGCTGCCACATCGCCTTCGCGGCCCAGCACGTAATCGATCATCCTCGCGCAAGCAGCACCCGACTCCTCGGCCGAAGCTGTTCCATACGGGCACCGATAGCTTGAAAACGGCGCGACATGTTCGGCGCCGGGCATCAGCGGGCCAATCCGGCCGGAACGAAACAGGGCTTCACCACCGACCGCCGCGGAGCCAAATCCTGCGCCGTGAAACGCGTCCCAGAACGACAGCGTCTTGTAGCGGCCGGTCGCCGTGCGGGCGATTTTGATGGCCACTTCGACCGCGTCTGAGCCGCCTGTGGTGAACAGCACCTTGCCGAGACTTCCCGGCGTGATCTCCGCGAGTTTTTTTGCCAACGCTACCGCGGGGGCGGCCGTGTAACGGCGCGGCGTGAACGGGAGCGCATCCATCTGCTCGGTGATGGCGCGCTTGAGGCGCTGATGTCCGTAACCGATATGGTGGACATTGTTGCCATGGAAATCCATGTAGCGGCGGCCAGCCGTGTCTACAAGGAAGATCCCTTCGGCCTTAACAATGGCGTTGAGGCATGGGGTCGAAACCGATTGCCGCAGGAAAAAACGCTCATCCTCTGCTAAAACAGCGCGAGCCGTCTCGTCCAGATTCCGCGCCGCCCAGCCACGACGCTCCGCCGAGACATTGGTGTCACTCTCGGATTGCGCGGGTGTCGCGTCATTACTCACTGCTTCTATCCTCAGCGGGTGCGCCATGCCTGCGCACGGAAAAAAAACAGACGATTCAGCGCGAGATGCAGAAGTTTCGCCGCCAGCGCTGTCACCAGAATTAGTGTCGCCATCGCGGCAGCGCCAGCCGTGAAACCAGCCTCATCCATATGAACGATCGCAACGGAGGCAAGCTTGGTCGAGGGCGAGTACAGGAAGATAACGGCGGAAACCGTCGTGAGCGCGTTCACGAACATATAGATCGCGATATCGAAGATCGCCGGCATGCAGATCGGCACGGTCACGCGGCGGAATGTTCGCCAGATGGATACCTTGAGCGAAGCCGATACGGATTCAAATTCCGGATCGATCTGCTTGAGCGCCGTCAGGGCCGTGATGTGCGCCACCGTATAGAAATGCGCGATGGAATTGACCACCAGCACAAGCATGGTTCCGTAGAAAATATTCAACGGATTCCATTTCGCATTAAAGAAAAACACGTAGCCAAGGCCCAGCACAAGACCCGGGACCGCAACGGGCAACATCGCCAGCAAGTGCGCGATGGAGCGGCCAATCGAGTTCGCCCTGGTCTTCTCCACCAGATATGCGCCGGTGAAAATCGTGGCTGTTCCAATCAACGCCGTCAGCGCCGCCATCTTTATGGAATTGAAGTATGGCGACCATCCTGCGGCATCGAACGTACCGAAATCATAATTCTTGAGTGTCAGCGCCAGGTTGTATGGCCAGTAGACAATGAAGGAGGCCCAGACGGCAGTACCGAGCACGCCAATAATCAGCACAGCAAGGCAAGCAACATAAGCGGTCATTGCGGCATCGCGCAGCCCTTGCTGCTTGGGTTGCAGCGGCACCGCACGCGCAGACAGAAGTGCGACCTGCCGGCGCTGCACCACCCGATCGATCGCGAAGGCGACGACCGCAGGCACCAGCAGGATCATTCCGACCACCGCACCCATGGAGAAATTCTGCTGGCCTACGACCTGCTTGTAGGCGTCGGTCGCCAGCACGTTGAACTGGCCGCCGATGACCTTGGCGATCCCGAAATCCGTAATGACCAGGGTGAACACGACAAAAGCCGCATTCACCAACCCGTATTTTGCTCCCGGCAGCGTGACGGTGCGGAACACGCGCGACGGCTTGGTGCCGAGTGCATCGGCAACCTCATAAAGCCGCGCATCGGCAAGCGCCAAAGCCGTCATCAGGATAATGAGGGCATGGGGGAAACAGTAGAACACTTGCGCAATCACGATGCCGAGCGGCCCATAGATCGTATGGCCGAACAACAGGGTCTTGAGCACTCCCTGATTGCCGAACAGATAAATTAGTGAAATCGCCGATAGCAGCGACGGGGCAAATAGCGGCAGCAGCGCAATCGCGTAAAACAAGCCCTTAAAGGGCATGCAGCTTCGGGTTAGCGCATACGCATAACCAAATGCCAGCGGGATGACGATCGCCGTTGCCAGCAGCGCCACCCAGAAGCTGTTGAACACTGAATTGAAGAGCGTCGGGGTCGAAAAATATGTAACGAAGTTGTCAAGCCCGACAAATGCTCCGCTTGAGTTCTCAAAGCCCTTCGACAGCAGCGCCCACAGCGGCAATGCGATGATGATGAACAACCACGCCACCAGCAGGAGAACCCCGATGCGGATGGTGACTGCGTCCATCCGTTGCCGGAAGGCAGCAAGTGCGGAGCTTCTCGGGACTAAGACGACACTCACAACGCCCTCACGGCCTTGCGAAAATATGCAAGGATTCCGGCGGCAACGCGACGATCATTTCCTGACCCTCGGCAACATTCAGATCGCGCATCAAGTTCGCCGAAAAATCGGCCAGAATCGTGATGTTCGAGACACTCTGCGGTTTGAGCTTGGCGCGGCAGAATGAACCGAGAAAATCGAGGCTGGTGACGTGAGTAACGATCCGGTTCGCTGCATTCGCCGTCACATTGCGGACCTGGACTTCCTCCGGCCGGAAGCCAACCCGCACCGCAGTGCCCGCCGCGAACGGATGCGCACCGCACTTCAGTTCGAGGCCGTCTACTCTGAGCGCTTTCGTCTCCGTGATCGTCGCATCGAAGAATGTCATACTGCCGACGAAGTCAGCGACGAATGCCGTCGCGGGCTTGCGGTATACCTGATTGGGCGTGTTGATCTGCTCGATCACGCCGTGGTTCATAACGACAATCCGATTCGCCATCGCCAGCGCTTCTTCCTGATCATGCGTCACCATGATGGTGGTGACGCCAAGCCGGCGCTGCAAATCCTTGATCTCGTCGCGTAAACGGATGCGCACCCGGGCATCGAGAGCCGACAGCGGCTCGTCGAGCAGCAGCAGGCTCGGCGATGTCGCAATTGCCCGGGCAAGCGCTACGCGCTGCTGTTGTCCGCCCGATAATTGAACCGGATATTTCTTCTGCTGATCGGCAAGGCCCACCAGCGTCAGCAGCTCTTGCGTGCGGGCGGCAATCTCGGCCCGCGACTTTCGCTGGTTGACCAATCCGTAACCGACATTGTCGGCCACGGTCAGGTTCGGAAAGAGCGCATAGGACTGGAAAACAATCCCGAAGTCCCTAGCGGAGGGCGGAAGTTTAGAGACGTCGCGCCCGCCAAGTTCGATCGTGCCTTCATTCTGCGGGTCGAGGCCGGCAATCGCACGCAACAAAGTGGTCTTGCCGCAGCCCGACGGGCCGAGAAAGCAGACGAACTCGCCTTCCAGAACATCGAGCGAAACGTCGTCTAATGCAGTAAAATTTCCGAACCGCTTGACGAGATTGCGAACCCGCAAGAAAGACGATCGAGCGTTTGTGTCACTCTCCGTTGCACTCCAACCGATCGAAGCTTCCATTGCACGCGCCTGTTTCAACGGCAGTCAAATTCTTCAGCAAGCGGATAGTAAATGGCCCCCGGACTTTCGTCGCGGGGGCCATTTTGCCAATCACTTCGGTGCGGCTTTCGCTTCATAGCGCCGCGACCACTCTTTCAGGATGCGCTCCCGATTCTCTGCCATCCAGCCAAAATCGTTCTTGATCATCTGTTTTTCGGCAGTCGCCGGATAGTTCGGCGGATAGTTGACAATACCCGGCATCGCCACGACCGCGTAGGTCTTCGAGTACAGTTCGTTGGCTGCCTTGGTTGCTGCCCAATCGGCCACCTTCTTGGCGAGTTCGAGGTTCTTGGTACCCTTCACAATTCCGAACGCTTCCATTTCCCAGCCGGTGCCTTCCGACGGGATGATGACGTCGAGCGGAGCGCCCTTGGTTTTCTCGGAGGCGCCGCGCATGTCGAGCGCGATGCCAGCGATGCGTTCGCCCTTTGCGGCCTGAACGCAAGGCGCTGAACCGGAGTGTGTATAGACGGCGATATTTTCATGCAGCGCGTCCATGAACTTCCAGCCGGCATCCTCTCCCATCATCTGCAACCAGCCGCCGACCATCAGGTAACCGGTGCCGGACGACGCCGGATGCGGCATTACCACTTTGCCCTTGAATTCGGGCTTGATCACATCTTGCCATGACGTCGGAGCTTTAATTTTGTCTTTGCCCGCTTCAGCGGTGTTGAAGCAGATCACGCCAAGATAGGCGTCCATGCCGGTCCAGGTGTACGGTTCGTTCGAGTCACGGAACACCGGCTTGAGCGCGTCCACGCCCGCAGGTTTATAGGTCTCCAACAACCCTGCCTTTTCGAACACCAGCAGCGCGGTAGCTGCGTGGCCGAGCACCATGTCGGCGCGCGGATTGTCCTTCTCGGCAAGGAAGCGAGCCGTGATGACGCCGGTGGAATCGCGCGTCCACAAGACTTCGACGCCCGGAACGGCCGCCTCGATCGCCGACTTGAACGGCGCGAGCTGATCGTTTTCAAGCGACGTGTAGATGTTGAGCTGCGTTTTCTGCGAGGCAGCCGGTGTGACAAGCCCGGCCAATACAGCAAGGCAGATGACGGCCGCATTGATAAATCTATTCATGGTACCCCCTCCATCATGTTGCGCGCGCTTGTTTGCCACGCGTATCCTTGCATCTTCACGACAGCCTGTCCCCAGCCTAGGCTGTTGAGAATACTATCAGGACGGCCACGGCAAGGAATAGGTCTTCACGTTGGTGAAGCCCTTCATCGCCTCGACCACCCCCTCCTTATACCCAAGCCCGGAGTCCTTGATGCCGCCGAACGGCGACATTTCGATCCGGTATCCCGGGACTTCCCAGACGTTTACGGTGCCCACCTCGAGTTCGTTGATAAACCGCGTAATGTATTCGAGCTTGGAGGTGCATACCCCCGACGAAAGGCCGTATGCGGTTGAATTCGAGATGCGGATTATCTCGCCGATATCGTTCGGGCAGCGAATGATCGGGATGACCGGCCCGAAGGTTTCTTGACGGACCAGCTCGCAGTCGTAAGGCACTTTATCAACAACCGTCGGCGGATACAGTGCGCCACGGCGGTCATTACCGTGCAGCAACACCGCCCCGTGCTCGACGGCGTCGATAACACGGCGCTCAAACTGCTTGGCAGCGCCCTCATGGATCACGGTCCCGACGTCGGTCGCCGGATCCATCGGGTCGCCACACTTGAGCTGTTTGGCTTTCTTGAGAACAATGGCGGAAAATTCATCCGCAACCTTCTCGACCGCCAAAATACGCTTGATGGCCGTGCATCGCTGGCCTGAGTTCTTGGTAGCGCCGGTGACCGCCAGCTCAGCGGCCTTCTCAAGGTCCGCATCCTCCATGACGATCAGCGGATCGTTGCCGCCAAGCTCCAGCACGATGCGCCGGTAGCCGGCTTTATCGGCGATATATTTGCCAACTTTGACCGAGCCGGTGAACGTCACCAGATCGCAGTCCGGATCGGTGATCATCGCATCGCCCATCGTCGACGGATTGCCGGTCACCACGGACAGCATCTCCGGCGGCAGGCCGGCTTCATACAGCACGTCAGCGAGCGCCAGTGCGGTCAGCGGCGTCAGCTCGGTCGGCTTGAGAACCACGCGATTGTTGGTGGCGATGGCTGGCGCCAGCTTGTGCGACACCATGTTGAGTGGATGATTAAAAGGTGTGATCGCCGAGATCACTCCCCTCAGCGGCGTGCGCGTCGTGAAAATCTTGCGCATCTTCGCTTGCGGCGAGATATCGCAAGCATAGGTTTCACCATCGTCCCTGATGACGAGCTGGCCGGCAAATGAGTAGACGTCGTAGGCGCGACCGGCTTCATAAAGTGAATCCTTCCAGCACAGGCCCGATTCCGCAGTGATGATGCGCGCGAACTGTTCCTTTCGATCGCGCAGAAGCTCGGCGGTACGCATCAAAATTTGCTGCCGTTCATAGCGGTTCAGCTTCGGCTTGTAGGCCGCTGCCTTGGCGAAGGCCTCGCGCACGTGTTCGGCGCGAGCGGCTGGAACGGTGCCGACCAGCGTCCCGTCATAGGGATTGCGGACCTCAATGTGCTCATCGAGATCGACACGCTTGCCAGCGATGCGCATGCCTTCTTTGCGGATTGCGGCGGACGCCTTGGCTTGGATGTTCATGGCCGTTCCTGATCAAACGTAATTGAGCGCGAGTGTTGGAGATCGAATTATCGATGCGGTCTTACGCGGCTTTTTCCCCATTCAGGGATCGCACATTCATCTCGTCGAGGATCTCGCGGATGGCGGTCAGTACGCCGCGCATATGATGGGCAAGCAGTTGGCCGATACAGCCAATTCGGAATGAGTCCGCCACCGTGAGCTTGCCGGGATAAATTACGTACCCGCGATCTTTCAGCTTGTCGTAGAACGTCTGAAAGACAAAGTTTTTATCGGCAGGCATCCGGAACGTGACGATGATCGGCGCTTGGAGTTGATCGGGCAGCAACGTCTCAAAGCCAAGCTCGCGCATGCCCTGGATCAGGATACGACAGTTTTCCGCGTAGCGCTTGCCGCGGCCCGCAACACCGCCCTCGGCGTCGAACTCCTCCAGCGCCTGATGAAATGCGACGATGACATGGATCGGCGGCGTGAACCGATACTGCCCGGTCTTCACGAAGTTTGCCCATTGGTCATGCAGATCGAGCACCAGCGTGGTCGCCTGACCTTTGCACCGCTCGAGCGCGGTCTTGCGGCAGATTACGAACCCAAGACCCGGCAAACCCTGGATGCACTTGTTCGACGACGCGGCGACGGCGTCAAGCCGGCTCAGCTTCATATCGAGCGGCAGCGCCCCGAACGCGCTCATTGAATCGACCAGCAGAGATTTGCCGTGACGTTCAGCGATTTCTGCAATCTTCACGACCGGATTGAGGATGCCGGAGGTCGTCTCGCAGTGAACCATAAAGACGTGGGTGATCGCTTTATCATTCCTGAGAATTGATTCAACGGCCGCGAGATCCGGTGGAGTGTCTTCCGGCGTCTCATGCACGGCGACGCTGCGGCCTGCGATCTCGCAGATCTTCTTTGCTCGCTGACCGTATGCGCCGTTGATCAGCAGCAGGACCTTGCCGTCGTGCGGAATGAACGTGGTGAGCATCGCTTCGACGGCAAACGTGCCGGAGCCCTGCATCGGCACGGTAACGAATTCGTCGCCGCCATTCACGATCGCCGGCAGCCGCGCCATGACAGATTTGTTGATGTTCACGAAGGTGGTGTCGCGCGATCCCCAGTCGTGCAGCACGGATTCCTTGACGGTCTTTGACGTGGTTAGTGGCCCCGGTGTGAGGAGCAGCGGATCGCCGGTTTCGGAACGTGCGACGGGTGTGCTCGGCATAGAAAATCCTCGGGCAATGGATCTGAAGACAGGCTAGACCTCCTTTGTACTAGTGGTCTAATATATGTATTAGATACAACCTATAGATAAAACCTATGAATTTGACCCAGCTCCGCGCCTTCCACCTCGTCGCTGAAGCGGGCAGCTTTTCGCTCGCGGCGCGGACCGGAGGCGTTAGCCAGCCGACTTTATCGGCCCAGGTGGGAAAACTTGAGGCAAATTACCGGGTTGGATTGTTCGACCGGCACGGCCGTGGCATCCGGATGACGCCGGCCGGCCAGTCACTTTACACAATCACGACCCGGCTGTTTGGAATCGAGGACGAAGCGCGCAGTCTACTCACCGGCGGCCAAGCGCTGACCCGCGGCCACCTGCGTGTGAGTGCTGACAGCGCATATCATGTGATGCCAATCCTCGCCGCTCTGAAGCGGCGGCACAATGCCGTGACCTTCACGCTGAAGATCGACAATTCGGCCGTGGTGCTCGAGCAGTTGATCGAACACGGCGCCGACGTCGCCGTGATGGCCAAGGCAACCTCCGATCCGCTAATTTATTCGATGAAGCTGCGCGAAGATCACTTGGTTATGTTCGTGCCGAAGAAGCATCCGTGGGTTCGCCGCGGACACTGCTCGATTGCTGAGCTTGCCGGGCACGACGTCGTGATCCGTGAACGGGGCTCGATCACACGCGAGGTGTTCGAGAACGGTCTCGCTGCGACGGGCGTGGTGCCGCGGAACCTGATCGAGGTGGAAACGCGCGAAGGTGTGCGCGAAGCGGTCGCGGCTGGTTTCGGCATCGGCGTTGTATTCAAGAGTGAGTTCGGCAACGACAGCCGCCTACGCCCGCTCAGCGTTCGCGGCGCGGATTTGACAGTAAGTGAGTACGTCGTCTGCCTGCAGGAGCGAAAGCGCCTTGCTCTCATTCGCGCTTTTCTCGACCTTGCACGCGAGAGCAGTCGATCCGCGCAGGGTAGCTACTGAAGACGTATCAGCAGCAAGCCGCATACCACCGTAACGGCTGCAACGACGCGCAGCGGTCGCAGCGGCTCCTTGAGGAAAACCACCGCAAGGAAGGCGCCGAACAGCACGCTGGTTTCTCTTAGCGCCGAGACAATCGCGATGGGTGCCATCGTCATTGCCCAGATTGCTATCCAGTAGGAAGTCACGGTGAGAATCCCGCCCACGAGACCGGTCTTCCAATAAACGCGGGCATCCTTGACGATGGAATAGCCGCGCCTCAGTAGCGCGAATATGCCCATACAAATTCCATCGAGCACGAACAACGTTGCCGAATAGGAATGCGGGTCACCCGACAGCCGTGCCCCCATTCCGTCCACCAGCGAATAGGCACAGATCGTGACAGCGGTGAAGAATGCAAAACCGATCGCCCGCCGGTCAACATTGGCGAGGCCGCTCCCGCCGCGCATCGACAAAAGAAATACGCCACCGCTTAGAGCCAGAATTCCGATCCATCCGACCGGACTGAGCCGCTCGCCGATCAGCAAGATCGAGGCAAGCGCTGTCATCAGCGGCGCCGAACCGCGTGCTATGGGATACACCACGCCCAGGTCGCCGCTGCGATAGGCTTCGGTCAGGCAGACGTAATACGCAAGATGCAGCGCGAGCGACGCGGCGACCCAAGGCCACGCGGACAGTGGAGGCAGGCCGACCACGGGCAACGCAGGAAGTGCAACGAAACCGCCGAACACCGTGATGATCGCCAAGGTGGAGAATGGATCAAGCCGCTTCTTGATCAGCGCATTCCAGCTCGCGTGACACGCCGCTCCGAACAGGACGGCAGTAAACACGAATGGGTCCATTTCAACCTATTGGATTGATCCACGAAGGATCACACAGCTTTTTTTGAGGCCGATACGTACTGGCACATGCTGACCCTCAGTGTCGAGTACTCGGCTTCAAGAAAAGCTGCGTGTATTGGATGGTCCGACATTGGTGGATGCTCGCGGTTATGCGCTTGCGTACTTTCCTCCTGACTTTCACGGTGGAGAAGCGGTTCGATTCCTCGAGGCAGCGCCAGTCCGCTCTTGTTCATATTGAATCTCCATCTTTTTTCGGGATTTTTCCCAAACCGCCCGATGCGGTTTGGGCGTTGCCGTTCCACTCTTGTCCCTGCAACTTACTGATTGCGTCCTGTCCCTATCGGAAATCAAATCCGGATATATTGGTGATGAAGCCCGCCAAGAAATGGCCTCGACAGAATGCGCCATGGGTCTGGATTGCGCGTGACGCTGGTGCATCCTTAACTCAGCGAAAGATGTGTTCGAGCCTGATTGTAATAATTCGCATCAGCCCCTTGGGTGATTTGCGCCACAACACGTTGAGCTGGTGCCGAAGAACCAGGGTCTCTGTTTCACGAGAAAAGCGCGAACGAAACAGTCCGGTCAGGGCACTGCAGTCAACCTGCAAAGATCGGCCATGGCGCAAAAGCATTGTTCGATTCGTGATCACTCGCCAGCCGGATTGGATTTGCTTAACGAAAGCGAACTGAAGCTACATCATACAACCGAGTTCAGTGAGTAGATCGTCGGCTTTTTCCTTCTGATCATTCGTGAACGAATCATAGAGCTTCTTCAGCGCGGGCTTTACTTGCTTGAGTGCTGCCAATCGCGACTCCATCGAAACTACATGGGCGTCCAGGCGCTCCACCGGCGTTTTCGCGTCGAACGCCTTACGCATAGTCTGCCACATACCCTGCATGCTTTGCAGATTCTGTTTTGTTGCTGCGGCGTATTCATCTCAAGCAGTTTGCTGGCTTTCGGTGATGGCGAGCTCTGTCTTCAGAAAAGCGAGTCGTCCATTGACATAAGACTAGCTCCGTCCATCGCCGGAACCGTCGAACATGCCACAACCGCCGAACCGGCCCATCATCCGGCCGTGAGTGTAGTCGCCCCAGCCATCGCGCATCATGCCCGGTCCCCAACCCCATACAGAGCCACGACCATAACCTGGACCGCTTTGTGCGGCGGCAAAACTATCCGGGCACAGAAGGACTCCTGCCACTAGCAGTGCATACGTAATCGACTTCTTGCGCATGAGAGCATTCCCTCTATTCCAATTCAGTAGAAAAGTTAGGAGACTCACAATCCGTTACATTGATTTATATCAATCGGCCCGGACGAAACGGTATTGCTTAATTTCACGGGGATGCAACAACATAAAAAGAGCAAAGGATACTTCTAACGCGGCGCTATGCTCGGCCGCTTTCGTCCTGCCTCTTGAAGATCATAAGACTAAGATAGAAAGTTATTATGGCACCACAGTTGGGTTCAAGTGAATTACGCAGTTTTTTGGACCGGCGGCTTAATCAGCTCATTCAAATCCGGCTCACCGCAGCGCGCCAAGATTTCCTTTCGTACGGCGTCACGTAACTGCAAGATATCGTTGAACTCCTTACCTGCCGGCCGAACGAGTGGACCGAATTCGACCCTGATCGGCGTGTGCCGCGGAAACCATTGATTGGAACGCAACATCAAACGTGTTTCATGCAACGTTCCCGGGACAACCGGCAGTCCAGCTTCCGCCGCGATTTTGAACCCACCCAGATAGAACCCGGACAGACCAGCCCGACGGGTGAACGTGCCCTCGGGGAAAATCACGAGCGACCTCTTGCTGCCTGTTGCCTGAATGGCCTTTTCGATGTCGGCCAGACTTTCACCCAGATCATAGCGCTCGATAAAGAGAACACCGAGCCGCCGTAGGAGAAAACCGATGGGGAACTGGGAGGCAAATTCGCCTTTCGCAAGAAAGGCTGGCTCGCCCGGCAGCACGGCAGTAAGGACAAGCCCATCAATGTAGCTCGCGTGATTGAACATCAGGATCGCAGGCTGATCTGGCAAACGTTCTGCTCCTTTGACCTCCAACCTGGCGCCGAGAGCGAAAAAAACAATTCGTGCAATAGTCCGCACCATTGCCCATCGCCACGACAGGCGTGGCAGAAAGAGCACCGCCAACGAGCCTAGCAACAGACCGATAGTGCTGACGCTCCACCACCAGACAGCATAGATAAATTCCGCGAATGATTGAGTGGCCCGTCCGATACGGGCGGGAAGTCCGGCCATGGCTAAGCGAAGGATCTGCCACCGCAAAGCGGTTTTACCGACATGCAACAGGCCCTTCTGATACATGTCTCGCGCCGCGCTGCGACGAACTTTGCCGCTCGGCGTTTTTGGCACTGTTCCGGGTTCGACCAGGATGACTTCGTCCGGCGGAAACCCCACGGCATCAATCGTTGCTTCTCGCGCGCGCTGCTGAAGGAGTTCGCGATCGGACGGATCGGCTGCACCGGTTTCCGCCAGCACGACGATGCGTTCCGTCCCGGAAGCCGTATCCAAAACCCCAAACATGGCCGTGCCGCCACTTCGGAAGCCGGCTACTTGTGCGACTGCTTCCTCGACCTCTTGCGGATAGATATGTTGGCCCCCGCGGATGACGATATCCTTGATGCGGCCTGTGACAAAAACAAAACCGTCCGCCATGTAAGCGCGGTCACCGCTCTTCAACCAGCCTTCGTGAAAAAGCTCGCTCGTCTTTTTCTCATTCCGGAAATAACCTGACGTAGCCGAAGGCCCGCGAAACTCGAGTTCGCCTTCACGCCTTTCGCCGAGTTCTCGCCCATGCTCGTCGATGATTCTCACCTCGTGATCGGGAAGTGGCGATCCGCAACCGACGATTTCCATTGCATCGGCCCCTTTGGCAACCGGCTCAGCAATTCCGGCAACGCCGAGTTTCCGTCGGCTGATCCGATCGATGATCGGCCCTTGACCCGGCGATGGCATTGCGACGGCAACAGCATTTTCGGCCAGGCCATAGACGGGCGCCATCGTTTCCGGTCGCAACCCATATGCACTGTATCGCTTGGTAAATCGCCGCAACGTGGAAAGACTTACCGGCTCGGCGCCATTGGCAAGAAAACGCAGCGAACTCAAATCCAGTCCGGTCAACGAAGCGTCATCGATCTTGTCGAGGCAAAGCTCATATGCAAAATTCGGCGCCGCCGTAATCGTGCCGCGGAAACGGTGAAGAGACCAGAGCCAGCTCTGCGGCCGCGCCAAGAATGCGACCGGAGACATGACATAGAACGGCGCGCCAAAATAAAGCGAACCGAGCCACGCGCCGATCAACCCCATGTCGTGATAAAGCGGCAACCAACTCACCATTACGTCGGCGGAGCTTGCATTGACGGCACGGCCAATGGCTCGGATGTTTGCGAGCAAATTCGCGTGACTGAGCACTACACCTTTTGGGTCGCCTGTGCTTCCTGAAGTGTATTGGATGAGTGCTGTTTCAGTGGCAGCAGGCAGGCCGAATGATCTGCCCGCGCCTGCTGGAACTGAGAGACTGGACACGCTCTCTACTGAATCGATTGTCGTGACGAGCGAGCGTAACAACGAACCAAGCCGCAAACCTTCGGGCACTGTAATCAACATGCGTGCGGCGGCGTTTCTCAGAATACCGGCCTGACGGCGCGCATAATCTTCGATCTGGGTAAGCTGCATCGGAGGATAGATCGGCACCGGTATCGCACCCGCGTAAAGGATGCCGAAAAAGGCGACCAGGAAGTCGGTTCCGGTCGGCAACATCAGTGCGATCCGATCGCCGCGCTCGATGTTTCGGACAACAAGACCCGCCGCGACCGCACGGGCGGATTCGGCAAGCTGAGCATAGGTCAACGTCGCAATAATCGTGCGGTCATCCTGGAGCACTGATACATGCATACGATTGGGATGCTGAGAGGCATGCCAATCTAGGACTTCGATCAGGGTTGCTGCCTCGATCGCCGCCTGTACCTCTGGCAAAACCACGGAGGCTGGCGCTTCTGGTAATGGCAAAACGCCTTGGCCGGAACGGTTCACGGCATCGATCACGTCACGGACTGTATCCAGCTGACCCATTACCGACAAAGGCAGCTGCACGGCAAACTGACGCTCGATACGCAGGATGAGTTCAGTTCGTCCAAGACTGTCAATTCCGAGATCGCGCTCGAGTCTACTGGAACGCTTTACTTCGGCAGCAAACCGTTGACCACCGCGCAATTCTCGAACCAGTTCCGCAATGAGCGAAATGACGCGAACATCGTCTATGCGAGGCGCAAACGCCAAATCAGCAGGCAAATCATTCATTTTGCGAAATATAGGCAAAGTACCATCCTTCAAATTGAGCAAGATCAATACGCGAATGCCGATATTGGGAAATCTCGCGCTGATCTCGCAATCTGGTGCAATCATTTCCAGAATCGAATGGACGGCGCGGCATCGAATCTATCTGCAATGCTCGACAGTTCATGTCTGCTGCTCGCGCAGCGGCACGCGAACAAGATGCGATCGTGCCGCAGATTTCTTTGATCTCTACGAACGAGTAGCGATCAAGATCAATTCACGTGACATCGTGCATAAGTCCGACGTCGGCTGCTCCACATCGAGTTCTTCAAGCGCGTGGCAGATGAAGATTTCCGCTTACGCTTTTTTGCTCCCGCTTCACGATCATGTATTTATTTCAGGTTTTACTCAAACCGATTACGCGAGGCATATGGCTTTGCTCACGATCAGCAGATTATCGCCTATGCACGCAGCGAAGGACTGCGCCCACTTGAGGGCCAGGCGCTCGCAGAGAATACGACGCTGTTGAACATGTGCGCGAATTAGGCTTCACGGTCTCACGTGAAAGGCTCGATAGTCCTATCTATAACAAATCCCTGCTTTTGTGACTTGGAATAACTAAGCCTTTGCTTGGTGAGAGAGAAGCGCTTGCAGCCGTTTCAATGTGGTTTCCGGGCTAGCGCTTGCGTCAATCTTTGGCCATTCAATAGAATCAAGTTTCTGGGCCTCTTGTCGTAACGCAACTTCAACAGTGGCGTCGGAGGCATCATCTTCCCTTTTCTGAATACGAGCAAGGCGCGTACCAATATCCGCCATCAAGAATACACCCAGAAATTTCGTGTTCATGACTGTGGCGACCTTTTCAATCGCCCGGCGCTCTTCCAAACGGGTGAATGCGGCATCAACTATGACAGAATGCCCGGCAGCAAGCACCGCGGCTGCTTGTTTGTCGAGAAGTTCATAGGTCCGCCTGTTCCACTCCGGCCCGTAGAATTTCTCTTCCAAACGGTCTAGTTCACCGACGTTGAGCATATTCTTGCGAGTAACGTCTGAACGCAGAACAATCGCACCGGGCGCCGGCAGAATTGAACTTGCGATGTCAGCGGCAAGCACTGATTTTCCCGTTCCGGACAAGCCGCCAATCGCCAGTAACTTTGGCGGCGGAGGAGATAAAAAGTCGAGCGCATGCTTGAAATAGTTTGTTGCACTCGTGGATAGCGCCTCGACCTCAGTACCTTCCCGTTCGATCTTCGCCACTGTCACGGTGGCGCGGATCGCTGCGCGCAAAGACAAATAGAAAGGCAGAGCATCAAGGCCATCTATATTGTCGGCAGGATGGCTGTACTGAAGGTAGCGGTTGAGCAGGATGTTCGCAGCGCGCTCCTGCCGCTGCTCAATCAGATCCATGAGTAGGAATCCGAGATCGTAAAACACGTCTCCCGACGCCACGATCTCATCAAACTCGATGGCGTCGAAAATCAGCGGCTTGCCTTCGATCAGTGCGATATTGCCAAGATGTAAATCTCCGTGTCCGCGGCGGACAAGCCCACGTCCAGCGCGTGCTAAAACAATCGGCTCAATCTTCTGAAGCCATGCCTTACACCGGTCATTGAATCGACCAACATCGAACTCTTGGAAGAGTTCGGGGTGACGACGAAACGCATCGCAGCTTTGCTCGACGTACTTCGGAAGGGCCCGCAACCAATCACGGGGGTCGACTCTAGGCGTTTTTGCATGAGCATCAGTGACTGCCTTTGCCAATGCATCGGCAAGGTCATCCGATATTGATGTCTCTTTCGCAAGGTGGTTGAGCGTCTGGGTTTCATCGAATCGCTTCATCACCACCGTATATTCGACCGGAGTACCGACGCCGCCGATTCTTAAGTCTCCGTTCAGTTCCTTGGTGATGCTTTGAACGCCGAGATATAACTGCGGAGCAAAAAATCTGTTCACCTCCAGCTCGGCGCGACAAGCTTGGTGGCGTTTCTCAAGAGTCGAATAATCCAAGTACGGGAGCTTCACCGTTCGTTTGACCTTGTATGCGCGGTCACCGGCTAAAAAAACGCTCGCTGCATGCGTATCGATACGGGTAACCCGCTGGCCCCCGTGATTGCGGGGATCTGCGAGAAACGCATACACTTCTTCCTGTTCGCTCTCGGCCACAATTCTACTTCTCGTAATGCAGGTGGAAAATCCGGTGCTTTTGCACGACGAAAATATGGACACTACGCTCTGTACACTCTGAGCCTTTGGGTTCGCGAGGACGCGTGTAGTGGCGTTTACGCCGGCATGGTGCGAGAGAATTGCGCAATATTATCTCCGGTCAGCGCATCCCATGCTTGCGCAGCGGTTTGATGGTGCTCGCCCGCGGTCCCTTCTCGCCTTCGGTCTCGTGATATGAAACTCGATCCCCAAGTCGCAGGCGCGCGAATCCGCTGTTGAGCACGCTGTTTTCCGGAAAATATATTTCCCGGCCGTCGGAGCTCTCGATAATTCCGAAACCGCGCTCGTGATCGAGTCTGGCGACCGTGCCGATTGGCGCACGCGAAGACCCCTTTACCTTGCCTTGCAATTTCCTGACATTATCTTGCAGCTGACGGCGCGCACGCTTGAAGGCATCGGCGATCGCGAATGCGGGATCCGCAAAGCGTTCGTCGTCCTGCGACGTACGATTAATCGTGACTTCCAGGCCCTCGGGAAGCGCAATATAGATCGAGACGCTCAGCAATCCACCTGTGCGATGGTGTCCACTCGGACCTCTGATCGCAACACGGCAAGCAGTAATACGGCCGAATCTCGTTTCCAGACTGCTGATCCGCTCCTCGACGAGCGAACGCAACCCCGGCAGAGAAACTGAGCCTTGAACGTCCAGTTGCAGCGGCGTCTGCATGTTAATCGACCGCCGTACTTAATCTAACACGAAAGAGAGCTTCGCATTGACGCGATAGCTCTTGATTTGTCCATTTTCGACGGTCGCTTGTAAATTCTCGATATTGATCGATTTCACGTTGTGCAACGTCTTGTTTGCTTTCGCGACAGCTTGCTGGGCCGCATCTTCCCAGCTCTTTGAGGATTCTTGAAGAACTTCGATTACTTTCAGCATTTTTAGACTCCATTTTTTTCGAGTTAAAATTGCTCGGGCCAATCGTTGAGTGAATCTTCGTTACGGCCGAGTCAGGCGAGCGCGACTTGATCGATCTGCTCACAAAATTCTACGTCGCCAATTCGGCTTCAGGCGTCCTTTCCTTTGAGGTTTCGGGCAAATCGGTCATTGTTGCTTCTGTCAGCAATAAGAGGCTGGCAACAGAGACCGCATTTTCGAGAGCTATACGCACTACCTTGGCAGGATCGATGATGCCTGCCTCGACCAAGTCGACATAGACATTCTTCGACGCGTCAAATCCAAGGTTGCCGCCGCCTTCCAGCATTTTGGCAACGACCACACCGCCGTCCACGGCTGAATTTTGTGCAATCTGCCGAGCAGGTGCTTCCAGGGCACGGCGTAAAATGTGAACACCGGTTTTCTCATCCACGGACATGTTCTTGGAAGCTTCGTCATCCACAGCGGCCGCACAGCGTAGCAAGGCGAGTCCTCCGCCTGGTACAATTCCTTCGGCTATCGCAGCCTTAGTCGCGCTTATTGCATCATCGAGCGCTTCTTTCTTGTTTTTCATTTCCGCTTCGGTTGCAGCGCCGGCTTTAATCACCGCCACACCGCCGGCGAGTTTTGCCAGCCGTTCCTCAAGCTTTTCCTTATCATAGTCGCTCGTAGTTTCTTTCAGCTCAAACTTGATTTGTTGCACCCGCGCATCGATCCTTTGCTTTTCACCCCCACCACCGATCAATGTGCATTTATCTTTGTTGACGACGATTCGCTTTGCGCGACCCAGATTTTCAAGTGTTGCCGATTCCAGCTTGAAGCCGAGTTCTTCCGATATAACCCTAGCGCCGGTCAGAATCGCCATGTCCTCAAGCATGGCCTTACGCCGATCGCCAAAGCCCGGTGTCTTCACCGCGCAACCCTTCAAAACGCCACGAATTTGATTCACGATTAGGGTCGCTAGCGCCTCTCCCTCAACATCTTCAGCGACGACCAGCAAGGGGCGCCCTGACTTGGCGACTTGCTCCAAGAGTGGAATCAAATCCTTGAGAATCCCGATTTTTCGATCGGACAACAGCACATATGCGTTCTCAAGGACCGCTTCCATACGTTCAGCATCTGTAACGAAATAAGGTGAAAGGAAGCCACGATCGAATTGCATCCCCTCAACCACTTCGAGGCTGGTCTCAGTCGTCTTCGACTCCTCGACGGTGATAACGCCTTCGTTTCCTACTTTCTCCATCGCTTCGGCGATAAGTTCTCCGATAGAAGGATCGTTGTGTGCCGAGATTGTCGCGATTTGTGCTTTCTCGGTACGCGTTTTTACCGGTCTCGACATTTCTTTAATCGCCTGAACGGCACGTCCGGTCGCCTTGTCCAAGCCTCGCTTGATGTCGATCGCACTCGCGCCGGCGGCAACATTACGGACGCCTTCTGAAAAGATCGCGTGGGCCAGAATAGTGGATGCGCTCGTTCCATCTCCCACCACTTCGCCCGTTCTCTCGGCTGCTTGGCGCAAGACCTGAGCACCGAGATTCTCAGCGGGGTCTTTCAGATCAAAATTCTTTGCAATCGTCACGCCGTCATTGCAAACGATCGGCGCGCCCCATTTCTGTTGAATTAGTACCGACTTCGACTTGGGTCCGAGCGTAATGCGTATCGCGTCCGAAAGGAGCGTGGCGCCTTTGAGTATCTTTTCGCGAGCAGCTGAATGAAAAAGAACATTCTTATGAGTCATAATTTATCCGTTTCGTATAGTGTTTGCATCAGTCCCAGAACCTGATTGCTGCCCCGATTCCACGATGTTCAAGATGACCGCTACAACTCCCGTCGCTTGTTTTTTGCCAACCGATTCCCCGTTCCCCTTCAGACGCAATGACACCTGTGTATACCGAAAACTAGATCCTGCAATATTGATGATGAAGACCGCCGAGAACGGGCACAGATACGATGCTGCCCAGGCGCTGGATGGCCCGATGGATCGGGGAATCCTTGTTGAGAGACCGATGGGTCCTCAACTCATTATAGTAAGCAGCATATCTCTTCAGAATTCGGCGCAGATGTGCCTCACTCAAGACGACCATGTGGTCGACGCACTCGCGCCGGATCGATCCGATCAGGCGTTCGGCAAAACCATTCTGCCAAGGTGAAGCTGGTGCAATGGGCTTGTCCCGGATACCCATGGCGCGCAAACGCCGCGTGGCGGTAGTGCCGTAGACACCATCTCGATCACGGATCATGTATTGCGGAGCGTCCTCCCAAGGGAATGCCTCGGTTAGCTGTTGGGCGATCCATTCTGCCGTCGGGTTTGTTGTCACATTAATCCAGACCAGATCTCTGCGATCCAGCCGAACGATGACGAAGGCATAGAGCAGATCGAACCCGATAGTCGGGACAATGAACAAGTCCATGGCTGCGATTTCCGGTGCGTGATTCCGCAGAAAGGTGCCCCATCCCTGGCTTGGTGGCCCGCGATGTTTGACCATGTACTTGGCGACGCTCGACTGTGCGATCTCGAACCCGAGCTTGAGCAGTTCGCCGTGGATACGTGGCGCGCCCCAAAGCGGGTTCTCGAGACTCATCTTCCGGATCAGCGCGCAGAGCTCAGTCTCGATTTGCGGTCGCCCTCCCCGTGAGAGCGACTTCCAACGCCAGTAACAGCGGAAGCCGGCCCTGTGCCAGCGCACGAGTGTTTCGGGCTGAATGATTGTGAGAACATTCAAGATCGATGGAAACCAGCGATACAGCTGGATAAAGATCAAACGATCGCCGTTCGTGACCCGCACACGGCCAGGTATCTGACGTCGCAACACGATCAGCTGATGTCGGAGTGCTGTGTTCTCGGCTTCCAGGCGACTCTTCGACTTAAATGGAGAGGCCAGGACGGTCAGAACGAAACAGAGCAGCGCGATCATTCCGCCAACTTAGGCGATTCTGTTACCTTATCAATGCGGATGAGGTTTTCGGTACACACACCAGCCATATGTCCTTCCGGCGGGTCGGCCTGCACAACGACATCGCTCATTCCCGGAAAATTCGCTGCCGTGACACCGGGCGCGCCGACAATGACGATTTTTTGGATGCGGCCGCGCTGCTCCGGCGTCAGCTGATTCCAGATCGTCCGCATGTTATAGCCGCCACGGGAGAAGCCGTAGAGCGCGTTCACGTTCCCGCCACGGATGCGATCGAGCGCCATCTGCACCTGTGGGCCTTCGCCCCCGATGTCGAGCACCTCACCCACATAACCGAGCGTCTTCGCATAGGCGAGAGCGGATTCGTCGTCGAGCAGCCCTCGCTGCGCGTAGGGCGCGGACAGTCCGCGCAGGATCAGCATCGTACCGTTGGATGACCGGGCAACCATGGCATTCAAACCCAAGGTGGCGAACGTAGTGAAAAGGAATGCTGGCGATCTGTCGAGGGGGTATTGCGCAACGTTGGCTTTCAACGGCCCGCCGTTTCCAGGATTCAGATCGAAATTAATACTTGGGAAGAGAAGAGGCGGATAGAGAAGCTTAGGCGGCCGCTTTCTCAAACACCCAGCTTCCGTATTGACTAAGCCATCCCACCCACAAACCCCTCAGTTTTGTCATCGTAAATCAGTGAAACGCGCACATGCCCGCGGCAGAAACGAGAATTGCAGCGAAGTGCTTTTTCGACCTCATCGATGTAGGCCTTCTTCATTCCTGGCATTCGGCTCAATTCTTCTTTCGTCTCGTAACGCACGATTTCGCAGCGCTTGCACACAATCTCAAGCTTAGTGCCGTCGTCGAGATCGGATAGTTTCAAGTCCTGTTTCCAGTTCAATAGAAATCCTCCGCGCGCGGAATCCGCGTGTAGGAAATCTTGCCCCCAGCATATCCGCCTGGTGGCGGCACCCACGGCCCGATGCTTACGAGCGTCTTTCCATACTTTGCATTCTGTTTGTCGATGACGTCCGTAATTTTTTCCCACTTCTGGCGCTCGAAATCGTCGTTCAAGAGAATATCGAGTTGGCGCTCAGTAGCGCGCGTCAATTCAGAGAGTGTGACGCCCAAGCTAATTATTCGAGTGTATCGCGGTAACTGTTTGCGAATGTCTGTCCAAAGCTTTTCGAGCGCTGACAAAATTGCCTGATAGTCACACACATCGGGCAGCCAGGATGCGCTGAAAGCGGAGTTGTCGCGCAATTGTAGGTAAAGCCAGATGCGGCCGGCATTCCATCCATCACGGCGTAGCCTTCGAGCAGCCTTCACAATCAAAAGCCGTGAAGCATCGCGGGCGCTCTCAATCGAACGTGACTCTGGTGGTAATACTCGCGAATGACCGTACATGCTGCGGCCCGAAGGCGGTGTCTGCACATCGTAGCCATGCAGCGCATACCAAAGACGCTCACCTGTTACGTTACCCCAAAGCTTGCGCATGTGTTTCGGCTGAGTAGCGAGCAACTCAGAAATCTTTGTGATACCGGAGCGAGCAAGTTTTTGCTCCATGCGGTTGCCAACGCCTGGAATGTCCTGCAACTCAAGTTTTTCTAGAGGCTCCGGCATGTCGCGTGGATGCCAGATCAAGTTGCCGTCGCCGTAGCTATCGCCGATCTTTTTTCCTGCCTTGCAAGCCATCTTTGCGAGTTGACGATTGGCAGCAAAGCCAATGGAGCATGTGAGGTATGGGCCGACGTTATCGGCAATTCTTTTTTTGATCGCTCGGCCAAGCGCAAGTGGATCATCGCTTTGCGCAGGCAGCACTCGGCATGTCATTTCATCGATCGATTTAACGGTGTCGATTGGAATGACGGTGGAAATCTCGGAGAGGAGCGCGTTATGAGCACGGCGATACAGATCCGGAGATTGAGGAACAAGAATGAGTTGCGGGCAGACTTCCTTTGCGGCCTGAAGCGTCATTACGTTCTGAACGCCGAAAGCCTTCGCCTCGCGTGAGCAAGCGATTACGCAAGTATGCGTTGCATCCTTAAACGGAACGATCCCAATGGGCTTTCCCCGCAAGTGCGGATGCACTTGCTGCTCAACGCTCGCAAAGAAGCCATCGAAGTCGAGGTACAGCCTCTCGACCTCTGCGGGACGCCGCATAGGAACTGCTCAAAAATGGAGTTCATCGGAAAAGAACAAAATAGGAACACGGATCAGGAGTCAAGGCTACTTTGAGTGGTTCGATCAAAATGAAACGATGACGGTATGTGCACGCTGTACGCGCAAGTCGCCGCGCAAGAAGCGCTAAAGAAAATGTTCGCGGTCAATATCGATGCCGCCGGAAATCTCCCTGCGCAAGCTTCGATCTATCCCGACGGCATCGCGCCAGTAATTCGCAACACACCCAACGGTCGTGAGCTAATCAAAATGCGGTGGGGATTTCCTCCACCACCCAGCGTCGGTGGCAATCGGCCCGTCGTCAATGTTCGTAATACCAAAAGTAAATACTGGTCGCCCTGGTTCAAGCCAGAGCAGCGCTGCGTAGTGCCGGTGACAAGCTTCTGCGAGTGGACAGATAGCCTACCGAAAACCCCCGTTTGGTTTGGGCTTTCAGGAATGCGCCAGCCATTCGCCTTCGCCGGAATCTGGCGCACATGGAACGGCGCACGAGGGACGGTAAAAGAACGCGTCGAAGGCGAGCACTTGCTCTATTCGTTTCTTACTACCGATCCGAACAGCGATGTGAAGCCAATCCACTCAAAAGCAATGCCGGTCATTCTCACGACCGAAGAAGAAATAGAAATTTGGATGACAGCGCCAGCAGCAGATGCCCTGCAATTGCAGCGGCCACTATCCAACGGACTTTTGTCAATTGTCGCGCGCGGTGAAAAATCAGATGCGGCAGTGAAGCCATGAAGACTGTGTTGACTGCCGTCTTTCTTCTAATCTTTCCAGCGCTTTCCTACGTGCAGAAATCGCCATTACCCGGCAACATCACGACATCGCCTGCGAAGCAAGAAAATAAGTAATTGAGACCCTATATAGGTCTTTGATGATAATTCGGGATAGCGTCATGGTCTCTTCCAACATGAAGGTGTTTAAACGCGGACAAGCAGAGTGGGCCTTGTGGCACACGCTAACTCTGAGATTTGGGAGGCCAGAAAAAATTCCACAAGCGTTCCGCACACGCATCAAACGACTGTTAGAAATAGACCGCGAAACCGACGGATTCAAAGTCGATATCCTTCCGTCGAGTCAGTTCGCATTTCTGGACACAAGAGGTTCTGGCACGGGCAACGCTACACAATTTAGTGCTTTCGACGTTTTTTGCCTTGGCATCGCCCTCCATCTACTTGATGCCGGGTTTAAACAAAAGGAGATCGTTTTCTTGATGCGGTATTTGAGGCGCGGTCTTGATCAACGGTTTCGGAAGATCCTTAAACGCCTTCCGCATGGACGGGAAGAGATCCCTGCGCGCGATCATCCGGATTGGCCTGCATATACTTATAATGGAACAAAATATGCAGATCCCTACGTATTTGTTGTTTTGGAGCGAGTGGAAATTCCAGGAATGGTCCCCGGCGCAAAACGTGACCGCCCGCGTGATCAGGGCCCGATCATTCCTCATCCAATTTTTTGCGAAGGGTACGACGAACTGAATCGTTGTTTCCGACGCATGCCTCTCGGGTTCAACCGTGCGGTCGTGATGGAGCTGGCTCAGCTGGCCGCTACACTTCAAGACTTCCTGAATAAATCGCCAGACTTTCGTAGAGGGCGTAGATGATGACCATGCCCGACTAACCGGGTTTACCTTCATGCTACGCATAACCTATTAAAACCCTAATAAGGTCCTCAATGAAACGCACTCAAGTCGACAATCAGAAATGTTTACCTGCGGTTCGCGGGAGAGAGCGATACCTTGAAGCGGTCGTTTATCGAAACGTCACGACCATCAAGCCAAACCAACGCAATCCGCGCACACATTCGCGTGCGCAGCGTCGAAAGATTGCGCATTCAATTCGTCGGCTCGGATTTATCAACCCGATCATTATCGACTCCGAAGGGAATATTCTTGCGGGCAATGGTCGATATGAAGCCGCGCTAAGCGAAGGCTTTACCGAAGTCCCTTCCATTCAGATCGATTATCTATCGGAGCCGGAAAAACGCGCCTATGTGATCGCCGATAATCGAACTGCGGAGTTAGCCGGCTGGGACCAGGAGATCCTGACGATTGAGTTACAGGAACTGGTAACGCTCGGTTTTGATGTCGAGATTACGGGTTTTGAAACGACAGAAATCGATCTCCTCTTTGACGCTCATAAGGCCGCGAATGAAGAAGACCCGGCTGCCGAAGACGTCGCCCCTAAACCTCGGCGGGATCGGCCGGCAATAACCAAACCCAACGATCTCTGGGTCCTTAACCAGCACGCACTTCTATGCGCTGATGCCCGGGATGCTTCGGCCTATGAAACACTTCTGCGGAATGAACCTGCGCGGCTGATTTTCACTGATCCACCTTATAACGTGCGCAGCCGGGCCATAGGAGGCCTTGGAAAGACCCAGCACCCGGATTTTAAGTTTGCATCGGGTGAAATGACCGACCCGGAATATATTCAGTTTCTGAAGGCCGTTTTCGCGAACATGGTGCGGTTCTCGATGGATGGTTCCATCCATTACATCTGCATCGACTGGCGCCATGTTGATCTGGCGTTAGCTGCCGGCAGGCTCATCTACGCCGAATTCAAGAATCTTTGCGTATGGGTCAAGAACAATGGCGGCATGGGCACCTTCTATCGTTCACGGCACGAATTGGTACTCGTCTTCAAGAATGGCTCCGCTGCCCATACAAATAACTTCGAACTCGGTCAGAAGGGCCGCTACCGCACCAACGTATGGGAATATAAAGGCGTCAACACTTTCCGCGCAGGCCGGCTCGATGAGCTTGCAATGCATCCGACGGTCAAGCCCGTGGCCCTGGTCGCCGATGCGATCAAAGACTGCTCCCACTTTCGCGATATCATCTTAGACCCGTTCGTTGGATCCGGCACGACCATCATCGCCGCCGAAAATACCGGCCGGCGCGCTCGTGTAATGGAAATCGATCCGCACTACTGCGATGTCGCTATCCGCCGCTGGCAGACACTCACGGGCAAGTTTGCCGTTCATTCTGAATCGGAAGTGCAGTTCGACGAACTCGAATTGCGCTCGCGTGATGCATTGCCTGCAGCGGAGTAACCGAAATGCCTGCGAAAAAGAACGGAAAGAATTCCAGGAAGGCTTCGAGGCGGTCAAGATCGGCTGATCACCGCGCTCAAGCTGATCCTCAGCCGGGAAAACCCAAGGTCGGCTATGGCAATCCTCCGACTCATTCCTGGTTCAAGCCGGGTCAGTCCGGGAACCCAAATGGACGCCCGAAAAACAGCCCAAACAGAAAAACGGTGGTGAAGCAGGTGTTGGAAAAAATAATAACCGTGCGTGAAGGCGAGCGTGCAAGTCGTGTGAGCAAGCTGCAAGGAGTCATCATGCGGCAAACCGATGGAGCGCTGAAAGGCGATCCACGCGCCGCCGTCACGGTCCTAAAGCTCGCGGCGCAACACGGGCTCTTGGAAACTTCGATCCCCCAAGGCCAGGAATCGGAACTTAGTCCGACAGAGCAAGCGCTTCTTAGCGAAATTCTTTCCGCTATCAAAAAATCCGCAAAGTAGGTCTTCAGTAGCAAGGAGAGTGTCAATGAACGAGCACCTTGGTCGACTCCGCGCCAGTCCCGCGGTTCAACGCGCCTTGATTGATCATGCGATTCGAACTGATTTTTGCGCTTTCCTTCGAATGACGTTCGAAACCGTCGTGCCGGGCGAGAAACTGCACATGAACTGGCACCTTGAAGCCATGGCGCATGCGCTTGAAAAAGTCAGGCTGGGAAAGATCAAACGGCTGATCATCACGATTCCACCGCGAAGTCTGAAATCGATCTCAGCCTCTGTGGCGTTTCCTGCTTTCTTACTCGGCCAAGATCCTTCAATTAAGATTATCTGCGCAAGTTACTCCGCTGACCTCGCTGCCAAGCACGCAAATGACTTCCGCGCGGTCATAAAAGCGGATTGGTATCGAAGGATCTTTCCCGCAACGGAAATAAGCCGGGAAAAAGATACTGAGGCGGAATTGATGACGACGAAGCGCGGTGGACGATATGCGACTTCGGTTGGCGGCACTTTGACGGGCCGTGGCGGAGAGATTTTTATTCTCGACGATCCTATGAAACCCGATGAAGCGATGTCCGATGTGGCCCGCAAGAAGGTCCTAAATTGGATCGAGACGACGATGATGTCGCGGCTGAACAGCAAGAAGGATGACGCGATCATACTTGTAATGCAACGGCTGCATGAAGACGACCCGGTGGGAATTTTTCTAGAAAAAGGCGGATGGACACATCTTGATCTGCCTGCCATCGCCGATGCTCCGCAGGCAATACCGATCGGTGACGGCCGCATTTATTCTCGCGCTGAAGGCGAGGTCCTCGACCCTGTTCGCGAGCCGCGGGAGGTCCTAGACCGCCTAAAGGCCGACATGGGCAGCATGGCCTTTTCAGCGCAATACCAGCAGCGCCCGATACCGCTCGAAGGCAACCTCATTCGTCGCGCCTGGCTGAAGCAATATGAAATATTGCCAGACATCGAGGCTAATGACCTTGTGGTGATTAGTTGGGATACCGCAATGTCTGAAGATGAGCTCGCCGACTATTCAGTGGGCACCGTCTGGATCGTCAAAGGCGACTACTGCTATCTCGCCGAAATTGTACGCGATCGCTTTGAGTTTCCGGGGCTGCGCAGGGCTGTCATCGATCTTGCCAAGCGTTGGCCGCGAGCAACAACCCTCATCGAGGACAAAGGATCCGGTACAAGCCTGCTCCAAGACCTTCGCTCCAAAAATATTGCGGTGATTTCCGTGAGGCCGACCCAGGACAAAGTCACAAGACTTGATACAACAACACCGATGTTCGAAGCGGGTGCCGTGTTCTTTCCCAAATCCGCCACTTGGCTTGATGCGCTTTTAATAGAACTTCTTGCTTTTCCATACTCGCGCCACAAGGACCAAGCGGATTCAATTTCGCAAGCATTGAATTGGATCAACAGCCGTATTCGCCGGCGCGCGCAAAATGACATTGGAATGCCAATTTCGATTTTGAAAGATGGCACCGGATATGGAGGCATATGGTGATGGTTTGCCTTAGTGGGATTGGCTGGTTCGGATCCGCAAATTACCTGTGCTGAACCCGAAATTACTGTGGTGTAATACGCGTGGATTAACCATCCCAAAAAGCCGTGTGCCTCATTTTTGGCGCAGCAACTCGGAGCTGCTGGCGGGCATAACAGCAGCTTTTGCGGAGTGGCCAGCGGGGTATATGCGAGCATGCATGGAGACCGGAAACGGTCCCCATGCATATGCAGCAAAACCACGATCTCAATCTTCAATCACTCGCCAATCTTCCTCGGGCCCAGCTTCGTAATCTCTGGCGAGAAGAATTTCATGATGAACCACCTGTCTGCTTCGGTCGTGAACTGCTTGCTCTGGCGATCGCACAAGTGCGCCAGCAGCGTCGGTATGGCTCTCCTTCCAAATCACTCGCCCGTGATCTCGATCGGCTGTTTGAACGCATACTCAATGGGTCAAACAAAAGCGAACCGCTCTGCTCAATCATGCGTCCGGGTACTGTCCTGGTCCGCGAATGGCAAGGCATCACCCATCATGTGACGGTCGTCGCCGAGGGTTACCTCTGGAACGGACAAACACATCAAAGCCTTTCAAAAATTGCGCGCGCCATCACGGGTACGAAGTGGAACGGGCCACGATTCTTTGGCCTTCGGGAGATCAATGGTGCCGCCTGAACGGAAAATCCTGCGATGTGCTATCTACACCCGGAAATCCTCTGAACACGGCCTTGAGCAGGATTTCAACTCGCTGCATGCCCAACGCGAAGCCGCCGAAGCCTACATCAAGAGCCAGGCTAACGAGGGGTGGAAGCTCGTGCGGACGCAATATAACGATGGCGGGCTCTCCGGCGGAACAATAGAGCGCCCTGCCCTGCAAGCCCTTCTTGGCCACATTGATGCGGGTCTGATCGATGTAGTTGTGGTCTATAAGGTCGATCGCCTCACCCGGTCACTTTCCGACTTTGCCAAACTTGTCGAACTCTTTGAAGCGCGCAGCGTTTCGTTCGTATCGGTGACGCAGCAATTCAACACAACGACGTCCATGGGGCGCCTTACCCTGAACGTCCTTTTGTCCTTTGCGCAGTTTGAGCGGGAGGTATCCGGTGAGCGCATCCGGGACAAATTTGCCGCCTCACGCCGCAAGGGCATGTGGATGGGTGGCAATGTCCCGCTCGGCTATGACGTAAAGGACCGCAAGCTCATTATCAATGAGACGGAAGCGAAGACCGTCCGATTGATCTTTACCCGCTATTTTGATCTCGGTTGCGTCAAGCAACTGCGGATCGAACTGAACCGGCTCGGGATCCGCAGTAAAAAACGACGAACAGAAGCGGGCCGGACCATTGGCGGCGCATATTTCAGCCGCGGCGCGCTCTACCATCTCCTACGAAGCCGCGTTTATCGCGGCGAGGCAGTTCACAAGGGTATTGCACATCCAGGCGAGCATGCAGCAATCATCGACGATGATCTGTGGGAAGCCGTGCAGGCAAAGCTAACCGGCAACGCCACCGAGCAAAGGCGAGGCCGCGCCGAAGGCGGGGCACTGCTCATGGGTCTCCTCTACGATGATCGCGGTAACCGGATGTCACCGTCTCATACGACCCGCAAGAACGGCCGCTATCGATATTATGTAAGCCAGGCGATCCTGCAGTATCAAAAGGAAAACGCGGGATCCCGATCGCGCATAGGCGCTGAGGAAATCGAATCTCTAATCGTCACGACACTGAAGTCTGAGCTGCCGCATGAAGAAGTGAGACAAGAGGCAGCTTCTGGAAGCTGGGCGCCAGAAACACGCAATCTGATTCAGTCCTCAGTCAGCAAGATTGTATTGCACGCAAGCGAGGCAGAAATCATTTTACAAAAGCGGCCAGCCAGCGAGACCATTCCTATTGTCGCTTCTGAAGACAGCGAAGGGCCTTGGGCCGTTCGTGTTCCCCTGCCCGAACCAAAAAAGCCGGACCGCAAAAAAATCTTGCTGCCGTCGAATTCGGGAGCACCCCCGCAGCCCCTTGATAGATCATTGATTGTCGCGGTGGCGCGAGGACGGAGCTGGGTAAAGGCTCTGCGCCGCGGCGAATATGCAAATACCAAAGAGATTGCCGCGAGAATTGATCTCAGCGAGCCTTATGTGCGGCGGATTTTACGCCTCGCCTTTCTCGCCCCGGACATTGTCGAGGCTCTAGCCGATGGCCGGCAGCCGCGAGCGCTCACGCTCGAAAGACTGCTAAGCCCACTTCCGCTATCCTGGGCCGAACAGCGCCTCAGTCTTGGATTCTCCAGATAGCCGATTGACCGATATCTGAATGCATTTCTGGCCCAGGTTGCGGATTAGGCTGACTCCAAAACGTCAGTCGAAATTGGCCCCTGGAGACGGGCGCCCTGAAGCCCGCTTGAACCTCTGAATTTCGTCAGTGGAGACGGTCACCAATCCAACATTTGGCCCGTCATCGCGCCGTTTCTGGCACGCCTGCGAAATTGGAGTCGGAGACCGGACTGATTGGCTGATGACGCAGTCGGATTCGAACCCGTCTCCAACACCAATTCCCTGCTAACAGGGAATTTTACAGGGAATTGTTTAAATCCCAGACCAATTCTGCAAATCGGACATCAATTCTCTCGGCAATTTCAGTGGCTTGCAGTTCAATTCCCTAAACCTCAGAACAGGGAATTATATTCGTCGATCAGAGAATTCTCACGCAAGAACAGGGAATTTTATTCGCCAAAACCGAAATCTTTGTTGGATGAGGTTTTCGGTACACATAAGTGATCGCAACGATTTCACTCTTAGTTACAATCGTCGGTATCTGGCGGAACCTTTAGCGAGGCTAGTGGTTACTTCTTGACTTAGACTTGAAGTCCAAAGCCAAAAGCTAAAGACCAAAAGTCAAAAGTAGGAAGAGGGACCGGTAACACGGTCTCTTTTTTTATGTGCCGTCAGTTTCATGTTGTGGACGGGATTGACTCGGAACTTCTGCACGTAGGTGTGAGTTCTGTCAGCGGGGACACACGCACCCCCGCGTCCCGCGTCCCCCTCTAGAGGGGCCGTCACCCGCCCCGGTGACGGCCTTTTGTTTATTTGGAATGTGGTCGTTTTTGACCAGACTCAATCGTATTGTGCCCCGCACGATTGTGCCCATGAACAAATTGGTTGGACGAGAGTCCCCGCTGCCACCCTCTATGGGTTTCCATGAGGTTGTGTCGGGTGCACCGAAGCAATGGGACTATCGAGGATAGAGCGTTCTCGAAAAGAGTCGCGGTATACCTACAAATGCGCGGAATGCGGAACCGAACAAACGGTCAGTCCGCCGAGGACGGGCAACGATGCGATGCTGCCCCGGTGCTGGATGGCGCGATGGATAATGTCGGATCAATGCACTCGCGATGCGCATCGGGATAATCATGTAAGAAGGAACCGGACAGTTGGGATATGGTCGCGTGATAAGGCTGTAAACCGATAACGCCATGAGTGAATGATGATATCTTTTTCGAGACCGATGAGCTGTTGAAGATGGAGTGCTAGCCATGAATAGAGCATTACTCTATCTCGCCGTCGTCATCTTCCTCGGCGTGCTCGGTCTATCGTGGCTGACCCATGGCACCGGCGTCATCAAGAACGACATCGCCCGCAACATCTATATCCCGACAGAATTGACCATGCCGTTGCAGGTCAAGGCCGCTTACAACGGCCGCGACATGTTCTTCCGCTACCGGTGGCCGGCGCGGCAGCCGTCGATCTATCACGACATGATGAAGTTCGAAGGCGGTAAATGGGTGCGCTATGGCGCCAGTGTCGCCGGACCGCAGCCGCAAGGCATCTACGAGGACCGCGTCACCATGCTGGTGGACGATGGCAGCGTGCCGGAGTTCGCGCGCTACGGCGGATATATCACCGTCGGCGACCGCATGCGCTTCTTCACCAACGAGGCTAAGGCCGACGAAGTGAGTGCGCATCCCTATCTCGGTCAAAAACTGAAGCAAACCGAGGTCGGCAAGCATCTGCCGGCCACCCGGAGCGATATCAACGACTGGAAGTCGGTGGTGCCGGAGGAACAACTGGCGGCGCTGCGCAAGGCCGGCTATTTCCTCGATCTCTGGCATTGGCGGGCGCACCGGTCGAACCCAATCGACGCCTCCGACGATCAATATGTATTCGAGCTGCGCGGCAGCGACGCCGGGCGCGGACCTTTCGCTGACAATTGGGATCCTGAAAAACGACAGCCGCGCCTCATGCTTGATCCGGACAAAACCGGCCGTCGCGCGATCAACTGGGATGACCTGATCCAGCGCAAGCTCGGCTTCGACGACATCTACTTCATCAGCGAAGCCAATTCAGTGCCCTTCGATGCCGCCCATGCATGGAAGGACGGCGATACCATCCCGCGCCGCCTGTTACGCGTGACGGAGGGATCGCGCGGCGACATCAAAGTCGCCGGCAAGGCGCGCTGGAAGGACGGCTACTGGGACGTCACGCTCGTTCGCGCGATGGACACCGGCAAACCGGCGGACGACAAGATCATGCTCGACCAGCGCGTCTATGACGTCGCCTTCGCCGTCCACCGCAATGCTCTTGGCAGCCGCTGGCATTACGTTTCACTGCCGAAGACACTCGGACTTGGACGGGACGCCGAAATGGTGGCGGCCCGCTTCGACGGCAGCGAGCCGAAGTGGGATCAGGCTTGGTCGAACGTGGTGCTGTTCTATCCGGGCCAAGTCAATTGGCCGCTTTTGAACAGCCCCAAGCATGCCGGCGCCAAGGACATCAAGGCCGGCGTGCCGGTGAAGGCGCGCCACAGTGAAATCCAGCTCGCCCATTACGGCGTCGAGGTGGAATTCGCCGACGCCATCAAGCGGCAATGGCTGTTCACGATTGGCGCGGGCGTGCTGTTGATCCTCGGCTTCGGCATCGCCCTCAACGGTTTGCTCGCACGCAAAGGAGCCTGACCATGGCCGCATATCACGCTGTTCTGGTTCACTTTCCGATTGCGCTGCTGATGACGGCGACCTTGGCAATCTTGGTGCGCGCCGTCTCCGACGCTCCGCTTTCCAAGGCCATCGACCGCGCGCTCGTTCCGCTGCTGGCGGTTGGCGTTCTTTCCGGTGTGGTCGCCTACGGGGTCGGCCTCCTGGTATGGCCATGGGAGGCGATCTCATCGACGCCGCTCGGTCGCAACCACATGCTGCTCGCGACATGGACTCTGGCGTACTGGGCTTTGATGTTGGCCCTGCGATGGAGCCTGGGCGAAGCGATCTGGGAGGGCGTGATGCGCTGGGTCATGGCCGGACTGGCCATCCTCGGCAGCGCTCTACTCGGCATCACCGGCACCCTCGGCGGCCATCTCGTCGGCATCTATACGGAGGTATCCGAGGCCCTGCGTTTGCTCGGCTGGGAGGTCTATACGACCTATTATGTACCGGACCTCACGCTGGCGGCGATCCTGATCGCGGCAATCGTCTTGGCGGTGATCGGGATTATGGGGAGACGGCAGCTGACCGCCTAATCGCGGTGAAAACGCCAGCTGTCTGTATCGAAAACTAGATTCTGCAATAATGGTGATGAAGTCCGCCGAGGACGGGCTGTCCCTATCGGAAATCAAATCCGATATATTTGTGAAGAAAATCAGCGAATTTCTTGAGGCAAAAAATCGAAGTCATCGAGCGAATTTCTTGAGGCAAAAATCGAAGTCATCGCCGGATGAGGTTTTCGGTACACACAGTAACAAAAATTCAAAAAAATAGTCGTTATCGGTCGAGCCATACCGAGGCGGTTCGGCGAATGCGTTCGAAATAACTAGTTCATACTTCTGCTGGCGCTTATGCCGAGCGTCAGCCTGACAGGGAGAGAGCTATGCACTCAAAACACTATATGCACCTGGTCATCATGGCGGTTCTGTCGTTTATCGCAATGTACATCTTGATGTACGCAATGGTGGACCGTTTTTCGAATGTGTATTCGAACCTCAATCAGTTCTACATGGCCGCGCTCATGACCGCCCCTATGGTCGTAATTGAACTGATTGTTATGCGCGCGATGTATCCAAATCAAACCGTCAACATTGCCATTGTCGTTGGGAGTATTATTGCTCTTGGCGCATTCTTTTTCTTCATCCGTGCGCAGACAGCCATCGGCGATACGCAGTTCTTACGGTCGATGATTCCCCATCACTCCGGGGCAATTCTCATGTGCCAGCGTGCATCAATCGAAAACGCCGAGATCAAAAAGCTCTGCGCGGGGATTATAAAAGGACAGCAATCCGAAATTGATCTGATGAACACGATCCTCGCCAAATTGAACAAGTAAGATTGAACACGTATTTCAACACCATCCGGCTCGTTGCAGCGGCATCTGTGGTGATTTCGCATGCGTTCTTTTTGGCTACCGGCACTAGTGACAGTGAACCCTTGACCTCGGTTCCGTCTACTCACTCGTGTGTGTACCGTAAACCTCATCCGCTGATGGTTTCGATTTTGCCACGCGGAATTTCCTGATCCTGAGGGAGAATTCCCTGTTCGATTCGCGATCACTCGCCAGCCGGATTGGATTTGCGATAGGGACAGACCAATTTTGCGGATTGGGCATCGATTCTGTCCGCAATTTCAGTGGCTTGCAGTTCAATTCCCTGGACTTCAGAACAGGGAATTATATTTGCCGATCAGGGAATTTTTCCCTGTGATCAGCGAATTTCACGAGGCGAATATCGAAATTATCGCCGGATGAATTTTTCGGTACAAACAACTTAAGAAAGCGACCGTAGTTCATTGCTGCGACGGGTCAAAGTCGCACCCTTGATGAGCGCGTAAATGGCGGGAATGACCATGAGCGTCAGGATCGTAGAGGAGATCATGCCGCCAATCATTGGCACAGCGATGCGCTGCATGACTTCAGAACCCGTTCCATGATTCCACATGATTGGCAAAAGCCCAGCCATGATAGCCACTACTGTCATCATTTTGGGACGTACGCGCTCGACTGCGCCTTCCATAATGGCAGCATGAAGATCGGCAGGGGTCATCGCACGACCTTGACGCTTGGCGGCCAAGCGTCGCGATTCAAGCGCATTGTCGAGATAGATGAGCATGATAACGCCTGTTTCTGCAGCGACACCGGCAAGGGCGATGAAGCCGACGGCGACCGCAACGGAAAGATGGAAGCCAAGCCACCACATAAGCCACAGTCCCCCGACAAGCGCGAAGGGCAACGAGAGCATAACGATGAACGTTTCGGTCAATCGGCGAAAGTTGAGATAGAGCAATAAAAGTATAATGAGCAGTGTGAGAGGAATGACGATCGCGAGGCGCTCCTTAGCGCGCTCGTAGTATTCGAACTGACCGCTCCAGACGGCAAAGTAACCCTGTGGGAATGTCACCCTATCGGCGACAGCTTTGCGGGCGTCAGCGACAAATGAGCCGAGATCTCGTTCTCGCGCGTCGACGAAAATGTATGCCGCAAGCTGGGCGTTTTCCGTGCGGATGGACGCTGGGCCTTGCAATAGCTTGACAGTCGCCACTTGCCCGAGCGGAATCGAAGCCCCGCCGGCAATCGGAACAAGTACATCACGAGCGATCGCCTGCGGATCGCTGCGCAAATCGCGTGGGTAGCGCAAGCTCACGGTATACCGCTCACGCCCTTCAACCGTCGTGGTGATGGTCTCCGCGCCAATACCAGACGCAACAACGCCCTGCACCTCGCCAATCATCAGCCCATAGCGAGCCAGAGCCGAGCGATCATATTCAATCTCCAAATAGTAGCCGCCAATGATGCGTTCAGCGAAGGCGCTTGAGGTGCCGGGTACCGTTTTAATGGCTGACTCAATCTCGCGAGCGAGTTGTTCAATAACCGTCAGGTCTCGGCCGATTACCTTGACGCCTACGGGCGTGCGAATACCCGTCGCCAGCATGTCGATGCGCGCCTTGATGGGCATAGTCCATGCGTTCGACACTCCGGGAAACTGCAACGCCCGATCCATCTCCTGAATGAGCTTGTCAGTTGTCATGCCACGCCGCCACTGTGCCTCCGGTTTGAGATTGATGATGGTCTCGAACATTTCGGTCGGGGCCGGATCGGTTGCAGTTCCCGCCCTGCCCGCTTTGCCGAAAACAGATTCGACTTCAGGAAATTCCTTGATAATTTTGTTTTGCGTCTGAAGAAGCTCGACAGATTTGGTGATGGAAAGGCCAGGCAGCGTCGTCGGCATATAGAAAAGTGTGCCCTCATTGAGATTGGGCATAAATTCGGAACCGAGTCGTGTTGCAGGCCAGATGCTCACGGCGAGCAACGCAAGTGCAAGCACAACCGTTAAGGTCTTGGCCTTCAGCACAGCGCTGATGATGGGTCGATAAACCCAAATTAAAAAGCGGTTCACCGGGTTTTTGTGTTCTGGAATGATTCTCCCGCGCACGAAAATAATCATCAATGCGGGAACCACCGTCACCGAAAGAAGCGCCGCCGCTGCCATTGCAAAAGTCTTGGTGAAGGCAAGCGGTTTGAACAGCCTTCCTTCCTGTGCCTCCAGCGTAAAGATCGGCAGGAATGAGACCGTGATAATCAGGAGAGAGAAGAATAGGGCTGGTCCCACTTCGCAAGCCGCCTCGATGAGAATCTCTGTGTGCGACTTACCGGGTGATGCGCGTTCCAGATGCTTGTGCGCATTCTCAATCATAACGATAGCCGCATCGACCATCGCACCCATCGCAATGGCGATGCCGCCTAGACTCATAATGTTGGAAGAGAGCCCCAATGCGTTCATGCAGATGTAGGCAATCAAGATTCCGAGCGGCAGCGTGATGATAGCTACCAGAGCGCTGCGCACATGCAGGAGAAATACGATGCAGACAAGAGCAACGATCAAGCTTTCTTCGATGAGCGTGCGTTTAAGAGTATCGATGGCGCGATAAATAAGGTCCGAACGGTCATACACAGGAACAATGGAAGTGCCTTCAGGCAAGCTTGCCGTAATCTCAGTGAGACGTGCTTTGACATTGGCAATGACGGAAAGGGCGTTTTGCCCGAAGCGCTGCACGGCGATGCCCGAGACGACTTCGCCCTCGCCGTTAAGTTCAGTCACGCCCCGGCGTTCGTCAGGTGCCAGCTCCACGCGAGCAACATCCCTCAACAACACCGGAGTGCCGCCCTCGGACTTGACTACGATTTGCTCGATGTCTTGCACGCCGCGCAGATAGCCACGTCCGCGGACCATAAATTCGGTTTCTGCGAGTTCCACCACGCGCCCACCGACATCTATGTTGGAAGAACGGATGGCATCCCTTAGCGTTGATAGCGGTATATTAAACGCTCTCAGTCGCCGTGGATCAACGACCACTGCATACTGTTTTACAAACCCGCCGACGCTGGCAACTTCCGCCACACCTTCGGCCCTTGCGACGGCAAAGCGCACCTGCCAATCTTGCGTTGTGCGCAATTCTGCCAGTGTGCGTTTTTCAGCCATCACGGCGTACTGGTAAACCCAGCCCACGCCCGTAGCGTCCGGTCCCAGGCTTGGCGTCACACCCTGTGGAAGTATTCGGGCCGTAGCCGAGAGATATTCGAGGACTCGCGAACGCGCCCAATAGATATCGGTGCCATCCTCGAAGATTACATAGACGAATGATACACCGAAAAACGAGAACCCGCGCACAACCCTTGACTTCGGTACTGACAGCATCGCTGTGGAGAGCGGGTACGTGATCTGGTCCTCCACCACTTGGGGTGCTTGCCCCGCATATTCAGTGTAAATAATCACTTGCGTGTCGGAGAGATCCGGAATGGCGTCGAGCGGAACGTTACGCACAGCGTAGAGTCCGGCTCCCATCGCCAGTACCGCACCGATGAGGATGAGAAAGAGGTTGTGTGCCGACCAGCGAATGAGGCGAGCAATCATTGCTTGGTCTCCGCCGGCGATCCCGCTGTAAACACTTGGAGCGCGGCTTTAAGATTGCTTTCCGCGTCAATTAGGAAATTAGCCGCGACCACGACTTTTTCACCCGCCGTGATGCCTTCGCGTATCTCCATGAAGCCATCGCCACGTAGCCCAAGCTTGACGCTGCGCGGCTCGAAGCGTCCTTCGCCTTTATCGACGAGCACCACTTGCCGGTTACCACTGTCAATAACGGCGGAAACCGGAACCACGAGACGTTGCGCATCGTTAGTTCCGGATTCGATCTCTACCTCCGCATACATTTCGTGCTTGAGGCGGTAATCGGGGTTGCTGACCTCGATGCGTACCTTCGCTGTGCGCGTTGCACTGTCGAGTTCATGCAAAATGAAGGTCACGCGGCCTTCATACGTTTCTCCCGGTACGGCGCGGAAATTCACTTTTGCCGGCGCACCGACATTCAAATGGCCTATGTCCTGCTCAGCTACATCGGCGATAACCCAGATGTTGCCTAGATCGGCGATGCGGTAAAGTTCTTCGCCCGCCCTGACCATCTGACCGTCAATTACGTTCTTTCGCATGATGACGCCGGAGGCAGGTGCAGGCCAATCAAAAGAAGTCAGTGGCGACTGGCTTGCGCGCAGTTCCGTAAGCACTGAATCGGGAAGTCCAAGATTCCTAAGCCGCTGCACGGCCCCTATTTCATCCCATGCGTTTCGGCTCGCGGCTTTTGCAGCGCTGCGATAGTCCACTTGCACCGTCACCATCTGCGGGCTGTAAATCCGGAATAGCGGATCGCCCGCTTTCACATGCCGGCCCGTCTCGTTGACGTATAGTTTTTCGATAAAAGCGTCGGCACGCAGCGTCACACTATATAACGTGCGTTCGTCGGGCTTGGCGATTCCCGGCGCGCGTACAGGTCGCGACATGTTTGTCATACGAGCCTCCTCGGTGCGCACACCGGAACGTTGCACACGGTCAAGGCTCACCGTAACGGTGCCATCTTCATCTTCGCCTTCGTAGACAGGAATATAATCCATTCCCATCCAGTCTTTCTTTGGCACCGGCGAGGTATCTGGTAGACCCATCGGATTGCGGTAGAAGCGAATCTTTCCGGTGCCGCTCTTCTTCGCCGCCTTTAGCGGTGCGGGTGCGTCAAAATCGGGCTCTTGATCGGAATAGACCGGAAGATAGTCACGGCCATTATCTGCTTTACGCGGTACTGGTGAATAACGGGTCGGATCATCCGGGTCTTTCCAGTAGAGAATCTTTCGCTCCCCCGATTGTGATATAGGCGTGTTGTTTTGTTGCGCCTGCACCTGCGCGAAAAATGGCCAGCCTTCCGACCGATAACTTGCGCCGCCTATAAGCGCGATAACGAGGGAGAGGAATACGAATCCTGCGACGGGTGGGTGACGCATGTGTTTCTCCCTCAGTCCTTTGCCAGAAAAATCACACTGCCCTCAATGGTCGCAGGCTCGCCCTGTACCTTGGCCATGAGCTTGAAGGCCCATCGCCCGGCCATTGTGAGATCAGCCTTGAACCGGTAGACGCCCGGCTCCGTCTCCGGAATAGGCGAGTGTTTTGCCGTCATCGTTCCCATTTGGTCCGGCGACATGTCGATACGCGTGCGGAAAATCGCCGCCCCGGCGACCAACTTGCCGGTTGGTTTGTGAACGAGGCGGACGGCTAGTTCACTTCCCGCTCCGTTGCGCACGTCAACGCTAACGGGTTCAAACACGTAGTCGTCAGCACCAGCCCATACGGGAGTTGCCTCAATAGTAAAAGCAAGCAAGGCGATAGCCGCGAATAAATTCATCCTGGGAGTCATGTTCCTATCCTTCTCAAATGATCACCTCGCGTTGGACACAGTCCGTGGCGAGGACGGATACGCAAATGCACAGACGCGTTGTCACGCGCCTGCGGGCGATTTTCTTGAGTTAGGATCAGAATCGGGGAGGTGGTGGTTGTGGTTTTTCCAGCTGCCCGCGGGCTTCTATCGTCTTGGCCGCATCAATGGCAGTGAACTCAAATCCGGGAGTATCGGAAGGATAAATGGCTTCGCCCAATAGCTTGAAGCACTTGAGAAGACAAAACGCTGCCGGGCAGGCGAGCGCGGTTTCACAGCATTTGCAATCAGTCTCCGACATTGCTCCATCACAATCCCGCATGCCCGTCATATCCACGCCTATGCTGTTGATCACAGCACGCGCCGAAGTAACAGGGGCAACAGCGATCATGGTCGCAATCACAACCGCAAATATGGTGCGAAGAAGCATGTTCTATCCAGACCGCGGGAAACGGAAACTATGGTCGGCATTGTTCGATACGATCAACACTCTAACCCATTCTATACCGATATCGGCGTGAAAATTGACGAAAATCAACGGTAACAACGAATTGATAATGTCAAAGGCAAGCCTAGGCCCAAACCTTCAAATCGAGCCCCAAGACGTTTCAGACGCACATTCTCCCGCTCAAGATCTTTCATCCGCCTCGCTTGATCGATCTCAAGTCCACCGTGCTCCTTGCGCCAGCGATAATAACTCTGCTGCGATATGCTGGCATCCTGTCCCTTCCGAAAATCATATCCGAACGTATCGGTGATGTAACCCCTGTGTGTACCGAAAACTATATCCTGCAATATTTGTGATGAAGACCGCCGAGAACGGGCACAGATATGATGCTGCCCAGGTGCTGGATGGCGCGATGGAGTAGCGGAAACCAGCTCGATGCCAACGCACGAGTGTCTCGGGCTGAATGATTGTGGTCTTCAGGATCGATGGAAACCAGCGATACAGATGGATCAAGAATAAGCGATCACCGTTCGTAACCCGCACGCGGCCTCGAATCTGACGCCGCAACACGATCAGCTGATGCCGGGGCGCTGTGTTCTCGACTTCCAGGCGGCCCTTCGACTAAATGGAGAGGCCATGACGGCCAGAACGAAACAGAGTAGCACGATCATTCGGCGCCGACTAATGCAATTCTGTTACCTTAACAATGCGGATGAGTGATCGGCCCCCACTGAGTGGTCCACTGCCAATGTTAGGCTCAGGACTCATTGATCATAGCCAGAAGATAACGATTGCAGCGATACAAATTGCTGACATGAACGTATGAGCACATCGATCGTAACGGGTATGAACGCGTCGCCAGTCCTTGAGC
>JALHMF010000013.1 GCA_022844205.1 Xanthobacteraceae bacterium | reverse complement strand
GTGATCAGCCGCACGGCCTCAAGCTTGAACTCTCGCGTAAACTTCCGCCTCTCCATGACGCACCTCCGGTCCCATGAAAACACCTAACTCGGTGTCTTCGGAACCGGGTGCAGGCCAGATCCGCCGAAGCTGTCGGGAATACATCTGCTATCATTCAGGAGAACAGTATAGGTTTTCCCTCCGAATTGTGTTGTGCAAGCAGCGTGCGCCGTCATCGACGAAATAATAAGCAAAAAGAACCACAATAAGCGTTTCATAAAGCCCCCTGAGGCTAACGAAGCCCCCCTGAGGCTAACGTGATCTGCCGATTGCTTTGCGTTAAATCATTATAAAATAGATCCGCTTCCGTACCCCTCCCTCCCGCCTTGCCAGCGATTGAGAACACGGTCTTAGGGGAAGGCCTTCCAGCGCGTATAGCCGAGCTGCCCGTTTCGTGGACCAGTTGCCTCCCCATCCTCTCGGATGATCCCTTTCGGGTCGGGGTTTGGTCGCTCGGTTTTCCCTCAGGCCGCCTTCTGCCGGTCGGGGCGTCGGAACCCGGCTCCCGGTAAGTGCCGCCGCGTATTGCCTACGGAGAGAGCCGTGGGCCGCTCAGAACCTTCCGCCAAGCCTGCGTCCGACAGTGAGGCGGATATTTCGTTTTAGACTTCGCGGTCGCGCCAGGGAAATTTATAGAATGCACCCATGAGTTTCTCGTCAGCCGGATTGCATTTGCGGCAGGGACAAAACAAGGCTCTATCCTCCGCGAAAGTCGACTAACCCGTGCAGGCGGTCGAGCGTGCAAGCGTACCAATCCCGGCCGACCGAAAGTCTGACCCAAAAGCCGCCTTCGCGGGTCGACTGGACACTGAGCGTTTTAAATTCCTTCGCCTGGATTCCATACAAACGTCCTCCCTCCTCCGCGCAGATTTCCCCGGGGCTCACACCCAGCCGATCCCGACCATCGCTCCACGGACCCGGTTGAATCTGTGCGAGGCGAAAGCCATTGCCCTCCGAGGCAGGGGCGACCGGTGCGGCATTCGTTCCCTGCGCGAGAACACAGAATAAAGCCACACCAGTCGCGAGCGCAGCGTCGTGAAGCAAAGACATGGTTCACGCCTTTTCGATCCCGGAATGGATGCAAAGGGGATCAGGGTTTTGATCCTAAGCGACGTGAGTAACCAATCAACCGGCTTGTCGCGCCAGTGCCGGCCGCTCGCTGCTATCGGCGGTATTTTCGTCAGCGCGATCTATGACAACGACCCGCTCTCACAAAAATACTGCCGGGGCCGGCCCGACAAACCAATCCGTCCAGGTGAGTCTGGGCACATAAGCTCCGGCGCGGTGCACGAAGTTCGAGCCGGGGAACAGACCACCCAGGTGCTAGCGGGCGTGACTTTTTTCAACGAGGCCATCGGCGAATGCCCCCGCCAAATACTTAGTGGCCCTTGAATCTACAGGCGAAAACCGACACTGTACGCCGCCTGAGGGCAGCCGGTTGGTCATTCGGCTGATTGCTGCGGGGTGGGCAGTTCGGGTAGGGGAAACGCGTGGCGAACGGAAAAAAACGCGCTCCCGCCTCGAACGAGGGATCTGGAGTTAACAATATGAAGCCGGCTGTTATTGTCGTTGGCGCCGATAAAGGCGGCGTCGGCAAGACTACGATTGCGCGTACTTTGCTGGATTATTTCGCGGCCAAGAATGTGCTTACCCGTGCGTTCGATACGGAATATCCGCGCGGCGCTTTGAAGCGTTTCCATCCGCAGGTTACGGACGTGGTGGACATCACCGCCGTCCCCGACCAGATGAAAATTCTCGACACGCTTTCCACCAGCGAAGTGAAGGTCAGCATCATCGACATCCGCGCCGGGCAGCTTTCGCCCGCGCTGAAGGCGTTCACCGACGTCGGCTTCTTCGACGAAGTGAAGGCGGGCACCTTCAATTTCGGCCTGTTTCACGTGCTCGGGCCGTCGGTCGCCTCACTCGAGGAAATCGCGGACATCCAGCCCTACACGGCCGGCAAGAATTACTTCGCGGTCAAGAATTTCATCAACGAAACGAGCTTCTTCGAGTGGGACCCGGCGGTCTACGACAGCTACTTCAAGAAGATGAAGGGTGCGGTCGAGGTGAATATTCCGAAGCTGAACGAGATGGCCTACGAACAGGTCGATCTCTCCGCGGTGCCGTTCGCGACATTTTCGAAGAACCGCAACGCGCAGGGGCACATCGCCAACAACTCGCTCGTGCTGCGCGGCTACGTGAAGACCTGGCTGAAGAGCGTACACGAAGAGTATGATCGCATCGGCCTGATCGACCGGCTCACCGAGGCCGGCGAAAACTGACATTTCCTTCCGCATCGTTGCGTGCATGAGGCGGCAATGCCGGGCAAGAATTTCGCCATCATTGTCGCCTCGCCGCGGGCGCGTACCGGCAAGACGCTATTGGCCCGGCTGATCGCGGATCATTTCCTGCTCGCCGGGCGCCGCATCGACATTTTCGACACCGACGCCACGGAGAAATCGCTCTCGGCCTGTTTCCCCGAAAATTCCACGGTGATCGATCTCGATCGCACCGTCGATCAGATGAAGCTGTTCGACAGCCTTGCGGGGCCGATGCCGGAGTCGCAGGTGATCGACCTCACCCATCGCTCGTTCGAAAAATTCTTCAAGCTGATGCGGGATTCCGACTACGCATCGGAGGCGCGCGAACGCGGAATCGAGCCGGTGATTTTCTACATCCCCGACCGCGACGTGGAAACCTACGAACAGGGCCGCGCGATCCGAAATTTCTTCCGTGACGCTTCCTTCGTGCTCGCGGAAAATGAATTCCTGGGCGAAATCGACAGGGAGGCACGGCGCAGCGAAGCCTATCTCGCGTTCAAGACGCACCAGCCGAGGATGAAGCTGACCCAGCTCGATGCGTTCCTGACCAGCGTGCTGATCGACCCGGCTTTCTCGCTATCGGAATTCATGCGGCGCGTGCTTGCGACAAAACCCGCCGATCCCCTCACCCCGCCGCCGGGGGCGCAGCCTTCGATGGCGTATCTCTCGCGCGAAGCGCGGGCGGGTATGACGCAATGGCTGAAAAGCGCCTTCGCGGAGATCGGACGCGTCCTCCAAGAGATCGAGAACCGCCCGGTCGAGCCCGCGCGCGACCCGTTCAAGTAATCGTTGGCATGATTTGGAGCACTCCGTGAGCGAGCCCATCAACGACATCGCCCATCTCGGCCACCTCGAACTCTACACCCCGAAACTCGAGGAGAGCGTCCGCTTCTTCGTGAACATCTGGGGAATGACCGAGAGCGGCCGGAAGGGCGAATCCGTTTATCTGCGCGGCTGGGATGACTACGAGCGGGCCACGCTAAAGCTCACCGCCGCGAAACAGCCGGGGCTCGGGCATTTCGCGTTCCGCTGCTGGAGCAAGCAGGCGCTGGAGCGGCGCGTCAAGGTCATCGAGGCGATGGGTGCGGGCATAGGCTGGAACGACGGCGATCTCGGCCACGGCCCGGCCTATGTCTTCCAGAATCCCGACGGCCACCGGATGGAAGTTTATTACGAGACCGAATGGTATCAGCCGCCGCCGGAACTGAAGCCCGCCCTGAAAAATCAGGCGCAGAAATTTCCCGGCCGCGGCGTGAATGTGCGCCGGCTGGACCATTTGAATCTGCTCGCAAGCGATGTAAGCGCGGTGCGGAAATTCATGGAGGATGCGCTCGGCATGCGGCTCACCGAGCAGATCGTGCTCGACAGCGGCGTCGAGGCCGGTTCCTGGGTGACGTGCTGCAACAAAAGCTATGACGTTGCGATCGCGCGCGACCATACCGGCTCGCGCGGACGCTTGCATCATTTCACCTTCGCCGTGGATACCCGCGAAGAGATTCTCCGCGCCGCCGACATTTATCTTGAGAACGGCGTGTTCATCGAGACCGGTCCGCACAAGCACGCGATCCAGCAGACTTTCTTCCTGTATTGTTACGAGCCCGGCGGCAATCGTGTGGAAGTCGCCAACGCCGGAGCGCGGCTTATCCTCGCACCGGACTGGAAGCCCATTGTCTGGACCGAAACAGAGCGTAAGAAGGGCCAGGCTTGGGGCCTAAAAACGGTGGAGACGTTCCACACTTACGGAACGCCGCCGGTCGAGCATAAATGATATGAATGGAATGGAGTTGAAGTTTGCAGGCGGCGCGCTGGCCGCGGCACTTGCGTTTGCAACGCCGGTTCAGGCGCAATTCAATTTCTGGGTGAAGGAGCCGCCCGCGACCGCCGGAGAATATCTCGGTTTCTGCAAGGCGAACGCGACAAGCTGCGAGGCCTATCTGCAAAGCACCGGAAAATCGCTGCTAGAGGCCGGAGAAAAGGCAAAGAAACCGGTCATCTGCATCCCGAAGGAAGCCGCCGGCCGCAACGATTACGAGCGCATCCATCGTTGGGTGGTGCTGCGCCCGGATCGTCACAAGGATTCGACGCGGGCGGTGATCACCGACGCGATGAAGGCGATCTATCCGTGCGGACCGGAACCCAAGCCGGCAGCGAAGGCGTCTGCCAAGGCGGAAACAAAATCCGAGAAGAAGTAATTACTCGCCGACGGCGCCCATGCGCGGCGAGCCGATGCGCGGCTGGCCCCAGCTTGTCTCGCCGCGGCGCGGCTGCGAATAGCCGTCATTCGGGCCGACAACCGTGGCGACGGGCGCGCGCTGTTGCGGAAGCGGCGCGGGATTCATCGGCACCGACGAAGTCATTGCGGGCGCGCCCAACTCCAGCGAATTCGCATAGCGCGGGATGACGACGCGCTTGCCCGGAGCTATTTCGTCGTCCGAGTCGAGACGGCTCGCCTGCCGGATCGCCCAGGCGGGAACGCCGTAGAGGCTCGCGAGCGATTTGACGGTCTGACCGGGTTCTGCGGTGACCGGCATGCCACCGTCCCAAAGCTCGATCGGTGCGTTGCTCGGCACGACGTAGTTGAACGAGACAAGCGGCTTATTCTGCTGCGGGAACGCCACCACCTGCAAGACCTTCGCGATCACTTCCTTATGCAATTGCGGGATGCGGTCGATGTTCATGTGGCCGATCTCGAAATGATTGCGCAGATCGACGTTCAGGAGCTGACCCTTGAAATCCGAGTTCGCGGCAACCGAGCCGCCGCCGAGCACGTTCAGCGACTGATAGAGGTTGATGAAACGGCTGACATTCGAGGGGACGCTGCGGTTGAAGCGCGTCGGATCGAAGCCGATGGCAAGCGCGACCGGCACGCCCGCTTCCTTCAGCTTGTAGGCCATGTTGATGATGTTATCGCCGCCGTTCGAATGTCCGATCAGCACGATCGGCCAGCGGTCGGGATCGGACTTATAGAGCTTGATCGCTTCTTCGGCGCTTTCCCACCATTCGCCGTGGCGGTGCGCGCTCGCGGTCGTTCCGCGGCGGTTCAGTTCATGGGCAAGTTCGGTCATGCCGCCGGACCAGACATGGCCGATGCCGCGCAAAATATAGACGCGGCCCGGCAGACGGGTCTGCTGGCGGTCGCTCGGGTCGGAATAGCTCATCAGACCCGACATATCGACGAGGCCGACACTGGCGCAGCCCGTCATAAACGCGGCAAGCAGCGCAACCCCGATCATTCGAATAAGAACCTGCATGCTCCCCTGCGGCCTCGCCTTTTCGCCCTATGCGAAGCCGACGGAGCCACTGCTCCGGGCCGGCCCAAATTGCTGCACCAACCGCAGAATCGATTCTTCCGCAGCGGGTGACCGTGTCGCCAGCCTTCCTCTAAATGGTTAAAAATGTGTATAATTTGGCGCAGTCGCGGCGAGGAAAAGGCGGCGCTTCAAGGGCCTGCCGTGCCTTGACCGACAGGGCTGTATCCCCCATCAGTCGCCCCGTGAACGCCCCCTATTCAACGACCGACCGCACCACGCCGGATGGTTCCTCTGCGGCGCCCCGGGTGTCCTTCGTCTCGCTCGGCTGTCCGAAGGCGCTTGTGGATTCAGAGCGCATCATCACGCGCCTGCGCGCCGAGGGCTATGAACTCGCGCGCGAGCACGCCGGGGCCGATGTGGTGGTCGTCAACACCTGCGGGTTCCTCGACAGCGCCAAGGCCGAAAGCCTGGAGGCGATTGGAACCGCGCTGAAGGAAAACGGCCGGGTGATCGTCACCGGCTGCATGGGGGCGGAACCGGAAGAAATCCGGGCGGCGCATCCCCATGTTTTGGCCGTCACCGGCCCGCATCAATACGAACAGGTGATGGCGGCGGTGCATGGCGCGGTGCCGCCGAAGCATGACCCGTTTCTCGATCTGGTGCCGGAGCAAGGCATCAAGCTCACGCCGCGGCACTATTCGTATCTGAAGATTTCCGAAGGCTGCAACAACCGCTGCTCCTTCTGCATCATCCCGAAGCTGCGCGGCGATCTTGTCAGCCGCCCCGCGGCCGATGTGCTGCGCGAGGCCGAGAAACTCGTGAAGGCGGGCGTCAAAGAGTTGCTCGTGATCTCTCAGGACACATCGGCATATGGCGTCGATATAAAATACGCCGAAAGCCAGTGGAAGGACCGCCGCGTCCGCGCAAAATTCCTCGACCTGTGCCGCGAACTTGGCGAACTTGGCGCCTGGATACGGCTGCACTACGTCTATCCTTACCCGCATGTGGACGAAGTGATGCCCCTGATGGCGGAAGGGAAAATCCTTCCCTATCTCGACATTCCGTTCCAGCACGGCAGCCCTTCGGTGCTGAAGCGCATGAAGCGTCCCGCCGCACTGGAAAAGACCCTTGCGCGCATCGACCGCTGGCGCGAGCTGTGTCCCGATCTCACCTTACGCTCGACTTTTATCGTCGGCTTTCCCGGCGAGACGGAGGCGGAGTTCGCGGAGTTGCTCGCTTTCATGGAAGAAGCGCAGATCGACCGCGCCGGCTGCTTCAAGTTCGAGCCGGTGCGCGGCGCGCCCGCGAACGATCTGGAAAACCCGGTGCCGGACGAGATCAAGCAACAGCGGCACAAGCAATTCATGGAATTGCAGCAGAAGATCAGCGCACGGAAACTCAAAAAGAAAGTCGGCCGCCGCGAGAAGGTGATGATCGACGCCGTGGAAGGCCACTCGGCGCGCGGGCGCACACGCGGTGACGCCCCGGAAATCGACGGCACGGTTCACATTTCAACACGCCGGCCGCTCAAGGTCGGCGAATTCGCGACCGTACTGATAGAGCGTTCCGATGCATACGATCTGCATGGAAGCGTGGTTGGATTCTAGCACCGTCATGGCCGGGCTTGTCCCGGCCATCCCGTTTAGAGAGGCAATGCGTCCCTAAGCGAGATGCCCGGCACAAGGCCGGGCATGACGAATAAACTGAAACCCGATCGCGATCTTAAATCTTATACGCCGTCCGGAACCCGCCCCAGTGGCGGCCCTGCACGCGAATCGGAGCATCGATCTCTTTCATCATGATCGTGACACCGTTGCCCATGTCGCGCGGATAGGACTGGATCAGATAGGGACGCGCGTTGCGCGCCGCGCACAGCCCCGCGCGGTCGTCGAAAATGCGTCGGTTGCGTGAGTGGGCGGTGTTCCAGATCACGTCACCCGGTTTCTGCGGGTGCGAATATTTCAAATTGTGCACCGGGAGATAGCCGTTACGGTCGATCGCCGCGCAGAACACCAGGCGGTGATCGGCGGCCAGCAGCCGCTCCTGAATGTCCGGCAACACGCGATCGAGCAATTCCAGGTACCGCGTCGTCACCTGCGGCGGATTGCTGCCTGCTATCGGCAGATACTGGTTGTCGAACAGATCGTCGAGCGAGATGCGCCTCTCGTCCACCAGCCGTTCGAACAGCGCGGATACTTCCGCCGCCGTCTTGACGGCGCGGTCGATGAATTCGCGGTTTTCGGTGCGGATGGAATCGAGTTTCGTGCCAAGCCTTTCGCGGCATTCGGTGGACATCTGCCCGAATTGCAAATGCAGTCCCAGATCGGATCGGTTTACCAGACGCACCGGTGTCCGGCAGAAGCCGCCGATGTCGAGATGAAGTTCGCCGCCGATATTCGCGGACAATTCTCCGGACAGCTTGACCAGCACACCGCCTTCCCCGAGATCGACTGCCTTGCCGGTGAGTTTTGCAAGGCCGTGAGTCAAGTCGACCGGAAATTCGCACGGCAGCCGGTCGAACTTGCGACGGTCGCCGATTTCCGTCTGGCGCAGAAAGATGCTGAGACGCGTGCGGAGCTTGTTCGCCAATGCGGACGCAGCGCCGGATGAGCGATCGATCTCAAGGCTCTGGTCGTTCGCCTTCACGGTCGCGTCCTTGATCTTCTTGGCGCGATCGGCGACGTCGGCGACGAAATTCGAATTTTCCAGCGCGTTCCGGGAGAGTTCCTGCGTGGTTGAAATCTGCTCCTCGACCGAGCTCGCAATGGTGGAAAACAGCGGCTTGATGTCGTCGATGAGGCCAGCAATCCTGGCCAGCGTTTCGACGGAGGCCTGCGTATCGCGCTGAAGCACTTCCACCTGGCGCGCGATGGCGGCGGTCGCCTTCTGCGTTTCGACCGAGAGTGCCTTCACTTCATTGGCGACGACGGCGAAGCCCCTGCCCGCATCGCCCGCTCGCGCGGCTTCGATCGCGGCGTTGAGCGCAAGCAGATTGGTCTGCTTCGCAATCGCGGAAATCAGTCCGATGACCTTGCCGATTTCGATGGATGAATTTTTGAGGCTGTCCACGCGCTCGCCGGTGGCGCTCGCGGCCTGGCTCGCCTGATCGGTCATCCGGTTCGCGTTGTTGATCTGGATGCCGATTTCGGCCGACGACTGGGCGAGTTGCTCGGTGGCGCTTGCCAGCATCTGTACATTCTGGTTCGCGGTATCGACGAGATCGGAAAGATCGGACGTGCTGGCGCGGATCGATTCCAGTTCGTCGCGCGATTTCGCGACAACCTCATGCGCGCCATTCGCGGCATCGCCGACCTTCGCGATCATGTCGCCGAGGTCGATCTCCAGCAAGTCGAGCGATTCGCGAACGCGCTCCGTCCCGCCGGAACCGGCCACGGGCATTTCGGGAGAATGATCGGGAACTAGCGAGGCGATCTGTTCGGCCACCTCGGCGGCGAGAACAGGTTTTTCTTCGGCACTCTTGAAACGCGCAAACAAAGCCATGCAAATTCCTATGGCTGCGGAAATGTCGCTGAACGGTAAAAGCTGCAAAAACCTGTGCTTTTTCATCGCACAGGTTGGTTAAGCAGTTGTGAAGGTTTGGAGCTAGGCGCCAGGTCTAGCCGCGCAGGAGGTCGTGCAGCACGCCTTCGATGATGCCGGTCGCGGCTTCGAGATCCTTCAGGCGGACGTTTTCATCCGCATTGTGCGCATTCGCCTCCAGAATGGAACGTGGCCCCGCGCCATAGAGTACCGTCGGGATGCCGCGCACCGAATAATGCCGGGCGTCGGTATAGAGCGGCACACCCGTTGCCTTGATCGAAACGCCGAGCACGCGCTTCGCATGTTTTTGCAGCGCGGCAACGAGCTTTTCGATTCCCTTCGCGGGTTTCAAAGCATCCGCGAGCAGCACACGGCGGCATTCGACCTTGATGCCCCTGCGGGCTCCGGCTTTCTTGATCAGCGCGACCAGTTCGCGCTCCGCCTTCTTGCCGTTCTCTTCCGGGATCAGGCGGCGGTCGAGCCGCAGCGTGACGAGGTCGGGGACGACATTGGTGTTGATGCCGCCCGAGATGAGCCCGACATTGAGCTTGGCCGAACCGATGCCCGGCGTTTTGCTTTTCTTTTTCCCAAGCTTCTTTCGCTCGGCGTAAAGCGCCGCGAGAATGGCATTCGCCGCTTCCAGCGCATCCACGCCGGTTTCCGGCATCGCGGCATGCGCCTGCTTGCCCTTCACCTTCACTTCCAGATGCAGGCAGCCGTTGTGCGCGGTCACGACTGAATAGGAAAAGCCCGCGCAGATCACGAAATCAGGCCTGGAAATTTTCTCATCGAGCAGCCATTTCGGGCCGATCTCGCCGCCGGTTTCCTCGTCGTAGGTGAGATGCAGTTCGACGCTGCCGTTCAGGCCGGCGCTCGATTGCTTCAGCGCGCGTAGCGCGAAGGCATAGGTGGCAAAATCCGATTTCGAGACGGCGGCACCGCGTCCGTAGATCGCGCCGTTCTTCACGACCGCACCGTAAGGATCGACGCTCCAGCCCTGCCCCGGCGGCACCACGTCGCCATGCGCGTTGAGCGCGATCACCGGGCCTTTGCCGGAACCGAATGTTTCGCGGATGACGAGATTGGTGGCGGATTTCATGCCGTTCAACCGCACCAGCGCATCCGGCACCTTGTGGCGTTCGACCTTGAAGCCGAGTCCTTCCAGCAGCTTCGCCGCTTCCTCCGCGGGAGGCGCGCAATCGCCCGGCGGATTGTCCGAAGGCATGCGCACGAGCGCCTTCAGGAAATCGACCTCGCGCTCGAACTCGGCTTTGTTCATGATTTCAGGTCCGGCTTGAATTGTTCGATAAAACGAATGAAGGCGGCGATGGCAACACCCATGTCGGCCGGGCTCGCATACTCCGCCGGATTGTGGCTGACGCCGCCGCGGCAGCGCACGAACAGCATCACGATCGGGCAGATCGCCGACATCATGATGCCGTCGTGTCCGGCGCCCGATGTGAGTTTAAGCGGATTGGCGCCCACCGCCTTGATCGCTTCGGCGAGACGCGCCTGCATCTTCTCGTGGCAAGGCGTCGTCGCGATGCGGTGAATGACATCGGCTGCGTATCCGAGATGGCGGCGGGCGGCGATTTCCTTCGCCTGACGCTCGAATTGCTCAATCGCTCGGTTGCGCGATTCATCCGACGCGGAACGCAGATCCAGCGTGAAGCGGACCACGCCGGGAATGATGTTGATGGCGCCGGGGCTCACTTCCATCCTGCCGACGGTCGCCACCATGGAATTCTTCTTGAACTCCGCCGCTACTTTTTCCGCCAGCAGCGTGATCTCGGCCGCCCCCGCGAGCGCGTCCTTGCGCAAATTCATCGGCACGGTGCCGGCGTGTCCCGCTTCTCCTGTCAGCGTCATCTGCAACCGCGTCTGGCCCGCAATCGCGGTGACGACGCCAAGCGGCTCGCCGGCCGTTTCCAGCACAGGCCCCTGTTCAATGTGCATTTCGAGGTAACCGGCCGCTTCGGAAGCCGGGATCGCAGCGGACGATATTTTGCCGGCGTCCTTGCCGTATGCCTTCAGCGCCTCGGCGTAAGTGATGCCATCCTTGTCTTTCAGATCGAGCTGCTTCGCGTCGAATTTTCCGGCTACGCCCGCGGACGTCGAAAGCGTCGAGGGGAAGCGCGAGCCTTCCTCGTCGCCGAACGCGACCACGTCGATTCCGCAAGGCGGCTCCTGCTTCGCGCGGCTGAACGCATCGACGGCGAGAATGGGAGCCACGATCCCGAGCGGGCCGTCATAGCGGCCGGCGTCCAGCACCGTGTCGAAATGCGATCCCAGCAGGAGATACGGCGGCTTGCCGATGCGCCCGCGCACATTGCCGAGTTCGTCCTCGAATACGTCGAGGCCCGCTTCCTGCATCCATTGCGCAATCAGATCGGCCGCGCGGCGATACTCCGGCGTGAGATACAAACGCACGAGCCGTTCCGGCTCGGCGGAAATCGCGGCGAGTTCCTCCAGCATCGCCTCGGCACGGCGGCCAAGGGCCGCGATGTCCTCGGGAGAAAGGGCAAGCGGCTTCATCGGCGGGCGTTCGCCTGCAGCCAGGCGCCGAGTGCGGCGCGTTCGTCGTTCGTCATGCGCGTCTCGTTGCCGAGCGGCATGGCATTGGACTGCACTGCCTGCACGCGCACGAGATGGGCGTATTGCCGGAGGTCGTTCAGGTTTTCGAGGCGGATGTTGTTGGGTGCGTCGGCGAAACCGGGATGCTTCGGCTTGCGTGCGTGGCAGCTTGCGCAGTGATGCGAGACGATCTTGAGCGCGTCGGCATCGGCCACCTGCGTCGAACTCGTCGCGGTCTGCGGCGCCGTCACCGTGATCGCCGACGCGAGCGCGATCGCCGCGACCGGTGCGGCCCATGTGTATTTCTTGAAATCGTCGCCGGCATCGGCGCGATTGATCAGATGCCGCACCAGCCCGCCGGTAATCAGGATCAGCGCCACCACCAGCCACGAATGCGGATGGCTGAACAGCATCGGATAATGCTGCGAGACCATCATCAGCAAAACCGGCAGCGTGAGATAATTATTATGCAGCGAGCGCTGCTTGCCGATGGCGCCGAGCCGCGCGTCCGGCTCCTTGCCTTCGATGAGTTGCCCGACCATTTTCTTCTGGTTCGGAATGATCACCAGAAACACGTTGGCGGCCATGATGGTGCCGACGAGCGCGCCGACATGGATGAAGGCGCCGCGGCCGGAGAACACATGGGTCAGGCCCCAGCTTGCCGCCACGATCATCGCGAACACCGTGATCGCGAGCGGCACCGTGTTGCCGCCGAAGAGGCGGCAGATGAGATCGTAGAGAAACCAGCCGAGCACCAGGGTCGCCACGGAAATCGCAATCGCCATCGCGGGCGTGATGTCGAGCACCGTCGGATCGATCAGATAGGCGCGCGCGTTCCAGTAATACTGCACGCAAAGCAGGCCGAATCCCGTCACCCAGGTGAGATAGGCTTCCCAGCGGAACCAGTGCAGGTGTTCCGGCAGTTGCGGAGGCGCCACCGTGAATTTCCGCACGTGATAGAAGCCGCCGCCATGCACTTGCCAGGTGGCACCATGCACACCCCGCGGCTGGCCCTTTTCCTTGCGCAGGCCGAGATCGAGCCCGATGAAATAAAACGAGGTGCCGATCCAGCCGATGCCGACGACCATGTGCGCCCAGCGCAACATCAGGTTCAGCCAGTCGGCGATGAAATTATCCATGGGGGAATCAATACGGAACTTTGTTCGGATTGGCGAGCCAGAGCGCGAACGGGTCTTCGCCGTCCCCCGCCTCGCGGGTGCAGACGAGGCTGCGCGAGGCCATCGGCTTGGCGAACTCCTCGTAAAGAAACGCATCGTCGAAACCGGCCGCCGCCGCCTCGTCCTGGGTCGCGGCATACACCACGCGATCCACACGCGCCCAGTAGACGGCGGCGAGGCACATCGGGCACGGCTCGCAGCTTGTGTAAAGGACGCAGCCTCGCAGATCGAAGCGGCCGAGATTTTTCGCGGCATCGCGCAGCGCCACGATTTCCGCGTGCGCGGTCGGGTCCATCGTGGTGGTGACGCGGTTGCTGCCTTCGCCCACAACTTTTCCTTCATGCACGATCACCGCGCCGAACGGGCCGCCATCGCTGCCGCGGGCGTTGAAGCGCGCCAGTTCGAGCGCCAGTTCCATGAACTGCTTATCCCGTTTTCCGTCAGCCAACGGCGATCTCCGTTTTAATTTTCGTATCCGCTTGCAGGCGTTCGCGCATCCGCAACAATTCGGCCGCAACGGCGGCGGCGATCACCGCCGGTGATTTCCCAGAAATGCCGGATACGCCAACGGGGCAGACGAGTTTTTGGATGTTGTCCGGGTTCACGGCGAATTCCGCGAGACGCCGCTCGAACAGCTTGCGCTTGGTGGCGCTGCCGATCAGGCCGACATAAGGGAAGCGGGTTTCGCCCAGTGCCGCCGTCACGAGCGCCAGATCGAGCGCATGGCTGTGAGTCATCACGATAACAAAGGTGCCGTCAGCGGCGCCCTTCAATTCGGATTCCGGCAGTGCCGAAACGATGCCGTTTTCGTCCGCCGCGAACGCATCGGTGCGGTCGTCGATCCAGCGGATCGCGAAAGGCAAGTCCGCCAGCGCTTTTACGAGTGCGCGCCCAACATGGCCGGCGCCAAAGAGAAGCAGCGGCGTTTTCGTTTCGCCGAACTTTTCGATCAGGATATCCGGCTCTTCAAGCTTGATGGATTCATTTGAAGGAAAATCCGTGGCGCGCCGTATGTAAGGACCGTTGCCGCTGCGGGCTGCTTGCGTGACGATTTCGGTGCTCGCATCAAGCGAAGCAAGTTTCGCGATCCACTCGCGGTCTTCATGCCCGAACGATTCATGCAGAATCTCGGCCCGGCCGCCGCAGCACTGGTCGATCTCGGGGCCGAGTGCGACCGTTTTCCAACAAACATCCCGGCCGCGCGCCATCAATACTTTTGCCGCATCGATTGCATTCCATTCCAGCGGGCCGCCGCCGATGGAGCCAGCGATCGATCCGTCCTTACGCACGACCATGCGCGCCCCCGCCTCGCGCGGCGTGGAGCCGTCCACCTTGGCGACGGTCACCAGTGCGGCGGCACCGTCGCGCCCTAGAGCCGAAAGAATTTCAGTCCAAGGGTTCATTGAACCCTCACCGCATCGACGGCGCGCAGGATCGCCTCGGGTGTCGCGGGCGCATCGAGCGGCACCGGTTTGCCCGGCGCGATGGAATGGATCGCGTCGGCAATCGCGGCAAAGACGGAGATCGCAAGCATCAGCGGCGGTTCGCCGACCGCCTTGGAGCGCCAGATCGTGTCCTCGCGATTGCTGTTCTTGAACAAGCTCACGCGGAAATCCTCCGGTACATCGAACGCCGTCGGAATCTTGTAGGTCGATGGCGCGTGCGTCGTGAGGCGCCCGTTTTTGTCGTATACCAGTTCTTCGCTCGTGAGCCAGCCGGCGCCCTGCACGAAGCCGCCTTCGATCTGGCCAATGTCGATGCCGGGATTGAGCGAGCGGCCGACATCGTGCAGCAAGTCAACGCGCTCGATCTTCATTTCTCCGGTCAGCGTGTCGATGACCACTTCCGAGCAGGCGGCGCCGTAAGCAAAATAGAAAAACGGCCGTCCGTTTTTCCTTTCACGATCAAAATCGATATTCGGCGTCGCATAGAATCCGGTGGAGGAAAGTGGCACGCGCGCGCGATAGGCCGCCTCGACAATTTCCTCGAACGGCATCGCGCGATTGTCGGCGAATACCTTGTCATCGCGAAAGGAAATCCGCTCGACCGCGACCCCGCAATGTTTGGCCGCGAATTCCGCAAGCCGTCCGCGAATGGTCGCAGCGGCGTTCCGCGCCGCCATCCCGTTGATGTCGGAGCCAGCCGATGCGGCGGTCGGCGACGTGTTCGGCACCTTGCCGGTATTGGTCGCGGTGATCTTCACGCGCTCCAGCGACAGGCCGAATTCTTCCGCCACCACCTGTGCGATTTTCACGAACAGGCCCTGCCCCATCTCGGTGCCGCCGTGGTTCAGATGCACGGAGCCGTCGCGATAGACATGCACCAGCGCGCCGGCCTGATTGAGATGCGGCACGGTGAACGAGATTCCGAACTTCACCGGCGTCAGCGCGATGCCGCGCTTCAGGAATTCGCTGCCCTTGTTCCACGCCGCGATTTCCTTGCGGCGCGTTCTGTAGCCGGACGTCCGCGCCAGCTCAGCGATCAGCTCCGGGAGGACATTGTCCTTGATCTGCATGCCGTAAGGCGTCGTGTCGCGGCCCGCGCCGTAAAGATTGTTCAGCCGCACATCGAGCGGATCGAGCTTCAGTTTCCAGGCAATCGCGTCGATCGCGCGCTCGATCGCCATCATCCCTTGCGGGCCGCCGAAACCGCGAAACGCGGTGTTGGAAACCGTGTTTGTTTTCAATCGCTTGGAGCGGATCGCTGATACCGGCAGGTAATAGGCGTTGTCGGCGTGAAACATCGCCCGGTCCACGACTCCCGGCGACAGATCGACCGAATGACCGCAGCGCGCGGCCAACTGCACGTCATAGGCACGGATGCGGCCCTCGCCGTCGAAACCGATCTCGTAGTCGGCGCGGAAGTCGTGGCGCTTGCCGGTCATCGCCATGTCGTCGTCGCGGTCGAGGCGTATCTTGCAGGCGCGTTTCGTGACGTGCGCCGCAAGGGCCGCCATCGCCGCCCACTGCGTCGCCTGGCTTTCCTTGCCGCCGAAGGCGCCGCCCATGCGGCGGACTTCCACCGTCACAGCCGCGAGCTTCACCTGCAGGAGATGCGCAACGATGTGCTGCACCTCGCTCGGATGCTGCGTCGAGGAATGAATGTGCATCTCGCCGTTTTCGCCGGGGATCGCGAGGGCGGCCTGTCCTTCCAGATAGAAATGCTCCTGTCCGCCGATCCGGAGCACACCCTTGATGCGATGCGCGCTCACGGCGATTTCGGCCGCCGCATCGCCGTTGATGAAGTCGTAGTCGTCGAGCAATTTCGATTTTGCCGCGAGCGCATCATCGACGGTGATGACCGCCCTGGCCGCTGCAATTTGGATTTTCGCGAGCTTCGCCGCCTTGCGCGCAGCGAGATAGGATTCGGCTACGACCGCGAAGATCGGCTGTCCATGAAAGCGGACTTCATCCGACGCAAACAGCGGCTCGTCCGGCACGATGGCGCCGATATTGTTGTGTCCCGGAATATCCTTCGCGGTCAGCACGGCAATCACGTCCGGCGCGCGCTTTACCGCCTCAAGATCGAGCTTGCGGATTTTTCCCGCTGCAACGCTTGAGCCGCCGGGCGCCAGATGGAGCGTGCCGGCCGGCTCAGGCATATCATCGACATAAGCGGCACTGCCCGCGACATGCCGCGCGGCACTGTCATGCGCGACGGGCTTGCGCACGGTGTGCGGAGCCTGATCCTCAAGACGGTCAGGCAGCGTGTGCATCTGCCCTCCTTCCGAATGCGCGGGTGAGTTGCGACGGCTTGCCCGCGATCTCCAGCATCGCTTTCAGCAACAGCGCGCGCGCGGCCTTGAGGCGGTACTCAGCGCTCGCGCGCATGTCGGAGAGCGGCGCGAAGTCCTGTTCGATTGAAACGAGCGCCTTCTCCATCGCGGCCCGGTCGCCGACGGATAGGCCTTTCAGCTTCGCCTCGACCGTCTTCGCCCGTTTCGGGGTTCCGGCCATGCCCCCGAAGGCGATGCGTGCCTCGGCGATCTTCCGGTTCTTTAGGCGAAGCTTGATCGCGCCGAACAGCGACGAAATATCCTGATCGTAGCGCTTGGAAATCTTGAAGCAGCGGAACACTTCACCCTTCGTGAGCTTCGGCACGGTCACCGCGCGCACGAATTCGCCGCGTCTGCGATCCTGCTTCCTGTATTCGAGAAAGAATTTTTCCAGCGGGATTGTCCTGTTCTTTGCCCCGCGTTGCAGTTCGAGCGTCGCGCCAAGCGCGATCAGTGCTGGCGGGCTGTCGCCAATGGGCGAGCCGTTCGCGATATTGCCCCCGATGGTGGCGGCACTGCGCACCTGCCAGCCGCCGAAACGGCGGAACAGTTCGCCCAGATCGGAATCGATCCTCGCGAGCGCTTCCGATGCGGCCTCGATCTTTACAGCGGCACCCAGACGAACTTCCTTCGCTCTGCTCTCGATCTTGTCGAACCCTTTCACCCGGCCGAGCCAGATGATTTTCGGAATCTCGCGCAGTTCCTTCGTGATCCAGAGTCCGACATCGGTATTGCCTCCGATGAGCGTTGCCTCGGGATGTTTCAGATAAAGTTTGGCGAGCGACGAAACCGAAGCCGGGGCGGCAAAGAATTGCTTTTCATTGCCTGCAAAAACATCCTTGCCGTCGGCTAGTTTCTTGAGGCGTCTTGAGGCTTCCTTCGCATCACGCGTGAATTTGTCCGCGGCTGGTTTGGCACAGGCCTGGAGCGTTGCATCGACAATCGGCCGATAGCCGGTGCAGCGGCAGAGATTGCCCGAGATTGCCTCCACCACCTTCGCGCGCGAACAAGATTTCTGTTCCGCGCGATGATAGAGCGCGAAGCCCGCCATCACGAAGCCCGGCGTGCAGAAGCCGCATTGCGAGCCGTGATGATCGACAAGCGCCTGCTGAACCGGATGCAGTTGCTCGCCCGCAATGTCTTCAACGGCGATCACTTCACAGCCGTCCGCCTGCCCCGCAAGCAAGATGCAGGCATTCACCGGTTCATAAACCAGCTTGCCCTCCAACAGCCGCCGCAGCACCACCGTGCACGCGCCGCAGTCGCCCTCCGCGCAGCCTTCCTTGGTGCCGGTCGCGCGTTCCTCGAGGCGCAGGTAATCGAGGAGCGTCGTCGAGGGCGAAAACTCCGCGCGCTCGATCAGCCGTCCGTTCCGAAAAAATCGTACCGCCTTACGCATACCGCCTGCCTGCGGCCCCCGTCTGAATCGGAGGCCGCAAGGGCGGATTTTCGGCGCTAATCAGGCGCTTGGCAATTGCTCAAAGCCGCTCGAAGCGGCTGTACTGAAAACGCTGGACCGAGCCCGAGGGCGTCTTGTGTTCTTCCGCCGCGGTTTCCACGAGGCGGAGTTGCGGGCCAAGTTCAGCCCTAAGCGTATCCCCCGAGTAGCAAACGACCGGCAGGCCGCTGCACCGCTCCGGGCCGTCCGGCGCGAACGTCGAAATAACCACGCAGCCGCCGGGTGAAACGGCCGCAAGCAACGCTTGCCGATAGGCCGCACGATCCTCCGCGCTTGTCAGAAAATGGAAAACTGCACGGTCGTGCCAGACACGATATTTCCGCTGCGGTTTCCATTCGAGGATGTCCGCCACGATGAATTCCACGGCCTTGCCCCGCTCGACAAGCCGCTTCCGGATATGCGTGATCGCCTCTGCGGAAATATCGAGGACCGTCAGGTTTCTGTAACCGGCGTCGAGCAAACGTTCCGCGAGACGGGACTCTCCTGCGCCGATGTCGATGACCGCATCGTCCGAACCGGCGCCGCAACGGCTTATAAACTCAAACGAGGTGGCCGGGTCCTGCTGGAACCAGCTCACCTCATTTTCGGATTTTGAGCCGTAAACGCTGTCCCAATGCTCTTTAGGCTCAGGACTCGTCATCGGATTCCTTCGCAGGGTTTACGGAATGAGCACCGTCGAGCCGGTTGTATTGCGGCTCTCCAGTTCCGCATGCGCCTTGGCGGCGTCCTTGAGCGCATAGGTGTGGTTGACCGGAATCTTGACCGCTCCCGAACCGACCACGTCCATCAGGTCCTTCGCCATGCTGCCGAGTGCTTCCTTGGTGGCCGCGTAGTTCACGAGCGTCGGGCGCGTCGCGTACAGCGAGCCTTTGCCCTGCAGGAGCTGGATCACGTTGGGATGCTCGATCGAACCGGAGGCATTCCCGAAGCTCACGAACATGCCGCGCGGCTTCAGGCAGTCGAGCGAAGCCGGGAACGTCGCCTTGCCGACACCGTCATAGACCACGTCACATTTCGCTCCCTTGGTGATCTCGCCGACCTTGGCGGCGAAATCCTCGCTGCGATAGAGGATGGTGTGGTCGGCGCCGTTCGCCTTGGCGAGCTTGGCCTTGTCCTCTGAGCCGGCCGTGCCGATCACCGTCGCGCCGAGATGCTTGCACCACTGGCACAGGATCAGGCCGACGCCGCCGGCCGCGGCATGAACCAGCACCATGTGACCCTTCGTGACCTTGAAGGTCTGACGCAAGAGGTATTGCGCGGTCAGCCCCTTCAGCATCATCCCGGCCGCGGACTTGTCGTCCACCTTGTCGGTAAGCTTCACGAGCTTCTCCGCCGGGATGTTGCGCTCGGTCGAGTAGCCGCCACCCGGCGTCGTGCCGTAGGCGACGCGGTCGCCCGCCTTGAATTCGGTGACGCCGGGGCCGGTAGCGACGACCACGCCGGCGCCCTCATTGCCGAGGATCATGGGAAGACCGCCCGGTGCCGGATAGAGGCCGGTGCGGAAATAGGTGTCGATGAAGTTCAGGCCGATCGCGGTGTGCTTGATGCGCACTTCGCCCTGACCGGGATCCTTGAGCTGGATTTCTTCGTAGGTGAGTACATCCGGCCCGCCGGTCTTGTGAATGCGAACTGCCGCAGCCATCCCGTATCCTCCGCTTATGATTGTTTGGCCGAAAGGCCCGCGCCTTCTTAGCGGTTCACCTGGCCGGGCTCAACGCCCGCTAATAGATCCTGTCATTACCGGGCCGCTGCGGCCCGGTAATGACACAAATTGAGGCTCAACGCCCGCCGGTGACACGAAGGATTGATCCCGTCGCGTAGGAGGCGGCATCCGAGAGGAGCCAGAGGATCGCGCTCGCGATTTCTTCCGGCTTGCCGGGCCGCGGGATCGGGCTCTGCGAGCCGATACGGGCAAGACGATCCGGCTGGCCGCCGGATGCATGGATTTCCGTTTCGACGATGCCGGGCGACACGCAGTTCACGCGGATGCCGTCGGCGGCGACTTCCTTCGCGAGCCCGACCGTAAAGCTCTCGATCGCGCCCTTGGAGGCGGCGTACCAGGTGTATTCGCCGGGACTGCCGGTATTCGCCGCAATGGAAGAAATGTTGACGATGCCGCCGCCCTGCCCGCCGCGCGATTTCGACATGCGCCTGACCGCCTCGCGCGCGACGAGAATTACGCTCAGCGTATTCAGCTCGATCACTTCGCGGATCATCTTCGGATCGGCGTCCGCAAGTTTGCCCGCGCGGCCGACGATCCCCGCATTGTTGACCAGATGGGTGAGCGGACCAAGTTCTTGCGTGACAGAATCGAACAGTCCGGCAATTTCCGTTTCGTTCGCGACATCCGCCTTGATGGCAGTTGCGTTGCCACCAGCCTTGCGAATATCACCGACCAATAAATCCGCCGCAGCGGAATTGCTGAGATAGTTCACGGCGACCCGGTAGCCTTCTGCGGCCGCCATGCGTGCAGTCGCGGCACCAATGCCGCGGCCGCTACCGGTAATCAGCAGAACCCGATCGCTCATCGTGAGCGGCTGGCCGCCCGTGTTTTGACCTGCGGGCGCACTGCCGGACTTTTCTTCGTCTTGATCTTGTTCCGCTTCATCAGCACGTTGATGAATTCGACGCCCGCCGAGAACGCCATCGCGAAATAGATGTAGCCGCGTGGAATGTGGAAGCCGAGTCCATCGGCCACCAGTGCCACGCCGATCAGCACCAGGAAGGCCAGCGCCAGCATCTTCACCGTCGGATAGCGTTGCACGAAATCCGACACCACGCCGGACGCGAGATACATCACAAACATCGAAATGATCACCGCGGCGACCATGACCTCGACATGATCGGCCATGCCGATCGCGGTGATGATCGAATCCACCGAGAATACGATGTCGATCAGGATCACCTGAAAGATCACCCAGGCGAACGCATTGCCGGCATTGCTCGCTGCATTTTTGTGCTTGCCGCCTTCGACCTCGTCGTGAATTTCGCGCGTCGCCTTCACGATCAGGAACAGGCCGCCCGCGATCAGCACGAGATCGCGCCAGGAGAGATCGAAACCGCGGAATGCGAACAAGGGCTGCGTCAATCCGATCAGCCATGTGAGCAAATAGAGCAGGATAATCCGGAAGACGAGCGCGAGTGCCAAGCCGATCTGCCGGGCGCGCTTGGCGGCCTCGCCTTTCAGTTTGGAAACCAGAATCGAAATGAAAATGACGTTGTCGATGCCGAGCACGATTTCCATCGCGGTGAGCGCCAGCAGCGCAACCCACACATTCGGGTCATAGATCAGTTCAAGCATCGGTCCTCACGTTCTGCGGGTTCCAAAATGAATCGAACCTGAACCCAGAAAATAGACCCCAATCAGCAGCAGCGCCAACACCACATAGCCCGGGGGTTTAAGATCGAGCGCAAGGGCTACGGCGGAGAGCATTACCCATGCGAGCAGCAGGAACAGGTTGAACTTTGCAAGCTGCTTCACCCGCAACGGATGGATCACCAGCAGCGGCGAGAAGGTCAGCGCCACGAAAAGTGCCACGATGGCGAGCCCCGCATAGGGATCGGCCTTCAACAAGAAGAGATAAAACACGAGAATGTTCCACAGCGCCGGGAAGCCGCGAAAATGATAGTCGCCGGTCTTCATGTGGAGATCGGCGAAATAGATGGCACCGGAAATCAGTACGGCGGCGGCGGCGGGCAAGGCGAAGGCCGGCGGAAGCAGCGGCCCGGCGGCAAGCGCATAGGCCGGGATGAAAACATAGGTCAGGAAATCCACCACGAGATCAAGCACGTCCCCCGACCAGCGCGGAAGCGTTTCCTTTACATGCAGCCAGCGCGCGAAGGTGCCGTCGATCCCGTCGATCAGGAGGGCCGCACTCAGCCAGAGAAACATTTCCGTCCAGCGCCCGCCGATGGCGGCCATCATCGCGAACAATGCGAGGGCCGCACCCGAGGCCGTGAAAATATGCACGAGGAAGGCTGCCGCTGACGACGCTTTCCTCGCGGACCGGGTCCGGGGCGGACTCAGCCGAGCGGTGCGGGGGCGGGCTTTTCTGGCCATGACGTTGTGTAGCCCAGCAAGGGAATGGATGGCAGCCCCTCGCCTTGCGTGACCACAGGAGCTAGAAAAAGGCATGAACAAAGTTCCGGCATTCACGGCGGAAGCGGCAGTCGTTGGCGGCGGGCCTTCCGGTCTTATCGCCGCTGCGGCCCTCGCCTCCGCCGGTGTGGATACTGTTCTCTTCGCGCCACCCGCGCCGCCGGATCGCCGCACCACCGCACTGCTCGGCGGCTCCGTGCGTGTGCTGGAAGCGCTCGGCATCTGGGACAAGCTCCGGCAGCACGCCTCTCCGCTCGCGCATCTGCGGATCGTGGATGCGACCAACCGGCTGATCCGCGCCCCGGAAGTGCTGTTCCACGCCGATGAACTCGGAATGGAGGCTTTCGGCTACAACATCCAGAACGAATGGATGCGGGCCGGGCTTTTGTCGCTTGCGCGCGGAATGAAGAACCTGCGCGTGATCGAAGCGCCGGTGAAGTCCATCGAGCCTTCGGAAAACGCAGTCCGCCTCACCGCTGCCGCAGCCGAGGAACGAGTGGCGCTCGCTATCGCCGCCGACGGGCGGAATTCGCTCGGACGAAAGGCTGCCGGCATCGCGACGCAGCGGCGGGAATTTTTGCAAGCGGCCCTCGCGTTCAATGTTTCGCATACCCGTCCGCATGGAAACGTCTCGACGGAATTTCATACGGAGAGCGGCCCGTTCACCCTCGTGCCGCTCGAAGGCATGAAATCGAGCGTCGTTTGCGTGGTAACGCCTGAGAGCGCGCAGGACCTGCTGGCGCTCGATGATGCAGCCCTTTCGCGGGAGATCGAGCGCCGCGCGCATTCGATGCTCGGCGGAATGAAACTCGAGGGCGGGCGCGGATCGTTTCCGCTCGCCATGGAAATCGCGGAGCGTTTCGCGAAGAACCGCATCGCGCTCGTCGGCGAAGCCGGACATGTGCTGCCGCCGATCGGCGCGCAAGGACTCAATCTTGGCATCCGTGATGCGGCGACGATCGCGGAGCTTGCCGCCGATGCCAAACGCGCCGGCCGCGACATCGGGGATGCGGGCGTGATGAACGAATATCATGCGCGCCGCAGCGCCGACGTGAACTCGCGGGCGATGGCGGTGGAAATGATGAACCGTTCGCTGCTGACGGATTTCCTGCCCGTGCAGGCGCTGCGCGGCGCCGGCTTCGATCTCGTGTCTCGGATCGGTCCGTTGCGGAAGCGCCTGATGCGCGAGGGATTGGGAGAGCGCTATGCCGTGCCGCTGAAGCCGCGGCGCGAAGCGCCCGGCGAAGGTCCGGCACGGCGGTAAACGATTTCGCGCCGCGATTGGCGCGCGGCGAGGCGCTCTAGTTACTTCAGCACCGGAAACGGCAGCTTCTTTTCATCGGTGCGGAATTCTTCCGCGACCGGGACCGGGATCGCGGTCATCTCACGGCCGTCAGGCATGACAACCTTGCGGTTGAACAGTCCACGTCCGACGAAATGCGGATCGGCGAGTGCCTCTTCCATGGTCGCGACGATGGTGACGCAGCAATCCGCCGCCGCGAACAACGGCTTCCAGTGCGCGGCGTCCTTCGACGCAATGATTGCGCGGATCGCATCGCGCGTCGCTTTCGGATCGCGCTCGTCGTTCACAAATTCGGGAGGCAATCCAATCGTCCTGGTGAACGCCGCCCAGAAATGATCTTCCAGCGGTCCCGCGGCGACGAGCTTGCCGTCGCGCGTCGGATAAAGCTGGTAGCGCGGCGAGCCGCCATTATGGCGCATCTCGCCTGGGTTGGGATTTTTCCCCGTCACCTGCATGGTCGCGAGCGCGTACCAAGTGAACATGAACATCGCATCGGTCATGGCGATATCGAGATAGGCACCCTTCCTGGTTTTTCCGCGCGCGATCAGTGCCAGCAGAATATTCGTCACCGCCGGAAACGTGCCGCCGCCGAGATCGGCGATCAGTGCCGGCGGCACGACGGGGCGATCGAGCGGACCCGGTGCGAGCGACAAGAGACCCGTATTGCCGATGTAGTTGATGTCGTGACCGGCTTCTTTTTGGCGCGGACCCATCTGGCCGTATCCGGAGATCGAGCAATAAATGATGCCTGGATTTTTCACTTTCACCGCTTCATAGCCGAAGCCGAGCCTTTCCATCACGCCCGGGCGGAATTGCTCGACGAGCACATCGGCGCGGGCGACGAGGTCGGCAACGACGGCCTTGCCTTCAGCGGTTTTGAGGTCCGCGACCAGACTTTTCTTGCCGCGATTGAGTAGCGCGAACGGCGCCGAATGCCCCTTGTACAGAGGCATGAAACGGCGCCCCTCCTCGCCGCCCGGCCGCTCAATCTTGACGACTTCGGCCCCGGCTTCGGCGAGCATCAGCGTCGCCATCGGTCCCGGCAGCAGCGTGGAGAAGTCGGCGACCAGAATTCCCGAAAGCGGCTTCGTCATGTTCGATCCGTCAGTGAAAGAGGTCCGCCCGTATCAGACCGTGCTGGATCAGGTAAAGCAACAGCGTCACCGTGAAGATGGATGCGAGCGTGCTGATCAGCACGCCGCCGGACGCCTGCTGCACATAGACGTTGTATTGCTTCGCCATCACGAAGGCGCTGAGCGCCGACGGCAGTGCCGCCATCAGGATCGCGGTGTAGATCCAGACCGGCTCGAAACCGCCGAACGCGGAGAGCACGAGCCACGCGATGGCTGGATGCAAAAACAGCTTGATCGCGACCAGTACCGGCAGTTCGGCAGGCATTTTCTTCATGGGCTGCAACGCGACCGTCACGCCAAGCGCGAACAACGCACAAGGTGCGGCGGCATTCGCGAGATAGTCGAGAATTTTTTCGACCGCCGCGGGCGGACGGACCTGCAGCCACGCGAAAAAAATTCCGAGCAGCGTCGCGAGGATGAACGGATGCGTGAATACGCGATAGACGACATCGAGCGCGGTTTTCGCGAGCGAGCGCTTCTCCTTGCCGGAAAGCGCCATGAGGAACGGCACCGCGGCAAAGAACAACGTGGAATCCACCGTGAAGATGAGTGCGGTCGGCACCGTGGCCGCCGTGCCGAGGGCCGCGAGCGTCAACCCCGGCCCCATATAGCCGACATTGGCATAGGCGCCGACCGTGCCCGCGATGGTCGCTTCCGCGAGTTTGCCCTTGCGCAGCCAGAGTCCGACGAGAACCGCGATCGTAAATGTCAGGAGGGTCGATATGATGACCGCGACCAGAAAACGGCCGTTCGCCAGTTGCTCAAACGGCGTCCGCGACACAAGCTGAAAAAACAACGGCGGCAGCGCGATGTAGATGATGAAGAAGTTCATCCATGCGAGGCCGCTTTCCGGCAGCCGCATAAAGCGCCCGCTCGCAAAACCGAGCACGATCAGGCCGAAAAACGGCAGCGCCAGCCCCAGAACTTCAGCCATCGTTTCGCCCCGGAAATCCTGGCGCGTTCTAGAGCATTCGCGCGCCGGAATCGACCGCCCGGCCTTGCGCAGCAAGCAACACCCCTAGCGGCAGGTGCATGGCTCGGATACATCTCGGTCGAACCGGAGCCGCGCATGACCCTGCCCCGCAATTTCTATCGTCCGCTGGCAATCGGAGCGCCCGAACCGTTCCGGGAACTGCCGGTGCGGCTGGAGCGCATGATCCACTTCATGCCGCCGCATGTGGAGAAGCTGCGCGCGAAGGTGCCGGACCTCGCGCGCGATGTGGACGTGCTGCTCGGCAATCTGGAGGACGGGATTCCGGCGGAGTCCAAGGCCGCCGCGCGTCAGGGATTCATCGAAATGGCCCGTTCGGTGAAATTCGGCTCCACCGGACTCTGGTGCCGGATCAACTCGCTCGGCAGTCCGTGGGCACTGGATGACGCGGTTGAGATCGTCGGCGCGGTCGGCGAACAGCTCGACGTCATCATGCTGCCGAAGGTGGATAACGCCAACGACATTCATTACCTCGACCGCCTGCTTGCGCAGTTGGAGGCGAAGCACAAGATCAGCAAGCCCATTCTCATTCACGGCATTCTGGAAACCGCCGAAGGCGTCATCAACGTCGAGGCGATTGCGAGCGCATCCCCGCGCATGCACGGCATGAGCCTTGGGCCCGCCGACCTCGCCGCATCGCGCGCGATGAAAACCACGCGCGTCGGCGGCGGGCATCCCGAATACAAGGTGCTGGCCGATCCGGGCTCAGGCGCGCGCGCCGCCTATCAGCAGGACCTTTGGCATTATTCGCTGGCAAGAATGGTCGACGCCTGTGCCGCGAACGCGATCAAACCGTTTTTCGGTCCGTTCGGCGACTTCTCCGACGCCGAGGGCTGCGAGGTGCAATTCCGCAACGCTTTCCTGCTGGGTTGCGTCGGCGCTTGGTCGCTGCATCCATCCCAGATCGAGATTGCCAAAAAGGTGTTCAGTCCCGATCCCAGGGAAGTGGCCTTTGCCAAAAAAATTCTCGACGCGATGCCGGACGGCACCGGTGCGGTGCTGATCGACGGCAGGATGCAGGACGACGCCACCTGGCGTCAGGCGAAAGTGATGGTCGACAGGGCGAGTCTCGTCGCCGCAAAGGATGCCACCCGCGCCAGCCTCTATCAATTTTAGCGCTGACTGAAATCCGCCGCGATTGACCCGCATTTCTGCTTTAGCAAGAATGGTGGCGGCGAGTCTTTTTTTACGGCTCAAAGATGAAGCAAAAAGAAGCAAAATATCGCATCGGCCAGATCGTGAAACACCGCGTGTATCCATTCCGCGGCGTCGTGTTCGACGTGGACCCGACCTTCAACAACACCGAGGAATGGTACCAGGCGATCCCGGAGGAAATCCGGCCCGTCAAGGACCAGCCGTTCTATCATCTGCTGGCAGAGAACTCGGAGAGCGAATACATCGCCTATGTCTCCGAGCAGAACCTGATCCCCGACAATTCCGGCGAGCCGCTGCGGCATCCGGAAATCGACGAGCGCTTCTCCGCCGACGAGAGCGGCTACCACGCCCGCGGCCAGCAGATTCATTGATCGCAACCGTGCGCTTTATTTCTATTTATGTCATCGTCCGCGAAAGCGGACGATCCAGTAAACACCTTGCTTTTAGTGATTACTGGTTCCCCGCTTGCGCGGGGAATGACAAAGAAGAAACAAAAACGGCGCGCTCAAAGCGCGCCGTTCAGGGATTCGTAGCCTCAAACTCGGGGGCGATTACTTCTTCTGGCCTTCGAGCAGCTTGGTGCGGGCTTCTTCCGCCTTCTTCTGCAATTCGTCCTGCAGCTTCTGGCGCTGTGCTTCGAGCACCTTCGGATCGACCGGTGCGCCGTCATAGGACTTGGCGAAGTCCTTCAGCACGAGCGTGAAGTTCACGGTGCGGCCGACCTGGTTGATCGTCTGCACGGTGAGCGCCTGGCCCTTCTTCATGGTGCCGACGAAGGCCGCGTCCACGTCCATGTCGCCGTAGCAGGCGTTGGGGAAGCAGATCGTGTAGCGGGCCGGCAGCGGCTGGTTCTGGTCGATCACGACGCGCATGCCCGGCTGCAACTGCATGCCCGGCGGCACGGCGACGATGAACTGCTTCTTCGGATCGCCTTCGACTTCGCGCACGGCGACGGAAGCGAGGAACTGGCCGGTTTCGGCGCGGATGTCCTGCGCGGTGAGGCAGACTTCCTTGTTCACGCTCGGATCCTTGTTGCAGATCTTGGTCCAGGGCGACGGAATGGCGACCGCCTGCTGGGTCTGCTCCTGCTGGGCAGCACCCTTGTCGTCCTTGGTTTTCTGCTTGGCTTTTTCCTTCGTCTCGGCGAAGGCACCGCCGCTGAAGCTGACGGCCGCAAGAACGGCGATCAGTCCGGCCGCGCACGCGATCGCGAATGACGAGCGATTCTTCATAGTAATTCCCCTGTGATGCTTCCCGCTCTTGGAATTGACGCGCGCCAAATATTCGTATCTTCCCGGCGCCGGAAAAAACCCAATGCGAAAAAACGTGGATTAGTGACGCGACCTCTCGGCGGCAATTGAGGCAAGACGGTGGCCTGACCCGGGGGTTTTAACCCAGTCATGCTAACGTCGAAAGGCCTCATTAGCACTTGATTCGTCGGCTCCAAAGGGCCCGGAGGTCGCATCGCGAGTGCCGGTAAGCATCTTCAACTCCAGCGTTTTTAACGCCCGTGGGCTGGCGGCGGTTACGCTGTTTTCCCTGCTCCCGCTCGCACCGGCCGCAGCCGAACCGCGTCATGCCATCGCAATGCATGGCGATCCTGCCTATGCGGATGGCTTCTCGCATTTTCGGTACGCGAATCCGGACGCGCCGAAAGGCGGCCGCTTTACGCAAGGCATCATCGGCACGTTCGACAGCCTGAACCCTCTCATTGTTCGCGGCAACGCATTCCAGTTCGTCCGCAATTTTGTGATCGAGAGCCTGCTCGCGCGCGGCTCGGATGAGCCCTTCACGCTCTACGGGCTGATCGCGGAGAAGGTGGACACCGACGACGAGCGCACCTTCGTCACGTTTTACCTGAATCCGCGCGCCCGCTTTTCCGACGGCAAGCCGGTCACGCCGGACGATGTGCTGTTCTCGTGGCAGCTCCTTCGCGACAAGGGCCGGCCCAACCATCGCGGCTACTATTCCAAGGTGACCCGCGCTTCGATCGCGGGCGAGCGTGGCGTGCGGTTCGACCTCGCCAGGGAGAGCGACGGCTCCTACGACCGCGAACTCCCGCTGATCCTCGGGCTGATGCCGATCCTGCCGAAGCATGCCATCGACGCGGCGAAGTTCGACGACACTTCGTTGCTGCCGCCGCTCGGCAGCGGCCCTTACCGCATTACCGAAGTCCGCGCGGGTGAAAGCGTCACCATGCGGCGCGATCCCGATTACTGGGGCCGCGAACTTCCCGTGAACCGCGGCCACTATAATTTCGACGAACTGCGCTACGATTTCTTTCGCGATGCCAATACCTGGTTCGAGGCGTTCAAGCGCGGGCAGTACGACGTGCGTTTTGAAACAGACCCAGGACGCTGGAGCGACCAGTACGATTTCCCCGCTGCGAAATCCGGCGGCTTGATCCGCGAGACGATCGCGAGCGGCCAGCCAAAACCGTTTTCCGCCTTCGTCTTCAACACGCGCCGTCCGCCCTTCGACGACATTCGCGTGCGCGAGGCGCTGATCGAACTCTTCGATTTCGAGTGGGCGAACGTCAATCTCTTTCACGGCGCCTATCAGCGCACGGGAAGTTTCTACGAGGGATCGGAACTCTCCGTGCGCGGCAAGGCCGCGGACGCGCGCGAACGGGAACTGCTGAAGGCGTTTGCATCCGAAGTCAGCGTCGGCGTGATGGAGGGAACATACAATCCGCCAATCTCCGACGGCTCCGGCCGCGACCGCGCCCGACTGAAACGCGCGCTCGATCTCCTCGCCGCCGCGGGATACGAACTGAAGGGCGGGAAAATGCTCAGCCGCAAGACCGGCGAGCAACTCACCTTTGAAATCATGGTGGCCCTGAAGGACGACGAACGGCTGGCACTTGCCTACCAGAGCATGCTGCGCCGCGCCGGCATCGCCATGCGGGTGCGCTACATCGACGGCGCGCAGTTCGAGCGGCGGCGCCAGACCTATGAGTTCGAGATGATGCCCTATATCTGGCAGCAGTCGCTTTCGCCGGGCAATGAACAGGCGTTCTACTTCGGCGCGCAGGCCGCCGAGCTGCCCGGCACGCGGAATTATATGGGCGCGAAAAGCCCCGCCATTGACGCGCTGATTACCTCGCTCCTGACCGCGCGCAAGCGCGAGGACTTCGTTTCGGCGGTCCGCGCCCTCGACCGGGTACTGCTCTCGGGCATGTACGCGGTTCCGCTTTTTCATCTGCCGGGTCAATGGATTGCACGCTGGCCTTCGATCCAGCGTCCGGACCGGCCATCGCTGTACGGGACAGTCGTTGAAAGCTGGTGGCGAAGCGGGGCGAATCCGGCAAAAGTCCCGCAATGAATCGCGAACCAGCCACCTCCGAGGACCTTGGAGCGGGCGTATCGCTCGATGCGCTGTTTGCCAGCAATGCGCGGGCGCGGCCCGATGCCATCGCGATTGCCGACCCCGCCGACCGCGAACATTTCACCGACGGCAAAGCGCGGCGGATGACCTACGCGCAACTGAACGAGGAAGTGGAGCGGCTTGCGCGGCATCTCCGCATGTTCGAGATGCCGCCGGAGTCGGTGGTCGCGGTCCAGCTTCCGAACATCGTCGAGAATGTTGTCACGCTGCTTGCCATCCTGCGCGCGGGACTGGTGGCGGCACCCGTACCGATGCTCTGGCGCAGGGCCGATCTCACCGAGGCGCTCATGCGCATCGAGCCGAAGGCGCTGATCACCCTCGCCCACCTCGGTGGCGAAAAGCCCGCCGAGATCGCGTGCGGGGCCGCGATCGATCTGTTTTCGCTGAGTTTCCCTTGCTCGTTCGGGACGCCCGTTCCCGACGGCATGATCCCGCTCGAGGATGCGGGCGTGGAAGACGAGCCGGTCGAATTCAGAGCGTCCCCCGCCAACGCAATGGCGATTGCGACCTTCGACGCGACGCGCGACGGATTTTTTCCGGTCGGCCGCAGCCATGCGCAATGGCTCGCGGCAGGTCTTGCGACGCTCCTCGAAGGCAAGATCGAGCCCAGCGACACGATCGTCTCGACCATTCCGCCTGCGTCGCTCGCCGGAATTTCCTCGTCGCTGATCCCGTGGCTGCTGTGCGGCGGCACGCTCGAACTCGTGCACGGGTTTTCAGCCGCCTCGCTCTCGGCGGCCGCGGGAAGCGGCAAGATTCATCTGGTTGCGCCGGCGACGGTTGCCGCCGATGCCGCACGCGCCTGCAAGCGTCCGTTCCGATCCTGCATCGCCGTTCACCGCAGCCCGCAAAGCCTGTCGCTCGACTTCAGCGGCATCGCCGCCGAGATGTTTGTCGATCTCACGGTCTTTGGCGAGGTCGGTGTCATCGCCCTCCGCCGCGAGGATGCCCGCCGCTCGCGGTCCATTCCCCTCGGGGCCGTCACCGCGCCTTCGGGTGCCGCCGGAGCACCCGTCGTGATCGATACAAGAATTGGCGCCGATGGAATTCTCTCGCTTTCCGGTGCGATGATTCCCCGGCGACAGTTTTCTCCGGAGCCGGGCGCGCCGCAGCTTGAGACCGACCGCGACAACTATGTGAAGACCGGATTCAAATGCGAATACCGGATGGGCAAGCTCTTGATCGAGCCTTCGCCCGCAGGCATCGCCAATGTCGGCGGCATCCGTTACGGAATCGACGACCTCAACCGCCGCATCGCGCGATGCGTTGACGGCGTCGCGGTTGACGCCGTAAGCGACGAACTCCTCGGTCAGCGTTTGCGGCTGGTCGCGGAAAGCGTCATGGCGGCACAGGCGCTCGCGGACGCCGGACATTCGGCGCTCGTGGTGGAAGCGGTCGAGACCAGAGTGCCCAAGCGGCGTACCGGCTGAACGGCGGAAAGGAGAATTCCGTGCTCACCATCGACGTCGTCTCCGACGTGGTTTGTCCCTGGTGCTTCGTCGGCAAACGGCGGCTTGAGGCCGCGCTCAAAATGCGTCCGGAGATCACGGCGCAGATCCGTTTCCATCCGTTCTTTCTCGATCCCACCGTGCCGCGCGAAGGCAAGCCGCGCATCGATTACATCACGCAAAAATTCGGCGGCAGCGACAAGATCACGGACGGGCACCGGCGGCTCATCGAAATCGGAAAAACCGTCGGCATCGATTTCCATTTCGAAAAGATCGAGCGCCAGCCGAATACGCTCGACGCGCACCGGCTCATTCACTGGGCGCAGGAAGCGGGACAGGGCGGGCCGGTGAAGGAAAAACTGATGTCGATGTTTTTCGTCGAGGGTGCGGACCTGACCGATCTGGATGTGCTCGCTTCCGCCGCGAAAGCGGGCGGCCTCGATCCGGCACAGGTGAAACGCGATCTTGCGACCGACAAGGATTCCGAACTGATCCGCAAACAGGCGCAGGCCGCTTCCGCCTCGGGTGTCGGCGGCGTGCCGTTCTTCGTGTTCGGCAATAAATACGCGCTGTCCGGCGCGCATGAACCGGAGAGCATCGTGGGCGCGATCGATCAGGCGATGGGCGGCGGGGCGCCGGAGGCGGCTTAACCAGCGTCGTCCCGGCCAACCGAGCAAAGCGAGGGCGAGCCGGGACCGCTATCGGTGAACGATCCCGGCTCTCGCACTCGCGCGCTCGGCCGGGATGACGAACTAAACAGTGTTCTCCGCAATCGCCACCAGCGACTCCAAAACCGCCTTCGTTCCGCGCAGGCGGTGATCGATGCGGGCCCAATCCCGGAAGATGACGACCTTCTGGTCCGGCCGCACGCGGGCGGCGGACGTCTTGTCGTTGATCCAGCCGATCAGGCCCACCGGGTTCGGGAATGTGTTGTCGCGGAAGGTGACGACCGCACCCTTTGTGCCCGCCTCGATGCGTTCGACATTGGCGCGGCGGCATAATGCTTTAATGGCGACGACTTCGAGCAGCGTCTTCACTTCATTCGGCAGCGGGCCAAAGCGGTCCACGAGTTCGGCCGCGGCGGCGTCGATCTCGGCGGACTTCTCCAGATCGGCGAGACGGCGATAGAGACCGAGACGCACGGCAAGATCGGGCACGTAATCCTCCGGGATCATCACCGGTGTGCCGACCGCGATCTGCGGCGACCACTTGTCGCTCGACGGCATCAGCACGCCGGCCTGCAACTGCATGACGGCCTCGGCGAGCATCTCCTGATAGAGTTCGTAGCCGACTTCGCGGATGTGGCCGGACTGTTCGTCGCCGAGAAGATTGCCGGCACCGCGAATGTCGAGATCGTGCGAGGCAAGTTCGAAGCCCGCACCGAGATTGTCGAGCGACTGCAGAACCTTCAGCCGCCGCTCGGCTTGCGCGGTGAGCGGCTTGTCGGCGGGCGTCGTGAAAATCGCATAGGCGCGCGTCTTGGAGCGGCCGACACGCCCGCGAAGCTGGTACAATTGCGCGAGGCCGAAGCGATCCGCGCGATGCACGATCAGCGTATTCGCGGTCGGAATGTCGAGGCCGGACTCCACGATGGTCGTCGATAGCAACACATCGAACTTGCCTTCGTAGAACGCGCCCATGATGTCTTCGAGCTGCTTGGCACCCATCTGTCCGTGCGCGACGGCAAGGCGAATTTCCGGCACGTTGGCTTCGAGGAATTTGCGCGCGCCTTCGATGTCCTCGATGCGCGGGCAAACGTAGAACGCCTGGCCGCCCCGGTAGCGCTCGCGTAGCAGTGCCTCGCGGATCACCAATGTATCGAAGGGTGCCACGAAGGTGCGAACCGCCAATCGATCGACCGGAGGCGTCGCGATGATCGAAAGCTCGCGGACGCCGGTGAGCGCCAGTTGCAGCGTGCGCGGGATCGGTGTCGCCGTCAGCGTCAGCACGTGCACTTCGGTGCGCAGCTCCTTCAGGCGTTCTTTGTGCGTAACACCGAAATGCTGCTCCTCGTCCACGACGACGAGCCCGAGATCCCTGAAGTTCACGGATTTTCCAAGGAGCGCATGCGTGCCGATCACGATATCGCAGGAGCCGTCGCGGATGCCCTGCTTCACCTGATTCAACTCAGTAGCCGAAACGAGCCGCGACGCCTGCCCGAGCCGCACCGGAAATCCCTTGAAGCGATCGGAAAACGTCTTGTAGTGCTGGCGCGCGAGCAGCGTGGTCGGCACCACGACCGCGACCTGCTTGCCGTTCAGCACAGCCGCGAAGGCGGCGCGCAACGCGACTTCGGTCTTGCCGAAGCCGACATCGCCGCAGACGAGCCGGTCCATCGGTTTGCCCGATGCGAGATCGTCGAGCACCGCGTCGATGGCAACCTGCTGGTCCTCGGTTTCCTCATAGGGAAAGCGCGCGCAGAACTCTTCGTACATTCCCTGCGGCGGCACGAGCTTCGGCGCATCGTGCAGCTTGCGCGCGGCGGCGATTTTCAGGAGCGCCTCCGCCATTTCCAGCACGCGCTTCTTGAGGCGCGCCTTGCGGCTCTGCCATCCAGCACCGCCGAGCCGGTCGAGTTCGGCGCCCGCTTCGTCGGAGCCGTAGCGCGAGAGGAGTTCGAGGTTCTCCACCGGCAGGAACAGGCGCGAGCCTTCGGCGTAATGAATCTCGAGACAGTCATGCGGCGCGCCGAGCGCCTCGATGGATTTCAGGCCGATGAAGCGGCCGATGCCGTGATCGACGTGGACAACGAGATCGCCGGCGGAAAGGCTCGTCAGCTCCGCGATGAAATCCTGCGCGCGGCGCTGGCGGCGTGAAGGACGCGCCAGACGGTCGCCGAGAACGTCTTGTTCCGAAATGATCGCGGCGTCGGCACTTTCAAAACCTGCTTCCAGGCCGAGCAGCGCCAGACCCATTGCATTTCCCGGAAGTGCGGTCGCTTCGCTCCAGGAATTGACCGGCCGTAGCTCGCTCAATCCGTGATCGCCGAGCAGATGCCCGAGCCGTTCGCGCGAGCCCTCGCTCCAGGCCGCGAACACCACGCGCTTGCCCTGCCCCTGCAACGCACGCGCATGGCCGGCGGCGGCGGCGAAAAGATTCTTGCCTTCGTCGGAGCGTTCAGGCGCGAAGTTGCGGCCCGGCTTGCCGCCGGCATTGAGTGTGTTGCGCTCATCGGGCACGCCGAACGGATTGAGCTTCGCAAGGGCGGTGTCGCCGAGCCGCTTGTTCCATTCCGTTTCAGACAGATACAACCTGTCCGGCGGCAGCGGCCGATAGAGCGGCTGCTGGTTCGCGGCGAGCGCTTCCTTGCGCGCGCTGTAGTAGTCCGCGATCTGGCTCAGGCGCTCGCGCCCGGCTTCCTCCACGAGCGGCTCCAGCACCACCGGCGTGCCGGGCAGATAGTCGAACAGCGTTTCGAGTTTTTCCACGAACAACGGCAGCCAGTGTTCGAGACCGGGATGGCGGCGGCCATCGCTCACCGCTTCATAGAGCGCGTCACCGGAAGCGTTACCGCCGAACTCGGCGAGATAGGCGAGGCGAAAGCGCCGCTGGGCTTCGGAATCGAGCTGCACTTCGCTGGTCGGCACGAGATCGAGTGCCGTGAGCCTTCCGACCGAACGCTGCGTTTCGGGATCGAAGGTGCGGATCGATTCCAGCTGGTCGCCGAAAAAATCGAGCCGTACCGGCGTGTCGCTGCCGGGCGCATAGAGATCGAGGATGCCGCCGCGCACCGCGTATTCGCCGACGTCGCGCACGGTGGACGAACGCGCGAAGCCGTTCACTTCCAGCCAGCGCACGATTTCGCCCATTGCCCGCACATTGCCGGGCTTCAGCGAAACCGTCTGCTCCGCGATGCGTTCTTTCGGCGGTACGCGCTGCAAGAGCGCGTTGATGGTGGTCAGAACGATCGTGCCGTTTTCCGGCTTGTCGTCCGCCAATCTCGACAAGGTCGCCATGCGCCGCGCCGAAACCGGCGCGTTCGGCGACACGCGGTCGTAGGGCTGACAGTCCCAGGCCGGGAACAGGAGCGTCTCGATTTCCGGCGCGAAGAATTTCAGCGCCCGCTCCAGCGCCGTCATGCGCTCCACGTCGCGCGAGACGACGATCAGGCTCGCGCGCGGCGACTTTGCCCGCGCCGAAACGGCGCGCGCGAGGTCGGCGACAACAAGCCCCTCAAAGCCGTCCGGCACGCCCGCGATATTCAGCGCACGGCCGGAAACGAGACGAGAAGCGGGAGACAGATCGGGCTTGTTCATCGCGCGGCCAGTCCTTTGCCCTCGCGATGAAACTGCATGATGCGGCGAAACATGGGCGTGTCGTTCTCAGGCGGAACTTCCGTCTCTCCCATCAGCCAAGAGAGGAGATCCGGGTCCGGCAGTTCGACCAGCCGCTCCAGTTCCACGATCTCCGCTTCGCTGAACTCCGGCAGTTCCGCATCCACGAAGCGGCCGAACAGAAGGTCCATCTCGCGCGTGCCGCGATGCCAGGCGCGATAGCGCAGCTTGCGGCGGCGCGTTTCGAGATCGTTCGGATCGGTCACGGACATGCGGTTCAAACGCCAAAACCCGGACGGCGCCGGGTGGAGTTATATACGCACCGCATTCATCGTTGTCATGCCCGGCCTTGTGCCGGGCATCCCGTTTAGGACGGCACGACAAGAATGTCGGGATGGCCGGGACAAGCCCGGCCATGACAAGAAGATTGCGACTCATTCCGCCTTCCGCCAGTTTCCGGCCCATGCGCCCGACCATCCTCGATCCGCTGTTTGCTTCGATCACCACACTGAAGGGCATCGGCCCGAAGCTCGTGCAGCCGTTTGCGAAACTCCTGGACCGGGGCGAGCCGCGCCTCATCGACCTTCTGTTCCACCTGCCGCATTCCGCCATCGACCGCCGCGCGCGGCCGAAAATTCAGGAATTGCAGGCCGATCAAATCGCGACGCTGAAGGTGCAGATCGACCGGCACCAGCCGGGACGCGGGCGTGCGCCCTATCGCATCTACACAAGCGACGAAACCGGCACGCTGGAGATCGTCTATTTCAACCTGGCGGAAGACCGCGCGAAAAAAATGTTTCCGCAAGGCGAGACGCGCTACGTCTCCGGCAAAGTCGGCATGTATGACGGCCGTTTCCAGATGGTGCATCCCGATCGCATCGTGGATGAGAAGGGCCTTGCCGATCTGCCGCCGGTGGAGCCGGTGTATCCGCTGACCGAGGGACTGGGTGCGGGCGTCGTGCGGCGTTCGGTGGGGCTGGCGCTTTCAAAATTGCCTGAGCTGTCCGAATGGCAGGATGCAGCCTTTGTGAAATCGCGCGGATTTTTGCCGTTCTCCCCAGCCCTGCGTCGGTTGCAGACACCGCAGGAGCCGGCGGATGTGTTGCCGGAGTCGCCGTTCCGCGCGCGGCTCGCCTATGACGAATTGCTGGCGCATCAGCTGGCGCTCGCACTCGTGCGCAGTGAGATGAAGCGCGAGGCCGGACGCGCGAGCAAGGGCGACGGCAGCAAGCGGGCAAAGATCGAGCGGGCACTGCCCTTCTCGCTCACGAATTCGCAGCGCAGGGCGATGGAGGAAATTTCCGCGGATCTTGCGAGCGACACGCGCATGTTGCGCCTGCTGCAAGGCGATGTCGGCTCCGGGAAAACGCTTGTCGCGCTGCTCGCCGCCGCGAACGTAGTCGAAGCCGGGCATCAGGCGGCCCTGATGGCGCCGACGGAAATTCTCTGCCGGCAGCATTTCGCGCGCATCAAACCGCTCGCGGAAGCCGCCGATATTCGCGTCGCGATTTTGACCGGACGCGAGCGCGGCGCGCCGCGCGAGGAACTGTTGGAAAAACTGGCGGCCGGCGAGATCGATCTTTTGATCGGCACGCACGCGCTGTTTCAGGAAGGGGTCGCGTTTCGCGATCTCGCGCTTGCGGTCGTGGACGAGCAGCACCGCTTCGGCGTGCATCAGCGGCTGGCGCTCGCCTCCAAGGGCGAGGCGGTCGATCTCCTGGTGATGACCGCAACCCCGATCCCGCGCACGCTGGTGCTGAGCTATTTCGGCGACATGGATGTTTCCGAACTGCGCGAAAAACCGGCGGGGCGTCAACCGATCGACACGCGCACCGTTTCACTGGAGAGAATGGAAGAAGTCGTCGAAGCGGTCGGACGAGCCATCAAGGACGGCGCCCGCGCTTACTGGGTTTGTCCGCTGGTGGATGAATCAGAACGCATCGACCTCGCTGCCGCGGAGGAGCGCTGCAAGTTTCTGAAGCAGCGTTTCGGAAAAGATGTCGGACTCGTCCACGGCCAGATGCGGCCGAGCGAACGCGACGAAGCGATGGAGAATTTCGCTTCCGGCAAAACGAAACTTCTTGTCTCCACGACCGTGATCGAAGTCGGCGTCGATGTGCCGGAAGCGACGATCATGGTGATCGAGCAAGCCGAACGCTTCGGTCTCGCGCAACTGCACCAATTGCGTGGCCGCGTCGGACGCGGGAGCGGCAAGTCTACCTGTCTGCTCCTGTACAAGAATCCGCTCGGCGACACCGCCAAACGCCGCCTAGCGAAACTGCGCGAAACCGAAGACGGATTCCTGATCGCCGAGGAAGACCTGGCCCTTCGCGGCGAAGGAGAAGTCTTGGGCACGCGCCAGAGTGGCTTGCCGGGCTTCAAGATCGCCGCGCCGGAACTGCATCGCGAGTTGCTGGAAGCCGCGCGCAAGGACGCGGCACTCATCCTCCAGCGTGATCCGCATCTGGCGAGCGAGCGAGGCCGCGCGCTCTTGCTGTTGCTGTTTCTGTTCGATCGCGATGAAGCGGTGCGTCTGATCGAGGCGGGCTAACCTTAAAATGTCATGCCCCGCGAAAGCGGGGCATCCAGTAATCGCCGAGAGTCAATTTTGCGATCTGAGTATACTGGATCGCCCGCTTTCGCGGGCGATGACAGATTGCGTTACGACCGCCCCGACTCGTCGAGGAAGTTCTGCACCGCCTCGAACAGTTTCATCCGGTTGCGTTCCATGATGATCGTGTGCGTGCCTTCCGAGAGCTGCACCATGCGCTTGCCGGGTGCGTTGACCAATAGCGGAAACAGCGTCTGCGCCATGTAGGGCGGCGTATCGCGATCCCATTCGGCCAACACCAGCAGCGTCGGCACCGTGATCTTCGCCGGATCATAATAAGCCTTGCCCGCGGCCCAGAACTCGGCCGTGTCCGCAATCGTGCCGTTCGGCGCGCGCAGCACCGGCGGGTTCTGCTGCGAACCGGCCTGATCCGTCGCCCAGGTCGCATCCGCCCATTTCTCAAACCAGCCGGCGGGAATGAGTGCCGCCTTCTTGTCGTCCGGCACGCCGTTTAGCCAGCGGTCCTTCGCGCCGTTCTTCTGCACCGTGCGATAGGCTGCGATCGGTCCCGGTCCCGCCTGCACGAGCGACGGCGTTGTGCGGATCCATTGCGGCGCGTAGAGTGCGAGCTTCTCCACCTTGTCCGGATTCTGCGTCGTGTAGGTCGCCATCAGCGTCGTGCCCCACGACCAGCCGAGCAGCGTGATGCGCGGCAGGTTACGGCGCTTCAGGATGTGATCGACCGCCGTGCCGATGTCCTTCACCGCCACATCGCCGCGCGTCAGCGGCGCGTTGTTCTTGGCGTCCTCGTCCATTTCCTTCGGCCGCGTCGATTTTCCGTAACCGCGCAGGTCGAGGAGATAGACGTCGTAGCCGCGCGACGCGATGTAATCCATCCACGACAGGCCATCGAGTTCGAGGTCGAAGGCGGTATGCGCCGGATAGGTCGAGCCATGCACGAACAGCACCGTGCGTTCCGGACGGAACGTGTTCATGTCGACGGGACGCTTGTTGCGGACGTAAATCTGGATGCCCGCGTCCGACGACGGGACCATCATTTCTTCCATGACGATTTTTGGCGTTTGTGCGAAGGCGCTCGTGGCAAGCGTCACCACGGCAGCCGCTAACATCAGTGAACAGGTTTTCATTGTTTTCCTCCCTGAAGGAGGAAGCCTAGCAGAACAGAAAAGCACGAGAAGCCGCCGGAGCGGTGTTCCATGACAAAAAGGAAGTCAGATTTTTACGCCCGTTTATGCGCGCAGCGGCGTTACTCGACCGTCACGGATTTGGCGAGATTGCGCGGCTGATCGACATCGGTGCCGCGCGCTACCGCCACATGATAGGCGAGCAACTGCACCGGCAGCGCATAGACGAGCGGCGTCACGGTGGACGGCATTTCCGGCAACATCAGCGTGACCGCACTTTTCACGCCGGCTTCCTTCGCGCCCTTCTCGGTCGTGAAGAGCACGATACGGCCGCCGCGCGCCAGCACTTCCTGCACGTTGGAAGCGGTCTTCTCGAACACCTTGTCGTAGGGCGCAATCACCACGACCGGCATCTTCTCGTCGATCAAGGCAATCGGCCCGTGCTTCAGTTCGCCCGCCGCGTAGCCTTCCGCATGAATGTAGGAAATTTCCTTCAGCTTCAGCGCGCCCTCGAGCGCCAGCGGATAGCTGGTGCCGCGGCCGAGATAGAGCACGTCGGTCGCGTGTTCGAGTTCCTTCGCGAGCTTCTCGATCTCCGGCTCCAGCGCCAGCGCATCGACCATCAGGCGCGGCACTTCGATCAGCGCGCGGACGAGCTTCTTTTCGTCGGCATCGGAAAGTGCGCCGCGCGCCTTGCCGGTCGCAATCGCGAGGCAGCAGAGTGCGGCGAGCTGGCAGGTGAATGCTTTTGTCGAGGCGACAGAAATTTCGGGACCCGCCAGCGTGCGGATCATCGCCTCGCTCTCGCGGGCGATGGTGGAATTCGGCACGTTGACGATGGAAAGCGTGTGCTGGCCGTTGTCCTTGGCATAGCGCAGCGAGGCGAGCGTATCGGCGGTCTCGCCGGACTGCGAGATGAAGATCGCCAGTCCGCCCGGCGACATCGGCGCTTCGCGGTAGCGGAATTCGGAAGCGACATCGAGATCGACCGGAAGCCGCGCGAAGCGCTCGAACCAGTATTTGGCGACGAGGCCCGAATAATAGGCCGTGCCGCAGGCGGAAATCGTGATGCGCTCCATCTTGCCGAGATCGAACGGCAGTTCGATCGGCAGGCGCACCTTTTCATTGATCAGGTCGAGCATCGACGCGAGCGTGTGGCCGACGACTTCCGGCTGCTCGTGAATTTCCTTCTGCATGAAGTGGCGGTGATTGCCCTTATCGACCAGGAACGCGCCGGAGCCGACCTGCGAGATCGTGCGCTCGACGTGTCTGCCCTTCTCGTCGCGGATCTCGACGCCCTTGCGCGTCACGACACAGAGATCGCCTTCTTCCAGATAGGCGATGCTCTCGGTGAAGGGTGCCAGCGCGATGGCGTCGGAGCCGAGATACATTTCGCCGGTGCCATAACCGATGGCCAAGGGACTGCCACGGCGCGCGCCGACCATGAGGTCGTTCTCGCCTTCAAAGATAAACGCCAGCGCGAACGCGCCGCGAAGCTGCGGCAGCGAGGCGACCACCGCATCGATCGGCGTCTTGCCCGCCTTCATTTCGGCGGTGACAAGATGGGCAATCACTTCGGTATCCGTCTCCGTCAAGAATTTCGCGCCGGATTTCTCAAGCCGTTCGCGCAACTCGCGGAAATTCTCGATGATGCCGTTATGGACGACCGCGAGCCTGTCGGTCGCGTGCGGATGCGCGTTGGTCTCGTTCGGCGCGCCGTGCGTCGCCCAGCGCGTATGGCCGATGCCGATATGGCCGTTCAACGGCTCGCTCAAGAGCCGCGTTTCCAGATTGCGGAGCTTGCCTTCGGCACGGCGGCGCGTGAGGTGGCCGCCTTCGAGTGTCGCCACGCCCGCGGAATCGTAGCCGCGATATTCCAGACGCTTCAGCGCATCGACGAGGGCGCCCGCCACCGGTTCACGGCCAAGTATGCCGACAATTCCGCACATAGAGCCAAAACTCCCCGCAGCCTTCAATCTAGCCGTTTATGGTTTAAGAGCCGTTGCAGCCGCCTGAAAATCAAATCAGGCGACAGCTTATTGCAACTCAACTCGTCGAATGCGGTTAATCCTTGCCCTCCAGTGTCATTACCGGGCCGTCACGCCCGGCAAGCGAAGCGAGCCGTTGGCGTGGGCGAGTCGGTGATGACGGGGTGAGTTATTTTTTAGGCTTTCCCTTGGATTTCAGCGCCCGGTAGTTCTTCGCCCAGCCCTTCTTGTTCTGCTGCTTGGCGCGGGCAACGCCCAGCGCATCGGCGGGCACGTTCTCGGTGATGATGGAGCCGGAGGCGATATAGGCGCCCTTGTCGATTTTAACCGGCGCCACCAGCGACGAGTTCGAGCCGATGAAGGCGCCGTCGCCGATGATCGTCTTGGTCTTGTTGAAGCCGTCGTAGTTGCAGGTGATGGTACCGGCCCCGATGTTCGCGTCCTTGCCGACGGTTGAATCGCCGACATAGGCGAGATGGTTTGCCTTCGCGCCCTTGCCGAATTCGGCCGCTTTGGTCTCGACAAAATTTCCGATCCTCACCTTCTCGCCGAGCTTGGTGCCGGGCCGCAGCCTTGCGTAAGGACCGATGGAGGCACCGGCACCGACATGGGCCCCTTCCAGATGCGAGAACGAGCGGATGGTGGCGCCCTGCTGCACCGTGACGCCGGGACCGAACACGACGTAAGGCTCGACGATCACATCCTTGGCGAGCTTCGTATCGGCGGAGAGAAATACGGTATCCGGCGCCACGAGGTTCGCACCCGATTGCATCGCCGCGGCACGCAGGCGTTTCTGCAACGCGGCTTCCGCCTCCGCCAACTGCGACTTGTCGTTGATGCCCATGACTTCCTCCTCGCTCGCCTCGCGCACGGCGACGGACAGATTTTCCGCACGCGCGAGCGCAATCGCGTCGGTCAGGTAAAATTCTTTCTTCGTATTGTTGTTCTTGATCCGCTCGATCAGCGAGCGCGCGTGCTGGCCGGAAAACGCCATCAGGCCGGCGTTGCACAGATCGATCTTTTTCTCGGCCGGGCTCGCATCGCGCTCCTCGCGGATCGCCTGCAACTGGCCGCTCTCCATCACGAGACGGCCGTAGCCCGTGGGATCGGCGGGGCGAAAGCCGAGCACCACGATCGCGGAGTCCTTCAGCGCGTCGAGCAAAGCCGTCACCGTTTGCGGGCGCACCAGCGGCGTGTCGCCGAACATGACGAGCAGGTCGCCACCGGTCAGCGCGTCCCTGGCCGCGAGGACCGCATGGGCCGTGCCCCGGCGCTCCTTCTGGACAAAAATCCGGGCTTTGGGGGCGGATTCCCGTACCGCTTCCGCCACATCCTCCCGTTTGGGACCCACCACAACGGCCACCGGGCCTATTCCGGCCCCCCTGACTGTCGTCAGGACATGGGCGATCAGCGGCTGCCCGCCAATGCGGTGCAGCACCTTTGGCAGCGAGGATGCCATGCGCGTGCCTTCGCCTGCGGCGAGCACGATCGCGGTTGGCTCCGGCATCTGGCCTCCTGTCGGCGGGTGACGCGGTGCGGTTTAGCCGAAGCGTGCAAATCCCGAAAGCGGCGCGGGTTGTTCCCGGTCTTGCGGCCCCGACTCTGGTAAATTCCAGTGTCGGCTGATTCGCGGGGATAGCGCATCAGCGCAGGGGCCGATCGATGGAGTTGAAGCAGGCGGCGCAGGACCTGAAGGACCTGCGAAACCTCAGGGATCTGGCGCAGAGGAAGCCCGGCGTCACGCGCTATGTGATCTGGGGGTCGGTGGCTGTCTGCACGGTATTGGCCGCGGCCCTTTCCATCGCGCTCGCGGTCAGCGCTAGCCGCGGCAGCAAGCCGCCCGCGAATATTGTCGCGAAACCTTCACCCACCGCGATCAGTGCACCCGCTCCGGGCACCACAGCTTCGGTTCCCGCACTGCCGCCGTTGCCGTCAAAATCCCAGATCGAACTTGAGATTTCCAAATTGCAGGACGCGCTGCGCGCGCTCGCCGCCGAACGCGACCGGCTCGTCAACCGCGTCGATCAACTCGAGCGCAGCGTGGGCGACATCACCGCCTCCATCTCGAAAGAAAAAGAAAAGCCAGCGCCCGTCCAGCGCCCTGCGAACGAAGCCGCGATCCCGCAATCGCCTTCCGGTCCGGTCGGCCGGCAGAGTCCCGCCATGCCGCCCGCGCGCCCGGAAAACGTGCCGGGCCAGATGGCGATGCAGCAGCCCGCCCAGCAGCCGATGCAACGCGGACAGCAGCAACGCGCCACGGACGACGACGACACTCCTCCACCGCAGGCTCGCGGTGTGCCGCCGAACCCCGGCATGTTCACTCAAAACAGCCTGAACGCCCGCCAGGTGCAGCCGCCGCCGGTGCCGCCCGCGCCGATGGCCTCGAACCGTCTGCAATTTCCCAATCAGCAGCAGGCGAATGCACAGAATCCTTATTCGCCGCAGTCGTCGGACTCGACGGCAACGCGCACCGAGTTCGCGATCGACCTTGGCGGCGAAGCCTCGATCGACGGGCTGCGCGCGCTCTGGGCGAACATCCGCGGCAATCATGGCGTGGCCCTCGAAGGCCTGCGGCCGCTGGTCAGCGTGCGCGACGGCATGAAGCAGGGAACCGTTGAGCTGCGGCTCGTCGCGGGTCCACTCGCGAACGCGGGGGCCGCCGCCCGCGCCTGCGCGATGCTCCACCAGAAGGGCGTACCCTGCCAGACCACGATCTTCGACGGGCAACGGCTGGCTTTGCGCTAGTCAGATTGATCGAAGATCAAACTTAGGATCAATTTTCTCAGCGGTTCTTCGTCGCCATTGAAACTTGCAATGATTGTGTCAATGACCAATTTGGGATTCAGTTTGTTTACGTCCCGCCCAAGCATAAACGTCTTGGAAAAGATGATGGTGGATAGCGTAGTAATGCGCTGAGTTGAATTCGCCGTGTGGAAATGGCTCTGCGGCACGCAGATCGGTCATTTCCGTTTCAAATTCATCAAGGACAGATTGTCGACGAGTGCTGAGTTTGTTGATGATTACATTCGTGCCCGGATAACAATACGTGTCGTCCGCGACGTCATACATTGCGCTAAAGGCTCAAGCTTTTTTGCGGTAGATTTTGACCAGTATCGCGCGCCGCTGGGCCACGCTCAGGCCTTGATCATCGAAATTTTTTGCCCTTTTTTTCATAGCCCTTGTTCTTTTGATACCTTCAACGGCGCTGATCTTTGAGAAACGACCGCTGCCCAGCACAAACTTGCCAGAAGCGGATCGTTTTAAGCGATTTTTTGATGGTATCGACATGCTAATAGAATATCAGAAATCAACCCTGAAGACATTAATTTTTCAGTAGCAGTTCCAAACTTACGATGAAATCCAAATTCAGCACCTATCTCCTGCTCATCCTGATGCCGTTGTTCTTCTCGTCCAATGTCCTCATTGGGCGCGCATCGGCGGGACTGGTGCAGCCGTGGACGCTCGCCTTCGGGCGCTGGTCGCTCGCAGCGCTCATCCTGCTGCCGTTTGCATTGGCGGGCATCGTGGCTGCATGGGATCGCCTGCGCGCCGCCGCCTTCGATATTTTCATGCTCGGCGTCCTCGGCATGGTGATCTGCGGCGGCGGGGTTTACATCTCGCTGCATTACACGACCGCCACCAACGCCGCACTGATCTACAATTCTTCTTCGCTGCTGATCGTGCTGATGGACGCGTTCTATTTCGGCAAGCGGCTGACCTGGTTGCGGATGGCGGGATTGTTGATGGGCTTCGCCGGAGTCGCGGTGATCGTGCTGAATGGCGACTTCGCCAATCTGCAATCGTTCCAGTTCAACATCGGCGACATCGGCATGCTGGCGGCCGCAATCAGCTGGGCGATCTACTCGGTCATGCTGAAGCGCGAAAAGGTGAAGGATCTCCCGACACTCACCCTCTTCGCTTCGATTGCGCTGATGGGTGCGCTCTGTCTGCTGCCGTTCGTGCTGTACGAAATCGGCACAACAGGCATCGTCCCGTCGAGCGGCCCTGCGTGGCTCAGCATTGTTTCGCTGGCACTCATTCCCGGTGTCGGCGCTTTCGGCGCGTTCCAGATGAGCGTGAAGCGGGTCGGTCCTTCAGTTGCAGGGATTTTCTTCTACCTGACACCGGTGTTTGGCGTGCTGTTCGCGATCCTGCTGCTGGGGGAAATTTTCCGCACCTACCACGCGGTCGGGATGGTGCTCGTCATCGCGGGGGTCGTGATCGCGACCGATCCTTTTAACCGCAACCCCGACAGGAAGAACTGAGCGATTGCGGTCCGCCGCCCGCGCATGGCATCGTCAGCCATGCGCTACTTTTTGCCCAATCCGCGCCAGACCAATATCGCGATTGCGCTTGCCTGTGCGGCGTTCTTCGCGGCGTTTTACCTGCGGACATTCGTGCTCGGCTCGCGCGAGGTCGAACTCGACTGCGCGGCGGGCCTGTTGCGCGCAACTTGTTTCCTGCGCAATGCAACGGCCGACTTTCGCGACACACAATTGTTTGGCGGCATGGCGATGATCGCCGCGGCCTGGCATCTCTGGAAACCGGACTTCCGGGTTTTCCTGCTGGCTGTCTCAACGGCCGTGTTCGGGCTCCTGCTCTACAACACGCCGTTGTCCGCGCTTGCAGCCGGTTTGCTTATCCTGTCGTTCGCGCGCCCCGTGCCCTTACCAAGACCCATGCAAGCAAGACCAGCAGCGCCTCGAACCAGAGAGCCTGCCAGTTCAAGACGCCCTCGCTGAAGAAGAGAAATACCGCGGCCGCAATCAGCAGGCCCGCGGCTGAAATCTCCGCGGCCGTATCCCGCCGCTCGCCGGGTGGATTGGCGAACGACACCACCAACAGCGAGACAACCGGCGCGGTCAATGCCGCGAACTGGATCTCCCGGCTGGCGGGCTCGAAAACGAGACCCAGCGCAAGCTCGATCGCGGCCAGCGTGACCAGAATCAGCGCCGCCGCGACAATCCGCGAAAAAGGCTGCACGAGATTGCGCGAGAGCGGATCGAGGATCGACGCGAAGCCTTCGAACGGCACGCGCCGGATGGCCGCGACCGCGCATATCATCGGCACCGCAACGGCAAGTATCACGAAGAAAGCCGCGTAAATCCAGCCGAAGAACGACTGGTCCTGCCGGGCGGCATCGGTCAGCGCTTCGCCAATGGTGAGACCGCTCACAAGCGCGATTGCCGCCACCGGCAGCCCGTTCATTTTTTTTATGTCGAAAGGTCCGCCGCTGCGCGCACCCAGAAACGCCGCCGCGAACACAACCAGCACGGACATCACGCCGATCACCCCCTGAAAAAACCAGTAGGGATGATTGCTCAACTGCCCGCCGAGACGGAATTTCAACTCCCTGCTGTCGCCTTCGAACAGGCCCATGCTGGCGGCGGCCGTGCCGTCGCTGCGCATCCGCCACGGCTGATCGAATGCTTCAAAGAGATGAACGCGGAAATTGCCGGCCTTGCCCGCGGCGAGCATCTCTTGAATCGCGATGGCCTGATCGGCCCGTGACGCCCGGGCGCCGTCGCGCATGCGTCCCTCGCTCGGCCAGCCGGCGCGGGCGAAGATCACTTCCTTGCCCGGATAGACGGATGCAAATTTCGCACGCAACTCGCGCATTCCTTGCTGAACGGAGGCAACGGAAACCGGATAGCGCGCCGAATAGGGCTCGAAATTCACGGTGATCGTTTCGACGATGCCGATAATATCGGACGCGCGCAGCCAGGTATCCGCATTGTCGGCGTAAGTAACCGGCACGCGCGCGCTCTGGCGAACGCTGCGAATGATCGTGGCGAGTTCCGCGGGGCTCATTTCGTTTCGAGAGAGCACGCCCTCGCCCACCACCAGCGAGCGGATCGCGGCACGGCTGGCATTGACCGCCGCAAATGCCCTTTCAATCTCGCGCTTGTTCTCCGCCTGATCGCGCGAAAGCGAAATGCCAAGCACAACACTCATGCCGCGCTTCTGCGCGAGTGCCGGCAGGCGATCCAATCCAAAACCGGTGGAATGCGTGCGCACGCAAGACGCGAGGGCTGCGAGTTTTGCCAGATCCTCATCGATCCGCTGCGCCGGAATAACCACACCGGCAGCGGGAAACTCGCCCGCGCGAAACGGCGAATAGGAAATGCAATCCAGTTTTTCGTTCACGCCGAGCGGCGTGCGCGGAAGCTCGACCGGCCATCCGAGCGCGAACCAGCTCAGCACAATCAGCCCGGAGACGGCCGAGAGCAGCATCGCAGGATTACGCAGGAACGTGGGAATATTCATTCGCAACTCTCGGGCGAATTGATTAGCCGCTATTGCCGGCGGTGTGAAGCACGCAGCGCAGCCGTCGCTGAACGCGGTGAATCAGCGGGCCGAAGTGCTCGTATTCATCCGGCGATAGACATATTCGCCCGCGCCCTGCCCGCCGGAGAGCGCTTCGATCAGATGGTGATGCGGCGACAGATGACAGACCGGATCGGCCGCAGCCGCATCCCCCGTGAGTGCGAATGCCTGACAGCGGCAGCCGCCGAAATCCTGCTCGCGGCGGGAGCAACTTTTGCACGGCTCCTGCATCCATCCGGTGCCGCGGAACGCCTGGAACGCGGGCGAGCGTCCCCAGATTTCCGCGAGCGAATGTTCACGCACGTTCCAGAATTCGAGCGGCAGCGTTTCCGCCGCATGACAGGGCAACACACGGCCCGAAGGTGTGACGTTGAGCGAGCGCCTGCCCCATCCGCCGACACAGGCCTTCGGATAGCGCGCGTGATAATCCGGCGCCACGGCATCAATCACGATCTGTCCGCGATAGCGTTCGCGCAGCGGCACCAGTTTCTCCGCCGCGCGCTCCGCCTGTTTGCGCGTTGGCATCAGCGCATCGCGATTCCTGAGCGCCCAGCCGTAATACTGCGCGTGGGCGATCTCGACGCGGGAAGCGCCAAAGCCGAGCGCCAGTTCGATCATCTCCTCGACCCGTTCGATGTTCGCCCGATGCACGACCATGTTGACGGTAAGCGGCAGCCCAAGCTGCACAGTATCCTTCGCGAGCGTGCGCTTGCGCTCGAAGGCTCCTTCATAGCCCGCTATTGTGTCGGCGGAGACCGGCTCGCTGTCCTGAATGGAAACCTGCACATGATCGAGACCTGCATCGGCCAGTTCGCGCAGCCGATCCGTATTGATGCCAACCCCCGATGTAATCAGGTTGCTGTAGAGACCCGCATCGCGCGCCGCCTTGGTGATCTCCACAAGGTCGCGCCGCGCGCCGGGTTCGCCGCCGGAAAGATGAACCTGCAACACCCCAAGCTGCGCGGCTTCCCGAAACACACGCGCCCATGTTGCCGTGTCGAGTTCGCCGGTCCTGCTCTCCAGTTCAACCGGGTTCGAACAGTAAGGACAGCCAAGCGGACAGCGATGCGTGAGTTCGGCGAGCAGGCCGAGCGGCTTTTGCAGTGTGGCCGCCTCCGCGCTCATGTGATGTTCACCATCCGTTTGCTCGCAAGCTGCACGAACAGCGCTGAAACATCCGCGAAGATTTTTTCGCGCGGTGCGTCGAAGGTTGTCGCGAGATCGTTCACGATCGAGGAAATGGAATTCACGCCGTTGCAGCGTTTCAGAATCTCATACGAAATGCTGTCGGTCTTGAGCACGCGCTCGGGTGCCAGCAGCACCCAGCCGCCATGCGCCTCGCTGTTGGCAAGCCGCACGCCCGGGGCGAACGCGGGCTTCGCGTTCGGTGACAGGAATTGCGGAGCAGGATCGTTCACTTCTGGTCCTCCGGCAGGAACGCGCCGTGCGGCACGAATTTCGGCTCGACATAGGCATGATACAGCGCATCGAGCATCGCCCAAAGCACGCTGCATTTGAATTCGAGGGCCGCGAGCACCAGTTGCTGCTGTTCCGGGGTTTTGGTGGCGTGCCGCTTCACATAGTCGAGCGCGAAGTCGGCGTCGCGGCCGGCCTGCGGCGGACGCTTTTCAAAGTAGGACAGTGCCGCCGGGGTCACAAATTCATAGTTCGCAAGCATCCCGCTCATGCGCTCGCTGATGATGACGGGCGAGAATAGTTCCGTGAGCGATGATGCGACCGCTTCGAGCAGCGTCTTCTCGCGGACGAAACGCACATAGGCATCGACGGCGAAGCGCGTGCCCGGCAGGATCGCGCGCGTTGACTGCACGAGTTCTCGGTCGAGGCCGAGCGCGTCGGTCAGCTTCAGCCAGCGCGCAATCCCGCCATCGTCCTCGGCGATGCCGTCGTGATCCTCGAGCCGCTTCCGCCACTCGCGCCGGAGCGCGGAATCGTCCGCGCGCGCGATCAGGCTCGCATCCTTGATCGGGATCATCGCCTGATAATAGTAGCGATTCAAAGCCCAGGCCTGCACCTGTCCCTTGGTGCAGTGGCCGCCATGCAGCATTTCATGAAACTTGTGCAGTCGATGATAGCGCTTCGCTCCGATCTCGCGGAGTGCGGCTTCCAGTTCATCGCCCGACATCAGCTTCAAACCTCGATCTCCATTCCGTCCTCGGCGATCTCGAAGCCGTTCCGCTCCACTTCCGCCCGTTCGCGGGAATCCTCGATCAGCAGCGGATTGGTGTTGTTGATGTGAATATAGATGCGCCGTGCACGCACCGATGCAAGCGCGCGCATCGAGCCGCCTTCGCCGCTCACCGGCATATGGCCCATGCGCAAGCCGGTTTTTTCGCCGACGCCGAGCCGGATCATTTCATCGTCGGTGAACAGTGTGCCATCGAACAGCACCGTGTCGGCGGTGCCGATCCGCTGCATCAGCGGATCGGGAATGGACGCCGCCCCCGGAATAAAGACGAGCCGGGCACCTCCCGCGGAAATATCGATCCCGACATTCGTGCCTTCCTGCATGGTGCCGGACCCTTCGAGATAGAGCGGCACCTTGCCCGGCACGGAAAAGAGTTCCGCTTGCAGCCCGCCGGGCAGCGTGAACTTATCGCCCAGCGCAATGCGCTCGCGTTTCACGAAGTTCGGTGAAAGCGCCTCAAACATCGGATTGGCTGCAAGCGTGTTTTGCGTTTGGGCCGTCGCAAACAAGGAAAACTCCTGCCCCTCGCGCAGATGCAGCAGCCCGGCTGCCTGATCGATCTCGGCACCCGTGAGCAGCACGGCGGCAATCGGACTTTCCCGCTTCGAAACGCGCGGCTGCAAATCGGCCGTGCGGGCGATCTGTTCGCGCAGATCGGGGGAAGCGTTCAGTAATGTCCAGTGCTTGCCGTCGCCGCTTACGGCAACGCTGGTCTGCGTACGTTCTTTCACGCGCGGGTCGCTTTCCCACGCGAGTGCGCAGACGGGACAGCGGCAATTCCATTGTGGAAAGCCGCCGCCTGCCGCCGATCCGAGAACAATGGCGGTCAGGCGCGGCATGAGAACAGGCGCGCGGAGGCGCCGCTATTTACTCGGCGGATTCGTAGCCGGTGACTTCCATGCCGATGCAGACTTCGACGAGGGTGGGTTTGGTCCATGCCATAACGTAATTCCCTTCAGGTTTTTCGCCCGTTTCGAACACCAGCCTTATCACAAGACTCTAGCGCAAGTTTGGTTTCGTTGCACAAGATCCTTCGGTCCATTCACGGCAAGCCGTGGAACGGATTTATCACGCGATTTCATCGGCTTATTTTGAGGCCGCATAGTGTGCAAGCGCAACAAGTTCGGCATCCGAGGCGCCGAAGATCGCCGCCGCCATCAGGGTGTCCGCGCCGGAACGCTGGTTGTCGCGGAACTCCTTGAGCGAATGGATCAGGTAGTCGATGCGCTGCTTGGACTGAAATCTCGGCCCCGCGTTTCGCAAGCCAACAGACTCGCAATGCTCGGTGAACGCATAGCTGACCTCCCTCGTCTTGCGTTTTTCCGGCGGTCGAATGCCACCAGTTTGAATACCAACAGTCTCGGACAATTGCGCGAAGTTGGGAAGCCGGAGAAATACGCCGAACGATGGAACATCTCGGCGTTAATACGCGCGTAAATTGCTCCATCCTTATGCCGCAGAGCAAAATTCTGACTCCGCCGTGTGGCAAATTTACAAAACGACGAGAGCACAAACCCCTTCGGGCAGGTCACAAGCAATCCAGCCGCGGCTTCGTGAGGCCCTGAACAACGTCGGCGAACTCCGTCGTTTTCAGGAAAGCGACGAAATCGTTTGTATTCGCTCCCATGTCCGACAGTCTCGATATTTGCGTCTTCAATAGTTCCGGAAGAACCTGCGAGGAGCCAACAAAATCTTTCCAGGGCGAGCCAGCAAGAAAATCGACTAGTCCAGTTCGCGCGGGATGGTTTTCCGCGAATGACGGCGTACTCCATTGTTTCACTGGACCAATGAAGTGAAGAATTTCCGGCGGAAACGCATCGGCGAGTTCCGTACGCATGTATTTTGAACTCTGATTGAAGCTTGGCGAAAGTTCGAGCCAGTTGCCTTTGTACAGCTCGTTCAGGATCACTTGATCGCGAGCGATCGGTGAAAGTTTTTCCTTCGTTCTGATCAAGTCAAAGGCTTTTTCCTCCATGCCGGTCTGCCGGTAGACATCGGCATCGATCAGCACAACCCCGCTATTGAGGTGGCGTGCGCGGAACATCATGTTGATGTCGCGCACCGCGGCGATCGGATGCCTGCCCAGATTGAGATCGAACAAATCAAACGGTTTTCCGGATGCGACATAGATGTCGATGTCGAGGTACAGGATGCGCGAGTAATCCGCCAATGAATGCGGCATGCAAATTAGATAATATGCAGTTTTCTCTCGAAAAGTAGGCCGATGCATCCCATAGTCGGGCTCTTCGAAATCGCATTCGAGCAGAACGACGTTCGGCACGAGAGCCCGTGCATCGGCGAACCCCGACTTCCAGTCCGACAGGATAACAACGTCAGTGTCCGAGCGAGAATTGAACTGGATCAGTTTATGCGCCAGAAACACGGCGGCTGGAAAAATATTCTTGTCCGAGATCAAGGCTATGGCATTTCGGTGCATAGGTCATTGTCTCTTGATTTTTTACTGCCGCCTAGAGTGTGCCTGTGCTTATTCTTTGGCGTTCTTCATCCGCTGCAAAGGAAATCATCCTTGGACATTCTCTGGAAAGGCCTGCTGGGCGGGCTCGTCACTGCCTCGATCGTCTGGGCTTCGAAGCGCGGTAACATATTGCCCGGCATTCTGCCGCTATTTCCGATCTTTACGATCTTCGCGCTGCTCGCGGTCGGCTCGAAGGGAAGCGTCGAGGGAATTCACGAAACCGCCACCGCCGCGGCAAAGACGGTGCCGGTCTATCTCGCCTTCCTCGGCACCGCGTATTTTCTGGCCGACAAGGTCGACTACCGGCTCGCGGTTTTTCTCGGTCTGTGCGCCTGGTTCGCCGCGGTCTGTTTGATGTTCGTCGTACCGAAACATCTTTGAAGGCGATTTAATTTCGGCGCGCGTTCAGGTGAAGAAGCACACCGAGCGCAACCAGGATGAGTCCAATCGCGGCGATAGTCGCCGGAAGAAACGGACGAAACGCGCCCAGGCCCGAATATTTCGCGATCCAGCCGGGAACCGCATAGAACTGCCGATAGGCAAACACGCCAGCGGTTATAACGGAAATCCAGCCCGCCGCCTGCAGCAGGATCGCGACGGCCAGCGCGTACATCCTCACGCGGGCATCGCCTTTTCCACGAGCCGCACCCAGTAGCTGGCGCCGAACGGGATCGCCTTGTCGTTGAAGTCGTAAGCCGGGTGATGCAGGTTCGCGGTGTCGCCGTTGCCCATGAAGATGAACGCACCCGGCCGCTTCTGCAGCATGAAGGCGAAGTCCTCGCCGCCCATCACCGGCAGCACGTTCGGATTCACATTGTCCTTGCCAGCGATCTCGGTGGCGACCGACTCGGCGAATTCCACCGCGCCCGGATCGTTCACCACCACCGGATAGTCGCGGCCATAGTGAACCTTCGCGACGGCGCCATGCAGGGCGGCAATGCCCTCCACGACTTCCTTCACCCGCTTTTCGAGCAGGTCGCGCACTTCCGGCTTCAGGCTACGGCAGGTGCCGCGCATGAAGGCGGTTTGCGGAATCACGTTGTCGGTATGGCCGCCTTCGAACTGCGTGATGGAAACAACCGCGTTGTCGATCGGATCGACGTTGCGCGAGACAATGGTTTGCAACGCATTGATGATCGCGGCACCGACAACGATGGTATCGATCGCCCGGTGCGGGCGTGCCGCGTGGCCGCCCTTGCCTTCGATGTCGATGCGCAGCCGATCCGCCGCCGCCATGATCGCACCCGGACGCATCGCGAAGGTGCCGACCGCTTGTCCCGGATAGTTGTGCATGCCGTAGACTTCGTGGATGCCGAAGCGCTCGAACAGGCCGTCGTCGATCATGGCCTTGGCGCCGGCGCCGCCTTCCTCGGCGGGCTGGAAAATCACCACCGCGGTACCATCGAAATTCCGTGTCTCGCACAAATGCCGCGCGGCTCCGAGCAGCATCGCGGTGTGGCCGTCATGGCCGCAGGCGTGCATCTTGCCGGGTGTCTTCGAGGCGTAGGGCAGACCGGTCATTTCCTGCAACGGCAGCGCATCCATGTCGGCGCGCAAGGCCACGACCTTGGCCCCCTTCTTCTTGCCGTGGATGACGCCGACAACGCCGGTGCGGCCGATGCCCGGCACGATCTCGTCGCAGCCGAACGCCTTCAGTTTCTCCGCGACGGTCGCCGCCGTGCGGTGGACATCATATTGCAGCTCGGGATGCATGTGCAGGTCGTGCCGCCATTCGGCGATTTCCTCGACGCGGCCGGCGATGTGATTCAGGACGGGCATGGGTACTCCTCGGCCTGCACATTAGTGCGTGCGGCGGTGCCTCGCCAGACAGGATCGGCAGACGCCAAAAATTCGCGCATTTGCTCGGGTTACGGGCGGCGTCGGAGTTCCGGGATAGCTAGAGAGCGGCGATTCCTGCCCACTATTGACGCGGCGCAACAGCGCCCGTACCTCTGCCCCGCAGAAGGGCCCGTAGCTCAGCGGTAGAGCACCTGACTTTTAATCAGGGTGTCGATGGTTCGACTCCATCCGGGCTCACCAATCTTTTCAATCACTTGCCCCTACTTCCTAATCAACTATAAGAAATTTGGGATATTTGAAAAAAGTCCCATGAGACTTCTCGTCGTTTTTTTATGTCATTTCTTTAGAATTTGAGACTCCTAACGCACTGAATTTCTTTGCGGTGATACTGATTGATTTTGGGAGCAACTGACCTTTAGTCAGGTACTCGATTGTTCAAAGTGAATGGACAATTAGAAAGAATTGAGGGTTCGTGCATGCGCGAGAGACTTATTCGAAACCTTGACCTAATGCTTGCAGCCTACGAACCCGGCGCGAAATCAAAACACTGGGAGATGTTCTTCACTCCAAAAATGCAAAGCATGCTGCGTTCAGACGAGATTCAACGCTTCCGTTCAAACACCCTGAAAGCGGACCTAGAGGACAAAGCAGGATGGTTCAAAACCGCCGATGCTTATGAGCGCCTTTCGCGCGTTGTCGGCGCGGACTGGATTGACCGATATTCCGAAACAGAGATAGGCCATCCGGTCACGCACAAGATCAGTGGCCGGCAGATCAATTTTCACGAACTGGTTTTGTGCGAGTATCTCTGGAAGATTAGCTACGTCGAGATGGGCGACACAAACATCATCGTTGAGATTGGTGGTGGGTACGGCGGCCTTGCGCACAAGCTGAAGAAACGAATTCCAAAGGCTTCTTATGTTTCACTAGATCTGCCGGAAGCCCTCACGCTGCAAACCTATTATCTATTTCAGTTAAATCCGAGCGCAAAATTTTATCTGTTCGACGACTTCACAAACGGTAAACCGATTGAACCGGAAGATTACGACTTCACATTGCTTCCAGGATGGCTCTCGCAGCACGTTAAAACCGCAAGCCTGCTCATAAACACTCGGTCAATGATGGAAATGAATCGTGGTGTAATTGCCGGTTATTTCAATCTGATCCACCAATTGCTAAAGCCTGGCGACGTTTTCTACAACGTGAACCGTTATTCCAAGGACACAGTTGGTGAAGCGATTCGCTTTAAGGATTATCCCTATGATGATCGATGGGCTGTTGAGTTTTCGAATCCGTCATTCTTTCAGCCGCACGTTCACGAACTGATGACGCGTCGAACAGACCGCCCAGGAAACATCGCTCACACACTTCGCACGCTTCCAGATACAGATCCGACAAGAACTAGAAAAAGCGTCGGGCTAATCCGTAAGCTGCGCCTGCTCCCTATGGGGATTCGTTAGAACAGAGCTCTGCATTTTTTATGCTTTTTTAGCGCATGTGTGACTTCTAAGCATTGCCGGATAACAGGCGCTGCCAATGTAAACCTATGGCTTCGGTACCTGCATTCCTACGTTGACCCTGCACCCGACGAGGGTCGAAAGGTTTTGCACTCAGAAAACTGCATCGGGAAATAGCTTAAGAAAGCCGAAAATTTCAACGACTCATGAACACTCGTTCATAAGCGCTCGCAGTATTGTGAAATTTCTTTGGATACTTATGTCGAGCTCGACGTTATCATCGTATAAATGGGCCTAAGGCTAGGAGTGGAGACAATGAAAAGGTTTCTCACCAAGACGATGCTCGTACTAGGTGTCGCCGCAACGGTGACAGTTGGCGCGATCAACCCGACATTTTCCGCACCGCTTGCTTCGAACAGCGGGGCGCTGAAGGAAGCGGCACCGACAGACGATGTAACCCCTATTCGCCGTTGGCGCGGCCGCCATTATGGCGGTGCATTGCTCGGTCTCGGCGCGCTTGCCCTGATCTATGAAGGCGCTCGCCGTCACGATCGTCGCCACTACTACTACGGTGGTTACCACAGGGGTGGCGGTCAGGCTGTTTACGATCCATCGCGTGGACGTTATGTCGTCGATTGCACGCATCGCGGACGTTGGATTTGTTAACGGTCGTTATATTGATAAATAAACGCCGGGCTTTAAGCCCGGCGTTTTATTTTAACGCTGGATGAAAAGAAAGGCCTAAACCAAATTTGGATTGTTGGGCTGTGACCTGCCACTGAGTTTTTCCTCCACGCGGAGTTAGAGTCCGGCCTCAGAAAGGGGACGGACGATGAAGCGGAAGCGGTTCACTGAAGAACAGATCATCGTGGTTTTGCGGGAGCACGAGGCCGGCGCGAAGACAGCCGATCTGGCCCGCAAGCACGGCATCTCGGAAGCGACACTGTACAACTGGAAGGCCAAGTACGGCGGCATGGACGTGTCGGACGCCAAGCGTCTGCGGTCGCTGGAAGACGAGAACCGCAAGCTGAAGAAGCTGCTGGCGGAGTCGATCCTGGACCAGGCTGCACTGAAGGAGCTTCTGTCAAAAAAATGGTAGGGCCCGCCGCCAAGCGCGAGGCTGTCGCTCATCTTCGTAACGTTCTGCAGATGAGCGAGCGCCGGGCCTGCAGCCTCGTTGCCGCCGATCGCAAGATGATCCGCTATCAGTCCCGACGACCGCTTGACATCGAGCTGCGCACCCGCCTGCGTGATCTTGCCAACCAGCGCCGTCGGTTCGGTTACCGCCGTCTGTTCATTCTGCTGCGGGAACAGGGTGAGCCGTCAGGCGTCAACCGTATCTATCGGCTCTACCGCGAGGAAGGGCTGACAGTTCGCAAGCGCAAGGCCCGGCGAAAGGCCATCGGAAC
>JALHMF010000012.1 GCA_022844205.1 Xanthobacteraceae bacterium | reverse complement strand
GTGATCAGCCGCACGGCCTCAAGCTTGAACTCTCGCGTAAACTTCCGCCTCTCCATGACGCACCTCCGGTCCCATGAAAACACCTAACTCGGTGTCTTCGGAACCGGGTGCAGGCCATAATGTCGTCTGCATAAACTGTCTCTCTGCAAATCGCGCTTCCCGCGCATCCATCCAACGCTCACCCTAAACCCCCACATCCATCGCGGTCAGGATGATGATCTTCGATGGCCGCTCGCCATCCCGCATCGAGAAGAACTTGCGCTCGGCGATGGCCTCGATCCGGTCGCGCAGCCGCGCGAACTGCGCGTCGCGCTGACCGCTGTGCGAGCGCGGACCGGCCTCGATCGCGTCCATCAGCGCCCAGCTCGCGGCGAACTGCACGGTGTCCGCCCCGTTCCGCATGGTGAAGGTGCATACGCTGCGGTTGAAATCGTTGCCCTGATAGTCGGCGCGGGTGAGCTGCATTTGCGTTTCCTCTATTGAGTCAAAGCCTCCCCAAGCGAGATGGCCGGGTCAAGCCCGGCCATGACGTTCTCTTATAGTCATCACCGGGCTCGTCCCGGTGATCCCGCTCAGGCGGGCACTGATTTCAGGCAAAGCCTCCCCAAGCGAGATGGCCGGGTCAAGCCCGGCCATGACGTTCTCTTATAGTCATCACCGGGTGTCCCGGTGATCCCGCTTAGGCGGGCACTGATTTCAGGCAAAGCCTCCCTAAGCGAGATGGCCGGGACTTCAGGCGCGAAGACGGCGCTTCGCCGCGCCTTTTGCCCGGCCATGACGAATGCTGATACCCACCGCGCCCTTCGCGCCTTTTGCCCGGCCATGACAAACGATCAAACCGCGTGTCCCACCAGCTTGCCGATGAGCGCGGTAATGCCCATCGCCATCGCCCCCCAGAACGTCACCCGCACCGCGCCCTTCAGCAACGGCGCCCCGCCCGCATAGGCGCCGAGCGCGCCCAGGAGCGCCAGGAACACAATCGTCGAGCCGGACACGATGTAGAGAATATGATCGAGCGGCGAGAGCAACGTGGCGATGAGCGGCATCGCAGCCCCCGCCGCGAAGGTGATCGCCGAGGTCACCGCCGCGAGCACCGGCTGCGCCTGCGTGATTTCCGAAATGCCGAGTTCCTCGCGCGCATGGACGGCGAGCGCATCCTTCGCCATCAGCTGCTTCGCCACCTGCAGGGCGAGCGGCTTCTCGACGCCGCGCGCGGCGTAAATGTCGGCGAGCTCGTTCAGCTCGAATTCCGGCTGGTCGCGCAGTTCCGCCCGCTCGCGCGCGAGATCGGCGGCTTCGGTGTCGGCCTGCGAACTGACGGAGACATATTCGCCCGCCGCCATCGACATCGCCCCCGCCGCAAGCCCCGCGATGCCGGCGATGAGCATGGCAGCGCGATCGGGCGTCGCCGCCGCGACGCCGACGATCAGGCTCGCCGTCGAGATGATGCCGTCATTGGCGCCGAGCACGGCAGCGCGCAGCCAGCCGACACGGCTCGCCAGATGGTTTTCCGTGTGGATCTTCAGGCGGGCCATAACGGCTTTCTAGAGCGGAAGGTTGTCGTGCTTCTTGCGCGGGCGTTCGGCGTGCTTGGTGCGCAGCATCGCGAGCGCGCGCGCGACGCGGCGGCGGGTCTCGTGCGGCTCGATCACCTCGTCGATGTAGCCGCGCTCGGCCGCCACGAACGGCGACAGGAAGCGTTCCTCATATTCCTTGGTGCGCGCGGAAATCTTCTCGGCATCGCCGATGTCGGCGCGGAAAATGATCTCCACCGCCCCCTTGGCGCCCATCACCGCGATCTGCGCCGAGGGCCAGGCATAGTTCACGTCGCCGCCGATGTGCTTCGACGCCATCACGTCATAGGCGCCGCCGTAAGCCTTGCGCGTGATCACCGTCACCAGCGGCACCGTGCACTGGCTATAGGCGAACAAGAGCTTCGCGCCATGCTTGATCAGCCCGCCATATTCTTGGCTCGTGCCCGGCAGGAAGCCCGGCACATCGACGAAGGTGACGAGCGGAATGTTGAAGGCATCACAAAAACGGACGAAGCGCGCGGCCTTCCGGGAGGCATCCGAGTCGAGCACGCCCGCGAGCACCATCGGCTGGTTGGCGACGAAGCCGACCGTGCGGCCGGCGACGCGGCCGAAGCCGGTGACGATGTTTTTGGCGAAGGCCTCATTGATCTCGAAGAAGTCGCCCTCGTCGGCGGTCTTCTGGATCAGCTCCTTGATGTCGTAGGGCTGGTTGGCGTTTTGCGGCACGAGACTGTCCAAGGACGGCTCGATGCGGTCGATCTCGTCCCTGGTCGGCCATTCCGGCACGCCGCTCTCGTAGGACGCGGGCAGGAAATCCAGCAGCCGGCGGATTTGCAGCAGCGCCTCCACATCGTTCTCGAAGGCACCGTCGGCGACCCCCGAGCGCGTGGTGTGCACGCGGGCCCCGCCGAGTTCTTCCGCCGTGACGGTTTCATTGGTGACGGTCTTTACAACGTCAGGCCCGGTCACGAACATGTAGCTCGTGTCCTTCACCATGAAGATGAAATCAGTCATCGCGGGCGAATAGACATCGCCGCCCGCGCACGGCCCCATGATGACGGAAATTTGCGGAATGACTCCGGACGCGATCACATTGCGCTTGAACACTTCGCCGTAGCCGCCGAGTGCGGCGACCCCCTCCTGGATGCGCGCGCCGCCCGCGTCGAACAGGCCGACGATGGGTGCCCGCGTCTTCAGCGCCATGTCCTGGATCTTCATGATTTTCTGCGCGTGGGTTTCGGAGAGCGAGCCGCCAAAGACGGTAAAATCCTTGGCGAAGACGAACACCTGCCGCCCGTTCACCGTGCCCCAGCCGGTGACGACGCCGTCGCCGGGGACTTTCGTCTTCTCCATACCGAAATCGGTGGCGCGGTGCTGCACGAAGGCGTCGAATTCCTCGAAGCTGCCCTTGTCCATCAGCAACTCGATGCGTTCCCGCGCGGTGAGTTTCCCGCGCTTGTGCTGCGCCTCGATGCGCGCATCGCCGCCGCCTTTCAGGGTGGCCGCGCGGCGGTGTTTCAGTTGTTCGTTGATGTCGGTCATGGGAATCCTTGAATCGCAGCTTGAACCTAACACGGCCAACCCCACACCTCATCCTGAGGAGCCCGCCGCCCATCCTTCGAGACGTTCGCTGCGCTCGCTCCTCAGGATGAGGCAGAGTGGGCCTAAACGGCGGGCGTCTCGAAGGATGGGGTGTGGCCGTTGTGAACCTTGTAAAACCTGTAAATTTCGCGACCTTTTGGCCAGTTTTTGCATCGCACCAAAACTGTCATAGGCTGATCCCGGAACGAAGGGACGAGCATGAAAATCTGCATCTACGGTGCCGGCGCCATCGGCGGCTATATGGGCGTGCTGCTGAAGCTCGCCGGTGCCGACGTATCGCTCATCGCCCGCGGCGCGCACCTTGCCGCCATCAAGCAGAACGGACTGAAGCTTCTCATCAATAAAGAAGAGAAGGTGGCGCAGATGCACGCGACCGACGATCCCAAATCCCTCGGCCCGCAGGATTACGTCATCGTCGCCCTGAAGGCGCATCAGGCATGGGAAGTGGCGGAGCAGATGAAGCCGCTGCTTGGAAAGGATACCGCCGTGGTGACGGCGCAGAACGGCCTGCCCTGGTGGTACTTCTATGGTTTCGAGGGCCAGTACGCGAACCGCCGCATCGAGAGCGTCGATCCGGGCGGCCGCCAGTGGGACGCGATCGGGCCGGAGCGCGTGATCGGCTGCACGGTTTATCCCGCGACCGAGATTTCCGCGCCGGGCGTCGTGAAGCATATTTCCGGCGACAAGTTCGGGCTTGGCGAGCCGACGCGCAAGACCACCGAGCGCGTGCAGAAACTCTCCGACATCATGAACAAGGCCGGCTTCAAGGCGCCGGTGATGCCTGAAATCCGCAACGACATCTGGCTGAAGCTCTGGGGCAATCTCTGCTTCAACCCGATCTCGGCGCTGACCCGCGCGACGCTCGATGTGGTCGCGACCGATCCGGGCACCCGCAATCTCTCCAGGCATATGATGCTGGAAGCCGAGCGCATCGGCCGCCGCATCGGCGTGCATTTCCGCGTCGATGTCGACCGCCGCATCGATGGCGCGGCCAAGGTCGGCGCGCATCGCACTTCCATGCTGCAGGACCTCGACAAGGGACGCCCGCTGGAGATCGACGCGCTCTTGACCTCGGTGCAGGAGCTTGGCCGGCTGGTCGAGCTGGAGACCCCGCACATCGACGCGGTGCTGGCACTCGTGCAGCAGATGGGCCGGGTCGCCAAGGTCTATCCGACATTCCCCGACCAGGTGATCGCGCCGGAAGAAGAAGCGATCGATTGATCCAAACCTCATGCTGAGGAGCGCCGCAAAGCGGCGCGTCTCGAAGCATCGCAAGTCGGCTATAGCCGACTTGCGCAAGATTCATCCTGATCTCGGGTAAACCCGAGATCAGTGGCCGCCTTCATCCTTCGAGACGCCGCGCTTCGCGCGGCTCCTCTGGATGAGGCGGATGAAGACTTGCGCGAGCTTCCCAGCCATGGCCAATTCCGCCCCGATGAACGGGCCCGTGCAGTCCTCCGACAACAATCCGCTCCGCGCGCTGGCCAACGCCACAACGGCGCTGAAAGCCGCGGAAACCGGCGAAACGAAGACCGCGTTTGCGCGCGCATTGCTGCGCGCCGGCACGATCTCCAACACGCCGGACATGCGGGCGCTGCTTGCGCGCGTGCTCTCGGAGGCATGGATTTCGCCGCGGCTGCTGTTCAATGCAACGGCGATACTGATCAAGGCAGGACCCGCGCGGCCCTTCATGGAGCGCGCGGTCTGGGCCTGGCCAAAGCCGGTATCGATGGAGGAATTCGCGCTCGCCGCCCCGCTCGTCGGGCTTTACGACGATGCGCTGCTGCGGGCCGCGCTCCAATCTTCATTCGTTTCCGATCTCGATCTCGAAAAGTTTCTCACCACGATCCGCCGGGCGATCCTCGAACAATCGCTCAGGCTTGATCCTTCCAAACCTCCGCCGGACGATCTGCTGACGTTCGCAAGCGCGCTCGCGCAACAGTGTTCCATCAATGAATATGTCTGGCGCGCCGAAAGGGAGGAGAAGGCATCCTTCGACAGGCTGCTGCGTCTCCTGAAGGCTTCGCAGAAGCAGGCACTGGCGCCGCTCTGGATCGCGGTCGCTGCTTCCTATCAGCCTCTTGATGAAATCTCGCCGCCGGTCGCGCGCGAAGGCTGGCCGGCCGCCGTGCAGACGCTGATCAAGCAGCAGATCGTTGAGCCTGAAACCGTCGATTCATTCCGCGAGACAATTCCCCGCCTGACCGGGATCAACGACAGGGTTTCCGTCGCAGTACGCGAGCAATATGAGGAAAACCCTTATCCGCGCTGGACGCAGGTGCCGTCGCGCGCCGGGCAACGGGATATTATTTCCGAGCTGCGCGCGAAATTTCCGCACGCGGACATTCAAAGCGAAGACAATGGCGGCGCATTCAATGTGCTAATCGCCGGTTGCGGCACCGGACAGCAGGTGCCGGAATATTCCGCCTACCCGCGCGCGAGGACGCTTGCCATCGACCTCAGCCTGGCCAGCCTCGCCTACGCAAAAAGCAAGGCTATCGAACTCGGACTACAAAACGTCGAATTCGCGCAGGCCGACATTCTCAAGCTGAACCTGCCCGAAGCGAGTTTCGACCTGATCGTCTCGACCGGCGTGCTGCACCACATGGAAAATCCCGAAGCGGGCTGGCGCAAGCTCGTGTCGCTGCTGAGGCCGTCAGGCTTGATGGCAATCGGTCTCTATAGCGAGCTTGCCCGCAGGGATATCGTCGCGGCGCGGAACGTAATCGCCGCGAAGAACTATCGCTCCACCGCAAGCGCGATCCGCAAATTCCGGCAGGAGATCATCGGCGGCGCCGATCCGAAACTGAAAAGCATCCTGCAGGCGCCGGATTTCTACAGCCTGAGCGAATGCCGCGATCTCCTGTTTCATGTTCACGAGCAGCGCTTCACCCTTCCGCGCATCGCGAACTTCCTGAGCGCGAACGGCCTGTCGTTTCTTGGTTTCGAGAGCACCATCAATGTAGGCCCGGATTTCGCAAAACTCTTCTCCGAACCGGGGCATTACGCCGACTTGACTCGCTGGCACGAGTTCGAACAGAAGAACCCCGATACCTTTGCCAGCATGTACAATTTCTGGGTCCAGAAACGCGGCGCCTGAGCCGCTTGGGCCAATTCCTCTTACAGACGGCTTGATCGAATGTCCGAGACCAACCCCGCATCGCGTTCGGCCGAGCAGCTTCAATCCGCGCGCGCGCTCTGCCGTGAAGGCCGCTTTGCCGAAGGCATCGAACTCTTCAAACAGATTATCGCCGCCGAGCCGCAGAATGCCGCCGCCCACAACTTCATGGGCATGGCGCTGGAGCGCCTAGGCAAACCATTGGAAGCCCTTCCCTGTTTCGACCGCGCGATTTCGGCAGCGCCAAATTTCGCCGACGCGCTCGCGAACAAGGCGGATGCGCTTTCCGCGCTCGGCCGCTTCCGCGAGGCGATCAAGCTCTACGATCAGGCGCTCGGCGCGGACGACCGGAATTCCTTCGGCTGGCTCAATCGCGGCGTCGCCTACCACGGCATGAAGGAATTCGACAAGGCGCTGGCGAGCATCGAGCGCGCGCTCGCGATCGAACCGGATCTGGCGCTCGCGCATGCGAACCGCGCCCGCGCGCTGGCCGCGATGGGCCGTGGCGAGGAAGCGCTTGCCGCCGTGGAGCGGGCCATCGCTCTCGACAACGGGATCGCGGAATTTCACACCGAGCGCGGGATCACGCTTGGCAATCTCGGCCGCGCGGAAGAATCGCTTGCCGCCCATGAGCGGGCGCTCGCTCTCGTTCCGTCCTCGGGCAACCACACCCGCCGCGGCTTCGCGCTTTTGCAGACGGGCAAGCTGCAAGAGGCGCTAGCCGTCAGCGAGACGGCTCTTTCCCTCGATGCAAACAATGCCGATGCGCTGCGCCTGAAAGGGCTGACGCTGCTGGCACTCAACCGTAACAATGATGCGCTCGCCGCGCTCGATGCCGCGCAGAAGCTGCTCCCGAAGTCGGCGGGAATCCTGCATGCCCGCTCGGCCGTGCATTTCGCGGAAGGCAATATCGCCGCCGCGCGCGCCGACGCCGATCAGGCGGTGTCGATCGATCCGGACAGCAACGAACTCGCGTTTGCGCTTTCACGTCTCCAGTTGCTGCAGGGCGAATGGGACAAGGCCTGGGCGAATTACGAACGCCGCCTGTTCACAGCCGATGCGCCTGCCGTTCCGCGCCACTCCAAATACTGGGATGGCACGCCGCTGAAGCGCGAGCAGCTTCTGCTGCTTTCGGAAGGCAGCGCCGGCGAGATGATCCTCGGTGCGCGTTTTCCGAAATTCTTCAAGGGCACCGCGCCGCGCATCACCCTCGTCACCGTACCCGAACTCGCAAAACTCTTCGGTTCGGCCGAAGGGATCGAGAACGCCGTCGCCGCTCCCTACCGGCTGGAGAACGACCCGGCCTTCATCCGCTACTTCCCGCTGATGAGCGCGCCCGCCGCCGGCGGCTTCGGCACCGCGCGCGTGCCGGCGGATGTGCCGTATCTGTCGGTGGAGCCGGCGCGGCTGGAGCGCTTTGCAAAGCTGATCGGGACCGAAGGCCTGAAAATCGGGATCGCCTGGCAGGACCCGCCGAGGCTTCGCGTGGCCGGCACGCGGGCACCCGTGCTCGCGGATTTCGCGCCGCTCGCCAGCATTCCCGGCGTGCGGCTGATCTCGCTGCACAAGGAATTCGGCGGCGACGAAATCGCGGCGAGCGCTTTCCGCGACAAGATCGAAAAGCCGCTCGAACAAATCGACACGGAACATGATTTCATGTCGGACGCGGCGGCGGTCATTCAGAGCGTCGATCTTGTGGTGGCGCCTGACATTTTCGCGGCCCATCTCGCGGGCGCCTTGAACAAACCCGCGTTCACCGCCCTCACTCCCTCGCCGAACTGGTACTGGCTGCTCGATCGCGAGGATTCGATCTGGTATCCGTCGATGCGGTTGTTCCGCCAGACGAAGCACGGCGACTGGCGCGATGTGTTCGAGCGGATCGCACAGGCGGCGGTGGAGAAAAGATAGTTGTCATTCCGGATGCCGAGCGAAGCGAGGCAGTCCGGAATCCATAGCCACCGAGTTTCATTGAGGCCGCTGGGACTATGGATTCCGGGTTCGCCGCTTCGCGGCGCCCCGGAATGACAAATAAGAGTCAGCGGCTCAACTGAAATACCCTCGCCGCCGCTTCAAATCCCAGCTTTCGAAATTCCCGCCGCAGCTTCGCATCGTCGTCTTCGCCCCATTGCGAAATCTGCCAGTCCTCGTCCACATGCGCGGCCTGCCATGCCTGCTCGCTGGAGATTGCGCCACGGGCGAGCGCCAGCGGGATCAGCGCGGAGCCGGTGAGATTGGTGGCGCTGGCAAGGGCTGCGAGCGCAAACGGCCGTGAGATTTTCTCCGCATCGGCGCGAACCGCGGCAAGTGCCGCCGCTTCCTGCTCGACATAGCGAACGCCTTCGCTCAATTGGAAGCGCGCGCCGAGCACATCGTGCGCCCAATCGAGGACCGGATTCCAGACGGCATTCTGCGCTTCCACCAGACCTTCCGGCTCGCTCGCGCGGTAACACACCAGATCCGAGCCCGCATAGTTGACGACTTCATCGATGACATCCGCCGGATTGTCCGCGACCCGATCGATCGCGATGTTGACGAGCCGCGTCAGCGGCATCCGCGCAGGATCGATGGTTTCGGTCACCGCCGCCCATTCCGCCGCGACCGCATCGCCCAAAGGACGCGACGGCAAGGCGAGCAGCCGTTTCGCCGGTGTCCGCGCCACGCGGCCGTCGAGTTCGAGCGCGAAGACGCCGTCCCGCTCGGCAATCCTGACTTGTTTATAGAAACGCTTCGGCAGCACTGGCCGCATCGCGCGTTGCGCCGACTGCATCGGGCCATCGGACTCTTTGGACACTAGTCCTCCGGCGCGGATTCAATCGGGTCGTAGCCCGAGGCATCGAAGCCGATCAGGTTCCAGGTCTGCTGCATGTGCTGCGGCAGGGGTGCTGTGACATCGATCGTGTCCTTGCCGTTCGGGTGCGGGATCACGAGCCGCCGTGCGAGCAGATGCAGCCGGTTCTGCAAGCCTCCCGGAAGCGGCCAGTCCATGTTCGCGTATTTCGGATCGCCCACGATCGGATGCCCGATCGCCTCGCAATGCGCGCGAAGCTGGTGCGTGCGCCCCGTCACCGGTTTCAGCGAAAGCCATGCGAGCTTCTGCGCGGCGGTATCGACCACCGCGTAATAGGTGAGCGCGTGGCTCGCATCCTTGTCGCCGTGTTTCGCGATCTGCATTTTCTCGCCGTCCGCGCCGGTGCCCTTGGCGAGATAGCTGGAGATGCGCCCCTGCTTCGGCTTCGGCACGCCGGCCACGAGCGCCCAGTAAATCTTGCGCGCGGCACGAGAGCGAAACGTCTTGGCGAGGGTCGATGCCGCAAGCCGCGTCTTCGCGACCAGGAGAACGCCGGAGGTGTCCTTGTCGAGGCGATGCACCAGGCGCGGCTTTACACCCGCCTTGTCGCGATAGGCTTCGAGGATTCCGTCCACATGCCGCACGGTGCCGGAGCCGCCCTGCACCGCCAGTCCAAACGGCTTGTTCAGCACCAGCACTTCGCGGTCTTCATAGAGCGTGATGGATTTCAGGAAATCCGCGTCGGGGTTCTTGCTGGATTTCTTCGCAGGCACGCGCTCAAAGCGTTCATTGTCTTCGCCGCGATCGCGTCCGCGTTCCGCCCGCGCCGGTTTTTCATCCGGCCGCGGCTGCGATCGCGTGAGCGGCGGCACGCGCACGCTCTGGCCGGCGCTGAGCCGCGTGTTGGTCTTTACCCGGCCGCCGTCGACGCGCACCTGTCCGCTGCGCAGCAATTTTTGCAGATGCCCGAAGGCGAGCGACGGATAATGCGCCTTGAACCAGCGGTCGAGCCGCATCCCCTCTTCGTCATCGACGACTTTCAGCGTGATGACGCCCATGATTCAGCCAAGCGAGCGCACGAGATAAAGACCGGCGAATACGGCGGCGAGCGAGAGCCCGACCGAGCCCGCGACATAGGCGGCCCCCTGCGCAAGCTCGCCGCGCTCGGCGAGCAGCGCGAAATCGAGCGAGAACGCGGAGAAGGTCGTGAAGCCGCCGAGAATACCGGTGGCGAGAAACAGCCGCAGGCTCTGGCCTGCCGCATCCGACTTGAAGGCAAACCAGGCGGCGAGCGCGCCGATCAAAAAGGATCCCAGAACATTCACAATGAACGTGCCCCACGGAAACGACAGGCCAAACAGCGACGCGGACAGCACATTGACGCCATGGCGCATGGCCGCGCCGATCCCGCCGCCGACAAAGATGAGAAACGTCACGAGCATGGCTTCCCTTAGCATCGCCGCCGATGCGTGGCCAGAAAGCTCAAACCAGCCCTGCGAAGCCGATGGCCGCAGCCACCGCCAGCGCCCAGAGCGGGTTGATATTCGTGAAATAGGAGAAGGCCGCGACGCCTGCAGTGAGTGCCAGCGCCACCGCGCTGATGTCGACCGCCTGGGCGATGAGATAGGCGGTCGCCGAGATAAAGCCGACCGTCACCGGGATCAGCCCCGCCTGCACCGCGACCCGCCAGGGCGCATCCTTGAAGCGGTCCCAGAGCCGCGTCATGAAATAGGTCAGGACGCAGGTCGGCCCTACCATCGCGGCCGTCGCCAGCAAGGCCCCGCTCCATCCCGCCATCTGCCAGCCGACCAGCGTCACGAACAGCATGTTCGGCCCGGGTGCCGCCTGCGAGATCGCGAACAGATCGGTGAACTGCTGCCCGGTCAGCCAGCCATTGTTCTCCACGATCAGGCGATGCAGTTCGGGAATGATCGAAGGCAGCCCGCCCACCGTGATGAACGAAAGCAGCGCGAGATTCAGAACCAGTGTGGCGAGCGCGGACTCCAGCTTCACCGCGGTCTCCACCAGTAATAGGCGATGCTGACCGGCGCCAGAAAGAGCACCGCCCAGTAAAGCGGAATGCGCGCGATGCCGACGGCAAGGAATCCGATCACAACAAATGTGAGCGGCGACACTCGCCCCGCCTTGACCAGCGAAGCGATCATTTTTGCCGCCATCGCGATCAACAATCCTGCCGCGCCCGCGGCGAGCCCCGCCAGCGTGTCGCGCAAAACCGGTACTTCGCCGTAGAGGCCGTAGAGATAGCCGCAGAAAATCATCAGCAAGGTCGGAAACCCGACAAGTCCGAGAAACGCCGCGAGCGCGCCCGCCACGCCGTGATAGCGCGAGCCGACGATCACCGAGAGATTGATGATGTTCGGTCCCGGCAGGAACTGGCAGAGCGCGAAGGCCTCCGCGAACTCTTCCTCGTTCATCCAGCGCCGTTGCTCGACCAGCATCCGGCGCGCGAATGGAAGCACGCCGCCAAATCCCGAAGCAGCAATGCCGAGGAAGGCGAAAAATAATTCCTGAAGTTTGGGAACCTCTGGCTGTGAGAGCGGAAGGGCGGAATCGGTCATACGCGTGAATATAATCTGACGCGGAACCCGCTCCTAGCCGACGCAAGCGGCTCTCTCGGCTGCTTTGGAAGTTCCCGGAACCATTAAGGCAACCGGCAGTTCCATGAACAAGCGTGCGCGATGCGCCCGCCAAGGGGAGATTCGTTCACAAGGAGGCATACCAATGACCAAGACACTTTTGGCTGGCGCGACCGCGCTCGCATTCCTCGCCAGCATCGGCGCTGCTTCGGCGCAGACCAAACCGCAGGATCAGAAGTCCGGCGCTGAAACCGCTCCGAAGACTGAGATGCAGGGCACCGGCTCAGGCACCGTCACCGGCACTCAGCTTCCGCAGGCGAAGTCCGAAGATCAGAAGTCGGGCGGCGAAACCTCACCCAAAAAGCAAAAGGAAGGAAACTAATCCATGAAAACGAAACTATTGACCACGGTTGCCGCGCTCGCCCTGATGACGGGCGCTGCTTACGCTCAAGGCACCCAGCAGCAGGAACGCAGCCAGGGTGGCTCGCCTTCCGTGCAGCAGGACCAGAAGTCCGGCTCCGCCACCTCGCCGGAAGCCAAGAAGGAAGGCGCTGCACCGTCGCAGGAAAACGGCAAGCGCCGGACCCAGTCCACCCAGCCGAGCGGCGAAAAGCCGGGTTCGGCCTCCACCCAGGATGCCGAGAAGAAGGCGCAGCAGGGTAATCGCGAAAATACCCAGCAGCGTCAGGGCCAGGGTCAGTCGCAGGACACCGACAAGAAGGCGCAGCAGGGCCGCGAGAACACCCAGCAGCGTCAGGGCAAGTCCGACGACATGAAGAAGCAGGATGGCCAGGCTCGTGACTCGCAGTCCGCCGACAAGCAGGAAAAGGTCGATCTGAATTCCGAACAACGCACGAAGATCAGCCAGACGCTGAAGACCCAGAACGTGAAGCGCGTCACCAGCGTGAACTTCAACGTTTCGGTCGGCACGGTTGTCCCGCGCCGGTCCTACACGTTCTATCCGATCCCGGCGACCATCGTCAGCGTGGTCCCGGCCTATCGTGGCTATCTCTATCTCGTGGTGGGCGATCAGATGCTGATCATTCATCCGCGCACCCATGAGATCGTCGCGGTCATCGCGGTCTAACTGCGACGGCTATCAATAAAAAGGGCGGCCTAAAGGCCGCCCTTTCTTGTTTCTGCAGGCTTCCGTTATCCGGCACGTCAGGAGGTCGCGTAGGCGGGCGCGCGACAGGAATTCGTCGGATCGTTGCTCGCCCTTCTCACCAAGGATCGCGAGCACGCTGTAACGCGGCTGGATACGAGGGTTTTCCTCAGCGCGTGACGGGAGCGGTCTCGACCAACACTTCCACCTGCTGCAAGCGCTTGGCGGTAAACCGGGTTGCGGCAGGCACAACCGCGTTGCGGATTTCAGTTTCACGGGTGTTCACACCGGCCAGCTGGTCGAGCGCGGACGCCTCCCTGCCCTCGAACGGAGACAGCGGCGTGAAAGGAATGATGGCAAACATGGCAACAATGAAAACCAAGAAAATAGCCGGCTCAAGGCCATCGAAAATGCTCTCGGGCGGCTCGTATTGATTGTCCCACATGCCCCCATAACCACGGGGGAGTCATTCGGTTCCCGCGGCAAAACGGCAATTTCGAGCGGCGCAGCGTAACCTTACTTCCGTTCCCGGCGGGCGGAATGAACGATCGCGACTATGTCAACGGCATCGACCCCTACCCGATAGACAACGATATAGAGCAGTCCAGGAACCACCAGGAAACGGGCGTTGGGAACAGAACCTGGGCGGCCAGACTGCGGAAAATTGCGCAAGCGCTCTATCGCGACCACGACCCTACGGACCACCCGCTTCGCCGCCATGAGATCATGGGAAGCGATGTAATCATGAATGGATTCCAGATCGGAAAGGGCTTTCCGCTTCCAGCGGATGTTCATCGAGCGATGCGGTTGAGAACAGCGCGGACTTCTTCTTCAGTGACGTAAGGCTCATCCGCTGACAGCCGCCGCTCGATCTCTGCAACCTGCTCCGGCGAGAGCGCCAAATCGGCCTCACCCCCGCCGAGTAAGTTCAGCACAAACGCGGCAATTTCATCCTGCCGATCGGGCGGCAGAGCGCTTGCCTGCGCGAATGCTTCCTCAAGGAGCTTTGTCATATATGCATTAAAGCACATGGTGATGTGTGGTGAAACACACAGGCAGAGCGATAATCCTTATCTCCCCCGCCTGAGCTTCGCCCAGTAATCCATGCGCTTCTTCAATTCGCGCTCGAAGCCGCGCTCGACCGGCTCGTAGAAGTTCTGCCGGGGTAGTTGCTCCGGGAAATAATCCTGCCCGGAAAAGGCCTCGGGTGCGTCGTGGTCATATTCGTAGCCCGCCGAATAGCCCTCGTCTTCCATGAGTTTCGTCGGCGCGTTCAGGATGTGCTTCGGCGGCATCAGCGAGCCGGCTTCCTTGGCCGCCTTCTTGGCACGGCCATAGGCGACATAGCCCGCGTTCGATTTCGGCGCGGTCGCCACATAGATTACCGCCTGCGCGAGCGCCAGTTCGCCTTCCGGCGTCCCCAGAAAGTCATAGGCGTCCTTCGCCGCGTTCGCGATCACAAGCGCCTGCGGATCGGCTAGGCCGATATCCTCCACCGCCATCCTGACAACACGCCGCGCGATATAGAGCGGGTTCTCGCCAGCGTCGAGCATGCGCGCGAGATAGTAGAGGGCCGCGTCCACGTCCGAGCCGCGCACGGATTTATGCAGTGCCGAGATGAGATTGTAATGCCCGTCCTGCGACTTGTCGTAGATGGGGGCCCGCCGCTGCACGATCTCCATGAGTTTCGCGGCATCGAACGTCTCGCCCTTGCGCACCGAGCGCCAGACTTCTTCCGCCAGCGTCAGCGCCGCGCGGCCGTCGCCGTCGGCCATGCGCACCAGCGACTTGCGGGCATCGTCATCGAGCGGAAGCTTCCTGCCCTCAATGGTCTCGGCGCGCGCGATGATTTTTTCCAGCGCCTCCGGCCCGAGCGATTTGAACACCAGCACGCGGGCGCGGGAAAGCAGCGCCGCATTCAGTTCGAACGAAGGATTTTCCGTGGTGGCACCCACGAGCGTGACGGTGCCGTCTTCCATCACCGGCAGGAATGAATCCTGCTGCGCGCGATTGAAGCGGTGGATCTCGTCCACGAACAGGAGCGTGCCCTGCCCCATCTCGCGGCGGCTGCGCGCCTCGTCGAATACTTTTTTCAGGTCGGCGACGCCGGAGAACACGGCCGAGATCTGCTGGAAATGCAGATTGGTTTCTTCCGCGAGCAGCCGCCCCATCGTCGTCTTGCCGGTGCCGGGCGGTCCCCAGAACACCAGCGAGCCGAGCGAGCGCGTCTCCAGCATGCGCGTCAGCACGCCATCGGGTCCGGTCAGCGCTTCCTGCCCCACGATTTCGGAGAGCTTGGCGGGCCGCATCCGGTCCGCGAGCGGACGCGGCGCATCGCGCTCCAGCCCCGCGGCTTCAAACAGGCTGGCGCCGCCTTTCTTTTGGGTTTTGCTCATCCGCGCAACGTGAAGTTCATCTGCTGCCCGCCGCGCTGAAGCACGATGGTCCAGTTGCGGCCGGACTTCGCGGTCACGCGTTCCAGATCGCGCGTGCGCCCGATTTTCTCGCCGTTGACCGCGAGGATAATGTCGCCGCGCCGGAAGCCGAGGGCCGCGGCGGTCGAGCCGTTTGCGATATCGACAATGACGATTCCTTCGGCCGCCGTTCCGAGCCGCAGTTCCTCGGCCAGCAGCGGCGAGAGGTTGGCGACGCGCGCGCCCGCGAACAGCGCGTCCTTGATCAGGATTTCCTCGCGCGGCGTATCGGGGGCGCTTTCGAGCCGCACCGAGACATTGCTGGTCTTTCCGCGCCGTTCGATGGTGACGGACGCAGCCCCGCCGATGGGCCGGGTCGCGTAGCGGTATTCGAACGCGTTCGGATCGTCCACCGGCGTGCTGTCGATCGCAACGATCAGGTCCCCCGCGCGGATGCCGGCCTTCGCGGCGGGGCTTTCGGCTGCGAGGCTCGCGACCAAGGCACCCGCCGGACGCTTCAGCCCCAGGCTCTCGGCGATGTCCGGGGTTACGGCTTGCAGCTTTGCCCCGAACCACGGACGGCGCACGGCGGCACTTCCGCCGCGCGCGGAATCCACCACCACCCGCACCATGTTCACCGGCACCGCGAAGCCGATGCCGAGCGAGCCGCCGGAGCGGGAGAAAATCGCGGTGTTGATGCCGATGAGACGGCCCGCCATGTCGACGAGCGCGCCGCCGGAATTGCCGGGATTGATCGCGGCGTCGGTCTGGATGAAGAACTGATAGTCGGAAATGCCGGCCTGCGTGCGCGCCACCGCCGAGACGATGCCTTGCGTCACCGTTTGGCCAACTCCGAACGGATTGCCGAGTGCCAGCGCGATGTCGCCGACTTCGACGGTGTCGGAATCGCCGAACTCAACATAGGGGAAGCGCTCGCGGGCGTCCTTGATCCTCAAAACCGCAAGATCGCTGCGCTGGTCGCGCAGCAGAATTTCCGCTTCGAACTCACGCTTGTCCGCGAGCGAGATGCGCACGAGTTCCGCGTTCTCAATCACATGGAAATTCGTGACCACGATGCCGTCGGCATCCACGATGACCCCGGAGCCGAGCGAGCGCTGCGCGCGCTCGCCGGGAATGCCGAGGCCCTGCCCGCCGAAAAAACGCTGGAAGAACGGATCGTTCATGAACGGATTGCTCACCTGCCGCGCGGCCTTCTGCGCATAGACGTTCACGACAGCGGGCGCGGTGCGCTTCACGATCGGCGAAAAGCTCAAGCCAATCTCGGCACGCGAGGCCGGGACCCGCACCTGCGGGACGTTCTGGGCATGAACGGACGAGCCCGCGAGTATGGCGGCGAGTGTTGCGGAGAGCGTGAATTTCAGCGCGGTCATGCCCGACATATAGAGGGGCGGAAGCGGCGGCAAAAGGGCGCTATTCGACCGACCACCCTTCCGGGACAAACACCTTTTTGACGCCCATATCGACGGTCACGCGCTCCGGGTAGATGTACACGAACCCGCCCGGCCCGGTGCCCGCGATCGGTTTCAGTTGCGCCTGCAGGCGCGAAGCATCCTTGCCGGTGCATTGCAGTTCCAGCGCCGCGATGCTGCGCGTTACCTTCAGCTTGGTCTGCTTGCCCTGCACCCGCCCGACCGCTTCCGCACCGCGCTTCACATCGCAGTTGGTGCCGGGCTGCTTGAGGGTGAACGCGATCTCTTGCCCGCTGGAACCGCCCCCCGGCACGCTGCCATCGGTGACCATGACGCAGCCGCACGCGGCTGCCGTTGCGAAGAAGGCCGATGCGAATGTGACGCTGCGCATGATCTCCTCCCTGCTGGAACGGGCTAGTTCGGCGGCGGATCGAGCGCCGTATTCGGAGAAGCCGCCTCGCGCGCAATGGCGTCGAGCTGCGCGTTGACCTGCGGAGATTTGGCGGTGTTGAATTCCCACTTGTCCGGCAGCACGACCATTTTCTTGGTCATGTCCACCGTAATGCGTTGCGGATAGTGATAGAGCGCGCCCGAGGAAGCGTCATAGACGCCGGATACCGCACCCGTCGCCAGGCCGCTCGGCGTGAAGCCGATGGCACCGCCGACCCCTTCCTTGCTCAACGCTGGGCGCACTTCGGTCGCGAATTTCGGCGCGTTGCGGCCAACGCCGATGCAATCGAGATTGAGCGGGAGGGGAGACTTGCTCACGAGCAGGCTGGGGGTGGTCCTGCTCACGCGGCCGAGGAATTCGTTATTCCGCTTCACGTCGCATTGGGCGTCGGCGGGATTGAACGCGAAGAAGATTTCCTGCTCGGTGCCCGTGGTGACGGTGGCGCAGCCGCCCATCAGGCCGATGGCGGCGACGAGGGCTGCCGTGATGCTTTGCGTACGCATGGATACCGCTCCCCGTCCCTATTGTGGCAGAGAACGCGGGCCGGCGGAATTGCCAAATGCCTGAACGGCTAAAGCCGCTTCGCGGCTATGAGCGGGTCATTTCCCTTGTTAAAACCGCTCCGGCTTCCCGAATTGCCGGGAATTTTACGCGGAACGTCCCGAAACGAGGCACCCGGTGAGAACGCTATCCAGGCAGGCGGCCCATCGGCGGCTGAGGGCGGGCGCGGCCTGCGTCCTGTTCGCGGCCATGCTGTCAGCCACGTTCGGCCTGGCAACGCTCTCGCCCGCAGCGGAGCCCGCGGTCGACCAGCCAGCACGGCTCAAGCTCCTCGAAATGCCGGACGGCCTGCTTGAGCAGATCAAGAGCCAGTACAACGACATCTCCATTCACAAGAAACGCGATGAAGTGACGATGTCGTTTCAGGTGAAGGGCTGGCACTATACGGAGTCGCGCACCAACCTGCGCGATCCGGCCGAACTGCCGCTGATGTATTCACGCGCCATGACGGCATCGCTACTCTATCCCGCCGAACTGAACAGCGTGCTGATGATCGGCCTCGGCGGCGGCTCGATCTCGACCTACTTCGCCCATTTCCTGCCCGACACGCGCATCGACGCCGTGGACATCGATCCCGTGGTGATCGATCTGGCCAAGCGGTATTTCGGCATCCGTGAGACCGGCAAGGTTCGCTACATCGCCGCCGAAGGCCGCGAATTCATCAAATCCACAAAAGAACAATACGACCTCGTGCTGCTCGACGCCTATGACGGCGGCAACGTGCCCTCGCAACTGATGACGATGGAATTCTATGAACTCGTCAAAAGCCGCCTCGCGCCCGGCGGAGCGGTCGCCGCCAACCTGCACGACGGCACGCGGCAGTTCGCAAATTCGCTGGTGACGATGGAGAAGGTATTCGGGCGGATCGAGCTTTACCCAAGCGGCCGCGGCGAGACGATCGTGGTCGGCTCGAACGGCACGATGCCCGATGCCGCGGCCCTGCAACAGCGCGCGGAAGAATTGCAGGCAAAGGCGCAATTCAAATACTCGCCGGTATTCCTGCTCGCGCAGAAGAAGGCGAAGCCCAGCGCGGTAAAGGGCGAAGTGATCACCGACGCGCAGGCACCGAAGACCGGGGAATAAAACGAAAAACCCCGGCGCGATGGCCGGGGTTTTCGCTATCGTATTTGCCGGCGATCAGAACTTGTAGTTCAGACCGACGCGCACGATGTGGTTGGTGTTTTCGACATTCACCGCCGCACCGTTGGTGTAGAGGTTGGAATCGCCAAGATCGACATAGAGATATTCGAGCTTGGTGGTCCAGCCCTGGCCGAGCATCGTTTCGATGCCGGCGCCAACCGTCCAGCCGGTCTGCCAATCGCTGCCGCGAGCCACGCCACCGCGCGCCTCGACGTCGCCGAAAGCCGCACCACCGGTGACATAGAACAGCGAAGCGTCAGCCACGAAGCCGGCGCGTGCGCGCACCGTGCTCAGCCAATCCAGTTCGGTACGAACCGGAAAGCCAAGGGCGCCGCCGCCATTGCCGCCGTTCATGTTGGTCCAGGAAATGTCGGCTTCGATACCGAACACGCCCGCACCCTGCTGCCAATTGTAACCCATGGTTCCGCCGACCAGCCAGCCATCGACATCGAATTCGCCGCTGGAAGCGCCCGCTGACGTGTGCTCCGAGTTGCCCCAGCCGTAGCCGCCGGCGATACCCACGTAGAAGCCCTGCCAGTTATAAATCGGCGCCGCATACGGAGCCTTGTAAGCCGGCCTCGGCGTGCGAACCGGCATATCGGCCGCGAACGCCTGTCCAGTGACTCCAGCCACCGCCAGCGCAGCCGCGCTCATGAGAAGTATTTTGCGCATGGTGATCTCTCCCTTGTACCCACGGATCATCTTGTCGTCCGCGCACTAAACGCCCGAACATGGCGCTTTGTTGCGTAGAAAGTGGAAAGATTTGGCTGCAGGTGGCTAAATCGCCACACTTGAGGCCTCGATTTCTTGTGACAGGGTTTCGGGAGTCTGAATCCCCGCCCTAGTTCCAATTTTTGGAAATATGGCGGGAACTGTGGCGGGAGTTCCACGTTAGGGACCCAAGACCCCCTCCCTGCCTAATCAAAACGGCGGCCACAATTTGTGGCCGCCGTATTTTTATTCGTACAGGACTTCCGCAATCAGGCCGCTGCGGCCGTTTCCTTCGGCTTGTTCGCCTCGTGGCGGGCGCGATCTTCCTTGCCGCGCGCATCGGCGTCGCGATCCACGAGTTCGATCACCGCTTTGGCGGCGTTGTCGCCGTAGCGGAAGCCCGCCTTCAGGATGCGGGTGTAGCCGCCCTTGCGAGCCTTGTAGCGGGGGCCGATCACCTCAAAGAGCTTCTTCACCGCATCGAGATCCTTGATCTCCGAAATCGCGCGGCGGCGCGAATGCAGATCGCCCTTCTTGCCGAGCGTGATCATCTTTTCGAAGATCGGCCGCAGCTCCTTCGCCTTCGGCAATGTGGTCTCGATCTGCTCATGGGTGATGAGCGAGGCGACCATGTTGGCGAACATCGCCTTGCGATGCTCGGCGGTGCGGTTGAGTTTGCGGTGTGCTTTTCCGTGACGCATGACCGTGTTTCCTGTTCCCGTCATCCCGGACGCGCGCGGCGCGATCCGGGATCGTTCCTTTTAGCCGATCCCGGGTCTTCGGCCGCGTCACTGCGTGCCGCGCCTCGCCCGGGATGACGCCTACGGCGTCAGTAATGATCCTCAAAGCGCTTGGCCAGTTCGTCGATGTTTTCCGGCGGCCAACCGTTGATTTCCATGCCGAGATGCAGGCCCATCGTGGCCAGCACTTCCTTGATCTCATTCAGCGACTTGCGCCCGAAGTTCGGGGTCCGGAGCATCTCCGCTTCCGACTTCTGGATCAGGTCGCCGATATAGACGATGTTGTCGTTCTTCAGACAGTTGGCCGAACGCACGGACAGTTCGAGTTCGTCCACCTTCTTGAGGAGTGCCGGGTTGAACGGCAGTTCCTGGATGGCGGGCGCTTCGATCTCACGGCGCGGCTCTTCGAAATTGACGAAGATGTTGAGCTGGTCCTGCAGGATGCGCGCGGCGAAGGCGAGCGCATCGTCCGGCGTGATCGAACCGTTGGTCTCAATGCTCATCGTGAGCTTGTCGTAGTCGAGGATCTGGCCTTCGCGCGTGTTCTCCACCCGATAGCTGATCTTGCGGACCGGCGAGTAGAGGCTGTCCACCGGGATCAGGCCGATCGGGCTGTCTTCCGAACGGTTGCGGTCGGCGGCGATATAGCCCTTGCCGGTATTGACGGTGAATTCCATGCGGATTTCGGCGCCGTCGTCGAGCGTGCAGAGCGGAAGGTCGGGGTTCAGCACCTGCACGTCGCCGACGGTCTGGATGTCGCCGGCGGTGACCTGTCCCGGTCCCTGCTTCTTCAGGACCATGCGCTTCGGGCCTTCGCCCTGCATCTTCAGCGCGATGTCCTTGATGTTCAGCACGATGTCGGTGACGTCCTCGCGCACGCCCGGGATCGAGGAGAACTCATGCAGCACGCCGTCGATCTGCACCGACGTGACGGCCGCACCCTGGAGCGACGAGAGCAGCACACGGCGAAGCGCGTTGCCGAGCGTGAGACCGAAGCCGCGCTCCAGCGGCTCGGCCACGACGGTTGCGAAGCGTTTTGGATCCTGACCCCCGGAGACCTGCAATTTCTCGGGGCGGATCAATTCCTGCCAATTTTTCGGGTTGACTGCGGTGTTCAAGTTCTCACCCTTCGCGGTGTCTGCGCGGACCCCTGCAAGTCCGCGTTCCCGCATATTGCGGGATGAAATTTCCCGGCCTTCGCCGGATTGAAACGCTTATACGCGCCGGCGCTTGCGCGGACGGCAACCATTGTGCGGGATCGGCGTCACGTCGCGGATCGACGTGATGGTGAAACCGGCGGCCTGCAAAGCGCGCAGCGCCGATTCACGGCCCGAGCCCGGACCTGCAACTTCCACTTCGAGCGTACGCATTCCGTGTTCTGCCGCCTTGCGCGCAACATCTTCGCCCGCCACCTGCGCGGCATACGGCGTGGACTTGCGCGATCCCTTGAAGCCGAGCGAGCCGGCCGACGACCATGCGATGGTGTTGCCCTGCGCGTCGGTGATCGTGATCGTGGTGTTGTTGAAGCTCGCGTTCACATGCGCGACGCCCGAGACGATGTTCTTGCGTTCGCGGCGGCGGACGACGCGCTGCTGGCCTGCTGGTGCTTCCTTGCTCATCTTCGTTCCTTCATGCAGCCGCGTTTGCAGCTGTTACGCGCGCCAAGCGCGTGGGTTTACTTGGCAGCGATTTTCTTGCCGGCGATGGTCTTCGGCTTACCGCGGCGCGTGCGCGCGTTGGTGCTGGTACGCTGTCCGCGCACCGGCAGATTGCGGCGGTGACGCAGGCCGCGATAGCAGCCGAGATCGGTCAGGCGCTTGATGTTGATCGAGGTGTCGCGGCGAAGATCGCCTTCGACCACGTAATTGGCGTCGATGAATTCGCGGATCTGGAGAACTTCGGCGTCGGTGAGCTGGTTGACCCGGCGCTCGAGAGGGATGTTCAGCCGCGTCATGATATCCTGCGCGCTCTTTACACCGATGCCATGAATGTATTGAAGCGCGACAACCACGCGCTTGCCTGTCGGAAGGTTCACACCAGCGATACGGGCCACGGTCTCTTCTCCTGTGCGCGAACCATCCAATCGTTCGCGTCAAAATCTGTGCCGGAAACTTTTTTTTCGCGGACCCCGGGTTCGGTCCATGCATAAAAACGACGCCCACCTTCCGGCGAAGGTCTGGCATCGCATGGTTTTAACGACTGATGGCCAGTATTTAGGGAATGGCCACCATCCCGTCAACCTCCGAGCGGCCTACTTTTTGCGCCGCGCGGCGGCTTTTCGCCCTTTCGATTTCTTCTTCGCTTTCAAGGGCTTCCGCTTGGCCTTTCGAGCCGGCTTGGAGGCTTTTTTGGCCTTCCGCAGACCCGCCCGCCGGGGGACTGCCTTGCGGGAGGTTTTTTTGACAATCTTCGGGGCCCCATAGGTTGGCCGCTTCTTGGCCGACTCGGCCTTGGCGGCAGCGAGCTGGCGGCCGATCGCGGCCGAAACCTGGCCGATCGGCTCCATGCCATCCACCGTCCGCAGCGAACCCTTGCGGCGATAATAGTCGATCAGCGGCTCGGTCAGGGCGCGGTAGGCCGCAATGCGGCTGCGTAACGTTTCGGGATTGTCGTCCGTGCGCACGGCCTGCCCCTTCGCCTGCATTTCGGAGGCGCGCGTTTCGATCCGGCGCACAAGAATCGCCTCGTCAACGATAAGCGCAACCACTGCATCGAGATTCATGCCGAGGCTTTCGAGCAGCTTCTCCAGCGCATCGGCCTGCGCCACCGTGCGCGGGAAACCGTCGAGGATAAACCCGTTCTTGGCGTCGGGCTGCTGGATGCGGTCGGCGATGATTCCGATCACCAAGTCGTCGGGGACGAGTTCGCCCCGCGCCATGATGTCCCTGGCTTTCAGTCCGATCGCGGTCTGCTTCGCGACGGCTTCGCGCAGCATGTCGCCGGTCGAAAGCTGGGCGATCTTGTAACGCTCGGCGAGCCAGTTCGCCTGCGTACCTTTGCCGGCCCCGGGCGGGCCCAGCAGAATCAGCCTCATCGGCTTATCCCCCGCAGCTTCGCTTTTTTGATCAGGCCTTCATATTGGTGAGCCAATAGATGCCCCTGCACCTGCGCGACCGTGTCCATCGTGACGCTGACCACGATCAGGAGCGATGTCCCGCCGAGATAGAACGGTACCGCGGCATAGGACACGAGCATTTCCGGCAGCAAGCAGACGAGTGCCAGATACGCCGCACCGACGACGGTGACGCGCGTCAGCACGTAGTCGATGTGCTCCGCCGTGCGCTCGCCGGGACGAATACCGGGAATGAAACCGCCATGCTTTTTCAGGTTGTCGGCGGTGTCCACCGGATTGAATACGATCGCCGTATAGAAGAAGGCGAAGAACACGATCATCGCCACATACAGGATCATGTAGAGCGGACGGCCGTGACCAAGATAGGTGGTGACGCTCGTGAGCCACTCCGGCCCGCCCTGCGCGCTGAAGCCGGCGATGGTCACCGGCACGAGCAGCAGCGAAGAGGCGAAGATCGGCGGGATCACGCCCGCGGTGTTCAGCTTCAGCGGCAGATGCGAGGTCTGCCCCTCGAACATCTGGTTGCCGACCTGCCGCTTTGGATACTGAATCAGCAGACGCCGCTGCGCGCGCTCCATGAACACGATGAAGGCGATGACGGCGACGGCCATCACCAGGATGAACAGGATCAGCGCGGTCGAGAGCGCGCCCTGGCGGCCCAGTTCGAGCGTGCCCGCGATCGCCGACGGCAGGCCCGCAACGATGCCCGCCATGATGATGAGCGAAATTCCGTTGCCGATGCCGCGCGCGGTGATCTGTTCGCCGAGCCACATCAGGAACATGGTGCCGCCGGTGAGCGTGATCACCGTCGAGATACGAAAGAACCAGCCGGGCTCGGAAACGATGTTGCCGGCACCCTCTAGCCCGATGGCAATGCCATAGGCCTGGAGCGCTGCGAGCACGGCGGTCAGATACCGCGTGTACTGGTTGATGACCTTGCGGCCCTGCTCGCCTTCCTTCTTCAGCGCTTCGAGCGAAGGCGAAACGCTGGAGAGCAGCTGGAGAATGATCGACGCCGAAATGTACGGCATGATGTTGAGCGCGAAGATCGCCATGCGCTCGACGGCACCGCCGGAGAACATGTTGAAGAGGCCGAGGATGCCCTGGCTCGCATTCTTGAAGGCGTCGGCGAAGGCTTCCGGGTTGATGCCGGGAAGCGGAATGTAGGTGCCGATGCGATAGACGATGAGCGCGCCGAGGGTGAACCAGATTCGCTTTTTCAGTTCGGTCGCCTTGGAAAGCGCCCCGAAATTCAGATTGGCTGCAAGTTGCTCGGCTGCCGAGACCATGTCCGCTCCGTTTTACGCCCCCACCCACACGCCGGAATCCGGCGCGGCCGGCCTTGATCCGAGATAAGGATCAGGCCGACGCTTCTCCAGCAGCCGGCTTACCCGCCGGCTTCTTTTCTTTAGGCGTCTTGTCTTCCTTAGCCGTCTTGTCTTCCTTAGCCGTCTTGTCTTCCTTAGGCGTCTTGTCTTCCTTGACAATCAGCACCTTCACGGAGCCACCGGCCTTTTCGACCGCCGCAATCGCCGACTTGGAGGCGGCGGCGACTTCAAAGGCGAGCTTGGTCTTCAATTCACCGCCGCCAAGCAGCTTTATCCCGTCGCGCGTGCGGCTGATCACGCCGGCCTTCTTCAGCACCTCGGCCGTGATCGTTTCGCCGCCCTTGAGCAGGCCGGAATCGATCGCTGCCTGCACGCGGCCGAGATTCAATTCGCCCAGATCGCGCGCGAAGATGTTGTTGAACCCGCGCTTCGGCAAACGGCGATGCAACGGCATCTGGCCGCCTTCGAAGCCCTTGATCGAAACGCCGGTACGGGACTTCTGGCCCTTCACGCCGCGGCCCGAGGTCTTACCCTTGCCGGAGCCGATACCGCGGCCGACGCGCGTCTTGTAATGGCGCGCGCCCGGATTGTCGCTGATCTGATTAAGCTTCATCGTTCTATTCCATCTTTCTATCTGTCATGCCCGGCCTTGTGCCGGGCATCCCGCTTAGGTTGGCACCGCAGTGCGTCCTGACCGGGATGGCCGGGACAAACCCGGCCATGACGGTTACGACTTGTCTTCCACCACCCGCACGAGATGCTGCACCTTTGCGATCATGCCGCGCGTCTGCGGTGTGTCGGGCAGCGTCCGCTTGCGGCCGCACTTGTTCAATCCGAGGCCGACGAGGGTCGCCTCCTGATCCGCCGGACGGCGGATCGGGCTTCCGATCTGTTCAACTGTGATGGTCTTGCCGCTTGCCATGTCCTGCCTCACTCAGCGCCCGCGTCCGCGTCGATGCCCTGACGGCGCGACTGCAACTGCGAGATTTTCAGACCGCGGCGCGCCGCGACCGAGCGCGGAGCGTCCTGATGCTTCAGCGCGTCGAAGGTCGCGCGAACCATATTGTAGGGGTTGGACGAGCCGAACGATTTCGCCACCACGTCCGAGACGCCGAGCGTCTCGAACACGGCGCGCATCGGGCCGCCCGCGATGATTCCGGTTCCGGGAGGAGCCGCGCGCAAAATGACGTGGCCCGCACCGTGATGGCCGGAAACGTCGTGATGCAGCGTGCGGCCTTCGCGCAGCGGAACGCGGACCAGCGAACGCTTGGCGGATTCAGTCGCCTTGCGGATCGCTTCCGGCACTTCGCGCGCCTTGCCGTGGCCGAAGCCGACGCGGCCCTTCTGGTCGCCGACGACGACGAGAGCCGCAAAGCCGAAGCGCTTGCCGCCCTTCACCACCTTGGCGACGCGATTGATGTGAACGAGCTTGTCGACGATCCCGCCGCTGTCGCGATCGTCGCCGCGATTCTGGTCGCGGCGGCCGCGACCGCGTTCGCCGCCTCCCCGCTCGCCGCCACGGCCACCGCGCCCGCCGCGTCCGCCACGGCCGGGGGCCTGGCCTTCTTCGGTACCCGGAGTCGGTGTGGGTGCTTTTGCCATCTACTCGTCCTTCCTCAGAACTTCAGGCCGCCTTCGCGAGCGGCCTCCGCCAGCGCCTTGATGCGCCCGTGATAGAGATACTGGCCGCGGTCGAACACCACGATGCTGACGCCGGCTTGCTTCGCGCGCTCGGCAAGCGACTTGCCGACCGCCTTGGCCGCGGCGACATTGGCGCCGGTCTTGGCGCCGCCGCGCACTTCCTTTTCCACGCTCGAGGCGGCGCACAGCGTCTCGCCCTTGGCGTCGTCGATGACCTGCGCGTAGATGTGCTTGGAGGAGCGGAACACGGAAAGCCGCGGCTTTCCGCCCGACACCAGCCGGAGTCTCCGGCGCACGCTCTGCTTGCGGCGATTGTTGAGTTTAACAGACATGATCCACCGTTACTTCTTCTTGCCTTCCTTGCGGAAGATGAATTCGCCAGCATGCTTGATGCCCTTGCCCTTGTAGGGCTCCGGCGGACGGAAATCGCGAATATCGGCCGCCACCTGCCCGACCTTCTGCTTGTCGGTTCCGGTGATGACGATTTCGGTCGGCTTCGGCGTCACGATCGTGATGCCGTCCGGGATCGCGAACACCACGTCGTGGCTGTAGCCGAGCGCGAGATTCAACTGCTTGCCCTGCACCGCCGCGCGGTAGCCGACGCCGGTGATTTCCAGCTTCTTCTCGTAACCCTTCGAGACCCCGTTGATCAGGTTCGCAACCATCGCGCGGGTGAAACCCCACGCGGCCTGGTTCTGCTTGGTCTCGCCCGAGGTCGAAACCGAGACCTGGCCGTTTTCGATCTTGGCCGCGACCTTGTCGGGGAGCACGAGGGCAAGCTCGCCCTTCGGGCCTTTGACCTTGAACTTGCCGCCCTCGACCGACGCCGTGACGCCGGAGGGAACTGCAACGGGCTTTTTGCCGATTTTGGACATTACAAATTCCTCAGAACACCGTGCAGAGAACTTCGCCGCCGACGTTCTGCTCGCGCGCCGCGTGATCCGCCATCACGCCCTTCGGCGTGGAGAGGATCGCGACACCGAGCCCGTTGTTCACGCGCGGAAGCGCGGACACCGAAACGTAGACGCGGCGGCCGGGCTTGGAGACGCGCGCGATTTCGCGGATCACCGGCTGGCCGTCGAAATACTTCAATTCGATCTCGAACTCGGTACGGCCGTTCTTGTGTTCGGTCGTCGAGTAACCGCGGATATAGCCTTCGTCCTTCAGCACATCGAGCACGCGCGCGCGGAAGGTGGAGCCCGGTGTATTCACCGAGCCCTTGGCGCGCATCTGCGCGTTGCGGATGCGGGTGAGCATATCGCCCAACGGATCGTTTACAGACATTGCAGCGCCTCCCTTACCAGCTCGACTTCACGAGGCCAGGAATAAGGCCGTTGGAGCCGAACTCGCGGAGCGCGATGCGCGACATTTTCAGTTTGCGGTACGTTCCGCGCGGGCGGCCCGTCACCGAGCAGCGGTTGCGGATGCGCGTCTTCGAGGAGTTGCGCGGCATCTCGGAGAGCTTGATGCTCGCCGCGAACCGGTCCTCGATCGGCGTCTTCTTGTCGTAAATGATCGCCTGCAGCTTCGCGCGCTTGGCGGCGTACTGCTTCGTCATCTTGCGGCGGCGCTCGTTCTTCTCGACCATGCTCTTTTTAGCCATATCGTCTCCATATCTCCGCGTATGAGGCGGCGCGCCTCACTGCCGGAAGGGAAAATTCAAGGCGACGAGCAATGCCCGCGCCTCTTCGTCGTTCTTTGCCGTGGTGCAAAACACGATATCCATGCCCCAAACATCGGTGACCTTGTCGAAGTCGATCTCCGGGAAAATGATGTGTTCCTTGATGCCGACCGTGAAATTGCCGCGGCCGTCGAAGCTCTTCGGATTGAGGCCGCGGAAGTCGCGAACGCGCGGGAGTGCGATGTTCACAAAGCGATCCACGAACTCGTACATGCGGACGGCGCGCAGCGTGACCTTGGCGCCGATGCCGAGGTTCTCGCGCAGCTTGAAGTTCGCGATCGCCTTGCGCGACTTGGTGATGACCGCCTTCTGGCCCGCGATCTGCATCAGGTCGTTGGCCGCCGACGTCACCTTCTTCTGGTCGGCGACACCCTCGCCGATGCCCATGTTGATGACGACCTTGTCGAGCTTGGGTGCGGCATAGAGGTTGGAATAGCCGAACTGCTTGACGAGCGCAGGACGGATTTCCTTCTCGTACTGCGTCTTCAGACGCGGCGTCGGGACCGGTTCTTTCGGCGCCTTGGCCTTCGGGGCCGGCGCCTGCTTGGCCTGTGCCTGTTGTTCAGCCATCGATCTGTTCTCCCGAGCGAAGCGCCACTCGCACTTTCCGCCCGTCCTTCAAAATCTTGAACCCGACGCGTGTCGTCTTCTTGCCGTCCTTCGGATCGGCAAGCGCCACGTTCGAAATATGCACCGGCGCTTCCTTGCGGATGATGCCGCCCTGCTGCTGCGGGGTCTGCCGCTGGTGGCGGCTGACCATGTTGACGCCGCGCACGAGCACGCGTTCCTCGCGCGGATTGACCTCGACCACCTCGCCCCTCTTTCCCTTGTCGCGGCCGGTGAGCAGGATCACCTTGTCGCCCTTCTTGATCTTGGCGGCCATCACAGCACCTCCGGCGCGAGCGACATGATCTTCATGTGGTTCTTCGCGCGCAGCTCGCGCGGCACCGGTCCGAAGATGCGGGTGCCGACGGGCTCCATCTGGTTGTTCACGAGCACGGCGGCGTTGCGGTCGAAACGGATGACCGAGCCGTCGGCGCGGCGGATATCCTTGCGGATGCGGACGATCACCGCCTTGATGACCTCGCCTTTTTTCACGCGGCCGCGCGGGATCGCATCCTTCACCGATACGACGATCACGTCGCCGATGGTGGCGTATTTCCGCTTCGAGCCGCCGAGCACCTTAATGCACATGACACGACGCGCGCCGGAGTTATCCGCCACATCGAGATTTGATTGCATCTGAATCATGACGCATCGCCTTCTTTATTGCCGCCGGAACTCCGGCGAATTCCAATCCAAACTTACTTCTTTGCCTTCGCGGCAGCCTTCGGCTTGTCCGCCGCCGGTGCCGTATCTTCGCCGACGACGACCCAGCGCTTGAGCTTGGACATCGGGCGGTGTTCCTCGATCGAGACGACATCGCCGATCTTGTGCGCGTTGTTCTCGTCGTGAGCGTGAAACTTCTTCGAGCGGCGGATCGTCTTCTTGAAAATCGGGTGGGTGTAGCGGCGCTCGACGCTGACCACCACCGTCTTGTCTTGCTTGTCGCTGACCACGACGCCCTGCAGCACGCGCTTCGGCATATCCTAAATCCTCACTTCGACTTCTTGGCCGGCTTGCCAGAAGCTTTGGCGGCGGCGGGTTTGGTTTCGACGACCTTGCCGGAACGCTTCTCCGACGCGACCGTCATCATGCGCGCGATGTCGCGGCGGATGCTCCGCACGCGCGACGTATTCTCAAGCTGTCCCGTCGCGCGCTGGAAGCGCAGGTTGAAGCGCTCCTTCTTGAGCTTCGCGATTTCGTCGTCGAGCTGGTCGACGGTCATCTGACGGACATCGGCGGCTTTCATCTCATCACCCTCAAACGATACGCGCGATAAAGCGCGTGCGGACCGGGAGCTTGCCGGCGGCAAGGCGCATGGCCTCGCGCGCGGTGGCTTCGTCGACCCCGTCCACCTCGAACAGAATACGGCCGGGCTTCACGCGGGCAGCCCAGTATTCCGGCTGGCCCTTGCCCTTGCCCATGCGGACTTCCGTCGGCTTCTTGGAAATCGGCACATCCGGAAAAATGTTCACCCAGACGCGGCCCGCGCGTTTCATGTGGCGCGTGATCGCACGGCGCGCGGCCTCGATCTGGCGCGCGGTGATGCGATCCGGCTCCACCGTCTTCAGCCCGAACTGGCCGAACGCAAGCTCGTTGCCGCTGGTGGCGCGGCCGTGGATGCGGCCCTTGAAGGCCTTGCGGAATTTGGTGCGGCTCGGTTGCAGCATGTTCTTTTCCTACTGTTCCTCAGGCCGCGTCGCGGCGCGGACGGCCGCCGCCCGAGGAGTCTTCACCCGCCAGACGCTTGTCCTGCGCCATCGGGTCGTGTTCCAGAATTTCGCCCTTGAAGATCCAGACCTTCACACCGCAGGTGCCGAAGGTCGTGTAGGCGGTCGCCGTGCCGTAATCGACGTCGGCGCGCAGCGTATGCAGCGGCACGCGGCCTTCGCGATACCATTCCATCCGCGCGATTTCGTTGCCGCCGAGACGGCCGGAGCAGTTGATACGGATGCCGCCGGCGCCAAGGCGCATGGCGGACTGCACGGCACGCTTCATGGCGCGGCGGAACGCGATACGGCGCTCAAGCTGCTGCGCGATGGAATCGGCGACGAGGCGCGAGTCGATTTCCGGCTTGCGGATTTCGTTGATGTTGATGATGACCTCGCTGTCGGTCATCTTCGAGACTTCCTTGCGGAGCTTGTCGATGTCGGCGCCCTTCTTGCCGATCACCACGCCCGGACGCGCCGAATAGATCGCGACCCGACACTTCTTGTGCGGCCGCTCGATCACGATCTTCGACACCGCCGCCTGCTTGAGGTGCTTCATCAGGAACTTGCGGATCTTGATGTCCTCATGCAGCAGCTTCGCGTATTCGCCCTTGCGGGCGAACCAGCGGGAATCCCAGGTGCGATTGATGCCGAGCCGGAGCCCGACCGGATTAACTTTCTGTCCCATCAGGCGCTCGCTTTCGCTTCAGCTTTGGCTTTCGGCTTCGACTTTGCCTTCGGAGCCTTTTCCTCCACTTCACGCACGACAATCGTGATGTTGGAGAAAGTCTTGGTTACGGGCGCCATGCGGCCGCGGCCGCGGGCGTGAAAACGGGTCATCTCGAACGCCTTGCCGACATAGGCTTCGGCCACCACGAGATCGTCCACATCGAGCTGGTGGTTGTTTTCGGCGTTGGCGATGGCCGACTGCAGGCACTTGCGAACGTCGATGGCGATACGCTTCTGCGAGAACTCAAGATCCGACATGGCGCGCGCAGCCTTCTTGCCGCGGATCAGTCCCGCGACCAGGCCGAGCTTCTGCGTGCTGACGCGCAACATGCGCGACACCGCTTTCGCCTCGTTGTCTTTCAGCGCTCGCGCGCGTGCTGGCTTGCCCATCGTCTATCTCACTTCTTGTCTGCCGGCGCTTCCGAGCGCTTGGCGGTTTTGACACCGGAATGGCCGTGGAAGGTGCGGGTCGGCGAGAACTCGCCGAACTTGTGGCCGACCATTTCCTCGGTCACGTAAACCGGAATGTGCTTGTGGCCGTTGTAGACGCCGAACGTCAGGCCGACGAATTGCGGCAGGATCGTCGAGCGGCGGCTCCAGATCTTGATCACTTCGGAACGCCCCGAGGAACGTGCGGCATCGGCCTTCTTCAGAAGGTAGCCGTCAACGAAGGGGCCTTTCCAAACCGAGCGCGTCATAATCCCTGCTCCTTAACTCGTCTTCTTGCGGGCGTGGCGGCTCGCAAGGATGAAGCGCTGCGTGCGCTTGTTCTTGCGGGTCTTCTTGCCCTTGGTCGGAAAGCCCCACGGCGTAACCGGATGACGGCCGCCGGAGGTGCGGCCTTCGCCGCCGCCGTGCGGATGGTCGACCGGATTCATCGTGACACCGCGATTGTGGGGCTTCTTGCCCTTCCAGATATTGCGGCCGGCCTTGCCGATGGAAATGTTCATGTGGTCGGGGTTCGACACCGCGCCGATGGTGCCAAAGCAGCGGCCATTGATAAGGCGCTGTTCGCCCGAATTCAGGCGGACGATGCAGTAGCCCTGGTCGCGGCCGACGATCTGCGCGTAAGTGCCGGCGGAACGGGCGAGCTGGCCGCCCTTCCCGATCTTCAGTTCGACATTGTGCACGATCGTGCCGACCGGAATGTTTTCGAGCGGCATCGCGTTGCCCGGCTTCACGTCCGCCTGTTCGCCGGCGATGACGGAGTCGCCGGCGCCGAGACGCTGCGGGGCGAGAATGTAGGACAGCGTGCCGTCGGTGTATTTCACCAGCGCCAGGAACGCGGTGCGGTTCGGATCGTACTCGAGGCGCTCGACCGTCGCCGGCATGTCGCGCTTCAGGCGCTTGAAATCGACCGTGCGCAGCGAGCGCTTGTGGCCGCCGCCGCGGAAACGCACCGTGATGCGGCCATGCACGTTGCGTCCGCCCGTGCTGCTCTTGCCCTGGGTGAGCGCCTTGACCGGCTTGCCCTTCCACAGTTCGCTGCGGTCCACGAGCACAAGCTGGCGGAGACTCGGCGTGACTGGCTTGTATGTTTTAAGCGCCATTGTTCCCTACTCCACTCACAGGCCCGTCGTGACATCGATCGAGTGGCCCTCTTCGAGGGTCACGATCGCTTTTTTCACGTCGCTCTGCAGTCCGCGCTTGCCGCGAAATACCTTCCACTTGCCCTTGCGGACGAGCGTGTTCACGCCCTTGACCTTGACGTTGAACAGCTTCTCGACCGCTTCCTTGATCTGCGGCTTGGTCGCGGTCTTCGCGACCTTGAAGATCACCTGGTTGTGCTCCGACGACATCGTGGCCTTTTCGGTGACGACCGGCGACAGGATCACATCGTAGTGGCGCGGATCGAGCGTACCTTTTGCTGTTTTGCTCATTTCAGGCGCGCCTCCAGCGCTTCCAGCGCGGCCTTGGTGAGGACGAGCTTGTTCCGGCGCATGATGTCGTAAACGTTGATGCCGGCGATCGGCAGCACGTCCACATGCGGCATGTTGCGGGCGGCGAGACCGAAGTTCTTGTCCATCTCCGCGCCGTCGATGACGAGCGCGCTCTCGCAGCCGAGCTTCTTGAAGTTCTGCAGCAAAGCCTTCGTCTTCGGCTCATTGAGCTTGGTATCGGCGAGCACGATGATCTCCGACGCCTTCGCCTTCGCCGAAAGCGCATGCTTCAGCGCGAGCGCGCGAAGCTGCTTCGGGAAACCCGTTTCGTGGCTGCGCACGAGCGGACCGAACGAACGGCCGCCGCCGCGGAACAGGTTGGCGCGGGCGGACGAGTGACGCGCGCGGCCGGTGCCCTTCTGGGCATACATCTTCTTGCCGGTACGCCAGATCTCGGCGCGGTTCTTTACTTTATGGGTGCCCGCCCGGCGCTTGTTGAGCTGCCAGTTGACGCAGCGATTCAGAAGGTCGGAGCGAACCTCGAGGCCGAAAATATCGTCCGCGAGCTTCACCGAACCCGACTTCTTGCCGTCGAGGGAGAGGATATCGAGGTCCATTACTTCTTCCCTCCCTTCGGAGCGGCCGGCTTCTTGGCAGCACCTGCCTTGGCGGGCGCGCCCTTGGATTTCTTGCCGGGCTTGGCTTCGCGAACTTTCTTCTCGGGCGGCGCCGGCGGAACGAATACCGGCTTCTCCGCACCCGGCTCGCGGAACTTGCCGGGCTTGGGCGCATCCTTCGGCAGCGGCATCTTCACCGCGTCGCGCACCATGATCCAGCCGCCCTTGGAACCGGGCACCGCCCCCTCGACGAGCAGGAGTCCGCGAACAGGATCGGTACGCACAACCTTGAGATTCTGCGTCGTCACCGTCACGTCGCCCATATGGCCGGCCATCTTCTTGTTCTTGAACACCTTGCCCGGATCCTGACGGCCGCCGGTGGAGCCGTGCGAACGGTGCGAAACCGAAACGCCGTGCGAGGCGCGAAGGCCGCCGAAGTTGTGGCGCTTCATGGCGCCGGCAAACCCCTTGCCGACGCTGGTGCCCGTCACATCGACGAACTGGCCGACCGTGAAATGATCCGCCGTCAGCGTGGCGCCGACCGGAATGAAGCTGTCGGCCGGCACGCGGAATTCCGCGACCTTGGCCTTCGGCTCGACATTCTGCTTGGCGTAGTGGCCGCGCTCGGCCTTGGTGACATTCTTCACCTTGCGCTTGCCGATACCGACCTGCAGGGCGGTGTAGCCGTTCTTTTCCATCGTGCGGTGGCCGACGACCTGGCAGTCATCGACGAGCAGCACGGTCACAGGCACATGCTCGCCGCTGTCCATGAAGACGCGGGTCATGCCGAGTTTCTGTGCGATGAGGCCGGAACGCATGTTCGTATTCCTTAGAGCTTGATCTCAACGTCCACGCCCGCGGCGAGGTCGAGTTTCATGAGGGCATCAACCGTCTGCGGCGTCGGATCGACGATGTCGAGCAGACGCTTGTGCGTGCGCATTTCGAACTGCTCGCGCGACTTCTTGTCGATGTGCGGCGAGCGGTTGACGGTGAACTTTTCGATCCGCGTCGGCAGCGGGATCGGGCCGCGCACCTGCGCGCCCGTGCGCTTCGCCGTCGCCACGATTTCCTTCGTGGAGGCGTCGAGAATACGGTGATCGAACGCCTTGAGGCGGATCCGGATGTTCTGGCCGTTCATCTCAATCTTCTTTCCATGTCATCGTCCGCGAACGGACGATCCGGTACTTCTATTCAGGCATTGAACGCTCCCGCGTGCGCGGGAGCGCCGATTGTTCGTTACTCAATAATCTTGGCGACGACGCCGGCGCCGACGGTGCGGCCGCCCTCGCGGATGGCGAAGCGCAGCTTCTCTTCCATCGCGATCGGCACAATGAGCGACACCGTCATCGACACGTTGTCGCCCGGCATCACCATCTCGGTGCCCGTGGGAAGCTCCACCACACCCGTCACGTCGGTCGTGCGGAAGTAAAACTGCGGACGATAGTTGGTGAAGAACGGCGTATGACGGCCGCCCTCTTCCTTGGTCAGGATGTAGGCTTCCGCCGTGAACTTGGTGTGCGGCTTCACCGAACCGGGCTTGGCCAGCACCTGGCCGCGCTCGACGCCCTCGCGATCGACACCGCGAAGCAGCGCGCCGATGTTGTCGCCGGCCTCGCCCTGGTCCAGGAGCTTGCGGAACATCTCGACGCCGGTGACCGTGGTCTTGGTCGTCGGCTTGATGCCGATGATTTCCACTTCCTCGCCCACCTTCACAATGCCGCGCTCGACGCGACCCGTGACCACCGTGCCGCGGCCCGAGATCGAGAACACGTCCTCGATCGGCATGAGGAAGGGTTTATCCTTCGGACGGTCGGGCTGCGGAATGCTGGAGTCCACCGCGTCCATCAGCTTCAGGATCGCGTCATGGCCCATCTCCGGCTTCTTGCCTTCCAGCGCCATCAAGGCCGAGCCGCGGATGATCGGAATCTTGTCGCCCGGAAAGTCGTATTTCGAGAGCAGTTCGCGCACTTCCAGCTCGACGAGGTCGAGCAACTCCGGATCGTCGACCATGTCGACCTTGTTCAAAAACACCACCAGCGCCGGAACGCCGACCTGCCTTGCCAGCAAGATATGCTCGCGCGTCTGCGGCATCGGGCCGTCGGCCGCCGACACCACCAGGATCGCGCCGTCCATCTGTGCCGCACCCGTGATCATGTTCTTCACGTAGTCGGCGTGCCCCGGGCAATCGACATGCGCGTAGTGGCGCGCCTTGGTTTCGTATTCGACATGCGCGGTGGAAATCGTGATGCCGCGCGCCTTCTCTTCCGGCGCCTTGTCGATCTGGTCGTAGGCGGTGAACGTCGCTCCGCCCGTCTCCGCCAAAACCTTCGTGATCGCAGCCGTCAGCGACGTCTTCCCGTGGTCGACGTGACCGATCGTGCCAATGTTACAATGCGGCTTGTTGCGGTTGAATTTCTCTTTGGCCATCGGACTTTCTCCGTTTGCTTCGGCTATTCCAAAAAATGTTTAGAGGTCTCAGGCGTATTTCGCCTGGACCTCTTCAGCGACGTTCTGCGGTACGCGCTCGTAGTGATCGAACTGCATCGTGAAGGTGGCGCGGCCCTGGGACATGGAGCGAAGGTTGTTCACGTAACCGAACATGTTCGCGAGCGGCACCATCGCGATAATCACGTTGGCATTGCCGCGCATTTCCTGGCCCTGAATCTGGCCCCGGCGGGAATTGAGATCGCCGATGACGCCGCCGGTGTAGTCTTCCGGCGTCACGCATTCGACCTTCATGATCGGCTCCAGCAGCGCCGGTCCGCCTTTTTGCAGGGCTTCGCGGAGTGCCGCGCGCGCGGCGATTTCGAACGCCAAGGCAGACGAGTCGACGTCGTGGTAGGCGCCGTCAACGAGCGAGACCTTGAGGTCCACGACCGGGAAGCCGGCAAGCACGCCGGAACCGAGCACGGACTCCAGACCCTTTTCGACGCCGGGGATGAATTCCTTCGGAACCGCGCCGCCGACGATCTTGGACTCAAATTCAAAGCCCGAAGCCGGTTCACCCGGCTCGGCCACGATCTTCACGCGCGCGAACTGGCCCGAACCGCCGGATTGCTTCTTGTGCGTGTAGTCGACGGTGACGGTCTTCGTGATCTTTTCGCGATAGGCGACCTGCGGCGCGCCGATATTGGCGTCCACCTTATACGTGCGTCGCAGGATATCGACTTTGATGTCGAGGTGAAGTTCGCCCATGCCCTTTAGAATCGTCTGGCCCGATTCCTGATCGGTCGAGACGCGGAAGGACGGGTCTTCGGCGGCAAGCTTCGCGAGCGCCACACCGAGCTTTTCCTGGTCGGCTTTCGACTTAGGCTCGATCGCGATCTCGATGACGGGGTCCGGAAATTCCATCTTTTCCAGAATGACCGTCTTGTCGGGATCGGAGAGCGTGTCACCGGTGCGGACTTCCTTGAGGCCCGCGAGCGCGACGATGTCGCCGGCGAAGGCCTCCTTGATGTCTTCGCGGTTGTTCGCATGCATCAGCAGCATGCGGCCGATGCGTTCTTTCTTCTCGCGCGTCGTATTGTAGACGGCCATGCTGGTCGTGAGCACGCCGGAATAGATGCGGCAGAAGGTAATGGTGCCGACGAACGGATCGTCCATGATCTTGAACGCAAGCAGCGACATCGGCTCCTTGTCGTCCGGCTTGCGGATGATCTCGTTGCCCTTCTCGTCCAGCCCCTTGATCGCGGGCACGTCGAGCGGGCTCGGCAGATAATCGACGACGGCGTCGAGCAGCGGCTGCACGCCCTTGTTCTTGAAGGCCGAGCCGCACAGCACCGGGAAGAAAGCGCCGGTGATCACGGCCTTGCGGATCAGCTTCTTCAGCGTCGCCTCGTCCGGCATCTTGCCTTCGAGGTAATCCGTCATGGCGCCGTCATCGAGTTCGACGGCGGCTTCGATCAGCTTCTCGCGATATTCTTTGGCCTGATCGAGCATATCGGCCGGAATGTCGATGTCCTTGTAGGAAGCGCCGAGCGTCTCGTCGTCCCAGACGACACCCTTCATGCGAACGAGGTCGATGAGGCCCTTGAACTGCTGTTCGGCGCCGATCGGCAACTGGATCGCCACCGGCTTCGCGCCGAGGCGGTCGACAATGTCCTTCAGGCACTGGAAGAAATCAGCGCCAGTCTTGTCCATCTTGTTCGCGAATACGATGCGCGGGACTTTATACTTGTCGCCCTGACGCCAGACCGTTTCGGTCTGCGGCTCGACGCCCTGGTTGGAGTCGAGCACGCATACGGCGCCGTCCAGCACGCGCAGCGAACGCTCGACTTCGATCGTGAAGTCCACGTGGCCGGGCGTGTCGATGATGTTCAGGCGATGGTTGTTCCAGATGGCAGTCGTCGCGGCCGAGGTAATCGTGATGCCGCGCTCTTGTTCCTGCTCCATCCAGTCCATGGTGGCCGCGCCGTCATGGACTTCGCCGATCTTGTGGCTCTTGCCGGTGTAATAGAGGATTCGCTCGGTCGTCGTCGTCTTCCCGGCATCGATGTGCGCCATGATGCCGAAGTTGCGATAGTCCTCGATTTTATGAATGCGGGGCATTGCCTAATTCCTCTCGATCACCAGCGGTAGTGCGAGAACGCGCGGTTCGCGTCCGCCATGCGGTGAGTGTCTTCGCGTTTCTTGACGGCGTTTCCCCGGTTGTTGGATGCGTCGAGCAGTTCAGCCGACAGCTTGTCCACCATGGTCTTTTCGTTGCGCTCGCGCGCGGCTTCGATGATCCAGCGGATCGCAAGCGCCTGGCGGCGATCCGGACGGACTTCCACCGGCACCTGATAGGTGGCGCCGCCGACGCGGCGCGAGCGGACTTCGACGGCCGGCGCCACGTTGTCGAGCGCCTGCTCGAAGGCGGCCAGCGGGCTCTGCTTGATCTTGGATTCGATGACCGAAAGCGCGCCGTAGACGATGGTTTCGGCGACCGACTTCTTGCCCTGCTTCATGATCGAATTCATGAAGCGGCTGATTTTGACATTCCCGAATTTCGGATCCGGGTGGACTTCGCGGCGTTCGGCGCGGTGGCGGCGTGACATGTCTCTCGTTCCCTACTTCGGACGTTTCGCGCCGTAGAGCGAACGGCGCTGCTTGCGGTTCTTGACGCCCTGCGTGTCGAGCACGCCGCGCAGAATGTGGTAGCGCACGCCCGGCAAGTCCTTCACGCGTCCGCCGCGGATCATGACCACCGAATGCTCTTGCAGGTTATGGCCCTCGCCCGGGATGTAGCCGATCACTTCGAAGCCGTTGGTGAGACGCACCTTGGCGACCTTGCGAAGTGCGGAGTTCGGCTTCTTCGGGGTCGTGGTGTAGACGCGCGTGCAGACGCCGCGCTTCTGCGGGCTCTTCTCCAACGCGGGCGCGCGGTCGCGATAGCGCGGCGCCACTCTCGGCTTGCGGATGAGCTGGTTGATCGTCGGCATACGGCCTCGCCTCTTCCTCAGAATTTCAGTCCGGACGGGTGCGCTTCTGCCAAACGAAATTCGCGCCATCTCCCAAAGCACGGAGAGGCGCTTGTTCGCTGACGAGAATCCGCGCTGCGGGAATGCACCGCGGAACACACGACCTGACACTTGGCTGTCAGAGACAGCGTCTCGGGACCCTTGGTCAGCGCTAGGCGCGCCCGACCGGCGATCCCGACCGCCTGTCTAAAGTTGCGCGGTTTTAGACCCCGGAGTCGGCACCCGTCAAGGTGAAAACGGCCCAGAAGACTCGATTTGGCGGGCGGTTCTGGTCATCCGGGCGGTCCACAACGACGCGGACCCCGACCAATCCCCATCAGGCATGTTCAGGGGCGATTTTGGAGCGCCCGGGCCGCCGCCGGGCCGCCCGTCTCATAGGCACCGTGGGCGGTTGAGAAGTTTTCAGGCGAACAGGCCTCACCGGCGAAGAAAATCCGCTCCTGAACCGGCTTTGCCAGTTCCGCCCGGGCCCCGGAATGGTCCGGCAGCGCATGGGAATAGGAGCCGAGCGCCCACGGATCGCTCGCCCAGCGAGTCCCGGCGAGGAAATGCAACTTTGCGCGAATGCTTTTGCCGAAATGAGCGACCATTTCATCGAGGGCAGCCGCCGCCGCGGCCCCCTCGCCCGCCTGTTCCAGCTCCCGCGCGAAGCTTCCGCCGAAATAGGCTTCGACCAGCGGCCGCCCGAGCGGACGGAAGTGATAGGCGCCGGTCGCGGCCTTGTCCTTGTCGCCGAAGAGGCGCGATTCCACGGGAAATTTCCCGGCATCATCGAGCGAGAAATAAATCTTGTTCGCGAGCCCGAGCGGCAAACCCGATGCCGCCTGTAGTTTTTCCGGCAGCGCGGGCGTGAAACGGATCGCTCCGCGCGCGAGCAGGTTTGTTGGCAAGGTGACAATCGCGGCGCGGGCCTCGATCGTGCCGCGCGAGGTTTCAATCTGCAGCGTCTTGCCGCCGTGGCCGATGGCGGTAGCGGCGCAATTCAGCTCAACCGGCAATCCGGCGGCGTGCGCCGCAATCGCGGCACCGTAACCCTGCACCACGCGATAATCCACCTCACTGTCATCGTAAGTGCTGAAGTCCTTGATCGATATGCGATTGAGTTCAGCGCCGTTGGCATAGGTGCTGATCGCATGGAGAAGCGGATTCCACCGGTTGCCTGTTTCCAGCAGTGAAGCCGTCTCGCGGTCTCCCTTCTCTTCCGCCGCCGCATCCACGCGTTTATAGAACGCCTCCGATGTCCGGCGGAAATCTTCCCACTCCGCCGGAACAAAACCGAGTGCGCTTTCTTCACGCGCCCACGGCGCGGGTGATCGGTCCACGGTAAAACCGCTCGCCTCCGCAATGGCCGTCCACGGATTGCGGTCGCCGGAATGCAGCCAGCCGCAGCCGAGATCGAGCGGAAATGGCAGGTTTTCCGTCACCGTCCATGCCCGCCCGCCGATGCGCGAGCGCGCTTCCAGCAGAATAAAGTCGGCCTTGGCGGCGGCCAGCGTGCGCCCGGCCGCGATGCCGGCAGCCCCCGCACCGATGACAACAATATCGAAACTGTTCTTCAGGCTCACAGTCAGTAAATCCGGTTATGCTCTAAAGCAGAAAGGCCGCCTTCCGGCGGCCTAGACTGATTGTCTTCCCGGACGCAGCGTAGCTGCGATCCGGGACCGTTCAAGGATTGCGATCCCGGGCCGCGGCAATGCCGCGCCCGGGATGACTTTGCTACTCCGCCGCCGGCCCTTCGATCAGTTCCTTGCTGCCCGCAGTAACGCCTTCCTTGTTCCGCTCCGCGACGATGAGTTCGTCGCGATGCGTGGCGACCGTGCGCAGCTTGCCCATGGTCGAGCCGGTACCGGCCGGGATGAGGCGGCCCACGATGACGTTCTCCTTGAGACCGTCGAGCGTGTCGCTCTTGCCCTGCACGGCAGCTTCGGTGAGCACGCGCGTCGTTTCCTGGAACGAGGCGGCGGAGATGAAGGAGCGGGTCTGCAGCGACGCCTTGGTGATGCCGAGCAGCACCGAGTGTCCCTTCGCAGGCTTTTTGCCTTCTTCCTTCGCCTTGACGTTGATCTCGTCCATTTCGATCTTGTCGATCTGCTCGCCCGGGATGAGATCGGTCTCGCCGGCATCGTCGATCTCAACCTTCTGCAGCATCTGGCGAACGATCACCTCGATGTGCTTGTCGTTGATGGCAACACCCTGCAAGCGGTACACGTCCTGAATCTCGTTCACGAGATAGGCAGCCAGTTCCTCGATGCCCTTGATCGCGAGAATGTCGTGCGGCGCCGGATTGCCGTCCACGATGTAATCGCCCTTTTCGACCAGATCGCCGTCCTGCACATAGACGCTGCGGCCCTTCGGGATCAGGTATTCGACCGGCTCCAGCTTGGAGTCGTTCGGTTCGATCGCGAGGCGATACTTGTTCTTGTAGTCCTTGCCGAAGCGGATGGTGCCGGCGATTTCGGCGATCACCGCCGCATCCTTCGGCTTGCGGGCTTCGAACAGTTCGGCGACACGCGGCAGGCCGCCGGTGATATCGCGCGTCTTCGCGGCTTCGGTCGGCACGCGCGCGAGCACGTCGCCCGCCTTCACATGCGCGCCCGGATCGACCGAGAGGATCGCGTCCATGGGCAGCGAATATTTCGCTTCGCCGCCACGGCGCAGACGCGTGAGCTTCGCGAGCTGGCCGCCCGTGCCCGCGATCGAGATCGCGGGATGCAGGTCGGGCTGCGCGCGTGAACCGCCCGTGCGCCAGTCGGTAACCTGGCGCTTGGCGATGCCGGTCGTTTCGTCGATGATTTCCGAAAGCGACTGGCCGTCCACCAGATCGTGGTAGTTCACCGTGCCGTCCACTTCCGTCAAAATCGGACGAGTGTACGGATCCCACTCCGCGATGCGCTGACCGCGTTTGATCGTGTCGTTCTCGTCGACTTTCAGGCGCGCGCCGTAGGGAACACGGTGCGTGGCGAGTTCGGTGCCGTCCTGGTCGACGACGATGACGGTGAGGTTACGGCTCATCGCCATCAGTTCGCCCTGCGAGTTCTTCACGACTTCGCGGTTCTTGATCTTCACCTTGCCCTCGAAATTGGACTCGATGAAGGATTGTTCCGCGAATTGCGCCGCGCCGCCGATGTGGAAGGTGCGCATCGTGAGCTGGGTACCCGGCTCACCGATCGACTGGGCGGCGATAACGCCGACCGCTTCGCCGAGGTTGACCGGCGTGCCACGGGCAAGATCGCGCCCGTAGCACTTCTGACAAACGCCGTTGACCGTTTCGCAAGTGAGCACCGAGCGGATGCGCACTTCCTGCACCCCGCCCTGCGCGACCGCCTCGACATGCGGCTCTTCGAGCAGCACGCCGCGCTTCACAATCACCTTGCCCGACTTCGGATCGGTGATGTCATCGGCGATGGTGCGGCCGAGGATACGCGTGCCGAGGGAGACGACGACCTGGCCCGCGTCGATGATGGCGCGCATCTTGATGCCGGCCTTGGTGCCGCAATCGGCTTCGTTGATGATGCAATCCTGCGCGACGTCGACGAGACGGCGCGTGAGGTAGCCGGAGTTCGCGGTCTTCAACGCGGTATCGGCCAGACCCTTGCGGGCGCCGTGGGTCGAGTTGAAGTATTCAAGGACGGACAGCCCTTCCTTGAAGTTCGAGATGATCGGGCTTTCGATGATCTCGCCGGACGGCTTCGCCATCGGTCCGCGCATGCCGGCGAGCTGCTTCATCTGCTCGGGCGAACCGCGCGCACCGGAGTGCGACATCATGTAGATCGAGTTGATCGGCAACTCGCGGCCTTGATCGTCTCTCTTGACGGCCGAGATTTCCTTCATCATCTCGTCGGCGATGCTCTTGGTGCACTTCGACCAGGCATCGACGACCTTGTTGTATTTTTCGCCCTGGGAGATGACGCCGTCGTTGTACTGCTGCTCGAATTCCTTGGCGAGCGTGCGGGTGCCTTCGACCATCGCCCACTTCTTCGTGGGCACAACCATGTCGTCCTTGCCGAACGAGATGCCGGCCTTGAACGCGTGGTGGAAGCCGAGCGCCATGATGCGATCGCAGAAGATCACCGTTTCCTTCTGACCGCAGTGACGATAGACTTGGTCGATCATCGAGGAGATTTCCTTCTTGGTCATCAGCTTGTTGATGAGGTCGAAGGGGATCTTCGGGCTTTTCGGCAGCACTTCGGCCAGCAGCAGACGGCCGGGCGACGTCTCGTAAACCTTCGAGACATTGTTGCCCTTGTCGTCGACCGTGATGAAGCGGCCCTTGATCTTGGCATGCAGCGACACGGCACCGGTGGCGAGCGCATGCTCCAGTTCGCCGATATTGCCGAACATCATGCCCTGCCCCGGCTCGTTCTCGCGAACGATGGAGAGGTAGTAGAGACCCAGCACGATATCCTGCGACGGCACGATGATCGGCGAGCCGTTCGCGGGGTGCAGGATGTTGTTCGTGGACATCATCAGCACGCGCGCTTCCAGCTGCGCTTCGATCGAGAGCGGAACATGGACGGCCATCTGGTCGCCGTCGAAGTCGGCGTTGAACGCCGCGCAAACGAGCGGATGCAGCTGGATCGCCTTGCCCTCGATGAGCACCGGCTCGAACGCCTGAATGCCCAACCTGTGCAAAGTGGGAGCGCGGTTCAGCATCACCGGGTGCTCGCGGATCACCTCGTCGAGAATGTCCCAGACTTCGGGCTTCTCCTTTTCGACGAGCTTCTTCGCCTGCTTCACGGTGGTGGAGAGGCCCTTGGCGTCGAGACGCGAATAGATGAACGGCTTGAAGAGTTCGAGCGCCATCTTCTTCGGCAGGCCGCACTGGTGCAGCTTCAGTTCGGGGCCGACGACGATCACCGAGCGGCCGGAGTAGTCGACGCGCTTGCCGAGCAGATTCTGCCTGAAACGTCCCTGCTTGCCCTTCAGCATGTCCGCGAGCGATTTCAACGGGCGCTTGTTCGCCCCCGTGATCACGCGGCCGCGGCGGCCGTTGTCGAACAACGCATCCACGGCCTCCTGCAACATGCGCTTTTCGTTGCGGATGATGATGTCCGGCGCCTTCAACTCGATCAGCCGCTTCAAGCGGTTGTTACGGTTGATCACGCGGCGATAGAGATCGTTCAGATCGGACGTGGCGAAGCGGCCGCCGTCCAGCGGGACGAGCGGGCGCAGATCCGGCGGGATCACCGGGACGACCGTGAGGATCATCCACTCCGGCTTGTTGCCGGAGACCATGAACGCCTCGATCAGCTTGAGACGCTTCGCGTATTTCTTCTTCTTGATATCGGAATCGGTGTCGCCCATGTCAACGCGAAGCTGCTCGCGCAGCTTCTCGAGGTCGAGCGAGCGCAGCATCAGACGGATCGCTTCCGCGCCGATCATGGCGGTGAAGCTGTCCTCTCCGAATTCTTCCTGGGCCTTGAGATAGTCTTCTTCCGAGAGGAGCTGACGCTCCTTCAGCGCGGTGAGGCCCGGCTCCATCACGACGTAGTATTCGAAATACAGAATCCGCTCGAGATCCTTCAGCGTCATGTCGAGCAGAAGTCCGATGCGCGACGGCAGCGACTTCAGGAACCAGATGTGCGCGACCGGAGCCGCAAGCTCGATATGGCCCATGCGCTCGCGCCGGACGCGCGACAGCGTCACCTCGACGCCGCACTTCTCGCAGATAATACCCTTGTACTTCATGCGCTTGTACTTGCCGCACAAGCACTCGTAATCCTTGATCGGCCCGAAGATGCGCGCGCAGAACAGACCATCGCGCTCCGGCTTGAACGTCCGGTAGTTGATGGTCTCCGGCTTCTTGATTTCGCCGTAGGACCACGAAAGAATCTTTTCGGGCGACGCGATCGAAATCTTGATGTGGTCGAAGACCTGCGCCTGTACGGTCGGCCCGAAAACATTCATGACTTCTTGATTCATTCGCCTTCTCCTTCAGTCCGGCCTGCAAAACCCGTGGGCCCTGCTCCGGGAGGGAAACTTCCGCGGCACGCGCGCCCCCCGCGCACACCGCAATTCACGCAACCGCCCGGGGAGCTTCCTCCCCGCGCATCTGATCACTCCGCCGCGACGCTCTTGGGCCCGTCGCCGTCGAGTCCCGGCTTCACCTTGGTGTTCACCAGCTCGACGTTGAGGCCGAGCGAGCGCATTTCCTTGACGAGCACGTTGAAGCTCTCCGGAATGCCGGCTTCGAACGTGTCGTCGCCGCGCACGATCGCCTCGTACACCTTGGTGCGGCCAGCGACGTCGTCCGACTTCACCGTCAGCATTTCCTGCAGCGTGTAGGCGGCGCCGTAGGCTTCGAGCGCCCACACTTCCATTTCGCCGAAGCGCTGGCCGCCGAACTGCGCCTTGCCGCCCAGCGGCTGCTGGGTGACGAGCGAGTACGGTCCGATCGAGCGGGCGTGAATCTTGTCGTCCACGAGATGGTGGAGCTTCAGCATGTAGATGTAGCCCACCGTCACCTTACGATCGAAGACTTCGCCGGTGCGTCCATCGTGGAGCTGGACCTGTCCGGACCTGGCGAGGCCGGCGAGATCGAGCATGTCCTCGATGTCTTTTTCCTTGGCGCCGTCGAACACGGGCGTCGCAATCGGCACGCCGCGCGACAGGTTGTTGCCGAGTTCGAGCAACGCCTTGTCGTCCAGCGAGGCGATCGTCTCGTCCTTGCCGTAGATTTTCTTCAACTGTTCCTTGAGCGGCTTCGAATCGTTGCTGCTCATATAGGCATTCACCGCGCGGGAAACAGCCTCGCCGAGACCGGCGCAGGCCCAACCCAAATGGGTCTCCAGAATCTGACCCACGTTCATGCGCGAAGGCACGCCGAGCGGATTCAGCACGATATCGACATGCTGGCCGTCAGCGAGGAACGGCATGTCCTCGACCGGAACGATCTTGGAAACCACGCCCTTGTTGCCGTGCCGGCCGGCCATCTTGTCGCCGGGCTGGATCTTGCGCTTCACCGCGACGAAGACCTTGACCATCTTCATCACGCCGGGCGGCAGTTCGTCGCCGCGCTGCAGCTTCTCGACCTTGTCGAGGAAGCGCTGTTCGAGGCGCTTCTTCGACTCGTCATACTGCTTCTTGACCGCTTCGATTTCGGTCATGAGCTTTTCGTTGGGCGAGTGGAACTGCCACCACTGCGAACGCGGATATTCATCCAGCACCGCACGGGTGATCTTGCTGTCCTTCTTGAAGCCCTTCGGACCGGCAACACCCATCTTGCCTTCCAGCATTTCCGCCAGACGGCCATAGACGTTGCGGTCGAGGATCGCCTGCTCGTCGTCGCGATCCTTGGCGAGACGCTCGATCTCTTCCCGCTCGATGGCGAGCGCGCGCTCGTCCTTCTCGACGCCGTGGCGGTTGAACACACGCACTTCCACGACCGTGCCCTGCACGCCGGGGGGGACGCGGAGCGAAGTATCGCGGACGTCGGCCGCCTTTTCGCCGAAGATGGCGCGCAGCAGCTTTTCTTCCGGCGTCATCGGGCTTTCGCCCTTCGGCGTGATCTTGCCGACAAGGATGTCGCCGGCACGGACTTCGGCGCCGATGTACACGATGCCGGCTTCGTCAAGGTTCTTCAGCGCTTCTTCCGAGACGTTCGGAATGTCGCGGGTGATTTCCTCCGGCCCGAGCTTGGTGTCGCGGGCCATCACCTCGAACTCCTCGATGTGGATCGACGTGAACACGTCGTCCTTCACGATCCGCTCGGAGAGCAGGATGGAGTCCTCGAAATTGTAGCCGTTCCACGGCATGAACGCGACGAGCACGTTGCGGCCGAGGGCGAGTTCGCCCAGCTCCGTCGATGGACCGTCGGCGATGACGTCGCCCTTCTTCACCACGTCACCCACGCGCACCAGCGGACGCTGGTTGATGCAGGTGTTCTGGTTGGAACGCTGGAACTTCATCAGGCGGTAGATGTCGACGCCGGATTTCGACGGATCGAGTTCCTCGTTCGCACGCACGACGATGCGGGTGCCGTCGATCTGATCGACGACGCCGGCGCGGCGCGCGGAGATAACGGCGCCAGAGTCGCGCGCCACCACGGACTCCATGCCGGTGCCGACGAGCGGCGCTTCGGCGCGCACCAGCGGCACGGCCTGACGCTGCATGTTGGAGCCCATGAGCGCGCGGTTGGCGTCGTCGTTCTCAAGGAACGGGATCAGTGCGGCGGCCACCGAAACGAGCTGCTTCGGCGACACGTCCATGAAGTCCACGCGATCCGGCGTGATCTGCAGCACGTCGCCCGCGTGACGGGAGACGATGAGGTCGTCGGTAAACTTGCCGTTGGAATCGAGCGCCACGTTCGCCTGCGCGACGTAATACTTCCCCTCTTCCATCGCCGAGAGATAGATCACTTCCTCGGTGACGCGGCCGTCCTTCACCTTGCGGTACGGCGTTTCGATGAAGCCGTATTTGTTGATGCGGGCGAAGGTCGCGAGCGAGTTGATGAGGCCGATATTCGGGCCTTCCGGCGTCTCGATGGGGCAGATGCGTCCGTAATGCGTCGGATGCACGTCGCGCACTTCGAAGCCGGCACGCTCACGGGTCAGGCCGCCCGGTCCAAGCGCCGAGAGACGGCGCTTGTGGGTGATCTCGGAAAGCGGATTGGTCTGGTCCATGAACTGCGAGAGCTGCGAGGAGCCGAAGAACTCGCGCACGGCGGCCGCGGCAGGCTTCGCGTTGATCAGGTCCTGCGGCATGACGGTGTCGATATCGACCGACGACATGCGCTCCTTGATCGCGCGCTCCATGCGCAGGAGGCCGATGCGGTACTGGTTTTCCATGAGTTCGCCGACCGAGCGCACACGGCGGTTGCCGAGATGGTCGATGTCGTCGATCTCGCCCTTGCCGTCGCGCAGGTCCACGAGCGTCTTGATGACGGAAAGAATGTCTTCCTTCCGCAGGATGCGCACGGTGTCTTCCGCCTTCAGATCGAGGCGCATGTTCATCTTCACGCGGCCCACCGCGGAAAGATCGTAGCGCTCCGGATCGAAGAACAGCGACTTGAACATCGCTTCCGCGGTGTCCACCGTCGGCGGCTCACCCGGACGCATCACGCGATAGACGTCGAACAGCGCGTCTTCACGCGTCAAATTCTTGTCGATGGTGAGCGTATTGCGGATGTAGGCGCCGACCGAAACGTGGTCGATGTCGAGCACCGGGATTTCGTTGTAGCCGGCCTCGATCAAACCATCGATCAGTTTCTTGTCGAGTTCCTGTCCGGCCTCCGCGAAGATTTCACCCGACTTCGGATCGACGATGTCCTCGGCGATGTAGTGGCCGAACAAATCCTCGTCGGCGAGCTTCAGCGCCTTCAGGCCTTTTTCAGCCAGTTGCCGCGCGGTGCGCACGGTGAGCTTCTTGCCGGCCTCGATCACCACTTCGCCGCTGTCGGCGTCGCGCAGATCCGTGGCGGCCTTGAAGCCGCGCATGCGCTTGGCGTCGAACGGCACGCGCCAGGCGCCGTCCTTCGTCCGCTTGTAGACGAGGCGCTGATAGAAAGTGTTGAGGATTTCCTCGCCCGTGAGGCCGAGCGCGAACAGAAGCGACGTCACCGGAATCTTGCGCTTCCGGTCGATGCGCGCGTGCACAATGTCCTTGGCGTCGAACTCGATATCGAGCCATGAGCCGCGATAGGGAATGATACGGGCGGCAAACAGCAGCTTGCCCGAGGAATGGGTCTTGCCCTTGTCGTGATCGAAGAAGACGCCGGGCGAGCGGTGCATCTGCGATACGATCACGCGCTCGGTGCCGTTCACGATGAACGTGCCGTTGTTCGTCATGAGCGGAATGTCGCCCATGTAAACGTCCTGTTCCTTGATGTCCTTGACCGACTTGGCCTGCGTTTCCGGATCGACATCGAACACGATCAGACGGAGCGTGACCTTGAGCGGTGCTGCGAACGTCATGCCGCGCTGGCGGCACTCATCCACGTCGTATTTCGGCAGCTCGAATTCATAGCGGACGAACTCCAGCATCGACGAGCCGGAGAAATCCGAAATCGGGAACACGGACTTGAATACGGCCTGCAAGCCGTCGTCGTCGCGCTCGCCCTTCGTGTGCTCGATCTGCAGGAACTGGTCGTAGGATGCCTTCTGAACCTCGATCAGGTTCGGCATCTCCGCGACTTCCGCGATGTGTCCGAAGAACTTGCGTACGCGCTTTCGTCCGGTGAAGGTCTGCGCCATCTCTTCCTCTATCCTTCCGCGAAACGCCGCGCCCCGTGCGTTCGCATTGCACTCGATCTCTTGCCCGGTTGGCGGGCGAGACGGACGGCGCGAAACCGCGCCGCCCGCCTTGTTCACGCACTTAACTTCTTGATCCCCGGGTCTCGCTTCGCTCGCCCGGGGATTTCGCTGAAGTAATCGCCTGCGCGATTACTTCAGCTCAACCTTCGCGCCGACCTTTTCCAGGGTCGCCTTGATCTTCGCGGCCTCGTCCTTCGACACGCCTTCCTTGACGTTCTTCGGCGCGCCCTCGACGAGGTCCTTGGCTTCCTTGAGGCCGAGGCCCGTGACGGCACGGACTTCCTTGATGACCTCGATCTTCTTGTCGCCGGCGGCGGTGAGAACGACGGTGAACTCCGTCTTTTCCTCGGCCGCTGCTGCACCGGCTCCCGGCGCTGCGGCCACCGCGACTGCGGCGGCTGCGGAAACGCCCCACTTTTCTTCAAGCATCTTCGCAAGCTCGGCCGCTTCCAGAACGGTCAGCTTGGAAAGGTCTTCAACGATCTTCGTTAGATCAGCCATGTCTCATTCCTCTAAGTTCGAACCAAATTACCGGAACCGTCTGCTTCAACTCTCTATTCAGTCTTGGCGGCATATGCCCCGAACACGCGTGCCAGCTTCGCAGCCGGCGCGTTGGCGAGTTGCGCGATCTTGGTTGCCGGAGCCTGCAACAGGCCGAGCAACTTCGCGCGCAGTTCGTCGAGCGACGGCAGCGAGGCGAGCGCCTTGACGCCGTCAACGTTCAGGTTCGTCGCACCCATCGCACCGCCGAGAATGACGAACTGTTCGTTCGCCTTGGCGAAGTCGACGGCGATTTTCGGCGCCGTGACCGGATCGCTTGAGTAAGCGATGATGGTCGGCCCCTTCAGGAGGGGCGCGATGTGGGCAACTTCACTGCCTTCGAGAGCCTTCTTGGCGAGACGGTTCTTAGCGACCTTCACTCCGGCGCCCTTTTGCTTCATCTGACGACGCAAGGTCGTCATCTGGGCAACGGTGAGCCCGGAATAGTGAGCGACCACGACCGCCTGGGCGTTTTTGAAGACGCCCTGGAGCTGCGTGACCATCTCTGCTTTTTCCGTCCGGTCCACTTTTTCTCTCTCCGGTTGGCGATGGAAACATTCCGTCGCCGGTTTCACCTTGCCGTCCGTCTCTGCCTTACCGAGACAAAGAGCGGTCGACGCTCATTTGCCCTGTACGCCTGGACACCTGCTTGCGAGCAAGCCGGCCAAGGTGTGGTTCAAACCGATCCTGGGCATTCGCCCGAAATCCGTTCGATCCCCGTCTATTGCTGGCCCTTGCGGTTTAAGCGTGTGAACACGCACCTGCAGTCTCGGACAGGACGCCGGAGGAATTTTCCCGTTCGGGACTCTTCTTCCGGCCCTTCTCGCAAGCGGCACTTGAGCCGCTTGCGAAACTCGTTGCGAAGCTTTCCCTAGGATGCGGAAAAGCCTCGCGAAATTCGTTTCCTCAGCGTCCGAAAACGCTGTTGGTTTCGACACGCACCCCCGGGCCCATCGTCGAAGAAATCGAGATCTTCTGGATGTAGGTGCCCTTGATGCCCTGCGGCTTTGCTTTGGCGACCGCATCCACGAGCGCCTTGATGTTCTCGGCCAGCGCGTTCTCGGTGAACGAGGCCTTGCCGACCCCGGCCTGCACGATGCCCGCCTTCTCGGTGCGGAACTCGACGGCGCCGCCCTTCTGCGCCTTGATCGCGGCCACGAGATCGTTGGTCACGGTGCCGACCTTCGGGTTCGGCATCAGCCCGCGCGGGCCAAGCACTTTGCCCAAGCGACCGACGAGCGGCATCATGTCGGGGGTCGCGATGCAGCGGTCGAAGTCGATCGTGCCGGCGTTGACCTTTTCAAACAGGTCTTCCGCGCCGACGATGTCGGCACCCGCGGCCTTGGCTTCGTCTGCTTTCGCACCCTTGGCGAAGACGGCGACTTTTGAAGTGCGGCCGGAGCCGTTCGGAAGATTCACGACCGCGCGCACCATCTGGTCCGAATGGCGCGGATCGACGCCGAGATTGATCGCAATCTCGATCGTCTCGTCGAACTTCGCCTTGGCGCGCTCTTTCACGAGTTTCACCGCCTCTTCCAGCGGATAGGACTTCGCGATTTCGACGCCTTCGACGGCTTTCTTGTAACGCTTTCCATGTGCCATCCGCGTTACTCCTGCACCTGAAGGCCCATCGAACGGGCCGAGCCTTTGATCATTTCCATCGCCGCTTCGACCGAGTCGCAGTTCAGGTCCTTCATCTTCGCTTCAGCGATTTCCTTGATCTGCGCCTTGGAAATGTTGCCGACCGAACCCAGACCCGGGGTCTTCGAGCCCTTCTCGAGCTTCGCGGCCTTCTTCAGAAAGTAGGACACCGGCGGCGTCCGCATCTCGAAGGTGAACGAGCGGTCTGCGAATATGGTGATGGTCACGGGAATTGGCATTCCCTTTTCCATCTTCTGCGTCTGCGCGTTGAACGCCTTGCAGAACTCCATGATGTTCAGGCCGCGTTGACCCAGGGCGGGGCCGATGGGCGGCGCGGGGTTAGCCGCGCCCGCCGGTACCTGCAATTTCAAAAATCCGGTTACTTTTTTCGCCATCACTTACTCCGTTGCGAAACCATCGCTGGTTTCTCGGTTCGTGGTCCGGTTCAGACGCCTTGGCGAAGCGCCCTCGCCTCCCACAATGTTCAGTTCTCTTGCCTTAGCTCTTCTCGACTTGCGTGAACTCCAGCTCGACCGGGGTGGCCCGGCCGAAAATCGAGACCGCCACCTTGAGGCGCGAACGGTCCTCGTCCACTTCTTCGACGGTGCCGTTGAAGGACGCGAACGGCCCGTCCGACACGCGCACCTGTTCGCCGATCTCGAAGGTGATCGACGGCTTCGGACGCTCGATGCCTTCCTGCACCTGATGCAGGATGCGGTTCGCTTCCACATCCGAAATCGGAATCGGTTTCTTGTCCGCGCCGAGAAATCCCGTGACCTTCGGCGTATTCTTGATGAGGTGGTAAGCCTCGTCCGTCAGCTCGCACTTCACGAGCACATAGCCCGGAAAAAACTTGCGTTCGGAGTCGACTTTGCGTCCGCGCCGGACCTCGACGACCTTTTCGGTCGGCACGAGGATTTCGTCGAAGTGGTCCGCGAGCCCGCGGCTTTGCGCCTGCTCACGGATCGACTCCGCGACCTTCTTCTCGAAGTTCGAGTAGGCGTGGACGATGTACCAGCGCTTGGCCAAAACGATCTCCCCTCAACGCAGAATGTTGAGAACGAAGCCCATGACAAACTGAATCACCTGATCGGTGAGCAGAAAGAAAATCGCGGCGAGGATGGTGAAGATGAACACCATGATCGTCGTGATCAGCGTTTCCTTCCGCGTCGGCCAGACGACCTTGGCGGTTTCGTTCCGGACCTGCTGCAGAAACTCAAACGGATTCGCCATTTTACCTTCCGAAATCCTTGCCGAACTTCCCTTGCCGAACTTCATTGCCTGCCGTCTGGCAGGAGTGGAGGGAGTCGAACCCCCAACCCCCGGTTTTGGAGACCGGTGCTCTAGCCAGTTGAGCTACACTCCTAAGACGACGGTCCTCTTGTTTCTCTTTCGTCATTGCCGGGCTTGACCCGGCAATCCCGATTCATTTGCGCCGCAGTGCCGTTTTTATCGAGATGCCCGGGACAAGCCCGGGCATGACCTCTGTTGTCGGCTTACTCAATAATCTTGGCGACGACGCCGGCGCCGACGGTGCGGCCGCCCTCGCGGATGGCGAAGCGCAGCTTCTCTTCCATCGCGATCGGCACAATGAGCGACACCGTCATCGACACGTTGTCGCCCGGCATCACCATCTCGGTGCCCGTGGGAAGCTCCACCACACCCGTCACGTCGGTCGTGCGGAAGTAAAACTGCGGACGATAGTTGGTGAAGAACGGCGTATGACGGCCGCCCTCTTCCTTGGTCAGGATGTAGGCTTCCGCCGTGAACTTGGTGTGCGGCTTCACCGAACCGGGCTTGGCCAGCACCTGGCCGCGCTCGACGCCCTCGCGATCGACACCGCGAAGCAGCGCGCCGATGTTGTCGCCGGCCTCGCCCTGGTCCAGGAGCTTGCGGAACATCTCGACGCCGGTGACCGTGGTCTTGGTCGTCGGCTTGATGCCGATGATTTCCACTTCCTCGCCCACCTTCACAATGCCGCGCTCGACGCGACCCGTGACCACCGTGCCGCGGCCCGAGATCGAGAACACGTCCTCGATCGGCATGAGGAAGGGTTTATCCTTCGGACGGTCGGGCTGCGGAATGCTGGAGTCCACCGCGTCCATCAGCTTCAGGATCGCGTCATGGCCCATCTCCGGCTTCTTGCCTTCCAGCGCCATCAAGGCCGAGCCGCGGATGATCGGAATCTTGTCGCCCGGAAAGTCGTATTTCGAGAGCAGTTCGCGCACTTCCAGCTCGACGAGGTCGAGCAACTCCGGATCGTCGACCATGTCGACCTTGTTCAAAAACACCACCAGCGCCGGAACGCCGACCTGCCTTGCCAGCAAGATATGCTCGCGCGTCTGCGGCATCGGGCCGTCGGCCGCCGACACCACCAGGATCGCGCCGTCCATCTGTGCCGCACCCGTGATCATGTTCTTCACGTAGTCGGCGTGCCCCGGGCAATCGACATGCGCGTAGTGGCGCGCCTTGGTTTCGTATTCGACATGCGCGGTGGAAATCGTGATGCCGCGCGCCTTCTCTTCCGGCGCCTTGTCGATCTGGTCGTAGGCGGTGAACGTCGCTCCGCCCGTCTCCGCCAAAACCTTCGTGATCGCAGCCGTCAGCGACGTCTTCCCGTGGTCGACGTGACCGATCGTGCCAATGTTACAATGCGGCTTGTTGCGGTTGAATTTCTCTTTGGCCATGTCGCTCTCTTTATCCTTGTGAGGTGCGCTATCTTTTTTTCTGTCTTCGCCGGCAGTCTTCCGCCTAGGGGCGTCGTGGAGCGGGTGAAGGGAATCGAACCCTCGTCATCAGCTTGGAAGGCTGTTGCTCTACCATTGAGCTACACCCGCTGAGGGCCGACGCGAGGCGGCTTGGTGGAGGGGGCTGGATTCGAACCAGCGTAGGCAAAGCCAACGGATTTACAGTCCGTCCCCTTTAACCACTCGGGCACCCCTCCGGGACTCCACCGAAATTTCGGCTCCAGCGCGGTACGCATTTAAGCGTGGATCACAATCCAATCGTTGATCACGTTGGCGCTGGGCGGCAAGCGAAAAAGCCCCGCCGGAGGGGCAGGGATTCCGTGAAGGTTCTTATGGTGACTGGCTGGTTCCCTGTCAACCCCGAGACCTGTCCGGAAGCCCCGGTTTGGCGGGCCTAATCGGGGCTTGAGGTCAAATTGCCAAAGACCCTCCCCCGTGACAAGAACCGCTGATGCGCGAACGTGACAGACGCGGCGGAAAAGACCGCCCCCAAGGCAGCCGGGACAACCGCGAAGGCCGTGCCGGGCGGCCTGAAATTGGCAAGGAGCCTTTCAAGAAGCGCTTCAAGCCGAAATTCGGCAATCGCGACCGTGCCGGCGGCGACCGCGACCGTCCAGCCGGCGGTTTTGGCGGCGGGGACCGGAAAACCCGCCATTTCAAGCCGGGCGGATTCAAACCCGGAGGATTCAAGGGAAGACGGAAGCAGTTCCGCGACCCAGGCAGCAAGCCGCCGAGCGACCGTGTCATATTATATGGGTGGCATCCGGTCGTGATGGCACTCGCAAACCCGAAGCGCCGCCTTCGCCGCCTGTTGCTGACGGAAAATGCCGCGCGCCGCCTGACCGAGGCCGGCCTCACGCCCAAACATTCTCCCGAAATGGTCCGGCCAGAGCAGATCGATGCCCTGCTCACCGCGGATGCCGTCCATCAGGGCCTCTATGCGGAATTCGAACACCTGCCGGTCCCCGAGCTCGCCGAGATCGAGCCGGGGCTGGTGCTGATCCTCGATCAGGTCACCGATCCGCATAATTTCGGGGCGATCGTCCGTTCGGCCGCGGCCTTCGGCGTCTCGGCCATCGTCACCACCGCCCGACACAGCCCGGACGCGACCGGGGTTCTGGCCAAAAGTGCTTCCGGCGGACTGGAGCATGTGCCGATCGTGCTCGTGCAAAATCTCGCCCGCTCCATGAGCGAGATGAAAGATGCCGGCTGGCAGCTCGTCGGTCTGGCCGAGGAAGGCGAAACCGATCTCGCCGAAGCAAAACTGCGCAAGCCGCTGGCGCTCGTGGTCGGCGCCGAAGGCAAAGGCCTGCGCCAGCTCACGCAGGATACTTGCGACTTTCTCGCGCGCCTCGACCTGCCGGGCGAGATCAAAAGCCTGAACGTCTCGAACGCGACGGCGCTGGCGCTTTATGCGGCTTCCAGGACGCTGAAGGCAGCCGAAAAATAATCGAAACGCTGAAGGCCTCAGCGGCGCGGACGCGGCGGCGGCTGAACGGTTGCGGCGGGCGATCCATTTGGCTGCACCGGCACATAAACATGGTCCGGCATGTCCCACTTCGGATAGATCGTGGGATCGGAATATTCTTTGTTGCCGTCTTCCTTGGAGGACGGATCGGACCAGGCGCCCCACTCGCGATAGAACCGCTCCGGCGATTGCGTCGGGCCGTTCTCGTTCTCGCGGCGCTGATAGGCGCCGGGGTCTTCCTTGTTGGTCGGATAGAAGCTGCCGGTCGTGTAATAGCGCCGCGCGTGACTGATGACATACGGACCGCGATAGAAGTCATACGGCCCTTCGAACCGCAGCGGCATGTGCCCGGGCCGGTACAATCCCCAGTCGCCATGCACGATCGTGCCGTCCGAAAGCAGCACCGGTGCGTGATCCGCATCGGCAACCGGTGCGAAGACGGCATGCAGGACGAACAGCGAAATGCCTGCGGCGAGCGGACGAAGCATGAAGGCCTCCGAAGGCCCGCATACTGTCAGTTTCCGCTGGCCGCTTGCTTACCGTCCGCGAACGATCTGATCCTATAGTTTACAAGTCGTAACCGCCTTGCGGGGGGCCGTACGGGAACATAGTGTCACGTCTGGTAATTCGCGCGACATGGCGAACATCGCTACACCAGCGATCGGTGCACCTAACGGGTGACCTGACGGATTTTTTGTACCCGCGCGATAGAGAATAAAGTTATGTGCTTCTCCGAAGCCGCAAGTTTTACTGTCGGGAGCGTGCTTATCGCTGGAGGTACATTCGCAGGCCTGAAAGCGCTGACGATAAATAAAAGATATTTCCCGGTATCTCAAATGCCGACGCTGGCCGGGCTTCAGCAATTTACGGAAGGTCATGTTTGGATGGGATTGAATAACTCCGATCCATCCATGATCTGGTGGGCTGCCATGGGTTTTATTTTTTTCTCCTGGCTAATTTGGCCGTTCTGGATTCCGTTCAGCATCTATTATCTGGAACCACCAGCCAGTCGTCGCAAACTGCCTTTACAGTGCCTTGCATTGACCGGGCTTGTGTTTGGCCTAATCCTTTTTGTCCCACATCTTTTCTATCCCGAATGGGTGACTGTCAGGATTAACCGTCAATCACTGGCTTACGAAGATACCATGTTTCTTGATTATCTTATCCCGCGCTCGTTGACCTATCTAATCTATATTTTTCTAATCATCGCGCCGACTATGATCTCCACCTACCTACACATCCGTCTGTTTGGACTAACTCTCATTGTCGTCATCGTTGTAGTCTATGCGTTTCTGACTTTCGCCTATATTTCTTTTTTCTGTCTTCTCGCCGGTCTCGCTACCATTCACCTGATTTACATCATCGTGCGGAACAAATGTCATCGCGAGTGTCCAGAATTATTCAGATAGGCGAGCGAAAAGTACTCGGCCAAGTGGGTTCGCAGCGAATACGTGGCCTTTTCAGGCGGCTTGACTCGGATTGATTTAGATCAAGCGGACTGGCTCGTGACCCGTTAGACTTCGTCGGTCGATCATTATGAACGTCAAAATTCTTGAATCGCAACAAACTGTTTGCGGCCAGTGACGGAGCAAGACGGAGAAGGACTCCATGCCCAAGCATCAACAAATCCGTCGCAATTCCTCAATCGTTTCACTCGGCTTGAGTCTGAGTGTGTTTTTGGTGATCAGCTACACGCTCTGCGTGATCTATGGCGTGTTTATTTCTGATCGCGGCATGCATCAGCTTTTTTCAGCGCTGCTGCCCGGTTTTACGTGGATCACTTGGCCAAGCTTTTTCATAGGCTTGCTCTGGAGCGCGGCGGTGGGCTGGTATGTAGCGATCGTCTTCATACCGATTTCCAATTTCATTCATCAGCGCTTTGGTTGATCGCAGCCACATCCGTTCGACGAAATATGGAGACAATCATGAGAACAGTTATAAAAAGAATTCGTTTCGGCATGACCGCAATATTTATGCTCATCGCGCTGGCGGCAACCGGGAGTCGCTTCGTGCTTGCACAACCCGCGCAGGAGCCTGTGGCCCAGGCAACCATCAAAGCCTTGCAAGAGGCACTCAATCAGCAAGGCATTTCGGTAACGGCCGACGGAGTGCTGAATGACGCCACACGGGCCGCGATCCGAAAATATCAATCGCAGCATCATCTGCCGGTGACCGGCGACCCTGACAAAGCAACGTTGAATAAATTGGGCGTTGTCGATCGCCAGGGAGCAACATCGGGCCAATCAGAGACTCTTGCCCAAACGGCTCCTGGTCCAAACACGCAACCTCAGTCCCAAGCGCAGATGATGCAGGGCGGTATGATGAACTGCGCCATGATGCAGGGAGACATGCAGATGATGCAGGGCCAGATGCAGCAAATGATGCAGATGATGCAAGGAATGATGCAAATGATGCAGGGTATGAAAAGTCAAACACCGCCAGCTGGCCGGTGAGTTGATCCACGACTCTTGATTGGATTGAAGGCACGGAACCCAAGATCGAAGTCTGGGTCGTTGAGCGCTGCCGATGAGCCTGAATTACGATCAGAACTCCTGGAGACACCCGCTCGCGGTTGCGGGAATTGCATTCATTGCGACGACAATGCTCTATCTAGCATATCAGCATTGGAGCTTTGTTTATGAGAATCTTTTCTGGCTGCTCATTGTTGCGTGGGTAGTCATGCATCTCTTCATGCATTCAAGGTATGGGCATTGCGGACTCCATAAAAATCACAGCAAAATGGGCGATGGCAAGTAACTGCTCCGGCGCATCGCATAGCTGGTTCTACAATGGATTACTGGCCTTAGCTTTGGCATTCGGT
>JALHMF010000011.1 GCA_022844205.1 Xanthobacteraceae bacterium | reverse complement strand
GTCTCTCCGGCTTCGGATCACGCTTTCGCGTCCGCTCCACTTCACGAACGCCTCATGATGCGTCCCCGGTGAGCGGGAGTGCGCGGAGAATAAGGGAAGTGGAAGGAGCGGGGATAAGGTGGTGTAAGGCGCTGAAAAATCAGCGGGCGCTGTTCACAGAACCCTTATCCTGAGGAGCCCGCCGCTCATCCTTCGAGACGCGCCCTGCGGGCGCTCCTCAGGATGAGGCAAAGAGAGGCAAGACGGCGGGCGTCTCGAAGGATGAAGGCCGCAGCCTTAAGCAATCCATAGCCATGCGCGTACTGTTTGACTCCGGGGGTTATGGATTCCGGGCTCACGGCTTCGCCGCGCCCCGGAATGACGGAAGACGTGGATGGCCGGGACTTCAGGCGCGAAGACGGCGCAGAGTTTATCATCGGGCCGCGCTACGCGCGGAACCGTTGGCGCCTTTTGCCCGGCCATGACAAAAAAATTAGCGCTTCGCCGGCGGCTTGAAATTGAACAGGGTCTTGCTGTCGCGGCGCATGGTTTGGCTCCGCAAAGAAAAAACCGAGTGCTGATTTAAGCTAGTTATTCGCCGATTTCTTATAAATTGCCCTTGAGAACAAACATAGAACGAAGTAGCTTTCATGTCCAGTGATTTGTCCATGCGATGATCAGTAATGACGAATCAATCGCTACTTCCGAAGGAGATCTCCGATCGTTTTGAAGTTCACGAGTGGCGAAATGGTTTGGCGATTTTGTCGGCAGCACATCCAGAAGAATGGAAGAACATTCTTACTGTTCTGAAGGGATTTAAGCTCCGCAAAAGCGACATTCTTCAGCCGGGAGGCGCGAAGGGCTTAATCTCGAGCAGCTTGGACTCTCATTTTGCAAAATTTGGTTGGATCGAGAAAAAGTTCGATACCAAGATCGTGGTGGACAAGTCCGAATACGCAGCGCCTACGCACAAGGTTGATTGCTACAAGAATCGAGTTGCGCTGGAAGTGGAGTGGAACAACAAGGATCCGTTCTTCGACCGGGACCTGAATAACTTCCGCTTGCTGTTCGATCTTCGTGCGATTGACGCGGGAGTAATCATTACACGATGCACTGAACTACAGCAGATTTTTAATCGCCTAGGGCGTGGGCCGAGTTTTGGAAACTCAACCACTCACATGGCGAAATTGCTTCCGAGGCTTGATGGCGGAAGCGGTGGTGGATGCCCGGTAGTTATATTCGGAATTCGTGAGGCTTGTTATGTCGAAGACTAATGGTCATGCGATTACTGCAGGTGCCGACCTAACCCGATTTGTCGGTAACCGCCGTTTTTCGACAATTCTTGCTGACCCACCTTGGCAATTTATAAACAAGACCGGCAAAGTTGCACCCGAGCACAAGAGGCTGGCTCGGTATCCTACCATGAAGCTCGATGAGATCTCATCGCTACCGGTTGCAAATATAGTGGCTTCGACCGCGCATCTCTATTTGTGGTGCCCGAACGCATTGTTGCCGGATGGTCTGGCAGTCATGAAGGCGTGGGGATTTACTTACAAGGGTAATATCGTCTGGCACAAAATCCGCAAGGACGGCGGCTCGGATGGCCGCGGCGTGGGATTTTACTTTCGCAATGTAACTGAACTCATCCTTTTCGGCGTACGCGGAAAAAATGCGCGTACGCTGTCGCCGGGGCGAAGTCAGGTAAATTTATTGGCAACGCGCAAGCGCGAACACTCAAGAAAGCCAGACGAGCAATACGACATTATCGAAGAATGCAGTCGCGGGCCATTTTTGGAATTGTTTGGCAGGGGTATGCGGAAAGGCTGGACGACGTGGGGCAATCAGGCCAACGCGGATTACAAGCCCACATGGAAAACTTACGCGCATCATTCGCAGGTCAATTTAGTCGCGGCTGAATAACTTTGTTTTTAAAAAAACAGGCGGCGTTTTATCCGCCCGTTTTATTTGATCTATTTAGTTCCTCACGAACACCGCTTTTGCCTAAGCGGCTGCTCTTACGAGCAGCCGGTGGTCCCGCCGCATGTATCGCATTTCAAACAAGTGCCGTTCCGCACCATCGTGAAGTTGTGGCATCGGGGCAGCTTTCGCCCTCGTAACCTTTCGCCCGCGCGGCGCTCACGCAGCATGTTCCGTTTGTCCGGTCATGTCGCCGCGTCCGGCGATGAGGCCCGCGATGGAAATATCCTCATCGAGGTCTTCCCAGTGCAGGCCCACGCGGGAGAGTTCGACCTTCTCGCGCGCGGCCGGCGAGGCATTCAAGAGGCGCGGAAACCATGCAAGCGGCACACCGAGCGTGCGGCCGTCGGAGAGATCGACCCACATTGTATGTTCGTCGAAGCGAACCTTAGTTGCCGAAATGCTCATGCCATGCCCTCAGGATGCGCGGGCGGTTCTCCGCCACGACTTGCAGAATACGCGCAAGTTCGCGCGAATTGAAGCCAAAACTCTCCGCCAGGGAAGGCTCCGGCTCAAGCCAGATTTTGGCGTCGCGCCCGCTACTTTTTACATGCACATGCGGCGGTTCGCGCGGCGCGCCCTCGTTGGAGAAAAAATAATAGCGAAGACCTGCATCGCGGAAGACAACCGGCACCGGTCAGACCCTCCGTGGCATGGCTCGCTACTTCCTTACGAACACCCCACCGTCCTCGCCACCGGCTGCTCTTACGAGCAGCCGGTGGTCGAACCGCACGTATCGCATTTGAGACACGTGCCGTTCCGCACCATCGTGAAGTTGTGGCATTCGGGGCAGCTTTCGCCCTCGTAGCCTTTCGCCCGCGCCATCGCGCGCTGCTCGCGCAGTTGCACTTTCGCGCTGGCTTCTTCCGCCGTCTCGATCTCGCCCGCCTTCAGCGCCACGGCACCCTGCGTCTGCGTCACCGGCCCGCGAAGGGCGGTCACGTTTGAGTCCACCTGGGTCGCGATCGCTTCCGTGCCGCCGGCGATGGTGAGGTTCTTGCCGCGCAAGAGGCCCTTGGAGACGATGCGCGAGGAGGGGGCCTTGCCTTCCTCGATGCCCTTGCCGAGCGCGCCGTAGCCCATGTCGGCTGGGTCCACATGGCCGAGGTCGTAGCGGCCGAGATAGGAGATGGCGAGTTCGCGGAACACATAGTCCAGGATCGACGTGGCCATTTTAATGGTGTCGTTGCCCTGCACCGCACCCGCGGGCTCGAAGCGGGTGAACGTGAAGGCATCCACATATTCCTCGAGCGGCACGCCGTATTGCAGGCCGAGCGAGATCGCGATCGCGAAGTTGTTGAGGAGCGAGCGCAGCGTCGCACCTTCCTTGTGCATGTCGACGAAGATTTCGCCGATGCGGCCGTCGTCATATTCGCCGGTGCGCAAGTAAACCTTATGCCCGCCGACCACGGCTTTCTGCGTGTAGCCCTTGCGGCGGCCCGGCAGCTTCTCGCGCTCCCTTGTAATGGTAACACGCTCGACGATCTTCTCGACGATGCGCTCGGCCACCTGTGCCGTGCGCGCGGCCTGCGGCTGCGCGAGGAAGGCCGCGATGGAGTCTTCCTGCGCGTCGTCCTCGTCCTCATCGGCGATGAGCGCGGAGTTGAGCGGCTGCGAGAGCTTGGAGCCGTCGCGATAGAGCGCGTTGGCCTTCAGCGCGAGGCGCCACGACAGCATGTAGGACTGCTTGCATTCCTCGACCGTCGCCTCGTTCGGCATGTTGATGGTCTTGGAGATGGCGCCCGAGATGAAGGGCTGCGCCGCCGCCATCATGCGGATGTGGGATTCGACCGACAGATAGCGCTTGCCGAGACGCCCGCAGGGATTGGCGCAGTCGAACACCGGCAGATGCTCGGCTTTCAGGTGCGGGGCACCTTCGAGGGTCATCGCGCCGCAGACATGCAGGTTCGCCGCTTCCACCTCGCGCTTGCCGAAGCCGAGGTGTGCCAGCAGATCGAGCGTGGGATCGGCGAGCTGTTCGTCGCTGAGGCCGATTTTTTTCAGCACGTCGTCGCCGAGCGTCCAGCGGTTGAACACGAATTTAATATCGAAGGCGGTCGGCAGCTTCGCCTCGATCGACGCAATGGTCGCGTCGTCGAAGCCGCGCGAACGCAGCGTGGAGTGGTTGATCGACGGCGCGTTCGAGAGCGTGCCGTGGCCCACCGCATAGGCCTCGATCTCGGCGAGTTCGGATTCCGAATAGCCGAGTGCGCGGAGCGCCTCCGGCACCGCGCGATTGATGATCTTGAAATAGCCGCCGCCGGCGAGCTTCTTGAATTTCACCAGCGCGAAGTCGGGCTCGATGCCGGTGGTGTCGCAATCCATCACCAGGCCGATGGTGCCCGTGGGCGCGATCACCGACGACTGCGCGTTGCGGTAGCCGTTCCGGTTGCCAAGTTCGATCGCGAGATCCCACGCCTTGCGCGCGTGCTCGACGAGCCGCTGGTCGGGGCAGCAGGTTTCATCGAGCGGCACCGGCGAGATCGAGAGCGCCTCGTAACCGGCGCGCTCGCCATACGCCGCCCGGCGATGGTTGCGCATCACGCGCAGCATGTGCTCGCGGTTCGGCTTGTAGCCGGGGAAGGTGCCAAGCTCGCCCGCCATTTCGGCGGATGTGGCATAGGACACGCCGGTCATGATGGATGAGAGTGCGGCGCAGATCGCGCGCGCTTCCTCGGAGTCGTAGGCGATGCCCGACGACATCAAGAGCCCGCCGAGATTGGCGTAGCCGAGGCCGAGCGTGCGGTACTTGTAGGAAAGCTCGGCGATGTTCTTCGACGGGAAGCTCGCCATCATCACGGAGATTTCGAGCACCACGGTCCAGAGCCGGACCGCGTGTTCGTAGGACACGACATCGAAGTTGAAGCCGCCGGTCGTCGCCGAGGCGGGCGTGCGGAAGGTGAGCAGATTTAATGACGCGAGATTGCACGCCGTGTCGTCGAGGAACATGTACTCGGAACAGGGATTGCTCGCGCGGATCGGGCCGCTCGCCGGGCAGGTGTGCCAGTCGTTCACCGTGGTGTGGAACTGGATGCCGGGATCGGCGCAGGCCCAGGCGGCGTAGCCGATCTTTTCCCAGAGGTCGCGCGCCTTCAGTGTCTTCGTGACTTTTCCGTTCTTGCGCGCGGTGAGGTCCCAGCTGCCGTCGGCTTCCACGGCGCGCAGGAATTCGTCGTTTACGCGCACGGAATTGTTGGAGTTCTGGCCGGAGACGGTGAGATAGGCTTCCGAATCCCAGTCGGTGTCGTAGACCGGGAAATCCATCTCCTTGTAGCCTTGCTTGGCGAACTGGATCACGCGCTTGATCGAGCTGTCGGGCACCATCGCGCGGCGCGCGGCCTTGATCTCGCGCTTCAGCGCGGGGTTCTTCTCCGGGTCGAAACAGTCGTCGCCTTCGCCCTCGCAGTTCACGCAGGCCTTCAGCACGGCCTTCAGATGTTTCTGGTTGATCTTCGAGCCGGTGACGAGGTTCGCCACCTTCTGTTCCTCGATCACCTTCCAGTCGATGTAGCTCTCGATGTCCGGATGGTCGGCGTCGACCACGACCATCTTGGCGGCGCGGCGCGTGGTGCCGCCGGACTTGATGGCGCCCGCGGCGCGGTCGCCGATTTTCAGGAAGCTCATCAGACCACTGGAGCGGCCGCCGCCGGAAAGCTTCTCGTTCTCGCCGCGCAGGCGGGAGAAGTTCGAGCCGGTGCCGGAGCCGTACTTGAAGAGACGCGCTTCGCGGACCCAGAGGTCCATGATGCCGTTCTCGTTCACGAGATCGTCCTCGACCGATTGAATGAAACACGCGTGCGGCTGCGGATGTTCGTAGGCGCTCGCGGACTTCACGAGCTTGCCGGTGAACGGATCGACATAGAAGTGGCCCTGGCTCGGCCCGTCGATGCCGTAGGCCCAGTGCAGGCCGGTGTTGAACCATTGCGGCGAGTTCGGCGCCGCCATCTGCATGGCGAGCATGTAGCGCATCTCGTCGTAGAACGCGCTCGCGTCTTCCTCGCCGTCGAAATAGCCGCCCTTCCAGCCCCAATAGGCCCAGGTGCCGGCGAGCCGGTCGAACACCTGCTTGGCGGAATGCTCGCCGACAATGCGGTGTTTTTCATCGAGGCCGCCGAGCGCTGCTTCGTCCGCCGTGCCGCGCCACAGGAAAGCGGGAACGGTCTCTTCCTCGACGCGCTTCAGTTTCGCGGGGACGCCGGCCTTGCGGAAATATTTTTGCGCGAGCACGTCGGTCGCCACCTGCGACCACGCCTCGGGCACTTCGATATTTTCCAATCGGAATACGATCGAGCCGTCCGGATTTCGGATTTCGCTGGTCGCCGTGCGGAAGGCGATGGCGGCGTAGGGTGAAGTTCCGGCTTTCGTATAACGGCGCTCGATCCGCATGTTTGTCGTCCCCTGACTGCTTTTTGTTGGCCGAACTCGAACAGGTCGCTTGACGCTTGTTACGTTCCTTGGGACCCGGAAGAGTCCGGCACAGAACTTGGCCCGAAGACCAACCGAAACCGGGGATTGCGCTCCCAGTTTCCGCCCGAACAGCGCCGAATCCAAGGACTTGCGCCGGGACGGTTTGTTCCGTGCGGCGTGGTTGGACTGCGGTGCTCGGGAGGCCCGAAACGCCTACAAAACTCGCGCTTCGGACGGGAGTTGACCCTAGGCCGACTCGACCGAAAACGTCAAGCCCTTGTGTCCGGCCTGCCTATTATTACAACATATGGTGGGTATTGTGGGGAAAAGCCAGAAGGGCGGCTAGCCGCCACCCGTCGCTTTCCCGCAGCCAACAGAGGCGGATTCGCGGGCCGCGTAAAGCGATTTATCTGATGATCGGCCGGTGAACAGTGAGGGTTGACGCGGCGAGACTCAGGAAGATTTCTTCTCGATCCTGCTGATCGGCCCTTCGATGGAGGCCGATGTATCCGCATCCACCACCTTGCCCTCGCGTTTTGGCGGCGTCAGCGGGGTCGGGATCGAGATGTTGCCGCGAAGCAGCGTCTGTCCCGCATACATTCCGCCGGACACCTGCAACTCCAGCCGCTCGGCGTCGCGGCGGCGGTTGTCGGCGGTGATCTCGGCGGCTTCTTCAGGCGGCACACCGAGCCCTTTCAGGACTTCTTCGCCGAACAGCATCGCGGATTCCAGCGTCTCGCGGATCTGATAGTCCACGTTCTCCTTGATCAGATGCAGCGCGTGGGTGCGGTCGAAGGCGCGCACGAACAGTTTGGTGAGCGGAAATTCCGCCTTCACCAGTTCGACGATCCGGTTCGCGGTTTCCGCTTTCTCGACGCAGACCAGCACGGCCTCCGCGCGGCCCGCACCCGAGGTGCGCAATACGTTGAGCTGCGTGCCGTCGCCGTAATAGACCTTGAACCCGAAATCGGCGGCGGCGGCGATCATCTCCACGTCGCGTTCGATGATCGACACATCGATCCCGCGCGCCAATAAATGTTGAGACGCGACCTGTCCGAAACGCCCGAAGCCGATGATGAGCGCGCTGCCCTCCAGCCCGTCGGCATGCTCGATGCCGTCGAGCGATTGCGCCTCGCCATCCTTCGGCATCAGCCAGCGCAACGAGATCACGAGCAACGGCGTCAGCGCCATCGAGAGAATGACGGTGGCGGTGAGGGCGGCGTTTTGCGAGGCGCTGAGAATTCCCGCACCGGCCGCAGCCGAGTAGAGCACGAAGGCGAATTCACCGCCCTGCGCGAACAGGGCCGTACGGTAGATCGCTTCGGTGTGGGTGGATTTCGTCAGCCGCGCGACGGCGTAGATGCCAAGCCCCTTCAGCGTCATGTAGGCCAGCACAGCGGCGATGATGAACAGCCACTCGCGGATCACGAGGGCCAGATCGAGCGACATGCCGACCGCGATGAAAAACAGCCCGAGCAGAATGCCGCGGAAGGGCTCGATGTCGGCTTCAAGCTGATGCCGGAAGGTGGATTCCGAAAGCAGCACGCCAGCCATGAAAGCGCCCATCGCCATCGAAAGGCCGCTGAATTGCATGAGCGTCGCGGACCCGAGCACCACAAGCAGTGCCGCCGCCGTCATCACCTCGCGCGCTTCGGCCTGTGCCAGCAGATTGAACATCGGATTGAGCAGGTAGCGCCCCGCGACGGCGAGGCCGGCGACCGCGGCGAGCGCGATCAGCACATGTTCCAGCCGCGAGCCTTCGCTCACGAGCGAAGTGACGGGTGCCAGCAGCGCCACGATGGCAAGCAGCGGAACGATCGCAAGGTCTTCCAGCAGCAGGATCGAAATCGCCTGCTGCCCGAAGGGCGTGGACGTGTCGCCGCGTTCTTCGAGGATCTGCACCACGACCGCGGTGGAGGTGAGGGTGAAGCCCATGGCGCCGATGAAGGAAGCGACCGGCGGAAAGCCCGCGAAGATTCCGGCCGCCGTCAGCAGCGCGCCGCAGGCCAGCACCTGAAATGTGCCGAGGCCGAATATCTGCTTGCGCAGCGCCCACAGCCGCGAGGGCCGCATCTCAAGCCCGATGATAAAGAGGAACATCACCACGCCGAGTTCGGCGATGTGCAGGATGGTGCTTGGCTCCGAAAAGAGCCGCAGCCCGAACGGGCCGATCGCGAGTCCGGCCGCGAGATAGCCGAGCACCGAGCCGAGGCCCGCGCGCTTGAACAGTGGTACCGCAAGCACACCCGCGCCCAAGAGGACGACGACGCTTGTGAGTTCCGTTGTCTGTTGTGCCGCTTCCGCCGCCACGCATTCACTCCTGTGCGTCACCCTGAGGACCGAGCGGCGGAACGCCGCGAGCCTCGAAGGGTGCCGTCATCCTTCGAGGCTCGGCGCCATAGCGCGTCGAAGACGCGCGTGAACGCGCTTATGGCGCCTCGCACCTCCGGATGACGGAAGCTTAGCAAATTGTATCATCGGAACCCTTTGGGAAGCGGCTAAACTTCTGCCAAGCCATGCAAAAAATACGGCACAAATGCTCAATTTCCCCACTTTGACGGGCGGGGTCCTAGACCCTATGTTCCTGCCCGCAACCGGATTCCCATGAAGAATTTCCTGCTCAAAATCTTTACTTGGTGGAACGGCCAGACCTTCGGCACCCAATTCTGGACCTGGCGCTACGGCGAGGGCGTGGGCGAGGACGAATTCGGCAACCGCTATTTCCGCACCAAGGGCGGCAAGGTGGACAAGACGCTCGGCTTCCAGCGGCGCTGGGTCGTTTACAACGGTGTCGCCGAAGCCTCCCGCGTGCCGCCCTCCTGGCATGGCTGGCTGCATCACACCGTCGATACGCCGCCCAGCGAGGAACCTTACAAGGCGCGTGGCTGGCAAAAGCCGCACCGGCCGAACATGACCGGCACGCCGGGCGCCTGGCGCCCGCGCGGCTCCACGCTCGCATCGGGCCGCCGCCCGCGCGCTACAGGCGACTACAAGGCCTGGACGCCAAACGAATAATCCCGTCGCGGATTTCCGCAGGTTGAAGCCGTGCTGTTCGTTGAACTGCTGATCGTCGTCGCATTGACCCTGCTGAACGGGTTGCTGGCACTTTCGGAGCTTGCGCTCGTCTCCTCGCGCCGTTCGCGGCTGAAGACGATGGCGAACCAGCGCACATTCGGCGCGGAGACGGCGCTGGCACTCACCGCCGATCCGGGACGTTTTCTCTCCACGGTGCAGATCGGCATCACGCTGGTCGGTGTTTTGTCGGGCGCGTTCTCCGGCTCCACGCTGGGGCTTCGGCTCGCGGATTACCTGGAAAGTGCCGGGGTGCCGGATGCCTATGCCGAGCCGATCGGCATCGGCCTCGTCGTCATCGTCATCACGTATCTCTCCGTGATTATCGGCGAACTGGTGCCGAAACAGATCGCCCTGCGCGACCCCGAGCGCTATGCGGTCCGCGTCGCCCCCCTGATGAACGCGCTCTCGCGCATCGCAAGCCCGATTGTCGGGCTTCTCGATCTGTCAGGCCAGCTCGTGCTGAAGCTCCTGCGCATCAGCCCGGACATGACCGGCAAGATCACCGACGAGGAAATCCGCTCGCTGATCGCCGAGGCCGAAACCGCGGGCGTGATCGAGCCTGAGGAACGCTCGATGATTTCCGGCGTGATGCGGCTCGCCGACCGGCCGGTGAGTGCGGTGATGACGCCGCGCAACAACGTGGACATGATCGATCTCGACTGGGAGCCGGAAACAATCTTCAAGAAGTTGCGCGAGAGCCAGCACTCCCGCCTGCCGGCCTACCGCACCGACAGCGAGAAAGTGGTCGGGATTCTGCAGGCCAAGGAGTTGCTCGACGCCTTTATCCGCGGCGCCGAATTCGATCCGCGCGACTACATCCGCAAGGCGCAGATCATGCCCGACACCATCGGCGCCCTCGACGCGATCGAGATGCTGAAGTTGACGCCCGTGCATATGGGTCTCGTGCATGACGAGTACGGACAGTTCAAGGGCGTGGTGACGACCGCCGACATTCTGGAGGCCATCGCGGGCGTGTTCCGTACCGAAGACGCCCCGGGCGCGAAGGCCAAGCGCCGCGAGGACGGCACCTGGTTCATCGACGGCAACATCGCCGCTGACGAATTCGCGGAGCTGCTCGGTGTTGAACTGCCGCAGGACCGCGCCTTCCAGACGCTTGCGGGCTTCCTGCTGCACGAACTCGGCAAGCTGCCGGAAGTGGGCGAGCATGTGGTGGCGCAAGGCTGGCGTTTCGAGGTGGTCGATCTCGACGGCAAGCGGATCGACAAGGTGATGGCGAAGCGCATTCCCGACACGCGCCGCAAGCGGCGGAAATCCTCCGTGAAGGGTGTAAAGCCTTAAAACAAAAAATGCCCGGCGCGATGGCCGGGCATTTTCTTTTATTTCCTTATCGTGCGAACAGCAACAAAAGGAGAAGTAGCGGAATCGGAATTCCGAGTAGCCAAAGCAAGATGATACCCATGGTCGTCTCCTCTTAGTTGACAGTGTTTGAGCGATAGTTTCTTGCGAACAAGACGCCTTTCCAGCGGCCATCCCGCAGTTGGCCACCCTCAATAGCGGCTGCTGCAGCAGCGAATGCACCTACAAACAAGGCAAGCGTCAGCCAGGTCGCCAAGGCGGCGGAAAATTTGCGGGCCTCATCGGCGGCTGTTTTCGCGGCATTCACCACTTGCGTTACGCGCGCTTCTGCATCGGTCTGGCTGAGGCCGGTGCGGCTGGCGACGACTTGCGCCAGATAAGTCCGGTCGGCTTGTGAAACGCCGTCCGGTTGCGCCAAACCACGACTGAAAATCAAACCCACTTCACGGCGAGTATCGGCGGGATTGGCCGTGCCCGTGGGTGCAGTCGCTGCTTGCGGACGCAGGAGTGAGTCCACGAAGTAATCGCTCGGTGATGTTTGCGCCGCGGCTTGTGTACCTCCCGCAGCAGCGCCGGTCGTCGCGCCCGTGACGGCACTACCGAGCAGCGATGTTGTTGCCGTCCCGAGCACCAGAAGGCCCATGAGGGTTGCAAACCCCCACGCCAAAAAGCCATGAGCCGTGTCGCGGAAGACAACTTCATCGGCTGCCGCGCCTGTCCATTTGGTGCGAAGACGACCGGCAATATAACCGCCCACTGCGGAAGAAATCAGTGCCGTAACGACTAGATAAGCGCCGGCGGTCCACTTGATCGTGGTCGCCGATGCTCCGCTGTTAGCCCACGGCGAAATGGAAGCTAATCCAACCGCCGCTCCGAGCGTGATGAAGACAATCGTAAGTGCGCCGGCCGCAACGCCTCCTGCGACGACTGCACCCCAAGAAACCGCACTTGCATTTGAATCAGCATCAATCGTTGCCATCTTGATCTCCTTATGCCGCCATTCTGGCGTGGTCGTTTACCAACCCCTCGGCGATACCCGAGAGGGTCTTGTCCGTTGCTTTTTCCTGCGACAGCGTTTCTTCGAGGAGCGCAACGGCGTTCTGCATGCCAAGTTTCCGCGCCCATGTTTTCAGTGTGCCGTAACGAGAGATTTCGTAATGTTCGACCGCTTGCGCAGCAGCGAGAAGCCCAGCATCCAACGCTGGAGAATTTTTATAATCCTTGGCGATCTCGTCGCCTTCCATGAGGATGCCGTCGATAGCAGGGCACTTCTTGCCCTTCGCGCTCACACCCAGTTCCTTGAAAATTTGCGTAAGGCGTTTCACCTGGCCCTGTGTTTCGCCAAGGTGTTTCTTGAAAGCGTTTTGGAGTTCGGTCGCTTGCGCAGCCTTCGCCATTTTGGGCAGCGCCTTGAGGATTTTGTTTTCGGCGTAATAAATATCTTTCAAGGTATCCAGAAACAGGTCGTTTAGATTCTTCTCTTTCTTGCGTGCCATGGGAGCCTCCTTGAAACGAGGCGGTAACTATTTTGCTTTGTGTTGGTTCCAATGTTCCAGTGGGTGCGTTTATTATTCGCCACGCTCCGGGGACGGATAAAGCCGCGCCCAAAGGCGTTCCGCGCTCTTAAGCTGTTGTGCCCCGCCAACGGGTCCGCGCGAAGCGCGGCCCGATGACAGGCTCCCGCGGGGCATCCAGTAAATCGCCAGACTTTTGATTTCAGAGATTACTGGATCATCCGCTCCCCGCCTTTCGCGGAGACAAGCTTCGCGGATGATGACAGGGTCAGAGCACCACCACGCGCGTGCCGATCGGCGTGCGCAGGTAAAGGTCCGCGACTTCCTCGTTCAGCATCCGGATGCAGCCCGAAGAAACATTGGTGCCGATCGTCCACGGCTCGGCGGTGCCGTGAATGCGGTAGAGCGTGTCCTTATTGCCTTCGTACAAATACAGCGCGCGCGCGCCGAGCGGATTGGTCGGGCCGCCGAGCTGGCGTTCCGGCAATTCCGGCTGGCGCAGCCGCATCTCGGCGGGCGGCACCCAGTCCGGCCATTCGGCCTTGCGGCCGACATGGGCGCGACCGCTCCAGCTGAAACCTTCACGGCCGACGCCGACGCCGTAGCGGACGGCGGTGCCGCCTTCGCGCACGGAATACAGAAAATGATTGCGCGGGTCGATCACGAGCGTGCCCGGCGTTTCCTTCGTGCGGAAATCGACGAGCTGGCGGCGGAATTCCGGGTCGAGCAGTTCGAAATTCACCTTGCGGATTTCAAACTGGCCGTCGGGAACGGAGCCGATGTACCAGTCGTCGGGTTTGGTCGGCTCGACGCGCTCCGGCAAAGGCTCGGGCCGGCGCTGGCCGGTCCAAAACTCCTTCACGAAGTCTCCGAACAGATCCGGCGGTCGCTGCTGGCCAAAGGCCGCGCCGGGAAAGGCGACCGAGGCGGCCGTTCCGATGAGGAAACGTCGGCGGGAGAGGGGCTTTTTGATCATGGCTCCTGCGTATCCAATTCTACATATGGCTAGCACGGAATATGGCGCGGGAAAGGCCGGTGCCGGGCAAAACCCCGTGAGCGCGCGGCCCTTCCGCCGCCGCAATCGGCGTGATAACGAGCGGAACAAGCGGTGAGGAAACTCTCGCCGATTTCCGCGTTAGAGATCGATGCGCCCCCTCAAGCCGCTGCTTTTCTTCATCGTAGCCGCCGTTGCGCTGCCGTTCCTTGGAACGGTGGCAGCGCAGCAGCGTCCGCCGCAGACCATCGACGATCTCTTCAATCCCCGACCCACGGTTCCGGTTCCCCAGCAGCAGCAACAGCCGCGCCCGGGCGACATTCAGACCGAACCGCTTCCTCCGCCGGGTGAGAAACAACCCACGGCCAAAGCGAAGAAGAAGCGCGACGAAACCAAGCAACTTGAAGCCAAGGAGCAACCCGGCGGCCTTCGCGACATCATGGCTCCGCCGGCGCCGGAAAAGGGCGCTGTCGCCCGCAAGGGCAAGGCGTTGCCGGAAGTGCCGGTGGATCAGTCGCCGCAGGACGTCCGCATTCCGAACCAGACGGCCGTGTTCTCCGGTCTCGATAAGATCACCGGGCGCATCTATCCGTTCGAGGCCGCGGTGAAAGAGACGGTGCAGTTCGGGGCGCTGCGCGTGACCCCGCAGGCCTGCTACTCGCGCCCGCCGACCGAGCCGCAAAACACCACGGGCTTTGTCGAAGTGGACGAGATCACGCTGGAAGGAAAAATCCGCCGCGTGTTTACCGGCTGGATGTTTGCCGCAAGCCCGGGCCTGCACGCCGTGGAGCATCCGATTTATGACGTGTGGCTGGTCGACTGCAAACAGGGCCCGCCGGACATCGCGAAGTCGGGGTAATCAAGACTGCCTGACCCGTCATCTGAGGAGCGAGCCCGAGAGGGCGAGCCTGGAAGGATGAACGGCCGCACACCCTTCGAGGCTCGCGGCGCGCCGCTCGCACCTCAGGGTGACGGAGCATGGACTAATTGTTCTTGAACAAGCCCAGCGCTTCCGCCCCGCTCATTGCATACTGGCCGAAACTCGCGTCACCCCGGATCGCTTCGGCGAGCATGTGCTGGTAGCGCACGCCGTCCACCTCCACCGCGCCGAAGCCTTCCAGGTGATGCGTGAGGAATTGCGCATCGAGGAGCACGAAGCCGCCCTTGATGAGTTTTGCGGCGAGATGCACCAGCGCCACCTTGGAGGCATCGCGTTCGAAGTGAAACATGCTCTCGCCGAAAAACGCGCGGCCGAGCTTCACGCCATACAGACCGCCGGCAAGTTTGCCGCCGCTCCACGCCTCGACCGTGTGGCAATGGCCGCGCTGGAACAGTTCGCGATAGAGCCGCTGAATGCGCTTGTTGATCCAGGTCTTGCCGCGCCCCGGCGCGGGGGAAGCACAGGCGGCTATCACCGCATCGAAATCGCGATCGATGCGGATCTCGAACTTGTCGGAGCGGATCGTGCGCGCAAGACGGCGCGGCACATGGAATGAATCGAGCGGCATCACGCCGCGATATTGCGGCTCGATCCAGTGCAGGGTCGGGCTTTCGGCACTTTCCGCCATCGGAAAGATGCCGCACGCGTAAGCCTTCAAGAGCACATCCGGCGTGATCTCGACCTCGATATCGCCGTGCCGCGTCATGCCGCGCTATTGGCCCCGGAACTTGTCGAACATGTCGAGCGGAATCGGAAAGATGATCGTGCGCGAGCGCTCGCCTGCGACGTTCTGCAACGCTGTCAGATAGCGGAGCTGCATCGCCTGCGGATTGGCGGCCAGTACCTGACCGGCCTCCATGAGTTTTTGCGAAGCCTGCAACTCGCCGTCGGCGTCGATGACTTTGGCGCGGCGCAGCCGCTCGGCTTCCGCCTGTTTCGCAATGGCGCGGATCATGGTCTCGTTGAGGTCGATCTGCTTCAGTTCGACATTGGCGACCTTGATGCCCCATGCGTCGGTCTGATGATCGAGGATGCGCTGGATGTCGCCGTTCAGCTTGTCGCGTTCGGCGAGCATCTGGTCGAGATCGTGCTGGCCGAGCACCGAGCGAAGGGTGGTCTGCGCGAGCTGGCTGGTCGCCATCTCGTAGAACTCCACCTGCACAACCGCCTTTTCGGGATCGATCACGCGATAGTAGATCACGGCGCTCACGCGCACCGACACGTTGTCCTTCGAGATCACGTCCTGCGGCGGCACTTCCAGCACGCGCGTGCGCAGATCGACGCGCACGGCCTGCTGGATCACGGGGATAACGAGGATGAGGCCCGGGCCTTTCACCTTCCAGAGACGGCCCAGCAGGAAGATCACCGCGCGCTCATATTCACGCAGCACCTTCACCGAATAGCCGAGCAGGAAAATCAGCAGCACGACCGGAACGATCAAGCCGGTAAAGTCGAGCAGGCTGTACAATGGGTTCATCGCTCTATTCCCTCAGGGCTCGACGATCAGCACCAGGCCGTCGCGGCCGACCACTCTCACAGTGTCACTGATTCTGGGCGGTTGCGCGGCGCGCGCAGCCCAGATTTCCCCATGCACGCGGACGCGGCCGGTTTGTCCCTGCCATTCCACCACTTCCGCCGTTGAGCCGATCATCTGTTCGCTGCCGGTGGCGGGCGGCCGCTGCCGCGACCGGATGGCGGCCCCCACAATCCCGAAAATCAGCCCGGCTGTCGCCAGCGTGGCGCCCGCGATCACCGGAATGGAGAGCGCCACCTGCATATCCCAGCCGCCGCCCTCGAACAGGAAGATCGCGCCGGCGATGAAAGCCACCAACCCGCCGATGCCGAGAATGCCGATTCCCGGCGTGAATGCCTCGCCGATCATCAGCGCGATGCCGAGCAGCAGGAGTGCCAGCGCGCCGTAATGCACGGGGAGCGCGGAGAGCGCGATCAACGCGAGGATCAGCGACACGCCGCCGATTACGCCGGACACGAGCGTGCCCGGGTGCCAGAACTCGAACAGGATGCCGTAGATACCGATCATGAACAGGATAAAGGCGACGTTCGGGTCGGCGATGACGGCGAGGAGGCGCGTACGCCAATCGGTTTCGATTGTAGTCGGCGCGGCACCTTTGGTCGCGAGCGTTGCCTCGGCATTCTTCACCTTCACGCGCATGCCGTCGGCCTGCGCGAGCAGATCGGGCAAGCCCGATGCCAGGAGATCGACCACGTTCCCGCGCTTTGCTTCCTCCGCGGTCATGGTGGCGGCATCGCGCACCGCCTTCTCGGCAAACTCCGCATTGCGCCCGCGCAACTGGGCGAGGCTCTTCAGCATCGCTACCGTGTCATTGACCGACTTCCGCTCGGAGGCCGAGGTCTGCTCCTTGCCGTCCTTCTTCGCGTCGCCCGGCATGCCCGGCATCGACATGGAGACCGGTGTGGCGGCGCCGATATTGGTGCCCGGCGACATCGCGGCGACGTGTGCGGCATAGACCATGAAGGTGCCGGCCGAGGCGGCGCGGGCGCCGCTCGGCGTCACATGAATGATGACCGGCACCGGGGAGGCGACGATGTCCTGGACGATGTTGCGTGTGGCCGACACAAGACCACCGGGGGTGTCGAGCTGAATGACGAGTGCATTCGCCTTTTCCCGCTCGGCGTGCTCGATCGCCCGCTTGATCTGCCGCTCGGTGGCGACGCCGATGGCACCGCGGACTTCAGTCACGAATACCCGGCCTGCCGCATCCGTTTGCGCTTCAATTCGGTCGCATAGGATACAGACCAATGCCGCGATGGCCAGCGTGTTGAAGGCCCTCATTCGCCACATCCGGTGAGCATAAGTGCAGCGCCGGGCTTGTCCAGAGTCGCTCCCGGACCGACAAAGCGCCTGATTCATGAAAATTTTAGGATAATCCGCTCAATTTTCGTCGAATTCTGAACGATATGCGGATGTCCACGTTGACCAATACGCGGATAACGAGGCGTTCCGGAGCTTCGGAGCGATTCAGGGACATGGAAAACAAGGTCAAACGCGCGAGCGTTCTCGTGGTTGAGGACGAATGGCTCGTGAGCGACATGATATCGAGCATTCTGGAGCATGAAGGATTCGAGGTGCATGTGGCCTCGAACGGACCGGAGGCGCTCGAATACCTGAAATCCGAAACGCCGCCGGACGTGCTTTTCACCGACATCAATCTCAACGGCAAAATGAGCGGCAGCGAGCTTGCGCAACGCGCCCGCAAGTTATTGCCGGAAATCCGAGTGCTGTATGCGTCGGGCCGCCCGTCGAAATTCGATCAGGAGTCGCGCGTGCCGGGTTCGAGCTTTTTGCCGAAACCCTACGATCCGGGCGAGGTTTGCCGCTGGATCGCGCGTCACTTGCCGCGCGCGGCCTAATCCTTCATCCCGCCGGCGGCGAGGAATTTTTCCAGCCAGTGGATGTTGTAGTTCCCGTCGATGATGTCGGGATTGCGCACGAGCTTGCGGAACAAGGGCAGCGTCGTCTGGATGCCGTCCACTACATATTCGTCAAGGGACCGGCGCAGGCGCGCCAGACATTCATTGCGCGTCTTGCCGTGCACGATCAATTTGCCGATCAGCGAGTCGTAATAGGGCGGGATCGTGTAACCCTGATAGACCGCTGAATCGATGCGCACGCCCAATCCGCCCGGCGGATAATAGTAGGAGATTTTTCCGGGCGACGGCGTGAAGGTTTCGGGGTTCTCCGCGTTCACGCGGCACTCGATGGCGTGGCCGGAGAAGGTCACGTCTTCCTGTTTGATCGTGAGCGGCGAACCGGCCGCGATCTTGATCTGCTCGTTCACCAGATCGATGCCGGTGACCATCTCGGTGACCGGATGCTCGACCTGCAGGCGCGTGTTCATTTCGATGAAATAGAACTCGCCGTTCTCGTAGAGAAATTCCACGGTGCCGGCGCCAAGGTATTTGAGGTCGCGCATCGCCTTGCCGACGACGTCGCCGATCTTCTTGCGGCTTTCGGCGTTCAATGCGGGCGAGGGAGATTCTTCCCACACTTTCTGATGGCGCCGCTGCAGCGAACAATCGCGCTCGCCCAGATGAATCGCGTCGCCCTTGCCGTCGCCCAGCACCTGGATTTCGATGTGCCGCGGCTGGCCGAGATATTTTTCCAGATACACCGCATCGTCGCCGAACGCGGACTTCGCCTCGGAGCGGGCGGTCGAAAGGGCGTTGGAAAGCTCTTCAGCGGTCTGCGCGACCTTCATGCCGCGTCCGCCGCCGCCGGCGGCCGCCTTCACGAGCACCGGAAACCCGATGTCCCTGGCGATTTTCATCGCCTCGATGTCATTCGATACCCCGCCTTCGGAGCCGGGAACGCAAGGGATTCCGAGGCGCTTCGCCGTGCGCTTGGCCTCGATCTTGTCGCCCATGATGCGGATGTGCTCGGGCGAGGGACCGATGAAGGCGACCCCGTGATCCTTCAGGATTTCGGCGAAGCGCGCGTTCTCCGACAAAAATCCGTAGCCGGGATGCACCGCTTCCGCGCCGGTGATCTCGCAGGCGGCCAGCAACGCCGGAATGTTGAGATAGGATTCGCGCGCCGGCGGCGGGCCGATGCAGACGCTCTCGTCCGCGAGCTTGACGTGCATTGCCTCGGCGTCGGCGGTGGAATGCACGGCGACCGTGGCGATGCCAAGCTCCTTGCAGGCGCGCAGCACCCTGAGCGCGATCTCGCCGCGGTTCGCGATCAGGATTTTATCGAACATCGTTCACCCTGCAGGTGTCGTCCCCGCGAAAGCGGGGACCCATCATCACCGGCTGCGCGAAATAATTTCTGCTGCGGCGTATGAATCCCGGCTCTCGCCTTGCGGAGTTTATCCTTGCGCGCGCCGAAGGCGCGACGCGGGGGCTCGGCTCGGCCGGGACGACGGTGGAGAGGGCGAATTCGTCCACGCCAAATACCTTATTCAATAATCACCAGCGGCTCGCCGTATTCGACCGGCTGGCCGTTCTCGACGAGAATTTTCGTGACGGTGCCGGCGCGCGGCGACGGAATCGCGTTCATCGTCTTCATGGCTTCGACGATGAGGATCGTCTGCCCGGCCTTTACCTTGCTGCCTTCCTCGATGAAGGGCTTGGCGCCCGGCTCGGGCGCGAGATAGGCGGTGCCGACCATCGGCGAAGGCACGGAACCCGGAAGCTTGCCGTCGCCCGGATCCTTGATCGCGGTCGTTGCGGAGAGATTCGACAGGCGAGTGGAATGCGCTGCCGGTGCCGCCGCGACCGCAACGCCGCCGCGCGAAACGCGAATGCGCTGCGTGCCATGCTGCACCTCGATTTCGGTGAGACCGTTCTGCTCCAGCAGCTGGCTCAGTTCCGCGATGAGGGCCGCGTCGATATTGATCTTCTTTCCAAACATCGGATCACTTCTTTCCAGTGCGAAGGGCGGCGGCGAGCGCGTCGATGGCGAGCGGATACCCGTCCGCGCCGAAGCCGCAAATCATGCCGCGGGCGACCGGCGAGACATGCGAATGGTGACGCCACGGCTCGCGCGCGAAGATATTGGACAGATGCACCTCGACGACAGGGATGCCGATCGCCTTGATCGCATCATGCAGCGCCACCGAGGTGTGGGTATAGGCGGCCGGATTCAGAACGACGCCCACGGCCTGCTTGCCGGCTTCCTGCAACCAGTTCACGAGTTCGCCTTCGACATTGCTCTGACGGAAATCGATCTCCAGCCCGTGCTTGTGGGCGGCGGCCCGCGTCATCTGCTCGATGTCCTTGAGGGTGGTCGAGCCATAGATTTCAGGCTCCCGCGTGCCGAGCAGGTTCAAATTGGGGCCGTTCAGCACGAAAACCTTCGCCATGATTGCTGGGAATCCGGTCATTCGCGGCCGGGTGGCCGGGGGCGGTCTTTATAGAAAGATGCCCGCCGGAGGGGAAGGCGGGCATCTGGATAAATCCTGGGCATTAAACCTTGCGGTAAACGGCGTTTCCGGCGCCCTCAGCAGGTCGCCGTCCCGCATTTGCGCACGGCTTCCACGCGCTTTTTCAACTCCGCCACGCCGACGGCACCCGGCACCACTTCGTTCGGCATGATGTAGCTCGGTGTGCCGGAGATGCCGAGCATGTCGGCGAGCACCGCGCTCTCCTGCAACGTCGCCTCGATCTCGTCCGACTTCAGATCGGCTTCGAGCCTGGTCATGTCCGCGCCCGCCTGCTTGGCGGCGGCCATCGCGCGGTCGCGGTTGACCTCGCCGCGCCCCGTGAGCAGCGTGCGATGGAATTCGAGATATTTTTTTCCGTCCTTGTCCTGCATCCGCACGGCGATGCCGACCTTGGCGGCGTCGAGCGAGCTTTGGCCGAGCACGGGGAATTCCTTGAGTACGAATTTCAGTTTTGGATCGGCGCTGATGAGCTGCATCATGTCGTCCATCGCGCGCTTGCAGTAGCCGCAATTGTAATCGAAGAACTCAACCACGGTGACATCGCCCTTCGGGTTACCGACCACGACGCCGCGCGGGCTGTCATAGATGAGCTTGGCGTTTTCCTTGAGGGCGCCGGCACGACGGGAGTTTTCCTCCACCGCCATCTTGCGCTCCAGCTCCTGCATCACGTCGCGCAGCAGCTCGGGGTTCTTCATCAGGTAATCCTTGATGATCGCCTCGACTTCCTTCTTGTCATTGGCGTTCAAGGCAAGGGCGGCGTGCGGGAGTGAACACGCAACGATCACGGCGAACAGAACGGCGGCGAAACGCGATTGCAGCGTGCGGATAACGGACATGTCGATTTCTCCTGAAGCCGCTTAGTTCTGCCCGATCTTGGGCGGTTTGTAGCTCACAATGTCGTCAGCCTTGAGCCAGCCGGGCGAGCCGTTCTTGAAGCTTTTTTGCGCGCGCGCCGCAAGTTGCCGCGCGGTCGGGAAGTCGCCTTCGTTGAAGGAGGCTTGCGCCGATGCGAGATCGGCGTTGGCGCGGTCGCCCTGCCGGCCGAGCGCGATGGCAAGCTGCCGGTAGCCCATCGAGGCGTTCGGCTCGCGCTGCAACCCCTGCCGGAGTTCGGCGACAGCCTCGTCGGCATAGGCGGAATTGCCGGACTGCACGAGCGCCTGACCGAGCATCATGCGGATCAGCGGCGAGCCGTTGGAGAGCGATACCGCGCGGCGCAACGGCGCGATCGCTTCATTGGCGCGGCCGGCTTCGAGATAGGCCTGGCCTTTCAGTTCGTGGAAATAGGCATTGTTCGGCTGTTCCGCGATCAGCGCATCGATCTGCTGGATGGCATTCGGAATGCTGCCGAACCGGTAAGCCGAAATCGCGCGGGCATAGCGCGCGGGCATCGTGGTGTTGGATGAAGGATAGCGCCGCATCACGGCGTCCGGCTTGTCGGTGAAGCCGACAAGCTTCGCCCGCATCATGTCGTGGCGGTACTGAAGCTGCGGCGGATCCTTCTTGTCGTAATGCGGGCTGGCGCGCGCGATGTTCTCGAGTGCGGCTATGCGCTCCTGCGGCATCGGGTGCGAGAGCGTGTAGGGATCGACGCCGCGCGTCATGAACATCGACTGGTCGGCGAAACGCTTGAAGGTCTGGATCATGCCGAGCGCCGATTGCCCGGTGGCGTTGAGGAAGTTCACCGCCGAGCGGTCGGCGTTTTCTTCCTGGCTGCGCGCGTAGGAGAGGAGCGAGCGGCGGATCATTTCCTGCGGGGCCATGATGATGCCGGGCAGCGCCTGCCCAACGCCTGCGCTTCCGCTCGCAGCACCCGCGACGACGCCGCCGAGGGCCGCGAGCATGGCGACGATCGAGGCCGTCTGCGCGCTTGCGAGCTGGTCGCGCATGCGTGCGAGATGGCCGCCCGCGATATGGCCGGTCTCGTGGGCCAGCACCCCGATGATCTGGTTCGGCGTGTTCGCTTCGTACAGCGCGCCGAGATTGACGAAGATACGGCGGCCGTCGGCGACGAACGCGTTGAAGGCGCGGTCGCCGATGATGACCACCTCGATATTTTGCGCGCCGAGGCCCGCCGCTTTCAGGATCGGCCGCGTATATTCGCGCAGGAGTTCCTCGATCTCGGCGTCGCGGATGACGTTGAGGCCGGGCGCGCGCGCCTGCGACTGGGCGAGCGGCGTCGGGCCGAGCAGCATCATGCCCGCGACGAGCATCGCAAGCAGGCGGCGCATTGCGGAAATCCGCTTGGTAGCCGTGCCCGCTGGTAAGTCAGGATACGGCTTGCTAGCTGTGTCGCGATCAATCATTGGACGGTACGGAGCGCTCCGATTGTGCCCCTGAATTCATGCAAAAAGCACGCTAGGGGCGGGTCGTTGGCCGGTCAATGCGGCGGCTTTCACGAACGACTGAACCCCGGCCGGCCGCGTTGCAGCCATTGGCCGTCCGAATGCGGCGACAGCGGGGCATGGCCGTAGATGCCCGATCCTAAACCCAACCAGCGCGGATTGCAGGCGGCCCGGCGGATGCTTTCGCCTTCCGCGCGCGGCGACGTGCCGCCTTTCATGGTGATGGATGTGATGGCTGCGGCCGCCCGGATCGAGGAGCAGGGCGGGCGGGTGATTCACATGGAGGTCGGCCAGCCGGCGGCACCGGCACCCGCAACCGCCATTGCCGCCGCGAAGCGCGCGCTGGATGTGGGCCGTATCGGCTATACGGAGGCGCTCGGGATTCCTCCGCTGCGGGCGCGGATCGCGCAGCATTATTTCGAAACCTACAAGCTCGATCTCGATCCGGCGCGCGTTGTGGTGACGACGGGTTCCTCCGGTGGATTTGTGCTGGCGTTTCTTTCCATGTTCGAGCCCGGCGACCGGGTGGCGCTGGCCGAGCCCGGCTATCCGCCGTACCGGCATATTCTGAAGGCGCTCGGCTGCGAGCCGGTCTCGATTCCGATTTCGGACAAAACCCGCTGGGCGCTGACGGTGGATGCGCTGCTCGCGGAACATGCGCGCAAGCCGCTGCAAGGTGTGATCGTCGCGTCGCCCGCCAATCCGACCGGCACCATGATCCGGCCCGAAATGTTGCGCGAACTGATCGCGGCCTGCGGCGAGGCGGGGATCAAGTTCATTTCGGACGAAATCTATCACGGCCTCGATTACGCTTTCCCCGCCGAGACCGCGGCGAAGTTTTCGCCCGATGCGCTCGTGATCAATTCCTTTTCCAAATATTTCTGCATGACCGGCTGGCGCGCGGGCTGGATGGTCGTGCCCGAAACGCTGGTGCGCTCGATCGAGCGGCTGCAGCAGAATCTTGCGATCTCGGTGCCGACGCTTTCGCAGATCGCCGCCGTCGCCGCCTTCGACGGCCATGACGAGATGCAGGCCGTCAAGCACGGCTACGAGGAAAACCGCAAAATCCTGGTCGAGGGATTGCCGAAGGCGGGGCTTGAAACATTCCTGCCCGTGGACGGCGCCTTCTATCTTTATGCGGATGTCTCAAACTTCACCGACAACAGCCACGAATTCGCGGGCCGCATGCTGCAGGAGACGCATGTGGCGGCGACGTCCGGAATCGACTTCGATCCGGTGCGCGGGAAAAATTATGTGCGCTTCTGCTACGCCGGTTCCTCCGCCGAGATGCGGGAGGCGGTCGAGCGAATTGGAAAGTGGCTGAAACAATAACGGGCGCGAAAACCGCGCCCGCTTTCCGGATTTGAATTCAGATTACCAGCCGTAACGGCGCTGGTAGTGCCGGTAATAGGGCGGCGGCGGCGGCCCATAGACCGGCGGTCCGTACATCGGTTGCTCGTACACGACGGGCGGCGGGGGTGGCGGAGGCGCGCGATAGCCGCGCATTGGCCCGCCGAAATCGAGATAGTCGTCGTTTACAAAACCGTTGCGGCCGAACGCCGAGACCGCGCACCAGCCGCGCTGGCAGTCGAGCACGTTCACCGTGCTGCCGCCCGGGATCACGCCGACCGAGCGGTACTGAACCCCGGGACCGTCCCGCAAATTCAGATCGCTGACGACGAGGGCGGGCGAGGCGGATGCGGTAGCGGACGAGAGCACCAGCGCCGCGCCGGCAAGGACATACGCACGAACAGACTTCATGGCTTCCACTCCGGTTATGTTCCCTGAGCCTAGCCTAGTCGAAATCAGCGCCGTCTCCACCAGCCCGAACGGGACGCCCCACTGTCCTGTTTCTCGCCGTTTTCGCCGTTCGTATCGGTGCCGGGCGAAATCGTGGCGGGCGTCTCCACCCGGGGCGGGGAAGCATCCTGGTTCGAATCCTGGCTGAAGCCGAAGCTCGGGGCAGGTTCGCGCACGGTCGAACGGCGCTTCGGAGGCTGCTGCTCCTGCGCAACCGGCTCGGTGGTTTTCGGTTCGCCGAATGGCGTCGGCTCGAAGCGCGGCATCGGGTCCGGTCTGGGATCGGAATGGAACGGCGGAGTGTCCACCGCTTCCGATTCCGCCGGGCCCCGCGTCGAGAATTCGGGCTCGCCCTGCTGTTCCGGCGAGTGCCCGATCTCGTTGCCGTCTTCCTGTCCGGGCTCATGACGGCCGCGGTCGCGGCGGTTGCGGCGTCCGCCGCGGCGTCCACGGCGGCGGCGGCGGCGCGGTTCGCCGTCGGGGCCAAGCTGCGGCTGGCCGTTTCCGTTTCCATTTTGCGGAGCGAATTCTTCAGCAGCTTCCTCGCCGCGCGGCGCATATTCGTCGGACGAACCGCCGAATGTCGCGGGCTGGATCGGCGCGGGGTTCGGTTGATGCTCGTCGCGGCTCGGGAGTCCTTCCCCGCGTCCGCCACGGCCGCGTCCACGGCGGCGGCGACGACGGCCGCGCTGTTCGCCTTGCTGAGCAGGCTCGCCCGAAGCCTCGGCGGATTCTTCCGCTCCTTCTTCCTCGGCGGCATTATCCCCGGCGGTTTCCGTTTCTTCGATTTCTTCTTCGTCCGTCTCGAACGCCCCGGAATCCGGCGCCACGCGGGCCGGCATCGGCATCGGCTTGCCGCGCGACGGCGCCCCTTTCTCGATGATGAAATGCTGCTGGCCGGTCACGCTCGTGTCCGGCTGGATCAGGATGTTGACGCCAAATCTTTGCTCCAAATCGCGCAGATGCGCGCGTTTCTGGTTCAGGAGATAGGTCGCCACTTCCATCTTGGTGCGCACGACCAGATCGTGGCTGTAACTCTTGGTTAGGTTCTCCTCGAGCGAGCGCAGGAGGTGCAGCGCGACCGAAGACACCGAGCGCACATGGCCGGTGCCGCCGCAGGAGGGGCAGGTGGTGGTGGAAGATTCCAACACGCCCGCGCGGATGCGCTGGCGCGACATTTCCATCAGGCCGAAATGCGAGATGCGCCCGACCTGGATGCGCGCGCGGTCGTCTTTCAGGCAGTCCTTCAGCTTGCGCTCGACCGTGCGGTTGTTACGCTTCTGCTCCATGTCGATGAAGTCGATGACGATCAGGCCCGCAAGATCGCGCAGCCTGAGTTGCCGGGCGACTTCTTCCGCCGCTTCGGTATTGGTGCGGACGGCGGTGTCCTCGATGTGATGCTCGCGCGTGGAGCGGCCCGAGTTCACGTCGATCGCGACCAGCGCTTCGGTCGGGTTGATGACGATGTAGCCGCCGGATTTGAGTTGCACCACGGGCGAGAACATCGCGTCGAGCTGGCTCTCGATGCCGTAGCGCACGAACAGCGGCTGGCTGTCGGCGTAATATTTCACGTTCTTGACGTGGCTCGGCTGCAGCATCTTCATGAATTCGCGTGCTTCACCGTAGCCATCGTCGCCCGCGACCAGCACTTCGTCGATGTCTTTATTGTAAAGATCGCGGATCGCGCGCTTGGTGAGCGAGCCTTCCTCATAGACAAGGGCAGGGGCACTCGATTTCAGCGTCAGTTCGCGCACCGTTTCCCACAGGCGCAGGAGATATTCGAAGTCGCGTGCGATTTCGGTTTTGGTGCGCGAGGCTCCCGCCGTGCGCAGGATCACGCCCATGCCTTCCGGCACCTTGAGATCCTCGACCAGTTCCTTGAGGCGGCGGCGGTCGGCGCCGTCGGTGATCTTGCGGGAAATGCCGCCGCCGCGCGAGGTGTTCGGCATCAACACCGAATAGCGGCCGGCGAGCGACAGATACGTGGTCATCGCCGCACCCTTGGTGCCGCGTTCTTCCTTGACCACCTGCACCAGCATCACCTGGCGGCGCTTGATGACCTCTTGAATCTTGTAGTGACGGCGGCGGGGCGAGCGGCGTTCCGGCACTTCTTCCATGGCGCCGCCACCGACGGATTCCACCACTTCTTCTTCCTGCGGTTCTTCGTCTTGCTGTTCGCCTTCGGACGCGCCTTCGCCTTCGGCTTGCGCGGTCTCTGCGCCTTCGTCGGCCGGGGGCTCGCCAGCTTCCTCGGCGCGGACTTCCCGCGGTTCGGAATCCTGCCGCGGCTCGGAATGTTCGTGCGGCGTCTCAACGGTGTCCGCCGCGGAATCCGTTTCGCCGGCGGAATCGAGCGTCTCGGCCGCCTCGTCGGACGGCGCTTCGCTGATGGATTCGCCGTTGTCCCGATCGCGCGAGCGTTCACGGCGGTTGCTGCGGCGGTCGTTTTCGCTCTCCGCATCGCGCGCCTCGCGCGCTTCCTCCGCGAGCAGGGCTTCGCGGTCGGCGACCGGGATCTGGTAGTAATCCGGATGGATTTCGCTGAAGGCCAGGAAGCCGTGCCGGTTGCCGCCGTAATCGACGAAGCAGGCTTGCAGCGAAGGCTCGACGCGCGTGACCTTGGCTAGATAGATGTTGCCGCGAAGCGGACGACGGCTTGCGGACTCGAAATCGAATTCCTCGACGCGATTGCCGCGAACGACCACGACCCGGGTCTCTTCCGGATGGGTGGCGTCGATAAGCATTTTATTGGCCATGTTGAACTCGCTGTGCGGCGCGCCTGAGCGGCGCCGCGAATGGGCGCGTGCCGGGCCGTGAAGCCCGCGCGCCGGATGATGATGGAGATGTCGAGATAGCTGCGGGACGCGAAAACGCGCCTCTCAAGGAGGATCGACGGCAACGCCGGATACTGATTCAGTTGATTCGATCCGGCGCTTAGTAAGATGCCGCCCATGATCCTGTTACCGGTTCGGGAGGGCCGATAGCCGTCCCGGCCACATCGAGCGCCGTTAGAGGGGACCGCACGTCGCGGCTTCTTCACGGAAGCCGGTCGCTGCGAGCGCCCCGCGGAACGTTTGTCCGCAGCACAATCGAAGTGTCATGAACTACTTAGGCGGGTGGGTGCCCCTTGGCAAGGGAAATGCCCGTAAACAGCGGATTTATGAGCCTTTGGGCTGGTTTCGGCAGGGGATTGTTCCGCCCTGCCTCAGTAGCGCTCCCGAATTGGCGATTGATTCGACCCGTCCTCTCAATCGCGCATTAACCATGGACCTGTAACCGTGCCCGCCGGAGTCCGGTTTCGACGGGTTTGTCCATGCGTACCGCTTTGCCGCTCGCACTTCTATGTGCCGTGCTTTTCGCGTCTGACGCGTCCGCACAGAAGGCTCCAAGCTTCGCGAATTCCGTTTCACCAGGCGCCAAGGCACTGCTTTCCGGCCGGGCGGTGGCCCTCGATGCACGCCTCGCGGGCGACGAGAAACGAACCCGCTTCATTGTCGATCTCTCCCGCAAGGTGGACCTGCACGCCTTCACGCTCGCCGATCCGTATCGGGTGATCGTCGATCTTCCCGAACTGACTTTCGATCTCCCGCAGCATGCCGGGAAGAAGGGACGGGGGCTCGTCACCGCGTTCCGCTACGGCATGTTCGGGGAAGGAAAGGCGAGGCTCGTCCTCGATGCCGCCGTTCCGGTGCTGATCGACAAGGCCTTCGTGCTGGAAGAGATGGACGACCAGCCCGCGCGGCTCGTGATCGACCTCGTTCCGACCGACCGCGCGTCCTTCATGAAAAAGGCAAGCGCCGGGGCTCCGAAAGAAGCAGCGAAAGCGCCGGAGCCTGTGGAACGCAAAGTCGAAAAGGTGGCCGCCGCGAAAATCGACGAACGCAAGGTCGTCGTGATCGATCCGGGGCACGGCGGTGACGACACCGGGGCGGTCGCGGCGTCGGGCGAGGAAGAAAAGGAAGTTGTGCTTTCGGTCTCCATGAAATTGCGCGAAGTGCTGGAGAAATCCGGCCGCTACAAAGTGGTGATGACGCGCTCCGGCGACGCGTTCATTCCGCTGAACGAGCGCGTCAACATCGCGCGCGCGAACAACGCCTCGCTGTTCATTTCGATCCACGCGGATTCCATCTCGCGCAACGAGAATTACGTCACCGGCGCCACGATCTACACCGCCTCCGACCGCGCCTCCGACCAAGAGGCCGCCCGCTTCGCCGCGAAAGAAAACAGCGCCGACCGTTTCGGCAAGCTCAGCTTCTCCACGCAAAGCCCGGATGTCGATAAAATCCTCTTCGATCTGACGCACCGCGAAACCAAGAACCTCTCCGGTACGTTCGCCCGTTCGCTGGTGACGTATATGAAGGACGCCGCGCGCATGCATAAGACGCCGCTGAAGTCGGCCGGCTTCGTGGTGCTAAAAGCCCCCGACGTGCCTTCGGTGCTGGTCGAACTGGGCTATATGTCGAACGCCGAGGACGTGAAAATGCTGCGTTCCGAGCCCTGGCAGCGGAAGGTTGCCGGTACCATTGCCGAGGCGATCGGCGGCTTTTTCACGAACACGGTGGCGGCGGCCCGTTGAAGTCAGGATGGGCGGTCAGCCGCCCGATGTTCCCGCAGTATGGCTGTATTGAGTATGATCGAGCCGATGGCTGGAGAGGCACCGTCCGCCCCCATGCGTGAGGCACCGACGCAGTATTACGAGGCGCTGGCCAATCTGGTTTCGCGCCTGAATCCGAACACGCGCGAAACGCGCCGCGAGGTCTATGACCGCGTGCGCGAATTGCTGGTGCTGGAAGCGCAGCAATCCGATCCGCCCTGGGAATTGCTCGATGTCGTGCGCGAACAGCGCGCTCTTGAAGAGGCGATCAAGGAAATCGAGGCGGAGTTCGAGTACGAGGAGGAACGCCGCCGCCCAAGACCGCCAAGACCCGAGGAGTGGCAGGAGCTGGAGCGCAGCCTTCCGCCCGCGGTGCGCCGTCCGCCTCCGCGCACGCTTGAGCAGCGCGTGCCGGTGCCCGCCCGCCGCGCCGATCCGCGACGCGTAACGCAACAACAGGAATATGCCGACACGTATGGAGAGCCGAGCCGCCCGGGCGCGCTTCAGCGCATCCGCATGCCGCGCCTTGCGTTGCCCAATCGCCGGCAGGTGTTCGGCATCGCCGCCGCGCTTCTTGTGCTCGCCGCCGCCTGGCTTTCCATTGCGTCGATCGCCGGCTGGTTTCCGTTCGGCAAGCCTGAGACGCGCCCGCAGACGGGATCCGAGCAGCCCTCGCAATCGCTCTCGAAACAGGACGTGCCGCCCGTACTCAAGCTCAGCCCGGCCGAATGGGTCGAGCGCGGCAATGAGGCGAGCAAGACCGGCGACTTCGACACCGCGATCGACGCCTACGGCAACGCGATCCGCGGCGGCCAGCGCACGGTCAGCGTCTACAACAACCGCGCCTTTGCGTTCTGGTCGAAGGGCGAGACGAACCGCGCCATCGCCGACTACGACGAAGCGCTGCGCGTCGATCCGGAAAACATCGTCTCGCTCGCGAACCGAGCCGTCGCTTACAATTTCCGCGGCGACTACGAGCTTGCGATCAAGGATCTGGATCGCGCGCTGAAGCTGGAGCCGAACAACGCCGAAATCTGGAACAGCCGTTGCTGGGGCCGGGCACTCGGGGGGCAGTTGAATGAGGCGCTCGCCGACTGCGCCGAGGCCCTCCGGCTTCGCCCGAACGACGCCAACACCTATGACAGCCGCGGTTTCACCTATCTGAAAATGGGCCAGTTCGACCGCGCCATCTCCGACTACGACAATGCGCTCCGCCTCAATCCGAGGCTCGCGGGGGCGCTCTATGGACGCGGCCTTGCCAAGACGAAAAAAGGCGACCGTGGCGGAAGCACGGATATTGCCGCCGCCAAGGCGATGAAGCCGGAGATTGAGGCAATCTTCTCGCGCTACGGTGTCCGTTAGTCTCCCGTGCGCTTTTGCGCGCGCCCTCCAAGCGCTTTCATAATATACTGGGCCGTTCCTGCTCACGGATCGCCATGGCTGAATCGACCACCGATTATTACCGGCTGCTTTCCGATGCCTTCGGCCCGCATGTGCCGGGGACACGCGAAGCGCGGAAGGTCGTCTATAGCCAACTCCGCAATGCGCTGAAGGAACAGGCGAAGGTGGCTCCGCACCGGTTCGATCTTTCCGCCGAACAGCGCGCGCTCGAAAAAGCGATCGTCGATGTCGAGATCAGTGCCAAGCTCGGCGAGCAAATCCCGCGCATCAAGCCGGGAACGCAAGCAACCAATTCCGAGCAGCAGGCTCCCGGCCTGCCGCCGCGCCCGGCCGTACTTCAGGGCCAGCCTATTTTACAGCCGGTGCAGCCATTCCGGGCCGATCCTTTCAGCTACCATCCGTCGGCAAACGCGCTAGCCGAGCCGCCGCCGCAAACGCCGCCGCCGATGCCGCATGTCGAATGGCTGGAAACACCGGCGCTGAGCCAGCTATTGCCGCCCCCGGCGGTGCCTTCGGCCTATGCGCAGCCGCGGATCGTGGCGCGTCCGGCGACGGGGCAACAATTCCAGCCCGGGTTCCTGAACCGTGACGATCGCGTTTCCTATGCGCGCCGCGCCGATCCGAAACCGCAGCCAAAACAGCCGCCGCCCGCTCCGGTGCAGCAACGAATGCCGCCGCCTGCATCCGCGCAGGTGCCGCAAGCACAGCCGCCCGCCTCCCCGGCGAAAAAGGCGGCCGTGACATCCCCGGCAGGGCCGACCGGTGACGTGCATGTGCTCGATGCATCGCAATCGAAAAAAGCGCGCAGGGTTTTTTCGCCGAATGAGACGTCCGAGCCGGTCCGCCGCAATGGCGGCATCCGTATCCTGCTGATCGTGTTGCTCGCGGCCGGAATAGGCGGCGCGGTGTCTTATTTCCTCAAGCCCGAGGAATTGCTCACGAGATTCCTCGCCGAACCATCCTCAGCACCCGGTCCCAAGTCCGCCGCACAGAAATCGCCGACCGGCGCGGGTGTTTCGATCGGCGAACGCGTGGAGCCGAACGCCAACGATCTGGTGCAGCTTGCGATCTCGCAATCCAAGGATCGCGATTACAACCGCGCGCTGACTGCCCTGGAGCAGGCGCGGAAAATGGGGGCTTCCGGCGCCGATTTCTATCAGGCGCGCGCCTATGCGTACTGGGGTTCGGGAGATGTGGAGCGGGCGCTTGCCGATTACTCGGAAGCGATCCGGCTCGATCCCGGCAACGGCGCCAACTACACCAACCGCGCGGTGGCTTATAATTCCCGTGGTGAATATCTGCTGTCGATCCGCGATCTGGAGCGCGCCATCGCGATCGACCCCAGCAATCCGGACAACTGGAACAGCCGGTGCTGGGCGAGGGCGCTCGCCGGCCAGTTGCAGGAAGCGATCCTCGACTGCAACGAGTCGCTGCGGCTGCGCCCGAACGATCCGAATACCCTCGACAGCCGGGGTTTTGCGCACCTCAAAGCGGGGCAGCATCCCCGCGCGATTGCCGATTTCGAGGCGGCCCTGAAACTGGAATCGGGGATCGCAAGCTCCCTCTACGGCCGGGGCATCGCGCGTCTCCGTACCGGCGACCGCACCCGCGGCTACGCCGATATCGCCAATGCCAAGACAATCAATCCCAATGTCGAGGCGCTTTTCGCCAAGTACGGGGTGCGCTGAATAATTCCCGCGCCAGACGAACCCGGAACCCACCGGCGGGTTATCCCGTCACAGTCCATTTCCGCCATAATCGGGAACGGGATGGGTGGCTCGCTTCGGCCCCAATAACGCCATAGCCAAAGGCGAAAGGGTCGAGCACGGAGCCGAACGGCTTTATGCTATAAACATCGCGAAACGCGGCTGAATCGCGAGCGGAATTCCAATGCGCCTATTGATGAGATTTCTCGGTTTCCTGTTCGCGGCGGGCGCGATCCTGTTCGTTGTGGCCGCGGTCGCGGCCACCTCGCTGATCTGGCACTACTCGAAGGATTTGCCGGAATATTCGCAGCTTCAGGATTATGAGCCGCCGGTGATGACGCGTGTGCACGCCGCCGACGGCGCCCTCGTCGCCGAATATGCCAAGGAACGGCGGCTTTATCTGCCCATTCAGGCTGTACCGAAGCTCGTCATCGAGGCTTTCATCTCTGCCGAAGACAAGAATTTCTACGAGCACGGCGGCATCGACCTCACCGGCATCGCGCGCGCGGTCTATTCCAACTTCGAAAATCTCGGCACCGGCCGCCGCCCGCAGGGCGCATCGACGATCACGCAGCAGGTCGCCAAGAACTTTATCACCGGCGGCGAAACTTCGTACACCCGCAAGATCAAGGAAGCGCTGCTCGCGCTCCGCATCGAACGGACCTATTCGAAGGAAAAGATTCTGGAGCTTTACCTGAACGAGATTTATCTCGGCCTTGGCTCCTACGGCATTGCCGCCGCGGCCCTCATCTATTTCGACAAGTCCGTGCATCAGCTCACGCTGCCGGAAGCCGCTTACCTCGCGGCCCTCCCGAAAGCGCCGACCACGCTGCATCCTTTCCGTCAGCGCGAGCGCGCCACCGAACGGCGCAACTACGTGATCGACCGCATGGTCGAGAACGGATACGTGCAGCGCGCCGACGCGGAGAAGGCCAAGAAGGAGCCGATGAACGTGACCCCGCGCCCGACCGGCGCGCACGTTTTCGCCGCCGAATATTTCGCCGAGGAAGTGCGCCGCTGGGTCTATGAGCGCTACGGTGAAAAGAAACTCTATGAAGGCGGCCTCTCGGTCCGCACCACGCTCAATCCCGCGATGCAGGAAATGGCGAAGAAGGCGCTCGCTGACGGGCTTGTGAAGTTCGACGAAAATCAGGGCTGGCGCGGTGCCGTTAACCGCATCGAGGTCGAGGGCGGCGACTGGGGTGCGCGTCTCGCCGACGTGCGCTCGCTCAGCGACATCCGCTGGCGTCTTGCGGTGGTGCTGGAAACCACCGAACAGGCCGCGCGCGTGGGCTTGCAGCCGAAGCGCGAGGCCTCCGGGCAGCTTTCCCCCGAACGCACCGTCGGCATCATTCCGTTCGAAGGCATGAAGTGGGCGAAATGGGCGACCGGTCCCGACAAGGGCAAGGCGCTGAAGGGCGTTCGTCAGGTGCTCAATCCCGGCGACGTCGTTTACGTGGAGCAGCTCGTCGATCCGAAAACCGGTCCGCGCGAGGGCCAGTATCGCCTGCGTCAGGTGCCGGAAGTCGAAGGTGCCATCGCCGCGATGGACCCGTGGACGGGGCGCGTGTTCGCGCTGGTCGGCGGCTTCTCCTTCGACGACAGCCAGTTCAACCGCGCCACCCAGGCGCTGCGCCAGCCCGGCTCCTCGTTCAAACCGTTCGTGTATGCGTCGGCGCTCGACAACGGCTACACACCGTCGACCGTGGTTTTGGATGCTCCGATCGAAGTCGAGCAGGGCAAAGGCCAGGCGGCATGGAAGCCGGAAAACTATTCGCGCCAGTTCTATGGCCCGCAAACGCTGCGTTTCGGCATCGAACAGTCGCGCAACGTGATGACGGTGCGGCTCGCGCAGGATGTCGGCATGCCGCTGGTGGTGGAATACGCCAAACGCTTTGGCATCTATGACGACCTGCCGCCCTATCTCTCCTACGCGCTGGGTGCGGGCGAAACCACGCTCGTGCGCATGCTCGCGGGCTACTCGATGTTCGACAATGGCGGGCGCCGCGTGAAGGCGACGCTGATCGACCGCATTCAGGACCGCTACGGCAAGACGATCTACCGGCACGACGACCGAGAGTGCCAGGATTGTGCGGCGAAGAACTGGGAGAACCAGACCGAGCCGAGACTCGTGGACCGCCGCGAGATCGTGATCGACCCGATGACCGCCTATCAGATCACCGCGATGATGGAAGGTGCTGTGCAGCGCGGCACCGGCACGGCGTTGCGCGAACTCGGCCGTCCCGTGGCCGGCAAGACCGGCACGACCAACGACGAGAAGGACGTGTGGTTCATCGGCTACACGCCGGACATGGTGGTCGGCGTCTACCTCGGCTACGACCGTCCGCGCCAACTGGGCCGCGGCGTCACCGGCGGCCAGTATGCGGCCCCCATCGTGCGCGAATTCATGAAAGTGGCGCTCGCCGACAAGCCGGCGCAGCCGTTCCGCGTGCCGCCGGGCATCAAGCTGATCCGCATCAACTCCAAGACCGGTCTGCGCGCGCAGGCGGGCGACGAGCGCGTGATCCTCGAAGCGTTCAAGCCCGGCACGCAGCCCTCCGACAATTACGGCGTGATCGGCGTGCAGGACGAGGACGGACGTCCGTTCGGCGGCGGCGTCTCGCAGGAATCGCAGCGCTATCTCGGAAGAGGCGGCGGGCTGTGGTGAGCGCCTAGTCGCTATTCTTATCGCCTGTCATGGCGGGACTCGCAGCCAAGCTTGCGCAGGCTGTGTAAACTAGCCTGCGCTCGGCAATCTTTTATCGGTTCCTATGCCAACGTTCGTCATGGCCGGGCTTGTCCCGGCCATCCACGTCTTAGCCTGAGATTTTCAACACGTATTGAAGGGCGGGCTCACCAGTAAATTCGTCTTTTACTGTTTTGGGATTCTTTGAAATCGTCGCCTCGGAAACCTTTTTTGAGGCAACGTTAGTTTCGCTTACGATTCCTTCGACTGCGAACGACCTTATCCCGTTGCGCGCCAAACCATTCTTCAGTTCCGCGATACTTGCTCTCAATACTTTCTTCGCAAGGCCTTTCCCACGAAATTCCTCGGGTACAGCTACGCCCGCTTGAAAGCAAAGAAGGCCGTCAAGCGATTCAACCGCGACCATCATAGCGAGCGCTATAACCGTCTGGTTCTCCAGATAAACATAAGTGAATCGTGTGTGGCCGTTTGGCTTGTCTAGATGGACGAAAAGCGCCGGATCGAGCATAGCAGGTTGTAATTTCACGGCACCTTCGGTTAGCGATTTCTGAAACGATACTAAGGCATGTGTTGGATCGGTCATGCGTGACATAGAGAAAAAACTCCCAAAGGCGCCCGTATTGTTTGCATTAAGAAAGACGTGGATGGCCGGGACAAGCCCGGCCATGACGTTGAATGTTTGTGGTCGTTTGCGTTTGCGGGAATCAATACCGCCGGATGTGAACGCGCTCGCTCGTCTCGAACGGCGGCAAACTTCCCCGCGATCGACAACGGCAGACGAACCGCTCGCGCGCCCCGGCGAAGTGCCGGTGCCGGAAGCCGATCCGGATGATGCGGTGGAAGAATAATTCCATGTCATGCCCGCGCTTGTCGCGGGCATCCCGCTCAGGAACGCATTGCCCCTATAAGCGAGATGGCCGGGACAAGTGTACGGCCTTGAGACATACCTGACAGCGTTCGGAGACATGCCTGACAGGTGTTCGGAGACATGCCTGACACTTCTGCCGAGAGGCAGGGAGGTCGGGGATGGTCTGGCGGGAGATGTCTGTGGCGGATCAGCGCCGGGAGTTCGTGATGCTGGCCTCGCTTTCGGGAGCGAGCGTGTCGGCGCTGTGCGATCGGTTCGGAATCAGCCGGCAGACAGGCCATCTGTGGCTGCGGCGGTTCGCGGCTGGGGAGAAGGATTTCGAGGATCGCTCGCGCCGGCCATGGCACAGCCCGCGCCATCTTGCGGGCGAGATGGAGGCGCGGATCCTTGCGGTGCGCGACGCGCATCCGGCCTGGGGCGCGCGCAAGATCGCAGCGGTGCTGCGGCGCGAGGGGATCAAGCCGCCGGCGGCCTCCACCGTGCACGCGGTGCTCTCGCGTCGCGGCCGCGTTGCACCGGACAGCCCCGGCCGCGCCTATGGTGCATTCGAGCGGAGCACGCCGAACGCGCTATGGCAGATGGATTTCAAGGGGCGCGTGCGATTGGGCAACGGCGCCTGGCTGCATCCGCTGACCGTCCTTGATGATCATTCGCGCTTTGCGACAGGGCTTGTTGCCTGCGCCGACCAGCGCACGCACACCGTGCAAACGCAGCTGCAAGCGGTGTTCCGTCATCACGGCCTGCCCGCGACGATCTATGTCGATAATGGTTCGCCCTGGGGCGGCGGCCGGCCGGGCCAGTGGACGCCGCTGCGGGTCTGGCTCATCAAGCTCGGCATCGAGACGATCCACAGCAAGCCCTATCATCCGCAAGGCCGCGGCAAGAACGAGCGCTTCCATCGCAGTCTCAACGCTGAGCTGCTCGCGTTCGCACCGCTATCGAGTTTCAATGATGCGCAGGCCGCCTTCGATCGCTGGCGCCATGTCTACAATCGCGAGCGGCCGCATCAGGCGCTGGGCTTCGCAACGCCCGCCGAGCGCTACCGGCCCTCGAAGCGGAGCTTCCCCGAGATACTGCCGGTCCCGCAATACGACCAGGGCGAGATCGTCCGCCGCGTCGGATCGACCAAGGCTTACATCTCCTTCCGCAACAGGTTGTGGAAAGTGCCGGAGGCATTTTTTGGCGAGACCCTCGCCATCCGTCCCCGCTTGCCCGATGGATGCTTCGCCATTTGCTTCGGTGCCCACCAGATCGCAACACTCGATCTCAACGATCCGGACCAAACCGAACAGGTGTAAGGACCGAACAGGTGTCAGGCATGTCTCCGAACACCTGTCAGGCATGTCTCCGGGCTTTACAACAAGCCCGGCCATGACGATGAAGTTTGATTCCGAATAAATTCTTTTGCATCAGGCGCTTGCACCCCCTTATCCCCGTCCCAAAAAACTCCCTTACAATCCGCGCACTCCTGCTCATCGGGGACGCTTCTAGAGGCGTTCGTGAAGTGGAGCGGGAGGCGGCGCCTCCGTTTCCGTTTCGCAGACGGGAGCCGGGGCGGTCCGGGGCACCGCCCGGCGGGACTACGCCCGCCTGCCAGGAGCTTGGCTGACGGAGAAGTTCTTTCGGGAGCTTCACGAAAAGCGCGGCCCGGATCGAAGGAAGACGCCGCGATGGAGTGCCGGAAGGCGATGCGCGTTTCGCAGACGCGCAACATACGAGACCCTGCGCCTCCCGGCGCTCCGTCTCCCCTGTTTCCTCTCAGCCGTGCGCGAAAGCGTGGCGGACGCGGGCGGCTGTCTTTTTCTCGGAGCGATGCGGGCTGATGAAGCGCGTCACCGCAAGCACACCGAGCGCGATCAATCCCACGGGCAGCGCGAACCAGGTGCCGGATGCAGCCAGTCCGGCGGTGGCGGCCCAGGAAATCGAGGAGAAGGCTTCCGCGAAGGTCGCCACTCTTGAAGATGTGTGGCGGCGGCGGAAATCGCTGCGCTTGGCCTGCGTCCTGAACCAGAACTGGATCGCGGTCGCGGAAGCAGCCGAGATCGCGACAAAGATCGCGGTGACAAGCGCGCTTGCGGGTGAAGCGAGGGCCATCGCAAGGATGAATGGCGCGAAGACGATGCCGACCGCGAACAGAACGGCTTCCACCTTCGCCTGCAAGATCCATGCTCTCGGAATGGGAGCGGTCGCGACGAAATCCGGCGCGTCCTCGCCGGAGATCGCAAGCCACGCCAGCCCGCCGGAAAGCTGGCCCGCCGCCATCACGAGGACGGGGACAAGGAGCAGGAGCGCGCTCGACCCCTCGCCGAAATTTTTCCAGAGCAGCAATGCGGGCGGCAGCAGATAGAGAATCTGCATCAGCGTCTGCGACATCAGCCACGGATCACGGCGCAGCAGCGCGAGTTCCTTCCGGCGCAGGGCGGCCTTCGGCGCATCGGAACGGAACGCGCGGGTGACGGTCTTGCGGTGTGCTGCGGGCGAGACGCTGGCAGCGGCGATGGCGTGTTCGCCGAAGCGCGAGGCGAAAACCGCAATCGCAAGCGCCAGCAGCGCTACACCGAATGCGACGACAATCAGCAGCGCGGAAGCATCCGCGAGGATCGCGCGGGCGGGCCAGTAAATGAAACTGCCGGGAGCGGGCGCGTTCTGAACGAACGATTCCGATACGAGCAGCGAAACGCGCGAAATCGAACCGTAGGAGATGATCGCACCTGCCTGCAGGCCGATCACGAAGATCGCGCCGATCACCGCCGCGACGACCTGTGCGATAAAGCGCGTGCGGCGCGGGCCGATCAATCGGAATAGGGCAACCGTGAGCGCGACGGCGAGGGCTGCGGATGCGGCACCCATCGCCGCGAACACGCCGTAGCCGGAAAGCCAGTGCGCGCCGCCAAGAACAGCCAGTATATTCGCGAACGGCCCTGCGAGCATCACCGCCATGCCCATCGCCGACAATGCGATGGCGGCGATGCGAACGGAAAATAATCTGCGCGCAACGATGGGCGAACTCAGGATCAAATCCAGATCGGAGCGCGAATAGAACGCGCGCGTCACCGACTCCATCGCCTGCGAGATCATCAGGCACCAGGCAAGCAGGATGAAGCCGGTGAGCACGACGAGTACGGTCTTGTTCTGCGGATCGACGGAGTTCGCGAACGGGCCTACCGCAATGAGCGCGATCACATGCATGAAGATCATGAACAGCGCGAGGCCGATCAGGATCGCGCCGGTGCGCCTTCCGCGCCCGGCGGTGATCATCGAGGCCCAGTCGCGCCATGCGAGGCGCAGTTCATGGGCGGCGAACCAGGTGATGGAAGCGGGTGTGCTCACGCCGCAGCCTGTTCGGCCACGAGCGTCAGGAACGTTTCTTCCAGCGTGGATGCGCCGCGCGCGAGCTGCCGCAACTCATGGAGCGAGCCTTCGGCGATCAGCTTGCCAAGCGCGATGATGCCGATGCGGTCGGCCATGCGTTCGGCGACTTCCAGAATATGCGTGGTCATGATCACGGTGTTGCCCGCGTCCACGCGCTCGCGCAGCACGTTCTTCACCTGCCGCGCGGAGCCCGCGTCGAGGCCGGTGAGCGGCTCGTCGAGGATAATCAGTTGCGGCTCGTGCACGAGCCCGCCCGCGAGCGCCACTTTCTGGCGCATTCCTTTTGAGAAGCCATCACAGCGCTGGTGCGCGTGCGGCTCAAGACCAAGCCAGCCGAACAGTTCCCTGGCGCGTGCTTCGGCGGTTTTTGCGTCGATGCCCCAAAGGCCCGCGACAAATTCCAGATATTCGAACGGGGAGAGCTTGTCGTAGATCATCGGCTCGTCCGACACCCACGCCATCGCGCGCTTGGCGGCGACGGGATTTTTCAAGGCGTCGTGCCCGCACACAAAAATTTCGCCCGCGTCCGGCTGCATCAGGCCGGCGACCATGCGGAGCGTGGTGGTCTTGCCGGCGCCGTTCGGGCCTACGAGCGCATAGAACTCGCCCGACTTCACGCAAAGATCGAGTCCGTTCACGGCCGGGCGGTCGAATGTTTTGACAAGGCCGCGAATGTCGAGGGCGGCTGGTTTCGTGGGTGCATGCATGGCGGTGAGCCTAGCCCGGCAGTCGTTTTGACCGCGTTTGCTGGATGCGGAAAATTTTATGCATTCCGTTAAGCGCGTGCTTGATGCCCACGGCCCACCCACCTATACAAAGTACGAATCTGGAGAGAACCATGCGCGCTGAGACGCAAAGCATCGTGGAAGAGATCAAGCAGTCGGTCGGGCTGCTGAGGAGGGCGCTTTGACGTCGAACGATCGGAAAAGCGCCTCGCCGAACTGAACCGGCTCGCCGAAGACCCCAAAATCTGGGACGACCCGCAGAAAGCATCGAAACTGATGCAGGAGCGGACCGAACTTGCCGACGCGCTCGACGGCATCAAGAGCATCGAACAGGACCTCTCCGACCAGATCGAGATGATCGGCATGGGCGAGGCCGAAAAAGATCAATCGGTCATCGCCGACGCCGAAGCGAAAATCGGCAAGATCCGGGAAGACGTCGAACGCCGCCGCATGGCCTCGCTGTTCTCCGGGGAGGCGGACGCGATGGATTCCTATCTGGAAGTCCATGCGGGTGCCGGCGGCACCGAAAGCCAGGACTGGGCCGAGATGCTGTTGCGCATGTATGTGCGCTGGGCGCAGGCGCATGGCTTCAAGGTGAGCGTGCTGGAGCAGAGCGACGGCGAGGGTGCCGGCATCAAATCGGCCACCATCGAGGTCAAGGGCAAGAACGCTTACGGCTGGCTGAAGACCGAAGGCGGCGTGCACCGGCTCGTGCGCATCTCGCCCTATGACGCGAATGCACGGCGGCATACTTCGTTCTCGTCGATTACCGTCTATCCGGTGGTGGACGACGAAATCAAAATCGACATCGCCGAATCCGATGTGCGCGTGGACACGATGCGTTCCGGCGGCGCCGGCGGCCAGCACGTCAACAAGACCGAATCCGCCGTGCGCCTCACGCATATTCCGACCGGCATCGCGGTGGTGAGCGAGGGCGATCGCTCCCAGCACAAGAACCGCGCAACCGCCTGGAAAATGCTGAAGGCGAAGCTCTATCAGGCCGAATTAAAACGCCGCGAGGAAAAGGCCGCGGCCGAGCAGGCGGCGAAGACGGACATCGGCTGGGGGCATCAAATTCGTTCGTATGTGTTGCAGCCTTATCAGCTCGTGAAGGATTTGCGCACGGGTGTCACCTCTACCAGCCCGGACGACGTGCTCAACGGCGATCTCGACAACTTCATGCAGGCGACGTTGGCGCAGAAAGTGTTCGGCGGCGGGCCGGACAGCGTGGAGGATGTGGAGTAGCGTCCGTGCTAGTATGCTTTTTTCCTCAATCGCGGAAAGCAGCCATGCACAAAACCATCGCTACCGTCGTTTCACTCGCACTGATTTTTGGTTCAGGGATTTTTATCCCGCCACAGCAAGCCGAAGCGAAATCTCTTGCCGAGTGCAACTCCAGCTATTCCAGTTGCACGCGCCGCTGCTACGACGCGGCCAGTGTCAGCCGTTTCGTTCAGTGCAAGCGGACATGCCGGTCTGATTATCTGGCTTGCGGAGAGACGCTCCCGATCACCGGCACACTCGATGCGAGCAAGGGCGATCCCAAAAAGGCGAAGCCAAAGCCTGCCGCAACCAAATAATCGCTCCCTCCCGTCCAAGGAACCATTTTTGGAACTCCCCGTTATTTTGGAACCCGAGGGGCTGGGTGGCGCTCGCGCAAGCGAGTGGATGCCGTGCTTTGCCTCTCGCTGACAAAGGGAGCAAACCATGCGCATGATTTCAATGCTTGCCGCCGCCGCACTCGTAGCCGCCAGCACCTCCGCCTTCGCCGGCCCGCTCAACACTTCAACGCCTGCCGCAACGCCCGCGCCGATCACGCTGGTGCAGGAGAAGAAGGAAACCGTCACCGAGAAGGTGAAGCGGAATGTGAAGCGGACCTGGAAAAATCTCGTCGGCTACAAGTTCGTCGCTTCCTGCCCCGCGATCTTCCCGGTCAATCACTACAACTGCAATGAGACCGGCAAGAATCGCGAGGAAGCACGCGGCAAATGCGCGGCCCGGCACGCTTTCTGCCTGATCCGCGACGCGGGCTGATCGCAATTGACGCCAAGGTTTGGAGTGGCCCGGCTGTCTTGCAGCCGGGCTTCTCCGTTTGTAAGCTGACGGAGCGGGAAAAGCAGACTCCCGGTTAGACGGAAACGTCCAAGCTCTGCGCAACACTCGCTTGTCGAGGGGGATTGCGCATGGACAGACCGGCGAAATCGATTGCTCCCGAAGAACTGTATCTGAAGCTGGGCACGGCGTCGGCACCGGCCATCATTGACGTGCGCCGCCCGGCCGCGTTCGCGGCGGCGGATCGCATGATCGCCGGCGCGTTTCACCGCGAGCCGGACTCCATCGAACATTGGCATCGCGGACTGCAGAAGAACAAATCTATGGTCGTCTATTGCGTGCACGGGCACGAAGTCAGCCAGAGCGCGGCCGCGATTCTGAGCGCCAACGGTTACGACGCATCGTTTCTGGAAGGCGGCATCGAAGCGTGGAGCGACAAGAAATTCCCCACACGGTTGAAGCATGCCGCTCCGGAAACATGGATCACGCGCGAGCGGCCCAAGATCGATCGCATCGCCTGTCCGTGGCTGATCCGGCGTTTCATCCACCCGCATGCGGAGTTCATTTACGTTCCGGCGAGCCGTGTGCTGGCCGATGCCAAGAAGCTGAACGCCACGCCGTATGACATCGACGGGGTGGAATTCACCCACGAGGGCGAGCGCTGCTCGTTCGATACGCTGCTGCGCATCTTCCACATCCGGGACGGGGCGCTCGACCGGCTGGCGCTGATCGTGCGGGGCGCCGATACCTCGCGGCACGATCTGGCGCCGCAGTGCAGTGGCTTGTTTGCGATCTCGCTCGGGCTGTCGGCGAATTTCTCCGACGACCATGAAATGCTGAACCACGGCATGGTCGTGTATGACGCGCTCTACACGTGGTGTAGAAGCCTGCAAGGGGAAACGCACAACTGGCCGCCGAAGGCCGCGTGAGGGGCAATGGACAAGCAAATCGCAACGACACCCGCGCATGGCGTCACTCTTTCCGAAGCCGTGAAAGTCTGGCTGCGGGTGGCGCTGCTTTCCTTCGGAGGCCCGGCGGCGCAGATCGCGGTGATGCACCGGATCATCGTCGAGGAGAAACGCTGGATTTCCGACACGCGATTCCTGCACGCGCTGAACTACTGCATGTTGCTGCCGGGACCGGAGGCGCAGCAGCTCGCCACCTATATCGGCTGGCTGATGCACAAGACGCGCGGCGGGCTGATCGCGGGCGGGCTGTTCATCCTGCCCGGTGTCGTCTCCATCATGGCGCTGTCCTACATTTATGCCGGTTGGGGAAAAGTGCCGCTGGTCGCGGCGCTTTTCTTCGGGCTGAAGGCGGCGGTGCTGGCGATCGTGCTCGAAGCAGTCGTCCGCATCGGCAAGCGCGCGTTGAAGAACTTTGAGATGATCGCGATTGCGGCCACCGCCTTCGTCGCGATCTATTTCTTCAACGTGCCGTTTCCAATCATCATTCTGGTTGCGGCGCTGATCGGATTTTTCGGTGCGCGCGCGGGTCACTGGTCATTCCTTGGCGGTGGAGGGCACGGACCAAGCGGCAAGCCGCTGGTTGAGGGAAGCCTGCTCGGCGAGGTGACACCGGAACACGCAAAGCCGAATGCCGCACGTTCATTGATGGTGGCGTCCATCTGGCTGGCGCTCTGGATGGTGCCGGTGGTGCTCATTCTCGCAATGCTCGGCAGTACGAATGTCTTCGGCGAGATCGCGCTATTTTTCTCCAAGATGGCAATGGTTACGTTCGGCGGCGCTTATGCGGTTCTCGCCTATGTCGCGCAACAGGCGGTTGAACATTATGGCTGGCTCACCGCCGGCGAAATGCTGGACGGCCTCGGCATGGCGGAAACGACGCCCGGGCCGCTGATCATGGTGCTGCAGTTCGTGGGCTTCCTCGCGGCCTTCCGCGATCCGGGCGGCTTGCCGCCGATGCTGGCGGGCACGCTGGGTGGATTGCTCGCGACCTGGGTGACATTCACGCCCTGCTTCCTCTGGATTTTCCTCGGCGCGCCCTACATCGAGAAACTGCGCGGCAACAAGGCACTTACCGGCGCGCTCTCGGCGATTACGGCGGCGGTGGTGGGGGTGATTCTGAATCTGTCGGTCTGGTTCGCGGTGCATGTGTTGTTTCGCGATGTACGCGAGGCGAAGTTCTTTCCGCTGGATTTTGATTTTCCGGTACTCTCAAGCGTGGACGGCTGGGCCGTGGTGCTTGCACTGGCGGCGGCATTCTCGATCTTCTGGCTGCGGGCGGGCCTGGTCGTGACGCTGGCCGCGAGTTGCGCGGCGGGCGTCCTGCTTTACCTCCTCGGTTTGCATGGCTGAGCGCGTTATGTTGCGGCTACCGCAGAAATGCTAGAATGCCGCCGACGCCGCGCGGTTGCTGCGGCCGGGGAGGCATCGATGATATTTCTGAAACTGGCAGTTCGCGGCACCCTCGCGATAGCCATGACGGGCTCGCTCGCCTCGTTTGCAAACGCGCAGGAAGCATCCTGGAAGGCAGGGCGCATGTTTGTTCCGGCCTCGCTGTCGCAATCCGGAAAACCCTGCATGAGCGAGGCCGGCGGCAAGTGCGTCGCCGAGCTCAAGCCGGGCAAGCATCCCGTTGTGCTGTTCATGCATGGTTGCGGCGGTCCGCGCCAGCCCAATGCCTTCTTCGCGCAGGGCGCGATTATCGTAGCGCCAAACAGTTTCGCCAAAGGCGAGAAGTGCAATGAGAACGACGCGAACGCGATCCTTGGTCTTCTCAAGCAGCGCGGGCAGGATGTGGCCTTTGCCTCGAAGCAACTGCGTGAAGCCGCCTATATCGACGGGAGCAAGATGATCCTCGCCGGCTACAGTCAGGGCGGGCAGTTGGCTGCGGTCTATCCGGGCAACGAGTTCAAGGCGCGGGTGATGATCGCCTGGACCTGCAATCACAAGAATCCGAACATGACCGGCGTGAGGGGTTCCGGCCCCGCGCTCGCCGTGCTGGGAACGAATGACGAATACTTCAAGAAAGTCGGCATCACCGGCAATTGCGATGCCGCCGTTGCCACGCGCGGCGGGCCGTCGAAATCCGTGCTCATCAAGGGCGGCACCCACGAAATCCTCGATCACGCCGAGACGAAAGCGGCGGTCGCGGCCTTCCTGCCGGAGGTGCTGAAGTAACTAGGATCAAATCTCACCCTTGGAGACGCACGAACTGGAGTTCGCGCTCCTCAGGGTGAGGTGTGTTCGAAGCGAAGGCGTCTCGAAGGATGGGCCCTACAAAGGCTTGATGTTCATTCACTTGCCCTGACAGCCCGGAAAATTGCATGATCGGCGCGATCAATCGCGTCCGGTCATGCGGCGCTGCACAAAAAATCAGTCAAAGCGCCCCGCCTGAAAGGTGTTTGGGTTGCGTAGAGGAGGGGACTTCATGGCTCACTGGATCCGTTACGAAAAAGGCGGCCAGACCGGCTTCGGCACGCTCGAAGGCGACACCATCTCGGTTCATTCCGGCGACCTGTTCGCGGGTGCCAAACCCACCGGCGAAAAGGTGAAGCTCGGCGAGGTGAAAATTCGCACCCCCTGCGACGCCTCGAAGATGGTCTGCCTCTGGAACAACTTCCATCAACTCGCCGCCAAGAACGATTTCCAGCGCCCCAAAGACCCGCTCTATTTTCTCAAGGCGCCGAACGCCTACCACCCCGCCAACGAGCCGATCCGCCGCCCGCCGACCTACGACGGGCGCATTGTTTATGAAGCCGAACTTGGCGTCGTCATTGGCAAGAAGTGCTTCAACATCAGCGAAGCGGAAGCCAAGGATTACATCTTCGGCTATACCTGCGTGAACGACGTTACCGCCGTCGATCTGATGAAGCAGTTCCCGACTTTCGATCAGTGGACGCGCGCGAAGAGCTTCGACACCTTTGGTGTGTATGGCCCGACCATCGCTACTGGCGTGGATTCCTCCAAGCTTGTGATCCGCGCCGTTTTGAATGGCAAGGAAGTGCAGAATTATCCGGTAGCGGACATGTTCTTCCCGCCGGAGAAGCTGGTGGCCGCTGTTTCCAAGGACATGACATTGATGCCCGGCGACATCATCGCCTGCGGCACCTCGCTTGGCGCAGGCGTCATGTCGGCTGCCAGCAACACCATCGATATCGTGATCGACGGCGTCGGCAAGCTCTCCAACAAGTTCGATCAGGTATTGCCCAGCCCGTATCTGCTCGGTGCGGCGCCAAAGCCGCGCAAGATCTGCGTCGTGGGTGCCGGCGCCATCGGCGGCCTGCTCGCCGCCAAGTTCGCGCTGGCCGGTGAAGAGGTCACCGTGATCGACCAGGGCGCGCATCTCGCCGCGATCCAGAAGAACGGGCTGAAGCTCGAATGGCACGACGGAAAGGTAGAGACCGCGAAGATGAAGGCGGTCGATAAGGCCGCCGACGCCGGCAAGCAGGACCTCGTGATCCTCGCCGTCAAGGCGCACTACCTTGAGCAAGTCGTGAAGGACATCGACCATCTGCTCGGCCCGGACACCATCGTGCTCACCGTGCAGAACGGCCTGCCATGGTGGTACTTCCAGAAGCTCGGCGGAAAATTCGACAACCATAAACTCGTCAGCCTCGATCCAACCGGCGTGCTGACCAAGAAAATTCCGGCCGACCGGCTGATCGGCTGTGTCGTCTATCCGGCCGCGGGCGTCACCGCACCCGGCGTCATTCACCATGTCGAGGGCGACCGCTTCCCGATCGGCGAACTCGACGGCAAGGAACAGGAGCGCACGCGCTCGCTGCACGATCTCTTCGTGAAGGCGGGGCTGAAGTCGCGCGTGCTGAAGGACATCCGCTCGGAAATCTGGCTGAAGGCCTGGGGCAACCTCTCCTTCAACCCGATCTCGGCGCTGACCCACGCCACGCTGGTGGACATCTGCCAGTTCGCCGAGACGCGCGAACTCGCCGCCACCATGATGAAGGAAGCGCAGACCATCGCCGAGAAGCTCGGGGTGAAGTTCCGCGTCTCCATCGACAAGCGCATCGAAGGCGCGGAGTCCGTCGGCGCGCATAAAACTTCCATGCTCCAGGATGTGGAAGCGGGCCGCTCGCTCGAAACCGAGGCGCTGATCGGCTCCATTCTGGAAATGGCCAAGATCACCAACACTCCGGCACCCGCAATCGAGTCCGTCTATGCGCTCGTGAAGCTCCTCAACAAGGTCATGTTGATGGAAGGTGGCGGCGTGAAGCTCGCGAAGGAAAACAGCAAGGCGGCCTGACCGCCTTCATACGCTGCACGATCGGCGGCCGTGTCCTTCGGGACACGGCCGTTTGCTTTTCGGGGGCGAATCGAATCCTTCGTGGACTTTCTGCACAGCGGCAAAATTTGGACCTTGTTTGCAAAGCCGCGACTCAGATTATGTTCGTCGTCCTGGAAAAAACATTCCGACGTGCAGCGCGGGCGGGCGTCAGCATTCGGTGGAGGCTAACGCATGCTTGATATCCGCTATATTGTCGGCTCGCTCATCATCACGGTGGCGGCGGTCGCGTTCGCGATCAGTCTGATTGTGCCGACCGACAGAACCACGACCGCTACCGCCACGCTCAAGCCGCGCATCGAACCATCGCGCGTCGTCGAGCAGCCCGCGCCTGAGAAGAAGCAACAGATCACGACCGTCCCGCAAATCCCGGCCACGGTTCCGGCGCCGGCACCGAAACAGGCAACCGCGCCCGTGCCTGGCGGCCCGAAACAGCCGATTGCGGCGGCTCCTGCGCCGGCACCCGCCGAAGTGACGGGTTCGATCGGCGAGAAAAAAGCCGAGGCGAAACCCGCGCCAAGGCGGATCGTGCAGCCTCAGCCGAAGGAAGAGCCCGCGTTCCAGTTTCCCTGGTTCAAGGGTTTTGGGCAGCAGAACTGATCCCGTTCGGGCTGGGGAAAAGGACGCCGCGCGAGGCTTTTCGCGCGGTGTTTCCGCGACTTGAATCGTTACTTTAAGTCGTTGAATCAGTTTCTCAGGCACTTGAATCCGTGCGGGAAGCGCCTGAATCCCGCATAGAACCAGCGGACTCAACCCCGCATTCGGCGGGCCGAAGCGCTTCAACGGACTCGGGAAATCTTGGCAGTAATCCCGTGGCGTTACATCGCCTCGGATAGGCGCAGGCCCGCACGCAGGTACTTTTGCGGGTCGATGGCTTCGCCGTTCAGGCGGACTTCAAAATGCAGATGAGGCCCGGTGGAACGGCCGGTGGTGCCGACCCGGCCGACAAGCTGGCCGGGTTTCACGGTCATGCCTTCCGCGATCTCGATCGCCGATAGATGCGCGTAACGCGAGGCAAGCCCGTTGCCGTGGTCGATCTCCACCATCAGCCCGTAGCCGCCGTTGCGCTCCGCTTGCGTCACCTTTCCGCCCGCCGCCGCGCGCACCGGATCGCCGGGCTCGCCGCGAAAGTCGACGCCGGTATGCATTGCAAGCTGCCGCACGAACGGATCGATACGCACCCCGAAGCCGCTCGTGACATCCGTGCCACCGGCGATTGGACGCCGGACAGGGAGGGCCGTCAGTCCGCGTGAGAGGTTTTCAATCGCCGTCGCGGCGGTACGCACGCGATGGAGCTGGCGTGCGAAGGCATCTTCCGGCGGCCGTGCAAACGGCAGAAACGGCCCGCCCGTGGCGGTGCCGAACCAGGAATGGTTCGAGGGCGGTTTCATCCCGAGATCGGCGAACACGTTGCGCATCCGGCGCTCGGCGAGGTCCACGAACTCCTCGGCTTCGTTCAGGACGCGGCTTTGTTCGGTCTCGATTTTCTCGAGGCTGCGCGCGAGATTGAGGACGCGGACTTCGTGCGCGCTGTCATGCTCGCTGCCAAGGCGCGGGCCGAGTGGCGGAAGCGGACGCGATTCCAGTTGCGCGCGTTTCTCGGCGGGCGGCGCCAACAGGATCGTATCGGGAAGCGGCGTTGGCTTGCCGGGTGCAGAAGGCCCCTGAACGGGCAGCGGAGTCGTTGGCAGAACGGAGCCTGTGATCTCGGGCGACCCGTCGCGTGCGGGCGAAACCTGTTTCGTGGAGGCAAGGGCGTTCAACGCGGTCTGCCGGCTTTCCAGCACGGTCTGCCGGCGCGACAGCTCGGCGACCGCGCGGTCGACGCGCTCCTGATCGACGAGCTTCAGCGATTTCAACCGTTCGATTTCCGCCTTCAGGGAAACGACCTGCGTGTCATAGGCGCGGTTCATCTCGACCTGGCGGCCCGCGATCAGCTTCAGCGCGTCGTCGCGGAAAAGAATATAAAGCGTTGCCGTGCCGGCCCATGTGGACAACAGCACAATCGCTGCCGCCGCCGCGATCCGCCCGCCGCGTCCGCCATGCCCGAGGCGCGGGGAGTGGTGCTGCGGATGCGGGTGATGGCGGTGGTGGCCGAAGTCACGCTGGCCAAAATTCGACTGCATCGGGCCTCGACGCCGGGAGCATCCCGGCCAAGTCCCGCAATCAATGCCCCGCTATGGTTAATGGGACTTAAACGGCCCCGGAACCTAGAGCGCCTTCGCGGCGGCAAGCACTTCCTCGGCATGGCCATCGACTTTCACCTTGGGCCAGACCTGCGCGATCTTGCCGTCGGCGCCGATCAGATAGGTGATCCGGTTCACGCCCATATAGGTCTTGCCGTACATGCTCTTCTCGCCCCACGCGCCATAGGATTCGAGCATCTTGTGCGTCTCGTCGGAGGCAAGCGGGATGGCGAGCTTGTGCTTGGTCTTGAATTTCGCCTGCGCCTTTACCGGATCGGCCGAAACGCCAAGGATGGCAGTGTCCGCTTTCTCGAAATCCTTGCGGAGCTTGTTGAAGGCGATTGCCTCCTTGGTGCAACCGGGGGTGTCCGCCTTGGGATAAAAGTAGATCACCGCCGTGCGGCCTTTGAACCCGGCCAGTGAAACGCTCCCGCCGTCGTCCGCCGGCAGCTTGAAAGCCGGGGCTTTGTCGCCCGTCTCCAGTATCCCCATGATCCGCCTTCCTTTCGTCGTGTTTTAATAGCCTTTTGAGTAGCTAATATGCTCAATTCTTCGCCAATTCCCCGTTTGGGAAATGACGAGGCCGCTTGCCGGTAAGCTGTTCGGGTGAGGGTTGAACCGCGCGGCGCGCGGCCGTTCGGGGGAGCGGGGATTCTGAGGCTTTATCGCGCATGAGTTCGCATTCCCAGGCGCCGCACCGGGCACCCCATGCCCATTCGCCGCAGCAGCAGCGGCAGCATCCGCATTCCCAACACCCGCCTTCGCATCAGCAACAGCATCCCGCGCATCCGCATTACGATGCGTATGAGGAAGAGGATCACCAGGCGCCGCGCGGCCATCGCAGGGGAGGCGGAGGCCATGGCGGATTCCGCGGCCGCCTTGCCCGCCTCAATCAGGTTTTGTTACGCAAACCCTCGGGGCGGCTGTCCTGGTTCAAGATCGCCTGTCTGAGCATCGTTTGCCTTGGCGGTCTCTACATCATGCTCGTGCGCGGGCTGGTGCCGTTCGATCTCGCCAGCCCCTTTATTGAATCGGCGCTCGAAAGCCAGCTCGGCCCCGGCCACAAGGTCAGCATCGGCAAGACCCGGCTCGATCACGACAACACCGGCGCGCCGATCCTGAGGATCAGCCGCATCCGCGTGCGTGGCGCCGAAGGCAAGGTTCTGGCGAGCGCGCCGAGCGCGGAAGTGGGCCTGGATGCAGCGAGCCTCCTGCTCGGCATATTCCGCGCCAAACGCATCGATCTTGTCGGCGCGCAGACGACCGTCCATGTCGGCCATGACGGCCGCGTGGCGATCACGACCGGCGCGGATGCCGCCCCGATTACGGCGACACCCGAAGGCAGTGTGACCACCGAAACGGCGGCCCGCCCGTTGCCGATCCAGGCGCGCGCCGAACCGTTTCAATACCCGCAGTTCATCCGCTGGCTGAACGGTTATGAGAAAAGCGGAATCGATGGCGTTTATCTGACCCAGATCGGTCTCAAGGAAGGGACGCTGATCGTCGAGAATGCGAGCACCGGACGGCGCTGGACATTCAGCGACATCAACGTGCAGCTTTCCCGCCCCGCCGAAGGGGGTGCGCTCTTTTCGGTACGTTCGAGCGCATCGAGCACCGGCGGCCGTCCCTGGGAAGTAACGGCATCGATCGCTCCGCCCTCCGGCGAATATCGCGCGGTCGATATCGTCGCGCGTGATGTTTCGCCGGGCGACATCCTGCTCGCCGCCGGCTTCGGCAACATCGACCTTATGGTGGATACGCCGCTCTCCGGCATCCTGCGCGCGCGCATCGCCGAGGATGGAAAACTGGTCGAAGCGCTGGCGCGTGCCTCCGCCGCACCGGGCGTGATCGGAAGCTCAACCGATCCGGAGGCCCGCTTTCCGATCGATGACATGCAATTGCAGGCGCGTTACGACCCCGACCGGCGCGCGACGGTGATCGAAACGCTCGCGCTGACGATGGGACCCAACCGCGTCATCGGCTCGATCATGATTGAGGCGCCGAAACGGGGCGACGACCGCATCTGGAATGTGACGGTGCCGACGGCATTGCTGAATCTCTCCTCCGGAAAGCCGGGGGAAAATCCGCTGGTGATGGATCGTATCAACGTGCGCGCGAGCTTCGATTCCGTCGCGCAGAAATTCACGGTGCACCAGGGCGACATTGCCGGCTCCACGGCGGGCGGCGCGTTCTCCGGCTCCATCACGCTGGGCCAGAACCCGATGCTTCAACTCGGCCTTGCGACAACGCAAATGCCGGTGACGGCCGCAAAGCGGCTTTGGCCCGCCATCGTTGCGCGCGGCTCCAGGAGCTGGGCGATGGAGCGTGTCGAGAACGGTACCATCGACAAACTGGTGGTGGCGCTCAACGTGCCGCTGGATACCGTCGGCAAGGCCGACGTTGAACTTCCCGACAATGCCGTGCGCTTCGAGATGAGTGCGTCCAACGGCATCTTCCGCCCGGCCGCCAATCTTCCGCTGATCCGCGACGCGACGGTCAACGCCGTCGTCACCGGACAGACCGCGAAGGTGACGCTCTCCAAGGGCTTCATCGACACGCCGAACGGCCGGCGGATTTCCGTGTCCGACGGCTACCTTGAAGTGCTGAACCATGCCCCGCCCAATCCGCAGGGTGCCATCCGCTTCCGTTTCGGCGGAACCTCCGAGGCGGTCGCGGAAATGGTCGCGACGGATCTGCTGAAGGATCAGGCCGGCTTCGCCGTCGATCCCTCCACCGCGCGCGGAACGGTCAACGGAAATCTCCGGCTCAGCCTTGTATTCCGGAAAGACATCCAGCGCGGGGAAGTCGATTATCTGGCGGACGCGGAAGTCACCAATTTCGCCGCCGACAGGATCGTGCGCGGGCAGCGCGTTGAAAACGTCAACGCCAAGATCGCGGTCACGCCCGATCTTGTGCATGTGCGGGGAGACGGGCGTATCGCGGGTGCTGCATCGGCTTTCGATTACAAGAAATCGAAAACCAATGCCGATGCGGAATTCCGGGTAACGAGCACGCTCGACGACGTTTCCCGCTCGCGTCTTGGCGTCGATCTCCTGCCGTGGCTGTCCGGCCCGGTGGTCGTGAAGGCTACGGGCCGGATCAACGATCAGGAAACACGGATCGACGTGGACACCGATCTCACCATGGCGAAGGTCAACGATCTCGTGCCGGGCTGGCAGAAGGCGCCGGGCAGCGCATCCCGGGCGGTATTTCGCCTGATCGACCGCGGCGACCGCGTCCGCTTCGAGGACCTCAACATCACCGGTTCAGGCACCACGCTGAAAGGCACGGTCGAACTCGACGAGGATGGCAGTTTCGTCTCGGCGCAGCTTCCGACGTTCCATCTTTCCGACGGCGACAAGGCAACGCTAACCGCTTCACGCGCGAACGACGGCGCGCTGCGCGTCACCGTGCGCGGCGATGTGCTCGACGCCCGTGGTGCGATCCGCGGACTGACGGAAGGGGCGGAAAATTCTCCCTCCGGCAAGCCCTACAAGCCGCGCGATCTCGATCTTGAATTGCGCGTGGGTGTGGCACGCGGCAACAACGGCGAAGTCGCGCGCAATCTCGACATGCGGCTGATCCGCCGCAACGGCGAAATCCGCTCCTTCTCGCTGCTCGGCCGCGTCGGGCGCGATGCCAGCATGGTGGGCGAACTGCGCGCGCGCGAAGGCAAGCCGGCGATCGTGCTGACATCGGGCGATGCGGGCGCCATGTTCCGCTTCGCGGATTTCTACAACAAGATTTACGGCGGCCAGACCACCATCGTGATCGACGCGCCGAGCGGCGACGGCACGCCGCAGCAGGGCGGCGTCGAGGTGCGCGACTTCGTGATTCGCGGCGAGCCGGCGCTCGACCGGGTACAGAACGCGGCCCCCGCCGATCCAAGCACCGGCCGCGCCGCGCAATCGCAGGGTACGCCGTTTTCGATCATGCAGGTCGATTTCAACCGCACGCCGGGAAAATTCAGCATCCGCGAAGGTTCGATCTACGGCATGACCGTCGGCGCCACGGTCGAAGGCGTGCTCGACTACGGCGCGAACAATGTGCATCTCACTGGCACCTACATTCCGGCCTTTGCGCTGAATGCGATCGTACCGAACATTCCGCTGATCGGGCCGTTCATCGCGCCGAAGGACGGACTCTATGCCGTGCCGTTTGAAATCGTGGGACCCGCGAGCAAGCCGACGCTGCGCGTGAACGCACTTGGAGGCGCGATCCCCGGCCATTTCCGCAGACTGTTTGAATTCCAGCGCGCGCAGGGGCGGTCGCCGCAGCAGCCGGCCCAGTAAAATCAGACCGGCTTCAGCAATACGTGCTTTTTCCTGCCGAGCGACAGCTTGATGACGCCTTCCGGCGTCAGGTTCTTCGGAGTCAGCATCATCTTTTCGTCTTCGACGGTGACGTCGTTCACCTTCAGCCCGCCGCCTTTGACCTGACGGCGCGCTTCGCTGGTGGAAGCGACCAGACCTGCGAGCACATTCGCGTTCAGAACGCCGATGCCTTTTTCTAGCTCGCCGCGCTTCACCTCGATCGAGGGAAGGTTTTGCGACAGCGCACCATCCTCGAAGGTGGTGCGCGCCGTATCCGCGGCCTCATCGGCGGCGCTGCGCCCGTGCACGTGCGCGGTCGCTTCGGTGGCGAGGATCTTCTTCGCCTCGTTGATCTCACCGCCCTTGAGGGCCGCGAGCCGCGCGATCTCATCGAGCGGCAAAATCGTGAACATTTTCAGGAAGCGCTCCACGTCGCCGTCCTCGGTGTTCCGCCAGAACTGCCAGTAGTCGTAGGGGCTGCAATGATCGGCGTTGAGCCAGACGGCACCGGTGGCGGTCTTGCCCATCTTGGCGCCGGAGGATGTCGTGATCAGCGGCGAGGTGATCGCGAAAAGTTGCGCACCGAGCATGCGGCGGCCGAGATCGATGCCGTTGACGATGTTGCCCCACTGGTCTGAACCGCCCATCTGAAGCACGCATCCGTGGCGCTTGTGCAGTTCGACGTAATCGTAGGCCTGCAGGATCATGTAGTTGAATTCCAGGAACGATAATTCCTGCTGCCGGTCGAGGCGCATCTTCACGGAGTCGAAGGAAAGCATCCGGTTCACGGAAAAATGCCGGCCGACATCGCGCAGGAAGTCGATGTAGTTCAGTTTGTTCAGCCAGTCGGCGTTGTTCGTCATCAGGGCGTCGGTCGGATCGTCGCCGAAGGTGAGAAACTTGGAAAAGATCGCACGGATGCCCTTCAGGTTCTGCTCAATCATCTCGTCGGTGAGGATCTTGCGGGATTCATCCTTGCCGGATGGATCGCCGACGCGCGTGGTGCCGCCGCCCATGAGCGCGATCGGCCGGTGGCCGGTCTTCTGCATCCAGTGCAGCATCATGATCGGCAACAGCGAGCCGACATGCAGCGAGGCCGCGGTGCAGTCGAAGCCGATATAGCCGGTGATGCGGCCGGCCTTCGCAAGCTTGTCCAGTTCATCAGGCTCGGACACCTGATGGATGAAGCCGCGGCTCGACAACACGTTCAGAAATTCGGACTTGAATGCACTCATGGTCTTGGATTCGTCCGCCGGTTCGGCCTAGGTTCGATGGAGGCCGGTGGTGTAACAGGTCTTCGGTTCGATTCAAGAGAAGTCCCTGAAAATGGCGATGTTTACGGCGGTTGGCTTGATGAGCGGCACCTCGCTGGACGGGGTGGACGTGGCGCTGATCGAGACCGATGGCGAGAAGGTTTCGCGCCTTGGCGCCATCGGCTACCGCGCCTATGCCGATGAGGAACGCGCGCTGTTGCAGGCCGCACTCGCGGCAGCCGTCAACCTCACCGACCGCAACGCGCGGCCGGGCCTGTTGCCGGAAGCAGAGCGGCTCGTCACCGGCGCGCATTTCCAGGCGTTCGAGGCGTTCCTGCGCCAGAACCAGATCGAGCGGGAGAGCATCCACGTTGTCGGCTTTCACGGTCAGACGGTGCTGCATCGGCCGGAACAGAAACTCACCGTGCAGATCGGCGACGGGCCGGGGCTGGCGAAGTTGCTCAGGATTCCGGTTGCCTACGATTTCCGCGCGGCGGATGTCGCGGCGGGCGGCGAGGGTGCACCCTTCGTGCCGGTCTATCACCGGGCACTCGCCAGCAAACTGGAAGAGCCGCATCCGGTCGCGGTGGTGAATGTCGGCGGGGTCGCGAACATTACGTTTGTGAATGGCGACGCCGATCCGGTGGCGTTCGATACCGGCCCCGGCAATGCGCCGATCGACGAGATCGTGTTCAAGCGCACCGGCAAGCGCTTCGACCGCGACGGCGTGCTCGCCTCGCAGGGCCGGGTGCATATGGAAATCGTGAACGCGGCACTCGCCGATCCGTTCTTCGCGCGCAAACCGCCGAAGTCGCTCGACCGGGCGAAATTCGCCCAGTTATTGCTCGACGATCTTTCGCTGGAGGATGCGGTCGCGACCGCGACGGCGATCGTCGCGGGCTCGATCGCGCGCGCGGTGGAGCATCTACCCTCGCATCCGAAAACCTGGATCATCTCCGGCGGCGGTGCCCGCAACCGAACGCTGATGAAGATGCTGCGCGGCAAGCTCGGAAAATCGGTATCCGTCGCGGAGGGGGTCGGCTGGTCCGCGGACGCCATGGAGGCGCAGGCCTTCGCGTTCCTGGCGGTGCGTTCGCTGAAGGGATTGCCGCTCAGTTTTCCCACCACGACCGGCGTGCGTCAGCCGGCGACGGGTGGCGTGGTGGCGAGGCCTTAGTTGGATTACGCATTTGAATGGTCATGGCCAGGCATGTCTCCGGGCTTTACACTTGTCCCGGCCATCCACGTCTTTCTTTTCTGAGAGTCATAGACGTGGATGCCCGGCATAAAGCCGGGCATGACGAGAAAAATTTATCTCGGGAAATTATGCTTACGCCGCGTCCTTGGTCTGTGGCAGGCGCTTGTCGAGATAGTCGTCGACGATCGAAAGCAATTCATCCGTCTTGCCGTCGAAGAAGTGGTTTGCACCCTTCACGATCTGCTGGTCGATCACGATGCCCTTCTGCGTCTTCAGCTTCTCGACGAGCTGGCCGACCGAGGCGACCGGCACCACCGCATCCTTGTCGCCGTGCACGAACAGGCCGGACGACGGGCAGGGGGCGAGGAATGAGAAATCGTAGAGGCTCGCGGGTGCGGCGATGGAAATGAAGCCTTCCACTTCGGGCCGCCGCATCAAAAGCTGCATGCCGATCCACGCGCCGAACGAAATGCCGGCGATCCAGCAGGCGCGCGCGTCGGGATTGTTCGCCTGTGCCCAGTCGAGGGCCGCTGCCGCATCGGAAAGCTCGCCCTGTCCGTGATCGAAAGAACCCTGGCTGCGGCCAACACCACGGAAGTTAAATCGTAAGGCTGCGAAGCCGCGTTTCACGAAGGTGTAGTAGAGATGATAGACGACCGGATTGTTCATCGTGCCGCCGAACTGCGGGTGCGGATGCAGGATGATCGCGATCGGGGAATTGCGGGTCTTGCCGGGGGTGAAGCGGCCTTCGAGGCGTCCGTCTTCTCCGGTGAAGATTACTTCAGGCATGCTCTCCTCCGGCTTCTTTCAGCCTCTACTCTTGGGCAAATGAAAACGCACCGCCGGGATGCGTTCAGACTTGTCCGGCAGTTGACTCGACCTCGCGATCGGCCTATCACTTTAGAAGTGTTCTAAATAGGATTACCGTTCGGCGGCAACTTAATTTCGCTCCCCGCAGCGGTTTTTTAGATATGGCGAAAACAGGAACCGTTTGCAAGGCAAAACGGACTTCCGATAGGCGGAATCGATGACCGAGCGCGCCTACCTGGACCATAACGCGACCTCGCCCCTGCGGCCGGTGGCGCGGGCGGCCATGATTTCCGCGCTGGACCAGCCCGCCAATGCCTCTTCGGTCCATGCCGAGGGCCGCGCCGCCCGGGCGCGCATCGAACTCGCCCGCGAGAAGGTGGCCTCACTCGCCGGAGTGGAACCGCAGGCGGTGACGTTTACGAGCGGAGCGACGGAGGCGAATGCGCTCGCTTTGTCACCCGAACTGGAAATTGACGGCGAGGCCGTGCGCCTCGACGTGCTGCTCGTTTCGGCGGTGGACCATCCGTCCGTGCGCGCGGGCGGGCGCTTTTCGGCGGAACGGATCGAGACGATTCCCGTCGATTCCGACGGCATCGTGGATCTCGCCGCCGTGGATACCATGCTCGCAAAGCATAGTGCTGCCGGCCGCCGCGCGCTCGTCTCGGTGATGGCGGCGAACAACGAGACCGGCGTAGTCCAGCCGCTGCGCGACATCGCAAAGCGCGTTCACGAGGCAGCCGGCGTGTTCCACACCGATGCCGTGCAGATTGCGGGCCGCCTGCCGTTCAATCTTGAGAACAGCGGCGCCGACCTTATATCGATTTCATCGCACAAGCTTGGCGGACCGCTCGGCGTCGGCGCGCTCATTGCGCGCGGAGAGAATATCCGGGCCGCGCCGCTGCTTCGCGGTGGCGGACAGGAGTTTGGCCGCCGCGCGGGAACCGAGAACGCACCGGCCATCGCGGGCTTCGGTGCCGCCGCCTCGCAGGCGGCACTGGATGTCGGGAATGAGTCGCTGCGCCTCCTGAAGCTGCGCGACAGGGCAGAAGCCGGCGTTCGCGATGTCGCGGAGGATGCGGTGTTGCTCGCGAAGAATGCAAACCGGCTGCCGAACACCGTCTGCTTCGCGGTGCCCGGCATCGCCGCCGAAACCGCGATCATCGCATTCGACCTGGAAGCTGTTTCGCTCAGCGCCGGTGCCGCCTGCTCCTCGGGCAAGACCGGAGTTTCGGAAACCCTGAAGGCGATGCAGGTGGCACCCGAACTCGCCAAAGGCGCCATGCGCCTCAGCCTCGGCTGGAATACGTCTGAAGTAGATGTCGCGCGCTTCCTCGATGTCTGGAAGCGCGTATATGAAAGTCTCGGCAAGCGCGCGAAGGAACGTGCAGCCTAGGACATGACCCCGAAAAGTGGGCACCGGTTTTCGGGTCAGGTCATGCCCTCGAACAAGGAGAAGTAGATGCCTGCCGTCCAGGAGACCGTCGAACGGGTACGCTCGATAGACGTCGACCAATACAAGTATGGATTCGAAACCAACATCGAATCCGTCAAGGCCCCGAAGGGCCTTGACGAGAGCACCGTCCGTTTTATCTCCGCGAAGAAGAATGAGCCTTCGTGGCTGCTCGAATGGCGTCTGGAAGCGTTCAAGCGCTGGAAGACGATGACCGAGCCGGACTGGGCGCGCGTGCACTACCCGAAAATCGACTATCAGGACCTTTATTATTACTCCGCACCGAAGAATACGCCGGGGCCTTCATCGCTCGATGAAGTCGATCCGGAGCTTCTCAAGACCTACGAAAAGCTCGGCATTCCCTTGCGCGAGCAGGAAATTCTCGCAGGTGTGCGTGGCTCTTCCAGGGTCGCGGTCGATGCCGTGTTCGATTCCGTTTCCGTGGTGACGACCTTCAAGGATGAACTGAAGAAAGCCGGCGTGATCTTCGGCTCGATCTCCGAAGCGGTGCGCGAACATCCCGAACTCGTGCGCAAATATCTCGGCACCGTCGTGCCTTCGAGCGATAACTTCTTCGCGACGCTGAACTCGGCGGTCTTTTCCGACGGCTCGTTTGTCTACATCCCGAAGGGCGTCCGCTGCCCGATGGAGCTGTCCACCTATTTCCGCATCAATGAACGCAACACCGGCCAGTTCGAGCGCACGCTCATCATTGCCGAAGAGGGCGCTTACGTCAGTTATCTCGAAGGCTGCACGGCTCCGCAGCGCGACGAGAACCAGTTGCACGCCGCGGTGGTCGAACTCGTGGCGCTCGACAATGCCGAAATCAAGTATTCGACCGTGCAGAACTGGTATCCCGGCGACAAGCAGGGCAAGGGCGGCGTCTATAATTTCGTGACCAAGCGCGGCGATTGCCGCGGACGGGGATCGAAGATTTCCTGGACGCAGGTGGAGACCGGTTCCGCGATCACCTGGAAATATCCGAGCTGCATCCTGCGCGGTGACAATTCGCAGGGCGAGTTCTATTCGATCGCGATTTCCAACGGCTACCAGCAGGTCGATAGCGGCACCAAGATGATTCATCTTGGCAAGAACACGACGAGTCGTATCGTCTCCAAGGGTATCGCGGCGGGTCACTCGAACAATACCTATCGCGGACTGGTCTCGGCCCATCGCAAAGCGACGGGTGCGCGCAACTTCACGAATTGCGATTCGCTGCTCGTCGGCGACAAGTGCGGCGCGCACACCACGCCTTATATCGAGGCGAAAAATTCGAAATCGGTGTTCGAGCATGAGGCGACGACCTCGAAAATTTCGGAGGACATGCTGTTCTACTGCCGCCAGCGCGGACTGACGCAGGAAGAGGCGGTGGCGCTGGTCGTCAACGGCTTTGTGAAGGACGTACTCCAGCACCTGCCAATGGAATTCGCGGTGGAAGCGCAGAAGCTGATTGCGATTTCGCTCGAAGGCAGCGTCGGCTAAAGCGTATTGAGTTTTGAATCTGAAGGAAAAAGTTGAAATGCTCGAGATCAAGAACCTCCACGCGGAGGTCGCCGACCGCAAGATTTTGCAAGGCCTCGACCTGAAGGTGAAAGCCGGCGAGGTCCACGCCATCATGGGGCCGAACGGCTCCGGCAAGTCCACACTGTCTTACGTGCTCGCGGGCAAGGACGGCTACACGGTCACCGAAGGCAGCGTGCAATACCAGGGCGAGGATTTGCTGGCGCTGCAGCCGGAAGAACGCGCGGCCAAGGGCGTGTTTCTCGCCTTCCAGTATCCGATCGAGATTCCGGGCGTAACGACCATGACGTTCCTGCGCACGGCGGTGAATTCCGTCCGCAAGCAGCGCGGCGAGGCGGAGCTTTCCACGCCCGATTTTCTGCGCTTTGTGCGCGAGAAGGCAAAGGACCTGAACATCGATCAGGAAATGCTGAAGCGCGCGGTGAACGTGGGTTTTTCCGGCGGCGAAAAGAAGCGCAACGAAATTCTCCAGATGGCGTTGCTGGAGCCGAAATTGTGCGTGCTGGACGAGACCGACTCCGGCCTCGACATCGACGCGCTGAAAGTGGTGGCCGACGGCGTCAATGCGCTGCGCTCGCCCCAGCGCTCGATGATCGTGATCACGCATTACCAGCGGCTGCTCGATTATATCGTGCCTGACGTGGTGCACATCATGGCCAAGGGCCGGATCGTGCGCACCGGCGGACCGGACCTCGCCAAGGAACTGGAAGAGCGCGGCTACGCCGGCATCGAAACCGAAATCGCGTGAACGGAATGAACGAGGTTCAGCCCATCCGCACCGATGCCGAGAACGCGATCATTTCGCGTTTCCCCGACTTTGCGAAAAAGCAGTCGCATTGGGGCGGCGCCGAGATCGCGCGCGAGCGCACGGCGGCATTCGAAATTCTGAAATCGAAGGGCCTGCCCTCGCGCCGCGTCGAGGAATGGAAATACACGGACCTGCGCGCCATGTTGCGGGACATGCCGTCGCCGGCGGAAGCTCCGTCGCGCGAGGCGGTCGAGGTTGCCGCCAGGGAAAAAAGCGCGATCGATCTTTCCGACGCCTTCAAGTTCCTGTTCGTGAACGGCAAGAATTTCGCCATGGTGAAAGCCGAAGGCTTCGAGATCTATTCGCTCGCCAACGGTGACAAGCTGCCGAAGGCCGTGAGCGACACGCTCGCCCGCGAGCGCAAGCACGCGTTGAACGCCGCCGTGGCGCTCAACACCGCGTTCATGACCGACGCGACGATCATTCATGTGCCTGCGGGCAAGCGGCTTGCACGGCCGATCCATCTCGCGTTCCGGCACGAAGGCAAGATCGCGCAGTCGAGCTTTCCGCGCGTATTGATCGTGGTGGAGCAGGGTGCTTCCGTCACCATCGTCGAGACACAAGATGGTCCTGCCGGGGTCGCGTATTTCGACAACGCGCTCGTTGAAATTGACGCCGGCGACCAGGCCGAAGTGAACCATGTCCGCCACAACAATGCGGGCGGGGCCTCCATCACTCTTTCGACGCTCGCCGTGCGCACGGGGCATGGGACGAAGTTCTCGTCGTTTGCGATGGCTACCGGCGGCGCGATTTCCCGTCACCAGATGTTCTTCGATCTCGCGGGCAAGAACGCCGAGCTTTCCGTGCAGGGTGCCACGCTCCTGCGCGGCAAGCAGCACGCCGACAATACCATGATCGCCGATCACATGGCCGGCGGCTGCGTCGGGCGCCAGTTGTTCAAGACCGTGCTCGACGACAACAGCCGCGGCGTCTTTCAGGGGCTCATCATCGTGCGCCCGCATTCGCAGAAGACCGATGGCAAGATGATGTCGTCGGCGCTGCTGCTCGGCGACGATGCTGAAATGGACAACAAGCCGGAACTGGAGATTTTCGCCGACGACGTTCAGTGCGGCCACGGCGCCACCGTGGGTGCGCTCGACGAGAATTTGCTGTTCTATCTCCGCGCGCGCGGCATCCCTCGCCGTGAAGCGGAAATCCTGCTGATCGAGTCCTTTGTCGGCGACGCCATCCAGCACATCGAAAACGAGCGGGTCCGCGAAGCGCTGATGAGCTGCGCAAGCGCCTGGCTTGCAGAGCGTAGCTGAGATGAACATGCACCCCGCCGTCCTGAACGGTTATGACGTGGAGCGCGTGCGCGCGGATTTTCCCATCCTGTCGATGGAAGTCTACGGCAAGCAGCTCGTCTATCTCGACAACGCCGCATCCGCGCAGAAGCCGAAGGCCGTGCTCGACCGCATGCGCCACGCCTATGAGCGCGAATACGCCAACGTGCATCGCGGCCTGCATTATCTCGCCAATGCCGCGACCGAGGGCTACGAGGGCGCGCGCGAGACGGTCGCGAAGTTCCTGAACGCGAAGTCCTCCGCCGAGATCATTTTCACCCGCAACGCGACCGAGGCCATCAATCTCGTCGCCGCATCCTTCGGGGTTGCCCATATCGGCGAGGGCGACGAAATCGTGCTCTCGATCATGGAGCATCACTCCAACATCGTGCCCTGGCACTTCCACCGCGAGCGCAAGGGCGCCGTTCTAAAGTGGGCGCCGGTGGACGGCGACGGAAATTTCCTGATCGAGGAGTTCGAGAAACTTCTGACCAAGCGGACCAAGATCGTCGCCATCACGCAGATGTCGAATGCGCTGGGCACGATCGTGCCGGTGAAGGAAGTGATCCGCATCGCGCACGCGCGCAACATTCCGGTGCTCGTGGACGGCAGCCAGGCGGCGGTGCATCTGCCGGTCGATGTGCAGGACCTCGATTGCGATTTCTATGTTTTCACCGGCCACAAGCTCTACGGCCCCTCCGGCATCGGCGCGCTCTACGCCAAGCAGAAATGGCTCGACGAATTGCCGCCGTTCCTCGGCGGCGGCGAGATGATCCGCGAAGTCACCGAGCAGAATGTCACCTACGGCGAGCCGCCGCACAAGTTCGAGGCGGGGACGCCGGCGATCGTCCCGGCGATCGGGCTTGCCGCGGCGATCGACTACCTCGCTTCCCTTGGCAAGGAGCGCGTGCGGGCGCACGAGGACAGGCTGCTGAAACTCGCGACCGACCGGCTCTCCCGCATCAACAGCATCAAGATCATGGGCACCGCCCGCGACAAGGGCGCGATCCTCGCGTTTGAAATGAAGGGCGCGCATCCGCATGATGTGGCGACCGTGATCGATCGCGCGGGGGTGGCGGTGCGGGCCGGAACCCATTGCGCGCTGCCGCTGCTGGCGCGTTTCGGTTGCACGGCCACATGCCGGGCCTCCTTCGCGCTCTATAATACCGAGCAGGAAGTGAACCTCCTTGCCGAAGCGCTCCTGAAGGCGCAAAAGATGTTCGCATGAGCGATGAACCTGAAGCCGCGCCGCATAAGCCGAAGGTGGAATCCGCAATTCCGGCCGAGGAACTCGCGCGCCTCACCGACGACATCGTCGCCGGTCTAAAGAGCGTCTATGACCCGGAAATTCCGGTCGATATCTACGAGCTTGGCCTTATCTACAAGGTCGATATCGCCGACGACCGCGCCGTCACCGTCGACATGACGCTGACGACGCCGAATTGTCCGGCCGCCGTGGAATTGCCGGGTATGGTGGAGAACGCCGTCAGTTCCGTGCAGGGCGTTGGCCCGGTGAAGGTCAACGTGACTTTCGATCCGCCCTGGGACCAGAGCCGCATGTCCGAGGAAGCAAGGCTCGCCCTCAATCTCTGGTGAGCGGGATTCCGCGTCAAGCATCGCGCTGCTAGGTTCATTCGGCAACTGATTCGGATTGGAACTTCAACATGCGCATGCTCGCCGCGACTTTCTTTGGTGTTACGCTTCTGCTCGCCTCCGGCGGTGCGCAGGCCCAGAACAAATGCAAGGACGGAACCGCCGCCACGGTGACCGGCGTGATCGGTTCGATCCAGCAATTCCGCCCCGAGCCGGGCGTGAACATCTGGGTGCTGAAAGCGCAGGGCAGATTTGGCGGCAACTGCTTCGTCGAGCAGGTCTGGGGCGATGGACCGGCCCCGGCATCCTGCACCGCCGGCAAGAAATTTTCCGCTTCGGGCCGGGCGGTTGATGCCGACAGTTTCTGGATGCTGCAATCCACCGGCATCACCTGCAACTGAAGCGGGACGGGGCATTGTTCCCGGCGGGTGGCAATCCCATATAAATTTCGCTAGGATGAATCCATGAGCGAAATGCGCGCCAAACCCTCGATTGTGACCGTCACCGACGCGGCTGCGGCGCGCGTGCGCGAGATCATCGCGAACGCCGACAGGCCGGTCGCGGGCGTGCGGCTTGGCATCTCCAAAGGCGGCTGCGCGGGCATGACTTACGTCATGGACCTCGCCGATACGGCGTCTCCCGGCGACGAGGTGATCGAGTCCAACGGCGTGAAAGTTTTGGTGGACCCGAAGGCCATGCTGTTCCTGTTCGGCACCGAGATGGACTACACGGTCGACAAGCTCTCCGCCCGGTTCGTGTTCCGCAATCCGAACCAGACCGATGCCTGCGGCTGCGGTGAATCGGTCACGCTGAAGCCGGCGAGCATCGAAGCGGCCGACGGCCGCGTCTGAGCGGCTAAATTTCTTTATGTCTAACTGACTGTCATGCTCCGCGAAAGCGGGGCATCGAGTATTCATTGGAGCGCAAGGTGTTTACTGGATCGCCCGGTCAAGTGTACGGCGATGACAGAAAAATCAAATCAGGCGACCTTGGATTCGCCTTCGCTATCGAGCGCGGTTTCCGCGACGACGCAATTGCGGCCGGCGTGTTTGGCCGCATACAGGCAGTTGTCGGCACGCTCCAGCAGCGAAGCGACCGTGTCGCCCTTGTGCCAGGTCGCGACCCCAAGCGAGATCGTGACCCGGCCAAGCGTTTCGCCGGTCGAGCGGCGCATGAGTTCCTTGCCCATGACGGCGCGGCGGATGTGGTCGGCGACAGTGACAGCCGCGGTAAGGGCCGTCTTCGGCAGCAGCACCACGAATTCCTCGCCGCCGTAGCGGGCGGCCACGTCCTGGCCCTTCACGTTGTTCTTCATCGCCATCGCAACGAGGCGCAGCACCTGATCGCCGGTGAGGTGGCCGAACGTATCGTTAAACTTCTTGAAATGGTCGATGTCGGTGAGGATCACCGAAAGCGGCATGTCCTTATTCTTGCACTCCTCGATCATGCGCACGATCGAGTCCTCGAAGAATTTGCGGTTCGAGAGCGTGGTGAGCGGATCGGTGAGCGACTCCGTACGGACGACTTCCAGGTTTTCCTGGAGCGTGCTGATCTCCTGGCGGGAGTCCACGAGGCGCTTCTGCAGCGAACTATTCGCTTGTTCCACTTCCTTGGTCGCGCGGACAAGGGTCTCCACGATCAAGTGGAGCTGTTCGCGATCGGCATTGCTGTTGAAGTGTTCCTGCACGCCGGCCAGAGAATCCGAGAATTCGCTGCTGGAACCGATGGCCGCGTCGATCATCGACATGACCTGCTCAATCTCGCCAACGATCTGGTTGCCGACCTCGTCGATCTTTTCGCTCAGGCGGATCGGCGAAAGATGCTTGTCGTAAACGCGAGCGAGATCGCTCTCGGCAAGGCGACCCTCGCGAACCAGCGTCTCGTTGATATCCTGATTGAGCGCCTGATTATGCCCGGTCGCGTAGGTGTACCAGACTTCGAAATTGCGCGGCGTCGCAGCCTGCTTCAGAGCGCGGATCTGACCCATCGCCGTGTCGGCATAGCCGAGCGTGCGTGAGATTTCGTCTTGATCGTTCATACCGCTTCAAGCGCCGCTACCGGCCGCTCCCCTTCCTGGGGCCCGAATCCGTCCCAACCGGGAGACTGTAGGAAATGCCTATGAATGAGGGGTAAATCGCGCGCACTAACCCCATAAAAAAATGGTTTAGGACTGCGGTATTTAGCCCGCTTTGACCGGTACCGGGCGGAGCAGGAAGGCCGGAAGATGCGAGTTATCGGCCTGATCGGGCTTTTGGGCCGCTTCGGCCCTGACGGGAGCCGGGTTGTGCGGTTGTACTGACCTGTCTGTCGCCGGCTTGTGCGAAGCAGGCTTGCCACCACGGCCACCCCGTCCGCCGCGGCTCCTTTGGCGATCCTGCCTGGGCGGGCGAGCCTGATCGGGGGTGTCGTCCACCGGTGAAGGTTGGGCGCCGCCCGTCATCTCGCGGATCGGGATCTTCTGGCCGGTCAGTTTTTCGATCGCGGCAATCGATTTGGAGTCGGCGCTGGAGCCGATGGTGATCGCGGTGCCGCTACGCCCAGCACGGCCGGTGCGGCCGATCCGGTGGACATAGTCCTCCGGATGATGTGGCACATCGAAATTGAACACATGGCTGACTTCGGGAATGTCGAGGCCACGGGCGGCAACGTCGCTCGCAATCAGGAGTGTGACTTCACCCTTGCGGAACGATTCCAGCGCGTTCATGCGCGAACGCTGGTCCATGTCGCCATGCAGGGCGATGGCGTTGAAGCCATGCTTCACCAGCGAGCGGTGCAGGGTGGCCACTTCGGTCTTGCGATTGCAGAAGATGATGCCGTTCTTCAGATCTTCGGAGCGAATCAGCGAACGCAGCACTTCGCGCTTGGCCTTCGGGTCGGAGCGCGAGGAAATCACCGATTGCGCGATGTTCACACTCGAGGAAGCGGGACGGGAGACTTCGACCCGCGCCGGGTTCGAGAGAAACGCGCCTGCGAGACGGGTGATTTCCGGCGGCATGGTGGCCGAGAAAAACAGCGTCTGCCGGGTGAACGGCACGAGCTTCACGATGCGCTCGATGTCCGGGATGAAGCCCATGTCGAGCATGCGGTCCGCTTCGTCGATCACGAGGAGTTCGACGCCCGAAAGCAACAGCCTTCCGCGCTCGAAATGGTCGAGCAGGCGGCCCGGCGTTGCGATCAGCACATCGACGCCGCGCGTGAGCTTGGTGTCCTGGTCGTCGAACGAAACACCGCCGATGAGGAGCGCGACATTGAGCTTATGGTTCTTGCCGTATTTGATGAAACTTTCCTCGACCTGCGCGGCGAGTTCGCGCGTGGGCTCCAGCACCAGCGTGCGCGGCATGCGCGCGCGCGCGCGGCCCTGCTCGAGCATCGTCAGCATCGGCAAAGTGAAGGCGGCGGTCTTGCCCGTGCCCGTTTGCGCGATGCCAAGCACGTCGCGGCGCGCGAGCACCTGCGGGATGGCCTGTTCCTGAATGGGAGTGGGTTCCGTATAGCCGGAATCCGCGACGGCTTTGAGCACTTTTGCGCTCAGTCCAAGCGTATCGAAAGACATGAAGTTCCGTTCTTGCGCACCGATTTTGAAATTCGCTCGGTGCTGGTCAGCGCGCCCCCGGTTGCCCGCGCGGATCGCGAGCCAGCTAGGCCGGCGGTGGGGCATGCAACGATTTGCTTCGCCGACGATTGGAACATAGGAGTAAAGGCGGTGAAGTCAATGCTTACAGGCGCATAAGCTGCGCTCAATCCACGCAAGGCTTAAGCAAGGTGAACATGGCCGATCAATTGCCGTTTGTCATGATTCCCGGTCTTAACTGTTCGGCCCGCCTCTATCAGCATCAGGCAGCCGCCTTCAAAAATCTCGGTCCCGTCATCATCGCCGATCACACACAGGATGAATCGATCTCCGCGATGACGGCGCGCATCCTGTCATCGGCGCCCGAAAAGTTTCATGTCATCGGCCTCTCGATGGGCGGCTACATCGCCTTTGAAATGCTTCGAATCGCGCAGGAACGAATCGGTAAAATGGCCTTGCTCGACACCTCGGCGCGCGCGGATTTGCCGGAACATACCGAGCGGCGGAAAAAGCTGATCGCATTGTCGCAAAGCGGCAAGTTTTCCGAGGTCAACGACATGCTTTGGCCGGTGCTGGTGCATGAGAACCGCAGGGCGGACAGCGCCCTTCGCCAGATTATCGACGATATGGCCGCCGATACCGGTCCGGAAGTCTTCGTCCGACAGCAAAAGGCCCTGATTACCCGCGCCGATGCGCGCCCCGTTCTGCCAACCGTTACCCGGCCGGTGCTCGTCATGGTCGGTGAAGGCGACAGGCTTACCCCGCTTCCCCTCGCGCAGGAGATCGCGGAAGGGATTCCTGGCGCGAGCCTCGAAGTCGTGGCGGGTGCTGGTCATCTGTCTCCTTTGGAGAAGCCGGAAGCGGTGACTGCGTCCCTGCTTCGCTTCTTCGCCGGCTGAGCAACATCGATCTTGCGATCTTTCGGCGGCCGGGCGCAAAGCATTCGTTAACCGTATCCATACCAACGGCCGCGGCTTTCACAGCGTGCAGCATGAAACGGCTTTGCAGGAACAGGCGGTTAACGGTCGTTCAAGCTCGCTTTGATAGGGAGGCGGCGGAAGACTTCCAAATCGAACGGACGCATGAAACTCATCGTGAAGAGATTTTATCCTTGGCTGGGTGCCGCTGCGCAGCCGGTGACGGTTCTTGGCGCGGCCATGATCCTGATGATCTGGGCTGTAATCGCGCAGAATCTGCATTCGGAATATCACCGCGCGGTTCAGGTCAACACACAAGAGACGAGTAACCTGGCGCGCGTTCTGGAAGAAAATCTCACGCGCAACATCCAAAATATCGACCGCAGCCTGATCTTTCTGCGAACATCGTGGATCAACAATACGTTCCAGACCGATCTTGCCCGCTGGGCGAACGAGACAAAAGCGCAGCGCGAGGTCGAACTCCAGATTTCCTTCATCGATGCCGAAGGAATGCTGCGCGCGTCGAGCCTCGGCCCGATCCTGAAACCCATCAATCTCAGCGACCGGGAACATTACCTCGCACATCTCGGGCACACGCGCGACGAAATGTTTATCAGCAAGCCCGTGATCGGCCGAATGTCCGGCAAATGGTCGATTCAGCTTTCACGGGCAGTTCGCGAGCCCGACGGAAAACTGGCAGGCGTCATCGTTGGCTCGATCGATCCGTACCACTGGGTCAGGGTGTTCAACGCCGTCAATCTCGGGAAGGGCGGTATCGTCAGACTGTTTGGGCGCGATGGCATTGTTCGCGCTTCGAGCGGCGTTGACGGAAAAGAGATCGGCCGCTCGATGCTGGAAACGCCGATCTTCAAGCGCGCCCATCAGCGCCCGATCGATACCTATCTGTCGAGCGGCGCGTTCGACGGTACCCGGCGGCTGATCTCCTATCGGGCGTTCAAGGAAGCGCCGCTCATCATCATGGTCGGCGTCAGCCAGCAAGAAATGTTCGCCACTTTTTATCGCAGCAGGATTCTCTTTGCCGTCGGCGGTGCTGTCTTCACGGTCCTTATTCTGCTTGTGATCTGGTACGGCGTGCAGCGCCAAAAAAACCTCAACCGGTTTCGCGCGATGTGGAAAGCGAGCGAGGCGGTGGCGAGCGAAAAGTCGCGCGTGCTTGGCATCACGCTTGAGAATATCAATCAGGGGATCATGATGATCGATCCCGAGGGCAACGTCGCCGTCATCAACAGGCGCGTGCAGGAATTGCTCGATCTGCCGGATCGCCTGATGGCGCCGCGGACCAATATTTCCGAGATTCTGAAGTTCATGTGGGAACGCGGCGAGTTCGGCGACGAAGGCGAGCAACTCGACCCCCGCGTCCGCAAGATGATCCGCTGCGGTGGAAGCACCGAAGCGGTCCCGCTGTATGAGCGCGTGCGCCCGAACGGCATCGTGCTCGAAGTCGCCTCACACAAACTGGATGACGGCAGCGTCGTTCGGACGTTCACCGACATCACGGAACGTAAGCGCATCGAGCAGCAGATCGCGCATATGGCGCATCACGACAATCTTACAAACCTGCCGAACCGCGTGTTGCTGAACGACCGGCTAGACCAGGCGCTGGCACGCATGAAGCGGCAGAAATCGGGCTTCGCGCTGTTCTGCCTCGACCTCGACGGCTTCAAGAAGGTCAACGACACGTTCGGCCATGCGGCCGGCGATCTGCTGCTAAAGGAAGTCGCGCAGCGGCTCGCCAACTGTGTTCGTGAGGCGGACACGGTCGCACGTATCGGCGGCGACGAATTCGTGATCCTGCTGGAAGATACGACGGAAGAGGCGCAGGCAGTGGTACTGGCCGAGCGCATCAAGGCCGCAACCGGACTTCCTTGCTCCATCAACGGCAACCAGGTGATGGTCGGCACCAGCATCGGCATCGCGATGGCGCCGCGCGACGGCACCGACGCCGCCGAACTGATCCGCAACGCCGACAAGGCGCTCTACCGGGCGAAATCGAAGGGCCGCAATCTCTTCAGCTTCGTCAATGGCGAGAAATATGCGGTCGTGAAACCGAAAGACTTTTCCCAGATCTCGCCAATTGTGGAAGTGGAGCCGGCGGAAGAGACCATCGATATCGACGAAGCGGCACCGCTTTCGCCCGAAGCCGCAATCCCCCAGAAGCGCGAGAAAGCGTAAGCCGCTTCAGCCGGCTTCCAGAACTCCGTCAGCTACCCGGATCGAGCTGGCTCTCGCGCGCGACACGCTCGTAATTCTCGGTCGAATTCTTGATGCGATAGCTCTGCTCGTCGCTCTCAAGCGGCAATACCCGCACCACCGTATAGATGCCCATGGCACCTGGCCGGCTGACCGCAGCCGCCGTGTAACGCACGTTTTCACCGACTCCGTACTTGCTCGTCTTCACGCCACTCTCCAAATAGCATCCGCCGGGCCGGCTTCCCCCCGCAGCTGCGAGGAGGCCAAACCCTTACAAACTCTGGAACCTGTTTCACAGTAGCAGGTTTCCGCCGGTTTAGCGATAACGCCGTCGCGACTTTGTTAATGGCGGGTCCTTGAATTGGGCAGTATTCGCGAATACCTTCAATGCTATCGAAGTTTCGGCCGAACGACGTGGCCCCGCGGTCTTGAGACCAGGATACGCTGACGACCTTCATCCAAAACTCGATGACACCGGGGCTGCGCGCTTTGCGTTGCTCTTAAATAACCCAAGGGAAGAGGACTACGAAGATGGCTACCGGAACCGTGAAGTGGTTCAACTCGCAAAAAGGCTACGGCTTCATTCAGCCGGATGAAGGCGGCAAGGACGTGTTCGTTCACATCAGCGCCGTCGAGCGTGCAGGTCTCTACAGCCTGAACGAAGGACAGAAGGTTTCTTACGAAGTCGTCCGCAGCCCGAAGAACGGCAAGGACGCGGCCGAGAACCTCAAGGCCATGTAATCCAAGTTGGCGCGGGGGGTTACTCCCGCGCTCGCCTGCTAGCCGCACGCCGACCGCGGATGTACCGGCGGCGAAGCGCAGCAGGCACTCGCCCTCTTTCGAACCATCGGGAGGGGGTTTTATTTTGTCTGAATTTGCAAGGCCGGATCTTTGCGCCCGGAAAATTTCAACCGGCCCACCGCTGAAATGTTCAACCCGGTGCAATCGTAAACAATCGTTCTTGCTCAATGGGCCTGCTCCATTGCTTGAGAGCAGAACTCTAATGCAGCCTGTGCGAAGGGGGATAAGGCCGGCTGACGCCCTCAGCCGAGCTTTTTCCGCACCCGCTCGTCGAAGCGGGCGACATTGACCACGACCCGGTCGTGCCAACCTTCGCCGATCAGGTCCTTTTCGTCGTGGGCTTCGACCTTAAAGCGGATCGTGCGGCCTTCCATGCCGATCACCTCCGCCGTCGCCCGCACCTTCATGCCGACCGGGGTCGCGGCGACATGGGTCACATCGAGGAGGGTGCCAAGGCTCTGATGGCCTTCCGGCAAGAGCCGCTCGGCGGCATCGAGGGCGGCGGCCTCAAACAGGTTGATCATCACTGGCGTCGCGAGCACGCGCACCAACCCGCTGCCCACGCGCGGCGCGGTATGTTCCTCGCCGACCGTAAGTTCGGCGGAACCTTTGATCCCGATTTGCAGTTTTGCGAGCAGCCCCGACATGATTCGACTCTAGCACGGCGGGATCGTTCATTGCCGCGACACTTTTTCCAAAGATTCCTTTGTGCAAATGCTCGACGGCACATGGTTCGCCGCGATAGTTGAACGGATGAAGCCCGTAAAGCCCTTGCCGCGCAGCCATGTGCGCGTCGGCCGTTCCCGCACCGGTCTTGGACTGTTCGCCGCCAAACCCATCAAGAAGGGCGCGGTGATCGTGCTCTATACCGGCAAGCTCCTGCGCACGAAGGACACCGTAGTCCTGCAGGACCACAACCGCTATCTTTACGAGATCAACAAGCGCTGGACGATCGACGGCGCCACGCGAAAAAATCTCGGCCGCTACATCAATCATTCCTGCCGGCCGAATGCGGAATCCGATACGCGCAAGCGGCAGATTTTCATCCGCTCGACGCGCAAAATAAATGCGGGCGAGGAAATCAACTATCATTACGGCCGCGACTATCTCGTGAACTGGCTCGGCGGCCGCAAGAAATGTCTCTGCGTGAGCTGCATCCGGCGGCGGAGCGAGGAGCGGGCGCTCGTCCGCAAGCGCGCGGCGCGCAAGGCGAAGGCAAAAGCAGGGAAGTCCCGCCAGCGGCGCCCCTGAAACCAGCCCCTGCACGCGGGCCTTGCAAAAGTCGCAAATCGCGCCTATGTCACTGCCATCGAGTTTCGGCCCGAACGACTTGGCCATTCGTGAGCGCTGCTCACGCCTGCTGACGACCTCCCTCCAAAACATCGATGTTTGTGCCCGAGACTGCGCGCCGCGCAGTCCGGTTGGCACAGTTATAATAGGAACGACACTATGAGCACCGGAACCGTGAAATGGTTCAATTCGCAAAAAGGCTTCGGCTTTATCCAGCCTGACGATGGCGGCAAGGACGTATTCGTCCATATCAGCGCAGTCGAGCGCGCCGGCATGTACAGCCTGAACGAAGGCCAGAAGATCACCTTCGAAGTCGTCCGCAGCCCGAAGAACGGCAAGGACTCGGCGGAAAACCTCCAGGCCGCTTCGTAAGCGAACCATTTCGGCGGCTGGTCTTCCTCTCGGGGAACGACTTGCCGCCGTATTGCTCCGGTTTCGGCGACTGACCACGGATGTACTGGCAGGCGCCGCGCAGACTTTGAATAAAAGCGCGCGAAAAAATAAAGCGGAGCTTTGAAGCCCTCTCTCGTTCATTCGGGAGGGGGTTTTTGATTCCTGGCAGGGCCGCGCCGCCGCATGATGCTTCACCGCGCCAGCTTTGCCTCCAGCCGCCCCACCAGTTCGATCAGTTTGGTGATCTCCTGCTCGCGCAGCAGATCGATTTTCTGGTGCAGGAGTTCGATCTCCAGTTCCGCCTTCAGGTTCACTTCGTAATCGTTGCCGGCGGCGGCGCGGTCGATGTCGGCCTGCCGGTTCTGGCTCATCATGATGATGGGTGCGGTGTAGGCCGCCTGGAACGACAGCACGAGATTGAGCAGGATGAACGGGTAAGGATCCCAGTGCTGCATCCATCCCACGATGTTCAGCACGAGCCAGAGAAACAGCAGCCCGCTCTGGATGATGATGAAGCGCCACGAGCCGACGACCGAAGCGACGCGGTCGGAGACGCGCTGGCCGAGCGTCATCGGCGGCACCAGCATCGCCTTCTTTTGGCGCAGGCCGCGGCGCTTGCGATGCAATTCTTCGAGAACCTTCAGCTCTTGTTCGTCCACGTGATGCATCGATGCGGGCATGGGGGCCTCCGGTGCGGGGTGAGCGAGGGTAGCGGATACGGCGTCCGCGCGGGAGCGGCTCTTCCGCGATCGGGATTCGAATTTCATACAGCCACGCGCCTCATCCTGAGGAGCCCGCCGCTCATCCTTCGAGACGCTCGCTTCGCTCGCTCCTCAGGATGAGGCAGAGAGAGCCGGTGCGGCGGGCGTCTCGAAGGATGCAGGCGCGTTTTATCGTCCCGCGTTCACCCGCGCGAGTTTAGAGCCGGGGAGACGGAGCGCCGGAAGGCGCAAGGTCTCATTATGTTCGTCCGCCTTGCGATCGGCGGACGCATCGCCTTCCAGCACTCCGTCACGGCGTCTTCCTTCGATCCGGGCCGCGCTTTTCGTGAGCTGCGCTCGCGCGCAACTCTCCGTCAGCCAAGCTCCTGGCAGGCGGGCGTAGTCCCGCCGGGCGGAGCTCCGGACCGCCCCGGCACATGTTTGCGAAACATGCACGGAGGCGCCGCCTCGATCGACGCCGGGTCTCTCCGGCTTCGGATCACTCTTTCGAGTCCGCTCCACTTCACGAACGCCTCTAGAAGCGTCCCCGGCGAGCGGGAGTGATGCGGAGTGTAAGGGAGGTTTCGGGAAGGGGGATAAGGGTGTGCAAATATTTGAAACAAAAGATTTTTCACTCGCAATCCATTTTTATCGTCATGGCCGGGCTGTCCCGACCATTCAAAGGGATAGTTGATTTTACCGAAGCTTTTGCGGCTGAAATCCGAGATTGACGCGGCGGCAGTACAATCAAAGCTGGCGCGGCTGGCGGAGGTCGTAAAATACGATCCCAATCAGCCTCGCGTTCCGGCAGGAAATCCCGGGGGCGGGCAATGGACCAGTGGCAGCAGTAGCGGAGACAGCCTGCCGAAGCCAAGCCATGCAACGGTATGCGGCATGCCTTCGCAGCCAGCCTCTGCCTCCGCTGCTGTTTTAAGGGATTTATGATGATTGCATCGCGCCTACTCAGGTTGAAATTAGAACAAGGCGACGCCGATATTGAGGTCCGGATTTTCGCGCCGGTCCGAAACGATGTGGACTGGTCTTGCACATTTGAAATCGATTGGCCGGATGAGCCGTTGGAAAGAACGGCGATCGGTGTCGATGCCATTCAGGCATTGCTTCTGGCCTTGCAGATGATCGGTGCCCAAGTTTATGCGAGCGACCACCATGCTTCCGGCAAGCTGGTTTGGCTCGCGACGCAGGAAGGTTACGGGTTTCCCGTGCCTTCCAATATGCGAGACCTGCTTGTGGGGGATGATTTGAAGTATTTCTGAAAAAACGGTCATGGCCGGGCTTGTCCCGGCACGCCGATGCCCAAATAAAAAAAGCCGTCATGGCCGGGCTTGTCCCGGCCATCCACGTCTTAGCCAATCAGCCGGTCATATTCCGCGTGCGATCCAATCCAGAACCACAAGAGTCCGCCGTCCACTTCCACCGCAAGCGCGCGATAGCGAAGCCCGATGCGCACGGACCAATAGCGATCTACTTGTTTCAATTGCAGCGACGGGTGACGCGTATTTTCCTTGAGCAGCGCGTAATTCTTGTCGGCCAGTTCGCGGATTGCAGCGGGTAGTTTGCGATAAGCCTGCCAGAAGGCGGGGCTTGCAAAATGCCTCATAGTTCGCGGGAAAGTCCGTTCCTGTGATCGGCAAGCGCCTGCTCCGCGAGCTTGTCGAGCTTGCCGGATTTTGCGTCGCGCTCGATCCTGGCATCGAAGCGCGCGCCGTCGAACGCGTCGAACCAGGCGCGGAAACGCGCAAGCTGTTCGGGCGGAAGCTGCTCAATGGCCTTTTCTATGTCTTCGAGTTTGGTCATGGGAAATAATATAGCATGGAACGCTAACACGCGTCATCTTGGGCGTCGGCGGTATTTGTCGAGATGAATGCGCCCGTCTAAGCGGGATGGCCGGGACAAGCCCGGCCATGACAGGACGTACGCCTTACAAGGGTTGAAATCGCTTACTCTTCCTTGCCGGATTTTGCGCTACGAAATTGTTGTTGCACAGCTAGCCAAGCTATCCAGCCAGCAAAAATGGTACCGCCTGCACCAATCAAGCCGCCTGCAAGGCTTTCATTCTTCGTCAAAAGACATGCAAGAATTTTTGGAAAGACCCATTTACAACTTTGTGTTGGATCAGACCATAAATTCGCAAAAAGCAAGATGGCATAGATTGTGACCTGCCACTGAAATTTCATCCAGTGGCGATTAGAGCCTCGGCTGAAGATACGCCTTTCGGCGCGATGCGAGCAACCGGCCAGCGCGCGTAGCCTTTGGGTAGCGCAGCGTGATGGC
>JALHMF010000010.1:84191-116933 GCA_022844205.1 Xanthobacteraceae bacterium | reverse complement strand
CCTTATCCCCGCTCCTTCCACTTCCCTTATTCTCCGCGCACTCCCGCTCACCGGGGACGCATCATGAGGCGTTCGTGAAGTGGAGCGGACGCGAAAGCGTGATCCGAAGCCGGAGAGACCCGGCGTCGATCGAGGCGGCGCCTCCGTTTCCGTTTCGCAGACGGGGACCGGGGCGGTCCGGGGCACCGCCCGGCGAGAATAGGCTCGCCTGCCGGGAGCACGGCTGACGGAAGAGGCGTGCCGGAGCAATCCTTCATGCCTCACGAAAAGCGCGGCCCGGATCGTAAGGAAAACGCCGGACGGAGTGCTGGAAGGCGAATACGTCCGCACCACCCTGCGGACGACATAGGAAGACCCTGCGCCTTCCGGCGCTCCGTCTCCCCGATTCATCCGGCCCGCGCCTGTTGCGCGGGAACGCACCCGGCTGTGCGATCATTGAAGAACAAAGGAGACATCGCCTTGAACACCCGCGCCACCCTCCGCCTCGTCCTCGCCGCCTTCTTCGCCGGCGGCTGCTGGCTGCATTTCCGCGCCACCGACAAGCTGGTCGCGATCACGCCGGACTGGGTGCCGTATCCGCGCGAGGTCGTACTCTTCACCGGCGTGCTGGAATTGACCGGCGCGATTGCATTGCTGGTGCCGCGCTTGCGCAAGATTGCGGGCATTGCGCTCGCGCTCTACGTGCTCGCGGTGTGGCCCGCGAATTTCAAGCACGCCTTTGAAGGCATCGTGCTGCCGCCGGTCCCGGACAGCTGGTGGTATCACGGCCCGCGCCTCGCGTTGCAGCCGCTGATCGCTTGGGCGACACTTTATGCGGCGGAGGTGATCGATTGGCCGTTTGCGCGGAGAAACTGACGGCGGCGCAATCAGCGCCCGGTCAGAAGATATTTGATCGCCTTGAACAACGAATACAGCAACAGCTCCACCGTTGCCGCGAGCAAGAGCAGAAACAGCGAGCGCTGGCCGAGATCGTCGGTGATCGCCCCGCGGATCTTGTATTTGATGCTGTCGGGGAAATACGTCTCCACCAATGTGTAGAGCGAATTGGTGAGCGGCTGCAGTTTCGAATAAATCCAGCCAAGCCATTCCAGCCGGAACGCATGCAGATAGGCGTAGATCAGCCAGACGACCACGATCGTCAGCGCGAGCAGGATGAGCTTGCCGAAAAACAGCCAGATGAAGCGCGGTCCGCGCCGTTCCGGCCGAAAACCAAAATCGGTCATGTTCGTCTCCGCTCAACCCGTGTCAGCCTAACGCCATCCAGCGCTTGCAAGAAACCCGCCGCTCCCAGCCGGCCGTCATGGCTGCGGGAATGGCAGAACGCACTGGATTGGATTCGGAGAAATCAGCAGGCGACGAGAACAGCCTTCCGCACGCGCTTGGTGCGGCCCGGATGCTGATCGAATCCGAAATCCGTATCAAAATGGAAATCGTACACGCAGCCTTCCTTCAGCGCGCTGACATTGCTTTTTCCGGGCATCAGGAAGTTCGATTGCGGCTCGGTGCGGAGCAAGACGCCGTCCTTGGTCTGAGCGCCCGTCTGCACGCCGATGTAACGCGCGCGTTCGGTCTTGCCCCAGATCAAACCCCACGCCATCAATCCGCCCACGATCGCGAAAAAGAAAACAAGCATGCGGCGGCTCTGCCGGATTTCGCCGGTCCTTCGCCAGGTCAGGCTACCATGTTTCATGCGGATCTCCCGTTGAAGCCTTATTGGATGCGGCCCAGATAATGCCGCTTGCTCAGCGCCACTCCCTTGTGCCGAAGGATGTCATAGGCCGTCGTAATGTGGAAATAAAAATTCGGCAGCACGAACGAGAGAAGATAACTCTCGCCCGTGAATTTCAACTCTGTAGTCCCGACCTTAAGGCTAATCCGCTTGCTCTCGCTGCCGTCGATCTGAGCCGGCGATACACTTTGAAGAAACCCCACCGTCTTCTGGATGCGGGTGTGCAAATCGTCGAAGGTCTTTTCGGTATCCGGCATCGGCGGGTTCTCGATGCCGGCAAGCCGGGCGATCGCGCCCTTGGCCGTGTCGCTCGCACGCTGCACCTGGCCTGCAAGCGTCAGCATGTCCGGCGCCAGCCGCGCTTCGAGCAATGCGGAGCCTTCGGGATGTTCGGCCGCCTTCTTGAGGATAACGGACAGGCTTTCAAACGAACGCACGAGCGAGGGCACGGATGCCTGATACATGGAGATCGGCATGGGTTGTTTCCTTTGAACTCGCTTTGGCGGCACTATGCGCTCCGCGCGCATTCCCGTCGAGTACACTGGCTTTCTTGACGCCATCGCGGGGTATGTTGAAATGGTCCGGAGTTACAAGCCATGAAACCCATCCGTCTCTGCGTCGCCGCAGCGTTGCTGTTCTTTACCGGAAATGCCGCTCTCGCCTGCGCCTGCTGCACCAACCCGGCGCAGCGTCTCGTCGAAGTTCAGCAGATTGAAACGCGCCATTCCGCCGAACTGGACAGGCTTCGCTTCAGGAAAGAGGCGACGCTGCACATCGTCGAAGGCTACGAAGAGGGCATCAAGGGACTGGAGGAGCCGGAAGCGAATTTCACGCTGAACGTCACCCGCCAGAAGGACCGTTATGTTTTCGCGCTGATGGACGGCAAGGGCCGCGGCGGCAATCTTGCGCTGGTCCTGCCGAAACAGATTTCCCTGTTTGAAGTCGATACCCGCGACGACACCGAGAAAACCGGTTTCGGCCCGCGCCTCTATAAGGAATGGAAGCTCACCGGCAACGTGACGGGCGACGGAATTTTCAAGAACAGTGTCGGGCAAAACCGCCGCATTACGCTCGTGCTGCACGGCCGCGGAAGTTCATGCACGGAAGCATCCGACTTCAGGCACTGGACGTTACTCGTTCACGCGCCGAAGACGGAGACCTACACATTTTTCGGAGAGTTCGAGTCGCAGAATTAACGAATGGGGCGTGCGTGAACCGCCTTCGGTTCCACCCGTCGAAAATTGTTGCGAATGGCCGCCCGCCTGGAAATTTTCCATCAACGCCGCCGCGACATTTGCCGGACATTGCCCTCTCGGCGCCATCAAGCCGCCCGGAAATTCAGCGAGCGTTCGTCCGCGCGTCACACGCGCTTCATCGCTGAACACTAATAACAAGGACGAAAGCACGCTCATGCGAACAAGAAGGAGCAACGCCATGTGCCAGATCAAGGCGGAACAATTCCGCAGGCTCGCGGCCGAATGCGAACGCCAGGCGGAACTCGCGTCGACCGAACCCTATTTCCGGCTGGTGCAGTCGCGGCTGGCCAAATCCTATTCGGCGCTGGCTGAAACCGAGGAGTGGCTCGACGGACTGATGCCGGACAGTGCCCTGAATGAGCCGATGAAGTTCCCGCAAACGCGCGCCGCCGCCTAAGGCTTCAGGACACGAGCAGTTCCGCCGCCGCCTTCAGCTTTGGAAGCGCTTCAGCCCCGTTTGCGACCGGGCCTTCCCGTTCGAACGAAAGGGGATCGCTGAAATGCCGAGAGCAACAATTCGTGCGCGAGATTCCCTATCGTCGGCAGCACGCTCATCTCACTCTCCAGCCACCGCTCCGCCCGTGCGCTGGTCGATGGCGCCGGTTGTCTGCTTCCCGTCGAAGAATATGGAATTCGCCGAGCCGCCGACGCGCCGCTCCGTGATGAGATGCCGTTTGGAATCGAGCGCGACGCGAAAGGCTTCCGGGGCGCCGCTTTCCACATTCACTTCATCCGGCAGCCACTGATGATGCACGCGGAGGCTGTTCACCGCCGCTTCGATGCCGAGTTCGTGGTCGATGGCGTTCACGATCGTCTGCAACACGGATGTGATGATGCGGCTGCCGCCTGCCGCACCCGTCACCAGAAATACCCTGCCGTCCTTCATCACGATGGTGGGACTCATCGAGGATAGCGGGCGCTTTCCGGGTGCGGGCGCGTTCGCATCCCCGCCCACCAGTCCGAACGCGTTCGGCACGCCCGCTTTCGCGGCGAAATCGTCGAGTTCGTTGTTCATCAGGACGCCGGTCTCCTCGGCGACCAGCCCGAGCCCCCAGTTAAAGTTCAGCGTGTAGGTGTTCGCAACCGCATTGCCGTCGCGGTCGAGCACGGAGAAATGCGTGGTGTGATCGGACTCGTATCGTTGCACGGCACCCGGCCTGATCTCCGCGGCCGAGCGCGAACGGACCGGCGAGATTTCCGTACGCAGGGCAGCGGCATATTTTTTCGAGGTCAGTCCGCGCACCGGTACCTTCACGCTGTCCGGATCGCCGAGGAATTCGGAGCGGTCGGCATAAGCGGGCTTCATCGCCTCGATCATGAGATGCGCCGCCTCCGCCGAACCGGCACCCAGCTTTTTCAGGTCGTAGCCTTCCAGGATATTCAGCATCTGGATCAGATGCAGTCCCCCGGACGACGGCGGCGGCATCGAGAAAATTTCATGCCCGCGATAGTTTCCCCGCACGGGCTCGCGCTCGCGCGGCTGGTAACGGCCAAGATCGGCGCGCGTCATGAACCCGCCCGCCGCGCGCACACTCGCCGCGATGCGGTCCGCGATCGGTCCTTCATAAAAAGCGAATGGCCCGGTCAGCGCGATCTCCTGCAAAGTATTGGCAAGATCGCGCTGAATGAGGAGATCGCCCTTGGCAAGCGCGGCACCGCCAGGCTTCAAAAAAATCATGGCCGATGAGGGATACCTCGCGAGCCGCGGCTGTCCCTGCGCGATCGAACGCGCAAGCGGCTCGTCCACCTCGAAGCCTTCGCGCGCGAGGCGCAGTGCCGGCTGGATGAGCTGGCCGAGCGTGAGCTTGCCGGAGCCGTATTTCCGGTGCGCAAGCGCCAGCCCCGCCACCGTTCCGGGAACGCCGGTGCCAAGGCCGCTGGCGCGGGATTTGTCCGGATCGGCTTCACCCTTCTCGTTCAGAAACACGTCGCGCGTGGTCGCGGCAGGCGCCGTCTCGCGATAGTCGATCGCGATGGTCCGCTTCTGGCGCGCGAGATGCACGAGCATGAAACCGCCACCGCCGAGATTGCCGGCTTCGGGCAGCGTCACCGCAAGCGCGAAACCGACCGCCACCGCCGCGTCCACCGCGTTGCCTCCCTGCTTCAGGATTTCGAGACCGATGCGCGCGGCTTTTGCCTCTTCGGCGGCGACCATCCCATGCCGCATTTTGGCAAGTGTCAGGTTCTGCGCCGTTGCAGGAGCTGTCACAAAAACAAGCAGGCAGAAGGCAAAAAATCGAAGCAGCAAGGGCATCAGGCGTTCCGGGAAGGCGGGAAAGTCAATGCAACAGCACAATGCGTCAGCATTCGGGATCGTTCAAATTTTTCACAATTTTGATTCAGTCTCCTATCGAACCTTGGAGCAATTTTTCACACATGCCCGCTACAGTGTCCCCTGCCAATAGAGATTGAATGATTGCCGGTAAGGATTGCGTGATGTCCCAGCCTGCCTCCCTGATTGTTGAGGTCGAACATTCGATCGCATCCGGCAGCGTAAAGCAGCGCCTGAACTCGCTCCGCCGCGTGACCGACCTGTTCCTGGCGGGCTCGGGGCGTTACAACGAGCAGCAGGTCGGTGTGTTCGACGAGGTGCTGGTACGGCTTTCCTCCAAGCTCGAAAACGCGGTCCGCGCGGAGCTGTCGCGCCGGCTATCCAATGTCGCCGATGCCCCGCTGCGTACCGTGAGTTCGCTCGCACTCGACAGCTCTATCGAGGTCGCGGCCCCGATGCTCGCCCATTCCGAGCGCGTCACCGAGCCCGACCTTATCAAATCCGCAAGCACCCAAAGCCAGCTCCATCTTTTCGCAATCTCCCAGCGCCGTAAGCTCGGCGAGAATGTCACCGACATTCTCGTCGAGCGCGGTGACCGCCGCGTGGTGCATTCGGTCGCTCGCAACGCAGGCGCGGAATTTTCCGACAAGGGTTTCCGCAAACTGGTGAAGCGCGCGGGCGACGACCAGGCCCTTGCCGAGATCGTCGGTCTGCGCGCGGACATTCCGCGGCACCATTTTCTCAAACTGCTGCAGGCCGCATCCGCCACGGTGCGCGAGCGGCTTTCGGCGGCGAATCCGCAATCCGTCACGATGGTGCAGAACGCCGTCACCGACATTGCGGAGAAGGTTGGCAGCGACCTGCGCGAAGCGTCGAAGACGTTCGCGCGCGTGAAAGCCGCCGCCAAGCGGCGCTACACGACGCAGCAGCTGAGCGAGACGGACATTCACACCGCTGCGAATGCCGAGCAGTTCGACAAGACCGCCGCGAATCTGGCACTCCTCGGCAAGGTGCCCATCGATCTCGTGGAGCGGGCACTGGTGGACAAGAATCCGGAAGTCGTGCTCGTGCTGGCCAAGGCCGCCGGCTGCTCGCGCTTTACGGTGAAATCGTTACTGCTGATGAAAGTCGCCGAGCGCGGCATGTCCGCGCACGATCTCGAACGCACGCTCGAAAATTACGAAAAACTCAGCATCGATTCGGCCCAGCGTGTGCTGCGCTACTATGCCGAACGGCGCCTGGGCGGTGTTGTCGAGACCAGTGAAATTTCGGACGCGCCGCCGTTGCAGCCCGAAGCGCCGCTCTTGAAGGGCGCGGCCTGACATCTTCACGCCATCCGGAAACCCGCTAAAGTAGCCGTCATCGTTTAGCGGGTTTTGGAGGCGTTCTTGGGACTGGTAAAAGGCTACGCACTGGCGGCTGGACTTTCGGCCATCGTCGCTTTCATGAGCGGACCGGAAACGCCGCAGCCCGTCTTCTGGCTCTATATCGCGGGGGCCGTGCTGTTTTCGCTCGCCGCCATCGGTCAGTACATGAAAGAGCAAAAGCAGCGGAAGTGACTGCCCCCGGCGCTTTTCCCGGCGCCCTTTAATCGCCCCATCCTCTCGCCTATATTCACCCTGCCGGAGCAATCCGGCTATGGCGATAAACGCACGTCACAATAAACCATTCGGACCCGGGGGCAGTACCCGGCGCCTCCACCAAAGCCCGGCATTTCGCCGGGATTTCCCCGGAAAAATTTCCGGGCTTCGGCGGGGGCGAACCAGGATCGACGAGGGTGTAAAAGACGAGGCTTTTGCCCGGGATGGTTCCGTCGTTATCGGGCCATGCATAGTTGCAAACGACAACTACGCTCCGGTTGCTCAGGCCGCGTAAGCGGTTTGAAATACCGAAACTAAGTCCTGGGGGTTAGCACTTTCAGGCGGGGTCCGGGGGCACCTGGCAACAGAAGCCCCCACTTTCATTTTCTGCCTATGGCGAAGCGGAGCGGAATCGGGTTCACTCTCGCAATGGCCGTCGATCATATCCGTTACGACCTGCTCGCTCAGGACGCACTCCGCGGCGTCGTGAAGAAAGTCCTCGCCGACGTTGCGGCGAAGGGCCTGCCGGGCGAACATCATTTTTTCATCGAGTTCGACACGCGCGCTGACGGCGTGAAGATTTCCGACCGGCTGCGCGGGAAATATCCCGAGGCTATGACGATCGTGCTCCAGCACCAGTTCTGGGATCTTGCGGTCCACGACGATCATTTCGTTGTCGGCGTGTCGTTCAACGGAACACCGGAGCGGCTCAGCGTTCCTTATGCTGCGGTCAAAGGCTTCTTCGATCCATCGGTGCAGTTCGGATTGCAGTTCGAACTCGCTACCGAGGCGAAGGCTTTGGAAAAAGATTCAGCGCAGGACACCGAGGCCACTCCGGCGGCCGGCAAGTCTTCCCGCGCGACGCCGCGCGGTGCCGCCTCCGAACCGGAAGTCATAAAACCCGCCCGCACCTCAGTACCGGCTTCCCGCCCGAAACCGGCGGCCGCCGCTGAAAACAACACGGCGGAAAACACAAGTGCCGAGGTTGTAAGCCTCGACAAGTTCCGCAAAAAGTGAAGACGCTGATCGTCCTTGTCGTCGCCATCGCGGAAAACGGCGTGATCGGCCGCAAGGGCGATCTGCCGTGGCGCATTCCCGACGATCTCAAGCATTTCAAGGCCGTGACCATGGGCAAACCCATCGTGATGGGCCGGAAAACTTTTGAATCGATCGGCAACCCGTTGCCCGGCCGCGCCAACATCGTGATCACGCGCGACAAAAACTATCGCGCCGAGGGCGTGCTGATCGCCGCAAGTCTCGATGCGGCCCTCGACATTGCGGCCAAGGAAGCAGAACATTCCGGCGCGCGCGAGATCGCCGTAATCGGCGGCTCGGCTATATTTGCGGAGACGCTGCCGCGCGCCGACCGCATCGAACTCACCGAAGTCCATGCCCGGCCCGAGGGCGATGTAACGTTTCCCGCCTACGCGCGCGAACAATGGCGCGAGCTTCGCCGCGAAGGACCGCTGCGCGGGCCAAACGACGAACACGCCTATTCGATCGTCACGCTGGAGCGGCGCTGAACCGTACGGTTCCTAAAAAATGTCAACGCTGGGCTTTCCTGGCAATTAAGCATTGCCTTCCCAAGCCCTGTACAAGGCCGGGCATGACTAAAACGATTACGGCCGCCGCGGGACCAATTCCGTGCGGTCGCGCTGTTCCAGCCGTTTGGTTTCCCGCTCCATCGCGCGCAGGTTGATCGCCGTCGAAAGCGCGGAAACATCCACGGTACGCACCGGCGCGCCCGCCGGCCCGCGCCAGCGAACGGTCAGGCCCGGGCGCGCGGTCGAAAGTCCCGCGGTCTCCAGTTCAATCGTGCCATCCACTTGCAGGCGCGCGAAATCGAAACTCGCCTCCGCCTCGACTTCAACTTCACCGGTCTTCGCAATCGCCTTGCCGGTCCGCAGCAGTCCGGAGGCTGCAACGAGCGGCGCTTGCAGTTTCGCCACTTTCAGCGGGGCCCGCGCGAGCATCTTGTTCACCCCCACAATCAGGGCGCTCTCGTCCTTGGGCATGAATTTCTCCGCCGCCGAAACGACCGTGGCGATGGAAAGCGGATCGAGTTCGTCGATTTCAAGATTTTCCAGCACCAGCGTTCCCTGCCCCGAGAGGCGGGAGGCCAACGCGGCGGGTGTCACACCGCTTCCGGAAAGCATCAGCGTGAGATTGCCCTTGCCGCGTGCATTCGCCTTCCAGGTGCCGGGAACCAGCACCCGTGCCGCTTCGAACCCGGTGAGCGATGCGCGCCCGTCGAACGAGATCGTCTCTCCGCGCGCGATTTTCCCATTGCCGGAAAGTTTGCCCCCGGCGAAATCCGCGCTGAAATCGGCAAGTTCGATTTCGTGGCCGAGCTTCAGCTTGAACTTTGCCGCCGTCGCCACCTGCGCGCCGGTCAGGCCGAGGGCTGCGATTTCCAGATCGAGCGCTCCCGACGCGCCCGCAAGCGGTGCAGCACCGAGCTTTGCGCTTGGCCAGAACGATTTTGCATCGCCCGAACTTCCTACGGCAAGCGCCAGCAAATCGCCCAGCTCCAGACGGTCGAGGGAAAGTTTGCCTGCAAGCGTAGGCTGCTCGATTCCTTGCAGCATCAGACTGCCGCTCGCACGCGTTTTACCGATCTCGAGTGCGAGATTCTCAAACGCCATCGCATCGCCGGAACGCGTGAGTTTCGAGGTCCCCTTCGCTGCAAGCGCCTCAACGCTCGCACGCATGGCCGCGGCCAATGCGGGACGAAGGTCGCTTGCATCGAGCTTGAGATCGAGCCGGGGCTCCAGCCGGCCGCTTTTATTTTGGATTTCGCCGCTGGCCGAAAGATCGGCGCCGGGCACCGATAAATTCGCCTGCAACGGAAATACAGCGGATTTCGCCGCACCAAGCACAATCTCTAGACGCCCGTCGCCAGGCGCCGGCGGCCCGGGCGAGATACCAAAGAGTGCCAGCAATTTTCCCGCCTCGGTGGCTTCCAGCGTAACGCGGGTCTGGCCGACCGCTCCGGTTTCCCGGTCGGCCCGCAGGTTCACGTTCACCGCCACATCGGCAAGCCTGCCTTTGGCTTCAAGAGAAATGTTTTTCGCGCCTTCGCCCGTTGCAATCCCGGACAGTTTCAGCGGCAAGCCCTTGCCGAGGATTTTTTCCACGACAGCGCGAACATCCACGCCGCCGAACTCGCCTGCCAGCACGGCAATGCCGCCCGGCCTCGCTGCTTCCAGATCGAAGGCAATGCGTCCTCCCCCGTCCGCCAGCTTGCCGCTCGCCTTGCCTGAAAGCCCGTCGAAATTCTCGATGACCAGACGCTCGAACGAAACGCCGTCTGCGCTGCGCGCAAGCGATACATCCGCGCCCCTCAATTCCTTGCCGAAGAGCCGCATCGCACGGCCCTGAAAGCCGAACGATACATCGGCATCTTTCGATCCGCTCCATAGCAATTCCGCGAGCGGACGCAGAAGATCGAGATCGACGCCAGTGGAATTCAGCGCGGTTTTCAGCGTGCTCCGCGCACCTGCTTTCTGCGTGAACGAAACGCTTCCACCAAGATTTGCTTCACCGAGCGCGAAGTCGAGACGCTCCGCCGCCATTGATTCCGCGGACCAGTCGGCCTTTCCTGCTATACGCAGCGTACCCGCATCCTCGAGCGTAGCCGCCTTTTCCGGCCCGAGCGCCCAGCGCACAAGCGCGCCCGGGTCTTCCGCTTCCAACAGCACATCGCCCGCGAAATATCCCCACGCCGCGCCTGTACCGGATGCACGCAGCAAGGCGCGGCCCGGCAGTTTCGCTTCGAGGTTCTCGATCCCTGCAAAACCATCGCGCAATCCGATCTCGCCGCGCAATTCGCGGACTTGAGCCGCGTTGGCGATCAGGAGATCGACTGAAATTCCAACCCGCCCGCGCAGCGGCAGTTCGCCCGCACGGCCCACCGTCTCCCGCAATTTTGTGAAGAGTGCCGCAAGCCCGTTCCCGGTTTCCGTCCCAAGCGCGCGGTCGAAATCGAGCCGTTTGGCCGCCAGCGTTCCTTCAATCTTCCCACCCCGGCGCGGAACGAATTGCAGGTTGCCGGAAAATTCGAGCGGCATCTCGCCCGCACCGAGCGTCAGCTCCATGGTCTCAAGCGCAACGAGATCGCCGTTCGCACTCGCACTGGCGGCAACACGCCACGGCAGACCTGCACCCTTGGCATGGGCGAGACTGAGTTTTCCATTGAAGCGCGGCACGGCACCCGTGAAGGCGAGAAAACCGTCCGCATCGAGCGAGGCGCCATCATCCGGGCGTTCGGCGAGAATCCGCGCACGGGCCGAACCGTCCACGCCGAACAGGCCGGTGGATGCGCGCAGATTCCACCGCCGCCCGTCGAGCCGCATACTTGCGTCGAGCTTCATCGGGCCCGCGCGCGAACGCATCTCGCCGCTGGCGCTAACCGCATCGAAGAAGGTCAGAGCCCCGCCCGCGCGGTCGTCGAGCGTGAGCGAGCCGTTCTCGATCGTGAAACGTGCGATCGCAAGCGCATCCGGCGCCTTGCTCCCGCCCTCCGGCAACAGGATGCGGCCGCCCTGCTCCACCGCAAGGCGGATCGCCGGACGCTGTAAGACGAATTCTTCCGCCTCGAACGCACCGCGCAACAGCGCGCCTAGAGACAGCGTACCGCGCACTTCACTCGCCTGAATGCCGGTGGATTTTTCCGGGTCGCCGATGCGGACGTCGCGCAAGACAAAGGCGGGCGTCGGAAGGATCGTCGCCTCGATCGGTCCCTGAATTCGTACCGTCGTGCCGGCAAGCCCGCTCGCTTGCTGCTCGAAGGTCGCGCGCCAGTCGTTCCAGTTCACATAGGCCGGCGCGAACAGCGCCGCGACGATCGCGGCGATCAGGGCTAGGGCGAGCGCGAGGAGGCCGTGTTGCACGTCTCAGTCCATCCAGTGCGAACAGGGCCGCAATGTGGCCCGCTAAAGGGCGACGATCTTCCCCGGATTCATCAGGTTATCGGGATCGAGTGCGCGCTTCACCGAACGCATCACATCGAGGGCAGGCTCGCCAAGCTCGGTGGCAAGATACTTCATCTTGCCCTGCCCCACGCCATGTTCGCCCGTGCAGGTGCCTTCCATCGAGAGCGCGCGCTTCGCGAGCCGGTCGAGAAACTTTTTTACCGTTTCCATCTCGGCCTTGTCTTCGGCATCGACTATAATGGAGACGTGAAAGTTGCCGTCGCCCACATGGCCGACAATGGGCGCGATCAGTTTCATCTCGGCGATGTCCGCCTGCGTCTCAACCACGCATTCGGCGAGCCGCGAGATCGGAACGCAGACATCGGTGGCCAGCGGGCGCGCGCCTTCACGCAGGCGAGAACAGGCCCAATAGGCATCGTGCCGCGCCTGCCAGAGTTTCGTGCGCTCCTCAGGCTTCGTCGTCCACTCAGAAGGGCCGCCGCCGAATTCCTTCGCGATCTCGCCAAAACTTTCCGCCTGCTCTTTCACGCCGGCCGCGGAGCCATGAAATTCGAGGAAGAGCGTGGGCGTTTCTTTCAGAGTGAGTTTGGAATAGGCGTTCGAAGCTTTCACCTGCAACGCATCGAGCAATTCGATGCGCGCAACCGGAATCCCCGTCTGAATCGTCATGATCGTCGCGTTGCAGGCGGCCTCGACCGAAGGAAACGGGCAGACCGCCGCCGAAATCGCTTCCGGAATTCCATAAAGTTTCAGCGTCAGCTCGGTGATGACCCCGAGCGTGCCTTCGGCACCGACGAAGAGCCGTGTGAGATCGTAACCGGCGGCGGATTTCTTCGCGCGCCGCCCTGTTGTGACGATCTCGCCGTTCGCGAGCACCGCCTTCAGCGCCAGCACATTGTCTTTCATCGTGCCGTAGCGCACGGCGTTGGTGCCGGAGGCACGCGTGGAAGCCATGCCGCCGAGCGAAGCGTCGGCGCCCGGATCGAGCGGAAAGAACATGCCCTGGTCGCGCAGGCTCTCGTTCAGGAATTTGCGCGTGACACCCGGCTCGATCACGCAGTCGAGGTCTTCCGGATGCACGGCGAGAATCCGGTTCATGTCCTTGAGATCGATGCAGATGCCGCCGAGCGGCGCATTCACATGACCTTCCAGTGAGGTGCCGGTGCCGAACGGGATCACCGGCACGCGGGCCTCGGCGCAGATGCCGACCACCGTCTGCACGTCCTTGGTATTCGCCGCATAGACCACCGCATCCGGCGGCTGGTTCGGAATCCAGGTGGTTGTGTGCCCGTGCTGGGCGCGGACGGCATCGGAAGTGACGACCTTGTTGCCGAGTTGCGCTTGCAGTGCCCTGATCGCCTGCTCGACCGCTTTCGGCTCGGTCCTTTTCACAGCACTGATCGCCATTCGCTCGCTCCGTGAAACCACCGACCCAAGCATAGCAAATGCCGGTCCGGCCCGTCAGGCCCGATTGCCCGCCCTGCCCGCAGAAGGCATCATTACTCCATGAGCCGCGCGATCCAGCACCCGCCGATGTTCTTCGCACCGTTCGTGTCGTCGGTGATGACGGTCGAGCCCGGCTGGATCGATTACAACGGCCACCTGAACATGGCCTATTACAACCTCCTGATCGACCGCGCGGTCGACGAGGCCTTCGCGCTGTGCGGGCTCGGCCCGGACTACGTGAAGGAGCGGAATGGCTCGTTTTTTACCGCCGAGATCCATGTCCGCTATTTGCGCGAACTGCCGGTGCTTACCCCGGTGCGCACCACGATCCACCTGATCGATTACGACGAGAAGCGCATCCATTTCTTCGCCGAGCTTTGCCACGCGACGGAAGCCTGGATATCGGCGACATCGGAGCAACTGGCGCTGCACATGGACATGGGCACGCGCCGCGTAGCCCCCTTTCCCGACGACATCCTCACGGGACTAGCCGCGATGAAAGCGGCCCACTCGGTGCTGCCCGCTCCGGAGGCAATCGGGCGCAAGATTGCAATGCGTTTGCGGAGCTGATCTGCGCTCGCCGCATTGCTGTCTTGATTCCGACGCGCGGCTTTCACAAGTCTTTCAAATTCGTTGCCGAACCATGCGCGCTTCGCAGATGAGTCATGCGTGCTGCCATATCACTCCCGCATCGCGAAACGAGTATGTTGCACCACGAAAGCCGATTGAACCGGGAGGGTGTCCCGGGTCGGGTTCGCAGTAAGAGAAAAGGGGAACACCCATGGCAACTGCAACACTGAAGACCGCTTCATTTGGTACCGCGAAAGCCGCGCCGGCGAAGGCGAGGAAGGAAGGTCTCCTCAAACGCTTCTGGGTAGCGCTGATGGAAGCGCAACTCCGTAAGGCTGAGCGAGAGATCAATATGCATCTCAACTTCATCTCGGACGACGCGCTCCGCGCCGCCGGTTTCCGCCGTACGCTGGCCGGCTCGAAGGATTATCCCTTCGTAAAGTAAACGCTGTCGCGCGACGAATTTATCGCCCCGGCCGGGTTTCGCCCGCCGGGGCGAATTCGTTTCAACCCCTGGCATCGTCCGCGAAAGCGGACGATCCAGTAATCACTGAGCCGATGAAGTTTACTGGATGCCCTGCTTCCGCGGGGCATAACATTGATTACGGCTTCTTGAACGTCAGCGTTGCCCAGCCGTCGATCAGTTCACGGCGCTGAAGCACGAGGCCAAGCGCCGTGTAGCTTGCGAGTGCGGACGCCGTATGTTCGCGCAGCAATCCCGACAGCACCACCGTGCCTCCGGAAGCCACCGCCGCACCGATCGGCCGCGCCAGCCGCTTCAACGGCGCCAGCAAAATGTTGGCGACGATCAGGTCATAAGGTGCCGCGGCACGCACGGCGGGATGGTCGAGGCCGTTGGCGTGAATCACCTGAACGAAATTTCCAGCTCTGTTGAATCGCGCATTATTTCGCGCTGTGATGACGCCTACACGATCGATCTCGCCCGCGATGACCGGTGTGCGAAACGCGCGCGCGGCGGCAATCGCGAGCACGCCGGTACCGGTTCCCACGTCGAGCGTATTGCGAGGGCAAACTCCGGCCGCTGCAAGCCGTGCAATCGCGCGCAGGCACCCAAGCGTCGTGCCGTGATGGCCGGTGCCGAACGCCAACGCGGCTTCAATTTCGATCCCGATCTGGTTTACCGCGACCTTCGCGCGGTCATGCGCGCCGTGCACGATAAAGCGCCCCGCACGCACCGGCTTCAAACCCTCGAGGCTGCTCGCGAGCCAGTCCTTCTGCGCGATCCGGCCAAAAGAGGTTTCCGGCACCTGTTTGTCGGCGACCAGCCGCACCAGTTCGCGCAGGAAATTTTCGTCGGGCGCGGTCTTGAACAGGACTTCGACGATCCAGCGCTTGCCCTCTTCGAAAGCACTGACCGCGCTGTCGTCCGGATCGAGTTGCTCATGCAGCAGATCGGCGATGCGCCGGGCGCGAGCTTCCTCCGCGTGCAGCCGCATCGAATAGACGGGATCGGACGGGTTGTTCATTCGGGCGCTTAGACCCGCTCCACGAAATTGCCGACGACGCGCTTCTGGCCGGCCTTGTCGAAGTCGACGGTGAGCTTGGTGCCGTCCACGTCGGTGACAAGGCCATAACCGAACTTCTGGTGAAACACCCGCTCGCCGCGCGAAAATTGCGCGGCCGACGCGTCCGACGTTCCCACAACCGTGCCTTCGATGGTAACCGGCGTTTTCACGAAGCGGCCGCGCTCATTGTTGTTCTCTTTCCGCGCCTGCGCCCGTTGCCAGCCGGGCGTGCCGTAGCCCGAGGAAAATGGCTCCACGCGGTCGAAGCGCGAGCGCGGCTCCGAAAAGCCGCTTGCCGCTTCGCGCACATCCACATGCGCTTCCGGCAATTCATCCAGAAACCGGCTCGGCACGGTCGTATTCCAGAGGCCGTGAATGCGCCGGTTGATCGCGAAATAAATCCGCAGCCGCTTTTTCGCGCGCGTGAGGCCGACATGCGCGAGCCGCCGCTCTTCCTCCAGCCCCGCACGGCCCTGATCGTCGAGCGCGCGCTGATGCGGAAACAGCCCCTCTTCCCACCCCGGAAGAAAAACCGTGTCGAACTCCAGTCCCTTCGCCGCGTGCAGCGTCATCAGGTTGACGGCGTCCTGCTGCTCGCCGCTTTCGACATCCATCACCAGCGAAATATGTTCGAGGAAGCCGCGCATGTTCTCGAACTGCTCCATCGAGCGCACAAGCTCCTTGAGGTTTTCGAGGCGGCCCGACGCATCGGCGGAACGCTCCGCCTGCCACATGCCGGTGTAGCCGGACTCATCGAGGATGACCTCGGCCAGCTCGGTGTGGGAAATCTGGTCGAGTTGCGTGCGCCAGCGGTCGAAACTCGCCACGAGATCGCGCAGCGTCTGCCGGACTTTCGGCTTCAGTTCTTCCGTGGCCGATAGCGCGCGCGCGGACTCCATCAGCGAGACGCGATGCGCGCGGCCGTAGTCGTGCAGGATTTGCACGGTCGCATCGCCGATGCCGCGCTTCGGCACATTGACAATGCGCTCGAATGCCAGATCGTCCGTCTGCGAACAGACCGAACGGAAATAGGCGAGCGCATCGCGGATTTCCGCCCGCTCATAAAAGCGCGGACCGCCGATCACCCTGTAAGGCAGCCCGAGCGTTACAAAACGATCTTCAAACTCGCGCATCTGGAACGACGCGCGCACCAGGATCGCGATCTCGGACAGTTTATGTCCCGCGCGGCCCATGGTTTCGATCTCGCCGGCGATGGAGCGGGCTTCCTCCTCGGAATCCCAGGCACCGGTGACGGCGACCTTCTCGCCCGGCTCGCCCTCGGTGTGCAGCGTCTTGCCGAGACGGCCCTGGTTGAACGAGATCAGATGCGAGGCGGCGGCGAGGATGTGTCCGGTCGAGCGGTAATTACGCTCCAGCCGCACCACCTTCGCGCCGGGGAAATCCTTCTCGAAGCGGAGGATGTTGTCGATCTCGGCACCGCGCCAGCCGTAAATGGATTGATCGTCGTCGCCGACGCAAGCGATGTTGGCTGGCTTACGCAAATTCTCGTGGTCATTCCGGGACGCTCCGGAGGAGCGGACCCGGAATCCAGAACCGGCCTCAGTGTCGCTGGGTTCCGGGTTCGCAGCTTCGCTGCGCCCCGGAATGACGGAAGAGGCCGGTCTCTGCGCGAGCAGCCGCAGCCAGAGATACTGCGCGACGTTGGTGTCCTGATATTCGTCCACCAGCATGTAGCGGAAACGATCCTGATAGCGCGCAAGCACGTCCGAATGCGTGCGGAACAGCCGGAGATTTTCCAAAAGCAGATCGCCGAAGTCCACAGCGTTCAGCGTCTTCAGCCGTTGCTGATAGGCGGCGTACAACTCGCGGCCGCGGCCGTCTCCGAAGGCGCCGTCGCCAGCCGGCAAGTCGGAGGGCGTGAGCCCGCGGTTCTTCCAGTTGTCCACGATCGCCGCGAACAGCCGTGCGGGCCAGCGCTTCTCGTCGATGTCGGCGGCCTGGATCACCTGCTTCATCAGGCGGATCTGGTCGTCGGTGTCGAGGATCGTAAAATCGCTCTTGAGGTCCACAAGCTCGGCGTGACGGCGCAGGATCTTCACGCCGATGGAATGGAACGTGCCGAGCCACGGCATGCCTTCCACCGCCTCGCCGACCATGCGGCCGACGCGATCCTTCATTTCGCGCGCGGCCTTGTTGGTGAAAGTCACAGACAAAATCTCGGAGGGCCGCGCCCGGCCGGTCGCGAGGATATGCGCGATGCGCGTGGTCAGCACCCGCGTCTTGCCGGTGCCCGCACCGGCAAGCACCAGCACCGGACCATCCAGCGTTTCCACCGCGTCGATCTGCTCTTTGTTCAGCCCCGAAAGATAATCGGGGGCCGCCGCCGCCCGCGCGCGCGCGGCAATGCCGCCGGGCACGGGTGCCGGCAAATCGTCGAGCACATTTTTCAGCGGATCGGCCATGGGGCTTTCACGAATCTCTTACGAGAACAAAATGGCATCGCAGTGAGGCTTTGGCGAGGGTTGAGTACGGAATATCGACGTTCCCCGGGCAAGCGCGCAGCGCGAGACCCGGGGTCCAGCGAATGGATCAACGGCGGAAACTGGACCCGGCTTGGCCGCTGCGCCAGCCGTCCGGGGCACGTCCATCGCATGGACGGAATCCATCCTTCGGCGTAACTAACGATCATGTTCGAGGCGAAATTCCAGTCCTTCGAGGAGACCGCCGACCCGTCCAAGGGTGCCGAGCGCGTGGCGAAGCTGCGCGTGGAACTCGCGAAGCGCAAGCTCGACGGCATCGTCGTGACCCGTGCCGACCATCACCAGAACGAATATGTGCCGCCGTGCGAGGAGCGCATCGCCTGGCTGTCCGGCTTCACCGGCTCGGCGGCGGCGATTATCGTGCTCGCCGACAGGGCCGCCCTCTTCACCGACGGCCGCTACACCTTGCAGGCAAAGGAACAGGTCGATGGCAGCGTATTCGCCCTCGAACATCTGGTGACGCGCCCGCCTTCGGAGTGGATCGCCGATAATCTGCCGACCGGCGCCGCGCTTGCCTACGACCCTTGGCGAAGCACGCTCGACGGCGTCGAGCGCTTGCAGAAAGCCTGCGCGCGCGCCGGCGGCAAGGCAGTTCCGCTGGACGAGAACTTGATCGACCTGATCTGGTCCGGCCGACCGGCGGAGCCGCTGGCGAAAGTCGTGCTCCACGATCTGAAATTCGCGGGCGAAAGCGCTGAAGCGAAGATTGCGCGGGTACAGAGCGAACTTGCAAAAGCAAAACTAGACGCGCTCGTACTGTCCGATCCTTCTTCCGTGGCATGGACCTTCAACATCCGCGGCGGCGATGTCGCCCACACGCCGCTGCCGATCTCGTGGTCGATCGTCCCGCGCGAAGGCTCGCCATCCCTTTTCATCGATGCCCGCAAACTCTCCAACGAAGTGCGTGCGGCCTTATCGAAGCTTGCCGACGTGCGCGAGCCGCGCGACTTCGAAGTCGAGTTGCACGAAGCCGCAAGCGGCGGCCGTGCGATCCGCCTCGATCAAGGCACGGCACCGAGAAAACTCGCCGACATCATCGAAAAAGCAGGCGGCAGCGTTTCCAAAGGCGTTGATCCCGTCATGCGCATGAAGGCGGTGAAGAGCGCCGCCGAGATCGCAGGCGCCAAAGCCGCCCATCTTCGCGATGCTGCCGCGCTCGCGAAATTTCTCTGCTGGCTCGACCGCGAGGGTGCGGGCAAATCCGAAATCGAAGCCGTTATCGCATTGGAGGAACTCCGCTGCAAAACCGGCAGGCTGAAGGACATTTCCTTCCCGACCATTTCCGGCTCCGGCCCGAACGGCGCCATCGTGCATTATCGCGTCACGGAAAAAACGAACCGCAAACTCGGCAGGGGCGAGCTGTTCTTGATCGACTCCGGCGCGCAGTATGAAGACGGCACCACCGACGTCACCCGCACCGTCGCCATCGGCACGCCCTCGGAGGAAATGCGCGAGCGCTTCACGCTCGTGCTCAAGGGTCATATCGCCATTGCCCGCGCGGTGTTTCCCGACGGCACCAACGGCGCGCAGCTCGACTCATTCGCGCGCGCACCGCTCTGGGCCGCGGGCCTCGATTACGATCACGGCACCGGCCACGGGGTCGGCAGCTATCTGTCGGTGCATGAAGGCCCGGCGCGGATTTCCAAGCTCGGCGCCGCAGCGCTGGAGCCGGGCATGATCCTCTCCAACGAGCCCGGCTATTACAAGACCGGCGCCTACGGCATCCGCATCGAAAACCTCATCCTCGTGACGCCACACCATGCGCCGAAGGACGCGGAGAAAAAGCTGCTCGGCTTCGAGACGCTGACGCTCGCCCCCCTCGACCGCCGCCTGATCGTGCCGGCGATGCTGAGCGCGGCCGAGCTCAATTGGCTGAACGACTATCACCGGCGCGTGCGCGAAAGCCTTGCCTCCCATTTGGACAGGGAAACAGGCACTTGGCTGGAGGCCGTCACGGCCCCTTTCCACCCCTAACGAGACGGGTTCCTTGAATGGAACTCCAAAGCTTCGGACGGATTATCTCACCGATTTCACCGAAGCGAGGCTACAGCCATGTCCACCATTCTGATCGTTCTGCTCATCCTGCTGCTGATCGGCGCACTCCCGCGCTGGGGCTACAGCCGCAACTGGGGCAACGGCCCAGGCGGCATCATCGGGATTCTGCTGATTATCGTGATCGTGCTGGCGCTGACCGGAAATCTCTAACGCTTCTCGCCGATCAGCCTGAACCATTCATCTTCACTGAGGACGCCGACGCCATGCTTCTTGGCGTCGGCGAGTTTTGAGCCGGCTCCCGGGCCCGCCACCACGTAATCGGTTTTCTTCGACACGGAGCCGGCGACCTTCGCGCCGAGCCGCTCCGCCATCGCCTTCGCTTCGTCGCGGGTCATTTTTTCGAGCGCGCCGGTAAACACCACCGTCTTGCCCGAAACCGGGCTGTTGCTCTTTACGGCCTCCATGGGCTCGACGGTGATTTCGCCCAGCAAAGCATCGATGGCCTGGCGGTTTTTCTTCTCCTTGAAGAATTCCACCACGGCGTCCGCCACCACCTCGCCGATGCCGCCGATGTTTAGCAGCTCCTGATAGTCGTCGCTCTCGCGATCGGCGGCGGCCTTGACGGACTCGATCATCACTTCCGCCGTCAGATAATGCCGCGCGAGCCGGATCGCATTGGTCTCGCCAATGTGCCGGATGCCGAGCGCGAAGATGAACCGGTTGAAAGCGATCCTGCGCCGCTCGTTGATCGCGGCAAAGAGATTGCGCACGGACGTTTCGCCATAACCCTCTTCCTCCTCGATCTTCAGTTTCTTGTTGCGCTTCTCCAGCGTGAAGATGTCGACCGGCTGCATCACCCAGCCCTTCTCGAAGAAAAATTCCGCCTGCTTCTCGCCAAAGCCCTCGATATCGAACGCATTTCTCGAAACGAAGTGACGCAGCCGCTCCACCGCCTGCGCGGGGCAGATCAGCCCGCCGGTGCAGCGGCGGACGGCATCCTGCTTGCCTGTATCGGGATCGGTTTCGCGCACCGCATGGCTGCCGCAGGCTGGGCAGACGGCCGGAAACTTGAACGGCTTGGCGCTGTTCGGGCGCTTCGCGAAGACCACATCGAGCACTTTCGGAATGACATCGCCCGCGCGTTCGATCTTCACCGTGTCCCCGATGCGGATGTCCACTCCATTACGAATAGGCGCGCCGTCGCCGCCGATGCCCTTGATGTAATCCTCGTTGTGCAGCGTCGCCATCGAAACGACGACCCCGCCGACGGTGACCGGATCGAGCACGGCCGTCGGCGTCAGGGCACCGGTACGGCCAACGGTGATCATGATGTCTTTGACGATCGTGGTTGCCTGCTCGGCCGGGAATTTGTGCGCGATCGCCCAGCGCGGCGTGCGCGAAACGAAGCCGAGCCGCTCCTGCCAATCAATGCGGTCGAGCTTGTAGACGACACCGTCGATGTCGTAGTCGAGCTTCGCGCGCTTTTCCTCGATGCCGCGATAGTGCTTGAGCATCTCTCCCATACTCTCGCAACGTTTGAACAGCGGATTGGTCGGGATGCCCCAGCGCTTCAGCGCGGCCACCACTTCGAATTGCGTCTCGCCTGGCAATTCGCTCGCCTCACCCCAACCATATCCGAAGAAGCGCAGCGGGCGGCTCGCGGTGATTTTTGCATCCAGCTGCCGCAGCGTGCCCGCAGCCGTGTTGCGCGGATTGACGTAGAGCTGCCCACCTTCTTTTTTCTGCCGCTCGTTGAGCGCCAGAAAATCCGCGCGCCTCATATAAACCTCGCCGCGCACCTCGAATATGTCCGGCACATCCTTGCCCTTCAATGTTTCCGGCACTTCCTTGATCGTGCGGACATTCGCGGTGACATCCTCGCCCTCGGCACCATCGCCGCGCGTGGCCGCCTGCACGAGCTTGCCCTTCTCGTAGCGCAGCGTGCAGGAAAGCCCGTCGATTTTCGGCTCCGCGGTAAAGGCGATCTCGGCGCTTTCCTTCAGGTTCAGGAAACGCCGGATGCGATCCGCGAAGTCGCTCACGTCTTCCTCTGAAAAAGCGTTACCGAGCGACAGCATCGGCACCGCATGGCGGACCTTCTTGAATCTTCCGGAAGGTGTAGCACCCACCTTGCGCGTGAGGCTCGTCAGCGAATGCAGTTCGGGAAATTGTTTTTCCAGCGCCTCGTAACGGCGGCGCAGCACGTCGTATTCCGCGTCCGTAACCGTCGGCGCATCCTGCTGGTAGTAGCGCTTGTCATGCGCGGAAATCTCCGCCTCCAGCCGCGCGTGCTCGGCTTTCGCCTGTTTCGCGGTGAGTTTATCGGCGGGAGTATTGGCGGCTTTCTCAGAAGGCATATTATTATTCTGCGTCATTCCGGGGCGTGGGCGAAGCCCGCGATCCCGGAATCCATGCGGATTTTCAAAGATGTATTACGTTTATTTATTGGCCAGCCGCAATAACGGAACGCTGTATCTCGAGGTTACCAAGGATTTAGTCCGCCGGGTTTACGAGCACAAGAACGCCAAAGAAAAAAGCTTCACAAGACGATACGATATCCGCCGTCTGGTATGGTTTGAAACCTATGATGGCCCAACCGAAGCAATCGAGCGAGAAAAGGAATCAAGAAATGGCGACGCTTGTGGAAAATCGATTTGATTGAAAGGAAAAATCCTGAATGGAAGGATTTATATCCAGACATTTGCGGCTGAACATTTTTCTGGATTCCGGGTTCGCGCTTTCGCGCGCCCCGGAATGACGGCTTCAACTACGCCGCCGCGGCGATCAGGCGTTCCGCCGCCCGGCGCGCTTCTTCGGTGACTTCCGCGCCCGCAAGCATGCGGGCGATCTCTTCGCGCTTTGCCTTCGGATCGAGTGCGCTGACCCGCGTGGTCACGCGCCGGCCGCCATCCACCAGCTCTTTCTCGACCACGAAATGGTGATCCGCCCGCGCCGCCACCTGCGGCGCGTGCGTTACCGAGAACACCTGCACTTTTTCGCCAAGGCGGGCGAGCCGGGCCCCGATGGCGTCCGAGACGGCACCGCCCACCGCCGTGTCGATTTCGTCGAATACGAGCGTCGGCGCCGAGCCGCGATCCGCGAGCACCACCTTCAGCGCGAGCAGGAAACGCGCGAGTTCGCCGCCGGACGCGACCTTCATCAGCGGTCCAGGCCGCGCGCCCGGATTGGTGCGCACCCAGAATTCGACGCGGTCGAACCCGTCCGGGCCGGGCTGCGACATTTCAGTTTCGATCTGGGTGAGAAACTCCGCGCGCTCCAGCTTCAGCGGCGCCAGTTCCTCGTTCACGGAGACATCGAGCGAGCCCCCTGCCTTGCGGCGCGCGGCCGAAAGCGCGCCTGCCTCCGCGCGATAATTCTTCTCGGCTTCGGCGGAAGCCTTTTGCAGCGCTTCCAGTTTCTCCGCGCCGCGATCGAGCGAATCGAGGTCGGCCTTGAAGCGCGCCGCCACCGCCGGCAATTCCTCCACGGTGGAGGCATATTTTCGCGCCGCCGCGCGCAGGCCGAACAGCCGTTCCTCGTTCTTCTCCAGTTCCTTCGGATCGAAATCGGCGATCAAAAGCGCGCTTTCCAACCCCGCACGCGCTTCCTCCAGCGCCTGCAGCGCCTGATCGAGCGCCTTCACGGGAGCGCCCACAAGATCGGGGGCGTCGGCGACACGCCGCTCCAGTTTCCGCAAGGCCGCCGAGAGCGACGGCACCGGCGAGCCGGCCCCCGCCAGCGTTTCATGCGCATCGCGCAGGTCGTCCGCCGCCTTCTCCGCGCGCATCAATTGTGCGCGGCGCTCGGCGAGCGCCTGCTCCTCGCCGGGCTGCGGTTCGAGTGCCGTGAGTTCGTTCACCGCATGGCGGATGAAATCGGCTTCCGCCATCGCGCGCTGCAGCCGCTGGCGTTCGGCGGCCACGGTCGACTCCGCGGCCCGCCACAAATTCCAGAGCCGGTTCACGTTGACCGCGCGGCCGGTGAGGCCCGCGAACGCATCGAGCAGGGTGCGGTGTGTCGCCGTGTCGATCAGCGCTCGCTCGTCGTGCTGGCCGTGAATTTCCACCAGTTCGCGGCCGATCTCGCGCAGCACCTGCACGGTCACCGGCTGGTCGTTGACGAACGATTTGGTTTTTCCGTCGGCAAGCTGGACGCGGCGCAGGATGAGTTCGCCGTCGCTGTCGAGGCCGTTCTTTTTCAGCGCCGAACGCACCGGATGTTCGGGCTTCACGTCGAAGCTCGCCACCACCTGGCCCTGCTCGGCGCCGCTGCGCACCAGCGAGCCGGCACCGCGCGAACCCAAGGCAAGGGCGAACGCGTCGAGTACAATGGATTTACCCGCCCCCGTCTCGCCGGTCAGCGCCGTCAGGCGGGGGCGGAGATCGATGTCGAGCTTGTCGATCAGAACGATGTCGCGGATGGAAAGATGAGCCAGCATCGGGCGCCCGAATCTGTTTGAGCACCCAAAATCATTGCAGGAACAAAACAGGAACGCAAGACCCGGATAGACCGGGATCAGGACTGCGGCGCGCCCTCGTCAACCGGACGCGGATGACCCGGAAGCGGCCCGCGCGGCGCTTCGATCACCGTTGGCCCTTCGGGAGCCGGGCGCGGTGCGGCGGCGGGAACGGCGGCAGCAGGGGGCCTTGCCGGGGCGGGCTGGGCGGTACGCACGGTGGCGCCGGGACGCGTGCCGAATGAGCGGCTGATCCAGCTGTCCTTGTTTTCCTGCGGAACGTTGCCGTCGCTTTCCACGAGCTTGTAGGCGTCGCGGTACCACGGGCTCGACGGGAAGTTATGGCCAAGCACGGCGGCGGCGGTCTGCGCCTCGTTCACGATGCCGAGTGCGAGATAGGATTCGGAGAGCCGCATCAGTGCCTCTTCCACATGGCGCGTCGTCTGATACTGCGTGACCACCGCCTTGAAGCGGTTGATGGCGCCGGTGAAGTTGCGCTTGTCCATGTAGTAGCGGCCGATCATCATTTCCTTACCGGCAAGCTGGTCGCGGGCGATCTCGAGCTTGCGGCGGGAGCCCTCGGCATATTCGGTGTCGGGATATTTGCGGATCACTTCCTCGAGCGAACGCATCGCCCGTTCGGTGGTGGCCTGGTCGCGGGTGATGTCCGGGATCCGGTCGAAATGGGCGGAGGCGATCAGGTACTGCGCATAGGCGGCGTCCGAGCTTCCCGGATGCAGCGCCACGTAACGGCGGGCGGCGGCGATCGTCTCTTCGTGCTTGCCTTCTTCGTAGTAGGCGAAAGCGGACATCAGCAGCGACTTGCGCGCCCATTCCGAATAGGGGTGCTGGCGGTCAACTTCCTCGAACTTCTTGGCGGCATCGGAATATTCGCGCCGGTTCAAGAGAGTCAAACCCTCGTTGTAGAGCTTGTCCGCCGGCTCGTCGGGGAGGATCGCGTTCTTGTCGGTGTTGGCGCAGCCGGCCAGCGGCAGCGTAACGGCTACCACGGCGAGCGCCATCCAGAAGCCGAAGCCTGCGCCGCGAGAACGGTCGAACAGCCGACGCATGTACCCTCTTACCCCGATTAGCCTGAACGGCGCGGCATGCCGGAACAGGCTACAGAAACTCGTACCAATAAGGAGTTACCCGCGCCAGCGGCGTAACTTTTGAATAGGTCGCGATTGTGACGGCTGGTTAAGAGCGGTCCGCGCCGTAGGCCGGAATAGCCACCTGCGTGGGCAGGTCGGCATGGCCCCGCACCTTGCGGCGCTTCGGCTCGACAACAGTCCAGGCGGAACGGTCGGCCTCGAGGGCCGCGACCACCTGGGCGTTCAGTTTGTGGCCGCCGCAAACCGAGTGATAGCGGCCGAGAATCGGCAGGCCGGCAAGGGCCAGGTCGCCGACGGCATCCAGTGCCTTATGGCGCACGAATTCGTCGGTATAGCGCAGGCCCGCCGGATTGAGGATGCGGTCCTCGGCGATGCAGATCGTATTGTCGAGCGAGGCGCCGAGCGCGTAACCGGCACTCCAGAGCTTCGCCACATCGCTCATGAAGCCGAAGGTGCGGGCGCGGGAGAGTTCGCGCTCGAACACGTTGCGGGTGAGCGTCGCCGCATAACGCTGGCGGCCGATCAGGGCGTGGGGGAAATCGATTTCGATTTCGATGCGGAAGCCGGCGTCGTAGGGGAGCAGTTCGCCCATCGCCCGGCCGGCTTCGACGCGGATGGGCTTCAAAATCTTGAGATAGCGGCGCGGGGCCGACTGGGTGTCGATACCGGCCTTGTTGATGGCTTCCACGAAGGGAGCGGCACTGCCGTCGAAGATCGGCACTTCGCCGCCGTCCACTTCGATGATCACGTTATCGACGCCGAGACCCATGATGGCCGCCAGCAGATGCTCGACGGTGGAGCAGATGGCTCCCTTGCCGTCGCCGATGACGGTCGCGAAATCGGTGTTGCGCACGGCTTTCGACGAAGCGGCGATCATGCGGCGCGGACCGCCGTTGCTGCCCGCCTGCGCGAAAACGATGCCGGTATTGGTTTCAGCGGGGAGCAGCGAAACCCTCGCCGGTGCGCCACCATGGACGCCACGGCCCATGAGATCGACACGCTGAGCGAGAGTTGTTTGAAAAACTGCCTTCATCCCCACCATCCAGAGCCTACTGACGTCGTCTCTGGACCCCTGCCCTTTACGCCCCTGAGCGCCCCGTTACTGCGCCCGCCACCCAGATTCGCCCGGTGGCTTTTTGGTTAGCGAAACGATACCGGCAGGGGGGATAGCCGCAAGTCACGGTTTCTTACCGTTTGTTACCGCAATTAGGCTTGTTTACGCCGGTTTCTCGCCATGATCAGGCGGACCAGTAACAAACGGAAAGCGCCCGGTTACAGGACCGGGCGCTTCAATTTTGGTTTCTGTGGATATCCTGCCTGTTTTCAGGCCTGCCGGCGAAGGAAGGCCGGAATTTCCAGTTCGTCGCTGTCCGCTTGCGGTGCCTGGGTACGGCCATGGGAATCGAGCCCCGGACCGCGTCCGGCCGGACGGCGGGCATATTCCGAACCCTGGTCCTGCGCGCGCTCCTGCGGCCTGCGCCCGGGAGCATCGACCGGCTCGTGATGGTCCTGCTCGGCGGGCGGTTCGATCGTGTGCGGCTCGAAGTGCGCGGGAGCGATGTTACGGCGGCCGATACCGACCTTGGCGAGGCGCTCGAGGAGGGTCATGCGCTTTTGCTCCATCGATTCGTCGCTGGGCTCGATTTCCCCGCGGCTCGCCTGGATCTGGCGCTGGCCCGGCATTGGCAGTTCATCCACGCGCGGCATCCGCGGAAGACGCTTTTCGGCGCGTTCCGCCCGCGGCGGCAGGAACGGCTTCAGCGGCTCGTCGGGATGCACTTCGGCTTGCGCCGTTTCCTGCACCGGCTCGAAGAAGGACGGGCGCGGCGGCAGCGGACGGATCGTCACTTCATCGTTGACCGGCGCGAGCGGCGCTTCGTCCTGCTCGAACGGAGCGGTGTGCGTGGAATCGCGAAAGGCGTGCGGGTTCTGGGCCTGCTTCGCAAGCGAAGGTTCGAACGCACGCGCAACCGCCATGCGGCCGGCGACCGAAGCCGCGGTGAAGCGGTTGGCCTGATGGATCTCTTCCGGTTTCGCGGTGCTTTCGATGCCGGTAGCAACCACCGACACGCGGATAATGCCTTCCAGCGCCGGATCGAAAGTGGCGCCGAGAATGATGTGGGCGTCCGGATCGACCTCTTCGCGAATACGCGTCGCGGCTTCATCGACTTCGTAGAGGCCGAGATCCTTGCCGCCGGTGATCGAGATGAGGAGGCCCTTCGCACCCCGCATCGACACTTCGTCGATGAGGGGATTGGCGATCGCGGCCTCGGCGGCGTTGAGCGCGCGCTTGTCGCCGGAAGCTTCGCCGGTACCCATCATCGCCTTGCCCATGCCGCGCATGATCGTGTTCACGTCGGCGAAGTCGAGGTTGATGAGGCCCTCTTTCACCATGAGATCGGTGACGCAGGCCACCCCCGAATAAAGAACCTTGTCCGCCATCGCGAAGGCGTCGGCGAAGCTGGTCTTCTCGTTGGCGACCCGGAACAGATTCTGGTTCGGGATCACAATCAGCGTGTCGAGATATTTGGCGAGTTCGTTGATGCCCGCCTCGGCCGTGCGCATGCGGCGGGCGCCCTCGAAATGGAACGGCTTGGTGACGACGCCGACGGTGAGGATGCCGAGTTCGCGCGTGATGCGCGCGATGACCGGCGCGGCCCCCGTACCCGTTCCGCCGCCCATGCCGGCGGTGATGAAGGCCATATGCGCGCCGGTGAGATGATCGCGAATTTCGTCGATCACTTCCTCGGCTGCGGTGCGGCCCACATCGGGATGCGCGCCGGCGCCCAGGCCCTGCGTGGACTGGATGCCCATCTGCACGATCCGCTTGGCCTTGGACGAGGTCAGCGCCTGCGCGTCGGTATTGGCGACGACGAATTCGCAGCCCTGGAGCCCGTCCGCGATCATGTTGTTGACGGCGTTGCCGCCCGCACCGCCGACACCGAACACAACGATGTGCGGCTTCAGTTCGCGAATGTCCGGTGTCTTCAGATTGATGGTCATGGTCGTTGCCCTTCAGCGCCTAGCGCGGTTCCTTTGTTCTCGTTCGTTCAGAAACTTTGCCGAATCCACTCCCCCACGCGGGTGAGGTAGTTGGCTTCGGAACCTTTATGCCGCCGGCGCGGCTCGAAATGTTCGCGTCCGGCGTATTGCGGGTATGCGAGCAGCCCGGCGGATACGGCGAAGGCCGGGCTTTTCGCGGTTTCGGAAAAATTCGTCATGCCAAGCGGACGGCCCAGGCGCGCGCTGGTGTTGAACGCCCGCGCGACCACTTCGGCGAGACCGGTGAGCTGTGCCGCGCCGCCCGTCAGCACGATACGGCGGGAAGCGGCGGCCAGCATGTTCGCGGCCTTCAGGCGGTCGCGGATCATTTCGAGGATTTCATCGACCCGCGGGCGCACCATCCGCACGATCTGCGCGCGCGAGACGGCGTTCGGGGAATCGTATTCGCCGCCGTCAATGGCGGGCACGGTGACAAGTTCGGTTTCGTCGGAAGCGCCGACCAGCGCGCAGGCGTGCAGCGTCTTCAGGCGCTCGGCTTCGGCGATGCGCGTGGAGAGGCCGCGCGCGAGATCCATCGTCACATGACTGCCGCCAAGCGCGATGCCGTCCACATGCACGCATTCGCCCTGCACGAAGACGGCGGCAGTGGTGGTGCCCATGCCAAAATCGATGAGCGTCGCGCCTATTTCCATTTCGTCGGCGGCGAGCACGGCGAGCCCCGCGGCGTAGGGAGCCGCGATCAGGCCTTCCACCGAAAGATGGCAGCGCTCGACGCAGAGCACGAGATTCTTCAAGGCCGGGAGATCGGCGGTGATCACATTCAGGTCCGCGGAAAGCACCTCGCCCAGCATTCCACGGGGTTCGCGGATGCCGCGCACCTGATCGAGCGCAAAACTGACGGGCAACGAGTGAAGGACGCCCCGTCCATCGCGCACCGAATGCAGGCTGGCCGCATCGAGCACGCGGCTGATGTCGTTCTCTTCGACTGAAGGCCCAAGGAGACGCGCGGAGGCGGCAAAGGATTCGCTGCCCAGCCGTCCGCCGGACATGGCGAGCACGACCGAACCGATCTCCACCTTGGCGGAACGCTCGGCGGCATCCACCGCGAGCCGGATCGCCTCCTCGGCCTTGTTCATATCCACGATCGTGCCGGCCTTGATGCCGCGGGCGCGGGTCTGGCCGAAGCCGATCAATTCCACCGTGTGCGAGCGGCCGCGCAGGATCGTCTCGTCATCGAGCGGCTTCAGGCGGCCGATGAGACAGACGATCTTGGAGGTGCCAATATCGAGCGCGGCCACGATCGATGTGCGCTTGCGGTCGGCCTGTTTCATGCGCGGGGCAAGACCGAAGGAAAGGAGGCTCATGTGTCCGCTCCCTTCTTCTTCGGCGCAGGACGCGCCCGTGCACGCGCTTCCGCGGCTTCATCGGGGAGCGACACCGAAACGCGATCCGGTGCGCGCAGGTCGATCACGCTGACGTCGCGCGTGAGAATTTTCTTTTCGCGGTCGAGCACCACCAGTCGGGCAAGCGCCTGGGCCGCGTCTTCTTCCGGCAGGCGCACGTCGATGCCGTTCTTGAGGCGGATGTTCCAGCGGCGCTCGGCGATCAGCACCCCCGCGCGGACTTCCGCCTTGATCGACGGGAAATGCTCGATCAGCGCCAAGAAAGCGGCGGCGCGGCTCGAAGCGCCCTTGCCGACCACGAGCGGCAGATTCATCATCGCCGGATCGATCGAGGGGCCAAGCACCGTGCCGTCTTTCGCGATCAACTGGATCTGCCCGTCGCGCTGCCAGCGCGCGAACGCATCGCGTTCCTCGACTTCGATTTCTAGCCGATCCGGATAGAGCTTGCGCACCATGGCCTCGGCGATGCGCGGATGCCGCTTCAATTGCGCGCGGGTGTATTCCGCATCGACCAGCAAGAGCGTCGAGCCGGGCGTCAGACCCGATTGAAAGAGAAGATCGTCATACGAAAGATTTTTCAGCCCACGCGCTTCGACGCGGACGACATTGAAGCCCGCCGTGCGCGCAAGCGCGTTGCCGGCTTCATGGATGGAAGCGGAAAGCTGCGGGACATGCCCGCCGTGAATCGCGCCGTAAGCGCCCGCGCCGAGGATCACCAGAGCGGCCAGCGCGAATTGCAGCGTGCGGATTTTTTCGTCGGAGTGCCGCGCCATCGCGCGGCGGAAGTAGAGCGAGAAACGGCGAAGAACTACCGGAGTGCGCGCGTACTCGTTCGATCCCTGCGGAAGCTCCCGCGGGGTTATCGGTCGAGTGAAGCGTCCTCCACGATCCATTTCACCAGCTCGCCAAACGAACGACCCGCGTGTTCCGCGAGTTCGGGCACCAGTGAGGTCTCGGTCATGCCGGGCTGGGTGTTCACCTCAAGACAGATGAGGTCCCCTGAGCCGTCCGGGCGGTGGTCGAAACAGAAGTCCGCCCGGGTAACCCCCCGGCAACCAAGCGCCTGATGCGCCTTCAAGGCCAGAATCCGCACCTGTTGGTTAAGATTTGGTTTAACCAGATACTTGTTCCCATATTGGGAACATGCTACATTAAACCTGTGCGGCTGATCGCTCGAAGCACCTTGGCCGCTTTCTGGGAAAAACACCCGGAAACGAAGGTGCCCTTGGAGCGCTGGTGCAGGCTGACAAAGGCCGCACATTGGGCATCGACCGATGAAATCCAGCAGGCCGCACCCAAGGCCAAGGTGCTGAATGGCGAACGGGTAAGGTTCGAGATCGCGGGAGGAAACTATCGCTTGGTCGTCGCCTTCGATTTTCACCGCCAGATCGCGTTCGTAAAGTTCATCGGTACCCATGCCGCGTATGACAGGATCGGCCCGCTGACCGTTTCCCAATTCTGATGAGTGATCCCATGAATATTAGGCCCATCCGCACCGACGAAGATCACCGCGCGGCGCTGGCCGAGATCGAAGCGTGCTGGGGCGCCCCGGAGGGCAGCGAGGCAGGTGACAGGCTCGACGTGCTTGTCACGCTCGTGGAAAGCTACGAAGCGCGGCGCTGGCCGATGGACAAGCACGAACGCTTCGATCCGATCGATGCCTTGCAGTATGCAATTGACGAATTTGGACACACTCAGGCCGAGCTTGCGGAACTGCTCGGCTCACGTCCGCGCGCGTCGGAGATTCTCGCACGCCGCCGCGCGCTTACGGTCGAGATGATTCAGAAGATCAGCGAAGCGTGGAAGATTCCGGCCGATCTGCTGGTGCGGCCTTACAGAATTGAGAGGGCGGCGTAAGAACGGGCTCACTGGCCGGCGCTCACCGGTCGAGCGACGCATCCTCCGCCATCCACCGCACCAAATCCTCGAACGAGATTCCCTTGTGCTGGGCAAGTTCCGGCACCAGCGACGTTTCCGTCATGCCGGGCTGCGTGTTGACCTCGAGACAAACAAGCTCGCCGTCATCCCCGGAACGATTGTCGAAGCGGAAGTCGGCGCGCGTGACGCCACGGCAGCCGAGCGCGCGATGAGCCGCGAGGGCCAGCGCCCGCACCCGCTCATATGCCGCCGGTGATATTCTCGCCGGCAGAATGTGGCGGGAGCCCCCGGGGGCGTATTTTGCCTCGTAATCGTAGAACTTTGTCGCGGCCTCGATCTCGATAACCCCCAGCGCCTCGCCTCCCAGGACCGCGCAGGTAAGCTCCAGACCGGGGATAAACCGCTCCGCCAGCAGCAATTCCCCATGCGGCCAGTCGGTTCGGGTCAGTTCCTGCGGCGGGTGCTGGTGCTGTTCGGTCACGATGAAAACACCCACCGAGGAGCCTTCCGCCACCGGCTTCAGCACATAGGGCGGCTTCAGCACGTGGCCCTTCGCGGCCTCGGCGCGAGTCACGGTGCGGCCTTCGGCGACGGGAACGCCAGCCGCCGCCATCGCGATCTTTGCAGCAGGCTTGTCCATCGCGAGTGCCGACGCGAGCACGCCGGAATGCGTGTAGGGGATGCGGAGGATTTCCAGAATTCCCTGCATCGTGCCGTCTTCGCCGGGACGGCCGTGCAATACGTTGAACGCAACATCCGGATTCAGCTTCGCCAGCACCTCGGCGACGTTGCGTTCGACATCGACACGGGTGACCTTGTAGCCCTGCTGCTCCAGCGCATCGCCGCACGCCTTGCCGGAGCGCAGCGAAACCTCCCGCTCCGCCGACCAGCCGCCCATCAGCACCGCGACGTGTTTGGTCATTTCAACTCCGGCTTTTCTTTCCCTCTCCCCGCTTGCGGGGAGAGGGAAGCGAGCATGGAGCAAAGCGACATGCGAGCAGGGTGAGGGGCAACCCGCGAGCGGGGGGGGGGGGGGGGGGGGGGGGGGGGGGGGGCGGGGGCGGCCGCCGCGTCCGCGGCT
>JALHMF010000010.1:0-84181 GCA_022844205.1 Xanthobacteraceae bacterium | reverse complement strand
GCCCTGCTAGGGCGCGGAGCACGGCCCCCCCCCCCCCCCCCCCCCCCCCCCCCCGCGAGCGGCCCCTCACCCGGATCGCTTCGCGATCCGACCTCTCCCCGCAAACGGGGAGAGGTGAATTAATTTTTACCCAACCGAACAATTTCCCACTCCAATTGAATTCCCGAATTCTCCTTCACCCGCCGCCGCACTTCCTCGCCGAGAGTCTCGATGTCGGCGGCGGTGGCATTGCCGCGGTTGATCAGGAAGTTACAGTGCATCTCCGAAACCTGCGCGTCGCCGACGATAAGACCACGGCAACCGGCGGCATCGATCAACTGCCAGGCTTTGTGCCCTTCCGGATTCTTGAACGTCGAGCCGCCGGTACGGCTTTTCACCGGCTGCGAGGCCTCGCGCTTTTCCGTGATCTGTTCCATCTCGGCCTTGATCGCCGCCGGGTCGCCCGGCGTGCCCTCGAATACGGCGTGGGTATAGATCAAATCTATTGGCGCGGAGGAATGCCGGTAGGAAAAACCAAAATCGGCATTCTTCAAGACATGCACATTGCCCTTGCGGTCCACCGCGCGGGCTTCCACCAGCGCGTCTTTGGTTTCGCGCTGGTAGGCGCCGGCATTCATGCGCAGCGCACCGCCGATGGAGCCGGGCACACCGCGATAGAATGCAAGTCCCGCAAGCCCCGCCTTTGCCGCCGCTTCAGCGACGCGAATATCGGGAACGGCGGCGCCGGTCTTCAGCAAATTTTCTTCCACGCTCGTCTCGTTGAAGCCGCGCCCGAGACGAATGACGATGCCCTCAATGCCGCCATCGCGTACCAGCAAATTCGAGCCAACACCGACGGCCGTGACCGGCACATCGGCGGGCAGCATCGACAGAAAATAGCAAAGGTCTTCCTCGTCGGCGGGCGAAAATAACGTCGCCGGCCCGCCCACGCGAAACCAGGTGATATCCGCCATCGGCTGGTTCGCGATCAGCCGCCCGCGCAGCTTGGGCATCAGGCCCGGCAATTCAGCGGCGAGATCGCGCGCTTTCGCTTCAACGCCCATCGTCAGCCCTTGGCAAGTTCGCCGGGAAGTGCGGCCGCCCATTGCGTGATGTTGCCGGCACCCAGGCAGACGACGTAATCGCCGGATTTGGCGATCTTGCGGATTTCGCCCGCAAGCTTCTCAGACGATTCCAGCGCGTGCGCGTTGCGGTGTCCACGTGCCCGCATCCCCGCGACGAGCGCATCGCGGTCGATGCCGGGGATCGGCTGCTCGCCCGCCGGATACACCGGCGCCACGAACACGTGGTCGGCGTCATTAAAACAGGTGCAGAACTGCTCGAACAGATCGCGCAACCGCGTGAAGCGATGCGGCTGCACCACCGCGATGACGTTTGCCTTGGTGGACGCGCGTGCGGCCTTCAGCACCGCCGCGATTTCCACCGGATGATGCCCGTAGTCGTCGTAGATCGCGACCCCGTTCCAGTCGCCGGTTTTCGTAAAGCGCCGCTTCACGCCGCCGAAATTGGCGAGCCCCTTGCGGATGTTGTCGGCGGACAGTTTCAGTTCATGCGCCACCGCGATCGCCGCCGTGGCATTCAGCGCGTTGTGGTGGCCCGGCATGTTCAGCACGAGCTTGTCGATTTCAGTGGAGCCGTTGCCGTTGTGCCCGCGAAACACCACGCGGAAACGGCAGACGCCGCCTTCCAGATTCACATCGCACAGCCGCACGTCCGCTTGCGGGTTCACGCCGTAGGTCAGCACGCGCCGGTCCTCGATACTGCCCACCAGTTCCTGCACCACCGGATGATCGATGCACATCACGCCGACACCGTAGAACGGAATGTTGTCCACGAAAGCGCGGAACGCTTCTTTCACTTTGTCGAAAGTGTGGAAGTGATCGAGATGTTCGGGGTCGATATTGGTGACGACGGCAATGTCGGCGGGCAGCTTCAGGAACGTGCCGTCGGATTCGTCGGCTTCCACCACCATCCAGTCGCCGGTTCCGAGCCGCGCATTGGTCCCGTAGGCGTTGATGATGCCGCCGTTGATGACGGTCGGATCGAGGTTGCCTGCGTCGAGCAGCGAGGCGACCAGCGAAGTCGTCGTGGTCTTGCCGTGCGTACCGGCAATCGCGATGCAGGATTTCAGCCGCATCAGTTCGGCCAGCATTTCCGCGCGCCGCACCACCGGCAGCCGCTTCGCGCGCGCCGCCACTAGCTCGGGGTTGTCGCGCTTCACCGCCGAGGAAACGACCAGCACCGCCGCTCCCTCGATGTTCTTCGCGTCATGGCCGATGGAGGTCGGAATGCCGAGGCCCGCGAGCCGCTTCACGTTTCCGCCCTCGGTAATGTCGGAGCCGCGCACCTGATAGCCGAGATTCTTCAGCACCTCGGCGATGCCGCTCATGCCGATGCCGCCGATGCCGACAAAATGAATGGGGCCGAGTGCGTGGGGAAGTTTCATGCAAATCTACTCTCGTCCCCCTGAAAGGGGGAGGTCGGCGGCGAAGCCGCCGGGTGGGGGTTTGAAACTACAATCAGCCGGGCCTGTCCACCGCTACCCCCTCCCCAGCCCTCCCCCTTGCAGGGGGAGGGAGAAAGAAGAGACGCGGGCGACTTCCTCCGCCAGACGCTCGGCGGCGTCGGCCCGGCCGATCCGTTTGGCGGAGGACGCGAGCGCCGTAAGCGCCGAAGGGTCGCTGGCAAAACGGCTCAATTCGCTGGCCAGCCGTTCGGCACTGAATTCATCCTGCCGGATGAGCAAAGCCCCGCCCGCCGCCGCGAGCGCGGTGGCGTTCGCGAGCTGGTCCTGGTCCAGCGCATGGGGAAGCGGCACCAGAATCGAAGGCCGCCCCAACACGGCAAGCTCCGCCACCGTGCCCGCCCCCGAGCGCGCGATCACGAGGTGCGACTGCGCAATCCGCTTTGGCAGGTCGTCGAAGAAAGGGGCCAGTTCCGCCTTCACGCTCAGGCGCCGATAGACGTTGCGGCACTGCTCCATGTCCTCGGCACGGCACTGCTGCACGATCTCGATGCGCGCACGTTGTTCCGGAGAGAGCCGCTCGATGGCGGCCGGAACCACCTCGCTCATCACGCGTGCGCCCTGGCTGCCGCCGAACACGAGCACGCGCAGCGTGCCGTTCGCGGCCGGCGCTTCATAGGGAATGCCGGCTGCTTCCTTCACGGCCGCCCGCACCGGATTGCCGACATGCGCCGCGCGCGCCCCCAGCTTTGGGGCGCTCGTGAGCACGCCCGGATAGCCGGTAGCAATCCTGGTCGCGACCGGTGCCAGCAGACGGTTCGCCCGTCCCATCACCGCGTTCTGTTCGTGGATGACGCGCGGGATGCGAAGCAGCCATGCGGCGATGATCGGCGGAAACGTAGGATAACCACCGAAGCCGACCACGACAGCGGGCTTGATCCTCCGCAGCAGAAAAATCGCGCGCAGCGTACCAAAGAAGAGTGTGATTGCGGTTCTCACCGCCGACAAAAACCCGCCCCGCAGCGTGTCGGAAGGCAGCACATGAACGGCACGCGCGGGAAAATTCTTTGCGTAAGGAGCGGCCCTCGCATCGGTCGCAAGCTCGATGACGAATCCGCGTTCCTTAAGTGATGAAGCCAAAGCCTCGGCGGCGAAGAGATGGCCACCCGTTCCGCCCGCGGCGATGAGGGCAAGCGGCGCCTCAGCGCCAGCGCTCATGCGCGCGCACCGGCAAGGCGCGCCTGGAAATGCTCAAGCTCGGCGATGGATTCCGCGCGCGGACGCCGCCGCGTTAGCGCCACCAGCATCCCCATGCCATAGGCGAGCGAGATCAGCGACGAGCCGCCGTAGGAAATAAACGGCAGCGTCATGCCCTTGGCTGGCACGAGATGCAGGTTCACCGCCATGGCGATGGTGGATTGCAGGCCAAACAGCAAAGCCAGTCCGGAAATCGCAAGCCGCATGAAAGGATCTTCGTCCCGCTGCGCGTGGAGGAGTGCGCGCAGCACAATGAATGCAAACATTGCGGCCACCGCGAGGCAGAGCACGAGGCCGAATTCCTCGGCCGCCACCGCGAAAATGAAATCGGCGTGGCCGTCGGGAAGGATGCGCTTCACCGTGCCCTCGCCAGGGCCGCGGCCGAGCCAGCCTCCGCGCGCGAAAGAATCCAGTGCCGTGTCGATCTGGAATGTGTCGCCGGATCCCGGCTCCATAAAGCTGTCGAAGCGTTTGCGGACGTGCGGAATCAACTGATAGGCGGCATACACGCTGACCGCGCCACCGCCCGCAAGCCCCGCAACCCAAAACCACGCGAGGCCGGAGAGAAAAAAGAGCGAGCACCACACCAGCACGATCAACACGGTCTGTCCGAAGTCCGGCTGCAGCACGAGCGGCGTGATCGAAACAAGCAGCAGCCCCATGGCGAGAAACGTCGTCGGCATTTCGGGACGCCGCGCGCTTTCCGAGAATGCCCATGCCGAAAGCACGGCCAAAGCCGGCTTGATGAATTCGGACGGCTGCAGACTGACGCCGAACAGGCTGATCCAGCGCCGCGCACCCTTGATCTCCGCGCCGACAACGAGCGTCGCGAACACGAGCGCCAGCGCCGCCAGAAATACGATCAGCGCCACGCGCCGCACTTGTCTTGGCGTCAGCAGCGATGTCGCAATCAGCACCGCGAGTGCCGGCACGAGATACATCGCCTGCCGGTTCACGAAATGAAACGGTTCGTAGCCGAGGCGGATCGCGACAGGCGGGCTCGCCGCCAGGAGCAGCACAATTCCGATCAGCACCAGCGCCACCAGCGACCCCAAGAGCAGCCGGTCCACCGTCCACCACCACTCGCCGAACAGCGTGCGTTTCGCCCGCGACATCATGCCGGAAATCCCCTGAATCTCAGGGTTCAAGCAATCGCACGAACCAGTTTACGGAACGTATCTCCCCGGGCCTCGAAGTTCGGGAACTGGTCGTAACTGGCGCAGGCGGGCGACAAAAGCACCACCGGCTCGCGCAAATCGGAGGCGGCGGCGTCGCGGGCGGCCAGCTCCACGGCCTTTTCCAGCGTCCCCGCCATCTCGTATTTCAGGTGGTGCTTGATCTCCCGCTCGAACGCTACCGCCGCCTCACCGATCAGATACGCTTTGCGGATGCGCGGGAAATAGCGCTCGAGGGTCTGCAACCTCCCCTCCTTCGCCCGTCCGCCCGCAATCCAGAAAATGTCCTTGAAGGTCTCCAGTGCGCGCGCGGCGGCATCGGCATTGGTCGCCTTGGAGTCGTTGATGAAGAGGACATTTTTCCTGCGGCCGACTTCTTCCATCCGGTGCGCGAGGCCAGGAAACGTGCGCAGCGCCTGGTCGATTTCGCCGATGCCGATGCCGAGTGCGCGCGCCGCCGCATAGGCACAGGCGGCGTTCTGTCCATTGTGCGTCCCGCGCAGCGAAGAAATTCCGCGCAGCGGGATGGATGCGGCCTGCTTTCCCGCGCTCAGTTCGAGCAGATTTTCTCCATCGAAGAAAATTCCGTCGGAAACCATCTTCCGCTTCACCGAGACGCGCACGAGCTTGCCGCCCCCGCGCTCGATCCGGTCGGCGATCGCCTCGCAAAATTCATCATCGACGCCGACCACTGCCGTGCCGCCATGTTCGACTCCGGTCACGAGCCGTTCCTTCACCGCCGCGTAGTCACGCATGGTGCCGTGACGGTCGAGATGATCGGGGCTGAGATTGAGCAATATGCCGACGCTCGGATCCAGCGTCGGCGCGAGATCGATCTGGAACGAGGAGCACTCGATCACATGCGTGCGCGAGCGTGACGGCGGCAAGAGTTCAAGGATCGGCGTGCCGAGATTGCCACCGACCGCCCCATCGCGGCCCGCCTTCGTGACGATATGGCCGAGCAGCGCCGTTGTCGTGGACTTGCCGTTGGTGCCGGTGATGGCGGCGAATGGCGAGCGCGGCGCCCGCGCGCGCCGCTCCCGGCAAAACAATTCAATATCGCCAACGACCTCCACGTCCTTGATGCGCGCGAGTATCACCGACCAATGCGGCGCCGGATGCGTGAACGGCACGCCGGGTGCGAGCACGAGCACGGCGACATTCTTCCAGTCGAACTTCCTGAGATCGCCGGTCTTGATGCCGGCCGCTTCCGCCTCGGTCACTTTCGCGGGCGCGTCGTCGAAGGCGACCACCTCCGCGCCCCCCGCGAGCAGCGCCTTGCAGGTCGAAATGCCGGACTTGCCGAGTCCGAACACGGCGACGGTCTTGCCTTTGAAAACGGTCACCGGAGTCATTTTCTTGTTTCTCCTCCCCCTGAAAGGGGGAGGTTGGCGAGCGCAGCTCGCCGGCAGGGGGTCAATTGCCGAAAGTCGGCAGCCCCCTCCCCGAACTGCCTTTGGCAATTCGATCCCACCCTTTCAGGGGAGGGTGAATAAAGGAAGCGAACGCGGTTCATTGAGATCACCGCAGTTTCAGCGTCGAAAGCCCGAGCAACGCCAGCGTGATGGAGATGATCCAGAAACGGATCACGACCTGCGACTCGGTCCAGCCAAGCTGTTCGAAATGATGATGGATCGGCGCCATCCTAAACACTCGCTTGCCGGTGAGCTTGAACGACACGACCTGCACGATCACCGACACCGCTTCGAGCACGAACAGCCCGCCGATGATCGCGAGCGGAATTTCGTGCTTGGTCGCGACCGCGACCGAGCCGAGCAGTCCTCCCAGCGCCAGCGAACCGGTATCGCCCATGAAGATCGAGGCCGGCGGCGCGTTGAACCACAGGAATCCAAGCCCGGCGCCGATTACGGCACCGCAGAGAATGGCAAGCTCGCCGGCGCCGGGCACATGCCTGATCTGCAGATATTCGGCGAAGACGAAATTGCCCGCGAGATAGGCGATGAGCGCGAAGCTCGCCGCCGCGATCATCACCGGCACGATCGCAAGCCCGTCGAGGCCGTCGGTGAGGTTGACGGCGTTTCCGGCACCCACGATCACGAACGCACCGAGAATGATAAAGAACCAGCCGAGATTGATCACCATGTCCTTGAAGAATGGCAGCGCCAGCGAACTTGCGAGCGGCCCGCGGCCGATCTGCATCATGACGACTACCGCCGTGGCCGCGATGATCGTCTCCAACGCCAGCCGCGTTCGTCCGGAAAATCCGTTCGAGGCGGTCGCTCTCGTCACCTTCAGATAATCGTCGTAGAGGCCGATCGTACCGAAGCCGAGTGTCACGAACAGCACGATCCACACATACGGATTGGCGAGATTGGCCCAGAGCAGCGTCGAGACAACGAGCCCGGACAAAATCATCAGCCCGCCCATCGTGGGCGTGCCTTTTTTCGTGAGCAGATGCGACTGCGGACCGTCCTCGCGGATCGGCTGGCCCTTGCCCTGCGAAAGCCGCAGCTTCTCGATGATCATCGGGCCGAACAGGAACACAAACAGCAATGCCGTGATCACCGCCCCGCCGGTGCGGAAGGTGATGTAGCGGAAGACATTGAGGACACCGAACGTGTCGGAAAACTGCGAAAGCCAGTAAAGCACGAAGACTCCTTCAGGCCGTGGGGCCGGCGGCCGGTTCGCGAAAGCGCTCGATGAGCGATTTTGCGAGCGGGCCCATGCGGCTTGCGTTCGAACCCTTCACCATGACCGCATCGCCGGGCTGCAAGGCGGAAACGAGCTGCGATCCTAGCGCTTCCGCCGTTTCCGCATAGCCGCCCCGCTGCGGACTCGGCAAGGCGTTCCACAATTCCTGCATGAGCGGCCCCGCGCAATAGACGAGGTCGACACCCGACCGGGAAACCGCTTCCGCCAACTCACGGTGCAGGCCGGCGGCATCTTCACCAAGCTCCCGCATGTCGCCCAGTACCGCGATCCGCCGTCCCCCGCCACCAACCGATGCCGCCCCCAGCACCTCCAGCGCCGCCCGCATGGAAGCGGGATTGGCGTTGTAGCTTTCGTCGATCAGCAGCGCCAAGCCATTGCCGATCGTGAGCGTAAAGCGGCGTCCGCGGCCCGGCGGCGGCACCAGTTCATTGAGGGCGAGTGCCGCGAGTGCCAGGTCGGCGCCCGCAAGTTTCGCCGCCGCAAGCACCGCAAGACTGTTCATCACGATATGCTTGCCCGGCATGCCGAGCTTGTAGGTGAGTTCCTCGCCGAGGATGCTGGCATGGACGGTGGAAACATCGGGCTTCAATGCCGCGCCGAGCAGTGCGGCATCGTCAGTCTGCTCACTGCCGAAGCGGACAATCTTTAATCCGCGCTTCTGCGCCGCCTTCGCCATCCGCTCGAAATGCGGATTGTCGCCGGGCAGGATGGCGACGGAATCTTTTTCCATGCCGGCGAAGATCTCCGCTTTCGCGTCGGCGATTCCCTCGACACTTTTGAAGTATTCGAGATGCACCGGCTCAACCGTCGTGATGATCGAGATATGCGGCTGCACAAGCCGCGAGAGTGGCGTGATCTCGCCCGCGTGATTCATGCCGATCTCGAAAATCCCGAAGCGCGCTGATTTCGAGAGCCGCGCAAGCGTCAGCGGCACGCCCCAGTGATTGTTGAACGAGGCGACCGACGCATGCGTCTCGCCCTGTTTCGCGAGCACATGCAGCAGCGCCTCCTTGGTGCCGGTCTTTCCTACCGAGCCGGTGACGGCGATGATCTTCGCGCGCGAGCGCAGCCGCGCGCTACGCCCAAGCCGGATCAGCGCATCGAGCACATCCGGCACCACGAGCAGCGGGCCGTTCTTCGGCAGCGACGGAAATTTTTCCCGGGAAACGACCGCGAGCGCCACATTGCGTCTCTGCACATCGGCGATGAAGTCATGGCCGTCGTGGCGGTCCCCCTTGATCGCGAAGAATGCGTCGCCCTCGCCGCAGGTGCGGCTGTCGATGGAGACGGCGGTGATTTCCTCGCGGCGTCTGCCGACAAGGTCGCCGCCCGTCGCCGCGGCGATTTCGGTTGTCGTCCAGAGCGGATGCATTATTTCCTCAAGGCCGCGGAAACTTCATCGTGATCCGAGAAGGGCAGAGTCCGGTCGCCGACAATCTGGCCGGTTTCATGGCCCTTGCCGGCCACGAGTAGCACATCGCCCTGCTTCAGTTCAGCGACGGCCGTGCGAATGGCGGCCGCCCGGTCGCCGATTTCCACAGCGCCGCTGGCGGACTGCATGATTTGTGAGCGGATGGCCGCGGGCGTTTCGCTGCGGGGGTTGTCGTCGGTCACGTAAACAAGATCGGCGTTGTTCACGGCCACCGCACCCATCAATGGCCGCTTGCCCGGGTCGCGGTTGCCGCCCGCACCGAATACCACCACGAGGCGCTTCGCGTAGGGCCGCAAGGCCTGCAGCGCATTCAGCAGCGCATCCGGCGTATGGGCGTAATCGACGAAAATCGGCGCCCCGTTTTTCTCGCCAACGAGTTCAAGCCGCCCGTTCGCGCCCTTGAGCGTTTCAATGACCGCCAGCGCCTCGGCCTCTGTCGCTCCCGCCGCGATGGCGAGCCCGGCGGCAACCAGCGCATTCGAGACCTGGAATGCGCCGACCAGCGGAAGTTTCACTCGGTGATCTATTCCGCCGGCATGGATGGTGAGAATTTCTCCGAAGCCCTCGCGCTCGCTTTGCACCAGTTTCAGCGCACCACCATGTTTGCCGACCCCGATGAATCGAAGCCCGCGCTTTTCGGCAATGGCGGAAATGATCTGCGCCTCGGGACTGTCGGCGTTCACAACCGTAGCCGCACCTTTTGGAAGCAGCACTTCGAACAGTCGCAGCTTGGCCTCGCGATAGGCTTCCAGCGTCTTGTGATAGTCGAGATGGTCGCGCGTGAGGTTCGTGAACGCACCGGCCGCGAGTTTCACGCCATCGAGCCGCTTCTGTTCCAGCCCGTGCGATGATGCTTCCATCGCGAGATGCGTGATCCCCTCGCCCGCGAGCGCATCGAGCATTTTATGCAGCTCGACCGGATCGGGCGTCGTGAGACTTCCTTTCATTTCGCCGGAGGGCTTCGTGACGCCGAGCGTGCCGAGCGAGGCGGCACTCTTTCCAAGCGCCGTCCAGATTTGCCGCGCGAGGGAAGCGACCGAGGTCTTTCCGTTGGTACCCGTCACCGCCGCGACGAATTCCGGCTGGCGCGGGAAAAACTTCGCCGCCGCCCGTGCGAGCAACGCCCGCGCATCGTTGACACGCACATAAACGGTTTTGTCCGGAAGCCCGGCGGGCCGCTCGCCCTCGCCGATGATCGCGATCGCACCGCACGCGGCGGCATTGGCGGCAAAGCGCAGTCCGTCGGCGCCGCTGCCCGAAATCGCGATGAAAAGATCGCCCGCCTTCACCTTGCGGCTGTCGGCGGAAATGCCCGCGAGCGTCAGCGCGGGCGCTGTGACGCTTTCCGCTCCGAGGAGTTGCTTGAGATCGACTGCCCCGGCCATCCGCGATTCCGTTGCTTTGAAATCAGTTGGCGGCCTGCCGTCCCGGCGTCAATAGGCGTTCGGCCACCGGCAGGTCCTGCCTCGGCTTGAGCCCCAAAAGCGGCGCGATGCGGGCGATGATTTTCCCCGCCACCGGCACGGCGTTATGGCCGGAGGTCGCCTGACCTTTGGATTCCGGCGTCGGCTGCGGCTCGTCGAGCATCACGAGCAGCAGATATTTCGGCTGGTCGGCGGGGAACACGCCCATGAACGCCGTGAGCAGCTTGTTCTTGACGTACTTTCCCTTCTCGACCTTCTCCGCCGTGCCGGTCTTGCCGCCGACATAGAAGCCTTCGACTTCGGCGCGGGTGGCACTGCCCTTCTCCACGTTCAGGCGCATGAGATAACGCATCTTCTCGCTGGTATCGGGCTTGATGACCTGCCGGGCGAGATACTTCGCGTCGTCTTCCGAACGCTTGAGAAAAGTCGGCGGGATCAGCTTGCCGCCGTTCACGAGTGCCGCCGTCGCCATCGCCGCCTGCAACGGCGCCACCGACAAACCGTGGCCGAAAGCGATCGTCACGGTGGAAAGCTCGCTCCAGTTTTTCGGCACAAGCGGATCGGTGCCCTCCGGCAGTTCGGTGCGCAGCCGGTCGAGCTGGCCCATTTTTTTCATGAAGGCGCGATGGCCTTCGACGCCGACGGCGAGCGCCATCTTGGCGCTGCCAATGTTCGATGAGTAGGTGAAAATCTCCGGCACGGTGAGAATGCGCCGCTGCGCGTGAAAGTCATTGATGGTGAAGTTGCCGTATTGCAGCGGCTGCCGCGCATCGAAGCTCGACTGCAAATTCGCCTTTCCAGAGTCCAGCGCCATGGCGAGCGTCAGCGCCTTGAAGGTCGAGCCCATCTCGAACGCGCCGGATACGAGCCGGTTCAACTGGTTTGTCTCGAGCTTGCCCGGCTTGTTCGGGTCGAAATCGGGGAGCGAGGCCATCGCCACCACTTCGCCGGTGTTGACGTTGAGCAGCAGTCCCGCCGCGGCGATGGCCTTGAATTTGTCTTTCGCCGCAACGAGTTCGTCGCGCAGCGCGTGCTGCACGGACAGATCGAGCGCAAGCTCCACCGGCTCCAGCGAGCGCCCGCTCGCAAGCCCCGCCTGATGCAGTTCGGCGAGCCCGCCGCCATCGATCCAGCGTTCGATGCCGGCGGCACCGGCGTTGGCAAGATTCACATGGCCGAGAATATGCGAGGCTTCCGCCCCACCCGGATAGATGCGGCGGCTCTCGCGCAGGAAGCCGATGCCGGGAATCCCCTGACGATGCAGCTCGGCCTGCTGCTTCGGCGTGATTTCCCGCTTCAGCCAGACAAACCGTTTCCTGGCGGACAGCCGCTCCCGCGTCTCGGCGTTGTCGAGGTCCGGCAGCACGGCGGTGATCAGTTCCATCGCCTCATCGACACCGACACTCTTTTGAATGCGCATCGGGTTCGCGAACAGCGAGGGCGTCTTGATGTCGGATGCAAGGAGGCGGCCTTCGCGGTCAAGGATGTCGGGACGCGATGCGGAAACGGCATCCGAGGCACGCACGCGCGCGCGATTGCCGAAATAATCCTCGGGCACGAAGCCGAACGAAATCAGCCGTCCGGCGATTACGAGATAGAGAATGGCGAACGCGACACCCACCATCCCGATGCGGGCACGGGTCGTTTGTGCGCTGACGCTTGGCCGCAGCGAGCGGTCGAGCCAGCGCATCCATGCAAGTGTCAGATCGCGGACACCGGCGAAGTTCATGGCTTCCTGCCCTCGCCATTCAGGTCGCGCAGGAATTTGCCGAGCGGATCGTTCGCCGGAGCTTCCTCGAACGTTTCGATGATCTCGCCGATCGGATCGTCCGAAGTGAGGCTCGGTGGCTTTGCGGGCAGATTGTTGAGATCGTCGATGCGCGCGATGCTGAGCGGCTTCATGCCGAGATGGCGGGTTGCCAGATCCTGGATGCGGGCGGGTGTCGCGAGCCGCGTCCACTCGGCACGCAGTGCGTTGATCTTCTCGCGCTCGGCACGGATTTCGGCGCGCAGCTTCACCGTGCGCTGCGCCTCATAGGTGGATTCGTATTTCACCTTATAGACGACGACCGCCGCCCCGACGAGGCAGAGCACCGCGAGAAGATGGAGGATGCGCAGCATCACTCACCTCTTCCCGCTGCGTTCGAGCGAGGAGTAGCGCGAAAGCAGACCCGCGAACGGATCGTCGCTGCGGGCTTTTTCATGGGTGCGCTCGCCCACGCGAAGTTTCGCGGACCGCGCACGCGGATTGTCCCGCACTTCTTCGTCGCTTGCGGTCAATGGCTTCTTCGCGAGCGTCTGAAACGTCGCGGGAAGCGATTGCGTGACCGGCAGGTGGCGCGACGGGGCCGGAGCCGGACCGCGCGATGCAAAGAACATTTTGACGAGGCGATCCTCAAGCGAATGAAACGAAATCACCGCAAGCCGGCCACCGGGCTTCAATGCGCGCTCGGCCGCAAGCAAGCCCTCGGCGACTTCCTGCAATTCCTCGTTTACGAGCATGCGCAGCGCCTGAAAGGTGCGCGTCGCCGGATCGATATCGGTTTTCTTGCCGTGGATCGCGCCGCGCACGGTCTCGGCGAGTTCGCTGGTGCGCGAAAACGGCTTCTCCTTGCGCGCGTTCACGATAGCACGCGCGACGAAGCGCGCCTTCTTCTCTTCGCCCAGCGTGGAGATCGCCCGCGACAGTTCGGCCTCGCTCCACTCATTTACAATATCCGCGGCACTCAGCGTGGATGCGCCCATGCGCATGTCGAGCGGGCCGTCATGACGAAAAGAAAATCCGCGCTCGGCCTCGTCGAGCTGCATCGACGAAACGCCGAGATCGAGCAGCACGCCGTCGAGCGGCGCGAAGCCAAGATCGTTCGCGGCTTCATCGAGTGATGAAAAACGGTTCTCGGCAAGCACCAGCCTGCCCTTCGCCCATTGCACAAGTTCAGCACCGCCGGTGATCGCGCTTTTGTCGCGGTCGAGGCCAAGCGCGCGGCAGTCGGCGGCTTCCAGCAATGCGCGCGTGTGCCCGCCCGCGCCGAACGTGCCGTCGAGATAGCGTCCGCCATCCGCCGGCGCGAGCGCGGCGATCGCTTCGCGCAGCATGACGGGCTTGTGGCGGGCCGCATTCATTATGATTCTCCGCATCGCCGGGCTTGCGGCACTCCTGCCGCCCGCAAAACCGCTTTGCCTAGACGGAACGGAGACAGGCAGCATGGGTGAAACGCCGGACCGGTTGAGCGGCGATTAACGCTTTGTGGACCTTAATAAAGCGTTGCCAACCCTGTCATCACCGGGCCGCCGCGACCCGGCGACCCGTACGAACGAAGTGAGTATCGGGGAGCCGTTGGCGCGCGCGTGACCCGGTGATCCATTCTGAGCCGCAAATGCTATATGGATTACCGGGTCTCGCGGCGTCATCCGCTCGAAAGCTCGCGGGACGTTGCGGCCCGGTAATGACAATGAGAGAATCTTGAACTTCCCGCCCGACAGCCCGTTCGTGAAAGAACTCTCCCCCTCGCCGAATGTCGAGCCGAGGGCAGGCGGTCGCGCGCCCGATATGATCGTGCTGCATTACACCGGCATGCAGACGGCGGAAGGGGCACTCGCAAGATTATGCGAAGACAAGGAGCCGCGCGTCTCCTGTCATTACCTCGTTCACGAGGACGGCCGCGTCGTGCAGCTGGTGCCCGAGTTGATGCGCGCATGGCACGCGGGGCTTTCGAACTGGGAAGGCGACAGCGACATCAACTCGCGCTCCATCGGCATTGAGATCGTCAATCCCGGCCATGATTTTGGCTACCCGGATTTTCCCGACGCCCAGATCGAGGCCGTGATCGCGCTCTGCCAGGACATCATCGCGCGCCACAAGATCCGCGCCGACCGCGTGCTCGCCCATTCCGACGTGGCCCCTGGCCGCAAGATCGATCCGGGCGAGAAGTTTCCGTGGGCGCTTCTGCACCGGAAGGGCGTCGGTCACTGGGTCGAGGCCGCTACAGTCGCCGGAAATAAAATTCTGAATGTGGGTGACTGCGGATCGCCCGTCTCCGAGATGCAGTCGATGCTTTCGGATTACGGATACGGATTGAGCGTCACGGGTAGCTACGATGCCGGTACGCGCGATGCCGTCGCTGCATTCCAGCGTCACTTCCGGCCCGCACGGGTCGATGGCGTTTACGATTCATCAACCGCAGAAATGCTGAAGCGCATTCTCGCTTCCCGCCCCGTGCGCGCCGCCTGAGCGCCGGCTCAACGCCGCAATTGGAAGAATGCTGCGCGAGCAAGACTCCTCGCGCACGATCGTTCTTGGAAACGCAATTCCTCTGCGACAATTCGACTCGATTTTTTGCGGAACCCTTTCGGATTCATTCCGGATTTCCAGCGTCTTGTCCTCGCTGTTTCAACAGCAGAAGGAAAGCGGAGGAATGCAAATCCGCAAAACGTATCTCGCGATCGCGGCACTCGCCGCAGCCGCAGCAGCCGCCTTGCCGGCTGCCGCTTCGTTCAGAACCGATCGCGATATCGGTGCGATCGTCGACCGCCATGCCAAGGCCCACGGAATTCCCGGGGATTTTGCCCGGGCGGTCGTCATGGTCGAGAGCACATGGAATCCGCAGCTCACGGGTTCAGCCGGTGAAGTCGGCCTCATGCAGATCAAGCACGAGACGGCGAAGTATATGGGCTTCACCGGCTCGCGCGAGGAACTCTACGACCCGGAAAACAACATCCGGTTCGGCATGAAGTACCTCGCCGGCGCCTGGCAGATTGCGGGTGGCGACATCTGCAGGACCGTCTTGAACTACCAGGCCGGACACGGTGCCAAAGCGATGACCAAGGCATCCAGCGCCTATTGCGCACGGGTGCATCGCTTTATGGGCCGGACCAGCTGATCCGCATGCCATCGGCATAAATATCGAACCAGTGTCGTCCCGGACCCGCCAACCGCGTGTCCGGGACGGAATTTTGGGGATGCTGCCAAAGCCGGGGCGAATGAGCGCAGCCTGTTTGCACGCGGGCCGTTGCCAGCCGGGTGCGGATGAGTAAAATCCGCCGACTTTCCAGAGGCTGGGTCCCCGAAAAATCATGCACCGTATTATTCTCGCTTTCGCCGTGCTCGTCACGGTATGCACCACCGCCCATGCACAATGCGCGGCCACTCGCGTTCCCGTTCGCGTCTATCTGATGTACGGCCTGGTCAGCGGCGTGCTCTCCAGCGGCATGGCGGATCTAGCCCGCAAGATGAACGGCATCAAGAACGTCACCGCTTCCGTGCATGAATGGGGCGAGGCAAGCTTCATCGCCGCCCGCGCTTCCGCTGAAAAATCCGCCATCGTGATCGGAGGCCATTCCATCGGCGCCAACTCCGCCGTAAGCGCCGCCCGCATGACGAAAAAACGGGTTGCGGTGCTGCTCGCCTTCGATCCGTCCTCGATGGGGCCGATCGAAGCGGTTCCGCCGAATGTCAGCCGCGCGCTCCTGTTCACGCAGCAGGGCAATCCGTTCGGCGGCGGCGCGCTTCCCTCCGGCGGCCGGCCGGTGTCGCGCTACAACGACAATCTCGGCCATGTCGAGATCGACAAGTTTCCGAAATACCACGCGATCGCGATGTCCGCCGTTTGCGGCATCGGCGGCACCAACTGATATCTGGTGCCCAGAGAACAACGGCGGCCTCCGGGCCGCCGTTTTCATTTCCGCTAACCGCATTCCGCACACGCCCTTGACGCAAAGGCCGCGCGCCCCCATTCCTTGCAGCGTCAGTCGGCTGGGCGGCCGCTGTCCTTCGGGGCAGAGGAAAGTCCGGGCTCCACGGAGACACGGTGCCGGATAACGTCCGGCGAAGGCGACTTCAGGGAGAGTGCCACAGAGAAGATACCGCTCCCCTGTCTCTCCCTCCCCGCTTGCGGGGAGGGATAAAGGGAGGGGCAGTAAGGGTGAAAAGGTGCGGTAAGAGCGCACCGCGTTTCCGGCAACGGAGACGGCATGGCAAACCCCACCGGGAGCAAAGCCGAATAGGGATGACGCGGGCCTGTCCTCGCGAAAGCGGGGAGAAATCCCAGTCCGGTCTTCGGACCAGTCATCCGGGTTGGCTGCTCGAGGCGGCGCGTAAGCGCCGTCCCAGAAGAATGGCCGCCGCGCAGGATTTCGCGCAAGCGAGGTCCGGCCATACAGAACCCGGCTTACAGGCCGGCTGATGCTGAGTGAGAGGGCTCGAAGGCTAACCCCTTCGGGCCCTCGCCATATAAATAAGAAGACGGCTGGGGGATGAATTGCTTTCGCGCCGCGAACTCACCGGATTTTTTCTCGGCTTCATCGGCGTCGTGATTTTCGGTACGACGCTGCCGGCAACGCGCTACGCGATGCCGGCTCTCGATCCGTTCTTCATCAGCATGGGCCGGGCCGCCCTCGCCTCGTTGCTGGCCGCGATCTATCTTCTGGTCGTCCGGCCGCCGTTTCCAACGCGCGAACAGCGGCGCGATCTTTATCTGATCGGTTTCCTGCTCGTGCTCGGCTTTCCGCTGTTCATGGCGATCGGCATGCAGACCGTGCCCGCGAACCACGGCGGCGTGGTACTCGGCATCCTGCCGCTCGCGACCGCGGCCGCGGCGGCACTCATCGCGAATGAAAGGCCAAGCCCCGCCTTCTGGCTCGCCGGCATCGCGGGTGCGGCCCTCGTCATTCTCTATGCCCTGCGCCAGAGCAGCCTTGATGAACTCGCGACCGGCGATCTCGCGCTGCTCGGCGCGGTGCTCGCCGCCGCCGCCGGCTACACGCTGTCCGGGCGGCTCACGGGAACAATGTCCGGGCCGCTCGTGATCTCATGGGCGCTGGTGCTGACGTCGCCCTTATGGATCGTCTGGACCATTGCGGTCTGGCCGGAGAATGCAGCAAGCGTGCCGTGGGATGTGTGGGCCGCGTTCCTCTATGTCGCGATCTTCAGCCAGTATCTCGGATTCTTTTTCTGGAACGCCGGACTGCACAGGGGCGGCATCGCGCGCGTCGGGCAGGTGCAGCTCTTGCAGATTTTTGTCACCATCGCCGTCGCCGCATGGCTGAATCAGGAAACAATCGACGCGGAAACGCTTGTCTTTGCCGTCGCGGTTGTCGGCGTCGTGCTCGCCGGAATGCGGGCGCGCGTGAAACGCTAAGAAGAAAGCCCGGAGAAATTCTCCGGGCTTTCTCACATTCGAGAGAGGATTACTTTTTGTAGGCCGCGATGATCGCCTCGCCGTCGGCACCCGCGCGCTTGGTCCATTCGGCGGTGAGCGTCTCGCCGATCTTGGCAAGACCGGACTTCAGTTCGGCGCTAGGCGGCAGCACTTTCATCTTGTTCGTTTTCATCGTTTCAAGATAGCCGCTGGTCTTTTCGGCACTCGTCTTCCAGCCGCGCTCTTCCGCGGCGGCGGCGGCCTTCATTACCGCCTCTCGCGTCGGCGCATCGAGCTTGTCGAGGGCGGCTTTGCTCGCCATTACGATGTTTTTCGGAATCCAAGCCTGCGTGTCGTAGAAATGCGACATCGTCTCCCATGCCTTGGTATCGACGCCGGTCGCGCCCGAAGTCATGAAAGATTCGACAACGCCCGTTGCGAGCGCCTGCGCAAGTTCCGCCTGCTGCACTGTGACAGCCTGCGCGCCGGCGAGTTCTGCGATGCGCGTGGTGCCTGCATTATACGCGCGCCACTTCAAACCCTTGAGATCGGCGACCGTGTTGATGTCCTTCTTCGCGAAGATTCCCTGCGGCGGCCACGGCACGGCATAGAGCAACACGATGCCTTGGCTTGCGAGCTTCTTTTCGATCGCCGGCTTGCTCGCGTTGTAAAGCTTGCGCGCTTCGTTGTAGCTCGTGGCGAGAAACGGCACCACGTCGAGACCGAAGACCGGGTCTTCGTTCTCCAGCAGGGAGACAAGCACCTCGCCCGCTTCCGCTTGGCCGGTCTGCACGGCGCGCTTGATCTCCGGCGCCTTGAACAGCGTAGCACCCGGATGCAGCGTGATCGTCAGCTTGCCGCCGGAACCTGCCTCCACCTCTTTCGCGAACTGCGCGAGATTTTCGGTGTGGAAGTTGGTCGCCGGATAGGCACTCGGCAAATTCCATTTGGTTTGCGCCAGCACCGGACCCGAAGCCAGCGCGTAGACAGTCAGTCCGATCAACACACTACGTTTGAGGATAAACATGAGACGTCTCCGTTTCTAACCCGCAGGAAATGCCAAACGCGGCAGGAACATCACGATCTGGGGGAATATGGTAATGATCGCCGCCGCAAGAACAAGCAGGAAGAAGAACGGCAATGCGGCCAGCGCTACCGTGTTGGAATCCTTGCCACTCATGGTTTGCAGCACAAACAGATTGAACCCGACCGGCGGCGTAACCTCGGCCATTTCCACGATCAACACGACGAAAATGCCGAACCAGACAAGATCGAACCCGGCTTTCTGTACCATCGGCAGCACCACAGCCGTGGTCAGCACGATCATCGAAATGCCGTCGAGCGCCGTGCCGAGGATGATGTACATCAGGAGCAGTGCCGCGATCAGCGCATAGGGACTGAGGTTGAATCCATCGACCCAGTTCGCGAGCGCGTTCGGAATCTGCGTCAGCGCCATCGACTTCGACATGAACCACGCACCCGCAAGGATCAGCATGATCATGCAGGTGACGCGCGTGGCGCCCATGGCACTTTGCCAGAAACTTTCCCAGGTGAGCGAACGCTGCCATGCGGCGATGATCAGCGATCCAAGCACGCCCCAGGCCGCGCATTCCGTCGCCGAAGCCCAGCCCATGATCAACACAATGAACACGAACGCGATTAGCAGCAGGCACGGAATGAGATTGGCGGACTCGCGCAGCTTTTCGCTGAACGACATTTCCGGCTCCGGCGGCGGCTGCTTGTCCGGGTTCGCGAGCGACCAGACCGCGATGTAGCCGGAATAAAGCGCCATCACGAGCAGACCCGGCAGAAACCCCGCCAGAAAAATCTGGATGATCGAAACATCCGCCGCCACGGCGTAGACGACCATCATGATGCTCGGCGGAATGAGGATGCCGAGCGTGCCGGCGCCGGCCAGCGATCCGAGGCTTAGCTTTTCGTCGTAGCCGCGTTTCTTCAATTCGGGCAGCGCGATCTTGGCGACCGTTGCGCAAGTCGCCGCGGAAGAACCGGACACCGAACCGAAAAGTCCCGAGGCGAGCACGTTCACATGCATCAAGCGGCCGGGAATGCGGTTCAGCCAAGGCGCAAGCCCGCGGAACATTTCTTCCGACAGCCGCGTGCGAAACAATATCTCGCCCATCCAGATGAACATCGGAAGTGCCGCGAGCGTGTAGCTTGAGCTCTCGCCCCAGATTGTCGTAGCGAGAAGATCGCCGGGACGCGGATGACCCGCGAACCACATGCCGGCAAAACCGGTGACCAGCAGCGCCACCGCGATCCAGACGCCGCCCGCGAGCAGAAAGAAGAGAACCAACAGCAAGACAAGTGCCGTCTGGATCAAATCCATCAGACCGCACTCTGCACGGCTTGCTCGATTGCTTCCTCGGCCGTCTTGGGTTTCGGCTTTTCGTAATGCGGGGCACCGCCGCTCGCCACATGAAAAAACTCATCGACAAAGGCGACGAACAGGATCGCGAGCCCGAGCGAAAAACCAAGCTGCGGAATCCAGATCGGCACCACGATCACGCCCTGCGACGGCTCGTTGATGAGCCAGGAAAAATACGTCATCCATCCGGCATACCAGGCAAAGGAACCGGTCGCGGCGACCCCGACGACCAGCGCGAACATCTCGAACCAATACCGCACTCGGGGCCCGAGCCGGTCCACCACCAGTCCCACGCGAATCATCTCGGCCGAACGGAATGTATGCGCGAGGCCAAGGAACGACATCGCCACCATGCACCAGCCGATAAAGTCGTCGCCCGAGCGCACGTTCAGCCCAACCGGCCTTCCGGCGGATAGGAGCAACATCAGAACGAAGATCGATAGCAGGAAAAAACCCGCGAGATATCCCGAATAAAGATAGAGGCGATCGAGCGTTCCTCGAATGATTTTCATGGCTACAGACTCGCAGCCGCGCGAGCGGCCTGATCGTAATGACCCGAAAGCGCGCGCATCAAACTTGCGATTTCACTCAGACGCTTTTCGTCGGCACCGGTTGCTTTCACCGGCGCGACCAGCAGCTGCTCCCTGATCTTGCCGTATCGTTTTACGACCGCCTCGCCTTTGGAAGAAAGCGAAACGGTCTTTTCGCTGCCCTTGCGGCCGGTGGTCAGCAATCCCGCGGCGTCGAGTTTCTTCACCGCATAGGTTACGAGATGCGTGTCCTCAATCGAGAGCACGAGGCAAATGTCAGCGATGCGCTTCGGACGGCCGCGATGCGCAACCGCATGCAGCACCAGCACTTCCATCGGATTGACGTCAGGCAGTCCTGCCGCCGCCACACAGCGCACCATCCAGCGCTCGAAAGCGTGGCCGAGCAGGATGAGGCCGAATTCGAGTTCGGACAGCGAAGGCATGGCACCCCGCGCAAGGTGTTCGGATGAAACGATCGGGCCCAGCGCGGCATCGGTTCTGCCCGCGCTCTCCCTCGCTAGCCGCCCCACCCTTGGCATCCGTGACGTCCCTGCCAGACAATGCCGACGGATAAGCCTACGACCCACAAATAATTTGTCAACAAATCATTGACGATTTATTTGATGGGCGTACAGGATGCGGCATGGGCAAGGATCGCTGGGATTTCTGGATCGACCGCGGCGGCACGTTCACCGACGTGATCGCGCGCAAACCGGATGGCGAACTGATCGCGCGCAAATTATTGTCGGAAAATCCCGGCGCCTACCGCGATGCCGCCATCGCCGGCATCCGCGAATGTCTCGGCCTCGCGCCCGGCGCTCGCATCCCTGAAAACAAAATTGGTGCTGTGAAAATGGGCACCACCGTCGCCACCAACGCGCTACTCGAACGAAAAGGCGAACGCACCGCCCTCCTCGTCACCAAGGGCTTCCGCGACGCACTCAAGATCGGCTATCAGGCGCGCCCGAAGATTTTTGCGAAGCAGATCATCAAACCGGAAATGCTCTATGAGCGCGCGGTTGAAATCGATGAGCGCGTGCGCGCCGACGGCACCGTCGAGCAGGCCCCCGATCTCGCGGCGGTTGCCCGCGAACTGGAAACGCTGAAGCAGGACGGCATCGAGGCAATCGCGATCCTGTTCATGCACGGCTATCGCTATCCCGCGCATGAGCAGCAGGTCGCGAAGCTCGCGCGCGAGATGCACTTCGCGCAGGTTTCCGTCAGCCATGAAGTCTCGCCGCTGATCAAGCTTGTCGGCCGCGGCGACACGACCGTTGTGGACGCGTATCTGTCGCCAATCCTGCGGCGTTATGTGGCGCAGGTGGGGGAAGAACTCGCAATTTCTTCCTCCCTCCCCCTGCAAGGGGGAGGAGGGAGGGGGGCAAAAGCATCCGAGAATTCATCAGGCAATGAAAATGACCCCCACCCGGCGCTACGCGCCGACCTCCCCCTTGCAGGGGGAGGAGGGAGGGGGGCAAAAGCATCCGAGAATTCATCAGGCAATGAAAATGACCCCCACCCGGCGCTACGCGCCGACCTCCCCCTTGCAGGGGGAGGTGAAGATAAAATTCAATCTGCTGCGCGGCTGATGTTCATGATGTCCTCCGGCGGCCTCACCTCCGCCGATTTTTTTCAAGGCAAGGACGCGATCCTCTCCGGCCCCGCCGGTGGCGTCGTGGGCATGGTGCAGACCGGGAGCGAAGCCGGGTTCGACAGGATCATCGGCTTCGATATGGGCGGCACGTCCACCGATGTCGCACACTTCAACGGCGAGTATGAGCGCGCGTTCGAAACCGAAGTCGCGGGTGTCCGCATGCACGCACCGATGATGCTCATTCACACGGTCGCGGCCGGCGGCGGATCGATCCTGCATTTCGACGGTTCTCGTTTCCGCGTCGGGCCGGACTCGGCGGGCGCCGATCCCGGTCCCAAATGCTACCGCCGCAACGGGCCGCTGACCGTGACCGATGCGAACGTGATGGCGGGAAAGCTGATCCCGGATTTCTTCCCGAAGATTTTCGGCTCCAAGCAAAACCAGCCAATCGACGCGAAAGCAGTCCACACCGCTTTCGCGGCCCTCGCAAAAAAGATCGGCAAGCGGCCGGAGCAAGTCGCCGACGGCTTCATCCACATCGCCGTGGAGAACATGGCGAATGCGATCAAGAAAATCTCCGTCGCGCGCGGCTATGACGTGACGCGCTATGCGCTGAACTGTTTCGGCGGCGCCGGCGGCCAGCACGCATGTCTGGTCGCTGACGCGCTCGGCATGAAGAGCGTGCTGATCCATCCACTTTCGGGGCTTCTTTCCGCTTATGGCATGGGCCTCGCCGACATCAGCGCCACGCGCCAGCGCGCGGTCGAGATGACATTGCCGGAAGTCGCCCAGGAGCGTGAGAAAGACGCGCTGCTCGTGAAGATGGTCGAGGAGCTTGCGCAGGAAGCGCAGGCTGAATTGCTGCGGCAAGGCGTCGACACGAACGATATCCGCTTCATCGTGAAAGCGCATACCCGCTACAGCGGCACCGACACCACGCTACCGGTCGATGCCGCGGAATACGCACCGGGTTTCGATTACGAGGAATCCGTCCGCCGTTACGAAAAACTGAAAGCGGCCCGCAAAGCCGGCCATCAGGACTTTCCTCCGTCAAATCCGCTGCGGGTGGGCGGCAGGATTTTCGGCCACTTCAGGGGGGCCAGCAACATCAAACTCTGGTTTCACGCCAACCACCGCGAGCGGTTTGGTTTCTCCGACAAGGAACGCGGCGTCACACTGGAAGCCCTCTCCGTCGAAGCCATCGGCGGCGGGGCGAAATTTGAAGAAAAGAAATTCCCTTCGGGAACATCGAAGCCGCCGAAGCCGCGCCGCAGGACGAGATTTTTTTCCAGCGGAAAATTCCACGCCGCCCCCGTCTTCACCCGCGACCAGTTGAAGCCTGGCCATACGGTCACCGGCCCAGCCCTGCTGATCGAGCCGAACCAGACGGTCGTGATCGAAAATGGCTGGCGCGCGAAGGTGACGCCCAAAAATCATCTGGCGCTCACGCGCTACAAGACGCTCGCCCGCAAGCGTGCCGTCGGCACCAAGGCCGACCCGGTGATGCTCGAGGTCTTCAACAATCTCTTCATGTCGATCGCCGAGCAGATGGGGGTCACCCTGCAGAACACCGCCTATTCGGTGAACATCAAGGAGCGGCTCGACTTCTCCTGCGCCGTGTTCGACGCGGACGGCAACCTCGTTGCCAACGCGCCGCACATGCCGGTGCATCTCGGCTCGATGGACAAGTCCGTCGAGACCGTGCTGCGGGAAAACAAAGGGAAAATTAAACCCGGCGACGTCTATGCGCTGAACGCTCCCTATAACGGCGGCACGCATCTTCCCGATATTACAGTCTGCACGCCCGTGTTCGCTTCCCTCACCCTGCCCTCCCCCGCTCGCGGGGGAGGGAAAGGGAGGGGGCGCAAGAACAACAATTCGCAAATTCTCTTCTGGGTCGCCTCGCGCGGTCACCACGCAGATATCGGCGGCATTTCGCCCGGCTCCATGTCGCCGCACGCGACCCACATCGAGCAGGAAGGCGTCTATATCGATAATTTCAAATTGGTCGATCGCGGTAAATTTCGCGAACCGGAATTGAGCGCGCTGCTGACCGGCGGCAAATATCCCGTCCGCAATCTCACGCAGAACGTGAACGACCTGAAGGCCCAGATCGCCGCCAACGAGAAGGGCGTGCTTGAACTTCGCAAGATGCTTTCCGGTTTTGGCCTGAAGGTCGTGCGCGCCTACATGAATCATGTGCAGGACAACGCCGCGGAATCCGTGCGCCGCGTCCTGGATCGTTTGCACGACGCGGAATTTTCCTACGAGATGGATCAGGGCACCCGGATCCAAGTCAAAATCTCGGTCAATAAAAAGAAGCGTGAAGCCACCGTCGATTTCACCGGCACCAGCCCGCAGCAGCCGACCAATTTCAACGCGCCCGCACCCGTTACCCGTGCCGCGGTGCTCTATGTGTTCCGCATGATGGTGGACGATGACATCCCGATGAATGCGGGCTGCCTGCGGCCGATACACATTGTCCTTCCAAAGAAGTCCCTGCTATCGCCGGAATATCCGGCCGCCGTCGTCGCGGGCAATGTCGAAACCTCGCAGGCCGTCACCGACACGCTGTTCGGCGCCCTCAACGCGCTCGCCGCCGCGCAGGGCACCATGAACAACCTCACCTTCGGAAACGACCGCTACCAGTATTACGAAACGATCTGCTCCGGCTCGCCCGCCGGTCCGGATTTCGACGGCACCGATGCCGTGCACACGCATATGACCAACACACGCCTGACAGACCCGGAAATTTTGGAGTTCCGCTTCCCGGTGCTGCTAGAGGATTTTCATATCCGCAAAGGTTCCGGCGGACGCGGAAAATGGAAAGCGGGCGATGGCATTTTGCGCCGTATCCGTTTTCTCGAAAGAATGGACTGCGCGATTCTCTCCGGTCACCGCCGCGTTCCTCCATTCGGTCTGGCGGGTGGCGGCAATGGCGAGGTCGGCGAGAATTCCGTCCGCCGCAAGGACGGCCGCATCGAGAGATTGCAAGGCTGCGATCAGACCGTGCTGGAAGCGGGCGAAGCGGTCATCATCCGAACGCCGACGGCGGGCGGGTATGGCGAGCCGAAGGATCGCAAGTAGCCGTCATCCCGGCCGAGCATCGCGAGAGCCGGGATCGTCTAATTGATTGCGATCCCGGGTCTGCAGGTATCACAACGTGCTGCGCTGCGCCCGGGATGACGATTATTCTTTCTTTCCCTTCGGCAGATTGAACACCGTCAGCGTTTCCGCCGGACCTTCGTGATCTTCCCCGATCGGTTTCGGACTTAAACGACTCGCGGCGGGCTTGCCCGGTTTCGCAACGGAAGCCGCTTTTAGCGAACCCGTCACCATCGGATCGCTCTTGCGCGCGTTCGGTCCGACCCCCGCCGGCGGCATGGGCCGCTGCATTCCGGCCGGCGCGCCGAATGTCCGGAGTGCGCGCTGGTCCACTGCCATTGGCGCATTGAATGAACTGTGCGGCGGCGGTTGCTGGCCGAGCACCATCGGCGCACCCACATCACGCACGCTGCCGTCGCGCGCGATCACATTCGGCCCGCGCGGCGGCGCTGCGCGCAGCGCAAAGGGTGAATCGCCGCGGCCTGCCAGCCGCTCCGCCGGTGAAGCACCCGGCATTGGCTGCGGTGCCTGCATTACCGGCGCGCGCGCCATCGGCACGCCGCGGGACATGCGTGGCGGCTGCGGAATATTTTGCGGCGCCGGATTGCATACGTTTCTTCCCGAAGCTCGCCGCGAAAGATCGACATGCAGGTGATCGTAGTGAAACGCATCGGCGCCCGGTCCGAGCACGGTGGAAAAATAATCGCACGCTTGCGCATGGATGTTGCGGAGGAAGCCGCTTTCGTCCGGCCGCCCCTTCCAGCCGTCCTTGACCTTCACTTCGCGCCCGCTTTGCAGCTTGAACGTCGAGATATCCAGCGCATTGCCGAAGGAATGTTCGGAAATTGACGCGCCGCGCTGGCCGTTCATGGTGCGGCAGGAGTAGGCGGAGATTTGCCGGATTTCGACCACCGGCTCGCCGAACCAGGCTTCGGCCTGTGGCTGCACCACTTTCTCGAACCAGTATTCGACGCTGGCGACGATCGGACAGCCAAGCTGCGCCGTCGGATGCACGGTGACGAAGCCCTGGCTGAGCGCTACCACCTTCAGCGGCTTGATCATGCCGCAGCGGCCGGGGCCGTTCAGCTCCGAGCCTTCTTCCACGAAAGCCGATGGCTGGAACGCCTGCCTGGCGAGGCATTCTTCCTCGGCCTGCGCGCGCCAGGGATCGCGCTCCTCGAAATCCGAGAAGCGGCATCCAGCGACCGAAAGCGCCACCAACGGGGCGACGAAATACCAGGCTGATCCCCGCGCCATTTGCGGAAAATGCGAGGAATGGGCTTAAGACCGGCTCAAGGAAGCTCGTTAATGGATGCTCAACGCGGCCCGTATCCGGCCATGGGGCTTACCAAACTACCGTTGCCGTGAATTCGGCCCAATCGGTCCACAAAATTTTGCGGTTTCTGAATACCGGAGAATTTCCTTGCGTTCGCCCATCCAGCGTCCCCGGCTGTCGCAGGCCCAAAATCTGGTCATTGCCGCCTCAAAGCAATAAATTCGTGCCGCACTGCACAAAAATTGCTGCTTGCGGACGGGGCTTCCGGGCTTAGGTTCGATACAGGTCAAATGGCCAGGGAGACAGACCTTTGGAACTAGCCCAACGGATCAATGTGCTCGCGATCTGCGTGGCCTTCGCATTTGTGGGGGCCATCCTGCTCGGCATGTTCTGAGCTTCTTGCCTTGCTCCGGCGCCGGTTCATCCGATCCGGGCCGAAGGACGAAACGATCAAGCGCCGGGGAAAATTTCCCCGGCGCTTTTCGTTTGGGATTGGCCCTCGGTAAAAGGCCCTCGCCAACAGACAGAAGGGACAGCAAGAGGGTATACAATCAAAGATATATGTTAAAAATAAATAAACTCTATGATTGTATTCAAGGTTTTTCTCGCGTCCCTCCCGGTGGATGCGCAATCCTCCAGAAGCCGCCCCACCCTGGGACGCGGCCTACTCTGAACGGCAGGTGGGGATCGCTCGAAGTCCGCTGTGCCTATAGTCAGCGGCCATGAGCGAGACGGAAAATTCGGACATGCGCCCCGGCGAGATACCCGTCGAATTGCCCGCGGATTTCGATGCCGGCCTCTATTTCATCGGGCGCATCCGCACGCCATGGAAGACCCGCGCCGAATGCCCGAAGAACGGCCGGCTCACCCGTGAAATTTGTACCATCGAAGTCGATCCGCGTTATGCGGCCGCCCTTGAGGGGGTCGAGAAATTCCCGCGCATGGTCGTGGTCTATTTCATGGACCAGGCACGCCGCGATCTCGTCCGGCAAGTACCGCGGCATCTCGGTGAGACGCGCGGCACCTTCGCGCTGAGATCGCCGGTTCGGCCGAACCCGATCGCACTCTCGGTGGTGGAATTGGTCGGCATTGAGGGCAACCGGCTCAGCGTGATCGGCATCGACTGCCTGGACGGCACGCCGCTTCTCGATCTCAAGCCTCACTACGAGACGGTGGACGGCAGCCCGTTACAACGGACATAAGGCGCGCGCCGCGCCGTTCTCAAGCCGGTGTGCATGGCCTAGAATTTGGCAGAATCGAAAGAAACACAGCACTCGATGTCCAAACCGGCACCGCCGCCCGCAACCGTCCGCGACCTGCGGCTCGATTTTTTTCGCGGGCTGTCGCTGTGGTTTATCTTCCTCGACCATGTGCCGTCGAACAGCATCAGCTGGATCACCATCGCGAATTTCGGCTTCAGCGATGCCGCCGAAATCTTCGTTTTCATTTCGGGCTTCACCGCCGCCTTCGTCTACGGCCGCATCATCCACGAGCGCGGCTTCGTGGTCGGCGCGGCGCGCATTTTCAAGCGCACCTGGCAGCTCTATGTCGCGTTCGTGTTTCTGTCGGTGATCTACATCGCGCAGATCGGCTATGTCGCGGGACGCTTCGAGAACCCGCTGTTCGTCGAGGAAATGAACATCGTCCAGTTCTTTGAGCGGCCGGACGTAATTTTGCTGGAAGTATTGCGGCTGCGCTTCCTGCTCGCGAACCTAGACGTGCTGCCGCTCTACATCGTGCTGATGCTGTTTTTCCCGCTGATGCTCTGGTTCATGTTGCGGGCGCCGACGGCGGCGATCCTCGCTTCCATTACGGTCTATCTGGTCGCCAAATGGACCGGCTGGAATCTGAAGCTCTATCCGACCGAGCGAAACTGGTATTTCAATCCCGTGGCGTGGCAGTTGCTGTTCATGATCGGCGCATGGTGCGCGGTCGGACGCGCGGAGTGGATCACGAAGATTATCAGGTCGAATATCGTGATCGCGGCCTGCATCGCCTATCTCGTCTTCGCCGCGTGGCTATCGACGATCTGGCTGTTTCCGAAACTCGCCGCCAGCCTGCCGGGCTGGCTCTATATTTTCCCGCTCAATAAGACCGGGCTGTCCCCTTTGCGGCTCGCCCACTTTCTGGCGCTGGCCATTTTGGTGGTGCGTTTCATTCCGCGCGATGCAACCTTTCTGCAATCGGCATGGGCGCAACCCGTCATCCTCTGCGGCAAGCATTCGCTGGAGGTGTTCTGCCTCGGCGTATTCCTTTCGTTCACCGCCCATTTCCTGCTGACGGAGGTCTCCGCCAGGGTCTGGATGCAGGTGACCGTGAGCCTATTCGGCGTATTGCTGATGGTCGGACTCGCCGCTTTAATGAGCTGGTATCAGGGGCTGGACCGGCGCACCCAAAAAGCGGCGGCCTAGGGGATGCTGAACGTGGGACGATATTCAATCGCAATGCTGGCCTTGCTGGCCGCGCTGTTTGCCGTCACCGCGAAAGCGGAGGCGGTCACTGACCGGCGGTGTAGCGTGCCGGATGCGCTGACCATACCGCAATCGTCGCTACCGCATGCTTCGTTAGCGGTGAAACGTTCGCAGCGGCTGGACATCCTGCTGCTGTCCGGCACGCCCTCGCAGACCGGAGCCGTGAAGGGACTGAAAAGCTATCCGTCCTATTCCGAGCAGGCCCTGCACGAACTGTTGCCCGGCGTGGAAATCCGCCTGACCGTGCGCGCCGCGCCGCGCCGGTCGGCGAGCGAATTCCTGCCGCTGCTGCCGGACATGCTGGCCGAGCTAAAGCCGGCACTTGTAATCTGGCAGGCTGGTACCGTGGAATCGCTGCGTGGGTTGCCGCCTGAGGATCTTGGTCTTGCACTGCAAAAAGGATCGGCCTTGATCCTCCAAGCCGGTTCAGATGTGGTGCTTCTCAACATGCAGTACAGCCCGCGCATGGCTGCCATCATGGACACCGCTAACTATACCCAGAACATGCGATGGGTGGCGGAAACCCTTGATATATCGATGTTCGATCGCTTCGAGATCATGCGCCACTGGAACGAGACGGGAGCCTTTGATTTGAGTTCAACCAAAAACGATGGATTATTCGAAAGTATTCACTTATGTCTCGGGCGGCTGCTGGCCGACTTCGTTGTCCGTGGGGCTTCTCTGACCAACTACAAAGGCACCTCCAAATAATGGCTTTCCGGAAGTTCGCCGCTTGTGTTCTGGCGGCTGGGGTACTCGTAACCCCGGCGCTCGCGAGCGATTCCAGAGGCCACCATCACGACTGCGCCGCCCCCGCCGAACTCGTCCGATTGAATGAGCCGCTCTACCGGCTCGCCGCCCGCGCTGCGCGCAACGAACGCGTCACCATTCTCGCCCTCGGTTCGTCCTCCACCGCCGGTGTCGGCGCGACTTCGGAAGACATGAGTTATCCGCACCGCCTGGAACTGAAGCTGCGCACGTTGTTCCCCAAGGCGACGATCAACGTCCTCAACCGTGGCGTTAGCGGCGAAGACGCGCTGGAAATGCTCCACCGCCTCGACGACGAGTTGAAACAGGAACGCCCCGACCTCGTGCTCTGGCAGGTCGGTACCAATGCCCTCCTGCGCGCGAACGGCGTCGATGCCGAAGCGCCGCTGATCCGCGACGGACTGCAGCGCATCCGCGCGACCGGCGCCGATGCCGTGATCATCGATCCGCAATATGCGCCGAAAGTTCTTATCGATGCCGACGCCAAGCCGATGGTGCGTCTGCTGGCGAAAGTCGCGGCCGAAGCGGGCGTGCCCGTATTCAAGCGTTTTGCCATCATGGAATACTGGCACGAGACGCGCGACATCTCCTTCTCCGAATTCCTGTCTTCCGATCTCTTCCATATGAACGACTGGAGCTACGGCTGCATCGCCGAGAACATCGCAAGCGCGCTTGCGCTTTCGATGACGGCGCCGGCCCCGAACATGGCCGATGCTCCGTCCACGCCGGCGACCCAGTCGGCTGCGGCACAACCCGCGCCTGCCCGCTAAGCAATCACCTTCAGTACAGTGCTGCCATCACAATGCAGGTTGTGCTCGCGTGGATTTTTCCGGCGGCATCGGCGAGCCTTCCTTCCGCTGTGGCGCTTCTTGATCCGGAAGGGACGATCCTGCCTTCCGCACGGAGCACACGGCTGTTGTGGCTGATCGGGCGGGTCCGCGGGCAGCATCGACTGCACGCGGCAGCCATCCGTCTCGCTTGGGTCAAGCCGGGCTCCATGTCTGGTTGCCGTTGGCACGAATGCGACAAAACCTATTGCATTCCGCCGCTTCCTGAACGCCCGTTCAGACTATGGCGCAGTGCGGTATAGGGCAAAAACAAATTTCAGCCAAAATCCGCCATCAGTTGATCCGGGCTTCCACTTGCGCGCACTCTGTCCCAGTTTGATTCGAGCATCCGGCCCAAGGCCGATGCGTCCCAGGAGAAACCTCATGAAGAAGACCTTGATCGCCCTGACGATGATCGCGGCGCTGATCGTCACGGCTTTCGCCGCGGCGACGTCCGCGGACGCACAGGGCCGTGCTGAACGCCGTTTCTTTAACGCACTTGGTGTCGGTGTCGGTGTAGGCGTCGGCCTCGCGCTGTTCGGCGCCGCCGCCCGCGCCAACGTCGAGCCGCGCTATCATTCTTGGGCGCCGCAAGAAGGCTATTATTATTATCAGGGCTATCAGGGTCGTCCGGACTCAGATTGCCCGAACGGTTTCTGGGCGGCGCGCATCCGCGGCTACGACCAGTGGGGCAATCCGTACTATGGCAAGCCACGCTGGACCTGCCCGCCTTATGGCGCGAACTACACCCACTATTACTATCGCCGCTGATCGTTCACTGGCTTGAGATAAAACGGCCGCCCTCGGGCGGCCGTTTGAGTTTGTGGCTCCCTTAACGGCCGCGCATGTGATTGAGCACCGCCGCTGTCGGCCAGCAGTCGAGCTTCAGGCCGTTCGTCTTCTGATATTTGCCGAGCGCGGAACGGGTGAGCATCCCCGCCTTCCCGTCGAGCTTGTCGGCATAAATACCGCGCGTGCTGAGAATTTTCTGCATCTCTTCCACCTGCCCGCTCTGCAATTGCGTGACCTTGTCCCACGCGCGCTCGAACGGCTTGCCGCCCGCGATCCTGTCGGCGAGGTGGCCAACGAACAGCACGTAAAGGTCGGAGAAATTATAATCCTTCAGCACGAAATAGTTTTTCGTGGTGAGGAACGCCGGACCATAAAGGCCCGCGGGCATCAAGAGGGAAGCGCTCTCGCCCGCCTCGCCACCGGAATGTTTCCTGCCGTAAGCAAGCTTGTATCCACGCTTTTCCCATTCTCCCAGTGGCAGCGTGAATCTTGGCTCGGCGATGGTGCAGTCCACATTGTCCGGCACATGCACCTCCAGGGCCCAGCGCACGCCGCGTTTCCATCCCTTCTCGGCGAGCTGGCGCGCGGCGGAGGCCAGCGCATCGGGAATGGAATTGAACACGTCGATTTTTCCGTCGCCGTCAAAATCGACGCCGTGACGATAAAAATCAGACGGCAGGAATTGCGTGTGGCCCATGGCACCCGCCCATGAGCTTTTCATGTCGGCGCGTTTCGCGTGACCGTCTTCCAGCATTTTCAGCGCATACAGAAGCTCCTCGCGGAATTGGTCCTTGCGGCGGCCGAGATAAGCCTGCGTCGCCAGTGTGCGGATTCCGTCGAGCGTGAGTGTATGCCCGCCGAATGCCGTCTCGCGACCCCAAATAGCGAGGATCACCGGCCCCGGCACGCCGATCTTCTGCTCAATGGCTTTCAGGGTGGCCGCATGTTCGTCGCGCAGTTTCCTGCCGCGCGCGGCAAGATTCGAAATTGCCTTTTCCGAGACATAGACTTCCGGCGACTGGATGAACTCAGCTTGCCCTTTCGACGGATCGACCTTACGTCCGGGCAATTCCAGATCGGGCAGCGACAGATCCGGCTCCAACCCGCGCGTATTGGCGTCGAATGTGCGGCGGGAAATTCCGAGTTCTTGCGCCCGCGGCCAGAGCGACTGGATGAAACGGTCAAAGTCCGCATCGGCGCGCGCCTCCGTGCCCGCGAACAGCGCGAACAGGAAAATTACGAAAGCACGCAACAAGCTAGCCACTCTTATCCCCGTCGTTTGCGGCGAACCTAGAATTGTCCTTTTCCAAAACCGGAAAGGACAGACATTGATCAATCGCCGATTCTTTTACGACTATATACGCAACCATCTTTTTGGCGGCAGTTTGAAACAGACCCAGGTCGATGGCCTCAACGCCATTCTCGACTTGTGGGAAAGCGAATATTCCAAGCAAGACGACCGCTGGCTCGCTTATGCATTGGGAACCGCACATCACGAAACCGACCGCACCTTCAGAGGCATCGAGGAATATGGGCGCGGGCGCGGGCGAACCTATGGCGTGGCTGATCCGCAGACCGGCCAGACCTATTTCGGGCGCGGCTTCGTGCAACTCACTTGGCGCACGAATTACGACAGGATGGGCAAGTTCCTCGGCATCGATCTTGTGAACCGGCCAGAAAAGGCATTGGAGATCAAGACCGCTGCGAAGATTCTGCTGGCCGGGATGGTCAAGGGCATGTTCACCGGCAAGAAACTCGCCGATTACTTCAATGCGCGTGCCGAGGACTGGTCGCAGGCCCGGCGCATCGTGAACGGCATGGACAAGGCGAACCTGATTGCCGGTTACGCCCGCGCCTATTACGCGGCGATCAGTCATACGGTTTAAAGATTCGCTGAAAGCCGCCTCATCCTGAGGAGCCGCGCGATAGCGCGGCGTCTCGAAGGATGAAGGCGGCCTCATGCTTCGAGACGCGCCTATCGGCGCTCCTCAGCATGAGGAATAGCGAAAGCACCTTCGCCTTAGCGTTTACCGCATCAGCTTCTTGTACTTGATCCGCTTCGGAATCACGGAGTCGGTGCCGAGACGGCGCATCTTGTCCTTCTCGTAGTCCTCGAAGTTTCCTTCGAACCATTCGACGTGTGAATCGCCTTCAAAGGCGAGGATATGCGTCGCGATGCGGTCGAGAAAGAAGCGATCATGGCTGATGATCACGGCGCAGCCGGCGAAATCTTCCAGTCCTTCTTCCAGCGCGCGCAGCGTATCTACGTCAAGATCGTTGGTCGGCTCGTCGAGCAGCAATACATTGGCGCCCGTCTTCAGCATCTTGGCGAGATGCACGCGGTTGCGTTCACCGCCCGAAAGCGAGCCGACCTTCTTCTGCTGATCGCCGCCCTTGAAGTTGAACGCGGAGACATAGCCTCGGCTCGGCACTTCCTTCTTGCCGAGCATCACCATGTCGTGCCCGCCGGAAATTTCTTCCCAAACGTTCTTCTTACCGTCGAGGCTGTCGCGGCTCTGGTCGACGTAACCGAGATTCACCGACTCGCCGATCTTGATCTCGCCCTTGTCCGGTTGCTCCTGTCCGGTGATAAGCCGGAACAGCGTGGTCTTGCCCGCACCGTTCGGCCCGATCACGCCGACAATGCCTCCCGGCGGTAGCTTGAAGGTGAGGTCTTCGAACAGCACCTTGTCGCCGAAGCTCTTGCCGAGGCCTTCGGCGTCGATAACGTTCTGGCCGAGACGCTCGCCAGATGGAATGACGATCTGCGACGTCTGTGGCGCCTTCTCGTTCGATTTCTTGACGAGCTCCTCGTAGCGCTGGAAGCGCGCCTTGTTCTTGGCCTGCCGCGCTTTCGGCGAGGCCTGAATCCATTCGCGCTCGCGCTCGACCGCGCGCTGGCGCGCTTCTTCCTCGCGGCCTTCCTGCTCCAGCCGCTTCTGCTTCTGCACGAGCCAGCTGGAATAATTCCCCTGATAGGGAATCCCGCGGCCGCGATCGAGCTCCAAAATCCAACTCGTCACATTGTCCAAGAAATAACGGTCATGGGTGACGATCAGCACGGCACCCGGATATTGCCGCAGATGGCCTTCAAGCCACGCGGTCGTTTCCGCGTCGAGATGGTTGGTCGGCTCGTCGAGTAACAGGAGGTCCGGCTGTTCCAGCAGCAGACGGCAGAGCGCGACGCGGCGCCGTTCGCCGCCTGAAAGTGTTTCCACCTTGGCGTCGTCGGGCGGACAGCGCAGTGCTTCCATCGCCTGATCGACCTTGGAGTCGAGGTCCCACAGTCCTTCCGCCTCGATCTGGTCCTGCAGCTTCGCCATCTCGTCGGCGGTCTCGTCGGAGTAATTGGCGGCGACTTCGTTGTAACGGTCGAGCAGCGCCTGCTTGTCGGCGACGCCCAGCACTACGTTCTCGCGCACGTTCTTGGTTTCATCGAGCGCCGGTTCCTGCGGTAGATAACCGACCGTCGTGCCGGGCGCGGCAAAGGCCTCGCCGATGAATTCGGTGTCCTGCCCGGCCATGACGCGCATGAGCGTCGACTTGCCGGAGCCGTTGACGCCCAGCACGCCGATCTTGGCGTCGCGATAAAAGGAGAGATGAATCCCGTCCAGAACCTTTTTCCCGCCGGGATAGGACTTGGACAGACCGATCATCTGATATGCATATTGCCCGGCCGACATCGCCACGTGCTCCAAATCAAAACTTGAGGGATTGGTTCGCGCTATGTAGCGATGCGGGACAGGTTGGGCAAGCAAAAGCGCCGACAGTTGCCCGCCGGCGCCTCTATTTAGTCTGGAAAGATCGGATCAGACCTGCACGAGGCTGAATTCGCTGTCGGCCGGCAATGCGTGGCCGTTCGACTTGTGCATGCCCTCGCGGTCGCGGGCGAGAAGCTTGCGGTAGAGCTTCACATAGTCCTCCGCCATGCGGGCCGATGTGAAACGCTGCTCGAACGTGCGCCGGACAATCCGGCGGTCGAGGGCGGCGATCTTCGGAAATGCCTTTACCGCTTCCTCGACGGTCTCGACGATCTCACCGGTATAGCCGGGATCGACGATTTCCGGCACCGAGCCGTTCCTGAATGCCAGTACCGGCGTGCCGCAAGCCATCGCCTCGATCATCACAAGACCGAAGGGCTCCGGCCAGTCGATTGGAAACAGGAGGGCCGTCGCCTCGCCTAGAAATTCCTGTTTCTCGCGCTCGTTCACTTCGCCGATGAACTCCACGCCCCCGCCAGCGAGCAGCGGCTCGATTTCGTCACGGAAATAGGCCGCGTCCACCTTGTCTATCTTGGCCGCGATCTTCAACGGCAGTCCCACCGCACGCGCAATCGCGATGGCGCGGTCCGGCCGTTTTTCCGGGGAAATGCGTCCAAGGAAGGCAAGATAGTTTCCCCGAGGCCGGTAATTCGGGCGGAACATGTTTTCCGGCAGCCCGTGATAGACGGTGCCCACCGTATTTGCGTAGGGAATGAAGTCCGCCTGCGCGTTGGAGATCGTCGCAAGCGGCATCTGCGGGAACGCCCTGTAAAGCGCTTCCATATCGGTCGAGTCCTGCCGCCCGTGCAGTGTCGTCACCGTGCGCGCGGCCATCTGGCGAAACACCGGAAAGTGGAAAATGTCGATGTGAAAATGCAGTAGGTCGAATTCGTAAGCCCCTGTCCGCACCACGTCGAGCGACTTCATCAGATGCGGGAACGGATCCTTGCAATTCGGGTCCAGGCGCAGCGCCCCATCGGTGCAGCTGACCAGTTCAGCGCTGGTGATCGAGTCTCCGCTGGCGAACAGCGTCACGTCGTGGCCGAGGGCCACGAGTTCCTCGGTGAGCCAAGAGACCACCCGTTCGGTACCGCCATAGAGTTTCGGAGGAACGCTCTCCATGAGCGGACTGATCTGGGCAATTCTCATGGACGTACTCTTCCTTTGGCGGTCTATTTGTGCGCTGCAAGATCAATCGTTTTCCATGCAAAAAGTTCACCGCATCATGAAGATTCTTTTTTCCGCGTGAAATCGGCCGCCGCCCGGCAAGTCGCGGCAAACAATCGGTGAAGGCCAGGAAATTTGGCATGCCTTGACTCATTAAAGGCAGCGCCGCCGCCGCTATTCCGCGTGCTTGAAAAAACCGCTATCGAGTTTTCGCCCAGCTAGGTTCAAAGCGTCCCCCGCAATCAGGATTTCAAGAATGGCCATCGCGTCGATCAACGACTACCGCCCGCTCGCCAAGAAGCGGCTGCCTAAATTCGCATTCGACTATCTCGATGGCGGGGCCGGCACCGAGATCGGCGTATCGCGGAACGAGCAGGCGTTCGAGGACCTGATGCTGATGCCGCGGATGCTGGTGAACGTCGAGAACCGCGATCTCTCCACCACCCTGTTCGGCAAGAAGTGGGCGATGCCCTTCGCGACCGCGCCCATCGGGCTTGGCAACCTGATGTGGCCGCGCGCGGAGGAAACGATCGCCAAGGCCTGCGTCGAAGCCGGCATTCCGTATACGATCTCGACGCCGGCCTGCACGTCGCTGGAAACGATCAAGCAAATTGCACCCAACAACGCCTGGTTCCAGCTCTATGTGGGCCGCGCGGAGGAGATGGTCGCCGATCTCGTGACGCGGGCGGAGACCGCGGGCTACGACACGTTGCTCGTCACCGTGGACGTACCGATCCCGCCACGCCGTCAGCGCGACATCAGAAACAATTTCGGCATGCCTTTTCGCTGGTCGCCCGGCGTTGTGTGGGAATTGATGAAGCACCCGCTCTGGTCGATCCAGACGCTGCGCGTGGGCGTGCCCCGCTTCGCCAATATGGAGCGCTATTCCAAGAACACCGGCTTTATGCCGGTGGCGCGCTACATGTCCTCGCAAGTGACGGGACGGTTCGACTGGAATGAACTGAAAAAACTCCGCGACCGCTGGAAGGGAAAAATCCTGCCGAAGGGTTTACTGTCGGTGGAAGACTGCGTGAAAGCGAAGGAGATCGGCTGCGATGGCGTGGTCGTCTCCAATCACGGCGGCCGCCAGCTCGGCGCGCTGCCGCCGTCGATTGACGTGATCGGAGATATCCGAAAAGCCGTCGGCCCGGAGTATCCGCTGATCCTCGACAGCGGCATCCGCTCCGGCGAGCACATCGTGAAGGCGCTGGCCTCGGGCGCGGACTTCTGCCTGATCGGCCGCGCGATGATGTATTCGGTGGCGGCACTCGGCCTGAAGGGGCCGAAATTCACGCTCGATATGCTCAACACCGAACTGCATCAGTGCATGGGGCAGATCGGCTACACGGACATCGCTTCGCTGAAGAAGGCGGCGCCCATTATTCGAAAAAAATAATCGGCCTCAGACGACGGGTCCGAGCGGGCGCGAATGCTTCACGCGAAGACCCGGGGTCCAGGATTCGAATGCGTTTTATGTTAATTAGGACTAGACCCCGGCTTGGCTACTTCGCAACCGTCCGGGGAACGTCATTTTAGCGTAGCCCCAACCAAAAACCTACTTCTTCTTTTTCCGCCCCTGCCGCCGCGCCTTGGTGCGGCGTTTCACTTTCAATTTGCGGCGGCGGAGTTTCTGCACGCGCTTCTTCTCAGCGAGATGATCCTTCTTCGCGCCTTTCTTGCGCGCCCTCTTTTCCACCTTCGCATCTTTTTTGGTGCGCTTGATCCGGCCCGATTTCGGCGCGGACTTCTTCGCTTCGCCCGGCATCGCGGCGGCACCGGCTTTCAGCGGCGCATCCATGAGCTGCGCCTGCTTGCCGAATACCTTGGCGAGGAAGGCGAGCGTGCGCTCCCAGGCAATTTTCTGGCTTTGCGGCTCGAAACTGCCGCGCTCGTCGCAGTTGAAGCCATGACCGGCCCCGCCATAGACGTGGATTTCCGCCTGCGACTGCTTCTGGCGAATGAGGTTCACATCCGACATCGGGATATGGCCGTCGAGTTCACCGAAATGCATCAGCACCGGGCAGCGCGGCTTGTTGTCGGCATATTTCGCGATCGCGCCGCCGTAATAACAAACAGCGCCAGCAAGGCCGTTGAACTTCGTCGATGCGAGAAACGACAGCGTGCCGCCGAGGCAGAAGCCCATCACGGCAACCGGCCCCTCGCCCTTGAGGCTGTTGATGGCGGCCTCGATGTCCACCATCACCTTTACCCAGTCGAGTTTGCCGATATAGCCCATCGCATGATCGATCTCGGGCTGCGAATAGCCGCTCTCGAAATCGCGGTTCATACGGTCGAAGATTTGCGGAGCGATGGCGGTGTAGCCGGCGGCCGCCATCTGATCGCAGACATTCCGGATATGATGATTAACGCCGAAAATTTCCTGGATGACGACAACGCGGCCCTTTGCCGTTCCCGCGGCATCGGCGCGATAGGCGCCGAGCTGATGGCCGTCGCCGGCCTTGAGAATGAGTTTCCGTCCCATTGTTCGCCTCCCCATCGATTGGTGGGCCCGGGAGGACTCGAACCTCCAACCAGACCGTTATGAGCGGTCGGCTCTAACCATTGAGCTACGGGCCCTCCGGACTTACAAAGTAGCAAGCGGAAATGACAGCGACAACGTGGCGAGCGCGGAAAATCCTAATATGCCGATTATTTCGCGGGAGAGAGTTTGATGATCTTGCCGTCGCGGCTGTCGGTGACCAGCCAGAGTGTGCCGTCCGGCGCCTGCCGCACGTCGCGGATACGCTCCCGCATGTCGATGAGCAGCCGCTCTTCGCCTACGATCTTGTCGCCGTTCAGTTCGAGCCGGTTAAGGTGCTGCAGCACCAGCGCGCCGACAAAGAGATTACCCTTCCAGCCGGGAAACGCATCACCGGTATAGAACGCCATCCCGGACGGCGCGATCGACGGGTCCCAGTAATGAATCGGCTGCTCCATGCCTTCCTTGGCCGTGCCCTCGCCGATCCGTATACCGGAATAATCGCGGCCGTAGGTGATCACCGGCCAGCCGTAATTCTTGCCCGCTTCCGGCACGTTGATTTCGTCGCCGCCGCGCGCGCCGTGTTCGACGATCCACAGTTTTCCGGAGGCAGGATTGATTGCGGCCGACTGCGGATTGCGGTGTCCATAGGACCAGATTTCCGGCTTGGCGTTCGCCTTGCCGATGAACGGATTGTCCTTTGGCACCGAGCCGTCCGGCGCGATGCGGACGACCTTGCCGAGATGCTCGCTCAGATCCTGCGCGGGAGTTTTCTGATTCCGCTCGCCGAGTGTAACGAACAAATTTCCGTCGCGCGCGATCGCAATGCGCGAGCCGAAATGGAAACCGCCTCCGTAGGAAGGCTCCTGCCGGAAAATGATTCTAAGATCGTCGAGCCGCGGTTTCGATTTTTCATCCACGAGCTTCGCGCTCGCCACCGCCGTTCCGTTCTTGCGGTCGTTGCGCGGCTCCGCATAGGTAAAATAGATGCGCTGCGATTTTGCGTAGTCCGGGGCGAGCACGACATCGAGCAGTCCGCCCTGCCCCGCCGCTGCCACCTCCGGCACGCCGCTGACAGCACCGATTGGTTTTCCGTCCGCCCCGAATACGCTCATCTTGCCATTTCGCTCGGTGACGAGCAGGCGGCCCTCGGGAAGAAAGGCCAGCGCCCACGGATTGCTCAATCCCCTGACGATGACGTCGGCGCGAAACTTCGCCTTGCCGCTCGCGATGACTTCGGATTTTGGCTGGGCCGATGCGGGCGCGGTCAGGGCGTATGCCGCCACCAGAATGCCAATGAGCGTTCTCAAAATGATTCTCGCTTGCTGCTGGGAAAATCAACGCAGCAAACGCTAGCATATTCCGCATAGAACGGCGGATCAAATATGCGTTTAGAATATCGATGTCATCATCCGCGAAGGCGGACGATCCAGTAACCACAGCGAACAAGGTGATTACTGGATGCCCGCTTCCGCGGGGCATGACAAATTTTAGAGGAAGAGTCAGGCTCTACCGCCGTCTGCGCACGCGCATCGCGGTGCGGCGCGGGTCAAAGCCCCAGAGCATCCGCATCGTCAGCACGCACATGAAGGCAAGGATCGCGATGCCCCAGGCGCCGATGATGTTGCGCGCATTGTTGTCGAGCACGGGCCGCGCGGTCTGCGTGAATGCGTCAGCGAAGGCGGCGTCGGCCGTCATGATAAAAAGGATCACGCAGATCGAGAACACCAGTGCGACCACCACCATCGCTTCGGCATAGGCCGAGCCGAGCATCCTGTGGCGAACGGCGGAGCGGATCGTGCTCCGTTCCCGTGAAGAAAAATCGTTCATGCAAGTCACCGAATCTTCCCCCCGGCGGTTCGCCATTTTGCCTGTGATGACGACGGCGCTTTGACGGGATCGTGGCGCGCTTGCGGGGGTTGTGACGGAAAAGTGGCGTCGGAATCACGCCTGCGAGAGCGAAATTCGCGTCGTTGCGCCGGATATTGCATTCATCGCGACATGCCCCGGCTCTCCTGCAACACGCGTTAACCAATCGTTAACCGCCGGGAACCCGGAGAGATCGAAATCACCCTCGGGCGCGACATGCGTGTGGGCATAAAGGGCGAAGTCGGCAACCGTTGCCTGATCGCCGACGAAATAGTCGTGCGCGGACAAATGGCGTTCCATCAGCGCGAGTGCGGCGTAGCCCTGCTCCATCCACTGGTCGATCTCGTTTATGCGCAACTCGCGTCCATTCACGAGATGCAGCCAGAAGCGTGCGGCCGCGATGGCCGGCTCGTGGCTATGCTGCTCGAAAAACATCCAGCGCAGCACCTCGGCGCGGGCGAGCTTGTCGGCGGGCATGTAGCGCGTGCCCTCGGCGAGGTAGACGAGGATCGCATTCGATTCCGCGAGCAAATGGCCGCCCTCAAGCTCCAGCAGCGGCACATGGCCGTCGGGATTTTTCGCAAGAAACTCCGGCGTGCGCGTTTCGCCTTTCAGGATGTCCACTTCCACGAGGCGATACGGAACCCCGAGGCGCGCCAATAACAGACGTACCTTGTAGGAATTTCCCGAAAGCTGCATTGAGTAGAGCGTGAACATGACCGTCCGCTTACAGAGGCCGGCGCGCACGTGCAACAAATAGAACGCGACGCTGGCATTCCCGAATGGAATGACACGACGTTCCCCGGACGGCTGCGAAGCAGCCGAGCCGGGATCCAGTCTGAATTCAAAAAATTAGCGTAAGCGATTCCTGGGCCCCCGGTCTCGCTTACGCTCGCCTGGAACCCGCCCTTTATTTCACAGGTGTCGCGAGCGGCTTGCCCTTCTCCACCACATAGGTGGCGATCACCTTGGCGCCGTTTGCCCCGGACTTTCCGTCATGCACGGCGCCGGACGGAATCTGGTAGCTGTCGCCGATCTTCAGCACTCTCTCCGGCTGTCCGTCGATCAGCAGCGTCAGCTCGCCGTCGAGGATATAGCCCGACTCCGGACCGGGATGGGTGTGCTTGCCGATGAACACATTCGGCACGACCTCGGCGATGCCGATCACGGTTTCCAGGTTTGTATTGGGCACATCGAATTTTTGCAGCGGCGTGCGCTTGATCGTGGGCGCGGTGGTGGCGGCAGCCGGGGGCTGCTGGGCTGCGGCGGGCAGCGCGAGTGCGAATACGATGGCGGCGGCGATGGCGGACTTCAACATGACTTCCTCCGGTTTCGTTCTTGGTTTTTGAAACGGTGAGGAAGCCTAGCTTAACGGCGCGATGCCGCAAGGTCGTGCGCGGATCGGCGGATCGTGAGGCCGAATAAAACAATCAGCGCGGCCAATCCGAGCGGCAGATATAAATTCTCCGCAAACGCGCGCGTCACCAGCGGCGCGAACCAGACGAAGGCGAGCAGCGATTTCTCATAATCGAGAAAACCACGCTGCAAACCATGCGCCGCGAAAAACGCAATCGCCGGCCCCATCACGACGAGATCGTAGTCCAGCAAGTAAGGTGTCGAGAGCAAGGCACCCGCAAGCAGCGCTGCCGCCTTCAGCGCGAAGGCGGCCTTGCTGCGCCAGATGATGACGAGCATCACGGCCACGGTGCCGATCGCGGCCGCCTGCGCTGCATAGGCGAGCGTCACCGGCCCGCCCCACAGCCGCACGGCGGCGAACGGGCTTTGAATTTTATGGAAGCCCGTGTCGCCGCGTTCCAGCACCACCGTGCGGGTGAACTCAAGGCTCTCGCGGAACGCGATCCAAGTCTGCGTGCCGAAAGCGAGCCAGGTCAGCGCGCAGACCGCCACGACCGTCGCGGTAGCCGCCGCGAAAACGCGCCAGCGTCCGCTCGCCGCGAGCGCCAGCGGGATCAACAGGCCGAACTGCGGCTTGTAACAAAGGAGTCCGAACAGGATTCCCGCGATCACCGGCCTGCGGTCGATCAGGAGCAAGCCGCCGCCGATGAGCGCCGCCGTGAGAAATCCGTTGTGGCCATGGCCGATGTTCACGAACACGGCGGGGAATGCGAGGGCGGGGAGCAGCCACAAATAATTTATCCCTCCCCCCAGCGGGGAGGGTGACCGCGAGCGCAAGCGAGCGGACGGGTGGGGGGATATATTCGCGCCCATCACCCCACCCGGTTTCTCGCTTCGCTCGAAACCACCCTCCCCGTCGAGGGGAGGGATAAAAAAGAGAATTCCCTGCAACACTTTCAAATACGCAATCAGCGTCGTCACCTGCCAGACGAAAAGCGACAGCAGATATGGCATGAGCGCCAAAAGTGCCGCTACGCCTAGAAACACCGGCGGGTAATGCCAGCCGTAGAATGGCGTGTCCTCCCCAAAGACGCGCTTTTCCATTGCATGCTGGAGCGGCGGCGAGAACGGCGCTTCCGGAAGTCCCTCCAGCACCCACTTCCCCGCCGAATAGACGTTGGAGAAATCCGTACCAAGCGGCCGCTTCTGGAAGTCGTTCAACCCGTCCGCCGTCGCCACCACCCAGCCGATCGCGGCCAGCCCGACCACCAGAAGGATCGCGGAATAGACCGCGATCCGTTCGGCCGTGATCCAGGAGCCGGTGCGAATCGCGGAGATCAATTTGTCCATGCGCGCCTTTTATCATCCCTCCCCTTCAGGTGAGGGCGGACTGCCGAGCGGAGCGAAGGCAGTCGGGTGGGGTCGCGACCTCAACCCGACCCGGCTCGCGGCTGCGGCCACTCGCCACCCTCCCCAACTGGGGAGGGATAAAGAGTTGCTTCCCTCGCCCATCGCCCGTAATTTCGCGCGCTTCATCGGAGCCGGTCATGGGATTTCTCGCTGAGTCACTCGGACGCATCAAGCCGTCGCCCACCATTGCGATCACAGGTCTTGCAAAAGAGCTGAAGGCACAGGGCAAGGACGTGATTGCGCTGTCGGCGGGCGAGCCGGATTTCGACACACCGGACAACATCAAGGAAGCCGCGATTGCCGCGATCCGCCGCGGCGAGACGAAATACACCGTGGTCGACGGCATTCCCGAGCTGAAGGCCGCGATCTGCCGCAAGTTCAAGCGCGAGAACGGGCTCGACTACAAGCCTTCTCAGATCAGCGTCGGTACCGGCGGCAAGCAGGTGCTGTTCAACGCGCTCGTCTGCACGATCAACCCCGGCGACGAGGTGATCATCCCGGCGCCTTACTGGGTGAGCTACCCGGATATCGTGCTGTTCGCGGGCGGCACCCCTGTGCCCGTGGTCGCGAAGCTGGAAGACGGCTTCAAGATCAAGCCGGAAGCCCTGGAAAAGGCGATCACGCCGAAGACCAAGTGGTTGATCTTCAACTCGCCGTCGAACCCGTCCGGTGCCGCCTACACGCGCGCGGAACTGAAGGCGCTGACCGATGTGCTCGTGAAGCACCCGCATGTGTGGGTGCTTAGCGACGACATGTACGAGCACCTTGTCTACGACGACTTCGAGTTCACGACGCCGGCGCAGGTCGAGCCGAAACTCTATGACCGCACCCTCACACTGAACGGCCTGTCGAAGGCCTACTGCATGACCGGCTGGCGGCTCGGCTATGCGGGCGGACCGGAAATGCTGATCAAGGCGATGGCGTCGTTGCAGTCGCAGTCCACGACGAACCCGTCCTCCATCACGCAATGGGCGGGCGTGGAAGCGCTCGATGGTCCGCAGGATTTCATCCCGCGCAACAATAAAGCGTTCAAGGAACGCCGGGATCTCGTCGTGTCGATGCTGAACCAGGCCAAGGGCCTCAAGTGCCCGAAGCCGGAAGGTGCTTTCTACGTTTTCCCGTCCTGCGAAGGCACGATGGGAAAAACCGCGCCGAGCGGAAAGAAGCTCGCGACCGACGAGGACTTCGTGAAGGAGTTGCTCGCGGCTGAGGGTGTCGCCGTCGTGCACGGCAGCGCGTTCGGCCTCGGCCCGGCCTTCCGCGTGTCCTACGCGACCTCGAATAAAGAGCTGGAAGAGGCCTGCGCGCGCATCCAGCGGTTTTGCGGGAATTTGAAATAATCGACCCGCCTCATCCTGAGGAGCCGCGCGTTAGCGCGGCGTCTCGAAGGGTGGAGCGGCCTCATGCTTCGAGACGCGCGTAGCAAGGCGGTTATTGCCGACTTTCTGATTTAAAAACGCCGATCTCGGGAAAACCCGAGATCGGAGGCGCTGAAATCGAAGCCTTCGCCGCCGGCTAATTCAGCGAATAAAGTTTCACCGCCGCTTCATCCCATGCGATCCCCGCTCCCGGCCGGTCCGGAATCTGGATCATGCCGTCTTTCACCTTGTACGGTTCCTCCAACAGCACGTCGGTCCAGTCCTGCCATTCGAGCCAGTGCGCGGTCTCGGTGACGCGCATCACATGCGCGCCGACTTCCGGATAGAGATGGGTGGACATCGGCACGCCCGCCGCGCCCGCGATCGCCGCCGCCCGCAGCCAGCCGGTCACCCCGCCGATCCGCATGAAATCCGGCATCACGTAGTCGCAGGCTTTAGATTGAAGCGCCTTGTGCATTTCGCGCGGGCCGTAGAAATTCTCGCCGATCTGGATCGGCGTCTTGAGCTGGTCCGCCAGCCGCGCGCAGCCGTCGTAGTTGTCATAGACGACCGGCTCCTCGATCCAGCTCAGGCCTAGATCGTCGAGCATGGGACAGCGTTCCAGCGCCTCGTTGAAAGTCAGACCCTGATTGTAATCCGCCATCAGCCGCACTTCGTCGCCTACAGCTTTCCGAACTCCTTCAATCGCCGCCATATCGTCGCGCGGGCGATCACGCCCGAGCCGAATTTTCAGTCCACCGAATTTGCCCTCGTCCCTCAACCGTAGCGCTTCTTCTGGCAGTTTTGCGGGTTCAACCAGCCACAGCCCATTACTGTTGTAGGCTTTCACCGGGCCGACCGTGCCGCCGAGTATCGTGCAGAGCGGAATGTTCGCCGCCTTCGCCAGCGCGTCCCACGCCGCCATATCGAGACCGGAAACAGCGATCATCGACATGCCCTCATAGCCGACAAAATGCAGCGACTTGCGCGCGGCATCATGCAACTCGAACGGCGCGATCCGCCGCCCCTTCAGCAGTTCGCCCAGATCGTGCAGCGCCGGCACAAGATAGCGCATCGAGTTCGCAACATAGGGGCCGACATAGCTGCGGCCGGTGATGCCCTCTTCCGTGTAGAGGTCGATCAGCACCAGCGGCCAGTCCGTGATGGTGGCGATCCGCACGGTGATCGGCCGTTTCAGCTTCACGACCACCGGCCGCGCGCGAATTCCCTTCAAGGTAAGCGCCTGCATCCGCATGCTCCTCTCAGAACGGACTTCCCGCGATTTCATGCACGAATGCATAGGCGATCATCGCGCCCAGCGCGGCGAGCACGGCGGCACCCGCCGCGAACCGGACAGCCGGGTGCAGTTGACCGAAATCCATGGCGTCTTCTCCCGTTCCCCTGCATCACAGGATGCGTTAGCCTGTTTGTAAACTCACTGGTCAGTATACAAACGGGGCGCCATGCCGAAGAACGCGGGAGACACGCGCGGGCAGATTTTGAAAGCGGCCTATGCCCTGTTCCGCCGCAAGGGCTTCACGCGCGTCAGCATGGATGAAATCGCCGCCTCGGCGCGCATCACGAAGAAAACGCTCTATTATCATTTCAAGAGCAAGGACGCGCTCTTCGCCGCCATGTTCGAATCTCATCACGAACTCGCGCTGCAGGCGTTTCAAACCTTCGGCGACAGGCTGAAAGGCAGCCCGGCGCAGATTGTGGACGCGCTCTTTTCAGACCTCGCCGACTGGACCTTGAAGCCGAAATGGGCCGGATCCGGTTTCACCCGCATCGCGATGGAGCTTGCCGATCTTCCCGGCCATCCGGCTCGCGCCATCGCCAAACGGCACAAATCGATCCTGGAAGAATCCCTCGCGGATCTGCTGGCGAGGGCGAAGGTCCCCGCCGCGAGCGAGCGGGCGCGCGAAATTTGGCTGTTGTCGGAGGGGGCCATCTCCCTGATTCTGATCAGCGGCGACCGCCAATACGCCGCCGCAGCCGCCGATGCGGCCAAACGCCTGATTGGAGCGAAATAGGCCGCCTCGACAACGCCACTTCCACGTCCCATCTTACGGACATGGCAAATCCCCTCGAACGCCTCGCCACCCGCATCGGTTACGGCGCCACGCAACTGCCGCGCGTCGGATGGTATGTCGCGCATGGCGTCGCGATGCGCGCATTGCAAAATCAGGCGCGCAGGCAAGATGGCGAAAACACCCGTCCCCGCGCCGGCACCGACGCCCCGGTACCGGACCGCAATGCGCTCTATGCCGACATGGCGAAGCTCTTTCGCGACGATCTCGCCAACGTTGAGCGCGCCATCTATCCGATGCCGAACGACCGCGACGGTTCTTTGGCAAAACTGATCCGCCGCTCGCGCATGTTCTTCGAGGATCTGCCCGCGATCCACAGGCGCCGCAACGAGAACGCGCACAGCGAGGTGCTGACGGAAGAAACCCGCGAAAAGCGTCCGCGCTATTTCCTGCAAAATTTCCACTACCAGACCGGCGGCTGGATGACGGAAGATTCCGCCGAGCGTTACGACACGCAGGTGGAAGTGCTCTTCAACGGCACCGCGAACGCGATCCGCCGTCAGGCGATCCCGCCGCTGCATGAAATTTTTCGGAATCGTGACCAGCGCACGCTTCGGCTGCTGGATATTGCGTCTGGAACCGCGCGCTTCCTCGATTTCGTCAAGCAGGCTTGGCCTCGCCTGCCCGTTCTCGGCCTCGATCTTTCAGAAGCCTATCTATGCGAGGCGAAGCGCCACCTGCGGCATCGCGCAAAACTCGATCTCATGGTCGCGAATGGCGAACAGATCCCGCTAGCCGATGAAAGTCAGGATGCCGTCACCAGCATCTTCCTCTTTCATGAACTGCCCCCGAAAGTCCGCCGCATGGTGTTCACGGAGATCGCGCGCGTGCTGAAACCAGGCGGGCGTTTTGTTTTGGTGGATTCACTCCAGCGCGGCGACCGGCCGGATTACGACGGTCTCCTGGAGATGTTTCCGCAGAATTTTCACGAGCCCTATTACTCGAGCTACATCGAGGAAGACTTCAGCGCGATCGCGCCTGAAAGCGGCCTGCGCCTCACCTCCTGGACGCAGGCCTTCGTGTCCAAGGTGATGGTGTTCGATAAGACTCCCGTCCTTCCGGGGGCCGAGCGAAGCGAGGCAACCCGGACTCCATAGACACCGTGGTAAGGTTTTGCACAGGGCTGGTGCTTTGCAGTCGTTGGAATTAAGAGTTTTGCTGCACCGCACATAAAAAACCGCGCAACTGGCGGGAAATACATAAACCCCGCCCCGTTCCGCCCGCTTTTTGCCACGCCCATGGAGCCAAATACCCTCCTGCGTGTTTGGATTCACAATCTGGCAATCGTGCGCAGGCATGGTTGCCGCGGGCTTACTTCAATGGGGAGATTTTCCATGATCCGTCGCCTAATTCTCGCTGCCGCCGCCGTCGCGGCTTTCGCCGCTTCCACCCTCACCGCGGACGCGCGCGTCGCGATCGGCACGCTCGAATGCCGCTCTCCCGGCACGATTTCGTTCATCGTGACGCTGAATCAGTATGATTGCCGCTTCTTCTCCAAGAATGGCCGCGCCTATCAGTACCGTGCGAGCGTCGGCCGCATCGGCTACGAAGCCGGCATCACCGGCCGCGAAACCCTCGTCTGGGGCGTGTTCGCGCCCACTTCGAGGGTCGATCACAACGCGCTGCGCGGCACCTATATCGGCGCGCATGCCAACGCCACCATCGGCGCCGGCGTCGGTGCCAACGTGCTGGTTGGCGGCTCGGGCCGCACCATCTCGCTGCAGCCGGTTTCGGTTGAAGGCCGCACCGGCCTTTCCGCTGGCATCTCCGCGGCGGGCTTCACGATCCACTAGCCACTAAAATGTTTCAGCGGCGGCATATGCCGCCGCTGGCATCCCAGAATGCAACCGGCGTTCTAAACAGGACGCCGGTTTTTTCTTGCACTCGCCCATATTCGCTGAAACGATGATCGCCCGGCCGTCCGCGCGCGGCGCCGGAAATTTCGACACGCGCGCGGAGCGCGACGCCGGGGACCGTAACCACCGGGAGGCGTCGATGCCTGATGCAGTACCAAACGGCAGAGCAGCAAGGGGCCCGCGCTGTATCGCGTTGGTTGGCCCCTTTCAATCCGGAAAGACTACGCTGCTCGAAGCAATCCTTGCCCGAACCGGCGCGCTCCAGCGCCCCGGCAGCGTGGAAGCGGGCAACACGGTCGGCGATGCGAGCAATGAGGCCCGCGCCCACAAGATGAGCGTCGAACTCTCCGTCGCGAGCACGAACTTCCTCGGCGACACCTATACGTTTTTCGATTGTCCCGGCTCGATCGAATTCGCCCATGACATGCGTGCGGCCCTGCCACCGGTCGATGCCGCCGTCGTTGTCTGCGAAGCGGACGAACGCAAGGCGCCGCAACTACAACTCGTGTTGCGCGAGCTGGAAGACCGCAACATTCCGCATTTTCTGTTTATCAATAAAATCGACAAGGCCGACAAGCGCGTGCGTGAGACGCTTTCCATCTTGCAGCCCTCCTCGCGTGTGCCGCTGGTGCTGCGCCAGATCCCGATCTGGAGGGAAGGCATCGTGCAGGGCTTTGTCGATCTGGCGCTTGAGCGCGCCTTCATCTATCGCGAGCACGCGGAAAGCAAAGTCGTGCCGCTCGATCCGGAAAGCAACTCGCGCAAGAAGGATGCTCGCTTCTCGATGCTGGAGCGGCTCGCCGATCACGACGATCAGTTGATGGAGCAGTTGCTCGAAGACATCGAGCCGCCGCGCGACAAGGTGTTCGACGATCTGGCCAAGGAACTGCGCGACGGCACCATCTGCCCGGTGCTGATCGGTTCGGCGACGCGCACCAACGGTGTGTTGCGGCTGATGAAGGCGCTGCGCCACGAAGTGCCTTCTGCAAATGACACGGCCAAACGCCTCAACGTAAAGCCGGGCGAACCCACCGCCTATGTCGTAAAAACCGTCCACACCGCGCATGGCGGGAAGCTTTCGATCTCGCGGGTACTCGGCGGCGAATTCGCCGAAGGTGCTTCCGTCACGGGAAGCAAGGGCGAAGCGGCGCGCGTGTCCGGCGTCTTCAAGGTGCAGGGAGCCGCCACCGAAAAACGCGGGCCACTCGCGGCCGGCGAAACCGGCGCGCTCGGCAAACTGGATCCCGTGCAAACGGGCGAAACGATCGGCACCGGCAAATCAGCGCCGAAACCGATCGCGGCTATGAAACCGGTGACTCCGGTGATGGCTGTCGCCATCGCCGCCAAGGATCGCAAGGACGACGTGAAGCTCGGCACTGCTTTGACAAAGCTGGTGGAAGAAGACCCTTCGCTGGTCGTCGTTCACAATTCCGAACAGGCGGAAGTAATCCTCTGGGGCCAGGGCGAAATGCATCTGCGCGTCGCGGTCGAGCGGCTTTCCGACCGCTACGGTGTCGCCGTCACGACACGCCCGCCCACGATCGGCTATCGCGAGACGATCAGGAAGACCGTCACCCAGCGCGGCCGCCACAAGAAGCAGACCGGCGGACACGGCCAGTTCGGCGACGTGGTGCTGGAGATCAAGCCGCTGCCACGCGGCTCCGGCTTCCAGTTCAAGGAAACGGTTACGGGCGGCGCCGTGCCGCGGCAGTATTTCTCGTCAGTCGAGAATGGCGTCCGGGACTTCCTGAAGATAGGACCGCTCGGATTTCCCGTCGTCGATGTCGGCGTGACGCTGACCGACGGCTCCTATCACGACGTGGATTCCTCCGACATGGCGTTCCAGCTCGCCGGTCGTCTCGCGATGAGCGAGGGACTGCCGAACTGCGGGCCTGTGTTGCTGGAGCCGATCCATACGGTCGAGATCGCCTGCCCGAGCGACTGCACCGCGAAGATCAACGCAATCCTCTCACAGCGGCGCGGACAGATTTTGGGCTTCGACGCCCGTGAGGACTGGCCGGGCTGGGACGTGGTGAAATCGATGCTACCGGAGTCGGAGATCGGCAGCCTCATCATCGAGGTCCGCTCCGCTACCGCCGGCGTCGGCTCGCTGTCGTTCCGGTTCGATCACTTGCAGGAATTGACCGGCAAGCAGGCCGATCAGGTCATCGCAGCGAAGAAGGCGGCGTGACAAGCAGGTGTAAGATAAAGAGTCATTCCGGGGCACGTCACCCGGCAGCCATATCCCCAGAGCTAATCGTCTTGCCGTTTCACGTGTACCTACTGGCCAGCAAGAAACATGGCACGCTGTATCTCGGCGTCACGAATGATTTGATCCGCCGGCCTCATCAGCATAGATCAAAATCTGCAGCCGGATTCAGCGCACGTTATGGTGTGAATCGGCTGGTGTGGTTTGAAACCTACGACGATCCGGCAACAGCGATCGGGCGAGAAAAGGAAATCAAGAAATGGAAACGCGCGTGGAAGATTCGGCTAATTGAAGAACAAAATCTCGACTGGGCTGATTTGTATCCGATGATAACCCGTTAATACCGGGGTTATGGATTCCGGACTGGCGGGCTTTCGCCCGCCAGTCCGGAATGACGGCAGGAATTTTACTCCGCCGTCTCCACATCCCGCTCGCGCACGACCTTCGCCATGCGGTTCATCTCCTCGACGAAGCGGTCGACATCGACGCCATCCGCGGCCATCAGCGCCTGCACGATCGGATCGGCGATCATGTCGTCGAGCGTGAGTTCATTGCGGTTGCAAAACATGGCGGTGTCCTTTCTCGCCTCAGGCGGCGTTCTCAAATTGAGCAACGACCGCATGCGCGCATTCATTTCCACGATGGAGCGCCTTCGCCACGGCCTCCTCGCCGAGAACAGTGCCCTCCACATCGATCACCTGGACATCCTGCATGCCCAAGAAGCCAAGAACATGACGGAGATAGGGCGTCACGAAGTCAAACGGGCGCGACTGCTCCTCCGAATAAACACCGCCCTTGGCGTGCACGACGATCACACGCTTTCCGTTGAGCAAACCTTGCGGTTTTCCTTCGGAATTGTATCGAAATGTACGGCCCGCGCGCGAAATGTGATCGATCCAGGTCTTCAGGGTGGACGGGATCGAAAAATTGATCATCGCGACACCGATCACCACGATATCGGCGGCGAACAGCTCATCGATCAAAGCATCCGCCTTGGCAATCCACATTTTTTGCGCGGGCGAGCGGTGTTCTTCCGGCGTGGCGAGGGCCGCGGTGAAGTCCTCGTTCAGATGTTGTAAAGGTTCACGCGAAAGATCGCGCTCGATCACGCTTGCGCCGGGATGCGCTTCGCGCAATGCATCGAGTACGCGCGCTGCGATCTTGTTCGAGTAGGAAGCGCTGCCGCGCGGGCTGCTGCTGAGGTATAATAGCTGGGTCATGGCGGTTCTCCTGCATACAGCCGGCAAGCTGGCTTTTCGCCGCCGATGGCGATGCCCTTGCTTTTGTACCGTTCGGTAACATATAGGTACTGATCGGTAACATTGATGTCAAGAGCCCCCACCCATCTCCCGGCGAAGTCACCGGATTCCAAAGCCTTGCCCCCGCGCGAGCGCATCCTCGCGGCGGCGGCGGATTTGTTTTACCGCCATGGCATTCGCGCGGTCGGCGTCGAGGCGGTGGCCGAAGCCGCCGGCACCAACAAGATGACGCTCTACCGCCACTTCAATTCCAAGGACGAACTCGTCGCGGAATATCTGAAGAAACTCGCCGCCGGCAGCAACTCGCTGTGGGACGAGCTGGAAACGGCAAACCCCAGCAATCCCAAAGCCCAGCTTCGCGGCTGGCTGAATCTGATGGGCGAGCACCTTGCCTCCAACAAGGGACGCGGCTGCGCACTTGCCAATGCCTCGGTGGAGCTGCCCGAGAAAAATCATCCCGCCCGGCCGGTGATCGAGCAATTCAAGCAGAGCCAGCGCAAGCGTCTCGCGGCACTCTGCAAGGCCGCCGGCCTTTCTCAGCCGGACATGCTCGCCGACGAACTGTTCCTGCTGCTCGAAGGCGCCCGCGTCAGCATGCAGAGCATCGGCCATGAAGGCCCCGCCTGCCGTTTCGTCCGCATGGGCGAGGCGTTGATCGGGGCGCAAAACGACCATTAATTGTCATCGTCCGCGAAAGCGGACGATCCAGTAATCGCTGACACGCTTGCGTTTACTGGATGCCCCGCTTGCGCGGGGCATGACAGGAATGAACCCACAACCTGTTGACTTGCCCGTGATGCAGGTGCGCGGTAGCCCTGCGCTGACAAAACGGGAGAGGTCCCATGCACATCATTCGCCGCCGCGGCTGGGAAATGCCCGAGTCGCAGGCCACGCCGGAACATATTTTCCTGAACCGCCGCACGCTGCTGGCCGGTGCCGCGGCAATGACGGCGGCCGCCTCCCTGCCCCGCAAGGCAAATGCGCAGGAAGACCCGACCGCCGGGCTTTATCCCGCCAAGCGCAACGAGAAGTTCGCGCTCGATCGCCCGCTGACGCCGGAAAACATTTCGTCCAACTACAATAACTTTTATGAGTTTGGCGGCGACAAGCAGATCGCGAGCCGCGCGCAGATGCTGAAGACGCGGCCCTGGACCATCAAAATCGACGGCATGGTTGAAAAGGAAACCACCGTCGGCATCGACGACCTGATCAAGGCGATGCCGCTCGAAGAGCGCCTGCTTCGCCTGCGCTGCGTCGAGGCGTGGTCGATGGCGCTGCCATGGACCGGCTTCCCGATGTCGAAAGTCGTGGCATTCGCAAAGCCCCTCTCCAAGGCGAAGTATGTCCGCATGGAGACCTTTCTCGACACCGCAATGGCGCCCGGCCAGCGCAGTTCGTTCTTCTATCCGTGGCCCTATGTCGAAGGCGTCACCGTCGAGGAAGCAAATAACGAACTCGCCTTCATCGCGACCGGCATCTACGGCAAGCCGCTGCCGAAACAATTCGGCGCGCCGATCCGCCTTTTGTTGCCGTGGAAGTACGGCTTCAAGAGCCTGAAATCGATCACGCGCGTCACCTTCACCGACCAGCGCCCGAAAGGATTCTGGGAAGCCTTGCAGGCACGCGAATACGGCTTCTGGGCGAACGTCAATCCCGCCGTCGCGCATCCGCGCTGGAGCCAGGCGACGGAAGAAGTCATCGGCAAGGGCGATCGCGTGCCGACATTGCTCTTCAACGGTTACGGCGAATTCGTCGCCGATCTCTACAAGGGCATGGAAAAAGAGAAGCTGTATATTTAAGCCATGACCAGTGCGGGCGCACACTTTGTCATCGTCCGCGAAAGCGGACGATCCAGTAAACACAGGCGTCAATTATAATTCGATTCAGTGATTACTGGATTCCCCGCTTTCGCGGGGAATGACTCTGTGAGGGTCATTGAGCCACCCTCTCCCACAAGATGAGAGGGTCAACCCAAAATAAAAGCCGGGCCACAAGGGCCCGGCTTGAGTTCCGCCATTCGACGGGTGTCTGCCAGGGAGATCCGGGCGGTCGCGCTTAGTGGGGGGAGGTGGCGCGCGACGTTTAGACACGACTGAAGTATCTACCCTATATGGCGTGCGAGTTAGCGGGCAGACCGCATAGCCGCCATGCCATGCGCGCAAGGCTGCAAAAACCAGACAACGATTGTGCATGATGCGGCGCAGGAACGCGCCTCACGAAAAAGTTTATCAATAATTCCAGCGCTGCGCTTTCGCGACCAGGAAATCGCGGAAGACCTGCACGCGCGCCACGGATCGCAGTTCTTCGGGGTAGACGAAATAGGCATCCAGCGTCGGCGCTTCCGAATCGGAAAACAGCCGCACCAGTCCGTTCGAGCTTTCCGTCAGAAAATCCGGCAGCGTCGCGATGCCGACACCGCGCTCGGAGGCAACCTTCAGCGCCACCACGTTATCCACCACGAGTGCCGGCATGCGCGGATCGCCCGGCTTGCGGCCCGCTTCCCGAAGCCAGTTCAAGCGCTCGTAATATTGCGGCACATGGCCGCCGATCGCGAGAATCCGGTGGCCATCGAGTTCCTCCGGCGAGCGCGGATGGCCGTGCTTCTTCAGGTACTCCGGCGAGGCATAAGCATGGTAATGCACGGTGAACAGTTTCCGCTGCACGAGATCGGGCTGCACCGGCAGCCACAGGCGAATGGCAACATCGGCCTCGCGCATGCCGAGATCGAGTTCCTCGTCCGCGAGAATGAGCTGAATGCGGATGTCCGGATAGAGATCGAGAAACTCGCCAAGTCTCGCAGATAACCAATAGCTTCCTAGCCCGAGCGCCGTCGTTACCCGCAACTCGCCGTTCGGTTTCTCTCGGCTGTCGGAGAGCATCGTCTTCGCCGCTTCTAGCTTCATGAACACTTCATGCGCCGTGCGGAACAGAAGCTCGCCTTGTTCGGTCAGGATCAGGCCGCGCGCGTGCCGGTGAAACAGCGGCACGTTCAGTTCCTGTTCGAGCGTGGAAATCTGGCGGCTCACCGCCGACTGCGACAGCCCGAGCGTTTCGCCGGCATGCGTGAAACTGCCGGCGTCGGCGACGACGTGAAAAATCTTCAGCTTGTCCCAGTCCATCCCGCCCCGCTTTTCCCCGGAAAGAGGCATTCTTATTCCGCCGCCTGCTTGCCGTGGTCCGCTTCTTCCACCGCGAGAAAACGCTCCGCTTCGAGGGCGGCCATGCAGCCCATGCCAGCCGCCGTCACCGCCTGCCGGTAGGTTTCGTCCGTGATGTCGCCGGCCGCGTACACGCCCGGCACCGATGTCGCGGTGGAGTCGGGCGCGGTCCAGACATAGCCGTTCGGCTTCATCTTCAACTGATCCTTCACGAGTTCGGTCGCCGGCTGATGGCCGATGGCGATGAATACGCCGTCAAAATTTTTCTCGGTGGTAGCGCCGGTCTTCACGTTCTTCAGCCGCACGCGATTCACTTTCAGCGGCGACTGCTCGCCGAGGATTTCATCGACCTGCGTGTCCCAGACCACCTCGATCTTCGGATTCTTGAACAGACGATCCTGCAGGATGCGTTCCGCGCGGAAATGATCGCGCCGGTGCACGATCGTCACCTTGGTGGCAAAGTTGGTCAGGAACAGCGCCTCCTCCACCGCGGTATTGCCGCCGCCCACCACCAGCACTTCCTTGTTGCGGAAGAAGAAGCCGTCGCAGGTGGCGCAGGCGGAAACCCCCGCCCCGCGGAATTTCTGCTCGGAAGGCAGATCGAGCCACTTCGCCTGCGCGCCGGTCGAGACGATGACACTGTCGGCGACGAATACATCACCGGATTCCAGTTCCATCCGGAACGGCCGCTTGGAGAGATCGAGCTTGGAAACATGATCGCTGACGATGCGCGTGCCAACATGCTCGGCCTGCTGGCGCATTTCTTCCATCAGCCACGGCCCCTGCACGACCTTGGCGAAGCCCGGATAGTTCTCGACGTCGGTGGTGATGGTGAGCTGGCCGCCGGGCTGCTGGCCCGTGATCAATACGGGCGCCAGCATAGCCCGCGCGGCATAGATCGCCGCCGTATAGCCCGCCGGACCCGACCCGATGATCACGAGACGCACATGCTCGCTCGCCATTTCCATACCCTCGAACGAAAACTGTCGAGGCTAGATATGGCGTGTCCGGCCCGAAGGTGCAAACCGCTTGCAAGTACCTTTGGATAAACCCGGATTTGCCGTTCACGGCCTCGCGATGGGCGCGACTCGGCTGCACGGTGCTTGCGCGCGAACGCCCCCGCGCATACACCCTGCGCCTATTCCCCAGCGGGGAAACGGGAAATCCCATGCGCGACCGGCTTGATTCCATCGACTGGAAAATCCTGAGCGAATTGCAGCGCGACGGGCGCATTACCAATGTCGAACTGTCACGCCGGGTCGGCATTTCAGCGCCCCCTTGCCTGCGCCGCATGCGCGCGCTGGAAGAGGCCGGGATCGTTCGCGGCTACCGCGCGCTGCTCGACGAAAAATTGCTCGGCTTTGAGCTGACCGCCTTCGCAATGGTCAATCTTGGCAGCCAGGCCGAGAACGACCTCAACGCTTTCGAGGAGCGTATCCGCAAGATGCCGTTCGTGCGCGAATGCTGGATGCTGTCGGGCGAAACCGATTTCATCCTGAAATGCGTGGCGCCCGATCTTGCGGCGTTTCAGGCATTCGTGTCGGAACTGACCGCCGCACCCAATGTACGCAACGTGAAGACCGCCCTCACGCTCCGCCGCTCCAAGGACGAAGCGAGCGTCCCGCTGGAGTAGCCGTCATTCCGGGGCGCGTGCGCAGCGCGCGAACCCGGAATCCATAAACACATTCCTTAATTATTTTCTATGGGATTATGGATTCCGGACTGCATCGCTGTGCTCGGCCTGCGGAATGACGGAAACCTTACACCTTCCGCTTCGCCCATCCGGCGAAGGCATCGGCGAGGCTGATCACGCGCAATTCGTCAAAATTCGGCGAACGCCAGTAGCCGGCAGAGTCCGAATTTTGCGTGACGAGAATCGGAATCGAGCGGCCGCCCACGATGATCTCGCCGTCCAGATAATCGGTGCCACTGCCGCCGCGGCTGTAAACGCCGATCGCCAGGGTCATCCGATAGATGCGCACCGTCATCGGCGGCACGGAGCGGCCGGCGAAAGCCTGCGCCATGCTCTGTTGCAAACGCTGCTGCAGCAGGATGCTTTGTGGGCCGCGGCCGTAACGAGACTCGATCGGACGCACATCGACAGTGATCGCCGGACGCCTCTGCGCGAATGCCGCGTCCGGTGACATCGCCACGGCGAGCGCAGTCGCACTGACGGACAATCCAAATACGAATTCGCGGCGGGTCATCACAGACCTCCTTTTAAACAGCATTTTTTGCTGATCAGGCACTTTTTAACACTGGAAGTAAGGGAGGAAAACCACGCCCGGTTGACGTGCATCAAGGCCGCGCCGCACTCAAGTCCTATTCTACAATATGAGCATTGGTTGGCCGCGCCTCCAAAAAGCGATTCTCGTGACGGGTTTGTTCGCTGTTCTGGGGGCCCCCTTGGAGCCGGCGGCGGCGCAAAGCCGCGACTGGTCCCTCTGCGCCCCGAAAAATCCGACCTCGCCTGAGCAAATAATAAAGGGATGCACGGCCATCATCGATCGTGGCAGGGAAGACGACCACAATATGGCGGTCGCCTACTATAATCGCGGCCTCGAATACAACAAGACCGGCGCATACGATGCAGCCATCTCGGATTTCGATGACGCGATCAGGCTCGACCCCTCCAGCAGCGATCATTATGCGGCACGCGGCTACGCGTACATGGAGAAGAAGGAATACGATTCAGCGCTTGAGGATCTAAATCAGGCGATCCGCATGAACCCGCGTGATCCAATTTCACTCGCAAGCCGTTCTCGCTTGAACTATGAAAAAAAGGAGATGGATAAGGCGCTAGCCGACATCGATTCCGCGATCCGCCTCGCCCCCAACAAATCGACCTATTACAACGACCGCTCGTTATTGCATTGGCGAATGGACAAGGATGAGCTTGCGCTCAAGGATATAAATCAAGCGATCAAACTGTCACCGAATGACGCACTTTATTACAACAATCGGGGACGCATCTATGCAAATCGTGAAGAATTTGATCTTGCGATCCGCGATTTCGATCAATCAATTCGGCTGAATTCAAAATCCGCTTCGGCATTTTACCACCGGGCACAAGCCTTTCGCTTGAAGGGAATGTTCGACGCCGCCATCCGCGATTACAGTGAAGCGCTTCGCCTCGATCCAACTGATACGGACTCAATCTACAATCGTGGCCGGGCTCATTACGGCAAGGGGGATTTCGACAAAACCATTGCGGATATGACCGATCATATTTTTCTCGAACCGAAATACGCATATGCCTATTTTTACCGCGGCAAGGCCTACAAGGCCAAAGGCAATAATGAGCGGGCGCTCGCCGACTTTGCGGAGACGGTGAAGCTCGATGCGGACGCGCCCGATTACTACGTTCGGGAAGGCGAGCGGCTGCGGTTGAAGAAGAAACTGGATGAATCGATCGAGCGCTTTGATAGCGCGATCGACCTCAACCCGAAACTCGCCAAAGCCCATATCGGGCGCGGCATTACTTATGCATGGCAGCAGAAATTCGAGCGAGCCCTGCAGGATTACGGCGAAGCCATCAGGCTTGAACCGGACGGTATAGACGGGCTGACGGCGCGGAGCGCCATTTACAGAAGCGAACGAAAATTCGATCTCGCGATTGCAGATCTGGACCGCGCCCTCGAAATTCTGTCTCCAAAGCCTGCGGACGATGTAAAAGCCAAAATAGGCAAGCAGCGCGTATTGCTTGACCGCTGCCTTGTCCGGCTTCAGGCCAACCAGGCGGAAGCGGCTTTGCAAGACTGCGAAGAGTCTGCGAAATTCAGTGTGTTCCCCGGCATCCCGTATCACCGCCCGTTCGCTTTTTTAAAGCTGGGGCAATTCCACAAAGCGATTGCGGATTTTAACGAGCTGCTCAACGGCTTTACGAATGCCGGCTTGCTCTACGCACGCGGGCTGGCGTGGCAGCAACTCGGAGACACGGCAAAGGCGCAGGCGGATTTTTCCGCCGCCAAGGTCATTGATGCAAATGCCCGTACAATCGTTGCCTTTTACGGGCTGGAACAGCTCGAGAAGCCGCCGGTACGAGAAAACTAAGCGCGGAGTTGCAGCCTGTGAAAAAGCGATACCTGTTCGTTATTCTTGCCTTCATGATGGTGATCTCAGTCGTTGCCTGTCCCCGAAAATCCCTGAGCGCCGCGAGCCGTTGCAGCCAGATCGCGGGAACGTGGGTCTATTTTCCGGGCAATCGCACGATCTTCACCGCCAACGGACAAGTCTCGGCTCCCGAAAAAAAGCAGGGGGGCACTTGGCGCTGCATCGATCCCGTAGCCGGCCGCATTCAGGTGGACTGGACCATCAATCTGCGAATGACCGACACACTCAGCCTGTCCGGAGACGGGAACTCGATGACAGGCCGCAACAGTCTCGGCTTTCCGCTCAGCGTGACGCGCTCCGGTGGAGGACCGGCCGTTGCGGGGAAAGGAGCTCCGTCCGGCGCGCAATCGCAATCTCCGGATTCGCCGAAGGGAGGCGAGCGCTGGGGAGCATTGGCGTGGACATGGGGAGAATTGGGAATTGCCTTGGGACGCTCCATCAATCAGCCTTCCGAAGCTGAAGCGAGACGCGTCGCCAATGCAAACTGCATGGAATCCGTGCTTGAGCTTTATGGCGCGAGATACCCTTGCCAGGTTGTCCACGTGTTCAATCGCGGCTGCGCCTACATCGCTAGCGGCATGAATGACCAAGATCAGCAAGGTTATTATATAGGCTCCAGCGCGCGGGAGGCCATCGCGGGCTGCGCCGCCCGCGGTTTCAAATGCGAAGCGCTGGGCGGTTGCATCTCTCGCTAAAAAAATTGGCCAGGTCAGTACCCAGCCAATTTCCATTCCTTTGGATCGAGCCAATCAGAGCCAGTCGATCTTGAGTACCTTGTAGCCCTTGGCGCCCTTCGGCGTGTTCACTTCGACCGATGCGCCCTTCTTCTTGCCGATCAGCGCGCGGCCCAATGGCGAAGTAATGGAAATACGTCCGGCCTTGGCGTCGGCTTCCGTTTCGCCGACGATATGCCAGGCTTTTTTCTCGTCGGTATCTTCGTCCATGAGTGTTACGCTCGCGCCAAACGTGATGGTGTCGCCCGAGAGCTTGGACACGTCGATCACTTCGGCGCGCGAAATCTTGTCCTCAAGCTCCGCGATGCGGCCTTCGTTGAGCGACTGCGATTCCTTCGCGGCATGATATTCGGCGTTCTCCGACAGGTCGCCGTGGCCGCGGGCCTCGGTGATCTGCTGAATGATGCGCGGGCGCTCGACGGTCTGCCGTTCGCGCAATTCGGCCTCGAGGGCGGCAAAACCGGACGCCGTCATCGGGATCTTTTCCATCTTCTTCTCTCCAGGCTCGCCGGGAAAAACCCCGGACGAGAGACTCAAAAACCGCAGTCTCGCTCCGGTCCATCCGGTGCGGCGACTGCGGAACAAAAACGAACACCCCCGTCGCCGCCGGGGCAAGCGGTACAGTCAGGCGCTGCCGCCAAAATAACTCTGCAACGCGCGGACCTCGAGATCGCCAGCCAGATAGGCCCGGATTCCCTGTGCCGCTGCGACGGCTCCTGAAAGTGTGGTGTAATAGGGCACTTTATGCAAGAGGGCCTCACGCCGGAGCGAGCGCGAATCCTTCAGGGCCTCGGCGCCCTCGGTCGTGTTGAACACGAGTTGCACCCCGCCGTTCTTGATCGCGTCCACGATATGCGGGCGCCCCTCCAGTACCTTGTTCACCTTCTCGGCGGCGATGCCGTGCTCCCGCAGGAAGCGCTGCGTACCGGAGGTGGCGATCACCTTGAACCCGAGCTGTGCGAGAATTTTTACAGCGTCAAGAATGCGCGGCTTGTCCACTTCCTTGACCGACACGAACACCGTGCCCCTGGTCGGCACCGCCGTACCGCCGCCAAGCTGGCTTTTCGCGAACGCAATCGAGAAATCGTAATCGAGCCCCATCACCTCGCCGGTCGAGCGCATCTCGGGTCCGAGCACGGTATCGACACCGGGGAAGCGCGCGAACGGAAACACGGCTTCCTTGACCGCGATATGCGAAAATTTCGGCTGGGTGAGTTTGAAACTGGCGAGCGTCTCCCCCGCCATCACGCGCGCCGCCAGCTTCGCGATCGGAATGCCGATGGTCTTCGCCACGAACGGCACCGTGCGCGAAGCACGCGGATTGACTTCCAGCACGTAGATGTCGCCGTCCTTGATCGCATACTGCACGTTCATCAGGCCGCCGACCTTCAGCGCCAGCGCCAGCGCGCGTGTTTCCTGCTCCAGGTCCCGAATCGTTTTCTCGCTCAGCGAGCGCGGCGGCAGTGAGCAGGCGCTGTCACCGGAGTGAATGCCCGCTTCCTCGATATGCTCCATGATGCCCGCGACAAAAACATCCTTGCCGTCGGAGAGCGCATCGACGTCCACCTCGATCGCGTCGGAAAGGTAGCGGTCGATCAGCACCGGGCTCTTGCCTGACACGACTACCGCTTCTTTCATGTAACGCTCCAGCGATGGCATATCGTGCACGATTTCCATCGCGCGGCCGCCAAGCACATACGAAGGCCGGATCACCACCGGGAAGCCGATACGCTCGGCGATCTTCTTCGCCTCGGTTGCACTCTTGGCGATGCCGTTTTCCGGCTGACGGAGATTCAATCTTTCCAGGAGCGACTTGAAGCGGTCGCGGTCCTCGGCGAGGTCGATCATGTCCGGCGACGTGCCGAGGATCGGAATGTTCGCTTTCTCCAGCGCATCCGCTAGCTTCAGCGGCGTCTGCCCGCCGAACTGGACGATGGCGCCGATGAGTTTGCCGTTGGTCTGTTCGCGCGTGAGAATCTCGATCACGTCCTCGCCGGTGAGCGGCTCGAAATACAGGCGATCCGAAGTGTCGTAATCGGTCGACACCGTTTCCGGATTGCAGTTGATCATGATCGTCTCAAAGTCCGCGTCGCGCAGCGCAAACGCCGCGTGGCAGCAGCAGTAATCGAATTCGATGCCCTGTCCGATACGATTGGGTCCGCCGCCGAGGATCGCAATCTTGCGCTCGCCCGAAGGACGCGCTTCGTCGGCGAACTGTCCCGCGAACGGCATCGCGTAGGTTGAATACATGTAGGCCGTGGGTGAAGCGAACTCGGCCGCGCAGGTGTCGATGCGCTTGTAGACCGGCCGCACGTTGAGCGCGCGGCGGCGCTTCGATACTTCTTCTTCGTCGAGCTTCGTAAGCATGCCGAGCCGCGCGTCGGAGAAGCCCATCGCCTTCAGGCGGCGGAACGCACCTTCGGTTTTCGGCAAACCCTTTTTGCGGATTTCGTCTTCGCATTCGACGATGCCGCGAATTTCCGCGAGGAACCACGGATCGATGCGGCAGTAATCGTGGATGTCTTCGTCGTTGAAGCCGAGGCGCATCGCCTGCACGACTTTGAGCAAACGATCCGGCGTCGGCGTGCCGAGTGCCGCACGGATCGCATTGCGGTCGTCGCCCTGACCAAGGCCCTCGATCTCGATTTCATCGAGGCCGGTGAGTCCGGTTTCCAGCGAGCGCAGCGCCTTTTGCAAAGACTCTTTAAAAGTGCGCCCGATCGCCATCGCCTCGCCGACCGATTTCATCTGCGTGGTGAGGATCGGCTCGGCACCCGGAAACTTCTCGAAGGCGAAGCGCGGGATTTTTGTAACGACGTAATCAATCGTCGGCTCAAACGACGCCGGTGTAGCGCCCCCGGTAATGTCGTTGGCGATCTCGTCCAGCGTGTAGCCAACCGCGAGGCGTGCGGCGACCTTCGCAATCGGAAAGCCGGTGGCCTTGGAAGCGAGCGCCGACGACCGCGACACGCGCGGATTCATCTCGATCACAATCAGCCGTCCGGTCTTCGGATCGACCGCAAACTGCACGTTCGATCCGCCGGTCTCCACGCCGATCTCGCGCAGCACCGCGATCGAGGCGTCTCGCATGATCTGATATTCTTTGTCGGTCAACGTGAGTGCTGGCGCGACTGTAATCGAGTCGCCCGTATGCACCCCCATCGGGTCGATGTTCTCGATGGAGCAAACAATGATGCAGTTGTCCTTCTTGTCGCGGACGACCTCCATCTCGAATTCTTTCCAGCCGAGAACGTTCTCCTCAACCAGCACTTCGTTCGTCGGCGAGGCGTCGATGCCGCGCTCGATGATCTCGATGAACTCGGCCTTGTTGTAGGCGATGCCGCCGCCCTGCCCGCCGAGCGTGAAGCTTGGACGGATGATGGCCGGCAACCCGATTTCGTCGAGCGCCTTCAGCGCATCGGCGAGCGTCTTGATCTGGTGCGACTTAGGCGTCTCGAGACCGATCTTGGTCATGGCTTCGCGGAAGCGTTCGCGATCCTCGGCCTTGTCGATCGCGTCAGCCGTGGCGCCGATCATTTCAACGTTGAATTTATCGAGCGTACCCATCTTGCGCAGTGAGAGCGCGCAGTTGAGCGCCGTCTGCCCGCCCATGGTCGGCAACAGCGCGAAGCCGCCGGGCAGTACGTTGCGTTCCTTCTCGATGATCTTCGCCACGATTTCCGGCGTGATAGGTTCAATGTAAGTCGCGTGCGCGAGGTCCGGGTCCGTCATGATGGTCGCCGGGTTGGAATTCACCAGCACGATCCGGTAGCCCTCGTCCTTCAGCGTCTTGCAGGCTTGGGTGCCGGAATAGTCGAATTCACAGGCCTGTCCGATGACGATAGGTCCCGCACCGATGATCAGGATGGTTTTGATGTCGGTCCGTTTTGGCATTCGAACTCGATAAGCCACATAAAAAAAGGACGCGCCTTATCGCGCGACCTGCCCGGCGCGGACAGAAGACAAAAGCAAGCCCGCCGCGGTCGCGTGGTCTTAGCGGAGATTGGGCGGGCCAAGCAACCCCGCCCTTGGGACAACTATTTCTATGCCCGCAGAGGGACTTAGCCTGCGGCGAAACGGCCCCGATCCCGGCTCAGGATTTTTCCGCCAGAAACGCCATGCGGTTCTGATTGTGCCCGAAATTGCGCGGCATCCGCATCCCAATAAAACCGGCGGCATGCAGCAGCGAAAGCATTTCATCCTCGGAGTATTGTGTGAAGCCAAGCTGCGCGCGGATTTTTCTGTAATCCGAAAATACCGTTCGCACCAGACCAAAGAAGGCCGCGATCAGAAACCCGTTTCGCGCGGCGAAGCGAAGCAGGGCGAATGCATCGGCGGCGGCGCTCTGCTCATGCCCGATCACATCGGCGATCACAATCGAACCTTTCGGCTTCAGTACACGCTTCCAGGTTTGCAACAATGCCTTGAGCTGATCCTGTTTCAGATATTGCGCGAGAGAATTCGCGACCACGAGATCGAGACAGGCATCGGGCAGTTTCTCCACGTCCTCCGGGGACAGCACGCGGATTTTATCCTCGCTGCGAAAGCGCTCCGCCACCCGCGCCCGCACCGCGGGCGCCGCCTCGCACAGGAACAGTCCACCGCATTTTGCAGCGATCCGATCCGCGTGAAGGGCTTCGCCGCAGCCGTGGTCAAGCAACTTCGCACCGGGCGAAGCGATCAAACGAATAATGTCGCTGGCGATCTCACGATAATGCACGTCGAAATGACGGGCATTTACATAGATCGGATGATCCGAATCCCAGAACGAAATCCAGTCGCGCACGGTCATGAGCCGAGCGCGCGCAGGTAACGGATCGGCCGGCCGGGCGCGATGCTTTGCGCGGCCGCGACAATCGCGTTCGCATCGATGCCATAGTGGCGATAGACATCGGCCAGCGTGCCTGTTTGCCCAAAGTGTTCGATGCCGAGTCCGCGCACGCGATGCCCGCGCACCGAACCGATCCAGGCAAGCGTGGCCGGATGGCCGTCCATTACCGTCACGATGCAACAATGCGGCGGCAGTTCGTCAAGCAATCGCTCGATATGCGAGCGCGCATGCACAAGCCCGCGCTCGCGGGCGCGCTGCGCCGCGGTCCACCCGGCATTCAGGCGATCCGCCGAAGTGATCGCAAGCAGCCCGACATCGCGACGGTCCTCGCCCATCATGCCGACAGCCTGGATTGCTTCCGGCGCAATCGCGCCCTGATAGGCGACGATCACTTGCGCATTGGGACCGGGCTTCCGCATCCAGTAAGCACCGTCGACGATTTCGCGGCGCAGTTCTTCATCCATCTTCCGCTGCGGCTGCTCCACCGTGCGCGTCGAAAGACGCAGGTAAACCGAACCACCCGTCTCGTCGCGCAGCCAGTTGCGCTCGTCGGGTTCAAATTCGCCGTCCTTCTGCACGTAATCGAAGGCCCAGCGCATGATGACGGCGAGTTCATCGGCGAACGCCGGCTCGAACGCAGCGAGCCCGTCCTGCGCGATGCCAATGAGCGGCGTTCCGATGGATTGGTGCGCGCCCCCTTCCGGGGCGAGCGTTACGCCGGAAGGTGTGGCCGTCAGAATGAAACGGGCATCCTGATAGCAGGCGTAATTTAGCGCATCGAGACCGCGCTGAATGAATGGATCGTAAAGCGTGCCTACCGGAATGAGCCGCACGCCAAAGATAGAATGCGAGAGGCCGAGCGCCGAAAGAATAAGAAAGAGATTCATCTCCGCGATGCCCAGCTCGAAGTGCTGGCCCTTCGGAGAGTACTCCCACGCGAAGGTGGAAGGAATTCGCTCGCGCTTGAAGACGTCCACCATCTTCTCCTTGGCGAACAGTCCGCGCCGGTTCACCCACGGCCCGAGATTGGTCGAGACCGTCACATCGGGCGAAGTCGTCACGATGTGTTTCGCAAGTTCGCTGCTGCCCTTCGCGATTTCATGCAGGATGTGGCCGAAGCTCATCTGCGTGGAGATCGTAGCCTGCGCGGGTGGCGTAATATCCGGCACCTGTACGGCAGGCGAAACGAAACGGCGGTTTTTCTTCGAACCGAACGGCACACCGTCGATGAACGCACGCAATCTGGCGGCGTCGATATCGAGGCCTTCGAACAGCTCCCACTCCTGCCCTTCGCGGATTTTCATCGACGCACGCAATGCTTCCACCTGCGTCGGCGTCATCAGCCCGGCGTGATTGTCCTTGTGCCCCGCGATCGGCAGCCCGAAGCCCTTGATCGTGTAGCAGAGGAAACAGACCGGCCGGTCGTGGTCCACCGCGTCGAACGCATCGGCGATCGTCGGAATGTCATGCCCGCCGAGATTGTTCATGAGTTTTGCGAGTTCTTCGTCCGAGCGCCGGCCGATCAGCGCCGACACATCGCCCTGATCGCCAAGATCGTCCGTCAGCCGCCTGCGCCAGGCGGCACCGCCCTGAAACACGAGCGCGGAGTAATCGTTGTTGGGGCACCGGTCGATCCAGTCGCGCAGCTTGTCGCCGCCGGGCTCCTTGAACGCCGCCTGCTGCAGCGATCCGTATTTCAGGATCACCACATCCCATCCCATCGAGCGGAAGATTTCGACAAAGCGCTCGTACAATCCTTCGCGCACCACCGCATCGAGACTCTGGCGGTTGTAATCGATGATCCACCAGGTGTTGCGCAGCCCGTGCTTCCAGCCTTCCAGCAGCGCCTCGAACACATTGCCTTCGTCGAGTTCGGCGTCGCCGACGAGCGCGATCATGCGGCCCTCGGGCTGCCCGCCGCTCATACCGTGCGCGTGCACGTAATCCTGCACCAGGCTCGCAAACAAAGTCTGCGCCACGCCGAGACCGACCGAGCCCGTGGAAAAATCCACGTCGTCGATATCCTTGGTACGCGACGGGTAGCTTTGCGCGCCCTTGTAGCCGCGAAAGTTTTCGAGCTTTTCCCTTGTCTGCCGACCGAAGAGATATTGGATGGCGTGAAAGATCGGGCTCGCATGCGGCTTCACGGCCACCCGGTCCTGCGGACGCAGCGTATGGAAATAGAGCGCGGTCATGATCGTCGCGAGCGAGGCACTCGATGCCTGATGCCCGCCGACCTTCAGCCCGTCCGTGCTCTCGCGCAGATGGTTCGCGTTGTGAATAGTCCAGCTCGCGAGCCAGAGGACTTTCTTCTCGAGTTCGGCGAGGAGGTTCAGTTCTTCAGCGCGGTTCATTCAACGCAGCCATTTCTCGTATTCGGGATGTTCGCGGGCCATATCGTCGAACAGCCAGACCATCCGGTCAACAAACCACATTTTGCAGAGGAATGCAGTTACGCCCCCGAGCAGAAACGCGGTCACGTCGGCCGCAATCAGACCCGCCCCTATCAACAGGGCACCAACCGCCGAACCAATGGAAAGAATCTGCGCGGCGTTGGAATGATAGACCGGGATCGGCCGGATCACGCGCATAATGTAGATGCGTTCGCCCATCACCGCGCGCGCCGCCCAGCTTTTCGTGCTTGCCGGCGGCGGGAACACGCGCGGGTTGAGCCAGAGCCAGATCGCGATGATTCCGATCGGGGCGAGCGACCACCAGCCGATCCAGTGAATGCTCCAGAGCGCCAGCAATAAAAACGGAAACGTCGCCACCCGCGTCCACACGCTCCACGGATTGGCATGACGCTCCCAGTTCTTCTGGGTCATGTTCATCGCGGATACGAGAAAATCGAGGAAGCGGTCGAGCATCCCGGCATCCTACCAAGGCGACGCTCCCCGGGCGAGCCGAGCGAAACACCCCGATCTGTCATTCCCCGCGAAAGCGGGGAATCCAGTACTCAATGAATCAACCATTGGCGCCGTGCGTACTGGATCGTCCACTTTCGCGGACGATGACGGCGTTATTGGCGTTTTGCCCAAACACTTTCCAGAAAATCAAACATCCGCTCGCCGGCTTCTTTCGTCACCGCCGGGTCGTAGCGATAGACGCTGACGCCGCCACGCACCGGTTCTTTACGCAAACCATCCGCCTGCGAACAGTCCCAGCAATGCGTGGCGCGGGAAAAGAGATGCCATTCGAACGGCGCGCCTTTGGCCTTGGCGGCTTCTAGTTTCGGCAGACAATCGCTCGCCGGCGTTTCGGTGTCCTCGCCGCCCATCAAAACCAGCGCAGGTCGCGCAATGTCGGGGCGCACGATCTCGTATCCGTCGCCCGACAGCGTGCGGATCGTGTAGCAGCCCGGATAGAGGGCGACATAGGCCGCGACCGGATTCTCCGGCTGCGCGGATGCCGACTTGCTCGCCGACAGCAACCCGACCATCGCGCCCCATGAGAATCCCACATGCGCGATGCGTTTTGAATCGATGAACGGGAATGTCTGAAGATGCTTTGCTGCCTGCGCGATGTCGGCAATGCCTTGCGCGAAATTCACCCCGCCCTTGGAACCCGCGCAAACCGATTGCGCGCCGCGCGGCCGCAGGCTGTCGAGGATCAGCACCGCATAGCCGCGCGCCAGCGCATCCCTCGCGGCGCGCACGATGGAGCGGTTGCTCCAGTTCGGCGAGACGAGGCCGTAGCATTGATGATGCAGGATGAGCGCCGGAAACGGCCCCGGTCCGTCCGGCTTGTGCAGGCCCATGCGCGGCAGATCGGGAAGCGGTGTGGCATGCGTAGGAAGTTCGAGTGCACGTTGGGCCAGAGCGGGATACGAAAGAAAACAAAACAGCAAGGCAAGCAAAAGCGCCAAACCGGCCTCATGCTGAGGAGCGCAGCAAAGCTGCGCGTCTCGAAGCATGGGCCGCCCATCCTTCGAGACGCCGCACACGCAAGTCGGCTCTAGCCGACTTGCGAATGTTAAAAACCCATGTCGGGTAAACCCGACATGGGCGCGGCTCCTCAGGATGAGGCGGAGTATGCGCATGAAATTCCTGCTGCTGTCGGGGGATACTAACCCTTCCGCTTCTCCATCAGCCCGACAAAGCGCTCGAACAGATACCGCGAGTCGCGCGGGCCGGGTGAGGCTTCCGGATGATACTGCACCGAGAACACCGGCTTGCCCTTGAGCTGCAAGCCCGCGTTCGAACCGTCGAACAACGAGACATGCGTTTCCTCGGCATCCTTCGGCAGCGAGTCGCGATCCACGGCAAAGCCGTGGTTCATCGAGGTGATTTCCACCTTGCCAGTTGTGAGATCTTTGACGGGGTGATTGGCACCGTGATGGCCCTGATGCATCTTCATCGTCTTGGCTCCAAGCGCGATCCCCAGCATCTGGTGTCCGAGACAAATGCCGAAAGTAGGCGTGCCGGAATCGATCAGCTTCCGGATCACCGGCACCGCATATTTCCCCGTCTCCGCCGGATCGCCGGGGCCGTTCGAGAGAAACACGCCATCCGGCTTCAGCGCGAGAATGTCCTCGGCGGAAGTCGTCGCGGGAACGACCGTCACCTTGCAGCCATTGCCCGCGAGCAACCGGAGAATGTTCCGCTTCACGCCGTAGTCGATCGCGACCACATTATATTTGCCGTCGGTCGCGCGCTGGTAACCCTTTTCCCATTCCCACGGCAGTTCGTCCCAGGTGTAGCGCTGGCCGGTCGTCACCATCGGCACGAGATCCATGCCGACGAGGCCCGGCCACGCCGCCGCTTCCTTCTTGAGGGCCGCCAGATCGAAGTTGCCGTCCGGCGCGAACGCGATTACCGCGTTCGGCATGCCCTTGTCGCGGATCATCGCGGTCAGCGCCCGCGTATCGATGCCCGCAAGCCCGATGATGCCGCGTGCCTTCAGCCAGGCATCGAGATGCCGGGTCGATCTGTAATTGGACGGGTCGGTGATGTCGGTGTGCAGCACCACGCCGCGCGCGCCGGTGGCCGCGGCCATGTTCACCATCTCGATGTCTTCGTCGTTGGTGCCGACGTTTCCGATGTGCGGAAACGTGAAGGTGATGATCTGCCCGGCATAGGACGGGTCGGTCAGGATTTCCTGATAGCCAGTCATCGCTGTGTTGAAGCAGACCTCGCCCACCGCTTGGCCGGGGGCACCGAGGCCGAAGCCTTCCAGCACCGTGCCGTCGGCGAGCACGAGCAGGGCCGTGGGGGCGTGCTCCGCCCAGCCGGAATCGTCTTGTTTGGTGGTCATAAGCGGCTTACATAGCGCGAGTCATACCGCCGTCAAAGAGGCCGTGCCGTGCTCCGGGAAAAGATCAACAACTCGATGAAGGAAGCGATGAAGTCGGGCGACAAGCTGCGGCTTTCGACGGTGCGTCTCATCAACGCGGCGATCAAGAACGCCGAGATCGAGGCCCGCACCTCGAACAAGACGATCGACGACGAGGCGCTGATGGGCCTCATGCAGAAGATGATCAAGCAGCGGCAGGAATCGGTCGAGCTGTACGACAAGGGCGGCCGCAAGGAACTCGCGGATCAGGAGCGCGGCGAGATCGCGATCATCCAGGAGTTTCTCCCCGCGCAGATGTCCGATGCCGACGTGAACGCCGCCATCGCCGCCGCGATTTCCGAGACAAGCGCCGCCGGCATGAAGGACATGGGCAAGGTCATCGCCGCGCTAAAGGGCAAATACGCGGGCCAGATGGATTTCGGCAAGGCCAGCGGCATGGTGAAGGCGGCGCTGTCGAAATAACCGAGCGTAGCGAGGTCATCCCCGCAAAGCGGGGATCCAGTAAACTGCATTTAATTTCTTCGTCACGAAGTACCTGTCATCCCCCGCGAAAGCGGGGAATCCAATAAGCACCGCGCAAAATAATTGGCCTTTGCGTTTACCGGATCGTCCGCTGGAGCCTGTCATCGGGCCGCGCTTCGCGCGGACCCGTTGGCGGACGATGACGAATTCGGCTTCGCTCACTTCGCCTTTTCCGCCACCTGCTTCATCGAAGACAGGCCCTTGTCCATTGTCTCCTGCATTTCCTTCTGCATGTTGAAGACAAGGCACATGGCGCGGCCGATGAAATTATTCTCGCCGGTGATCGCCCATGTCACCTGCGTCTGATTGCCCGCAGGCTTGAAGAAAAATTGCGAATTGCTCGTGCCTTCAAACGGCTTGACGAAATCGACGCGGATGTTGATGCGCTCGGCCGGTTTGCTTTCAATGAGGGTCATTTTTCCCTCGCCGACTTTGTCGTTGCCGGACCATTTCATCGCCGTTCCCACGCCCGCGGGCGGACCGGAAAATTCCGCCTTCGAATTTGGATCGAGCTTCGCCCAAGGCGACCACGCCTCCCATTTGCGGAAATCGTTGACCTGCTCGAACACAACGGGTGCGGGTGCGGCGATGGTCACCGTCCGCTCGAAATAAACGTCCGGCGCCAGCAGCGCGATATAGGCGGCAAAGAGCACGATGACGGCAGCAATGCCAATCAGGATTTTCTTGATCATGGCCGTCTCCTTTTGTTTGCCGGATTCATAACGGCGAAACATGACGTAAATAGCGCAAGGTTCCGGGCATTTCAGCCCGGAATTTGCGTCATTGCGAGGGTCACTTCGCGAACTTCTCGCCGTAATGCTTGTGCAATTCCTGCCACAGCGCCCAGAAATCCGTGTCGCGGCGGTTGTTGAGCACATCGCTGAGAATCGCCAGATGCGCATGCCAGCCGGGCGAGACGTTCTTCAGGTCGCCCGCGGTAAGCTTCCGATGCGTCAGCGTAAGCAGCACTTCGCCGTTGGATTGTCCGGTGAGTTCGTAGGTAACCTCGGAATGCTCGCCGAAGGTCATGCTGAGCATGCGCGGCGGATCGATGTCGAGGATCTTGCCGTCCCAGCTGTGGCCTTCCTCGTGCATCTTTCTGTATTGCTCCGGCGCCTGCGTTCCGGGTTTGGAAATGTTCCTGTGCTGAAAGAACAAGTGCGCCTTGCCGCCCTTCTTCAGCTCGTAGTCGCCGGCGGCAAACCATTGTTTGCGTTTGTCGGATTCCGTCAGATAGGCCCACACCCGTTCGATCGGGCCGGGAAGCAACCGCTCGAAGCGGATCGTGCTAGCGTCGAGCAGAACGCCGTCTTTTTCCAGAAGTTTACTCATCACTTTTTCCTTCCTGCTGCTTTGTCATCTTCACGGAGAAGTTTTTCCAGCGCATCGAGACGCTTGTTCCAGTAACGGCGGATGCGCTGGAGCCACTCGTCCATTTCCTCGAAGCCATCCTTGTTCAGCGAATAGAGCCGCTTTTGCGCATCCGCCCGCACGGTCACGAGCTTGGCGTCGCGCAGCACTTTCAGATGCTGCGAGATCGCGGGCGGGCTCATGTCGAATTTCGAGGCGATCTCGCCCATCGGCAATTCGTGCGAGGCGAGCATCTCCACGATGCGCTGGCGGGTCGGGTCGGCAAGGGCGGTCAGGGCGTACATGGGCAGTAATATAAGTTGTTACTTAATTAAGTCAATTCTTATTTTTAATGTGCAAATTTGCACAACCCTGCACGCAGATCGCCAATCGACGGCAACGGGCGGCGGGATCATATCCGCGTCGATGCGGACCCCTATCCCCTCAAACTCCGCAGAACAGGAGTGAAGCCATGAAGAAGAACTACGCCTTTGTGTTTGCCGCCGCCCTCGCGCTTGTCGCCGGTTACACTGCGATGCAGCCGTCGACAGTGCGGGCCGCCGCCGGCGAAACCGCTCTCAGCAAGTGCATCGACTCCGTTGTCGCGGCCTGCAACAAGAAGAAGAGCGACGACGCCATCTCCGCCTGCTTCGACAACGGCGCCAGCCAGTGTGAGAGCGAGCACAAGAAAAAGGTGCATCTGCCGACGCCCCCGCGCGGCCAGGCGACCACCTTCAAGACCAACGGCCAGCAGCAGCACCCGTCGCGCAACTGATCGGCGTGAAACACCTGCGCGCGGAGCATCCCTCCGCGCGCGATTCACTTCGCAGCGCGCATCACTTCAATGATGAAATTCATGGCCGCGCGCACCGGCCCCGCAAGCGTCGCATCGCGCCGGTACACGAGCGAAAGCGGCGTCCGCGCCATAACTTCGTCGGTAAGCCGCTTCAGCCGCACGTCATTGTCTCCGTAGGCGCAAGGCAGGATCGCAACGCCAAGCCCGCCTGCCGCCGACGCCACCATGTCCACCACTTCGCGATGCCGGATTTCAACGCTGGCATCCTTCCCGTTGTCCGCGAGCCACCGCGCGGCGGGCGTGCCCGACAGACTCGCATCGAACCCGATAAGCTGATGCCCGGAGAGATTGCGTCCGTTTCGCAACGGATTGCGCGCGAGATATTTCGGCGAGGCATAGAGCGACCATTCGATCTCACCCGCCTTGCGCGTCATCAACGCGTCCTCGCCGGGCGCGCCCGCGCGCAGCGCCAGTTCGGCGTCGCCCTTGAGCAGATCGACTTTTTTGCTGCCGCTCAGAAAATCCAGAACGACGCCCGGATGGCTCTTGCGGAATTTCGGCAGATGCGGCGTGAACAGGTTCACGAAGCCCGACGGCACCGCAATGCGTACGCTGGCGACATGCGCGCTCGCCTGCGTGCGGATTGATTGCACGTTGCGCTCGATCTGTTCGGCGGCGGGCACGAGCTTCTTGCCGAGCGCCGTCAGCTTCAGCCCGTCGGCACCGCGGAAAAACAGGGCCCCTCCCAGCGCGCGCTCCAGTTCGGTCAGCCGCCGTCCCACCGTCGTATGTTTGACGCCCAGCTCACGTGCTGCAGCCGCAAGCGAATGCGCCCGCACAGCCGCGAGGAAATAGCACAGATCGTTCCAGTCGAGATTGTCAGCCCGGGCCACGGAACCATTTTAGCGGCCCGTGGACGGAAAATCTTGTCAGCCAGGCTCTCGCCCGTACCAGTCGAAGCGCTCCTGATGATCGAGGCGGACACCGCTGGTCGCAGTTGCATCGGCAATCGATGGATGGAGCGACGCCATCGTAACGCCAGTCGCGGTGGCAAGCAGGCGGCGAGCACGGAAACAGGGAATACAGCGCATGGGCCTTTAGACCCCCTGGATCCTATTTGTATCCTATAAGGTCTGGATCGCAGGGTTGCAGCCGGTGAACACTTCGACCTTGGCCCAGAAAACTCCGCTGCTTCGCTGTGGATAGAGGGGAGAAGCGGCGGATATCGCCATATCCGGCCTCGGCGGCTGCTGCCCGGTCCGACTCCGAGACTCCTCCCCTTATATAGAGGGGGGGGGATTCTCTCCCTGCCCGGAGTCTGAATGCGCTTTCCGCCCTCGTTCATCGACGAGATCAAGAACCGCCTGCCGGTCTCGGAGGTGGTGCGGCGGCGCGTCCAGCTCAAAAAGGCCGGCCGCGAGTGGAAGGGACTCTCCCCGTTCAACCCGGAAAAGACCCCTTCTTTCTTCGTGAACGACCAGAAACAGGCCTGGTTCGACTTTTCCTCCGGCAAGAATGGCTCGATCTTCGACTTCGTGATGCTGACGGAAGGTGTTTCCTTTCCGGAAGCGGTCGAGCGCCTGGCGCAGATGGCCGGTTTGCCGCTGCCCAAGGTCAGTGCCGAGGACGAGCGCCGCGAGGCGCGCCGCAAGACGCTCTATGAGGTGATGGAACTCGCCGCCAAGTTCTATGAAGAGAATTTGCAGGCCCGCACCGGCGCCAAGGCGCGCGGCTATCTCGCCGACCGGGGCCTCGCGCTTGCGACGATCGCCAGGTTTCGCCTCGGCTATGCGCCCGCGGAACGCTTCGCGCTGAAGGAGTATCTCGGCGCGCAGAAAATCCCCGTCGAGGACATGATCGAATCCGGCATGCTGATCGCGGGCGACGACATTCCCGTCCCCTATGACCGCTTCCGCGACCGCGTGATGTTCCCGATCCACGACTTTAAGGGCCGCATCGTCGGCTTCGGCGGGCGGGCGCTCGGCGACGTGGAGCCGAAATACCTGAACTCGCCGGAGACGCCGCTCTTTCATAAAGGCTGGCTGCTCTACAACGGACAGAACGCGCGCGCCGCCACCCAAAAGGGAGCGCAGCTTGTGGTCGTCGAAGGCTACATGGATGCGATCGCGATGGCGGCCGCCGGTTTCGAGGCCACCGTTGCCCCGCTCGGCACTGCCCTCACCGAGGATCAGCTCAATCTCATCTGGCGCATGAATGACGAGCCGGTGCTTTGCTTTGATGGGGACAAAGCCGGACAGCGCGCAGCAAACCGTGCGCTCGATCTCGCAATGCCGCTGCTCGCCCCCGGAAAAAGTTTGCGCTTCGCGATCCTGCCCGAAGGCCAGGATCCCGACGATCTCATCCGCTCATCAGGCGCCGCTGCGATCAAGGAAGTGCTCGACGGCGTACGCCCGCTCGCCGAGATGCTCTGGCTGCGCGAAACCGCCGATGCGCGGCTCGATACGCCCGAGCGGCGTGCGGCCCTTGAAGCAAGGATCGGTGAAATCCTGCGCGTGATTCAGGACGAGACGGTGCGCCGTCACTACCGCGACGATCTTCGCGAGCGGCTTTCGCGGCTGTTCGCGCCGTCGATGCCGGCATCCGTGCGCAGCTTCGAGAACCGTGGCCGGGGCGGCGGACGCCCGTTTCCCGCTCCCCGCGAGAACCTCGCAACCCGCTCATCGGGGCTCGCATCGAGCCCGCTGGTGCGCGGCAATCTGTCCGCCATTCCCACCCGCGAGGCGCTGATTCTACTCGCGGTCTGTAACCACCCCTGGCTGCTCAAGGATTACGCCGAGGAACTGGCCGACCTGGAATTTGCGCACAGGGATGCGGATTCGCTCCGCCGGGCCATATTGGACGCCGTTTCCGACGAGGCCGCGGACGATCGCGAGACACTCGCCGAGCGGCTGTCGGCGGCCGGTACCGAGGAACTCAAGACACGCATGGATCGTGCCATTTCGCACAAAGGCGACTGGGCGGTGCGGCCGGAGGCGGCGCGCGAGGATGTCATCGCGTGGTGGCACCAGATCGTGAGCTTGCATCGTAGGAAACGCACGCTATCTAGAGAGTTGAAAGAGGCCGAGCGCGCGCTTGGAGCCGAACCAACCGAAGCAAATTTCGCAAAGCTCAAGGACGTTCAGGAACGTCTCGCCGTGCTCGACGGTACGGAAGCTTTGATCGACGGCTTCGGGGCTCTGTCGGGGCGACCCGTTCGGACGATGTAGGCCACCGGTTGTTAATGCAAATCGGCGATTGATTCGCACCCTTATGAGAGCCAGGCAGAGCACCACGTGAGCGCGAAAAAACCAAAGACCAAAACCCCGGCGAAAAAACCCGCCGCCAAACCCGCCGCCAAGAAAGCCGTGGCAAAGCCCGCGCCGAAGGCATCGCCCAAAGCCGCCGCCAAACCGGCGAAGACCGCCGTACAACCGAAGCCGAAGCAGCCGGAGCCGCCTGTTCAGGCGCAACCGGCCGCGCAAGCGCCACAGCAGCAACCTCAAAAGACCAGGTTTGGTCTGAAGAGTTTATTCCGCGCGATTGTCGGTGGCGGAGATTTTTCGGGTCCCGCCGCTCCCGCTCCGGCGGCAGCGCCGCCCGCTCCCGAACCAAAACAGACCAGGACGTCGGCTAAGCCCGCCGTGAAGGAAAAAGAATTGAAAAAGCCGGCCGTGAAGCAAGCTCCCGCCGCGAAAACGGCGAAGCCCATTGAAAAGCCGGCAAAGGAATTGAAGGCGGCACCCGTCAAGGAAACCAAGACGGCTCCCGTGAAAGCCGAAGCGAAGCCGGCCCCGGTGAAAGCCGATGCCAAGGCCCCCGCTGCGAAGGCTCCCGCCGCTCCGGCGGCAACCGCCGCGAAGAAGGCCGCCGAACCCAAGGACCAGCAGGCCCGCACCGCGGCCGGCGTCGAATTGATCCGCAAGGCCGCGATGTCCGCGGCCGCCGCCGCCAAGGCCGGCGCGCCCGGCAAGGACGACGACAAGGATGACGGCGACAAGGACAGCCCGCTCCTCGACCTCACGGATTCCGCCGTCAAGAAGATGATCAAGGCCGCCAAAAAGCGCGGCTACGTCACCTATGACCAGTTGAATGGCGTGATGCCGTCCGAGGAAGTCACCTCGGAAAAAATCGAGGACGTGCTCGCGATGCTCAACGACATGGGCATCAACGTCGTCGAATCCGAGGAGGCCGAGGAAGCCGACGACGAGGATGACGAGGAGGAGACCGGCGGCGATCTGGTTGAAGCCGCCCCGAAGGCCCTCGCGAAATCCGAGAAGACCACCCCGTCCGAGCGCACCGACGATCCCGTCCGCATGTATCTGCGCGAGATGGGCTCGGTCGAACTGCTGTCGCGCGAGGGCGAAATCGCCATTGCGAAAAGAATCGAGGCCGGCCGCGAGGCAATGATCGCGGGCCTGTGCGAAAGCCCGCTCACTTTCCAGGCCATCATCATCTGGCGCGACGAACTGAACGAAGGGAAAGTTCTCCTTCGCGACATCATCGACCTTGAAGCGACTTATGCCGGGCCCGAGGCGAAGCAGATGCAGGTGCCCGTGCAGCCGGAAGGCCCGCAGGAAGCCACCGCCTCCGACGACGGCATGATGGCGCCGCCCGCCAAGAGCGAAGACGACGAGGACGGCCAGCCGCGCCGTCCGGAAGAGCCTGAAGAAGACGATGACGACATGGAGAACGCACTTTCGCTCGCGGCAATGGAAGCCGAGCTGAAGCCGAAAGTCGTGGAGACCTTCGACCAGGTGGCGAACGAGTACAAGAAACTCCGCCGCCTGCAGGATCAGGACATCGAGAACCAGCTGAAGAACTCGTCGCTCTCGCCGAGCCAGGAGCGCCGCTACAAGAAGCTGGAAGAGGAAATCGTCGCGGCGGTGAAATCGCTGTCGCTCAATCAGGCGCGCATCGATTCCCTCGTCGAGCAGCTCTACGACATCAACCGCAAGCTCGTGAGCAACGAAGGCCGCCTCATGCGCCTCGCCGAAAGCCACGGCGTCGAGCGCGAGGACTTTTTGAAGAACTATTACGGCTCCGAACTCGACCCGAAATGGATTCTCCGCTGCTCCAAGCTCGGCAACCGGGGCTGGAAGGGATTCATCGGCGCCGAGAAGGACCGCATCAAGGACCTGCGCCAGAACATCCATTCGCTTGCGACCGAGACGGGTCTCGAGATCCTCGAATTCCGCCGCATCGTTTCGATGGTGCAGAAGGGCGAGCGGGAGGCGCGTCAGGCCAAGAAGGAAATGGTGGAGGCAAACCTTCGTCTCGTCATTTCCATCGCCAAGAAATACACCAACCGCGGCCTGCAGTTCCTCGACCTCATTCAGGAAGGCAATATCGGCCTGATGAAAGCGGTCGATAAATTCGAATATCGCCGCGGCTACAAGTTCTCGACCTACGCGACCTGGTGGATCCGGCAGGCGATCACCCGCTCGATCGCCGATCAGGCGCGCACCATCCGCATTCCGGTGCACATGATCGAGACGATCAACAAGATCGTCCGCACCTCAAGGCAAATGCTGCACGAGATCGGCCGCGAGCCGACGCCGGAAGAACTGGCGGAAAAGCTCGGCATGCCTTTGGAGAAGGTACGGAAAGTTCTCAAGATCGCGAAGGAGCCGATTTCGCTCGAAACGCCCATCGGCGACGAGGAAGATTCGCATCTGGGCGATTTCATCGAGGACAAGAACGCGGTGCTGCCGATCGAGGCCGCGATCCAGTCGAATCTCCGCGAGACCACCACCCGCGTGCTGGCGTCATTGACGCCGCGCGAGGAGCGCGTGCTGCGCATGCGCTTCGGCATCGGCATGAACACCGACCACACGCTGGAGGAAGTCGGCCAGCAGTTCTCGGTGACGCGCGAACGCATCCGTCAGATCGAGGCCAAGGCGCTCCGCAAGCTGAAGCATCCGAGCCGCTCACGGAAACTCAGAAGCTTCCTCGATAACTGATTCAATCCGCCTCACCCTGAGGAGCGGTGCTGTCGCGCCGCGAGCGAAGCGAGAGTCCGGCGCGACATTAATGAGCACCGCGTCTCGAAGGGAGAGGCGGCCCATCCTTCGAGACGCGCTTCGCGCTCCTCAGGATGAGGCTGAGAAAGTATAATCGCCGGGCCTTTACCCGGCGATTTTATTTTTGGGAACCACTTTCTCAAAACGTAGTTCTTAAATGCATGAAGGAAATAAATACCCGCAACGGCATACCGAAATTCGCGCTCGTGGCCGCCTTGCTGCTGCTCGGCGTGATCGCGCTCGCTTACCGCCCGTCGCAAGGCGACATGCTGATCCTGCGCGGCATCGCCAGTCCTGAAGCTCCCAGGGGCCAACTCGATGACGACGCCGCCCTCGCCTATGCGCGCAAGCAAGGTTACACCGGCGAGGTCTTGGACATTGCGGCTGACACGCTTGCCGAGCAGTCGCAGATCAAGGTCGCGCTCGACCGCATTCGCCAGAACAAGCGCGTGAAGGCGATCTATGGATTTTCCGGCGGCGGCTACAACGCGCAGATCATCTGGAGCCAGCTGCGCCCGGAAGAACGCGAACGGATCGGCAAGATCGTTGTGGTCGGATCGCCCGGCATCACACCGGCCGCTTTTCCCCAAGCCAAGGATGTCGTCGTGCAGGAAGACCCGCCGGAAGGACATATGGCCGGGCCGAAGGCATTGCTGCGAACAGTCAGCCGGTAATCGCTGGATCGTCCTCGCGGGCGATGACATCGAGAAAACCGATCCCTTGAGACGGCGAATTCAAAATCGATCCGGGTTCCAAGATTCTTCGAAGGCCTCCTTCTCGGGATGAGGCCGCGATAATGGCTGGGCTTGTCCCGGCCATTTCGTTTTTTGCGGCAAAGTTCCAACAAAACCCCCGCATTATCCCACAAGGGCCCTGAAGCGAACAAGTTTCCTGTCAATTCGTTCATGTAGCCGCGTTAGCCAATACGGGCAACGCACGGAATAATCAGCGCATGAGGAATTATGAACTGGCACAAAACCCCCGCCGAAGCCGTTGGCCTTATCGTGGCCGCGGCCTTTGTGGCCACGACCCTGACGGCATTCACCTCCAGCCCCTCTCGGAAAGAGACCATGCTGATCCTGCGCGGCATCGCGAGTGATGAAGCGCCGCGCGGACAGCTCGACGATCCGGCCGCGATCGAATACGCGCGCCTGGTTGGCTATGCGGGCGAGGTGCTCGATGTCTCCGGCAACACCGGCAGCCCGCAGGTTAGCATGGCGGTGAAGCGCATCCGCCGCGATAAAAATGTAACGGCGATCTATGGCTTTTCCGGCGGCGGCTACAACGCAAAGTCGATCTGGAACCAGTTGAGTCCCGGCGAGCGCCGGCACATCCGCACAATCGTCGTGGTCGGATCGCCGGGCGTGAGCAAGGCGAGCTTCCCCGGCAACACCAATGTAATCGTCCAGAAGGATCCCCCGGAGGGCCACATGGCGGGGCCGAAGGTGCTGCTCGAAACGGTCAGCCGCTAGCGATGGCCGCAGCCCTGACGCGATTCAATCCGTGTGATACACCGCCGCCATGATCGCGCGCATGCTCACGGCTATTCTCGCTCTGACGCTGGCAACGGCGGCCCAGGCCGCCAAATGCGGCGGCGAGTTCAACACCTTCATCGCGGAAATCTCCCGCGAAGCGGCCGCGGCGGGAATCTCGCGCGGCGTCATCAGCAGCGCGCTCGGCGAGGTCACGTACGATGCGAAAGTCATGTCCTTCGACCGCCGCCAGCGCGGCACGTTCCGGAAAACCTTCGAGGAATACGCCGCCACCCGCGTGACGCCGCCGCGCGTGAAGCGCGCAAAATCCTTGATGCAGAAGCACGCCGCATTGCTCGGCCGCGTCGAGCAGCGCTTCGGCGTGCCGCGCGAACTGATCATGGCGATCTGGACCATGGAGACCGACAACGGCGCCGACATGGGCAAGCTGCCGGTGGTACGCACGCTGGCGACGCTCGCGCACGATTGCCGCCGCACGGATTTGTTTCAGAAAGAACTGCTCGCGGCCCTGCAAATCCTCCAGCGCGGCGATCTCTCGCAGAAGGAACTGCTCGGCGCCTATGCCGGCGAGATCGGCCAGACCCAGTTCCTGCCCAGCTCCTACATCAAATACGGCGTCGATTTCGACGGCAACGGCCATGTCGATCTGCGCCGCAGCGTGCCGGATGTGCTGGCATCCACCGCGAATCTTCTGAAGACCAACGGCTGGCGGCAGGGCGCGCCCTTCACCGAAGGCACCGAGAATTTCCAGGTGATGCGCGAGTGGAACCGCTCCGAGGTCTATCGCAAGACGCTGGTCTATTTCGCGCAGCAGCTTTCGCGCTAACGCCGCTCCGGCTCGGTGTCCCCGCGTGTACCCTGATCAGGCGCCTCCCCCTGAGGAGGACGCGAAGCGTCCGTCTCGAAGGGCGAGGCGGCCTCTCCTTCGAGACGCGCCCCCGCAAGTCGGCTGTTGCCGACTTGCCGCTTAAAAATCTGATGTCGGGTGAACCCGACATCAGTGGCGCTCCTCAGGATGAGGCCGATTTAGCGCAGAGCACTGCATCCAATCGCCCTGCCCGCGTGTACCCTGATCAGACGCCTCATCCTGAGGAGCGATGCGGAGCATCGCGTCTCGAAGGAGGGGCGCCCCGGGAGGAAAGCCATGAAAGCCATCACACTCGCGCTCGCGGCCCTGCTGCTCGCAACAGCCGCCCGCGCGCAGACCGAGGATTACGCGGCCTGGCCTGTGCTGAAGAGCACATTTCCGAGCACGGGCGGCGGCGGCATCACCATCAAGGGCTATGACCCGGTCATCGTGGGCGCGAAATGCGTCACCACCTTCATGGCGGTGGAAGACGGCAACAAGGCCGCCTATCCGAACTACATCGAGTTCGACGCGGTGGCGGCCGCGGGCGGAACACTCTGCAAGGACGGCAAGTGGAAGGCCTTCGAGGGTGGAGCGACAGGCACCACACCGTTCCAGCTCTACTTCAAGGACAACGTCTGGCGCGGCAAATAGCGTTCCCGAGCGCCGCCGAGCGAAGCGAGGGCCCGGCGCGAGATTACAAAAAATGCAGGCCCACACCCTTCCGTCACAATCGCTCCGCGATGCCGCGCTAGGTCTTCGCCATTCCGAAATTCAGAAGAACGGACAGGAGACTGACATGGCGTATGTGACCGGAGACGTGGTGGCCAATCCCGGCGGCGAACTGCCGTTCAAGGTGGTGTTCAGGCAGGGCGAGACCGAGCTTGGCGGCTGGGAAGTGGAAACCCAGGAAGACGGCGAAGAGCAGATCGTCGAATTTCTCGAGGATGCCTTCGCGGCCGAAGACGAGGATGCCGACGAGGAAGAGGACGATAAATAACGGTTACGCCGGGTAAATCTAAAAAAACCCGCCCGGATCAGATCCGGGCGGGCTTTTTTGAAAATTTTTTTTCAAGGATGCGACGTGAAACAGACAACGGGCATTGCCTAACCCATTCCAGCACTGCGCTATTCTTCTATGTATTGATGTCTAGACGCAAGCTGGCATTCTCTTGAATACGGCGAGATTCGAGAACTCGCAAAGATTGCCGAAAGCAATTTTTCGTTCTTGAATGGGCTTGTTCACCGCATGCTGTTTTCAAAGATTCAAGAGCTAAAATGCAGAGGAAGAATGGATGCTTGAATTTGGGGGGCACATCGACGTTTCTGAAAATGAAAATGCAGGCAAGGAGTTGAAAAAGCGAAAAGTGGACGCTTATTTCTCAGCAGACGTCGAAACTGACGGACCCATACCGGGTCCCTTCTCTATGCTTTCTTTCGCCATAGTTTTTGCGGGAACATTTGATGGCATAAATTTTAAAAGACCCGCAAATTACCAGCGCGTTTTCTACAAAGAGGTGAAACCTATTTCTGAGGATTTTCAGGAGGAAGCCCTAAGAATAAATGGCCTTGATCGAGAGAGACTGAAGAAAGAAGGAGATCCACCCGAATTAGCGATGATCGAAGCATCGCGCTGGATACGACTTTGCGCGGGAGAGGCAAAGCCAGTGCTCGTAGCATATCCGCTAAGTTTCGACTGGACCTGGTTATATTGGTATTTCATAAAATTTTGCTCTGAAGGGTCTCCCTTCGACTATTCACGATGCTTTGACATAAAGACTGCGCTTGCAGTGAAAGCTCGCCTTCCAATATCGGAATCGGGACGATCAAAGCTGGAGCCGCTACTTCGTTCCCGTCACCAGCACACTCACCACGCTATAGATGATGCAATCGAACAAGCAGAAATATTTGCGAATATATTTGAGTGGGAGGGGATTCGTGGGGGCCAGTTCTGAAAGAAAATCACAAACAGAAAAGCGAATTAAAGGCTTACAAGAACAACTAAGAAGCGCCGAAAAAATCGTTGCCGGCAAGGCCTGCGTGTACGCCACAGGATCATATGGAAGATGCGAAGCCAGCAATTACAGTGATCTTGACCTCTTCATTCTTGGAAAAATAAAAATAGAGCCAGACCAAGCCACTGGGGGAAAAAGAGAAGAGAGATTATTGACTCGCCTCGATGAAATACTTGTCAAGGCAGAACTGATCCAAACAATTCGTAAATTGAAAATTCAAGAATTTTCTGGTGATGGAAAATATTTAATTCATTATTCAGTTAGTGATTTGATTGGTACCTTAGGTAAACCCTGACCTGCCACTGAAATTTCATCCAGTGGCGATTAGAGCCTCGGCTGAAGATACGCCTTTCGGCGCGATGCGAGCAACCGGCCAGCGCGCGTAGCCTTTGGGTAGCGCAGCGTGATGGCCGGTTGCGGTGAGATGGTCAGCATAGGCCGCCGGCGTCTTGTATCCGAGCGAGGAGTGTGGCCTCGCGGTGTTGTAATCCGTTGCCCAGGCGCCGATGAGTTCGCGAGCCTGATCGAGATCGATGAACAGGCTCTCGTTGAGAAGCTCGTCGCGCATCCGGCCGTTGAAGGACTCGATGTAACCGTTCTGCATTGGCCTGCCTGGCGCGATGTAATGCCACTCTACGCCGTGATCCTTCGCCCAGCCCAGGATAGCGTTCGAGGTGAACTCGGTGCCGTTGTCGGAAACGATCATCCGAGGCTTGCCGCGGCTGCTGATGAGCATCGTCAGCTCGCGTGCGATCCGTTTGCCGGAGATCGAGGTGTCGGGGATCGCCGCCAGGCATTCGCGCGTGACGTCATCCACGATGTTGAGAATGCGGAAACGCCGACCGAAGGCGAACTGATCGTGCACGAAGTCGAGCGACCAGCG
>JALHMF010000009.1 GCA_022844205.1 Xanthobacteraceae bacterium | reverse complement strand
TAGTTCCACTCTAGGGAGATCGCACCCAGCGCTTTCTCTAGATCAAATATCAAGCGGCGCGGAAGTTTCGGTTTTGCTTTTCTTTTCCTTTTTCGGGGCATCGCTATGTCCAAGCTAAAGAAAACTCAGGGATTGATGGCGGCGCTTGTACGGATGCCGCCTAAGCACCACGACGAAATGAAGCTAAACAAACGTAGGAAAAAGAGACGTGCTAAGTCCAAGTGAGTTGAACTCCAGCGCAAGATTATTTCTTGCGGCGAAGCGTGATGGTCCGAAGGGTCTCAACAATTTGAAGCGCCTTTACCGTATGATCGGGGGAGGCCGACTTTCCCATCCTGATCGCAAGGTCTTCAACATCGTTTGCGGTCTTGTCGAATCCGTCGCGGATAGCTCTGTCAAATTCAGGCGACACCAGAGCAAGCGCCTCTAGTACGTTCGACAAGAGCGTTTGAAGCGCCAATGTCTCGGCGGCCAGCGTATTAATCTCGAATTTTACGTCCATTTTGACCCCCTAGCTTTGGGGGATGCTAGCGCGACTCTGACTCAAGTAATAGTCACTTACGCCAAGTATATAAATGCGAATATATTCCGACCCTTAGGTTTGTCAAGACGCGGCGATACAGCGCCTCGATAGTTTTTGACACATATAACGTTATGCGTTATAGTCGTACTAATGATCGCGAGTTTTGCCGACCGCGAAACCGAGAAAATCTGGAACGGCGAACGCAGCCGCCGTCTTCCATCTGATATTCAGTCGGTGGCGCTGCGCAAGCTCCGTTTGCTGAACGCGGCATCGAGACTCGACGATCTGAAAGTACCAGCCGGCAACCGGCTGGAAGTCTTGAAGCGTGACCGTGCCGGGCAATGGAGCATTCGTATCAATGACCAATGGCGGATTTGTTTCCGCTGGACCGGAAAAGGAGCCGAAGATGTCGAAATCGTCGACTACCACTGAACTGCAAAACCCGCATCCGGGCGAAATCCTGCTGGAAGAATTTTTGAAGCCGATGGAGCTTTCGCAGACGGCTCTTGCCAAGGCCGTTGGCGTATCGCCCCGGCGCATCAATGAGATCGTGCTCGGCAAGCGCGCGGTCACCGCCGATACTGACCTGCGCCTCGTTCGCTATTTTGGCCTGACCGACGGATTCTTCCTGCGCCTGCAACACGACTTCGAACTAATGGAGCAGCGGCGGAAACTGGCGGGGGTTCTGAAAGGAATCAAGCGGAGAGCGAAGGCGGCGTAAAGTGCAAATGTAATTGTCAGGGAGGCTGAACCTCACGAAGCGGGATAGCCGGGACAAGCCCGGCCATTACGAGCAATTGGCATGAAGTATCGCGCAATCCGCAGTGCCGAGTCATGGATTTAAGATTGCGCGGCGTGACCAGCCACCCACCGCTTAACATCACGCTTGAGCGCTGGACTGCTAATTATGTCAGCACAGTATCCTAAAATAATTAATGCTCCAGCCAATCCGAAATAGCCAAAGACAAAAATTCCTACCTCGCTCAAGACTGTCTCCCCGCCGCAGTATAAGCCAGTTCAACTACCTCCCCAACTCCCACATCGCGCTATCCAGACCTTCAAGCGTCATGCCCGGGCGATGGAGCTTCCAGCTTTCGGACACCGGTCCGCTAATCGATTCCGGCATCAGGCGGCTTCTTCGCGAACTTCAGTTTGATGGCGTAGAGTGCAAGCGCCAGCGCACCGATCCCAGCAACAACAGCCCACACGTTGAAGCCGAACGCCCACAGCCCAAGCGCCAGAAGTGCGATCCCCACGGCACCGAGAAACATGCCGGTGATCATCAGTGCCCTTGATGGCTGCACATAGGCTCGGCGCGCGTGGTAGGTCGCGATCGCCAGTACCGGAAACATGAACACAAGATCGACGCGGATGTTGCAGTCCTTGTCGCACAGGACGCCGGTCGCGATGTAGTACTCCCAGACGGCGTAGGCTCCCCACAGGATGGCCGCCACGAACAGCGACGGACGCGGCCGCTGCGCCGCCGCTACAAAAAGCAGCAAGGCCATTCCGCCGGCGGCGATCGAGAAAAACATCATTGGTTCTCTCCAACGTTCGCACTGCGTGAGAGCCCGCCGCGACCATGCTGCGCGGAAAGTATCCGGGGCCGGTCGAATTACCTTATCGTACCAACGCCCGCATCACTGCATCGAGTCCTTCCAGCATGAGCGGAAACATCCTCCCCTCCATCAGCGCGGGGGATCGTCCGCGCCGGCGCGGCGAATGGTTCAGGCTGCCTGGCCGACGTTTAAGTCGAACGGCACCGCCGCCACGACCGCACCTTCGGCGCTCTCGTTGAAGCCGGGATCGTTGCGCAATTCGTCAATCGTGCGCGGGCGCGGAAATGCTGTCCCCTTCAATTCGGACCAGTCTTCCGCCGCAAAGGCCAGAACCTCGGCGGCGTTGCGTATGGCTTCGTCGATTGAATCAGCCGCCGTAACCACGCCGGGGACATCCGGAAACGACACCCCGTAACCGGAATCACGATCCTTATGGATGACGGCGATATAGTGAGTCATCGAAGCGTCCCTCAGTCCTTTTGCCAGCCGGCCTGTCGGTAAATCGAACGCACCGTGCCGGGTGGAATATCCTTGCGCGGGTGCGGCACAATCACCAGTTTGCGCGACGGACGATGGGCAAACTTATGGTGCGAACCGCGAACCGAGACAAGCTCGAAGCCATCCCGTTCCAGCCGCCGTATTATATCACGGCTATCGCGCAGCATAAAAAGGCTTCCATGGGCAGAACAATCTATCGCCCCAACGCCCGCATCACCGAATCCAGTCCTTCCGGCGTCAGCGGAAATACTTCCCCCGCATCACCCACGCCGTCGGCGCACGCGTCGGGTATTGCGCCGCCGCGTTCTGTGCATCGGCCACAGGCGCTGCATCGTGAGGTACGTGAAGGTCGCCGACCAGCCGATCAGCAACAGGCCGTTCAACGCCTCGAAGCCGGTCACCATCCTGATATCGGAAACGGGATAGAGGTCGCCGAAGCCGAGCGAGGTGTAGGTGACCGCAGAAAAATACAGGCAATCCAAGAAGCCCGTAACCGGCATAGTGCCGGCGAAGCCGCCGATCTTCCACTGCACCGCGAGCAGCCAGTACGCGAAGGCATACAGGAAGATCGTGATGGTATGGCCGACAAAAACGGCAAGTACGACGATCATGATCCGCGGGCGCGGCGGCAACGGCAGTTGCGAGAGATGATCGTCGGTGAGCCGCATCGTTTCGTACATCACGAGGATCGAGCAAAGGACCAGGATGACGGTCGCGGCGGTGGACACGATCATCGGGGACTCGCCGCGCGCAGATTCATCGCCCCAACTCCCGCATCGCTGCATCGAGTCCTTCCAGCGTCAGCGGAAACATCCGGCCTTCCATCAGCGCGCGGATCATGCGCGTGGAGGCGGTGTAGTTCCAGTTTTCCACCGGCACAGGATTGAGCCAGACGGCATTGGGATACGTGCCGAGCACGCGCCGCATCCAGACTTCGCCCGGCTCCTCGTTCCTATGCTCGACCGAGCCGCCCGGCATGTTGATCTCGTACGGGCTCATCGCGGCGTCGCCGACGAAGATCACTTTATAGTCGTGCGGAAACTTGTGCAGCACCTCCATCGTCGGCATCGTTTCCTTCCAGCGCCGCTGATTGTCCTTCCACAATCTTTCGTACACACAGTTGTGGAAGTAGAAATATTCGAGGTGCTTGAACTCGCTGCGCGCGGCGGAAAACAGCTCTTCACAAGTTTGGATGTGCCAGTCCATCGAGCCGCCGATGTCGAAGAAGATCAGCACCTTCACGGCGTTGCGCCGTTCGGGGCGCATCTGCACGTCGAGCCAGCCCTGCTTCGCGGTCGAGCGGATGGTGCTTGGCAGGTCCAGTTCGTCCGGCGCGCCGGTGCGCGCGAATTTGCGCAGACGGCGAAGGGCGATTTTGATGTTGCGCGTGCCAAGCTCGGTGTCGCCGTCGAGATCCCTGAACTCGCGCTTGTCCCACACCTTCACCGCGCGCTGGTGACGGCTTTTGTCCTGTCCGATGCGCACCCCTTCGGGATTGTAGCCATAGGCGCCGAACGGCGACGTGCCGGCGGTGCCGATCCATTTGGAGCCGCCCTGATGGCGGCCTTTCTGCTCTGCGAGACGCTTCGCCAGCGTCTCCATCAGTTTGTCCCAGCCGCCGAGCGCACTTATTTCCTTCATCTCTTCAGGTGAGAGATATTTTTCGGCGAGCTTCTTCAGCCATTCTTCCGGGATCGCCACCTCGCCGGTTTCCTCCAGCGTCTCGATGCCCTTGAACACCTCGCCGAACACGCGGTCGAATTTATCCAGATTGCGCTCGTCCTTCACGAGGGCCGCGCGCGCGAGATAGTAGAAATCCTCGATGCGGCGGCCGGCGAGGTCGCGGTCCATCGCCTGCATGAGCGTCAGATATTCCCGTGGCGTGACGGGAAGGCCGGCGGATTTCAGCTCGGTGAAGAAGTGGATGAACATGAGGCCGCGCAACCCTTAACTTGTCATTGCCGGGCTTGTCCACGGTGTCATGGCCGGGCTTGTCCCGGCCATCCCGATTTCTGAAACTCGGCCAATGAAACAATACTACGTTTATATACTCGCGAGCCGTCCAGGTGGAGCCCTGTATATCGGCGTAACGAACGATCTTGTGCGAAGAGTATTTGAACACAAGAAAGGACAGGCCGACTCGTTTACAAGGCGATACGGAATCGACCAACTGGTTTATTACGAAGTCTATTCGTCGAGTTATCAGGCCATCCAGCGCGAGAAGAATATCAAGCATTGGCCCCGTGTCTGGAAAACACGTCTGATTTTGAAAGACAACGCAACTTGGAGGGACCTGTATGAGGATATTTCATCGCCTTCCTAAGCGAGATCGCCGGGACAAGCCCGGCGATGACAAAGAATAGATCATGGGCATCCGCCGGGACTACATCACCAAGCCGATCTTCCGCTGGGCGAAGGGCGTGCTCCCCTCGATCTCCGATACCGAGCGCGAGGCGCTGGAGGCGGGCGACGTCTGGTGGGACGCCGAACTCTTCGCCGGCAATCCCGACTGGGACAAGCTGCTCGCCGTGCCGCAGGCGAAGCTTTCGCCGGACGAGCAGGCATTCCTCGACGGGCCATGCGAAGCGCTTTGCGGGATGCTCGACGACTGGAAGATCAACTGGGAATTCCGCGACCTGCCGCCGGAAGTCTGGGCGTATCTCAAGGCGCACAAATTCTTCGGCATGATTATCCCGCGCGAATACGGCGGGCTTGGTTTCTCCGCCTACGCGCATTCCGAAGTGGTGCGGAAGGTCTCAAGCCGCTCGCTCGCGGCCGCCGTGACGGTGATGGTGCCGAATTCGCTCGGGCCGGGTGAATTGCTGATTCAGTTCGGCACCGATGCTCAAAGAAAACATTGGCTCCCGCGCCTCGCCTTGGGTCAGGAAATTCCCTGCTTCGGTTTGACCTCGCCGGAAGCCGGCTCCGACGCGGCGGCGATGACCGACCCCGGCATCGTCATGCGCGATCCCCAATCCAATGAACTCGGCATCCGGCTGAACTGGCATAAACGTTATATAACGCTCGGCCCGGTCGCGACGGTGATGGGGCTCGCCTTCAAGCTTTACGATCCCGAACACCTGATCGGCGCGCAGGAAGAGCGCGGCATCACGGTGGCGCTGGTGCCGACAAATCTGAAAGGCGTCGAGATCGGCCGCCGCCATCTGCCGTCGATGCAGGTCTTTCAAAATGGACCCAATCGCGGGCATGACGTGTTCATTCCCGTCGACCACGTGATCGGCGGCGTGGCGCAGGTCGGTCACGGCTGGAAAATGCTGATGAGCGCGCTCGCGGCGGGGCGCGGAATTTCGCTGCCGTCGCTGTCGGCCGCGGGCACGGCACTGTCGGCGCGCACCACGGGCGCCTATGCGCGCGTTCGTCAGCAGTTCAATGTGCCGATCGGAAAATTCGAGGGCGTGCAGCGCCGCCTCGCCCGCCTCGCCGCGACCGCGTATCTGCTCGACGCCGCGCGCCGGCTCACCTGCGCCGGTCTCGATCAGGGCCACAAGCTCGCGGTGATTTCCGCGATCATGAAGGCGCACGCGACCTACAGAATGCGCGACTCCATCAACGACGCGATGGACGTGCACGCCGGAAAATCGGTGATCGACGGACCGCTGAATTATCTCGGCAATCTCTACCGCGCGATTCCGGTCGGCATCACCGTCGAGGGCGCGAACATCCTCACCCGTAATCTCATCATCTTCGGACAGGGCGCCATCCGCTGTCATCCGTATCTGCTGAAGGAGATGCTGGCACTGGAGGACAAGGACCCCGCGCGCGGGCTGGACGATTTCGACGATGCGTTCTGGAAGCATGTCGGCCACAGCTGCAAGAACTTTTTCCGCGCCTGGTGGCGAAGCTGGACGGTCGGCTTCTTTGCGCCGGCGCCCGGCAATGTCGGCAATGCGGAGCCGTTCTACAAGCAGCTCTCGCGTTACTCGGCCTGCTTCGCGCTGGTCGCGGACATGGCGCTGCTGACCTTGGGCGGCGCGCTGAAACGCAAGGAAATGCTGTCGGCGCGTCTCGGCGACATTCTCTCCGAACTCTATCTGCTCTCCGCCGCGCTCAAGCGCTTCGAGGACGAAGGCGAACAGCCGAGCGACTTCCCGCTGCTGGCGTGGAACATGGAGACCGGCTTTGAAATCATCGACGACCGCTTCGACGAAGTCTTTGCCAATCTGCCGGGCCGGGTGACGGCGGCCTTCCTGCGCACCATCGTGCAGCCCGGCGGCCGGCGGCGGCGCGGGCCTACCGACCGGCTGACCATCGAATGCGCGGAGTTATTGATGTCGCCTTCGGAAGCGCGCGAGCGCATCGTGCCCGGCATTTATCTCGGTCAGGGCGACGACGGCATGGCGCGGCTGGAGCGTGCCTTCAACCTGGTCCACGAGACCGAACCGATCCGCAAGAAAATCCGGGGTGCCGGCGTGCGCGACGCCAAAGCCGCGCTGGAAAAGAACGCGATCACCGCCGAGGAAGCACGCCTGCTGCAAGCAGCCGACGCCGCTGTCGACAAAGTGATCGAGGTGGACGATTTCGCGCCGGATGAATTGTTTCCGCTCGCTCCGGGAAAATAGCCTGCGCTCTAAAGACGCATATTCAGGCCGCAGCGTCCTCGTGTGGTTCGATCTTCTTCAGATCCCGCTCAATCGCGCGCTCCGCGACCTCTACATCGTAGTCATTTTGCAAATTCAGCCAGAATCCGGCGCTGTTCCCGAAATATCTGGCAAGGCGCAAAGCGGTGTCCGCCGTGATGCCGGTCTTTTCATCCGCAATCCGTTCGATGCGGGTCCGCGGCACACCGATCGCACGCGCAATCGCGCCCGCGGAAAGGCGCATCGGCTCCATGAATTCTTCACGGAGCACTTCGCCGGGATGCATGGGCGGCAGTTTTTTTGTCATGATACGCATCTCCTGCATTAGTGGTAGTCAACGATTTCGACTTGCTCCGGACCGGCCCCAGTCCACACGAAACAAACCCGATACTGCTCGTTGATCCGAATCGAGTGCTGGCCGCGCCGGTCTCCCTTCAGGGCCTCCAACCGATTATTTGGAGGACTGCGAAGATCGGCCAATCCGGTCGCGGCATTCAGCAGTTTCAGTTTGCGGCGCGCGACATTGACCGGCGCCGAAAACCCCTTGGGAGTTTCGCCCCTGAACACGGCTTCCGTGGCCTTGTCCTTGAAGCTTTTGATCATGCAAGGATGTATCACAATATGATACATATTGCAACAGGTTTGTATCATGAAACGATACGTTCGCTTGGTCGGCGAATTTCAATGACACCCGCAAGAATTGTTTCCGCTCGCTCCTGCAATAAGAACCTCCCCCTGAAAGGGGGAGGTCGGCGCACAGCGCCGGGTGGGGGTCAACAAACCGTCCTACAAATTTTCCTGACCTTGCAGACCCCCTCCCTACCCTCCCCCTTTCAGGGGGAGGGGAATTTCAATCGCATTGACGTGCGCGCTCCACGCCCGCACATAAGCCCGCGCGGAAAATACCATGCTCATCAACAAGGCACTCGATTTCATCGGCAAGCGGCTGGCGAGCTACCTCACGGCACCCATCGCCGATTTCCGTCCCGCCTCCACCACCGAGTTCGCGCATCTGCAGGGCGCGATCCGGCCGGGCGATGTGCTGCTGATCGAAGGCGACACCCGCATCGCGACCGCGATCAAGTATCTGACGCAATCCACCTGGTCGCATTCGGCACTCTATGTCGGTCCCATCGGCGGGCGCGTGGAGCCGGACGGCGAGCCACATTCGCTGATCGAAGCCTTCCTCGGCGACGGCGTGATTTCGTCCCCGCTCTCCAAATACAAAATGATGCACGCGCGCATCTGTCGTCCGGTCGGCCTGCCGGTTGAGGAGCGCGCCAAGGCCGTGCAGTTCGCGCTCGCCCGCCTCGGTTACCAGTACGACAGCAAGAACGTGATCGACCTCCTGCGCTATCTGCTGCCGACGCCGCCGGTGCCCACGCGCTTCCGCCGCCGCATGATCGCGCTCGGCTCCGGCGACCCGACCCGTGCGATCTGCTCGACCCTGATCGCGCAGGCGTTCCAGTCGGTCGGCTACCCGATCCTGCCGAGCGTCGAGAGCGTGGACGACCCGAATTCGCCGGTGAAGGATCGCGAGGCGCGCAAGGAAATCCTGCACATCCGGCACTATTCGCTGTTCACACCGCGCGATTTCGACATTTCTCCCTATTTCGCGGTGGTGAAGCCCACCATCGAAGCCGGTTTCGATTACCTGAAGATTCCATGGGCGCGGGCGGGATGGCCCTGAGCCGCCGGCGCTTGGGCTTTCTTCTACCTCCCCCTGAAAGGGGGAGGTCGGCGAGCACCGCTCGCCGGGTGGGGGTCGTGCTCTGCTCAAAAGATTTGCAAGCCTTGGGGCGCGCCCCCCCCCCCCCCCCCGTCCGGGGGGGGGGGGGGGCCCCCGGCGGGGGGGGGGGGGCCCGTGCTCTGCTCAAAAGATTTGCAAGCCTAACCCCCTCCCCAACCCTCCCCCTTTTAGGGGGAGGGAGATTGGGAATGCCCGCAAAAAGCCGTGCAGCGTCCTATGATGTGCGCATGCATATTCGTTTGCTGATTGCAGCGCTCGCCGCCTTCGCCGTCACCTCCCATCCGGGCCACACGCAGCCGCTGGCGGAGCCATCGCCCGCACCGGCGGCGCCCGACGCGGCACCGCTTCCGCAGCCGTCGCCCTACGCCATCAAGTGGGAGGTGCGCGGCCGCTTCCGGCTGTTCCGCTTCGAGGAAGATTTCGACGCCATTGCAAAAGCACATCTCGAGGAAGGCTCGATCCTGAAAGCCGAGCAGCGCCTCGCGCTGATGAGCGGAGGCAATGGCTGGGCGGCGGGCCTCGCCGACGGCAAGCTTTGCTTCGACTCCTATAGCAATCAATTGATCCGCAACTGCCGCCGCGGACCCGCGCGCGCCGCCGACCAGCAGGACGAGAACTATCTTTCTCCCGCGAGCCACCGCGTGCGTTTTTCGCTCCCCGGTGCACCGGCGGGCGCGAACTGTGTCTGGCGCTTCGAGGACAGCGCAGGCACGACGGACATCCCGGAAACCGCCTGCGCCTCGCCGGTCACGCAGCGCATCAAGTCGGGTCAAATAACGACCGCGCGGGTCGAGATCAAAATTCCCGATCAGCCGGCCTTCGTCACTTCGGAAGAACTGCAGGTGCGCGACCTCCTGATCGCGGGGCTTGGCGACTCCATCGCTTCGGGCGAAGGCAATCCCGACCGCGCCATCGAGATCGGCAACGCCGGCATCTGCTTCCGCCGGCTCGGCGGCGACGATGCTTTTTACAGGCCCGTGCGGCGCGGCTACGTCGGCAACCACAGTTGCGAGGACGACGGCAGTGCCGCCGACGACCGGGACAAGTGGCTGAAAACTCATTCCGAGTGGAAAAGCCCCGCCTGCCACCGCTCGCTCTACGGCTACCAGATGCGCGCGGCACTCGCCCTTGCGATTCAAGACCCGCACATCGCGGTGACGTTCCTGCCGCTCGGCTGCTCCGGCGCCACCATCGCGAACGGGTTGCTCGGCCCGCAAAAAGCGCGCGAACGTTTCTGCGACGACAAGGGCCGCTGCACGCCGAGCAACGTGGCTCCGCAGCTCGACCAGTTGCGCGATCTGATGCGCGCGGCGCAACAGACGAACAAGGAGCGCCAGCTCGATCTTGTTCTCCTTACAATTGGCGCGAACGACATCGGCTTTTCCGAACTCGTCGCCGACGTGATGGTCGCCGCCCCGGGCGAGCGCAAGCGCCTCAGCCGCATGATCAGCGACGTGAAGCAGGCGCGCACCTCTATGCGCGACCTGCCGAAGAATTTCGCCACGCTACGCCAGCGGCTAGCGCCGTTCGTCGGCAACAGGCTGGAGCGCGTCGTTTACACCAGCTACGCCAATCCCGGCCTCAAGGGCGGCGGCGAACTCTGCGGCGCGGACAGCGCCGGGTTCGACATCCATCCCGCCTTCGCCATCGACGCGAAGAAACTCGCGGAGACCACCGAGTTTCTGCGCGCCGAAATGTTTCCGCGCATGCGCGAGCTTGCCACCTGCAAGGGCGACGGCCTCTGCGCCAATCCCGCGAACGACGCGATGACGTTCGTGGACGAACACCAGAGCGCCTTCGAAGGCCGCGGCTTCTGCGCGCGCGCCGACAGCGATCCGGCTTTCGACCGCCAATGTTTTCTGAGCGACGGCAAGAGCTTCGAGGACGATCCGCAGGTGGCCGCAGCGGCTCCGCTCAAATGCGGATTGAGCGCCGAACAGTTCAAGCCCTACACGCCGCGTGCGCGCTGGATCCGCACGCCGAACGACAGCTATTTCAGCGCGATGACGTATCCGGAAGGACTTTCACCGTTTCTCCAGCCGCTCACGATCCATGACGCCGTCTGGGGCATCACGAGTGCGGTGTATGGCGGGGCACTACATCCGACCGCCGAAGGTCACGCGGCGATCGCGGACGCGGCACTCGTGGGCATCAAGTCGGTGCTGGAGAAGCGGGACTGAAAACAATTTCCCTCCCCCTGAAGAGGAAATTTTCAACGTCATTCCGGATGCCGAGTGAAGCGAGGCAGTCCGGAATCCATAATCCCAGCGCTTAATCTTTGATTCTGGGGTTATGGATTCCGGGCCCGGCCCTTCGGGCCGTCCCGGAATGACGGGTAATCACCGCCGCATCAGTTCCGCATAGACCTGCAGGCCCATGTAGCAGTCGTCGAGCGCGCGGTGGGTCTGGTCATGATCGACACCCAGATGGCGCGCCACCGTTTTCAGCTTGTAGTTCGGCAAACCCGGCACCCGCTTGCGCGCGACCGCCAGCGCGCACATCGGCAGATTCTTGACCTGCATGCGCAGCCGCTGCGCCTCGGCGCGCAGGAAGCCCATGTCGAAATTCACGTTGTAGGCGACGAGCGGCAGATCGCCGGCGAATTCCGCGAAGCGCGGCAGCGCGTCTTCGATGGCATCGCCGTCCTCCAGCATCGCGTCGGTGATGCCGGTGAGCCGCGTGATGAAACCCGGCAGCCGCTGATCGATGCGGATCAGCGCCTGAAACTCTCCGCACGGTTTGGCGCCCTCGCCCACGCGCAGGGCTGCGATTTCGATGATGCGGCAGCCGCGCGGGCTGAGTCCGGTGGTTTCAAGGTCGAAAAACACAAAGCGCGCGCCGCCATAGCGCGCGGTCAGGCTATCCACCGCGCGCTGGGATATGGAACGCCGCTGCAACATGAAGTGATTCTCTCCCCCCGCTACTTTCCTAGCGGGCGGGAGACGATCGGGCTAGCCGACGCCGAGCTTCTTCTGAAGGCTGGTGGAGGTGGTCGTGTACTGGAACACGAGCCGCTTGTCCGGATAGATGATCTTGTGCGCGGCCTGCGACATCAGCGCGGCTTCATGGAAACCCGACAGGATCAGCTTCAATTTTCCCGGATAGCTGCTGATGTCGCCGATGGCGAAAATGCCGGGCTCGGAGGTCTGGAATTTTTCCGTGTCCACCGCGATCCGCTCTTGGTGCAGGTTGAGGCCCCACTTGGCGACGGGGCCGAGCTTCATCGTCAGCCCGAAGAACGGGAGCAGCGCATCCGTCTCAATGGGAAAAGTCGAATTGTCGTCGCGGCGCGCGATCACGCGCGCAAGCTGTCCGCCCTCGCCTTCGAGCGCGTGCATCTGGCCGAGCACGAAGTCGATCTTGCCCTCTTTCAGGAGCGCCTGCATCTTGTTCACGCTGTCGGGGGCGGCGCGGAACTGGTCGCGGCGATGCATCAGCGTCACCCGCTTCGCGACCGGCTCCAGATTGAGCGTCCAGTCGAGGGCCGAGTCCCCGCCGCCGACGATCAAGACATTCTGCCCGCGGAACTGCTCGATCTTGCGCACGAGATAGAAGATCGACTTGTTCTCGTAATTCTCGATGCCGGGCAGATGCGGACGCTTGGATTCGAACGATCCGCCGCCGGCCGCGATCACCACGACCTTGCATTCAAGCTCGGTGTCGAAATTGGTCTTCAGGCGGAAGCCATCGGCGGTGCGGGTCAGTTCGTCCACGCGCTCGCCCAGATGAAATACCGGCTTGAACGGCTTGACCTGTTGCAGCAACGCATCGGTGAGCTGCTGGCCGCTGATCACCGGAATGCCCGGAATGTCGTAGATCGGCTTTTCCGGATAGAGTTCCGAGCACTGGCCGCCGGGCTTTCCCAGAATGTCCACGACATGGCATTGGAGGTCGACGAGGCCGAGTTCGAACACCGCGAACAGCCCGCACGGCCCCGCGCCGATAATCACCACATCGGTCTTGATCGGTTCACCCATCGACGAACTCCGGCTCAGCCTTGCTGGGCGGGAGTATGCACGATCAGGCCGTCGAGTTCTTCCGTGACCTTGATCTGGCAGGAAAGCCGCGAGGTGGGGCGCACGTCGAACGCGAAATCGAGCATGTCTTCTTCCATGGCCGAAGGCGGGCCGACTTTGTCCTTCCATACCTCGTCCACATGCACATGGCAGGTGGCGCACGAGCAGGCTCCGCCGCATTCGGCCACGATCCCCGGCACGCCGTTGCGGATCGCGGTTTCCATCACGGTCGAGCCGATTTCGGCGTCGACTACGCGTCCTTTTCCGTCGCTGTCGATGTAGGTGATTTTGGGCATTGCTCTGAGGGGATGGCTCAAGGATTTCGGGACGCGGCTTTATAGAGGCGCGCGTCCGGAAATGCGAGCCTTCCGGCCTTCGGTTTACGCGAGCAGCTCCGCGACCGCGAGCCGCGCCTCGGCCACGCGCGCCGACAGGCGGGCGAGCGCGCCGATCGCTTCGACGGAATCGTCGATCGCCTGTTCCATCTCGCCGGCGGCCGCGGCGACGGAAAGCGCGCCGACACCAAGGGCCGCGCCCTTCAGCGTGTGAGCCGCGATGCTGCGGCTGTGCGGATCGGGCGCCTCGGCGACATCGTTGAGGAGTTTTTCCGCCTGCCGCTCGAACAGGGCCAGCACTTCGAGCGCGAGCTCCCGGCTGCCGAACGTCGCCCTGTTCAAGTGATGCAGGTCGAACGCTTCGCTGCTCTGGCCGGATGTGCTCCGTGCCGAATCCGAATTGATCGCCACGCGATAAGTCCCCCGCGACTCAAGTAGCGCGTGGGAACATCATGCCAGATTCGCGGTAAACGAAGTTCCCTTGCGAACGCTCAGGGCACTTTTTTGGGCGGGGTCTTGCCGAGAATACGATAACCGGAGTCCGTGAGGCGGGCGACGAGCCAGTCCGGCTTGATCGGATTCTTGATCCAGGTCTCCGCCCAGCCGCGGGCGATGCAGGTCTCGATCGTGCGGCGCGGGATTTCCTGCCCCTCATCGTCGAACAGCGGCAGCTTGCCGCCCGCCTGCCGTAGCCCTCGTTTCAGGTAGCGGAGCTGGGCGTCGGACGGACCGTCGCCCGGGTCGGGCAGCCACAAAGGCCGCCTCTTTTGCCGATCAAGCCCTTTGGCCGTCTTGGTTCTCATGGTTAACAAGTCGCTAACGCGTTAACGATGTTTGGATTGGCTTTGCAATGATCGTTCCAAATGCCCGCCCCGAGGCGGTAGAATACCCGAGCGGTGGATAAGAGTCCCGGTTTTGCGGCGCTTTCGGTGGAAGCCCGCTGGGCTTGGGAAACTATCTAAAATCTGGCGGAATCCACCCGTAGTCGTCCGATGGATGGGAAACGGTCCCCTTCCCTCGGTCCGGCCGGCAGCAAGCCGGCCCCCGTAGCTGCGTAAGGACCGGAGGCGTTGCGTGATGGCCAAGACCCCCAAGAAGACCCAGGATCCGACCGAAGCGGCCATGGCCGCCATTGAGAACGCACTCAATCTCAATGCGCCGGTCCAGCCCGCGGCCAACGATCCATCCATGACTCCGCCCGCACCTCCGGCAGGTGCTGCCCAGCGTCAGGGCCGCCGCCTCGAGCGCGCCACCCGCGGCCCCGCCAACGATGACCGCCAGGCGGTCGGACAAATTCTCGCCTCGCTGCACGGCCGGCCCTCGGCGATGCCCCTCCTTGTCGCCGGCGGTCTTTCGGCCGCGTGGATTCTCCTTACCCTCATGATTGGATATGCCCGTTCGAGCGCCGAACTCGCCTCGGGCGTCGCCCTGTTCGACCTCCCCGGCTTCTGGACCTTCTTAACGCTGCTCGTGCTGCCGCCCGTCGCCTTCATCCTGATGGCGAGCTTCGTCCGCCGCACGCAGGAAATGCGCATGGTCGCCCGTGCGATGACGGAAGTGACCGTCCGCCTCGCCGAGCCGGAAGGCGTCTCGACCGATGCGATCGTGAGCGTCGGCCAGGCCATCCGCCGCGAAGTCGCGGCGCTGGGCGACGGCATCGAACGCGCCATCGCGCGCGCCACCGAACTCGAAACCATGGTACGCGAAGAAGTCTCGACGCTTGAGCGCGCCTATGAAGAAAACGAAATGCGCGTGCGCACGCTTGTGGAAGAATTGCAGAACGAGCGCGACGGCATCGTCTCGCACGGCACCCGCCTGCGCGACGCGGTCGCGAACGCGCATGACGGCTTCAACCTCGACGTGAAGAACGTCACCGACAGCGTGAATGCCGTCGTCGATCAGGCCGTCACCCGCATCACCGACCATATCCTCGCGCAGTCCGAAACCGCCCGCCGGCAGGTCGAGGAAGCCGGCGACATCGTGCTTGAATCGTTCACCACGAAGAGCAACGACATGACCGACCGCCTGACCACCATCGGTCTTGAGGTCGCCAACGCGATCACCACCCGGACCACCAAGGTCACGGAAGAACTCAACACCCTCACCTCCGGCGTCTCCGACAAGCTCGACGAGGCGCTGGAAGAAATCGCCGGCGGCATCGCGGCTAAGGGCGACGCCGTTCGCGACGTGCTGGCCTCGCGCCTGCGCGCCGCCGAAGATTCCATCGCCCAGCGCGGCAATGAGATCGCCGACCGGGTCAGCGCCGACAGCGCCGCCCTCGCCCGCCGCATCACCGACGGCCTGCAGGGCTTCGACACGACGGTCCGCGTTTACGGCACCGGCCTCCTCGACCAGATCACCCAGACCGTCGATTACGTGAACGAGCACACCAAAAGCACGCTCACGAATTTCGACGAGCGGGTCGGCTCCAGGATCCGCGAGACGCATGAAGGCATCGATTCCCGCATCCTTCGCATCGAAGAGACGATCGACGCGCGCGCGAAGAGCCTCAACGAGGCGCTCGCCAGCCGTACGCTCGAAATCGCGAAAACCCTCACCGAAGGCGGCAAGCTCACGACCGAGGCGGTCGAAAAGTCGCTGCTCGGCGCGGACGAGTATTTCGCGAACAAGGCGCAGGATATCTCCACCACCCTCACCGAGCGCTCCGAAGCCATCGATCAGGTGCTCGGCAAGCGGGCGCTCGAACTGACCGAGAACCTCGACAGCCGCATCGGCATCTTCGAGAAGCAGGTCACGCAGCGGCTCGAGGGCATCACGACGACCATCGAAACCAAGGGCATCGCGGTCGCCGACCAGCTCGTGGCGAAAGTTACCAGCGTCACCGGCGATCTCGGCGCCAAGATCGAAGCGGTTTCTTCCCTGCTTCGCAGCGACGCCAGCCAGGTGGAGACGACGCTTGTCGAACTGGCCGAGCGGGTCTCCAAGACGCTGATCGAGCGCACGCGCGAAGTCACCCAGAGCCACGAGACGTTGCGCAACGACGTGAACAACGTTCTCACGCAGCTCGGCGAAGCAAACGGGCTCCTCAAATCCACGCTCACCGGCCTCACCGACAACCTCACCCCGCTCGCGGGGACGGTGACCGAACGCATCGCCGCCTTCCAGAACACGCTGGAAAGCACGCTGCTCGCGTCCCGCAGCTCGATCGAGCACATGGACGGCCAGATGCGCGACCTGCGCGACATCTCCACCAGCGTCGTGCGCGATATCGGCATCCTCACCCAGCGCTTCGAGGACCAGGGACGTTTCATCTCGGGTGCCGCGGATACGTTGCAGGAAACCCACCACCGCATCGATCAAACCCTGTCGGATCGCCGCGACGCCATCGAGCGCTTCACCTCGCTCCTCGGCAACCGCGCGTCGGACATGGAAGAGCGCCTCATCCGCTTCAACCGCCTGTTGCAGGATTCGCTGGGAGCCGCGGAAGAGCGCGCGCACGAGATCGCCAAACTCGTGGCCGACTCCACCGCCCAGTCCACGAACGCCATCTCGCAGCAGTACGACGTACTCCGCTTGCACAGCGAGGAAGAGCGCGAGCGCACGGCCGCGTCGCTCAAGCAGAACTACGACAAGACCATGGACGAGGTGCGCGCGATCTTCGGGGACGCCAACCAGCGCTTCGCGCATGCCGCGGCCGAACTCCGCGAGGTCGCCGGCGAAGTGCAGAACGCGCTTGAGACAACGCGTCAGGAACTGAAGCGCGGGGTGCTCGAACTGCCGCACGAAACGCAGGAAAGCACCAACGCAATGCGCCGCGTGGTCGGCGACCAGATCAAGGCGCTGTCCGAACTGAACGAGATCGTCTCGCGCCATTCGCGCGAGGTCGATGTCGTCGAGCCGCGCCAGATCGCCTACCGCAACGAAGCTTCCGCGGGTGCCGGTCCGCGCATCGTCTCGAACCGCGAGCCGGCCGGCGAATACGCGCAGCCGGCACCGCGTGCCGCGATGCCGCGCGCAACGCCGGTCCGTTCGATCGAGCAGGAGCCGGTTGAGTTGCAGCCGCAACAGCCCCCTCGCCGCGGTGGCGGTGCGGGCAATGCTCCGTCCGGCGCCCCGCGCCAGAGCGGCGCCTGGCTGAACGAACTGCTCACGCGCGCACCCAAGAACGACGAAGACGGCCAGCCGGATTCATTCGGCTCGCTCGATTCCCTGTCGGTGGACATCGCCCGCATGATCGACCACGATTCCGCGGTCGAATTCTGGAGCCGCTATAAGCGCGGCGAGCGCAACGTCGTCACCCGCCGCCTTTACACGGCGCAGGGCCAGAAGACCTTCGAGGAAATCCGCAAGCGCTACCGCAAGAGTGCCGAATTCCGCGAGACGGTGGACCGCTACATCGATGAGTTCGAGCGGTTGCTCGAACAAGTCTCCCGCGACGACCGCGGACAGACGCTGACCAAGACGTATCTCACTTCGGATACCGGCAAGGTCTACACGCTGCTCAGCCACGCGGCGGGACGGCTGGGGTGATCGCTACCGAACGCAAAAACAAAACGGCCGGGAATTTTCCCGGCCGTTTTTTATTTCAGCGTCATTCCGGAACGCGCATCGCGCGTGTCAGGAATCCATCACCCCAGTGCAAACGATTGAATTTGGTGTTTATGGATTCCGGGCTCGCTCGCGGAGTTATCCTTGCGCGCGCCAAAGGCGCGACGCGAGGGCTCGCGCCCCGGAATGACCGGCTAGAGATACGCAATCAACCGCCCAATCACCGGCACCGCGATCCAGAGGCACAGCGACAGCATCGTCTGCACCCAGCCAAAGCCCGGCTTCAGGCGGTCCCAGTTCTTCATCTTCGGATACCAGAGCTTCCAGAAGAGTGCCGCATTCGCGATGCCGAGGGCGGCGAGCACGATCTTCGCGACAAATAAAGGGTTACCCGCGAGCGGTCCCGCGTCCGCGATGAACAGGATCAGCCCGCCCGGAACCAGCAGCGCCAGGCCCGCGAAAGCGAACGGCGTCAGAAACGCCGTAGCCTGCTCCACCTTGATCGTCCGATGGCCGACCCCAAGCAGCCGCAGGTCGAGCGCCACGATGGAGCCGACGAAGAGCGCGATCCCCATCACATGAATGATATTGCCGAACGGATAAATCCAGCCCGACTGGCGGATGCCGAGACCAAGTGCCGAATCCTGCAACGCCGCCGCCCAGGCCGGCCAATGCGCGGCATGCTCCATCAGCGCATCTCGACCACGCGGCCCGAGACGGTGACGCGCTCGGCCCGCATTTCATTCTCGCGCGCCGTGCTCGGATAGCCTTCCGCTTTCACGGTTTTCCCAACCGCGATGTCCTCGCGCGCGAGCCCGCGCGACTGCATCCGCGACGGCGGCGCCAGCGTCACGGTCCACTTCTTCCCTTCCCGCTCCATGACCATTTCGCCGTGCGGAAATTCATAGGCGGACTCCAGCACCTTGCCGTCGATCACGACGACCTTGGTGGCGTCGTAGCTGCCCCAGCCGTGATGCGCGTAGGCACCACCCGCGGCCATGAGGGCCGCGGCGGAGAAGACGACAGCCAGTTTGTTCATGGGCAACCCCCGGTCTCGTGACGTTTGCAAGAAGATAACACGCGGCCATGACAGTCAACCGCGCCTCTGGACAACGCACCGTCCCCGCTTTCGTTCGCGCGCCGCAACGGCAAAGGGCGGGGTCCTTTCGGAGCCCCGCCCTTTTGACCGCCCCACCCGCTAAGGAGTGGGGGTCACTTCTTTTTACCAAAGACCAGTTGGCTCGGATTTTTCTCCAGGTCCCGGATGAAGCGGGAGACATCGGCGACCGCGCGGCGCGCGTCCTGCGCGAGCAGCCGGTATTCCTTGAGCGTCGGCTCGGTCTGGTTGCCGAGCGCATCGGCCGCCTCGCGCACCGACTTCGCGGCGGCACCGATGTCGGCGATCACGCCCTTGCCGTCGTTGTCGAGTTCGCCGGTAATGGCGGCGATGTTCTTCACGATCTGATCGATGCGCTTCTCGTTATCGGCGAGCATCCGGTCGATGCGGTTCACCGCCTGTTTCGCCGCCACCATCAGGTCGGTGCTCGCATCGGCGACGATGCGCGGGTTCTTGCCCTTCTCGGCAACGATCGCCGGTGCGTTCGCGGCACCGCCGGTCAACGTCACCGTCGCAATGCCGGTGAGGCCCTGAAACTCGAGCCCTGCCTTGGTGTCGCTGCGGATCGGCGTGTTGCCCGCGACCCCGACCTGCGCGATCACGCGGCGCGGGTCGGTGGGATCGAGCATCAGGTTATGCACTTCGCCCACCCGAATGCCGTTGAAGTTCACCGATGAGCCCTTGCGCAGGCCGGAGACGGAGCCGTCATAGGCAATCTCGTAGATCGTCCGGTTGCCGGTGTCGCTCACGCGCTCGAACCACCAGACAAAGCCGAATGCGCCGATGATCACCGCGAGGGTGAATACGCCGACCAGAACGTAATTCGCACGCGTTTCCATGGGTTGCTCTCTCGCCGCTTAAACTCTTTTTCTTCCCGTTTTGCCTGTCCGTGTCTTTGCCCGTTTTCCGTGGAAGTAGGCTCGCAACCACGGGTGATCGGACTGAAGCATGTCTTCGATCGGGCCTGTCGCAATGATCTTGCCGTCAGCGAGAGCCGCCACGCGATCGCACGCCGTGTGCAGGCTATCCAGATCATGCGTTACCATGAAAACGGTGAGGCCTAAAGTCTGCTGCAGCGCCATAATCAACTCGTCGAAGTCGCCCGCGCTGATCGGGTCCAATCCCGAGGTCGGCTCGTCGAGGAACAGGATTTCCGGGTCGAGTGCCAGCGAACGGGCCAGCGCCACGCGCTTGACCATGCCGCCGGAAAGTTCCGAAGGCATCTTGTCGAGCACATCGCGGTGCAAGCCGACCATTTCGAGCTTGGCGAGCGAGATTTCCTCCAGGAGCCGCGGCGAAAGCTCCAGATTTTCGCGCATCGGGAACTGCACGTTCTGGCGCACGGTGAGCGAGGAGAAAAGTGCGCCGCCCTGGAACAGTACACCCCAGCGGCGCTCCAGCGCCGAGCGGTCCTCTTCGCTCAACGCATCGAGATCCTCGCCGAAAACGTGGATTGAACCGCTCCATTTGGGGATCAGGCCGATGATGGTGCGCGTGAGCACGGACTTGCCGCCGCCGGAACCGCCGACGAAACCGAGGATTTCGCCCCGTTTCACGTCGAGGTTCAGGCCCTTCAGAACGGGCACATTATGGAAGCCAACCACGAGATCGCGCGCGCTGATGACGTTCTCGACGCCAACGCCGCTGCCGTTCGGCTTCGCTCCGTTGGGTTTTAGCGCGTTCATCGCTCAGACCCCGATCGCGGCGAAGAACACCGCAAAGAAGCCGTCGATGACGATGACCAGGAAGATCGCCTTCACCACCGAACTCGTGGTGTGTTCGCCGAGCGATTCGGCGCTTCCCTCCACGCGCAGACCTTCGACACAGGCGACGAGGCCGATGATCAGCGCCATGAACGGCGCCTTGATCAGGCCGACCCTGAACGTGTCCATCGTGATGGCTTCCCGCAGGCGCTCGATAAAGACTTCCGGCGGGAAGCCGCCATAGAGCCACGAAACAAGTCCGCCGCCGAAGAGTGCCGCCATGCTGCCGATGAACGTCAGCAGCGGCAACGCGATGATGAGCGCGATCATGCGCGGCAAAATGAGAACTTCCACCGGATCGAAACCCATCACGCGCAGCGCGTCCATTTCCTCGCGCATTTTCATGGAGCCGAGTTCGGCGGTATAGGCGCTGCCGGAGCGGCCGGCGACCATGATGGAGACGATCAGCACGCCGACTTCGCGCAGCACCAGGATGCCGACCATATCGACGACGAAGGTTTCCGCGCCGAAGCGGCGGAAGTGGAAAATGCCCTGCTGCGCCAGGATGCAGCCGATCAGAAAGTTGATCAGCAGGATGATCGGCACCGCGCGGTAGCAGACGCGGTCGAGGTGATGCACGACCGAGGTGAAGCGCAGCGTCAGCGGCGTGAACGCCACCCTGCCCGCGACCACCACGATCGAGCCGAGCATCTGCATGATCGCGTAGAAGTCCTGCCCCGCGACCGCGACCGTCTCGCCGAAATGCTCGATCGCATCGTGCAGCGCCTTCTTTTTCGGATGCGGGTGCGGCGGCTCCTTGTTGGAGATCGCGACTTCGTCGAGCAAAATCTTGTAGCGCGGGTTTAGACCCTTGATCTCGGCCTTCAGGTTCGCTTCCGCCGCCGTCCGGCGCAGCCGCTCGATCAGCCACGCGCCGACGGAATCCAGCCGCTCCACCTGGGAGACGTTGATGTTCACTTCCTCGGCCGTATAGGCGCGCTTGTAGATGTTCTCGACCAGCGCCTCGATATGCGACGCTTCGGCCGCGACCCAGGGTCCGCCCGCATCCAGTACGAGCGTGCGGCCTACAACGCGGGCGTCCAGCAAGGCGGCTGCAGCAGCCACGGCGGGTACTCATCGGGGACGCAAAAAACAGCCCCATCGGCGGCCCCGGGGGCGGGTCCGCCCCTCGTTCATACCCGCGCATTTACCGGAAATCGAGGATTCGATTCACTCTTGGTTAACCATAAGTACCGGGTTTCACCGGCGCGCCGGTTGACCCTTTCCGGCACAGAATCCGGCTAGGAAAGACGCATGGGAATTAGCCTCTCCACCCGCATCGAACGCTGGCCGATCGCAGGCGCCTTCAAGATCAGCCGCGGCGCCAAGACCGAGGCTGCGGTAGTCGTCGCTGAATTGTCGGAAGGACGACACACCGGACGCGGCGAGTGCGTGCCGTACGGGCGTTATGGCGAGACGCTTGAGGGGGTCATCTCAGCCATCGAAGGAATGAAAGGCGCGCTCGCGAACGGCCTTTCCCGCTCGGAACTTCAGCGTGCCCTTCCGCACGGCGCCGCCCGCAACGCGCTCGACTGCGCGTTCTGGGATCTGGAAGCCAAGCGCGCGGGCAAGCGCGTGTGGGAACTGGCCGGCGTTTCCGCGCCCGGAACGTTGATGACCGCCTACACGATCAGCCTCGATGCGCCCGAAGCCATGGCGGCACGGACGGCCCGGACAAAATATAGCCTGCTGAAACTGAAACTTGGCGGTGCCGGCGATCCGGCGCGCCTGCAAGCCGTCCGCGCCGCGGGTCCGGACAAAATCCTGATCGTGGACGCGAACGAGGCCTGGGACGAAACCAATCTGGAGGAAAATCTCGCGGCCTGTTCGGGTGCCGGCGTGAAACTCATCGAGCAGCCGTTGCCCGCGGACAAGGACGGCGCGCTCAAATCATTGAAGCGCGGCGTTCCGATCTGCGCGGACGAGAGCGCGCAGGACCGCGCGAGCCTCACGGCCCTTCAGGGAAAATACGACGCGGTGAACATCAAGCTCGACAAGGCGGGCGGATTGACCGAAGCGCTCGCGATGGCACAAGCCGCAAAAGCAATGGGCCTGCAGATCATGATCGGCTCGATGGTCTCGACCTCGCTCGGTGTCGCCCCCGCAACAATGCTCGCTGAGGGTGCCAGCTACATCGATCTCGACGGGCCGCTTTTGCTCGAGAAAGACCGCGAACACGGCCTGCGCTTTCAGGATGCTGTTCTGTTTCCGCCGGAGCCCGCGCTCTGGGGCTGAATCCACGCGACAAATGCGAGGATGGCACCGATCAGTCCAAGCAGCGCCGAACTTGCGTAGGACGAGGCTCCATACGACGCATAGATCGGACCGGCGCTGACGGTGCCAATGCCCATCAGTACCGCAATGACCGTCGAGGAATAGGTCTGCGCCCTGCCCGCCGCCCGGTGCGGCACGCTGTTCGCGATCAGCGCCATCAACCCGAGATGCGTGGCACCGAAGGTCAGGCCGTGCAGCATTTGCAACGGGAATAGCCATGCGACGGACGGATCGAACACCAGCGCCCCGAAGCGCAGCAGTGCCGCGATCCCGCCGACCCCGATCAGCGTCATCGGCGACAGCACCCGCAGTACACGGGTCGCAAACGTGAAGAGTACGATTTCCGCGATCACGCCCGCCGCCCACAGCGCGCCGATGGTGGTCGAACCCAGCCCGGCGCGGTCCCAATGCACGGAGGCGAACGTGTAGAGGAGCGCATGACTCGCCTGGATGAAGCCGGCGGCGACGACACCCAGCAGCAGCATGCGCGCCGGCCGCAGTGTGCCCTGCCCGTTTTGAAGCGGCAGCGCGCGGATGGCGGGGGCGGCGGCTGCACTCAGTCCAAACACAAAAAACGCCGCCGCGATCATCCAGGCCACGGAATCCGCGGGCCAGATCGTGAGCAGCACACCCGCGCCGAGATTGGCCGCGACAAAGGAAATGGAGCCCCAGATACGAATCCGCCCGTAATCGATCCGCCCGCTCGTCGCGAGCCGCATGGCGTAGGATTCCAGCAACGGGAAAGCGGGATTCCAGAACAGCGACGCGAAAGCGAGCGCGATGCAAAGCGCCACCTGCCCGGTCGTGAATCCCACCCAGGCGAAGCCAAGGGCCGCGAGCAAGCCGAGGGCGGCGAGGAACGCGCGCGGCTTCGCGATCCAGTCGGAGAAGACGCCCGCCGCCGGCAGCGTGACCAGCCGCAGCACCACCGGGATCGCCATCGCAAGCCCGATGGCCTCCGGCGAAAAACCCCGGTCGGTCAGCAGCACCGGGAAAAACGGCATGAACACGCCGATGCTAACGAAGAGCGCCGCATAGGCGATGGCAAGGCCGAGCTTGCCTCCGAGATCGCCGGGCGCGGTAACAGCATGTTTCAAGCGGGTTTCCGGGCGTGCGGGACAGGACCAGACCGTCCCCGGTTTGGTACCGGGAGGGGCCGTGGGTAAACTATTCTTTGTAGATTCGCACGGCAGGTTGGCATCCCCGCCGATTTGAAGGAACCGGGGTAAGTATGTCGCTACCTCCCGCTCCCGCGCCGCTTTCGGAAGCGGATTACGAGGCGATTGCCGCGGCCGTCGTGGAGACGGCGCGCGGGCGCTGGTTCCTTGCCGAACATGCCCGCCGCAACCGGCAGGCCGACACCAAACTGGTGCTGGAAGCGGTCGAGCGGCTGCAACGTTCGCTTGAGCACAAAACCGCCAGCGCCGAGGCGGACCGCGTGCGCTTCGACCTCTCCGACATGATGAATGCGATCACCCGCACCAAGGCGGAGATCGCGTCCATCAAGCCGGCCTCCGACAACGACGGAAAAATCGACGTCGCTTCCCATGAACTCGATGCCATCGTCGATACGACGGAGAACGCGACCTCCGACATCCTCGCCGCCGCCGAGCGGGTTCAGGAGATCGCCTGGACGATGCGCGAACAGGGCATCGATGCGTCGGTCTGCGATATGATCGACGCGAACACGACGGAAATCTACACGGCCTGCTCGTTCCAGGACCTCACCGGCCAGCGCATCCGCAAGGTCATTCAGGTGCTGACCTTCCTTGAGGCGCGCATCGACGCGATGATTCAAATCTGGCGGCTGGACGATCTCCAATTCGTGTCCACCGATCCGGAGCAGGAAGAAAAATCCCTGCTCAACGGCCCCGCGCGGCCGGGTGAAGGCCTTGAGCAGAACGCAATCGACAACCTGATGGGCGAGCAGAAGCGCGACATCACATGGGATGACGCGCCGGACAAGAAAACGTCCGGCGGGCTCGCCGATCTCGATCTCGAAGATCTCGTCGTGTTCGAAGCCGAAGCCGACGCACCAAGCGCACCGGCCATGCCGTCCGCGCCCGTGAAAACCAAAGCGAAGCCGAGGAGTCCGGCATCCGCGCCCGCGCCCGCAGCCGAAGAAAAAACGAACGAAGGAATCTCCGCGCTTTCGCCGGCGTCGAAAATGGCGCTTTTTTCCTGATCAGCATTCGCTCATGATCGCCGCATAAAGCGCGGGATCGATATTTCCGCCGGACAGTACCAGCACGACGTTCCTGCCCTTCACGTCGAGCTTTCCGTGCAGCAACGCCGCGAGGGCCACCGATCCGCCGGGTTCAACGACCAGGCCCAGTTTTCTCGATGCAACCGCGATGGCCTCGCGCACCTCGTAGTCACTGACCGCGACCGCTTCGCCGACCAGCCGCCGGTTGATCTCGAAGGTCAGCTCTCCGGGCTCATTGGTCAGCAGCGCATCGCAGATCGAGCCGCTCATCCTCGCGTTCTTTTCCCGCTTGCCCGACCGGAACGAGCGCGCGGTGTCGTCGAAGCCTTCCGGCTCGACGGCGATCACGCGCGTGGCGGGAGAGCGATCCTTTACCGCCAGCGAAATGCCGGCGATCAGTCCGCCGCCGGAAGCCGGCGAAAGAACGATGTCCGGGCTGACCCCAAGCCTCTGCAAATCGTCGCAGATTTCCAGACCGATCGTGCCCTGTCCCGCGATCACATGCGGATGGTCGAACGGCGGTACCAGCGTTGCACCCCGTTCCGAAGCGATCTTGCGGGCGATCGCTGCCCGGTCCTCGCGCACGCGGTCGTAGAGGACAACTTCAGCGCCCAGCGCCTTGGTGTTGTTGCGCTTCACCAGCGGCGCATCCTCCGGCATGACAATGACGGCCGGAAGCCCCGCGAGTTTCGCCGCCATCGCGACTCCTTGCGCGTGATTGCCGGACGAATATGCAACGACGCCACCGTGCCGCCGCTCGCCGGGTATGCGCGCGATGGTGTTGTAGGCGCCGCGAAACTTGAACGATCCGGTGCGCTGGAAAATCTCCGGCTTGATGAAGACGCGGCCCGCGCCCGTCATGGCTTCGAGCGCGGAAGCGTAAATCAGCGGCGTGCGAACCGCGACACCTTCAAGAATACGCGCGGCATCCCTGACGTCAGCGGCGGTGGGAAAATGAGCAGCGGGTGCGTTCATGCGGCGCGACGCTAATCCGCCGCCGCCGGAAAGTCACGGGCGCGTCAGGTCGAGATGCTTTTTGACGGATTCATGACATTTTTCTGGACGCTGATCGCCCGCGGGTCTAGCTCTGGAAAGGAGAACCGGAGCAACGCGATGCAAGCCATGCAGACGGCACACTATTGGGAAATCGCCCTTCATCTCGGCTCGGCCTGGCTTGCGGGCGCCCTGATCGGCTTCGAGCGCAGTTATCACGGGCGGCCTGCCGGCTTCCGCACCCATGCGCTCGTCTGTCTTGCCTCGGCGCTGCTGATGATGATCACCGCCTATCCCACCGACTGGCTGCCCTCCGAAATGGGCAAGGCCAACACGATTCTGGACCCGCAGCGGATGGCGCAAGGCATCATGACCGGCATCGGCTTTCTCGGCGCCGGCGTGATCTTCAAGGAGGGTCTCAGCGTTCGCGGACTGACGACCGCGGCCTCGATCTGGATCACGGCGTCGCTCGGCATCCTCTATGGCGTCGGATTTTTCTTTCCAGCGATTCTCGGCACCTTGGCGGTGCTCGGCACGCTTGCGCTGTTCCTCTGGATCGAGAACCACATGCCGAGCCAATCCTACGCGCAACTCATTCTAAGATTCAAAAAGCAGCAGACGCCGACGGAGGAAGAGGTCCGCAAGATGATCCGTTCCTACGACTTCTCGCTGGCGAATATGAGCTACCGCATGGAAGACGGCAGCCATTTCGAATACCGCATGTCGATCCGCACGCTGGAGCCGAAGAAATTTTCGCATCTCGCAGAGATGCTCCGTAAGCGCAAGGACGTGCTGGAATTCCGGATCTCGCCGACTGGCGACTGATCGCTGCATCGCACCAGCGCTTGCGAAATCGCAATGCTGGATGGCGAAAGCCGCTTGCGATGATGCCGCCCGCGAAGCATGATCCGCCTCCCGCCATTGAAAAACACCGAAGAGGAACGTCCATGAAGCTCGTGCGCTTCGGCCCCGCAGGCCGGGAAAAACCCGGTATCGTCGATTCCAAGGGCCAGATCCGTAACCTTTCGAAAATCGTCCCCGACATCAATGGCGAAGTCCTCGCCAACAGCCTGGCGAAAATCAGGAAGGCGAAGCTCGAAAAGCTTCCGCTTGTGAAGGGCAAGCCTCGCCTCGGACCGCCGGTCGCGGGCACCCGGCATTACATCGGCGTCGGTCTGAATTATTCCGACCACGCCAACGAGATCGGCATGCCGATCCCGAAAGAACCGATCCTGTTCACCAAGGCGCCAAATTGCATCTGCGGCCCGAACGACAACATCATCGTGCCGAAGGATTCGAAGAAGCTCGATTACGAATGCGAGTTGAACATCGTGATCGGCAAACGCGCGCGTTATTTAAAGTCCGAGAAGGACGCGAAGAATCATATCGCCGGCTACACGGTCGCCAACGACGTTTCCGAGCGCAGCTTCCAGATCGACCGCGGCGGCAACCCGGCGCAGTGGAACAAGGGCAAGGGTGCGGAGAATTTCGGACCGGTCGGCCCGTGGCTCGTCACCCGCGATGAAATCAAGGACCCGCAGAACCTGAAAATGTGGCTCTCCGTCAACGGCCAGAAACGACAGAACGGCTCCACCAGGACCATGATCTTCGGCGCGGAGTATATCGTCTGGTACTGCTCGCAATTCTACGTGCTGGAGCCGGGCGACATGATCTGCACCGGGACACCTCCCGGGGTTGCGATCGGCATGAAGCCGGAGCCGGTCTGGCTCAAGGCCGGCGATGTCGTGGCGCTCGGCATCGAAGGGCTTGGCGAGATGAAGCAGAAAGTGGTGAACTACAAGAAGTAACGCCGCTTCGCTGAAAGCAGGCTTCGGGGGAAGCATGTCTGCGAGATATCCATCCAGACGTGAATTCGTTGCGGGTGCGGGCACAGCCGCGCTCGCAACGTTTTCCTCAGGCCGCGCGTTCGGACAAACGCCGCTTCCGTCCAATCCGGACGTTGTGATCGTCGGCTCCGGCGCAGCGGGCATGTCCGCCGCGCGGCGGCTGCAAAGCCTCGGCCGCAGCGTCGTGCTGCTCGAAGCCCTGCCTGAGCCGGGCGGACGCGCCTGGACCGACACGACGTTCTTCGGCGTCCCGTTCGACCGCGGCTGCGCGTGGATTCACGCCGCCGACCGCAACCCGATGTACAACCTCGCGCGCGAAAAGAAATTCACGCTGCAAGATCACCAGATGAAGCTCGACCATGTTTGGTACGGCAACAAGCCGCGCAAATTCACCCCCGCCGAAATGGCCGAATATGAGAAAGCTGAAAAGGCGATCATCCAGGCCACCGAAAAGCACTCCAAGCGCGGCGATGGTGCCGTGAGCACGATCACGCGCATCCGCACGCCGGCCGAGCATGTCGCCGCGACGGTGCTCGGCCCGATGGATATGGCGGTCGATCTCGAAGACCTCTCGATTTCGCATCTGTCGGAGCAGGCCGATCTCGATCCGAATTATCTCGTGAAGGAAGGCTACGGCGCGCTTGTGCGCACGCTCGCTGACGGGCTTCCGATTTCGACGGCCACACCCGTAACGCGCATCCGCTATGACGGGCCGGGTGTCGTCTGCGAAACGGCGAAGGGCGATGTGAAAGCGCGCGCCTGCATCATCACCTGCTCCGTGGGCGCGCTCGCTTCGGGCCGCATCCGCTTCGATCCGGTGCTGCCGGAATGGAAGGAAGATTCCTTCCACCGCATCGCGATGGGACTGCTCGCGAAGATTCCGATGCTCATTCAGGGCGACCGGCTCGGTCTCAAGGAATTCGACGACCTGCATTACGAACGCCCCGGCCGGCAGGACATCTATTTTCTCGCCTTCCCGTTCGACACGGATTTGCTGATCGGTTTCGTGGGCGGAAAATTCGCCTGGGAACTCACGGCGGCAGGCACCGAAGCCGCCGTCGATTTCGGGCGCGAATCCGTGCGCCGGATTTTCGGCGCGGACGCCGAGAAGAAAATCGTGCAGGCGGACTTCACCACCTGGGGCCGCAATCCGTGGATTCGCGGTGCCTATGCCGCCTCGATCCCCGGACATCATGTTGCCCGGCAGGATCTCGCCAAGCCCGTCGTGAACAAGCTGTTCTTCGCGGGCGAGGCGCTTGCGGGCGAATTCGCGCAGACTTGCGGCGGCGCATTCCTGAGCGGCCGCGCCACCGCCGATGCGGTGAACCGCGTGTTGGGTTGATCAATCCAACCTGAATCCAATCCGTCATCCTGAGGCGCGAGCCGCGCGAGCGGCGAGCCTCGAAGGATGAACGGCACGGGCGTCGCCCTTCGAGGGCTGCGCACGGAAATGCGCGGCCACCTCAGGGTGACGGTTTAGAAAAGGTCACCGCTTCGCCTGCGCGCGGAGCTGCGACACCAGCATGCTCGCCTGCAACGACGACCAGCCGCGGCTGCGATCCTGCGCGTTGGTGTAGCTCTCCACGATCTTGCCGGCGATGGCCGAGGTCTTGCCGATCTCCGCGATGAGTTCACGCGAAATTTTCTGCGCGGCCTCGACGATTTCATCGGGGAAGAACAGCACGCGCGTCTTGTGCGAGCCGACGAGGGTCGCAAGCGCCTGCGCGTTCTGCCAGGCGGCGTCGGCGAGTCCGGCGGAATGTTCGAGGCGGCAGGCCGAGGCGACAATCGCCTGTAAGTCGGCGGGCAGCGACTCGTAGGCTTTCAGCGAAACGATCGCCTCGCCCGCCCCGTTCGGCTTGTTGAAGCCGGGGCCGTAATAGAGCGGCGTCACTTGATGCAGGCCGGTCGTGAGATCGCTGACGGGGGCGAGAAATTCCACCGCATCGATCGCGCCAGTGTCGAGACTGGTGATGAGATCGGCGGCGGGAATGGAAACGGGTGTAGCGCCAAGGCGGCTGAACACATCGCCGCCAATGCCGAGCACGCGGATGCGAAGCCCCTTGATGTCGGCGAGCGATTTTACTTCCTTCTTGAACCAGCCGCCCATCGAGGGGCCGGTATTGCCCGCCACGAAACCGCGCACGCGATGCGGGCGATAGAGCTCGTCCCACAGCGCCTGTCCGCCGCCATGTTCGAGCCACGCCTGATGATCGACCGGCGAAAGCCCGAACGGAACGGTCGTAAAAAAAACCGCCGCCGGCATTTTTCCGCGCCAGTAGAACGCGGCCGTATGCGCCATCTCCACCGTGCCGGCGGAAACGGCATCGAACACCTCGAACGCGGGCACGATCTGGCCCGCCGCGAACAGCGAAATCTCCAGCCTTCCGCCGCTCATCGTGGCAATGCGATCCGCGAGACGCTGCGCGGATACGCCCGGCCCCGGCAAATTCGCGGGCCATGACGTCGCCATCCGCCACTTCACGGTTTGCGCGCGGGCAATGCTGGGGGCCGCGACGGTTCCGGCCGCACCGATCAGGACGAGTGTCGTGCGCCTCGTGAGTTTCTTCATTGCGTTCTCCTAGTGCTTCCACAGCGCATGAAAATGATGCACCGGGCCGTGCCCGTGACCGATGCCGAGCTTGTCGGCACTCGCAATTGCTTCGGTGATGTAATTCTTGGCGAGCGACACCGCGTCGTGCAGGTTGGCGCCCTTCGCCAGAAACGACGCGATGGCCGAAGACAGGGTGCAGCCGGTGCCGTGAATGTTCACCGTGGAGATGCGCTTCGAGACCAGCCGCCGCGCGCCGTTGGCATCGACCAGCAGATCGACCGCTTCCGGCCCCTCGCGATGGCCGCCCTTCACCAGCACCGTGTCCACGCCGAGTGCGCGGATTTTTTCCGCCTGCAAGCGCATATGCTCGTCGGTGCGCGCCATCGGCTCGCCCAGCAGTGCCGCCGCCTCGTGCAGGTTTGGAGTCACAATCAGAGCGCGGGAAAACAGCACGCGCTTCAGCGTGTCGATCGCTTCCGGCGCCAGCAGCGGATCGCCGGACGCCGCCACCATCACCGGATCGAGCACGACATTCTTCACCTTGTGGCGTTCCAGTCCTTTCGCCACCGCCTCGATGGTCGCGGGCTGCGACAGCATCCCGATCTTGGTCGCGCGCACGTTGAGGTCGGAATACACCGCGTCCATCTGCGCCGAGACGAAATTCGCCGGCACGTCGTGGATGCCGGAAACGCCCAGCGTATTCTGCGCGGTGAGTGCGGTGATCACCGACGCGCCATAAACGCCAAGCGCCGAAAACGTCTTGAGGTCGGCCTGGATGCCGGCCCCGCCGCTGGAGTCCGATCCGGCGATGGTGAGTGCGATCACGGTCATGCGACTTTTCCTTCTCGTAGTTTCAACGCCTCATCCACGATGTGCCGCAGATTGCGCGTGGCTTTCTCAGGGTCGGCCGCCTTGGCGATCGCGGAGATGATGGAGATCCCGTCAGCCCCCGCCTCAATGACGCTCATGGCATTGCTCTCGTCGATGCCCGCAATGGCGCAGACCGGCAACAGCGGCGCAAGCTTGCGGATTTCGCGGATCAACGTGCGCAGGCCTGCGGGGCCAAGCGGCGGCTCCGGATTGTTCTTGCTGACGGTTGCGAACACGCCGCCCACGGCCGCATAATCGATCAACGCCGGATCGCCGAGTTGTTCGATCCGTTTCACCGAACGGCCGATGATCGCGTCGGGACCGAGCAGGCGGCGCGCCTCGGCGGGCGGCATGTCGTCGTCGCCGACATGCACGCCGTCCGCCCCCGCCGCGAGGGCGATGTCCACCCGGTCGTTGACCAGCACCGGCACGGCTTTTGGCCGCGCCTGCGCGATCACCGCGCGCGTCAGCGCAATCGTATCCGACGTATTCCCGCGCTTGTCGCGCACTTGCAGGAGCGTCGCCCCGCCGCGCACGGCGGCAGCCGCGCAATCGGCGGGGCTGAGCTTGCCTATATGCTCCGGGTCGATCAGGAGATAGACGCGGAGGTCCGGCTTCATGCGCCGTCTCCTGCCGAAATCGAAAGGCTTGCCCGCTCCACGATTGCAGCCGCGTCGATGGACGCGAGCGTATCGATCAGCTCGACCGCGAAGCTGCCGGGACCATTCGCCCGCTCCGCCGCGATCTCGCCGGCAACACCCGCGATCAGGAGTGCGGCGGAAGCCGCCAGAAATTCATCGTCGTCCACGGACACGAGTGCGGCCATCAGCGCCGTCTCCGCGCACCCGATGCCGGTCACCTGACTCATATACGCATGTCCGTTGGAAATGGACACGCGCGTGGTCCCGCTGGTCACGAGATCGACCGCCCCCGTGCAGGCCGCGACTGTGATGTGATCGAGCGCGAAGCGGTCGAGCGATTCCGGCGTGGTCTTCCGCTTCGCCAGCGCTTCGAATTCAGCGGCGTTCGCGCGCACGACGCGGGGCTCCTTCAGTGCCAGTTCGCGCGCATATTCCGCGCGCGGCGGCGAGCGATCGATGAAGACGGGATCGAGCAGCCACGGAATATCGCCCTCGCGCGCGGCCTCGACCGCGATGCCGATCGCCTCGCGCCGTTCGGTATCGAACGTGCCAAGATTGACCAGCAGCGCACTTGCCCCCGAAACAAAATACCCGATCTCATCGCACGACGTGGTCATCGACGGAATGGCGCCCGCCGCCAGCAGCACATTGGCGGTGAAGCCCTGCACGACGGTGTTGGTGATGCATTGAACGCGCGGGCGCCGCTCGCGCATCAGCGCAAGCAGTTCACCGGCGCGCTCGGCGACCTCAAGCGTCACGACGGTCCCCGTCCCCGAAAAACGGCGGGATGGGCTGCACGCGCGCAAAGCTGCGATGGAAGTGCATCTCGGTTTCCTCCGCCGGTGTGAGCCGGATCAGGTTCGATGGGTTGGCAGGATTGCCTCTCAGCCCGGTGGCCCGGACACCCCAACGAGATTGCGCTGGAAATTTATGGGAGATGCCGTGCGCTTGCAAGAGCGCGCACGGCCATGGCCGCTATGCGCCGGTGAGATGCTTCTCGATCTCGTGGACCGGCATTTTCACGTAGTCCTTGCTGATCTCCTGGCGGATCGCCGACTTCAACTGGCCGGGATAGGCGTCTCGCAGTACGCCAAGCGCTCTGGGCGGCGCCACGATAATCACGGACTTCATCTCCGCTGTCTCGACGGCTTTCTCCAGCCGTTTGGCAAGCTGGATCAGAAATTCACGCTCCGCCTGATCGTGCCAGTCGGTCTGCTCGACGGAACTGCGTGCGGCGCCCGTGGAGGAATGCACGCGGCCGGGAGCGTCCGTCCCCTGCTCATGCGTCTTCTTGTCGGCATGTTCGTGAACTTCGCGCGTCTTCAGATTGGGAAAAACTTCGTCGCCGATATTCTCGAAAATCAGCGCCTTGCCCCCGTCGCAGACGACGACCCACTCGCCGTTCTTGATTTTCAGTCCAGCCATGTTGCGTCCCTCAAATTCGGTCCTTTAAACCCTTCACGCCGGATTTCTCCGCGCAATGATCGCAGCAGTAGAAGGTGCCGTCCTTCTCCAGCCCGTGACCAATGATGCGGACGCCGCAATGGCTGCATTCCGGTGCGAGCTTGTAAATCGCGCATTCGAAACTGTCGAAGGTGTAGGATTTGCCGGCCTTGGTGATTTGAAACGCCTTATCATAATCGTTGCCGCATGTATCGCATTGCGCCATCGCAAAACCTCCGCAGGGGCTGTCCCCTGTCGAGATTGAACGCCGCGTCGTCCTTGCGGTTCCCCTTGCCTCTCCCGCCTGTTTCTGGTCCCCTCCCCGCAACGCAATGCCGGAGCCGCGAATGGTCCCCTTCTTCGTCCAAATCAAGTGCCAGCTTGGGAAATCCTATGAGGTCGCGAACCGGCTGGCGGACACCGAAATTGCCTCGGAAATCTATTCGACCGCCGGGGAGTTCGACCTGCTCGTGAAATTCTACGTCGACGAGAAGGCCGACATCGGCCATTTCGTGAACGAGAAAGTGCAGACGATTCCCGGCATCCAGGACACGCGCACCATCATCACGTTCAAGGCGTTTTAAACTAAACGGCAGTACCGGCCGGCGGGCCTTCCGCCTCGCGCTCCTTGTTGCGCTCGATGCCGAGCTTCCGCTCGCGGTAGATCACGAACAGTCCGGCCAGGATCACGATCGTCGCGCCCATAAACACTTCCTGCTTCGGCAGTTCGCTGAACGCCACGTAGCCGATCACGACCGACCACAGCATCGTGAAATAGGCGAAGGGTGCCAGCACCGACGCCGGTGCGTGCCTGTAGCTCTCCGTGATCAGGATCTGGCCGAAGCCTCCGAAGACACCGAGCGCAATCAGGGCCATGAGATCGCCGGTGGAAGGCCATACCCAGCCCCACGGCAGTGTCAGCAATCCGCCGACCGTGCAGGAAATCGAGAAATAGAATACGAGCGAGGCGGTTGTCTCGGTGCGCGAGAAGTATCGCACCTGCGTCATCGCCACCGAAATGGCCAGCGCCGACAAGAGTGCCACCACCGCGCCGATGGCGTCGTTGCGGTCGTAGTCCTGTTGGACGAGATAGGGCGAGAGCATCACCAGCACGCCGATGAGACCGATGATGACCGCGGTCCAGCGCCAGATGCGCACCTTCTCACGGAGGAAAATTGCCGCCAGCGCCACATTAAACAGCGGCGTGGCGAATCCGATGGCCGTCGCCTCCGCGAGCGGCAGATACCAGAGCGCCGTGAACGTCAGAAACATCGCGAGGATGCCGGAGATACTCCGGGAGAGATGCGCGAGCGGGTTTTTGGTGCGCACCGCGAGGATCAGTTCATGCCGCCATGCGAGCATCAAAAGCAGCGGAAAAATCGCGATGAAACTGCGCGCGAACACGATCTCGCCCAGCGGCACGCGCGGGCTGACATAACGCACGAGCGCCCCCATCAACGTGAACGACACGCCGGCGGCAAGCTGACAGGCGATTCCGATAAAAGGATTCATCAATCTGCGAAAACTGAATATGATCCGCCCACCAAAGCACAGGCATGCGGGGGAAAGAAGTGCGTCAGCGCGGTTCTCGATGGATTGCCCGCCAGATTCGCGCCGGCGTCGCCGGCATATCGATATGGCGGATGCCGAAATTGCGGTGCAGCGCATCGCCGACCGCGTTCATCACGGCCGGGCACGCGCCGATGGTTCCGGCTTCGCCGGCACCCTTCATGCCGAGCGGATGCGTCGTGCAGGGAATGTTGCGGGTCTCGAAATGAATCGCGGACATGTCGCGCGCATGCGGGATCGCGTAGTCCATCAGAGTCGCCGTCAGCAACTGGCCGTCGGCGTCGAACACCGTATTTTCCAGAAGCGCCTGCCCGACGCCCTGCCCGATGCCGCCGTGGATCTGTCCTTCCAGCAGCAGCGGATTCACCGTGAAGCCGAAATCGTCCACCACCCAGTAGCCGGCGATTTCCGTCTCGCCGGTATCCGGGTCGATCTCCACTTCGCAGACATGCGTTCCGTTCGGATAGGTGCCGGCGGACGGCGTGAACGTACCCTCGGCCTCCAGCAACGGATCGTTGCCCGCCGCAAGCGCCGCGAAGGTCACCAGCCGGTTGGAGCCGGTGACGCGCACGGCGCCATCGACGATCTCCAGTTTGTCGGCGGACGCTTCCAGTTCGCGCGCGGCAAGCTCTTTCAACTGCAAAGCGAGTTTTTGCGCCGCGGCTTTTGTCGTCGGCCCGCCGGTCGGCAGCGAGCGTGAGCCCCCGGTGCCGCCGCCGGCCGGCAGGTCGGCGGTATCGCCCTGTTTCACGCGAATCCTGTCGAGCGGCAGATCGAGTTCGTCGGCGACGAATTGCGAATAAGCGGTGAGATGCCCCTGACCGTTCGTCTGCGTGCCGATGTAGAGCGTCGCCGAGCCGTCCTGCTCAATCTTGAGCCGCGCGAACTCGGGCCCCGCCCCGCCGCAGACTTCGATGTAGTTCGCCATGCCGAGGCCGCGCACTTTTCCGCGCTGCTTCGCTTCCTTCGCGCGCTTCTCGAAATTCCTGGCGTCCGCCGCCTCCAGCGCGCGATTGAGATGGCCGCTGAAATCGCCGCTGTCGTACACGCGCTTGGTCGAGGTCGTGTAGGGCATGGCCGATTTTGATACGAGATTGATGCGGCGAAGTTCCTCCGGCGAGACGCCGGCTTCGTGTGCCGCGGCGTCCACCAGACGCTCGATCAGATACGCCGCTTCCGGCCGTCCCGCACCGCGATAGGCGTCGACGGGCTGGGTGTGCGTATAGATGCCGCGTGCGCGCGCATACATCGCCGGAATGTCGTAAGTACCCGGCAGCATCGTCGCGCCATTGGAGACGATGAAGGGCCCGAAGAAAGCGAGGTACGCGCCCATGTTCGCGATCGTATCGACGCGCAGGCCGAGGAATTTGTTGTTCGCATCGAGCGCCAGCTCTGCAAAGGAGACATTGTCGCGGCCGTGCGCGTCGCCGAGAAAATGCTCGTTGCGATCGGAGACCCAGGCGACCGGCTTGTTCAACTGCTTCGCGGCGAGGAACGCGAGCGGATATTCGCGATACGGTCCAAGTTTCGTTCCAAACCCGCCGCCCACGTCGCCGGTCACGACGCGCATCTGCTCGTTCGGGATTTTCAGCACCTTGGCGCACAAGGAATTGCGCACGGTGTGACTGCCCTGCGTGCCGAGCGTGAGCGTCACCGGATTGCCCGGCTCGGCGAGTGCCGCGCGCGTTTCCATGTAGTTCGCGACCACGCGCTGGTTGACGATTTCCAGTTTGACGATCCGCTTCGCGCGGCTGAACGCCTTGTCCGTCGCGGCGGCATCGCCTACTTCCGAGGTGAAGGCGACATTGCCCGAGCGCTCGCTCCAGACGAGCGGCGCGCCCGGCTCCGTCGCGGCCTTCAGGCCGGCGACCGACGGCAGCGGCTCCCAGTCGATTTCAAACGCCTCGGCGGCATCGCGCGCCTGCGCCAGCGTATCGGCCACGACAAAAGCGACCGCATCGCCAACGCAGCGCACGACATCGAGGCAGAGCACGGGATAATGCGGAAGCCACATCCGCTCCTCGTTGCTCGGCTTGATGACACCGGCGCAGGGCATCGAGCCAAGCTCTTTCGTGTCGGCGCCGGTGAGCACAAGCCGCACGCCGGGCATCTCCCGGACCGCGCCGATGTTGTTGAGCCGGAAACGCGCATGCGCATGCGGCGAGCGCGCGACCACCGCCCGCAGCGCGCCCGCGGGAATGGCGTCGGCGGTGAAGCGGCCGTGACCGGTCAACAGGGATGGATCTTCGACCCGCACATGCGGCTGGCCGACACCGAACTTCGATGGAAGCATGACAGGGATTTACTACGCCCGCGCGTCCGCCGGAAGCATATTTTGTTTAGGCATGATCTTTTCCAAAACCGGAAGCCACTTTTCGGGATCATGCCCTAAAGTCTAATACGGCAGGCCTACATAGTTTTCCGCCAGCGCCGTCGCGGCCGATTTCGACGACACGAGATATTCCAGTTCCGCAAGCTGCATCTTCTCGCCGAATTCGCCGGTGTCCGGGAATTTGTGCAGGAGGCCTGTCATCCACCAGGAGAAGCGCTCTGCCTTCCAGACGCGCGCCAGCGCGCGCGTGGAATAGCCGTCGATGCCGGCGCTGGATTTTTCCGTGTAGTGCTCGGCGAGCGCCTTTGAGAGATAATGAATGTCGCTCGCCGCCAAATTCAGCCCTTTCGCGCCGGTCGGCGGCACGATGTGGGCGGCGTCGCCCGCCAGAAACAGACGACCGAAGCGCATCGGTTCAGCGACGAAGCTGCGCAGCGGCGCGATGGTCTTTTCGATCGACGGTCCGGTGACAAGTTCGTCGCGGCCCTTCTGGTCGAGCCGCGCTTTCAGCTCGTCCCAAAAGCGCTGATCCGACCAGTTCTCCGTCATGTCGCCGGCATCGCACTGGACGTAATAGCGGCTGCGCGTCGGCGAACGCATGGAGCAAAGCGCGAAGCCGCGGGTGTGATGGATGTAGATCAGCTCATGCGAGACCGGCGGCGTCTCTGACAGTAAACCCATCCAGCCGAACGGATAGACGCGCTCGAAAGTCTTGATGCTGCTCGAAGGCACCGAACGGCGGCTGATGCCGTGATAGCCGTCGCAGCCCGCGATGAAATCGCAAGCGACTTCGTGTTCGACGCCATCCTTGCGGTAGCGCACCTTGGGATTGTTCCCGTCGAAATCATGCAGGCTGACGTCGGCGGCTTCGTAAATCGTCTTGCCGCCGGTCGCCTTGCGGCCGTCCATCAGATCGCGCGTGATCTCGGTCTGGCCATAGACCACCACCGCCTTGCCGGTGAGTTCTCTGAAATCGATCCGGTGCCGCTCGCCGGAAAAGCTGATCTCGGCACCGTCATGCACGAGGCCCTCGCGCTTCAGCCGGTCGCCGGCGCCCGCCTCGGCGAGGAGGTCGGCCGTCCCCTTTTCCACCACGCCCGCACGCACGCGGCCGAGCACATAGTCGCCGGTGCGCGCCTCAAGAATGACGTTGTCGATGCCGTGCTTGTGGAGAAGCTGGCCGAGCAGGAGGCCCGACGGTCCCGCGCCGATGATCGCAACCTGCGTACGCATGAATTTCCGCCCCTGCCCCGAGCCTAGCTTGCCTCATCCTAGAGACAAGGCAGGCGGACGGCCATGAACATCACCGGCATTCTGCGGACACCGCGGGAGCCGGATTACTCGGCCGGCGTACGGGCCGGCTTGCGCGAGGGCTTTTCGAAGCGCTGCGCGAGCCTGCGCGTCACGACGTAAAAGACCGGTGTGAAGATCAGCCCGAACGCGGTGACGCCGATCATGCCGGCGAACACCGGCGTGCCGAGCGCGCGGCGAAGTTCGGCGGCCGCACCGGTCGCGATCACGAGCGGCACCACGCCGAAGATGAAGGCGAGCGAAGTCATGAGAATCGGACGCAGACGAATACGCGCGGCATCGATCGCGGCGGTGATCGTGTCGCGGCCTTCGTCTTCGAGCTGCTTTGCGAACTCCACCATCAAAATTGCGTTCTTCGACGCAAGTCCTATGAGCACGATCAATCCGACCTGCGTGAGGATGTTGTTGTCCTGTCCCGCGATGATCACGCCGGTGATCGCGGCCACGAGACACATCGGCACGATGAGGATGATCGCGAGCGGCAGCGTCAGGCTTTCGAATTGCGCGGCCAGCACAAGAAACACGAACACCACCGCCAGCACGAAGGCGAACACCGCCGTATTGCCCGCGCGCGACTGCTGGAGCGCGAGCGTCGTCCATTCAAACGCGAAGCCGTCAGGCAGCGTTTCCGCCGCGAGCTGCTCCATGATCTTGAGGGCGGTGCCGGCGCTGACCCCGGGCGATGCCGCCCCGTCGAGTTCGGCGGCCGGATAGAGGTTATAGCGCGGCACGCGGTACGGGCCGGTCTGGTCGCTGACCGTCGTGAAGGAGCCGAGCGGCACCGTGGCGCCCGCGGAATTGCGCACGCGGATTTTCAGAATGTCGCCCGGATCGACGCGATAGTTCTGGTCCGCCTGCGCCACCACGCGGAAGGTGCGGCCAATCAGGTTGAAGTCGTTGACGTAAGCCGAACCGATAAACACCGAGAGCGCCGAGAACACATCGGTCACGTTGACGCCGAGCAGTTGCGCCTTGGTCCGGTCGATGTCGAGATAGAGCTGCGGAGTCGATGTTTCGAACAGCGAGAATACCTGGCTCACGCCTTGCGTCTGCGCGGCACGCCCCATCATCGCAAAGACGACGCCCTGCAACGCTTCCGGTCCGCGCCCGGCGCGATCCTCGATCATCATGCGGAAGCCGCCCGCGTTGCCGATGCCCTGCACCGGCGGCGGCTGCACGACGAGGACAAAGCCTTCCTGGACCGCGGCGAGCTTCTGGAAAAGCTGCCCCTGGATCGCGACATCCGTTTTGGAGCGGTCGCCCGCGCGCGTCTCGAACGGCTCCAGCACGGCGAACACCGCGCCTGCGTTCGGCGCCTGCGTGAAGGTGGCGCCGGAGAAGCCCACGATGTTCACCGCGTTGGTCACGCCCGGAACGCTGAGGGCGATGTCGCCGACTTTCTTCATGACTTCCGCCGTCCGCCCCAGCGACGCGCCGGGCGGAAGCTGCGCCACGATGATCAGATAGCCGCGGTCCTGCTGCGGAATGAAGCCGATCGGCGTGCGGCGGAATTCGTTGAGGCCGAAGGCGATGATGCCGACATAGACCACGAGCATGATCGTGGTAATGCGGACCACACGCGAAACGGCCCAGTTGAATCCCCAGTTGAACTTGTCGAAGCCGAGATTGAAATACTCGAAGAACTTGCGGATCGGCACTTCCCAAGGCCTGGGCTTTTCGTTCTTGCTGTGCGGCTTCAGCAGCAACGCGGCGACGGCCGGAGACAGCGTCAGCGACACAAACAGAGAGATGATGGTCGCGCCGGCGATGGTCAACGCGAAGGCCTTGTAGAACTGTCCGGAAATACCCGGAATGAACGCGGCCGGAATGAACACGGCGCATAGCACAAGCGCGATCGCGACCAGCGCGCCGCCGACTTCCTCCATCGTCTTGTAGGCGGCATCGCGCGGCGACATCCCCCTTTCGATATTGCGCTCGACGTTTTCCACCACGACGATCGCGTCATCGACCACGATGCCGATGGCGAGCACGAGCCCGAACAGGGTCAGGTTGTTGATGGTGAAGCCGAACGCCGCCATCAGGAACAGCGTACCGATCAAGGAAATCGGAATCGCCAGAATGGGAATGATCGCGGCGCGCCATGTTTGCAGGAACAGGATCACCACGAGCACGACGAGAATGATCGCCTCGACGATCGTCTCGAGCACGGCATCCACGGACTCCGCGATGAAACGCGTCGGATCGTAGATGATCGTATGCACGAGACCGGGTGGAAACTTCTTGGAAATCTCCTGCATGGTCGAGCGGATGTTGTTTGCCGTCGCGATGGCGTTGGAGCCGGGCCGCTGGAACACGGCGATGGCGACCGCCTCGTCCTTGTTCAGGAACGAGATGGTTCCGTAATCCTGGGCGGCGAGTTCAACGCGCGCCACATCGCGCAGCCGCACCACCGCGGCCGAGGTTTGCTTCACGACGATGTTGCCGAATTCGGCGGGATCCTGAAAGCGTCCTTGCGTGCGCACCGCGATCTGGAAGTCGCGCTGGTTCGTCACGGGCGGTTGATTCAGAATACCGGATGCCACCTGCACGTTCTGGGCGGCTAACGCCGCGGTGACGTCCGTCGCGGTCAGGTTCAGTGTCTGCAAGCGCGAAGGATCGATCCAGACGCGCATCGCGTAATCGCGTGCGCCGAAAATGATGATCGAGCCGACGCCGTCGATGCGGGTGACGACATCCTTGATTTCAAGGTTGGTGTAGTTCGAGAGGTAGAGCGAGTCGCGCGACTTGTCGGGTGAATAGATGTGCACGACCATCATCAGGTCGGGCGAGCTTTTCGCGACCGTGACGCCGATATTGCGCACGTCCTGGGGAAGGCGAGGCTGCGCGACCGAAACGCGGTTCTGTACCTGCACCTGCGCGATGTCGAGGTTCACCCCGATGTCGAAGGTCACTGAAATCGAGAAGCGCCCGTCCGCGGTGGAATTGGACGAGACATAGAGCATGCCTTCGACGCCGTTGATCTGCTCCTCGATCGGGGCGACCACAGTGGCGGCGACGATTTCCGCCGACGCGCCGGGATACTGGCCGGAGACGGTGATCACCGGCGGCGCGATGTCGGGATACTGCGCGACCGGCAGCCGCAGATAGCTCACCGCCCCCACGATCACGATCACGATCGAGAGCACGGAAGCGAAGATCGGCCGGTCGATGAAGAAATGCGACAACTTCATCTTGCGTTATTTCTTTCCCTTGTCGGCGCCGCCCTTCGCGGCGCCGGGCGGTCCGCCCATGCCGGGCGGCATCTCGCCTTCCTTCAGCGCCGTCACTTTCGCGCCGGGACGGGCACGCAGAAGACCGTTCACGATCACGCGGTCGTTCTCGGCGATGCCCTCGATGATCACGCGTTGCCCGCGATCGACCTGGCCGAGGGTCACGTATTTCTGCGAGACGGTCCCCTCGCCATCGACCACATAGACGAACTTGCGCGTCTGCTCGCTGCCGATGGCGCTGTCTGGAATGAGCAGCGCCTCGAACGGCGGCGAGGACGGAATGCGGATACGCGCGAACATGCCCGGCGTGAACAGGCCGTCCGGATTGCGGAATTCGGCGCGGCCGCGGATCGAGCCGGTGGACTGGTCGATCACGTTGTCCACGAAGTCGATCGAGCCCTTGTGCACGAAATCCTTTTCGTCGAGCAGCTTCAGCTCGACCGGCGTATCGCTGTCGCGCGCGAAGGCCTGCGAGGCGCGGTTCTGCAGCCGGGCGAATTTCAGATAGGCGGACTCATCGAACGAAAATTCGAAGCGGATCGGATTGATCGACACGATGGTGGCAAGCAGCGTTGTGGACGGGACCGCGCCTCCGGTGACGTAATTGCCCGGCGACACGCGCCGGTCGCCGATGCGGCCCGTCACGGGTGCCCGCAGTTCGGTGAATTGCAGGTCGAGTTCGGCCTGCTTCACCTGCGCTTCATTGGAGGCAACGGAAGCCTCCGCCGAGCGCTTCGCCTGCAGGCGCTGGTCGTAGGATTGCTCAGAGATGGTCTTGTCCTTGATGAGTTTGTCGGCCCGGCCGAGATCGGCCGTGGTCAGCGCAAGCTGTGCCCTTGCCTGCGCGAGCACGCCCTTCGCCTGATCGAGCGCGTTCTGGAACGGACGGGGATCGACGGAGAACAGGAGCGCGCCCGCCTGAACGAGCTGACCGTCCTCGAAGTGAATTTTTTCGAGATAGCCGGATACCCGCGCGCGGATCTCCACCGAGTTCAAGGCGACGAAGCGGCCGACATATTCCTCGCGTTCGACCACCGAGCGCTTGACCGGGGTCGCAACGGTCACGGGCGGCGCCGGAGGCGGGCCTTTCTGGGCGTTCTGGTCGTTGCACGCCGCGAGCGCGAGGATGAGGAGCGTTCCGGCCAACGGCCGCAACGAAGACATACGGATCATCTGGCTGCCTGTAGGGTTTCCAGCTTCATATCGCAAATTGCGGGCAGAAGGGAACCCGCCAAAGGAATACGCTAATCGAACGTGGAAGGATTAATCACGTTCGCGGGTGATGAAGTATCACGCGTCAACCCGCGAATCCAATCGCGTCCGAGCAGCGCGATCACAAGAACGACATAAACCAGCACGCCGAGCGCCAATAAAATCAGCAGCTGCAATTCGTCGCGCAAGCCATGCGTCTGCGGCAAGGCAGATGCGAGCAGCATTTCGCCGCCATAAAGGACGCCACCCAGAATCAATCCCGCCACGAGCAGGCGCATCAGAAGTTCCACGGAGCGGATGCCGCTTTCAAATCCCATGCGGCGCGCGGCGAAGGCGAGGATGCCGAGATTGATCCAGGCGCCCGCCGAGGTCGCGAGTGCAAGGCCAACCTGCGAGAGCGGGCCGACCAGAACAATTTTCAGGAGCACGTTCACGAACACTGCAATGAGGGCCGCCTTCACCGGTGTGGCTGTATCGCCGCGCGCGTAAAACGGCGCCACGAAGCTGCGGATCAGCACGAACGGAATCAGCCCGACGCCGTAAGCGGCGAGTGTGGCTGCCGCCGCCAGTGCATCGTCGCTGGTGAACGCCCCGCGCACGAACAGCGCGCGCATCACAAGGTCCGGGATCGCGATGGCCCCGGCCGCAAACGGAATGGCGATCAGGAGCGAGAGTTCAATCGCCCTGCCCTGCGCATCGGCTGCCCCCGCTTCGTCGCCAGCAGCAAGCCGCCGCGACATTTCCGGGAGCAGCACAATGCCGATCGCAATGCCGACAACGCCGATCGGAAGCTGATGGATGCGGTCGGCGTAATAGAGCGCAGAAAGCGCGCCGGCGGACAGGAACGTCGCGATGATCGTGTCGGCGAAGAGCGCGATCTGTACCCCGCCGGCACCGATGATTGCAGGTCCGAGCGCCTTCAGGAATTTCCTGGTGTCGTCGTCGAGCCTCGGCATCGCGAAGCGAAGCCCGAAGCCGCCCTGCTCCGCGGCCCCGCCCACGAGCAACACTTGCAGTACGCCCGCCACCAGCACGCCCCAGGCCGCGGCGTGTCCCGCACTCGGAAAAAGTACCGCCATCAGGAGCGCGCTGATGATGGAAACATTAAGCAGCACCGGTGCACCCGCTGCCGCGGCGAAGCGGCGGTTGGCGTTCAGCGTTCCCGAGATCAATGTCTCCAGCGCCATCAGCGCGAGATAGGGAAAGGTGATGCGCGTAAGCGCCACCGCAAGCTCGAAACGCGCGGGATCGCGCACCAGCCCCGGTGCCAGCAGCGAGACAATCGCAGGCGTGAAGGCGAGTGCAATCGCGAGCAGCACGATTTGCAGAAGCACCATCGCCGTGGCGATGCGATCGGCAAAACGGCGCGCCGCGTCCTTGCCTTCTTGTTCCAGCGCCCGCGCATAGGACGGCACGAACGCCGCACTGAAGGCGCCCTCGGCGAAGATCGCGCGGAAATGATTGGGCAGGCGGAACGCAACGAGAAACGCGTCGGCGATGGGACCGGCGCCGAGCACCGCCGCCATCACCACGTCGCGAATGAACCCGGTGACGCGCGAAACCAGCGTCCAGCCGCCGACGGTGAAGATTCTACGGAGCATCGCTGCGCTTCGTTACATTGATTCCCTCCCCCTGAAAGGGGGAGGGTCAGGGAGGGGGGGGGTCATAGCATGCAGCGGAGTGGACCCCCACCCGGTGCGCCAAAATCCAAAGTCGGATAAATCCGACTTTGGAGCGCCGACCTCCCCCCTTTCAGGGGGACGTAAAAAAATTCGAACCTGTTTGATTCAGGAAAGCGCGCGCTTGGCCGCCTCGATGATGCGGTCCTGCGTGGGCTCATCGAGATAGGCGTGCATCGGCAGGCTGATCACTTGGTCCGAGATGGTATCACTCACCGGCAAGCCGCCTTCCGCCACCGGGAAATCCTTGTACGCCGTCTGTTTGTGCAGCGGCTTCGGATAGTAGATCGCGGTCGGGATGCCCTGCTCCTTCAGCGTGTTCGCAAAACCGTCGCGCTGGCCGGGCTTCAGCCGGATCGTGTATTGCGCCCAGACCGATGTGTGGCCGGCAGGTACGGCCGGCACAATCGCGACCTTGGCGAGGCCGTCGTTGTAACGCTTCGCGACCTTGTCGCGCGCGGCAATCTCATCCGGGAAAATCTTCAGCTTCTCGATCAGCACCGCGGCCTGGATGGTGTCGAGCCGTCCGGTAAGACCGATGCGCACATTGTCGTAGCGATCGGAGCCCGCGCCATGCACGCGGATGCTTATCAGCGCCGCGGCAAGTTCGTCGCTGTCGGTAAAAATGGCGCCGCCGTCGCCGTAGCAGCCCAGCGGCTTCGCCGGAAAGAAGCTCGTCGCGGTCGCAAGGCCGAACGAGCCGATCGGCTTGCCCTTGTAGGTGGCGCCGAAGCCCTGTGCCGCGTCATCGAGCACAAACAGTCCATGCTCTTCGGCGACCTTCGCCACCGCGTCATGGTCCACCGACAGGCCGAAGAGATCGACCGGCATGATCGCCTTCGCCTCGAGGCCGAGCTTCTCGGCGCGGGCGATCGCGGCTTCAGCGCTTTTCGCATTGATGTTGAACGTCCCGGCATCGACATCCGCGAAAACGGGTACCGCACCCAAGAGCGCCACCACTTCCGCCGTCGCGCAGAACGTGAACGACGGGCAGATCACCGCGTCGCCGGAGCCGACACCCTTTGCCATCAGCACCATCTGCAACGCGTCGGTGCCGCTGGAGCAGGAGATCGCGTGCCGGGCGCCCGCGAATTGCGCGAGCCGCTTCTCAAGCTCCGTGACCTCAGGGCCGAGAATATATTGTCCGCCCGCGACCACCCTGGCGACGGCTGCCTCGACGGCGCCGCCCATACGTTTGCGTTGCGCGGCAAGGTCGATGAACGGAATCGGCGCCGTTTCCGGCTTGGTGTGTTGATTCATTTGCTGTCGACAACCCGCAGCGCGGCCTTCCGGGTGGTGACGGTTTCGGTGCCGCTCAGGCACTGGATCGCAACCTCAAGGCTCGCAACCCCCTCTTCGCCGGTGACGGCCGGCGCGTCGCCGCTGCGGATCGCGGTGACGAAAGCGATCAGCTCCGAGCGCAGCGGCTCGGCGTGGCTCACGGAAAGATGCTTCATCGAATAGCTGCCGTCTTCCTTGAAACCGGAGCATTCCGTGACTTGCCGCGTAATGAGATCGCCGATCACATATTTATGCTCGGTCGCGACATGCACGGTGCGCGCCTTGAACGGCGTCAGCCAGTTCGTGTTGATGTTGGCGAGCACGCCGTTGGCGGTACGGAACTGCAACAGCGCAATGTCCTCACGCGTTGCGCGCACGCTTGAAAGCTGCGGCTGCACTTCCACGATTTCGGATTCGGTAAACCAGCGGATGAGATCGATGTCGTGCACGGCGAGATCGATCACCACGCCGACATTCGACATGCGCGGCGGGAACGGGCCGACGCGGGTGATCGCGACGGAGAGAATGTTCTCTCCCTTGATCGCCTTCTTGATCGCTTCGACGGCCGGATTGAAACGCTCGACATGGCCGATCATGAGGGTGACGCCCGCGCGCCTGGCAGCACCGACGATGGTGCGGCCTTCCTCGACCGTGGTGGCGATGGGCTTTTCGACGAGGAGATGTTTTCCGGAGGCGATCGCTTCGAGCGCCACCTGATGATGCAGATGCGTGGGGGCCGCGATGATCACGGCATCGACGTCGAGTTCGATGAGGGACTTGTGGTCGGCGACCGCTTCGCAGCCGAGCGCCTTGGCTACCTTCATGGCGAGCGGCCGGTTCGGGTCGGCGATGCCGACGAGTTCCACGTTCGGCAATTCGGCCAGCACGCGGGCATGATTCTGTCCCATGATTCCGGCGCCGATAACGCCGATGCGCACATGGCTCTTTGAGCCCGCGTTGCCGCGTTTTTGCTCTTCCATCATGTGAATTAAGACCCCAATCCCAGCGGCGATTCAACTAGCATGACCCCTTGCCCGAGGCGACCGGGGGGCTTGCCGCCCCGCCTCACAAATCATGTCAAACGGTTACAGGCCTTATTCCGCAGCGGAAGGCAGCTTTGCCCCCGCGGAAATGTGCCGGGTCGCCTCCAGCACCTCGATCGCGACAATGCGGCCCTCGGCGTCAAAATCGAGGACGACGCCTTCAGCAACTTCCTCGCTCTCTACGACGGGCTTCTCCGCAAAACGGACGTAAAGCGCGTCGGATTCGGCGTCATAGGTCGTTTTCATTTGCGCCCTCGATCAAAGAAGGCCGTGATAATGCGGAGGCTATCTGCCTCCAGCACATATACCACACGAAGCTGACGCCCGTCCCGTTCAGGAATTGGGCGGAATGCCCGCATCAGATTCTGGCTGGTGGGATCAGATTCAGTGAAAGAAGGGTCTTCGATGGTTCGCTGGACCCAATCTCGTTCGATTCAACGCTCACGCAGAACTGTTTCAGCGTGTTTGGTGTAGATGACACTAGGCATCGGGTGACTATCGGAAGTTATTCCGCCGCTGAGCGCCTGGACGCGGCAGGAAGACTGAGGCCAGCAGCCGCCGTATCCGCGCAAAACGCCTTCACGCCATCCAGCGACAGGTCCTCGGCGGTCTTGGTGCCCAGCGCGGGAAGCTTCTTCAGGATGTCGGCGGGTGCGGTGATGATGTGGCAGCCCATGCGGTCGGCCTCGATCACGTTCCAGACTTCACGGGTGGAGGCCCAGATCACCTCGACCTGCTTGGTCGCGCGCGCGGCCTTCACCGCCGTCGTCACCACAGGCGCATAGTCGACACCCAGATCGGCGAGGCGTCCGGCGAACACCGAGACGATCCCGCCCGGGCCCTTCGACAGCGCATCGGTCGCGCGCGTCGCCTGATCTTCGGTGCAGACCACCGTCACGTTGATCTTCACGCCCTCGCCGGAAAGCTGGCGGATCGCTTCGATCACGGACTCACCGCGCGAATTGATCACCGGCATTTTCACATAGACGTTCTTGCCCCAGGTCGTGATGAGGCGGCCCTCGGCCAGCATCCCGTCGATGTCGTCGGAGATCACTTCAAAGGAAATATGCTTGTCCGGCACCGCCGCGGTGAGATCGCGCGCGAAAGCTTCGTAATCCTTCACGCCCGCCTTCTTCAGGAGCGACGGGTTGGTGGTGAAGCCCGCGATGTACGGGAGCTTCGCCATCTCCACGATCTGCGCCTTCTCGGCGCCGTCCGTGAAGAGTTTCACCTTGAGCGAGGCGAGTGTTACGGCCATGTCGAATCCCCGGATTTCGCCCAAGTCTCGCAACTTGCACCCCTGCCCGCAACCGCTTATGCGGACTTGGCTGTGCGAAGTTCCGGCGAAGGCACGATGAAGGAAATCCTCTTTATCAAGACCTCTTCGATGGGGGACATCCTCCATCACATGCCGGCCGTGACCGACGCCAAGGCGCATTTTCCACGGGCGCGGATCACCTGGGTGGTGGACGAACTCTACGCGCCGCTCGCCAGGCTGCATCCTTCCGTGGACGAGATCGTCACCGTCGCGGTGCGGCGCTGGCGCAAGCAGCTTTTTTCGGGCGCGACCTGGCGCGAGGCGCGCGAGGCGCTCCGCAAGATGCGCGCGCGCAGGTTCGACGCCATCGTGGACACGCAAGGGCTGATGCGCACGGCGCTGATGTCGAAGCTTTTGCAAGGCACGAGCCACGGCTACGACAAGGACAGCATCCGCGAACCCACCGCGGCGCGTTTCTACGACGTGAATCACAAGGTGAGCTGGGACCTGCATGTGATCGCCCGCAACCGCACGCTCACGGGCCGCGCACTCGGCTACGAGCCGCAGGGAAAACCGGATTACGGTTTCGACCGCGCGCAGTTCAAACAGCTCTCGTCCAAACCCTACGCGATGATTTTTCACGCCACCGCCAAGGCCACGAAGGAATGGCCGGAGGACCGCTGGATCGAAGTCGGAAAAGCGCTTGCCGCGCGCGGGCTGGAAGTCGTGCTGCCGTGGGGCAATGCCGCCGAGCGCGCGCGCAGCGAACGCATCGCGGCCGCGATCCCCGGCGCGCATGTGCCGGAGCGCAAGCCCATCATCGAAGTCGCGCATGACATCGCAGGCGCGAAGCTCGTGGCCGGTGTCGATACCGGCTTCATTCACATCGCGGCGGCGCTGGGCGTGCCGGTCGTGGCGGTTTTCACGATTGTGAAATCGCTCACCGCCGAGCCTGTGGGACCCGGACGCATCGAGATGGTGGGCGCGCAGCATGGAATTCCGGAAACGCGTGCGGTGATCGAGGCGATCGAACGGCTCAACGCATAACTCGTCACCTCATGCGCGAGCGAAGCGCTGGCCTCTACCCGTCATCCTGAGGTGCCCGCGCGCAAGCGCGGGCCTCGAAGGATGAACGGCCCGGGCCGCCACCCTTCGAGGCTCGCTTCGCTCGCACCTCAGGATGACGGATTACTATTGCGCGAGAATTCCCTTCACCGCCGTGAACACTTCATCGACCGCAATGTCCTCGGTGGTGCGCACGGTGAAATCGTTTTTGTCGGCGCCCTCCGGCCACGGCGCCTCGATGGTTGCCGGGATCGGATTGAGCGGCGCCCAGTGCCACGGGCTCGTCGGACCAAACAGGCCCACCACCGGCGTACCGATGGCTGCGGTCACATGCAGCAGGCCGGAATCGTTCGACACCGCCGCGTCCGCCGCCGCGAGCTGAATGATGCCGTTGCGCAGATCGCTGCTCGTCAGGTCGCGCGCATACTCGCCGCCTGCCGAGATCACCTGCGCATATTGCTTTTCGCCCGGCCCGCCGACGACCCAGACCGAAACACCCTCGCGCGTCAGGCGCTTCGCCAGATCGGCGTAACTCGTCTCCGGCCAGCGCTTGCCCGTGCCGACGGCGCCGGGACAGAGTGCCACGATGGGGCGTTTTTCGTTCGAGAGATGGTTTCGGTCGAGCCATGCCTCGATTTCGCTTCGCGGCACGATCACTTCCGGTAGCGGCCAGTCGCCCTGCCCCTGCATCTCGCGTGGCAGCGCCAGCACCGCGCACTGGTCGATCATGCGCGGCAATTCCTTCTCGCCGTGACGCACATCGGTGAGCAGCCCGTAACGCCACTCGCCGACAAAGCCGACGCGTTCGGGGATTCCGGCGAGTGCCGGCGCCAATGCGGCCTTCCACTTGCGCGAGGTGATGATTGCCTTGCCGTACTGCTCGCGGCGCAGGATTTTCGAAAGCCGCCAGTTCAGCGCGAGTGCGGGCTTCCTGCGCGGAATGTCGAACACGATGCCCTTGCGCACACCGGGCATGTAGTCGAGGAGCGGCGCGCAGAGCGAGGAAGTGAGCACGTCAATCGGCCGCTCCGGCGTGCGCGACTTGATCAGCTTCACGACGGAATGGCAGCGCACGAAGTCGCCGATCCACATGTAGGGAACGAGCAGGATCGGGCTGTGGTCTTCCTTCGGAGCGGACTGGGACATTTAGCGGCTCAAGACTTCACGCTGCACGAATTCGGCGAGATTGCCGCCGGAGAATTTCAGCCCGCGGATGCCGGCCGCGATGGCGGCCTGGATGTCGGTGTCCTTGTCGCCGATCAGCACGCTCGCAAGGCGGTCCACCGGCCAGTGCTTCATGAGGTCGATGATCATCCCCGGCCCCGGCTTCCGCCAGTCCGACACGCGAGAATATTCCGGGATGCTGCCCTCGGGGTGATAGGGACAAAAACGGATGTCGTCGATATAGGCATCGTGCCGCATCAGTTCGCGTTTCATGAAGTCGTGCAGCGCGTGCATCTCTGCTTCTTTATAGAGGCCGCGCGCAATGCCGGACTGGTTGGTGGCGACGAACACATGCCAGCCCGCCTTGTTGAATAATTTCACCGCGTCGATCGCGCCATCGACCCACTGGAAATTCTCGCGGCGGGCGACATAGCCGCGGTCGATATTCAGCACGCCGTCCCGGTCGAAGATCACCGCAGGCTTGCGTGCAGGCTCCGGCACTATTTTCCCGCTCCGGCGAGGCGGCGCTCGACGAGGCCGCAGATGACATGCGCCGCGGTGATGTGAATCTGCTGGATCACCGCCGTGCGCTCCGAGGGCGCGTGCAGGATCGCATCGCACATGGAGGTCATGTCGCGCGAGTCCTTGCCGGTGAATCCGATGTTGACGAGTCCGCGTGCGCGGCCCGCTTCCAGCGCCTTCAGGATATTCCTCGAGCGGCCCGAGGTGGAAATCCCGATCAGCACATCGCCCTTGTTTCCGAGACCGATCACCTGGCGCTCATAGACATGATCGAAGCCGTAATCGTTGCCGACCGCCGTCAGAATGGAAGTGTCGGTCGTGAGCGCGATGGCGCCGAGTGCCACGCGCTCTTTTTCAAAGCGGCCGATCAGTTCGGCGGCGATGTGCTGGGCGTCGGCGGCACTCCCGCCGTTTCCGCAGATCAGCACCTTGCCGCCGGCCTTGAGCGATTTCGTGATGGCGTCGGCAATCGCGATCATTGCTCGGACGAAGGGGTCGCCGTTCGCCGCCGACAGCGCCTCCTGCGATTCCGCAAGGTGGCGGCGCGCGTAATTGAGATCGGCCTCGTCCATGAACTGCTCCCGCTCCGCTGCGGGTAGCACCGGGGCCGAAAACTGTCCAGATTCCGCGCCCGATCTTCTCGCGCTGGCGAGCGAAGCGAGCAGCCAGCGCGAGCAGCAAAAGCCTGCCGTTGCGCGCCCCGCATTCCTACGGCAAGAAGCGGCCTGCCGCGCGCCATGCGGCGTTAAGGGTATCGCATGATCCTCGTTACCGGCGGCGCCGGATTCATCGGATCGAACCTCGTCGCTTCGCTGAACGAGCGCGGCGTCACCGACATTGCGATCGACGATCACCTGGGCGCGGATGGCAAACAGAAGAACCTACGCAAGCGAAAATTCCGCGAGTTGATCGAGCCCGGCGACCTTTTGAGATGGCTGCAGGGCCGCAAGCTCGACGCCATCCTGCACATGGGAGCGATTTCCTCCACCACGGTCACCGACGAGAAAGCGGTGATGGCGGCGAATTACGATCTGCCGATGCAGTTGCTGGAATGGAGTACGGCGACCAAGACGCCGTTCATCTACGCTTCCTCCGCCGCCACCTATGGCGACGGCACGCAGGGCTTCGATGACGATGACTCTGTTGCGGGCCTCGCGCGCCTGCAGCCGCTCAATCTCTATGGCCGCAGCAAGCAGCGCTTCGACATCGCCGTCGCGGAACGCGCGGCGAGGAACGAGCCGCTGCCGCCGCAATGGGCGGGACTGAAATACTTCAACGTGTTCGGCCCGAACGAGTACCACAAGGGCGACATGATGAGCGTGCTCGCCAAGCGCTTTCCCGACGCGAAGGCCGGCAGGACCGTGCAGCTTTTCAAGTCGGATCGCGAGGGCATCCCCGACGGCGGCCAGAGCCGCGACTTTATTTATGTGCTCGATGCCGCGGCAATGACGCTCTGGTTTCTGGACCACCCGCAGGTCAGCGGCATTTACAATGTGGGCACGGGCAATGCTCGCAGCTTCCGCGACCAGATGGCGGCCCTGTTCAGGGCGCTGAAAAAAGAGCCGAACATCGAATATATCCCGATGCCCAGCGAACTGGCGGGCCGTTATCAATACCTGACGAAAGCCCGCATGGATCGCTTGCGGCAGGCGGGCTACGATGCTCCCTTCACCTCGCTGGAGCACGCGGTCGAGGATTATGTAACGCGCTACCTCGATCAGCCCGACCCCTATCGCTGATCTCCCATTGGATTGTTTGAATGTTTGATTACGAGAAGCGGCTTGCCGAACTGACGCGCCAGACGATCCTCTGCGTCGGCGACGTGATGCTCGACCGCTACGTTTACGGCGAAGTCGCCCGCGTCTCGCCCGAAGCGCCGACCGTGGTGCTGCGCGCCCGCCGCGAGGACATCGCCGCCGGCGGGGCCGCGAACGTGGCGCTCAATATCGGCAGCCTCGGCAGCCAGTGCATCCTGATCGGCGTCATCAGCGGCGATGAGTCAGGCCGCGTGCTCGCCACCGCGCTCACCAGCATCGGCGGCGTCGAGAACCATCTGGTGCTCGATCCCACGCGCCCGACCACGATGAAGGCGCGTTTCGTCTCGGAGCATTACTCGACCCATCTTCTCCGCGCCGACTGGGAAGACGGGAAGCCCCTGGATCAGGAGCGCGAGGACGAAGTGATTGCCCGCGCCGAAGCCGCACTGTCGAAATGCGGCGCGCTGATTCTGTCGGACTATGGCAAGGGCGTGCTGACGCCGCGCGTCGTTGAAAAGCTGATCGCCGCCGCGAAGAAGGCGAAAAAGCCCGTCGTCGTCGACCCGAAAGGCAACGACTACAGCATCTACAAGGGCGCCACGGTCATCACGCCGAACCGGGGCGAACTCTCCCGCGCGGTGAACCGCGAAGTCCGCAGCACGGAAGAAGTGGTGAAAGCCGCGCAGGAAGTTTGCGCAAGCGCCGGCGTGGACGCGATTCTCGTCACCCGCAGCGAAGAGGGAATGTCGCTCATCCGCAGGAATGCCGAGCCGATCCATATTCCGGCCTTCGCGGTGAAGGTGCGCGATGTCTCCGGTGCGGGCGATACTGTCGTCGCTACCTTCGCGACCATGCTGGCGCTCGGCGCCGATTTCGAAGCGGCGACCCGCGCCGCCAACGCCGCCGCCGCCGTCGTGGTTGGCAAGCGCGGCACCGCGACCGTGAACTTCATCGAACTGCGTGCCTTCCTGCTGCCGCCTGCGCTCCGCGCCTATGAAGAGAAGCTCGCTCTCGATACGGATACGCTGAACGAACGGCTCGATGCGTGGCGCTCCGAGGGGCTGCGCATCGGCTTCACCAATGGCTGCTTCGATCTCCTGCATCCCGGCCATCTGAAAGTGCTCGCCGAAGCGCGCGCCGCCTGCGACCGGCTGGTGGTGGGCCTGAACAGCGACGCCTCCACCCGCCGCCTGAAGGGCGAGACGCGCCCCGTGCAGGATGAAGTCTCCCGCGCGCAGATGCTGGCCGCCCTCGAGGCCGTCGATCTCGTGGCCATTTTCGAGGAAGACACCCCGGTCGAACTGATCCGGAAAGTAAAGCCGCATGTGCTCGTGAAAGGCGGCGATTACACCAAGGATACCGTCGTCGGCCGCGAGATCGTCGAGGGTTACGGCGGCGAGGTCGTGATCGTGGAAACGCTTGCGGGGCAAAGCACCACGCGCCTCGTGGACCGCTCCAAAAAGTAAGGATAACGCTTCCTTACCGTACATCCGAAAATTCAACGAGCATTTTCAGCAGACTGTAATACGGCTCCTGTAGATGGACAGTCCAAGGAGACTGTTCATGGCCGTGCTTGTCACCGGCGGCGCCGGCTATATCGGCAGCCACATGGTCCTTGCCCTGATCGACGCGGGCGAGGATGTCGTCGTGCTGGACAATCTTTCAACCGGCTTCCGCGCGTGCGTGCATCCGCAGGCGCGACTGGTGGTCGGCGACGTCGCGGACGCAGCCCTCGTAGAGCGGCTGATCTCCGAACATGGAATTGAAGCGGTCGTGCATTTCGCGGCCAAGCTGATCGTGCCGGAATCCGTGACCGATCCGCTCGACTATTATCTCGCCAACACCGTGAAGACGCGCGCGCTGCTTTCCACGCTGCTGGCCGCGAACGTGAAACGGTTTGTGTTCTCGTCCACCGCGGCCGTCTACGGCACGACCGGCATGGAGCCGGTGAGCGAAGACGCGGCCACGCTGCCGATCTCGCCCTATGGTTCATCGAAGCTGATGACCGAATGGATGCTGCGCGACTCGGCGGCCGCTTACGGTCTCAACTACGTGGCGCTGCGCTATTTCAACGTCGCGGGCGCCGATCCGTTGGGCCGCTCCGGCCAGCTTACGCAGAATGCAACGCACCTCATCAAGGTCGCCTGCGAATCTGCCGTTGGAAAGCGTCCGGGAATGGAAGTCTTCGGCACCGACTATCCGACGCCGGACGGCACCTGCGTGCGGGATTACATCCATGTGACGGATCTTGTGTCCGCGCATCTCGATGCCCTGCGCCATCTGCGCGCCGGCGGCGAGACGCTCACACTGAACTGTGGATATGGCACCGGCTATTCCGTGCTGGAAGTGATCGACACCGTGCAGCGCGTCTCGGGCGTGAATTTCCCGGTGAAAATGAGCCCGCGCCGCGCCGGCGATCCACCCGCCATTGTTGCGGGTGCAGCCCGCATCCGTGCGAACCTCGGCTGGAAGCCCGCCCTCGACTATCTGCCGACCATCGTCGAGCACGCGCTCAAATGGGAGCGCAAGCACGCGGCGAAGTCTTCCGCCGCCGCCTAAGACATCTTTCCACGCTTGCCCGCTGACGCCCGCCGTGCGAAATGCGGCCCGCGACATTTCACTCGAGCGTGGCCTTTTCCGAAAACCGGTATCCACTTTTCGGGGCCACGCTCTGGGGGCACTTTACTATGCGCATCACAATGATCGGCTCCGGCTATGTGGGCCTTGTTTCCGGGGCCTGCTTCGCCGATTTCGGCCACCGCGTCATTTGCGTCGACAAGGACGCGAAGAAAATCGAGGCGCTGAGGAAAGGCAACATACCGATCTTCGAGCCGGGCCTCGATGAACTGGTCGCGCGCAACGTCAAGGAAAAGCGTCTCTCCTTTTCCACCGAGCTTGCGCCCGCCGTGCGCGATTCCGAAGTGCTCTTCCTTGCGGTCGGCACGCCTGCCCGCCGCGGCGACGGCCATGCCGACCTGACCTACGTTTTCCAGGCCGCGCGTGAAGTGGCCGAATGCGCCGAGAACTTCACCGTCATCGTCACGAAGTCGACCGTGCCCGTCGGCACCGGCGACGAGATCGAGAAGATCCTCCGCGCGGCAAAATCGAAGGCCCAGTTCGCGGTCGTCTCGAATCCCGAATTCCTGCGCGAGGGCGCCGCCATCGCCGACTTCAAGCGGCCGGATCGCATCGTCATCGGCACTGAAGACGCGCGCGCCCGCGAAATCATGGTCGAGGTCTACCGGCCGCTCTACCTGAACGCCGCCCCCATCATCGTCACCAGCCGCCGCACCGCGGAACTCATCAAATACGCCGCCAACGCGTTTCTCGCGACCAAGATCAGCTTCATCAACGAAATCGCCGATCTTTGCGAAGCGGTCGGGGCGAATGTGCAGGAAGTCGCGCGCGGCATCGGTCTCGACAACCGCATCGGCTCGAAATTCCTGCACGCCGGTCCGGGATACGGCGGCTCCTGCTTTCCGAAGGACACGCTGGCGCTCGTAAAGACCGCTCAGGAAGCGGATTCGCCGGTGACCATCGTTGAAACCGTGATCTCGGTGAACGACAGCCGCAAGAAATCGCTCGTGAAGCGCGTTGTGAAGGCCGTAGGCGGTTCGCTGAAAGGCAAGACCATCGCGGTCCTCGGCCTCACCTTCAAGCCGAATACCGACGACATGCGCGACGCCCCGTCCCTCGCCTTGGTGCCGGACCTTCAGGCGGCGGGCGCGATCGTGCGCGCGCACGATCCGGAAGGCATCGAGCAGGCGAAGCCGATGCTGCCAGGCATAGAATTCTGCGAGACCGCCTATCAGGCGATCGACGGCGCCGACGCGCTTGTCATCCTGACCGAGTGGGACGCCTATCGCGCGCTCGACCTCGATCAGGTGAAGAAGTCGCTGAAGTCGCCGGTCGTGGTCGATCTGCGCAACGTCTACCGGCCCGAGGAAATGAAAGCCAAGGGCTTTCAGTATTCGAGCATCGGAAGGCCGGACTAGCTTCCAGAAAAAAACTGTCATGCCCGCACTTGTTGCGGGCATCTCGCTTAGGAGGGCAGTGCCTTACAATCGGGATGGCCGGGGCAGGCAAGCTTGCGCAGCCTGCCTAAAGTTGGCTGCGAGCCCGGCCATGACGGCGCTTTAACTTTGCTGAGTTTGCGGCGCCGTTTCCGGCGTCTTCGCCTTCGAGAGCACGGCGACTATCTCCGCCACCCGTTCCTGCCACGGCCGCGCGCGGAAACCGTACACATTCGAAAATTTTGTCGAGTCGAGTTCGGAATTCAGTGGACGCTTCACCGAAGCCGGATATTCGGACGCCTTGATCGCCACCACCTTCGGCGTGCGTCCGGTGAAGATCGCCTGCCGTTTTACGATCTCTTCCGCGAACCCGAACCATGACGTCGAGCCGCTTCCTGCGAAATGGAACGTGCCGGCGTTGGAGACTTTTTCCGGCAGTTTGCGCGCGACGACGAGCAGGGCTTCGGCAAGGTCGAACGTCGCGGTCGGGCAGCCATACTGGTCCGACACCATGCGCAATTCGTCGCGCTCGGCGGCAAGCCGCAACACCGTCTTCATGAAGTTGCGGCCGTAGACTCCATAAACCCAGGACGTACGCAGGATGACGTGGCGTTTCGCGATCTCGCGCACCTTCGCCTCGCCTTCCGCCTTGGTGCGCCCATAGACGCCGAGCGGATTGACGCGGTCGCCCTCGACATAGGCGGCCTTCTTGTTTCCGTCGAACACATAGTCAGTGGAGATATGAATGAGCGGCACGGAAAGATCGGAACAAGCGGTCGCCAGCACCGCCGGCCCGACGACATTGCCGAGCTGTGCCGCCTCCGGCTCGCGCTCGGCATTCGACACCGCCGTATAACCGGCGGCATTCACGACCGCCGACGGCCGGTGGATGTCCATCACCGTGCGCACCGTCGTCTCGTTGGTGATGTCGGCATCGGCGCGCGACAGGGCGGCCACCGGCACGCGCCGTGCGGTGGCAAGCGCCACAAATTCGCGGCCGATTTGGCCGCGCGCGCCGAAAACTAGAATGGGTCCGCCGTTCATGCGTGCTGTTCCGTCGCGGCACCATGCAGAAACCGCGCATCCCCGGCAAGCGTCAAGCGCCGTTCCTCCGATTTGCCAACGGGGCCGAGTCGGGACATAGAACGGCAACCGCCCCGCGATCCCACCCGCGAGTAGACCATGAAGAAAATCCGCAAGGCCGTGTTCCCCGTCGCCGGTCTGGGCACCCGCTTTTTGCCCGCCACCAAGGCGATGCCGAAGGAAATGCTGCCGGTCGTCGACCGTCCCGTCATCCAGTATGTCGTGGATGAAGCCCGCGCGGCGGGCGTCGAACATTTCATCTTCGTGACGGGGCGCAACAAGGCGGTGATCGAGGACCATTTCGACCGGCAGGTCGAACTGGAGATGACGCTTTCCGAACGCAACAAGAAGTCCGAACTCGTAGCGCTGGAGAACGATCTTCCCGGCGCCGGCACGACGAGCTTCACCCGCCAGCAGTCTCCGCTCGGATTGGGACACGCCGTCTGGTGCGCGCGTGAACTCGTGGGCCGCGAACCGTTCGCGCTGCTCCTGCCGGACGTGCTGGTGCACGCGAAGAAGGGCTGCCTCGCGCAGATGATCGAGGCGTATCTTGCGATCGGCGAGGCCTCGAACGTGATCGCCGTGGAGGAAGTTCCCGATGACATGACGCACATGTACGGCGTCGTCGGCACCGGCAAGAAGCGGGACAACGCCTTCGAGATCACCTCGATGGTGGAGAAGCCCGCGAAGGGCACGGCCCCTTCCAACCTCATCATCACCGGGCGCTACATCCTGCAACCGGAGATCTTCGACATGCTCTCCGCGCACGAGCGCGGTGCGGGCAACGAAATCCAGATCACCGACGCGATGATCAGATTGTCGCAGCGCCAGGCCTTCTACGGTCTGAAATTCGAGGGCCGCACCTATGACTGCGGTTCAAAACTCGGGTTCTTGTCGGCCAATGTCGCCTACGCGCTAGAACGCGACGATCTTGCGCCCGCATTTCGGACGGAATTGCAGCGTTTGCTCGCTGCTAAATAGGGTCCGCGTCACATTTTCACGGCCGGCCCATCGAATTGACACTCCGCGCAAAAACCGCATTGTGCGCCGCGAGACAACCTGAGCGCCCCAGCCGATATGTTTATGGAAAAAATCCGCAACCGGCTGTCCCGCGTCTTCAGCGAAGACGCAAGGATCATCATTCCACGTCTGGTGAAGACCGACGGCCGCAAGCACGCCTGGCGGTATTTGCGAGCCTTCATCTACATGGCAATCGTCGCCGGCTGCACCGCCTTTGCCGCCTGGCTGATGCGCGATGTTGTGAACAAGATTTTCGTCGAGGGCAATTATACCGCGATCTGGGTCCTCGGCGGTACGCTGATGGGCCTGTTCACGGTGAAGGGCTTCGCAACCTACGGTCAGATGACGACGCTCGCGCGGATCGGCAACCGCATCATCGCCGATTACCAGCGCCGCCTGTACGACTCCATGCTCTCGCAGGGCGTCTCCTTCTTCGCGGAGCGCCATTCGACCGAGTTCCTCAACCGGCTGAATTCGGGTGCCGCCGGTGCCCGCACCGTGCTCGATCTTCTCATCACCAGCATCGGCCGCGATGTGCTGACCCTCACCGGTCTCGTGATCGTGATGGTCCTGCAAGACCCGATCATCATGATCGCCGGGATGATTACGCTGCCGGCATCGGTGTATTTTATCCGCAACCTGTCCCGCCGCGCCCGCCATGCGATGCGCGCGCAGTTCGGCAGCACCGGCGAAATTCTGAAACACCTGCAGGAGTCTGTGCAGGGCATCCGCATCGTGAAGTCCTACAATCTCGAGGACTTGATGCGGAAGCGCATGTCCGCGAGCATCGACCAGGTCGAACTCAACCAGAACAAAATGGCGCGCATCAAGGCGTTCTCGAGCCCGGTGATGGAAATGCTCGGCGGTTTCGCGATCGCTGGCTTCGTGATGTATGCGGGACACGGGGTACTCGCCGGCTCGCAGTTGCCGGGCGAATTCTTCTCGGTCGTAACCGCCCTTCTGCTTGCCTATGAACCGGCCAAGCGCCTCGCCCGTCTGCAGATCGAACTGGCGGCGTCGCTGACGCTCACCCGCTTCCTGTTCGATACGATCGACAGCCTTCCGGCGGAACACGACGAAGCGAGGATGCCCGCGATCAAGGTCGGCCGCGGCCGCATCGAGTTCCGCGAAGTGTCCTTCCGCTACCGGCCGGAAGAAGCCGTCTTGCGGGGGATTTCCTTCATCGCCGAGCCCGGCACGACCACCGCGCTGGTCGGCTCCTCCGGCTCCGGCAAGTCCACCATCATGAATCTCGTGGAGCGGTTCTGGGAGCCGCAGACCGGCAAGATTTTCATCGACGATCACGACATCTCGCAATTCTCGCGCCGCTCGCTGCGCGCGCAGATCGCCTATGTCAGCCAGGACGTGTTCATGTTTTCTGGCACCATTCGCGACAACATCGCGCTTGGCAAACTCGACGCCACCGAGGAAGAGATCGTGAAGGCGGCGAAAGCCGCGCACGCTCACGATTTTATCCAGGGCTTCCCGAAGGGTTACGACTCGCAGGTCGGCGAGCAGGGCGTGCAGATTTCCGGCGGCCAGCGGGCACGCATCGCAATCGCCCGCGCGTTCCTGAAGAACGCACCCATTCTGCTGCTCGATGAACCGACCGCCGCACTAGATTCCGAGTCCGAGCGCGAGGTGCAGCGCGCGCTGGAGTCGCTTCAGGCTTCGCGAACGACCCTGGTAATCGCGCACCGGCTGCAGACCATCATGGCCGCCGACAAGATTTGCGCCATGGATGAGGGCCGCATCATCGAGAGCGGCAAGCATGATGAATTGATCGCGCGGCGCGGACGTTATTATGCTCTCTACCAGACGCAGTTCGAAGAACTAACAATCGCTATTGCCTGAGAGCGGATTGAATGTCGGACCTCGTTCGTCCGGTGATCTTGTGTGGGGGCGCCGGCACGCGTTTGTGGCCCGCCTCGCGCGACAGCTTTCCAAAACAATTCCTGCGTCTCACCGGTGAGCTTTCGAGTCTGCAGGAGACGTTGAAGCGGGTCGGCGACGGCCGCGTGTTCGGCAAGCCGCTGGTCATCACCCATCGCGACTATCGCTTTATCGTGCGCGAACAATTCGCCGAACTCGGGGTCGAGGCCGACATCGTGCTGGAGCCGTCGCGGCGCGACTCTGCGCCGGCGATTGTGGCGGCGAGCATGATCGCTTCAAGGTCAAGACCCGGGGAATTGCTGCTGGTGCTCGCCGCCGATCATTATGTACGGGCACCGGAGAAATTCGTGGACTCGGTGCGGCGCGCAATCCCCGCCGCGCGAGAAGGCCGCATCGTGACTTTCGGCATGCAGCCGGATCACCCGGCGACCGCCTACGGCTACATCAAGCCCGGCAAGGAAATCGCCGGCATGGGAGCACGCGACGTCGATGCATTCGTGGAAAAGCCAGACGCGAAAACCGCCGCCGGGTATGTGCAACAGGGCTATCTCTGGAATTCCGGAAACTTCCTGTTCCGCGCCGATGTGCTGCTCGATGAATATCGAGCCTTCTTGCCGGAGAGCGCAAAGACAATCCAGAACGCGGTCGATGGCAGCAAGACCGATCTCGATTTCCTGCAGCTCGACCCAAAGGCATTTGGGGAAGCCGAAAGGAAATCCATCGACTATGCGGTGATGGAGCGCACCAAGAAGGCAGCCGTAATCGCCGCCGACTACGGCTGGTCCGATCTTGGCGGCTGGCAGGCGCTGTGGGCGATCTCGGAACAGGATGCCGCCGGCAACGTCGCCAGGGGCAATGTGCTCGTGCTCGACTCCAAGGGATCTTATGTGTCGAGCAGCGGCAAGCTCGCTGTCCTCCTCGGCGCGGAAGATATGGTGGTGGTGGTCGAGGACGACGCGGTGCTCGTCGCCCATAAGGACAGCACGGAAAGCCTGCGCAAGCTCGTCGATACGTTACGCGAAAAGAAAAAAGCCGAGGCCGACACCCACGCCCGCGTCTATCGCCCGTGGGGCTCGTACCAGGGCGTGGACCGGGGCGAGGGCTTTCAGGTCAAGCGGATCGTCGTGAACCCGGGCGGCCAGCTCTCTTTGCAAAAGCACAAGCATCGCGCCGAGCATTGGGTGGTGGTGAATGGCACGGCCAAGGTCACGATCGGCGATCAGGTCAAACTGCTGAAGCCCAACGAGTCGACCTACATCCCGCTCGGCGAAGTCCACCGTCTCGAAAATCCGGGCGAAACGCCGCTCGAACTGATCGAGGTGCAGACCGGCAGCTATCTCGGCGAGGACGACATCGTTCGCATCGAGGATGTTTACAAACGCGAGAATGATTAGAGCGCGGTCGCTCCAATGAAACAGCCACTCCGTCACCCTGAGGTGGTCGCGCACAGCGCGACCCTCGAAGGGCGACGGCCCGGGCCGTTCATCCTTCGAGGCTCGCCGCTGACGCGGCTCGCACCTCAGGATGACGGAACTAGGCTGGCTTATTGATCCGATTAAAAGTGGTTCCGCGTTGTTTCAATTCTGCTCACGCCAGATGCCGAGCGATTCCTGCGCCGGCCGGTCCGAGATCGAAAACAGCACCGACTTGTTCTTGGTCATGTGCGCGTAACGCTTCCAGGACGGCACCACGAACACGTCGTTGCGGCCCCACTCTAGCGTCTCGCCGTCCACTTTCGTGGTGCCCTCACCCTCAAGGCAGACGAAGATGGTGCCGTCAGTGGAACGGTAGTCCTTGCCCTTGAAGCCCTTCGGCATCATCGCAAGCTGCGCGCCCATGGTCGGCGTGGCCCAGCCGCCATTGAACGGATTGGCGTACCGCACGCGCGCGCCGTGATGCGGGTCGATCTCGCCCGCGCCTTCCATGCGCTCCAGCACCGGCTTCAGGCGGGCGTATGGGTAGTTGATGATCGGGCTGCGGTTCAGCACCTTGGCGCCATCCGGCAACACGCCCGAACCGAAGCGCGCATAGCTGTCGCCGTCCTCGCGCGTATTCGACTGCTTCTCCTGATCGAGATGCTCGGAGAACGCTGCGTCGAAGAAATTCACCGTGGGCAAATCCAGCACGTCGAGCCAGATCATCGGCTCCTTGGATGTGTTTCCGTGATCGTGCGGCGCCCAGTTCGGCGTGATGACGAAATCCCCGCGGCGCATGACGGTCTTTTCGCCATCGACCGCCGTGTAGGCCCCCTCGCCGTCCAGCACAAGGCGGATGGCGGACGCCGTGTGGCGGTGCGCGGGCGCGACCTCGCCCGGCATGATGAGCTGCAAGCCGGCGTACAAGGACTGCGTGATGCGCGAGCGTCCGCGCAAGGCCGGGTTCTCGAACACCAGCACGCGCCGTTCCGCCTCCTTCGCGGTGATGAGCGTGCCCGCTTCCAGCACCATGTTCTTCACGTCCTCGAAGCGCCACATCGCGGTCGCGCACGGCGTGCGCGGCTCGGCGGGTACCAGGCCCTTCAGCACTTCCCAGAGCGGCGCCAGATTCTTCTTGCCGATCTTTTCGTAATAGGCCGCTCGCTCAGGCGTTACCGCACCGGCAACCGAGTCGCCCGATTTGGCCATTGCGCTGCTGTTGGCGGCTTCCATATTGCGCTCCCGGAAATTTCTGAGATTTCGCGGAACGTTACACTCGCGTTCCGGCCTGTCAACGAAGTGGGCGTTTCGCGAAGTTCCTAAAGCTTCGGCATGGCGGCCCGGCTGCGCGCCGCAGCCCATTGCTTTTGATGCCGCTCCAGATCGTCGCGCTTGATCTTTTCGGCGCCCAGCACGAAGCGATCGCCCTGCTTCTCTTTCGTGGAAATGATGAGTTCATCCTCGCCGACCATACCGAGATCGATGTCTCGTTCCGGCGTAATCACGATGGCATGGCGGCCGATGAAAACGCTGACCTGTGTTTCATTCCGCGCAGCCTGAACGGCCCAGCGTTTCAGGTCGTCGTAGTAAGGCTGCTTCAGCCAGGCGCCCGGCGTTGCCGGATCGACATGCGCCGCCAGCCGCTCGCCGCTCAATTCAAGACTCAGATACATCTTCGATTTATCGGGCTTCCACTCGGCGCTGATGTTCGCGTCCTGTAGCCAAAGGCACATGAAACGGCGGCAGACCATCGGCCGTGTCTCGTAGATCTTGCAGCCCTTGCCGGCCACGGCGTTCACGCACCATTTGCCCGACGGCTTTTCCAGCACCTCGATCTTTGGAATCTTGCAGCACATGCCGCAGGTGCCGCAGGCGCGGCCCGGCACGATCAGGGCTTCGGCCTGTGCGGCTGCCTCGGAAAGTTCCTGCTCGGAATGATCGCTCATGGCCGTTGCTCTAGCAGGAAACGGCGGGCGGAAAAACGACGGGCCGGCGCATCGCCGGGCCGGCCCGCCTGAAATAAAGCTGGCTCAAGGGGGAGGATGACACCCTTGAGCCAGAAGGGGCCCGCGGTTCTCAGCTCACCGCTGCCAAAGCCCGTTCCTCGACGATCGAGAAGCGCATGCAGCACTCGGAACGATGCCGCTCCGATACCGAGCGCCAGGTCCGCTCGGCGTCGTTGCGTTCCACGAACGGCCCGTACAGCTTCTCGGTGCCGCCGATCATCTGGTCGAACTTGATCGATTGGTATTCGCCGCCAATAACCCAGAACCTGCGTGACATGGCTTGTCTCCTTGATGCGTGACTGTGCTACTCGGCCGCGACCGAGTGCTGCTTCTGCTCGAACTGCGCTTCTTCGGTGGATTCGTGCATGGCGGTCGTCTCCGAGCCGCCCCCGTTGATGGTGAGGTTCACGAGATCGAAATAGCCGGTGCCGACCTCGCGCTGGTGGCGTGTCGCCGAATAGCCGCGCTTCTCGGCGGCGAACTCCGCCTGCTGCAGTTCGGAGTACGCCGCCATGCCGCGGTCGCGGAAACCGTCGGCGAGTTCGAACATGCCGTGGTTGAGCGAGTGGAAGCCGGCGAGCGTCACGAACTGGTACTTGTAACCCATCGCTCCCAGCTCGCGCTGGAACTTGGCGATCGTGGCCTCGTCGAGATTCTTCCGCCAGTTGAAGGACGGCGAGCAGTTGTACGAAAGCATCTTGCCCGGAAACTGCTTCTGCACGGCCTCCGCGAATTTCTTCGCGTCCTCCAGATTCGGCGTGGAGGTCTCCCACCACAGGAGGTCGGCGTATTTGGCGAACGAGAGCCCGCGCTTGATGCAATGCGCGAGACCCGTGCCCGGCTTCAGGCGATAGAAGCCTTCCGGCGTGCGCTCGCCGGTGATGAACGCGCGGTCGCGCTCGTCCACATCCGAGGTGATGAGCTTGGCGCTTTCGGCGTCCGTGCGCGCCATGACGATGGTCGGCGTGCCGGAAACGTCGGCCGCAAGCCGCGCCGCGACAAGGTTGCGCTCATGCGCCGCCGTCGGGATCAACACTTTGCCGCCCATGTGGCCGCACTTCTTTTCCGAAGCGAGCTGGTCCTCGAAGTGGACGCCGGAAGCGCCGGCTTCGATATAGGCCTTCATGATCTCGTAGGTATTGAGCGGGCCGCCGAAGCCGGCCTCGGCATCCGCGACAATGGGAACGAACCAGTCGCGCTTGGCGCCGCCTTCGGAGTGCTCGATCTGGTCGGCGCGGGCGAGCGCGCGGTTGATGCGGCGGCAAAGCTCGGGACCGGAGTTGGCTGGGTAGAGACTCTGGTCCGGGTACATCGCACCCGCGGTGTTGCTGTCGGCGGCGACCTGCCAGCCGGAGAGATAGATCGCCTTCATGCCGGCGCGGACCATCTGAACCGCCTGGTTGCCGGTCATGGCGCCGAGCGAGGGCAAATACGGTTCCGAATGCAGAAGCTCCCACAGCCGGTTGGCGCCGCGCTCGGCGAGCGTGTGCTTCACCGTGACGGAGCCGCGCAGACGCAGCACGTCTTCGGCCGTGTAGGTGCGCTCAATGCCGTCGAAACGGCCGGCGGGCGCGGAGGGAATGATCCCGGTAAAAGAATGCTTCGACATTTTTTTCCTCTCAATTATTACAGAAGTTACAATTCCATAGCGATCTCGCTCGTTATTTCTGTAACGCTTGAGAAAGCCCATTAATAGCGGTGTTTATGGCTCTTGCGATAAAATCGTGCCATGCTGTAACATTCATACTAACTCGACTGTAGAGATGTAACAATTGTCACAAGCAACCGAGCCTAAAGCGCGCAAGCTGTTCGTGGGTCCGCGCTTCCGGCGCATCCGGCGGCAGCTTGGCCTGTCGCAAACAGAGATGGCCGAGGCGCTCGCCATCTCGCCGAGCTACGTCAACCTGATCGAACGCAACCAGCGTCCCGTGACGGCGCAGATCCTGCTCCGGATCGCCGACACCTATGATGTGGATCTGCGCGAACTCGCTTCCGGCGACGATGACCGCGTTTTCGCGGAGATGAACGAGGTCTTCAGCGATCCGCTCTTCCGCCAGATCGAATTGCCCAAACAGGAACTGCACGACCTCGCCGAACTTTGCCCCGGCGCCACCAACGCGATCCAGCGCCTCTACCGCGCCTACACCGAGGCGCGGCGAGGCGAAACGATTGCCGCCTCTCGGTTCGCCGGGCGCGACCAGAGCGGCGAATTCGTCGCCAACCCGGTCGAGCGCGTACGCGACCTTATCGAAGAATCCCGCAATCACTTTCCGGAACTGGAAACAGCCGCGGAAAAGCTGCGCGACGAGGTGGACGCGCCCGCCCATGATCTATTCCGCGCGCTGTCCGAACGTCTGCGCCAGCGCCACGGCATTCTCGTCCGCGTGCTGCCGATCGACGTGATGCGCGACACGCTCCGCCGCTACGACCGGCATCGCAAACAACTGCTGATTTCCGAACTGACCGACGTGCCCGGCCGCGTATTCCAGATCGCCTTCCAGCTCGCCCTCGTGGAAGGCGACACGCTCCTCGACACCATCGTGGCCAGGAGCAAGGACAACGACGACACCACGAAGCGGCTCTATCGCATCACGCTCGCGAATTACTTCGCCGCCGCCGTGATCATGCCATACCGCAGCTTTCACGAAGCCGCGGAGGCGCTTGGCTACGATCTCGGCGTGCTCACCCACAGATTTGGCGCGAGCTATGAACAGGTCTGCCACCGGCTGACCACGCTTCAGCGCCCCAACGCGCGCGGCGTGCCCTTCTTCATGCTGCGCGTGGATCACGCGGGCAATGTCTCGAAGCGTTTCTCGTCGGGTTCGTTTCCGTTCTCGAAATTCGGCGGCACCTGCCCGCTCTGGAACGTGCATGCGACCTTCGACACGCCGGGCAAGATGTTCACGCAGATCGTGGAACTGCCGGACGGCGCGCGTTATTTCAGTATCGCTCAAACCGTACGCCGCGCCCGCGTTCCGCACGCGACCCCGCAGCCACGCTATGCGCTCGGCCTCGGCTGCGAACTGAAATACGCCAACCGGCTGGTTTATTCGCAGGGCCTCGATCTGGATACGGCGGAAGTGACCCCGATCGGCGTCAATTGCCGCCTGTGCGAGCGGCCCCACTGCAGCCAGCGCGCCGAGCCGCCGCTGACGCGCGGGCTGGTACTCGACGAGACCACGCGCGGCGTGTCGCCCTTCAGCTTCAGCGATGCGAGCGAGACCTGATCAGGAAAGCCGCTGGATGAAAGCGGCGAAGGCTTCCATCTGCTTTTTCATGAAATCGAGCGTGGTTGCGTCGGTGACGACGCCCTTCGTTGTATCGATCTTCGTCGGTGCGAGTGTCACGAACACTTCCGGCTTCGGCAGCACGATCCCTTCGATGGACTGAAGGATTTTCCGCAATTCATACTGCACGCGCGAGCCGCCGACCGGGCCGCCGGATGCCGTGAGAATCGCGCAGGGCCTGCCGAAAAACGGCTGCTCTTTCGCGTCCATGCGCGACACCCAGTCGATCGCGTTCTTCAGCACACCCGGCACCGAGAAATTGTATTCCGGCGTCACGAACACCACCCCATCCGCGCCGCGGATCGCATCGGCCCACGCCTTCACGCTGTCGGGAAAGCCGTTCGCCTTCTGGTCGTCCTGATTGTAGTTCGGCATCTTGTCGAACGGCGGCGCGTCCTTGAATTTGAGACCGGGCGCCACCGAAGGCAGCGTATTCGCCACCATCCGGTTCCAGGATTCCTTGCGGAGGCTTCCGCAGATCACGGCAATGTTCAGGTCGGCCATTCGGTCAGTCCTTCACTCCAGCGGAAAATCGACATGCTTCTTGTAAACCGGCAGCACGCGCATTCGTTCATACCATGCTTTCAAGTTCGGCTGGTCCGGCCGCTCGATATGCGGATTGGCCAGATAGCGGTGCGCGAAAATGCCGAGGATAAGGTCGGAGAGCATGTAGCGCTCGCCACCGAGGAATTTCTTTCCAGAAAGTTGCGCATCGAGAATGCCGAAAGCGGCACCGAGTTTTTTCGCCGCCTCCGCGATCGCCGCCTTGTCCTGCTTTTCGGGCGGCGTGCGGATTGTGCCCCAGAACACCGGCACATCGAGCGGAATGACCGTGGACAGCAGCCAGTCGAGCCAGCGGTCGATGCCCGCGCGCGCCGCCGGGTCGGCGGGATAGATCGCCTCGCCGCCATACTGCATGCAGAGATAGCGGCAGATCGAATTCGACTCCCACAGCACGACATCGCCGTCCTGTATCGTGGGGATGCGCCCGTTCGGATTGAGGCTGCGGTATTCCGGCGTATCGACGACGCCGAAATGCATGCCCGCATCGATGCGCTCATAGGGCACGCCCAGTTCGTCGGCGACCACGAGCGTCTTCTTCACATTGCCGGAGCTGGTTCGGCCCCAGATCTTGATTTTATTTGCCAATCGCCTGCCTCCCCGAAAAAATCGCCCGGCGGATGCGGGCGTTCTCCGGAGAATGCGATGGCCCGGAAAGCCTTGCAACGGGCCACAGGGAACGGCTGGCCGCCTCTTTCGTTCTGGAAACAGCCTCCTATATGCGTTTGAACGAAAGCACAGGCTGAACCATGTCCCAGAACGTCACCGTCTCGATCCCCCACCGCCTCGGCAAGCAGGAAGCCTGCACCCGGATCAAGAACGGTCTCGGCAAGGCGCGCGGCGAATTCGCGAGCCTGATGACTGTCGAGGAGGAAACCTGGACCGGCGACCGGCTCACTTTTCGAGTGGCCGCCCTCGGCCAGCGCTGCAACGGGACCATCGACGTGGAAGAAGATCACGTGAAGCTGGAGGTCACCCTGCCCTGGCTTTTGGCGAAAGTCGCCGAGAAGGTAAAGGGTGTCGTGAAGGCGAAGGGCAACCTGATGCTGGAGAAGAAGTAGTCAGAACAGATCAAAATACTCTTTCTCTTCCCAGTCGGTGACTTCGCTGAGGAAGCGCGCGACTTCGGCGTCCTTGATCCGCAGATAATAATCCACGAACCCGTCGCCGAGTGAAGCGCGCAGCATCTTGCTGTCGCGCAGCGCATCCAGCGCCTCGATCAGGCTTTTCGGCAAGGACGCCGCTTTTGTCTCGTAGGGCGTGTCCGCCGACGGGCCGGGATCGAGACGGCGCGCCATCCCATCCAGCCCGCTGTAAATCTGCGAAGCGACATAGAGGTAAGGATTGGCCGCAGGCTCGCCGACGCGGTTTTCGAGCCGCGTGTCGGCGGACCCCTCTCCGCCGAGCATCCGGATCATCACGCCGCGATTGTCGCGGGCCCAGATCGCGCGGTCCGGCGCCAGCGAATACGGACGATAGCGCTTGTAGCCGTTGATCGTGGGCGTGGTGAACGCCGCCGCCGCGCGCGCGTGCCCCAGCAATCCGCCGAGATAGTGTTTCGCCAGCGGCGAAAACGGCTCGCCCTGTGCCTTGGCGGCAAAGGCATTGTCGCCGGATTTTTTGTCTTTCAATGACTGATGCAGATGCCAGCCGCTGGACACCGTGTTCGGTACTTTCGGCCGACACATGAAGCTCGCGAGATACCCGTGCCGGCGGGCGATTTGCTTCACCGCACTCCGCAGCAGCATCATCGCATCGGCGGATTCAATGCCGGTGCCGATGCCGAAGGTGAGTTCGACCTGGCTTGGTCCAAGTTCCAGCTCCAGCGAACGCAGCGGCAAACCAATGGCAAGCAAATCGCGCCGGATGATTTCCAGCAGCGGATCGATCTGGTCGATACGCACTTCGGTCAGATACTGATAGCCCTGATGCGTGTGGCTCACTTTCGGCGCGGCCCCCGGCCAGGTCGCGTCTTCGGGGCGCAGCATCGTGTCTTCCAGCTTGAAGAGATGGAATTCAACTTCAAGCCCGGAGATGAAATCGTAGCCCGCGTCGGCAAGCTTGCTCACCGCGATGCGCGCGAGATTGCGCGTGGAGAACGGCACCTGCTTGCCGTCGTTGAACACCATGTCGCACAAGAGCCAGCCGGTGCCCGGCGCCCACGGCAGCACTTGAAACGTCAGCGGATCGGGGATCATCAAAAAATCCCCGCCGCCCTGCATTTCCGGCAGGCCCAAGCCGCCGCCCTGCGTGAAGACGGGAAACACGGTCTTGTGCGACGTGTCTTTTGCCAAAAGGGTTGTCGTGATCGAGCAGCCCGACCGCATCATGCTGGCGCCCTCGGATGCCACCACCGTCTTGCCACGCAGGATGCCGTGCTGGTCGGCGAACGAAAACCGCACGACCTCGATCTTGTCGCGTTCGATACGCTTGTCGATTTCGGCGGCGGCCGCCGTCTGCTCTTTCGTCCAGAGTCCGTGCTTCTCGATGAAGGTCTGGCCGCCGCGCATCAGTTCGCCTTCCACCATGCGGCCGCCTTGCGCCGCTGCGCATCGAGCTGCGCCGGATAATTCTGCCACGCCGCGGGACCGATGCCGTCCACCGCGACCGGGCCGGTGACGGATTTCGCCGCCGCCGCGTCGAGCGCCATGATCGGCGTCTCGCCCTTGCCCGCCTGCTCGATCGCCTTCACGAGCATCTTGCGATAGGCGACGATCGCCTTGTCGCTCTTGCCGAGATGCTCCTGCGTGCGGTCCTGGATCGGCCCCATCGATTCCACCGCCCACTGGTCGTGGACGTTAATGTCGGCGCCCATGCCGGTGTAAGTATCATGCTCCTGCTCGTGCGGATCGAAGCCGTAATCGTTCGCCTTGTTCTTGGTCGAGATGTAATCCGGCAGCGAATAGAGTTCGAGCCGCTGGCGGCGCATTTCTGTCTTGTCCACCTTCGCGCCGAAGCTCGTGAAGATCGCGTACCAGTAGCAGTGCGTGTCATCGACCGGCACATGCCACTGGGTGATCGTCATTTCCTTGCTCATCGGAATGACAATGCCGTGCGGAAAGATCGCGTTGGTCACGCGCACATGCGTGTTTGTTTCGCTGATCTTGCGCAGCGTGGTGATGCGCAGGCCATAGTCGGTGGCATCCACTTCGATCTCCGGGCGCGGAAATTCGCGCAGCACCTTGGTCATCGGCATGTCGGAGTCGGCACTCTCTCCGCGAAACTGCTTGCCGTAGCCCGCGTCCGGGTCCTCGTCCTCGAAGAAGCGATGCAGGAACGACGCATGCGCCGGATCGATGCCGACCTCCAGCGCCTGCAGCCAGTTGCAATCGATCATGCCCTTGAACGCGAAGGTGTATTCGTCCGGCGCCACGAAACAGTCGAAGTCCGGCAATGCCGGCGGCTCGCCAGGTCCCATGTAAGCAAACAGAATTCCGCTCTTCTCGCGCACGGGATACGCCTTCAGCCGGATGTTCTTGCAGAGATTGCTGTCGTCCGGTTCCGCCGGTGTCTGCAAACATTGGCCGTCGGTCGCGAACAGCCAGCCGTGGAACGAGCAGCGCAGGCCGCCGTCTTCCAGACGGCCATAGGCGAGATCCGCCCCCCGATGCGGACAGTGCCGCTCCATCAGTCCGTATTCGCCGTGCCCGTTCTTGAAGATGACGAGATTTTCGCCGAGCAGCTTCACCGGCTTCACCGGACGATTGCCCGCGAGTTCCTCCACGAGTGCGGCCGGCTGCCAGTAGCGCCGCATCAGCACGCCGGCAGGCGTCTTCGGCCCGATCCGCGTGATCAGATCGTTTTGCTGCTGGCTCAACATGACAAACGCGCCTTATGCACCGGTCTGTGAAACTGATGCTATGCGCGTTTCGAAGAAACGCCAACGGTAGCCAAGTCTATGTGCGCGGCGCGAACGACGGCGCGCTTTCAGTCTACAAATTTTCAGGCGGGAAAGTGGTGGGCGCACAAGGACTCGAACCTTGGACCCGGTGATTAAGAGTCACCTGCTCTACCAACTGAGCTATGCGCCCGCCATGGATGTCCCCGGGGCCTGAAGCGCCGGAGCGGGGGGTCATGTAGCAAGCCCCCCTGCCTCTGTCCAGCGAAGGCGGCCTGAAAGCCGCCGCCGCAATCTCTATTTTGCATCTCTATTTCGTCTCTTCCCGGAACGCCTCGTCGCGCTTCTTGCTGACCGACGGGATCAGCACGATCACCAGCGCCAGGATCGCGAGGATCATCAGCACCGCGCTGATCGGCCGCTGGAAGAAGACGAACGGATCGCCGCGCGAGAGCAGCATGGCGCGCCGCAGATATTCCTCGAGCAGCCGCCCGATGACGAAACCGAGCAGGAGCGGTGCCGGCTCGCAGTCAAGCTTGATCAGAAAGTAACCGATCACCCCGAAGATCGCCATCCAGTAAACGTCGAACGGATTGTTGCTGACCGAATACACGCCGATACAGCAGACCGCGATGATCGCCGGGAACAGCACGCGATAGGGCACCGTCAGCAACTTCACCCATATACCGATCAGCGGCAGGTTGAGCACGAGCAGCAGGAAGTTGCCGAGCCACATCGAGGCGACGATGCCCCAGAACAGCTCCGGCTTGTCGTTGATGACGTTCGGACCCGGCACAATGCCCTGGATGATCATGGCGCCGATCATCAGCGCCATCACCGGATTCGACGGGATGCCGAGCGTCAGCATCGGGATGAATGAGGTCTGCGCGCCGGCATTGTTGGCGGCTTCGGGTGCGGCCACGCCCTCAATGGCGCCCTTGCCGAAACGTTCCGGCGTCTTGGAGATGCGTTTTTCGATCGTATAGGCGCCGAACGAGCCGAGGATCGCGCCGCCGCCCGGCAGAATCCCGAGGAAAGAGCCGATCACGGTGCCGCGCAGGATCGGCGCGATAATGGATTTCAGTTCTTCCTTGGTCGGCACCAGATCTTTCATCAGATGGGACAGGTGGTAGCCGAACAGGCCAAGCGAAGGCACGGCCACGACCATCGAAAGCACATTCGGGTTGTGCCCGAGGAAATTGAACGAGGGTCCGATATCGAGATATTCGAGCGTACCGGCGACCGCGAGCAGCACCGGTCCGATGATGAAATAGCGGAAATTGCTGATTGGAGAGTAAACCAGTTTCCGCTCGGTGCTGTCTTCCAGGTTGCGGATGATTTCGCCGATGCCGAACACGCCCATCGCGAGCGCCACGAAGTCGATGCCGTCGGCCAATTCCACAAGGCCAAAATTGAAACGCGGCGCGCCGGTGTAGAGGTCCTGACCCATGGTGCCTAGAAGAAGGCCGAGCACGACCATCGCCAGCGCCTTCACGATCGAGCCATGCGCGAGCGCCACCGAGGCGGCCAGGCCCAGAACCATCAGTGAGAAATACTCCGCCGGTCCGAATTTCAGCGCGACCTCGGCAAGCGGTGGCGCGAAGCCCGCAATCAGGAAGGTTGCAACGGTGCCGGCGAAGAACGAGCCCACGGCTGACGTAAAGAGTGCGACACCCGCCTTGCCCTGCTGGGCGAGCTTGTAGCCGTCGATGGCAGTGACCACGGAACTCGATTCACCGGGCAGGTTGATGAGGATGGCCGTGGTCGAGCCGCCATATTGCGCGCCGTAATAGATACCAGCGAGCATGATGAGCGCGGATACGGGCGGCAGGCCGAAGGTGATCGGCAACAGCATCGCAATCGTCGCAACCGGTCCAAGGCCCGGCAGCACGCCCACCGCCGTGCCGAGCAACACGCCGATAAAGCAATAGAAGATGTTGGTGGCGGTCAGCGCCTGATCGAAACCAATCGCGAGATTTGAGAGAAGTTCGATCATGCTGCTTCCCTCAGTATCCGCCGATCCAGGGGCCGCGCAGCGAAATCGGCAGGCCCAGACCTTTGATGAAAATCAGCCAGCTTGCGACCACCAGCACGACCGTCGTCGCCACCGCATACAGGATGTTCCACTCACGGCTCGCAAGCGTGGTGGCGAACACGCTGATGCCGAGGGAGGCGACAAGGCCCAGTCCTTTCAGTGTCGCCCCGAAAAAGATGATGGGAAACGTAATCAGCGCGAGGCCGCGCCAGGGGATCATTCCGATCGGCTCGCCGGACGTGCGCAGTCCATTCACGAGGATCGCGACGCCGAGCCCGGTCAGAATGATGAGCAGGACCATCGGGAAATAACCCGGGCCCATGCGGAACGCGGTGCCGATCGGAAGTTCGCGCAAGCCCCAGCCGAAGATAGCCACGATCACGAGAAACAGAAGCCCCGCGAAGAAATCTTTCGGGTTCTTGATGAAGCCCGGCATACGCCCCTCCCCCTACGCAACACCGGCCGGGTTGGTTGGCTCCAACCCGGCCAGTCTAGATTATTCTTTTATCAGTCGGCGTAAACGCCTGCCGCCTGAATTAGAGGACGCCAGCGCGCGATTTCGGATTCAAGTTTCTTTTTGTGCGCGGCCGGAGTCGCTTCCGCCTGCGCAACCGGCTCGGTGCCGAGATCGGCGAAGCGATCAATGACCTTCTGGTCCTTGAGGGCGGCCTGCAAGGCAGCCGTGAGTTTCGCGACCACATCGGCCGGCGTACCCTTCGGCGCATAGAGGCCGTGCCAGACCGCGACCTCGAAGCCCTTGAGACCGGCTTCGTCGAGCGTCGGAAGGTCCGAAAGCGACTTCACGCGAGTCTTGGTGGTGACGCCATACGCCTTCACCTTGCCGCCCTTGATCTGGGAGGTGGTGTTGGTGGTCTGGTCGCACATCAGATCGATCTGGCCGCCGAGAAGATCGGTCATCGCCGGGCCGGTGCCGTTATACGGGATGGTCGTCATCTGCACGCCCATCGTGGACATCAGCAGCATGCCGCAGAGATGCGAGGCGGAGCCTACACCGGCATTGCCGTAGGAGACCTTGTCCTTCTGCGTCTTCACGTACTGAAGGACTTCCGCGAAATTCTTGGCCTCGAGCCCCGGCTTGCCGATCAGCGACATTGGCGCGTCGGTGACGAGGCCGATGGTTTCGAAATCGGAGATCACATTGAACGGCAGCTTGCGGTAAAGCGTCGGCGCCGTCGACATGCCGATGTGGTGGAGCAGAATCTGGTAGCCGTCGGCAGGCGCTTTCGCGACCTGGCCGGCCGCACGCGTGCCACCGGCACCGGCGACGTTTTCGACGACGACCGTTTGGCCGAGCGCCTTGGTCATCGCCTCGGCGATGAGACGGCCGACGGTGTCGGTCGGGCCGCCGGCGGCGAACGGAATGACCATCGTGATATTGCGGGTCGGATAACCTTGGGCCGCGGCACCGGTAACGGTGATCGCATAGATCGCCGCAGCCGCGAGAAGCCATTTGCGCATTTACAGTCTCCTGAAAGAACATCCTCCGCCCGAACCCTGCCAGGCGTCATGTGAAGCTTGCGCCCATTGGGTTGTTTCGGGTTTCGGCGGAACGAATGGCCGCTCGATCGGGCGGGCCTAAGCACCATCCATGCTCAAGCCCGTCAAGTAGCAAAAAGCGTCACTTTTCCGCTGGTTATCAAAAACTTCCGTGAACATGCGCGCGATCCTGCGGCGGCCGCAATGCAGCAAATCTGTTCGCGGGCACGGCTGCAAATTTGCAGCGCTACAGCGTCCGGTTTCCGTTGACACGGCGAACGCAGAAAGGCTCAAATCAACAAAAATATATGCTGTTCAAGCAGTTCCGGGCCGATCAGATTCGTTCAAGTGGGTGAGGAGGAAGCGCCGGCAGGATCGGAGTCCGCTCTGTGGACACCGCATCCGGCCACTTTGCGAAATTTATATTGCAAATTCCGAGCCGCCCTTTGCCGCGCGGCGCATGTCCGGTTTTTGGACAGGCTTTGCGCAACCTAAAAAGTAAATCCAGGGAGGATGCTAAATGTTGAAGACAAGACTGACCTACACGATTTCAGCGGCTGCACTCGCCGCCCTGTTCACCGTATCAGCGATGGAGCCGCTCTCGGCGCAGGAACGCAAGTCAATCCGCTGGTCCACTTCCAGCGTCGACTCCTACGGCTACAAGGTCGCCGCCTCGATGGTGAAAATCGCCGAGGAAGCGCTCGGCGGTGAATACACGATCACCGTGAACCCGTATCCGGCGACGACCGCCGCGATGAAGGCCGCGATGGATGGCACCGGCGAGATCGGCTACACGGCCGATGTCGGCATGACGCAGATTTACGCCGGTGAAGGCGGTTTCAAGGATTATAAGCCGGAGAAGGGCCGTCTCGTTCACACCTGGTATGCCTATCCGATGGAATCCTTCATGGCCGTGCCCGCCGACAAAGTGGGCGGCTTCAAGTGCCTGAAGGACTTCAGCGGCAAGCCGGTGTTCTTTACGCCCGCGGGCTTCATGAACTGGCTGAACTTCCAGCGCATGTTCAAGGCGCTCGGCTACGACTTCAAGCATGTCCAGATCGATCCGAAGACGCAGTCGGACGCCCTCAAGGGCGGCACGATTGTCGGCTCCGTCGCCTATACAACGTCGGGTACGTCGCTCGCTCCGTACTGGAAGGAAACCGAAGTCCGCATGGATGTCCGCGTGGTCAATCCGTGCCCGGATGAAGTCGCGAAGCTGAAGGCTGCCGGCATGACGATCCAGAACGTCGATCCGAAGGCTTTCGCCAAGGATGTTGGCGTGAAAAACATCGAAGGCGTACCGATCCTGTTCGGCTACAACATGCGCGCCGACATGCCGGAAGACGTCGTCTACAAACTCATCAGCGCCTTCAACAAAAATCGCGAGGCGTTAGCCAAGATCGACGCCGGCTTCGGTCCGATGGCGAAGGACTTCGTCGGCTTGCAAGTCGCCGGCATCAACGCCAATCCGGACATTCCGGTGCATGCGGGCCTCGCCAAGTTCCTGAAGGAACAGAACGCCTGGAACAACAAGTGGAAGATCGCGGACGGCAAGAGCTGACCGCGATCCTTGATTGACGGAACGGAGACGGTGACCGGCGCGCCAGCGCCGGTCACGCTTCCGGTTTATGGATCGGATGGTGTCCGCGCATCGGGGAAATGGCGGAAGTAACGTGACGGAATTGCCGGAGCCGGCCACCGCGATCCCGCGGGTGCGCCGGCACCACCATAAGAAGGCATGCCGTCCAGGTGGGGAAGCGAATGAGCGACGGAATCCGCGGCGTTATCAGCCTGCGAAATATCATTTTCTTCGTTTCGGTCGTGCAACTCGTATGGCTTGGCTGGTATTTCTACACGGGTTCGGGCGGCCCGCAGGAACTTGTCGCGCACGTTCTTTCGATCACGCTGATCCTGCAAATCCTGTTCATGTACAAGCAGGATTATCTCTACAAATTCCTGCCTCCGGCTGTGAATAACATCATCGTCCTGATCTATATCGGGATCTGCATCTATGCGTTCGGGTATTTCTGGCAAAACTTCGAGCAGATCGCGATTTACCGGCAGGGTTCCTATACGCGCCAGGATTTCATCGTTGGCCTGTTGATGTTCCTGCTCGTGATGGAACTATCCCGTCTTGCTCACCCATCGCTGTTCTGGGTGAATATAATTCTCGTTGTGTACACGCTTTACGGCTATCTCAGCCCATTCGATTTCTTCTGGCATCCCGGCACGAGCTTCTATCGCGTGGTGACCTCCAGCACGGTCGAACTGTCGACCGGAATTTATGGAATCTACGGCCAGCTTGCGCTGACGCTGATCGCGGCATTCCTGCTGCTGGCCGCCGCTGCCAACGGCTTCGGTGCGCAGCGCGCAATGATCAATGTCATGCGACGCTTTGCCGGCCGCAACAGGCAGATGGTGCCGCAGACCGCCGTGCTCGGCTCGCTTTCCGTCGGCATGATCAGCGGCTCAGGCTCCGCCAACGCGATCGTTGTCGGCAGCATCACGATTCCGCTGATGAAGCGTTACGGCGTGCCCGGCGCATTCGCGGGCGCGGTGGAAACCGCCGCCTCGATGGGCGGCCTCATCATGCCGCCGATGATGGGCGTCGGCGCATTCCTAATGTCCGAATTCCTCGGCGTTCCCTACTGGGACGTGGTGATCCGCGGCTTCGCGCTTGCGTTTGTCTATTACGCCTGCATCGCGCTCGCAGTGTATCTGCTCTGTGTCCGGCTTTTACCGCACGATGAGGTAGCCGCGCCAAGAGTTGCTTTGTACGACCAGCTCAAAACAGCCGTTTTCTTTCTGTCGGTGGTGGTTCTTATTTTCCTGCTCGCCGGTGACGGAATGGGTGAACTGCTTGCTGCTCTCTACACATCAGGCTTCATGTTTTTTGCGCTGATGGGTCTGTTTCTCTTCTTCAAGTATGTGCTGAAAGATCCGCTGGTGGAGGATGAAACGCTGTTCGGCAATATCCGCAACAGCATCGAGACCCACGCGGACATGACGTCCTACCTGACGCTCCTGCTGGCCACGCTCGGGATCATGATTGGCCTGTTCACCGTGACCGGCTTTATCAACCGCATGGGCGCGGCCCTGCTCGATCTCGGCTCATGGAACATCGTGGCGATGATCCTGATGGCCTATCTGTTCGGCTGGCTGGTGGGTGCGGGTCTGCCGCCCACCGCCACCTACATCATCGGCGCCGTGGTGATCGTGCGGCCCCTGCAAGAACTTGGCATCAACCCGTGGGTCGCCCACTTCTTCGTTTTCCTGCTTTCGGTCTGGGGGGAAGTCTCGCCGCCTACATCCCTCACCGCCGCCGTTTCCGCCCGCATCGCGAATGCGTCCTTTATGAAAACCATGTGGGAGGCGCTGAAAATCTGCGCGCCCATCACGCTCATGACGTTTGCGATCTTCACGCGCTCCGACATCGTCGTGAACCCCGGCTGGCTGCAGGTCCGGGATACGCTCCTCGTGCTGATCGGCACCAGCGGCATCGCTTTCGCGATGTTCGGTCGAATCCATAAGAGGCCTTCGGCCGACATCATGCTGCGATGTATGATTGCGATGTTCTCGTTCGTGGTGCTGTTGCACCCGGACGGGTCGGTCGCCCTCGGCGCGGCTGCCGTGGCGCTCCCGGTTATCGTGTTTGGAATCTGGCAGCACTCGAAGGTGGTCGTGCCGCCGACGTCGGTGATCGAGGAAGAACCGGAGCGGACACCGCTGGGTGCCAAACCCGCCACTGCGAATCTCGCCTCCGAGGGCTAAGGGGTTGCGGCCTGCGCGCCGCCCCTGAACTTTTTCCAGAGCTTGCGCCAGCGCGCATCGCACTTGCCGCGATGCAGGAAGGTGGCGTTGGAGGCCTCGGCTTCGCACTGGTTGGCGAACGTCTCGCCACGTCCGGTTCGCACATCGTAGGCGCAGACGCGTACGCCTTCGGCCGCGCAATTCACCTTGCCGACGCACTTGCCCGGATGCAGCACGCGCGATCCCGCCGTTTGCGCGACACAGGCATTGGGAAAATCCGCCCGCGCCCCCTTGTCGTTGACCCCGCAGACCGGTTTGAAATCCATCGTGCAGGCTTCCGGGCAGTTGCCGAAGGTCAGCACCATTCCGCCTTCGTTCTCGGCGACGCATGAGTTCGGATAACTTTTGTTCTTTCCGCCCACATGCGCGCAGACAGGTTTTGAAGCCGAATTGCACTGGCGGGCCAGGCAGGAGCCCTTGATCAGAACCTTCGCTCCGTCGGATTCGGCAAAACACCTGTTCTCGTAAGTGGCGAGCTGGCCGAGCGTCGTGCGCGCGCAGACCGGCTCGGATTTTCCGCCGCAATCCGGCGGGCGTTTTTGTTTCAGCTGGGCGCTACCGTCCATCGGCAGCAATGCGGCGAGTGCTGCCGCCGAAAAAAGCACCGTCGCCAGAATCCGTTTCTTCACCCGCATCGCTGTCCCCAGGCCAAACCCGCCTCATCCTGAAGAGCCGCACGAAGGGCGGCGTCTCGAAGGATGGGCGGCCATCTGATCTCGGGTCACCCGAGATCAGTACATTAAATCGATCACAAGTCGGGTAAACCGGACTTGTGTGTTCCAGACGCGCTTACGCGCTCCTCAGCATGAGGCCGGGACAGCTTAGCAAAGATTCATTTGAAGAAAACAAGCCAACAACAGTGTCATGCCCCGCGCAGGCGGGGCATCCAGTAATCGCTGAATCAGAGAGTACTGGATCGCCCGCTTTCGCGGGCGATGACAGATTTTGGAAGCGGTCTATTACCCGTAGGCCGTCTGCGGGTTCACCGACTGGCGCTTCTGCGCGAGCTTATTCAACGCATTGATGTAGGCTTTGGCGGAAGCGACCAGCGTATCGGAGTCGGCGCCACGCGCCGTCACCGTATGACCGTTCTCCTCCAGCCGCACCGATACTTCCGCCTGCGCGTCCGTGCCTTCGGTCACGGCATGCACCTGATAGAGCTGCAAACGGGCCTGATGCGGCACCAGCGACTTGATCGCGTTGAAGATCGCATCCACCGGACCGTTGCCGGTCGCCTGCGTCGTCTTGTGGGTGCCGTCGATATCGAGCACGAGGGTGGCCTGCTGCGGCCCTTGCGTGCCGGCGATCACCGTCAGCGAGACGATCTTCACGCGATCGTTCGCCTGCGCGATCTCGTCGTCCACGAGCGCCACGATGTCCTCGTCGTAAACGTGCTTCTTCTTGTCGGCGAGCGCCTTGAAACGGTTGAAGGCGTCGTTCAGCGCGTTGTCGCCGAGTTCGTAGCCCAGCTCCTTCAGTTTTTCCCGGAAGGCGTGGCGGCCGGAATGCTTGCCCATCACGAGCGAGGTCTTCGACACGCCGACATCCTCGGGCAGCATGATCTCGTAGGTCTGCGTGTGCTTCAGCATCCCGTCCTGATGGATGCCGGATTCATGCGCGAACGCGTTACGGCCGACGATCGCCTTGTTGTACTGCACCGGAAAGGACGTGACCGCCGAGACGAGCTTGGAGGCGCGCGTCAGCATCTGCGCGTTGATCTCGTTCCAGTACGGCAGCACGTCGTTGCGCACGCGCATCGCCATCACGATTTCCTCGAGCGCCGCGTTGCCCGCGCGCTCGCCGATGCCGTTGATGGTACATTCGATCTGGCGCGCGCCGCCGTCGACGCCCGCGAGCGAATTCGCCACCGCCATGCCGAGATCGTCATGGCAATGCACGGAGAATACCGCCTTGTCGGAATTCGGCACGCGCTCGCGCACCGTCCTGAACAGTTGCGCGTATTCCGACGGCGTCGTGTAGCCGACGGTGTCGGGAATGTTGATCGTGGTGGCGCCGGCTTTAATGGCGGCCTCGACGCAGCGGCAGAGGAAATCGATTTCCGTGCGGGTGCCGTCTTCCGCCGACCATTCCACGTTGTCGACGTGATTGCGGGCACGTGTCACCTGCGCGACCACCATCTCGAAAACTTCATGCGGCTCCTTCTGGAGCTTCCACTTCATATGCACAGGCGAAGTGGAGAGAAACGTATGGATGCGCGGGCGGTGCGCATGCTTCACCGCCTCCGCGCAACGGTCGATGTCCTTGATGGACGCGCGCGAAAGCCCGGCGACCACCGCGTTCTGGCTGCGCTTGGCGATTTCAGAGACCGCATGGAAATCGCCTTCCGAGGCGATGGGAAAACCGGCCTCGATGATGTCGACGCCCATCGCGTCGAGGAGTTCGGCGACCTCGATCTTTTCCTCGAAGGTCATGGACGCGCCGGGACACTGCTCGCCGTCGCGCAAGGTGGTGTCGAAGATGACGACGCGATTCCTGTCGTCGCCTTTGATCGGTTGAGTGGTCATTTCGCTATTCCTTCTCTTCGCTCTGCGCCGATCGAGCGCTCTCCGGGTTCGGCTTCCGTCCCCCTGAGTGCCAAGGCGCATGCGCCCGGCCGGCCCTCAGGGGCGGCGAAGGAGAAGCAGCGAAGCGAGAATGAGAGCACGGCCCGAAATCGCGGACGCGATCGGGTCGGCGGAACGGCCTTGGTAATGCGTGCTCATGGCGTTCGGCGTGCTCTCGTGTTCGGCCAGTCTCGGACGGGTTTGGTTAACGGCCCGTAAAACCGGCGCGGACAGGGGTTTTAGCGGAGTTTGCGGGGGCGTGGCAAGACGGCTTTGGCGTCATCCCGGCCGAGTGCCGCGAAGCGGCGCGAGAGCCGGGATCGGTCACCGTATCATCGAGAACGGTCCCGGCTCGCGCGCTGCGCGCTTGGCCATGACGACGCTACTAAGCTTTCATCAGCTCGGTAGCTTCACTTCCTCGCCTTGATCCACCCCGTCACCGTCCGCACCACCTGCCCGTCGATGCCGAAAAAGCCGTGCGCCGATTGCGCCTCGCAGGGATCGCCGGTGCCTTGCGGCCCGTCGAGCCAGGTGACCTCCAGTTTGCCGCCCTTCATCCAGTCCTCGAAGCGCTTGATCACGTCGGCGTTGGTGTAGCTGCACGCGTCCTTGCGATGCGCGATCACGAGCATCGGAATCGCACGCGCCTTTTCCGGCCGGTTGTCCGCCGCCATCTGGAAGCTCGGCTGGTTCTCCACCTTCATCAGCATGGGCGCCGTGAGCACCATCGCGTCGGGGCGGGTGAATTTCTCCGCCTCCTTCAGCGCCACCCCCGCGGTGACGGCGCCGCGGCTGGTCGCCACCACCGTCACCGGCTCCTTCATGCGGCGCATGTAGCCGACGAGCGAGCCGATATCCTCGCCCCATTCCCGGCTGTAGCGCGCACCCTGCCGCACGCCGCCGCCGGGCAGCTTGAGATCGGGCGCCACATCGGGCACGAGCACGGCGAAGCCGGCCTTGGCGTATTCCGCGCGCGTGCGGACGAGCTGGTTGCCGGCACCCCAGCCGATCTTGCCCTGTGGAGAAATTTGCAAATTTCCGTGCCCGCCCGCGAGCAGGATCACGCTGCCGGCGGATTGCGCGGGCCGGATCAGGAGCGCGCGAATCTTCACGCCCCGCGAGGGAATTTCGACGACGGCTTCCTGCTGCGCGAAGGCCGGAACGGCAAAAAACTGGACAAGAAACAATAAAATAAATGTGAATGCGCGCATGAGCCGCCTTTTTTCCACGGGATCGCGGAGCTTGCTCCCGCCGCAGTTCCGGTACAAGTTTCGATTCGCAACGCCAATAGCCTTCCCCCGGAGGCCCGAATGTTTCGCGTAGTTTTCGCTCTTGGTTCCGTCGCCGCGCTGGCCGCCTGCGCGTCGGGCGGAGATACATTCTCCCGCTCGAGTTCCCCCGGTGGGCAGCAATTCGCGGCAGGGCCGTCCGTGATCTCCGCACCGCCGATGGTTTCCGGGCCGGCCGGATGCGCGGGTCCGATCGGCGAATACATCTCGGTCGTGAACAGGGATTCCGAAACAGGCAGTCTCAGCCCCAGCGTATTCAATCGCGTTTCGGAAGACCTCGACGCCGTGCGCAAGACCTGCGCTTCCAACCGCGAGAAAGAGGCACTGACCCAGCTTGCCTCGGTGAAGCGGAAATACGGGTATCGCTGATTGCGAATCCTCAAATTGATTGTCATGCCCGGCCTTGTGCCGGGCATCTCGCTTAGGAAGGCAGTGCATAAATAATCGGGATGGCCGGGACAAGCCCGGCCATGACAAGGGGAATCAAACCGCCTCCGCCCGAAACACCCGCGACGGCTTCACATATTCCTCCTGCGCGTCGATGAGCAGGATTTTGCGTGAGCCCGCATCGGCGGTGCGCTTCATCAGACCGAAGATCGAGGACGACGCATTCGACAGCGCGTCGGCGGTCGAGCCGGTTTTCAGCACGTGAAAGAAAAACAGCGCCGCGATGGCGTCGCCGGCGCCATTCACTTAGAGATCGAGCTTCGGCGTACGCACGCGGAACTGGCCGTCCGGGAGAGCACGCCGTCGCATTTCGGCGGCACACCACGCTCGGCAATGCCCTGCATCACATCGGAAATCTGTTTTGCGTCGAACACCTCGCCGCGCCACTTGCCGTACCCCGTATGATTGGAGAACTGCTCCGTATGGATCAGCCAGACTTCCACGCCGAGCCGCTGCAAGGGAAACGCCGCCGATGCGTTGCCGACATGCCCGTAGGCGACATGCGACTGGATGGAGAGGATGTTCATCGGAACATTCTACACGACGTTCCCCGGGCGCAACGCAGCACGAAGTGGTGCGTTGCAGACCCGGGGTCCAGTCCAAGCGTGGGTCCCGGCTCTGCGGCGCATCGCTTTGCGCTGCGCCGCGTCCGGGACACGTCAATTATTGTTAGTTCGTCACCTTCAACGCCTGTTCGACGAACGAGTTGGTGTAGGTCTTCGACAAGTCGATATTGGCCTTCGCCACATCCGGATTCGACTGCGAGAACACGTCGAGCACGGCTTTCGCGCCCTTCGGGTCCATGCGGCCGGTCTCCGAGAACATCGGCAGCGTATTCTTCAGCGCCTGCAAATAGAGCGCCTTGTCCGCGCCGACATATTCGTCCGGCATCTTCGCCATGATCGCTTCCGGCGAATTGGTCTTGATGAATTTCAGCGTGTTGATGATGGCGTTGACAAGCGCCTGCGCGGTCTTGCCGTTCTTCTCGATCCAGTCGGCGCGGGTGTAGAGCGCGCCGCCCGGATATTCGCCGCCGAACACGTCGAGCGTATCCTTCTGGTTGCGGGTATCCACGAGGATACGCAGGTCCTTGTTGCGGCCCTGCAACTGCGTCACCGCCGGATCGAGCATGATCGCGGCATCGATCGAACCCTGCTCCATCGCCGCCACCGCCGTGGCCCCGAGGCCAACGCCGATCACGCCGACGCCGTTCGGATCGACGCCGTTCTTCTTCAGGATGAATTTGAGAAAAAAGTCGGTGGAGGAGCCCGGCGCCGAAACGCCGACGCGCTTGTTGGCAAGGTCCTTGATCGACTTCACATCGGACTTCGGCGAGACCACGAGCGCGAAGCCGGGATAGCGGTCATAGACCACCATCGACTGCATGAACTGGCCCTTGGCCGCGAGATTGACGCAGTGATCGAAATAGCCGGACACCACATCCGCGCTGCCGCCGAGCACCGCGGTCAGCGCCTGCGAGCCGCCCTTGAAGTCGACAAGCTCGACCTTCAGCCCGGCCTTGTCGTATTCGCCGAGTTGTTGCGCGAGCACGGTCGGCAGATAGCAAAGGCAAGACGCGCCGCCGACGGCGATGGTCACCTTCGTCTGCGCCATCGCGGCACCGCTCATCAAAGCGAGTGCGGCGAGCGAAGACAGAATCCTCCTCAAGAACATTGGCATTCCTCCCGGTTATGCGGGCCGTTCAGCGGCCTCGCTTTGCAACAACGATAGAACAGCGGCCTCCCCGCAGGAAGGCTCATTTATGCGTGTCGGCGGCGGTCGGCCGCCATACCAGCAGGCGCCTTTCCACGAGCGTCACCAGCCCGTCGATCACAAGCACGAATACGGCGAGCACGAACATGCCCGCGAATACGCCGGCGATGTCGAAGGTGCCTTCCGCCTGCAGGATGAGGTAACCGAGACCGGCGGCGGAGCCGAGATATTCGCCGACCACGGCACCGACGACCGCAAAACCGACGGATGTGTGCAAAGAGGAGAACATCCACGACAGCGCCGACGGCCAGTAGACGTGGCGCATCAACTGGCGCTCGTTCATGCCGAGCATGCGCGCGTTGGCGAGCACCGTCGGGCTGACTTCGCGCACGCCCTGATAGACGTTGAAGAACACAATGAAAAAAACCAGCGTCACGCCGAGCGCCACCTTCGACGCGATACCGAGCCCGAACCAGAGTGTGAAGATCGGCGCCAGCACGATGCGCGGCAGCGCATTCACCATCTTCACATAGGGATCGAAGATCGCGGCGATCAGCGGCTGGCGCGCGAACCAGAAGCCGACCAGCACACCCGCGACCGAGCCGATGACGAAAGCAAGCGCCGACTCCGTCAGCGTGATCCACAGATGCCGCCAGATCGTACCCTCGCTGAACCATTTGTGGATGCGCGCGATCACATCGAGCGGCGTCGAGAAGAAGAACGGCGGCACCAGCGGCTTGCCGCCCGCACCCCACGGCATCGTGGTCAGCACGTGCCACAGCAGCAGCAGCACGACCGCGACGCCGAGCTGCGCGGAGATGAGGCCGAGGCGTTTCAAATACGCTCTCCTTCGCCGTTATTCCGGACGCCGCCGAGCGGCGATCCGGAATCCAGATGCAAGCACTGAATTTGTTGCCGGATTCCGGGTTCGCACCTGCGGTGCGCCCCGGAATGACGAAGTAATAAATTCACCCCTCGCCTCCCGCTTGCGAATAACCCTTCATCACCTCGTCCTTCAGCTTGGTCCAGATCTCGCGATGGATTTCGTGGAAGCGATGTTCGAGCCGGATGTCGGAAATATCGCGCGGGCGCGCGAGATCGATCTTCCAGTTGCCGATGATGCGCGAGTTGGGACCCGCGGCCATGATGACGACGCGGTCGGAGAGCGCGATCGCTTCTTCCAGATCGTGCGTGACGAACAGCACGGCTTTTTTGTCGGCGCTCCAGAGGTCGAGCAGCAGGTTGCCCATGATCTGCCGGGTCTGGGCGTCGAGCGGTCCGAACGGCTCGTCCATAAGGAGAATTTTCGGATCGCGGATCAGCACCTGCGCGAGACCCACTCGCTTGCGCTGGCCACCGGACAGCATGTGCGGGTAACGGTCAGTGAAGGCCCCGAGGCCGACGCGCTTCAGCCAGCCATGCGCGCGCTCGCGCGCAGCCTGCTGGCCTACATTGGCGACCTCAAGTCCGATCGCTACGTTTTCAAGAACCGTCTTCCACGGGAACAGCGAGTCCGCCTGAAAGAGATAGCCCGCCTGCCGGTTCAGCCCCTTCAGCGGCTTGCCGGAAATTTCGATGGCGCCGGCCGACGGTGTGATCAGCCCGGCCGCAATGTTCAGGAGCGTGGACTTGCCGCATCCCGTCGGCCCGACAATGGAAACGAATTCGCCATCGGCCACCTCAAGGTCGGCGCGCTCCACGGCAACATACGGATTGTTCTTGATGACGAAGGCAACACGGGTGCCGTCGAAACGCACGGCCGGCAGACCCGCCGCCGGCCCTGTATCGGGCCGGCTTCCCTCTTTCTGCAACGCTTCCATTGCTCCCCGCCCGGCCTTTGGCCGGATTCTGTTCTTGTTGCCGCAGACTAGCGGCCCGCATGCATTTCGCCAAACAAAACGGCCGCCGCGGCGCGGCGAAAGCACGGTGGGGGATTGCGCTCCGCCCGCAAAGCCTGACAAATGCGCCCCCGCCCTGCCGCCCGGTACCCTTCACCGCAAATCTACGGTCCGCCGATGCAATTGACCCTGACCACCTATGGCCATGAACTGCTCGCCTTCGTGAAGATGCATCAGACGTGGGCGCCGCTGATCGTCTTCCTGCTGGCGTTCGGAGAATCGCTGGCGGTGATCTCGCTGTTCATACCGGCGACCATCGCGCTCATCGGCATCGGCGCGCTGATCGGCGCCTCCGACATTGCTTTCTGGCCGGTCTGGTTCGCGGCGGTGATCGGCGCCTCGCTCGGCGACTGGGTCTCGTTCTGGGTCGGCTACAAACTGGAAGACCGTGCGAAGCATGTCTGGCCGCTGTCTCGCTATCCCGATCTCTACGCCAGGGGCGAACGCTTCTTCGAGAAATGGGGCATGTGGAGCGTTTTCATCGGCCGCTTCTTCGGGCCGGTGCGCGCGATCATTCCGTTGATCGCGGGCGTCTTCGAGATGCCGCACCTGCAATTCCAGATCGCGAATGTGCTGTCGGCGATGCTGTGGGCGTTCCTGTTGCTGGCACCGGGATTTGCGACCCTGCAGAAGCTGATCTAAAAAAAAGCGCGCCGGAGCGCGCCTTTCATTTGTCTTTGGCTAATTTTAATTCAGCCCGAAAGCTTTGTCGTGTCTCCGAAGCTGGACACGCAGCGCCGGGCGATCATCGACTGCGACGGAACGAGGAAATTGCTGAATGCGGACTCGCAGCCTTCTGGAATGCGCTTGGCTGGCGGAACAGTAACCGAATTCGGGATTTCACGGACAGCAGCAGGCTTTTGCGTCATCTCGACCGGAACTGGCATGACCTCGTCCTGTTCTGTCTCGCGCATCGTGATTCCCGGCAGCGGAGAATTCTTCGAGACGAACGTGATGTTGGAAACGGGATCCTTGTTGAAAAGAACATGCCCGCCGCGGTCGCGATAGACCACCGCCGTCTCGCTGACGCCGATCACTTCGATCACGGAAATCTTGTTGCGCTGTTGCGTGGTTTCATGGACCGGAAGCTTGTCGCCTTTGGCTTCCCGGTTCACGGAATGTTGAGCGACTGATGCTTGGTTCGTCTGCGCGGGACGATCCGCGCCGGCGATTACAACCCCCAGACACACGGCGATCACCACCGCGGCCACCCCACCGGCAATATCGATTGCGGTGCGGAACATGTTGCTCTCCCGCAAGGCACGTCAGCGCGATCTATTGTGATAGCCGCACTGCGATCGGGTACAGATCATCCGCACCCATCATCAGGCCTGCAGGAAAGCAACGCCGGACTCGGCTCACGGTTCCTGAGGTATTTTCAGGCAGGGCCAGGTGTCAGCCCGCAACATTCCGCATCCGCAATCTTTCGGGTGCGGCCGTGGTGGAGAGGATGTGTTCCTCCGGGATCAGCACCCGGCAGGTCACGCCGCCGGCGTTGAAATCGAGGTTCACCTCGGCGTCCATGGAACGGGCAAGATTGCGCTCGATCACGAGGCTGCCGAAGCCGCGGGCCTTCGGCGCGGCGACTTCCGGCCCGCCCTTTTCCTGCCACACGATTTCAAGGCCGCCGCCCTGCGAGGTCGGGCGGCGTTTCCAATCGATGCTGACGCGGCCTGCGGGCACGGAAAGTGCCCCGTATTTCGCGGCGTTGGTCGCAAGCTCGTGCAGGGCAAGGCCGAGGCTTTGGGCGCCTTCGGGCTTCAGTTGCAGCGGCGGCCCCTTGATCGAAATCTGTGAGCCGCTCTGGTCGAGATAATGGCCAAGCTGCGAGCGCACGAGTTCCACCAGTGACGCACCATGCCAGTCTTCCTGCACAAGAATATCGTGGGACTTCGCCAGCGCCTGCAGGCGTTCGCCGAAGCGTTCGAGGAAGCGGTTGATGGAACCGGCCTGCCGCCCGGTCTGGTGCGCCATCGCCTGGATGACGGCAAGCAGATTCTTGGAACGGTGCGTGAGTTCGTGCATTAGAAGCCGCAGGTGCGATTCCGCGCCCTTGCGGTCGGTAATGTCCACGGCGGAACTCGTGAGGCCGACGATGGCCCCGGAAATATCCCGCAGCGCATCGACGTGAATATCATACCAGCGCTCGATCTCCGTGCCGTTGACGTGCTCGATCACCTTTACTTCCTGCTTTTGCGACTGGCCGGTTTTCAGCACTTCCCGCTTGAAACCGACGATGGCCAGCCGGTTCGCGGGCGGCAACATTTCCTCGTCCGTGCGGCCGACGATCTCGTTCACGGTCTTGCCGAACATCGGCTTGCTGATCGAGGTGTAGCGAAGTTCGCGGTCCTGCGTGAACACCGTCACGTTGGAACCCTGCATGCCGATTTCGTAGCGCTGGAGGGTGTTGCTCAACTCCTCCATCAGGCGCCGTTGCTCGCGTTCCAGCGTGCGCAGGCGCGTGATGTCCACCGCGGCGCACATGATCCCGTCGATTTCCCCGTCCGCGCCGCGGGTCGGCTCGATGTGGAGCGCGAAGATCACGCGGCCTTCGGGCAGCATGTAGGAGACTTCGGCGTCTTCCGGCGTTCCGCTGCCGAGCACGCGCATTTTCGTCGCAATGATCATTTCGCGGTCGGGCGACGAGACAATTTCGCTGTCGGTTTGGCCGAGGATCGAGGCGGCGACATCCTCGCCGCGCGGATTGTAGGCCCAGTTGTAGCGGAGATCGCGGTCCTGCGAGAACACGTAAACCTTGGCCCCGCGCAGTGCCGTCTCGAAGCGCGCCTTCACTTGGCTCAGTTCCCGCGTGCGCTCGGCAACGCGTTGCTCGAGTTCGCGCTGGATCGCGCCGAGTTCGGTCAGCGTTGCCTGGTGCGCGCCGACCTCGCGGCGCAGGCTCTCGTTGGCTTCGGCGAGCTGGCGCGGGCTCGGCAGACGCGCAAGCCGCGGCAGCAGCGGTAACGTGAACGAGATGGTGAGGATCGCGATCAGCACCGTGACGAACTTCACAATGCCCTGAACGCCATAGATCGGATGCCAGTAGAGTGCCGCGGATAGGCCGTGATTGATCGCACCTGTGAGGCAGAAGAAAATCAGCAGCCCCGCAAGCAGGCGATGGCCCCCCCGAATATCGGATCGCTGGAACATCAACCAGATCATGCCGATCGAGAGCGCAAGATAGCTGGCCGCGATCAGCAGATCGGAGGCCGCGTGCAGCGTGACCATGTCCGGACGCCATGACTGAAAATGGCTTTGCGGCATGAAATTCAGCGCATCGCGCAGCCAGCCAGCAAATTCAGTGAACATCGCCCTTCTTCCTTCCCGTTCTTTCGATGCGCTTAAACATCCTGCCGCATTTTAGCCGATTGATGACCAAGGCTGCGGCAAGGGCCCTGCCGTCGCGGCCTTTTTATGCACGGAGCACCCGCGACCGGCACCTTGCAACTTTTCCGCCAGAGATTCGTTCTCTGACTTGTCGAAACCCGATAACCCGGAAGAAAATTGGAGGTCCACATGAATTGGGATCGCATTGAAGGCAACTGGAAAGAGTTCAAGGGCAAGGCCCAGCAGAATTGGGGCAAGCTCACCAACGACGACCTCGACGTAATCGAGGGCAAGCGTGAGGAACTCACCGGACGCCTTCAGAAGCACTACGGCATCGCCAAAGACGACGCCGAAAAGCAGATCGACACCTGGCTGAACTCGGTCAACTGATCGTGTTCTTCAGAAGACGCCGCGGGTAAAAAGCCGCGGCGTCTTTTTTTGCGGAACTACGAAGCCATCGTCCGCGGCTTGGCCGAGCGCTCGAAGAAGAGCGCCTGGCTGATAACCGCCGATACGGTCGCTGGCTGAAACGGCTTCGGGATCAGGAACGCAGGTTCGGGGCGTTCGCCGGTGAGGAAGCGCTCGGGATAGGCGGTGATGAACACCACCGGCACCTCGAACGTCTTCAGGAGTTCGTTCACCGCGTCGAGGCCTGAACTTCCGTCGGCGAGCTTGATGTCGGCGAGGATCAGACCCGGCCGATGCTTGCCCGCGAGCGACACGGCTTCCTTGTGGGTGCGCGCGATGCCCAGCACGTTGTGGCCGAGCTTCTGCACGAGGCCTTCGAGGTCCGCCGCGATGAACGGCTCGTCCTCGATGATGAGAACGTCCGTCGCAATGTCGGCGGCAAGCTCGCGGCCCGCCTTGTCGATAAGGTTGCGCACGCCCGCTACGTCCACGTCCAAAATCGACGCTGCATCGTTCTCGGAGAAGCCTTCAAGGGCGGTCAGCAGGAACGCCTGCCGAGGCTTGGCGGTAATCTGGATCAGGCGCTTCTCGCCCGGGAGATTGGCGAAGGCAGGATCCGACTGGCCGTTCACGGCGAGCGAATTCCACGCCTTCGTAAAGGCCTTGTAGAGGCCCACTCGCCCGTCCCCTTCCTGCAGCGGGCCCGGATCTTCGAGCAGCGCTTCAAGGACTACGGTGACGTATTTATCGCCGGAATCCTGCGAACCGGTCAGGGCCCGCGCATAACGGCGCAGAAATGGGAGATGTTTAGCGACAGTCTCGGATACCGACATTGACCCCCTCCGGTTCCATCAAAATTTCGTACGGACCATAACGCGGCCACAAAAAATAAGTTCCATATGGTGGAACCAATTTAACAGGGTAGCGTTTCTCCCTGAATTATAAGGCAATTCCGTGATTTCGGGGTGATCTGGGCAACGAGGGCCAAATGAAAAAGAAGCTGGATGAGGCGGGGTCTTCCGGGGAGCCGGGAACCGCAAAAATGAACCCTTCAGATGCAAGCAAGTCCGGCCGGCTCGACCGTGAGGTACAGGTCAAGATCGGCCATCAACTGCGTGCCATGTACGACGAAGTGGTCAAGGAAGGGGTGCCCAGCCATCTCGAAGACATCCTGAGCCGTTTCGAGAAGAAAGATTGAGGGTCCCCGCATGAGCAGCCTCGATCGAGAAACCAAGGCGGCGATTCTGGCGGCAGTGCCGAACCTGCGTGCCTTCGCCATTTCGCTGAGCGGCAACGTCGATCGTGCCGACGATCTCGTGCAGGAGACGCTCGCCAAGGCCATCGCCAATATCCACACCTTTCAGCCGGGCACCAACATGCCGGCATGGCTGTTCACGATCCTGCGTAACTTGTTCCGTTCGGAATACCGCAAGCGCCGCCGCGAGGTCGAAGACATCGATGGCCGCTATTCGGATACGCTGACCACGCAGCCCGAACAGGGCGGCCGGCTCGAATTCGAGGAATTGCGCAAGGCACTGTTGCAGCTTCCCGAGGACCAGCGCGAAGCGCTCATTCTGGTCGGTGCCTCCGGCTTTTCCTACGAAGAGGCCGCCAAGATTTCCGGCTGCGCCGTCGGCACCGTGAAGAGCCGCGTTAATCGCGCCCGCAATCGCCTGATCGAGCTGATGCAGATCGAGGACGTGAACGAAGTCGGTTCGGATCAGGAAATGCGTGCCGTGCTGAGCGGCACCAAGCATCGCTAGTTTTTATCGGCCCCCCAAGAGCAACTAACGGGCGGGGAATTTCCCCGCCCGCTTTTTTGTATCTCCGCCTCATCCTGAGGAGCCGCGCTTCAGCGCGGCGTCTCGAAGGATGAAGGCGGTCGCATGCTTCGACGCGCATGAGGCCGAGTTCAAATCGGATAATGCCGGTGTCCGGTCTGCAGCGTGATCCAGCGCAGCTCGGTGAACTCGGCGATGCCCGCCTTGCCGCCAAAGCGGCCGTAGCCGGATTCCTTGGTGCCGCCGAACGGCATCTGCGGTTCGTCCGCCACCGTCGGCCCGTTGATATGGCAGATGCCGGATTCGATGCGTTGCGCGACCGCGTAAGCGCGATCGATATTCTGGCTGAACACGCTTGCCGACAAACCGTATTCGGTGTCGTTGGCGGTGCGGATCGCTTCCTCGTCGTCCTGCACCGGCAGCACGATCACCACCGGACCGAACGTCTCTTCGCGATAGATCCGCATTTCCGGTGTCACGCGGTCGATCACCGTCGGCTTGAACAGCGTGCCCGTTGCCTCGCCGCCCGTCACGATGCGCGCGCCGCGGTTGGTGGCGTCCTTGATCAGTTCATGCAGCCGCGCGACCGAACGCTCGCTCACGAGCGAGCCGATCTGCGTCGCCTGATCCGCCGGATCGCCGACCTTGAGATTCTGCGCCTTCGCGACGAGCTTCTCGATGAACGGTTGCACAACGGCCTTCTGCACCACGAGACGTTCCGTGGACATGCAGATTTGTCCCTGATGCATGAAGGCGCCAAAATTCGCCGCCGCCGCCGCTTCGTCGAGATCGGCGTCGTCGAGCACCACGAGCGGCGCCTTGCCGCCGAGTTCGAGCAGCACCGGCTTCAGGTACTGCGCGCATTTCACCGCGATGATTTTTCCGACATGCGTGGAGCCGGTGAAATTCACGCGCCGCACGCGCGGATCGGCGATCAGCGCATCCACCACCGGCGCGGCACCGTCGCGCGAGGTCGTGAGCACATTGATGGCACCCGCAGGCAGGCCCGCCTGCTCCAGCACTTCGCCGATAATGCGATGGGTCTGCGGGCATTCCTCGGAAGCCTTCAGCACCACCGTATTTCCGCAGGCGAGCGGCATCGCCACCGCGCGCACGCCCAAAATCATCGGCGCGTTCCAGGGTGCTATGCCAAGCACCACGCCAACAGGTTGCCGCACGGCAAGCGCGATATTGCCGGGAATATCCGAGGGGATCACTTCGCCGGTGATCTGCGTGGTGGCGGACGCCGCCTCGCGCAGCATGTTGGCGGCGAAGAACGTATTGAACATGCCCCAGCCGAACGTGCTGCCGGTCTCCATGGTCATGGTCTTCGCCACTTCCGGCGCGCGCGCTTCCAGAAGGTCAGCCGCCTTCCACAGAACCGCCCGGCGTTTTCCGGGCGGCGTCTTCGACCATTCGCGGAACGCAGCAGACGCGGCCCCCACGGCGGCCACGGCATCGAGCGGGCCGGCATCCGGCACGCGCGCCACGATCTCGCCGGTGAACGGATTGCGCTTGTCGTAGGTGCGGCCGTCGCCGGAAGCGGCGTCGCGTCCGCCGATACGCATTGCCAGATTATTCATTGGCTACTCCTCCCGAACTCTCTCAACGGTGACATTGGCTTCCGCTGCTGTCGACCCTTTAACCTTTTGACGGTTACCGGCCTAGAGCGAAAGCGGCCGTTCGATGGACTGGAAATCCGCATCTTGCGAGGCCGGCACACGGCATGGCTGGCTCGAGCAAGGCACGCCCAAGGCCCTGATGCGCGAGGCGAAACACGCCTATGTGCGCGAGCTGTTGCAGACGCCGCATCGGCATGCGGAGCGGCTGAATGAGCTGATGAAGCAAGAACGATCGTGATGTTTGGCGATTTTGTAAAAGGAATCTCCTTCACTCACCTCCCCCTAGGGGGAGGTCGGCGTGCGAAGCGCGCCGGGAGGGGGTTATCCGTTTCGAACAAGACCCCCTCCCTGACCCTCCCCCTTTCAGGGGGAGGGAAAAACTCAGACAAGCTGCGCAAGTGACGGGCCTCGATCCCCGCATTTCCGAAGCGCTAGCGCGGCTGCCGGATTATCTCGGCAGTCATGTGAAAGTCAGCATCACCGCGCTGGCGATCGGGCTTGCGATCAGCCTGCCGCTTGCGGTCCTCGCCACGCGCCGGGCCGGGCTGCGCTGGCCGCTGCTCGCCTTCGCCGCCAGATGGACCCCTCGTTCCTGTATCGCGCCGTGGCGGGCGGCGAAGTCGATGTGATTTCCGCTTTCTCCAGCGATGGGCGCGTGGCGGAGCTTGATCTCGGTACTCGGCGATCCGAACAGGCGATCCCGCCACGACGCCATCCTCCTGCTCGCGCCCAGGCGCGCGAATGACGAGCCGCTGAAACAGACGCTTGCTTCCGTTCTTGGTAAAATAAAGGTTGAGACCATGCGCGTGGCCAATCTTCGGGCCGACCGCAGCGAACAGAAGGAAACCCCGGAGCAGGCCTCAAACTGGCTTTCCGGCCAGATCGACTGGAGGCGATAGGGCGATTCATTCAAATTTGAATCAATTCGCTCACGGGAACTCAGGGAGATTCCTGTAGAAGCCCTCCCGATCGAGGGTCTTTTCATGAACCCGTTTTTCAAGGCAATCGGCGTGATCGCCGTCATGATCGTCGGCTCCCTGGCCGCGAACCACGTGCGTCTGGAGCAGCGCTCCGAGCGGTGCCTGAACAACGTCCAGATGCTGCGCACATCGTTCGAGACGAGCCAGCCTCGCCGCAACGCCCCCGCGATCGCTTCGCGGATCGATGAGGCGGGACAGCTCTGCACGGAGAAGCAGCCGGAACGGGCAACGCAAATCCTGAACAATGTCGCGGTGCACTGCGTGTTGCAGAACGGCTGCCGCCAGTACCGCGACAAGGTCTCATCGACGCCGGTGTTCCGCTAATCCGTTCTTTCTTCCGGCGGCTTGATGTGCCGGAACGCATACAAGAGCGCGATGTCGTATCCGATTTTGAATACGCCGCATAAGACCAGCGGCAAACCCGGGAATGGCGTCGCAAGCAACATTCCAGCGAGGGCCGGACTGAGCGAAGCCGCCAGGCTGCGCGGCACGGTCGTAAAACTCGCCGCGGCGGGCCGTTCGGCTGGCGTCACCACGGCCATGACATAAGACGTGCGCGTCGGCACATCCATTTGCGAGAGCGCGGAGCGCAACAGCAGCAGCCCGAGAACGATCGGCAGCGAATTCGACAAGGCCGCGACGATCAGAAATAGACTGGACGGGATATGCGTGAACACCATCGTGTTCACCAGCCCAAAACGTCTGGCGGCGTGAACCGCAACCGGATAGGAAAACGCGCTGAGCACGCTGGTCCAGAAGAAGAAAACCGCCGCGGCGCTCAGCGACAGATCGAACTTCTCGAACAGCCAGAGTGCCAGCAGCGATTGCACCACCAGCCCGCCCGCGAATGAATCCACGCTGAAGAGAATCGCGAGCTTGAATACAATTCCCTTCGATGGACCGAGCGGCACACGCTTTTCCTCCGCGCTCGGCTTCATCGCTGGCAGCATCCAATAGATTGCTGCGCCCGCCAGCCCCAAAAAAGCATAGAAATAAAACATAGCCCGCAACGCATCGAGCTGCGACAGCCCTCTCGCCGGGAGAAACTCCGGTACTGCCGCGAACAAAGCGCCGGCAGCGGAAGCCATCGCACCGATGAAACTGTAGCGCGCGAATGCGCGGGTGCGTTGTGCATCGCTTGCGCCGCTGGCCAGCATTGCATGTTCGAGCGGAACGAGAAAGCCGACATCGCTGCTGGACGGATTGAGCGTACCGATCGCGGCGACGAACGCGATGAAGATGAAACGCTCGAAATTCGGGATCGCCAGTCCCGTCAGCAGCATCAGAACCGCGCCCGCAATCATCAGGCTGCGCGGATCGAAACGGCCTCCGATCAGACCGGTGCCGAGCGTGATCAGTGACGAACCAAGCAAGGCGCAGGTTGCAATCAATCCGATCGACACGGGGTCGAACCCGATTGCCGATAAATACGCGGGCAGCAGGATGACCGCGAAACCGTCGCCAAACGCTCGAACGCCGCGAGCGGCATAAAGCAAGGTAACGAAACCGGATGAAATTTTTGGATTGATCCCACGCAGCACGTCTCACCTCCCGTAACGGAGCGAGACAACGCTTGGCTGCGTACAGCTAAACGGGCGGTTGTCGCGGGCCCGGCGGCATTGATACCACGGGCCGCTTTCGCGGGCCCGTTTTTTCGAACTTAGTGCTTGCTCCTGTCCACCAATGCGCCCTGCTTGATCCCATAGGGATCGCGCGAGCGATCCCGTTCGCAATAGCAATCTTATCCGTCATCCCGGACAGCGCGAAGCGCTGATCCGGGATCGCTTGATTGTAGAACGATCCCGGCTCTCCCCCGGATCAAGTCCGGGGTCGGCCGGGATGACGCTTCGCGTCAATTCTTGCTCCTGTCCACCAACGCACCCTGCTTGATCCACGGCATCATGGCGCGGAGTTTTTCGCCGACCTGTTCGATATTATGTTCGGCGAGCTTGGCGCGCATCGCCTTGAACGAAGTCTGGTTGACCTTGTTCTCCAGCATCCAGTCGCGCGTGAACTTGCCGGACTGGATGTCGTTCAGCACGCGCTTCATCTCGGCCTTGGTTTCCGATGTGATGATGCGCGGGCCGGTGACGTATTCGCCGTACTCGGCAGTGTTGGAAATCGAGTAGTTCATGTTGGCGATGCCGCCCTGATAGATCAGGTCCACGATCAGCTTCACCTCATGCAGGCATTCGAAATAGGCCATCTCCGGCGCATAGCCCGCTTCCACCAGCGTCTCGAAGCCGCCTTTGATCAACTCGACAAGCCCGCCGCAGAGCACGACCTGCTCGCCGAACAGATCCGTCTCGCATTCCTCTTTAAAAGTCGTCTCGATGATGCCGGCGCGGCCGCCCCCGATGGCGCTCGCGTAAGACAGGCCCAGATCGTGCGCGTTGCCGGAAGCATCCTTGTGGATCGCGATCAGGCACGGGACACCCGCGCCGCGCTGGTACTCGCCGCGCACGGTGTGGCCGGGACCCTTCGGTGCGACCATGAGCACGTCGAGATCGGCGCGCGGCTCGATCAGGTTAAAGTGGACATTCAGGCCGTGCGCGAACAGCAACGCCGCACCCTGCTTCATGTTGCCGTGCAGGTGCTCGCGATAGATGTCCGACTGCAATTCGTCCGGCGTCAGCATCATCATGACGTCGGCCCATTTGGCGGCCTCGGTCACTTCCATGCATTTCAGCTTTTCGCCTTCTGCCTTCTTCACGCCGGCGGAAGTCTTGCGCAGCGCGACCGCGATATCCTTCACGCCGGAATCCCGCAGATTCAGCGCATGGGCATGGCCCTGGCTGCCATAGCCGATGACGGCGACCTTCTTGCCCTTGATCAGGTTCAGGTCCGCGTCGCGATCGTAATAAACACGCATATTGATACTCCCAGCCTGGCGCTCTTTTTCGCCCGTTATGAAGTTCCCGCGCAGCTTCTAGTTTTTTAGAGCCGCCGCGACAAGCCCCGTCAATGCATGGCTCTGACTCATTTCCACCTGTCCGCGAATACCGGATAGAGCGAGGCGACGAGCAGCACCGCCATGATGAAGTTGAACAGTTTCACGTGCAGCGGGTCTTTCAGGACGCGCCGCAGCGCGGAGCCGAAAAACGCCCAGGTGGAGCTGGAGCCGGCACCCGCCACGGTGAAAATGAGGGCCAATGCGATGACGTTCCACGGGAAGCTCGCGATCCCTGCATAGGCCGAAACCGCCGTCACCGCCGCAATCCAGCCCTTCGCGTTGACCCACTGAAAAGCGGCACCTTCCAGAAAGGTGAAGGGCCGCGAATTCTTCTTCCCCTCCTCCACGCCATCCGACTTTCCGATCATCCAGGCGAGCCAGATGATGTAGGCCGCACCCGCATATTTCAGGATCGTCAGCAGCACCGGATAGAGCTTGAAGATCGCGCCAAGCCCGATGCCGACTAGAAACACCATGAAACCGAAGCCGAGGAAGACGCCGAACACCAGCGGCAGCGTGCGCTGGAATCCGAAATTCAGTGCGGACGCCATCAGCATGATGTTGTTCGGCCCCGGCGTGAACGTCATCACAACGGCGAACACAGCGGCGGCGAGGAGAATCTCAAACGACATGAATCAGCTCCATCCATCCGCAAACACGGGATAGAGCGAGGCGACGAGCAGCACCGCCATGACGATGTTGAAAATGCGGATATGGCGCGGCTCCTTCAGGACCCGCCGCAGCATGGACCCGAAACCGACCCAGATCACGCAGGCAAGGATGCAAGACAGCAGAAAAATGAAAGCGATCAGGATCGCGTTCCACGGGAAGACGGAGATCGCCCCGTAGGTGGTCATCGCGGTGATCGAGGTGAGCACCGCTTTCACATTGATCCACTGGAAGGCCGCCGCCTCCAAAAACTTCAGCGGACGGCCTTTCCGCTCGCCCTCCTTCACGCTCACGGAGTTGCCGATGATCCAGGCGAGCCACAGCATGTAGGCGGCACCGGCATATTTCAAAATGGTGTTGAGCATCGGGTAGAGCGTGAAGGTCGCGCCGAGGCCGAGGCCGATCACCAGCGCCATGAACGTGTAGCCGATGGTTACGCCGTAAGCGTGCGGCATCGTCGGCCGAATGCCAAAGTTGAGCGCCGATGTCATCAGCATGAGCGTGTTCGGACCCGGCGTGCAGGTCATCACGACGGCGAACAGCGTGGCGGCGAGGAGAAGGTCGAGGGACAATGATCCGATCCTATTTTTCCGGTCATTACCGGGCCGCATGCCGGCGAGCGTAGCGAACGGGATGGTGGCGTTCCCCGGGCGAGCGCGAAGCGCGAGACCCGGGGTCCAGAACTTTTTGCACTATCTTGGAACGGGACCCCGGCTCGCCCGCTACGCGGGCGTCCGGGGAACGGCAAGGTGCTCGCCGGGCGCAGCGTCCCGGCAACAAGTTGAATTACATCCCCTCCGGACCGCGCGAGATGGCGCAGATGCCGGTGCGCGAAACCTCGACGAGACCGAGCGGCTGCATCAGCACCACGAACTGGTCGATCTTTTCCGGCTTGCCGGTGAGCTCGAACACGAAGCTCTCGGTGGTGGCGTCGATCACGCGCGCGCGGAACGCATCGGCGAGGCGCAGCGCCTCGACGCGGCTGTTGTCCTTGCCGCGCACCTTCACGAGCGCAAGCTCCCGCTCCATCGCCTTGCCTGACTCCGTCAGGTCCACGACGCGATGCACCGGGACCAATCTTTCCAATTGGTGCTTGATCTGCTCGATCACCATCGGCGTGCCGGTGGTGGCGATCGTGATGCGCGACAGATGCTTCTCGTGCTCCGTCTCGGAGACGGTCAGCGAGTCGATATTGTAGCCGCGCCCCGAAAACAGCCCGATCACGCGCGCCAGCACGCCCGGCTCGTTGTCGACGAGCACGGATAAGGTTCTATGCACCACCTGCTCGACGGTCTGCTGGGCGGGGTAATGCGATGTCGTACCGCTGGGTTTGGACATGATGTTCACACCATCACCTTTCCTTCTTCGGTGATCGCGTCCTCGATGGCGACGCCGGCATCTCCGAGCAGCATTTCATTGTGGGCGCGTCCCGACGGGATCATCGGGAAGCAGTTTTCCATCTTGTCCACGACGCAATCGAAGATGACCGGCTTCTTCACCTTGATCATTTCCTTGATGACGCCGTCGAGGTCGCCCGGCTTTTCGCAGCGCATCCCGACGCAGCGATAAGCCTCGGCGAGCTTCACGAAATCCGGCAGCGCCTCCGAATAGGAGTGCGAGTAGCGGCCGCCATGCAGCAGTTCCTGCCACTGACGCACCATGCCCATATATTCGTTGTTCAGGATGAAGATCTTGATCGGCAGGTCGTACTGCGCGGCCGTGGACATTTCCTGCATCGTCATCTGCACCGACGCTTCGCCCGCGATGTCGATGACCAATGACTTGGGATGCGCCATCTGCACGCCGACCGCGGCCGGCAGGCCATAGCCCATCGTTCCCAATCCGCCGGACGTCATCCAGCGCCGCGGTTCCTGGAAATGATAGTGCTGTGCGGCCCACATCTGATGCTGGCCGACTTCGGTGGTGATGTAGGTGTCCATGTCCTTGGTCAGTTCATAGAGCCGCTGGATCGCGTATTGCGGCTTGATGACCTCCTTGGAATTCTTGAAGGCGAGCGATTTGCGCGCGCGCCATTTCTCGATCTGCGCCCACCAGTCGCCGAGCGCCTTCTTGTCGGGCGTGACGGCGCCGGTGCGCCACAGGCGCAGCATGTCTTCCAGCACATGCGCGACATCGCCGATGATGCCGACATCGGCTTTCACGTTCTTGTTGATCGAGCTTGGATCGATATCGACGTGGATCTTTTTCGAATGCGGCGCGAACGCATCGAGCCGCCCGGTGATGCGGTCGTCGAAGCGGGCGCCGATGCAGATCATCACGTCGCAATCGTGCATCGCCCAGTTCGCTTCCCAGGTGCCGTGCATGCCGAGCATCCCAAGCCATTGCTTGTCGGCGGCGGGATAGGCGCCAAGCCCCATCAGCGTGGAGGTGATCGGGAAGCCCGAGAGCTTCACGAGTTCGCGCAACAACACGGATGCTTCCGAACCGGAATTGATGACGCCGCCGCCCGTATAAAACAGCGGTTTCTTCGCGTGGCGCATCAGCTCGACGGCCTGCTTGATCTTCTCCAGGTCGCCCTTCAGCTTCGGCCGATAGGTTTTGTGCTGGATGTTCTTCGGGCCGACATACATGCCTTTGTTGAACTGAATGTCTTTCGGGATATCGATGACGACCGGTCCCGGCCGGCCGTTCTGCGCGACATAGAACGCCTCGTGGATGATGCGCGGAAGATCCTTCACGTCCTTCACGAGATAATTGTGTTTTGTGCAGGGGCGCGTGATGCCGACCGTGTCGCATTCCTGGAACGCGTCGTTGCCGATCAGATGCGTCGGCACCTGTCCGGTGATGACGACGATCGGGATCGAATCCATCAGCGCATCGACGAGGCCGGTGACGGCGTTGGTGGCGCCGGGACCGGACGTGACCAGCACGCAGCCGATCTTGCCGGACGAGCGCGAATAGCCTTCGGCGGCGTGCACGGCACCCTGCTCGTGGCGGACCAGAATGTGCTGGAGCTTGTCCTGCTGAAACAGCGCGTCGTAGATCGGCAGCACCGCGCCGCCGGGATAGCCGAAAATGTGCTCCACGCCCTGATCGAGGAGGGCCTGGATCACCATTTCCGCACCGGTCATTTCCTTGTTCATCGTCTCGCTCCGTCCACTCGCATCCGTCGTGTATCGGCAGCCCAAGGCTCTACACCAAGAATCGAAAAGGGCCCTCTCAGGCCCTTTCGCACCAACCAGCAACAGCCATTCCGGCCGTTAGGCGGTGCGAGTCCCTACTACGATAATTGAAAGAAAATTGCGCATAGATCGCCGTTTGGGTTCCAAAGTTGCGCGGGTTCTACCGTTCCGGTTTCCGACCGTCAAGCGGTATTCGCGCAATTTCGTAAGCATACACCCGGCCTGCTTTCACGCAACTTTGCTGGTTTGAGGCTTCGGAAACCAGACGCTTCCGCCTAGGGTCCCGCGAACAGCGGAATCGACATGCCCTTCCTGCGTGAAAAGACCGGCGCCTGGTCGCCCGAAAAAATCGTGGCCTTCGTGGCCGTGAGCTTGCCGGCACTTTGGATGCTTTATCGCATCGGCATCTGGGATTTCGGGGCGCGGCCGATCACCGAGATGACCCATTTCACCGGCCGCTGGGGCGTGCGCTTTATTCTGGCCGCCCTCGCCGTGACGCCCGCACGGCGGCTGTTCAACTGGCCGAAGCTGCTGAACATGCGCCGCACCCTCGGTGTCGCCGCGGCGCTTTACATCGTCGGGCATTTCTTTCTCTACATCATCGACCAGAAATTCAACCTCGTCACCGTGTTCACGGAAATCGCGCTGCGGTTTTACCTGACCATTGGTTTTGTGGCGCTGCTCGGCCTGATCGCGCTGGCGGTGACATCGACCGACGCGATGGTGCGGCGGCTCGGCTCACAATGGACCACGCTGCACAAGGCCACCTACTACATCGGCATCGTCGGCATTGTGCATTTCGCGCTTCAGAAGAAGCTCGATATTTATGAACCTGTGCTGATGATGGGCCTGCTGATCTGGCTGTTGTCGTGGCGCGCGATGCAGCGTTACTGGCCGCCGGTGAACATGCCGAAGCTGATCGCGCTCGCCGTCGCCGTACCGCTTGCGACCGCGCTGTTCGAGGCGGTCTGGTATTATTTTCTCACCGGCGTCCCCGCTTCGCGCGTGCTGCAGGCGAATTTCATGTTCGACATCGCCATCCGTCCGGCCTGGTGGGTGTTCGCGAGTGCGGCTGCGGCCATTGGGTTGAGCGTAGCCGCGCAATGGATCTGGCCAAGAGAGCCGGCAAGGGCGAAGTTGAATCCGACGCCTGCGCAATAATTATTTGTCGTCCCGGGTTAGCAGCGCAGCGGTGCGCTGCTAACCCGGGACCGCTCTAAACATTCTCATGCGATCCCGGGTCTGCATCGCGGCCCTGCGTGCCGCGCTGCGCCCGGGATGACAAAAGAAGATATTCCAGCGCCTCCTCCGCACCCATCCATTTGAAATCCGGCATCTGATGCCGGAACCAGGTCTCCTGCCGCTTGGCGTATTTCCGCGTGTCGCCCTTGCCGCCCTCGGCGGCCTCATCGAGAGAAATCTCTCCGCGCAGATGGCTCAATAGCCACGGCACGCCATGCGCCTTCATGGCGGGCAGTGCCGGATCGAGCTTGCGCGCGGCCAGCGCTTTCACTTCTTCCAGCGCGCCCTCACCCAGCATCTTGTCGAACCGCGCGTTGATGCGGGCATGCAGTTCCTTGCGGTCAACCGACAAGAACACTGCCGCCGTTTCTTCCGGCTTCAGAATGGGGGCGCGCGGATTCCGCTGCCACTCCGCCAGCGAACGGCCGGTCGCCTCAAACACTTCCAGCGCACGGATGATCCGTTGCCGGTCGCTCGGCCGCAGGCGTGACGCCATCTGCGGATCGAGCCGCGCATGCAGTTCCGGCGTCGCAAGACCTTCCGACTCAAAGCGAACCTTTGCCCGGACCAAAGCCGGCACCTGCGGCATGTCGGAAAGCCCTTGCGTCAGCGCACGGAAATACAAACCCGTGCCGCCCACGAAAATCGGCAGGCGCTTCCCGTGCAGTTCTCGCAGCGTTCGCTCCGCATCCACCGCCCAGCGTCCGGCGGAAAAATTTTCCGCGGCGTCCACATGGCCATAGAGAAGATGGGTGGCCGCGCGTTCCTCTTCCTCCGTCGGCCTTGCGGTGATCACGCGCAGATCGCGATAGACCTGCATGGAATCGGCGTTCACCACCGCCCCGCCGGTTTGCCGCGCGAGATCGAGCGCCAGCGCGGACTTGCCGCTCGCGGTCGGACCTGCAATGAGCAACGCGCGGATCATTCATCCACCCCGGCCATTCCTTTAGCATGCCCTATATCGCGACACTGATTTCCAGTCCGGAAAACCCGGCCGTCACCGACGCGGCGATCGAGACGGTGCGTGTGGCGCTTCCGGGTGCGGGCCAGCCGGACATTCTCGATCCGGGCATCGCCGTGGATATTGCTTTCAACGCGGCCAACGCCGAACCGCGCCGGTTCGCGGACGACCTGCGCGCCCTCCTCGCCGGCGCGCCGGTCGATATCGTTCTGCAAAACACCGCCCACCGCCGCAAGAAATTGTTTCTCGCCGATATGGACTCCACCATGATCGACCAGGAATGCATCGATGAACTGGCGGACTATGTGGGCCTGAAGGCGCATGTCGCTGCGATCACCGAACGCGCGATGCGCGGCGAGATCGAATTTGAGCCGGCACTTCGGGAAAGAGTGGCGCTGCTGAAAGGCCTCGATGACAAGGTGATCGACGAAGTGATCGCGAACCGTATCACCGTCGCGAAAGGCGCGCGCACGCTGGTCGCCACCATGCGCGCGAACGGCGCCTATGCCTGCCTCGTATCGGGCGGCTTCACCCGCTTCACGGAGAGGGTGGCCGCCATGATCGGCTTTCAGGAGCAGCGCGCGAATGTGCTGCTGTCCGAAGGCGGCAAACTCAGCGGATTGGTGCGGGAACCGGTCCTCGGCCGCGCGGCGAAGCTCGCCACCCTCCGCGACCTCACCGCGAAGCATTCGCTGAAGCCGGAGGAAACCATCGCCGTGGGCGACGGGGCGAACGACCTTGCCATGCTCGAGGAAGCCGGGCTTGGTGTGGCGATCCACGCCAAACCGGCGGTGGCGGCCGCCGCCGCGGCGCGCATCGACCACGGCGACCTCACCGCGCTACTCTATCTGCAGGGCTATCGCAGGGAACAGTTCGTCCAATCGGCCGATTGAGTTGTTCGAACGGTAAACCGCAACAATCAACGACGACCAGGAGCGCCACATGCCATCTGACCGGGCACGCAGGCCATTCAAGAATTTCATTCATCTCGACCGCTTCTTCACGCCGGATCGTATCCGGCTGCTCTGGTACGCATATCTCGCGGTCTGGCTCTGGCAGTTCTTCAGCACCGCCTATTCCAGCATCAACTCGATGTACCTCATGGGATCATTCGAGACTGTGAGCGTGACGTTCCTGATCGGTGATCTCTTGTGGCGCATCGTTTATCTGATGGTCGCCCGGCTCGTCATGGAGTTCGCGCTGGTGTTTCTGGGGAAAAACAAATAACCGGCCCGTGAGGGCATCTCGGCTATTTCTGTTGAAGTCGGTCGCGCCAATGACCGGGTGCGCGGTGGAGATGCGATATCGCGGCACGAGAATGTTTCCGCCTTCCACTGAATAGATTACACCATATGGAAAGCGGCTCATACGGCAACGCCGAAGACCCTCTTCCAGTGGCTGCCAAGCATCCGGGTATAACGAAATACGGTTGATTACTGACAGGATTTCAATCAAGAAGGTCCCGCCCAGCCCTGCCGATTACTGTTCGTACCATCGGACCGCCTGATCCAGCTCGATCTCGGCGGTTTGAAGAAAGCGGACTTTCACGGCCGGTATTTAGCAATGACCTCGCTGAGATCGCTCGCGGAAAGTTCACCGCGCCGATAAGCGGCAAGCCGTTCCCTAGCCTCATCCGCCCATAAACGGTCCATCTCCTGATTGGGCCTGACGAGACTGTCGAGAACATCCTCCACGAGCGCAATGCGATCGTGCGGACTTAGCTACCGCGCTCGTTCGCTGAGGTTCTTGGCTTTTTCGTTCACGATATCCTCGTTAGGGGATCGTCACCGGCACGAAGCGCTGCTCGCCTTCGGCGTTCGAGAGCAGCAGCAGCGCGGATTTCTTGCCCGCCCGCTTCAGCACCTCGAACTTCTTGGAAAGATCGGCGGGGTTAGCGATTACATCGCCCTGCACGTCCACGATCACATCGCCGGCCTTCACCTGCGCGTCGGCGAGCGTGGAGCCGGGTTCGACCGACACCACGACGATGCCCTTCACCGTGTCCTTGATCTTGAAGCGCTTGCGCAGATCGTTGCTCATGGCGGCGAATTCCGCGCCGAGGAGCTTGCGCGTGGCGGACTCCTGCTTCGGCGCTTCCTGCGGCTTCTGCAAGGATGCCTGCTCTATCTTCTCGCCGTCCTCGAGACGGCCGAGCGTGATCTTCAGCGTCTGCTCCTTGCCCTTGCGGACGACCACAATATCCGATGCCTTGCCGACGGCGGTATCGGCCACCGCGCGCGGCAGGTCGCGCATCTCGCGGATGTCGCGGCCGTCGAATTTCACGATCACATCGCCCGACTGGATGCCGGCCTTGGCGGCCGGTCCGTTGTCGGTGACGCCCGCGACGAGCGCGCCGCGCGCACGGCCGAGGCCGAGCGTTTCCGCGATCTGGTCGTCGACCTGCTGGATGCGGACACCGATCCAGCCGCGGCGCGTCTCGCCGAATTCGCGGAGCTGGCCGATCACCGCCACCACGGTCTTCGAGGGCACCGAGAAACCGATACCGATGGAGCCGCCCGACGGTGAGATGATCGCCGTGTTCACGCCGACCACTTCACCCTGCATGTTGAACAAGGGCCCGCCGGAATTGCCGCGGTTGATGGCGGCGTCGGTCTGAATGAAGTTGTCATAAGGCCCCGCGTTGATGTCGCGGTTGCGCGCGGAGACGACGCCCACGGTGAGCGAACCGCCGAGGCCGAACGGATTGCCGATCGCCATCACCCAGTCGCCCACGCGGAGCTTTTCGGAATCGCCAAAACCCACCGCCTTCAGCGGCTTGTCGGATTTCACCCGCAACACGGCGAGATCGGTCTTGCTGTCGCGGCCGATTACGTCGGCTTTCAGCTTGGAGCCGTCGTTGAAATTCGCGAAGATCTCGTCGGCGTCGGCGATGACGTGATTATTGGTCACGATGATCCCGGACGGATCGACCACGAAGCCGGAGCCGAGCGAGGAGACGCGGCGGCTGCCGCGATTCTGGTTCGGGGTGCCCTCGCCTTCCTTGCGCTTGAAGAATTCCTCGAAGAATTCCTCGAACGGGGAGCCGGGCGGAAGCTGCGGCATCGGCACACTGCGCTGGCTGGCCACGGTCTGCGAGGTTGAGATATTGACCACCGCGTCGAGCACCTTCTCGGCGATGTCGGCGACGGAATCCGGCCCCTTGCTCTGTGCAGCGAGCACGCCGCTGGCGGCCACGAGGCCGGCGAGTGTGGCGGCAAATGCAACAGCCGCGCCCGAACGGCGCGGAAGTACGGGACGGGCTAGAAACGAACCAGCCATGGGTTTTCCTTTGCTGAACAAATTCGGGCGGTACGCTGCTCCGGTCTCGTCCGGAGCGCAAGTACTTCATGTTAAGTGGTGACGGATTCCGGCGGAAAAGCGGCTGACGTTTCCGTCAGCCCCGGATCAACCAGACCAGCAGAACGCCTGCGATCGCGGCAACGATTCCGGTTACGCGCAGGTTCCCGTCCTTGGCCTCCAGGAGCGTCTCGAGGGCCCGGCGCGTCGCCGCGGGAAACGCGGCGAAGGTCAGGCCCTCGATCACGAGCACGAGGCCAAGCGCGGCCAAAAAATCCGCCATGCGGCGTGTTAGCGCCGCGGCGTGTTATCGAACCGTCCGGCGGCGTCGTTGAAGTACCGGAAGAAATCCGAATCCGGCGACAGCAACATCCGCGTCTCGCCCTGCTTCAGTCCCGCTTCATACGCCTGCATGGAGCGATAGAAGGAAAAGAAGTCCGGGTCGCGGCCGTAGGCGGCCGCGAAGATCGCGTTGCGCTTGCCGTCGCCCTCGCCTCGGGTCTGCTCCGACTTCGAGGTCGCTTCGGCGAGCAGCACCGTCACGTCGCGATCCGCGCGGGCGCGGATGGTCTGCGCCAGCTGTGCGCCGCCGGCGCGGATTTCAGCCGCTTCACGCTGGCGTTCCGTCTGCATGCGCTGGAACACGGCCTGGCTGTTCGCATCCGGCAGGTCGGCGCGGCGGATGCGGACATCCACCACCGAGATGCCGAAGCTCGCCGCCTCGCGGTTCACCAGCTCGCGGATGCGGGCCATGAGACCGGCGCGCTCGTCGCGAACCACCTGGATGAAGCTCGATTCGCCGAGTACGCGGCGCATCGAGGAGTTCAGGATGTTGGAAAGCTGCGAGTTGGCGCGATCGGTGTTGTTGACCGACTGGAAGAAACGCAGCGGATCGGTGATCTTGTAGCGTGCGAAGGCATCCACCACGAGCCGCTTCTGGTCGGCCGCGATGACTTCCTGTGCCGCGTTGTCGAGATCGAGGATGCGCTTGTCGAGATAGACGACGGTGTCGATCAGCGGCGTCTTGAAGTGCAGCCCGGAGTCTTTCTTGTCGCCATCGTTGAGGGTGCGGATCGGCTCGCCGAGCCGGAGCACGAGCGCCTGCTGCGTGGGCGTGATGAAGAAGACCGACGTGTAGGCCGCGATCAGCAGGACCGCGACGACAAGGCCGACCAGGCCGAGAATACCCTTGATCATCGGCGACCTCCCTGCGGCTGTACCGTTTGTCCCGGAGGACGCCCGAATTCATTGAGCGGAAGATACGGGACGACGCCCGATCCGCTTTTGGAGTCGACGATAATCTTGTCCATGCCGCCGAACACCCGCTCCATGGTCTCGAGATAGAGACGGCGGCGCGTGACGCCCGGCGCCTTGCGGTATTCCTCATAGACCGCGAGGAAACGGTCGGCCTGACCGGTCGCCTCGACGACGGTCCGCTCGCGATAGCCTTCCGCGGCCTGCAGGATGCGCGAAGCGTCGCCGCGCGCTTCCGGCACGACCCGGTTGGCATAGGTCTGCGCTTCGTTCTGCAAACGTTCGGCATCGGCGCGTGCGGCCTGCACGTCGCGGAAGCTGTCGATCACCTGCGAGGGCGGATCGACCTTCTGCAACTGCACCTGCGTGATGTCCACGCCCGTCTTGTACTCGTCGAGCGCTTTCTGCATCAGGTCCTGCACGCCCTGCTCGGTCACTTGCCGCGCTCCGGTGAGGATCGGTTGAATCAGCGAACGGCCGATCACCTCGCGCATCGCGCTTTCGGCGATCGCCTTGATGGTGCCTTCGACGTTCTGGACGTTGAAGAGATAATCGGATGCGTTGCTGACCTTCCAGAACACCGAGAAGTCGACATCGACGATGTTCTCGTCGCCCGTGAGCATCAGGCTTTCCTCCGGAACGTCGCGCATGACGCTGCCGCGGCGCGGGTCTTCGGTGACGCGCATGCCGACATCGATGCGGTTGATGCGGGTGACGTTCGGCCGCTCCACCGTCTCGATCGGATACGGAAGATGATAGTTCCAGCCGGGCTGGGTGAGCTGGCTGATCTTGCCGAAGCGAAGCTCAACGCCCTGTTCGTCGGGCCGGACGATATAGAAACCGGACAGCATCCAGACCGTGAAGAGACCGACTGCAATGAGCACGCCGCCAAGGCCGCCCAGTGCGCCGCCGCCGCCCGGCAGGACGCTCTTCAGCTTGTCCTGACCGCGCCGGATGAGGTCTTCAAGATCGGGGGGCGTCGGGCCGCCCGATTGGGGACCGGAGCCCCAGGGACCACGGCCACCACCGCCGCCGCCGCCGCCGCCGCTTCCACCGCCGCCCCACGGCCCGCCACTCTGATTTTTCCAAGCCATCATTGCACTCCGCCGCTGCCGGAAATCCGGCGCGAATTCGCGTGCTTTATAGGGGAGCCGTGCCTCGCATACAACGCGAGAAGCTACGCCGGTGCGGCGGACCACCGCACAGGCCTGAAAACGTGGTTCAAATCAACGACAACGGCCTAAGCACCTGCTGCCTGACGAGTTGCGCCGCTGCCTCCGTTGGAACGAAAATAGTCCAGTACGAACAGCCGGATCGCCGACGAAAGATTGCCCTGATTGCGCGACGCATCGATGCTCGCGACGAGATCGGAGAGTGTCACATTCCGGCGGGCAGCGATTTCCTTCAGCGCATCCCAGAATGCATCCTCCAGACTGACGCTTGTCTTGTGACCGGCAATGACGACCGAACGTTTGACAACGGGACTTTTCATTTCACGCCTCGAATTGGAGAGGACGTTCCCCGAAGGCGATGACGGTTACCGGATCGGTCCTGAAAAAAAGCGCGGAATTGGACTGAAACGCAAAGGTCCGTGGCGTCCGCGCCCAATGAATTGCCCGCACAACGCGCGGAGCCTGTTGATGAAAAAATAGAAATGCTGACTCGGCCATCGGTCGATTCCACCCCCGTTGGACATCGAAGAGAGAGAGAGCGTCAACCTGGTCCCGTAACCGAGCGTGGTCGCGAGTCCTCAAAGACTGGCGCAAGAGGCAAGATAGAGTCAAAGCCACAGTTCGCAAGCGTTCTCTGCCACCTCTGGCCGAAACTCGGTTGTGGGTGCAATGCTCTGGCCGCGCCCGGCCGCCGCTTTGCACGCCGTTCGGCTCCGGGCCACCGCGCGCCCGTGCGTGTTCCCCATGAGCGTGTTAAAACCCGCCCGCGCTGCACAAAACGGAAAGCACAGACGCTCATGGCTACGACCCGCACCGAAACCGACACTTTCGGACCCATAGAAGTTTCATCCGGCCGTTACTGGGGAGCGCAGACCGAGCGCAGTTTGGAAAACTTCAAGATCGGAACCGAGCGCATGCCGAAGCCCATCGTGCGGGCATTTGGAATCGTGAAGCGCGCGGCGGCACTCACCAACAAGGAGATGAATCTGATCGACGGGAAGATCGCCGACACGATCGCAGCCTCCGCCCAGGAAGTGATCGACGGAAAACTCGACGACCATTTCCCGCTGGTGGTCTGGCAGACCGGCTCCGGCACCCAGTCGAACATGAATGCCAATGAGGTGATCGGCAACCGGGCCATCGAAATGCTTGGCGGAACGATGGGCTCGAAGAAGCCGGTCCATCCGAACGATCACGTAAATATGAGCCAGTCATCCAACGATTCTTTCCCTACCGCGATGCACATCGCCGCCGCGGAGGAAATCGTCCATCGGCTCCTGCCTTCGCTGGAGCATCTGAAGGCCGCCCTGGATCGAAAGTCGAAGGAGTTTGACAAAATTATCAAGATTGGACGCACGCATACGCAGGATGCGACGCCGCTCACCCTTGGCCAGGAATTTTCCGGCTACACCGCGCAGGTCGCATCCTCTATCGCGCGCATGCAGCACTCGCTCGGCGAATTGTATTGGCTGGCCCAGGGCGGCACGGCGGTCGGCACCGGACTGAATGCGAAGAAGGGTTTCGCCGAAGCTTTCGCGAAGAAGGTCGCCGAGATCACCGGGCTTCCCTTCGTCACCGCGCCGAACAAGTTTGAGGTGATGGCCGCGCACGATGCCTATGTCGCGGCCGCCGGCGCGCTCACCTCCGTGGCGACGGCACTGTTCAAGATCGCGAACGATATTCGTTTTCTCGGCTCCGGCCCGCGCTCGGGCCTGGGCGAACTATCGCTGCCGGAAAACGAGCCGGGCTCGTCGATCATGCCGGGCAAGGTGAACCCGACCCAGTGCGAGGCGCTGACGATGGTGTGCTGTCAGGTGATGGGCAACGGTCAGGCCGTCGCCATCGCCGGCTCGCAAGGGCATTTTGAGTTGAACGTCTACAAGCCGGTCATGGCCTACGCGCTGTTGCAATCGATCCGCCTCACCGCGGACGCGGCACGCTCCTTCACCGATAACTGCGTCGTGGGAATCAAGGCGAATGAGAAGCGCATCGCCGATCTGATGGAAATGTCGCTGATGCTGGTGACGGCATTGGCCCCGAAGATCGGCTACGACGCTGCCGCCAAGATCGCCAAGACCGCGCACAAGAATGGAACCTCGCTGCGCGAGGAAGCGGTCGGCGGCGGCTACGTCACCAACGAGGAATTCGATTCGCTCGTGCGGCCGGAAAAGATGATCGGCCCGGGGTAAATTTGGGTGTCATCACCGGGCGGCGCGCAGCGCCGAGTCCCGGTGATCCCGATTCATAAGGCACTGCCTCCTATCCGGGATCGCCGGGACAAGCCCGGCGATGACAATGTTGGATGCCAACCACGCAGTTCCCCCTTAACAGCCGTTCATCAGCATTACACAAGATTCATTTGATCAAGGCCTGGTCAGTCCCCATCATCAGGGCACTGGATACGGGGGCTGCCGTTTATCTGGAAGGACTCTCCGATGAAGAAAACATTGATCGTGGCAACCACCGTCGCGCTGCTGGGCGGTTCCGGCCTCGCCTACACTGCCTATGCGCAAGGCTATTACGGCCACGGCCGCTACCGCGCGGACGCCGCCGACCTCACCGCATTCGCCGATGCGCGCATCGCGGCCCTGAAGGCAGGGCTCGCGCTCAGCGCCGACCAGCAGAAACTCTGGCCGCCGGTCGAAACCGCGCTCAAGGACATGGCGAAGAAGCGCATCGACACCCGCGAAAAATTCCGCGCCGAGATGCAGGCCCGCAAGGAAAGCGGCGTTCGCCCCGATCCGGTCGAGCGCATGCGCCGCGGCGCCGAGCGCATGACCGAGCGCGGTAGCGACCTCAAGCGCCTCGCCGACGCGACACAGCCGCTTTATGCCTCGCTCGACGAGTCCCAGAAGCGCCGCTTCGACATGCTCTCCCGCGCCGGCATGCGCTCGCACATGAACGAGGAGCGCCGACAGTGGCGCCGTCATGGTGACAATGAAGACCGCCATATGGGCCCGCGCCACCACGAGGAGCGCGGCCGCTTCGGCAATCGCCATCACGAGCGTACCAATTGGGACAATGACGACGATGACGGTTCGGACAACGACCGCACCTGATTTTGTTTTGTGCTGAAAAATGCAGACGGGCCGCTCGCGCGGCCCGTTTTCGTTTCTCCCTCTCCCCGCTTGCGGGGAGAGGGTCGGAGTGAGGGGCAGCGTCACTAGTTTGAAAAAAGCCCCTCACCCGGCGCGTTTCACGCGCCGACCTCTCCCCGTAAACGGGGAGAGGTTCTTCACTTCCTGTAAATCCCCCGCAGGCTGCCATCGCGCCATTTAATGTCGTCGATGCGCCAGCCATAGGTGGTGCGGACGAGATCGTACCGGATCGACTGGTCGCGGCCGGCATTGTTGAACGTCACCAGGCCCGACGCGGACGCGGACGTCTCGTTGCTGATCGCGACCCGCACATTCTTGATTTCCCAGTCCTGCGCGCCGACGAACGGATCGCTGTTCAACTCCGGCGGCTCGTTCTTGCGCTTGGCAGTGGCGAAGTCGCGGTCGATCTGGGCCGCCACCGAAGCGGTGAAGTAACGGTCGAGCAGCGGCCGCGATCCAAGCTGCACGCCCTTGGATTCGGGCATGGTATAGCGCTTGTAGATCGCTTCCAGGAACGCACGCGGGCTGTCGTCTTTCTTCGTGCCCTTGGTGGATGTTGCCGCGAATGCAGCCGGGAAGGTAAACGCGGTGCAGAGCAGGCCCGCGAACAGCAGACGAATGGCGTTGCGCATATTATTTCCTCTTTTTGTTTTTTTATACCGCGACCGCCGCCTTGATCGCGGGGTGCGGGTCGTATCCTTCAAAAACCACGTCTTCGTAGCGGAAGCCGAATAGGTCCTTCACCGCCGGATTCAGCACAAGCCGCGGCAGTTTGCGCGGCGCGCGCGAGAGCTGCAACTGCGCCTGTTCCATGTGATTGGCATAGAGATGCGCGTCGCCGAGCGTATGGATGAACTCGCCCGGTTTGAATCCCGTCACCTGCGCCACCATGTGGGTTAGCAGCGCATAGGAAGCGATGTTGAAGGGCACCCCGAGAAAGACATCGGCCGAGCGCTGGTAGAGCTGGCAAGAAAGTTTTCCATCCGCGACATAGAACTGAAAAAGACAATGACAGGGCGGCAGCGCCATCTTCTTCACCGCCGCCGGATTCCACGCACTCACGATCAGGCGGCGCGAGTCGGGATTGTGTTTGATCTCCGCGATTACTTCCGCGATCTGGTCCACCGCCTCGCCGTCCGCCGCCGGCCAGGAACGCCATTGCGCGCCATAGACCGGGCCCAGATTGCCGTCCTCGTCCGCCCACTCGTCCCAGATGCTGACACCGTTGTCCTTCAGGTACCGGATGTTGGTGTCGCCGTTCAGGAACCAGAGCAGTTCATGTACGATGGATTTCAGATGCAGTTTCTTGGTGGTGACGAGCGGAAATCCCTCGGCGAGATCGAAGCGCATCTGGTGTCCGAACACAGACAGCGTGCCGGTTCCGGTCCGGTCGCCCTTCTGGGCGCCCTCCGAAATGATCCTTTGCATCAGGTCGAGATATTGGCGCATCCGCTCGACTCGTCCTTTATCGGGTCACGCTATGCGCGAGACCGGACGAAGCCAATGGATGAAAATTGAGCCGGGGAAATGGCGCACAAAAAAAGGCGTCCCGAGTCGGGGTCGGCTCGGGACGCCACTTCGCCACTGCGGCAGCGGGGGGATGGGGAGTGCCGTCAGCAGCTTTTCAGACTCGGCTCCTAGATCACGGGCAGGAAAACGCCGAGCGCAAATCCAACAACGATCGTCAAAGTTAGGCAGAAGGGGCTGAGCATTCTTGCCTCCTGGCGTGATTGCTCGAGCGATTTCCGGACTAACGCGAGACCAGCCTTCCCGTTCCAAATGGGGCGAGGAACATTTTGGCAGCCTGGAACCATAAAAGAATATATATTCTATTACGTGGCCATGCCCCGAGGCGCAGGAAGCACTAGGCCCATAATTAGAATCAACAGTCTATAATCCATGCAAAAGGCGATTCGGATTGCTCCATGGGCCGGCCGGCACACATTACGGACGAAGACCTGCTCAACGCCGCGATGCGCGTGGCCGCCCGTCATGGTCCGGCCCGGGCGAGTGTCGCTGCTATCGCAAAGGAAGCCGGTGTCCCCGTAGGTTCGGTCTATCACCGGGTGCCTTCCCGCTCAGCCCTGCTCGCCGATTGCTGGGTGAAGGCGGCCGAGCGCTTCGCCGCCGGATTTTTCAACCGCCTGGAACAGGCAAAATCGCTCGATGAGGCCGTGGAAGCAGCCCTTCTGACCCCACGCTTCGCGCGGGAGGATCACGCCGCCGCAGTGCTGCTGCTCGCAAGCCGGCGCGAGGATTTTCTCGACGAGGCACCGGAAGAGACGAAAAACAGGGCGAGCGCCCTCACCCGCGACCTGCAAAAGAACATCGCCGATGCGGCCAAACGCCTGCTGCCCGCCGACCCAAAGGGCCGGGAGCGGATGGCGGTTGCCTTGATCGGCATTCCGTACGGAGCGGTGCGGGTGTTTCTTCCGCAGGCGGTGCCGCCCGCGGAGATCGATGCGGTGATTGCCGCGGCGGCCAGGGCCGCGCTTCTGTCCGGGACGGCCTAGCCGCGCTCGGTGCAGTAAGAGTCGTCGGTGATTAATTCGACCTCATCCAAGATGCGGATCTGCTCGCAAGTGAGGCTCTTGCCGATCGAGCCGGTTTCTTCCGGCTCGTTCTCCTGAACCGCAGCCCGTTCAAGCGCGGTCGCCAAGGCAGTCGCCGTGCTGCGCTCGGAGACCGGGCTAACCTGCTGCTGCATCGCTAGAAAAGGTATCCCCGCGAGGCTGCCCTGCATCGGCGCGGGGACGAAGCTCGCGATCATGCCTGCGATCAACGCGAAGGAAACATAGGCGATGTGCATCCGGGAAATTCCTTCTTCTTGTTCGCTGCCGGATTCAAGGCGAATTCCGTGCCATCTGGTATTCCAGTCCCATGTGGCCGGTTAATGTTTGGTTAGCAGCGAACCGATGGCGGCCGGAATTTCCCCGGCCGTCATCCTTCAAGCCGCAGCCGGAACCGCGACGCAGCTCAGGCAGATCTCCTCGATATGCCGTTGATCGGTGCCGCAGCAGCCGCCGAGCACATTCAGATGCCGCATGCGCCGCCGCAGGCCGGCATATTCGCGGCCAAGCTCCGCCGGATTGCCGATGTCGAGATCGGTGGCGGCGTCGAGTTCCGCGTGGCTGCGCCTTGAGGAATTCGCCCGCAAACCTCGGACGCGATCGACCCAGACTTCGTTGCGCGCAATCGCATCCTGGAAATGCGCCGGGTGCGCGCAGTTGATCATGTAATAGGCCGGCGCATGGCCCGTCTCGCTGTCGACCTGACGGATCGCCTCGCTCAGCGATTGACCGCTCGGCAGATGGCCGTCGGTTTCCAGCGTGAAGGAAATCACGCACGGCATTCCGGCGAACTTCGCTGCGCGCACGACACCGAGCGCCTCCTCGACATAGTTCAGCGTGAAGGCGCTCACCATGTCGGCCTCGGTGTCGCGATAGAACAGGCCGATCTGCCAGCCGTGATAGTCCTGCGCTTCCTTCGCGCTCATGGCGTTCTCGACTTTGTAGCCGTCGCCGCGCGGGCCGATATTGCCGGAGATCACCATCGGCATTGGCGGCGTCTCGTGCTGCGCGCGCAGTTCCGCCATCAGCCGGAGACAGGCGCGGTTGGCTGCCGCCAACTGATCGAGCGAATAGCCGAGCTTCGCGCCCCAGTCCGGCGACGCCCGCCAGGTGGCGCTTTCCAGCACGAAGCCGAGACCGTGCCGTTTCGCCATCGCGATGTGGCGCTCGTAGTAGGCGCGCGTGCGGGCGACACCGTCCGCCGACTTCATCAGGTCGAAGCTCGCGAAACAGGGAAGCTCGATGCCCTCGTGAAAGATCATCGAAGTCTCGAAGCCGCTGTCGGTAAGAAACATCTTATCGCCAAGCTGCGGCAGGTTGTTGCGGTACTTGCTCATCGCGGTTCGTCCTTATGGGTTGTGAATTTCGGACGCGGCATTTCGCAAAAATCGGGAGCCGCGCCTAGCCGACTTGCGGTACGGCTGCGAGGAGCGCGCAAACCGCGCAAACCGCCGGATTTTGTCCAGATTCCGGCGGTCTTCATTGCGCAACTGTACCCGTGGTACAGTAGGTCCATGCTCGAAGCCGCCGAGAAAAAACCACGCGATACGCGGGAGAAAATCCTTGCTGTGGCCGAGGCCGCCGTCCTCGCCAAGGGTTTTGCTTCGACCTCGATCGAGGAACTGATCGCCGCCGTCGGCATCACCAAGAGCGGCTTCTTCTATCACTTCAAGGACAAGGGCGAACTCGCCAAGGCGATGATGCTGCGCTACATCGAGCAGGACACCAAGGTCCTGAACGACATCTTCCAGCGCGGCGACGAACTGCACGACGATCCATTGCACGGCTTTCTCGTCGGCCTGAAACTCTTTGCCGAAATGTTCGCCAATCTGCCGGAAGCGCATCCGGGCTGTCTCGCGGCGTCCTTTTGCTATCAGGACCAGCTCTTCAACGGGGAAATCCGCGACCTCAATGCCGCGAGCGTCCTCGCCTGGCGAAAGCGGTTCCGCGAGCGGCTGGAACTGATCGCGAAAACCTATCCGCCGAAACAGCCGGTCGATTTTGAGGCGCTCGCCGACATGGCGGCTTCCAGCGTGGAAGGCGGATTGATCCTCGGGCGCCTGCTGAAAGACCAGACCATCCTGCCGCGGCAGATTTTGCTGTACCGCGATCTCGTGCGCGCGACCTTTGCGTCCGATTGACTCGAACCCGCATCGGCCTACATTCAAGCCGTTCCGAGGGGAGTCCCTGAACGCGCGATCCCGAAAAAGCTTGTCCCCGACTTGATGGGGGATGGGAACCAGTTTTCGGAGAAGATTGCGCGCTGAAAGGGTCTGAGATTCCGCAAGAGCGGTAACCCTTTGAACCTGATCCGGGTCATGCCGGCGAAGGGACAGGACAACGAAACCTTTCTCCAGCGGGATCAGTCTATCCAAACCTCATGCTGAGGAGGACGCGTCAGCGTCCGTCTCGAAGGATGAGGCAGAGCGCGAGGAGAGACGGATGAACAAGGTTGCACCTCCGAAGAATTTCAGCACCCCGGAAGTCACCACCGGCGCGCTGCCCGCCTCGCGCAAGGTTTATGTGTCGCCCGACGCCGCCCCCGATCTGCGCGTGCCGGTGCGAGAGATCGCGCTGTCCGAAAGCGCGAACGAGCCGCCGCTGCCGGTTTACGACACGTCCGGCCCCTACACCGATCCGGATGTGAAGATCGATGTGGAGAAAGGTCTTTCGCGCGCCCGCATCGAATGGGTGAAGGAGCGCGCAAATATCGTAAAAAACGTCGAGGAATATGAAGGCCGGCCGCTGAAGCCGGTCGATAATGGCAACGCGACGGGAAAATACCTCGCCCGCGCGTTTCCCGCCCGGCACAAGCCGCTGCGCGGTGTGGAAAACGCACCCGTCACGCAATATGAATTCGCCCGCGCCGGGATCATCACAAAAGAGATGATTTACGTCGCGGCGCGCGAAAATCTCGGACGCAAGCAGCAGCTGGAACGCGCCGAGGCCGCACTTGCGGATGGCGAGCAGTTCGGCGGCGCGCTGCCTGCATATGTAACGCCCGAATTCGTGCGCGACGAGATCGCGCGCGGCCGCGCGATCATCCCGGCCAATATCAATCACGCGGAACTGGAGCCGATGATCATCGGCCGCAATTTTCTCGTGAAGATCAACGCCAATATCGGCAACTCGGCAGTCACTTCTTCCGTGGAGGAAGAGATCGACAAGATGGTATGGGCGATCCGCTGGGGTGCCGACACGGTGATGGACCTCTCCACCGGCCGCAACATTCACAACACGCGCGAATGGATTTTGCGCAACGCGCCGGTGCCGATCGGCACCGTGCCGATCTATCAGGCGCTGGAAAAAGTGAACGGCGATCCCGTGAAGCTCGACTGGGAAGTCTACAAGGACACGCTGATCGAGCAGTGCGAGCAGGGCGTGGACTATTTCACCATTCACGCCGGCGTCCGTCTCGCTTACGTCCCGCTCACCGCCAGCCGCGTTACCGGCATCGTGTCGCGTGGCGGCTCGATCATGGCGAAGTGGTGCCTGTCGCGGCACAAGGAGTCGTTCCTCTACGAACGCTTCGACGAGATTTGCGACATCATGCGCAAATACGATGTGAGCTTCTCCTTGGGCGACGGCCTGCGCCCCGGCTCCATCGCCGACGCCAACGACCGCGCGCAATTCGCCGAACTGGAGACGCTCGGCGAACTCACGCAGGTCGCGTGGAAAAAGGGCTGCCAGGTGATGATCGAAGGCCCCGGCCATGTGCCGATGCACAAGGTCAAGATCAACATGGATAAACAACTGAAAGAATGCGGAGAGGCGCCGTTCTACACGCTGGGGCCGCTCACGACGGATATTGCTCCCGGCTACGATCACATCACGTCGGGCATCGGTGCGGCGATGATCGGCTGGTTCGGCTGCGCGATGCTTTGCTATGTCACGCCGAAGGAACATCTCGGCCTGCCCAACCGCGACGACGTGAAGACCGGCGTCATCACCTACAAGATCGCGGCCCACGCCGCGGACCTGGCCAAGGGCCACCCGGCGGCGCAGCTGCGCGACGATGCGCTGTCCCGCGCGCGTTTCGATTTCCGCTGGGAGGACCAGTTCAATCTCGGCCTCGATCCCGACACCGCGCGCGGCTATCACGACGAGACGCTGCCGAAGGACGCGCACAAGGTCGCCCATTTCTGCTCGATGTGCGGGCCGAAATTCTGCTCGATGAAGATCACGCAGGACGTGCGCGACTACGCGGCGAGCCTCGGCGACAACGAGAAGACGGCACTCGGCCTTAATCCTCATCCTGAGGAGGGTGCGCAAGCACCCGTCTCGAAGGATGAGGCCGAAAGAGGCATGGCCGAAATGAGCGAAAAATTCAAAGCGCTCGGCGAGCAGGTCTATGTCGATGCGGAGAAGGTGAAGAAGAGTAACAAGGTACTTTGAAACTTTCTTGTCATCGTCCGCGAAGGCGGACGATGAATACAGGCGTCAGAGAATTCGCTTAGTGATTACTGGATCGCCCGGTCATGCCGGGCGAAGCAAGGCGAGAGCCGGGATCCATAAACGCCTGCTTGAATTTGGCGCTGTGAGTATGGGTCCCCGCTTTCGCGGGGACGACACATTACAAGAGGTCAGCCGAGCTTGTCCCGGCCATCCGCGGCTTCCGTCATTCCGGGGCGCGGCGAGTGGAACGAGCCGCGAGCCCGGAATCCATAACGCGGGAGTCAAACATTGCGCGCATGGCATAGATTACTTAAGGCTGTGGCCTTCATCCTTCGAGACGCCCGCCGTCTTGCCTCTCTTTGCCTCATCCTGAGGAGCGCCCGCAGGGCGCGTCTCGAAGGATGAGCGGCGGGCTCCTCAGGATGAGGGTTGTGTGAACAGCCCCACTGATTTTTCAATCGCTTACGACCCCTTATCCCCGCTCCTTCCACTTCCCTTATTCTCCGCGCACTCCCGCTCACCGGGGACGCATCATGAGGCGTTCGTGAAGTGGAGCGGACGCGAAAGCGTGATCCGAAGCCGGAGAGAC
>JALHMF010000008.1 GCA_022844205.1 Xanthobacteraceae bacterium | reverse complement strand
CGTGATCAGCCGCACGGCCTCAAGCTTGAACTCTCGCGTAAACTTCCGCCTCTCCATGACGCACCTCCGGTCCCATGAAAACACCTAACTCGGTGTCTTCGGAACCGGGTGCAGGCCAGGACGCCCCTCGAAACCATGTGAGGCTAACCATCTTGATCCTCATTCGGATGCCTCATCCGTGATCGCGTCCTCTGAAAGCTCCAATAAGGCTTCCGCTAATGCTTTCAATTCTCCCGCGGTCAGTGCGCGTTCACTTAGTTTTCCATTAAGTTGGTTTTTTATTTCTGTCGCTACGGAATCAGCAACAGCGCTGTCCTGTTGAGCTTCATCTACCCGTCTATCAATCCAGTCGTTTTCCATCACAATTGCCCGTTGGGAAAATGAAAAAATCACAATACGTAGGATATCGGGATGCTTACTTTCATACTTGGATACTCAATCCCTTGTCCTGAGCTTTTGAGCTTGGACAATTTAAAATGATACTATCAGTTTTGAAGGGACATCCGACAGGAAATCAAACCGTAATCGTGCCGACTATGAGAGGCTTAGGGTATGGGTAGCAAGCCAGTCGAAATAGCGACTAGAGCATTTGGAAGCCAGAAGGAGGCGACGGCCTTCTTTAAGGCCATGCTAAATCGCTACACTCCGGGTGAGAAAGTAAGCGATGAAGATGCGCTCGATCTGATCGCGCTTCTTCCTCGGCATAGCGAATTCGCAGTCAAAATCGGTTCGGGCGTTGGCCATTTTGAAGTCGTGATGACGGAAGAGGGGACGCCTTGCTTCCGCATTGTGCGCGTCGATGGAACAGGCACCGACTTTTCTTATCTTCATTGTATCAGCGGACGCAGCCCCAGCCGCAAGCAGGAAGTATCTCAGGCATTGCGCCGTTCTGTGAGGATCGATCTCTATACTGCCCGTGATACTTTCTTTGTTCAGCATCGTGATGCAAATGGCATGGTTTCATGCGCGGAGACGGGGGCATCGCTCCGGTTGGACGAAGGACATATGGACCACCGTGCGCCGATGACTTTTGAAGTCATTGTCGCAACCTTTCTAGCGAGTCGCGGAATTTCTTTTGATGACGTGCCCATAACGTCAGGACGTGACGATCAGACATCGCCAGAACTTACGGATTCGAAATTAAGTGAAGACTTTCGGCAATACCATGCGCGTGTGGCTTTGCTGGACTATGTTAAATCGGCAATTAATCTCGGCCAATCATCACGACAGCGAATGAAACCTGCCCGTATCGTACTTGATAGCAATAAGACCTAGATGAGTAGAAATTAGTTTTTTCGTTTTTTTAACGTGGCGGCAGCGCTGCATTTGTCTGGTAATTTGCTATGGCCGAACTCCTTCTTGGCTAGATCCTAGATCGTTCTCAGCTAGAATGTTCCATAATGGACGTTTCGCGATGTTGGTCGCCTTGGCCGTGGTGGGCACGATTTATTTCGCTTTTGTTCAGGTTCAAGCCAGCTTCAGGGGCCAGTCTCCATAGCGGCCGGCCTTGCGGGTTGTATCCGTTGAACTGTTGACAACGACGAAGGTGGCCAATTCTAATAAAGCCTCCTGTTTCTCGCGATCAGAGCGGTGACCGCGCCCGATGAAACTGCCCGGCGCCAGTCGTATCACCGCCGGCCGCGGCCTCGCGTCAGGCCTTGCGTTTCACGCCGTCGCCTTCTTGCTCTGCCTCGCGCTCTACACGCAGAACATTTTCGGCTTCAAGTCCACCACGGAAAGCGTGTCGGCGGAAATCCTCAACCTCGCCTTCTCGCGCTTTTATCCAGCTGCGCACCGCGATGACATCGTCGTGGTGGTCATCACCGACGAGGACATTGACTTTTTCGGCGACCGGTTTCCGGTCACCTATTTCCTGCACGAGCTGGCGCTTTCGCGCATTGCCTCGTTCCAGCCGAAGGCGGTATTCATCGATTTCGTATTTGCCCGCGCGCATGAAAAATCGGAGCGCAGCGATGCCGACCGTTTCGCACAAATCCTTAAAGAATACCCCATCCCGCTGTTCCTCGCCGCCGGTCACCGCACGACGGAGCGGCCGAACGGACTGGAGCCGAAATTCGCCCTACGCCCGCTCGTCTCGGTGCCGAAATTCGTCAATCTCTCGATGCGCAGTGCCTATTGCTTCCATTTTTTCGAACCACTTTCCGGAAGCAGTGGAGCCAGCGAGCCAGAATGCACCGACACGCCGGGTGCCGACACGAAACCGGCCGCGGCACTGGCGCTTTACGATTTCCTGTGCGGCGGCGATGCGCCGGATGCGCGTTGCCCGCGCTCCGGCCAACTGCGCCCGTTCCGCGACGATTATTTCCGGCTGATCTGGGGTTCGGCGCATTCAAATCTGTTTGAGTTCCTGCCCGACCGACATCCTTGCAAGGTGACACCGTGGTACGAGCTGCTGCAGCCCGTGGGCGAAGCGGTCGCCACCGACTGTCCCTATCATCCGCAGATCAGCGTGTTCGAGCTGCTCGCGGGCGCGAACAATCCCGAGACAGGGAAAAGAATGGCCGACGCGATGCGCGGCAAGATCATTCTCTATGGCGGCTTCATTGGGCCGAGCCCGGACCTCGTGCGACCGCCGACCGTTCGCGGCATTCCCGGGGTACACATGCACGCGATGGCGCTCGATAACTTGTTGACGTTCGGGAACGGCTACAAGGCGGATACTGCGCGTATTGCCGGCATTAGCGTAAGCGCGGGCACGGTGAACCTGATTTTCTTTGTGTTTGCCTACTTTCTGGCCATTGCGCGAGATGCGCGTTCCGCCCGGACACAAGAATGCGACCTGTGCGGGACGCTGTTGACCGCTTCGATGATCGCGTTCTACGCTGTGTTCTGTGCCCTTGCTTTCGCCATGCTCAATCTGGCGCCGGTCAACTGGGTCGGCGCCGCCCTCACCACCGCAGTCATTCCTACACTACTGCGTAAGACTGTGATGAACGCAGGCATTTGCACAACGACCATCGTAAGCTCCTTACGAAGACCCAAGAAAACAACACGGCGAAAACGGAAGTCCGGGAGACGAAAATGAATCTGCAACGGGTTGCAATTCTTGCGTTCATCCTCGCCGCGTTCGCTTCTTTCGCGCCGCCAGCGGCCTCGCAGGAAGTCGTCGTATCCGCCAGACCGGGGCTCGGAAGCGTCACGGTTTTTACCGCTCCCGGCGGGGGACAGAGCGGGCCTGCGCAAGCCAGCGAGCTCATCAACCGGCCCGTCACCGGCAGGCAGGGAGAATGGGTTCAAGTCGGCTTCCCTTGGGGTGCGGGCTGGGTAGCAGGTTCGGATATCCTCGTGCGCGGCAAGCCTTCCGCAAATCGTTCGGGCCCTCAGGACGTGTTTCGCGGCGCGACAGAGGGGGGCCGGCCACCGCGCTAGAATTCCCCCGACAGGTATGAACGGAGGCGTGCATGCAATTCAGCAAAACGGGATTGATCGCCTGGTTGTTCGCTTTTCTTTTCGTGGCAGCGCCCGCCGGAGCGCAGGAAGTGATCTTGTCGGTGCGGCCCGGCGTGCAAAACATACCAGTCTACGACAATCCCGCAGGCAAGAAGATTGTGGAGGCCTATCCGCATGACCTCGTGAATAAGCGAGTGCGTGCCAAGATGGGGGCTTGGATTGAAATTGCGGATGGCATGTGGGTTTCCTCCGCCGATGTGGTGCTCGGCAACGCACGTCCGTCTGCCAACCGCCCTTATCCGAGCGATACGTCACGGGGCGGAACAATGGGCACTCCAGCGCCGCGCTGAACTCTTGGCGGATTTCTAAAGGAGGATGAAATGCAGCGCAGAAAAGTTTGGATTGCCATCGCATTCATCGCCGCTCTGTTATTCGCAATCCCTTCAGTTGCGCAGGAGGTGGTTGTTTCGGCAAGGCCTGGCGTCATCTCGATCTATGACGCTCCGAATGGAAGGAAGATTTTTGAATTCCATTCTTATGAACTCATCAACATGACCGTTTACGGCAAGTCTGGAGGCTGGATCCAGCTGGGTAACGGTTGGGTTTCCGGTGCAGATGTTATGGCCCGTGCACACAGTGCAGGAACGCGGCCCGCTCCCAGCGACACCTCGCGCGGCGGAACAGTTGGTACGGGGATACGATAGTTCTTGCTGAGGAGGAGGATATGAAGTTCAGAAAAGCAGTTTGGATTGCTGCCGCATTGATCTCTGTTCTTTCTTACGCTGTTCCAGCTAGCGCTCAGGAAGTGATCGTATCAGCGAAGCCGGGCCTGAAGAACGTCAAGCAGTATGAAGGCCCGGGAGGCAAGGAATACGGTGCGGAGTTCGCCCATAACATGACCAACCTGCGTATCGTAAGCAGAACGGGAGACTGGCTGGAGGTGGATTTCGGATGGGGACGCGCTTGGGTTCATGCGAGTGAAGTGGTCACGCGGCGCGGCCAGCCGACAGCCGGCGGACCGGCATCGAAGGATCAGTTTCGCGGCGCTACTAGCGGCACGCAAGCGCCACGTTGAAGCACGGTTTCACCTCAGGGAGGTTGAAAATGAGAGTCAGTAAACCGGCGTGGATAGGCACTGCGCTATTGGCTTTGCTCTTCCTCGCCACGCCTACGATTGCACAGGAAGTGATCGTTTCGGTGCGGCCGGGCGTGAAAAGCGTACCGGTCTACGACACGCCAGGAGGAAGGAAGATCGCCGATCTTCCCGATTACACAATCCAGTATTCGCCCGTGCGAAGCAAATCGGGTGAATGGGTGGAAATCACCAATGTAGGGTGGGTGCCGGCGGGTGACGTGATCGTTCGGGCAGCACCTCGGGCCAGCGGTCCAAAAGACTCTTCTTACGGAGCCACCCGCGGCACGCAGGCGCCGCGTTAGCGGGCCAGGCGAGTGCACTCATGAGAAAATAAATGCCGGTGCATGGTTGAGGGAGGGGGATAGCGACAAAAAAGAAAGCCAAAGGCAAATCAAGTCAAAGCGCAAGAAACCCCCGTCAACAAGGCCTCGAAGGCGCGGCTCCGGCGAACATCATCAAAAAAACCAAGCCGACCGCAAGGGCCGCGATCAAGTCAACACTAACCAATCCGCCAGAGCGGCCCGCTCCGCAGGGCAAGCGTATCGTCATCGTGACTCACTATACAGCCACCTGTCAGTCGCAACCGTGCTGTTCGCGTCCGATTCATTGCGCGTTGGCGATATGATCCACATTCAGGGACACACCACCGATTTCAAACAGAAGGTCGTGTCCCTTCAGGTTAATCATGCGCCAGCGACTGAATTGGGACCGAAGGACGATTTCGGCCTAAAGGTCGTCGAACACGCACGCGAGCACGACGTCGTGTTCAAGGTGCGGTCTTAACGGCACTAGCTGGGCTTATGGCGGGCTCGACCGTTTTTTGATCGCGAGGGAGCGCGCCAGGCTGCCGCGATACTCGCCGGACGGTCTAACAAACGCTAGTGAGCTGACTTCTTATTTGAGCGAGTCGCGCTTGCTGTTCAATCCACGAATTTGGAAACGATTTAGGAACATCTACTAAAGTTAAATCTGATGTGCCATCCATGATCGCCTGCGAGATATCTGGCGCAAGTAACGTCAGCCGGAGCCGTTGGCAAACAAAGGAGTAGTTGACCTTCTTTGCTTCTGCCAGTTCTTGGACATTCGCAAACTCTCCCTTTTCCAGAGCTTGCTGCCAGCGGTGAGCTCGGGCCAAAGCATTTATTAGTGGCGTGTTCCTTTTGTGCGGAGCGGACGTCGACATGGTTCCCGGCGTAATGACAGTTTTTCGTCCGCCGCGGATCGAAAATTTCAGCGGCACATGCACAACGATCGTAGCAGGTGAGGGCTTGTTCATGCGGCTTTCTCACTTTGTCCAGCAGTGAGTTCGGTAACTAGCGAAGCCAAGCCAGCAGTGCTGAGCGTGATTGAGGCGCGGGTTTCCGTGATATCGACACGCTGGACCAATAGTTGGAAGATTCTGGTTTGTTCTTGCGGAAACAGTTCGGACCAGATTTCATCGAAGCGTTCTAGATGCTCTCGTACTTGCCGCTCTGTTAGTCCTTTGATCGATTTTCTGGCAGCGCGCCATGTAGCGACAACGATCTCCGGCGTTTTCATTAGTTTTCTGATTTCAGCGATCACTGCGCCTTCAATCTCACCCGCAGCCATGTTTCTAACTGGGCAGGCCTCTTTTCCGATCTTTATCGCGTCTATCGAGACGTAATAGCGATAAAGCTTACCGCGCTGACGAGTATGACTAGGGGTCATTGCACATCCGGTTGGGCCAAAGATTAGACCTTTCAACAGGGCGGGTGTTTGCGCGCGGTTTCGCGCACCGCGCTTCCGAGGACTCTCCTTCAAAATCTCATGTACTTGGTCCCAACCGTCACGATCGATGATTGGCTTGTGTTCACCGGGATAGGGCATGCCCTTATGTACCGCTTCGCCCAGATAGACGCGATTGCTGAGAACGTTATAAATGAAAGACTTGTCGATCAGATTGCCCGAGCGATTGCGGACTTCTTTTTCGCGCAGTTCTCTGACGAGTTTTGTTCCCGATCCGAGTTGAACAAATCTCCGGAAGATGTGGCGAACGATCTCGGCGTGTTCCTCGCGCACAATCAGCTTTTTATCTTTCGATTGATAGCCAAAAGGAACGCTGCCACCCATCCAGATGCCTTTTTTACGCGAAGCGGCGATTTTGTCTCTGACGCGTTCGCCGATCACTTCCCGTTCAAATTGCGCAAAAGACAGGAGCACGTTGAGCATCAAACGTCCCATTGAGTTGGTTGTATTGAAGGACTGCGTGATGCTGACGAAGGTGACTTTGTTCCGCTCGAACACTTCGACGAGCTTTGCGAAGTCCATCAATGAGCGGCTGAGCCGGTCGATTTTGTAGACAACGACAATGTCCACTCGCTGTTTTTCAATATCAACCAAAAGCCGGCGCAGGGCAGGCCGTTCGAGATTGCCGCCGGAGAACCCGCCATCATCGTAGTGATCAGGTACTAGAACCCATCCCTCGGCCTTCTGGCTTACGATATAGGCCTCGCAGCCCTCCCGCTGGGCGTCCAGGCTGTTGAACTCCATCTCGAGCCCTTCTTCCGTGGACTTGCGGGTATAAACCGCGCATTTGAGTTTCCGGACATGAGGCGCGTTCATTTTTGGCCTTTCATGTTTTTCAGGCCAAAGAAGATCCATCCGTTCCAGCGCGTGCCCGTAATTAGCCGTGCAATTGATGAGAGCGACTTGTACGGCCGACCCTGATATTCGAAGTCGGCCTCTCGTACCGTCACGGAGTGCTCGACACCTTGCCACTCTCGTATGAGCCTTGTTCCAATGACTGGGCGGCGCTGGGTAATCAGATTGCGCCGCTTGGACGGTTTGCCTTCTAGTTCGTCGGCGATAGCGTCCAGTCGCTCAATGGTCTCAGGCTTCAAGCCCCCGTAAGCCAGTTCCTGAATCCGATAGGCGAGCCGGTTTTCGAGATATCGCCGATTGAACTGCGGTGGGTCCGTTTCGAATAGCTGGCGCCATTTCTGCTTTAGATCGGCAATAGGCGTTGTCTTAAGGGCCGCCAATTGGGCCAGAACATTCTCGCTCATTGGGCGTTCTCCGGGCTTTTAGGGTCCGGATGACCGCTCTGATCGGCAGCGAAGTCGAGAGAATTTTCTCCATTTTGGCGTGGTAATTCACTGGACTTCTTCGCCAACACACGCATGAGGCCGGTGGCCAGGATTTCGCCGATTTCGACAATTCTGTTGGATGAATTTGGGCTAGCTAAGTGTGGCGCTTTCATTCCCACAAAATGCCAGTGCTCTTCAAAAATACTAGCACTTAGAATTTCTTAGCGAAGTCCGTCGATCTGAAACGTACAGCAGGGAAAGGCAGCGAAGAGCAAAGCTGTGCAAAACCTGAAGCATGCCAACCCAAAATTACATTTTGAACACACGATTTGGCATGGCGAGTCGCAGCGATACTGATTCTGAGGAATTCATCCCGGGCAGTGCGGGATTGCGCGCTTTTCGTCCATGGACTTTACGAGAAGCAATAATTCATTGCGCTGAACCTGACGATTGGAGTTCATACGCAGCAGCGTACCGTAAGCTGAAAAGCGCAGGCGGTCGTACTCGCATCCTTGGTAGATGGAATAACGGAGTGGAGGGCGGCGCAGGTTACGACGACGACAGTCTTCGTCGTCGAAGGAAGCTGGCAGCCGAACTAGACCGGGCAAAGTTAAGGCTCGCCTCCCAATATAGAAAGCATTTGAGAAGCGGAAAGCTTGTGGCTACGGGACGGATAGGAGATCCAACTGCACCCGAGACAATCATTCCGGGAGATGCATGGGAGGTTATCCTTAAAATTAATTGGCGAAAGTCCAACGCAATCAACCCGACTACGCCGCCGAAGAAAATATTCTCTATCCGAATTTATCCGGCCATTGAGGCACCCAACGCTATAGACGAACTTGTGGGTCTTACTTTTGTTGAAGCTTGCGAGCGGTTTGTTTTTCAAGATCCCCAACTATTGAGCCGACGGAAGCGCGCCAAAACTGCTGGGGGTAGTGTCGGTGAATTCGGCTATTGTTGGATGCCCTACTCAGCGATATGGCCCGTAAATTTTGGTTCGGAATGCCCTTACAATTCCCCTGTCGGTTACCTCAATCGAGACCGCGTACATATGAAAGAAAGAGCCGTCATCCAAATACTTCAATGGCGTTTTGGACGGTTGATCAGCTATCTCGATTCTGGACAGTTAGTAGCGAAGGGATTTTGTCAGCCGCAAAACGCTCTTATCGATTTACCAAGAGCACTCTGGAGGCGGACGGGATCTTATATAGACCTCGAAAATGGCGATCTGATTGAGTGTAGAAGGCATGTCGAAGATGAAACTAAGGCTTTGTCGCCTCCCACATTTACGGGTCTAATGTTGGAAAAGCCCGTACGCATGCCAAGCAATCCTACTATTCCTCCCGATTTACCGAACGTCCCCAATAAGAAAAGTGTCAGGAATGTTCAGACGAGCGCGTCCGCCTATTCCGAATGTCGGGCCTGGCTGGGTGCGGAGATGCAAGCGAGCCCACACCATCGAACACGAACAAAGAACTGGTACTGGTCCACCGCTCAGACCAAATGGCCGGAGAAGCTGAGCAAGCGTCGGTTCGATATTGCTTGGAGCGAAGCAATTCGAATTGCAAAGGCGCCAGCTTGGGCAGCGGCTGGTGCTCCCAAAAAGGTCGCGAGTTAGAATCGGCGCGCTGATTTAATCGTGGCATCTATTTTCAAGCCCAGGAGCGTGAAACGTTTGGCCATCGCAAACGGTGTGGCTAAACACAAATGCACGCTTCAATCAGCATCATTGAGCACGATACGCTCCTAACAGAAACTCAAGCGGCTGAGGTGCTCAACCTCTCGATACGAACGCTCCAAGCATGGCGCGTGAAGGGGAACGGCCCCTTATTTGTGCGCGCCGGCCGATCCATCCGTTACCGGCGCCATGACCTTCACTCTTGGATAACGTCTAAAACTGTTTCCTCGACCCGGCCCAACCTGGAGCAGGGAGAGATGCATGAGCTTTAAAGCGGTACTCTGGGCTTTAGACCAACAGCTACCGGCCAATGCCAAGCTATTGCTGGTGGCACTCGCGTCTCACGCAAGCTTGGTTGATGGATCTTGCTATCCACGCGTTCGAACGATCGCGGACAAGGCATCCATCTCAACGCGAACGGTGCACCGTATTTTGCCGCTGCTTGAAGGCGGGGGCCACGTTCGCGTCGAAAGAAAATTCCGCGGCAAAGCGCGTTTGCCAAGTAAGTATTGGCTTTCGTGTCCGTGCCAAGAGCGCGATGTAAAACGAAACCGTGACACAAGAGGTTATGACTCTCACGGCGGACCGAAGAACCACTATCTGAACCATAATTTAGCAAGACAACATCAGCCAATACGTGGAGGAGGCTCAGCAGGTCGCCGAGAAGGCCTAATTTCCACTGAACAGGCCATCAATCAGCAGGCTCAGGTTGAACTTGCTCGTCGGCTTGGCCGCGAAGGATGGGAAATTCTCTCACGCGTAGAAGACGAAGTGCCTGCGCTCTGTCGGCGGCTGCTAGCGGGCAAACTTACCAGTGAAGATCTGGATGACTTGAAGCAGCGCTTCCTACGCGACAAGGAGCAAGGCCAGTGACTTCTTTGGTTCCTTCTAGCGACCTTTCACGTGCGGGTATTTCGGACCCCGCGGTTCCGCTAGCTGCACCTCGAAAAAGTAAGGTTGACTCGGTTGACAGGGTTGACTCTCAGGCCAGGAGGCGGGGGCGGGTCAAAACTCTACAACCTTCGAGTATGGGACCGGCGGGGTACCCGCGCGCGTATCGCCGCGAAATTCCGAAAACTTTTTTTTGGAAAATACGCAGATTTTGGCCGCGAAATTCGGGGGGGGGGGTAGGAAGGGTAGGACATGACGAACGCAATTGAAATTAACAGTCCAAATTCCACTCGCCAGTTGCGGCTCGAATACTGGCCGTTGAGCCGCATCATTCCGTCGCCTCGGAACGCGCGTACGCATTCCGATTCTCAAATTGCTGAAATCGCCGGATGCATTCGAGCATTCGGTTTTAGCAACCCCATACTTGTCGGGGACGAGGGTGATCTGATTGCTGGACACGGTCGTCTCGCAGCTGCGCGGCTAATGGGATTATCCGAAGTGCCAGTCATCCAGCTACGCGAGCTAAATGAATTTCAGCGCCGGCAACTAATGCTTGCTGATAATCGCATTGCGATGAACGCTGGATGGGACACGGAGATGTTGCGTCTCGAGCTGAAGGACCTCTCGGCAATGGGCGCAGATTTGAAACTGCTTGGGTTTGAGGAAAAAGAACTCGCGCAAGCATTGGCTCCAGACGTTGGTTCCGGCCTTATCGATGAAAACGATGTCCCTGCGCTAACTGATGAGCCGATTGTCCGGGCAGGCGAGATTTGGTGTTTGGGTGACCACCGGTTGGCTTGCGGTGACTGTACGGATCCGAAACTAGTGAAGGCATTGTTTGGGCGGTCCAAGCCTATACTGATGGTCACGGATCCTCCTTATGGCGTCGATTACGATCCGACCTGGCGCCATCGGGCTGGCGTCAACAATTCCGCGCGGACTGGAAAAGTTCAGAACGACAAGCGGGCGAACTGGGAGGATGCATGGGCACTCTTTCCCGGATCAATCGCATACGTTTGGCACGGAGCGCTTCATTCCACGACAGTTGCCGAGAGCCTCAAAAAGCAAGGATTTGTCGTGCGGGCGCAAATCATCTGGGCGAAGGAGCGACTAGTGATCGGCCGCGGTGATTATCACTGGCAACATGAACCCTGCTGGTATGCCGTACGTAAGAAGGGCAATTGGACCGGCGATCGAAAGCAAACGACACTTTGGACGATAAGCAGCGGCGGCCAGGATTCCGAGACGACCCATAGTACGCAGAAACCAGTCGAGTGTATGCGGCGTCCGATGGTGAACAACACCGTCGAGGCACAAGCGATTTACGATCCATTTATCGGGAGCGGCACGAGTTTGATCGCTGCGGAAACCTCCAAGCGCAAATGCTTCGGAATTGAAATTGACGTTCAGTATGCCGAAACTGCAATCAGGCGATGGCAAACATTTTCTGGAAAGCAAGCCACGCTAAGTGGCAGCGGTTCGGTCTTTGATGAAGTAACCGAGAAACGGCGTTCTAAATCGCTCAAGGCAGCGAGGGTGAAGCGGTGAGGGGCCGGCCACCAAAACCAACGCGAATGAAGATTCTCAATGGAAACCCAGGGAAGCGTCCATTGAACGCTCATGAACCCAGACCTGAAATTGTAATACCCGACCCGCCACCTGAACTCGGCGAAACCGCCAGGCGCGAATGGGATCGATTGGTTTCGGAGTTGGCACCACTGAGGGTGATCACGGCGCTGGATAGAGCGGCTCTCGCATCATATTGCGGTGCTTACGCACTTTGGGCTGAGGCAACGGAAGCAATTCAGAAGTATGGGTCGATGGTTAAAAGTCCAAGCGGTTATCCGATTCAGTCGCCTTACGTGGCGATAGCCAATCGTCAGACCGAAATCATGATGAGAATTGCTTCGGAGTTTGGACTCACGCCTGCGAGCAGAAGCCGCATCTCAGCACCAGCAAGGCCGGAAAGGTCTCTGTTTGACGACTTCGAGGAGAATTGAGGACGATGGTTTAGCCGCAACGCGTCATCTCCTCATTGGGTGCAGATATTGGGTTTGGCTGTTCCGGTTCAAGCGAAGGCATTTCGCTACCTGGAGAAAACTTGAACCTTCGTAGGTTTTTATGGCAGCTGCCCTGGGATGTCCGTTATTTATTCAGCCCAAGCGCAGCAGGGTAAATTCCCATTCTCACGGACGACATGCATTTTCATTCGTTTTTCACTGAGAGCAATAACATTTACGTCCCCTCGCGCAGATGCAGATCATGTCAGGTGGTAACACCACCTTGTCGCGTTCGTAGGTGATCTTTTTGCTGCTCGGATGTACAAGATACTCCTCGTGCGTCCCGCACCGTCTAGTATTTGCTACAGAGAGGGCTCCGAATCACGACAACAATATGGCTTAGTAGGGTCGCGGCTCAGCCCCTGCGAATTCTTTTTCGTTTTTATTGATGGAGACCGTCCACAAAAAAATTCAGCAATCTCTCATTGTTGCCGGATTTCGACGCGCATTTTACCGGCGATGAATCATAGCTGGGGAGCGGTGATTTATTGCAGGAGCGTGAATGGGCCGCCCTCTCTTCTTGGCCAACTTGGCTGCATCTGTTTTTTTTGGATTGAGTTTTGATGCGAGCGCCCAGATCAGAAGCTACGACTGTCCACTCAACGATCTTACCGGTGAGTATGTAACGGTCATGGAGATCGGTGGAGGGCTGCTTTCCGCGGGACTCGTCCGCGGACAGACATTCAAATTCCGTCAAAGTACAAACGATACGCAAAGTTTCATTGCGGGGAATTACATCCTTCGTCTCTCACTCGATCGCCGCGAAATTGAAATCATCCATCGCGATGTCGCAAATACAGTATGCTCACATGAAACTGAGAAAGTACGTGTTTTTTACGATGCGAACGCTAGAAATTGCCCTCTGTCAAACACCTGTGCGATTGTCCTAGCGGATTTGGTTCGTGACAGCGAGTATGTTGGCGCATGGCGGCAGACCAAGTCGAGCCGATTCCCTTGCAGAGACTGCGAGATTGTAATTTCGCGTAGCGCGCACGGGTTGCTGGTTGCATCGAACATTGGCTGGGCGGGAATCGTCAATCACAACGGTGAAGGAAGTGCCGCGACGGGTAGCGCCCGCTGGTATCCTGGTGCACTTAGCAGGCAATTCGGTAGTTGGGATTTGTCGCTCCAGATCCACCGCGACGGAAAAACGTTGGAAGTGCATATGAGTGGCAATAAATTGCAACCAGCATTAAGCGCGGATTTACAACTGATTGGAATCTTTGAACGGGCGCAAAATCGTGAGCGGGAGAGAGAGCGCGAGCCGGCGAGTATCCGAACTAGAAGCAATATGCGCGCTTCCGAATGACTACGAACCTAGTGTCGACTGGGTCGATTTCAGTTCAGAACTACGTCTGGTTCTGACATCAGAGTATTTCACGACGCATGGGATCGAGTCGTTTTTCCTTTACCTGTTCAGAGGTAGCCTCGCTGTGTGTGTACTGAAAATCTCGAGCAGAGTGGTAAGGCAACAGAATCGCATTAGTTGGCGCCGAATGATCGCGCTACTTTGTCAGTTCACTTGCTTGCAAGAGTAGCTTGACCTGGGATCGCAATTCCAGAACCGCCTCCTGAACTAGAGATCGCAATTCCAAAGCCGCCTCCTGAACAGGTGAGACTGCTCGGCAAGAGTGCGAGGATTCGCCGGACGCAACATCATTGAGGTCAATCGCCACGCGACTCGAACAACCAAATGCACTACCTAAATACCAAAAATTTTGGTCTCGCCGAAAATTTCCCCTAGATTCTCTTAAGGAAATTCGAGCGGCATAGGATTATTCGATCTCGGAGCGGGCATAAGACATATAATCTATTAGAATCAATTACTTATCTCTATGGCTTTTGGGTAACACCCGCTCGGAATCTTCCGTTTAGTCCACCCCGAAGGTGACGTTTATTTGAACGCTCTCCCCGGAACTGATATCCATGGTTGTAATACGGAAATAAGCACCGACCGCGGGGGGCGGTTAGATGCAATTTTTCTTCTTAGTGCTGACTGCGATGCTCCTTGTGGTCCCACACCACTCGTCAGCGCAATCCGAATTTTCCATTTTCGACGCCATCAATCAGGCCGTCCAAAGTCACCCTGGCGTGGATGAGGCGTCCGCCAATCGCCGAGCAACCGAAAGCGAACTGCGTCAGACGCAGGGAACTTTGCTCCCCCAGGTTACGGTCGATGCGTCCATCGGGTTGGACCGTCTGGATCATCACATTGCGGTTCCCAGTGCCCTCAGCGGACGCACGGTCACCGGGAAGGAAGCCTCGGTCGCTGTTCGCCAGTTACTTTACGACGGACTGTCCTCGGTCCACGAGGTGTGGCGGCAAGCAGCGCGCACAAACTCGGCGGCCTTTAAGGTGCTTGAGCGCACGGAGCTGATCGCGCTTCGTGCTGCCGAAGCTTATATAGACGTTGCCCGGTATTTGCAGTTGGTCGATTTTGCACGTCGCTATGTCGAAACGCACCGTTCTATTTTGGACAATGTTCAGAAACGTTACGACGGCGGACGTACGGGTGAGGGCGACCTTCAGCAGGCGAGGGAGCGGTTCTCCGCTGCTGAAGCGATCTACGCGGAATTTCGCCAACGGTTGGACGAAGCGCGCGGCTCATATCGTCAGGCTGTTGGCTTAGAGGCTTTCAACATCCGTTTCCCCGGCCGGCTCAAGGGTTTGCCGAAAACTAAGGATGATGCGCTCGCAGTTACCCTCGTGAACAACCCCACCATTCAGGTTGCCGGCGCCGAAGCGAAGGCAGCAAAGCACGGCTTCGACGCCACCACCGGCCAGTTCGGTCCGACGGTCGCTTTGGAAGGACGTGCCCTGACGGGCGAAGATACAGGCGGTCTTGCTGGCCGCCGCGACGAATATAGCGGCAGGGTCCGCATGACCTGGAATGTTTTCAACGGCGGCCAGACGTCCTGGCGCCGCGTGGAAGCGGCCGAGCGTCTGGCGGAGCAGGGTGCGCGTCATGGAAGACTGCAGCGCGAGGCATTCGACGCAATCGACAGAGCATGGGCGGCGCGCACCATCACGGGTGATCGCGCGGCCGCATTGATGCGGCAGATCGAATCCGCCCGCAAAACCGTCGATGCCTACCGTAAAGAATATGAACTGGGTCAGCGCACCTTGATTGATTTGTTGAACGCCGAGAATCAAGTGTTCAATGCTATGGTTTCTCTGTCGTCGACCCGCGGCGTGTCGGTCTTCGCCGACTATCAGTTGCTCGCGGCGATGGGTAAGTTGCTTGAATATCTGAAAGCACCGCAGCCTGCGGAAGCCGATCCGCTTCCGGTCATTCCCATCGGTGTATATCCTACGAAAATCCCCCCAGTACTCCTAAGAGCGCCGAAGAAGGGCCCTGAACCGCTGAATATATACGAGCCGTTCTTAAAGAAGGACTCGTTCTACGGCTTCCCGATCGCGCCAAAGGTAACCCTGTCGAATATCTCCGAGATCTGGCCGGTCACCGCAACGGCCAGCCAGGATGACCGGAAGAAGTCAGCTTCCGCTTTAGAGTTTGAGCCGGCAAAAGCATCGGCATTTATGCCGGAAGCCGCTCGATTTGCCCTAAGCGGCACATTTCCAAGGGATTAGCGCCACCCACGTGGGTGGGCCACGCCATCCAAAGCACAATCGACGTGTGCGGGCATTTACTACAATTTTAAGTATTCCAATCGCTGACCGCGAGTTCCGCTATATTTCAACTCTGCCGATTGGAGGGGAAATTGAACCCGGTTCGATGGCTGTGGCCCAGGAGCCCAGGCGAAGATGAAGCCCCCATACCTACTGCCGGTGGATCGAGGGATGGCGATCCGTTGCTGGATGCGCTCGCGTATCTGGCTGCGCGCCATGGTCGGGCCGTTAGCCGGGAAGCGCTTGTTTCGGGGTTGCCCATTAACAATGGACAGCTTGACGTGAAGCTTTTTGCACGCGCCGCTAAACGGGCTCGCCTCGAGGTGGAACTCGTCAAACGAAAGATCGGCGACATTCCAGCTTTGGTGCTGCCGGCGATATTGCTGATGAAGGACGGCACCACCCGGATTCTCGTCAAACTTGATAGCATTCTGAAAAAAGCGGAAGTGATCGATCCCTCGCAGCTGAAGGGGTCAGCAGCCAACCGATCGGCCGATCCGGAGTCAGAATATTCCGGGTATGCGTTTCTCGTGCGCCCGATGTATGCGGAAGACGCTCGGACTGGCACGAAGACAGCTGACCAGCCCGGCCACTGGTTCTGGTCAGTCGTCTGGAAATTCTGGGACAACTACACCCACGTCGCGATCGCAGCTTTGGTCGTCAACATCTTGGCGCTGGCCGCTCCGCTGTTTGTGATGAATGTGTACGACCGCGTCATTCCGAACGGCGCGGTTCCCTCACTGATCGCGTTGGCGATTGGACTGATGATTGCCATCACATTCGACTTCATTCTTCGTATGGTCCGTAGCCGCATCATTGATATGACCGGCAAGCAGGTTGACGTTGTCCTTGCCTCGAACATTTTCGAGCATGTGCTCGCATTGAAGATGTCTCAGCGGCCAGCATCAGTCGGCATAGTCGCCAATCAATTGCGCGACTTCGATTCTGTTCGCGAATTCTTTACGTCGGGGACGGTTGTTGCAATCACGGACCTGGCGTTCGCTGTGGTCTTCTTAAGTGTGCTGTATCTGATCGCAGGACCGTTGGCGCTCATACCGGCTGTGATGCTTCCCATAATGATTGGCGCAGGGCTCTTGCTGCAACGACCACTGACCTTAGCGATGCGCCGACTGCAGAGTGAATCCGCGGCTCGTCACGGCGTTCTAGTGGAAGCCATGTCGGGGATCGAAACGGTCCGAGCGACCGGTGCCGAAGCCAAAATGCAGAGCAATTGGGAGCGCTCGATCGCGGCTACCGCGCGCTCAAGCGAGGACGTTCAGTTCTGGTCATCTATGGCTCTGACCTTCGCCAATTCAGCGCAGCAACTGACCACGCTAGCAATGGTCGTATGGGGTGTTTTCCTCATCATGGACGGCCAAATCACCGTTGGTGCATTGGTTGCAGCATCCATGCTCGCGGGCCGGGTCATGGCGCCGATTGCCGGCATTGCGGCCGTCATTACGCGCGGCACGCAAACGATCACCGCGCTGAAAGCGATCGACGGTTTGATGTCACTCGAGCGCGAACGGCCTCTCGACCGCAGTTATGTCGCAAGAAAGATCGTCCATGGCCGCGTGGCTTTCGAGAATGTTTCATTCAAATATCCGAACAGCTCCGAGTCGGCGCTTGAGAATGTGTCGTTCAAGATCGAGGCCGGCGAAAGGGTCGGAATCATCGGCCGTGTTGGCTCTGGCAAGACTACGGTTGGCCGTCTGCTGGCGGGCTTTTACGAGCCGCAAGAAGGAAAAATTCTGGTCGATGGCTTCGATGCAAGACAATACGACCCGACCGATCTCCGCACTGGCGTTGGGTTTGTGCTTCAGGATATTGACCTCTTCTTCGGCAAGCTACGAGATAATATTACGCTTGGCCGGCCCGCCGCTTCCGACGAGGAAGTCATCGAGGCCGCTCGCCTAGCGGGCGTTGAGACGTTTATCGCCGGACACCCGCTCGGCTATGACATGCCCATCGCCGAGCAGGGCCGCAGTCTATCCGGAGGCCAGAAGCAAGCAATCGGTCTTGCGAGAGTGCTGATCCGTAAACCGAAGGTCTTGTTTCTCGACGAACCCACGGCTCATTTCGACGTCCGTAGCGAGCACGAGTTTCTCGAACGCCTGAAAGTGCTCAGTCAGGGCGAGATCACGATGCTCGTTTCCACGCATAGGCCTTCGCTGCTAGAACTCGTCGACAGAATATTGCTTTTCGATAAGGGGCGGCTGGTCGCCGACGGTCCGCGCGACGCCATTCTCGCGCGCCTGCGCCAAGGCCCGATAGGGTCCGCCAAACCAACTGCTGCAGCGGCTGTAAAAGAAGGGAAAGCCAGTGCGGCAAACTGATTTTTCCTTTGTGAATGACGTGCGTGCGGCTGTCGAGTTGCGCACGCCGCGTACCTCTCGCATGCTGTTGATGACAATCCTCGCACTGATGTTCGTAGGGCTTGTTTGGGCGAGTTTGGCTGTACTCGACGAAGTTAAGCGGGGTTCCGGCCGAGTGATTCCGACTCGGCAGATGCAAGTAGTGCAAACACTTGAAGGCGGAATTGTTCGAGAGATCCTGTCACAGGAAGGCGCTATTGTGAAAAAGGATCAGCCGCTAATGCGGATCGACGATACGAATTTTGCGGCGCAGTTTGGTGAAATCCGTGAGCGGCGGGCTGCGATGGCGGCCAGAGTCCAGCGCTTGGAAGCTGAAACGAAGGGAATGACCAAACCGGAATTCTCAAAAGAATTGACGGAAATGGTCGCAAGAGCCGTGGCCGCCGAACTCGCCGTCTTCGAAGCCCGCAGCAAGAAGCTTGAACAGGAAATTCAAGTGCTGAGCCAGCAGCAAAGTCAGAAGTCGCTGGAGCTGGATGAACTCCGGGCGCAGGAAGCGAAACTCTCGCAAAACTGGCAATTCATCAGCCGTGAAGTTGAACTCACGCGGCAGCTTCATAATCAGAAAATCGTGCCCGAGATCGAGATGCTGCGGGTCGACCGCCAGGCGAGCGAAATCCGCGGGCAGTTGAACGTGATCAAGGCGACGATCGCAAAAGGAGAATCCGCTTTTCAAGAAGCGCAATCCAGAATCTCGACCGCGCATGCAACATTCCGGTCTCAGGCCCAGGAAGAGCTCGCCAAATCCAAAGGCGACCTCGCCGTCCTCGACGAGAATATCAAGTCGGCACAGGATCGCGTGCTGCGGACGGAGCTGCGTTCTCCTGTCTATGGGATCGTCAACAAGGTCAACGTGACCACGGTCGGCGCAGTGGTTCAGCCCGGCGCAAATGTGATGGATATCGTGCCGCTTGAAGACTCGCTATTGGTTGAAGGACGGATTCGGCCGCAAGACATTGCGTTCATCCGTCCTGATCAGGATGCAGTCGTCAAGATTACGGCCTACGACGCGTCCGTCTATGGATCTCTCAAGGGCAAGGTCGAGCGAATTTCGGCGGACGCAATCGCCGAGCGCAACGAAAAAGGCGAGGTAGGCGAGACTTTTTACCGAGTGATCGTGCGGACGGACAAGAATGCGCTTGGAACGCAGGAACACCCGCTACCAATTATTCCGGGAATGGTTGCCACGGTCGAAGTTCTGACCGGCTCCAAAACGGTGCTCGATTATCTGTTGAAGCCAGCACGGCTACTTCGCGACGAGGCATTGCGTGAGCGGTGATCGTCCGCGAATATTATCGCGACCTATGGTCCGCGGGAAAGCGGCTGGATCTCAAGCTAAACAAATCAGCGAGAGGGGGATGTCCATGGCTGACAAGACAAAAAAGCCTAATTTGCCGGTGTTGGAAGAACGATTTCCGACGCCTGAGTTCTTCGCGAGCGAAGTCGCCAGCGTAGCCTTCCTTCATGGCAATCTCTCGATAACCTTCTCAAACCCCCGCATGAGCGAACCGACCGACGGCCGTCCAGCCATCGCCCGCCGTGCGGTAGCGGGACGCGTTGTTCTAACCGGTATTGCCGCGAACCAGTTGGTTAACAATATTCAAAAGCTTGCCGAGCGTATGAAGTCGGCTGCAGATTCAAAAGCAGGGTCAGCTGCCGAAAGTAAGAAGGGTAACAAGAGCTGATCTCGCGACAGTTCGATTAGCGCTTCGTTAAAAAACAAAACCAAAGCCCGTCGTCATGGCGACGGAAAATTGACTCAACCAAAAATCAATCAGACCGCGCGCTCGGCTTTTAACCGAGCCGAGTGAGTCCATCCCGTATCGGTTGTCCTTCACAGACGGGATGCGGACCGGCGCACAGACGTTGGCTGCTTTCCCAAGCGGAGGAGCCGATGGTCTTCGTGCGTAAAAGCCGTGGATGGAGCCGGATTGCATCGGGCGTTGTTTCGCTAACACTTACGCTCGCATGGGCGAACGAAGCTGTTGCCCAGTCGCGCCTGAATAAGCTGGCCGCTCCGTTGGCTTCTGAAGACTTTGTGCTTGCCCAGGTTGCGCGTCCGCCAACTGCGCGGTTCTTCACGATCAACGAAGTTTTGGCGCGGCAGGGCCTTCAGAATGCGGCTCTTGGGCGCGCCCCGTCCTTGCAGTCGAACGAAAAGATCGTCGACTCGGACACGGCGACAATCGCAGGTCCGGAGCCTTTCGGGCTTTTCGGTTTCCGCGCACCGAATGGCCGCCTTTGGGCGAACTGGCGCGCAATTCAAGCGCAACTTGGCAACGATCTTGCGTCTATAGCCGACTGCCGCGCGCGCCCGGCGAGTTGTACGGAAGCTGCCGCGCATTTCGTTTCGCTTCTGGAAGAGGCAGAGAAAAAGTCAGGCCGTGCGCGGATCGAGACGATAAACCGGCTCGGCAACAAATCTATTCGATACATGAGCGATACGCAGCAGCACGGTGAGCCCGATCGCTGGAGCAGCCCGCTTACGAGCCTCACAAGCGGGAACGGTGATTGCGAAGACTACGCCATTCTCAAATATGCGATGCTGCGGATGGCCGGTTTTGCTAGTGAGGATTTGAGGATCGTACTGGTCAGGAACTCAGCCGGCCGGCAGGACCACGCCGTGCTCGCCGCCCGGGACAATAAGCAGTGGTTGATCCTCGACAATCAGCGCGCCGTTACGCTTACAGCGGAGGAGCTCCCCACCTACAAAGCCTTGTATAGTCTCGGGCATGGCGGTGTGACGCTTCTGGCGACGCGTTTTGCCTCGATTGATGGAGCAGGTCTGGATAGCGCCGAACTAGCGCCGGCGACCTCGAACTGGGGGAGGAACGAAATCCAGGTGGAAGAAACAGCGGGCGCGAGCCAATACGCCGCTTTGCTGCTCTAATCTACCAACCAGGTTGCAACAACCTTCGCGAGCCTTGGAAGATAAATTTTTTCGCTTTAGAACGTTGTATCTCCTCATAAATTCTTCGGTGTTGAATTATAGACAGCTTTCGTAGCCGCTGTCCGTGTGTTTTTGAGCTTGCGATGATTTAATGGGGCCTTGAGAGGCCTCTCGTGACCAAGCTGTTCATCGCCACGCCGGCATACGGCGAAGTATTCTATTCGTCGTACGTGCAGAGCCTGATGCGGCTGCTGCCTGAACTGGCGCGCCGGCGCTGGGACTCGCTTTACGTCACCACCTCCTTCAGCGACATCGCGGAAAGCCGCAACGCACTGCTCACCCGCTGGTTCGATGAGACGGATGCTAGCCATCTTCTCTTTATCGACGCCGACATGGGTTTCGAGCCCTCACTCGTGATGGACATGCTGGAACTCAATGAGCCGCTTGTGGGCGTGGTTGCGCCGAAACGGAAAGTCGACCTCGATCGCCTCGCGCAGTCCGCTCCTGAGTCCGGGAACGCGGCATCGGTCCGGCAGTCTATCGCCCAAGCGCATGAATTCGTGATCAAGGGTGCCGGCCGCGGTTCGCGCAACGGGTTTATCCGCGTCGAGGGTTGCGGCGCCGGTATTCTGCTAATCCGCCGCGACTGCATCGAGAAAATGCTTCAGCAAATGCCGGAAATCTCCGACGACACGGCCGGCTATACGTCGCCGCTCGGGCAGGGGATGCACCGTATGATCCGCGCGTTCGAGCCGCTGCGGCTGGAGCAGGCGCGGCTCTCGGAGGATTTTGCATTCTGCTACCGCTGGCGGCGGCGTTGCGGCGGAGAAGTGTGGGCGAGCGTGGACCACGAGATCACGCATATTGGCTTGCACAAATTTCAGACGCGCTACAGCGACCTATCGCCGGGAGAACGGCACCAGGACGGAACGGCGCCCGCGGACGTGACCGAACTCCCGCCGCGCCAGCCATCGCAAACGGCGGCGAGGGCGCCGAAATCGGTCAGCGGCCGTCTCGCTATGCCGCCGCGCAAGAAGGCGTAGGGCTGAGCTTCTGGAATTCTGGAAACGAAAAACCCGCCGGAGTTTGCTCCGGCGGGTTCTATCTTGGCTGCCTACCTAACCGACGACGTTAGTGTCGTTGAGGTTGTGGATGCCGGTTAGCACGAACATCATGTCGGCGGTCGTGTTGCCATTGTTATCGATCTGGATCACGGTCTGGTTGTTACCGACATCCTGGAACCAGGTGATGCTGTTCTGGATCACGCTGCCAGATTGGGTGATTGGGCCGAAGTCCTGATTGCCGCCAGCGCTCGTATTTGCGTCGATCGAATTCAGATTGATCACATCGAGCAAGTCATCGAAGTCAGCAATGACATCGGCCGTTAGGATGGTTCCACCGCTGTCGCCGTTATCAAAGGTGAAGGTATCGTTGCCCAAGCCGCCCACGAGCAGGTCCTGACCAGTGCCGCCGTTGAGCGTGTCGTCGCCGCCATTGCCGAACAGCAAGTCATCACCTGCACCGCCGTTGAGCGTTTCCGTCGCCGATGCACCCGCGATGATGTCGCGAGAACCGAATGCCGCGTCGTCCACGCCAGCAAGCGGTGAAGCGGCATCGGCGCTGAGACGATATCCGCCGGCGTTCAAGGTGTAGCCGGCATACGAACCGCCGTTCTCGAAATCGAGCTGTTCGATGTCCGGGTCGTTGCCGCCAGCGAACTGATTGAGCAGCGTGACCGTCGGGCTGACCGCAGCTTCCGTCCAGCTGATCTCCAGATTGTCATCGGAACGGAAGAAATTGAGAGCCTCAAACGCCGTGGCGCCACCACCAGCAGTCTGGATAGTGAGGCTATCTCCCGAGGAATTGGGAGCGGTATTACCTGCCGCGTCCGTATCCTGGATGGAGAAGTTCGCAACGTTCAACGCCGCCGTATAGGCATGGTTGCTGTTGCTGCTCAGGTTCTCCGTATTGGTGAAGTTCGTCGTGCTCATATTGAGCGTCATGGTGGCGGTCGTAGATGTATTCACGCCGCCATTCGCCGTGCCGCCGTCGTCCTGGACCCGGTAGTTGAAGGTCTGGTCCACGGGGAAGGTCACCGTTGCGCCGTCGTCGAAGTAGTTGTCGGCCGGCGCGAAGGTGAGCCGCCCTTCCGCGATATCCGCCGCCGAGATGGCGGCCGGAGCGGTGACCACAGTGTTGTTCAGTCGAAGCGTGCCGGCGGAGGCCAAGGGAACGCTATCGATCAGAACGTTCAGGAAGTTGTGTCCTTCGCCGTCGGTGAAGCCGAAGTTGGCCAGGGTGAAGACGTGCGTCACGTCCTCGGTGAGGTTGATGGTCGTGCCCAGCGCCTGCGGGGCATCGTTCACCGCCGTGATATTGATCGTCGCCGTGTCGGCCGCAATCAGATCGCCGCCGCCCACATTGCCGTTGTCGTTCACCTGCAAGGTGAGGGTGACGCTGGCCGGGGGCGTATTGCTGTTGTGAATGAACGTAACCGTGCTGGTGCCATTCGTGCTCAGGAGATTATTGATCTGCGCGACGGTACCGGAGATCGTCACGTTCGATGTGCCGCTGTTGGAGACAATCGCTCCGCTGGTGCCCGCGGTGACAGTCAGGACGCCGTCATTCGCCGACAGGTTCACCGTCATCGTCCCGGTATTGCCATCAGCCGTATCGGCGATCGAGAGCCCCGTGTTCTTCAGGTTGAGGCTCGTCTGCTCGGTCGCGTTATACGAAAGCGGAGTGATCGTCGCTGTTGGCCCGTCGTTCGCAGCAATCAGACGGAGCGTGACTATGTCGGTGTCCTGCTCGTTCAAGGCAGTGCCCGTCAGGCCCGGATCCGTACCAGTATTGCCGAGATCGTTGACGTTGACCGTCAGCGTCACGTCGGTCGTCGAGTTGGCGACCGGGGTGTAGAGCACGCTCTGCGCGTTGTTAGAAAGGAACGCGTTGAGTTCCGCCACTGTGCCCGTAAGGGTTAGCGCGGTTGACGTTCCTCCCACCGTCACGCCGCCTGCGTTGGAAGCGGAAAGCGTTCCGCTGCCGCCAGGCAGGGTGAGGGTAACGGTGATGTCGGCTCCGCCAGAGTCCGGATCGGCGACCTGAAGTTGCGTGAGCTTCGTTGCGGTGTCTTCCGTGATCTGGATGGTGCTGGTGAACAGGTTCGACGGGGTGTCGTTAATCGCATTGACTCTGATGCCAAGCGTGTAGTCAGCAACACTAAAGTCGGTGCCGTCGCTAACCCGGAAGCGAATATTGGCGTAGGACGATGCATTTTCGTTAGCGTCCGGCGTGAAGCGAAGGCGGTTGCCGGAAATGTGCGTAGCCGGGATATCCTGGTTCAAGGTGACCGCCACCCAGTTTCCGCCGCCGGTGGTGTCGTACTGAAACGCGCCTTCCAGTGGCAGAGTGGTGATGCGAACGGTGGTGAGCGCAGTGCCTTCAATGTCCGAATAGGTACCGAAGTCGGTGAGTGCCAGGAATACCGGTGCGGAATCCTCGTTGATCGTGAGCGAGTCATCGGTCGAGACCGGCACGTCATTGACCGCGACCAAGTCAAGCGTGATCGGGTCACTGTCCGAAAGCGCGCCACCGCTGCCGGAATTGCCGAGGTCGTTGACGTTGACCGTCAGCGTCACGTCGGTCGTCGAGTTGGCGACCGGGGTATATAGCACGCTCTGCGCCACGGTCGACAGGAACGCGTTGAGTTCCGCCACTGTGCCTGTGAGGGTGAGCGCCGTTGGCGTTCCACCGACCGTCACGCCGCCCGCGTTGGAAGCGGAAAGTGTTCCGCTGCCGCCAGGCAGGGTGAGGGTAAGGGTGATGTCGGCTCCGCCAGAGTCCGGATCGGCGACCTGAAGTTGCGTGAGCTTCGTTGCGGTGTCTTCCGTGATCTGGATGGTGCTGGTGAACAGGTTCGACGGGGCATCGTTTACCGGAACGATGTTGATCGTGACCGTCTCGATGTCCTGGAGCGGGCCGCCGGCGCCGGTGTTGCCGCCGTCATCGAAGGTGACGTCGAAGGTCCGCTGCGTGCCGGGCGTGTTGGATGTCGAGCTGAAGCCAATCGCCTGCATCAACGCCTCGACGCGAGTGTCGGTGGCGTTCGCATTGAAGTTGATCTGGATCGTCGAAGTGCCGTAGCCAGACACCGAACCGATATTGATTCCGCCGACTTCGGCGTTCCCCGCATTCAGCACCGCGCCGCCGCCCGCGAACACGAGCTGGTCGCCCGCAACCGCCGCGTTGGTGCTGACGGTGAGGGAGCCCAGATTGAAGTTGGCCGGAATGTCCGGGTCCGCCACGGTCGTGTTCGGCATGATCGCTATCGCCGCGCCGTTTTCCGTGTAGGTCAGGAGCGTCGGCACCGTAAAGTCAATCTTGAGGTTGTCGATGGAAAGGTATTCGTCATTAGCTGAGAGTGCTTCGACATCGATGCGAAGCTTGGCGTTCGCCGCGAACGGACCCGTGAGGGTCGGGAGTGTCTTCAGACCCGCCGCGTCGTCCGAGTCGAAACGGGCGATCTCGACGAAGGTCGAGCCGTCCTTCGCGAACAAGATGACGATCTCTTCTCCGGACTCACTGTTCACCGACCCAAAGTCGAAGCTGATCGTTGCCGTGTTGGCGCTTGCCAGATTGACCTCGCGAACGATTGTCGCGCCGTCGCCGCCGTTCTCGCCCAAGCGGAGTTGGTTGCCTTCAATGCGGATGCTGCCGCCGCCCGCGCCGCCGCTGCCGCCGCTGTCGCTGGACTCTGTCCAGTTGGCGGCCCAATTCACGCTACCGTTGTTGTTGCCATAGTTCACGGCGCCGAAATTGTCGGCGACGTTGAAGTTTGACATCGGCGAATTGAGGCTGATGACCGGGGCGTCGTTCTTCGGAAGCACCGTGATCTGCAGGGTATTCCCGCTCTCGTCGCCGTCGCCGTCGCGGATGACGTAGTTGAACGTCTCGACCTCTCCGTCGTTATCGATGACCGCCGGGCCGACATAGTCCCAGTCGCCGGTTTCGAAGTCGAACGAGAACTTGCCGCCGCCGGGTGTCGTGATGAGCGTGAGGTCGTCGCCGGCGATATCATTCGGACCGGCGATGCTGGAATTGTCGATGCTGTTGACGCCGTCCCACGTATAGGTGGAGCCGCCGACCGTGATCGACAGAATCCGGCCGCCGTCGGCACCAAACGAGTCGTCCGCACCGTTGACGAGATTGCTGTCCGTTCCGGTCAGCACGTTGCCAGAGATATCGCCGCCGACAACGACCGAGAGCAGCGAGGCGATCAGATCGTCGAAATTCGCGACCAGGATCGGCGCGCCCTGGCCGTCCAAGTCGACATCCTGCAAGCGGGCATTGATGATTCCGTCGCCGATGCCGATCGTGGTGACGTTAATTTGGTTGGTGGTGATGAAGTTCTGCCAGAGCGGCTTCACTGCATCTGACAACGAGTTGCCACCCGTGCCGGTCTGCTGGTTCGGATTGCCATCGCTGATGAAGAAGACGAGATCGTTCCAGTTCGGTGTGTTGTTCGGAACGAAGAAGGCCATCGTCTGTTCGATCGCTGCGGTGAAGTCCGTGCTACCGGTGAGCGGGCGAGCCCCGCCCGGCTCCATCGGATTGATCGAGTTGATCAGGGTCGTGAACGCGGCCGAATCCGTGAACGGGCCGTAGGAGTTTGCCGGCGGCGCGTCCGAAGCGAACAGAACAACGCTGATCTCCACGTCGCCGTTCGTGCTGTTGAACAGCGTCTGCCCGGCCGAGCGAACGGCATCGAGCATCGTATTCAATTCGGAATCGCTGATGCTGCCGCTGAAGTCGAGCACGAACACGGCGTTGAAGTTCTGCGCGTCGCCTTCGATCAGCGTCGAGGCGTCGGCGATGGCAAGCGGAGTATCGTCATCGACCGCGATGGTGAGCGTGTTGGTGCTCGTATCGTTGTCGCCATCGGTTGCAGTGTAGTTGAAGGTGAGGTTGAGATTGTCCTCATAGGCCGTGATTACGCCGCCGCCGATATCGTCCTTCAGCGGATGCGCGAGCGGCGCATTAAGGGTGAAGTCGTAATGGCCGCTGGAGTTCACGACCAAGGTGAAGACTGGGGTGCCCGTCGGATAGTGCGCGCTGGTGCCGGTGAGCGTTCCGCCGTTTCCGGACGGAGTCCAGGTGATGGCGATTGTCTCAAGCGTCGCTGCCTTGGTTACCGGATCCACATAGATCACCTGCGGCGTGACAGCACCGGCTTCGCCGGTCGCGGTCATCGATGCCGCGAAGGCGACAGATTTCAGCCCGTCGGTCCCGATCGTGATGTTGAGATCGCCGCTCGCGATCTTCGCCGCTTCTGGCGCATTCACGTCGCCTGGCGCGATGTCGGGCGAGATGATGCCGCCCGGCTGCGCCTCGTCGTCGAGTACCGTCGCCGCCGTGGTAGCGTTCGCGAGTATTCCGTCATCGCCGAAGCCGACGAGGCTGGATATGTCGAACGGCCGCGAGTCCTGGTCGCCGTCGGCGTCTGTGATGGTGACACGCACACTGAGCGTATTCGGATTAAGGGTTTTCGTCTCGTCGTAACTCGCACCGCCGGTCGGATGCAGGATCGGGAGATACTGAACGATGCCGATTGACTGGCCTCCGGCAAACGCGAACGCTGCGGCATCCGATGTCGAAACAGAGCCGTTGTTGTCCGCATCGACACGACCCACGATGAAATTGCCTTCGACGTGGAGAAGAATGTTTAGGCCATTAAGTGTATCAAGTCCTGAATCGATGGTCGTTACGCCACCAGCAAGTTCCAAGGACGACGATCCTGACGCACCATCAGCTCCTGCAAAATAGCTGTAGCTGGGAGCTATGGTGCCGGTTGCGTAACCGATAACCGATCCCGGGTTGATGACTCCTGAGAAAGCGGCACCGATCGTCGTAACGGTACTGTTGAAGCTGAACGGATTGCTTGCAGAAGTGTCGTTCGACGGGTTTGGATCAGCCGCGGTCTGCTGACCGGCCGTTTCGTCATGCACCACGGGCGTGGTTGAAAGACCGACGCTGATCAATCTCGGGGTGTCGTCGATGATCTTGATCTGGATGGTTCCGAGATCGAAGCTATCGGGATCGATGTCGGTGACCTTGATCTTGTTTGTCAGATCGAGGACCTGCGTGCCTTCGATATTGTCGCCCTGCGTATGGTCTATCGGACCGAGCAGCGTGAATACGGCGGCTACCGGATTGGTGATGTCGAGCGAGAAGACCGCGCGATCGCCATTACCCGGATCGTAGGTGTTCGGGGCACCGCCGACATCGACGAAGCCCCAGAGGATGTTGCCCTGGACGTCGTAAATAACCGGCTGGCCACCGGACGTGATATCGGCGCCACCAGTGAATTCGGCTGGTGCGCCGTCGGCAATGTTGAAGGTGTAGGTCAGCGCACCGTCGCCGCCATCGAACAGGCTCTCAAGATTGATCGTGAGCTGGTTCGTCGTGATGTTTAGGTTGCCGCTTGTATCGAGGTCGTCGCCTGCGGCCGAGCCTGTATCCTCAAGGCCGAACACCGGCGCGGAGGAGATATGTTCTTCTTCCACCGTACCGAGGAAATCGCCGGTATCGACGAACGGCGTGTTCTGGCTAGCGAGATCGACGCGGAGCGTTGCTGTGGTCTGGTCGCCGTCGCTATCGGTAAGCGTGTAGGTGAAGGTATCCACGCCGGTGGTCGTGGCGGTGCGCGTATAGGTGTACGCGCCGTCCGCGCCGATGCTGAGGTTGCCGAACTGGCCGCCGATCACCGTATTGCCCACGCTGGTGACGGACAGGCCGCCGCCACCGAGATTGTTGCTGACGATATGGCTGACAGAGCCGCCGTCGGCACCCGGCTTGTCTGCGCCGGTGTCGGTGTCGCCGAAATCGCCGGCCGAAAGGTCGGTGATGACATTGCCCGTTCCGCCATTCGCAACGCCGATGTTTTCGGAGTCGGCAAATGCCAGCGGCACGTCGTCGTCGATCGAGACGCGCACCGAGCCGTTCGCCTGGTCGCCATCGCTATCGGTGACGGTGTAGGTCAAGCTGATGTCGATATTGTCTTCGAACGCCGGTTGCGTTCCCGGCGACGGGTCCTCGTTGAGCGGATGATCGATCCGGCTGACCATCTCGAAGCTGTAGGCGCCGGTCGATGGATTTGTGATCGTGATTTTGAATGACGCCGTGTCCGCTGCAGTCGTGGCGTCGGTAACGTCGGTCGAAGCGAACAGCGTGCCCCCATCCCAGAAATAGAACAGGTTGACGCCGCCCGAGGTGACCGCAGCTCCCGTGACGTTGAACACCTGATTGCCGTCCATCGAGGCAAAGGTCACCGATGCCGGTGCATCGGCGCCGGGCCTGAACCCAAGCGTCCCGGTCAGATGCAGCGCCGCGTCGTCGCGCACCACTACGTCGTTGTTCCCAATGACAGGGATATCGTCTTCGTCGGCGATGATGAGCGGAATGTCGCCGCTATAAGCCGGATTGAGGATGTAAGTGAAATCGTCGAAGCCAAAAAAGGCGTTGGAGCCGTCGACCGTATCGAAGGTAAGGGTGTCGATATCACCGAAGCCCGCAAACTGGGTGAAGTCGACGAAGGTCGGCCCGTCGCGGTCGACGGTGATGACAGTCGAAGCGACCGCAATCGGATTGCCATCCTGGAAGCCCAGCACGGTGATCGCAAGATCATCGACAAACGTGGCGGAGAACCATGCGCCCAAGAAGCCAAAATTGCCGTCGTCAGGCCGCGTGATGATGATCGGCGAGCCCGCAGCGCCGGGATAACCCGCGAGATCCGCCGGCGGTCCGCCTGCCTCGCCGAAGAAGGCGAGGTTGTTTTCCGAGTGCGTCGCATAATGGAGCGAAGCGAAGGACGGAGTCGGATTGAACACGCCGGCTTGCTGCCAGCTAAAGCCGCCGTAGCCGGCAGGAACCAAGGTATCCAACGCGCCTTCGTCGCCGTCAGCGATGGGGGCACCGTTCTTCAGAACGTCGTCGAAATCAAGCACCTGAACCTGGTTCACGACCGGCGTGTCATCCGTCACTGTGACGGTAACTGGCGCTGTGACCGTATCGCCGTCGATATCGGTGGCGACGACCTGGATGCCCGTGAGGGTGATGACATTCTCGCCTGAGGCATTCGGATGCGGGAAATTGTCGAGCAATGTGGCCGTTACGGCCGCGCTGCCGGCATTTCCGGCGGTGACCGGAACGGACGGCGTGAGATCGATCAGGATCGCATCGATCCCGCCTATCGCACCCTTGATCTGGTTGGGACCTACCAGCGTCCAGACTACATCAGGTCCCACGACGCCATTCACATCGACGGTGATGCCCCCAACCGACTGGAACGCCATGCTGACGATGTTGTCGGAACCGGCCAGGAATTGAACGGAGCCGGAATTGGTTTCCGCGGTGCTGCCCGGATTGGTACCGGTCGCATTGGCGTTACCAAGCGCCTCTTCGTCGAGCGGTATCGCCGCACCGTTGACGACGGACGGATCCCTCCCGTCGGTGATGCTGATCGGTTGCAGGGCGGTCGAGATGTCCCCGTCGCCGTCGGTGATCCGGTAGGTGAAACCCGCGCTGATTCCAGAAGGATTATTGAGATTGGAGTTCGGATCGAAGGTCCAGGCACCGTTCGATTGGAACGTGTAAGTGCCAAGCGCGGTGGATAGAGGCGTGGTGCCGATAGCGGCGATGATTTGGAAGCCGCTGCCCAGATCGACATGAGTCAGCGTCGCGCCGTCGGCGCCCTTGGCGTCGTTCGCTAGCACGTTGCCGCCGATCGGTGCGCCGTCTTCGGCCACCGACTGTGCCAGGTCGTTCACGGCAATCGGAATATCGTCGTCGATGGAGATGCGCACCGAACCGTTCGCCTGGTCGCCATCGCCGTCGGTGACGGTGTAGGTCAGGCTGATGTCGATATTGTTCTCGCTCTTGTACTCCGCCGCGTTCGCAGGCGGCAGCGGCGCCGGATGATCGATCGGCGCGAGCAGCGTGAACGTGTAAACGCCTGTATTGGACACAACGATGCTGAAGGCCGCCGTTGCCGCAGCGGTGGTCGCGTCGTTGACGTCGGTCGAGCCATACAGCGTGTTCGCGGCATCGTTCCAGAAATAGGAGAGTGCGACTCCGCCCGAGGAGACGGCGGCGCCATTGACGTCCAGAACCGCGCCGGTCATCGCGGCAAAGCTGACATCCTGCACGCCATCCGCGCCGGCGCGATAGCCGAGCGTTCCGGTGGCGTTGAGCGGCGCGTCGTCGCCATTGGCGGCGTCGGCATTGCCGATAGCAAGATCGTCTTCGTCCACCACGATCACCGGCACGTCGCCCGCGTAGGCGGGGTTAAGGACGTAGGTGAAGTCGTCGAAGCCGAAGAAGTTCGAGGCGTCGAATTCGAGCCGGTCGATATTGGCGAAGCTGCCGAAGTTGATCGGGTTGGAGGTGTCGCCCGTGAAGTCGAAGAACACCGGTCCGCCGCGGTTCACGGTGATCGTATCCAAACCGACCTGCACGTTGGCGTCGTCGTAGGCCGTGACGGTGATCACCAGTCCATCGACATTGGTCGATGAGAACCAGGCGCCGAGGAAGCCGAAATTGTCCCCGTTCGTCTGTTGGATCACGATGGGGGAACCGCCGGCGCCCGGATATTCCGCGCCCGCATCGCCGCCGGTTGCTTCACCGAAGAAGGCGAGGTTGGTTTCCGAATGGACGGAGTAGGTCAGCGTGGCAAGGAAAGGATTCGAGAATCCATCGATATCCGGATTGAAGATGCCGACCTGCGCCCAAGTGAAGCCGCCGTAGTTTGGGGAGGCGGTATTGAGGCCGCGCTCCTGGCCGTCCTGGAACGGATTGCCATTGTTCAGTACGTCGTCGAAATCGAGCACCTGGACTTGATTGACGAACGGGCCATCGTCTTCGAAGCGGACGTAATCGGAAATATCAGCGCTATCGCTCGCGGTATCGCCATCGTTGTCCGTGACCACGACCGAAGCGAGGATATTTTCCGGAGAGATGGGGTCGTCATGATCGCTGCCGTTCGAATGCTTGACCGACAGATATTGCGCGACATACACCTTGCCATTCTGGTCGATGGCAATGGCGAAAGCGGCCTTGTCCTCGTTCGGACCATTCTCGACGCGACCGACGATGAGGTCGCCTTCCTTGAACAGCAGAATGTTATTGCCTTCAGTCGTATCAAGATTGGAATCGGTACCGTTGCCGCCGTCGATGACGAGCGAGAAGACGGTCGATGCGATGCCGCCGGACCCGGGTGTAATCGATGCGGTCACTAGTTCGGAGACGCTGGCGGCGTAACCGATCGGAGGCGTGCCCGCGACATGCGGATCGACGCCCGGATCGGTAACGCCCGAGAACAGGGCCGCGACCGCGGGCTCGCTGGTGTCGTTATCGTTCGCGTCGCCGGCAGGAACCGGCGTTGCGACAGCGTTCTGCAATGCCGCCGTCTCGTCGTGGGTGAGCGAAACCTCGTTGATGTTCAAAACCACCGCGGGCGAGTCGTCGAAGATGCGGACCTTGAACGACGTCGAAACTTCGTCGAGATCGCCGTCTGCCAGCGTCAGATCGAACTCAAGCTTCAGATCGACGTCGTTGCCGAACGGCGTGATCGAAACGAGGTCAACCTTGGTACCACCGCCGCCCATCGTGCCGTCGGTGTAGAACTCGATGTAGTCGATGAACGTCGAGCCGGAAGCCGGCAGCGTGATCTGGTCGGCGCCGTTCAGATTGGTTCCGTTGAACGTGCCGCTCGAGAACGTATTGTCCGTGAAATGCACGATGTAGGAGATGGTCTCGCCGTTGCCGAGATTCTTGAACTCGAACGTTGCTTGGCCAACATCCGGACCGTTGAAAGCCGGCGGCGTGTAACCGCCTTGATTGCCGTAATCGCTCACATCACCGAAATCGAAGCGCAGGAATTCGCCCGTATTGAAGTTGTTGTTGTCGACGCCCCAGCCCTGGTCGGAACCGTTGACGTCGTTCGCGATCAGGCCCGGAGCGATTCCGCTAGCAAGCCATGCGGCGGCATTGAAACCGCCGGGTACATCCCAACCCGCAACGACGGAAATGTCATTACCGTCGCCGTCCTGAAGAATTTGGGCCTGAGCGGGACCGGCGCCGAATGCCGTACCGCCATCGACTTCAATCGGTGTGCTGAGCTCACCGTCAATCGGCTGGTAAAGTTTGAAGGTGTAGTCGCCCGTGCTGAGATCGACCGTGACCGTGAACACGGTGTTCGCGGAATCGTATCCGCCGTCGGCCGGCGAGAGCGGGCCGACATAGGCGGTCAGGATATTGCCTGCCGGGTCGACGAAATACTGTACCGGCTGACCGCCCACGGTCATACTTTCCGGCGGGGTTGCCGAAAGCACTGCACTCGACCAGCCGTCGGCACCCGACTGAGCGTTCAGGTCGATCGGGCCAGTCGTTTCGCAAATACCGTTCTGTACGGTGACGCAATCCGCCCCCGCAATGGTTGGCGTGTCGTCGTCGACGTTAATTCCGATATTGCCCTTCGCGGTATCGCCATCGCCATCGGTGATGGTGAAGCCGAAATCGAGCAGTAAGTTGTCTTCCCAGGAGGTCTCGACGCCATTGTTCTCGTTGCCGTCCTGCTGAGAAGGATGCTCGAGCGGCGCGAAAAGCGTGAACGTGTAGTTGCCATTGCTGTCCACGACCATCGTGAACACGGTCGGAAGATTGGCGGTCGAACCGGTGAGGGTGCCGCCGCCGGAACCGTCCGGGGTCCAATTGTAGCTGATCGCTTGCGGTGTGCCGATGCCGTTGTTGTCGACATAGATCGCGTTCAGACCGTCTATGCCATCGATCACGATCGAGCGCAGGCCGTCCGTGCCTGCGTCGAAAGCGATCTTGCCGGTCACTTCGACTCCGTTGCCGTCGTCGCCCGGGCCGCCGTCGATGCCGACGCCGATCAACTGCGTGTCTTCGTCGTCGATGATGGTTACGGCGCGCAGGCTTACGTTGTCGAGGAGGGCGCCGTACTCGTTTTCAGAGCCGGTGCCTTGGAATCCGACGATGGAACCCGAACCGGTCGAGGTCACGAACAGCGTGAATTTCTGGAATACGCCCGGCGTGTAGGGGTTTCCGTTGGCGGGAATGGCGAAGACTTCCGTACCTTCGAAGAGCACTCGCAACCCGCTTGAATTGATGCCGTCACCCGGCCGCGGTGCGTACCAGAAGGAGAGTTCGTAGGTCTGACCCGCCACCGTGCCCGCGACCGACTGCTGGATGGTCGCGTTAGTGGAACTGGTCGGGTTGATGTCACCGACCGTGTTGTTGCCGGGATTTCCTTCCGTATCGGAATCAAGTTCGATCAGTGCATTGCCCGACTGCGCGCCGACGCCGCCGGCGCCGCCGGTCTGCACCTCGAAAGGAATGCCATCGTCACCCATGGTCCAGCCAGGCACACCAAGGTTCGGGTAGATTTCCCAGTTGTTTCCGACAAGGCCGTGGCCGGTCTCGAAGCTGCTGTTAGTGATGAGATTTGCGCCGATGTCCTGCGTAACGCTGAAGATCACCGGGCCGTCGTCGTCGAAGCTGATGAACGAGCCGCCGCGGCTGCCGATGATGGCGATCGCGCTGTCGGTGATCGGATCGAGATCGCCGTCCGTCACGCTGACATCGAGTTGCACGCCGAGCGTGCCGCCGGTGACGGCCATTTGGATGACTTCGTCGAAGACCGACGGAGATTCCGTGCCGCCGTGATCGATCGGCATGAACTGATCGACCGTGATGCTCGCGTTGGCAGGATCGCTCGGGGAATTGAGGGTCAGGCGGAATACGACGAATTCGTCGGCGCCGCCGTTCGCAACGCCATCGGCGCCAGCGATCACGCCGACGACTTCGGTGTCGCTGATCTTGTGCAAGAAGATGGCGCGGTCGGCCGCGTCGAGCATCGTATTGAAGGCCGGATTGCCGTTGTCGGTCGCGAACAGGTTGGTGGCGACATAGGCGCCGCCGCTGAGCTGGAAGCTCAGATCCTTCGTGACGCCGCTGTTCGGCCCGGGGCCGTCGGCGCCGAAATTCGGCGTCAGCGAGCCGGGGGTGAACAGGTTCGCGATCGCGCCGGGCTGCGTCGTGCGCGTGCCGATCGCTTCATTGGCAGATGGATTGGTTTCGAGAACCGGAATGCGGTTGTAAACCTGCGGCGCGCTCGCGACATCGTCGGAGCCGCCGTTGGACGTGCCGCCGCCGCTCTCGCCGGCTTCACTCGGCGAGTTGTAGCGGTCGTAAGTCGGATTCGTAGCGCCGTTTGGCTGCACCGTTTCGTCGAGTTCGACATTCGCGCTGATGCGCGGCTCGCTCTCCACGTCAACATTGATGACCGGCAGGTCGTCGTCCACGCCGACCATGAAGGTGCCATTGGCCTGATCGCCGTCGGAATCGGTCGCGGTGAAATTGAACCGGAACGCGATGTCGTTCTCGTAAGCCCCCGGCGCGTGGTCGAGATTGTCGACCAGCGTAAAGGTGAACGAGCCCGAGCCGTCGTCTGACAGGGTGACGTTGAAGACGAGACGGTCGAGGCCGGCCTGATATCCTGCGCCACCGGCGGATTCGACGTAACCGACGAGCTGCGTGTTGTTGGCAAGCAGCGCGAAGGAAACATTTTCGCCGTTGGATTTCAGCAAATTGGTGCCGAACACCGAGACATTGGCATTCGTGAAGGTGAGGCTGCGGCCGGTGAGGGCCGAGCCGGAACCGTCCTGCGAGCCCGCGTCGGCGACGTCATAATCGTCGGCTCCCCACTGCACGCCGAGCGAACCGGTTGCAACGACGGCGTTGCCGGGCACGTCGCCCGGCTGCACGTCGCCAACGCCCACCGCGAACGGCGGATTGTTCAGGCCGTCTTCATCGACCACCCCGTTCAGCTTGAACATCTTGACGTTCGCGACATAGGTGCCGTGATAGCCCTCGGTTTGCAGACTCTGGGGCTGGTTCTGGTTGTCCAGCACAAACCCTGGAATCGCGGCGTTACCGGTGCCGATTTCGCGGAATTGCAGCACATCGGTCACCGGATTGCCGGTCGCTTGCACGATGAATGCAAACTTCTCGAGCTGGCCGGACGAAACGGTCGTGTCGATTTCGCCGATCTTCACTCCGTTCCAGTACACTTCCATCAGCGCGGTGGTGGGGAAGGGTGCGCCGACTTCAATCTCAAGAACGTAGTTCTGACCTGCGGTGAGATCCGGCGCGCTTCCGCCGCCGACGTTCTGCGTCAGCACATAGTTGCCGGGCGAGCCGCCCATATCGATCAAGCCGTTGCCGGTCGAAGAACTGAGGCCTAGGAAGCCCGGCGACTGGCGCTCGAACTGAATGCCGTTTGGCGGGAAGGAGGACTCGCCGGAAATCGCCCAGCCTGGCACGTTGCCAGGCTGTCCGACCGAACCCCACCAGGCGGGGGCCGACCAGACGCCGTCGACGAAATCGCCGTTGGTGATGTAGTTGGTGTTGTTCGAGGCGACGACCGGAATGTCATCGTCGATATTCACCGCAACGGTGCTGCTGACGGAATCGTCGTCGCCGTCCACCACCGTATATTCGAGGTTGATGTCGAGATTGTCTTCATAGGCGATCTTTGCCGGGGGATTGACGGAGTCATCCTGCAACGGGTGATCGACCGCCTTCAGCAGCGTGAACGTATAGGCGCCAGTGGCGGCGTCCGTGATCTGCACGGTGAACACCGCGGTCGCCTGCGCGTTCGCGAGATTGTTGAAGGTGGTGGACGCATAGAGCGTGCTCGATGCAGCGTGCCAGAAGTAGCCGAGCGCCTGGTCGTTCGCCGTGACGGGGGAGCCGCCGGCTGTGACCACCGGGTCGCCGTGCATCGAAGCAAAGTTAAGAGACTTCAGTCCGTCGGAGCCTGCGTCGAACGACAGGTTACCGTTCACAGACACCGCCGACGGATCGCCGAGATCGTCACCGTCCTGAACGTCGCCGTTGCCGTTCGAGAGATCGTCCTCGTCGACGCGGATCACCGCGTTCTGAGCGACAATGATCGGACCGTCGTCTTCGAACTTGATGAGGTTGCCGATGTTGATGCTGGCGCTGTCCGTATCGCCGTCGCCGTCGGTGACGGTGACTTCGACGCGGATGCGGTTGCCCGACATCGAAATCTGCTCGTCGTTGCTCAACGTATTAGGGTGCTTCAGCGAAACGAACTGGATGGCGCTGAGCTGGCCAGTGGTTGGATCGATATGGATCGCGAAGGCGGCGGGATCCGTGGAGCTGACGCCGCTGCCGCCGTCGATACCGTCATAACGCCCTACGATGATACCGCCTTCGAGGAAGAGCTGGATCGCCTTGCCTTCCGTGGTCTGCAGGCCGGAGTTCGAATTCCCGACTTCGAGTTCGTAAGCGACGCTATGGTTCGGCTGCGGACCATCCGCGCCGTAGTCAACTTGAACGGTGACGATGGCGCCGGTGGTCTGCGCGTACCCGATCGGGTCGGTGATATCGAGCGGCGTGACGTCCGGGTCGTTACCGGGCGTGGTGACGCCCGAGAACACAGTGAGCGATGCGACGTCGTTGTCGTTCGCGTCGCCCGCAGGGAAGGGGGTGACGATGGCGTTCTGCAAGCCTTCGGTTTCGTCGTGGACCACCTGGCCTTGCGTATCGATGTCCTTGATCTTTGGACCGTCGTCGTCGAACAGGATATGTCCGCCAATATCGACCGGCGCGGAATCGACCGAGTCGCCGTCGGAATCGATGATCGTGAGAATGCCGCCGATCTTGCCTTCAAGGCTGACCGTATCGTCGTGCTCGTCGAACACGCCGTCGCCGGCATCCGGATGTCTCAATGACAGATATTGAGCGACGCTGATGCGGCCCTCGTCGTCCACGCCGATTGCGAATGCGATCTGCCCGTTGAATGGCGAGGTGATTTCGTTGACGCGGCCGAGGATCAGGTCGTCGGTCGGATTGCCCGGCGTGCCGTTATTATAAAGAACTAGCTCGATGTCACCGCCGTCGGTGACTTCGAGGCCGGATGCCGAACTCAGGATGGTGAGTTTGAAGGTCTTGTCCGAAGCCGGAGCGTCCGCACCGGTCTGCGAAGCAAGCAAGTTCTCCAGAATGACGCCAAAGAAACTGCGCGCGTACCCGATGGCACCGCTGACCGGATCGACGTCGGGGTCATTGCCTTTGACGATGGACGCGTCGGCCTCGAAGGCCGCAAACTGGGCTTTGACCGCGGCATCGTTCGTGTCGCCGTCCAGCAGATCCGGATTGAACGGGATCAGGCTTGGAACCTGATTGCCCTCGCTCTCGTCGTGCTGGACGAGGCCGAGCGGGTTGAGTTTCGCAACCGGCTCCGGAATGTCGTCGATCACCTTGATGACGAAGGAACCGGCATCGAGCGGCGCGGAATCGCCGTCGTAGTCGAAGGTCTCGAAGATGCCGCTGAAATCGATGCCGTCGGCGCCAGAGCGCAGAATGCTGAGTTCGTCGGCGCCCGAAGGCGGCAACTGGTGGATCAACTCGTCGAACAGGCGGAATTCATAATCGCCGGTGAATTGGTTCACGCGCAGTTCGAACACCGGGTTGCCGGTGTCCTGACCGCCGGCGACTTCATCCGGCTCAGAGCCGGTGAGAACAAGCCAAACGGGATCGGAAGTATCGACGCTGTAAACCAGCGCGAGGCCGTTGTTGGAGGCCAGTTCGACCGACTGCTTCGAATAGAGGTTCTGCGACTCCATGTAGGAGATGACGGCATTCGCCGAGATGAAGCCGAACATCGGCTTGTCGGTGCCTTGCGGATGCTCGTCGCTGCCGAACTTTACCGTGCCGGCGATGTTGCCGGTGACGATTGCCGGATCGATGGGCCCGGCATTGTCTTCCGTGCCGCTTTGATAAGGGCTGGTTCCCTGCGACCAGGGGGTGCTGATGTCGTCTTCGTTGATCGAAGCTACTTCGGGCGTGCCGGTCGCGAGCGGAACGTCGTCGATGACGGTGACGACGAATGCGTTGCCGGTGAACGTCAGCTCGGTGTTGGTCGCGTCGAGCGCCAGCAGCACCGACGTCAGATTCAGCGCGAGCAGGCTTTCGATGTCGTCGCCGAAGGAATGATCGAACTGATCAAAGATGGTGAGCGTCCAGTCGCCGTTCGGAAGCACTTCCAGTTCGAAGACGATGCGGTCGGGGCCTTGTGGGTACGGGGACGAGCCGGGATTAACGGCGCCGGTGAATGAAGGATCGCCATCATCCCCACCGTTCGCGTAACCGATCAGATGGTTGCCATCGACGACGTGGAAAAATAGCTGAGCGCCCTGCGAGAAAACCGGGTTGCCGGAAGTATCGAGGACGGGCTGGCCGGTAACCGGCAGCAGGAAGAACGTGATCGGCTGTTCGCCGCCGAACACCAGGCCCTGCAGCGACTGGCCGTTGCCCGCATTGCCCGTGAACGAATTGGTGGTGACGTTGAAATTGCCTTCGACGTCTTCATCGTTGTTGGTGTCTTCGTTGCCGCTGGATAGCTGTTCAGGGCTAAGGATGATGCCGCGAACAAGATGCTCTTCTTCGAGCGAGCCGCCGATTGTGACACCGTCGATCTGCGATGGAATCAAATCTTCCAGAATGCCGCCGCGGTCCGCGAGAATATTCACGCCGGGCAATTCTTCGGGTCCAAGCAACAGGTTGAGGGCGACGGGGCCGATGGGATCGATGTTCGGATTGTTGAAGTTCGCGCCTGCGTCGCGCGGGTCGCCCTGATCGGCGGGCAGGATCGATTGGTCGTCGGTGAAGGGTACGAGCTGGGCAAGCTGGTCGGAGGTCAGGATTCTGCCGGGGCCGAATTCGAATTCGAGATTGGCGAGCGGCCTGCGCAGGGAATCGAAGAAGGGATCTATCGCAACGGTCGCGCCGTTATCGAACAGAATGATCGCGCGTTCGCCGATTCGGACGATGACGATTCGCTCGTCGGCGATTTTGGAGAGGTCAACCCGAATCGATTGGTCGTAACTGAGTTGGATCGTAACCGCTTGTCCGTTTGCGGGCTTTTCGATCGTTACAACCTTGACCTCGCGAGTTCCCGTAGATCCTGTAACTTGGACAAGCTTCACCGGAGCGTTCATCGACGCTGCTCCTCAACACGATTTCAAGCTCGATAATTGGGGAGAGCCCAGTTCCCCAGCCTCGGGGCAAACGTTAATACTTACTTAAACCAACCTCAAGCTGCATAGGAACCCGTTTCACCTCTTTCGTGAAGTGTCGTTAATCCGCATCAGGTGGGTGGAAATGGCACACCGGACGTGGTCCGGCCTTGTGTAAGTTTGGGACACATGCAAATCTTACACTTATAACGTGCTTTGGAACCCTAGGGGAGAACTGGGATGGGCGCCGCTTATCGTGCTTTTGCTGCTGCTGGTGTAGTTGCAGCCCTGGCAATCTGGGGTGTGCAATCCACGGCAAATGCGGGTGGAACTCCCCGCGGCATCAGCGTGTCCGACAAAGAAAGCGGACTAGCGCTCAATTGCGAAAACGGTGGGCTGTACCCGATCCGCGCCAAGGCAGTGAGCGTCGAAGGAGAACTAGTCACGGGCTATCTAGTGATCGCTCCTCGCAAGCACGCGTATTTCCGTTTGATTCCGATGGCTGAGGGCTATCGCTATGCCGGCCAGGGTTTCTGGTTTGACGGTCTTCGCGGCGAGGCCACGCTTAAAGGTAAGGGCAAGTCTGATACGATTGGATGTGTAGTCGAAACCGGCTGACCAATATAGACGCGGATTATTGGATTTAATCGACCGTAAACTCTCGAAGCCTCCTAACCTTCTGCACTCGATGCATCATTTTTGAGAGGCCGGCTCTAAAGATTTGAGCATGGTGGTATTTTGGAGCGAGTTGTTTGCCAATTTCGCTGTTACAAAAATAAAGACGTCTTGTGCTTCAGCTTGGCAGAGCTTGAATGGCGTTTGTTTCACCGAAATTGAATGAATCGGATAAACAGAATTGCACAATATGCCATGGCATAATGTACGTGGTTCATACGACGCCAACTAAAAAAAGTGATCAACTCTTACGAACATTTGAGTGCGATAAGTGCAATAACTCGATGACAATACTAGTCAAAGAAAAATAAACGGAAAAAACCCCGATTAGAACGAGGCTTTTCGCTAAAGGCTTTTTCGCGCCGTTTGGCATAAACGATGTACGGCTACTCCTCCGTAGAGATTTCAGAGATGTTTTGAGCGAGGTTGGGAGTGCCTCGCCAGTCCTTCCTGAGATTGTCCAAGCGACATCATTTCCCGCTTTTCGCTTCCGCAGGTTCCATCGGGGAACTCATTGGTATCTCGCGGGTTTTAAACGGGAACCCTGAGCTGTTCCCTGATGAATTTCCCGCCTGCCGACGCAATGACCCGCAATATCGGCAAACCGTTTCCCGGAGTGAACCCGCAGTCGCCGCAAGAAATGCGGCCTGGCCGCGCGTTCGATTTCGGGGCGGCCGCCTTCCTGCTCGACATCGATGGCACGCTGCTGGACTTCGCGGCGACCCCGGCGGGCGTGCTGGTTTCTGCAAGCCTGCAGGCAAGCCTGACCAAGCTCTGGATGAAGACAGGCGGTGCCACAGCGCTCGTCAGCGGACGTTTGCTCGAGGACATCGACCGCATCTTCGCTCCGCTCGAACTGCCGGCGATCGGCGGCCACGGCGCTGAGATCCGCAGCCAGATCAAGCAGAAAGCATTGCCCCGGCATCCGCCGCTGCTCGACGAACGCATCCGGCGGGATTTGATGGCACTCGCGGAGAAGGGCGTGCTGATCGAGGACAAGGGGTACTCCATGGCGTTGCATTACCGCCTGGCGCCGCAGTTGAAAGACCGCCTCGAACGCGCGGTGACGGCGATGCTCGCGAACTTCAACCCCGGCACCTACGAAATCCTGCGCGGCAAATGCGTGATCGAAATCAAGCCGCGCGCCTACAACAAGGGTTCGGCCGTGCTGGAACTGATGGAGAACGCGCCGTTCCGCGGACGCAACGCCGTCTTTATCGGCGATGACATCACCGACCAAGCGGTGTTCGAAATCCTGCCGAAGATCGGCGGCACCGGTTTCTCGGTCGGCGCCCTGATGCAGGGAGCGACTGGCGTATTCGCAGAGCCGCAGGACGTCCGCCGCTGGCTCGCCAGTATCGTGGACGGTGCATGATGCGGACCGATCTCGATCTTGCACTCATCGGCAATTGCCGTGTGTCGGCGCTGGTGAACCCGCAGGCCCGGCTGGTCTGGTGGTGCTATCCGCGTTTCGACAGCGACCCGGTATTCTGCCGGCTGCTTTCCGGCGACGAGGAAAAAGGATTCTTCGACGTTGCGCTGGCGGACATGGCGGACAGCAATTCTTCCTACGCGCGCAATTCCGCCGTCGTCGAGACGGTGATGACCGACGCCAAAGGCGGTGCGATCCGCGTCACCGATTTTGCCCCCCGCTTCAAGGGTTTCGGCCGCGTGACGCGTCCGCCGCAACTGATGCGGATTGTCGAGCCGATTTCAGGAATGCCGAGGATCGCAATCCGCATGCGGCCCTGCAACGAATACGGCAAGCCGGCCGGGCACGCTTCTTCCGGCAGCAACCACATCACCTATGGCAAGGGAAGCAGTACCATCCGGCTCACCACCGATGCACCGCTCTCCTATATCGAAAGCGAAACCGAATTCGCCGTCACCCGGCCGCTGCATTTCGTGCTCGGCGCGGATGAGCCTTTTCACGGCAGTCTTGAGGATGCCTGCAACGATGCGCGCAAACGCACCGGCGAATACTGGGCGGATTGGGTGCGGGGCCTGTCGATTTCCTATGACTGGCAGGATGCGATCATACGTGCCGCGATCACGCTGAAGCTGAGCAATTTCGAGGAAACCGGCGGCGTCATCGCCGCGCACACGACGTCCGTACCGGAAGCCGCCGGATCGGGGCGCAACTGGGACTATCGCTACTGCTGGATCCGCGATGCGTATTTTGTCGTGAAGGCGCTGAACCGCATCGGCGCCACGCGCACGATGGAGGATTTCATTTCCTTCATTCTGAACATTGTCTCCAATTCCCGCGGTGAAGACCTGCGTCCGGTTTACGGCATCGTTCCGTCCGATCCGCTGGACGAGCGGGTGGCGGAAAACCTGGCCGGATACCGGGGCAACGCTCCGGTGCGCGTCGGCAACGCCGCCGTTCATCAGGAGCAGTTTGATACTTACGGCAGCATCGTGCTTTCCGCGCTTCCCATGTTTTTCGACCGCCGCCTGCCGCGCATGGGCGATAGTGCGCTGTTTCAGTTTCTCGAGCCGATCGGCGAGAAAGCGCGCGAACGCGCGCTGCAACCGGATGCCGGCATCTGGGAATATCGCGGGCGAAAACGCGTGCATACGCATTCCGCCGCGATGTGCTGGGCCGGCTGCAACCGGCTTGCGGCCATCGCGGAACACCTCGGGCTTGGCGAGCGCGCGGCGCACTGGGATGCGCAGGCGGATGCAATCAAGAAGCCGCTGCTGGAGCGCGCCTGGAATGAAAAGCGGCAGGCGTTCACCGTCGCCTTCGATTCGGAAGACCTCGATGCGAGTTGCCTGCTCCTCGCCGAACTTGGTCTGGTGGAAGCCGCCGATCCGCGTTTTGCAAAAACGGTTCAGGCCATCGAGAGCGAACTGTTCCGCCAGAACAACGTGATGCGCTACGTCGCGGAGGATGATTTTGGCCTGCCGGAGACCGCGTTTCTGATTTGCCGGTTCTGGCTCATCGATGCCTGGTGGTCGCTCGGCCGCCGCGAAGAGGCGCGGGACCTTTTCGTCGACGCGCTCCGGCATCGCAACCGCTACGGTCTTCTCTCCGAGGATTTGCATCCCGAGACGGGCGCCTTGTGGGGCAATTTTCCGCAGACCTATTCGATGGCGGGTCTGATCCTGTCCGCGATGCGGCTCTCACGCAGCTGGGAGGATCGCTATTGGCGCGGCTGATCGTCGTATCAAACCGTGTATCGGCTCCGGTCCGCAACGCAGAACGTGCGGGCGGACTGGAGGTTGCCTTGCAGGCGGTGTTCAAAAATCATCCGGGCGTTTGGTTTGGGTGGAGCGGGCGCGTGGTCGCCTCCAAGGAAGAGATTGAAACGCGCACCACCGAATTGGACGGCCAGCAATATATCGTCACCGACCTCACAAGAGAGGACAACAAGGAATACTACAACGGTTTTGCAAACCGCGTGCTGTGGCCGATCCTTCACTACCGGCTCGATCTCGCCGAATATTCCTTCCGCGATCTCACCGGCTATCTGCGCGTCAACGAGCATTTTGCCGACGAAATTCACAAGATCATCCAGCCCGACGACATTGTGTGGGTGCACGACTATCATTTGATCCCGCTTGCGAAAGCGCTTCGTGAGCGCGGGCACCGGAACAAGATCGGTTTCTTCCTGCACATTCCGCTGCCGCCACCGGAAATACTGACGGCCTTGCCGGGTCACGATCGGCTGTTCCACTCTTTTTATGACTACGATCTCATCGGTTTCCAGACCGAAACCGACCGGGTGAACTTCGCGCGCTATCTCGTCAACGACTGCAAACTCGCGACACGCGATCTGGAGACATTTCTTGCGGGCGACCGCACAATCAAGCTCGGTGCGTTTCCCGTCAGCATCGACGTGGACGAGGTCGCGCGCTGGTCCCAGCAGGGTGCGCGCTCCAAGCTCGCGCGCGAGCTGGAGGGAAGCCTTGGCGGACGCAAAATGATCATCGGCGTGGACCGGCTCGATTACAGCAAGGGCCTGATCGAGCGGATGCGATCCTTCGGCAAGTTTCTCGAACAATATCCGCACTGGCAGAACCGTGTCGCCTACATTCAGGTGACGCCGCGCAGCCGCAGTAAAATCCAGGAATATGCCGACATGGATGCGCAGGTCGGCAGTATGGTCGGCAAGATCAACGGCACTTACGGGCAGGTAGCGTGGACGCCGATCCGCTATGTCAACAAGTCTTATGCCCGCTCTTCGCTCGCGGCACTCTATCGTCTCGGCAGCGTTGGGCTGGTGACGCCGCTGCGCGACGGCATGAACCTCGTCGCCAAGGAATATGTGGCCTCGCAAAATCCCGCCGATCCCGGCGTGCTGATCCTGTCGCGGTTCGCGGGCGCATCGCACGAGCTAAGCGGCGCGATGCTCGTCAATCCCTATGATACGGATTCCGTTGCCGATGCGATCGATCAGGCGCTGAACATGACGCTGGAGGAGCGCCGCGAGCGGCATGAACAATCCTTCGAGGCGCTGAAGGCGAACGATATCGCGCTTTGGGGCGAGCGGTTTCTGAACGAACTCGCAATGAAATCGAGCGAACTTTCGATGTTCGCGGCGGCTTTTCCAAAGGCGGGCTGATTTTTCAGGCGCTTTTTCGTTTTTCCGCAATCCCGATTTTCTCGACGCGAACCTGTGCGAAAAGCCGCCGCACGTCAGCGGCTTCGCAAAGTGCGGTGCCCATGGTCAGAACGGATGCGGTGCCGGCACTTAATCCGTACTGAAGTGCTTCCGGCAGGGCTTTGCCGGACGCCATCGCCCACACCATCGCGCCGAGGAAGCTGTCGCCCGCACCTACCGCGCTGATCACTTTTACTACCGGCGCGCAGGCGCGCCAGGCCGTTTCCCTGGTGACCACGAGTGCGCCGAGTTCGCCGAGTGAAACGGCAACAATCTCCGCCCCGCGCCTTCGCAGGATTGCCCGCGATGCCTCAACAATCGAGGCCTCGTCCTCGGATTTCAGATTGCAGAGCGCCTTCAACTCCCGCAGGTTTGGCTTCACGAGATGAACACCCGCCGCAAGCGCCGCCGCAAGCGGCTCTCCAGATGTGTCGAGTATAAAATAGCCGCCCGCCTGTTTTGTGATCGTTGCAAGCCGGGCATAGAAATCATCCGGCACGCCCGGCGGCAGGCTTCCGCTCGCGACCACAAAGTTTTCGTTTAGGCGCATGGAGCAAAACGTATCGAGACAGGACTGCCATTCGTTTGCGTCGAGGTGCGGGCCCGGCATGACGAAGCGGAATTCCTCGCCGGTGGTTTTCTCAAACACGGTGAAATCCTCGCGCGTCTCTTCACGAATACCGACCGCCACACTCGGAATTCCCTCACGATCCACAAGCCGGCGCAGCAACAGACCGGTCGCGCCGCCGCTTGGATAAATGAGCTTCACGTTCGCACCCAGGCGAACCGCAACGCGGGCGACATTCACCGCGCCACCGCCCGGAAAAAACAACGGCTGTTCGCAGCGCAATTTATGGGTCGGCTGGACGCGGTCGACCGAAGTCGCAACATCGACGGACGGGTTCAACGTGATCGCAATGATGTCGTTTATCCCGCGCATACCGGATTAACCGGGTCATGCGCACAAATGTTCCGTCAGCCGCCTGCTGGGATAACCACGAGCCGGACCGTTCCTGTGCCGCGCACGATCTGGACGCCGACGCCGTTGCCCTGCCGGAAAACAAGCAGATCGACGGACGCCTCGCCAACCTTTAATCCACGCACCAGTACGCGGTCGAGAAAACGGGGCAGGCAAGGCGTGCGCATTCGAATCTCATTTTGCTCCGCGTGGATTTCCAGCCCAAGCGAAGCTTGCAACAGCAGCAGCGGTGCCGCACTTGCCCATGCCTGCGGCGAGCACGCGACCGGATAGAGCGTCGGGCCGCGCCCTTTGCCGCGGCGGAATCCGCAGAAAAGTTCCGGCAGCCTCCGCAGGTCCATATAAGACGCCGCGTCGAACAGGCCGGTGAAAATGGGTTCTATCTGCCGGTTCAATCCGTAGCGCGCAAAGCCCATGGCAATCAGCGCGTTGTCATGCGGCCAAACGGAACCGTTGTGATAGGACATCGGATTGTAGCGCGCTTCCCCCTGCGCGACGGTGCGCACGCCCCAGCCGGAGAGAAAATCGGGCTTCAGCAATCCGCCGGATACTATCTCGGCGCGGGCAGGGTCTGCGATGCAGGCAAAAAGCAGATGCCCCGGGTTCGACGTCCGCACCCGGCAGGGATTCTTGTCCCGGTCGAGCGCCAGCGCGTAGGTGCCGAGTTCTTCACACCAGAATTTGCGCTCGAAATTTTCGCGAAGGCGCTCGGCTTCATCTTCTAGCCGCGCGGCGATGGCCGTTTCGCCGAGCCGTTCGGCGCAACGGCTTGCGGACTTCTTGGCTGCGAAGACATAACCCTGCACTTCGGCAAGCGCGATCGGTGGCTGCGCGAGGCGGCCATCGGCATGAAAAACGGAATCATGCGAATCCTTCCAGCCCTGATTGATCAGCCCGTCGTGGTTCGCCCGGTGATATTCGACAAAGCCATCGCCGTCCCTGTCGCCAAACTCGTCGATCCAGCGCAGCGCGCGCAGGACCGAGGGCCATAAGCAGCGCAGCGTCTCAAGATCGCCGGTGCGCTCGAAATAGAGCCCGGCCAGCAGAACGAAGAGCGGCGTAGAATCGACGCTTCCATAATAGTGTTTGAATGGAATCTCGCCGAGGGCGGCCATCTCGCCGCCGCGCATTTCATGCAGGATTTTCCCCGGCTCGGCATCCGCTTCTTCGTCCACGCCTTGCGCTTGATGCGCCGCAAGCCGCATGAGGACGCCGCGCGCGACATCCGGCTCCAGCCAGAGCATTTCGATCGCGGTGATAATGCCGTCGCGCCCGAACGTTGTCGAATACCAGGGAATACCAGCATAAGGATAAATTCCCTCGGCCGTCTGCGTCATCAGCATGCGCAGGTCCGCGAAGGCGTGGCACAGCACCTCGTTGAACACTTCGTTCGAGGTTTCTATCGAAGCGAGGCCGCGGACCTCCCTTCGAATATCACGCTGGGCGCCCCGAAAGGCCGCAAGAAAATTCGGAGCGGGGGAGGCCGGTGGATTGCACCGTACGATCACGAAAATGGACCGGGCCTCGCCGGGCAGCAGCGATAAGCCGTACTGCGCGTTACTCGTGGTGAGATGCTCCGGCTTGGGATCGAATAGTATCTGCGTACGGCGCGAGATGTGATCGAGGCCGGTGTAGATGATGTTGACGGAATCCCCGCGCGTCATCACCTCCATGTTCCCGCGCTTCTCTCGCTTCATGCCGCGTACTTCAAAGAGGTCGCTGAAGTCGCTGCCGAAAGTCAGGCTGAGGTGCAGATCGAGCGTTGTATCGCCGTGATTGCGAAGGCCGATCCGCTGGTAGAGCGCCGAATTCCAGAGGAAGATCGTCCGAACAATGTGCAGCTTGTCTTTCTTGATGTGCAGATCTTCGTCCGGATAGAGATCGGGGTTGGTGAGGTCGATGGTCAGGGTTGCGTTGTCGTCGCGCAGGTTCGAGCCGAGCAGCAGCGGCTGCTCTCCGTTCAACAGCAGTTCGAGCCGGAAAAGATAGCGCGTGTCTTCGTGAAAAATTCCGTCCGGCCCGCCGGCGGATGCGCCGAGATCGCCGTGGCTGTCGAGCACCGCAAACGTATCGTTATGCTTCAGCGTGCGTCGCGGACGCGTCGATGTTCCGGTCGCAGGAATGTAGAAGGGCGCCTCCGGGACCTGCTCCATGAGGTTTTCGGTCGTCGGGGTGCTGGGAAATTGCATGAGGGGAAAGGCGATCATGGGCTCCGGGTTACCGGGCTAACGGCGCAGCGGCGGGGGTGTTCCCGAGCTGAAATGACGCTGGCGTGCGGGCCAAGTCCACTCGGCCAGTTTGATACGCCAAGGCTCGAAGCGAGGCAGGACAAAACAAGCCTAATTATAGGCATTTAATAGCGCATGGCATGCAATTGCACGGAGCGGGTGCCCGCGAGTCAAATGCCCAAAACGAACCGGCGTCGGTCTGAATTGCTTGGGATCGAAGTCGGGATCGAAGTCGCGGGGGGAGGTACTTGGTCGTCCCTCCCCCGACCCTTTCGGGGCAGGGCGGCTATTCGCGCCGCTTCGCTTTCCAGAGCGACAGGCGCCGCTTCGCTTCTTCCCGGCCGTCGCCTTCCTGGCTTTCCGCGCGCCGCTCTATCCAGCGATAGATTTCCGCAAGCTGATCCTTGAGCCGCAGGTCGCGCCGTACCGTTCCTTGCGTCTCCATGATTGCGATCTGCTCGATCCAGATGAGCTGCTGCAGGTCCATGCGCGGCGCTTCCATCGCCGGATCGTCCGGCAACGAAGCCGTCACCTCGCCGGCGGGGGCATGCCAGCGCGTGAGGCCATCGAGGATGGCCGTCTCCCGCAGGGAAAGATCCTCGCCAGCGTCCTTCTTGCCGGATAATTCATTTCGACGCGCCTGCAAGAGCGGTTCCGCAAGCCGGAAAATCTCCGTGGCGATACGCGCCTTTTCCGCAGACTGCTCGGGCGTGATCGTTTTTGTTTTTTCCGCGGCTTCGAGCCGGGAGGCGCGGACAAACAGACGATACAGTTCGGCTTTACCGGACTGGTCCAGCTCTGCCTGCTTCTTCTCGGCAAGCCTGATCTGTTCGGCGGCGGCATCCTCGAGCTTCGCGAGCTTTTCCCATTCGGCGGGTTCGAGCGGCCGCTCGCGCGCGATCTTCTCGATTGCCGTCAGCTCGGCGAACAACTGCTTGCGCGCATCGGGCTGATCCTGCGCCGATACGTGCGCGCATGACAGCGCGAACAGGAGCACAGCAACGGCAAGCACCGGATAACGGACAAACATGGATTCCCCGCATGTTCATACCGCAACGAAGTGAATCGCGGAAAGCTGATTGATTGAACAGCAAGGCAGGATTCAGGCCTGTTTCTGGACGGAGACGGGCGCCGCCGCCCGAAAATTGGCGGAAATCGAGAATCCGTTTCGCTGACCGAACAAAAAAAGGCGGAACTTTCGCTCCGCCTTTCTCTGTATCGAAGGGAACGATGCGATCAGCCCTTGGTGGCTTTCCATGCGCCGCCGTCCTTGATCGTGCCTGCCATCGTGTTGCCGTTGACCTTGCCGGTGTATTCCTTGCCGCCGGCGGTGAAGACGATTTCCTCGCCGGTCATCTTGGCGTTCATGAGGGGCGCCACCACGTTGCCGTTCTTCAGGGTGCCGGAAAGATTTTGGTACTTCTGGGTGATCGCGAGTTCCCCGCCATCCATCTTCCAGGTGCCCTCGACCTTGGCCGGTACCATCCAGTAATGCGCGCGGCACCAGGAATGGCATTCGCCTTCGGCGTTGAAGGATACGTCGGCTTCCCAGTCGCCCATATCGAAGGAGTTGGAGGCGACGCGGGTGCCGGGCTTCATGTCGAGGATGGTCGGGCGAAGCTGTACGTTGAGGCTCGGCAGCAGGAACAGCGTCAGCACGGTCGCCTTCGAGAAGTCTTCCTTGAAGATGTCGCCCTCGATGAAGACGGCCTTGCCGCCCATGCCTTCCTTCTCGGCGTTGCGCCTGGCAAGCTCGACCATCTTCGGATTGTATTCGATGCCGATGGCGGTGGCGCCGCGCTTGGCAGCCGTGATCACGGTGCGGCCGTCGCCGGAGCCGAGGTCATAGACGATGTCGCTCGCCGTCACCTTGGCCATGTCGAGCATCTTGTCGACGAGCGCCTGAGGCGTCGGCACCCAGACAACGTCCTTACCGGCCTGTCCGGACTGCGGGACGAATTCTTCTTCCTTGGGCTGAGCCGTTTGCGCCAGCGCAAAATTGAATGCAACCGTCGCCGCGAGGAGCGATACCGCGAGCGAACGGATAAGGGACTGCGAACTCTTCATTCTCTTCCTCCAATGAACCCACGACGCTGCGCGCCTTGCCGACAGAACCGCCGCCCTGCCGGGCAAGCCTATTTTAGACGGGGGATATTGTCAGTATTAGCACGGATGGTGGCGGTTTACAGGCGGGGAACGCCGGGCCCGGTCCCGGCTGCGCGCCCGCCAATCAAATTTCCGTGGCCTCAGAACTGGGACAGGATCAGGTAAGCGGCCAGCATCACCGTGGTCCAGAACGCCATGGCCCCGGTTGGCGTTGAGCGGGAAAGCAAGCCGGCGGGGCCGTGGTGGGTCCGCAGTAGCCGGGCGAAATCCCGCGCCCGGTCGCGGCTCCACTTCTCCAGCCGGTTCCAAGCATCGCCTGCGGCAATATCCAGCCGTTTCATGAACCGGCGCCCGCCACCACGCCAGAACCAGTCGGTGTCCAGCGTGATGGTCATCGTACGCTTTAACCAGCCGAGCATCAGGAAGAAGGCGAGGCCGGAGAACAGGAGAAGCTGCAGGTAGAACACGACGTGGCTTGCCGTGTAGGGCACATAGTTCACCTTGAACGGCAAGAGCGCATAGAGCGGCTCCGGCCAAATGCCGATAGCGATGCAGAGGAAAGCAAAGAAGATCATCGCCAGCTTCATGTTCAAGGGCGGCTCGCTCGGCCGCAGGCCGGAGTCTTTCTGGAAGAACACGAACCAGGGGAACTTGATGCCGGCGTGCAGGAACACGCCAGCCGAAGCCGCCGCGAGCATGAACCAGACGAAGGCGAGCTGCGCGCTGGCGGCCCCGTCCGAGATCATGGACTTCGAGACAAAACCCGAAGTGAGCGGGAACGACGAAATCGAAAGGGCGCCGATAATGCCGCAGATGGCGGTCAGCGGCATGGTGCGGAACAGGCCACCCAGATCCGTGCATTTGCGCTTGCCGGTCATGTAGAGCACCGAGCCCGCCGACATCAGCAGCAACGCCTTGTAGATGATGTGGGTGAAAGCGTGCGCGGCGGCACCGTTCAGCGCTATCTCGGAGCCGATACCGATGCCGGTGACCATGAAACCGACCTGGTTTACGATCGAGTATGCGAGGATGCGCCGCATGTCGTTCTCGAGGATCGCGTAGATGATCCCGTAAAACACCATGAACAGGCCGACATAGATCAGTAGCTCAGTGCCGGGGAATCCGCGCAGCAGCACATAGACTGCGGTCTTCGTGGTGAAGGCGGAGAGAAACACCATACCGCTCCACGAGCTTTCCGGATACGCATCGGGCAGCCATGCAGAGAGAGGCGGCGCTCCCGCGTTAAGCAGGAAGCCCGCAAGGATGAGAACACGGGGGAAACTGTCGAGCGCCATCTTGTTGAAGGCGATGGAGCCGGTGGCGGCGATCTCGCCCGCAATGCCCGCCATCAGGAGCACGCCCCCGAAAAAATGGATGGCGGCATAGCGCAGCGCCGAGCCATAGGCGCCGCGTCCTGCGCTCACCAGCACCAGCGTCGAGCCGATGGCCATAAGCTCCCAGAACACGAAGACAGTGATGAGGTCACCCGCGAAGGTGACGCCGATGGCGCTGCCCGCGTAAATGAAAGCCGCGGCAAGTTCGGCCGTACGTTCTTGATTGAGCGCGAACATGGCGCCTGCGAAAGCCATGATCGCAAAAATGGTGGCGAACAGGCGCGACAGCGCATCGGCTTTTGTAATCGCGAGTTCATAGCCAGCGAATTTTGCTTTCAAGGAAATTCCGTCCGGCAACTGCCAGATGAAATAGAGGGCGAGCAGCGGCAGAGTGAGCAGCGCAAAGTTCCGCGCGCGCATGGGAAGGAACGGCAGGAAAATTCCACCCGCAATCAGGATCAGGGATGGCTGGAGCAAGAAACTAGCGGTCATAGTAAGTATCCCGCCGTTTCAGGAACACGCCGAGGCCCTTGGCGAACAGCACCATCAGCACGCAAGCGAGGAAGCCGAACCAGGCGCCGAAGCCGAAGGTGCCGTCGATGCCGAAATAGGCCTTGTGATAGACGAAGAAATCGGCGGCGACCGTCGCTGCGAGAATGGCGCCGAACAGCCACCAGAGCTTGCGGATCGTGTCCTTCCGCACCAGCCAGTGATCTTTCCTGCGATCTTTCATGGGGTCACCGTGCGATCATCAGGTTGGAGAGCTGCAGCGCGATTCCGCTGCAGAAGAACAGAAGAATTGTCCCGGCCGCCGTTGCGGTGAGTGCGATTACGATCGGCAGCGGCGCCTCGCCATGCGGACGGCTTGTCATCGGCGGCTCGCGGAAAAAAGCACGGAACACGATGGGCAGGAAATAGGCGGCGTTCAGGACCGTGCTCACCACGATCACACCGAGAGCGATCCAGTTCGCGGTCTGCATGGCGCCGGTCAGCATGAACCATTTGCCGAGGAAGCCGGCGGTGGGCGGGATGCCAATCATGCTTAGCGCGCCGATGGTGAAGGCGCCCATGGTCCACGGCATGCGGCGGCCGATCCCGTCGAGTTCGCTGATCTCGGATTTGTGGGCGGCGGTGTAGATGGAGCCCGCGGCGAAGAAGAGCGTGATCTTGCTCACAGCGTGGGCCGCGATGTGCATGGCCGCTCCCACGGCGGAGATCGGGGCGAGGATCGCAACACCGAGGATCACGTAGGAAAGCTGCGAGACGGTGGAATAGGCGAGGCGCTTTTTCAGATTGTCCTGCCGCAGCGCTACCAACGAAGCCGCAAGCACGGTTGTGCCCGCGACAATCGTGAGCCAGGTGGACTGGCCGAGGGAGGCAAGATTGTCGATGCCGAAGATCATCACGACAATCTTCAGGATCGCGAAAACGCCCGCCTTCACGACCGCGACAGCGTGCAGGAGCGCGCTGACCGGTGTCGGCGCCACCATCGCTGCCGGCAGCCAGAAATGCAGCGGCATAAGTGCCGCCTTGCCGATGCCGAAGGCATACAGCGCCAGCAGCACGGCGGTCACGCCCGTGCCGGTCTTGCCCGCGAGGATTCCACCCGGCGTGAAATCGAGCGTGCCAGCAATCGCCCAGGTCGCGATGATGGCGGGCAGGAACAGCAGCATCGAGGTGCCGAGCAGCAGGCCGAGATAGATGCGGCCCGAGCGGAACGCTTCCGGCGTGCGCTTGTGGGTGACCAGCGGGTAGGTGGAAATGGTCAGCGCTTCGTAGAACAGGAACAGCGTGAAGAGATTCTTCGCGAAGGCGATGCCCATCGTGCTCGCAATCGCAACCGCGAAGCAGATGTAGTAGCCGGTCTGGCGCGGTTCATCGTTGCCGCGCATGTAGCCGATGGAATAGATCGAGTTCACGATCCAGAGGCCGGACGCGATCAGCGCGAACAGCATGCCGAGCGGCTCGACCTTGAGCGAAAGCGAAAGCCCGGTCGCGATGCGGATGCCGGCGACTTCCGGGCGGGCGCCGCCGAGCAAGGGGGCGAGCAGCGATACGACTGTCAGAAACAGCAGCACGGCGGCGGTGAGCGTCACCGTCTCGCGGACATTCGGCTCGCGGTGAAAGACGGGAATGAGCAGGGCGGCTGCAAGCGGGATCGCCACAGCGAGCCAGACCAGCGTTTCCGGGGAGAACATCGCGCTCACCGCATTCCTCCGATCAGCGTCTTGGCGACGGTCTCGGAAATGCCCGCGGTCAGCCGCGTATCGAAGCCGAAATAAACGGTGGCCACCGCGAAAGCGATGATCGGCATCATCATCAGGAACGGCGGGTCTTTCGCGTCCTTCAGGTTCGGGCCGGTCGGGCGGAACCAGACGACTTCCAGCACGCGGCCGACATAGACGACAGCGATCATGGAGCTGACGACAATCAGTGCGACCAGGAACCACCACCCATGATCCAGCGCCCCAAGGGCGAGATACCATTTGGAGATGAAGCCCGCGGTGCCGGGAGTACCGATCAGGCCGAAGCCTGCAATCGCAAAGGCGATCATCGTGAACGGCATCTTCCTGCCGATGCCGGAGAGGTCGTCGAGCTTGCAGCTTCCGATCCGGTAGACCACCGCGCCGATGGCGAGGAAAAGTGCAGCCTTCATGATCGCGTGGTTGAAGAGATGGGTCAGTCCGCCGGTGAGGCCGGCCTGGTTGGCGAGTCCGATCCCGAGCGTGATGTAGCCGATCTGCGCAACGGACGAGTAAGCCAGCATCCGCTTCACGTTCGTCTCATAGACGGCGACGATGGATGCAATGAACATGGCCGCAAGCGACAGTGCGATCATGATTTCGGTCACAGGCAAGGCGCGGAAGTCGATGGCGACCCCGAACACCGAGAAGAAATAGCGGACGAGCAGATAGATCGCGACCTTGGTTGCGGTGGCCGACAGGAATACCGTCACGAAGGAGGGCGCATAGGCGTAGGCATTTGGAAGCCACGTATGCAGCGGAAAAAGCGCCAGCTTGAGGCTGATGCCGACGGTGATGAAGGCGAGGGCGGCGTAAACCGCCGGAGGATTCTCGACGGCGGCGGGAATGAGCCGCGTTGCGAGATCGGCGAGATTCAGGGTGCCGGTGATGAGATAGAGGAAACCGACGCCGATTACGTAAAACGTTGCGCCGATGGTGCCGATGATCAGGTACTGGAAGGCTGCGAGAAGTGCGCGCCGGTCATGACCGAGCGCAATCATCGTGTAGGTGGCGAGCGATGAGATTTCGAGGAACACGAAGGCGTTGAAGGCGTCGCCGGTGACCGTGATGCCGAGCAGGCCGGTGAAGCACAGAAGATACATGCAGTAGAACCATGCATGCTTGCTCGGATGGATTTCGCGCTCGACGCTCTGCCGCGCGAACGGGATCATGAACGCGGAGACGCCGGAGACGAGCAGCAGCACGAAGCCGCCGAGCACATCGATCCGGTATTCAATCCCGATGGGCGGCGGCCATCCGCCAAGATGATAGCTGATCGGGCCGGTGGTCATGGTCTGCCAGAGCAAGGCCGCGCTGATGAACGGCATCAGCCAGCTCACGGCGAGCGTGACCAGAAAGGCCAGTGAGCCGCGGCGCAAGAATGCGACCAGCACCGCGCCCAAAAGCGGGATCACGATCTGCAAGGCAGGAAGCTGCGGCCAGATGGAATTCATTTCCCGCCGTCCTGCCGGAAGATTTCGTCTTCTTCGATGGTGCCGTAAGCCTCATTGATGCGGACCACGAGGGCAAGGCCGAGCGCCAGCGTAGCGACGCCGACCACGATGGCGGTCAGGATCAGGACGTGCGGCAGCGGGTTGGAATAGACCTTGAAGGCCGGATCGATGATGGGCGCGGTGCCGCCGATGATTTTTCCGGGTGCGATGTAGAGCAGATAGACCGAGGTCTGGAAGATGGAGAGGCCGATCAGCTTCTTCACCATGTTCCCGCGCGCGATCACGACGTAGAGGCCCGCCACCATCAGGAAGATCGTGATGAAGTAGTTGTAGTGATCGATGAAGGTCTGGATCGCTTTCATTGCGGCCGCCCCCGTTCGACGAAGGCGTAGAACAGCGCAATCATGGTGCTAGACACCGTGACCAGCACGCCAAGCTCGACGAACAGGATGCCGCGCTCGCGTCCCTTGGGGGCGAACGACGAGAATACCGAGTAGTCGAGAAAGTTCTTGCCGGCGAGCATGCCGGCGATGCCGGTGCCGGCATAGATCAGGACGCCGAGCGGGACCATGAATTCGACCAGCGTCTTGGGCGCCACGCGCTGGGCGGTTTCAAGCCCGAAGGTGATGCCGATCAGGATCACCATGCCTGCGGAAATAACGCCAGCCTGGAAGCCGCCGCCGGCGCCGTAATCGCCGTGGAACTGCACGTAGAGCGCGAACAATAGAATGAAGGGCAGGAGCAGCTTGGTGCCGATCCGGAGAATAAGGTCGGCTTTCATGCGTCCTTCCTGTTCCTCTGCGCGCGTCGCCACGCTCCGCGCAGCAAGAGCATGACGCCGATGCCGGCAGTAAAGATGACGGTGGTTTCGCCGAGCGTGTCGTAGCCGCGGTAGTCGGCCAGAACGGCGGTCACGACGTTCGGCACGTTGGTCTGCGGCACCACGTTTTGCAGGTAATAGGGCGCGACGTGCCTGTGGATCACGGCGTCGGCGGTGCCGAAGGACGGAAGTTGCAGCGTGCCCCAGACGAGGGCAGCGCCAACTACGAGCGCCACGAATAGCGCAAGCGGCTGGCGCGCGTCGGCGCGGGCTTCCCGCGTCTTTACCAGCGCCAGCGTGCCGAGGAGCACCACGGTGGAGACGCCGGCACCCACGGAAGCCTCGGTCATGGCCACGTCGACGGCATCATAGACTATGAGCACGCTCGCCATCAGGAAGCTGTAGGCGCCGGAAAGGATGACGACCCCGAACAGGCTGCGTTGCGTCACGATGGCGATCACTACGATCGCCATCAGCGTGAGCAGAATCATGTTGACGAGCGACTCTATGACCGCCTCCCGCTTTTAACCTTGCTGCGTCTGGTCAGTAGCGTCGGCGCGCGAAGTCTTCCGAGCAGCGGCTTCACATCCTCATGCAGCGCGGCGCGGGCAAGCGCGTGCGTCACGACGGGAGCCGTAAAAATGTAGAGAGCGAGCAGGAACACCAGTTTCAGCGTGACCAGGCTGAGTCCCGCCTGCAGCATCATGCCGAAAATCAGCAGGCCCGCGCCGAGCGTGTCGGTGACGCTGGCCGCATGCATGCGCGTGTACAGTTCCGGCATGCGCACGAGCCCGACCATGCCCACGACCACGAAGAACGATCCGGAGAGGATCAGCGCCCAGCTTGCGATTTCCATGGCCATCTGCATCAGCGCCTCCGTTTCGTGCCGGGGTCATAGGCGAGGTCGCCGTGGCGGAAGAAGCGAAGCACGGCCAGCGTGCCGATCAGGTTCAGAAGGCCGTAGGTGAGGCCGATGTCGAGGAATTCCGGCCGGCCGGTCAGGAAGCCGACCGCCGCCAGCAAGAGAATAGCGAGCGAACCCATGGAATTGCCGGCCAGCACCCGGTCGAACACCGTCGGCCCCTTGATCGCGCGCACGACAGCGAGCGCCATGGCAGCCAGGATAGCGAGGGTTGCGGCAACGAACATCAGAGCCCTTTCTCGAACCGGCGGACGCGGCGATCCATGCCGCCTTCCTTGAGGTCGAGGGCGCCTTCGCGGACGAGCGCATGAACGGTCAGGTCATGGCCATCGACGCCGACCGTCATCGTGCCCGGCGTCAGCGTGATGGAGTTGGCGTAGGTGGCGATGCCCGCCGCGGTCTTCTGGCCGGCGCGAACCTTGATCATCGTGGGCGAGATCGGCAGCCGCGGATTCAAAATGATCTTGGTCACGGTCCAACCGGACTTGGCGATCTCCCACATCAGCCATGGGTAATAGGTGAGGGTGCCGAAGAAGAGATGAACCGGCTGGCCTTCGTCATCGAGAGCGTTCGCGCGGCGCGCGACGGCGACGCAGAATAGCGTGCTCAGAGCGCCGATGGTGATGAGGAACGCCGTGTAATGCCCGGAGAGCGCTAGCCAAAAACCGAACAGCAGCAGGCCAAGACTGACGTAACGCATTTCGCTCCCCCGGCACAGTATTCTTACGAATATCTGGTCCCGCGAAATTCTCTGGGTTGATCCCCTTAACAATTCTTAGCGTGCGAATCCCGGTTCGCCAAACAAAACCGGACGGGAAAAATCGTCGCGATCCATTCTGTTCACAACGTTTGCTGTGCGGTCATTGGTGCAGCGGAGTTTCCGATAATGCGATGGGCTCCCGCGATGGAATTTTTGGTCATCATTAAAGCATTGATGTTATTGTAGAAATCGATGAAGCACTTAAATCCCTATTTCTGCTAGTTTCCGCGCGTTTCCGGCACTGGCGGATTTCCGAGGATGAGCATGAGAACGCTTTCGGTCGAGCCTGTCAGCCGGATCGAGACTGCACTTGCGTGGCTTTCTTCCAGCCACCGGCGAGCGGCTTTCGTGCTCCTCGCAGTTTCATTGATCTGCCTGTTGCCGGGCTTCGCCTCTCTACCCGTTACCAACCGTGACGGAGCGCGCTACGCGCACGCGACCAAGCAGATGATGGCGAGCGGCGATTACGTGGACATCCGCTTTCAGGACGCGCCGCGCTACCAGCGGCCGGTCGGCATTCACTGGATTCAGGCGGGCTTCGTGCGGGCCGCGGAAACGCTCGGGTTCGACGAGGCCCGCGACAACATTGTTTTTTATCGGGTGCCGTCGCTGGTCGCGGGCTTCGCGGGAGTATTTCTGACTTACTGGGCAGCACTCGTTTTCGTGACGCGCCGTTATGCGCTGATCGCGGGACTTGGCCTTGCGACTTCCATGCTGATGGGCGTGGAGGCGAGGATCGCAACGACGGACGCATCGCTGCTTGTTTGTGCCGTAGCTGCATTCGGGCTGCTCGGGCGCGTCTATCTGAGCCGAGGCCTGCCGATGATGGACGCCGATCAATGGAAGGCGGCTCTGCTGTTCTGGCTCGCGATCGGCATGTCGATTCTTTTGAAGGGACCGATCCTGTCGCTGATTGTGGCGCTCACGGTGATGGCGCTCGTCGTTACCGACCGTGAAGGCGAGTGGATCTGGCGGCTGAAGCCGGTGCAGGGCGTGCTGTGGCTCGTGCTGATCGTGATCCCGTGGTTCGCCGCCGTCTATTGGCGCGGGGAGGGAGATTTTCTTGGACAATCCGTAGGACGCGAGTTGATCGACCGCTTCCTCGATCCGGCGGAAGGAATCTGGGCGCCGCCCGGATATTTCTGGCTGATCTTCTGGTTTAGTTTCTGGCCGATGGCGATGCTGGCCCCGATGGCTACGAAATTCGGCTGGATCAACCGCTTCGATCCGAGCGTGCGTTTTCTCATTGCGTGGATCGTGCCGGGCTGGCTCCTGTTTGAACTCGCCATCACCAAGCTCCCGCATTATGTGCTGCCGCTCTATCCCGGTGTCGCGATCCTGATCGCGCTGGCGCTGGAGCGCCGGGCGGTGCTCGACAACTGGACGCGCGGGGTCGGCGTGCTGTGGCCGGTCTTCACCATCGGCACGATGGTGGTGACGGTGTTCCTCGCCTATTCGCTGGAAGGGAAATTCGGCAAGGCGTTCTGGCCGGCGGTTTTCGTCGCGATCGGCTTCAGTGCATTTGCGTGGTGGCGGCTTCTGTTCCGCAATGTCGAGCACGGTCTCGTGCTCGCGATGATCGCGGCTCTCGCGAATACGCTCGCACTTTATACCGTGCTCCCGCGCGTGCAGGGATTTGCACTGGCGCCAAGACTGGTGGCGGCGGCGCAGACCGCGCCGTGTCCCAATCCTAAACTGGCGTCGGCAGGCTATTCCCAACCCAACCTTTTCTTTCTGGGTGGAGCCGATACCGCCATCGTGCGTGGCGATGCCGCGGCTGAATTTCTCAGGCTTGGCGGATGCAGGGTGGTGTTCATTGAGGAGCGCGAGGAACGCGCATTCGCTGACCGTTCCGCTGCGATCGGCCTGAATACGGTGCGTATCGGCGCCGTTTACGGCTTCGATTATACGCGGATGCGGCGGCTTTCTTTCCTTGTTCTTACGGCGAAAGAGGGCGGCTGACGAAAGGCGAAGACATGAAATTGCGGCGCTGCTTGCAGCATCGCAATTTGCCGGGTAAGACGCGGCTCCTTCCCCACCCATTGCGCCAAGGCTCTGCGGCCAGTCCAAGAGGTTGCTTTGTCCAGACCGGATTCCGCAAACACCCCCGCCGTTTCCGTCATCGTGCCGGTGCACAATGAATCGGGGAACGTGACGGCGCTTGCGGATGAAATCGCCGCAGCAATGAGCGGCGGTGAAACATTTGAAGTCGTGTTCGTGAACGACGGATCCTCCGACGATACCGGCGAAGTTCTTTGGAAACTCGCAAAGACGAGGCCCTGGCTTCGGCAACTGAAACATGCGCGAAGCTGCGGCCAGTCGGCCGCCATCCGCAGCGGCGTTTTAGCGGCGCGAGCACCGGTGATCGTCACCATCGACGGCGACGGGCAGAACGATCCGGCGTTCATTCCGAAGCTGCTCGACGAGTTGAAAGCTGGTGGGGTGCTGGTTGGCCTCGTCAATGGCCGTCGCACCAGCCGCAAGGGCGCTTTTAAGCGCTTCCAGTCGAATATCGCCAATGCCGTCCGCGCCTTCGTGCTGCGAGACGATACCCGCGATACCGGTTGCGGCCTGAAGGCGATGCGTCGTGAAACTTACATCTCCCTGCCGTATTTCGACGCGCTGCATCGCTTTACGCCAGCGCTGGTTCGGCGCGAGGGTCTCGAAATCCGCTATGTCGATGTCGTTGATCGTCCTCGCCTGCACGGGCGCAGTCACTATGGGATGTGGGGCCGGCTGTGGATCGGTATCGTCGATCTGGCAGGTGTGTTCTGGCTTATCAGACGGCGCCGCCGTGTGCCTGAAGTAATGGAGGTTGCGCGAGATGCTGATTAATCTGCAACGCGCCGTTGGCGATTACCTGCACGAAGTTTTTATAACGCAGCTCGACTGGTGGATCGTGCTCGGCTTCGTCGCGCAGATCCTCTTCACCGGCCGTTTCCTGGTCCAATGGCTGGCGAGCGAGCGACAGGGGAAGATGGTGATCCCGATCGCCTTCTGGTTTTTCTCAATCGGGGGCGGCGTGCTGTTGCTGCTCTACGCGCTTCACCGCAAGGACCCGGTGTTCATCGCGGGGCAGGGGTTCGGCGTGTTCGTCTATGCGCGCAATCTTTTCTTCGAACTGCGCGACCTCGGTTATTTCAAAAGCTCGGGAAAAACGAAATCGAAGGCAAAAGCCGCGAAAGTCAGGAAGCGGAAAGCAGCTTGAGACCTGCCTCCAGATCCGCGATCAGATCGTCCGGATCTTCCAGGCCGATATGCAGCCGCACGGCCGGGCCGCCCGGATTCCATTTCGTCGCGGTGCGGAGTTTCGTGCAGTCGAAGGGGATTGCGAGGCTTTCATAGCCTCCCCATGACGCGCCAATGCCGAACAGTTCCAGGCCTTCGACGAAGTGCGAGACGGCCGCTTTCGGATAATCCTTCAAAACGATACTGAACAAACCGCACGCACCGGAAAAATCCCGCTTCCAGATTTTGTGATCGGGATGCGAGGCAAGAGCAGGGTGCAAAACGCTCGCGACTTCCCGGCGCTTGGAAAGCCATTTCGCGATCGTCAATCCAGACTCCATATGCCGCTCCAGCCGCACGGCGAGCGTGCGAAGCCCGCGCAGCGAGAGAAATACGTCTTCCGGTCCGGGATTGATGCCGAGAGAGCCGTTGGTTTCTTTCACGCGCGGGAAATACTCCGCGTTCGCCGCAATCGTTCCGAGGTTTACGTCCGCGTGCCCGCCGAGATATTTTGTGCCGGCCTGAATCGAAATATCCACGCCGTGTTCGAGTGGACGAAAATAAATAGGTGTGGCCCAGGTATTGTCCATCAGCACCGCGATGCCGCGCGCCTTCGCCTGCTTCGCGATGGCCGGAACGTCCTGCATTTCAAAGGTGAGTGAGCCCGGTGATTCCAGAAACACCGCGCAGGTGTTTTCCTTGAAGAGCGCCTTGATGCCATCGCCGATGCGCGGATCGAAATAGGTGGTTTCGACGCCGAACGATTTGAGAATTGTCTCGCAGAAATGCCGGGTTGGCCCGTAAGCCGAGTCCGTGACGAGCAGATGTCCGCCCGCACGCATGACGGACAGCAGCGCGGTCGCGATCGCCGACAGGCCGGATGGCGTCAGCGCGGTGCCTGCACTTCCTTCAAGCCCGCTGATGGCTTCGGCGAGGGAGTCCGTTGTCGGCGTGCCGCGCCGCCCATACACATAACGCATCGACTTGCCGAGATAATCGGCAACGGTCGGTGCGAGCACAGTAGAACCACGGTAAATCGGCGTATTCACGAAACCTTCGAACTGGAAGGGATCGCGTCCGGCGAGCACCACTTCGGTCGCGGGACGGAATTTGCGCCGTGGCGAGTTCTTGTCGCGCTTCTTCATGGGCACTCCGCTATTTCCCGATAAGACATTCCACCGGAAATGCGTCAAGGCAGCCAAGGCAAGCACTTGACCGTAAAGGATGTTTGGCCTGTAATAAATGAGAAACGGCATTGTGGGTGGCCGCACTTTCTTAAATTTCCCAAGTTGGTCCGCTTAGACGAGGATGAGTCCTGTCATGAAAAAATTTATCTCCACTGGCCTAATCGTAGTCGGTCTAGCCTTTGTGACGTTCGGCGTGGCCGCTCAAGCTCCCGAGGCCGGCAAAGCAAAAAGCACCCTGGATCAGGTGAAGGACAAAGGCTTTCTCCAGTGCGGGGTTAGCCAGGGATTGCCGGGTTTTTCGACGCCGGATGACAAGGGCAACTGGACTGGCCTGGACGTCGATCTCTGCCGCGCGGTGGCGGCGGCGATCTTCAATGATCCCACCAAGGTCCGCTATTCCCCGCTGACCGCCAAGGACCGCTTCACGGCCCTGCAATCAGGCGAAGTGGATGTGCTCTCCCGCAACACCACCTGGACGATGTCGCGCGACACCTCGCTCGGCCTGAATTTCGCGGGCATCATCTATTTTGACGGCCAGGGTTTCATGGGCCGCAAGTCGCTGAAGGTTTCCTCCGCGCTTGAATTGTCCGGCGCGTCGGTCTGCACCCAGACCGGCACCACGACCGAGCTGAACGTCGCAGACTTCTTCCGCAGCCGTAACATGAAGTACGAAGTCGTCGCCTTCGCGACCGCCGACGAGGCGCTAAAAGCCTACGAAGCTGGCCGTTGCGACACCTTTACCAGCGACGTGTCCCAGCTCTATGCGCTGAAGCTGAAGCTCGCGAAGCAGGAAGAGCACATCATCCTGCCGGAGGTGATCTCCAAGGAGCCGCTCGGGCCGCTCGTTCGCCACGGCGACGACCGCTGGTTAGATGTCGTGAAGTGGACGCTCTACGCGATGATCAATGCCGAGGAATACGGCGTGAATTCCAAGAACGTGGATGAGATGCTGAAGTCCGCCAATCCGGAAGTGAAGCGCCTGCTCGGTGTGGAAGGCAGCTTCGGCGAAGGCGTTGGCCTGACCAACGACTGGATCGTGCGCATCGTGAAACTCGTCGGCAATTACGGCGAGGCTTTTGACCGTAATGTGGGTGCAGGTTCCAAGCTCGGCATCGACCGCGGCCAGAACCGACTTTGGAGCAAAGGTGGCTTGCAGTACGCACCGCCAGTACGCTGATAGGCAAGCGGGGCAATCCAAGCAATGTGAAACAGGGCCGGCGGGAACAACTCGCCGGCCCTAATCTTTTTAATCCGGTAAAGTAATGGCAAGCGTGCAGCCACCTCGTGTTTCTCTCGTCCGCAATCCGCGGGTGCGGTCGCTCGTGGTTCAGGTGGTCCTCCTCGCGGCACTGGTTGGTCTCGGCTGGTGGCTCGTCAACAACGCACGGGTGAATCTCGCCGCCCAGGGCACGGCGACCGGCTTCGGCTTCTTGCAGACAACCGCCGGTTTCGGCATCACCCAGACGCTAATTGACTACAGCGAGTCATCCAGTTACGGCCGCGCGTTTCTGGTCGGGCTGACCAACACGCTGCTGATCTCGGGGATCGGTATCGTGCTGGCGACGATTCTTGGCTTTGCCGTCGGCATCGCGCGGCTCTCCAGCAACTGGCTGCTTGCCCGGGTCGCCGGCACGTATGTCGAAGTGATCCGCAATTTGCCGCTGCTCTTCCAGATTTTGTTCTGGTACCTCGCGGTGCTGGCAGCACTCCCGGGGCCGCGCCAGAGCTATTCGCTGCTCGATCTCGCCTTTCTGAATGCGCGCGGGCTGTTCGTGCCGCGGCTGCTGTTCGAGCCGGGAAGTGCCGTGGTCGGCTATGCGTTCCTCATCGCGCTGGGAATTTCCGTGCTGCTGCATTTTTTCGCGCGCCGGCAGAAAATGCGTTCAGGCGTTTCGTTTCCGGCGGGAATTCTGTCCGCCATTATTCTGATCGCCTTTCCGCTGGTTGCGTTCATCGCCATGGGCGCTCCCATCGGCATTGAACTTCCTGAACTTCAGGGTTTCAATTTCAGGGGCGGCACCCGCGTCAATCCGGAATTCGTGGCGCTGCTTGTGGCGCTCGTCACCTACACCGCCGCATTCATCGGAGAAAATGTCCGCGCCGGAATCCTTGCGATCCACAAGGGGCAGAGCGAGGCGGCCCTCTCGCTCGGCATGCGCAAGGGCACCTCGCTACGGCTCGTCATCATCCCGCAAGCGCTGCGCGTGATCACGCCGCCGCTGACGAACCAGTATCTGAACCTCACGAAAAACTCATCGCTCGCGGTGGCGGTCGGCTATCCCGATCTGTTCGCCGTGTTCGCGGGGACGACGCTGAACCAGACCGGGCAGGCGATCGAGATCATCGCCATGACGATGGCGGTGTATCTCACAATCTCGCTCGCTACTTCGTTCCTGATGAATCTCTATAACCGCCGCATGGCGCTGGTGGAGCGATGAGCACGCAGGCCGCCGGCGCAAGTTTCGTCCGCTCCGAATTGCTGCCCGACCGGCCGCCGCCGGCCAACCTTGTGGGCATCTTTCCTCTCCTGCGTGAGCGGCTGTTTTCGAACTGGCTGAATATCGCGCTGACGCTGATGAGCCTCGCGATCATCGTCCTCGTTGTACCGCCGCTGGTCCGCTTCCTGTTCATCGACGCGGTATGGACCGGCACGAGCCGAGACGCGTGCGTGAGTTCAAGCGGCGCCTGCTGGCCTTTCATCCAGGCGAAGATCGGACAGTTCATCTACGGCTTCTATCCGGCCGAACTGTACTGGCGGCCCAATCTCGTCTTTATCGCAGGCGCATTGCTTGTGTTGCCGTTATTGATTCCGGCGGCCCCGCTGAAGAAGCTGAACGCGATCCTTTTCCTCGGCGTATATCCGTTCTTCGCATTCGTAATACTGAACGGCGGCAATCTCGATCTTCGCCGATTTCTAATTGGGCGCTTCGTCAGGCTCGATGGCCTGCCTTTGGTCGGAGAAGTGGCCGGACTGAAGCTCGTCTTCTGGCTCGATTTTCTGCTTTCCGGCACAGCCTTGCTGGCCGTTGCGATCATCGCGTCTGCAATCATCGGGGCGTCCGCGCGGGCGGTGGCAAAAACACTGCTGCTTGTTCTCGGCTGCATTGCTTTGGCATTGCTGGCCGTTGATTTCGATTTCGGACTCCAGCCGGTCGGCACGCGCTCCTGGGGTGGATTGCTGGTAACGCTTGTCGTGGCGATTACCGGCATCGTTGCATCGCTGCCGCTTGGAATATTGCTCGCACTCGGCCGTCGCTCCGAAATGCCGATCGTGCGGTTCGCGAGCGTCGTCTTCATCGAGTTCTGGCGCGGCGTGCCGCTGGTGACGGTCCTGTTCTTCGCGACCTACATGCTGCCGTTTTTCCTGCCGGCGGGTGTGAATTTCGATGGCCTGTTGCGCGCACTTATCGGTGTCACGCTGTTCTCGGCGGCCTACATGGCGGAGGTGATCCGTGGCGGGCTGCAGGCAATCCCCAAGGGACAATACGAAGGTGCCGCTTCGCTGGGGCTCGGCTACTGGCAGACGATGAACCGCATCGTGCTGCCGCAGGCACTCGTGATCGTCATTCCCGGCATCGTCAACAGCTTCATCGCGCTCTTCAAGGATACGACGCTGGTGCTGATCGTTTCCATCTTCGACCTGCTCGGCCAGTTGCGCGCGGCGTTCAGCGATCCGAACTGGTCGTCGCCGACGACGCTGTTCACCGGCTTCGCCTTTGCCGGCATCGTCTATTTTATCTTCTGCGCGGGCATGTCGCGATACGCGCTCTATCTTGAGCGGCGCGCGGCGCATGGCAGTCGATAGGAGAGCCGGAACCATGGCCGCTGAATTCGCCGTCGAGATGCACAAGGTCAACAAATGGTTCGGCCATTTCCATGTGTTGAAGGACATCGATCTCATGGTGTTGCGCGGCGAGCGCATCGTCGTGTGCGGTCCATCCGGCTCCGGCAAGTCCACCATGATCCGCTGCATCAACCGGCTGGAGACGTTTCAGAAGGGCCGGGTGATCGTGAACCGGATTGAACTGGCCGACGACCTGAAACGCATCGATGAAGTCCGTCGCGATGTCGGCATGGTGTTCCAGCACTTCAACCTGTTTCCGCATCTGACCGTGCTGGAGAATTGCACGCTGGCGCCGATCTGGGTTCGCAACATGCCGAAGCGGGCGGCCGAGGAAGCGGCGATGCATTTCCTGAACCGCGTTCGCATTCCCGAACAGGCGAACAAATATCCGGGCCAGCTATCGGGCGGGCAGCAGCAGCGCGTCGCCATCGCCCGCGCGCTTTGCATGAATCCGAAAGTGATGCTGTTCGACGAGCCGACCTCGGCGCTCGATCCGGAGACGGTGAAAGAAGTTCTCGATACCATGATCATGCTGGCCAATGACGGGATGACCATGATCGTGGTGACGCATGAAATGGGCTTTGCACGCCAGGTGGCGAACCGGGTCGTCTTCATGGATGCCGGCCAGATCATCGAAGTGAACGAACCCAAGGAATTCTTCGCCCATCCCAGGCATGAACGCACCCGGCTTTTCCTCAGCCAGATCCTGAAGTGAGCTTGGATTTTTTTCGGAATCCACCTAATCTCCGCGCGGGTATGGGAAGGGGCGCATGAAGGTTGTTCTCGATCTTTCGAAGCTGCGTGAAGATGGCCAGATCACGCAGGCTGAATACGACAAGTTCTCGAAGCTTTCGGCGCAGACGACCGGCTCGCTCGCCATCAACATTCTGATCGCTTTCGGCGTGCTGTCGGTGGCCGGCGGGCTGCTGGTGTTCGTTCCCAACGCCTATGGCTCCATGGCGATCGGCGCGATGCTCGGCGCGCTGGGCCTGGTGATTCTTTTTCTGACATCCAAGGCATGGGAAGTGCTGGGCTCGATCTGCGTGCTGGTCGGAACGCTGATGGTTTGCGGCGGGCTGATCGCGGTGGGCGACGGATCGGTGCAGGCGCTCCTGCTGGTGGCGATCATTCTTGCCGGTGCAGGCATCGTCGCGAAAAGCGGCTTGCTGGTCGCGGCCTCGGTGCTGGCGCTCGCTTCATGCCTCGGAGCGCGCACAGGCTACTCGATGGCGACCTATTCGCTCGCAATCCATGAGCCGACCCTGACGATCATCTGCTTCAGCGTGCTGGCGGTTGTCACCTTCCTCCTCTCGAAACAGCTGAAGGCCGATTACGAACGGCTCGCGATCATGGCCGCGCGCACGTCGGTGTTCCTGGTCAACTTCGGTTTCTGGATCGGCTCGCTGTGGGGCGACCGGCTGGGCAGCGCCGCGAACGCGATCAAGATTCCCGCGACGTATTATTCCATCGGGTGGGCGATTGCGCTGCTCGCCGTCGGTGCATGGGGAGTGAAGGAAAACCGCCGCTGGGTCGTGAACATCGCCGCCACGTTCGGCGCGATCCATTTTTATACACAGTGGTTCCACTTCTTCGGGCCTAATCCGTTGGCTGCGATTGGCGCGGGATTGCTGGCGCTCGCCTTCGCCATCGGCATGTGGAAATTCAACCAGCGTTACGGAGAGCCGAAGCCGGCCTAATGCTGGAGCGCGCCGCCGGCTTTCTTCCACGCATCGATGCCGCCTTCGATATGCAGTGCGGATGCAAGGCCCGCATCCTGCGCGGCCTGCACGGCCATCGCCGAGCGCTCGCCAAAGGCGCAGAAGAATACAATCCGCTTGCCGGAGGTTTCAGTAAGTTGCCGCAGCGATCCGCCCGGCGCGATGTTGGCGACGAGATTGCTGTAGGGCAGGTGCACGGCACCCGGAATGATGCCGTGCTTCTCGCGCTCGCTCGTCTCGCGCAAGTCCACGAAAGCGACATCGGGCTTCTTCAACTGGCCGAGCGCCTGTGACGCGCTGAGCGACCAGCCGCGTTTTGCGACCTCTTCCTGATGCAGGCCGAGATGCAGGTTCGCGGGCACCGCCACGTCCATCATTTTCGGATTGGGCAGGTTCAGCTTGCTCATCAGGTCCGCGTATTCGTCGGCGTTCTTTACCTGCAGCCGGGGATTGAATTTCTTTTCCTCGCCGATGGTGCTGACCGTCTCGCCCTTGTAGTCGTGCGCCGGATACACGAGCGTCTCGTCGGGCAGGCGCAGCAATTTTCCGAACAGCGATTCATATTGCATCCGCGCGTCGCCGTTCTGAAAGTCGGTGCGGCCGGTTCCGCGGATCAGGAGCGTATCTCCGGTGAATACGCGGTCCTGCATCATGAAGCTGTAGGAGTCGTCGGTGTGGCCCGGCGTATAGATCACATCGAGTGCTACGCCTTCGACCGTAAGCTTGTCGCCTTCCGCCACCCGCATGGAGACCACATCCACCTTGCTCATCTCGCCCATCACGGTGATGCAATGGGTGCGATCCCTCAAGGCGCCAAGTCCGCTGACGTGATCGGCGTGAATGTGGGTATCGACGGCCTTCACAAGTTTCAAATCCAGCTCGTTCACGAGCTGGAGATAGCGGTCCACCTTTTCGATCACGGGATCGATGATCAGCGCCTCGCCGCCGCGGCGGCTCGCAAGCAAATATGTATAGGTCCCGGATACGCTGTCGAAGAGCTGGCGAAAGATCATGGGTCTCTGTCAGTCCTTGCCGGTGGCGACCGGCTTGTCCTCGCGCGCGCCCCATTCCGACCAGCTTCCGTCATAGAGCGCCTGCGGCGTCTTGCCGATCGTGTCGAGTGCGAGCCACAGCACCGCGGCGGAGACACCGGAGCCGCAGCTGGTGATGACGGGCTGGTTCGCATCGACGCCGCCGGCATCGAGTGCGGCCTTGATCTTTTCGGGCGAGACGAGCTGGCCGTTTTCGATGAGCGCGCCCGCGGGCACATTCCTGCTGCCCGGCATGTGACCGGAGCGGACGCCCGCGCGCGGCTCCGGCGCTTCGCCGCGAAAGCGGTCGGCGGGCCGGGAGTCCACGACCTGCGCTGATTTGGAAGCGAGCGTCTGTTCGATACGCGCAAGATCGGCGACCAGCTCGCTTTTTTTCCTCGCGGAGAAATGCGCCGGCGGGCGTTTCGACATGCCGGATTCGACCGGCCTGCCTTCGGCCTTCCATTTCGGAAATCCGCCTTCAAGGATGCTGACATCCTTCACGCCGAAGAGCCGGAACGTCCACCACACACGCGGCGCCGAGAACAGGCCGGCGCCATCATAGACCACGAGCTTGTTGCCGTCCGCGATACCAAGCCGCGTCATGTGCAGCGCGAAGGTCTCGGGTGAGGGAAGCATATGCGGCAGATCGGTGGAATGATCGGCGATCTCGTCGATGTCGAAATAGACGGCGCCGGGAATGTGCGCGGCAAGGTATTCGTCCATCGGCGCGCGCTTCATCGCGGGCAGATACCAGGAGCCGTCCACGATCACGAGGTTTGGATCGTTGCGGTTCTGCTCCAACCAATCGGTGGTGACGAAATTGCGCGGGGTCATGGGGCTTCGCAAATTTGAGCAGTTTCCCCACATTCGGCCAAGCGGCGCAAAATCGCAACCCGGAAACTTACGCGGCGAGTTTGTCCCGGAGAACTCGGAGTTTTTTCAAGCTGGCGGGGCTTAAGTTCACCTTTTTCGTCGCGCCGACGAAAACCTTAAACATGATGCCGCCATCCACGTAAAGGAACACGAGCCCACCACCTGCGGCGCGGCGTTGAATTCGCGTGCGGCGTCCTCGAACACGACGCCGGGATTTTCGGAGACTTTCTTCAGCAGTTCAGCGTTCGGCTTGTCTAGCAGCGAGGCTCTCTGTGGGAGAAGGGCTCGCTTGCGGAAAACCGCTGGCTGGAGGACAGACGCTAGTGCCTTTCAGCGCTTCTCGTCAACTTGCTCGCGGTTCTGGCGTTCGATGTTTTCAGCGAGGATGTTCGCAAGCATCCGCGCCGGATGATCGGGCTGGGTGATTTCCATCATCGTGCGCAGATCCGCCGCCGCCTTGTCGCGCTGCTTGAGATAGAGAAACGCCTCCGCGCGGTTGGTGTAGGCGAAGCCCTGTTCCTCGGGCCGCTTGTCGAGTTCGATTGCCGCTGAGTAGTCTTCGACCGCCTCCTCAAGTTTGCCCATGCGGCTGTGGATGCGGCCGCGCGCCATGCGGGCCTCGGCGAGGTCTTCGGGCGCCGTTGCGATTTTCACGGCTTTGGAAAAATCCTCCAGCGCCTCGTCGAAGCGTTTGAAGGCATCGTGCAGCCGCCCGCGTTCGATCAGGAGGCCCGGCTCGCCGGGCAGCGAGCCGATGGATTTCGTGAGCGAGGCAAGGGCATCGGAACCTCGCTTCTGCCGCCGCAGAAGCGAGGCGCGCAGGATATGTGTATCCGCCCGCTTGGGATCAAGCTTCATCAATTCGTTGACGTCGGCGCGGGCCTTGTCGAACCGGCCGAGGCTCGCGAGATAATTCGCGCGCCGGTGATAGGCCACGATGCGGTCATCGCGGCTTGCGTCTCTGTCCGCGATCACGCGCCCGCAGGCGGGAATGTTCACCTGCTCGATATAGCCGCGGATGTGCGAGGCGTAATTCCTGTTGTCCGGCTTTGGCTGCTGGCTGGAGGAACTTTTGCATGCGGCGAGATCAGCGGATTCCTGTGCTGCGGAAATCGAGCAAGCAACCGCGGTGCAGATCAGCGCGAGCAGGAGTTTCCGCATCACCGCGGCGTCCTTCACTTCAATACGTTCGGCACTTTCATCTTGCGCTCGAACCATTCCGGTACGGGAAGGTTTTTCGAGCGCATGAATTCCGGATTGAACAGCTTCGACTGATAGCGCGAGCCATAATCGCAGAGAATCGTGACGATGGTTTTGCCGGGACCGAGTTCCTTCGCGAGCCGGATTGCGCCCGCGATGTTCACGCCGGTGGAGCCGCCCATGCAGAGGCCCTCGTGCAGGAGCAGGTCGTACACGATCTTCACCGCTTCCTCGTCCTCGATGAGATAGGACTTGTCCACCTCGATGTCGTCGATCATCGTCGTCGCGCGGCCAAGGCCGATGCCTTCGGTGATGGACGAGCCCGGTGTCGCGATTGCCTTGCCGCTCCTGAAATACTCGTACATCGCGGCACCGTGCGGATCGGCGCAGCCAATCATGACATTGTTATTCCGTTCTTTCAGCGCCAGCGAAACTCCGGCAAGCGTGCCGCCGGTGCCGACCGAGCAGACGAAGCCATCGACTTTGCCATCCGTCTGATCCCAGATTTCCGGTCCGGTCGAAACATAGTGCGCCTTGCGATTGTCGCGGTTGTTCCATTGGTCGGCGAACAGGACGCCATTCTTTTCCGTCTTGCGCAATTCATCGGCGATGCGGCGGCCAACATGCTGATAGTTGTTCGGATCGCTGTAGGGGAGTGCCGGATTTTCCACCAGCTCAGCGCCGCAGAGGCGGAGCATGTCCTTCTTTTCCTGGCTCTGCGTATCCGGGATCACGATCAGCGTGCGATAGCCGCGTGCGTTGGCGACCAGCGCCAATCCGATGCCGGTATTGCCGGCGGTTGCTTCGACGACCAGTCCGCCCTGTTTCAGCTCGCCGCGCTTCTCGGCTTCCAAAATGATCTGCCGCGCCGCGCGGTCCTTCACCGACTGGCCGGGGTTCATGAACTCCGCCTTGCCGAGGATGGCGCAGCCGGTGAGTTCGGAAGCCTGTTGCAGCTTGATGAGAGGCGTATTGCCGATAGCGTCGACGATGCCGTGCTTCGCGTCCATGGTTGGAAATCACAGATGAGAAAGGGAATTAGCTTCAATCAACGTAGAGGACCTGTGCGGCCTTCGCAACGGCGTGCACGCATGGCGGCTATGCCTTGCCGGTCTTGGTTTTCTCGAATGCCTTGAGTGCCCGTTCGCGTGCCGCCGCATGGTCCACGACCGGCTTTACATAGTCGCTGAAAAGCCCGCTGGGCGGTTCGTGAATGTCGGCTGGTTTCCTGCCCGCAAGCTCCGGTACCCAACGCGAAATATATTCGCCCTTGGGATCGAATTTCGCCGCCTGCAAGGCAGGATTGAAAATCCGGAAATAGGGAGCGGCATCCGCGCCTGAGCCCGCGACCCACTGCCAGCTCGCGGTGTTGCTGGCGGGATCGGCATCCACGAGCGTGTCCCAGAACCATTGTTCGCCAAGCCGCCAGTCGAGCAGCAGGTGCTTGGTCAGAAAGGAAGCGCACACCATCCGCACGCGGTTGTGGATGAAGCCGGTGTGCCAGAGCTGTCGCATGCCCGCATCGACGAACGGATAGCCGGTCTGGCCTTTCTGCCAGAGGTGCAGCGCCTTCTGGTCCTCGCGCCACGGGAATTTGTTAAAGCGCGGCTCGAAGTTTTTGGTGCCGAGATCCGGATAGTAATTCAGTAGGTGATAGGAAAATTCGCGCCAGCCGAGTTCGGTCAGAAACTTCTCCACGTCGCGGCCGTAGATGTTCTGGCTTTCTTGTGCTGCCTTCGCCGCGTGCCAGACCTGGAAAGGAGAGATTTCACCGAACCTCAAATGCGGTGAAAGGCGGGAGGTGATGTCGAGGTCGGGCCGGTCGCGTGTGGCCGCGTAGCCGCGCAGATCATCGTCCACGAAATCCGAGAGACGTTTGCGGGCGGCTGTTTCTCCGGTCCTCCATGCCTCGCGCAAGCCGCCGGCCCAGTCGGGCTTCGTTGGTTCCAGTTTCCAGTCTTCGAGCCGGTCGCTCTTGTTGGACTTTGCGCCGTTGATTTTTTTCGGCGCGGGCAGGGGTACGCGCGGCATACCCTGTTCCTGCAACGCGCGCCAGAACGGCGTGAACACCCGCATCGGCTGCCCGGTCTTGTTCATTACGGTACCCGGAACATGCAAAAGTGATGCGTGAAACTGCTCCACCTTCACGCCGGATGCGGTGAGGGACTTTTCGACGGCGCTGTCCGTTTCAGATGCGTGCCCGTACCGGCGATTCCAGAAAATGCTTTTTGCGGCGGATTCCTTGACCAGTGATTCCACTACTTTCTTCGCGGCTCCCCGGCGCAGCACAAGCTTCACGCCGATCTGTTCCAGAGTGGAACCGAGCGAGCGCAAACTGCCCGCGAGCCACCAGCGCGAGGCGCCACCCAACGGCCGCACGCCCTTGCTTTCATCATCGAGAATAAAAAGCGCGATCACCGGCGCGCCGGATTTTGCGGCGGCTGAAAGTGCCGGATGGTCGCCGATCCGAAGATCGTCGCGGAACCAGACGATAACTGGAGGAGGATTCATTTCACGTTAAGGAGGATGGGGTCCCATCGGGATACGCACGGTCCGCGCACGCGGATCAGATGGAACCTGAAAATCGCGAGGGGAACAATGCTTTGTCTCATCTTCGCCCCATGTTTGTGGCGATCTGACCTCGAACCAGAACCGACTTAGGAAAATCCCATGGTGCCACGAACGAATCGCGGGCCTCTGCTGTTTGGCATTGCAGTAGCAACGCTTGCGGCCTCAGCGGCCTCGGCCAACGATTTGCCGGTGAATATCCCGGCCAACGCCGCCGCTTCGGCGGCGGGAAATTTCTATGTATGGGCTGAAGGTCCCTGGGGTCCGGTGCGTTCGCCCGCACCCGGCTCCTTTGCCGAAATGCGCAACAACCCGGGCGCCGAAGCCGTTAAGCCAGGCGCCGACGCTAACGCGGTTCCGCCGGCCGGCTGGGATTCGGTGACGGTGTTCGGCCCGCCCGTTGCCGCCAGTATGCGCGGTGCTGTCGGCTATGTTTTTCCCGACGGTACATTCTCGCCAACGCTTGGATCGCGCGCGAGGCTCGAATTCGGAGCATCGCAGACCGCGACTTCCGTCGGCGCAATGCCGGGCAATCAAAACACCATCGTCGGCAGCTCGAACGGCGGGACCTTGATCGGCGGTTGCACCGGTTGCAGCGGTGATGTCGCTACGAATTACTCAGGCACACGCACGAGCGTAAAGGCCGCGAGCGATTACACCGTGGCGGGCGTGACGCTCACGCCTTCCGTGTCCGTACTCAATGGAAGCAGCCGTCAGGAATTCACGCCGTCGGCTTCGGCCGATCCCGGTGGTACGATGCGCTGGAAGGATGTCGGCACGGCGGTGGGGCTGGAATCGAAAGTCGATTTGGCACCCGCCCTTACGCTGAATGTAGGCGGCCATGTAGGCGTCGGCAATCGCGAGGCCACGCTGGCGCCATCTGCGGTGGACGCCGCTACTTCACGCCGCAATGCTGCTCCAACGACCGGCAACGCCGAAGCCCGGCTCACCTACAAGCCGATGACCGAACTTGAATTGAAAAGCTTTGCCGGGGTGAGGAGTTATGACAGCGCCTTGCCGGGCATCTCGGTTGCGCAAGGCTCGGCCCCGCAAATCAAATACGGACCGGATGCCGGCTACTATGTGGGTGCCGGCGCTACTTACCGCTTCGGCACAAAAGACTAGCGTACGGCGGAAATAAATACAGAAAATGAAAACGCCGGGGAAATGCCCCGGCATTTTTTTGGGGGGCGTTTAGATGAGCGCCTTGCTGGTCACGACCACCGCGAACAGGTTTCTTCCATTGGGCGGGAAGCATTCTTGCTTCCGTTTTCCGGAGTTCGATTTCGGTCAGGCGTTCAACGGATTACCATCACCGGAATTTTCGACTGGTTGAGCACCTTTTGCGTCGTGCTGCCGATGAACACGCCGCGCAGTCCGCCTTGACCCTGTGTGCCCATCACGATCAGGTCGCATTTCTTTTTCTTCGCGGTGTCGAGAATCGTTTCGTCCGGAAAATCGCTGACTATCTGGACCGCTTCGAAACGAAGCCGCGCCTTCTTCGCCGCACGGGCGATCACATCGAGATGGCGCTTGGATGAGCGATTGATCATCCGTTGATGCTCGTTCGGCGTGGCGTAACCGACCGGCATTTTCTTGCGGTAGATGATCGGCGTTGCCGGAGGCGATGCGATGACGGCGGTAATTTTGGCCTTCATCGCCTTTGCCAACGCGACGCCACGCCTCACCGCTTTCTGCGAAGCCGGCGAGCCGTCGGTTGGAATGAGGATGTTTCTGAACACGGGTTATCTCCTCAATTTGAATAAGGGAGGATCCAGATCAGCAACGCGAACACGTAACAGATCGCCGAACTGACCAGGCAGAACGCGAGGCTCCAGGAAAGGAACTCGCGCAGTGAAACTTTTCGTTTCTCTTCTTTCTCCGCAATGCGGAGCGCCACATAGAGCGCAGGCGCCCCCGCGACCGTCAGGTTGCTGCCGAGCGTTCCGGCCCACAGCACGACCCACCACAGCGGCCAGGTTGGAACGCCCGACGTACCGAGGTCGCGGATCATATAGAGGAAAGTGAGAATGTAAGCGTCGTGCTCGACAAGGCCGACGATCGGAATGGTGACCCAGTAGAGCAGCGTAGCGCCGAGCACGTAGTTTGTGGCGAACAGGGGCTTCATGGCGTTCGCCATCATGTCGAGGATGTGCGTCTTTTCGAGTCCGCCTACCAATGCGAAAAGCGCGATGTAAAAAAACACCGCCCGCCAGTCGAGTTCCTGCACGATATGTTCGAAAGAAGGCGCCTTCAGTTTATCGCCAAGCAGTTCAAGGATGAGGACGAGGATGATGGCGCCCGTGATGGCGATGAAGCCGAGTTTCACGTCCAGCACTTCGCGGAAGGCCATTGCAAGCACGGTCAGCAAGAACATGCCAACGGTGATGGTGGCAAACAGCGGGTCCGGGATTCTCGCCTTGATCTTGGCGGCACCGGCCGCTGACGCCTTTCCAATGCTGCGGAAGCCGTAAAAATACATGAAGGCTAGGGTTAGAACGAAAGTCACGATGAGGATCGGAAACGAGGAAGGTCTTCCCTGACTCCAGATAAAATCGAAAAACTCCGCACCGGCGACGCTGTGCAGCATCTGGGGTGGCAGGTCGCCAAGGAGGAGTGCGGTGCCCATGAAGTTCGCGCTGAAGCCGATCATCAACACGAGCGGCGTCGCTGGAATTTTCAGCGCACGGGCGAGCGGCAGTGCCACCGGCGCCATCATGAGAATGCAAACGACGTTGTCGATGAACATCGAGAGGATGCCGGTCAGCATCGACAGTACGACGATCAGCAGGCCGGGACGCCCGCCGGAAACCTTCAGCGATTGCACCGACAGCCAGCTTGGAATTCCGGTCCTTCCGAAATATCCGGCAATGACCCAGATACCGACCAGGATCGCCATGACGTTCCAGTCGACAAGCTGCGCGGCCTCGACCTCGGTCATGGTGCCCATCCACACCATCACCGCCACGCCGAGTAGCGCCGCTACCGTTGCGTCCAGTTTGTTGATGACGATTGCAACGATCGTGACCGCGAAAACGGCGAGTGTGAGCCACTGCAACAATTCCATGACGCCCCCTTGTTTTATCTCTGTCCGAGCGGCCGCGATGACGTGAGCGGTGTGCAGCCGCGACGGCGACGCTTTCCCCCTGCATTTTCTCCATGTTTGGACGCGGTAGCCTTCGACCCCCACTGAATGAAAGTTCAGTGGCAGGTCAGAATCAAAATGCCGCCACTGCCCGCTATTCACCGCATCCGGTGCGCCTCCGCTACTGCAGCGCTGCGATTGATTTGATGATCGGCCATACTTCGAGCGCTCCCCGATACATCATCTCAAGCGACACATAGAGAATTACGGCCAAGCCTACGTAAGCGATCCAGCGATGGTTTTGCAGCAAACGGGCGATGAAGGTTGCCGCGACGCCCATCAGCGCGATCGACAATACGAGTCCGAATATGAGCACGTATGGATAGTCGCGCGCGGCGCCCGCGACGGCCAGGACATTGTCGAGCGACATCGTCACGTCAGCAATCAGGATTTGCCAGGCAGCCTGGGCAAATGTCTTGCGCTTCGCATGGCCGGCAATCGCGCCGTCGGCGTCGATATCAGTGCCCGTCAGTGCCTCGGTCGCATCATGCTCCTGTTCGGATGTGGTGCGCAGTTCGCGCCACATCTTCCAGCATACCCAGAGCAGGAGGATGCCGCCGGCGAGCAGAAGACCGACCATTTGCAGAAGTTGTGTGGTCACTCCAGCAAACGCGATGCGCAGGACTGTCGCGGCGATGATGCCGATCAGAATTGCCTTGTTGCGTTGCTCCTTCGGCAATCCCGCCGCGGCCAGCCCGATGACGATGGCGTTGTCGCCGGCCAGGACCAAGTCGATTATGATGACCTGAAGAAGCGCTGATAGCATCCCAGGCGTCAGAAATTCAGTCATACGTTAGGCTCCCTCTTTCACCGCACCCCAATTCCGACCAGGAAGCCATCACGTTCCAGTCGACAAGCTCCGCGGCCTCGACCTCGGTCATGGTGCCCATCCACACCATCACCGCGACGCCAAGCAGCGCCGCTATCGTTGCGTCCAGTTTGTTGATGACGATGGCGACGATCGTGACCGCGAAAACGGCGAGTGTGAGCAATTGAAGAGTAGTTAGCCCCATTGGTATTTCCCCGAGGATGCAAGATTGATCTGGATCGTCCCGCGCTTATGCGCGGTTGGAGTCGCAAAAAATCGTCCCGTCAACAAAGTGACGAGCGATCCAAATTTATGGGCGTGTTGAAACGCGGGATTTCTATTGATGATCAATGCGCGGCAGAGCGTGCCGCACGGACATGGATACAAGACGGGCTCCTGTTGAGTTCCAGTCCGACATCGCAGCGCCATCGCTGCCAGAGGGGCCCGGTCTGGTATGTGGTTTTGCGCTATCGGATTGCGGGGTGCCTTTCTGGTTTGACTGGATTTAGTTCGAAGCCTGCTCGAAGAGCGGCAACGCGGCTTCGGGATTGCTGAGAAGTGCGGCGGCGAAGCCAACGAAGATCAGTCCGCCGGCGACGTCCCACGAATTGATGCCGTCGGTTTTCTGCTTGCTGGTACGCAGCCATGCAAAGCTTGCGATCAGCAGTGCAGTGACGACGGCGGCAATGCTCACCACCGGCAAAACGAGCGGCGCCGGAATCGATGTGGCGGCGGCGGAGAGGATCACCGCTGTTGCAAGGCTTGCCGCAGTCGCTTCCGTATTTGTCACCGGTTGCCCCGTCTGGAATGCCAGCACCCGAAAAAATCGGGGAGTGCTTTCCATCATCGAATGAGTGGGGAAAATGATAGTGATCCGCGCGGCGCGGCCTATCCGAAACGATACATGGGTAAAATTACGCAGTTTTTTACGGCGTAATACGCCCGAGCCGGACCGCAAAACGGACAAGCACCGCGACGCTTTCCGCCTGCATCTTCTCCATGATCTGCACTCGATAGGACTCGACGGTGCGCGGGCTGATGTCGAGCTGGGCGCCGATTCCCTGGCTGGTAAACCCCTGAACCACAAGGTCGAACACTTCCGCTTCCCGGCGCGTGAGCCGCCCGAAGCGTTCCTTCAGGCTTTGCAGCGATTGCGACTGCGCGAGCCGCTCGGTGGTATGCGAAAGCCCGCGATTGATCGCGGCGACAAGCTGGATGTCATCCACAGGCTTTTCGATGAAGTCTTCCGCACCCGCCTTGATGGCGGCGACCGCCATCGGCACGTCGCCGTGGCCGGAAATCAGCACAACCGGAAGCCCAACCTGCCGGCGCGCGAGTTCTCGCGTCAGCTCAATGCCGTCTGTTCCCGGCATCCGAACATCCGCCACGATGCAGCCCGACCGCTCGCCATCGAGCTTGCCAAGAAAATCGTCAGCGGATTCAAAAGTTTCCACGTTGTATCCGAACACGCTGAGCATTTCCGCCAGCGCGCTTCGCACGGATTCCTGATCGTCGATAATGAAAATAGTCTGCGTCTGCGCCATCGCGAGGGATACTAATCCACCGGAAGCAATACCCGAAACTCCGTCGCCCGCGGCAAATGCGACTGTAATACAAGTTTTCCGCCGTGCGCCTGGACGATGGATGAGGAAATGGGAAGCCCCAGTCCCAATCCATCCGGCTTCGATGTGGCCAACGGCTCGAACAGGCGCCCGGCGACTTCGGAGGAGATTCCGCCGCCGTTATCGGATACCGAAATCTCAAGGCGGCGCGGCTTCTCGATTGCGCGCGCGGAAATCTTCACAATTCCGTCCAGTGTGCGGGATGATATGATGGAATCGATGCTATTCCGCACGAGGTTCAGGATCACCTGCTGCAGCTGGATCTGGTCGCCCTGAATCGGTGGCAGGTTCGCGGCAACTTCGAGTTCGATTTTGACCTTCGCGGCATTGGCCTGGCCGCGGATCAGAAGCAGCGCATCGTTCAGCATCGTCGCAACGTCCAAAGTGCTTGAGCGCGGCTTTCCACGCCGGAGGAACTCGCGCATCCGCCGCACGATGTTGCTGGCATGATCGATCTGGGCGACCATGGAGGAAATGTTCGAGCCCGCGCGGGCGAGATCGGCATCGGGTTTCGACATGATCTCCTGCGCCGAGCGGGCCAGCGCGCGGGCGGCGGTCATGGGCTGGTTCATTTCATGGGCGAGGGCGGATGCCATGCCGCTCACCAGATTGAAGCGCGCCGCGAGCGTCGCTTCGTTCTCCTTTTCCTTCAGCAAGGCTTCGGCGGCCTTCCGTTCGCTCACCTCCACGCCGATGATCAGCCCGGTTGCGGTGAGCACGAGCATCAGCGCCTGGAATTCGGTGAATTCATCGGCACCGTATCCGAAGTAGTGCAGCATGCCGACAAGGCCCAGTTGAATCGTCGCAAGACTGAGGCAGCCGCCGTCCAGTCCGTGACGCAATGCTGCACCCACGACAGGAAGAAACAGCAGATAGAAAAATTTGAACCCGCCTGGTCCACCGCCGACAATCAGCCACAGCGCGACTGAAATGAAGATGCCGAACGCGACAGTTTCCGGTATCAGCGGCACGACGAAATTCCACCACCGGTCATGAGGCAATTGCGCAAGCCGGAGCACGAGCGGCGTCATCACGCCAATGCCGATCATGTCGCCGAGAAGCAGCGGCAGCGACGCCGATGAAAGATCGGCAAGATCGAGCGTATTCGCAAAAAGAAAGAGAAGCGTCAGCAGCAGCGTCACGAGCACGGCACCGAAGATGCCGGCACCCAACATCGCGAGCACGTCGTAAAGCCGGCGAAGGCTGACATCGAGCCGCCAATAGCGCCGCGCGGCGATGGCGGCGGCGAGATAGCCCCCTGCAATGGAAGCGGCAATCCCGAGCATGAAATACCAGCTCAGATCGCTCTGGAGCACGAAGAGTTCGGAAAGGACGACGCCCGCGAAAAGTGCTGCTGCATAGACAGGGCCACGCAGGATCATCATGGCGAACATCACGCCGACGCCGGGATTCCAGGGCGTAATGGGAACGTCCTTGTATTCGTGGATGTAACTCATCCATTCGAGGAGGACGTAGAGGCCGACAAAAACGATCGGCCCAAGCCATTGCGCTGCGGGAAATTTCTTCATCGCGCAATTATATTGCACTAAACCGCTATCGCGGTAGGAGCATGATCGGCGGGTTTGTCCGATTCTTCAGATCACGATACTGTTGCTGTATCGGGTTCAGTTTGGCAAAGGGCTCGGTTCTGACACCTCTGTGAGCACGCGATCCTTTAGCTTGAAGTGGAACTTTGCCACTGCAGGCACCATAAACAAATCCTTGTCCTTGGGTGCCCGGCCGAAGGTTGGTGCATGGATCGTGATCGTCGACGTGTATGTACCGTCGCCGAGAAGGGCGCTGTTCATTGCATAATGGAGACCACTGCCACCCCACATGGGATGCAGCTCTCCTTTAAGCGATTTTCCGGTGTCTTTGTTCGTTGCCTCGAAGACAATGTGTGCGTAGGCAACCCGAGTCTTTGAGCGCGGATCGATCGGCTTCACTTCCACATGGTAGATCTCGCCGGCGGCAGGGGCATGTTCCATTGGCTTCGGCGGGGTGCCTACGAGCATGATCATTGTCGTGGCAGGTTCGAGTTCGAACTGAATGACCATTCCAGCTGCCTCGGAACGGCCGACTAAAATAGTTGCCTTGGTGGGGTCTTCTGATACCGAGAGCGGTTTTACCTTCGGCTCCTGCTGTGAGAACGCCAAAGACGACGACACGATGAAGGCCAAGGCAGCCAGTGTAAGGGCTTTCATGATACGACCCATGCTCTTTCCATATTGTGCGATACGAAGCGCTTCCGATTGTGGAACGCCAGAACGGCTGCGCATCGCTGTAAAGCGATGCGCCTTATGAATCGGATAATAGTTTCTTGCGCTCATCATATTCCGCGCGATCGATTTCACCGCGCGCGAAGCGGTGCTTGAGCGTATCGAGTGGAGTGCTACCTCCCTGCGAGTCGGATTGCCACCCGAGACCAAATGCGCGTAATGCCCAAGCGATGATCAGCACCGTAAGGACGATGAAAACGATCATCATGACCGGACCAAAAATCATGCCATACCAAGGCGCCGAAGAACCGTCCCACCAACCATACATCATGGCATTGTTCCTTGTTGCGCCAACCATCGAACAATCACAAACTAACGCCTGATTGGGTTTCCATTTTGATGTGGATCAATTGTATGATTCCTATCGTGGCCTCAGCAAAACTGGGCGGCGGATGGGGAAGTGGCATGATCGATAAATCCGTTATCACGTGTCCCGGATGCAGTGTTGCGAAGACCGAACGTATGCCGACTGACGCATGTCAGATTGTCTACGAATGCGCGGGCTGCGGTATCAAGCTGCGACCGAGGCCCGGCGATTGCTGCGTATTCTGTTCTTATGGCTCGGTGCCGTGTCCGCCGGTACAAGCGGAGCGCTCCGGCGAAGCCGGCATCGCGGCCTGCTGTCGTTGACAGGGAAGTGGCTCGACTGAGCCTTTCGCGATACGTTGCACAAGAATGATGTTTCTGCGGGCCGTGAACTGCAGCAATCGATGCTCGGCGCCCCCGGGAGGCGCGCAGAAACTCGGTTGCACGAAGCGGCAGGCTTCGCACGGCGGCCGAAAAACCGGCGAAATCGGCTATTTGCCATCGTAGGCCTTCTGCAGATCGGCGATCACGAATTTCGTCATCTTCAGCATTGCTTCGGTGACGCGCTTCACCTTGGCCGGATCCTTGTCTTTCATCATCTCGAAGTGGATGGCCGGCACGATCTGCCAGTAAAGGCCGTACTTATCCTGCAACCAGCCGCATTCGACCTTCTTGCCGCCTTCTGAAAGACCTTCCCATAGTCTGTCGATCTCCGCCTGCGTATCGACGATGACCATAAGCGAAATCGCGTGATTGAAAGGATCAAGCGGGCCCGCGCTCATTGCCATAAAGGGCTGGCCGACGAGCGTGAACTCCACGACCTTCACCGAGCCGGCCGGGCCGCTCGGCGTATCCACCGGGAGCGCGCTGATATGGCCGACCTTGGAATTCGGCAGCAGTCCCGCGTAGAAATTTGCCGCTTCTTCGGCTTCCTTGTTGTACCAAAGAAATGGCTGGATCGATGGCATGGCGATCTCCAATGTTTCGGCATTACAGAGCTAATTTTTTCAGCGCCGAAAAGCTCAACCCTTCGGTTTCAGCTTCGCGATCTCATCACCTGAAAATCCCGCCTCGCGCAGGACTTCTTCCGTGTGCTCGCCGAGCGAAGGGGCGAGCCTGCGCACGGAAACCTGATGCTCGGAATAGGAGCCCGGTACCTGCGTGACACGGATTTTCCCCTCGGTCGGATGTTCCCTGAACTGAAAAAAACCGGCGTCGTTGAGATGCGGGTCTTTAATCAGGCTGTGGATGTCATTCAGCGGCATGACCGGAATATCCGCATCGTCCATCAGCTTCAGCCATTCGGCGGTGGTGCGCGTCTTCAGCGTGTCCGCCATGAAGGCATAGACCTCGTCGATATTCTCGGCGCGGTTGCCATGGTTGTTGAAGCGCTTGTCGTTCATCAGTTCCTCGCGGCCGATGGCCTTGAAGAAATTCCGCCATTGCGCGTCGGTGTAAACAAGCGTGCAGACGTAGCCGTCCTTCGTTGCGTAGGGACGCCGGTGCGGCGAGACGAGACGCGGGTAGTAATGCGGCCCGACCGGCGGATCGAACACGAGGCCGCCGAGGTGATCGCCGAGCACATATTCGGCGAACACTTCGAACATCGGAATCTCGATCGACTGCCCGCGTCCCGTGCGCTCGCGATGCACGAGTGCGGCAGAGATCGCGTTCGCCATGTAGAGACCGGTGGTGCGGTCCGCGATGGTGCTCGGCATGTAGCGCGGCTCGCCGCCCCAGGCATCGCGGGTGATCGCGGCGATGCCGGACATGCCCTGAATGAGATCGTCGTAGGCGGGCTTGCCGGCATAGCGGCCGCCGGCGCCATAGCCGGTGACGTTGACATAAACGATGCGCGGGTTCACGCCGCAAATATCCTTCGGCCCAAGTCCGAGCCGCGCCATGGCGGCCGGGCGGATGTTGCTCACGAACACGTCCGCGGTCTCGGCGAGTTTCTTCAGCGCGTCGCGCGCAGGCTGCTGTTTCAGATCGAGCGAGATGCTGCGCTTGTTGCGGTTGATGTTCAGGTACACATGCCCCATCGCCGGATTTCGCATCGGCCCGACATGGCGCATGATGTCGCCTTCCGGCGACTCCACCTTGATCACGTCGGCGCCGAGATCGGCAAGAATCTGCGTCCCGTACGGGCCGAGAATCACGGTGGTCAGGTCGAGGATGCGGATGCCGGCGAGCGGGCCGGGGCTTTGGGCGGGATCGGTCATGCCCCAGCAATAGCGCGCGTGCACATAGGCAGCAAATCGCAACACTGGATGGCCGCCCGCCGCTCGGGTATCAGTGTATGCTTTCCCGGGGCGTTCGCATGGCGAAGACAAAAACGCGCAAGGCTCGCGCGAGCAAGAAGGACGGCGCGCGGAAAACCGCGACGCGCGACGCCGTGCGTTAGCGCGGCGGGCGTCCTGCGAATTGGAAACGCACGGGCAGGTTCTCACTGATTCAAAGTGCAAGCCGATGCGTTCAAGTTTTTGTTTCAGTTTAAATTATTTTCCGGAGTAACCGATTCCGCTTGTCGTGGATGCGCCAACGGCAGCATCCCGAATTTGCAAGAAGAGCGGGCTCTACGAGTATCCGCCAGCCGAGAAGGCCGAAGCAGACGCCTGCGAAGGGCTGTTCAATAGCGCTCATGAGGGCTGTTCAATTTTGCTCATTTTATAGTGTACAATATTGCTCATTTAGAGTGTTCAATATTGCTCATGGCGCGAGTATTTTTTGAACAATGATGCGCTGTTGAAAACCGTAATTCGCAACAGAAAAATGGACTGGTGAGTCTAGAAAAAACGAATTATTAATTGCGCGTTGGCGAGCACATTGACGATGGCAAAGAAACCAAACAAAGGTACATTCGACCCCAAGGTATTCCTCGCCACGATTAATGGCGGAAGAACGCAATTAAAGCTCAAGAAGAATCAAGCGATTTTCTCGCAGGGCGATTCCTGCGATGCGGTTTTCTATATTCAAAAAGGCAAGGTCAAGATCACCGTCATTTCTACTCAGGGAAAAGAGGCCATTGTCGCTGTCCTGGGCCCGGGTGAATTCTTCGGCGAGGGAAGTCTCGCGGGACAGCCGCTGCGCCTGGCGACCGCCGCCGCTTTAACCGATTGCGATATTGTGCGGGTCGATAGGGAAACCATGGTCCGGGTCCTCTACGACGAGCCGGCATTTTCCGAGATGTTTGTTTCGCATCTACTGGCGCGCACCGTTCGCGTTGAAGCGGATCTGGTCGATCAACTCTTCAATTCCAGCGAAAAACGCTTGGCACGCGCGCTTCTTTTATTGGCGAATTATGGCAAGGACAGCAAACCGCAGGCGGTCATTGCAAAGGTTAGTCAGGAGACGCTTGCGGAGATGATCGGCACCACGCGTTCGCGCGTAAGTTTTTTCATGAAACAAGTTTCGAAAGCTGGGCCTGATTGAATATAACGGCGATCTGAAAATCCACACCTCGCTGTTGAATGTCGTGCTGCATGAAACGCCGCACATTGCCGCCTCCGAGTGATTTGCTTTCGGAAACCGACGGCGGCTGAAAACAGCTGGTCGTCCAAGCTGATCGCTTGCTCCCCATTGCAGCCTGTGGAGACACAAGACGCCAAGGCGCGTCATTTTGAAAATGGGCGGAATTATTTTATTTTATAAGTAAGTGGCTCCGCGGGTAGGGGAACTACCCGCTATTGTTTTCAATGACTTACAGTGTCAGACGCCTCTAACGGTGCTCGTTGAACGTCAACGGCAATTCTTCCGACTGTCAAATATTTAGCCCCGCGTGCCACCAAGGCACGTCCCATGGAAACCGCCCAGCTGGCGTTCAAGCAGCCCCTAAACTAGGGTCCAGACTCATAAAACGTAACCGCTTGAGATGACTCGCGCTTTTCACATGCCACGACCGGCGAGGAATCCAAAAGTGATTCCAACTCAATGAGTTACGAGATTTATGAGTTTTGGCCCTAACATTGCAACTGGACCACTCAGTGGGGGCCGATTAAAGCCACCTCACCACAACTTTGGAAGGGCAAATCCCAATGGGTAGATCGAAACTTCTGATAGCGACCGCTTGCGTCCTTGTCTCAATTTCCCCTCTAGCGGCCATGGCAGCGGATCAAAAGTGTATCGCAACAGCCCTCAGGGACTCTCCGTCGGTGGAATATGACGGAGCGTCTCGGCCCGCTCCGTTTACCTTAAAGCGGGGTGAGCGCATCGAGCCGTCCCAATACTGGCCCAACGAGGCGCAGGGACGACCGACTTTTTGCGTGCGTGGCGATTATTGCTATCTTGCGGCTGATTTCGCCATCGAGGGAAACTGCAAGTCAGGTCAAATCGTACAGCGGCCTTAACTCGCATCACGTGATTTCGAAGGCAGAAATATCGCCGATGACGCGCAGGGAAGGTGACCTGACGGATATTTTTGGACCAGCGGGATGCAAATGCAATAGTCTCTCTATCGTGCTGGTACAAAAAATCCGTCAGGCCAATGACGCGATACGCCCCTGCCGCAATTTATTACCGCTTCGCTCTTGACGGATACAGGGCTCAGTCGAGAAACGGCAATTTGGCGCAAACCATTTTCCCAGTTCGGCCATCGATGACGAGCGAGCCACGGATTTCGTGATCGCCCGATGGGTTACGACTTTTCGGCACGACGATCTGGAATTGCCAGACCGGTTTTGTCACGCGCGCTCCGCAGATATTGCCGCCTGAGATGAAGTGCACCTCGTCAATGTTCTTCGAAATCTGCTCGAAACTGTTGCCATACGGATCGCCCTTAAGAATCTTGGCGGCCGCAACGCGGGCCTGACTTTCATTCATTACACCGGCGACACTGACCGGGGGTGTGACAGCGACCGCCATGCATTTTCCACTTGAGAATACAAATCCTGCCGGACATGAGGGCGTTACGTTTGGTGGAGTGACAGCGGCCACTTCACATTTTCCGTTTGCGAAAACGAAGCCCGACGGACAGGTCGGAGTGATCGCGGCTGGCGCGGCGGGAGCGGCTACGGGAAGTTGATACTTATTGGCCTTAAAGCCCGTGCCAAACGGCGTGAGCTGCTTCATGTTGGTACCTTGAGTCGCGTGGCAAGACGCGCAATCCAAGCCGGTGGACTCTTGAAAGACGATAGTAGCGTTGGCTGCGCCGATGGCCGACAGCACCAATCCCAAACTTAAAACTTTTACCAAAATCAATTTTCGCATCGGTCCGTCCCATGAAGTTGGTGTTGCCAAGAAGCCTGCAAACCATTTGCCCCCTACATAAATGTAGGAAACGGGGCGCAGAGATGCTACCCGAAACAGATTCCGGCTTCAAATGTTGATTAGCCCACCGATAGCGCAGAGCGCTGCCTTTTTGTGTTTGTTACGACGGCGACTTCGAAAAATCGCCGTCTTAAAGGCTGCGAGTAATTAAGGCAGTAGGCTCCCAGGTCAGTGGACTTCGAATCTTAGGCATCTTAGTATTTTTGCATAGGCAAGCTGATTTGTTTGTCTGAGCGCTGCAATAAAACGGTGAGATACCGGAACCGCCGTTAAAAATCAGCAGCCCGATGCCGCCGGTCGGCGCAAATCACAAAAATCACTCTGCCCTTGCTTGGCTCGTGAACGATCCAGTCACGAAGCGCTTTTGCTTCTTTGGAATGTCGAATCGATTCCCGTAAAAATGCAGATCATCGAGGGGATGAAGCGCATGAAGTCTGCCGTTATCGGCTTGGCAAGATTGATTGCCATCAATGTTATGAGCGCAGGATATCTGTTGGCGCCTGCCGGCATAGCTAAAGCCACCATCGCCTTCAAGGAAGCAACCGGTCTTGATTGTTCTTCGTGTCATGCGACGCCCGGTACCAGCATGAAGCCGCTCACGAAATTCGGCCAGGACTACAAGGCGAATAAGTATCAGCTTCCAGCTGCCGTGCAGCCGTCCGTGGCCCCGACTTGTCCGCCCGGCTTCGTTTTTTTTGAGGGGCGGTGCGATCCCGTTGCCGCTGCGCCGGCGATTACGCCATCCTGTCCGCCCGGCTACGTTTTCTCCGGTGGAAATTGCGTATTTGCGGGAGCGCCGGGTCCGGTGCCCGCACCTTCGGGTGTGAGTTCGGGAAATTTCTATGCCATCGCGGGTTCTTTCCCGCAGCGGGCTATTGCGGAATCACGAGCGAGCCAGCTTGGCTATGGCTGGCGCGTCTTTAATACTAGCCAATGCAAGAACTTTACTCCGGGACTTTGGGTCACCGCTGCTGGACCATTCAATCAGCAATCGGAAGCCGAGGCTTATGCGGGAGGTGCACGCACTGGCGCCAATATCCGCGATGCGTATGTCAAGGCATGCAATCCATGATGCGTATGTCAAGGCATGTAATCCATCCGGGGCCTTCGGGAGTATTTGGCAAGCTTGGCGTGATTCCGGATTACGCGGAGAACATGTGTTTTTATTCGTGCCGCATCCAGGGCGGAACGGAATGGTGTGAGGTCAGCTACTACGAACTCCGTGGCCGGGTCCCTTGCAGATTTCTGCGAATTGAGTAATCGCGATGTTTGCAAATCCAAGGGCATTGATCGCATTTTTTGTACTCAGCGTATTGATCTTGTTGACTGCCAACTTGCCTGCATTTACGGAGGAAACAACCACACATCCGCTGCTGTCGCGAGCCGCCTGGGGTGCGTCTCCCGCCTTGCTAGGGATGCGACCTCATAAACCTTACAGCATCATCGTGCATCACACCGGAGCGAAGCAAAACGCTCGCCTTGGGTTGACGGATAAACTGCGGGGTTTGCAGAAATTTTCCCAGTCGCCGCGAAAAATGGCGGACGGCCGCACACTGCCACCATGGCCAGATCTTCCGTATCACTACTACATTGGTGTCGATGGCACGGTGGGCGAGGGTCGAGATGTCAATTATGCCGGTGACACCAACACCAAATACGATACTACCGGCCATGTTCAGGTTGTGCTCGAGGGCAATTTCGAAGTCGAGCAGCCAACGGCAGCGCAGATCGCAGCACTCAAAAAAGTTCTGATTTGGCAGGCCTCGCGCTGGCACGTTCAGATCTCAAAAATTTCAATGCACCTGGATCATGCTCAGACGCTTTGTCCGGGCAAAAATCTGATCGCGATTCTTCCTCAGGTGCTAGCTGAACTGCAGCAACAAAACAGATGACTTCAACAATGGATCAGGAGACGGGCTATGCAACTGTATAGAGGTCTGCTCAAAAGTGACCTGAGCCCCTTGTTTCATCCAATTGGAAGTAGTGACCTGACCTGGCTTTTTTGAACCAATCCTTGTGAGAGAAGGCCCTGGAAACAAACTGGGCCATGCAAAAAACTCAGCACGGCATCGATCATGACGCCGCGTCGTGAGACTGAAGTTTTGTTGGCTCCCCTTCTTGGACACGTATCGAACTCTGTGCCTTGCGCCAGAACCCGCTTTTCGGGGGATTTTGCAAGAAATCCGAGAGTTGCGCTTCGCCTCTTAGCTAGGGCGCGTACTCATAAATCGGCCAAGCCCCACCTAGTCGGCCCACTTCCGCTATTCTCCCAACAGCGGCATAGGCGCGCTGGGCAAGCGCGATTTCCGGAACTCCGGCCGCAAGCGCCGCCATGAATACCGGGAAGAACACACCCATGTGCAGCGGCCCCTCCAATCATTTCGGCTGAGAATCAACTGATGCTTGTGCCTGAATTTACGAGAAAGTTGGTTGCCAGAACTGAATCGAGCCGCCTAGTCTTTTTTACAGGATATTGTGCCGGAATTTCCGATGCGCCGATTCCTCGTTTCACTTCTGATATTGGCCCTTTGCTACGGCACCCCGCAGGCGATTGCCGACTCATGCGATGACACCGTGGATGAACACAATGAAGCGGTGCAAGACGCCGAGTCATGGTTTGAGGATGCGTTGCAAGGGGAGTTTGGCGTAAGCACCTGGAGTGCGCTTCCTTTCGGCGAGGATAACTTCTGCAAGCGCATTGTGCCGATCTACCGCGAACAACTCTCGAAAGCTGAGGAAATACTTTCGCTGAGACAGGCCGCGGAAGGCGTCTGCAGAAATTTGCGATCAGTCGGGAACGGACGGCCTGCCGAGGAAAAGATCAGCATCATTCAGGAAAATATCCGGCTTTGCGAAGAAGACAGCCCGGAAGATGGCATGCATGCTGACGGAGGCGGGGAGGGAGAGGAGGAATTCAAGGCAGCACAGCAGCAGACCGAGCAGCAACAACAGGCGGCAGTTTCCGCTGCTCCGCCTCCGCAGAATTCCACAAGCCGCTACGGCCGTTCCGCCAATTGCAGCGACATCACCGGCACCGGCGGAAGCAGCGCCGCGGATTGTCCGGAGCCGGGGAAGCGTGAATTTGCGGCTGTGCCGCAAGAAAAAGCTGCGCGTCTTGCGCCGTCCCCTCAAAAAGATGCAACGCCGCCCTCTGCCAAACCGGGAGTGGTAGATCAACTGACGGGTTTGGCGGGATCAATCGTTGATGCGCTTGGTCTCTCCCGCTCAGGACAGGTGCCTCGATCTTCGACCGGGGCGATGTCAGACCCGCCAAAGAAAAAAGACGACGACGAAGAAGCAAAACTCCCCGATCCCTATCGCGTGAACCCGCCGCAACTTCCCGAGAAAGGCCGCCGCTGTTTCCCGTATTTTGCCCAGATGATGCGTGGCATGGAGCAGAATGCGGCACTTTGCATGCGCGATACGGTGCTGATGGAGTCGCTGAAGAAAATCACCGGCAACGAAGAAGTGTCCGAGGAGGATATTGTCGTTACGCGCGAGACGGCGCCGAGCCTCTATGCGCGGTTCGAGCCGCAGGACAAGCGCTGGATCCGGGACGGCGATCGCTACAAGCCGGATTGCAGGCTCCCCTTGCAAGTCGCCTCGCAGCGCGACGCTTTCCTGGAATGCGCGCGTGCCTATCTGTGCGGCGCACGCGCCGCGCAATGCGGATTGCGGCGCGCCAAGCACAGCGACCGCGACTGCATTCCGATTTCGGAAGCCTGCCTCGCCGAGCATCCCGTTCCGCAATACATGGCTCAAAATCCTTCGCCGCCCGCCTATCAGCCGCCGAACTGGCAGCAGGCACAGCCGAAAGGCATGCCGCCGTCGAAGAGCACAATTACCGGTCCTTCAGGACCGGGGGGAGGCGGCGGTTCCGGTGGTGTGATACCGGCCAGATAGATTGATCCACCCCCATTGAATTGGTCCGACTTGAAGTATGTTTTTTGACATTCAGGAGGACTGAGATGGTGAGGGAGAGACAAGCCGGAAGAGATTTTAGCGAAGCTGCGCCATATATATTTGCTCCGCTGGCCACGCTGGCGTTCAAGCAGCCCCTAATCTAACATTAGCAGTGGACCACTCAGTGGGGGCCGGTCAGAGTCATCTGGGGAATCCCGGTTAACGCAGAAGGAAGCAAAATCACAAGCATCAAAATTGAACATGGGAGAATGCTCAAATGGCTTTCAGCGCGCATGAGAAAACAAAGGTTCTCTTAGGCTCTGTTATGGCGGCAGCTCTTTGCTTCTCGATTCCGGCAAAGGCATTTCAGGATGAGGGTAGCTTACGTATCGGAGGAATGTGGGCGCTGACGGGAGGCGTCGCCATCACCGGAAAAGGGGCGTTAAATCTCAGTAGGTTCGCCATCGAGGAGATCAATGCCGCAGGCGGCGTCCAGGTCGGCGGAAAGCGGGTCAAGATGGAGCTGTTCGCCTATGACGACGCCTGCAAGCCAGATGAAGCGATGGCGCTGCTCTCGAGGCTGAACCAGATCGATAAGGTTCTGTTTTCGCTGGGCCCCACGTGCTCCGGAAACGCGGAACCGATGTTCAATACGCTTCAAAAGAAACTCGACGACCCGCAAGATAAAGGATTACAATTCCTGTTCTTCACTGACACGGCCAGCAAGTTCGGTCTCGCCAAATTGTCTCCGTGGGTATTCAGAAACACGGTAGACGAGCCGGCCATGTACGATCTCCTGTTCGCCAATCTGAAGGAGAAGCAGCCTGAGCTAAAAACAGTTGCGGTTGCTTGGGAGCCGGACTTTGCGCACTCCGCTTCGACGTGGAAGCTCATCGTGAAGCCCCTCATGGACAAGTCCGACCACTTCAAGCTTCTCGATGTTGTCGAGTGGGGCTGGCAGGACACCGAATACAGCAAACAGGTCGCAAAGCTCACCAAGGCGAATGCCGACATTTACGTGACGCTCACGCATGAGCCCACGACTTGTCCTTCGTTCGCGGAACTGGCGAAGCAGGGTTATAAGCCAAAAGTGATCGTCGCGATTAGCAGTCTTGCCGGCGCAACCGTCATTGTCGGCTGTCCAGCGCTAGCGGAGAACATGATCGTTCCGACCAATTTTGCGCCGGTGACCAAGAGAGCCGTCGAGCTCGAAAGCAAGGCTTGGGAGCGCTACAAGGCGGAGGCGAATCTCGATCGCAGTCACACGGCCTACGAGATCCTCTACCTCGTTAAGGATGTGATCGAGAAGCTGGACATCAAGAACACGCCGGAATCGCTGCTTGAAGATCGCAGAAAGCTTCGGGACGCACTCGGGAAAGTCGGCCGTTTCGAAGGGATGATCGGACCAATCATGATCAATCCTGAAACCCATCCGACGAAACCGCGCGAAGCAGAAAAGGAGCTGTTCCTTCTTCAGGTGAAGGGTGGTCAGTGGACGGTACGTTACAGCCCGCCCGGCTTTGCGAAGTCACAGTGAGGCGATGAATACCGTAAGGTAAGGGGAGCCGGTCGGTGGCGCTCGGACGCAATTGGAAACGCTGGATATGAGTGTTGAAGATAGCAATCCGTTACGCAGACCGCCGACCTTCACGCTAATCGCCGGACTTCTGTTGATGCTGCTCGGAACGGCAACCGGCACGTTGCTGGTGTCGTTCCAGGACGTCTTTTTCGATAAAGTTCGCAGGGAGGTCATACGCCGGCCGGAAATCCACGGATTTTCCGGCAGCGAGATCATCGATCAGAATCGGATTGCTGAGATCATCGATCTTACGAACATCGCCCTCAGGCTGCTTCACACGCATTCGTTCGGTTTGGCGATCCTGATTCTGATCACGTCGGTCATCATCGCCAATCTGCCGCTTTCGTCCCAGTTCCGGTTTGGCCTCTGCGTGTTCATTACGATTGGGGCGCTGATTCCCGTTGGTTGGCTAGTGCTGGTGGTCCTCATTCCTATCTGGGGAATTGACTCTCTTCGAACGCCGATTGAATGGACGTTGTTCCTGCCATCCAGCCTAGCCCTTATCGTAAGTATCCTATCCGCGCTGATCATTATATTATTTAGGTCGAGATTTTGCCGATCAGCTGACAAGTCATAGGTTGCGATCATGGCAGGAAAATCCCAGCACCCGGGCATTTTGGACGAGATCGACAATTTCAAACTATTTTCCTTCGCAGGAGCCTCCGGCGCTCTTTTCGGTCTTTCTGTCTTTCTGTTAGTCCAGCTTTCCACTGTCTCAAAGGTTGACAATTCGTACTGGAATGATCTGCCGATTTGCGGCCCAAGCTCACTGCATACCAACGTCCAGTCGTCCAGAACGCAGTTCGCCCGCGACTATGTGTTGATCAGGAGGCTGTTGAAGGATCCTCACGAGAACTTTCGCGAGATAAGACATATATATGAGGGTAATCACGTTTATTCGGGCGCCGAATTGAAAACATGGCTTGGCAAGCGGACCGGTCGAACTGGGATCTTTACATCAAGCCTTATTCTGAACTCGTGGGACGGAAGTATTCGGCAGGAAGCGGAGCGTATTGACGCAACTCGAACGACCAACCTTGCTGTGCGAATATACCGCGCGATGGCGGCAGAAGACAAAGCAGCAATCGAAGCTGCGTTCAGGGAGATGCACGTTTTTCTTCTGGATGAGCTACTTCTTGCGATAGAGCAGCGAGCCGGTGACTCTCCTGGAGTAATCAAGGCATTCCAGCACGCGCGAAACTATTTTGCCGATGGCATCGAGGCCCATCTTCAGCTCCAGGATTTTAAGCTTGGCGCTAAAGCAACCGCCTCGGTGAACAACATGTCCCAGATTTTGAGTGGAGTTAGTAAGGGCGCTCCGTTCTCTAGATATGCGTTTCAACAGGAGAGGATTCAATTTATTCGAATTGTTGAAGAAAGCGTGTTGCAGTCACATGTCCGATATCAGCGCTTATGAGACAGATTTAACGGTTTGAGGAACGGAGGATTTCTGGCTCATCGTAACCATCAAGGAGTGGACCTGACCTGGCTTTTTGGACCAAGCGTTGTGAGAGAACGCCTTGGAAAAAACTGGGCCATGCAAAAAACTCAGCACGGCATCGATCATGACGCCGCCTCGTGAGACTGAAGTTTTGTGGCTCCGCGGGTAGGATTCGAACCTACGACCGATCGATTAACAGTCGATTGCTCTACCACTGAGCTACCGCGGAACAGGCCTGCGCATTCGTCAGCAAGGCTGCGCAGCGTATAAACGCCGCGAATTTCCTTGCCAAGCGATTAAGCGAGGAATTGGAGGCCACGCCCGGAATCGAACCGGGGTGCAAGGATTTGCAGTCCTCTGCGTAACCACTCCGCCACGTGGCCTTATATTCCCGCCGCTTTTGGCGTCGAGGCGGGTGGTAGATAGCAAACGGGCGCACCCCCGCCAATGGCCGCCTTGCCTTTTCCGGGAGGCTGGATCAATGGTCTTACGCTGAACTAACGGGCATTTTCGAGGGTTGCGATGATCGATTTCGAGCGGCTCCGGCGCGGAATGGTGGAGGGCCAGGTCCGCACCAACGATGTGACCGAGCCGCGCCTGATCGACGCCATGCTGGAATTGCCGCGCGAGCGCTTCGTTCCCGAAGAACGCCGCAGCCTGGCCTATCTCGACGACGATCTGGTGGTGCGCGAGGCATCCGGCGGAAAGCCGGCCCGCTATCTGCTCGAGCCGATGGTGCTTGCGAAACTCGTGCAGGCACTGGAGGTCACGCCGGAATGCCGCGTGCTGGATGTGGGTGCGGCCACCGGCTATTCCTCCGCCGTCCTCAGCCATCTCGCCGGCGAGGTAATTGCGCTGGAGGAAGAAGACACCCTCTTGGCGCAGGCGAGAAAGATTCTTGCCGAATTGCGGGTCAACAACGTCACCTTCGTGCCCGGCTCGCTTCCCGCAGGCTGGCCGGTGAAGGCTCCTTACGATGTGATTCTGTTGAATGGTTCGGCCGAACTGGTGCCGGACGCGCTGCTTGCGCAATTGAAAGACGGCGGCCGCCTCGGGGCCGTTGTGCGAACGGGTACGCTGAGCCGCGCCATCCTGCATGTGAAATCGGGCGGCGTTATCAGCAGACGGCCGCTCTTTACCGCCGCTGCTCCCGCTTTGCCGGGTTTTGACGCGCCGCGCGGTTTCGTTTTCTGACGGTTCCGCCACAATTAGAGGTGTGGCCAAACTGCTGCGCTTCCCGACGAAAGCCGTCCCTGCGCCAATGCGGCAGTTCCCACCGAATTGAGCAGTCTCTATCTTGTCCCGGAGCGGGGGAAGGGCGAAAGTCCGGCCCTGATTGGTATTTTCGGTTTCCAGGTGGCGGAATGGGGCGGCGTAGGGATCGCGTGAGAAGGGGGTTGGTTGCCGTGCTGGCGATGTCCCTCATGCTTTTGCCCTCCGGACCGGTCGTCGCCGCATCGGGACCCACCGTATCCGGCGCGGGCGTAGGGGCCGGTACTGTCACACTCGAAGAAGCCTTGCGGCAGGCCTACGAAAACAACCCGACGCTGAATGCGCAACGCGCCGCCCTCCGGGCCATTGACGAGAATGTTCCGCGCGCGCTGTCGGGTTTTCGTCCGACGATTACGGCACTCGGCGATTACGGCACGGTCACACGCCGTTCCCGCACGACCGGCGGCATCACCACCAGCAACTCGTCCAATCCCGGCGGCGCATCGCTGGTGCTGGACCAGAACCTGTTCAACGGCTTCCGCGATGTGAACTCCACGCGTGCCGCGCAAAGCGAAGTCGCGCAGGCGCGCGAAACCCTGCGCGATACGGAACAGGTGGTTCTTCTTTCCGTCGTCACCGTCTTCATGGATGTGTTGCGCGACGAGGCGCTCGTGGAATTGCAGCGGCAAAATCTCGAGGCGCTGCGCGAACAGCTGCGCGCCACCAAGGATCGTTTCGATGTGGGCGAAGTGACGCGCACGGATGTGGCGCTCGCCGAAGCCGCGGCCGCCGGCGCGCAGTCATCGCTGATTCAGGCCCAGTCCAACCTTGCGACCTCGCGCGCAGTCTATCGCCAGACGGTCGGCAAGGCGCCGGGACGGCTCACGCCGGGAAGGCCGATCGATCATTTGCTGCCCCGCACGATCGACATGTTGATCGAAGTCGGCCTCGCCGAGCATCCCGACGTGCTCGCCGGGGAATACGCGGTGGATGTCTTCGCCCTGCGCGTGAAAGTCGCCGAAGGTGCATTGTTGCCGTCGGTCAACGCGACGGCCTCGATTAGCCGCGATTTCGAACCGAGCGAAGGCGTGCGGCGGACCGACAGCTCTGTCGCCGCCGTGACCGCGAGCGTGCCGATTTATCAGGGCGGGCGCGAATACGCGAACGTCCGTCAGGCCAAGGAAACCCTTGGCGAGGCGCGCCTCCGCCTCGACAGCACCCGGGACCTCGTACGCTCCAACATTGTGCAGTTCTGGACACAGGCGGAAGCGGCGAGGGCGCTGATCGAATCCGCCCGCACGCAGGTGAATGCGCAGAAAATCGCGCTCGACGGCGTGATCGAGGAATACCGCGTCGGCCAGCGCACCATTCTCGATGTGCTCAACTCTCGCGCCCTGTTCGTCACCGCGCAGTCGAACCTCGTAAGCGCGCAGCGCGCGCGAGTCGTGACGTCCTATTCGGTTTTGTCCTCGATCGGCCGGCTCGATGCCGAGCGGCTCCAGCTCAAGGTCGCGACCTATGACCCGACCGAGCATTTCAGCCAGGTGCGGGACCGCTGGTTTGGCCTTCGCACGCCCGATGGCCGCTGACGGCCACAACCGAATCAGTTCATAAAATCACAGTCGAATTTGCGCTTGCGGGAGCGGGTGCCATAGTGATTCCGTGGCGTCTCAAATGATTCTCTCCGTGATTCGGAACCCGGAGTGAATTCTTCTTTGCGGGAGAGCGGCGAGTAATGTCACAGAGTGCCCGGGCACAGGAACCGTCGATGGAGGAAATTCTCGCCTCCATCCGCCGGATCATTGCGGATGAAGCCGACCCGGCAGCGGGAACGGCAAAGGCCGCAGCCGCGGTTCCCGCCGCGAAAGCGCAGCCCGCTCCGGCGCCCGCAGCAAGGCCGCAGGCTCCGTCTCCCGTTGCAAAACCCGCGCAGCCCGAACCGAAACCGGCGGCTCCCGCGGCTCCGCCCGGCGGCAACAAGCAGGACGACATCGACGCGCTCTTTTCCAGCCCGGGAAAGCCCGCGGACGAGCCGGAAGTTCTCGATCTCACCGAACCGGTCGATGGCTTCAAGCAAATCGACACCGAGGATATCGTCTTCCGAGAGGAAGCCAGCATGAGCGCCGCTCCAGCACCCAAGCTTCAGCCTGCTGCCATGGCATCCGCAGCACTGCCGCCCGCTCCGCGACCGATGGCGCCCGCGATACCCGAGGATCTGATGTCTTCCCAGACAACCGCCGCGGTCAATGCCGCCTTCGGCTCGCTCGCGACGACCATTCTCTCCAGCCGTGGCCGTACGCTGGAAGACCTCGTGCAGGAACTGATGCGGCCGATGCTGAAGGAATGGCTCGACGAAAATCTCCCGGGCCTGGTCGAGCGCATGGTGCGCGCCGAGATCGAACGCGTCTCGCGCGGCGGGCGCTGACGCCTAAACGCCTTCGCGTTTCTTCAACAGCGACGCCAGGCACAACGCGAGCAGCGGAAACACGAACGCGGCGGTCAGGTAAATCGGCAACGCGCCGAGCCGGTCGAAGAAAGGTGCGGCCGCGGCGACATCGGCGCTCATTCCCAAATATAAAGCCGAGGAGAACACGCCGACCGCGGTGGCGCGCGCCTGCGGGCTCATCTGCGTTGCGTGCACCTGCAGCGTGTTATGCACCATGTAGAACCCGAGCGAGGTAATCACGATCGCGCCGAAGGCGATCGCCCAGTGATGCCCGAAGGCGAGCGCGAGATACCCGGCGCACAGCAGCACGCTTCCGGTCAGCACCATGCGCCGCTCACCGAGATGGCGGACCAACAGCTTCACCGAAGCGACATACAGCAGTCCGCCGACGCCGAAGGCGGCGAGCACCGCGCCGACCGCGCTGAAGCTTAGTCCAAGGCGTATGTTCAGGTCGGCGCCGACATAGGCGAAGGTGCCGAACATCAACGCACCTTCGAGGAAGGCCGCGAAGATGACGATGCGCGGCCAGCGCTCCGTGAATACCGCGCGATAGCCGTCGGCGAGGCTCATGCCGCCGTCGGCATCTGTCGCAGGTTTTACCACGCTCGGATCGCGGCGGATTTCGAGGAAGATGAGAATCGACGTCAGTGCGAAGAGTGCCGCGAGCAGAAAGAACACCGAGCGCCAGCCGAAGAAATCGCCGAGCACGCCGCCCGCGATCTGGCCGGATACGAGGCCGGTGATCTGGCCGGTGAGGAAGCGGCCGAGCACCGATTGCCGCCGCTCATAGGGAACGACATCGCCCACGAACGCCATGCCGAGCGGAATGATCATGCCGGCGGTCATCCCGCAGCCGAGGCGCGCGAGCGTGAGGGTCTGGAGGTCGGTGGCGAAGCCGCAGGCGAGCGTCATCAGCGCGGTGAGGGCGGCGAGAATGCCGACCAGCCGGTACTTGCGGAAACGGTCGCCCAAGGGACTGCTGATTCCTTGCGTGATGCCGTGCGCCAGACCGTAGGCCGTCACCACGATCGATGCCGCACCCACGGTCGTGCCGATGTCCTGCGCGATCTGCGGCAGCAACGGGTCGGTCACCCGCACCATCGCCTGGCTGGCGAAGGCGGCGAAGGAGAGGAACACGATTGCCCGCCAAGGCGTCCGTTCCGTGCGTGCGTCGATTGGCGTCTCGGACACGACGGATGCCTGCGGGGAAAGCGTTGACAGTTTGCGGTGTTACGGGCTTTTTAGCGCGCAACGCGCGGCCTGCACAATCAACATGATCGACAAAACCTACCAGCCTTCGGAAGTCGAAGACCGCATCTATCGCGCCTGGGAAGCGGCGGGCGCGTTCCATGCCGGCCGCCCGGAGCGCAAGGACGCGGAGCCCTACTGCATCGTGATCCCGCCGCCGAACGTGACCGGCTCGCTGCACATGGGCCACGCGCTGAACAACACCTTGCAGGACATTCTCTGCCGCTTTGAGCGCATGCGCGGCAAGGATGTGCTGTGGCAGCCGGGCACGGATCACGCCGGCATCGCGACCCAGATGGTGGTCGAGCGCCAGCTCATGGAGCGGCAGGAGCCGGGCCGCCGCGACATGGGCCGAGAAGCGTTCGTGAAAAAGGTTTGGGCGTGGAAGGAAGAATCCGGCGGCACCATCATCCGCCAGTTGAAGAAGCTTGGAGCGTCATGCGACTGGCGGCGCGAGCGCTTCACGATGGATCCAGGCTTGTCGAAGGCCGTGCTCGAGGTGTTCGTCGCTCTCCACAAGGCCGGGCTGATCTATCGCGACAAGCGGCTGGTGAACTGGGATCCGAAACTGTTGACCGCGATTTCCGATCTTGAAGTGCAGCAGGTCGAATGCCGCGGCTCGTTCAAATGGTCGAATGACGAGAAGGATGCCGACGGCAATCCGAAACCGCTGGATGTGGCGGCACTGGAGAAAGTGCTGAAGCGCAATCCGAACGGCCACATGTATTATTTTCGCTATCCGCTGGCGAAGAAAATCGCGGGTTACGAACACGATTACATCGTCGTCGCGACCACGCGGCCGGAGACGATGCTCGGCGATACCGCGGTCGCGGTGAATCCGGACGACGAGCGTTACTCGGCGCTGCTGAAAGCGAATGCTTCGGTTGTGCTGCCACTGGTCGGCCGCGAAATTCCGATTGTCGGCGACGAATATTCCGACAAGGAAAAAGGCACGGGGGCGGTGAAGATCACGCCCGCGCACGACTTCAACGACTTCGATGTGGGCAAGCGGCACAAGCGTGAGCTGATTAACATCTTCGATACCGAAGCGAAACTGAACGACGGCGTGCCTGAACAATATCGCGGCATGGATCGCTTCGCGGCGAGAACGAAGATCGTCGCCGATCTTGCGACATTGGGCCTTCTCGAGAAGATCGAGCCGCACACTCACCAAGTGCCACACGGCGACCGTTCGAATGTCGTGGTCGAACCCTATCTCACCGACCAGTGGTACGTCGACGCTAAGAAAATGGCCGTCGAGGCGCTGGCCGCCGTGAAAGACGGCCGCACGGAGTTTGTCCCGAAGAACTGGGAGAAGACTTATTTCGACTGGATGGAGAACATCCAGCCCTGGAACATCTCGCGTCAGCTCTGGTGGGGCCATCAGATCCCGGCATGGTTCGGGCCGGACGGAAAGTTTTTCGTCGCGCGCAACGAAGAAGAAGCCAAAGCCGAAGCGAGAAAGCATTACGGCAAGGATCAGCTTTTGCGCCGTGACGAAGACGTCCTCGACACCTGGTTCTCGTCCGCACTCTGGCCGTTCTCCACGCTCGGCTGGCCGGAACAGACGCCGGAAGTAAAACGCTACTATCCGACCAGTGTTTTGGTCACCGGCTTCGACATCATCTTCTTCTGGGTCGCCCGCATGATGATGATGGGATTGCACTTTATGAAAGAGGTGCCGTTCCACACCGTCTACATTCACGCGCTCGTCCGCGACGAGAAGGGCGCGAAGATGTCCAAATCCAAGGGCAACGTGATCGATCCTTTGTCGATCATCGACGAGCTTGGCGCCGACGCACTCCGCTTCACGCTCGCGTCGATGGCGGCGCAGGGCCGCGACATCAAGCTCTCCATGCAGCGCGTCGAAGGCAATCGAAATTTTGCAACGAAACTCTGGAACGCCGCGCGCTTCGGCGAATTCAACGGCGCGTTCCGTGTTGCCGGGTTCGATCCGAAATCCGTCAAGGAAACGCTGAACCAGTGGATTCTGGCGGAGACCGAAAAGGCGCTCGGCGAAATCACGAAAGCCATCGAGGCCTATCGCTTCAACGACGCCGCCAACGCCGCCTATCGTTTCGTCTGGAGCGTTTACTGCGACTGGTACATCGAACTGGCAAAGCCCGCGCTGACCGGCGCCGATGGTGCTGCAAAGGACGAAACCCGCGCGACGGTTACGTTCGTTCTCGATGAAATCCTGAAACTGCTGCACCCCTTCATGCCGTTCCTGACGGAAGAACTCTGGCGCGTCACAGGCGAGACGGGACCGAAGCGCGAACGGATGCTCGCGCTGTCGGAATGGCCGAAGCTTTCCGGCCTGCAGAATGAAAAAGCGGAAAACGAAATCGGCTGGCTGGTCGATCTGGTTTCCGCGATCCGCTCCGTGCGATCCGAAATGAACGTGCCGGCCGGCAGCCAGCTTCCCTTGGCGCTGGTCGCAAGCGCGCAGACGAAGGAGCGGGCAGGGCGCTGGGACGACGCGTTGAAGCGGCTCGCGCGCCTCTCCGATGTTTCATTTATCGACGCGCCGCCCGCGGGCAGCGTGCAGTTGCTGGTGCGCGGCGAGGTGGCGGCACTTCCCTTAAAGGGCGTGATCGACCTCGACGCCGAACGCGCGCGTTTGCAGAAAGAACTCGGCAAGGTGGACGACGACATCAAACGCATCGACCAGAAGCTCGGCAACGCCGATTTCGTCGCCCGCGCGCCGGAAGAAGTGATCGAAGAGCAGCACGAGCGCCGCACGGAGGCCGAGGAACGCGGCGCCAAAATCCGCGAGGCGCTGGAGCGCTTGAAGGGTGCGGCGTAGTCCCATTGTCATCATCCGCGAAAGCGGATGATCCAGTAAGTTCATTCCCGAATAATTTTGTTCTGCGTGTACTGGATGCCCCGCCTTCGCGGTGCATGACAGAAAATCAAAATGGTCTGCTTAAGAACCGCGATCCCTTCATCCCAAACCGCCAAGGTTTCTCCGCAGCCTTGGTGATGCCGATGCGCGGGCCGACGAGGATTCCCGGTTTTGCCCCGCGGGCGAATAACTTGAATGGCGATTTGTCGAGCGGCAAGCCGTTATGGGCATGCGTGACGGCGAGCGCCTGGCAGAGTTTTCCCGGACCCGAACACAACAGGCGTTCGTCCTTGACGCCGCGGCGCCGGCGCATCTTGCTTAGCCCATGGGTGGGCTCGATCGCGCGGATCAGCACGGCACTGGCGCTGCCTTCTTTCTCGCAGACGAAATTCATGCACCAATGGATGCCGTAGGAGCGGTACACATAAAGATAACCGGGCGGGCCAAACATCACCGCGTTGCGAGGTGTTTGTCCGCTATAGGAATGCGCGGCGGGATCGGTGTGGTGATACGCCTCTGCCTCGACGATGATTCCACCCGCGCCACTCACCAGCAGCGTCGCGCCGATCAGTTCGCGCGCGACAACGCACACATCCCGTTCGAAAAAATCCGGCGCCAGAGGCGAGGGATTATTTCTTGTCTGTCTGCCGGAAGAAACGCGCGAGCGCGTCGATTTCCTCCCTGCCGCCTTCCGCATCCGCAAGCCGCTCATACAATCCCGCCATGCCGTCGAAAATCTTTTCTTCCGCGCCGCCCGCATAATCGCCGATCTCATGCATCTCAGCGACCCAGCGATACGCCTTCGGGATCATGTCCGGCACGCTGCGGGTGAGATAGGCGAGAACATCGGGGCGGCTTTCGGAAAGCTCACGATAGAGTGCCTCGCCGACGCCCGCGCGCTGGGCCGCGAGAATGGAAGCCGCACCGATCGCCGTCAGTCCTTTTGCGATGGCGGCATAGGACATTTTCAGCGCCGAGGCGGCACCTTCCGCGCCTTCGACCGGTCTGATCCGCAATCCGTAATCGTTCAGTGCGAGCACGCGCGATGCTTCCGCGCCGGAGACATAGAGCACCGGCGTATAGCCCGCGCGCGGTGGTCCGCCGATGATGCCACCATCGACGAACGGCGCGCCGGTCCGGTCGATCACCGCCCCGATTTCGTTGGCGCTTTCGGGACTGACCGCGTTGCAATCGATATAAACGGGTTTCTTGTTCGATGCGGCCAGCACCGGATAAAGCCGCTGCGCCAGCGCCAGCGCATCGCCCGGCGGCACGATGGAGAGAAAAAAATCGGCGCTCGCAAGCTCGGCGTCCGAAACATTCTCGACGCCCGCTTTCTTCGCGCGCGCGATGCTCGCTTCACTGCGGCCTTCCAGGGACGTCAGCACACGCACGCCGTACTCGACCAGCCGGGCGCTCACGCCCGCACCCATGGCACCCTGTGCGATGACGCCGACTACCGGTTTCATGCGGCTCTTTTGCGCTGTCCCGCCGCACAGCGCAACTTCATTTGAGCAAAATGCTGGCAGCCAGAGCGAGATCGCCGGACACGCGCTATGGCTGAGCAAGGCTTTCGGTGAATCGCTCGGCGCTGTCGGCAATGTGCGGATCGCACGCTCGACCTGCGGCGAATGTCGATCTGGCTGCATCCGGAAGACCTCGCGAAGCTTATCCGCATCGGCCTTGAGCACCCCACGATCCAGGATGAAGTGTTCTACGGAATGGCAGGCAACGCCCGCGCCTGGTGGGACACCAGCAACGCCTTGAAATTTGGTTACAAGCTGTCCATGACAGCGAAACGCATCTCGCTGATGTGCAGGTGAGCAGGCAAAACTTTCGCCCGATCCCGTTGGGGACTGGTATGAAGGCGGGCCGTTTTGGGCGACGGGTTCGCCGGCGGCATCGAGCGCGCGCCATCCTGAAGGGTTTGATATGTCCGAGAGCAGGCCGAAGCTGAAGGCGCCACCCGGCACAACCGACACGCATATGCACATTTACGATACGCGCTTTCCGTTCGCGAAGGGTGCGAAGATCACCCATGGCGATGCGCTGGTGCCGGATTATCTCAAGGTGCGCGAGCGGCTCGGCATCGAGCGCACGGTCGTCGTGCAGCCGGCGGGATACGGCACCGACAACACGGTGACGCTGAATGCGATGAAGGAAATCGGCGACAGCGCGCGCGGGATTGTTGTGGTGGACCAAAGCGCGGCCGACGCAGAGCTTGATCGCCTCACAAAACTCGGCGCTCGCGGCATTCGTTTTTTCATGCTCGGCGGATTTCTGCCGTGGGAAATTCTCGAGGAGATGGCGGTGCGCGTCGATCATTTCGGATGGCATGTCCAGTTACAGCTCGATGGGCGCGATCTGCCGGAGCGCTTGCCGCTCCTGAAAAAGCTGAAGGGTAAGCTCGTCGTCGATCACACCGGAAAATTTCTCGAGCCGGTGAAGCCGGATCATCCGGCATTCCGCGTGCTCATGGACCTCCTCGACAACGGCCGCACCTGGGTGAAGTTGTCCGCGCCGTATGAAACTTCGAAAGCCGGTCCGCCGCATTACGGCGATGTGGGTGCGCTTGCAAAAGAGCTTGTGAAGAAGGCGCCGGAGCGGATGCTGTGGGCATCCAACTGGCCGCATCCGACACCGCCTGTCCACAAGAAGCCCGATGACGCGATGTTGATGGATGTGTTGCTCGACTGGATTCCGGAGGAGACGACCCGTAGACAAGTCCTCGTGGACAATCCGGCGAAATTATACGGCTTCTGAAATGGCGCGCAGGCGGTTCGGCATCATCGGGCTTGGCATGGCCGCAACACCGCATGCCAAAAGTCTTATCGAACTGGAGCAGCGCGTTGAAGTCGTGGCCGCCTACAGCCCGACGCCCGCGCGCCGCAAGGCCTTCGCGGACAAGTTTTCATTTCCGCTGGTAGAGACGCCGGGAGCGATCTTCGGCGACAGCAGCATCGAAGCAATCGCGATTCTCACGCCGCCGAATACGCATCTCGATCTGGTGCGTTCCGCGGCAAAGGCGGGGAAGCACATTCTGCTGGAGAAGCCGTTGGAAGCTTCGACCGACCGCGCGATGGAGGTGGTCCGCCTTTGCCGCCATGCGCAGGTGAAACTTGCGGTTGTCTTGCAGCATCGCTACAAGCCGGCCGCGATCAAGCTGCGGGAAGCGCTGCAATCGGGCATCCTCGGCCGCATCCTTTCCTGTTCGGCCGCGATGCGGTTGTGGCGTCCACAAACTTATTACGAGCAGCCCGGCCGCGGCACCCGCGCGCGCGACGGCGGCGGCGTATTGCTCACGCAGGGAATTCACACGCTCGATCTGATGATGAATCTTGCCGGTCCCGTGAATGAAGTGCGCGGCTATGCGACCACGAGCGTGATGCACCGCATGGAAACCGAAGACCTTGTCGTTGCGGCGGCGAAATTCGCGAACGGTGCGTTCGGAACGATCGAGGCGACGACCGCGGCCTATCCGGGATTTCCGGAGCGCATCGAGATCGCGTGCCAGAAAGGCGGCGCGGTTCTCTCCGGCAGCGGCCTGTCCATTCTGCGAATGGACGGACAGGTCGTGGAAGTGGCGCCGGACAATTCGCCGGGCGGTGCCGGCGCCGATCCCATGGCGTTTCCGAACGACTATCATCGCGCGTTGATCGAGGATTTTCTCGACGCCATCGATCAAAACCGCGAACCGGCGATCAACGGCGCCGAGGCGTTACGCGTGCACAGGCTGATCGATGCGCTGCTCGACGCAGGAGCGCTTGGAAAAACGATTGCCGTAAGACAATAGAAATAGGGCAGGGACTCAACATGGAAAATCCGAAAAACAATTTTAAGCATGCGATCCGCGCCAAAAAAGCACAGATTGGTTTGTGGGTGAGTATTCCATCCAATTATTCAACCGAGGTTGTTGCCGGGGCAGGCTTCGATTGGCTGCTCATCGACACCGAGCATTCTCCCGCCGATCTGGAAACTGTGCTCACGCAAATTCAGGCGGTGGCGGCCTATTCCTCGCATCCCATCGTGCGCGTGCCGTGGAACGACATGGTGACGATCAAGCGGTTTCTCGACATCGGTGTGCAAAGCATTCTCATACCGCAAGTCAATTCAGCGGAGGAGGCAAGACAGGCCGTCGCGAGCACGCGCTTTCCAACCAGAGGCGTGCGTGGTGTCGCGGGCACCAACCGCGCGACCCGCTTCGGACGGATCAAGAACTATTTCAAGAAAGCCGAAGAGGAGCTTTGCGTTCTCCTGCAAGTGGAGTCGCGGGAGGCGCTGAACGAGATTGAAAGGATCGCGGCGGTCGATGGCGTCGACGGCATTTTCATCGGCCCGGCCGATTTGCACGCATCCTTCGGCATGGTCGGCGAGCGCGCGCACCCCGATATGCTGCCGGTGATCGACGATGCCATCAGCCGGATCGCGAAGGCGGGAAAGGCCCCTGGCATTCTCACGGACTCGGAAGACAACGCTCGCCGCTGGCTGAAGCTCGGTGCCACCTTCGTGGCGGTGGGTGCGGATGTGGGCCTGCTTGCGCGCGGGGCGGATGCCCTGGCGGCGAAGTTCAAGTCCTGATTGTAGCCAGGCTAACAAGGTAGCCGGTCCATGCGCGCTCTCTAAGTAATTACGGTTAATACGAAAATCGCTCTTCCGGCGAAATACGGCTCGCCGGATAAGCCTGTGCCGCAAGGTTTTTTGCATTCAGGAATGCGAATAACGCATTTGAAGTCCGCGCTGTTGTGTGGCTGGCCGGACACACCGTCACAAGATTGCAACCTTGGCCCCCGAAGGGACTGCCCCACGCCGCCATCCCGCCATAAACCAAAACGAAATCAGGCGCATAACCGCGCTTGGGATGCGGGGGCGTGCGGTCTCAACAGGGCTGCGCGAAGAGCAGGAAAAAATGGACGCCAAAACTTTCGACAAATCGAAATTGCCGAGCCGCCACGCCACCGAAGGTCCCGAGCGCGCGCCCCATCGCGCCTTCTATTACGCGATGGGTCTCACCCGTGGCCAGATTCACCAGCCCTTCGTTGGAGTCGCCACCTGCTGGAACGAAGCCGCACCCTGCAACATCGCCTTGATGCGTCAGGCGCAGGCGGTGAAGAAGGGTGTCGCCTCCGCCAAGGGCACCCCGCGCGAATTCTGCACCATTACCGTTACCGATGGAATCGCGATGGGCCACGCCGGCATGCGCGCGAGCCTTCCGTCGCGCGAAGTGATCGCGGACTCCGTTGAACTCACGATGCGCGGTCACGCGTATGACGCGCTCGTCGGCATCGCAGGTTGTGACAAATCGCAACCGGGCATGATGATGGCCATGTGTCGCCTCAATGTCCCCGCGATCTTTATCTACGGTGGCTCGATCCTGCCGGGCTCCTTCCGCGGGCAGCCCGTCACCATTCAGGATGTCTTCGAGGCCGTTGGCCGTCACTCGGTCGGACAATTTTCCGACGAAGACCTCGATGAACTGGAACATATTGCTTGCCCGTCCGCGGGCGCCTGCGGTGCACAGTTCACGGCGAACACGATGGCGACCGTTTCAGAGGCAATCGGCCTGGCGCTCCCCTATTCGGCGGGTGCTCCCGCTCCGTATGAAATCCGCGACGCCTTCTGCATGACGGCGGGTGAGATGATCATGGAACTGATAAAGCAGCGCATCCGCCCGCGCGACATCGTCACCAAGAAAGCGCTGGAGAATGCCGCGACGGTTGTCGCCGCGACCGGCGGTTCGACGAATGCGGGTCTGCATCTGCCGGCGATTGCGCATGAATGCGGCATCAAGTTCGATCTCTTCGATGTTGCGGAAATCTTCAAGCGCACGCCTTACATTGCGGACTTGAAACCGGGCGGAAAATACGTCGCCAAGGACGTCTTCGAAGTCGGTGGCATTCCATTGCTGATGAAGACGTTGCTGGATCACGGCTATCTGCATGGCGATTGCCTGACGGTGACGGGCCGCACGATTGCGGAAAACCTGAAAAACGTGAAATGGAACGACAAGCAGGACGTGATCTATCCGGCGAACAAGCCGATCGCGCCGACCGGCGGCGTTGTCGGTCTGCGCGGCAATCTCGCGGCGGACGGCGGCATCGTCAAAGTCGCGGGCATGAAGAATCTGAAGTTCACCGGCCCGGCGCGTTGCTTCGACGGCGAAGAGGCCTGCTTCGATGCGGTGAAGCATCGTAAGTACAAGGAAGGCGAAGTGCTCGTCATCCGTTACGAAGGGCCAAAGGGCGGTCCGGGCATGCGCGAAATGCTTTCGACCACCGCAGCACTCTACGGACAGGGCGCCGGCGAAAAAGTTGCGCTCATCACCGACGGGCGTTTCTCGGGAGCCACGCGCGGTTTCTGCGTTGGCCATGTCGGCCCGGAAGCGGCGGTCGGCGGTCCGATCGGTCTCTTGAAGGATGGCGACATCATCGAGATCGACGCCGTTGCCGGCACGCTGAATGTGAAACTGTCCGACGACGAACTGAAGAAGCGCCGCGCCGAATGGAAGCCGCGCGAGACCGGTTCGCAGTCCGGTTATCTCTGGAAATACGCACAGGGTGTCGGCCCTGCGCGCGAGGGCGCTGTCACCCATCCGGGCGGAAGCGCGGAGACGGAGAGTTATGCGGACATCTAGTTACATCCGCATGGGCGTATTGATTGCAGCGGCGGTATCCGCCACGGCGACGGGCGCGCTCGACGGTCAGCCTGCGTCGGGCGTGCAGGCACCCCATGCGTCGGCGACGTTGACGCCGTTCCAGGCGTTCCGTTCCGGCAATGAGTTGCTGAAGTCAGGCGGCGACCGCAAGCGAGCGATGGAAGAACTGAACTACGCGGCCGAGAAAGGCTATCCGCTCGCGCAGTGGAAGCTCGGCCGCATTTATGCCGAAGGCGACGGCGTGAAGCGCGACGATCTTAAGGCGTTCCACTATTTCAGCCGTATCGCGTCGGACCACGCGGAGTCTTCGCCCTATACGCAGCAAGCGCGCTTCGTTGCGAACGCTTATGTTTCGCTCAGCGGCTACTATCTGACCGGCATTCCGAATTCTCCGGTGCGCGCCGACGTCAATCGCGCCCGCGAGCTGCTGCAGTACGCCGCTTCCTATTTCGGCGATGCGGACGCGCAGTATCAGCTCGCGCGCCTCTATCTCGAGGGTCACGGTGAAACGCCGAAGGACATCCGTCAGGGACTGCGCTGGCTTGGTCTTGCCGCGCAGAAGGGCCAGTACCAGGCGCAGGCGATACTCGGTCAGATGCTGTTCCGCGGAGGCGACGGCGTGCCGCGTCAGGCGGGGCGCGGCCTGATGTGGCTGCAGCTTGCGCGCGATGCCGCGGCCGGCAAGGACGATGGCTGGATCGTGAAGGCTTACGAAGAGAGCTTCGCGAATGCGACCGAAGACGAGCGTTCCATCGCGCACATCCATCTTGAGAAATACGTCAAGAGCGCTCGCTGACCTGCCTGTCATGCTCCGCGACAGCGGGGCATTCTCTACACACAGAGTTCAATTTTCATAGAAGGAGATTACTGGATCATCCGCCTTCGCGGACGATCTTTTTTATAAATCCAGATCAATCCACACCGGTACATGATCCGACGGTTTCTCGCCGCCGCGCATCTGCTTGTCGATGCCGGTGGCCGTCAGCTTGTCGGCTGCCTGCGGCGACAGCAGCAGATGATCGATGCGGATGCCGTTGTTCTTCTGGAAGGCACCCGCCTGATAATCCCAGAACGTATAGAGCCCCGGATCGTCGGACGTGGCACGGATCGCGTCGGTCAGACCAAGCGAAGTCAACATTCGCCATTTCGCCCGCGTGTCCGGCAGAAAAAGCGCGTCGTTCACCCAGAGTTTCGGATCGTGCACGTCGTCGGGCGTTGGAATTGCATTGTAATCGCCGGCGAGCACCATTGGCTCCTCAAGAACCAGACGCTCCAGAGCGAACTGATACAGCCGTTCCATCCATTTCAGCTTGTAGGTATATTTGTCGCCGGGCGCAGGATTGCCGTTGGGCAGATAGATTGAGGCAACGCGCAAGGCACCCTTGCCGGTGGAAACGATTGCTTCGATGAAACGCGCGTGTTCGTCCAAATCGTCGCCGGGCAACCCGCTACTGACTTCCTCAAGCGGAAACTTCGAGAGCAGCGCTACGCCATTGTACGCTTTCTGTCCGTGCGTTGCGATGTTGTAGCCGAGCGCCTCTATCGGCTCGCGCGGAAACGCCTCATCCACGCATTTGATTTCCTGCAGACAGACGATATCCGGCTTGCGCTCGCCGAGCCATTTGACGAGCGGTTCAACGCGCTGCTTGATCGAATTGACGTTCCAGGTGGCGATGCGCATCTGCGCTTCAGAGCGCGAAGCTGGTGCCGCAGCCGCATTCCGCGGTGGCGTTCGGATTCACGATCTTGAAAGCCGCGCCGATCAGTTCGTTCACGTAATCGATTCTGGATCCGGCGAGGTATTGCAGGGAAACCGGGTCGATGACGACCTTGGCGCCTTCGCGTTCGATCACGAAATCTTCCGGGGCGCCGGTTTTCTCAATGTCGAATTTGTACTGAAATCCCGAGCACCCGCCGCCTTCGACGCTCACGCGCAGCACCGACGGCGCTTTCTCGGCGCCGAGAATCGATGCAATTTTCCTTGCCGCGCTGTCGGTAACGGTGACGGTCTGGGCGTTCATGGCTTCTCCGGAGGCCGTTGAAGGTGCGCCTGAAGCATAGTTAGGTGCTGTTACCGGAGTGTCAAATCGAGGGCAATGCATGGCTGTCGCCGGAGCGAGACCTCGGGCGCCTTACGCGGCCGACCCTTTTTTTTCCCGCGGGCGGCTCCATCCCGAAGAGCAAAGCCCGCTCCGCAACGATTTCCGACGCGATTGCGACCGCATCATCCATTCGACGGCGTTCCGCCGCCTGAAGCACAAGACCCAGGTTTTTGTCTCCCATGAAGGCGACCATTTCCGCACGCGGCTGACGCATACGCTAGAAGTGACGCAAATTGCCCGTGCACTTGCGCGCGGGCTTGGCCTCGACGAGGACCTCGCCGAAGCGCTGGCGCTGTCCCACGATCTTGGTCACCCGCCGTTCGGACATGCAGGAGAACGCTCGCTCGACCAGTGCATGAACGCTTACGGCGGTTTCGACCATAACGCGCAGTCGCTGAAGATCGTGACGGCATTGGAGCGCAGATACGCCCGGTTCGACGGACTGAATTTGACTTGGGAAACGCTCGAAGGCATCGCAAAGCATAACGGCCCGCTCTCGGATCAAGCGGGAAATGGCGTGGGTAGGTATGAAGGGAAGGGCGTGCCCTGCTACATCGCGGATTATTCCCGCGAACACGATCTGGAGTTATGGAGCTATGCGAGTGCCGAGGCGCAGGTTGCGGCGATCGCTGACGATATTGCCTACGATGCCCACGATCTGGACGATGCGCTGAGGGCTGGGCTATTTCCCTTGGATGAGATCGACGAAATTCCGCTCGTGAAGTGCATCCATGCGGAAGTACTTACCTTGTATCCGGGTGCCGATCAGCCGCGCATAGTGAACGAGATTACGCGGCGCTTGATAGCACGCATGATCGCCGACGTGATTGCGGAGACGGATAAACGCATCAGCGCCTTGAAAGCGAGATCGATCGGGGACATCCGAGGCGCGAAAAAAACTGTGGTCGCTTTTTCCGGCGAACTTGCGGAAGCAGACCGTACGATCAAGAAATTCCTCACGCCCCGCATGTACCGCAGCGAACGTGTGTCAGCCGTGATGGGGCGGGCAGAGGAAATGGTCGCGGCACTGTTTGCGCATTATCTCGTCCGCCCGCAGGATCTTCCGGAAGAATGGCGTGCGAATTCCCCCAAGACCGACGGCGGTGCTTACGCGCGTAGAGTGACGGATTTCATCGCCGGCATGACCGATCGTTTCGCGCTGGCCGAGCATGCGCGATTTTTTGGTTCCAGCCCTGAACTTCGTTGAGCTTACGCCGTGAGTGCGAGTTCTTCTTTTTTCGGAGCGAGGAATTTCGAAAGTGCTTCTGCCGTCAACGGGCGGCTGAAATAGTAGCCTTGCATCTCGGTGCAGCCCAGTTCGCGGATTTTCAGCAACTGCTCCTCCGTCTCGACGCCCTCGGCGGTGGTGATGACGTTCAGGCTCTTCGCCATGCCGGCAACCGCGCGAACGATCGCTGCCGATTCCATGCATCCCGGAAGACCGGAAATGAAGCAACGATCGATCTTGATCTTGCTGAACGGGAAGCTGCGCAGATAGCGAAGCGACGAATAACCGGTGCCAAAATCGTCCATCGAGATGCTGACGCCGATCTCGCGCAGCCGATGGAGTGCCGCGAGCGTGGTTTCTGTGTTTTGCATGAGCACGGACTCGGTGATTTCCACATCGAGCCGCGCTGCCGGAAGTCCCGCCGATGCGAGCGCACTCATCACGATGGGAACGAGGTTCTGGCTCATCACCTGGATCGGCGAGAGGTTCACGGCGATCTTGATGTCGCGTCCCCAGCCTGCCGCTTCCTGACAGGCACGGCGGATGACCCATTCGCCGATCGGAACGATCAGTCCGATTTCTTCCGCGACCGGAATGAACTCGGCTGGAGACACGAGACCGCGCTCCGGGTGCTTCCAGCGCAGAAGGGCCTCGCAGGAGGTAACGGTATTTGTCCGCAGGTCGAGCAGCGGCTGGTAGTGCAGTTCGAATTCGTTGTTCGCAAGAGCATTGCGCAGCGACAGTTCCAGCGAGCGGCGCTCCTTCATCTTGGAGTCCATGTCCGCTTCGAAGAAGCGATAGGTCCCGCGCCCGTCGCCTTTTGCCTTGTAGAGCGCCATGTCGGCATTCTTGATCAGGCCGTCCGGATCGGTGCCGTCGTTCGGGGCAACGGCGATGCCGATGCTGGTGTCGGCGATCACCGCATGGCCCTGCAAGTCATAGGGCGCGCGCACAGCCTCGCAGATGCGGCGTGCGAGGATGGCGGTCTCGGTCGGATTTCTTGCCGAACTGATGACCGCGAATTCGTCGCCGCCGACGCGCGCGACAGTATCGCCGCTACGCACCGTGTTGCGCAGCCGCCGCGCCACCATTTTCAGCAGTTCATCGCCGATCGTATGGCCGAGTGTATCGTTGACGCCCTTGAAGTGATCGAGATCGAGATAGAGGACCGCAAGACGCTCGCCCCGGCGCACGCCCTCGAGCGCATCCGTCAGCCGTTCACGCAACAATACGCGGTTCGGCAAATCCGTGAGCGCGTCGTGCCGGGCCATGTGCGCGATCTTCTTTTCCGCGCGGCGGCGCTCGGTGATGTCTTCGTGCGTCGTCACCCAGCCGCCATTCGGCATCGGGCTGTTCAGTACCGCAATGGTGCGGCCGTCCGGCAGTTCGACCAGCCGGCTTGCCGGCTTTCCTGAATCCACGACCTTGTAGAGGTGGTCGAGATAGCTGTCGATTTCTACATCGAGAGTACCCATGTCGAGCCGGGTCTGGATCAATTCCCTCGCCGTACGGCCGGGGCACGAAAGCTCAACCGGCAATCCGTACATTTCGCGGTAGCGTCGGTTGCAGATCAACAGTCTGCTCGATGCGTCGAACATCAAGAGTGCCTGCGACATGTTGTTGATCGCGATGTCGAACAAAATGTTCTGCGACTGCAGGCGCGCTTCGCTTTCCTTCAGCGCTGCCGTGCGTTCGGCGACCTTCTGCTCCAGTTCGCGATTGAGCTTGTCCAGTTCCGCGATCATCACGGACATGGATTCGCCGTTACGCTTCACCGCGAGATCGGATTCTTCATAGGCCCCTACGACAAGCTCGCTGAGCTTGTGGATATCGACTTCGCCAGTCGTCTTTTTGGCTTGGGCGATTTGTCGGGCGAATAGTTTATCCATGCAATGATTCCAAGGCCCTGACGCCTGGAGCGCATCGGGAATCGGTCAAGCCTGAATGCTCATTTGGTGAAAATGTGGTCGCCCGCATTGCTGCTGTCTTTCGGTCCCAAACACAGAAATTCAACCTGCATCGATACTTGAACGGTGTGAAATTTCAGTTAGACGTTGCGTTACGATTGTCGCTCTCGGGTTAGTCCCTTCATCAATTGTACTGCGAACGCAGCCGCTCCCGGCGCATGCAGCAGGTTCCGTAATCCCGGATTAACCATATGAATCTCTTCGCGCTGTACGCCGAACATGTGCGGGCCGCTGTCACGGCCATCGCCAGGGAACAGAATCTCTCACAGACACCGGACCTCTCGCGCATCGTGGTCGAACCGCCGCGGGAGGAGAGCCATGGCGATCTCGCGATCAATGCGGCGATGGTCCTGTCGAAGGAATTCGGGATGAAGCCGCGCGATCTCGCCGTCCGCATCGCCACCAAACTCGCCGACTTGCCGGACGTGGACAATGCGGAGATCGCGGGACCGGGCTTCATCAACGTGACGCTGGATCATTCCGCTTGGCTGAAGGTGCTGCGCGAGACAATCAGGGCAGGGCGCGAGTTTGGCAGAACTGATCTTGGAAAATCGGAAGCCGTGAACGTCGAATATGTTTCCGCCAATCCGACCGGGCCGATGCACGTGGGGCACGGACGCGGCGCGGTGTTCGGCGATGCGCTGGCAAACCTTCTGGCCTTCGCGGGCTTCAAGGTGACGCGCGAATATTACATCAACGATGCGGGCGCGCAGGTCGATGTGCTCGCGCGCTCGGCCTATCTTCGCTATCGCGAGGCGCTCGGCGAGAATATCGGCGCCGTCCCCGAGGGATTGTATCCGGGAGACTATCTCGTTCCCGTCGGCAAGCTGCTCGCGGAAAAACACGGCAACAAACTGCTCAATCAGAAAGAATCCGAATGGCTTCCGGCCGTTCGCCAGACGGCGATCGATGCGATGATGGACATGATCCGCGGGGACCTCGCGGGTCTTGCGATCATGCACGAGGTTTTCTTTTCGGAACGCTCGCTGACGGCTGGCAGCGACAAGGTCGCCGACACGATCGCGCAGCTTCAGAAAGCGGGACACATTTACGAGGGCCGCTTGCCGCCGCCGAAGGGCGCGCCCGTCGAGGACTATGAGGATCGCGAGCAGACGCTGTTCCGCGCCACCGCCTTCGGGGACGACGTGGATCGTCCGCTGAAGAAGTCCGATGGCACCTACACCTATTTCGCCTCTGACATGGCCTATCACCGCGACAAGATCGAACGGGGCTTTACGACCCTGATCGACGTATGGGGTGCCGATCACGGCGGTTATGTGAAGCGCATGCAGGCGGCGGTGGGGGCACTGGGTGCCGGCAAGGTCACGCTCGACGTGAAGCTCTGCCAACTGGTCAGGCTGCTGCGCGCCGGTGAACCGGTGAAGATGTCGAAGCGGGCCGGGGACTTCGTGACGCTGCGGGAGGTGGTGGAGGAAGTAGGGCAGGACCCCGTGCGGTTCATGATGCTGTTCCGAAAGAACGATGCGACGCTCGACTTCGATCTCGCCAAGGCGATCGAGCAGTCCCGCGAGAACCCTGTGTTCTATGTCCAGTATGCGCACGCGCGGGCGAAATCTGTCCTGCGCAACGCCAGGGAGGCGATGCCCGATCTGGGGATCGAGCCGTCAGACCTCGCCGATTCCATGATCATTCGGCTTGAGGACGAGGGCGAGCGGCGTCTGGTGAAGAAGATGGCCCAATGGCCCCGGCTTGTGGAAGCGGCGGCGGGCGCCCATGAGCCCCATCGAATCGCCTTTTTCCTGCATGAACTGGCGAGTGAATTTCACAGCCACTGGAGCCGGGGAAATGACATGCCACATTTACGCTTCATTATCCGGGATGATCCAGAATTGACCTTGGCCCGACTGACCCTAATCTATGGGTTTTCGACGGTGTTAGCCTCCGGTCTTGCGATCCTCGGAGTGGGGGCTCTTGAGGAGATGCGTTAGTGTTCCAGTTACAACCCCAGTTCTTAGAGAAGCCATCGTCGGGGAGTTGTTGGCATAAATGACCGACGAGACCAGGTTCAGGGCCAGCCGGGCCTACGCGCAGCCACAACCCGTTCCGCAAAGGACGGGCTCAGGCGTTCGCCGTTTTGAAGACCCGCTCGCTGAACTCGCCCGCCTGATCGGGCAGGACGATCCCTTCGCCGATTTCGTTGCCCATAAGGCATCCACGGAAAAGCGTCGTTCGACTGCCGGCAATAACGGCTACCCGTCGCCCTCGGTCGATCCGCGCCATGAAGAGCGCGAATATTACGCACGCGGGCAGGAAGAGCACGAACCCGATTTCCAGCAGCATTCTGGGCAGGACGAAGCGCATGCCGGGAACGGCGCGCAGGATCACGAGGACGCAGGTTTCGATGACGGTGCCCCCAACGGACATGCCGAGGCCCGTCCCGTGCGGCAAGCGCAAACCCAGCCCGAGCCGCGCCAGCGAGCGCAGGGTTTCAGGCAGGATACGCATTACGAAAACGAGTTTGATCGCGAATTCGCCGATCAGCTTCCTCCGCAGCAGCCTAGAGGCCGTTTCTCCCGGGCGCCCGAGAACGATTACGAATATCCGGAAATGGAGCCGCGCCAGCGTCAGGCGCCGCCCGCGCACTCCTATCGTCCGCACGATCCGTATCAGCAGAACGGTCAGGGCGCCCGCAATCATTCGTTCGATCAACAGAACGGATACATGGACGATCAGGGTCAGTACTACGAGGACGGCCGTTATCCGGCTCAGGGAGCCTATGCCGAGCACCCGCAACAGAAGCGCGCTCCGGCAGCGAAAGCTTATGACGGCCGCGGTCAGCAGAAGGGACGTAGCGACGGCTACGATCCGGCTTATGCCGACGATGCGCAACTACCCGCGCATACGGACGAATTCTACGAAGAGACGCCGAAGAAGCGCGGCAAGAACTGGCTGATCATCGGAACGGCTGCGGCTTGCATCGTCGCGCTTGCGGGAACCGGTGTCTTCGCCTATCGCGCGGTTTTCGGTACAAGCGGCGCGCCGAAAACCATCAAGGCCGAGACGGCTCCCACGAAAGTGTCGCCCACGAACACGCAGGCCGCCGCCGAACCCGGCAAGAACAATGACCGCGTTGGCTTCGATGCGCCGCCGTCCGGTGAGCGGATCGTTTCGCGCCAGGAAGAACCCGTTGGCCGCTCACCCGCACCCGGCGGAAGTCCCTTTGCCGCCGTGCCACAGGCGGCACCGCCGCCGCGCCAGCAGGCACAGGCTACCGGCCCGATGGCCGCCGAAGGAGAGCCCAAGCGTGTCCGTACCTACAGCGTACGCGCCGATGGCAGTGTGATTGGAGATCAGGCACGAGCCGGCGCAACAGGTAGCACCCGGCCCGGGCAGGTTTCCAACGCTCCGATGAGCATTAACAGCTACGCCGAGCGCGATAACGCCTCCGCGCGCGATCCGATTGCGGCACCGCCTCCGCAACAGCAGCAGGCCCGTGTAGCGACCCAGCAGTCGAGTTCGCCGGCTCCATCGAGCGGCAATCCGTGGGCCGATATTTCGAATGCTCCGCAGCGGGCAGCTCCGCCACCGCAGCAACAGGCATCCTTGCCCCCGTCGGGTCCGCCGCCGGTACAACGCGCTCCGGCACCGACCATTGCCGTTCAGGCGCCGCCGCCTGCCGGTTCTTATGTTGTACAGGTCGCCTCGCAGAAAACCGAACAGGAAGCGCAGGCCACTTGGCAACAGGTACAGGGCCGTTATTCGAGCGTACTTGGCGGCCAGAGCGCCACCATTCGCCGCGTCAATCTCGGCGAGCGCGGAACGTTCTATCGCGCGCAGCTTGGCCCGTTTAACGACCGCTCCCGCGCCAGCGAAATCTGCGAGAGCCTCAAGGCCGCGGGCGGCGAGTGCATCATCCAGCGCAACTGATTTCGCTGGTTTTCTCCACTGACGTGTTCTCGCTTCGCTTGACGCAAACGACTTGCGTCTTTACGCGCGAGCCATGACGTCGGCCTGCATTCTCGGAATTTCTGGAACGCGTTTCTCCGACGAGGAGCGCGCGTTTTTCAAAGACGCGCAGCCGTTCGGATTCATTGTCTTCGCGCGCAATATCGAAAGTCCGGATCAGGTTCGCGCGCTGAACGCCGAATTCCGTTCGATCGTCGGTCGCACCGATGCCCCCATTCTGATCGATCAGGAAGGCGGGCGGGTGCAGCGGTTGAAGCCGCCGCACTGGCAGAATTATCCATCCGCCGGGGCGCTCGTGGAAATTTACCAGAAGGACAGGATGCAGGGCATTGAGGCCATCGGACTGGGGGCGGCGCTGATCGCGGCCGATCTCGTCGATCTCGGGATCAATGTCGATTGCCTGCCAGTCGCCGATCTTCGGCTGCCCGGCGCGCACGACATCATCGGAGACCGCGCCTATGGCAAGGACCCCGAACAGGTCGCAGCCCTCGCACGGGTCGCGGCGGAAGCCTTGATGCAGAGCGGGGTACTGCCGGTTCTGAAACACATCCCCGGGCATGGCCGCGCTCGTGCGGACAGTCATGAAGAACTGCCGGTGGTGGACACGCCATTTGAAGAACTGGCGAAAACGGATTTCGAAGCGTTCTGGTTATTGAACGACCTTCCGCTCGGCATGACCGCGCATGTCGTCTACTCCGCAATCGACGCGAAGCGGGCCGCCACCGTTTCGCCGGTGGTGATCGCGGACGTGATCCGCGGTCACATCGGTTTCGATGGGCTTTTGATGAGCGACGACCTTTCGATGAAGGCGTTGAAGGGTTCCTTGCGGGCGCGCGCCGAGGGCGCGATTGGTGCGGGCTGCGATCTCAACCTTCACTGCAACGGCAAGATGGACGAGATGGCCGAAGTGGTGGAGGGAAGCCCGGAACTCGCGGGCATGGCCGCCGACCGAGCAGACGCCGCGCTAGGGCTCCTGAAACGGCCTTTGGAGAGCTTCGATCTGGCCGAGGCGCGGGAGCGCTTTTCCGCTATGATTGCGCTCGCCTGAGCAGAATCAGGCTGTAGGAAGCGATCTTGCAAACCAGCGATTTCGAGCGTCCGGAAGGCGAACGCATTCAGCCCGAAGGGCCGGCGATGATGGTCGATGTCGCGGGCTTCGAGGGCCCCCTCGACCTTCTGCTGGCGCTCGCCCGCAACCAGCAGGTCGATCTCGCCAAGATTTCCATTCTGGCGCTTGCCGACCAGTATTTGCAGTTCATCGAGACCGCGCGCGGCTTGAAAATCGAGATCGCCGCCGACTATCTGGTGATGGCGGCCTGGCTCGCCTACCTGAAATCGCGCCTGTTGCTGCCTGAGCCTCCGGCCGACGAGGAGCAGCCATCCGCCGCTGATCTTGCCGCCGACCTGCAGGCCCGCTTGCAGCATCTGGAGGCCATCCGTCAGGCGGGAGCGAGGCTCATCACGCGGCACCGGCTGGGTATGGATTTCTTCGAGCGTGGCATGCCGGAAACAATCGAAGCGGCGCCGGGGAAATTCAAAGCGACGCTCTATGACCTGCTCTCGGCTTATGCCATGCAGCGTCAGCGCCAAGGATTGCAGACGGTAAAATTGCCGCTCCGCACGGTGTGGTCGCTGAAGGAAGCGCGCGAAGTGCTCGAGCGGATGATCGGAAAGGCAACCGATTGGACGCGGCTAGACCAGTATTTGATCAAATACCTGGTCGAACCCGACATGCGGGTGACCGTATTTGCGTCGAGTTTCACGGCGAGCCTTGAAATGGTCCGCGAGGGCATGATCGAGATTCAACAGAAGGCGGCCTTCGAGCCGTTGTGGTTGCGGCGCCGTGCCACGGCCCGCCTGGTGCAAGACGGGGAGACAAAGAATTGACCGCACTCCGCGCTGAAAAGTTTCAGTCTGTGCATTCTCCGTCGAAAAAATCTTCGGCGGAAAACGAGGAGAAGCTGCGCCTGCTGGAGGCGGTCCTGTTCGCGGCGGGTGAACCGCTCGACGAAAAGACCTTGCAGTCGCGCCTGCCGGAAGGCGCCGACGTAAAGGCGCTGCTCGGCGAACTGATCGCGTTCTACGCCCCGCGCGGCGTGAACATCGTCAAGGTCGCGGGCAAGTGGGCGCTGCGGACCGCCGCCGATCTCGGTCACCTGATGAAGGCGGACGTATCGGAGCCGCGCAAGCTTTCGCGGGCCGCGATCGAAACCCTCGCGATTGTCGCCTATCACCAGCCGGTGACGCGCGCCGAAGTGGAAGAAATCCGCGGCGTCACGATCTCCAAGGGAACGCTCGATGTATTGATCGAAACCGGCTGGGTCCGCCTGCGCGGTCGCCGCCGTGCGCCGGGCCGTCCCGTCACCTATGGCACTACGGAAGATTTCCTGATTCATTTTGGACTTGAATCCATCGACGATCTTCCGGGCCTTGATGAGCTGAAGGGCGCGGGCTTCCTCGAAGGCCGCCTGCCGTCCGGCTTCAGCATTCCGATACCGAATGACAGCTCTACCCTGCGCGACGACGAGGAGCCGCTCGACGCCGGCGACCTCGATCTCACGCTCGCACCCGCACCCGAAGAGGAAGCGCCCGAGCCCTCCGGCTCGCCGCCGCGCCGCAAGGACTGATCGTGCACAACCCGGTTGTATCGCGTAAGCCGGGGACGAGAACCCCCGCATCCATTGCCGCCAGCCTCTCGTTCGAAGCCGTGCGCCACGCTTATGGCATGGTGGAATCCGTGCGCGGCGTTACGCTCGACATTCAGCCCGGCGAAGTGGTGGCGCTCATCGGCCATTCCGGTTGCGGCAAGACGACCTTGCTGCGCCTCGCGGCCGGACTGGAACGGCCCACCGGTGGACGCGTGCTGCTCGACGGGCTGGAAATCGCCGGGCCCAATAACTTCGTGCCGCCGGAAAAGCGCGGCATCGGCCTGATGTTCCAGGATTACGCGCTGTTTCCCCATCTTTCGAATCTGGAAAACGTGATGTTCGGATTGCGCGGGTTCTCCAAAGCTGAATCCGAGCGGCAGGCGAAAAACGCACTGGAGCGCGTCGGCCTTGGCGTGCATGCGAATGACTATCCGCATCTTCTGTCGGGCGGCGAGCAGCAGCGCGTGGCGCTGGCTCGCGCGATTGCGCCGCGCCCCGCTGTGATCCTGATGGACGAGCCGTTCTCCGGCCTCGACCGCAGGCTGCGCGACCGGGTGCGCGACGACACGCTGGCGATCCTGCGCGAGGCGCGCGCCACCTGCCTGATCGTGACCCACGATCCGGAAGAGGCGATGCGCATGTCCGACCGGATCGCGTTGATGCGGTCGGGCCAGCTTCTCGAAGTCGGCGAGCCCGGTGCTCTCTATCGCAACCCCGGCAGCCTGTTTGCCGCTCGCTTCTTCTGCGAGATGAATGAAATGCCCACCACCGTGCGCGGCGGGCGTGTCGAAACGCCGCTCGGCACATTCGATGCGGGTAAACTCGCCGAGGGAACCCGTGCGGTTGTCGGCGTGCGGCCGCAGGCCTTTAGCGTGAAGCCGGCCGGGCACTGCATCCAGGGCCGCCTCGTAGGCCGCCGTTTTCTGGGAGTCGTCGAATTATTGGAAATCGTGGTTTCCGGCCTTGATGCGCCCATTTACGCAAGAGTGCGTGATCCGGGGCAAATCCAGCCCGGCGACAATATCGGGGTCGAGGTCGATCCGGCCGAAGTTCTTGTTTTTGCCGCCTCCGAGCCCTAGGTTCGGTTCAAATCAGTGTCCGCACGCCGCGATGATTAACGCGGCCGGAAGTGCGGACGGACAAGCGGAGCGAGGCGCATGGGTGGTTTGAGTATCTGGCACTGGATCGTCGTTCTGGTCGTGGTCATGCTGCTGTTCGGACGCGGCAAGATTTCCGAGCTGATGGGCGACGCGGCCAAGGGCATCAAGGCCTTCAAGAAGGGCATGTCGGAGGACGAGCAGACCACTGCCGCAACCCCGGCCGACCCGAAGTCCATCACCCCCCCGAATGCACCGCAGCCCGCCCCGCAATCCCAGGTGCGGCCTGAAACCGAGAAGAAGGTCGGCTGATTTCCGGGCCTTCACCGTGCCCGCTTCGCGGGCCGGCAGGCAGTCCGGCGGCCGTTTAGGCCATGTTCGATATCGGTTGGAGCGAACTTCTCGTCATTGGCATCGTGGCACTCGTGGTCATCGGGCCAAAGGAGCTGCCGGGTGTCCTGCGCAACATTGGTCAGATGATGACCAAGGTCCGGCGCATGGCGTCGGAATTTCAGGGGCAGTTCAACGAAGCGATGCGCGAGGCCGAACTCGACGATCTGCGCAAGCAGGCCGAGAAGCTGAACCTCAATACCAATCCGCTTGAGGACGTGACGAAGGAAATCCAGGCCTCGCTCGATGCGCCGGTGACCGCGGCCCCCGCGCCGATACCGGTCCCAACTGTCGATCCGGTGCCGGCCAATCCGATCGTGCCCGCCGAAGCCGTGCCTGTGACGCCTGACAAACCTTCCGGCGAGGGCCGTTCATGAGCAACACCGACGGGCAGGAAGACATCGACGCCTCGCGCGCTCCGCTGATGGAGCACCTGATCGAGCTGCGCTCGCGTCTGATCAAGGCGCTGATAGCGTTCTTCATCATGTTCTTCGCCTGCTTCTTCTTCGCAAAACAGATCTATAACGTACTGCTCTACCCGTATTACCTGGCGGCCGGCGATGCGACCGAGCTGAAACTGATCTTCACGGCACCGCAGGAATTTTTGTTCACGCAGATCAAGATCGCGCTTTTTGGCGCGGCGTTCTTTTCGTTTCCGGTGATCGCGGCGCAAATCTACATGTTCGTGGCGCCGGGACTCTACAAGCACGAGCGCGGCCTTTTCGTGCCGTACCTGATCGCGACCCCGTTCTGTTTTTTCCTCGGCGCCTCCTTCGTTTATTTCGTCGCCATGCCGCTCGCGATGAAGTTTTTCCTCGGGATGCAGCAGGCGGCGGGCGAGGGGACGGCGGAGATCACGCTGCTTCCGAAAGTCTCGGAATATCTGTCGCTGATCATGGCGCTGATCTTCGCCTTCGGCATCTGCTTCCAGTTGCCGGTGATCCTGACGCTGCTCGCACGCGTCGGCATCGTGACCGCCGCGTGGCTGCGCGAGAAGCGGCGCTACGCCATTGTCGGCGTGTTCATCGTGGCGGCGGTGCTGACGCCGCCCGACGTGATCAGCCAGTTCGCGCTTGCGATCCCGACCTTGCTGCTTTACGAAATCTCGATCTATCTCGTGAAGATCGTGGAGCGAAAAAAGGCGGAGGCCGATGCTGCGCGGGATGTTTCCGACACGCCGGCCAGTACTCCTGCGGAATAATCTCAATCTGTCATCACCGAGCCGCAGCGCCCCGCGAGCGAAACGAGCGGTTGACGCTGCGCGACCCGGTGATCCACGTCTTCCCGCAAATTCCGCATGGATTACCGGGTCTCGACGCGCTAAAACGGCTCGCTGGCTCGCCGAGCGCGTCGGCCCGGTAATGACAAGAGTAGCTGTTTCGCGGTACCCGATTCCGGTTGTCGAATATGATTCCCGGTCAATGACTTAGAAGGCTCACTGCATGTTCGATCCGAAATGGGTGCGGGAGAATCCGCAGGCGTTTGATGAAGGGCTTTCTCGCCGAAAGTTGCCTCCACTTTCAAAGCAGTTCGAACAAATTGATGCGCTTAGGCGCGCTCGAATAAGGACTCTTGAGATATTTCTAGAGAAGAAAAACAAAGCATCCAAAGAGATTGGTCAAGCGCGCACCACGGGGAATCACTCTGCCCTCGAGAAATTGATGAGCGAAGTGGCTGAGGCCAAAGAATCCATTGCGCGGCTAGAGAATGAGGTCAAAGAATCAGAAGCTGATTTGAAAGAGTTTCTCGCAGGTATTCCAAATATTCCGGCGGATGATGTTCCTATACGAGATGATGAAACCGGTAATGAAGAGTACCGTCGGCACGGTGAGAGGCCATCTTTAAATTTTACGCCAAAGCAGCATTTCGATCTGGGCGAGGCGCTCGGCCTCATGGATTTCGAGGCGGCGGCCAAGCTCTCCGGCGCGCGTTTCGTGGTGCTGAAAGGCGCGCTCGCCCGCATGGAGCGTGCGCTGTCGCAGCTCTTTCTGGATACGCATACCGATCCGAAGCATGGCTACACGGAAGTGAATCCGCCACTCATTGTTCGTGACGAGGTAATGATCGGAACCGCTCAACTTCCGAAATTTAGCGCCGACCAATATCGAGTGGAAACTGAGGACGATCAGATAAGACAAGCATATGAGAATTTTGAGCTAGATCGCAATGCAGTTCTGGACTTCGCAGAGAAGCGCGGCATAGAAGCTGCTCGCGCCGAAAAAAAAGAAGTGCTTGGCTTTGTGTATAGACCAAATCCATTTCGACGCTGGATGATTCCCACCGCCGAAGTGCCGCTCACCAATCTCGTACGCGAAGACATCGTGGACGAAACCAAACTCCCGATGCGCATGACCGCCAACACGCCATGCTTCCGCGCGGAAGCGGGGGCGGCGGGCAAGGACACGCGCGGCATGTTGCGCCAGCACCAGTTCACCAAGGTCGAACTCGTCTCGATCACGACTCCGGAACAGTCGAAAGACGAGCACGAGCGGATGCTGACCTGCGCCGAGGAAGTGCTCAAGAAACTAGGCCTGCATTACCGCGTCATGACGCTCTGCACCGGCGACATGGGTTTTGCCTCGCAGAAGACCTACGACATCGAAGTCTGGATGCCCGGCCAGAACACTTATCGTGAAATCTCGTCCTGCTCGAATTGCGGCGAGTTTCAGGCCCGCCGCATGAATGCGCGCTATCGCAACAAGCAGGGCAAGGTCGCGGGCCATGTGCATACGCTGAACGGCTCCGGTGTCGCCGTCGGCCGCGCGCTCATCGCCGTGATGGAAAACTATCAGGAGGCCGACGGCTCCATTGCCGTGCCCGATGCCTTGCTGCCATACATGGGCGGCCTGAAGAAAATCACGAAAGTGGGTTGATGGTCTCGATGAAATATTATCTTCGTCATGGCCGGGCTTGTCCCGGCCATCTCGTTCAGGAAGGCAGTGCGCTGCTAACCGGGATGCCCGGCACAAGGTTTATACTCGGGCCGGCCAAAGGCCGGACCCGTGTGCCGGGCATGACAAATGGATTTATTCAATGAGAATCCTGGTTACCAACGACGACGGCATCCACGCGCCGGGTCTGGAGGCCTGCGTCCGCATCGCCCGGGCACTTTCCGGCGATGTGTGGGTGGTGGCGCCGGAATCCGACCAGTCCGGCGTCTCGCATTCGCTCTCGCTGAACGATCCGCTTCGCCTGCGCGCGATCGAGGGCAAGCGCTTCGCGGTCAAAGGCACGCCCACCGACTGTGTGATCATGGCCGTGCGTCACATCATGGCCGAGCAGTTGCCGGACCTGATCCTGTCCGGCGTCAATCGCGGCATGAACCTCGCCGAGGACGTAACCTATTCCGGCACCGTCGCCGGCGCGATGGAAGGCACCGTGCTTGGAATTCCGTCGGTGGCCCTGTCGCAATGCCTGGGGCCGGACCGCCGCGGCGACGACGCCTTCACGACGGCGGAAGCGCACGCGCCGGGTGTGATCAAGAAAATTCTCAAGGAAGGCATTCCGGCGGGCCGTCTGGTGAACATCAATTTCCCGGCTTTGGAGCCGAACGATGTGAAAGGCGTGAAAATTACGGTGCAGGGCAAGCGCGATCAGAACCTGCTCAAGATCGAACCGCGCCACGATGGCCGCGGCAATCCGTATTACTGGATCGCGTTCGAGCGCAGACGCTGGACCTCGGAGGAGGGCACCGATCTTTCGGCGGTGGAGAACGGGTTGATTTCCGTAACACCGCTCCGCATCGATCTCACCGACGAGCCCTACATGACCCGGCTCGCGGCGGTATTCGACAAGAGCAAGCTGACGGATTGAGTCAGCCGCCCAGCACGCGGTCGAGCGCTTCCTGCAACTGGTGCTCGACAAACGGCTTCTGCACGCGCGGCGCCGACTTGAAGCGGTCGGGCATGTCATCGGGCACTCCGCCGGTGGCGAAGATGAATGGAATCCCGCGCTGAATCAGGATGTCGGCGGCGGGATAAATCGGCTGGCCATTGAGATGGATGTCGAGGATCGCGACCTCGAAATCGTTCGTGCCCGCGACCTCCATCGCTTCCCCGATGTTGACCGCGCTGACCCGCACGTCGTGGCCGAGGTCCGCCAGCATGTCTTCCAGCAGATTCCGCACCATCGCCTCGTCTTCGGCGATGAAGACGCGGTTTCCTTCCTTCATCCGAAATTGTCTGGCCCCGAAAACCACCAAAAGAACCCCAAAATCCGCGATTTGGCTTCACCCTGCACCGGCGCGGAGAACGGCGTAGGGCGGGGATTGGTTCCAATCCGGCGGCAAATTTTGTATCCCGGAGCATGGACCCCCGCGCCGAAGACCGGATGAAATTCCTGCTTTCGCTGAGGACGCGCGGCATCCGCGATCTCCGTGTCCTGCGTGCGCTGGAACTGGTCCCGCGCGAACGCTTCGTCGATCCAGAATACGACGATCTCGCCTTCGCGGATCAGGCGCTACCGATCGAATGCGGGCAGACTATCAGCCAGCCGCTGGTCGTCGCCTTCATGAGCGAGGCGCTTTTGGTGGAGCCGGGCCACAAGGTGCTCGAAATCGGCACCGGGTCGGGCTATCAGGCGGCGATCCTCGCCCATCTCGCGGACCGGGTGGTCACCGTGGAGCGCTACCGGACGCTCGCGGATCAGGCCGCTGATCGGCTTCGGTTGCTCGGCCTCGAACAGGTGAAAGTCATTGTCGGCGACGGAATGCTGGGCGCACCGGAAGAGGCCCCATTCGACCGGGTTCTGGTGACGGCTGCGGCCGCAGAGGTGCCGCAAGCCCTGTTGGATCAGTTGAAGGAAGGCGGCTACCTCATCGCGCCGATCGGCCCTCCGGGCGGCGTGCAGATGCTGACCCGGATCCGCAAGAAATCCGGGGCCGAATTCGATCGCGAGGACCTGATGGCGGTAAGGTTTGTGCCGCTTCTGCCGGGCAAGGCGACGGCCTCCTGAAGGCCTGATTTTGCCTCGTAAATGCCAAGCATCTGGGCCTTGTGCAAAATTTGGCCGCTGCCCGGTTTTTCTTAAGCCCCCATTTACCGCTTCATCGTTAACTCGCCGGGTTCAGTCCTGCGTTCCGAGTGGGTGTGATGAGTCACGAGTTTTGTCTTCGTCAGCCGCGGTCCCGCGCGCTTGTGCTTGCCACGGGTCTCGCCGCTCTTGTCGCCGGTTGCAGCCGCGATAGTTCGCGCTACGACGACAATCCGAACACCAATCCATTCCGCTCCCGCAACGAGGTATCGAGCGCACAGGACCCGAGAGGGCCGAGCGTGATCGAAACGCAGCCGTTGTCGGCTCCGCAGGCCCAATATCCGTCGTCGGGGCAGGGCTACTCGACCTCGCCGTACCAGCAGCGGCCGCAGAATCAGCAGCAGTCGGCCTACCCGTCTTCGCCGCCGCCGCCGTATCAGCCGCAGGCGAATTATCAGCCGCAGCAATACGCCTCCGCGCCGCGCGCCGTTCCGGCGGCACCCGCACCCGCCTACACGCCGAGCCCGGCGCCCTATTCCGCGCCCGCCACGACCGCGACCGTCGCTCCGAAGCACGAGTCCGGCTGGAAGTGGGAAGGCGGCACAGCGGTCACGTTGCAGCCGGGTGAAACGGTCGATGTCATCGCGCGCCGCTACGGCGTGCCCGCACAGGCGATCCTGCGTGCGAACAATCTCGCGGACGCATCGCGCGTTCAGCCGGGGACGCGCCTCGTGATCCCGAGCTATCAGGCTTCGAACCATCAGCAGCCCGCCGGTGCACCGCCGGCGCAGCTTGGCCAGACCCGTTCGTCCGGTCCGGCTCCGGCACAGCCGCGCGCGTTCACACCGGCTCCTGCCGGCGGCGGCGTGGTGCATACGGTCAATCCGGGCGACACGCTGTTCTCGCTTGCCCGCCGCTACAACCTGCAGCCCGCCGATATCGCCCGCGCGAACGGCATCGATACCTACGCGCACCTGAAGGTTGGCCAGCGCATGAATATTCCCGGCGGCGCACAGGCGAGAGGGCCTCAACCGCTTCAGCCGCAACAGCGCGTGGAAACACCGCAGCCGCAACCAAGGCAGATGGCACAGGCCAATCCGCAACCGGTGCCGCAGAACATTTCCAAGGCGACTGAAGTCGTCGAGCCGGAGCAGGACTCAGCGACGCTCGGACCGTCGGTCGGCGGCTCGCCGCAATTCCGCAAGCCGGTGACCGGCCGCGTGATCTCGGGCTTCGGTCCGAAACCGAACGGCCAGCACAATGATGGCATCAATATCGCGGTGCCCGAAGGCACCGAGGTGAAGGCTGCCGATGGCGGCACCGTTGCTTACGCCGGCAATGAACTGAAGGGTTACGGCAATCTTGTCCTGATCCGTCACGCCGACGGCTGGATGACCGCTTACGCGCACAACAGTTCGATTCTTGTGAAGCGCGGCGAGACGGTGAAGCGCGGGCAGACGATCGCGCGTGCCGGCCAGTCGGGCGGAATGCCGACGCCGCAGGTTCACTTCGAGATCAGGAAAGGATCGACGCCGGTCGATCCGACGAAATATCTTAGCGCGCTATAAAGTCACGAGTTCAGTAACGATCGGGTGGTGACCTCCAATCGATCGCATCCAGGGCGGCCGGCTCACAAGAAGGGGCTCAGGGCCGCCCTGGATTTTTTCGATCAGCCTGTGTATCCGGCGATGCCGTGCATGCCGATGACCAGGCCGAGCGCAAGCAGGCAGATACAGAACACCGTGTAGATAACCTGAGCCGTTTCGGATTTGAGAAACGAGTACTTGGGTCCGCTCTCGTCGGCTGCCTTCGCGATCCAGACCAGGAAGACCGCCAGAGCAAGAAAAGCGATGCCCACGGTCAATTCAGCACCAAACATCAAACCCGACATGCGATACCCTCAAATGTATGCGGTGAGCCCGTGTAAACTTGACGTAGCCACGCCGCCGAGTCCAGTGGCAAGGCTGGCGGCTCCGGCATTTTGTTTTGCCACTGTATCGGCGCCCGGCAACCGACCGAGACCCGCGAATGACAAAGTTACTTAGATTTTTAGTTGGATTTTTTCTTGGGCTGCGATTTCGTCTGCATAGGCGGCTCAGGATTGACCGGTACGGCCGATTTCTGACCGGGCTGTTCGCAAACGAAGACCGCTTCTCCGCCGGTCTGGCTCGCAGGAAATGTTATGCGCGCGGTTAAATTCCATTTCGCGCAGTGCGCCGCGGCGAGACTGTCAACGTTCTGCGTCGCCGCCATTTTCGGCGGGATCACGCCGCCGGTGTTGTTGCCGACAAGCGTATCGGGAGCCTGATTGAGATTGGCGCAGCCAGCGACAATGGCCGCGACAAAGAACGCAATGCTGATTCGTGAAACGCAACCCATCCCTCAGTTCCTCAGCGCGACGCCCTTCCTGCCCGCGAGATCCTGAATGAACTGCCAGGCGACACGTCCTGAACGCGATCCGCGCGTGGTCGCCCATTCTAGCGCCTCGCGACGGAGATGTTCGGGAGCAATCGGAATGTTGAAATGCGCGACATAGCCATCGACCATCGCGAGAAATTCATCCTGGCTGCATTTATGGAATCCGAGCCAAAGACCGAAACGGTCGGAGAGGGAGACTTTCTCTTCCACCGCCTCGCCGGGATTGATGCCGGTCGAACGCTCGTTTTCGATCATATCGCGCGACATCAAGTGGCGGCGGTTCGAAGTCGCGTAGAGGATCACGTTTTCGGGGCGGCCTTCGATGCCGCCCTCGAGCACAGCCTTCAGCGACTTGTAGGATGTGTCTTCCGCTTCGAACGAAAGATCGTCGCAAAAAACGATGAAGTGGTGCTTGGAGCCTCGCAGCATGCCCATCAGGGCGGGGAGCGACTCAATGTCCTCGCGATGAATCTCCACGAGCTTAAGCCCCGCATCCCTGGTGCCGAGTTCCGCGCTGACCTGCGCATGGACGGCCTTCACCAGCGATGACTTGCCCATCCCGCGCGTGCCCCAGAGCAGCGCGTTGTTGGCGGGCAGGCCCTTGGCAAAACGCTCGGTGTTTTCGAGCAGCGTGTCGCGCATCCGGTCGATGCCTTTGAGGAGGTTCATCTCGACCCGGTTCACGCGTGCGACCGGTTCAAGCTTTTTGGCCGCCGCCTGCCAGATGAAGGCACCTGCGGCGCCGAAATCCGGCAAGCTCGCCGCCGGAGGCGCAAGCCGCTCCAGCGCGGCTGAAATACGCTCCATCGCCTGGGCGAGCAGGGCGAGGACCGTATCGGCGGGCGAGGGTTTGTTCATGGCCAGGCTCCTTGCGGGCGGCATAGCGGGCCGGGGCTTATGGGGCAAGTTTTCAGGGTTGCAATGGGGCCGCTCGACGTGTTTGCAAAGAACCCCTCGATGGCTATATTCCGCCCGACTTTCCGGTCATTTCAAGCTTTCATTGAGGGGATGCGTACAGGATGCTGATTACTCCCGCGTTTGCACAGGGTACCGGCGGTAGCGGCAGCGACATGCTGCTCTCGTTGATGCCCTTCATCCTCATTTTCGTGATCATGTATTTCCTGATCCTGCGCCCGCAGCAAAAACGGGTGAAGCAGCATGCGGACATGGTGAAAGGCCTGCGCCGTGGCGACACCGTCGTTACTTCCGGCGGGCTGATCGGCAAGATCACCAAGGTCGTCGATGACTCGGAAATCGAGATTCAGGTGGGCGAGGACCTGCGCGTCCGGCAGATGCGTTCGATGATCGCCGAAGTCCGCACGAAGGGCGAGCCGAGGGACGAGTAATCCGTCTTTTCGGGGGCGCAGTCAGACCGCGGCGCCGCATGAGGATTTGAGATGCTGCATTTCGCTCGCTGGAAGGCTGTCGCGATCGTTCTGTTTTCAGCATTCCTGTGCCTGCTCGCCCTTCCCAATGTGCTGCCGGATTCGGTTGTGAAGTCGCTGCCGGCACCGCTTCAGCGCAAGATGGTGCTCGGCCTCGACCTGCAGGGCGGCTCGCATATTTTGCTCGAAGTCGATGGCCGCGCTGTCGAGCGCGAAAAGGTCGAGACGCTGCGTGACGATGTGCGACGCGTCCTTCGTGATGCGCGTATCGGTTACACAGGTCTTACGATACAGGGCCGCAACGTGCAGCTTCGCGTTCGCGAGCCTCGTGAAGTCACTGAGGCCTTGAACAAGCTGCGCGGTCTTTCCAACGCGATCGGTGGCGTGCTGTCGGGCTCCAGCCTGCGCGACATCGAAGTCGCGGAGGTCGGTGACGGCCTGATCCGTCTTTCCTTGACTGCGGCGGGCATCAACGAACGCATGAAACAGGCGGTTGACCAGTCGATCGAAATCGTCCGCCGCCGCGTGGACGAACTCGGCACCGTAGAACCCTCAATCCAACGCCAAGGCGCTGATCGTATTCTGATCCAGGTACCAGGCCTAGATGATCCGCAACGCCTTAAGGATATTATAGGCAAGACCGCGAAGCTCACCTTCCGCATGGTCGATGGAAACAACTCCATTGAAGAGGCGATTGCCGGCCGCGTGCCGCCGGATTCCGAACTCCTGAAATCGCAGGATCGCTTCGCGCAGCAGTACCTGATCGAGCGCCGCGTCGTCGTTTCGGGCGAAGACCTTGTGGATGCGCAGCCGAGCTTCGACCAGCAGACCCGCGAGCCGGTGGTGAGCTTCCGTTTCAACAATTCCGGTGCGCGCCGTTTCGCGCAGGCAACCCAGGAAAACGTGGGCCGCCCGTTTGCCATCGTGCTCGACAATGAAGTGATTTCCGCGCCGGTGATCCGCCAGCCCATTCTCGGCGGGGCCGGTCAGATCAGCGGCAGCTTCACCGTGCAATCGGCGAACGATCTGGCGGTACTGTTGCGCGCGGGAGCCTTGCCGGCGCCGCTCACGATCATCGAAGAGCGTACCGTCGGCCCCGGCCTTGGCAAGGACTCCATCGACGCCGGTGTGAACGCCTCCTATCTCGGCATGATCATGGTCGTGATCTTCATGTTTGCGACCTACGGGCTGTTTGGATTGTTCGCGAACGTCGCGGTGGCGATCAACGTAGGCATGATCCTCGGTATTCTGTCGGTCATTGGTGCAACGCTTACACTCCCTGGCATCGCCGGAATCGTGCTCACCGTCGGCATTGCGGTCGATTCCAACGTGCTGATCTATGAGCGCATCCGCGAGGAAGTCCGCGCCGGACGTTCGCCGATCATGGCGCTGGATGCCGGGTTCAATCAGGCGCTCCGCACCATTCTCGACTCCAACATCACCACCTTCATCGCCGCCGCGGTGTTGTTCTATATCGGCACCGGACCGGTACGCGGTTTTGCCGTGACACTCGGCATCGGCATTCTGACGACATTATTCACCGCATTCACGCTGACGCGCCTGATGGTGTCCGTTTGGGTGCGCTGGTGGCGTCCAACCTACATACCGATCTGAACGGGACGAACCAAATGAGAATTCCGCTTCTTCGTCTTGTTCCTGACAACACCAAGTTCGATTTCATGCAGTTTCGCCGGATCAGTTTTCCGGTGTCCGCTGTCATGGCCATTCTTGCGCTGGCGGCGTTTTTCTATTTCGGCCTGAACTACGGTATCGATTTCAAGGGTGGCACGCTCATCGAGATCCAGGCGAAGTCCGGAAGGGTGGACATGGCGCAGACGCGCGCTACGCTTGAAAGACTGAAGCTGGGTGAAATCCAGTTGCAGGAGTTCGGCAAAGGCGAGGTGCTGATCCGCATCGCGCAGCAGCCTGGCGGCGAGACGGCCCAGCAGGTAGTGGTCGGCAAGGTACGTGCCGCGCTCGGCGACGGCGTGGAATATCGCCGCGTCGAGGTCGTGGGCCCGCGCGTTTCGCAGGAACTGCTCAGTTACGGCACGATCGGTCTTGCGCTCGCGGTCGTCGGCATCCTGATCTACCTCTGGTTTCGTTTCGAATGGCAGTTCGCCTTCGGCGCCACGATCGCGAATATGCACGACATCCTGCTGACGATCGGGTTCATGGCGGTGACGCAGATCGATTTCGATCTGACGAGCATCGCAGCGCTGTTGACCATTCTCGGTTATTCGCTGAACGACACGGTCGTGATCTACGACCGCATTCGCGAGATGCTCCGCCGCTACAAGCGCATGCGGATGGCCGATTTGCTGAACATCTCGGTCAACTCAACGCTTTCGCGCTCGATCATCACCCACGTCACCGTGACGTTGGCCCTGCTGGCGCTGTTCTGGTTCGGCGGACGCGCGATCCATAGCTTCGTTGCGACCATGATGTTCGGGGTCGTTTTGGTCGGCACTTATACGTCCGTGTTCATCGCCGCCCCGATGCTGATCTATCTCGGCGTGGGCGAAGGGCGGGCCGAAGCCAAGGATGAACCGGCGCTCGATTCTGCGGCGGCCACCAAGGCCGGGTTCTGACGCGGTGACGGATACGCCGCGCGATCCGCATTTTCCCGGACGCGCGGAGATCGAAGGCTACGGAGGCGGAGGCTTTCGCTTCGCCGGCATGTCGCACCGGGGTTCTATCCTCGCACTGCCGGCCGGCATCTGGGCATGGCCGCCGGCATCGGTTCAGGAAATCGACGAAGCTTCGCTCGCGAGGGTGCTGGAGGCACGGACCGAGATTGATATGCTGTTCATCGGAACGGGCCGCGATCTCTTGCCCGTTTCGAATGGCATCGGAGCATTGTTGCGCAAGGCGGAAATCCGTTTTGACACCATGCCCACACCGGCAGCAGCTAGCACCTACAACATCCTGCTGTCCGAGGGGCGCAGGGTGGCTGCGGCATTGATCGCTTCCGGCTGATCCGCGCTACATTCTCATTGATGCTGGATGCCTATCGTCATTGCCAGGCGCTCGTGCGGGAAGCGGACAGGGACCGCTATCTTGCATCCTTGCTGTGCCAGGCTGCGATCCAGCGCGACCTCTTCGCGCTGTATGCTTTCAACGTCGAGCTCTCGCTCGTGGGCGATCGCGCCCGTGACCCGTTGGCCGGCGAGGCGCGGCTTCAATGGTGGTTGCAGGCTCTGGATGCCACGCCGCAGGCGGCGGCCAATCCTGTGGCGGACGCACTGCTCGAGACGGCGAACCGCCACGGGCTGGATCGGGAAGCGCTGCGGCGCATGATCCGTGCACGGATGTCGGATCTTTTCGAGAGGATGCCGGATCACGCTTCCTTCGAGAATTATCTTCACGACACGGCCGGCGCTCTCTTCTCGCTCGCCGGTGCCGTGGCAAGCGAGAAGACAGAGGAATTGGAAAGGGCCGCGGCCGCTGGCGGTCTTGCCTACGGCAGCGTGCAGTTGCTGCGGAATTTTGCCTTTCACGCGCATCGCGGAAAGATTTTTTTGCCGGGAGATTTGCTGGACCGGCACGGCGTCGATCGTGAAACGGTCCTGCGCGGTGAGCCATCCCCATCTCTGCTCGAAGCGCTTGCGGAAATGCGCAAGCGCGCGCGCGAACATCTTGCCGATGCCAACCGGCATGTCCGGGCACTTACCCGCATCGGACGTTTGCCCTTCCTGCCGCTTGCGCTGGCTGAACCTTATCTCAGGCAGATGGAACGGCCCGGCTATAACCCATTCGAGACCGCCGTGGAGATCCTGCAATGGAAGCGCCAGTGGATTCTCTGGCGCGCGTCCCGTTGATCAGCCTTCGCGCAGGCGCCGGTCGGTGCGATTGAGGCGGCCCGCGATCAGCTCGTCGGCGGCAAGCTTCGCATCGGCATCGAGCGCGATGCCGTCGATCAGATCGACCTGGTTCAGTGCTACGAGCCGCAGCACTTCCTCGCGCACTTCGCCGTGCTTGTTGCGCGGAAGGCGTGGCGCAATCTGGATCAGGCTCGGATCGGGAAGGCCTTCCGGCGAGCGCGAAATATGCTCGCGCAGTTCGCGCTCTTTTACCGGCTGCTCCGTCTCCACGAACGCATAAAGCCTTGCCCCGCGCGGCGTCGGATAGGAAACGATCGCCGAGCCGGTAACGCCGGGATAGGCCTGAAGGCGTGCGGCTATGCGCGGACCGTCGATGGCATAATCCGCGCCGGAGCCTTCGCGGTCCATGTAGCCGAAGATTTTTCGCGTGACGAAAATATACACCTTCTTGCCCGTCGCCATCCAGATGCGTGCGGGCACGCTCTTGGTAGCGAGGATTTTCTTCTCGCGGGCCGTGAGAAAATCCGGCGCGTATTTGCGTTTGTGCTTGAGAAGGTGCCGCAGGTCTTCGTGCGCGGCGATGCGAAACAGGCGGCTGCGCTTCTCGCTGGTATGCGCAAGCTGAAAGTCGGTGAGGCGGGGCATTCCGTTGCCGTCGCGCAGCCAGTTCTGTTCCTTGGCGAGATCGTTGTGCACGACGCCGGAGCGGTGCATGCGGAACATCATTTTTTTGGCTGCGGCAAAAAATTTGTTCTCACCTTCCGGCTTCGCCATGTGCAGCGGCAGGCCGTCGATCCATGAGCGAACGAGATAACCGGGTCCGTAGGCGAGCAGACGCGGACCGGCGAGTCCATTGAGCTTCTTCAAAGACTGCACTTCGCGCCGCCCGAAATGATAGGCGACGGGCTTGATCCACACTGGGACCACATCGAAACGGCGCAGCACCGCTTCCTCTTCGCCGTTCGGGCCGCGCCAGAATCCGCGCTCGACCGTGCTGAAGTGATCCGATTTCAGCACCGCCACCGAACGCCAGTTCGAGAGCGCTTCTTTGGAGGAAGCCGAAACACTCATGCGGCGGCGTCCGCTTTGCTGTCGCCGAGCCACGCTTCGAGATCGGTTTTGGCGCGTGCGGTCATCGCGCGCTTCTTGTTGGCGCCGCGCTCCGCGCCCCGGAATTTCTGGTCGATCGGGGGAAACAGCCCGAAGTTCACATTCATCGGCTGGTAGGAGCGCGCACCTTCCTGCTCGGCGGAAATATGTCCGCCCGTGATGTGCGCAAGCAGGGCGCCCATTGCGGTCGTCTGCGGCGGCCTTTGGAATTTTTCACCAAGGCGCTCGGCGGCGGCGAAGCGTCCCGTCAGCAATCCGATGGACGCACTCTCCACATAGCCTTCGCAGCCGGTGATCTGGCCGGCGAAGCGCAGGCGCGGTTCGGCTTTCAGCCGCAGCGTTTCATCGAGCAGGCGCGGGGAGTCGAGATATGTGTTGCGGTGCAGGCCGCCCAGCCGAGCGAATTCCGCGCGCTCCATGCCGGGGATCATGCGGAAAATTCTGGTCTGCTCCGCGTATTTCAATTTCGTCTGGAATCCGACGATATTGAACAGCGTGCCGAGCTTGTTGTCCTGCCGAAGCTGCACCACCGCATAGGCCGAAGCGCCGCCCTTGTGCGGGTTGGAAAGTCCGACCGGCTTCATCGGGCCGAAGCGCAATGTTTCGCGGCCGCGTTCGGCCATCACTTCGATCGGCAGGCAGCCGTCGAAATAGGGAGTCTTCTCCCATTCCTTGAATTCGGTTTTTTCCGCCGCGAGCAGCGCGTCGATGAAAGCTTCGTATTGCGGCTGGTCGAACGGACAGTTGATGTAGTCGGCCCCGGAGCCGCCGGGTCCGGTCTTGTCGTAGCGCGACTGAAACCACGCCACGTCCATGGCGATGCTGTCCTTGTGCACGATGGGCGCGATGGCATCGAAGAAGGCGAGCGCGTCGGCATTCGTTTTCGTACCGATGGTTTCCGCAAGCCTCGCGGAGGTCAGCGGGCCGGTGGCCACGATCACGCTGTCCCAGTCGGCGGGCGGCGTTTCTACTTCTTCGCGCCGGATTTCAATCAGTTTGTTGCTCTCGATCGCCGCCGTCACGGCCGCGGAAAAACCTTCGCGGTCCACCGCCAGTGCGCCGCCGGCCGGAACCTGATTGGCGTCCGCGGCCTGCATGATCAGCGAACCCATCCTGCGCATTTCATAATGCAGGAGGCCCACCGCATTGGTTTCGCTGTCGTCGGCCCGGAAGGAATTGGAGCAGACCAGTTCCGCGAGCCCGTCTGTCTTGTGGGCGGCGGTGCCCCGCACCGGCCTCATTTCGTGCAGGACCACCGGGATTCCCCGGTGCGCGATCTGCCAGGCTGCCTCGGAGCCCGCGAGCCCCCCGCCAATGATGTGAACCGGCTGTTTCATGGGGCTTATGTCACGTTCATGAACCGGCGCGTCAAGCTCAAAGCCGCTTAAAACAAAACGCCCGCCGGAGGCGGGCGTTTAAGGGTTGCGAAGCGGTCGGATCAGCGCGCGGTTTTTGCCGCGTGCCGAGCAATGGCGTCGATTGAGCCGCGGGTCACGCTGATGTCGGCGAGCGTGCGGTCATCGAGGCGCATCAGTTCGGAGTAGGTGCGGTTATACACCCGCCATTGGCGGTACAGTCTCGCGAGATATCCAAGGATCATGGTCTTCTCTTTTTTTTTGGCGCCGGAGCGTAGGACGGCGCATGCCCAATTTGAGAGGGCAAACCTAGACCCGGATGCGCTTCGCAGGTAGCCCAGTGGCGGCAAGCCTGCGTTGCCGGAAACGCATGCAAGGCACACGATTTCTTCACATTTGCCGCGCGCCCGGAAGCTGGCGCGAAATCCCAAACGTGTTAGAGACGCCAGAGCCAGAAGGGGATTTTCATGGCGAAAAAAGCGAAGAAGAAACCGGCCCGGAAGAAGTCAAAGGCGAAAGCGGTCAAGCGGCCCGCGGCGAAGAAGACGAAAGCTGTTTCGTCGAAAGTCGTAGTCTCGGTGCCGCCGATTTATGTACCGGTGGCAGGCGCGGGCGAGCAGTTTCAGGTCCGCCGCATTTACTGCATCGGCCGCAACTACGCGGCCCATGCGCGCGAGATGGGCTCCGACCCGGATCGCGAACCGCCGTTTTTCTTCCTGAAGCCGACCGATGCGATTCAGGTTGTGATGCCGGGCAAGCTGGCGAACCATCCTTATCCGTCGCTGACCAAGAACTACCAGTATGAAGTTGAACTGGTTGCCGCGCTGAAGTCTGGCGGAAAGAGCATCAAGGCCGCCGATGCGCTGAAGCACATCTACGGCTATGCGGTCGGCCTCGACATGACCCGCCGCGACCTCCAGATTGGCATGCGCGAGCAGAAGAAACCGTGGGACATCGGCAAGAGCGCCGATCATGGCGCTCCGATCGGGCCGCTCCACAAGGTCGCCCAGACAGGACATTTTACGAAGGGCGCGATCTCGCTCTCGGTGAACGGCGAGGTGAAGCAGACCTCCGACCTGACGCACATGATCTGGAGTGTTGCCGAACAGATCGAAAAGCTTTCCGAGGCGTTCGAACTGAAGGCAGGCGACCTGATCTATTCCGGCACACCGGAAAATGTCGGTCCGGTGCAGAAGGGCGACCTGCTGGTCTGCAAGATCAAGGGCCTGCCGGACCTGTCGTTGAAGATCGTCTGACCAACCATGCCAGCGTTGCCAAAGGCGTTATTTTTCGATGTCTTCGGCACGCTGGTCGATTTCCGTTCCAGCATCGCAGACGAGGCCGAGCGAATCCTGAAACCGCTCGGCCATTCGCTCGACTGGCCCGCCTTCGCCGACGCCTGGCGCGACGAATATCAGCCTACGATGGAAGAAGTGCGGGCAGGGCGCGTTCCGTTTTCCAAACTCGACGTTTTGCACCGCTACAATCTTGAGAAAATTCTGCCGCGCTTCAAGGTTTCCGGATTGAGCGAAGAGCAGCTCACGAATTTGAATCTCTCCTGGCACCGGCTCGATGCCTGGCCGGATGTGACGCCCGGACTCAATCGTCTCAAAAAACAATTTCTGCTGGCGCCTGTTTCCAATGGAAACATTTCGCTGCAAGTCGATCTCGCCCGCCGCAACGGTTTTCCGTGGGACGCCGTTCTCGGCGCGGAAGTGGCCGGCGACTACAAACCCAAACCCAGAGTGTATCTGGCCTCCTGTGAAGCGTTCGACCTGAAGCCGCAGGATTGCATGATGGTCGCCTGTCACAGCGGCGACCTGAAGCACGCCGCCTCGCATGGATTGCAGACCGCTCACATCGCACGGCCGAACGAGCACGGACCCGGCAAGGGCGAAGCTTCGCCGAGTGTGCCGGTCGATTACGCTGCAAGCAGTCTGGAAAATCTGGCGGAAAAACTGGGCGCCTAGGCAGGCGTCACCATCGGGGCGGACGGGAAATGCAATTTTTTTCATCAGCACCGTTGCTCCCGTTGCTGCCTAAAATCTTGCCTCTCACCTGGATCGAATTCGGTTTTACGGCGTTAAAGTACGGACAGTTATTGCGTTCGGGCATTTCCATGAAAATCCGCGTCGGATTCGATCTCGTCTATGATTGCGCGCAAGCGACGCCCATGATGCTGATGCTTCACGTGCATCCGAGCCGCGCCAAGGATTTGCTGATCGCCGATGAGTTGCGCGTCTCTCCGGAGGTGCCGGTCTCCAGATTTGCCGACCCATTCGGAAACCTCTGCACCCGGCTCGTGGCCCCGAAGGGCGAAATCCGGTTATCGACCGATGCGCTGGTGTTCGACAACGGGCAGCCCGATGTCATGGCTCCCGATGCGCAGGAAGTACCCATTGGAGAACTTCCGCACGATGTGCTCCAGTTTCTGAATGGCAGCCGGTATTGCGAGACCGACAGGCTGATGAACGTCGCCTGGTCGCTGTTCTCCGGAACGCCGCGCGGCTGGGCGCGCGTGCAGGCGATCTGCGATTTCGTCCATTCGCATATCGAGTTCGGTTACCACCACGCATCCGCAATAAAGTCCGCCCACGATGTGCTCGACCAGCGGCGTGGTGTCTGCCGTGACTTCGCGCATCTGGCGGTGGCGCTCTGCCGCTGCATGGGCATTCCCGCCCGCTATTGCACGGGCTACCTCGGCGACATCGGCGTGTCGCCCGATCCCACACCGATGGATTTCAGCGCGTGGTTCGAAGTCTATCTCGGCGGCCGCTGGTACACATTCGACGCCCGCCACAACGTCTCGCGCATCGGCCGCATCGTGATGGCGCGCGGGCGCGATGCCACCGATGTTGCGATCAGCACCACCTACGGCGCCAATATCCTCAAGCGCTTCAAGGTGGTTACGGTCGAGGCCGAGGAAGCCGAAGCGAGCGCGCTGGTGGCGGCACTCACCCCCGCCGCGCGCCGCCGCTGGTACGGCACGGAAGTCGCCGTCTGACCCAAAAATTTCGGGCGCTGCTATAAACACCCGATGCGCCAGGCCATCCATCAGATTTCTGTTCCGACCAGCGGGAAGGGTCTTGTTGAAATCACCCGCCCGGTGCGGGGCTGGGTGGAGGCGCAGGGAATGTCCAGCGGGCTTCTGACGATCTATTGTCGCCACACCTCGGCATCGCTGCTCATCCAGGAGAACGCCGACCCGGATGTGCGCACCGATCTGGAATCCTATTTCGAGGACATCGCGCCGGAATCCCGAAACTATGTGCACGACACCGAAGGGCCGGACGACATGCCCGCCCATATCCGGACCGCATTGACATCGGTGCAGCTTTCGATCCCGCTCGTGCAAGGCGCGCTCGCCCTTGGAACCTGGCAGGGCATCTATCTGTTCGAGCACCGCAGCCGCCCGCACCGGCGCGAAATAGTGTTGCATCTTTTGGGCGACTGAAGAGTTAGCATGCGCTCGATTCCGGGCTGAAGTTTTTCATGGGGCTTGCAATGAAATTTCCGCGCGCCGCTCTAGCCGCAGTTCTCGCGCTTGCCTTTTTCGCCGCTCCGGCCGACGCGCAGCCGCGCCGTCAGGACGAGACCTCCCAGAAACAGGCGCAAACGCAGGTCTATCTGATGCGCGGCCTGTTCGGCATCTACTCGCTGGGCATGGATTCGCTCGCGCAAAAGCTGCAGACCAACGGTTACCGCGCGCAGGTCTATGGCTATGAGTCCTGGAACCTGATCGTGCAGACCATCCACCAGAATTACGAGGGCGGACATCGCGGGCCGGTGGTGGTGATCGGCCATTCGCTCGGCGCCAACGCCACCTTCGATGTGGCGAACGAACTGCAAAAGCGGCAGATCCCGGTGCTGCTCGGCGTGATTTTCGACGCCACCGAGCCCCGGCAGGTGCCGGCGAACGTGGATACCTTCATGAATTTCTTCTCGACCAAGGACGGCTTCGGCAAGCGGGCGGCACCCGGACCGGGCTTTGCGGGCGTGCTGGAGAATCACGATCTTTCCGCCACCGGCATCGACCATGTCAGCATCGACGAGCTGGACCCGTTCCACAAAATGATCATCGGGAGGCTGACCCAGCTGGTCAGCCGCTAGGCAACAATCCGCGCGAAAACGTGAAGGTTACGGGCCAGATACAGGGGTCTTCGTCTGAACCCTGTGGCTTTTCCGCACTAGGCGGGCGGCCCGCATCCGCTTAATTTCCGGCTCAATCCGCCGATGACCGCAATGAAGGCCCCCATGCGTCTGACCCGCTATATGAAGCTCCTGCCGCTCGCCCTGATTGCGCCGCTGCTGGGCGGCTGCCTGTCCGACAGCGCCTATGACTACCTGCCGGGCGCCAAGGTGCGCTACGAAAACACGCCCGCCGGCCAGGTGAAGGTGCGCGACCCGATCCGCTTCACCAATTTCATGGGCCAGGAAGTCACCGTCGGGAACTACATCCCGAAGGAGACCGTGGTGTTCCCGGAGAAGCACGCGCCCGGCACCATCGTGATCAAGACCAGCCAGCGCCGGCTCTATTATGTGCTGCCCGACGGCAAGGCGATCCGCTACGGCATCGCGGTCGGCGAGGAAGGCCGCGCCTTCGCGGGCACCAGCCAGATCACGCAGAAGAAGGAATGGCCGGACTGGCGTCCGCCCGCGGAAATGCGCAAGCGCAAGCCGGAACTTCCGGAATACATGGCCGGCGGCAAGGACAACCCGCTCGGCTCGCGCGCGCTCTATCTCGGCAACACGCTCTATCGCATTCACGGCACCAATGCGCCGTGGACGATCGGCGGCGCGGAGTCGTCCGGCTGCATCCGCATGGTCAACGAGGATGTCGAAGACCTCTACAACCGCGCGAAGCTCGGCAGCACGGTGGTGGTGCAGCGCTAAATCGCTGAATTGCGTTTCCTGCTTTTGCGCCCGGCGGATTTCGCCGGGCGTTTTCGTTTGCGCCGGATTCGGTTTTCAAACAGCGGTCTTTCTTATCCCTCCCCGTTCCGGGGAGGGATAAGAGAGTTTATTTCCGCGCGGAGATTTCCGCCGGATCATAAGCCGGGGAGACGGAGCGCCGAAAGGCGCACGGTCTTCCGTAGGTGCCTGCTCTGCGAAAGCAGGCGTCGCCTTCCAGCGCTCCATCGCGGCGGCTTTTGGTTCTTCGGGACCATGCTTCCGGGACCGGACAAAGCGGGTATCGCCGCCGTTGCGATGAGCTTTCGCTCACCGATTCCGGTCCCCATTCCAGCCACTGAAGGCAGCGGGTCGTCGTGCCCGCGGATGGTGACCCGAGCCTCCCGGTGTTTTGCTTGCGAGCAAAACAGCAGGCGCCGCCTCCCGCTCCACAAACAAGACGCCTCATGAGTGCGTCCCCGGCGAGCGGGAGTGAGGGGAGTTTAAGGGAAGTTCAAAGGGCGGGGATAAGGTTATTGGCGCGCATTGAATTTGCTGCAAAATTTTTCATGCGGCGTGAATAGCACAGGCGGTAAGAAGATATCGACGACGCTACACTTTACGTCGATAATGCAGTCGTTAGTTACGAGCAGCATTTGCAAGAAGGCATCTGGGGGTGAAACTTGAACACTGAACAAGCTATTCATTCTGACGACATGACAATAAATAAAGTCCTCCAAGACTTCTATCGAGTGCCGGATTATCAGCGAGAATATGTGTGGGGCGAATCGGACCCAAAAGGTGAGCGGGGAGACGAAGTCGATCAATTTTTGAATGATATTCTCAGTGAGTTTGAGTCAGCATCAGATCAATACGCGCCAGAATACTTTATCGGTACAATTGTTGTTTGCCCCTCGAGCGACGGTGTTTTTGAAATTATTGATGGCCAACAGAGACTGACTACAGCATTCCTCGTATTATGTTCGTTGCGAGACTATTTGAATGAGCTAGGCGCAAAAGTTCCCGATAGTCTTCCTACTCAATTGGCATCTAGTCTTGTCGATTGGAGAGGAAAAACATCACATCGGCTAAGGCTAGATCTTCAATATGAGGACGCCTCTAATATTCTGGATGACTTTGTGGCTGCTAAGCGAGGAGTTTTCGCTGGAGAAAAAACCCGTTCAATTGCGAATATGATCAATGCATACGATTTAATAAGTGAATTCTTGAAAGCAAATTCAAAAGGCGACAAAGCTTTCCTGCTTGCGTTTTATGGCTATTTTACAAACAAAGTAAAATTGATCCGGATCACGACGCCAAGCATTGCTAAGGCTCTAAAAATTTTCGAGACCATAAATGATCGAGGCGTCGTGACCTGCCACTGAAATTTCATCCAGTGGCGATTAGAGCCTCGGCTGAAGATACGCCTTTCGGCGCGATGCGAGCAACCGGCCAGCGCGCGTAGCCTTTGGGTAGCTGACCTGCCACTGAAATTTCATCCAGTGGCGATTAGAGCCTCGGCTGAAGATACGCCTTTCGGCGCGATGCGAGCAACCGGCCAGCGCGCGTAGCCTTTGGGTAGCGCAGCGTGATGG
>JALHMF010000007.1 GCA_022844205.1 Xanthobacteraceae bacterium | reverse complement strand
CGTGCTCCCGCAAAACCACGATGATCTGTTCTTCAGTGAACCGCTTCCGCTTCATCGTCCGTCCCCTTTCCGAGGCCGGACTCTAACTCCGCGTGGAGGAAAAACTCAGTGGCAGGTCAGGAACGTGAGCCGGAAGAGGTCAAAGCAAAAGGAAAGTTGAAGAATTACAAATTAAAACACAGCCGATTACTCACGTGCTATTCGGCGCTCCTTTTTTTATTAGCAATCTACAAAAGAAATAAGACTGTCAGCAAAGATGACGCTGTCAGAATGATCGCTTTATCCCCAACGGGGCGTATTAGATGGCTGCTTGAACAAGACGACCTAAAAGAAGCTCATCCCTCTATTCAAACGCTTCTTACGCAATATGAGATTTTCCTTGATTCAACTAATGCGCCAGAACAGGAACTGATTTCTCGTTTCATGGATAAGGATACAGGTAAAAAACTCATGCAAAATGCGAACATGCTTGGCGACCACGTATTTGAAGCCTTAAATAAAATTGGCTCAGGCGACCCATTTCACCGATTGATCGTTGTCTAGGCTGGCTCAACCTTGACAAACATTAATTAAGGACTATATTCCTATCCATCCCCGTCCACGGAGGGGCGCCTTCCGGAGGCGTTCTTGAAGGTGGGGGCGGGGTGCGACGGCCGTGTGCGCCTACGCAAGGCGTATGCGGCGGCCCAAGCCATAGGATCCCGGCGCGCCTGCCGCGCGCCACAGGACCGGAAGGTGACGCTGCCGTACGGGACGATCCAAACCCAGGCAGCGGACCGGCCGACAGCGGTGGATAGCAAGGTAAGTCCACCGGGGGTTCTGTGGAGCAAGCCTACAAACGTCGCGTGCGGGATGCCGGCGAAATCCGGCCACCGCGGCGAAGACCGTCGTGTGTTTTTTCCAACACACACACGACACCGTGGAGACCGGCATGTCTCCGGCATCCCGCGCGCCCCTCTTTCGGGGCGGCTGCATCGCCCGCACATTCGCGGGCATTTCAGGGAGCGATTTCGCGCGCCTGCACTAGTCTCTTATGTCATGCCCGGACTTGATCCGGGCATCCATGATGGCCTTCAGCGATTTACCTGCGATCCAGATGGATTGCCGGGTCAAGCCCGGCAATGACGCCCAATTGATGAAGCGCCAACCTAAACAATCGCTTCCCCGATCATCCAGACGCGGAACCGGGCCGGAAAAATCCCGGTCGCCAAGAACTTGAATGCCGCCCGCGCGTTCCTACCTGCTGTGCGGAAAAGGCCGCGCGGCCGGCAAGGACGACAGGCAAGGATGCGAACGATGAACACGCACACGAGTTTTTCCCGCCGCGGCGCCGCCGGCTGGACGCGCACCAAGCGCCGCCCCGCCAGCCCGCAGGAGCTGGCCGAAAAGCGCGAGGCGCTCGCGCGCATCGACTGGCTTGCGACCTTCATGGACACCGCATTCTTTTTGCCGGGCACCAATATCCGCTTCGGTGCCGACGCCATCATCGGCCTCGTGCCCGGAATCGGCGACCTGATGACCACCGCGATCTCCAGCTACATCGTCTATGAGGCGCACCGGATCGGGGCGCCGAAGCACGTCATCGCCCGCATGGTCGGAAATGTCGCACTCGACGGCGTCGTGGGCGCGGTGCCTTTTCTCGGCGATATTTTCGACGTGGCGTTCCGCGCCAACCGGCGAAACATGGAACTTCTCCGTAAATATCTGGAGCGGAATACCTTTTAGCCGCTTCGGGCAATCCGCGATTGCGGCGCTGAAATGAATGCCGGATGAACGGAAAACACAGCAGTTTCGCGGTCTTAGCGCGTTGCGGTATTTAATTCAGTTGACGCAATCTCCCCGTAAACCAGAATAAACGTGGACCCCGCATGTCGCGGGGCCGTATGCGTACAACAAGGGGAAATAAAAATGAAAAAGCTGGGAATCGTTCTGACCACAGCCGCAGTAATGGCGCTCGTCGCCGGTCCGGCGCTCGCCGCCAAGAAGAAGGCCCCGCCGAAGAAGCTCTCGCAGGGCTTCATGGAAGAACTGTCCAAGGCCAAGTGGACCTGGCAGGCTCCGAAGAAGGGCAAGAAGAAGAAGTAAGCCAATCCTTCCGAAGTATTTGCGCCCCGCCGGTTCTCGCCGCGGGGCGCTTTGCTTTCCGGCGTCATGCGTCGCCGCGCGGACGCGCGAATAAAATTTCCGGTTATGTTGCCGAATGGATACTGGCGCGCGATTTCATTCCACCCCCCCGTTGACCCCGCGCGCGAACAGGCAAATGTAATCGCCTTCACGTCCTGTGAAGATGAACGATAGATGAACGATCAACACAATGATGAACGATCAACACAATAAGGGGACGACAATGCGGAAGATGGGATTTGTATTCGCGGCGATCGGCGCGCTCGTGATCGCGCTGGCTCCGGTTTCCTCGGCCTTCGCACAGGCCAAGAAGGAGCCGAAGAAGCTCTCCACCGGCTTCATGGAAGAAATGAAGAAGGCGCGCGACACCGCGATGAAGAAGAAGTAAGCGATTCCGCTTTCCAAGCGCCTCGCCGGCTAGCGCCGCGCGGGGCGCTTTTATGGTTGGATATACACAGCCAATTTCGCGCGCAATCGTCCGGCTCGCAAAATCCCGGGAAACCGCAACATTTCTTGCGATCCCTGCGGCGATTGTTGTTGACGCGGGCATGGCGGATAAGGAAATTTACGCCACCTTCACGATGGGGTGAAGCTGGGGGAAACCCAATGAAAAAACTTTCCTACGTTTTCGCGGCCGTTCTCGGCCTCGCGCTCGCTTTCGGCCCGGCCACGGCGGCTTTCGCCCAGGCCAAGAAGGCCCCGAAGAAGCTCTCCGAAGGCTGGATGGAAGAAGTCTCTAAGTCCAAGATGACCTGGCAGGCGCCGAAGAAAAAGTAATCGCCTGGCGCTTTCATTTAAAGCAAACGCGCTCCACGGAGTTTATCCGGGAGCGCGTTTTTTCTTTTGGTACGGGCCTATTCGACGGTGCGCACCACGCTCGACGTCGGCCGCGCGCTCAGGGTCGGCAGTTTGGATTCCTTGCGGACCATTTCGTCGTATTCCGCAAGCGTTGTTAGCGCCTGCTTCGGCTTCATGTGGACGATCTTGTAGCCGCCGGCTTTCAACTTCTCGAGGAGTTCAGGGAGCGCTTCGGCCGTATGCTTCTGGAAATCGTGCATCAGCACGATGCCCTTGCCATGCTTCTCCAATTTCTTCATCACATTCTCGATCACGCGCTCCTTGGTGCGCGCGGTGAAGTCGAACGCATCGAGATCGGTGGAGAAAATGCCGAAGTTGCGCTCGCCGAGATAGGTGACGATTTCAGGCGGATGCTTCAGCACCGGCGCGCGAAAGAACGGCGCCACCGGCACGCCCGCTGAAATCGCGACGGCGCTGGCGCCCTTCTCGATTTCCATCTTGGCTTCTTCGAATTTCTTGCCGACCAGACTCTTGTGCGACCAGGTGTGGTTGCCGATCGTGTGGCCCGCTTCGGCGACTTGCTTCAAAATTTCCGGATACCAGGTTGCGTGCTTGCCGATCGGAAAGAAGGTCGCCTTCACGCATTGATCTTCCAGCGCCTTCAGCACCGCCGCCGTCGTGCCGGGCCAGGGGCCGTCGTCGAAGGTGAGCACCACTTCATTGCGGCGAAGAAAGTCGTGCTGCTTGAAATGCTCGAAGCCAAAACCGGGGCCGCCGGTCGTATCGATCTCGACCGTGCGCACAATGCCGAGCGCATTCGGATTGGCGCAGACCGGGACTGGTTTGGCGGAGCCGCCGAGTGAAGCCTGCGGCGAAGGCAGAGCTTGTGCATTTTGCTGAGCAAGAGACGGCGACATCGACGCCAGAGAAACCGAAACCGCGACGGAAAGCGCGAACAAGACACGCATTGGACACCCCCACTCAACTCGACTGGCGGGACTCTAGATCGAAACCGGCCCGCCGTCACGGGGCGCGAAGACACGCACGCGGACAAAAACAGAGATCGTTAAAGGGGCGGAACACTTCAAGGTGAATGCCATGCGTGTGCGTTCGCTCGAATCGCGATTGCGTGAAGAGATTTCCGGCAGAATATTTTGATCGATCCGCCTATGCATCGCGCTTGTCAGATGAACAAATTTGCCGGACAGATGAATGTCAGATGAACAAATCTGATGCACGGATACCACAAATTTTAGAACTGATTGTGCGTCGCAATAAATGCTTCGAAAAGACGCGCTTCCCGAGCCTTTTTTTGATGGCCCGCACATTCGAGCAATTGACTTCGCGGAGCTTTTGTACGGATTCTAACGCCGCTAGTCTGATCCCATATGGGCTGAATAAAAGAAGGGGAGCACTCATGAAGAAGTTTGGACTCGTTCTCGCGGCGGTTGCCGCACTCGCGATCGGCTCGTTCTCGGCTTCGAAGCCGGCGCAGGCCGAGCCGGGCACGATCCTCGTGGTCGGTGGCCTTGGCTGGGGCTATTGCCACGTCACCTACAAGAAAAAGGTGAAGCGCCAGACCCCGCTCTGCTGGTGGCACGACGAGTGGCACAAGCGCTACTGGAGGTAAGCTGATCGATTTATCCGCAGCCTGAAGGCAGCGGTTGAATCCAAGCGAAAGCAGCGCAGATTGTTGGACATTGTCCGCAATCTTGCGCTGCTTCTGTTTTCAGGAACAAGAATCTGAACTTATTTGGCGTCGATCTCGAAAACCACGCTGACGCTCCTCGCCAACCCCTCACCATTTCTGGAAAACGAAAAACGCACCCAGCGCGATGAAACCGAAGCCGGCTGCGTGATTCCATTTCTGTGACTCTCCGAGATAGAGCACCGAGAAGGCTGCAAACACGAGCAGGGTGATAATCTCCTGCATCGTCTTCAATTCCGCGGTCGAATAGACCGCCGATCCCCAGCGATGAGCGGGCACGGCGAGACAATATTCGATGAAGGCAATTCCCCAGCTCGCCACGATGATGGCAGCGGAGAGCGGCATGGAGCCTTGGCTTTTCCGGTTATCTCAACGAGCGGCCCGCATCATGAATGCTGATGCCTGCCGATCAAAGCACAACTTATTTACTCCACGGCAACGTGCGCAGGAGTGCCGGCTGCGCTAGAATTTGCTTTCTTGTTCCCATGCTCTGGAGAAGCCATGCCCCGCCTTGTGCCCGTTTCCGTCCTTGCCGCCGTAGCCTTGCTTTTTTTCGCAGCGTCCGCCGATGCGGTGAAACGGAACTCCTATCCCGAAGTGAAAATCGTCGGCCTGACGCCGTTCAAGGGGGATAGTGCACTCGACGAAATGCGAAAGAAAATCGCGGAAGCGGTTACAAAGCAGGATCTCACGGCGCTGACCGCTCTCGTCGATCCGAAATTCGCGTGGGTCGCAGGCGGGAAACCCGTTGAGGAGTTCGACGCCCAGAAGGATGCCGCCCACAATTTCAAGGTTGCTTTCGGATTTCGCCCCTTCGGCAAGGACGCCGACGGCAAGACCGACATCGGGCCGCAATGGTTCCTGCTGGAATTGTTCCTCGCCGATCCCTCGCTGACGCAGGAGGAGAGTTCTCCCCTTGTGTGCGGCCCCGCCACCGCACGTCTCGCGGACGTAAAGGCATTTGAAAAGGCTTTGGAGCGCGTCGACGAGGAGACGGAGCCGGCGGAATGGGTTTTCTCCACCACGGAAACTCCCCTCACGGCGAAGCCCGGCAGCGGCGGCAATGTCGGCAAGATCGCAAATACGGCGATGCCGGTGCTTGGCTTCCATCCGCCGCTGCCCGCGAATACCGCGCCCACACAGCCGCCCTCGCATTTCGAAGTGCTGATGCCGTCCGGCAAGAGCGGCTGGGTGGAGACGAAGAACCTGCGTGCGCTGTTCGTGGACCGTCTCTGCTACGCCAAGGACGAAAAAGGTGAGTGGAAGATCAATACGTTCGATCAGGCGGAATAATTCAACGAACGCGGGGTAATTATCTACTGGAGGAACGCTCAATGAAAAACAAAACGACTTCAGTCGCCATCGCATTCATCGTCGCCGGCAACGCCGCAGCCTACGCGCAAACAACGCCTGCCCCCGCACCCGCCCCGCCGGCGCCGCCTTTGTTCGCGACCACCAAGGTCGAGGGCACGGACAATGTTTATGTCTTCCGCTACCAAAACCATCAGGCGATGTTCGTCGTCACGCCCGCGGGCGTGATCGCGACCGACCCGATCAGCTACGGGCGCCCGCAGGCGGCCGAAGCCTATGTCGCGGAAATCAAGAAGATCACCGGCGCACCGATCCGTTATTTGATCTACAGCCATCACCACTATGACCATGTCGCGGGCGGCAAGCCATTCAAGGATGCCGGCGCCACCATCGTCGCGCATAAGCGCGCGAAGGAGCGGCTGGAAATCCTCAAGGATGCCGCCACGCTCGTCCCCGACGAGGCAGTGGACGACAAGCGCGTGATCGAGCTCGGCGGGACCGTGCTTGAACTGCACTTTACCGGACGCAATCATTCCGACTCGTCGCTCGTGATGCTGCTGCCGAAGGAGAAGATCATCTTCGCGGTGGACTTCAACCAGCTAGGCAGCGTGCCTTCTCGGCTGGCGGTCAACGATTCCTATCCGATCGAATGGGAAGCCTCGCTGAAGCGCACCCTGACCCTTGGCTGGGACCGGATGATCCCCGGCCACCCCGGGCCCGGCGGACGCCTCGGCACACGCGCCGACATGGAGCAGCAGCTCGCTTTCATGACCGAGCTTTCAAGCGAGGTGAAGAAAGCCTCCGACGCGGGCAAATGCTTTGATCCCGCCAGCAAGGAAGTGCGCCTGCCGTCGTTCGCCAACATGCGGAACTACGAGCAGGACATCGAGTGGAACATCCACCGCTGGTGCGGCTACTGGGGCCGCGGCATCTGAGATGCACCCATTGAAGACGTGACGTTCCCCGGACGGCCGCTTCAGCGGCCGTCCGGGGTCCAGTCTGAATCAATTCAACAAAGCGCTCCATTGCCGGACTCCGGGTCTCGCCTTCCGCTCGCCGGAGAACGGATTGGATTTCAGAAATCCTGCCAATGGAACCAAAGTTCCATCAGCCGGTTTTATGAGCGCCTCGCCGATGTGGCGGGCCGTTTCATTGCAGGAGCCTCCCATGCCTTATGGCCGTGGCCGTTTCTTCCTCACGCCGCCGTCCGTACCCTTGTTCGTCGTCTCACTTGTGCTGGCGATCCTCGCATTTCTCGTCTTCTACGCGCGCGTTTCGGTGCCGATCATCAATGCCGGCCGTGTTTTTGACGTGCTGGCGATCGCCTATGTGATTCTGCTGGCGGGCGTTCTGATCCGCCGCATTTGACGCTCTTGCTCAAGGCGCGCGCCTTCCGATAGGGAACGTCATTCCCCCTAGGAGGCGCGCATGATCATCGAAAACCAGTACATGGTGACAGAGGCGGTGCTGCAGGCCGTAGGGCGCACCACCGATCCGCGCCTGCGCGAGATCATGAGCGCATTCGTGCGCCACCTGCATGACTTCGCCCGCGAGGCGAAACTGACCGAAGCCGAATTCCAGCGCGCCTGCGCCTATATCGCGGAGCTTGGTCAGCGCACGAACGAATCCCACAACGAGGTCGTGCTCGCTTCCGGCTCGCTCGGCTTCTCGACGCTGATCTGCCTCCTGAACAACGGCAACAACGGCCAGACCGAAACCGCCGCCAATCTGCTCGGCCCGTTCTGGCGGATGAATTCACCGAAAACAGAAAGCGGCGGCTCGATCGTCCGCTCGCCGACTCCCGGTCCGGCGCTGTTCGTGAAGAGCTGGGTGAAGGATCAAACAGGAAATCCGATCGAGGGTGCCTTCGTGGATATCTGGCATTCGTCGCCGGAAGGCTTCTACGAGCAGCAGGATCCGAAGCAGGCCGACATGAACCTGCGCGGGCAGTTCGTCACGGACGCGAACGGCCATTTCCACTTCCGCACCGTGAAACCCGCCGGCTATCCGATTCCGGTCGATGGCCCTGTGGGCGAAATGATCCGCTCGCAGAACCGCCATCACTACCGGCCGGCGCATCTGCACTTCCTTATCTTCAAGGAAGGCTTCAAGACGCTGATCTCGCAGCTTTACGTCAGTGACGATCCGAACATCGATTCCGATGTGCAGTTCGGTGTCACCCGCGCGCTGCTGGGCAATTACGTCCTGCACAAGGGCGAGCCAGCCCCCGCGAAAGACATAACCGGCGAGTGGTACTCGCTCAAATACACGTTCCGCATGGAGCCGGGCGAAGCGAAACTGCCGCGCGCGCCCATTCAATAGCGCCCTTCCCTAGCCGTGCTGCCGCCCCCATATTGGCGCTGATGTCCAAACCGAAGCCCCCAAAACCATATCGAACTGCAAGAGGCGTCAGCCACGGAATGGCTGAGCGCCCGCAGTCGCATTTCGAATCCGCCCCCGTGACCGGCCTCGATCCAAAGCTCGCGGCGGAACTCGGCATTACGCCGGACGAGGACAGTTTTGTCCCCTCGCTCGGCTCGACGGCTTCCGCGGATGCGCTGAATGAACTGCTCACGAACGGCCGGGCCGAATTCCAGAATCAGGTCTGGGTTCCGCACCGACCCGAGCGGCCCGCAAAATCCGAAGGGGGCATCAAGTTCAAGCTCGTTTCCCCGTATGAGCCGAAAGGCGACCAGCCCACCGCCATCGCCGAACTCGTGAAAGGTGCCGAGGCAAACGAGCGCTCGCAGGTGCTTTTGGGCGTGACCGGCTCCGGCAAAACCTACACGATGGCGCAGGTGATCGCGCGCACGCAGCGCCCCGCCCTCATTCTGGCGCCGAACAAGACGCTCGCCGCCCAGCTCTACGGTGAGTTCAAAAGCTTCTTTCCGGAAAACGCGGTCGAGTATTTCGTCAGTTACTACGATTACTACCAGCCGGAAGCCTACGTCCCGCGCACCGACACCTACATCGAGAAGGATTCCTCAATCAACGAACAGATCGACCGGATGCGCCATGCCGCGACCCGCTCGCTGCTGGAGCGCGACGACGTCATCATCGTGGCGTCCGTCTCCTGCATTTACGGTATCGGCTCGGTCGAGACCTATACGGAGATGACATTCGGGCTGCAGCCCGGCCAGCGGATTAACCAGCGCGAATTGATCGCCGATCTCGTGGCGCTGCAATACAAGCGAACCGACATGGATTTCTACCGCGGCAGCTTCCGCGTCCGCGGCGACGTGATCGAAATCTTCCCCGCGCACTATGAAGACCGCGCCTGGCGCATCCAGCTGTTCGGGGACGAGATCGATTCCATCCAGGAATTCGATCCGCTCACCGGCGAGAAAATCGCGGCTCTCGATCAGGTCAAGATCTACGCGAACTCGCACTATGTGACGCCGAAGCCCACGCTCTATCAGGCGATCACCGGCATCAAGTCCGAACTGAAACGCCGCCTCGACCAGCTCAACGCCGCCAACCGCCTCGTCGAGGCGCAGCGGCTGGAGCAGCGCACGCTGTTCGATCTTGAAATGATGTCCGCCACCGGCGCCTGCGCCGGTATCGAGAACTATTCGCGCTATCTCACCGGCCGCAAGCCGGGCGAGCCGCCGCCGACGCTGTTCGAATACCTGCCCGACAACGCCATCGTGTTCGTGGACGAAAGCCACGTCACGATCCCGCAAATCGGCGGCATGTTCAAAGGCGATTTCCGCCGCAAGGCGACGCTCGCCGAATACGGCTTCCGCCTGCCGTCCTGCATGGACAACCGGCCGCTCCGTTTCGAGGAGTGGGACATGATGCGTCCGCAGACGGTTGCGGTTTCGGCGACGCCCAGTGCATGGGAGATAGGCCAGGCGCAGGGCGTGTTCGCGGAGCAGGTGATCCGCCCGACCGGGCTGATCGATCCCGAAGTGATCGTGCGCCCCGCCCGCACGCAGGTGGATGACCTCCTCGGTGAAGTGAAACTGGTCGCCGCCAAGGGGCATCGCACGCTGGTCACGACCCTGACCAAGCGCATGGCCGAGGACCTCACGGAATATCTACACGAGCAAGGTGTGCGCGTCCGCTATATGCACTCGGACATCGACACGCTGGAGCGTATCGAGATCATCCGCGATCTCCGGCTCGGCGCATTCGATGTGCTGATCGGAATCAACCTGCTGCGCGAGGGCCTAGACATTCCCGAATGCAGCCTGGTCGCGATCCTCGACGCCGACAAGGAAGGCTTCCTGCGCTCGGAAACGTCCTTGATCCAGACCATCGGCCGTGCTGCGCGCAACGTCGAAGGCCGCGTCATCCTCTATGCCGACAGGATCACCGGCTCGATGGAGCGCGCGATGGCGGAAACCGACCGCCGCCGCGAAAAGCAGACCGCATGGAACAAGGCCAACGGCATCACGCCGGAAAGCGTGAAACGCGACATCGCCGACATTGTGGACTCCGTTTACGAACGCGACCGCGTCACCGTCGATAGCGGTTTCGAGGACGCCATCACCATCGGCCATAATTTCGAGGCTGTGATCGGCGATCTGGAAGAGCGAATGAAGGAAGCCGCGGGCAACCTTGAATTCGAGGAAGCCGCGCGGCTGCGCGATGAAGTAAAGCGTCTGCGCGGGATCGAGATGGCGGTACTCGACGACCCCACCGCGAAACGTCCCGCGCCCGGCAAGGCTCCGACCCGGCTCGGAGCGGGATCGGCGCAGACTTTAAAGCCCCAGGACGGCGGCATGCGCGCTCCCGGCTCCAAAGGCGGCCGCGCCGGTACCCGCACCGTGAAGGGCAGGGCGCGCTAAATCGTTGGGACTCAACCTAGTTTGCCGGTCACAGACCGCCGCTTGGTGCACGGCGACTTTGTAGACACCTGTGACAACTCGCCATGCGTGCAATGTCCCGAATTTAACCACTTTTGAAGCGCAATTATTTTATATCTAAAGTAATTTGATTGGCGGCGGCACGTCCATGTTGTGGACCAGAAGGGCCGCGCGCAGCGGCCATACAAAGCGGAGCCTTAACGTCATGACCGACCCGGCAATGCGCGGAGCAGTCCGCGCGTTCTGCGATGCGTTGCTGTCCCACGACAGCAAGCAGATTGCGGAATGGCTGGATGACGACATCGACTGGATCGTCTTCGGCCCCATCGACCTGTTTCCGTTCTTCGGCCAGCGCAAAGGCAAGGAAGCCGTGCTGGACATGTACACGCAGGTCGGGAATTTCCTTACATTCAAGCATTGCGACAAGGACTCGCTGCTGATCGAAGGCGACCGTACCGCCGTGCTGACGAAGCTCTCGGCTTCTCACAAGCGGACCGGCCGCACGCTCAGCCTGCGTCTTGCGATCTTCGCTGAATTCCGCGAGGGCAAAGTCGTGCGGCTGCGCACGGTGTTCGATTCCTTCGACGCCGCCGAGCAGGCGCTGGGACGCGAGATCGATCTCACGATCGCGGCCTGAAACGCAATAAAGTTTACACGCTGTGACGCCCCGTTCGCTTTGACCGGGGCGTTTTTCGTTGCGATCCGTCAAAGACAATCCTGCCAAAATTCAGCTACATTGACGGCATGAATCTGGAGCTTCTCCTCATCATGCTCGCCTACAGCGCGCCCGCGATGGCCGCAGGGCTGGTCACGGGCGCCGTTGGCTGGACGAGCAACCGTCTGCTCGGCGCGACCATCGGTGCCGTGGCGGGCCTCATGACCGGCATGGCGTTCTGGTTCATTTATTTGAACACCGACCTTGCCGTTCATTTCGATCCGGATGAATTGATCTGGACCGGCCTGCGCCGCGGCTGGCCTGGCATATTGCTCGGTGCCGCCTTCGGAGCCGCGCTCTGGCGCGAACGGCGTATGTTTGGCGCGCTCTGCGGAGCCATCGCCGGTTTCGTTCCGGGTCTCCTGGCGTGGTGGCTCCTGTTCGGCTGAACGGTCATTCCGCGTTCCGCCGTGTGGATGGCTGCAATTCCTCCCGCGAGTTGCCGCCAAGCCGACACATTCCCTTGCGGCAATCGCAGTCGGCAGGGGAGCCAGACCTAGTGACCAGGGGACGACAACAATGACCAGCCGAACTGACCGGTTTGTTCAAGACTCGCCAGCACTCACAGGCCTCGACACCGAAATCCGCGAATACATCCAGCGCGACGTGACCTATCTTCATCGCCAGCCGGTACGGCCGGATGGCGACTCCCAGAACATCAACTCCCTCGTGCAGCGGGTCGCCGGAGTCTCCATGAGCGAGATCGACCACCTGATTGGCCAGCTTCGCGAAGCCCGCAATACGCTCGAGCGTGAAGGCGAACGCGTCCAGCGCGAGATTGCCGGATACGCGGAACTGAATCACACCGCCCGTGTCTATATCGAGAACATCTCCGATCAGATCGCCGAATGGCAGACGGGCATTTCCACCGACCAGCGTTCCGACCGTCATTGATCGCGCGCGGGGCGGCGTTCGGTTCGATCGTCGCCCTGCTCGATTCCATTTGCATCGACACGGGCGAATTCACGATCTAAAATAGCTTCGCGGCGTTAAAGCGGTTTCTGGGCGTGTGGCCCGCGACGGAAACCGAGTGGAGTTTCGTATGCGTGTCGGCTTTCATTCTGCCGCCGCCTTGCTTGTCTGCGTTGCCATCACATTGCCGGTGGAATCCTTCGCCAAACAAAGCAGCGGCCCGCACGGCTCGATAGGAATGCCGCGCCCCGGCATGGGGCAGAGGGCCCCGCTCAATCCGCCGCGATTCCAGCCGGTGAAAGCAGGCCCCCTCGCAGGCCCCGCCCGCCCGCCCGCAGGCTTCCGCGACCGTTCGATCCCGCAAGCGGCGCTGCCACAGCGCGTCCATCGCCATAGCTTTCGCCATTTTCGCGGATTGCCCATTCGCGGCGTAGCACCCTTTTATGCGAGCGGGCCGTACGTGCTCTATGCGGACAACACCGAGGGCTATGACGTAGAAGAGGCGCCGGTTCCCCAGCGCCTCTACCGCGGTATCTGTTCAACGGAGCGTGTTCAGGTTTCGCGCGACCGGTCGCGGGACGTGAACGTCACCCGTTGTTACTGAAGTACGTTTCGCACAATGCCGTTCGACGGCATGACGAGCAGGACCTGCTCGTCCTTCTTCACGTATTTCAGGCCCTTCAGGCCGGGGATATTGGCCTGAAGCTCCGCCGGGATTTCCTGAGCTTCCATTGCGGACGGAATTAACGTGCCCGCCTCCGCGTAAAGCCCTTCCGGCGAATTACTCGCCGTTTTGGTCTCTCCGAGGCGCTGCAGGATCAGCGACTTCTGCTGATCGGTGAGCGCCAGTCCGCGGGCGGTGGTGCTGATCTCATCCTGTGCGGCCACGTCGGCGGAGAATTTGGCGGGGATGGTTTGCGCGGAGACGCCCGGCAATTCTGCTAGGGCGTTGGACTGTGAATTGCTATTTGGCGGGCTCGGCGGCATGCCCATGGCCTGACCGGTTTCCGGCGTGCGGCCACGTCCCTTGTTCGGGTCGTATTCGGTGCCGTTCACCTTCGTCTGGCCGGCGTTCTGCTTGGCGCGTTCTTTCTCGTGATCGATCGGTTGATCCAGCTTCTGCTTAGCATTGAGCTGGGGCTGTGGCTGGTTTGGATTCTGCGCCGCCACAATGCCGGTCGTCAGGGCCAAAGCAGTCGCACTGACGGTCATCAAAATTTTTCCGCGCATGGATTTCCTCCTGAATGGATTCGAAAATCAACGCGCCAGATGTGCCAAGGTTCCCGCTGGCTTTGCCCTAGGGGATCAACGCCCCACTTCAACGACAACCGTGTTGGTCACTGGATCAACGACAAAAACGCGCTCGCCAACCACCGCATAGAGATGATCCTGAACCGTAGGGACGGCTACCGTGACGGTTTCAGGCAACGGCTGGAGTACCGATGCGAACGGGACTATCGAGCCGACGCGATAGCTTCTCGGAGTCGGAATAGCTTCAATATGTTCACGGGCAATCGGCAATGGAAGATCGGCTGATTGATCATCCGTCATGGCGGCCGCAGGCACAGCCACCGTGTACCAGATCAGCCTGCGCTGCGCCGGTGTAAGCTCCAAAACATCCCGAGCGACGGAACGCTCAGTTGAAAATTGAGGCGCTGGTTGATGCGCTGTCAAGCGCGTCACGACCGAGCCATCCGAATGCTTGAAAGCTTCCCGCGCCACCAGCGTTCCGTCGCGATGCCGCACGCTATCCATGTCCACGGGATCCGCGTCGAGGAGGCCTAGTTCATTTCCATTATCGAAAACCGGACCGGCGTTCGCTGCGCCCGTGACGGCAATCAGTACGGCAAAAGCCAGCGCAGTATTGATGGGGCGTTTCATGGGCTGGTCCTCCTAGGCGGTATGGTGGACAACGCGCCCCGAATTGCTGCGTTCCGGGTGGAACCCATGTATTCTGCGAATGGAACTTCCGTTGCGGCGACGCAACAGGACGCAGTGAAACAGCTCTTTCGGTCTTCTTGGTTATTGTGAAAAGGATGGACACCGTTACGATTCGACCACTGAATCGCGGGGTGACAGGATGTTTGCCGGAGCGCTGCTTGGCTTCTCGCTGATCGTGAACGTCTCGGTTCTGCCGGGCGCGATCGATCTCGACACCCCCGCCGGAATTCCCGCCCGCCTCAGCGATCAGCAGAAAGAAGCGGTGCTGGTGCCGTTGATTACGACAGCGACCGAATGCGTATCGCGCACGGTCGCCGCCGATCCGCGGCTCGGAAAAGAAAATTTCACCGATCTGATCGTTGAATCGTTCTCAACCTGCGTCGCGCCGGTTCGGGCGCTCATTGACACGCACGATCGCTTTTTCGGAAATGGCACTGGCGAGCGCTTCTTCATGGGGCCGTACTTGGACGGCCTGCCCACCGCGGTGAGCCTCTACGTTTCCCGCAAAGACAACTAAGCTATTTCGTTTCCATCTTGCGGATGACCTCGACCACGCGACGGTTGTTCGGATCAACGATCAGCACATCCTCGGCATACACCGCATATTGGTACGCGCGCATCACCGGAATGTTGGCAAGTGCATCGTCCGGGAGCTTATAGAGCTGCACCGAAGGCGGAACCGGCGCTCCAACCGACAGACGCAAATCCTCGCCGGAGGCGCTCTTTACCCCCTCCGCCTGTACCGTCTGGTAGATCGCGCTTTTCTGCGCATCGGTGAGCTTGATGCCGTCTTCCTGTGCGGTGACCATGCTGGTGAGCGCGAACATCGCCAGACCGGCCAAACCGGCTCTAAGGCTGCTGCGGAGGATGCGGTTCATGAGTTTCTCCAACGATCCCTTGCAAAAACAACTGAACCGCCACTCTGGTTCCACGTTGGCAACAACCTTGAAAAAACGAAGGGAGCGGCGCTTGCGCCGCTCCCGTTAAACAGGTTCCAGGAGGAACAGTCCCGGAAAAACCGATTGAGTGAGCTAGCGAGTTGCCATAACCGCGCGACCGCGCGTTGCAAGTGCGAACACGGCAATGCCCGTGGCAACGTAAGCCAAAGTGACAAGCCAGTAGAACGTCAGGTAACGGCTGACCCGCACCGTATATTCTTGCACGCCTAGCGAACCATATTCGCTGCCGATGTAGTACCCGACGTTCGACAGCAAGAAAAAGACGCCAGTTCCAATCGAAGCCAGCGCCAGAATCTTTCCGCCGGAGAGAAAATTGAGCCGCCCCGTCGTGCGCGCAAGCCGTCCGGCAAACCAAAGCGCGGCATAGCCGGCGAACAGCAGCCAGTAGCCAACCGTCATGCAGGCGGCCGACACGCCGACCGGACCCAGCGCGATCATGTCGAGTGCGATCGCCGCCGCGGAGAAGGCGAGAATGTAAAACGGACTGGCAAGCATCAGACCGCCAAGAAAGAACACCGCGGTCGAAGCGTCCGGCGCGATCGTGCCCACGCCAAAATGATGGATCCGCGTTGCGGCCATGAGGGCTAGCAGCGCCAGTGCCACCAGCCGCTCATTCTGTTTGCCAAGCATGAACATTGTTCGCTCCAAACCGCCCATTCGTGCAGGAAGCTAGAAAAGCCGCCCGCCGAGCGCAAGGCCTACGCTCGCATGGCTGCATGGCGGAAACGGGCCAGCCTTCTGCGCGCTTGACCCGCGACCGCACTGGTTTCATCGTCGCCGCATCACAGGGGTCTTTCATGAAAATGCGCTTGATCTTGCTGGCTTTGGGAGTGGTGGTGTTCGGACTGTCCGCGGCAGCGATGCCTGCGGAGGCGAGTTCGCGCGGCGGCGGCTTCCTGCCCTTCCATCACGGCATCATTCCGGGCTGCGATAACCCCTGGACGCTAGGCAAAATCAACCTGCGTTTCGCCTACAAGGAGCGCCGCTATTGGGGCTCCGGCGCCTATATCGGCAAGGTCGAGGAAGTGAAGGAACTGGCCTATCGCCCATGGGGGCCGGATTTTATTCCCCGCCGCCACTGTGCCGCGAAGGTGCGGATGAACGACGGCAAGGAAACCTATATTGCGTATGCCATCGGCGAGAAGCTCGGCTTCGCCGGGATGGGCTACGGAGTCGAGTGGTGCGTGGTCGGCTATGACCGCAACCTCGCCTACGGACCCTACTGCCGGGCCGCCCGTCCATGAAATTTTCGGCGCTGCTCGCGGCCCTCGTTGTGATGCTTCTCTCAACGCCGTCGCTTGCGCAGCGGCAGGGCGAGCCCGGCCGGTTCGATTTCTATGTGCTGACGCTTTCGTGGTCGCCTTCCTATTGCGAGGCGGAATACGAGAAAGGCCGCCGCCGCAGCAACGAGCAATGCAACAGCGAACGCGCTTACGCGTTTGTCGTGCACGGCCTTTGGCCGCAATACGAGCGCGGTTTCCCGCAGAATTGCCAAACACCGGCTCCCTACATTCCCGAAGCGCTGATCCAGTCGATGCTGCCGCTGATGCCGGCGCGCGGCCTGATCATTCATGAATGGCGCACGCACGGCACCTGTTCCGGCCTGGAGCCACGGCATTATTTCGATGCGATCCGCCAGGCCCGCAACCGCATCGTGATCCCGGAACGGTTCGGCCGTGTGGACGATTACACGATGGTGTCGCCCGCCGAGGTGGAGGACGCATTCATCGCGGCCAACCAGCAACTGAAGCCGGACATGATCTCCGTCACCTGCGACAACCGGCGCCTGCACGAAGTGCGCATCTGCATGACGCGCGATTATGAATTCCGCTCCTGCCCCGAAGTCGAACGCCGTTCCTGCCGCACGCCGCGCGTGGTAATGCCGCCGGTCCGCGGCGGCTGAACGACTTGAAGTGAACTACCGGCACGCCTTTCACGCGGGAAATTTCGCCGACGTCCTGAAGCATGCGGCAATGACGCGTGTGCTGCTGCATCTGCGCGAGAAGGAAACGCCGTTTCGCGTGATCGACACCCATGCCGGTGCCGGCCGTTACGACCTCGGCGATGACAAGGCAAGCCGGACAGGAGAATGGCAGGGCGGAATCGGAAAGCTCATTGCCGCCCCTCCGAAAGGCAAGGCGGCGGCTTTGCTTGCGCCCTATCTCGATCTGGTGCGGCAGGAAAATCTTGACGGCAAATTACGGTATTACCCCGGCTCCTCCGCCATCGCGCGCGCGCTTTGCCGTCCGCAAGACCAGATGATTTTCTGCGAACTTCACCCGGAAGAGCGCGCGGCCCTTCGTGAGAATGAAGGCAACGACCGCCGTGTGAAAATCAGCGAGATGGATGCCTGGACGGCGCTCAAGGCGTTCCTGCCCCCACCCGAACGCCGCGGTCTGGTGTTGATCGACCCGCCTTTCGAGGAAGAGGGCGAATTCGAGCGGCTGGTAGATGGTCTTGTGCAAGCGCATCGCCGTTTCGCCACCGGCACGTATCTGCTCTGGTATCCTGTGAAAAGTTTTACAGACATCGAGCAATTCACCCGCCGCCTCAAGCGCACGGGCATTCCGAAAATCCTCCGCATCGAATTGCAGGTCGCGGGCCTAAGGCCCAATACGGCGCTTTCTGGTTGCGGCCTCATGGCCGTGAATCCTCCGTGGAAACTGGAGGCCGAAATGCGGGAGATTTTGCCGTTTCTGCGAGAATCGCTGCAACGCGATGTTGCAGGCGCGCAACGGCTGGACTGGATCGCAGGCGAGGCCTGAGCGGGCCCTTGTATCAATCCGCTTTGCAGAATCTTCCCGATGTTTTAGGACTGTAAGGTCCCAAACTAAAAAACAGGGACCAATGAAAAAACGGCCAAGGGGAGTGGGGAAATGCCGATCAGCGGCACTGTAAAGTTCTTCAACAACGATAAAGGCTTTGGATTCATCAAGCCCGATGACGGCAGCCGCGATGTGTTCGTGCACATTTCCGCTGTTACAAGTTCGGGGTTGGGTCAACTCGCGGAGGGACAGCGCGTCTCCTTCGATGTAGAGCCGGATAGCCGCGGAAAAGGTCCAAAGGCAGTGAATCTGAAGCCCGCCGCCTGAGGCACGACCGAGGGAATCACTTACCGATAGAGAAAGGATTACGATGCTTGTTCTGCGGGCGTCGCCGTCGTCACCTTTCGTACGAAAGGTCCGGATGGCGATCGATCAGGTCGGGATGACCGACAAAGTGAAAATCGATCCTTCCGATACGATGGATGCAAACGACAGCGTGCGCAGCCAGAATCCGCTCGGGAAGATTCCGACACTCATTCTGGAAGACGGAACGGCGATCTACGACTCGCGCGTCATCATCGAATACCTGGATGAACTCTCCGGCGGCGGAAACATCATCCCCGCTTCGGGCAAGGAACGCTTGCTGGCCATGCGCATGCAGGCCCTCGGCGACGGCATCATGGATGCGGGCGTGCTGCAGATTTACGAGAAGCGCTGGCGGCCCGAGGACAAGCGCGTCGACAAATGGGTCGATCATCAGTCCGGGAAAGTGGCGCGCGCATTCGATGCGCTGGAGAAGGACCCGCCGGCGTTCGGTCCAATGCTCCATGTCGGTCATATCGCGGTGGCGGCCGCACTCGGCTATTTCGATTTCCGTTTCGAAGGCCAGTGGCGCGCGAAACATCCGAAGCTCGTCCAATGGCTGGACGAGTTCGCGAAGAAAGTGCCCTCGTTCGGGGCGACCACACCCTCGGGGTAAACTCGAACTACAAAAAAGCCCCGGCAGAGCCGGGGCTTTTTGCGTTGCATGTTCGCGCGGATCAGAACTTGTAGTTCATGCCCATGCGCAAGATGCTGGCGTCGATGCCGGTCCGAACCGGCCCGCCGACCGTCGTGTAAGTTTCCTTGCCGAGATCGGCATACAGATATTCGAGACGCGCGGTGACGTTCGGCGCGATCATCGCTTCGACGCCAAGGCCCGCCGTCCAGCCGACATGCGTCTGGCGGCTCGCAAGCCCCGTGTTCTCAAGTTCGCCGCGGCCATAGGCAAGGCCCGCCGTGCCGTAGAGATAGAAGCGGTCGATGGTGGCGCCGAGACGGCCGCGCACCGTGCCGAGATAGTCGAGCGAGATCGTATTGCCGGCGCTCGAGCCCTCGATCGAGGTGATCGCGATGTCGGTTTCGATGCCCGCGAGGATGTTGCTTGCGACCTGGAAATTGTAACCGGCCTGCAGACCGAGCAGATACCCGCTTGGATCGGCACCCAGCGCAGTGCCCCAGCCATAGCCGGCATTGCCGCCGACATAGAAGCCGCTCCAGTTGAAGAGCTGGCGCGCGGGCTCCGGCGCATAATAGGGAGTCGAGCGGCGCACCGGCAGGTCGCCAGCGAAGGCCGGCGCTGTCAGCGCCAATACGGCAGATGCCGCGAATGCAAACTTCTTCACGTGGGCCTCCTCGTCACGATCATCCTGATCGATCCATTCCCTTGAAATCTAAACTTTTAGGAGAATTTGATTCATTAACGCGCGAGCACGGATCGGCCCTCGTTGCGAACACGCTTAATGAATGGTTGAGATGGGCGCGGGCTTGACCGGAAACCGGCCAAACAAGGGCACTTTCATGGATCGTGTTCCGTGGTCCAGAATGGACCATTGCTGCGGCAAGGCGGCACACCGGATCGCGAGCCGTTAATCTGGAAGTCGGATGGGCAACACAGCAAAAAGAAACGGAACGGCGCTGGTGACCGGCGGCGCGCAGCGCATCGGCGGCACGATCTGTCTGGCACTCGCCAGGGCCGGATATTCCGTTGCGATCCATGCCCGCCGCTCCAAAGCGGAAGCGGAAAAACTTCGAGAAGATCTGAAATCCCTCGGCGTCTCCTGCACTGTAATCACGGCCGATCTCGGCGAGCATGCCGCTCTGCGCAGGATCGTGCAGGAGGCAGCGCACCTCGGCCCGGTCAGTCTCCTCGTCAACAACGCGTCCATTTTCGAGCCGGACGAGATTGGCTCCCTCGATCGCGCCACCTGGGAGCGGCAGATGGCGGTGAACCTCGCCGCACCCGTATTCCTTGCGGAAGCCTTCGCGGCGCAGGCCCCCGCTGGGTCTTCCATCGTCAATGTCATCGACCAGCGGGTCTTGAAACCAACACCTCTCTTTTTCTCGTACATGCTCTCCAAGTCGGCGCTCGCGACCGCGACGGTGACGCTCGCCCAATCGCTCGCCCCGAAAATCCGCGTCAACGGGGTCGCCCCCGGTCCGACGCTGCCCAGCGCACGGCAGGATGAAACCATCTTTGCCGCACAGACTTCCGCCCTGCCGCTCGAACGCGGACCGACGCCGGAAGAAATCGCGGCAGCCGTGCTGTTCCTTGCGGCCTCGCCGAGCATCACCGGAACCATTCTGCCGGTGGACGGCGGCCAGCATATTTCCTGGCGCACCCCGGACATCGACGGCGTGCGCGAATAGCATTCCGCCTCTGGCCCTTGCCGGTCCAATTCCTTACGTTGCCGCTCATGGATCGCGAGAAGACCAATATCGAACCGGAAATCGAGCCGGATCCGCCGATCGACCAGGCGGGCAATGAGGCATTGCCCGGGGAAGAGCAGCCGGTTCTCGAACTGACGCCGCCAGAAGACAGCGAGGAAGCGCCGGCACCGGAGAAGGTCGCGACCGGTCGCGAAGCGATCCAGCGTTTTGCAAGACTGTCGCCTTCTACCGCCGGCGTTTACCGGATGGTCGATGCCAAAGGCGACGTCCTCTATGTCGGCAAGGCGAAAAACGTCGCCAAGCGCGTGCTTTCCTACACACGGCCAACCGGCCTCGATACCCGCATCATGCGCATGATCGCGCTCACGGTGACGATGGAGTTCGTCTCGACGGAAACCGAAACGGAAGCGCTCCTGCTCGAAGCGAACATGATCAAGCGTTTCCGGCCGCGCTTCAACGTGCTGATGCGGGACGACAAGTCGTTTCCCTATATTCTGATTACCAGCGACCACCCGGCCCCGCAGATCGCGAAGCATCGCGGCGCGCGCAGCCACAAGGGAGATTACTTCGGTCCGTTCGCAGCCGCGGGTGCGGTGAACCGCACGATCACCGCGCTGGAGCGCGCGTTTCTGCTGCGCTCCTGTTCCAACAATGTCTATGAAAGCCGCACGCGGCCCTGCCTGCTGTTCCAGATCAAGCGCTGCTCGGCGCCCTGCACCGGTGAGATTGCGCTGCCGGAATACAATACACTCGTGGAAGAAGCCCGCGACTTCCTCTCCGGCCGCAGCCGCACGGTGCAGGACCGGCTCGCGCACGACATGGAGACCGCCTCGAACAATCTCGACTACGAACGGGCGGCGGCCCTGCGCGACCGCATCGGCGCGCTGTCCGCGATCAGTTCGCAGGCGAACGGCCTGCATCCGCGCAACATCGAGCAGGCCGATGTCTTCGCCGTTCATCAGGAAGGCGGCGTCAACTGCATCGAAGTCTTCTTCATCCGCAATTTCCAGAACTGGGGTGACCGCGCCTATTATCCGCGCGCGCCGCGCTCGCTTTCGCCGGGCGAAGTGCTGGAAAGTTTTCTCGCGCAATTTTACGAGGACAAGACCAGCCCCCGCCTTGTGCTCCTTTCGCACGAGATCGTAGAGAAGGAACTGCTCGAAGAAGCGCTCTGCACGCGCTCGGGCTACAAGGTCGAGGTCGCAATACCGTCGCGCGGGGACAAGCACGCGCTGGTCCAGCACGCCGCGATGAATGCGAAGGGCGCCCTTCAGCGCCGCCTCGCGGAATCCGCCTCGCAGGCCCGGCACCTGAAGGGTCTCGCCGATGTGCTCGGCCTGACCCTGCCGCCGCGCCGCATCGAGGTTTACGACAACAGCCATATCTCCGGCACAAACGCCGTCGGCGTGATGATCGTCGCGGGGCCGGAGGGATTCCAGAAGAATCAGTACCGCAAGTTCAATATTCGCTCCGAGGATCTCTCACCGGGCGACGACTACGGCATGATGCGGGAGGTGCTGCGCCGCCGCTTCAAGCGGCTGATGACGGAATCCCCGCGCGACGGGGCTGCGGAGTCGCCATGGCCGGACCTTGTGATCATCGACGGAGGACCGGGCCAGTTGTCCAGTGCCCGCGAGGTGCTCGCCGATCTCGGCATCAACGATCTTTGTCTTCTCGCTGTCGCGAAAGGTGCCGATCGCGATGCGGGCCGTGAGACATTTCATCTCCCGGAGCGGCCGCCGTTTCGCTTGCCGCCGCGCGACCCGGTACTCTATTTCGTCGAGCGCCTGCGCGACGAGGCGCATCGCTTTGCCATCGGCTCGCATCGCATCCGTCGCAGCAAGGACCTCGTGAGCAGCGGCCTGCAGGAAATTCAGGGCATCGGACCTACGCGCAAACGCGCGCTGCTCCGGCATTTCGGAACATTGCAGGCAATCGAGCGTGCCTCGCTGGCCGATCTGGAGGCAGTTCCCGGCATCAATGCCGCCACAGCCAGAGCGGTGTACGGCTATTTCCACACCACCTAGCGGCGATTTTATCGATTGCCGCATTGACGCCACGGCCCCGGGGTGTCTTTTTGTCGGCGCATGAGTACGCCGATCAATCAGGCGAGTGCCGTTCCTGAAAATGACGCCGCACCGGCAATGAACGGCCATGCCTATTCGCTTCCAAATTTGCTCACCTATGGCCGCATAGCGGCCGTCCCCGCCATCGCGGTCTGCCTGTTTGCCATCACGATTTATGGCGCGGGACTTTGGCTGCGCTGGGTGGCGCTCGCGATTTTTCTCGTCGCCGCGATCACCGATTTGCTCGATGGCTGGGTAGCGCGCAGTTACGGCGAGCAGTCCAAACTCGGACAAATGCTCGACCCCATCGCCGACAAGCTGCTGGTTGGCGGCTCCCTGTTCATGCTCGCCGCCGACGACACGATCCGCGGCTGGTCGCTTTGGGCGGCGCTCATTATCCTTTGCCGCGAGATTCTGGTTTCCGGGCTGCGTGAATTCTTGGCTGAATTGCGCGTCAGCGTTCCGGTGTCGCGCCTCGCCAAGTGGAAGACGATGATGCAGCTCGTTGCCGTCGGCTTTCTGCTCGCCGGTCCTGCCGGCGATAAGATGTTTCCCGGAATCACGATGACGGGAATCACGCTGCTCTGGATTTCAGCCCTTCTCACGCTCTACACGGGCTTCGATTATTTTCGCGCGGGCGTGAAGCACATTGTCGGCGACACCAAATGAAGATTCTTTATTTCGCATGGCTTCGCGAGCGCGTCGGCAAGGCGGAGGAAGACGTTGAACTTCCCGCCTCGGTGAAGACCGTCGCCGACCTCCTGCGGTTTCTGACCGGTCGCGGCGAGGAATATGCCCACGCCTTCGAGAATGCGAAGGTGATCCGCGCCGCCATCGACAAGGTGCATGTGAAGCCCGACGCACCGATCGCCAATGCCCGCGAGATCGCGCTGTTTCCGCCGATGACGGGCGGATGATGTGCAAGACCCGCGATCGCGGTATATTTGCATGATGCAAGTACGCATCACCGACCAGCCGATCGACCCCGCCGCCGAAACGGTAGCGCTGACGCGCGGCCGTAGCGATGTTGGTGCGCTGGTGGCGTTTTCAGGCATCTGCCGCGACAGCGAGGACAGCGGAAAGATCACGTCGCTGACACTTGAGCACTATCCCGGCATGGCCGAGGCCGAAATCAGCCGCCATATCGAGGAGGCCAAGGCACGCTGGCCGCTGCTCGGTGCTCGCATTGTGCATCGTGTCGGACGCATTGTGCCGGGTGAAGTGATTGTGTTCGCCGCCTGCACGTCAAAGCACCGCATGGCTGCCTTCGAGGCGGCGGAATTCCTGATGGATTTCCTGAAAACCCGCGCGCCGTTCTGGAAGAAAGTGGAAAGCGCCGGCGCTGAAAACTGGGTGGAAGCTAAAGAGAAGGACGACAACGCCGCCGCGCGATGGGAACGCGGCGCGAAACGCAAGGCCGCCGAGTAGAAATGCCAGACGTCAATCAGGTCGCTGCAGCTCCGGATAAATTCCGGATCAGCGTCATTATCGTGTCGGATTACGAGACCGGTGAAAAGACCTGGACCGATGAGCGGCGTATCCTCCATGCCTTCGCGGCACAGGACATTTCCGAACCTTTCGAAATCATCCTTGCCGAGCCGGAAAAGGACAAAGCAACCTTTCCGGAAGATTTGCTAGCAATCGCCCCGAACACCCGGGTTGTATTTTTTGCTTTGGAACATTCATGGGCGCTGAAAGACGCCGCCTTGCCTTACACGACGGGCAATCTCATCGCCGTGTTCGAAGCAGACTCCAGACCCTTGCCCGGCTGGATGCGGCTCATGGCAAAAGCGGCCCAGGACTATCCCGCGGCGTCCGCTTTCAGCGGGCGCACGACCTATGATCGAACAAGTCCGCTGAAACGTTCGCTCGCGCTCATCGACCGCGGCTATCTCGAAGTCGGCGGGACCGGCTTCACGACGCAGGTCTGCAACAACGCAGCGCTGTACCGCCGCGAGTTGCTGGAGGCTCACTCTTTTCCGGCTGATGAAAACCCGTTCGTGAATTCGAGGCTCCGCAGATCGGAATTGTTAAAAGCCGGATACAAATTTCTGTTCTTGCCTGACGCAGAGTCGATCCACGAATTCGGCGGTCTGCCATTCATCCTCGACGTGCGCCGCAGCGTCGCATTTGCCGACGGACGCGAGGAATTCCTTCGATTCAAACGTTGGGTACAAACCCGGCGGAAGCACTCTCCGCGGCGGCGTGATGATAGTCCGCAACCCCGATCCGACCGGCTATCCGATTTCTGGATGAAGCATCTGCTGAGCCCTAAAATGCAATTACATCTGTTGTGGCGCCGCCTGAAATGGGATTTCAAAACGTGCTGTACCGCGCACAGGGGTCATATTCATTGGTACGACTGGCCGCTGACGCTGCTGCTGCTCGTCGCATTCAAGTTCATTGAAAGGTCCGCACTCAAGCATGGGCTTTCAGGCGAGCCGAATTTGCCGCAGACCGCTTATCGGTAAACCAGGGCAAGCTTGACTCAGGCCGCCGCCGAACGCTTCTTCGGCTGAACTTCCGCCGTGTAGTCGTCCATCAGTTTCTTCGTGATCGCGCCCGGCGCGAAGCGCCAGTTGGCGATCTCCGAAACCGGCGTCACTTCCGCAGCCGTCCCGGTGATGAAGCACTCGGAGAACCCATCGAGTTCTTCCGGCAAAATGCGCCGCTCGGTTACTTCGATGCCGTTCTTCTTCGCAAGCGCAATCGCGGTACGGCGCGTGATGCCGTCGAGGAAACAATCCGGCGTCGGCGTGTGGATCTTGTTGTCCTTGATGAAGAAAATGTTGGCGCCGGTGCATTCCGCGACGCGGCCCTGCCAGTCGAGCATCATCGCGTCGGCGTAACCCTTCCGCTCGGCGCGATGCTTCGAGATCGTGCAGATCATGTAGAGACCGGCCGCTTTCGCCTTGCACGGGATCGTCGCCGGGTCGGGCCTGCGATATTCCGCGAGGTCGAGCCGCAAGCCCTTCAGCCGCTCCGCCGGATCGAAATAGCTCGGCCATTCCCAGCTTGCGATGGCGAGATGGATTTTATTGTTCTGCGCCGAGACGCCCATCATCTCGCTGCCGCGCCATGCGACCGGACGGACATAGGCGTCGGTCTGCCCGTTCTTCTCCAGAACGAGACGCTTGGCGGCGTCGATCTCGGCCGCGCTGTAAGGAATTTCAAAATCGAGCAGCCGGCCGGACTCCAGCAGGCGCTCCGAGTGTTCGGTGCACTTGTAGATTTCGCCGCCATAAGAGCGCTCGCCCTCGAACACGCAGCTTCCGTAATGCAGGCCGTGAGAGAGCACGTGCAGGTTGGCGGATTCCCATGGCACGAGCTTGCCGTCGTACCAGATCACACCCGGCCGTTTGTCGAAGGGCTCTCCGGCCATTTGCCTCTCTCCTCGTGACGGGCAGCGCCCGCTTACCGGTCCAGTTTCCGCCGAATTCTTGGGTTTTGCCCTGTCGGGCAACAACCTTTATGGTCCCGCATGAGAGCGCGTCTTGTAGCGCGGCGCAACGACCGATCCGAAACCAGACGATGGAAGATCGGGTCTTTCGCCGGAACGCGCTGACGGGTACAGATCAATCCCAGATATGTCAATATGGCTGACATAAACGTGTCGATGGCACCCTCTCGCCCCAATGAATTCGCTCGCAAAGGTGCGGGCGCCGGCCAGCCGTCCTATGACCTGATCGAGCTTCTGTTCTTCGCCTACCGCGATTTCATCGGCGATGCGGACGAGGTGCTGGCCGATCTCGGCTTCGGCCGCGCGCATCACCGGGTGTTGCACTTCGTGAACCGCCATCCGGGCATGCGCGTAGCGGACCTGCTCGATGTGCTCAAGATTACCAAGCAGAGCCTTGGCCGCGTGCTGCGCGAACTGGTGGAGGACGGCTATGTGATTCAGAAGGCCGGCCCTGCAGACCGCCGCCAGCGGCTGCTCTATCTCACTGCGAAGGGCGATACGCTCGCGCGCGATCTGGCGCTTCTGCAAACCAAACGTTTTACCCGCGCACTAAATGAGTCCGGTCCCGCTGCTCGCGAGGCCGCCCGCAAGTTTCTGCTCGCCATGATCGACCCGGCCACACGCGAGGAAGTCGAGCGGCTGATCGCCCGCGCCGATCGCGGCGAACTCCCCGGCGTCAAATAACATTCGAGATGTGATGACCCATCCGCGTTCAGCCCCCTCTGATAACGCCGCGCATTTGCTGGTGGTCGATGACGACCTCCGCATCGTTGAACTGTTGTCGCGTTACCTTTCGGACAATGGCTATCGCGTCACCACCGCGAACAATGCCGCGGAAGCGCGCAAGCACCTCGGCAGCATGGCCTTCGACCTGCTCATCCTGGACGTGATGATGCCGGGCGAAAGCGGCCTCGACCTCGCCCGCTCGATCCGGGACACGCTACCGAACGTGCCAATCCTGATGCTGACGGCGCGCGCCGAACCGCTCGACCGCGTGGCGGGCCTTGAAACCGGCGCGGACGACTATGTGCCGAAACCGTTCGAGCCGCGCGAACTGCTGTTGCGCATCGGCAACCTCCTGAAGCGCAGTGAACAGTCGGAATCAAAACCGGTGGAACTCGTTCATTTTGGCGATTTCAGTTTCCATATTGAATCCGGCGAGCTTTTGCGCGACGGCGAAACCGTCCGGATCACCGACCGCGAACGCGACATGCTGCGCGTGCTTGCCACCAAGCCCGGCGAAACCGTGCCGCGGCAGGATCTGGCTACCCCTGGCGTAGAAGCGAGCGAACGGGCGGTAGACGTGCAGATCAACCGCCTGCGTCGGAAGGTGGAGAATAATCCCAACGAGCCGATCTACCTCCGCACCGTGCGCGGTATCGGCTACCGGCTGGTGGCGACGCCGTGAACCTTCTGCTGAAAATCCGGAACAGCGTCGGCTATGTGCTCGGGATTTTCGCCCTGCCGCATCGCCGCGCCTCGGCGTGGATGAACGCAAAGCTGCCGAAGGGCCTCTACGCGCGCGCGCTGCTGATCATCGTCACGCCGATGGTACTTCTGCAATCGGTCGTCGCTTTCGTGTTCATGGAGCGGCACTACAATTTCGTGACGCGGCGGATGTCCACCGCGGTGGCACAGGACATTTCGGCACTCGTCGAAACCTACCACCGCTATCCGCAGGATCCGAAATCCGCGACACTGGTGAAGATCGCCGCGGAAAAACTGAACCTTAATGTCGAACTGCTGCCGCTGGAACCGCTTCCCGCGCCGGGGCCAAAGCCGTTCTTTTCGACGCCGGACTCAGCACTCTCCCAACAGATCAGCCGGCTCATCGACCGGCCGTTCTGGATCGACACCGTTGGCGACTCCAGTCTGCTCGAAATTCGCGTTCAGCTCGAGAACGCGGTGATGCGTGTCTATGCCAGCCGCCATATGGCCTACGCATCCAACTCGCATATTTTTCTTGTTTGGATGATCGGCACCTCGATTATCCTGCTTGGCATCGCGATCCTCTTCCTGCGCAACCAGATCAAACCGATCCTGCGCCTCGCGGAAGCGGCCGACGCCTTCGGCAAGGGCCGCGAGATTGCGAACTTCCATCCGCGCGGGGCGCGTGAAGTGCGGCAGGCGGCACTTTCGTTCATGGAAATGAAGCGGCGCATCGAGCGGCAGATCGAGCAGCGCACGACGATGCTGGCCGGCGTTTCGCATGATCTCCGCACCATCCTGACGCGCTTCAAGCTCGAACTGGCGCTGATCGATGACAACCCGGAAATTCAGGCGCTCCGCAAGGATGTCGACGAGATGCAGCGAATGCTCGAAGCCTATCTCGCCTTCGCCAAGGACGAGAGCGGCGAACTGCCCACTCTCGTCGATGTGAAGGGCATTCTCGACGATCTCGCCGCCGACGCCGAGCGGCGCGGCAAGCGCGCGAGCACCGCCTTCTCCGGTCCGCCAATGGTTCAGGTGCGGCCGGATTCGTTCAAGCGCTGCATTGCCAATCTGGTGTCGAATGCGATCCGGTTCGGCAACACGGTTTCGCTGTCCGGTTCGCGCGAGCCGCGCTGGCTGTTCGTGCAGGTGGACGACGACGGCCCCGGCATTCCGAGCGACCTTCGCGACGACGTCTTCCGGCCTTTTCTGCGTCTGGACGATTCCCGCAACCAGAACCAGAGCGGTTCGGGCCTCGGCCTGTCGATCGCCCGCGATATCGCGGGCGTCCATGGCGGCGACATCACGCTGTCGGAAAGCCCGATGGGCGGCCTGCGCGCGACGGTGAGAATTCCGGTGTGACCGTCATTCCGGGGCGCGCCGAAGGCGCGAGCCCGGAATCCATGGACGCCCAGTGAACGATTGAAAGAGGTGGCTATGCATTCGGATTGCCTCGCTTCGCCCGCCCTCCGGAATGACAAGGGTTAAATGACAAGGGTTAAAAGAGCTTCCCGCCGTTCGGGATTTTCAGGTCCGGCGAGAACAGCACGACACCGCCCTCCTCGTCCGGGAATCCCAGCGTCAGCACTTCCGACATCATGGGGCCGATCTGGCGCGGGGGAAAGTTCAGCACCGCCGCCACCTGTTTGCCAATCAGTTGTTCCGGCTGGTAGTGCTTCACGAGTTGCGCCGAAGAGCGGCGTGCTCCGATCTCGCCGCCAAAATCGATCGTGAGCTTGATCGAGGGTTTGCGCGCCTCCGGGAACGACTCCGCAGCCACGATGGTGCCAACCCGGATATCGACCTTGGAAAAATCGTCGAACGTGATCTTCGGCAGTATCGGATCGGGCATCGTTCAGGCCGCCTGATTGCCCGCGGGCGGCACGTCTTGATCCGGCTTGTACCTGCGCGCGCGCCGGCTTGTGAAACCTGGCACCATGTTCCAAAACCCGCCGAGCATGTTCATCGCGCGCTCGCCATTGGCGAGTTCGCGGTCGAGCGTCGCCATTGTGCGCGCGAGCCCTTCGTCATCGTCCTCGAACCAGACGCGCAGCGTCTTCGCCATCACATAGACCAGCCCCTGCGCGCGAATACGGCCCGCCATGCCGGCGGAGCCGATCCCGGCGGCTGACAGCATCCACTGCTGCGAGCGGAGCGCCAGCCGGTTCAGGCCCAAAGCGAGGCTCGGATCGCGCTGCGCGGATTTGAAAAGGGAACGCAGCGCATCCTTGTGCGGCTGCACCGTCTCGATCCGCCGCATCAGCACGTCGAACAGCCGTTCGCGCGCGGGCGCGTCCACAAGCTCGGAATCCCCGGACGCCAGCACCTTCTTGTCTACATCGCGGTAGAACGCCGCCAGCATGTCGAAGGTCGAGCCAAATTCGCCGCGCAGGTCCGCGAGCGAAACGCCAGAGCGCGCCGCCACCGCCGCCAGATCGATCTCGTTGAAACTCTTTTCGGCAAGCAAGGCGAGAAATGCACTGACGACTGTATCGCGATTGACACCGGCCACGGCTGTACTCCTTAGCCCCGCTCGTAATGTAGGTGAGCAGCGCGGCAGAGAAAAGGCATCCGTTCTTGTCATTCCCCGCGAAAGCAGGGAATCCAGTAATCGCCAGGCAAAATCGTTCGCACCGGGGGGTACTGGATCGTCCGCTTTCGCGGACGATGACAGCAATGCCGATAATGCTAGAAATTCGGCTTACTTCGCCAACTCGCGCGAACGTTTGGCGGCGGCCGCGACGGCTTTCTTCAGGGCCGGGTCGAAGCCGCTCTTGCTCATCAGGATTTTGAGCGCGGCTTCGGTGGTGCCGCCCTTGGAGGTCACGTTCTCGCGCAGTTTTGAAGGATCGAGATCGGAGCGCCGCAGCAGTTCGCCCGCCCCCGAGACCGTCTCGCGCGCGAGCTTGTCCGCCAGCGGTTTCGGCAGACCCGCCGCCACCCCTGCCCGCGCGAGGCTTTCGGCCAGCAGGAATACATAGGCGGGCCCGGAGCCGGAAACCGCGGTCACCGCATCCATCAGCTTCTCGTTCTTGATCCATTCGACCGGCCCGGTCGCGGACAGAAGCGCATGCGCAAGGTCGCGATGCTGCGGCTTCACCTTGGTATTGGGAACGGCAACGGTGATCCCGCGCCCGACCGAGGCCGGCGTATTCGGCATCGCGCGAACGATCGCGGCGTTCCTCGGCAGATGCCTCGCGAGAAACGTGATGGGACGTCCGGCCATCACGGAGATCACCACCGTTTCGGGCCCGACGAAGCGCGAGACCTCGGAAATCACATGCGCCGCTTCCTGCGGCTTCACCGCGATGACGACCGCGGCGTGGTTCGGCAGCAGCGGCGGCTGCGGATCGCGCGCGATGCGCTTTGACGCAAGCAGTTTCGCGAGTTCAACCGACGTGGAAGGATCGCGGACCGCGACCAGCGCCGGCGGCAAACCGCGCGAAAGCCAGCCCTCCAGCAGCGCGCCGCCCATCTTGCCCGCACCGACCAGAAGCACGGGCCCGGGTACGGACTGGAGCGTCTGCATCGGTCACGCCTCGCCGGCGGTTTCGAACAAGGTTGCTTCCATTGCTTCCTTGGCGCTCTTGCCCGCCCAGATGACAAACTGAAATGCTTGGAAGTTGCGCTCCGCGGCCTCGACAGCACTGTTCAGGAGCACCTCGCACTGGCGGCCGCTTGCGGTCGCGCCGCCCGCGAGCAGGAGCGCGTTGCGGTACATGATCATGCCTTCGTCGGTCCAAACGTCGAAATGGCCAACCCAAAGCTGTTCGTTCACCTTGGCCAGCAGCTTCAGGACTTCCGGCATGCGCGCGTCCGGCACCTTCAGGTCGAACGCGCAGGCCAGATGCAGCGCCTCGATGTCGCTCATCCACTGGAAGGAAACCTGGTAATCGGTCCAGCGGCCGGAAATCGACAGTGAAATTTCGTAGTCGTTGGATCGTTCGAACGACCATTCGTTGAGCGAAGCCAGCCGCTCGATCATATCGACCGGATTGCCTAGTCGCTCGATTTCCATGTCGGTGAAAGCCATTTCGACCTCGAATTCCCTTGATTGAAGCCGCAACCGGAATCCCGATCGCGGGCTGCCGACGCCCTACCGACTCCGCCTCACCGTTCGCGCTGAAGCCCTTGAAACGCCGCCCAAAACCGGCGCCCGAACTTGATTCCCGATCCACAGCAGAATCGGATTCGGCGCGTCCTTCAATGGCAAAACAGGTGCGTCCACAGGCGTTCGGAACGCCATGCACAGTTTCGTGGAAATGCCGGAGTCAGCTGCCGGATTTGCCGCCGGCGCCGAGTTGTTTTTCAACTTCGGCGAGTCTGGCCGCCAGACGCTCGTTTTCCTCGCGGGCTTTTGCGGCCATTTCCTTCGCCGCCTCGAATTCCTCGCGGGTGACCACATCCATGTCCCGCAGGATCCGCTCGGCCTGAGACTGCACAAGCGTGGAGATTTCCTTGCGCACGCCGTCGGCGACCCCCGCGGCATCGTTCATCAGCCGGGCGATTTCGTCGAAGAAACGGTTGGTGGTCTGGGTCATGGCAAACACTCCAGTCGCTCGCCTGTCACAATGGGGATCGAAAGGAGGCCGCGCAAGCCCGGTGCGTCAACTTCTTAAACTTGACTCAACCGCTTCCCGCCCGCATCACCCCAAGAATGTCTCTCCTCGCCCTTCCTTTCCCGCATATCGACCCGATCGCCGTCTCCTTCGGCCCTTTGGCAATCCGCTGGTACGCGCTCGCCTATGTGACCGGCATTCTCGGCGCATGGTGGTTCGCCCGCACGGTCGCGGGTCGGCCAAAGCTCTGGGGCGGGAAATCGCCTGTCACCTCGAACGACATCGACGATGTGATCGCCTGGGCCGCGATCGGCATCGTGCTGGGCGGCCGTCTCGGCTACGTGCTCTTTTACAATCCCGTCTATTTTGCCGAGAACCCGCTCGAGATTTTCGTGCTGTGGCGGGGCGGCATGTCGTTCCACGGCGGTTTTCTCGGTACGGTGCTGGCGCTCTTGTTGTTCGCGCGCAGCCGCAAGATTTCGATGCGCTCGATGCTCGACATCGCCGCCCTCGTGACGCCGATCGGGCTTTTCCTCGGACGGCTCGCGAATTTTGTGAACGGCGAGCTTTGGGGGCGAACGACGGATGTCCCCTGGGCCTTCATCTTTCCGGGCGCCGGCCTGGAGCCGCGCCATCCCAGTCAGCTTTATCAGGCCGGCCTCGAAGGGCTGCTGTTGTTTGCCTCGCTCTTGATCGCATTGAAGGCCGGCAAGCTCTCGCGGCCGGGCTTCATCGGCGGCCAGTTCGTCGCCGGCTACGGCCTTGCCCGCATCATTGGCGAACTTTTCCGCGAGCCGGACGCCCATATCGGTTATCTCTGGGGCGGACTGACCATGGGCATGTTGCTGTCAATTCCGATGCTGGCCCTCGGTGCCTGGATGATCGCAACCGCACGACCGAAATAAAGTTGTCACAAGAAAATATGGGCTTCCCGAGCGGCAAAACACGCCGTGATGTTCTCGTTGCCGAGTTCCATGCGAATGGCTAGGCTTTTAGCATCGCTAGCCAGAAACGGCCGGGCAACGATTTACGCAAGGGAGAACTACAACAATGGGTATCCTCAGCACGATCTTCGAAAAAATCTTCGGCACCAGCAAAGCCAGCGCGATGGAGCCGGTCGATGTGGAGAAGGTGGTTGCCGCGGCAGCCGCCACCAAAAAGGAAAAGCTGAACTGGAAGGAATCGATCGTTGACCTCATGAAGGCGCTCGACATGGATTCCAGCCTCAATTCCCGCAATGCGCTCGCCAAGGAGCTGGGCTACACCGGCGCTCTGGGCGGCACAGCGGAGATGAATATTTGGCTGCACAAGACGGTGATGCAGAAGATCGCGGAGAACGGCGGCAAGGTGCCGGCCTCGATGCTCAAGAAGTAAACGGACAGTTTTCGCATTACGCTGTAGAAAACGGCGCCGGGAAACCGGCGCTGTTTTTATTTGAGCATTGCTGTGAACGAACTCGAAAAAGAAGTCCGCAGACTGATTGAAGCGGACGGGCCGATGCCCGTCTCGCGCTACATGGCGCTCTGCCTCGGCCATCCGCAGTACGGCTATTACATGAACCGCAATCCGTTCGGATCCGGCGGCGATTTCGTCACCGCACCCGAGATCAGCCAGATGTTCGGCGAGATGATCGGACTGTGGTTCTCGGAAGTCTGGCGGCTGATGGGCAAGCCGGGAAAGCTGCACCTCGCGGAGTTCGGCCCCGGCCGGGGCTCACTCATGCGCGACCTGCTGCGTGCCTTGAAGGTGGTGCCGGATTTTCGATCCGCCCTTGAAGTGCACCTGGTCGAGACCAGTCCTTCACTGACGGAAATTCAGAGCGTTGTCCTGCACGACGCCGACTTGCCCGTTCACTGGCACAAGACCTTCGATACGCTGCCTCGCGGGCCGCTTGCCGTAATCGCCAACGAATTCCTCGACGCCCTGCCCATCGACCAGATCATCAAGCTGCAGGACGGCTGGCACGAATGGTGCGTCGGCATTGCCGACGACAAACTGGTGTTCGGAGCCGCACCCGACCGGCTGCCGGGCATCGAGAAAGTCCTTCCCACCTCGGCGGTAGCCGCTCACACGGGCGAAATGTTCGAGCGCCGCGATCTGTCCTCGCTGAAAGGCATCGCTCAGCGGATCGCACGCGAAGGAGGTGCCGCACTCTTCATCGACTACGGGCATGAGCGAAGCGCCCCCGGCGATACGCTGCAGGCGATCCGCGGACATCAATTCGCAAACGCGCTCGAAAATCCCGGCGAGGCCGATCTCACCTCGCACGTCGATTTCGAGGCGCTTGCATCCTTCGCACGCCTGCACGCGGCCCGCGTTCACGGGCCCGTCACGCAGGGAATTTTTTTGAACCGGCTCGGAATTGGAGTGCGGGCGGAGAAATTGATGGAAGACAAGGAGGCGAAGGCGGCTTCGGAAATCGAATCCGCGCTGAACAGGCTTACCGGCCCGGCGCCCGGCATGGGCGAACTGTTCAAGGCCATGGCCTTCAGCCATCCCTCGCTCTCTTCCCTGCCGGGATTTGACAGTTGAGGGGGCGACGGCGAGTTTCCGCGCCATGATGATTCAATCGAAAAAACTCGCCGCGCTGAAATACATCCGCCATGGTTTCTTCACGCGTGAGGGCGGCGTGTCGGAAGGCATGTATGCGAGCCTGAATGGCGGACAAGGCTCCAGTGACAAACCTGAGAACGTCGCCGAAAACCGCCGGCGGATGGCTGCGGCACTGCAAGCGGACGCGCTGATCAACGCCTATCAGATTCATTCCGCCAATGCCGTGGTCGCCGAGAAAGCGTGGGCGCGCGGCGAAGCGCCGAAGGCGGATGCAATTGTCACCCGCACGCCCGCGCTCGCGATCGGCGTAGGCGCCGCGGACTGCGGGCCGCTTCTTTTTGCGGATGATGAAGCGCGCGTGGTCGCTTCCGCGCACGCAGGCTGGAAAGGCGCCTTCGATGGCATCATCGAGTCAGTGCTTGCGAGCATGGAAACACTCGGCGCGAAACGATCGCGCGTGGTCGCCGCCATCGGGCCGCTCATCCGGCAGCAAAGTTACGAAGTCGGCAAGGAATTTTTCGAGCGCTTCCTCGCAGGCGATCCTGCCCATGCGAAATTTTTCGTTCCGTCGGCCCGCGCAGGGCACTCGATGTTCGACCTGCCGGGATTTATCGTCTCAAAGTTAACGGCCGCAGGGGTAGAGGAAATTGACGATCTCGGCCTCGATACCTATTCCGACGAGCGCCGCTTCTACAGTTATCGCCGCGCGACCCATCGCAACGAGTCGGACTACGGACGCCTGATCGCGGCGATCGCGGTCTTGAAATGATGATTTGTCATCGTCTGTGAAAGCGGACGATCCAGTAAACACCTTCGCCTGTCGTGGTTACCGGATGCCCCGCTTTCGCGGGGCATGACATTGCGGTGGGCTTAGGCTACCACCCTTTTGTGGCCGGTGAAGAACGCCAAAAGTTCGCACCGGCGCGGGAGTACCGTCAATGTCCGTGCTGCGTCGCGCCTGTCGCGCGGCTTCTCGCCTCTTCATGCGTGCATGCACTCCGCTGTTCGCAGCGCTCGCGCTTGCCGGTTGCGCGGCCAACGCCGACATCACCGGCTCGCTTCCGTACACCGGCCCGCGCACGCTGGCTTTCGAATCCATCGACGGCCCTCCTCGTCCGGTTTTCGAGCGCGTTGTGAGCGCGCTGAAGGCCGAAGCCGAGAAGCGCGACCTTCCGGTCGTCTCGCACACCGGCCCCGCCGCCTATCGCGTAAGGGCCTATCTCGCGGCATCCTCGGAAAAGAAAAAGAAACAGGCCAGCATCGCCTGGGCGTGGGATGTGTTCGACGAACGCACAAAACGCAGCTTCCGGCTGAGCGGTGAAGAACCGGTCGGCCGCGCCGGCCGCGACATCTGGGCCCAATGCGACGATGCAACGCTGGCACGGATCGCCGCCAAGGGCTTCGAAGCCCTCACCGCCAGGCTCGATTTACCCGCCGTCGCGCGAGCCTCCGCCGATTCGGCGAGCAGCAGCCAATAAGGTCCGGGGACAGACCGGGGGCCATATTTACAGCGCATCCCCCCGCCGCTAGTGACTTTCTCATGACAGGCGAAAAGACCTGTCCGGGCGCAAGGAAACAAGGCCGATGGCGAGCAACAACAACGGCGAAATCAAGCTCGTTGCAGGCAATTCCAACCGCGCGCTGGCCGAGGCGATCGGCGCGCATCTGGCTACCCCGCTGACCAAGGCCATCGTCCGGCGTTTCGCCGACATGGAAGTGTTCGTCGAGATCGAGGAGAACGTCCGCGGCCGCGACGTTTTCATTTTGCAGTCCACTTCGTTCCCCGCCAACGATCACTTGATGGAACTGCTCATCATCATCGACGCGCTGCGGCGCGCCTCCGCGAAGCGCATTACGGCGGTGATCCCGTATTTCGGCTATGCGCGGCAGGACCGAAAAGTTGGACCGCGCACGCCGATTTCCGCGAAGCTTGTCGCCAACCTGATCGCACATGCGGGTGCCAGCCGCGTCATGACTCTGGACCTGCATGCCGGTCAGATCCAGGGCTTCTTCGATATCCCGACCGATAACCTTTATGCCTCGCCCGTGCTGGTGCGAGACATTAAAGAGAGGTTCAAACTGTCCGATGTGACCGTCGTTTCGCCGGATGTCGGCGGCGTCGTGCGCGCACGCGGACTCGCCAAGCGCATCGATGCGCCGCTCGCTATCATCGACAAACGCCGCGACCGTCCGAACGAATCCGAAGTGATGAACGTGATCGGCGAAGTGGCTGGCCAGACCTGCATCCTCGTGGACGACATCGTCGACTCCGGCGGCACGCTGGTGAACGCCGCCGAGGCGCTGCTGGAAAAAGGCGCCAGGGACGTTTACGCCTATATCACCCACGGCGTGCTCTCCGGCGGCGCGGTCGCGCGCATCACGGCATCGAAGCTGAAAGAACTGGTCATCACCGACTCGATCCAGCCGACCGAAGCCGTGCGCGTCGCGCGCAACATGCGCGTGCTGTCCATCGCCACCCTGATGGGCGACGCGATCAACCGCACCGCCGCCGAAGAGAGCGTCTCGAGCCTGTTCGACTGATGGCCAGAAACAAAGTCAAAATCCCCGTCGGCATCACGAGCTACGCGCAGAATTTCGAGGACGTGATGCTCGCCCGCTGTTTTCCGGGCAAGCGCGGTTTCTATGTGGATGTCGGCGCGAACGACCCCGACATCGATAACGTAACGCGGGTTTTCTACGAGCGCGGCTGGTCGGGCATCAACATCGAGCCGCTCAACGCCAATTTCAACCGGCTGAAAGCGAAACGCCCCCGCGACATCAATCTCAAGCTCTGCGTCGGTGATCGCAACGATGCGATCATCTTTTATGAAGTCCGCAAGTGGCACGGTTATTCCACCACCGATGCAAAAATCGCCGCCGAGCACAAACGCGACGGATTGAAAGTGGAAGAACATTCCGTGCCGCTGCTTCCGCTCAAGGAAGTGCTGGATCGCTACGCCGCCGGGAAGAAAATCGACTTCCTGAAAATCGACGTCGAAGGCACCGAGATGGACGTGATGAAGGGCTGCGACTTCAGCCGGCATCGTCCGAAGATCGTCTTGCTGGAATCGAAACTGCCGGTGACGATCGCCATGATCAACCGGGTGGACGAGGTGCCGGACCGGGCGGAGGATTATGCGCGCTTCCTCGCGCCGCATGGCTACCGCCAAGTTTATCACGATGGCCTGAACGCTTATTTCGTGGCGAAGGAACATGCATTCTTCCTGACCCGCCACTTCACCCACCCGCCCGGCATCTTCGATCGCTTTATCCATGCCGCCTCGATCCGGCCCTTTCAGGAGAAGCTGGCGAAGCTGAAGGGGCGGAAGAAGCCGAAAGCGAAGAAAAAGGCTCGCAAAAGTTAATGACTGTCATGGCCGGGCTTGTCCCGGCCATCCCGTTCAGGAAGGCATTGCCTTCCTAAGCGAGATGCCCGGCACGAGGCCGGGCATGACCATTTATGGGTGCGCAATCGCCGCATCTCACGCTCCGGCCTGGGTATTTGCCTCCCCCGGCCCCTCCCGCTATAGAGACGCGCCCGCGGCCATCCGCATCCCTGGAGGCGTGTCGCGGTCATTCCAAGAGGAAAAGCTATGTCTAACGTTAAAGAGATGAAGGCGACTGCGCGCCCGAAGGCCGGTAAGGGAGCCGCCCGCGCAACTCGCCGCTCAGGCCGGGTCCCCGGCGTGATTTACGGAGAAAAGCTGACCCCCCTTACGATTTCGCTCGACATGGCGGAAATCACGCACCGCATTTATGCGGGCCACTTCCTGACCACCGTCTATGACCTCGACGTGGACGGCCAGAAGACGCGCGTGATCCCGCGCGCCTTCCAGCTCGACCCGGTAAAGGACCGCCCGATCCATGTGGACTTCCAGCGGCTCGGCCAGGGCACCACGGTGCGCGTGCACATCCCGGTCAAGTTCGTGAACCACGACGGCGCTCCGGGCCTGAAGCGCGGCGGCACGCTGAACATCGTCCGCCACACGGTCGAATTCTGGTGCCCGGCCGAGAAGATTCCCGAATCCATCACCGCCGATCTCGGCGGCATGGACATCGGCAACTCGCTGCACATTTCCAAGATTCCGTTGCCCGATGGCATCCGTCCGGTGATCCGCGACCGCGACTTTACCGTCGCGACCGTCGTGTCGTCGTCCGGCTACATCGAAGAGCAGTTGCTCGCCAAGCAGAAGGCGGAAGCCGATGCGGCGGCGGCAGCGGCTGCGACAGCGGCGACGGCGGCTGCTCCGGCGGAAGGTGCGGTCCCTGCGGAAGGTGCGGTTCCGGCGGAAGGTGCGGCCCCTGCGGCAGCGCCGAAGGCCGACGCCAAGAAGTAACGGCTCACAACGCGGCCACGGAGGCTGCCCATGCTACTCTTCGCTGGGCTCGGCAATCCGGGGCCGCGTTATGCCGGGAACCGCCACAACATCGGTTTCCTCGTGCTCGACGCAATCCACCGCCGTCATCGCTTTTCGCCATGGCGGCGGCGCTTTCAGGGGGAGACCTCGGAAGGCGATCTCGGTGGCGAGAAAGTACTTCTCCTCAAGCCCATGACGTTCATGAACGACTCCGGCCGCGCGGTTGGCGAAGCACAGACCTTTTACAAGATCGCGCTCGACGGCGTCACCGTGTTCCATGACGAGATCGATCTTGCCACTGCGAAGCTGCGTGTGAAAACCGGCGGCGGCAATGCTGGTCACAATGGCTTGCGCTCGATCAGCGCGCATATCGGCAACGAATATCAGCGCGTGCGGATCGGCGTCGGACGTCCGGCGACCCCGGAGCAGGTGCAGTCGTATGTGTTGAACGATTTCGACAAGGACGAGCGGGACTGGGTCGAAGCGATTTGCGATGCTTCCGCGGACGCCGCCGAGTTTCTGGCTCTCGGAAAACCGGAAGAATTTCAGAACAAGGTCCATCTCGCGCTTCGCGCGAAGGGCATCAACATTAATCAGCCGGACGATCCGGCGAAATAACGAGCAAAATATGGGATTCAAGTGCGGCATCGTCGGCCTGCCGAACGTCGGCAAATCGACCCTCTTCAATGCGCTGACGCAGACGGCGCTTGCGCAGGCGGCGAACTATCCGTTCTGCACCATCGAGCCGAATGTCGGCGAAGTGGCGGTCCCCGATACGCGCCTGAACGAATTGGCGCGCATCGCGCAGTCGAAGGAAATCCTGCCGACCAAGCTGACCTTCGTGGACATCGCGGGTCTCGTGCGCGGCGCTTCCAAGGGCGAAGGCCTCGGCAACCAGTTCCTCGCGCACATTCGCGAAGTCGACGCCATCGCCCATGTGCTGCGTTGCTTCGAGGATTCCGACATTACCCACGTTGAGGGCGGCATCGATCCATTGCGCGATGCCGATACCGTCGAGACCGAGCTGATGCTCGCGGACCTCGACAGCCTGGAGCGCCGCATCGACCCGCTGCAGAAAAAAGCAAAAGGCGGCGACAAGGAAGCCATCGCGCAGGTCGATCTGATACAGCGTGCGATCAAGGTGCTTTCCGACGGCAAGCCCGCCCGCACCATGCAGCGCAAGCCGGAAGAAGAGAGCGCTTTCCAGATGCTCGGTCTCATGACCGGCAAGCCGGTTCTATACGTCTGCAATGTCGATGAAAGGTCGGCGGCGAAGGGCAACGCTTTCTCGGACAAGGTTTTTGCCAAGGCCAAGGCCGAAGGCGCCGTTGCGGTCGTCATCTCGGCGCAGATCGAGGCCGAGATTTCCACCCTGCCCCCGACCGAACGCACGGAGTTTCTCGCGTCCGCCGGACTGGAGGAGCCGGGCCTCGACCGTCTGATCCGCGCCGGATACGAGTTGCTCGGGCTGATCACCTACTTTACCGCCGGCCCAAAGGAAGCCCGCGCCTGGACCATCACCGAAGGCACCCGCGCGCCGCAGGCCGCCGGTGTCATCCATACGGATTTTGAAAAAGGCTTCATCCGCGCGGAAACCATCGACTTCAAGGACTACGTGGCGCTCGGCGGCGAAACGGGCGCGCGCGACGCGGGCAAGCTGCGTCTCGAAGGCAAGGAATATGTCGTGAAGGACGGCGACGTGCTTCACTTCCGCTTTGCGAATTAAATGTGAGGTACCGCCCCGCTCATGTCATCGTCCGCGAAAGCGGACGATCCAGTAAACACCTTGCTTTCAGTGATTACTGGATCGCCCGGTCAAGCCGGGCGATGACATATTTGGAAGCCACTTGCGCGTTTTCTCCGAAAACTTAAAAGCAGATAATGCCTTCACTTCTCCACTACGAAGACTTCACTTCCGGCGACGTGCGCGCTTCCGAACCGCGAACCATCACGCGCGAGGAGATCGTCTCCTTCGCCGCCGAGTTCGACCCGCAGCCGATGCATCTCGACGAGGCCGCCGGTCGGAATTCCATGCTGGGCGGGCTCGCGGCGTCCGGCTGGCACACTTGCGCGCTGATGTTCCGCATGATCTTCGACGAGTTTGTGAAGGACACGGCGTCGATGGGCGCGCCGGGCATTGAGGAGGTGCGCTGGCTGCGTCCCGTCCGGCCGGGCATGAAGCTGACACTCCGCCGCACCGTACTCGACAAGCGCGTCTCGAAGAGCCGCCCGGAAATGGGCCTCGTCCGCATGCGCAGCGAATTGCTGGACGAGACCGGAAAGGCGGTCATCGAACAGACCAACACGGTTCTCATCCGCGTCCGCAATCCGGAGGCGGCATGAAATTCTTCGAGGACATCGAGATCGGCGAGAGTGCCACCCTCGGCAAGCATCATTTCAGCGCCGCCGACATCAAGCGTTTTGCCGTCCGCTTCGACCCGCAGCCGTTTCACATGGACGAGGAAGCGGCGAAGCAGTCGCATTTCGGCAGCCTTGTCGCTTCCGGCTGGCATACGGCGGCGGCCTGCATGCGTCTCATGATCGACCACCAGAACGCGGAGGCGGCACGCATGAAGACGGCCGGCCAGACCTCGGCGCGCACCGGCGTCTCGCCTGGATTCAAGAACCTGAAATGGATCAAGCCGGTCTATGCCAACGATACGCTGATCTACCGCAGCGAAGTCATCGGAAAACGCGAAGTCGCCTCACGGCCGGAATGGGGACTCGTGTTTTCGAAATTCAGCGCCGTGAATCAGAAAAACGAGCCGGTCTACGAGTTCGAAGGCGCGCTGTTTGTGGAGCGGCGTTCGGGTTAACGACATGGCGTTCCCCGGACGGCTGCGAAGCAGCCGAGCCGGGGTCCAGTCAGAAGCAAATCTATCCGCGGAGACTCCTGGACCCCGGGTCTCGCGGAGCTTGTCATCGGGCCGCGCTTCGCGCGGACCCGTTGGCTCGCCCGGGGAACGTCTCAGAATCAATGCCCCTCGAACTGCACCAGCGTCCGTACCGGCACGCCGAGCTTCCTGATTTTCGCGGCTCCGCCAAGATCCGGCAGGTCGATGATGAAAACCGCCGCCAGCACTTCGGCCCCCCTCTGCTGCAAGAGCTTCACCGCCCCCTCCGCCGTACCGCCGGTGGCGATCAGGTCGTCCACCAGGATCACACGCTCGCCCTTTGAGACGCCATCCTTGTGCATTTCCATCTCGTCGATGCCGTATTCCAGCGAATAGGCGATCCGCACCGTGTCGTGCGGAAGCTTGCCCTTCTTGCGGATCGGCACAAACCCCGCCGAAACCTGATGCGCTATCGCCCCGCCAATGATGAAGCCGCGCGCCTCGATTCCCGCCACCTTGTCGATCTTGGAGCCGGCCCAGGGCTGCACCAGTTCGTCCACCGCGCGCCGGAACGCCCGGGCATTGCCCAAGAGCGTGGTGATGTCGCGAAACTGGATGCCGGGCTTCGGATAGTCCGGGATCGTGCGGATGGTGGAGCGTAGGTCGAGCGTATCGGACGGGGTCATGGAAATCCCTGAAAACATGGCCGGATGGCTCGCAACCGGAGCCTTGTCGCTAAGCGCCGGGAGAGTTTAACCTAATTTGGTGTGGCGGCGGATTCGGCAATCCGCGCCCAGTTCAAGGAGAGGCAAATGGCCAAAGGCCAGCAGAGACAACCCAAGGAAAAGAAAAAGCCGAAGGCGGAGAATTCTCAAAAGAAGCTCTCTGCCTATCAGCAGTCGAAGGCATCCTCGACGCAGAAATAAACTGCTCCGATTCTCAACCCGTCATCGTCCGAGCGAAACAAAAACGGCCGGAAAAGACCCGGCCGTTTTTAATTCTGTCGTCCATAATTTTTACCTGGGCATGATCTCCGAAAACCGGTTCCCGCTTTTCGGGATCCTGCCCTAGTGCGCGTCCGCCCAGACCTTCTTCTTGGTGAAATACATCAGGCCCGCAAAGATGATCAGGAAGATCATCACCTGGAAGCCGATGCGCTTGCGCTGCTCCAGATGCGGCTCGGCGGCCCACATCAGGAAAGCGGAGACGTCGCGCGCATACTGGTCGAGTTTTTCCGGCGTGCCGTCGGTATAGCTCACCTGCCCGTCCTGCAGCGGCTGGCTCATCGCGATCCGGTTGCCCGGGAAATACTTATTCCAGTACTGGCCGTCCGGAAGGGTGACGCCCGCCGGCGGCTCCTGGTATCCGGTCAGGAGCGCCTGCAGATAATCCGGCCCGTGCTCCTGATACTGACGGAAGAAATCGGCCAGCGCGCCAGGCAGGCCCACTTCGTAGCTGCGGGCCTTGGCGATCACGGACAGATCCGGCGGATAGGAGCCGTTAAAGCGTGCACGCGCGGCCTGCTCGTTGGCATCCGGCGAGGGGAAGCGGTCGGAGGGACGTCCGTCGCGCTCGAACATCTCGCCCTTGTCGTTGGGGCCGTCCTGGATCTTGTATTCGCTGGCAATGGTCTTGACCTGACCCTCGGAGAATTCCGGCCCGCCCGTCTCGGCGAGGTTGCGGAACGCCACGAGCTTCAGGCCATGACAGGCCTGACAGACCTCGCGATAGACCTTCAGGCCGCGCTGAAGCTGCGCGCGGTCGTAATGGCCAAACGGACCCTGGAACGACCAGGACTGCCGATCGGGCTTTGCGGCTTCAGCCGCGGGCGCAGGCGCCGCCTGCGAGAGGGCGAGAGCGGCGACGGCCGCAACAAGAATGGCTGAACCGCGCACGGTCATTGCCTTACCTCCGCGCGCCGGCACGCGCCGGCATTGGATCGGATTCCCTGCCCTTCAACACCGAATCCGCGATCGAAGGCGGCACGTTCTTCGGTTTTTCGAGATAGCCGAGCAGCGGCAGAATCACGAGGAAGTGCAGGAAGTAATAGAAGGTCAGGATGCGCGCGGCGATAACGTATACGCCCTCCGCGGGCTTGGCGCCGAGATAACCGAGGCCGATGCAGCAGATCACGAGGATCCAGAAGAACTGCTTGTACATCGGGCGATAGCGCGCCGAGCGCACCTTCGAGGTATCGAGCCACGGCACGAACACCAGCACCAGGATCGATGCGAACATCGCCACCACTCCGCCGAGCTTCGAGGGGATGGCACGCAGGATCGCGTAGAACGGCAGCAAGTACCATTCAGGCACGATATGCACCGGAGTCTGCAGCGGGTTGGCCGGGATGTAGTTGTCGGCATGGCCGAGATAGTTCGGGATGTAGAACACGAAATAGGCGAAGAACATCAGGAACAGGATCAGCGCGAAGTTGTCCTTGGTCGCTGCGTACGGCGTAAACGGCACCGTATCCTTGTTCGACTTCACATCGATGCCGGTCGGGTTGTTCTGGCCGACGTGATGCAATGCCCAGATATGCAGGATCACGACGCCGAAGATCACGAACGGCAGCAGGTAATGCAGGGCGAAGAAGCGTTGCAGGGTCGGGTTATCGACCGAGTAGCCGCCCCACAGCCAGGTGACGACAGCCTGACCCACGCCCGGGATCGCCGAGAACAGGTTGGTGATGACGGTGGCGCCCCAGAAGCTCATCTGGCCCCACGGCAGCACGTAGCCCATGAACGCCGTTGCCATCATCAGCAGGAGGATGATGACGCCGAGGATCCACAGCACCTCGCGCGGATCCTTGTAAGATCCGTAATAGAGCCCGCGGAAAATATGGATATAGACGGCGATGAAGAACATCGATGCGCCGTTGGAGTGGACATAGCGAATCAGCCAGCCGTAGTTCACATCGCGCATGATGTGCTCGACCGAATTGAAGGCGTCGGCCGTGGTCGGCGTGTAGTGCATGACAAGCACGATGCCGGTGATGATCTGGATGATCAGCATGACCGTCAGGATGCCGCCGAAGGTCCACCAGTAATTCAGATTGCGTGGCGTCGGATACGTCACGAACGAGTGGTGCATGAAACTCATGATCGGCAGGCGCGCCTCGAACCAGCGCAGCACCGGATTTTTGAGATTGAGTTCGCTCATCGTTGCTGTCCCCCGCCTGCCCGATCAGCCGATACGGATGGACGTGTCGGAAACGAATTCGTACGGCGGCACTTCAAGGTTCGTCGGCGCCGGTCCCTTACGGATACGGCCTGACGTGTCGTAATGCGAGCCGTGGCAAGGGCAGAACCAGCCCGTATAATCGCCCTGATGGCCGATCGGCACGCATCCCAGATGCGTGCAGACGCCTATGACGACCAGCCACTGGTCCTTGCCTTTCTTGACACGCGCATCATCCGCCTGCGGATCCGGCAGGTCGGAGAGCTTCACGGCCTTGGCTTCTTCGATTTCTTTTTTGCTGCGATGCGAAACGAACACCGGCTTCCCGCGCCACTTGATAGTGACGATCTGGCCTTCTGTGATCGGCGTCAGGTCAACCTCGGTCGAGGTAAGGGCCAGCACCGACTTGTCTGGATTCATCTGGTGGATGAGCGGCCAGACGGCAGCGGCGGCGCCGATGGCGCCGAATGCTCCGGTAGCGATGTAGAGAAAATCCCGGCGGGTGGTTTCTGGGTGAGTCGCAGCCACGATTCAGTCCTTCTACTGGCGCGAAACTTCAGAAGCGACGCCGCGATGCCGGTAAAATACAGTCAGAGTAGCCGCCCGCGGCGCATATTTTGCGCCCTTTTTCGATTGCTTTTAATTGCATCCCTCCCCCCCAAAGTCCAGCGTAGGCCCTGCGGCACTCCGTCATGCATTTAGGCCGTGGATAGCGGGTTTCTCGCGCTTTGCGCGCCCCGAAAACACGGCAGGAACAAGCATGGAAATCGCGCTGTTCGAACCGGACATTCCCCAGAACACGGGCACCATCGTCAGGCTCGGTGCATGCCTCGGCGTGCCGGTTCATATCATCGGGCCTGCCGGCTTCGCCGCGAACGAGCGTGCGTTCCGGCGCGCGGGTCTGGACTACATCGACCATGCCAGACTCGTCGATCATGTGAGCTTCTCGGCATTCGAGGAATGGCGGAAAACCGAAAACCGGAGGCTCGTGTTGCTCACCACGAAAGCCGAGACTCTCCATACGGAATTCGCGTATAGTTCTCGGGACATACTTTTATGTGGCCGTGAATCGTCCGGCGTTCCGGACAGCGTGCATACGGCCGTGGACGGGCGGGTGCGAGTGCCAATCAGGCCGCAGCTTCGCTCGTTGAACGTAGCGGTTGCCCTCGCGATGGTGCTTGGCGAGGCGCTGCGACAGAGCGGGAGTTTTCCCGATGCTTGAGACCGCCCGGCGCCATCCCGACGACGCTTCCTCCGTGGAAGCGGGCAAGGGCCGTGCGCGCGGCTGGTTCGAGGAATTGCGGGACATGATCTGTCTCGCCCTCGAAAACATCGAAGCCGAGGCGCCCGCCGACCTCTATCCCGGCGTTGCCGCCGAATTTATCCGTACGCCCTGGCAACGCGCCGCTCACACCGGCAAGCAGCCGATCTCCGGCTTACCCGAGGGCGACAATTTAAATGCCGGGCCGGCGAAAGCCGAACCCGGCGGCGGCGGCGGCATGATGTCGATGCTGCACGGGCGCGTCTTCGAGAAGGCGGGCGTTCACGCCTCGACCGTGTTCGGAGAATTGGCCCCGGAATTCCGCAAGGAGATTCCCGGTGCCGAGGAAGACCCGCGCTTCTGGGCGTCCGGCGTCTCGCTCATCATCCATCCGCGCAATCCGAACATCCCCGCCGTGCACATGAACACGCGCCACGTCATCACGTCGAAGGCCTGGTTCGGCGGCGGCGCCGATCTGACGCCGGTACTCGATGCGCGCAGGAGGCAGGACGATCCGGACTCCGAGGCATTCCATCTCGCCATGAAGGCGGCGTGCGACAAGCATGCCGCGATCGCGCCCTACGACAAATACAAAAAATGGTGCGACGAATATTTCTTCCTGAAGCACCGCAACGAGCCGAGAGGCATCGGCGGAATCTTCTTCGACTGGCTGGACAGCGGCGACTGGGAAGCCGATTTCGCCTTCGTGCGCGAAGTGGGAATGATGTTTCTCGACACCTACCCGGCTCTCGTGCGGCGCAATCTCGACAAGCCGTGGACCGACGCGCAACGCCAGGAACAACTCGTCCGCCGCGGCCGCTATGTGGAGTTCAACCTGCTTTACGATCGCGGCACGATTTTCGGCCTCAAGACCGGCGGCAATGTCGACTCGATTCTCTCGTCGCTCCCGCCGGAAGTGAAGTGGCCTTAGTTCTCCAGAACAGTTCGCAAACTCCGTCTGCAATCCGCCTCATCCTGAGGAGGCGCGAAGCGCCGTCTCGAAGGATGAAGGCGGCCTCATGCTTCGAGACGCGCCGCTTCGCGGCGCTCCTCAGCATGAGGTTAGAGGAATGAGGATTTATTTCAGCGTTTCAAATCCGCCGGCGAGATCAAAACGCCGAACGCCTCGCACCAGATCACCACGCTCGGATATTTCGCGAGGTCAACGCCAGATGGAATGCTGTAGCGCTGGCTGCCCTTGAAGGCGCGCAGGCGGCCGAGATCGACAAACATCGTACCCTTCACGTCGGCTTCTTTCCGGATGCCAGCCTTCGGCACGAGATAAACGTGGTATTTCGGCCCCGGTCCGACTTCGAAATCCTGTTCGAGAAACACCGTCTTTTCGTACACACTGACCTTACCGCGCCCCCAATGCACGGGATCGGACGGGTTGGCATGAATGAAAGTACCGGTCGCTGCGAGTGGCGAACGGTCAGCTTCGGTCATCACCTCGGCGGCGGGCGGCGGCGGGAAAATGTACGGGAAGAACAGGATGCCCAACGCAAAGCCGAACGCCGTGCCAAGCAGTCCTCCCAACACAAAGATCATCAATCCGCGCAGAAAACGTCGCATGAGGAGAACATAGGCTGTTCGCCGCCGCTGTCATATCAACTCGGGATGACGAGGCCTTGAACGGTCGTCCCTGCTAAGACCAAGCCTCGTCATTGCCGGGCTCAAGTCCGGCGATGACAATTCAATCCTTTCAGCAACTTACGCCACCTTATCCCCGCTCTCCGTACCTCCCTTAAACTCCGCCTCACTCCCGCTCACCGGGGACGCACTCATGAGGCGTCTTGTTTGTGGAGCGGGAGGCGGCGCCTCCGCAAGTGTTTCGCAAACACAGGCCGGGGCGGTCCGGGGCTCCGCCCGGCGGGACTACGCCCGCCTGCCAGGAGCTTGGCTGACGGAGAGATGTGCTGGAGAAATCCTTGCGCCTCTCACGAAAAGCGCGGCCCGGATCGAAGGAAGACGCCGCGATGGAGCGTTGAAAGGCGAGGTCCGCTTCGCAGGCGGATCATGTTTCGGAAGACCTTGCGCCTTTCGGCGCTCCGTCTCCCCGATTTCCGACGCGCGGGCAATTCCGCTCGCGCGAACGAAGGCGCGCACCTCCATCCTTCGAGACGCCCGCCGCATCAACACCCTCTGCCTCATCCTGATGAGCGAGCCCTCGTGTCGCGCCTTCGGCGCGCGCAAGTATAAACTCCGCGAGCGTCTCGAAGGATGAGCGGCGGGCTCCTCAGGATGAGGTGCTGCCATCGCTGTTTGAAAACCGAATCTATTTCGCAACAATCGCCGCTTGCACGATTGCATCAAGCGCGGATTTTTCTTGAGGGAAGCCCGCCGCGATCCACGCTTCCTCCGCTCGCGCGAGAGCGGCCCCCAGCGCCGGACCTTTCTCCACGCCGCGCTGCACGAAGTCCTTCGAAGCCAGCGGGAATTTCGGCGTGGCCCAGCGTTCCGGCAGCCCGACCAGATTCTTCCAACCCCTATCGTCAGCCTTCTCCGCTGAACGCGAGAATGCAATCAGCGCCCGGTCGCGGAAATTCTCCGCCCCGATGCGGTAGAGCAGCGCCTTGGACTGAGCCTCGCCTTCGGCCGGATCGATCCGCCACCAGTTCTCGGCCATGCCACGCAGCCGCCGGTGCTCTTCGTTGGCGAGGCGCAACCGCTCGCGCAGGCGATCCGCGTCTTCGCGGATACGAACCGCGAGCGCACCGAGATGCCGGACGGCGGAATGCTCGATCCTCAGTTCCGTTTCGGCCTTGATCAGGTTGCTGACGCTCGCGAGCAGCGGCACGCCGCCAAGCACATCAATCAAGATTCCAGCCTCGCTCATGCTGGCGAGCGCCGGAATGGCATGTTTCGCCGCGAGCAGTTTCAACAATTCAACGCGCACGCGCTCGCGTGAAAGCTGCGCAAGATGCGGCCGCGCGCGAATGCAGGCGGTTAGCCCTTCCGCATCCATCACGCCTTCGCCGTAAGCGGCGTAAAAGCGAAAGAAGCGCAGTACGCGCAGATAGTCTTCCGCAATGCGCCGCTCCGCATCGCCGATGAACCGTATTTTCCGGTTCTTGATATCGGCGATCCCGCCGGCGAAATCGATCACGTCAAAATGGCGCGTCAGAAACAGCGCATTGATGGTGAAGTCGCGCCGTTCGGCATCCTTTTTCCAGTCGCGGCCGAACTTCACCACCGCGTGGCGTCCGTCGGTTTCGACATCCTCGCGCAGCGTCGTCACTTCGAACGGCTTGTCATTCACCACAAGCGTAATCGTGCCGTGTTCGATTCCGGTCGGCACCGCATGGAAGCCCGCCGAGGCGGCCCGCTTCAAAACCTCTTCCGGTTTCGCGGTGGTGGCAATGTCGAAGTCGCCGGGCGGAATGCCGAGCAGCGTGTTGCGGACGGCGCCGCCCACTACCCGCGCTTCCTCGCCGTCGGCATCGAGTACGGAAAGGATTTTCTTCAACGGTCCGGTGGCGAGCCATGGCGCTTTCTCCGGCGCGAGGCGGATCGTCGCCGGCGGTGTCATTTCAGCCGGCCCGGAACGAGCTTTCCGTTTTCCATATGCGCCGGTTCATATTCCGCGCCGGGTGGTGCGCCGCCGAAATGCGCGAAGAAGACGAGGCCCACAATTACGAGCACAAAACCGATGATCGCGAGGATCGTCAGCATCCGCATCGTCCAGTGCTCCGCCTGGCGTGCATCGCGCGCGGTGGCGTAGAGCACCATCGCGTAGACCGCGAAGGGCGTCAGGAACAACAGCGCTTCAATGATTGCGGTGCGTGCCATCAGCGATAAAGCCGCTCATAGAGGTTGCGGAGAATCCCGGCCGTGATTCCCCAAATGTAGCGCTCGCCATGGGTGATCGCATAGAAGCTTCGCTGGCGGCCTCTCCATTCCCGGCTGTCCCGTAAATGGTTCTGCGGCTGCATCAGGAATTCCAGCGGCACTTCGAAGGTTTCGGCCACTTCAGCGGGATTCAGCTTCAGGTCGAACGCCGGCGAAACCAGCGCAACCACCGGCACGATCCGGAAGCCGGTCCCGCTCAGATACGGCTCCAGATAGCCCAGCGGATCGACAAATCCAGGCTCCAGCCCGATCTCCTCCTGCGCTTCGCGCAGTGCCGTTGCGAGCGGATCGGGGTCCGTGGCGTCGAGCTTGCCGCCCGGAAACGAAATCTGTCCCGCATGGGTGGGCAAGGTATCGGTGCGCAGTGTCAGCAACACAGTGGGTTGCTCGCGCGCCATCACCGGCACCAGCACCGCCGCCGGCTTCGGCGGCATGCCGGTCGCGATGTCCTTGATCTCCGGCGACAGCACATGATCGCCCGTCGGCGGCACATCGCTGCGGATGGATTCAAGATTGGGCGCGATCGAAACAAGTTTTTTTCGCGCAAGTTCGACAAACGAGAGCACTGGCTCCGAATGATCGCCCGGTTTCAGCAGTTCGTTGGCGATCATCAGCCCTTCACCAGTTCCGCCGGCCCCATCGGAAAGAATTCGCCCGCCGAGACGACGCCGAACATTTCCCTGCCGCCTGTTTCGCGGATTTCGCCCAGAAACACCAGATCGAAATAAAGCGTGCGCGTCACGCGTGCCCAGAGATCGCGCCGTACATGCAGATAGGGACGCAGGCCCTCGGTATCCGCTTCCGGCTCGAAGCGCAGGGCGTGATCCGCGTTGCATTCCACGACATCGTCCACATTGGTGCGGAAGATCAGCGTGCGGTCACCTTCGGCCCGCGTTTCCATCTCGACCGCCTGGAACGGCGCGTCATCCACCCGGATCCCGACTTTCTCAACCGGCGTTACCAGAAAATATTTCCCGTCCTCTTTCTTCAGCACGGACGCAAACAGCTTCACCAGGGCAGGCCGCCCGATCGGCGTGCCCATGTAGAACCAGGTGCCGTCGGCCGCGATGCGCATGTCGAGTTCGCCACAGTAGGGCGGGTTCCAAAGATGCACCGGCGGTGCCTTCCGGCCCGTACCGAGCGCGGCCGCAAGCGATTCCAGCCCCCTTTGGCCGTCCTCATCCATCGCAGCCCCGCTGGCATGATCGCAAATTCGTGATCGTCATCCTCGTTTTCCTAACCCTTTCAAGGATAACGCACATGGGGCATCCGATTTGCCTTGATTGGGACGGAGTCGCGGGCTTTCGTGCGCATGAAACTTGCATGAATCTGGCTGCGAACCGAGCCCGATTGAGAATTTTACCGGAGGACCGATGAGCCCTGCCAAAAGCGAAAATATGGAAAGCCTCGATCAGGCGATCGTTCGCGCCGCCGAGTCCACCGCTGCCAGCATCAAGAATGCCCGCGCCGCGATCGGTTCCGTGATCTTCGGTCAGGAGGCGGTGGTCGAGCGGGCGCTCATTACCATCATCGCTGGCGGCCATGCGCTGCTGGTCGGCGTCCCCGGCCTCGCCAAGACCAAGCTCGTGGATACGATGGGTACGGTCCTCGGCCTCGACGCACGGCGCATCCAGTTCACGCCCGACCTGATGCCTTCCGACATTCTCGGATCGGAAGTGCTGGAGGAAAGTGCGGGCGGCAAGCGCGCGTTCCGCTTCATCAAGGGTCCGATTTTCGGCCAGCTCCTGCTCGCCGACGAGATCAACCGTGCCAGCCCGCGCACGCAGTCGGCACTCCTGCAATCAATGCAGGAATATCATGTGACCATCGCCGGCCAGCGGCATGACCTGCCGCGGCCTTTCCATGTGCTCTCCACGCAGAATCCGCTGGAACAGGAAGGCACCTATCCGTTGCCGGAAGCGCAGCTCGACCGATTCCTGATGGAGATCGACGTCTTCTACCCGGACCGCGAATCCGAAAAGCGCATTCTGCTCGACACCACCGGTGCTGAAGAAACAAAACCGAAGCAAGCGATGAGCGCCGACGACCTGCTCGCCGCACAGCGCCTCGTGCGCCGTATCCCGGTCGGCCAGTCGGTCGTGGACGCGATTCTGAATCTCGTCCGCTCCGCCCGCCCCGATGCCGACGGCGGCGATTCGATCACGAAATACATCGCATGGGGTCCGAGCCCGCGCGCTTCCCAGGCGCTGATGCTCGCCGTGCGCGCGCGCGCGCTGCTCGACGGCCGCCTCGCCCCTTCCGTGGATGACGTGGTGGCGCTCGCCGAACCGGTGCTGAAGCACCGCATGGCACTGACCTTCTCTGCGCGCGCGGAAGGCGAAACGATCTACGGCATCATCGGCCGCCTGAAAGAGCGCCTCGGATAATCGAATGGCCGAAGTCCCTGGAGTCATGCGGAAGGCGGAACGCGCGGTTCGCACCGGCGCGCAGCAATCCGCATCCCTCATGGCCTCGATGCCACGTCTCGTCCTGGAAGCGCGGCGTGTCTCCGCCTCCATATTCCACGGTGTGCACGGCCGCCGCCGCGCCGGTCCGGGCGAGAATTTCTGGCAGTACCGCCGCTTCGTCGGTGGCGAACCGGCAAGCCGCATCGACTGGCGCCGTTCCGCCCGCGACGATCTTCTGTTTGTGCGCGAGCGCGAATGGGAAGCGGCCCACACGATCTGGATCTGGCCGGACTGTTCGGCCTCGATGACGTTCAAGTCGAACCTGGCGCCTGCGATGAAGCGCGATCATGCGCTGCTGCTCGCCTTTGCGCTCGCAGAACTTCTCGTGCGCGGCGGCGAACGCGTCGGCATGCCTGGCATCATGCGGCCAACCTCCACGCGCGGGGTGATCGAGCGCATGGTGGAAGCGATCGTGCATCAGCCGGGCGAACCGTCGAGTCTGCCCGTGAATTTCAAGCCGGGCTCGCACGATGAGGTCTTGCTGCTCGGCGACTTCTGGAGTCCGACGGAAGAAATCGTGAAGGCGATTACGCATTTCGCCGGCAGCGGTGCCGGCGGCCATATCGTGCAGATCGTCGATCCTGCGGAAGAAACATTCCCCTATTCCGGCCGCATCGAATTCGAGGAACCGGAAGGCGGTGAAGCGATCACCGTCGGGCGCGCCGAGGCCTGGGCCGCGGAGTATATCCAGCGCGTGGCGCTGCATCGTGCCGCGATCCGCGCCGAGACCGCGCGCCGCGCATGGAGCTTCGCGATCCACCGCACCGACAAGCCGGTAAGCCAGATGCTGCTCGCCCTGCACGCACGGATGAGTGCAACGCCCGATGCGCTCCCGCAATTGCAGCCGGCGACACGGGCAATCGACGAGGCCGCATTATGATGGGCCTGCCGCTAGCCTTCACTTCCCCCTTTATTCTGTTCGCGCTGCTTTCGCTTCCGGTGCTGTGGTGGCTGCTGCGGCTGATGCCGCCGACGCCGCGGCGCGTTACATTTCCGCCCACGCGCATGCTCTTCGGCATCGAGCCGAAGGAAGAAACGCCCTCACGCACGCCGTGGTGGCTGACCGCACTCCGCCTGCTGCTCGCGGCCCTCATCATTCTCGCGGCCGCCGGCCCGGTCTGGAATCCGCCGCCCGCCGGGTCCCGCCCGACCGGACCGATTGTGCTGCTGATCGATTCCGGCTGGGCCGCGGCACCTGCCTGGCGCGAGCGTATCGCCGCAGCCGAAGCGATCGTCGGCCGTGCGGAAGCCGAAAGCCGCGGCATCGCCGTGCTCGCGACCGGCAATCCTGCGAAGGAAGTGTCGCTGCTCCGCCCCGGCGAAGCGCGCGAAGCCCTGAAACTGCTGGCGCCTGCTCCGCATACACCGGACCGCAATACGCTGCTGGCCCCGCTGGCAAAACTTTTGCAATCGGTCCCGGACGCTTCCGTGATCTGGATGAGCGACGGCATCGACCAAGGGGACAGTGAGAAATTTGCCAACGCGCTTTTCAACATGGCCCGCGATCGGGTCGCCGTTCTGAACGGCGGGATGACGAGCGCACGCGCATTGACGGCCGCGGACAACGCAGCCGGCGCGCTGTCGGTGAAAGTGTTGCGTGCAGATGGCGCTTCGCCCGGCGTGGGCATCGTTCGCGCCCGCGATCTGCGCGGGCTCGCCCTCGGCGATGCGGAATTTTCCTTCGCGGCCGGCTCGCTCGAAACCGAGACGCGCTTCGACCTTCCTGTTGAAATCCGCAACGACATCGCCAGGCTGGAGATCGCGGGCGAGCAGTCCGCCGGCAGCGTCGTGCTGCTCGACAAGCGCTGGCGCCGCCGCACCGTCGGCGTCGTCTCCGGCGCCAGCACCGATACCGCGCAACCGCTCCTCGCCGCCACGTTTTATCTGACCCGCGCACTTGGACCCTTCGCCGATGTCCGCTTGGCGGAAGGCGCCTCGGCCGGCGAAGCCGTTACCCGCTTCATCGAACAGCGGCTGCCCGTGATCGTTCTCTCCGATGTCGGCAATATCGGTGTGGAGGCTCGCGATCGGCTGACCAAATGGATCGACGAAGGCGGCACGCTCATCCGCTTCGCCGGTCCGCGCCTTGCAGCGGCGAACGACGATCAGTTGGTTCCGGTGAAACTCCGCCGTGGCGGACGCGTGCTGGGCGGATCGTTGTCATGGGAGCAGCCGCAGAAACTCGGCAGCTTTTCGCGGCAAGGACCATTCGTGGATATGGCCGTGCCCGGCGATGTGACCGTCATGCGGCAGGTGCTGGCCGAACCCGACGCCGTGCTTGCAGACAGGACCTGGGCTTCGCTCGCCGACGGCACGCCGCTTGTGACCGGCGTCAAGCGCGCCCGCGGCATGATCGCTCTGTTCCATGTTAGCGCCGATACCGCGTGGTCGAATCTCCCGCTTTCTGGTACCTTCGTGGAGATGCTTCGCTCCGTCATCGCGCTGGCAGGCTCCAGCGCCGCCGCGACCGATGCCGCCCCTCCCCGCGAACGCGGGGCCGCCCCCACGATTGCGCCATCGCGCCTCCTGGACGGGTTCGGCATTTTCTCCGCGCCCGGGCCGACCGCAAAACCGATTCCTGCCGACTATCGCGGCCGGGCGGTGGAAGATCATCCGCCGGGCTTCTACGGTCCGCCGGAAGGCATGGTCGCGGTGAACACGCTCGCTGCCGCGGATCGCCTCGCACCGCTTGCCCTCGGCCCGCTTGCCGCACGCACCGAACCTTATCGTCAGGGCGATGCCGTCGATCTTCGTCCGAATTTCCTGCTGACCGTGCTGATGCTGCTGCTTGCCGATGCGATCGTCGTTTTCCTGCTCGCGGGCGGGCTTGCAAAACTCGGACTGCGCCGTGCCACCGCCGCGATGGCACTCGGTATTTTCCTCGCCTCGCTCGCGGGCGGCGATGGCTTCGCGCAGCAAAAACCACGCGACGAGAATTTCGCGATGCGGGCGCTCCTGCAGACGCGCCTTGCCTATGTGCTTTCAGGCGACAGCCAGATCGACAATATCAGCCGCGCGGGACTGGAAGGACTGTCCTCGTTCCTCGCCCAGCGCACCGCTCTCGAACCCGCCGATCCGATCGCGGTCGACGTTACGCGCGACGAGCTTGCGTTCTTCCCCATGCTGTACTGGCCGATTACCGGCAACACGGCAAAACTGAATCCGGCCACGCTCGCCCGCATCGACATCTACATGAAACAAGGCGGCACGATCCTGTTCGACACCCGCGATGCGTTCTCTCAGATCGGCGGACGCCCGGATCAAGTGTCGCCCGCCCTCGCGCGGCTTCGGGAAATCCTCGCCTCGCTCGACATCCCGGAGCTTGAGCCGGTCCCGCGCGACCATGTGCTGACAAAGTCGTTTTATCTGCTGCGCGATTTTCCCGGCCGCTTCACCGATGGATCGCTCTGGGTCGAGGCGCTGCCGGCCGCGCAAGAAGAAGCCGAGACGCGACCCGCCCGCGCGGGCGACGGCGTTTCGCCGATTCTGATCACGTCGAACGACCTCGCCGGCGCCTGGGCCGTCGCGACCGATGGCCAGCCGCTTTTGCCGCTGACGCCGGGCGAGCCGCGCCAGCGCGAATTCGCCTATCGAACGGGCGTGAACATCGTGATGTATGTGCTGACCGGTAATTACAAGGCGGATCAGGTGCACATCCCCGCGCTGCTCGAAAGGCTCGGCCAGTGAATTTCGGACTCGCGTTCGATCCGCTGGTCTCGACACCGATCCTGATCGGCGTCTGCATCGTCGCGCTGATCGTGGCGCTGCTGCCACTCATCTCCCGCACGCGTGGCGCAATCATGCGCGCGCTGGCACTGACGCTCGGCGTTCTGGCGCTCGCCAATCCCTCTTTCACACGCGAGGACAGAGAACCCTTGCCCGTCGTGGCCGCGGTCGTACTCGACCGCAGCACCAGCCAGCGCTTTGGCGACCGCATACAGGCAACCGAAGCGGCGCGCGAAGCGCTCATGGAACGGCTCGGCCGCATACCGGGTCTTGAAGTGCGGGTCGTGGAAGCCGGCGCCAGCGACGGCGAGAGCGACGGCACGCGGCTGTTCGCGGGTCTGGGTGCTGCCCTCTCCGACGTGCCGCCGGACCGCGTCGCGGGTGCCATCCTCGTCACCGACGGCCGCGTGCATGACGTGCCGCCGCCATCGCTGCTCGGATTCTCCGCGCCGGTTCACGCGCTCATCACCGGGCGTGACGACGAACGCGACCGCCGCGTCGTGCTGACCGCGACGCCGCGCTTTGGCATAGTCGGCCAGCGACAGGTGGTCGGCTATCGCATCGAGGATGAAGGCGCGCCGCGTGGCGCGCGCGTCAACGTCATCATCCGCCGCGACGGCGATGTGATCTCGCGCACCACCGCGACGGCGGGCGCGCCGATGGAAATTCCGGTGGAGATTTCCCACGCCGGTCCGAACATCGTCGAGATCGAGGCCTCCCCGCTGGAGGGCGAACTCACCCCGCTCAACAATCGCGCCGCACTTACGATCGAGGGCGTCCGCGAAAAGCTGCGCGTGCTGCTCGTCTCCGGCGAGCCACATTCGGGCGAGCGCACCTGGCGCAACCTTCTCAAGTCCGATGCCAATGTCGATCTGGTCCACTTCACCATTCTGCGTCCACCGGAAAAGCAGGACGGCACGCCGATCAACGAACTCTCCTTGATCGCTTTCCCGACGCGCGAGCTGTTCCAGCAGAAGATCAAGGAATTCAACCTGATCATCTTCGACCGCTACGCGCAGCAGGGCGTGCTGCCGCTGATCTATTTCGACAACATCGTCCGCTATGTGCGCGAGGGCGGCGCGATCCTGGTTGCCGCCGGCCCGGAATATGCCGGCGCCAATTCCATCTTCCGCTCGCCGCTCGCCAACGTGCTGCCGGGCGAGCCAAGCGGGCGCATCTCCGAAGGCGGCTTCCGCGCGCAACTCACCGACGAAGGCCGCCGCCATCCGGTGACGCGCGCGCTGCCCGGCTCCGAGGCATCGCCGCCGCAATGGAGCAACTGGTATCGCGCCGTCGATGCGCGCTCGGAAGGCGGCACGACGATCATGAACGGGCCGAACAACACGCCGCTGCTGGTGCTCTCGCGGCACAATGAAGGCCGCGTGGCGCTTTTGCTTTCGGATCACATCTGGCTCTGGGCGCGCGGCTTCGAGGGCGGCGGTCCGCATCTCGATCTCCTGCGCAAGCTGTCGCACTGGCTGATGAAGGAGCCGGACCTCGAGGAAGAACGCCTCGTGATGCTCTCGCGCGGCCGCGATCTCGTGGTCGAGCGCCGCACCATGCAGGAAAAGGCGCCGCCGGTGACGGTGACGGCACCCTCCGGCGCCACGCGGACGCTGGACATGAAACTCGCCGATCCCGGCATCTTCCGCGCAATAACCGAGGCAAACGAACTCGGCCTGTGGCGCGCGACCGACGGCGCGCTGAACGCGCTGGTGAATGTCGGTCCAATCAACCCGCGCGAGTTCGCCGAAGTCACCAGCACCAGGGACGTACTGGCTCCGCTCGCCGCCGCGACCGGCGGTGGCGTGCTGCGGCTCTCGGATCTCGGTCAGGCAGCGCCCCGCGTGCTCGCGGTGCGTTCAGGCGAGCGTTTTTCCGGACCGGACTGGATGGGCCTGAAGATGCGCGACGCCAGCATCGTGCGCGGGCTTGGATTGTTTCCACTGTTCGCGGGAATTTCCGGATTGTTTCTGCTGCTCGCGGGCATCGCGGCGGCGTGGATCCGCGAAGGGCGTTAAGAACTATTTGATCGCATCCCAATCGGGCCTGACTTTACCTTCGACACTTTCAAACGCACCCGGCACGATTTCCGCGATCAGGATGCGCTCAGGATCGACCGGCCCCGGCATCCGTACCTTGCCCTTTTCGACGCGCTTGAAACCAAGCCGGCCATAGTAAGGCTCATCGCCCACCAGCAGCACAAGTTTCACGCCGGCTTTCTTCGCCGTCTCCAGCGACGCCTCGATCAGCGCGCGGCCGATCCCGCGGCTGCGGAACGGCGGCTCCACCGTGAGCGGGCCGAGCAGCATCGCCTTCGATTTTCCGATCAGAACCGGCGCAAGGCGAACCGAACCGACGAGCAGGGTACCGATCCGCGCCGTAAAGGAAAACTCGCGCAAATGCGAATGCCCCTCACGCAGGCGATACGCCGTGCGCGCGAAGCGGCCCGGGCCGAAGGTGCGCTCCGACAGCTTCTCGATCTGAACGTCGTCGTCTGGCTGTTCGGGCGAAATGATGAGCGAGAGGTCGGCCAAGGAATGCTCCGTGGAAGCCGCCGGATAACATGGCCCCGGCACCGGGTCCATTGGAAGCATCGAAATCACCAGATTTGGCTGACTGGAATGCCATTAAGGATTTCGTCGATCCGCCGCCGCGTGCCCGCCGTGACGCCTTCGGGCAGCCGGTCCGGTGCGTAGAAGCCGGATTCCAGAATTTCAAAAGTCGGCGTCAACGGTCCTTTCCATTCGAACTCCCGCACCACATAGACCGCGACGTGGTCGCGCTTTGTCGCCATGCGATTCTGGAAAATTCCAAGCAGGCGCGGTGATTTCGCATTCACCACATTCGCCTCTTCGGCGATCTCGCGCGCGAGCGCCTCCTCGAAGCCCTCACCCGCTTCCACCCCGCCGCCTGGCAGATGCCAGCCGGGCAAATAGCCGTGACGGACCAGAAAAACACGGCCCTCGGAATCGAAAATCGCCGCGCGCACGCCGATCGTCAGCCCGCGCGAGAAACGCCAGTAAAAATGCAGCAGTTTTCGAATCATGGGTACATTTTAGAGCGAGCTTGCGGGTTTCGTCCTGTTTGGCATTAGTGTGCAGCCCGCAACGAAAGCAAATCTTTGAAATTCGTTCTTGCCCATCTTTCGGACCCGCATATTCCGCCGCTGCCGCGGGCCGCGTTGCTGTCGCTGTTCGGCAAGCGGATCACCGGCTTTCTGAACTGGAAGTTGCGGCGCGGCAACTGGCACAGTCGCGAGGTGCTGAACGCGCTCGTGCGCGATCTCCTGGCGCAGAATCCGGACCACATCGCGCTTACGGGCGATCTCGCCAATCTGGCACTCGACGCGGAATTCGGAAACGGGCGCGAATTGCTGGGTCAGCTTGGCGCGGCCGATCGCGTCACCGTCATTCCGGGCAACCACGACAACTATGTGCGCGGCGCGGAATCGAAATACATGACGGCCTGGCAGCGGTATCTGGAGGGAGACATCCGCGACGAATACGGATTCCCCTTTGTGCGCGAGCGCGGCGGCGTGGCGCTCATCGGCCTTTCCACCGCGGTGCCGACGCTGCCGTTCTTTGCAACGGGAAAACTCGGACGCGCGCAGTTGCGGCGTCTCGCAAGCGCTCTGGCTGAAACCGAGGCCAGGAATCTCTTTCGGGTCGTTCTGATCCATCATCCGCCGGCAGGTCGGCGTTCATGGCTCAGGCGTCTTGTCGATGCGCGCCAATTCCGAAAAGTCATTAAGGAATATGGAGCCGAACTGATCCTCTCCGGTCACGACCACGTCGCCGCGCTCAACACCCTGAAGGGCGTGACCGGCCGCGTGCCGGTCGTGCAGGTGACATCCGCATCGGCACCGCATAACGACAGGCACGGAGGTGCTGCGTTCAATCTCTATGAAATCGGCGGCGAACCGGGTGCCTGGACCTGCGAAATGAAAACCAGACAGGTTCAGCCGGACTGCGGTTTTGCTGAGACCGGCTCGAGAAAACTGATCTGATCAGTGCATCACGAGCGGCAATTTGCCGTTTGCGATCAGGCCGTACACGGCGGCCCCGCCGAGCGCGAGGCCGACAAGAAACAGAAAGAACGCGGTACCGCCGCCGGTGCGCTTATCAGGCTCCATCACTTTCGCGGCGATCGGCTTTTCACTCTCCGACGCCATGCCCACGATCATCTGCTCGCGCGCAACGAGCCTGCGGGCTACATACTGCGTGATCGCCGCTGCCATCGTCTCGGCCTCGGGCGATTCAGCGATCAGGCGGCGGCCATGCACGCCATCCTGAAGCAAACGGTATGTACGCTTGTCGCGGCCCATCGCGACATGGGTCACCATGTCGATCCACAGCCGCGGCGTCGAACCGGCCGAAATGCCGCGATCGAATACGTCGAGGTGTTCCGGCGCGATTTCCTTGAACAGCGGATCGAGCGCGTCATTGAGCAATTCCAGTCGCGCCGCTTCCGCGTCGCGCAGGTCCACAACCACAGCCGAACGCTCCGCCGCTTCGATGCGGGCGCTGCGGATCGCGTCCTTGAGCGGCGACGCCGCCGGCAGTTTTACCTTCCCCGTGTCGTCCATGCGTTGAATCTAGCGCCTCCATGGCAAGCCGCAAAGCGCGCTATTAAGGCAGGCTCGCTCCCCGCGCCACAATTCGCTAATCCATGTCCGTGCGTGGCAGAATCATCACACGGAATTTTCCGCTTTGAGCACATTCGTCCTTGCCGCGGTCCTGTTGGGCGCGCTGATCCACGCAAGCTGGAATGCGCTGATCAAGGGCCAGCAGGACAAGTTCCTTGCGTCCCTGCTGGTCGGGATTGGCACTGGGCTGATGGGGCTGCCGGTGATGGCGGCCTTTCCGCTCCCGCCGGCGGAAGCCTGGCCCTATATCGCCGCCTCCGCGATCATTCATGTCGGCTATTTCGGGCTGATCGGCCTTGCCTACCGCACGACCGATCTCGGCATCGCCTATCCGCTGACGCGCGGCTCGGCTCCGCTCTTCACCGCCATGTTCGCATATCTGCTGATCGGCGAGACGCTTGGGCTGAACGGCTGGATTGCAGCCGTCGCCATCGCCCTCGGAATTATCGCGCTCTCGGCCGACGCTTTCGTGCGGGGCGGCTTGAACCGGGCCACGGCGTTGGTCGCTTTCCTGAATGCGGGCGTGATCGTTCTCTACACGCTGATCGACGGATTGGGCGCACGCATCACAGGGAACGCGCCTCTATATGTCTCATGGATGTGCTTCGGTGCTGGGCTGATGGTGTTTCTGATCGCGCTCGCCACCCGCCGCGATTTTATGGCTGAAGTGAAATCCGGCTGGTGGATCGGCCTGCTCGGTGGAATCTTCGCAATCGTTTCTTATTCCATCGCCACCTGGGCAATGACACGCGCGCCTATCGGCCTTGTCGCTTCGCTTCGCGAAACATCGGTGCTGTTCGCGGCGATCCTCGGCGCGATCCTGTTCAAGGAGCCGTTCGGTCCAAAACGCTGGGCCGCACTCGCGCTGATCGTCGGCGGAATCGTGTTCTTGCGTCTTGCTGGAAGCTGAGGCCGCCAACGCGGCGAAACAACGAAAGAATTACTGGCGATATTGCTGGATACGGGTCGTGCGCAGGCCGGCCAGACCGTGGCGGTCGATCGACTGCTGCCAGGCGAGGAATTCTTCCACCGTCAGCGTGTATCGACTGCAAGCCTCTTCCAGCGACAGAAGCCCGCCGCGAACCGCGGCGACAACTTCAGCCTTCCGGCGGATAACCCACCGGCGTGTTCCTGGGGGCGGCAAGTCGGCAATCGTCAGGGGACTACCGTCCGGCCCGATCACATACTTGGCTCTCGGGCGCTGTGGCTCGGTCATTTTTTACGCTCACACTGCACTACCAATATCGGCAGAACCTAGTGGTGAGGCGTGAATTTTTCGCTAAGTATGTGTTTCCAAAGTGTTTCGCGGACCCGCGCGGAATCCGTTAATTCCTAGAAAGATTTGGCAACACTGTCCGGCTTTGGAACGGATCAGTTCGTACCGGTGGTCCCGGTTGTGCCCGTCGTTCCTGGGTTGCCGGTGATCGTCGGCGTAGGCCTGCGCACCGAGCGGACCTGATCAATATTGATCAGCGTGGCGCCGATCATCAGCACGGGCTGCTCGCCGGAGACATCGACGCTGTCCACGACGCCGGAGAAGTTCGTGGAAGTCGTAACCTTCTGGCCCGCCGTATCCACCGCGTTGATGGCGATCTTGTAGGTGCCGGACGGCGCGATCGTGCCCGTCGAAGTGCGTCCATTCCACTGATAGGGCTGCGTGCCCGTTTCAATGGCCGAGGTTCCGGCATAGACGACACTGCCTTCGCTGTTGGTGATGGTGATATTCGCCTGCGCCGGTTTCGGCGAGGTCACGTACCAGACGGCCAGGCTGTCCTGAAGCTGGGTGGTATCGCCCGCGGCCGTCACCGTGGCGCCGACGAAATTGAGCGCGTCGGTGTTGCGCTGGCTCTTGCCGATGGCAACCAGCGATTCCAGGTTTTCGTTCTGCCGGAGCTGCTGCTCGACGCCCGCGAACTGGACGAGTTGCTGGGTAAACTGGTTGGTATCCAGCGGATCGAGCGGGTTCTGGTTCTGCAACTGCGTCGTCAGTAATTGTAGAAACGTGTCGAAGTTGCTGACCAGCGACTGCCGGCTGGTGCCGGTAACCGAAGTGCCTGAGCCATTGACCGGTGTGACCGCCATGATGCGCTCCTAGATCCTGATATCCACGCCGCCGCGCGCGAGAACGGACCGCGCATAACGGTCCATCGCGGGCGATGCGGGCTCGGCGTCTTCGATGGCGGATGCAAGAAAGTCGCCGCGGCGGTCGTAGCCGCGGTCGGAACCGGCATCCGCGAAATCGTTCTGTCCCTGCTGTTGCAGGGAGAATTCAAGGCCGCCCTCTTCGGTGTGCAGGCCGGCCGCTTGCAGGGCGCGCTCCAGATTGCGCGCATCCCGCTGGAGAAGATCGAGCGTTTCGGGACGCTCCACGATCATTCTGGTTGAGGTCTTGCCGTTCGCATCGACCTCGAGTTTCACTTCGACGCGGCCCAGTTCCGGCGGGTCGAGGCGGATGTCAAAGCGCTTGACGCCGTCGCGCGCACGGCTCGCGATTTCCACGCCCAGCGCGCCTGCATTCGCCTGCACGGCATTGCCCTCGCCGTCATTGGCGGCACGAAGATTGACCGGATTAATGCTGCCCGCCAGCGCGCGAACCGGCTCCGGCAATACCGGCGTCGTCTGCGGCACGATCTGCTGGCGTGGCGTCGAATTCTCGACATTGGATTGTGCCGGCACATGTTCCAGCGGTTTGACCGAAGCGTTTTCCTTCGCTTGTGCGCTGACTTCCGGGGTATTGGATGATTTTACCTGAGCGGAAGATTGCTCGCCATGCTCGGCGATCACTGCTTCGCGCACCTCGGCGTGGTTCGATGCAACGGGCTTGCGGGCTTCGGCCGGCGCTTCGATTTTGGCGGTCTGCACCGGCTTGTCTTCGAATTCGGCTTCCGTCTCCGCTTCCGCGCTAACCGTTGCGGCGGCACCATCAACCGGCTTCACGGGAGAAGCGCCACTTGATTTCGATGCGGCAACGGCGGGAGCGTTGTTCTGGACGTTTGTCGAAATTTCGGCCGCGGCGGCGGGTGCCGTCTGCGCAACATCGGCTTCCGCGGAATTCTGCTCTGTGTTTTGCTGAACGCCTGCCGTGGCATCGATATCCGTCTCCGCGCCGGCTTCAAGCGCGGGGATCGCGGCATCGGCCAAAGGAGCGACCGGTGCGGCGACATCTGTTTCCACCTGATTTTCAACCGGGAGCTTGATTTCAGCGGGCACAACCGGCGCGTCGGGATGGCTGACATTTGCAACAGGCGTTTCCATACCATCGCCCAGCGAAGCCGTATCCTGCTCCGTGATGTCTGCATCATCGGTGGCTGCATCTTCGCTCTTCGGCGCGGATTCCTTCGCGGGAGCGCAGGTTTCCTTGCTCTCGTCGGTCTTGTCCGCTGTGGGCTTCGCTTCCGGACGCGGCTGCGGACGTTCCGGCTTCTCGGCGGCTTCAACGCGCGTCGATTTCTCCGGAGCCTCCGGCTTGCGTCGCGGCTCCGGCGCATTCACGCGCTTGTCCGATACGGTATCGAGCAGCATTGCAAACGGGTCTGCGCCCTTCTGCTGCTGGTTGTGCTGCGGAGCGGGACGAAGTTCGGAAGCCTGGACGGGAGAAACGCGTGCCACGGGTGATCCTTTGCGCGAGAATGATCCGGCGTTAGTGGAGCAAGCGGCGGGCCAGAGCGGGGATGAAAAAATACCTTTATTTTTAAGCTTCTAGACAGCACGCGCCGCCCGCTATAACCGGCAGGATTGGCCCGGTCGGCAACTCCTGCCGGGTAAGAGCATGATCCCGAAAAGTGGGACCCGGTTTTCGGGAAAGATCATGCTCCAATAAAGATTCCCGCCTTTGCGCCGCCGCAGGTGCGCACCTATAAAGAGTGCATGAAGCTCGATCTTGAACTCGGAAGCCCTGGAACCACGCGCGTCGTCGTCGCAATGTCCGGCGGCGTGGACTCCTCGGTGGTCGCTGCCCTTTGCAAGCGTGCGGGCTACGATGTCGTAGGCGTCACGTTGCAGCTCTACAACCACGGCGAGGCGGTGCGGAAGAAGGGGGCGTGTTGCGCCGGTCAGGACATTCACGACGCGCGCGCGGTCGCGGCCAGGCTCGGCATCGCGCATTATGTGCTGGATTACGAAGAGCGTTTCCGCGCGAAAGTGGTCGACCCCTTCATCGATAGCTATGCCGCCGGCGAAACGCCCGTCCCATGTATTGCCTGCAATCGCGAGATCAAGTTCGCGGATCTCCTGCAGACCGCGCGCGACCTCGGCGCCGCCGCTCTCGCCACCGGCCATTATGTGGAGAGCCGCGTTGTCGGCAACAAGCGTGCGATGTACCGCGCGCAGGATACCGACCGCGACCAGAGCTACTTCCTCTACGGCACGACGCAGGAACAACTGGACTATCTGCGCTTTCCGCTCGGCGGCATAGAGAAGCGCGAAGTGCGCGAACTGGCGCGCGAACTGGGCCTTTCCGTCGCCGAAAAGAGCGACAGCCAGGACATCTGCTTCGTGCCGACCGGCCGTTACACGGATTTGATCGAACGGCTGAAGCCGGACGCGGCAGAGCCGGGCGAGATCGTGCATCTCGACGGGCGCGTACTCGGCCAGCATGGGGGCATCGTCCACTACACGATCGGCCAGCGCCGCGGCCTGAACATCGCCGAGGGCGAGCCGCTTTATGTCGTGAAGCTCGACCCAGCCGCACGCCGGGTCATTGTGGGTCCGCGCGAAGCGTTGCTGGTGCAGCGCGTTCGCATCGCCGGCCTGAACTGGCTCGGCGACGGGACGCCGAACGAGGACGGCATTCCGGTCTTCGCGCGCGTGCGTTCCACCCGTCAGCCGCTCCCCGCCACACTATCTATGTCGGCGGCGGGGGGCGAGGTGGAGTTTGCCGGCGGCGAGGAAGGGGTGGCACCCGGACAGGCTTGCGTATTCTATGAGTCCGGTGACAGCCGCGCCCGCGTTCTGGGCGGCGGTGTGATCAAGCGCACCGAGACCAAGCGCGAAGCGCCGCGCATGATCGCAGCCGAATAACCGGACAACCTCGTGCAAAAACCCGAAATCGATCAGGCGACCCTGAACCGCGCCTATGCCTTCTGGGCGCCGTTCTATGACAAGGTGTTCGGCAAGGTATTCGCCACCGGCCGCCGCGCATCCATCGACGCCGCCGAGCGGGTCGGCGGACGCATTCTCGATGTAGGCGTGGGCACCGGCATCGCGCTCCCGGACTACAAGCGCGTCAACAAGATCTATGCCGTCGACTATTCCGAACCCATGCTCAAAAAGGCGCGCGAGCGCGTGGTGCAGCAGTCGCTCACCCATGTCGAATGCGTCTCGGCGATGGATGCGCAGAAACTCGGCTTCAAGGATGCGAGCTTCGATGTGGTGGTCGCGCAATATGTCATCACCGCGGTGCCGGACCCGGAGAGAACGCTCGACGAATTTGCTCGCGTGGTGAAGCCGGGCGGCGAGATCATCCTCGTCAATCACATCGGCGCGGAAAGCGGCCCGCGCAGGATGTTCGAACTCTGCTTTGCTCCGATCGCAAAGCGTCTCGGCTGGCGGCCGGAATTTCCGTGGGCCCGGATCGCAAACTGGGCCGCAAGGCACGGCGGGGTGCGCGTGATCGAGCGCGTGCCGATGCCGCCGATGGGGCATTTCTCGCTGATCCGCATCGCGCGGGATGCTTAGGCGCGGCTTTTCTGTTTCCGGTTCAAGTCCAATAACGCAAATTCGATGAAGCTCAACAGACCGACGGCTACAAGGATGGCCGGCCAAATTCCTTATTGAGCCGGACGATCTCGCCTCCATGGCCTGCGGATTGGCCGGAAAACTGGAACCTGGCCCCTGATATGCTAGTGTAAATTGTGTCAAATACGGAGGTCGAAACGGGCGGCAAGTTTGCCTTGACTGCTGCGCCTGCCGTAGATATTGCCGCGCTCCGGGCATCGCCCGGCCGGGGCGGAGTAGCTCAGTTGGTTAGAGCAACGGAATCATAATCCGTGTGTCGGGGGTTCGAATCCCTCCTCCGCTACCAAGCGGTCTGCCTGAAAGCCGCGGCGATCTTTCTGTTCGGCGTGGTTGTATTTTCCGCCACGCGGCTGGAGCCGCTTTCACTTCACATGGCCACGCAGATCGGCCTCATGAGCTTGCTGGCGCCGGTTGCCGCATTGGAGATTTCGCTCCAGCAAGCAATTCATGGGGATTCAAGCCGCGCAACCCGGCGCCAAAGCGCGGCATGCCAGACGCCGTCATTACGTTAAACCCTTGTTGCCACGGCTCGCCGGAACGAAAAATTCCGCGCCGGGTTAAGCCTCGCGGCCCGGTTCGGTTCCATTCCACACACGGCGATCAAATATGGAAAAACTCATTGGTATCGACTGGCACAGCCTGCTGGTGCCAACCCATTCAATCGCGGAAATGGTGCTCCGCGGCACGCTAATGTATCTCGGCATCTTCCTCGTATTCCGCTTCTGGTTGCGGCAATCCGGCGGGATCGGCATCGCGGATGTGCTGGTGATCGTCGTGATCGCGGATGCCGCCCAGAACGCTTTCGCCAGGGAATATAAATCTGTCACTGAGGGTGCGGCGCTGGTGCTGACCATCGTCTTCTGGGATTTCGTCCTCGACTGGCTCGGTTACCGCTTCAAGTTTTTCGGCTGGCTTACCCGCAGGCCGCCGCTCTTGCTGATCCGGGACGGGAAACTACTGCGAAAAAATCTTCGCCACGAGATGATCACCGTGGATGAGCTGGAAAGTCTCGCTCGCAAGAGTGGCGTGAAATCACTGAAACAGGTTTCCACCGCCTGCATGGAAGAGAACGGCGAGATCAGTATCGTGCCATGGAGCGGCGGATCGGAGGGCAAGAAGCGGAAGCGAAGGAATTTGGGCGCCTGATCTTTTGCGAAGCCGGATAGGAGAGCAATGGCCGGCTGCTTGGCCATTCGGTGACGGCAAAGGGGGAATGTGCGGTAACAAAACTATGCCGCGCTATTAGGGAACAATGAGGGTTCCACCGGGTTAGAGCGTCATCAATCACCGGTGGAGGCTCATATGGATACCAACACACTTCTCATCATTCTCGTCGTGTTACTGCTGTTAGGTGGAGGCTGGTTCGGCCGCGGACGGTGGTACTGACAACACCCGTTCTGATCGCGTCGCGAGATTTTTAGAAAAATTCGCACCGCCAAGCAAAATGGCCGGGCTTTTGGCCCGGCCATTGTGAGAAGTAATGAAGGTGGACTATTAGTTGGTCTGCTGGATCGCCGAGACCAGCCATGGACCGCCGCTCGCGCGACGGAAGGTCCAATATTCGACGCCTTCATCCGGAATATCGCTGCCTTCGACCAGGCGGCCGCTGACGCGGTCCAGCACTTTATCAATCTGCTGATAGCGGGTGGCGACTGTTGCATAGTCGTCGTCGCCCTCTCGCCAAGCTTCAGCGAGATCGCCCTGCAGCAGCTTCACATCGGTAATTTTATTCATGACCCCGCGGCTCGCATTCGCCGCCAGTTCCTCTGCGTAATAGGAAAGCATCTCCGGCGTGACGCGCAAACGCAATGCACCGAGGTCTTCGTTGCTGTAAGCGGTTTGTACTTCGCCGAGCGTCCGCTCAAATTCATCGAAGTCTTCCGGCTTGATGTTGATTGGCGCGTCAGGGATTGAACCGCCAAAGGAGGCGCGCGGCCTGGCATCGTTAACCGCCATATCGCGCATCGCCGGCCCACCGGCGAAGGCGGATGCAGGCTGCGAGCGCCGCTGCCACCAGCGCCATGCAAGCGTTGCGACTATCGCGACCAACCCGACCTGCAAAAGAAGCCCAAGGAAAGAAGTGATCCCGGCGAGACCGCCCAGGAATCCGTTGCCGAGCAGAAGCCCGATCAGGCCTGCACCGAGAAACCCGGCCGCCAGACCGCCGAGCAGTCCCGGGCGATTAAACAGTCCGCCGGGTTGCGATGCCGGTGTCGTCGGACGCGCAATCGACGTCCCCGGCTGCGTCATCGAGCGTTCGATGGGGGTAGCCGCTTTCGGCGATGTCGCGGTCGGAGGTGGCGCGGAAAAGGTACGGTTACCGCGACTGCCTGAGTTCATCCTTGGAGCTGCGATGACTTCGACAGTAACAAACACCAGCAGTGCCGCGACAGCCAGAAATGCCATCAGGGGACGAAGTCGTAAGCTAAACATGCTGTTTTCCTCTTGGGTTTTCGGCCCGGTTGGCGTTCTTACTTCATTTCGCCGTCTAATATGGGACTGCCTGGATTGCTGGCAAGCCTATTTACCATCGATCTCGGCCGGAGCCATGTTGAAATCAGCAATTAGCGAATAATTCACCGCAACCAATCCACCGCTGTCGGCTTGCGAACCCGGCCCAAGCAGTACCAGCTCTGCCTCGTCGGCGGCCGCCATAATCACAAAACCCGGCTTCGCTTCGAGCTCAGGGCGCAACGCGCACCAGCCCCGCCTCGCCGGTTTCATAGCCGCCCATTTCCTTCGCGCGATTCTGAAACGCGGGCGATTGCAGGAATTTCACGAGCGCCTGAAACGGCGCGCGGAAATAGTCGCGCTGGCGCACGACGAGATCGAAACGCTCCTGGACGACCGGCACGAAGCCAAGCCCGGATGCATTCGCCACCGCCCGGATCGCGATTCCGCAATCGGCGCGATCGTTGCGGATCGCCTGCGCGACATCGGGACCGGTCGGCGCGGGCGGCTCGACGAGCTTCATCTGGCGCGGATGGATATCCGCCCGGTGCAGCAGCACGCGGAGGAGTTGCTGGGCACCGGCCCCTTCGGGCCTGGTCGATACCCGCGCGCCCTTCTTTTCGGCGTCACGCAGATCCTTCAGCTTGAGCGGATTTCCGGGCGCCGTCAGCAGACCCACTTCCCGCTGCACAAAACGGATGAGAACGGCGTCGCTGAAACCCGGCCGCGAATTTACCGCCTCCATATTCGCATCGCCTTCCTTCAGCGAATGCAGATGAATGCCGGCGGCCACGAGTTCGCCCCGCTGAAAACGTTCCAGCCCCGCCTCGCTTCCTTCCGGAAGCGTAGCGAGTCCGGAGCCGCTTTCGCGCAGCGCCCATTCGAGCAGCGGATCGTGGCTGCCGCCGATGATCGGCATCGGCTCCGGACGATCGAGACCGCTCGGGCGGACGAGATTCTCGTTCAGCCAGCGGTCGAGTTCGTCTTTCGGAAACAGCCATTTTCCGGTCACCTTCGTGCACGGGATCGCGCCTTCCGCGACCAGTTCATAGAGCTTCCGCTCCTTGAGCCGGAGATAATCCGCAGCCTCGGATGTCGTGAAGAGACGCACGCGAACACCATGCAGGAAAGTGCAGGAATTCCGATTCTGGCCAAAAAGCACGAATAGGCAAGGCGAATGCAGCCATGCTTGTGATTTGACCTCGAAACGCACTAGCTTGTGTACGTTGCATGAGCGCAGCCCGCCGTAGAAGGCGGCCATGCTGTCCGCACAGGTTTGATGAAACCGCGCCGGGCCGTTTCCATCGATCAACGGGGCATGGCTCCAACGGAGTAATGATGAAACGCACGCCATTTCTGGCGGCTGCCCGATTTTTTGCAGCATTTGCGCTTGCCGCCGCTTTCGGTTTCTTCCAGGCCGCGAATGCTCAGGACAAGCAGCCGTTGACCGTGTTCGCCGCAGCCAGCCTGAAGAACGCACTAGACGAAGTAAACGCGGCCTGGACCAAACAATCCGGCGTGGAAATTCGCACAAGCTATGCGGCAAGCTCCGCACTCGCGAAACAGATCGAGGAGGGCGCTCTAGCCGATCTCTTCCTTTCCGCTGACCTGCAATGGATGGATTACACCGAGAAGAAAAATCTCATCCGCGCCGGAACGCGCCAAAGCCTGCTCGGCAATTCACTCGCGATCGTCGCGAGCAAGGACTCCAAAATCGGCGAACTCAAAATCGATGAAAAACTCGACCTCGCGAAGCTGCTGGGCGATGGCCGCCTGTCGGTCGCGAGCATCGAAGCCGTGCCCGCAGGACGATATGCGAAAACGGCACTCACCAGACTGAACCTGTGGGCTTCGGTTGATAAGAAACTCGCCGAAGCCGAAAACGTGCGCGCGGCACTGGCGCTCGTCTCGCGCGGCGAAGCCCCGCTTGGCATCGTCTACTCCACCGACGCCGCGGCTGACAAAGGCGTGAAAGTGGTCGGCACCTTCCCGGTCGGTTCGCATCCGGCGATTGTCTATCCCGTCGGCGTGCTGGAAAGCTCCAAGAACGCAGCCGCGGAGAGATACCGGAAATATCTCTCAAGCGGCGAGGCGCAGGTGATTTTCAGAAAACACGGGTTTACGATCGCTTCGGGCGCTTCGGCGACCTGATCCTGTGTTCGACTTCACGCCTGAAGAAATCGCCGCGATCCGGCTCAGTCTCTGGGTCGCCAGCATCGGTGTAGCCGCGAGCCTCCCTCTGGGATTGCTCGCGGCCTACGCGCTCGCGCGCTGGCGCTTTTCCGGAAAAATCCTGCTCGATGCGCTCGTACACCTGCCGCTGGTGCTACCGCCGGTCGTCACCGGCTATCTGCTGCTCGTCGTGATGGGACGGCGCGGCGTTGTTGGATCGTTCCTGGAACAATATTTCGGAATTGTCTTTTCCTTTCGCTGGACCGGGGCGGCACTCGCGGCCGCGGTGATGGGCTTCCCCCTGCTCGTCCGCGCCATTCGCCTGTCCTTTGAAGCAACCGACCGGCGCCTCGAAGACGCCGCCCGCACGCTCGGCGCCAACCGCATGATCGTATTTTTCACGGTGACGCTGCCGCTGGCTTTGCCCGGCATTCTTGCAGGCGTGGTGCTCTCTTTCGCCAAGGCGCTCGGCGAATTCGGCGCGACCATTACGTTCGTCTCGAACATACCCGGCGAAAGCCGGACGCTCCCCGCCGCCATCTACACTTACACGCAGGTTCCCGGCGGTGACGAGGGAGCGATGCGGCTCGTGGTCGTCGCGATCGTTCTGTCGGTGCTGGCGCTTGTCGTTTCGGAAATCCTCGCGCGCCGCGTCTCCCGTCGTTTCGGAGCGCTCGGATGATCGAGGTTGATATCGAGACGACACTCGGCGAGTTTCCGCTGAACGCAAAATTTCAGAGCAAGTCCGCCGTCACCGCATTGTTCGGCCCATCGGGCGCGGGGAAATCGAGCATCATCAATGCAATTGCCGGGCTGATCAAACCGGCTCGCGGACGGATCGCCATTGCGGGAAAGACGCTTTACGATTCAGAACGCGGCATCGACCTGCCCACGCACAAGCGCGGCGTGCGCGCTGTCTTTCAAGAGAGCCGGCTGTTTCCCCATCTCAATGTGCGGCAAAACTTGCTCTACGGAAACTGGTTTACGGGACGGAAGCCTTCGCCTTCACTGCATGAAGTCGTAAAGCTGCTCGGCCTCGAACATCTGCTGGCCCGCCGACCGCGCACTTTATCCGGCGGCGAGCGCCAGCGGGTCGCCATCGGGCGCGCGCTGCTCGCCAATCCGCTCGCGCTTTTGCTCGACGAACCGCTCGCGTCGCTCGATGACGCTCGCAAGCAGGAAATCCTGCCGTACCTCGAAAAGCTTGTTGCCGAGACGAAGATTCCGGTTCTGTATGTCAGCCATACGAAAGAGGAGATCGACCGGCTTGCAAAAACGGTGGTGAGAATAGACGCCGGACGCGTTATTGGCATCGAGCAGCGCTAGAAAAAAATCAGGCCGCTGATTCTTTCAGGATCTCGCGCATCGTCGCGCCGACGAGATGCGAGCTTGAAGCGATTGCGACCCCCGCCTTCTTCAGATCATCGATCTTGCTGTCGGCCGTGCCGGTGCTGTGCATCGTGAGCGTGCCGGCGTGGCCCATGCGGCGGGCGGCGGGCGCGTGCTTCCCGGCAATCAAGGCGACGACTGGCTTTTTCATGCCCGCGGAACGAAGAAAATCCGCCGCCTGTTCTTCCTCGTTGCCGCCGATCTCGCCGATCAACACGATGCCTTCTGTTGCCGGGTCGTCGAAAAAGAGTTTGATGCACTCGACGAAGCCGATGCCGTGAACCGCATCGCCGCCGATCCCGATTGAAGTCGACTGGCCGAGCCCCGCTGCCGTGAGCTGCGCCACGACTTCGCTCGTGAGCGACGCCGAACGCGAGACCACGCCAATGCTGCCCCGGCGCGAGCGGTCCGTCGCCATCACCCCGATCTGGCAGACATCGGGCGCGAGAACGCCCTGCGAATTCGGGCCGACAAGGCGCGTCTTCGAGCCCACAAGCATTTCGCGAACGCGCACCATGTCGAGCACGGGAATTCGCTCGGTCACGGTGACGATCAGCGGCATTTCCGCCTCAATCGCCTCGATCATCGCGTTCGCGGCACTCACCGGCGGCACGAAAATGATGCTGGCATTCGCCTTTGTCGTGGACTTCGCTTCGGCGACGGTATCGAACACCGGAACATCGAGATGTTCCTTGCCGCCCTTTCCGGGCGTGACCCCCGCCACGATCTTGGTGCCGTACTGCATCATGCGATAGGTATGATAGGAGCCGGCAAACCCGGTCATGCCCTGCGAGATCACGCGCGTGTTGGCGTCGATGAGGATGCTCATTGCGCCTTGCCCTGTGCGACGGCGACCGCGCGCTGAGCGGCCTGCCACATGTCGGTGCTATGAATTTTCGGCAGACCGAAACTTTCCAGCCGCACTTTTGCAATGTCCTCGTTGTTGCCGGTGACGCGCAGCACCATCGGCAGCACGCGGCCCTTGCGGCGAAGCGCGATGCCAAGTCCCTCGATAATGGTGTCACAGGGCTGCATGCCGCCGCCGAACACATTCACGAACAGCACTTTCACTTTCGGATTGTCGAGCACGAGCCCGATGCCGTTCGCGATGTCGAGGCTTTTCGCGGTGGTACGAATATCCATGAAGTTCGCCGGCTTGCCGCCGGCCGCATGCAGCAGATCGAGAGTCGCAAGGCCCAGTCCCGCGCCGTTCACCACCACGCCGATGTCGCCGTCGAGGCGAACGAAATTGATCTGGCTGCGCTGCGCCTTCAGTTCGATTTCGTCGATCTCGTCCATTTCGCGCAACTCGGCGAGATCAGGGTGACGGAATAGCGCATTGTCGTCGAGAATAATTTTCGCATCGAGCGCGATGAAATCGCCCGACTTCGTCAGAACCAGCGGATTGATCTCGATTAGGGTCGCGTCGAGTTCAATGAACGCCTTGTGGATGCGATCGACAATCGGCTTCAGTTTCGCGGAATGGTCCTTCGGTCCCATGCGTTCGCAGAAAGCGGCGATGTCGCCCGTCTTTTTCTCACCCGATATGCCGAGATGGACACGCTCGAGCAGGGATGAGTCTTTTGCGGCGCGCTCCTCGATGTCGATACCGCCGGCGCCGCCGAGAAACATGATGGAGCCGGAAAACGGCTCCACCATCGCCGCCAGATAAAATTCCTGGCCGCCTTCGACCGCCGCTTCCACCAGCAACCGCTTCACCAGATGGCCCTCGGGACCGGTCTGCTTCGTCACCAGCTTGCGCCCGAGGAGTTCGCTTGCGGCCAGCTTCGCCGCCGCTGGACTGCCGGCCGGCCGCACGCCGCCGGCTTTCGCGCGGTCGCCCGCATGAATTTGCGCCTTGAGGAAAACCGTCCTGCCGCCGAAATCCTTGACCGCCCGTTCCACTTCTTCCGGCGTCACGGCAACCCTGCCCTCGGGCGTCGCAACGCCGTATTGGGCCAGCAACTGCTTGGCCTGAAATTCGTACAGTTCCACAAGAGGCTCCTGTAGCGCGGCGTCAGCTTGCTTTGATGGAGCCTATGCCAGGCGGTGTTCAGATGACAACATTGCTCGGGCGGCCAGCGCGAAAATTTTCGATATTGGCCGATCAATTGCCCAGAATGTCCGCCGAAGGCATGCCTTGCATCGGAGCCGCCATCTACAACGAGTTCAGCGAAGTGATGGGCGCCGTTTCGCTCTCCGGTCCGGTGGTGCGGATGACCGACGAACGGCTCGGCGAACTCGGGCGGATGATCCGCCGCGCCGCAGCCGAGATCACCGAGGGCATTGGCGGAAAAACGCCAAAACCTAAGCCCTGATCGCTTTCGTCCACTCCGGCGCCTTCACGCCCGCATGACGGCAGGCCGACGTGAGCGTATTCGCAAGCAGGCAGGCAATCGTCATCGGACCGACACCGCCCGGAACCGGCGTGATGGCGCCCGCGATTTTCGAGGCTTCCTCGAATGCCACATCGCCAACGAGCTTCGTCTTTCCTTCGCTACCGGCGATCCGGTTGATGCCCACATCGATCACCGTGGCGCCCGGCCTGATCCAGTCCCCCCGCACGAATTCCGGCTTGCCGATCGCGGCCACCACGATATCCGCGCGGCGGCAGTGTGCGGGAAGATCGTCCGTCTTCGAGTGCGCGATTTCGACCGTGCAGCTTTCGTTCAGCAGCAGTTGAACCATGGGCCGCCCGACGATATTGGAACGGCCGATCACCAGCGCGTTCAGCCCTTCGATTGTTCCAAGATGGCGCTTCAGGAGAATAAGGCTGCCGAGCGGGGTACAGGGCACCAGCGCATGTTCCAACTGTGCCGTTGCGAGCAGGCCGACATTGATGGGGTGGAAGCCATCGACATCCTTCGCCGGGTCGATCGCGCGCAGGATCTCGGCGCTGCGGATCTGCGAGGGCAGCGGCAACTGCACCAGAATGCCATGCACGGCCGGATCGGCATTCAGCTTCTGTACGAGGGAAAGAAGTTCGGCTTCGGTTGTCGTTTCGGATAGCCGGTGATCGATGGCCTTGATGCCGGTCTCGGCCGCCTGCTTCGACTTGCTCTTCACATAGACCTGGCTCGCCGGATTTTCGCCCACGAGTACGACGGCAAGACCCGGTGTCACGCCCTTCGTGGCTTTCAATTTGGACACTTCCGCGGCCACGAGTTCGCGCAACTGCCTGGCGATCGCGGCCCCGTCGATGATCTGTGCAGGCATGTACGGCGTTCCCTTCCCTACAGGGCGCGAGGCGATGCCAGAAAATTCCCGGCCGGGCAAGGGCACGGCGATTCAGGGGCGGATGATCGCGCTCTTCTTCAGATAGCCGATGGCACGGTCCACGAGCACCTCCACCTTCTCGCGGTGGGTCTCAAGGTGGATTTCCGGGTCTTCCGGCGGCTCGTATGGGGAATCGACACCCGTGAAATTTCGAAGCTCTCCGCGGTCGGCCTTCGCATAGAGACCTTTCGGATCGCGCTCGCGGCAAATCTCGATCGGCGCATCCACGAAGATTTCGACAAATTCGCCCGGCGCCATTTTCTCGCGCAGGTTCGTGCGGTCTGCACGATAAGGCGAGATCAGAGACACCAGTACGATCATTCCGGCATCGGCGAACAGGCGCGCCACTTCCTGCACGCGGCGCACGTTTTCCACGCGGTCGGTTTCGGTAAAGCCAAGATCGCGGTTGAGCCCGCCGCGTATGTTGTCGCCGTCAATGAGATAGGTATGACATCCGAGCAGGTTGAGCCGGTGCTCCAGCATGCTTGCGATGGTGGATTTGCCCGAACCCGAAAGACCCGTGAGCCAGAGCACCGCCGGTTTGTGGTTCTTGATCGACATCCGCGCGGCGCGGTTCACTTCCAGCTTCTGCGGATGGATGTTGCTCGCACGCCGCAGCGCGAAATTGACCATGCCGGCGCCGATCGTCTCGTTGGTGGAGCGGTCGATCAGGATGAAGCTGCCGGTATCGCGGTTGTCCGCGAATGCATCGACGGCCACCGGTGTGGTCAGTGCAAGATTGCAGAAACCGATTTCGTTGGTCTTCAGCGACTTCGCCGCGATCTGCGCGCCGGTCTGGATATCGATGCGGTAGCGGAGTGAGGTGATCTCCGCAGGAAGTTTCTGGGTACCGGTTTTCAATAGATACGAACGTCCGGCGATCATGGGCGAGTTGCCGAACCACAGAATGTTGGCCGCGAACTGATCGGCGACCGCCGGTGCCGTGTCCGGATGACAGATGACGTTGCCGCGGCTCGCATCCACCTCGCGGTCGAAGGACAGCATCACCGCCTCCCCCGCTTCCGCGCTTTCGCGATCGGAGCCGCCGCCGATGATGCGGGTGACGCGCATCTCCACCGCAGCGCCCGCGACCGTCACCGCGTCGCCGAGTTTCACGCCGCCGCCGCGGATCGTGCCGGCAAAGCCGCGGAAATCGAGATTGGGCCGACAGACCCATTGCACCGGCAAGCGAAACGGAGACGACGCACGGTCTTCCTGGAGCGATACGGTTTCAAGCCGCTCGATCAGCGTCGGCCCGCTGTACCAGGTCATCGCCTTGCTGCGGTGAACGATGTTGTCGCCGGCCTTGGCGGAGACCGGAATCGTCACGATGCTGCGGAAGCCAAGCTCCCGCGCGAAATCCTTGTACGCGCGCTCGATCGTTAGAAAGGTTTCCTCCGAATAGCCGACAAGATCGAGTTTGTTCACCGCGAGCACCACATGGCGGATGCCGAACTGCGACACGATCAGCGAATGACGCAGCGTCTGCGTCAGCAATCCCTTGCGCGCATCGACCAGCAGCACGGCGAGATCGGATACCGATGCGCCGGTCGCCATGTTGCGGGTGTATTGCTCATGGCCCGGCGCATCCGCCACGATGAAGCTGCGGTTCGGCGTCCGGAAATAACGGTAGGCCACGTCGATGGTAATGCCCTGCTCCTGCTCGGCCTCGAGGCCGTCGAGCAGAAAGGCGAGATCGACCTCCGCGCCGCGCCCACGCGCCTCTTTCTCCAGGCTTGCATATTGATCGGTCGGAACCAGATCGAGGTCGTACAGCAAACGGCCGATCAGCGTGGACTTGCCGTCATCGACACTCCCGCAGGTCAGAAATCGCAGCAGTCCGAGTCCCGCCCCGGCCTTTGCCGGTGCGCCCGCTTCCGCCGCAAGGGTGGCCGGATCGCGCATCAAAAATATCCCTCGCGCTTCTTCCGCTCCATCGACGCCTTCTCGTCATGGTCGATCATGCGCGTGACGCGCTCGGAGGTACGGGCGGTGCGAAGCTCTTCCACGATGTCGGCGATGCTCGCGGCGGACGACTCCACCGCACCCGTCAGCGGATAACAGCCGAGCGTGCGGAAACGCACGAGCTTCTCCATCGGCCGCTCGCCGGGCAGCAGCCGCATCCGCTCGTCGTCCGCCATGACGAGCACGCCCTCGCGCGACACGACCGGGCGGGGTTTGGCAAAATAAAGCGGCACGACCGGAATCTCCTCGGCCTCGACATATTGCCAGACGTCGAACTCGGTCCAGTTCGACAGCGGAAACACCCGCATGGATTCGCTGGGGAAGAGCTGGCAGTTGAACAGATTCCACAATTCGGGCCGCTGGCTTTTCGGCTCCCAGCCGTGGCGCGCTGAGCGGAACGAAAACACGCGTTCCTTGGCGCGGGATTTTTCCTCGTCGCGCCGCGCGCCGCCGATCGCTGCATCGAAGCGATGCATTTCCAGTGCCTGCTTCAGCGCTTCCGTCTTCATTACGCGCGTGTAGGCGGACGAGCCGGAGTCGAACGGATTGATGCCGCGCGCGACACCGTCCTGATTTGTGTACACGATGAGATCGAGAGCATGGCGCTTCGCCATCTCGTCGCGGAACGAGATCATCTCGCGGAATTTCCAGGTCGTATCGATATGCAGCAACGGAAACGGCGGCCGCGCCGGCGCGAACGCCTTCAGCGCCAGATGCAGCATCACTGACGAATCCTTGCCGATGGAATAGAGCATCACCGGGCGGGCGAATTCGGCGGCCGTCTCGCGCAGGATGAAGATCGCCTCCGCCTCCAGTTCGGCAAGACGGGTGGACAGGCGGCGCGGCATAGAACTCACTCTCGGCGTTCGGTGGAGCCAAAAATGCTTGATTTTTCAAGCAGTAACAAGGATTTCTCGAGGTTTATAGGACCATTGTTCCAGCGGAATCAATCCTGCATTTGTCGCAGGGTCATCGCACGGACAGCGAGGTATAGAGCGGCTTGCTCTCGTCCACGGTGATCGCAAGCATATCGTAGCCGTAAAGCTTTTTCCGACGCACGATCGTCGCCGGGAAATGCGCCGCTATGTGGTTCTCCACGACCTCAAGCATCTTTCCATGATAGGAAAGATTGCAGAGAAACAGCTTGTTGCAGAGATAGAGAAGCGGAACGAAGCGCGGAGCCGAGAGCAGATAGAGCTTCGCGATCCCTTCGTGCACGCCGGGCCAATCCAGATTGTAATAATCGTCGACGAAGATGATGCCCTGCGGCACGCTCGCTTCGATGGCGAACAGCACGTCGTTGATCGTGTGCTCGGGCCTATGGCCGCCATCGACGCTGAAGAACGAAAAGCCGCCGCTTTTTCTGCGAATTTCCGCACGCTGATCGGCGTTGAGAGCAAGACTGTCCGCCTCGAGAATCTCCACGGCTCCGCGCGGAATGGATGTCTTGTCGAGATTGTTCTCGAACGAGATTCTGCCGCCGTTCCCGGACTGATCCAGATTAAACTGCTGCTGCGAAAAAATATCGATGGCGAAATTTCCCGCCGGAGCGCCCGCCGTCTTGATCAGGCCGAGCAGGAATTTTCCATGCTGCACGCCGATCTCGGCAACCGGATTGCGGATACCGAGCGAAGCCTGGAAAAGATGCAGCGGCTCGATTGCCTGCCACAAATGCGGCGAGCACCAGCCAAACACTTTCTGGAACGGCCCGCTCAGGTAATCTTCCGCTTCCCGGATCGGCATTTGCACCTCGGATTATTGTATCGTTTGCATGCTAGCGCACCAGACGGCGCAGTGCCCCGACCCCCCACAGCATCACAAAATTCCGGAAGACACGCAGGCGCGCCATGCGCTGGAAGATGTACCAGCCGAGGATGTGCCAGCCAGCAGGTCCGCCCGTCGCGAATTCCGGGTTGTGCGTGTGGATCGTGCTGCGTTCGCCAGTAAGCTTGCTCAGTGCGGGACGCACCGCCAGTACGCGCAGGCAAGGGATGATGCCGTGGGCAAATAGTGTGAGATCGATCCCCATGAAGGGTGGCGGAATGTTTTTTAGAATACGGTCGAGCCCCGAACGCGAATAAACCTGGAAGCTTGTGCTGACCGTCGGCCTGTATGGTGCGAAGATTCTGTAGCCCATGAACGACGCAACCGGGAGCCGGAATCCTGGCTCATGACGGAAGCGCAGCACATCGAAGGCGGGCAGCGCGCGCAGATTCTTCTCTTCAAGAAACAGCCGCACGTCCGGCTGCAGCACGGCATCGTCCTCGGCGACGCAGACGAAATCATCGGGCCCGCCGGCAAGCTCTCGATAAAGCGCGATATGGCTGAGATAGCAGCCAACATCGCCAGGATCGACCTCATGTCCCAGCGGATTGCGGCGGACGCCGTGCGCGTCCATGTCAGCCTTGCTCATCGCGTAGCCGTCGATGGCATCGAAGAACCGGAACGGTATGCCGAGCGCGTCGAGCCGGGCCTGTACCGCCGCGCGCCGGTCGGGTGTTCGCTTGAGACTGATGACGTGGACGGGGATCATCAGAACTCATAACCGAACGTCTGAAGGTCGTCGGCGAAATGTTGTTCGGCAAGTTTTCGAGTATAGGCGGTAAAATATTTTCGATAGTCCCGCTCGCGTTCGCTGCTATTGATATGCGGCATTGTCTCCCGTGGCTTGCCGAGCCTGTCACAGATACGGTCGAAATCAGCTTGCATAGTTTCAAAGCGGATGAGGTCTTCGGTCACGAGCTTGCCGGTTTTACGGTCGCGCAGGATGTTCACCTGCGGCCGCGTGATGTGCATATGCGCGTGGAATTCACTCGGCCAGTTTTCGACAATCTGTTCAAGCGGCATCACTCGCGTATCGCCATTATTCTTCCAGCCGGAAATCAGGCGGTCGAACGGATTGCGCACGGCCGAAAAGACGAAGTAATCCGTGGGCCGCTCGTTCCAGTCCTTTGATTGAACGCCCTGATTGAACCGGTAATAATCCGTGCCCGGCCCGTCGTTGAAATCGTAACCGAACGACCGGACTACCGATGCCCCCGCGCATTTGCGCTGATGAATGAAGATACAACGGTATTTGTGGTCGACCATGGGCAATCCGCTTCGTCAAAACTCATAACCGAACGTCTGAAGGTCATCCGCGAAATACCGCTCCGCCAGTTTGCGCGTAAGCGGATCGAAATATTGACGATAGCCCCGGTCACGCACGCTGACATTGATCTCCGGCAGACGGACGCGAGGCTTTCCAACCTTATCGCTGATGCGGTCGAAATCCTCTTGCAGCGTTTCGTAGCGGATCAGGTCGTCCGTCACGAGCTGGCCGGTGTTGCGGTCGCGCAGAATGTCCACCTGCGGGCGGCTCAAATGTTCGTAGCTGTTCCAGTCCATCGGCATGTTCTGGAGCACGTCGAGCAGCGTCCTGTCCCGCGTGCAGATAAGAAATTTCCACGAGGAAATCAGGCGGTCGAACGGATTGCGCACGGCGGAGAACACAAAATACTTCCGCTCTTCCTCGCTGCGCGACGGCCATGCCATTGCGCGGGCACCGTTATTGTATTTGTGAAAATCGCTTTCATCGGGGACATAGGCGCGGTTGAGCGCGTAGCCACGGTCTTCTTCAGCGAGTTTCTCGACGATTTTCGAGTAGCCCCAGGCATGGGCAATCGCCATGCCGGCCACCTTGCGCTGGTGGATGAAAATAAAGCGATGCTTGTGGTCGATCATACCAATAAAGGCTTCCTTCCTCAAAAATCGTAATTGAAAGCTTCCAAATCTTCTGAAAACTGCTTCTCAGTCAATCTTCGAGTATGTGGTGTAAAATATCTTCTGTAGTCGCGCTCGCGAATACTCGCATTTGCGTGCGGTAAATCAAATCGTGGCTTTCCAATTTTATTGCATATTCGATCAAAATCGGATTGCAATGTTTCGAAACGAATTAAATCATGAGTGACTAATTGTCCCGTTTCTTTGCTTCGCAGCATATCAATTTGCGGACGCGTAATATGACCCCAAGCTGGCCTCTGTTGCGGCCAGTTCTCCACGACTTGCTCTAATGGAAGATGCTTAGTCTCTTCAATATGCTTCCAACCAGAGATTAGCCTGTCAAACGGATTACGAACGACGGAAAAAATAAAATAATCTGCGGGCCTATCGGTCCAATTCTTCGATTGGACCCCATCATTATAAATATGAAACGATCCATCTTTATCGTCGAAATTTTTAAAATTAAATGCTCTTGAAATAGAAACGCCCGCGCATTTCCTTTGATGTATAAAAATACAGCGATATTGATGATCGATCATAAGAATATTATATAAAATTGAATAACCAAGGTAAAGAGAGCGGAAATTGGCGATGGGTCAATTGTTGGAATCAGATCAGTGGTAACAAAAAAAATTCCACAGAGAAAACTTTGGGGAGGCGTTCTAGCAAAAATGATTCGCAAAAACGTATTCTGGATAAACACACATCCAAATCCATCCAAAAAGAATTTGATAAATTAAAAGAAATCCTAAAAAATTTAGTTTTCTGACCTTGAATTAGATTTGTCGATCCATGCGGTTTTCTTGAACCTACAATTTTTCTGCAATAACTATTTGTGCTTTAGGCATTGCTGTATCTAGTGCCTCCTTACAGATTTTCCCTTCAGGCAACTTAAGAACTTCATCCCAAGTCTTAGCCCAATAATCGAGTACAGGGTGCCTTTTGGTTTCTGGGTCTAAGCGGCATTTCCAATGAAGAGTGGTTAGAACTGCTTGGTAGAAGCCATGAAAGAAATGTCCCTTGATTCGCAAACCAACCTGTTCGACCATTCTGGCAAATTCGTCACGCTCGATGATACGCACATGGTTCGGCTTCATGAACGCGCTCGGTGGAGCGACTTTCTTGCGTGCATGTTCATGAATGGAATCGGGCACGGTCATCACATAAAGCGCGCCCCGCTTGCCGATGCGCGCCATCTCGCGGAGCACAATGGCCGGATCGTCCACGTGCTCTAACACTTCCGTGCAGATGATGCGGTCGACGATTTCGGATTCAAGCGGCAGCGGATTGCCATCGCTTTGAATCACTGAAAATTCCGCTTTTCCAAGCAGCCTCAATTTACTTTCGGTTTTTTCGACACGCTCCGGGTCGATGTCGATGCCGATGACTTTCTTGGCAAAATGCGCGCAAAATGAAAGTTTGCCGCCGTCACCGCACCCCACATCGACCACGGTATCGTCCGGCCTAATCGAAACTCCAGTATACAGTTCAGCTGTTTCAAAGGTCTGCCACCCGCTGCGTCTGTGATCGTTTCGCGCCACCGCCTGGTAATCGACCTGAACTCCGTTCGATCCGGAGCCGGTCAGCGTCCCTGCTTTCTTCCTGAATTCCTCCGAACGAATGAACTCCTCGATCAGCTCGCCGAGCTTCGCGCCCTGCTTCAGCCGGGCGCGGTAGTTTTGCAGTCCGCCGGGATCGGGCTCCCGGCCCAGCACGCCCTCATAAAGCGCGCGGATGATTTCGTCGTCGGAAAGCGTCGGCATCGTATTGTACCTGTACGGCGGGCGGCTCGTAGGCGTCCCTGCAATCATTGCGCGAAACGGCAACGCCGCCAATCCCCGGTCATTCTCCCCGGCGAAAAATCCGCCCGATCGCGGCCCGCAGCCCGCCGCCGACGCCGGGGCTGAGCATTGCCTCCACCTGTTGCAGCGGCATGCGGAGGATGCGCGCCTCGCGGTCCATCACGCCGTAGCTGAGGATCGCGTCCTCGCCCGCGAAGCAGAGCCCGGCGCAGAACTCGACCCGCTCGTTCTCGAAGCGCCAGTCCGCCGACGCGCGCGTGATCCTGAACGCGTCGTCGAACTCCACGAACGCATGGTCGTAGCGGATCGCCGGCTCGCTGCGCCGGTGCAGGACGCAGAGCCAGCGCCCGCGATAGCGCACGCATTGCGAGGAGCCGGACCAGCCGTGGAATCGCGGCAGGCCCGGATTCAGCTCGGCGAACTCCGGGATTTCGTCGCGCACGCCGCGCACGACCTGCATCGGCGAGATGCGGTAGATCCAGACCACGCTGTCGCCGCGCGCGAGCGGCATCCAGTTCTTTTCGAACGGATTTTGCAGTGGCGAGCGAATATACGAACAGGCCGCGATGCGCGCGCCCTCCAGCCGGCACAGCGCCATCGCGGTGACGACCGGCTTCACCCGCTCCAGCGCCGTCGCGGAGAACCACCACTCGCCGCGCCGGCGAAAGAGCCGCCCGTCCTCGAAGCCGCGCTCCGCGCGCCCGTGCCGGAAGCCGCTGTCGTCCACCTGCTCGACGCCGGTCATTTCCAGCGCGCGGTCGAACGTCGCCATCCACATCGTGGAGCCGATGCCGCCGGCGACGGGCATGTGATAGCCGTTCGGTTTCAATCGATAGTTCACGGCGCGGATCAGCGCGCGGAAGCCATCGCCGTCGCGCGCGACGGAAGGATTGCACACCAGTTCCACGCCCGGCACCGTGATCGGCACGATCCTCGCCTCCGCGAGATCGCGGAGGATCAGGGGCTGGGGGACTTCGCTCACTTCTGTTCCGCGATCACGAGTTCCTCCAGCGCGATGCCGAGCATGCGCTCGTCGATGGAAATACCGAGCCGCGCCGGAGACGTGGGATACTTGATGTCGAAGCGGATGCGGATTTCGCCCCCGGGATGCGCCGGGATTTCCGCCGTGCGCGACACATGCTCCCATTCGTAGACCCGGCTGCGGCTGAACCTCCATTGCGCGAGGCGCGTGCCGTTCGCCGACACGTTCACATTCATGCTGCCGTTGATCGCATTGACATAGGCCGTCAGCCTTGCGCTCAGAATCAGCGGACGCGCGGTTTTTGCGAGATTAAAGGCAAGCTCGGCGGTGTCGCCATCCGACCAGGATCCCTTGCCGTATTCGAACTGGCTCCAGCCGGAAAAGAGATAGCGCCGCGCATCGACCTCTTTCGTGAAATCCAGCGGCAGGCCGAGCGGATAGCCAATGTCGCGCGGCTTGAGCCGGCCGAATTCTCCGTCGTCCTGTCTCAAAGCGGGCGGCAGCTTCAGAAAATCCAGCAGCCGTTCCCGCACGAGCGGCGAAGAACAATAATTTTTCAGCGCCGCATTCGCTTCCTTCGCCATCGCGCAATAGCGCGCCGGGTCCTGTTTCGCGACGCGATAGCTTTCACGGAATGCGCGGGCGATGGATTCGGTATCCACCTGCTGCGAACGCGCCGCCATCACATTGCGCGGATCGGGCGGCCACGACGCCGCGCGCGGCGAGGAACGCAGCAGAAACGCATTCGCCTCCGAGATGTAATCCTCCATCGCCGTATGACGCGGCGAGATCGCGGGCTTTCCGCCCGACATATATTCCATCAGCGGCAGGCACTGCCCCTCGCCGATCGACGCATTCACCGCATAGGTTGTTGCGCGAAAGAGTTTTTCATATTCCTCGTCGTTCAGGTAACTGTTGACCAGAATAACGCGGCAGCGGAACGGCATTTGCCGGAACAGCTCCAGCATGATGCGTTCCAGCGGCACGCTGGATTTTCGCGAGACGAGCTTGAGGACGAGTATCGCGTCTTCCGCGTCGCGCAGCGCCCAGCAGAATGCTCGCAGGATGGCATTCAGATTCTTGCGCCCATCGAACGGATTGAGCACGGACGTATAGACCACGCCTGCAAGCTCGGCCTCGTTGGCCTTGCCCTTGTCGCCTCGCTCGAGCTGCTTGTAGGCGGTCGCGATTTTCTTCCAGTCGAATGTTCTTGTATCGGTGACCGGGTCGGCCGCCCGGATCGTCACCGCTTTCGCCAGCGGATCGGCGTCCGGCAATGCCATCGCCGCATAACGGTCCCACACCGGAGCGGGAATCGAGGCGACGGGAAATGCCTCACCCATCGCCTTCTTCACCGCGCCGACGGCGAAGCTCGAATGGGTGATCGCGCGGCCCGTGGCATTCAGCGCATAGCGCCAGTCCTGAAATGTCTCGCCGAACCAGGTCTCCGACGGGATCGTGTCAAACTCCCATGCGAAGACCGGAATCGTCGGGCACGAAAGACCGAGCGTTGTCCGGTGCGGCGGCGAGAACGAGAGGAACACGCACTCTTCACCGCGCTTCTTCGCATCGAGATAGATCGGGTCGACCTCGGTGCCGGGCTTCTGCACCTGCCTCACCGTGCCGAGTTTTTCCAGCGCCGGCAGGAATTCCTTCAGCACAAAATAATAGCTGTACTCCGACAGGCCGAGATTGCTCTCGATCGTCGTCTTGTTGGTTTCGGAGTAAACGATGAAGATCATGCTGCGCGTTTCATCCGCTCAGGAAAATTCGGCGAGTTTCGCCTGTCGGAAAAATTCGGCGAACTGCATCGACAGGGATTTCACAGAGCAGTGGGCAGACGTCGATTGCGCCGCCTGTTTCGAGAGCGCCTCGTAGCGTTCGCGGTCTTTCGCGAGCTGATAGCTGCGCTCGAACTGCTCGTGCAGCGACTGCCAGTTCACGTCGTAACGGGAAGCGGGAAACGTCTTCGTCCCCTCCAATCCCATGCTCTCGGCCAGCATTGCATCCACCAAAAGCGCGTTCTCCGCATTCGCATAATCCTGAAACGCCGGAATCGCGGCAACGATGGCAGGCACGCCGCGCGCCATGAACTCCACGACGGAAAGACCGCCCTCCGGTGCGCCTGAAGCATGAACATAATAACTCGCAACGGAAACCAGCCGCTCATACGTTTCATGGTCAAGCGGTCCGCGAAAAGCGACGACCCGGCACTGCACCGGCGCATAGCGGCAGAGCATCTCGATCAGCACGGACGAAGAGCGGTCGAGATCCGGGCCCGCGAGACGAAGCACCAGTGTGACATCGGCAACATTCCGGAAAGCATCGCAGAACGCGGAGATGAGCTCGAATGAATTCGCGTTTTCGGTGAGGGCGTCGAAATCCGAAACATAAACGATGCCGCGCAACTGCGTCGTTCCTTCCGGCGCGCGTTCATTCACTCCTGGCGGGGAGATGCCCGCGGGTCCGCTGCGAAGCGGCTCTGGAGCAGGGATCGCGCGAAACGCGAGCGGCCGCACCTGTGGGACCAGAAAATCCGGCGATAGCCGCATCGACAGACTGTCGAGCACGCCTGAACCGAATTTGATTTCAGACTCAGCAGGTGGAGAAATCCGCCCGGAATTAACACGCTCATTTTCCGGTGCCGGATACGCCACCGTACCGGCACAGAACTGTTCGCCGAGCAGGGTCTTGATGCCCCGCCGTGCGGCCGCCGAGGGCACGATGACCCGGCTGCAACGCGTCAAGCGTTGGCCCCATTCGCGAAGCGCTCTTTCGATCAGCAGGTTTTCGATGCCGATATTGGGAGCCGATTCCGCGAACAGCACGGCACGGATACCAAGCTCGGCGGGCATCTGCTCCGCCGGGCCGAACCATACGAGCAGATCGTTTTCATTCGGAACGGCGGCGCGTTCCGAAACGGCAGCGATATTGTCGATACGCTCCACCGGACCGAATTCTGCGAGCGCTGCCTGATAGCCAGCGGACGCGTCACGGCCCGAATAGGGAGACCGCATCCAGTCCGGCGGACGGACGCCCTCTTCGGGAACGTACATCAGGAATTTCATCGCTCACCGGATGAAAAGAATCTGCAAGTATTAAAATACCAAGGGCGCACGCGCCAATTCTCTACACCGGGCGATAAATGTCGAGGAGTTTCAAAGCAAAAAATACAGACGCCCAATCCTATAACGGCTCGGGCGCCTCGCTGCTTCGTCTTTTTTTGCTACTTCGCCGGTACGAGCCGCAAGCGACGGGCAAGCGACGGCAAGCGACGGGTATGTGTTGAATATTCAATCCACGCCGACCATCACATCGCTGTCCTTGACGACGGCATAGGCGCTCTGGCCGGCGGCAAGCTTCAGTTCATCCACCGACTCGTTGGGGATCGCCGCGGTCACGATCTGGCCGCCGATGTCGATCTTCCCATGGGCGGTTGTCGTGCCCTTTTTCCCTTCGACGATCTTTCCCTTCAAGCGACTGCGTGCGCTGAGTTTCATGGTCACACGCCTTGCGCCGTCGCGTTCGGGAAGAACAGCGACTGGCCGTTGATCTTGTAGTTGGCAATCGCCTTCTGGCCTTCCGGCGAAATGAGCCAATCGATGAAAGCCTGACCGAGATCTTTCTTGACGTGCTTGTGCTTCTCCGGATTCACGAGGATCACGCCGTACTGGTTGAAGAGCTTGTTGTCGCCCTCGACCACGATGTCCAGCTCGCCCCGGTTCTTGAAGTGGAGCCATGTGGCGCGGTCGGAAAGGACATAGCTGTTGGAAGCCGAAGCGGTGTTGAGTGCGGCGCCCATGCCCTGGCCGATTTCCTTGTACCAGGGTCCTTTGTCGGCGGCGATGTCGATCCCGGCCTGCTTCCAGAGATTGAGTTCGGCCGAGTGCGTGCCCGACTTGTCGCCGCGTGAGATGAAAGCGGCGCTCTTTCCCTTGATCGCTTTCAATGCGCCGACAATATCCTTGGAGCCTTTTACTCTGGCCGGGTCGCTCTTCGGTCCGATCAGGACGAAATCGTTGTACATGACCGGAAAGCGCTTCACGCCGGCGCCTTCGGCCACGAATTTTTCTTCCTGTCCCTTCGCGTGCACGAAGACGACATCCGCGTCACCGCGGCGGCCGGTGTCGAGCGCCTGTCCGGTACCCTGCGAAACGACCTTCGCCTCAATGCCGGTCTTCGCCTTGAAGATTGGCAGCAGATGATTGAAGAGGCCGGAGTCGGTGGTGGATGTCGTGGACGACACGACGATGGATTTTTCCTGGGCAATCGCTTGACCGCAAAGTCCGGCCGAAACGGCCAACACGGCGGCGAGAATGATCCGGCGGCTCAACGTGTCTTCCTCCTTCTTATGGTTCAAAGGACAAGATCGCCGCGCAGGAACGCGGCGGCCTGCGGTGTGGCGGGTGACGTAAAGAAAGCTTCGGAGGTCGAGTATTCGGTGAGCTTGCCGCGCACGAGAAAGGCGATGTCGCCTGCGAGCCGGCGCGCCTGGCCGAGGTCGTGCGTCGCCATCACGATTTTGATGCCGGCATCCGACGTCGAACGGATGATGTCCTCGACGGCCTTCGTCGCGGCGGGATCAAGCGAAGCGGTCGGCTCATCGAGAAAAAGCACGTCCGGGTTTAGCGCGAGTGCGCGGGCCAGCGCCAGCCGCTGCTGCTCGCCGCCGGAAAGACGACGGGCGGGCCGGTCGCGAAGACGCTCAAGCCCGACCTGCTTCAAAAGCTGCGCGATGCGTTCGTCGCGCGCGGAGCGGCTGCCGGATGCGAGCACAAAATCGATATTGGCCGCGGCGGTTCTCCGCAGCATGACCGGCCGCTGAAACACCATCGCGCAGCGCTCGCCCTGATTGTTGCGGCCACCCCACGTGATGCGCCCGCTTGATGCCTCGATCAGTCCCATGCAAAGCCGGATCAGCGTGCTCTTGCCGGAACCGTTCGGGCCGACAAGTATCGTCGGCTTTCCCGGTGCAATGGCAAGCGATACGCCGTCGAGAATGGTGACGTCGCCCGCGCGAACGCTCGCCTGATCGATGTGGATGGGAAGATCGCTCATGCCCGCATGCATCGCATCAGCCCGCACGTAGTTCGCCGACGCGGCGCACGCCCCACGCCATCGCATTGATCGCCAGCACGATGGTGATGAGAACGACACCGAGACCCATCGCCAGCGGCAGGTCGCCCTTCGACGTTTCCAGTGCGATCGCAGTCGTCATGGTGCGGGTGAAGCCGTCGATGTTGCCGCCGACGAGAATGACCGTACCCACTTCCGCCGAGGCACGGCCGAAGCCTGCAAGCAGCGTGGTCATCAGGCTGAAACGTCCGTCCCACAGAAGCGTCACGACGCACCGAACCGGGCCGACGCGCATTGCATTCAGCTCGTCGCGATATTCCTCCCAGAGATCCTCGATGGTCTGGCGCGAGAGTGCCACGATGATCGGGAGCACGAGCAGCGCCTGCGCGATGATCATTGCTCTCGGCGTAAACAGAATTCCCCAGTGACCGAGCGGGCCGGAGCGCGAGAGCAGCAGGAACACGACAAGCCCGACGACGACCGGCGGCAACCCCATGAACGCATTCATGGTGACGACAAGCACCGAGCGGCCGGGAAAACGGGAGAGCGCCAGAAACGCGCCCAGCGGGAAGCCCACGAAAGCCGCGAGTGCAACGGCGCAGACACTCACATAAAGAGAGAGCGCGACAATCGAATAGAGTTTGGCCTCGCCGCTGAAAATCAGATCAAACGCGTTTGCGCCTTCGGACATGGCTCCTCCGGAGGCTTCGATTGCACTGATTACTGATTAGGTCAATTTATGTAAAATAGACAATAATATGCGTTTAAACGCAGGATAAAATGGCTCCTATCTCTCAGTGAAAGCAGTATTCAGCGAACGACGTGAAAGCGGGAAATACCGTCGTTCGCCATCTGCGCGACGAGTTGCAGCTCCCAGTCGATATAGCCCTGCATCGCGGCGCGGGCGTTGTCGGTGCCCTCATAGGGACGCTTGTAGAGATCGATCTGCGGCGAAATCCAGGAATGCCTGTCGCTTTCCAGCGGACGGCCGGATTTTTCCCAGGCGGCTGTTCCGCCCCCAAGGGCGCGTACTGGCCGCTTCGTGGCCTCGCGCGCGAATTGCACGGAACGCAACGCAAGTTCGCCGTCCGGCGAGGTCAATGTAATCGCACCGGCGCCCGGAAGTTTCGCCAGATCTTCTGCAAAGCGGGATGCGATCAGGAAATGTGCACCGGGAATGTGTGACATGCGATAGACGTTGCTGCGGGCGAGATCGGCGACCGTGATGGATTTTTCCTTCGCCAATTCCTCGACGCCGACCGTCTTCATGCCAACGGGTAGCGGCGGCCGCTTTGACACGGGCACACTGTGCTCGCCGCAATCGAGCACGTTGGTGCGCAGCACGCTTACATCCCATCCCATCTGCATCAGCCATGACGCGGTCATCTGCGCCCGCACGCCGTCGTCGTCGAACAGCACGACCCGCGCCCCGCGCACCGCGGCCCATTCGTCGATCGCCTGCACAAGCTGTCCGCCGGGGGCGGAACGAAAGCCCTTCGGGCGCGCGGCCGCATATTCCTCCGGCGAACGCACATCGAACAGATAGAGCGTGCGCGTGTCCCGCTCGCCGATGAACTGCTCAAGGATTTTCCGGTCGATCAGCGGCACGCCGACCTTGCGGGCGAAATGTTCGGCATTGGCGCGCGCCGCCGCGAGCGTCTTTTCGCTCGGCTCGGTGTGGCGGCGCTGCTGGCCGCTATCGAGCGCGAAGCCTTCCAGCGTCCAGCCGATCGTGCCGTTGCGAAGGGCCGCGACCTTGTTCGGGATGCCCGCGTTCACCAGCGACTGCGTGCCGATGATGCTGCGGGTGCGGCCCGCGCAATTCACGATCACCATGGTCTCGGGGTTAGGTGCCAGATCGCGCACGCGCAACGCAAGCTCGGCACCCGGCACGCTGATCCCGCCCGGGATCGACATGGTGCGGTATTCCTCGAAGCGGCGGGCATCCAGCACGACCACATCGGCTTTGGATTCCAGCAGCGATTTTACTTCGCTGGCGGAAAGCGACGGCGTGTGGCGGATCGCCTCCACCAGTTCCCCGAAGGATTTGCTCGGAACGTTCACATCGCGGAACACTTCGCCGCATTCACGATACGCGCTCAGCCCGTCTTCCAGCAGCGAGACATGTCTATAGCCCAGCGCCTCGATGCGGCGTGCGGCGGGCGCGGCGAGCCCCTCGCCGTCGTCATACACGATGACGGGCGCCGTCATGCGCGGGACGAGATCGAGCATGCGCATTTCGATCTCGCCGAGCGGAACGTTCACGGCAAAAAACGGGTGCGCCTCCGAGTAAGGCCCTTCTTCGCGCACGTCGATGAGGGCGACTTCCTCGCCGGCGCGCCACATCTGGCGCAGGGTCAGCGGGGAAGTCGTGCGGCTCATCGGATTCAGGCTGCGAGGCCGCGGCGGCGAAGCACCGCCTGCTCGCTCGGACGGCGGCCGCGGAATTCGCGATAGGCGTCGGAGGGATCGAGCGAGAAACCGGACGAATAGACGTGATCGTGCAATTTCTTCGCGGTCGAAGCATCGAAAATATCGCCCGCCTCCTCGAATGCGGAGAAGCCGTCGGCCGCAAGCACATCCGACCAGAGATAAGAGTAATAACCGGCGGCATAGCCGTCGCCGGAAAACAGATGCCCGAAATGCGGCAACCGATGACGCATCACGATCGCGTCCGGCATGCCGATCCTTTCGAGCGCCTGTTTCTCGAACTCCGTTACGTCAAGGTCCGCCGTGTCCTCCACCTGATGCAGGTCGAGATCGACAATCGCCGACGAGACATATTCCACGTTGGCAAAGCCCTGGTTGAAGTTGCGCGCGGCCAGCACGCGCTCCAGCAGGGCCTTCGGCATCGGCTCATTGGTCTTGTAGTGCACGGCGTATTTGCCGAGGACTTCCGGTTGATCGAGCCAGTTCTCGTAGATCTGCGAGGGAAATTCCACGAAGTCGCGATGCACGCTGGTGCCGGAAATCATCGGGAAGCGCACGTTTGACAGAAGCCCGTGCAGCCCGTGGCCGAATTCGTGAAACAGCGTCTTCGCGTCGTCGAAGCTGAGCAGGCTCGGCTCGCCGTCAGCGGCCTTGGCGAAGTTCATCACGTTGACGATGATCGGGCGGATATTGCCCGCGAGCTTTTCCTGCGTGCGATAGGCGCTCATCCAGGCGCCGCTGCGCTTGGAGGGGCGCGCGAAATAATCGCCGTAGAACAGGCCGACATGGGTTCCGTCGGCGGCGGTCACTTCCCATGCGCGCACGTCCGGGTGATAGACCGGCACGTCGTTCCGCTCCTTGAACGTGAGGCCGAACAGGCGCGAAGCCGTGTCGAACGACGCCTCGATCATGCGGTCGAGCTGGAAGTACGGTTTCAGCTCGCCCTCATCGAGATCGAATTCCTGCCGGCGTCGGCGCTCCGAATAGTAGCGCCAGTCCCACGGCGCGATGTCGAAATTGCCGCCCTCTGCGCGCACCATTTCCTGCAGCGCTTCCTGCTCGCGGTTGGCCTGCGCCAGCGCCGGCGTCCACACCGACTCCAAGAGTTCGCGCGCGGCTTCCGGTGTTTTCGCCATGCTGTCGTCGAGCTTGAAATGGGCGAAGCTCGGATAGTCCATCAGCCGCGCCCGTTCGTTGCGCAGCGCCACCATCTCGGCGACGATCTTCCGGTTGTCGGTCTTGCCGCCATTCTCCCCGCGTGCGATCCACGCCCGCCAGGCGGCCTCGCGCAGATCGCGGCGAGAAGAGAACTGCAGAAACGGCTCGATCATCGAGCGGCCAAGCGTCATTACGTGCTTGCCCTTAAGCCCGCGCTCCTCGGCGGCTTCTTCCGCGGCGGCAATCAGAAAATCCGGCAGGCCGGCAAGGTCGTCCTTCGATTCCAGCGGCAGCGTGTAGGATTTTTCGTCGGCGAGCAGGTTCTGGCCGAATTCGGTGCCGAGCGCCGCCTGCCGTTCGCTGATTTCCGCGAGCCGTTTCTTGGAGTTCTCATCAAGTGCCGCGCCCGTGCGCACGAACGCGGTGCGATACCGTTCCAGCACCTGCCGCTGTTCCGGCGAGAAGTTCAGTCCGTGCCGCCGCGCATAGACATGTTCGACGCGGCCATAGAGCGCCTCGTCGAGGTAAATCGAATTCCGGTGCCGGGCGAGCTTCGGCGCGATCTCGCGCTCCACCTTCTGCAGTTCGTCGTTGGTGTGGGCGCCGCTCAGGTTGAAAAACACCATCGACACCTGGCGCAGGCCGTGGCCGGAGAGTTCCAGCGCCTCGATGGTATTTTCGAACGTCGGGTCCGCGCGCCGTTTCGCGATCACATCGATCTCGGCCCGGTGGGCGGCCAGCGCCACTTCGAAGGCGGGCATGAAATGGGCGGGCACGATTTCCGCGAAGGGCGGCGCCCCGAAGGGGGTGGTCCATTCCTGCAAGAGGGGGTTTTCGGAGAGGTTCTGCTGTCTTGCGGGGGAATTCTGCACGCGCCTGCCTTCTTGATTTCACGTTGAGCGCAGGCCGCCGGGCCTGCCCTATCAGTCTCTATATAAGGTGTGTGACCGATTTGAGGGAATAGCGGAAAGCCGATTGATTTCGCCTTAAGGCGGAAAATTCTCCTGCCCTGTCAAATACTTTGCACGCTTGCTAGGTTGACGCATATTTCAGTCGAATTTGAAATCCGCACCATGAAGTCGTTCTTTCGAAGGCTCCTCTGGTCGATTACTCGAAATCCGGCGACCGCTCCGAGCAGAGATGATGTCGTGAATGCCTACCGGCTGTTTTTGGGGCGCAGCCCCGAGAACGAACAAGCGATCGAGCGTCATATCGGCCCCCACAGTACAATCTGGTCGCTGATCCGCGACATACAGAATTCGCCGGAAGCAAAGCGATACCGGGTCTGGGTGGCAAGCGGGGACGTCTCCCGCTACAAAAGCAAAGTCGATATCAGCGTAACGCCGCAAGAATTCGCGCGGATGATGTCGCATGTGGAGAAAGTGTGGACCGATTACGGCAAAAACGATCCGTATTATTCCGTCCTGAGCAATCCGAAATATCACTCCGAAGGCATGAACCACGCCCAGCGAGAGGAATTCTACGCAACCGGAAAACGCGATATTGAGTTCCTGCATTTACTGTTCGAGCGGAATGGAATCCCGTTTCCCAAGCGACCATCGATTTGCGAACTGGGCTGCGGACTTGGCCGCGTCTCGGAGCATCTCGCAAAACTTGCTTCAAGATTCACCGGCATCGACATCAGCGCTACCCATCTTGAACACGCAAGGTCGCGTGTGTCCGCGGATAATGCGTCGTTTGTGCATCTGGGCGATTATCTGAAAAGCACCGAGACATTCGACCTGTTCTTTTCCGTCATCACCTTGCAGCACAATCCGCCGCCGGTGATGGCCCATCTTCTCGATGCGTTCCTGGGGCGGATCAATCCGGGCGGGTTCGCCTGTTTCCAGATTCCCTGCCACATCTATGACTATAACTTCACCGCAAAAAGCTATCTCGCGGGAAAACACAAAGCGGACTTTATGGAAATGCACGCGCTTCCGCAGCGGCATGTATTTCCGATTCTGGAGAAGCACGGATTGAAACCGGTCGAAGTTTTCGTCGATGCCCATATCGGGCCGGCAGGACATTCCTACGAATTTTTCGCGCGCAAGGCTTAAGGCCTGCGCGGATCGACCCCCAGCGGGCGCGTGAAAAACTTTCGCAGCGAGCCCGGCATCAGGTCCACCAGCCGGGCACCGGCGGCCAGTGCCGCCGGAAACGCAATCAAGGCCTCTTTCGCATCTAGACCGGAACGAATCCGCGAGGAGGCTTCGGCAACGCCGATCTCCTGCGAACGATAGCCGGAAAGCTGTTTCGTCATCGGCGTGCCGACAAAGCCCGGACAGATGACGCTGACCGACACGTTGTAAGGTTCGAGAGCGTCACGCAGCGACATGCCGTAAGCGTAGGCGGCGGCCTTGCTCGCCGAATAGCTCGGGCACCAGGAGAGCGGGGTCAGCCCGGCGATCGAGGACATGATGGCAATTTGTCCCCGGCGGCGTTCGATCATGCGCGGCAAGAGAGGATGTACAGTATTCACCACCCCGCCCACATTCGTCTCGAACACCGCGAGACTGTCCTCGGCGGTTTCGGGCGAGTTGCCGTCGGGACTCCCGCGCAGGATTCCGGCATTCGCAATCAATAGATCGACGGCATGCTTCGCGTCAAAATCCGCGAGCCATGCCTGCATCGTTTCGCGATCGCGCACATCGATCGCACCGATGACGGCTTCGGCTCCATGCGCGCGGCAGGCGGAGGCGGCTTCATTCAGCCTTGCCGGATCGCGGCCGATCAGCGCAAGCCGGTTTCCCGCCTTCGCATAATCTTTTGCGAGTGCCAGTCCAATCCCGCTGGATGCGCCGGTGATGACAATGTTGCGCGGCATGGAGAGAACTCAGACGTTTGAACCGAACTTTCCGGAGAGGTCATCCATGAGCAGGCTTGCCCAGGGACTTGATCGTTTCACCGATACGTTTCCATTCCTCGGCGACAATATCGAGCGCCTCCACGATATCACTTTCGCTATGGGCGGCACTCAGGAAAAACCGCAACCGGGACGCTTTCGCGGGAACACCCGGATACATCACCGGCTGCACGTTGATGCCACGCTCATAGAGCTTCTGCGACAGCAGCGCCGCAGGCAGCGAATCATGCATCATGATCGGGGCGACGGCGGTGCCCGCACCCGTGCCCGGATCGAGCCCCCGTTCGCGGGTGAGCTTCAGGAACAGCGCGCCATTCTTCTGCAGGCGCGTTACCCGCTCCGGTTCACGAAGCATCAATTCCAGCGCCTTGTGCGCGGAAGCCGCGATCACCGGAGGCATGGCGACGCTGTAAACGAACACCCCGGCGGTGCATTTCAGATAGTCGATCAGGTCCGCCGAACCGGCGATATATCCGCCGCAGGCGCATAGCGTCTTGGAAAGCGTACCCATCCAGATGTCGACATCCTTCGGGTTCGCGCCGAAATGCTCGGCGATGCCGCCGCCGTGCTTGCCGAGCACGCCGAGCGCATGCGCCTCGTCCACCATCAGCCATGCACGATGCCGGTTTTTTAGTTCGATCAGGCGCGGCAGGTCCGGCCAGTCGCCGTCCATGCTGTAGAGGCCTTCGACCACGATCATCGCCCGCTCATAGGAGCCGCGATGCGCGGTCAACATTTCCTCAAGGTTGTCGAGATCGTTGTGACGGAAGCTTCGACGGGCGGCATTCGAGAGCATGCCGCCCATCACCGCGCTGTTATGCATCGCCGAGTCGTGGAAGAGAATGTCCTTCTGTCCGAGCAACTGGCCGATCACGCCGAGATTGGTGGCATATCCGCTGACAAAGGTGACGCAATCCTCCACGCCGTAGAGTGATGCGAGGGATTGTTCGAGCGCGCGGTGAACCGGCCGCTCGCCGGAAACATGCCGGCTGCCCGACGCGGACACACCGTAGCGATCCACCGCCTTTTTTGCAGCGGCAACAATCTCCGGATGCCCGTTCAACCCGAGATAGTCATAGGAAGAAAAATTCAAGAGCGAGCGTCCGCCAATCTCGGCGCGAGGGCCGGAGCGGGCTTCGTGCATGCGGAAATAAGGGTTCTCAATTCCGAGTTTGGCGCCGATCTCGCGCTGGAGCTGAAACTCCTCATATCCGGGCAATGTACGGAAATCCGTATCGCCGGAGTGCGACGCCGGCGATTTCTGCATCGGCGGAAGCTCCGCCTGCATTCCCCGAACGCGGGCGAACAGCCTGTCGCGGGCTTCCTTGTCGGATGGATCGGTCATCGTCAGGAAAACAATCTTGTCTGGCGCCTTGGCGCGTTGGCAATGGTCTCGATCATTTCAATCTGGCTCCTGTCCGGCTCCGCCATGTGCTTGGCGGCAAGCACAGCAGGGGCGTTTCCAGTTGTGGCAGCAACCTCTCCGCTTGCCTGCGCAATGATCTCATCGGCAATCTTCGTGACGGTCAATTCGGAGGTGGAGCCGGAAAACGGCGCCTGGATGTTGAATGAATTCTCGATATTGAGCGCAAGCTCCAGTGCCATCAGGGAATCGAGTCCCATCTCGCCGAGCGGACGGCTGCGGCTGATGTCGGTTTCGCGGAAGCGCAACACTTTCGCGATGTGCGAGACGATGACATTCGCGACCTTGACGCGGACGGATTCGATCGCCTCGGTCTGAAGCAATGCATGCAGGTCGATTTCCGCACCCCCCTCGGCCATCTCCGCCGCGGCCTGCGCGAAAATCTTGAACGTCGGTGAACGCAGCAGCTTCAACCGGTCGCGTGCCATGCTCCGGTCATACGGCGCGATGGTGATGACGGACAATTCGGCCGAAAGCCGCGACTGCTCGATGGCGGTCGCCATGTGATCGAGCGCTTCCCGCGCCGTCATGCCTTTGACCTTGCGAAGCTTGGACAAGCTCGCCTGCAGGCGCTCGTTGCGCGCAAACACGCCGACATCGGTGATCGGACCCCACCCGACGGCAAGGGCCTGAAGGCCGAGCTTGCGGCGGCGGCGTGCTACCGCCTCCATATAGGCATTCGCCGCGACATAATTGCCCTGGCCTGGATTGCCGATCAGCGTCGTCACCGAGGAGAACAGCACGAAATATTCCAGCGGCAACGAGCGGGTGAGACGATCGAGGTGGTTCGCTCCTTCAACCTTGGGAGCGAGCACGCGTTCAAAACGCTCGGCGTTCAGGTTTGCGATCACGGCATCGTCCAGCACCATCGCCGCATGGATCACGCCGCATACCGGCGGCATGGATTTTGAGATGTTCGCGAGAAAGGTTTCGAGTGCCGCACAATCGGAAGCATCGAGCGCGGCTTCGAGTATTTTCACGCCGCGCTTCTTCAGTTTGGCAAGCGCAGCTTTTGCTTCTTCGCTGGCGGCTCCCTTGCGTCCGATCATGACAAGGTGGCGAGCGCCGCGGTCGGCAAGCCACTCGGCGGTCTCCAGACCGAAGCCGCCGAACGCGCCGGTGATCAGGTGTGTGCCTTTTGAATTCACCTTGAAGGGCGATGCGGCAGCCTTGACGTCCTGCAGCGGCGGCGGCGTCACTACGATCTTGCCGATATGCCGCGACTTTTGCATGAGCTGGAACGCGCGCGCGATGTCGTCGGCCGGAAACACGGAATACGGGAGCGCCCTATAGGTGCCCTGTTCGAAGAACGACATCATGTTGCGGAACAGCCGCGACGCGGAATTCCGGTTCCTGGACAGCAACTGGTCGACGTCCACGCCGAAATAACTGAGATTTTTCCGGAAAGGACGCAGGCCAATATGGGTGTTGCCGACATAGTCGCGCTTTCCGATTTCGACGAAGCGCCCGAACGGGCTCAGGCACTCGATGGAAAGCTCCATCGCCTCGCCCGCGAGGCTGTTGAGAACTACATCCGCGCCGCTGCCGGTGATCGTTAGCACGCCATCCAAAAAGGAGTTGCTGCGGGAATCGAGCACATGTTCGATGCCCATGGCGCGCAGCATGTCCCGTTTTGCCTTGGAGCCTGCGGTCGCGATGATGCGGGCACCGCAGGTGCGGGCCATCTGGATCGCGGCCATGCCCACGCCACCGGCCGCGGCATGGATCAGAACCCACTCATTGCGCTTCAGCTTCGCAAGCGAGATCAGTCCGTAATAAGCGGTGAGGAACGCGACCGGGATCGTGGCGGCCGCCTCGAACGTCATGGAGGAAGGAATCTTCAAAACCTGCGATGCGGGCAACGTGACATGCGTAGAGAAAGCGGACGGCGCAAAAGTAACCACGCGATCGCCAATTTTTAGTTCGCTGACACTGCTTCCCGCCTGCGTCACCTCACCCGCGCACTCCAGGCCGAGCGTCGGCCCCGTATACCCGTCTTCCAGAATGTCGTCGGGCAGAAGCCCGAGCGACCACATGAGATCGCGGAAGTTCAGGCCAGTGGCGGCGACTTTGATTTCGACTTCCTGCGGCTTTGGTTCGACGCGCGAGATTGCGGTCCAGGCGACGCGCTTCGCCGAATGCTGCTGCTTCTGAAGCTGCGCGCGGGCGCTCGATTTAACGCCGCTGGTCAGCACTTGCGAGGCGTATTCGATGCGAACCGCGCGGGCCCCATTTGCATCGATCTGGATTTCGGTTTCATCGGTTTTCGAAGCGAATAGGGCGCACAATCGCGACGCCGCCTCTTGAGGGCTTGTTCCCTGCGCAATATCGACACGGCGGATGTCGAGAGCGGCATATTCGTTTGCAGCCACGCGGGCGAACGCCCAGGCCCCCGCCTCACCAGGATCGATGTCACCCGATTTCGATTCCAGCGCACCTGAAAAAACAATCCATACCGGAAGTTTGGAATTGCCGATCTGATCCAGTGCTGCTTTCAGCGCAAGACAGCGCGCGGCAAGTTTCTGTGTCGGACCTGCTTCAGCCTTGGCGGGGCAGTGGATCAACACAGCGCCCTGAATTTCCGTATCGCCGAGCTTTGCGGTCTTGGGCACGATCGCGACCTCTTGCGACTTTTGGAGTTCGCGCTTCAGATTTTTACTGAGACTACTTTCGCTGTCACCCGGCAGGATCAGAGCCACGGGGATCGCTGCGGTTGCCGGCTGTGCGCCGGTTGCCTGAACGACACCCTTCCCGGCGATCACGAACAATCCGGCATCGGTCATGCAATCGACGAGGTGCACGGAAGCATCCTGGAAACCTGCGGTCTTCAGCGTTTCCATCCAGGTCTTGGCACCGCGCACGGAGCCGATAGCGCTGTCGGCGAGATTCTTGCGGTCGGCGAGATCGGCGCCAGCCAGCAGATCGTGGATGAACGCCGGCCGCGGCTCGACCGTCAGCACTATGCCCTTCGGCGTCAGCGCATGATTGAATGTGCCGAGCAGTTGCTCGCGCTGCAATGAAGTCAATCCATAAGCCGACACGATCAGGTCGAAGCTTTCCGGCTTCAATGTAGCGGCACGCCCTAGCAATTCGATTTCCGGATGAAGGAGAAGGTCGAGCTTCGCCTCCTCGAATATTGCATCATTCGGCTCAAAGATTGCATGCTCGACCTGAAACTTCTTGAAAAGTTCAGCCAACCGGCTTGTCAGCGTGTTGTGTCCGACCTGAAGGATACGCAGCGTCCTGTCTTCGCGCTGTGCCTCCAGCAGAAAGCGTACGCGTGCCGCGACATTTTCCGCGGCGCTCTTCAAGGTCACATTGGAGACCCGATAAAATTCGCGCGTCGGCGCGCTTAACAGGCCGTCGGCACTGACGGTTTCGTTCTCAAGAAAATTCCTGACCCGGCCCGTCACTTCGCCTGTGATCAGCAACTCGGCGGCGAGTTCGGGGTGGTGTTCGGAAATTTCGCGCACCAGTGACTCAGAGGTAGGCAATTTATCGTCGCGCAGTAGCTTCCAGTGCGAACCGGAAAATTCCGCAAGGCCAACCGAAGCAAGACGCCGCAGAAGCGTGAGAAGCCACGCCACCGATTGCGGGTCGATGCGGCCGGAAACCGCGAGCGATTCCAGATCGAGCCTCTGATTCTCCGGGATCGCGGAAATGATCTGGTGGGCAGTCACCGTAGCCCAGCCTTCCAGCAGCAAATGCGCTTCGCTCTGGCGCGGCTCGCGGAGGATCGCGCCCGAAGCGAATGCCTCGGTGACGATTGCCGAGGGCTCAAGCGCGATGCCGGTTCGACCCGCAAGCGTACCGCTCACCGGCTTTCGCCGCTCGATCATGGCGACGGATTCAAAATTCGTGATCCGTCGAACTTGGATCGCCTGCGCCCGCACGCCGGAAAGGGTCGCGAGCATTCGGCCTTCCGCATCGAACACTTCGAAATGCATCAATAGCGAACGTTCGTTGCGGGCAAGCACATGGATCGAGGCGGATGCCGGCACGCCTTTCGCGGAATGCAGTGTCGCCTTGTCGAGACGAACGGGAATGTAGGTGACGCCGCGCTCGATCGTATTCAGACCCGGAAACAGCGAGATCATGCCGTGGAAGCAGGCATCAAGCCGCATTGGATCGAGCAGGAATTCAGGAGCATTGTTGGAAGGGGTGAGATCGACGCGGATTTCGCGGTCTTTCGCATTCCTGATAGTGCGCACCACGCGGAACGCAGGGCCATAGTGCAATCCGTTGGAGTCGGCGAGTTCATAAATCCTGTTCGCATTGATGAGGCCGCCCTTCTCACTTTTCGGCGGCAAGACAGGACTGTGCGCGGACGAGCCATGCACGATCTTTCCGCGGCAATGCATCTGCCAGGCCGAATTGGCAAGGCGCGGACGACTCAGGATTTCCACCGTATGCGAGCCGGGCGAAATACGCGTCATCACTTCGCGCGTTTTGCTGCCGGTCAGATCGAGCGGCCGCAGGATTTCGAAATGCGAGATGCTGATTTTATCCGATTGCAGGAATTCCCTGGCCGCCACGAAAGCGAGTTCAAGAAACGCCGTACCTGGAAAGATTGTCTGCCCGCCCACCCGGTGATCGCCGAGTTCCGGCATCAAATCCGTATCGAGAAAGCAGCGCCATTCGACGCCGTCACCCGTCATGCGAAAATTGCGGAACGGATGCTTTTCGGATTCCACAAAACCGAATGCCTCGGCCGTATGCTCGAAGCGGAATGTTTCCTGCTGCCACGGATAAGCGGGAAGCGTCACCGACGGCCCCGGATCGGCGGGAATAACGGCAATGTCATCCACGCGCACACCGTTGACGAGCGCGCGCGCAACCGTGCGTGCAAAGGGATCGGCTTGCGGCTCGTTACGGTCGAGCACGTTGAGGGTGGTAAAACGTTCCGTCTCGCCTTCGAGACAGTCGGTCACATGCTTGCCGAGCAAGCCGCGCGGGCCAATCTCGACAAAGCAGCGCGCCCCGACTTTTGCCGCCTCGCGCACCGCATCCCTGAACCGCACCGGCTCGCGGATATTTTGCCACCAGTAGGATCCGTTCAGCCGCTCGCCGGGAATGCAAACGCCGCTTACCGCGGATACAAACGGAACCGCGGAGCTGCGTGCGGAAATATCCGACAGATCGCGCAGCAATCCATCGCGGATCGGCTCCATCGCTTTTGTATGAAACGGATATTCCAGATCGAGATCGAGAACGGCGATGCGCTCCTTACGCGCGGCCTGCTGCAAGGCGTCGATCGCCTCAATCGGACCTGCGACCGTAACCGCGTTTGGTGAATTGTAAGCCGCGATCTCAAGGTCGTCGAAACGCGCTATGATTTCCGCCGCACGCTCGGGCTGCGCGATCAGAGCCACCATCTTGCCCTTGCCACGCACCGTTTCCTGATGCCCCGAACGGAAATAAATCACTTTCACTGCCGTGTGCAGATCGAGGATGCCCGCGGCCTCGGCCGCCGCAACTTCCCCAACGCTGTGGCCCAGCACAGCCGATGGGATAATTCCCCGCGCGCGGAGTGCCGCCGTCGCCGCACTCTGGATGGCAAAGATCAACGGTTGCGCGACATTCGTGAATTGCAGCCGCGGCTCGGTTTTGTCGTCCAGCAAGGCCGATTTCAGCGACCACCCGGCGAGTGCGATGAAATGAGAATCGATGCGGTCGAAATGCTCGCAAAATACCTTGCTTTGCCGATAGGCGCCGCGGCCCATCCCGTGCCACTGGCTGCCGTTGCCGGAATAGACGAAGGCAACCGGAAGATCGCTACCCACCGCTTCGCCAACGGTGAGATGTGCATGGGCGGCATCCCTGGAAAGCGCCTGCAGCGCATCGAGCATCTCGGGTTTGTGCAGCGTGGAAATCACGGCACGGTATGGAAGGCGCTCGCGCCGATGCGCCGCCGCACCCGAAAGATCGCCAATCCCGTCTTGCGGCAGGCCATGAATGCGCTCGGCATAATCGCGGGCAAGCGCCGCGAGTGCCGTCTTGCTGGCGGCCGAAATCGCGAACACCGAATTTCCATTCGCGAGGTTTGGCTTCGCTGCCTGTTTCGGCTTCCGCCCCGGCGCCACGACAATGTGGGCGTTGGTGCCGCCGAACCCAAACGAACTCACGCCAGCGTACTGTCCCGCTTCGGTTTTCAGGAGCAAGGGCTGGTCGCAGACGCGAAGGTTCAGGCCCTCGAAGTCGATGTTTTGGTTGGGACGGTCGAAGTGCAGCGACTTCGGCAACACGCCATGTTGAAGCGCCAGCATCGTCTTCATGATGCCGGCCATGCCTGACGCGGCTTCAAGATGACCGATATTCGTCTTGATCGAACCGATGGGGAGCGGAGATGTACGGGCGCGCGCGACGCCTTCGCCGATCGCCATCGCTTCGATCGGATCGCCGACCGGTGTCCCGGTGCCGTGCGCTTCCATGAAAGCGAGATTTTGCGGATTGATTCCCGCACGCGAATAGACACGCTCAAGTAGTGCTTTCTGCGAAGCAGCCGAAGGCAGCGAGATGCCGTTGGTGCGGCCGTCGGAGTTCACGTCCGAAGCAACCAGAACCGCGTGGCAGGGATTTCTGTCCACATTTCCATGCGCGGACCGGCGCAGCACAAGCACAGCGCCCCCTTCCGCCCGGACGAAACCATCCGCATCCGCCGAAAAGGCGCGCGACAATCCGGTCGGCGAGAGCATCGACGCCTGTGAAAAGGAAATGAACGTATACGGGCTCGCGATGATGTTGATGCCGCCGACAATCGCGGTATCGATGCGGCCCGAGCGGAGCGCCTCCATCGCCTGATGCAGGGCGACCAGCGAAGACGAGCATGCGGTATCGATCGTGATGCTCGGGCCATGCAGGTTGAAAATGTAGGAGATCCGGTTCGAAATCGTCGATAGCGTGTTGCCGGGCGCGAACTGCGCATCGGCAATGGATGGGTCTCCATGGATTGCGGTGGCGTATTCGACAAGCGACGCCCCGACATAAACCCCGACATCGCTACCCGCGATCGACGACGGAGGAATACCGGCGTCTTCCAGCGCCTCCCAGGTGAGTTGTAGCAGAATCCGTTGCTGCGGGTCCATTTGAACCGCTTCTCGCGGCGCGATGCCGAACACCGCCGGATCGAAACCCCAAATGTCGTCGATCACCCCGGCTGCAAACGTGACGCTGCGGCCTCGCTCCTGTCGGCGCGGATGCTGGAAGAAATCCGTCTGGAAACGATTGTCAGGCACGCGCGAAACAGCGCATTTGCCTTCGAGCAGAAGGGACCAGAGTTGTTCGACCGAATTTGCGCCGGGCAATCGGCAAGCCCAGCCAACAACTGCGATCTCGTCATGCAAATGACGAACGACGCTCACGATGCCCCCGATCCCCACGGGTACCACTAATAATTGTAGTGTAAATTCCTAGTAACAAATCGCATGTCGAAAAACTAGTGTGAATCGGGTTTTTCAGGCTAACGGGAAGTTTTGGAAACGGGGCCATGCGATCGTCAGGTTGCAGTCATGCGTTTCCAGAACGGCAGAAGACATATGCTTCTGCCCCGGAATTATAGGCCATTTGCAGTATCGTTGGGGCTCCAATGAACGACCTGAACAAGGCCTCCCCTGCCGCGCTGGCGCTGGATTTGACCGGGCTGTTCCTGGCCCCGATCAGCCGGACCCCTCGCGGAATCGACCGCGTTGAGCTCGCCTATGCGCGGCATTTTATCGAACACTGGTCAGGAAAATTTTTTGCAATCCTGCCACCGCCTTGGGGGTGCGTTGCTTCGAGCGGGAGCGTGCGCGTCGCTTTCTTGGAGCCGTGGAAGAGCTTTGGCGTGAGCAAATAACGCCCGAGGAGGATGCCGAATATTTCAGAACGAAAGCGGAAATCCTGTACGGCAAGTCCGAAAACCAACCGGACAGAAAGCCGCGCAACCTTTCGGTCACTGAAATTATCCAGCGTTACTTCCGGCTTCTGTCGGTCACCGGATTTTCATTCGGAAGTTCTGCGTCGCGTACGCTGCCCCAAAAAACCATCTATCTGAATGTGGGACAGTTGCAGATTTTCAGCCCCTGGTTCTGGTGGCTGAAACGCCGTCCCGACGTCATGAGCGCGTTCATGATCCACGACGTGACGCCGATCGAGCATCCCGTGTACCACGAGCCGATCGTTGTCAGGCTGCACCATCGCATCGTGAGGAACACGGCCGGTTTCGCCCGCGCGCTTATCTTTCCGAGCGAGGCTGCGCGGGAGTCGGTAAGTGCAGAACTTAGGAAGCTCCATGCGGTTGAAGTGCCGTCGCACGTTGAATTACTGCCGGTGCCGGACAGCTTTCTCGGGCCGATGGAGCCGGATCGCGAACTTGGCGCCGCGAATTATTTCCTGATCTGCGGGGCGATCGACCCGCACAAAAATCATCTTTTTCTGCTGAACGTTTGGAAAATCGTGATTGAGCAAATGGGCGCGCGTTCGCCCAAACTCGTCATCGTTGGCTCGCCGCAAGTAGCGAGCCGCGCCGTATTCAAAATGCTCGGGGAGAATCCCGATCTGAGTGAGCGCGTGGTGGTCGCCACCGGACTTTCGACGCCGGCACTTCGGCGGCTGATGATCGGAGCGAGAGCACTGATCATGCCGTCGATTTCCGAAGGCTTCGGATTGCCGATCGTGGAAGCGCTTGCGCAAGGAACGCCGGTGATTGCTTCGGATATTCCCGCCCATCGCGAAGCCGGAAGTGGCGGGGACGTCGTTTATCTCTCGATTGCAAATCCGGAATCCTGGGTGGAGTGCATAAAGGTGCGGGCGTTGGCACCGCATGATCGGGCAGCCAGTTCCTACGTGCCGAAAACCTGGGCCGCCTACTTCCAGGGCGTGGAGAAATTCCTCGTCGGGCTTGAAACGGGCCAAGGGATGCCTAAACCCATGAAATGTCTTCGGGAAAATCTCAGTGCGGCAAATTCATCACGCCTTTGGTAAAAATCGCCTTTTTGGACCAGGTTGGGGACGGGCAAATGCCGCCTCAGACGGGGAAAATTCTGGATCGATTGCTAAGTCCTTCGCCGTTAACGTTATTTGAGCGTATACGGGTTTAGAATAGGCCTAGAGCCTTGGAAAACCAGTCAAATTTATTTTTTCGGATAGGTTTTGTAATTTAGCTTTGTACACGCATGCGTAGGGGGAGTCGGTAGACTCGACTGGGTTTGAAATTCGGTTGGACGGTTTCATTCATCGCACCGTTGGCGATAGCGCTTGCGGGATGCGCAGCTTTGCCTTCTGCGGGTCCAACCTCGGCTGAAATCGTTGCGAATGAAAGCCGCTCCAGCGAAATCAGCGGTTACGTCATTGTCGATATCGATTCCCGCGTGGCTGAAGTTGTCAGCCGTCTGCCCAGCGGCTCGCTCTACAGAATGTTCCGCGACAGCGCGAAGGCGCCGGAAATCCGCATCGGCACCGGCGACTTCGTAACGGTTACGATCTGGGAAGCAGCGGCGGGTGGCCTGTTCTCCAATGTCAGCCTCGATCGTTCGAGCCCGGGCTCGCGCACCGCGACGTTACCCGAACAGGAAGTCGCGCAGGATGGAACCATTCAGGTTCCCTATGCGGGCCGCTTGAAAGTTTCCGGTCTCAGCCCGGCCGACGCCGAGAAAAAAGTCGTCAAGGAACTGAAAGGCAAGGCGATCGAACCGCAGGCCGTGGTCACGATTTCCAAGAACCGCAGCGCGACCGTCACCGTCACGGGCGAAGTCACCAACGGCATGCTGGCGCCCGTGAGCGTCAAAGGCGACCGCGTGCTCGATGTGATCGCATCGGCGGGCGGCATCAAAGCTGCCGGTCACGAGACATTCGTGCGCCTCACCCGCGGCGACGTCACCGCAACCATTCCCTTCAACGCGCTGCTCGCCGACTTCCGCGAAAACGTCTATGTGCGCGCCGGCGACGTGCTTACCGTGATCCGCGAGCCGCAGCGCTTTACCGCGTTCGGCGGGACCGGAAGAAACGAACTGGTGCCGTTCGACACCACCGGCATGACGCTCGAGCAGGCGCTCGCGCGCGTCGGCGGCCTCCTCGATTTCCGCGCGGATGCAACGGGCGTATTCCTGCTTCGCTTCGAACCGCGCACGGTCGTTCAGGAAATGCTGCCTGAGCGCAGGGGCACGTTTGAAACTCCGTTCGTGCCGGTCGTCTATCGGCTCAACCTGAAGAACGCCAATTCCTATTTCCTCGCCCGCGCCTTCCCGATGCGCGACAAGGATATTCTCTACGTCGCCAACGCTCCGCTGACCGAAGTACAGAAATTCCTGCAGGTCGTCGGCACGCTGACGCAGCCGGCCATCGGCGCGGCGGCCGTTTACAACGCGGTGAAATAGGCCGCCTGGTGCCACAGCCAAACCGGCTTGCAACGCTTTTCTTTGACCTCGCCAAGCCAGCCCGTAAAACAATAACGACCTTCCGGTTCAGACGAGGCGAGCGTGCTGTTCGGTGTTTTCGGCCCATCCTGCCCGATGTCGCTGTGGGGCTTGCATCTGGTTCGCACAATCGTGGAAACGGCGCTCGGGCCGCACGATTACGCGGCGCCCGCGAACCCTGCCGAACTGAAGGAAACACTTGCCAAACGGCAGCATCAGCACCTGGTGCTGTCGTTCAATGCTCCGCAAATCGCGATCTCTGAAATGTTCCTTCGGGCGCGGGCGCCGATCGTGGTGTTCGCCGAAGACCCGCTCGCGGTGGTCGCTTTTATCGCCCTCGAAAAACAACTCCCAAGCAAAAATGCCCTGCGTCAGGCAGTCCGCTCCTTCGTACTGCTGGATTTGATGTTCACGAACCCGGATGCGTATTTGCTGATGCGCCCTTCACGCGCAACCAGCCTGCGCTACTGCATCACTTATGTCTCGGAGTTTTACCAAATCGAAGCGGATGAACGACTGATCGACGGAGTGATCGCGCGGCTGGTGCCCGAGCATAGGCCAAAACCGGGCGAGGATTTCGACGTGCAGGAACTCGTGGCGCGATTCACACCGGCTGCAAATTCGCTTCCTGCCTGGTTCAGGGCGCTGCCGCCCGATGAGCAGGCCGTGTTGCAGGATTTTCGCCGTCAGTTGTCCCCTAGCCTTGAAGGAAAGCCGCTCGATACCTTCACATGGCCGGCACAGATTTTCCACGACTCTGCCCATATGGACCACAAGATGCCGCATCCGATCGAGCTGACCGGGGCGCCGCGCATCATCTTCCACGGACCCTATCTGCATTTGCCGCGCGGCAGATGGACGGCCTCGTTTTATTTCGAAGCCACGGAAACCGGCTCTCCGAACTCCATCCGCGTCGATATTCTCGCCAACCAGAAACTGGAGCTGGCGCTGGGACATTCGGAACTGACACACGACGGAAATTTTCGCGTAGACCTGAAATTCGAAGTCGCTGCACCCGCTGCCTCACTGGAGGCGCGACTCGTGCTGGAGCGGGGGGCTATCGAGGGGAAAATCGAATTCCAGAAAGTGGAAATGGTCCGCGACAGAAGTGCAGGCAATCCGTCCTAACGGGCCGGCGCCGGCCTCGTGAAAAGCTGCTGCATTTCGTCGGCAAAGAAAGACTGCCACTGCTTCGAAACGGTGTCGAAGGAGAAACGGTCGATCACCATTTCCCGCAGATGCAGCATCTGCTCGCGCCGCGCGGAGTTTTCCTCACTCTTCAGCAGTTGCTCCATCATGTGCGCGATGTCGCCCACATTATATGGATCGGCGTAGAGCGCCGCCCCGCCGAGCATCCACCGGAAAACCGGAATATCCGACACCACGGAGGGCGTTCCCATCTGCAGGGCTTCGAGCGGCGAAAAGCCAAATCCTTCCCCGTAGGAAGGGAACAGGCAGAATTCCGCGCCTTTATAGAGAGCCTGCAGTTCGGCAAGACCGATGTTCTCCGCATGGATCATATTGCCGGTCATCAGATACGGGATCATCGCCTTGTGGGTCGTCTCGAAGCGCCAGCCGCTCGTACCGACGATCACGTATTTGATGTCGAGGCCCGTGCGGGCACGCATCAATTCCCATGCGGCGATCGCATTCACATAATTTTTGCGCGGCTCCAGCGTCGAAACGCTGATGATGTAGCGCGGATCGGTGTCGCCGCGCAGGCCTGCCAGTGCATTGTTCTGCGCGACCGCCTCCGCCGAGGCCCCACCGGAGTGCTTCAGCGTAGAGAACGAAAGACTGCGCGCGAGAATCTCGCGCACCGGCGTTTTCAGCTCATTGGTCACGCGCTGCTTGATCGAACAGGGAATCGTCACAGCGCGCTCACCGGCGCCCGGCGCGAGATTGTCGAGATCGTCGAGGCTCATCGGGGAATTGCAGACGAATACGCCGTCCTCCGCGCACATCCGGGTGAAATCGTAATGCTGCATGATGCTGGTCCAGTGCACGACCGTGTCCGGATGCGTGAGCGGGACCGAGTCGTGATACCGCACGATGCGTTTGGTCCCGGCCGGAAGTTTCACCGGCCGCGGATACGGGAACAGCACCGCTTCAAACCCGGCGGCGTCGATCTTTTTGGAACCGAGCCACGGCATGAATTCGTAACGGTCGCTCATCTGCGAGACACTGATGTCGCTGACAAAATAGTCGTGCTGGAGCAACTGTTCGCGGTCTTCGGGCGGCAGGCTCCCCTGGAAGAGCACGCGCCAGATCGCGTCGGTCTTGATCCATTCCGGCATCTTCTCGACAGGGTGACGGAAGCGGATGGCCCCCGCAGCTTCGCCGAAAATGTTGAGCAGGCTTTCCAGCAGGTGAGCCGGGACCGGCCGGTTCCAGCCGACCGAAACACCGTTCAGGATCGACGCTGCCCGGGCGGTTGAGTTTTTTGAACGAGGCTTGAGGCGGGGAATGACCGTGCGCCCGCCCGAATAGATCAGACCGGAGAGGCTGATGCCGGGGTCGCGGCTCAGCATCGAATAGATCATGCGGGTATCATGACCAATTCCGGTAAAGCCTTCCGACGCAGCCGAAAGGTCCATCAATACTTTCTTCAAAAGCCGCCCCTGCCGATTAAAAAAATCATCGTCCCGTTAAGCCCTAATCCGTATACAATCGACAGGCGGCACCGTCCAATTCCAGGTTGCGGCGGTAATTATGGACCGGTATGAATTTGCAGCGCTGCGAGGCCGCCAAGCGGCCCGTTCTCTGCGGGGTAACATCTTGGCAGTGCTCCGATGAACAAGCAGATTGCGATCCCTCCCAAAAAGGACCAGCAGGTCGAGCCGGCAAGCTTTGCTCGCGTGGTGCAGGAACGGCTTTCGCTCGCCCAGTGGCTGTTCGTGGGGATCGTTGCGGTCCCAACCTTCATCGCCGCGCTCTTTTACGGAGTGATTGCCAGCGACCGTTACGTCTCCGAAGCCTCGTTCCTCGTGCGCGGGGCATCGTCGCAGAACTCCAGCGGCGGGCTTTCGGGCATCCTGAAGAGCTTCGGTTTTTCCCGCGCCGACGACGACACCTATGTGGTCCAGAACTTCATGCAATCGCGCGAGGCAGTGACGCGCGTGCAGCAGCGGCTCTCGTTGCGCGAAATATTCGCGCGTCCCGGCACCGACTGGTTTTCTCGCTATCCGTACTTCTGGCGCAAAGACACGTTCGAGGCGCTCTACGACTATTACCTGACTCGCGTGAAAGTGAGTTACGGCACATCGACCGGAATTACCATGCTCCAGGTGAGCGCGTTCCGTCCGGAAGACGCGCAGGTGCTGGCGAAGACGCTGGTCGAACTCGGCGAAGATCTGGTGAACCGTATGAACGAGCGCGCGCAGCGCGACGCGATCGACCATGCCCTGAATGAATTGACACGCGCCGAAGCGAAGGTGGTGAACACGCAAGCCGCGATCACCACATTCCGCAACCGCGAATTGATCGTGGACCCGGCCAGCAATTCGGCGAAGGCGCTGGAAATCGTCGGCACGCTCAGCTCCGAACTCGTTCGGCTGCGTGCGCAAATCCAGGAAACCCTTGCCTCCTCACCGGGCAATCCATCGCTTCCGTCCTTCCGGCATCGCGTTTCCGCGCTGGAAGACCAGATCGAGCGCGAGCGCTCCAAGCTCGTCGGCAACGACGGCGCGCTGGCGTCGAAGATGTCCGCTTATGAACGTCTCGTTCTCAGCCGAGAATTCGCCGACCGGGAACTGAGCCTTGCTTCGGGCGCGCTGGAAATGGCGCGCCAGGAAGCGCGGCGGCAGCGCATCTACATCGAGACGATCGCCGAACCGAATCTTCCCGATGACGATACCCAGCCGCGGCGGATGCGAAGCTTCATCACGGTGCTTGTATTCTCATTGGCGATCTTTGCGATGGTGTGGTTCTTCATAGTCGGCGCGCGGGAGCAACTGCATGGTTAGCCTCGGCGCGATCTCGCAGAAACTTGAGGAAATATCGCGCTGGCCGTTCTTTGCTGCATTCCGGCTGCAAAACCGCGTAATCAGCGCGCTGATGATGCGCGAAGCGATGACGCGCTACGGCCGCGAGAACATCGGATTCTTCTGGCTGATGGGCGAACCGCTGCTGCTGACCGGCGGCATCATGATCATCTGGTCGCTCGCCGGCCTGACCAAGGGTCACAATGTTGACGTCATACCCTTCGCGCTGACCGGCTATTCCGTCCTCACGCTCTGGCGGCATATCGTGGCGCGATCGCAGAATTGTTTCCGTGACAATTCGGGCCTGCTCTTCCACCGCCACATCTATTTTCTGGACACGATGGTTGCGCGCACCATGCTGGAAACGATCGGCACCGGCTGTGCATTTTTCGTCGCCTATGTGCCGTTGTATCTGCTCGGTTTCCTCGATCCGATCGCCGACCCATTGCTGCTGATCTGCGCCTGGCTGCTGCTCGCCTGGCTTTCGTTCGGTGTCGGCCTGATCCTCGCGTCACTGACCGAAATCTCCCACGTCGCGGAGCACTTTGTGGGCCCGTTTCTCTACCTGACGCTGCCCATCACCGGCTCGTTCTTCCTGGTCGACTGGCTGCCGAAAAAATATCAGGACCTCGCGGTGCTTTCGCCGCTGGTCGGCATCAACGAGATGTTCCGCGAAGGCCTTTGGGGCAACCTCGTCACCATGCACTGGTCGCTGGTGCCGATCCTCGCCTGGTGCATCGGGCTGACTTCCTTCGGCCTCTATCTCGCAAGCAAGGCGCGTTCGCGCATCCGGTTTGAGTGAAGGCGGCAATGGCCAAACCGAAAGTCTCACAACAGCTCGAACTGACGCCGGTAAACCGCAGCGGCTCCCCGATCTCGCCTTACACCCGCCTACAGGGTACGGAACGCGCCTTCTCGCTCAAGAGGTTCGCGCGACGCCACACGATGTTCCTGTCCATCGTCGTGCTGCCGACCTTCCTTGCATCGGTCTATTTCGGACTGCTTGCATCGGACCAGTTTACGTCCGAAGCCCGCTTCATCGTGCGCAGCGTCTCCGGCGGCGGCCCAATGTCCGCCTTGTCTTCGCTTGGAATCGGGACCAGCCAGACCGCCGCGCAAGCCGTCGCCAGCAGCATGAATTTTTCTCGCGCGCTCGATGAAACCTATTCGGTGAACGAATTCATCCGCTCGCGCGACGCGGTGGAAAAACTGGAAGCGAATAACGAGCTGAGGGAGATTTTTTCGCGCAGCGAAGGCGATTTCATCAACCGTTTTCCCAATATCTTCACGCGCAACAACAAGGAAAAATTCTACCGCCACTATCTCGATTTCATCAGCATCAATGTTCAAGGCGACAGCGGCATTAGCGTCCTGGAAGTCAGCACCTTTCGCCCGGAAGATTCGCAAAAACTGGCGCTGGCATTGCTCAGTCATGCCGAGGAACTCGTGAACAAGCTCAACACGCGCGCACGGGCGGACTCGGTGCGTTTCTCGGAAGAATTCGTGCGCAAGGCGGAGGAGCGCATCGAGGCATTGCAGGTGCGGATGACCGATTTCCGCAACCGGGAGCTGGTCATCGATCCCGGAAAGCAGTCGGAATCGGCGCTCGATCTCGTGACCAAACTGACGGTGGAAGCCGCCGCCGACCGCGTCCAGCTTGAAAATACGCTGCTGCTGACGCCCAGTTCTCCGCAGATCGAACCATTGCGCAACCGTTTGCGCTCGCTGGAATCCCAGATCAGCAAGCAGCGCTCGCTGATCGTCGGCGGCGACCAGTCGATGGTCGACAAGCTTTCGCGCTTCGAGCAGATCACCCTGGAACGGGAGCTTGCCGTGAAGTCGCTGACTGCCTCGCTGGTGTCGCTGGAGAATGCCCGGCAGGAGGCGCAGCGCCAGCAGCTTTATCTGGAGCGCGTCGTCGAGCCGAACCTTCCGGACTATCCCTATTATCCGAGGCGCCTGCTCTGGACGTTCGTGATCTTCGGCGTCTCGCTTTGCGCGTTCTGGATCGTCCGCGAATTTCGCGTGGCCGTTCTAGAGCATCAGCTGTGAGAGAACTGGTCACGAATTTGCTCGCCAAAGGCGAGCAGATGCTCCCGCGTTTCATCGGCGATCCGATGCCGAGACAGGCCACCGACAAGGGCAAGCGCATCGAGATTATCGATATTGTGATGGAGTTTCACACCCAGATCGGCGTCCGCCGCGTCGTGGACGGCGTGAGTTTCTCGATCGAACCGGGTGAGAAAATCGCCGTGCTTGGCCGCAATGGCGCCGGCAAATCGACGCTCGTGAAGATCATCGGCGGCGTGCTGCCGCCGACATCCGGCGAAATCTATCGCGGGATGAGCATGTCATGGCCGATCGCGTTCAGCGGCGGCTTCGAGGCCGGCATGAGCGGCCTCGACAATATCCGCTTCCTGTCGCGCATCTACGATGTGCCGTTCGACCGGACGCTGAAACTCGTGGACGACTTCGCCGAACTGGGCCGGAATCTGTTCCTCCCGGTGAAAACCTATTCTTCCGGTATGCGGGCGCGGCTTGTCTTCGCGCTGACGCTTGCGATCGATTTCGACTGCTTCCTGATCGACGAGGTCATCGCGGTGGGCGACCATCACTTTCATAAAAAATGCCATGACGAGCTGTTCGTAAAGCGCCGCAACTGCGCGATGATCCTGGTCAGTCACGACGCCAACATCATCAAGGAGTACTGCAACAAGGCGCTGGTGTTGAAGAACGGCCGCGGCCGCGTCTTCGATGACGTGAACCTCGCCCTCGACATTTATCACTCGGTCTAGCCTTCCACCAGCGCATCCGGCGATAAGCCCAAGCGCTACATCGTGACGCCCTCGCTCTTTGCCGCTCGCGAGGGTACTGCTTCCCGATGGCCGCTCCCCTGCTCCAGCTCAGCAACATCGCGCTCACCTTCGGCGGCACGCCGCTGCTGACCGGCGTCGATCTTTCCGTGAGCGCCGGCGACCGGCTTTGCCTCGTCGGGCGCAACGGATCGGGCAAGTCCACGATGCTGAAGATCGCGGCCGGGCTGATCGATCCCGACAGCGGCAAGCGTTTCGTGCAGCCCGATGCCGTGATCCGCTACCTGCCGCAGGAGCCGGATTTGTCCGGGTACGCCAGCGTGCGCGCCTATGTCGAAGCCGGGCTTGGCCCTTCCGACGATCCGCATCAGGCGCGCTACCTGCTGGAGCAGCTCGGACTGAGCGGCGGCGAAAATCCATCGCAGCTTTCGGGAGGCGAAGCGCGGCGCGCCGCCATCGCGCGCGTGCTGGCGCCCGATCCCGACATCCTCCTGCTCGACGAGCCGACCAACCATCTCGATCTGCCCGCCATCGAATGGCTGGAAGCGCGGCTTGCGCAACAGCGCGGCGCCATGGTGCTGATCAGCCACGACCGGCGTTTTCTGGAGACGCTTTCGCAAGGAACGGTCTGGCTCGACCGCGGCAAGGCCCGCCAGCTCGATTTCGGTTTCTCCCGTTTCGAGGCCTGGCGCGACGAAAAACTCGCGGAAGAAGAGCGCGATCTGCAAAAACTCGGCCGCAAGATCGAAGCCGAAGAACACTGGATGCGCTATGGCGTCACCGCGCGCCGGAAACGCAATGTGCGCCGTGTCGGTGCGCTCGCTGAATTGCGCCGCAACCGCAGCGATCGTCAGCGCGTTCCGGGCAAGGCCGTGATCGAGGCGGCACAGGCGGAGAAATCCGGCGCGCTCGTGATCGAGGCGAGAAAGATCGAAAAGTCCTTCGGCGGCGAAATTATCGTTCGCGATTTTTCCACGCGCATCATGCGCGGCGACCGCATCGGCATCGTCGGCCCGAACGGCAGCGGAAAAACCACGCTGGTGAATCTGCTCACCGGCACACTCAAGCCGGATGCAGGTGAAATCCGTCTCGGGGCAAATCTGCAGATGACCGCCCTCGACCAGCGCCGCGAGAGTCTCGACCCCGAATGGACGCTGCGCGAGGCGCTCACCAGCGGCAGCGGCGACATGGTCGAAGTCGGCGGCGAGAAGCGGCATGTGGTGAGTTACATGAAGGATTTTCTGTTTTCACCCGAGCAGGCGCGCACACCGCTGCGCGCGCTTTCCGGTGGCGAACGCGGCCGCGTGATGCTTGCGCGCGCGCTGGCGAAACCTTCAAACTTGCTCGTCCTCGACGAGCCGACCAACGATCTCGACCTGGAAACCCTCGATGTGGTCGAGGAGATGCTCGGCGACTATACCGGCACGGTCATCCTCATCAGCCACGACCGCGATTTTCTCGATCGTGTGGTGAGTGCCGTGATCGTGCCGGAAGGCAACGGACGCTGGCAGGAATATGCCGGCGGCTACTCGGATATGCTCGCCCAGCGCGGCAAGGACATTGCCGGCAAGCGTACGCCAGCCGTGAGTAAAGCCGAGAAGAAAAACAGACCGCAAGCGGAAGTGGCAAAGTCCACGCGGTCCAAGCTCAACTTCAACCAGAAGCATGCGCTCGAGCAGTTGCCGAAACAGATCGCAGCATTGCAATCGTCTGTGTTGGATTTGCAATCCCGCTTCAACGATCCGGCATTGTACGAACGCGATCCCATGGCCTTCACGCAGATATCGGCCTCGCTGGCGAAAACGCAGGCTGAACTGGCCGCCGCGGAAGAAAAATGGCTGGAACTGGAAATGCTGCGCGAGGAAGTGGAACGGAAATAATTATCGAACCTTCAGCCACTCGATTGTTCCGCGGCCCGCCGCCGCGCCGGTCGCAAAACAGGCTTGCAGCAGATAGCCGCCGGTCGGCGCTTCCCAATCCAGCATCTCGCCCGCGACGAATACACCGGACTTTGCGCGCAGCATGAAATTCCCATCGATCTGGTCGAACGCGATGCCGCCCGCGGTTGATATCGCGCGTGTGATGGGTGCGGTGGAAATCAGCTTCACCGGCACCGACTGGATCAATGACGCGAGTGCGGCCGGATTCATCGAAGCCAGCGTACCGCCCTGCGCGATTACGACCTCGTTCAGAAGGCCGATGGCGACCGGCGAAAGATGCGCCCGCTTGCGCAGAAAATTCGAAAGGGACTCTTTCCCGCGCGGCAACTGCAATTGCGATTCAAGCTGCCTGCGCGGAATGTCCGGCCGCATGTCGATGTGCAGGATTGCCTCGCCTTTCGCCGCGATCGCTTCCCGCAGCGATGCGGAGAATGCGTAGATGGCACCGCTCTCCAGACCGCTGCGGGTGATCGTCAGTTCGCCCCTTTCGCTTCGATTATCAAATGTCAGATCGACTGGCTTCAGCGGCTGTCCTTCGAAACGCTCGCGGAAATGCGCCGACCAGTTTGCGACGAACCCGCAATTCGAAGGCCGCAAGGGTGAAACGCGCACGCCATCGCTCTGCAATATCTCCGTCCACGCTCCATCCGATCCGAGTTTTGCCCAACTGCCACCACCGAGTGCCAGCACGGCGGCATCCGCCTTTATCTCGACCCGCCCTGCAGGCGTCTCGAAGACGAGCGCGCCGCCATTCCAGCCGGTCCATCGGTGGCGAAGATTAAACCGCACGCCGGACTGCAAGAGCCGCGCAAGCCATGCACGCAACAACGGCGAAGATTTCATCGCTTTCGGGAACACGCGGCCGCTGGAGCCTACGAACGTCTCCTGCCCCAGTCCTTCGCACCATGCGCGCAGATCGTTTGCGGAAAAATCCGTAATCGCTTTCGAGAGATGTGGCGCAGCATCGCGATAGCGCGGCATGAACTGTTCCGCATCCTCGCTATGCGTAAGATTGAGCCCGCCGCGCCCTGCCATCAGAAATTTTCGCCCGAGCGACGGCATGCGTTCGTAAACCGTAACGCCGACACCCGCGGATGCAAGCGTCTCCGCCGCCATCAGCCCGGCCGGACCGCCACCGATCACCGCCACGGATTGTTTTGAATCTTGCAACTAGATGCCGATCTGCGCGGATGGCAGCGAGATGTCGCCGAGATCCGGCTCGCCGCTCATGCGCAGCACCTCGGCGCGCGCCGCGTCCCGCAGTTTCACGACCGCAGCGAAGTCGGTGCCGGACGGCAGAATCGGATCGCCGATCTCAACCTCGATGTCCGAGTGCCGCGGAAACCATTGATCCGGCCGCAGCAGCGAACGCGTGCCGCGCAATGCACCGGGATGCACGGGAATGTTCGCGCCCGCCGCCACGTTGAAAGCGCCAAGATAGAATTTCGTCAGCCCCGCGCGCCGCGTGAACGTGCCCTCGGGGAAAAACACGATGAAACGCCCCTTGCGCGCCACGGCAGTCACCGCCTCGACCTCCGTGTGACTTTTTCCATGACTGCCGCGCTCGACAAACAGCATGCCGAGACGCGGCAGCACCTTGCCCGCGATAAACTGCTTCGTCAGTTCGCTCTTGGCAACAAACACCGGTGCGGCGGGAAGCGTCGCGGAAAGCACAAGCGCGTCGGTATAGCTCGTGTGGTTGAACACGAGCACCGCCCCGATCGGCTGAAGTTTTTCGAAGCCGATCTTTTTGATCTTAACGCCGGTCAATGCGAATGCCGCACGCGCGATCCGCCGGATTACTTTCCAGCGCCGCACGACGCCGGGCACGAGCAGTACCGTAAGCCCGCCCAGCAGCAACACACACGCAATCACGAGCCAGAACCAGCCTGCATAGAGATACTCGCCCGTCCGCCGGAAGAAACGCAACACCCGCTGTCCCAGCCCCGCGAACCACAGCCGCACGATCTGGATTTGCAGCGCGCGGCTTTTGCGGTCGAGATTGCCGCCCAGGTAAAGCTCGCGCGCGGATGCACGCCGCACCTTGCCGGAAGATGTTTTCGGCACCGTGCCACGCTTCACAAACGCGATATCGTCGGGCGGGCTGCCGAGAATGTTGGACGCCACCTCCTGCACCCGATGATGCAACCGGTCGCGTCCAGCTTCATCGGCGATGTCGGTCTCGGCCAAGATCACGAGCCGCTCGGTGCCATGCGCCTCGTCGGCGGCACCGAACACCGCGACACCGCCGCCGCGAATGCCCGCGATGTCGGAAACCGCTTCTTCCACTTCCTGCGGATAAATATTCTGTCCGGCGCGGATGATGATGTCCTTGATGCGCCCGGTGATGTGCACTTCGCCGCCAGCCATGTACGCGCGGTCGCCGCTGTCGTGCCATCCGTCGCGGATCATCGCACCGGTGCGCGCCTCGTTGCGGAAATAACCCTGCGTCGCCGATGACCCGCGAAATTCAAGCCGTCCCTCATGCCGCTCGCCAAGTTCGCGGCGCTGCTCATCGACGATACGGATTTCGTGATCCGGAATCGGAACGCCGCAGGCGACGATCTCGATCGCTTTCCTGTCGCTCGCCGCCGCCGGTTTTGCGTAGCCCTGCCGTGTGAGCGATTCCCGATCCACCCGGTCGATCAGCGGGCCGCGTCCGGGTTTTGGAATCGCGAGTCCCACGGCGTTTTCCGCAAGACCATAAACCGGCAGCATCGCCTCCCGCTGATATCCGTATTTGCAGAAGCGCTCGATGAAGTCGCGCAGCGTCTGCACGTTCACCGGCTCGGCGCCATTCAGCGTGGCGCGCACGGAGGATAGATCGAGACCTTCGATATCCTCTTCGCGGATTTTGCGAAGGCAAAGTTCATAGGCAAAATTCGGCGCCGCCGAAATCGTCGCGCGGTAGCGATGCATCGCCCACAACCAGGTTTCCGGCCGGGCGAGAAACGCGAGCGGCGACATCACATAAAGCGGCGCGCCGAAATAGAGTGTGCCGAGCCAGGCGCCGATCAATCCCATGTCGTGATACAGCGGCAGCCAGCTCACCATGACATCGGCCGAAGTCGCTTCGACCGCATTTCCGAAACCGCGAATGTTGGCGATCAAATTCGCATGCGTGAGCACGACGCCTTTCGGATCGCCGGTACTGCCGGACGTGTACTGGATGAGACCGATGAAGGAGGTATCCACGTTCGGCAGCGGCGCGGATGCATCAGCGTTCCTTGCGAGAGTTTCAACACTTTCCACCGCGCTGAGGGTCGGCACGAGACCTTTCAACAATGCAGCCGCATGCAGCGCGACAGGAACGGTAATGAGGAGGCTGGCACCCGCATTCTTCAAAATTCCCGCCTGCCGCCCGAGATGCTCCTCGATCTTGGAGCGCTGCATCGGCGGATAGATCGGCACCGGTGTAGCGCCCGCATAGAGAATGCCAAAAAAAGCAGTGAAGAAGTCCGAACCGGTCGGCAGCATCAGCGCGACCCGGTCGCCCGGCGCGATGTCGTGTTCGATCAGGGTGGCCGCCACCGCTTTCGCGCGCGACGAAAGTTCGGCGTACGTCATCGTGTCGAGAACGGTCGTGTGATCCTTCAGCACCGTCACATGCAAGCGCTCGGGATGTTCGCGCACATGCCAGTCGAGCGCTTCCGTGAGGGTCGTCGCCGTGACCGGCGCCTCCACGCGCGCAAGATTTGGCGCATGCACCGCCCTCGCCTCGGCGGCCAGTCTTTCGTCGGGCTCGGCCTTGTCGAGGGCCGGAAGAAGATCGGCAACCGTCTCCGCTTCCGTCACGAGTTCCGCCGGCATTCGCGCCGCAAAAGTGCGCTCAAGCCGGGAGATCAGCTCGGTGCGGCCGAGGCTGTCGATGCCGAGATCGCGCTCCAGCCGGCTCGAAAGTGTGACCTCGGTGAATTGCAGGCGGCGCGGCTGCAGTTCGGCCACCAGATCGCGGACGGCGGCCACGAGACGGCGCTCGCGCAGGGAATCTTTTACGGCACCAGGGGAGGGTTCATTCATCTGGCCGGGAATGTCGGCACGAATCGCCTGAATGGCAAGAGGCGGAAAATCCACGTTTCCCCTGCCGCCTGCACGGCGCGCTTAGACTGCCTGCATTCAAAAAAGAATCCCGGAAATTGCTTCCGGGATTCTTTCTTCAATCGCGCTCACATCTTGTCGTTCTTCAGGCACCTGGCCCCGACATTTCCCTTACGGCTCTCTTCGCACTGGGCCATCGTGTCATAACGGCATTCTTCCTTTGCTCCGCCCGGCGCGCTGCCGCCGGAAACGAGACAGAAAGCTTTCTTTTCCTGCATCTGCGCGGCTGCGGGCTGCACCGAGGCGACAGCACCGAGCAAAGCCAAAGAAACAATCAATAGACGCATGGGCGTTCTCCCTTGTTGTGAATTGCAACGACAACAGGCCGCCGCCTGATTCGTTCCGAAAAAAAGTTGGAACTTGCGCGGCGAATCCGAGGCGGCGCATCTACGCGCTTCAGCCCAAATTCCGTGAAAGCCGTGTTCAGGTCGAGCGGTTCCCGCCGGTGCCACGTTCAAACACCACCGCAGACGCTTCGCGCTCGTTCACATGCAGGCGGAACACGTCCGGCCGCGCATAGTGACCCGTGACGTCGAAATCGAATTTGCCGCGCGCGATGTCATTCATTTCCAGATCGGCGACGAGAATCTGGCTTTGGTTGAAAACCGGTCCGGCGATCACCTGTCCGAGCGGCCCGATGATGCAGCTTCCGCCGCGCATCAACACCGTCTCGGGATTGTCACCCTGTGCCGCCGCATAATCCGCCGGGCAGTCGCCGCGCAGCAAAAACTGGCAGGCGGACAGCACGAAGCAGCGGCCTTCCAGCGCGATGTGCTGCATCGTCGACAACCAGGTATCGCGGTCGTCGGCGGTCGGCGCGCAATAGATCTGGATACCCTTCGCATACATCGCCGTGCGCAGGAGCGGCATGTAGTTTTCCCAGCAGATCACGGCACCGACACGGCCGAGCGGAGTCTCGAACACCGGCAGCGTCGAGCCGTCGCCGAAGCCCCAGACCAGCCGCTCCGAGGCGGTCGGCATCAGCTTGCGATGCTTGCCGAGGAGTTTTCCTTCCGGCGAGAAGAACAGCACCGTGCAGTAGAGCGTGCCACCGTCGCGCTCGATGACGCCGATCACGAGATGCACGGCAAGGTCGCCGGCAATCTCTTCAAGCCGCTTGATCGCAGGGCTTTCCATCTCCACGGCGCTGTCGAAATAGCGGCGGAAATCCTCCCGGCCCGCCGGTGTGCGGCTTCCGATCACGGCGCCGAAACTAAGCCCTTTCGGATAGGCGGAGATGAAGGCTTCCGGAAACACGACAAGCTCGGCACCCTGCGCTTTCGCATCGCGCGCATAACGCGCCACCTTTTCGATCGTCGCCTCGCGATCGAAGACCGCAGGCGCCGCCTGCACCACCGCCGCACGAACCGTTTTCATCTTGCCTCCTGACGACCGCGCAGACGGTTCAGCAAATCCGGCGTCGGATAGGAGTCCGCGGGCATCTTCAACTGCATCTGCACATCCTTGACCGCCGCGCGCGTGGCCGCACCCGGAATCCCGTCGATCTTGCCGACATCGTAACCGCGTTTCACGAGCAGCCGCTGCAATTCCCGGATTTCCTCGAAGGAGAGCGACTCCAGCCCCTCCTTGCCGCGGCTCATCGGACCCGCTCCCGCAATCCGCGTCGCCAGGAAAGCAGCCGTCGTCGAATACGTCAGCGAATTATTCCATTGCGGGAAAATCCCGAAATTCTCATAGACGAGAAATGCCGGACCAAGCCGTCCCATCGGCAGCAGCAAGGATGCAGGTTTTTCATCGGCGTCGAGCGGCTGCCCGTTCGCCTGCCTGACGCCCCACGCTGCCCATTGCGAGCGGGGATGCTTGATCGCGATATCCGCCTGATCCCATGGCAGCCGCGCCGGCACGCGCACTTCGTGCATCCAAGGCTCATGCTGTTTCCAGCCGAGACTCCTGATGTAATTCGCCGTGGACGCGATCACGTCGGGCGTGCTGCGCAGCAGATTGATTTTTCCGTCGCCGTCGAAATCCACGCCGTAATCGTAATAATGCGCGGGCAGGAATTGCGTCTGGCCGAGTTCGCCCGCCCATGAGCCGATCATCTGGTCGGGTGTGAGATCGCCGCGCTGGATGATCTTGAGCGCGGACAAAAGCTCCTTGCGGAAAAGATCGGAGCGGCGGCAGTCATAGGCGAGTGTAGCAAGCGACGGCAGCGTAGTGATGTTGCCGATGTTGCCGCCGAAATCCGTTTCCAGTCCCCAGAACGAGGCGATCACGGGACCCGGCACGCCGTATTGCTCTTCGACGCGCTTGAAGAGCGCCGCGTGTTTCTGGATTTGCGCCTGCCCGCCCTTGATGCGGTGCCCCGCCGCCATCCGGTCGGAAAATTGCAGAAAGCCCTGCGAGAACACGCGCTGCCCGCGGTCGCGGTTGATGATCGACTGCTCGTAGGTGAGCTGGCTGCCAGCCGCGTTCAGCGTGCGCTGCGAAATCCCCTGCTCCAGTGCCTCGCGTTTGAAATCCGCGAGCCAGCGGTCGAAGCTGCCGGTGTTGCGGCAGGTAGCGGTGACCGATGGCGTGGGCGCGGGGGCAACTGCTGTTTTGGGCTTCTGTCTCAACTCCGGCGAGGGAAAACCGAACATGTTGGCGGGAGCCGGCTTTGGTTTCGGTTTTTGTTCGGAGGCGCCTTGCGCCAGCACAAACGTGCCGGCTGCAACAAGGAACGCAGCGGCAAGCAGATACTTCCAATGCTTCATGATGCGGGGGCCTCGCGAATTGCCTCTCTAGTCTAATGCAAGCGAAAACAAGCGTCATCCCGGCCGAGCGCGAAGCGCGAGCGCCGGGATCGTAAGCGGGATTGCGGAGAGCGGTCCCGGCTCTCGGCCTGAGGCCTCGGCCGGGATGACGTATTACTCCGCCGCCTGCGCCGGCCGATCCGACACGAAAGGCAGGTCGAGCTTCATCCAGACTTCCGTCAGCGCCTTCACAAGATGCGCGATGAGCAATTCATCGTGGAACGGCGTCGGCGTGATGCGCAGACGCTCGGTGCCGCGCGTGACGGTCGGGAAATTGATCGGCTGGATGTAGATGCCATGTTCGGTCAGCAGCATGTCGGAGGCGGCCTTGCAGGCACCGGCCTCGTTCACCATTACCGGAATGATGTGTGTGTCGGTCGGCATCAGCGGCAGGCGTGCGCGCACCAGCGCGGCCTTGGTTTTTTTCACCTGCGCCTGTTGCTGCTGGCGCTCCAGAGAGGAATTCTTCAGGTGCCGGATGGAGGCGCTGGCGGCGGCCGCAACCGCCGGCGGCAGCGCGGTCGTAAAGATGAAACCCGGCGCGAAGGAACGCACCGCATCGATTACCACGCGCTTGCCGGAAATATATCCGCCGACGACGCCGAACGCTTTGCCAAGGGTGCCTTCGATCACATCCACGCAGTTCATCACGCCATCACGCTCGGCGATCCCCGCACCGCGCGTGCCGTACATGCCAACGGCATGCACTTCGTCGAGATAGGTCATCGCGCCGTATGTTTCCGCGAGCTTGCAGATCTCGCCAATCGGGGCCACGTCGCCACCCATCGAATAGATGCTCTCGAACACGACGAGCTTCGGCCGGTCGCCGGCGGCGGCGAGCAGTTCTTCGAGATGCGCGAGATCGTTGTGGCGGAAGATAACCTTCTCGCGCCCGGAGCGGCGCACGCCTTCGATCATCGAATTATGGTTGCCGGAATCCGACAGGATCAGGCAGTCGGGCAGCAGTTTCGCAATCGTTGCGATGCCGGTTTCGTTCGACACGTAACCGGACGTGAAGACCAGACCCGCTTCCTTGCCATGCAAATCGGCGAGTTCCGTCTCAAGCTCGACGATTGCACGGCTGTTGCCCGAAATATTGCGGGTGCCACCCGCGCCCGCGCCGACCTTCTTCGCGGTTTCCGTCATCGCGTTGATCACCTCGGGATGGCGGCCCATGCCGAGATAGTCGTTGGAGCACCAGATCACGATTTCCCGGCTGCCGGCGGGCGAGCGCCAGGTCGCGCGCGGAAACCGCGCGGCGTCGCGTTCGATCTCGTTGAAGATCCGGTAGCGGCGCTCGCGCCGGAGACCTTCGAGCGATTCAGCAAACAGGCGCTCGTAATCCATTGCTTTATTCGGGCTCCAAGTGCGGCTGGCCAAGGCTGGCGGGAAACCTTGCCCCGCCATGTCCGGCGGCGCAACGAGAGATTAGAAGCGGCCTAAAGCCGCGTAATTGATGCCGCTCAAGCGCGTTCAAGCGCAATGCAAGCCTGCGGCAACGGGCGGCAAAACGCTCATTGGACAATTATTTCGATATGTCGGATAACATCGACATTATAATCGATAAGCTATTGAAATCAAACGATGCTCACCCGGAAAAGCGACGCCCCTTTTGTCCAATCGCTTGCCGCGCTCGCACACCCGACAAGGCTCGCCGTCTTCCGTCGGCTGGTGGCGGCGGGACCGGAAGGCCTGGCCGCCGGAGAGATCGCCCGGCTGTTGAACGTTCCGCACAACACGCTCTCCACCCATCTCGCCGAGCTCAGCGCCGCCGGGCTGGTCAACGCCCGCCGCGCCGGCCGCTCGATTCTGTATTCGGCCGAATTCGATGGGGTCGCCCGTCTGGTCAGCCACCTCGTGGAGGACTGCTGCGGGGGCCGGCCGGAACTGTGCGGCGACCGTCATCCGGTTGTCATGCGGATTTCGGAAATCATTCGCAACGGGAAAGCCCGACAGGAAACGGCCATGTACAACGTACTTATCCTCTGCACCGGCAACACATCTCGCTCCATCCTTGCCGAAGCGATTCTCAACAAACTTGGCGAGGGTCGTATTCGTGCTTTTTCCGCTGGCAGCACGCCGAAAGGCACGGTGCGTCCGGAAGCGATGAGGCTGCTCGACAAGCTCGGCTACGACATCTCTTCCCTGCGCTCCAAGAGCTGGCACGAGTTTGCAAAGCCAGGCAGCCCCGAAATGGATTTCGTTTTCACGGTCTGCGATGACGCGCATGGCGAAGCTTGCCCGGTCTGGCCCGGCACGCCGGTTACGGCACACTGGGGTATTGAAGATCCCGCGAAGGCAACCGGCAATGCAGCCGAGATCGCCGTGGCATATGAGCAGGCCTATCGCTTCCTGCATAACCGGATTTCGGTGTTTCTGGCGCTGCCGATCGAATCGCTCGACCGCATGAGCCTGCACGCCAGGCTGCGCGAGATCGGCTCGCTTGAAGGCGCCACCGGTAAGGCGAAGGATCAACAGCCGAAGGCGGCTGCGGCGGAATGAACGCCCCGTTGCGAATCCGTTTAGCGGCCGAGGCGCTCGGCACGATGCTGCTGGTTTCCGCCGTCGTCGGCTCCGGCATTATGGGGGCTCGGCTCGCGGGTGGGAACGAAGCAATCGCGCTTCTCGCAAACACGCTCGCGACCAGCGCTATTCTCTTAGTGCTGATCACCATCTTCAGCCCGCTGTCCGGCGCGCATTTCAATCCCGCCGTGAGCCTCGTTTTCGCGATCCGCGGCGAGCTACCCCGCGAGGTATTGCTGCCCTATGTCCTGGCCCAGTTTGCCGGCGGCATTCTCGGCACCGTGCTTGCGCATCTGATGTTCGATCTCGCGCCGTTGACGCTCGGAATAAAGCCCCGCACCGGCCCCTCGCAATGGCTGGCCGAGGCGGTCGCGACGTTCTCGCTGGTGCTGGCAATTCTGGGCGGATTGCGTTTCCGTCCCGATGCAGTCCCCGCCCTCGTGGCGCTCGTGATCGGTTCGGCTTACTGGTTCACCGCTTCAACCAGCTTCGCCAATCCGGCTGTGACGCTGGCACGCGGGTTCACCACGACTTTTTCCGGAATCGCCATCGGCGATGTCCCGGGCTTCATGATTGCCCAGATCGCGGGGGCGATTCTCGCAATGACGCTGGCCTCCAGGCTATTTCCGCCCAAGCGGCGCGGGTAGGAAACCCGCTCAGGCCGAGTACATCTGGTAGAGCAGGCCGCTCAGCACCGCGCCTGTGATCGCCACCGCGAGATAAACCGCGAACACGCGGCGCGTCGCAATCGCCCAAACCGCAAGCATGGCGGGTACCGAGGTGACGCCGCCGCCCATCAGGAAGGCCATTGCGGCACCCGGTGCCATTCCCTTGTCCATCAGTCCGCTGACCAGCGGCAGCGCCGCGTTCCCGTTGAGATAGCTCGGGATGCCGACAAGTGCGGCGACGAGGATCGAAAGCAATCCGCCGTCGCCAACGATACTGGCGATCAGCTGGCCCGGCACATAGGCAACCATCAAACTTTCCAGTACGAAAGCAAGAAGCAGCCACTTGCCGAGGAAGAGCGAATTCTGAAGCACATTGGCGCGAAACGCTTCACCGCGCTCGCGCTCTTCCCAGAAGCGCCAGACCACTGCCTTTGGATTTCGAATCCTCGAAGCGCTGCAGCCTCCATTGCCGACGCCTTCGCGCAGCGGATTGCCGGACAGAATTCCCTGACGCTCCAGCGCCAGCACAGCGAAACCGCCGAGCAGGCCCACGCTAATGGCAGCAAGGGTCTTGGCCAGCGCAAATTGCGTGCCCAGCAGTCCGGCAGTGAGCACAAACATCGAAGGGTCCATCAGCGGGGATGCGAGCCAGAACGCCATCACCGGCGCCAGAGGCACGCCGGTCGCAAGCAGCGCGGCAATCACCGGAATGACTCCACAGGAGCAGAACGGCGACAGAGCGCCTATCAGGCTCGCGAACACCACCATCGTCGAGCGTCGTCCTGTGAAGGCGCCCGCGATCAGGCTTTCTGCTCCCGTTGCTTTCGCATAGGCCGTAAGCAAAATCGAAACGAGAAAGAACGGCAACACGCCGACGACGGCCTTAACGACGAAGGAGGCGGTAGCCGGAACCTGGTGCGAAGCCAGCACCGCGAGCGCCGTGAAAATCAGAGCGATGGCAATCCAGGCCGTATCGAACGTCCATCCCCGCTTGCGGATTTCGCTGAAAGTTTCCTGGATCGACATGGTCAAGCCGCCTTCTCGTCCGCGGAGGCGACGCCTGCGCAGCATTCCGATTTCACAAAGTTGAGAACATCATTCACCGCTCCGAAGCTGGCGGTGCAGATCACTTCGCGGCCGCGCTTCTCCTGCGCGATCAGCCCTGCGGCCGCCAGCGTGTTCAGGTGATGCGCGAGTGTGGTCGCGGGAACCCCGATCAGCCGCTGGATCGAACCGACATTGATGCCTTCATGCCCGGCACGAATCAGCACCTTGAAGATGCGAAGGCGGGTCTGGTTGCCGAGCGCTGCCAGCGCATCGGCCGCCTTTTGCTCGCTGAATTCATGGGTTCCAGACATTACAAGACTATATAACTAGTTTTATAGTTGTCAAGTCAAAGTCCTGAGCGGGCTCCCGATCGTTAACGCCGTTAACCGTTTGGAAACCATACACCGGGCAAATCTTGCCGGGTGACCCGGCTGCGTCCGCGCCGGGTGTCATGGGGGACCGGACGTGAACGGATTGGTCGAGTTCGTCAAAACGCTGGGTGCCGCCCGCATCGCCGCCATGGTTGCGGTGACGGTGGCGCTGCTCGGATTCTTCGCCTTCGTCATCATGCGGCTATCGGCGCCGACCCTGGCACCCCTCTTCACCGAACTGACAATCGAAGACTCAAGCCGCGTCATCAAGGAACTGGAAGCACAGGGCGTGCCCTACCAGCTCCGCGGCGACGGCACGACGATCCTGATTCCAAAAGATAACGTCACCCGCTTCCGCATGCGCCTCGCCGAAGCCGGCCTGCCGCGCGGCGGTTCGGTCGGCTACGAGATTTTCGACAAGACCGATACGCTCGGCACAACCTCCTTCGTCCAGAACGTCAATCACCTGCGCGCCCTCGAAGGCGAATTGGCGCGCACGATCCGCTCGCTCGACCGCGTTTCGGCGGCGCGCGTGCATCTCGTCATTCCGGATCGCCAGCTTTTTCAGCGCGACAAGCAGGATCCCTCGGCCTCCATCGTGCTGCGCGTCCGCAGCCAGCTTGAGCAGGCTCAGGTGCGCGCGATCCGCCATCTCGTGGCCTCCGCCGTACGCGGCCTGAAACCAGAGCGCGTTTCCATCGTCGACGAACAGGGCCGGCTGCTCGCGGATGGCGCGATGGCCGGAGACACGGGTGCAAGCCTTGCCGCCGGTATCGATGAGCGCAACACCGCCCTCGAGACGCGCGTGAAGAACCAGATCGAATCGATCATCTCCAGCGTTGTCGGTCCCGGCCGCGCGCGCGTGCAGGTGTCCGCCGAGATGGATTACAGCCGCGTCCAGCAGACCTCCGACAGCTACGATCCCGAAAGCCGCGTGATCCGCTCCACCCAGACCCGCGAGGAAGCGGGCGAGAATGGCGCGGGCGGAAGCAACGACCAGACCGTTTCGGTCGGCAACGAACTTCCCGGCTCGAACCAGCAGCGCGGCGGCAACCAGCAGCAGGCACAGAGCCGCGACTCGAACCGCAAGAACGAGGAAACGGTCAATTACGAAATCTCCCGCACCACCCGTGTCGAGACGCTGGAGCCGGGCCGCGTGAAGCGCCTCTCCGTCGCCGTGCTCGTCGATGGCAACTACACCAAGGGCGCCAACAACAACGAAATGACCTACGCGCCGCGCACGCAGCAGGAACTCGACCGCATTACCGCTCTTGTTCGCTCCGCCATCGGCTTCAATGAAAAGCGCGGCGACATGGTGGAGGTGGTCAATCTCCGCTTCGCCGAAACACCGAGCGCGCCGCAGCTCGCCGAGGAAGGCGGACTGATGTCGCTGCTTCGCTTCACCACCGACGACATCATGCATGCCGTCAATCTCGTCGTGGTCGCGATCCTCTCGCTGCTGGTGCTACTCTTCGTCGTGCGCCCGCTCGTTCGCCGCATTGTGACGCCGGACGAAGCGGCAATCGCACAGAAGCCGGTTCCGGCCGTGCTGGTAAAATCCGAAGGCGGCGTGGACGCGCCGCTGCAGCCCGCGCAACCGCCGTCCGTCGATAATGCCGCGGCCCGCATGATTGAATTCGCGCAATTGCAGGGCGACGTGCACCAGCAGTCGATCCAGAAGGTCGGCGAGCTTGCGACCCGCAATCCTTATGAAACCGTCTCGATCATCCGCCAGTGGATGCACGAGAAGCAGGCCTGATCCATGGCAACCGCCGCAGCACTCGTGGACGCACTTTTCACCCGCAAGCCGGATAAGGCCGGCGCCAGCGCGCCTGCGTCCGGCAAGGCGATACCGCGCATCAACCGGGCGCTCAACGGCACCGAACGCGCCTCCATTCTCTTGCTCGCCCTGGGCGAACGGCACGGCGCGGAAGTCTGGAAATTGCTGGACGACGAGGAAGTCCGCACGCTTTCGCTCACCATGTCCTCGCTTGGCACCATTGAATCCGGCGCGGTCGAAACGCTGATGGTCGATTTCGTCGGACAGATGTCCGCGACCGGCGCCTTGATGGGCGACTCGGTCGCCACCGAGCGCCTGCTGCAACAGTTCCTTCCGGGCGAGCGCGTTTCCACCATCATGGAGGAAATCCGCGGTCCGGCCGGCCGCAACATGTGGGAAAAACTTTCCAACGTGCAGGAAGAGGTTCTCGCGAACTACCTGAAGAACGAATATCCGCAGACGATCGCGGTGGTGCTTTCCAAGATCCGTCCCGAGCACGCAGCACGGGTCCTCTCCATTCTGCCGGAGGAACTCGCACTCGACGTCATCAACCGCATGCTCCGGATGGAGGCGATCCAGAAGGATGTGCTGGAGCGCGTCGAGCAGACGCTGCGCACCGAATTCATGTCGAATCTCTCGCAGACGAGCCGCCGCGACAGCCACGAGATGATGGCCGACATTTTCAACAATTTCGACCGCCAGGCCGAAACGCGCTTCCTGTCCGCGCTGGAAATGGCCAACCGCGAATCCGCCGAGCGCATCAAGACGCTGATGTTCACCTTCGACGATCTCGCCCGCCTCGACTCGGCGGCTGCACAAACGCTCCTGCGCACCGTCGATCGCGGCAAGCTTGCGATCGCGCTCAAGGGCGCCTCCGAGGCCGCGCGCGATTACTTCAAGGCCAATATGTCCCAGCGCGCCGCGAAACTGCTCGACGAAGAAATGGAAACGATGGGTCCCGTTCGCCTGCGCGACGTGGACGAAGCGCAGAGCGCCCTCGTCAATCTCGCCAAGGATCTTGCCGCGAAAGGCGAGATCGTGATCGCCAAGAACAATTCGAACGAAGACGAACTGGTGTACTGAAATGGCCGTGCTGGAAAAAGCCGCCGCGAAAGACGAACCGAAGAAATTTCTCTTCGACGTCGAGTTCGACCGCGGCGCACGCGTCGCTTCCGATGTGAAGGCTCTGCTGGTAACCGTCGAGCAGGACGGCTATCGCCGCGGCCTCGCCGAGGGCGAAGCGCAGGCCAACGCGAAAATCGAAAAGAGACTGGCGGCTGTATTCACGCAGACCGCCGATCGTCTCAGCGAAATCTCGAAAAAATTCGGCGCGCTGGAAAACCGGCTGGAAGACGAAGCGGTGCATGTTGCTCTGGCGGTGGCCCGCAAACTGGCGCCCTCGCTGCTCGCCCGCGAGCCGCTCGCGGAAATAGAGACGCTCGTCACCGATGTGCTGAAGCAAGTCCGTACCGCTCCGCATGTGGTGATCCGCGTCGCCGAGGACATGATCGAGCCCGCGGGCACGCGCCTGCAGCAGATCGCCGACCAGCGCGGCTTCGCGGGACGCCTCGTGTTCCTGCCCTCGCCCGATCTGAAAGCCGACGAAGTCCGCATCGAATGGGCCGATGGCGGCGTCGAACGCGACCGCGCCGCGATCGAGTCCAGCATCGACGATGCCGTCCGGAATTATCTGGCGCGCGGCGGCAAAACCGCGGCCCACACGGAGAAAACAAAATGAGCGACGACAAAAACCCGCCCCTGCCCGATCTCGAGACAGACGTGGAGCTGGTGCCGTCGCAGGATGGCGGCGCGCCGGAACTTGAAGCCGATGCGGCAAAGTCGGCGGCCGAACTCGAAGCCGTGTTCGACGTGCCGGTTCATGTTTCCGCCGTGCTGGGGCGCACGCGCATGGATGTCGGCAACCTGCTGCGGCTTGGGCCGGGCACCATCCTCGAACTCGACCGCAAGGTCGGCGAAGCCATCGATATTTTCGTGAACAACCGCCTGGTCGCGCGCGGCGAAGTCGTCCTCGTGAAGGACCGCCTCGGCGTGACCATGACCGAAATCATCAAGGCCGAACGGGCCTGATAGGACGACTGGAGACAGATCATGCGGCTCCTCATCATTGGATCGCTCAAGGGCCAGCTCAGCGTGGCCACGAAAATCGCGGTGGACCGGGGGGCGGCCGTAACCCACGCGACGGACATCGATCAGGGTCTGCGCGTGCTGCGCTCGAAAGGTGCCGATCTGGTGATGGTCGATGTCGCCATCGACATCCGCGATCTCGTGCAGAAACTTTCCGATGAACGCATTCACGCGGCAATCGTCGCCTGCGGCATCGACAACGATGCGCGTGCCGCCGCCGGCGCGATCCAGGCCGGCGCCAAGGAATACATCCCGCTGCCGCCCGATCCCGAACTGATCGGGGCGGTGCTTGCGGCCGTCGCCGACGATGCGCGCGCCCTTGTCTATCGCGACGAGTCGATGGCGCAACTCGTGAAGCTCGCGGCCCAGGTCGCAACTTCCGAAGCCTCTATCCTCATCACCGGCGAAAGCGGCACCGGCAAGGAAATGATCGCGCGCTTTGTGCATGAAAAGAGCGCGCGCGCGAACAAGGCATTCGTTTCGGTGAACTGCGCCGCCATTCCCGAAAACCTGCTGGAATCGGAATTGTTCGGACACGAAAAGGGCTCCTTTACCGGCGCCGTCGCCCGGCGCATCGGCAAGTTCGAGGAGGCCGACGGCGGCACGCTGCTGCTCGACGAAATTTCGGAAATGGACGTTCGCCTGCAGGCGAAACTCCTGCGCGCGCTGCAGGAGCGCGTGATCGACCGGGTCGGCGGCACCAAGCCGGTGCCGGTGGATATTCGCGTGATCGCGACCTCAAACCGCAATCTCGCCGACGAAGTGCGCGACGGAAATTTCCGCGAGGATCTGCTCTATCGCCTGAACGTCGTGAACCTGAAAATTCCCCCGCTGCGCTCGCGCCCGGCGGACATCCTTGAACTCGCCGGACATTTTTCCCGCCGCTACGCGGAAGCGAACAGCCTTCCCGTCCGTCCGTTTTCATCGGATGCGCGGCAGGAACTGCTGCGCGCCCGCTGGCCGGGCAACGTGCGCGAACTGGAAAACACCGTTCACCGCGCGGTGCTGCTCTCGACCGGCACCGAGATCGGCGTCGAATCGATCCGCTTGCCCGACGGCTCCAGGCTTGCCGAAGCGCCGCGGAGTGCCGCCGAAAAGGCGGCGCAGGTTGCCGGCGAAGTCGTTTCCGCCTCGCTGGTCGGGCGCACGGTCGCGGATGTGGAGCGCGATCTTATTCTGGAGACGCTCAAGCATTGCCTCGGCAACCGCACCCATGCCGCGAACATTCTCGGCATCTCCATCCGCACGCTGCGCAACAAGCTGAATGAATATACCTCAACGGGCTTTTCAGTGCCCGCGCCGGGTGCCGGTGTGGCGGCCTGACATCAAACGTCATCCCGGGCGAGGCGCACATGCGCCGAGACCCGGGATCGTCTTCCGCAAAACTCGATGACGATCCCGGCTCTCGCTTCGCTCGGCCGGGATGACGCTTGTGCGCCGCGTCGTCCGGGAAACGTCGATAAATCCCGTTAACCATTCGCTAACCATAAGCCCGGCAAATATTGCCGGGCCGGCGGCCGCGCCGGCGCGAATCAGTACGGGATCCAATGACCGACACCACCGTCGTCGCACCATCAAAGACCGCCGGCTTCTCGTTTTCCGAACTGGGCGCCCTGCTCCGCCGCGGCGACCTTGCGATGGCGGTCGCGGTCCTGTCGATCCTGGTGGTGCTGATTTTGCCGCTGCCGCCGGTCCTGCTCGACCTCCTGCTGGCGCTGTCGATCATCCTGTCCGTGCTGATCCTGATGACGGCGCTGTTCATCCATACGCCGCTCGAATTCTCCGCCTTCCCGTCCGTGCTCCTGATGGCGACCATATTCCGCCTCGCGCTGAATCTGGCCTCCACACGCCTCATTCTTTCGCACGGACACGAAGGCACCCATGCCGCCGGCCAGGTCATTCAGGCCTTCGGCAATTTCGTCATGGGCGGCAATTTCGTGATCGGCGTGATCGTGTTCTCGATCCTCGTGATCGTGAACTTCGTCGTCATCACCAAGGGCTCCGGCCGCATCGCGGAAGTCGCGGCCCGCTTCACCCTGGACGCCATGCCCGGCAAGCAGATGGCGATCGACGCCGATCTTTCCGCCGGCCTCATCAGCGAGGACGAGGCGCGCAAGCGCCGCAAGAACCTCGAAGACGAAAGCTCCTTCTTCGGCGCCATGGACGGCGCCTCGAAATTCGTGCGCGGCGACGCGATCGCGGGCCTGCTGATCGTGTTCATCAACGTCATTGGCGGCATTATCATCGGCATGGCGCAGCAAGGCATGACCTTCGCCGCCGCCGGCCACAGCTACACGCTGCTCACCGTCGGCGACGGTCTCGTCACACAGATTCCGGCGTTGATCGTTTCGACCGCCGCGGGCTTGCTCGTCTCCAAGGCCGGCGTCACCGGTGCCGCCGACCAGGCGCTGATGAAACAGCTCTCCGGCTACCCCAAAGCACTCGGCATGTCGGCGGCCGTCATGATCGTGATGGCGATGTTGCCCGGCATTCCAATGCTGCCCTTCCTCATTCTCGGCGGCGGTGCGGGTGCCATTGCCTGGTACAGCGACCGCCGTACCCGGCGCTCCGATGCCGTCGAGGCCGCCGCCAAGACGGTCACGGCGAAGGCCGCCGAACCCCTGGATGAGCCGATTTCATCGGCCCTCAAGATCGACGACCTCAAGATCGAGATCGGTTACGGCCTACTGCCGCTCGTCAACGGGCCCGGCGGATCGGACCGTCTGACCGACCAGATCAAAGCGCTGCGTAGAAATTTGGCCATGGAAATGGGCTTCGTGATGCCCTCCGTGCGCATCCTCGACAACGTCCAGCTCGAGGCCAACACCTACATTATCAAGATCAAGGAAGTGGACGCCGGCACCGGCCGCGTCTTCCCGAACAGCCACATGGTCATGGACCCGGGCGGCCGTCAGGTCGAACTGCCGGGCACGCATACGACCGAGCCGACATTCGGACTGCCCGCGACCTGGGTCGATGACGGCCTGCGCGAGGAAGCGGGCGTGCGCGGCTACACGGTCGTGGACGCGGCGACGGTGCTTTCGACGCATCTTTCGGAGGTGCTGAAGGCCAATATCGCCGATCTCCTGTCTTATGCCGAAGTCCAGAAGCTCCTCAAGGATCTGCCGAAGGAGCAGGGCGAACTCATCAAGGACATCGCGCCGGCGCTGATTTCCACCTCCGGCATCCAGCGCGTGCTGCAATTGCTGCTCGCCGAACGCGTCTCGATCCGCGATCTCGGCACCATTCTGGAAGGCATCGCCGAAGCGCTTTCCACCACCCGCAATCCTTCCCAGCTGGTCGAACATGTTCGCGCGCGCCTGTGCCGTCAGATCTGCGCCCAGAACACCTCGCCCAATGGCTACGTGCCCCTCATCTCGCTCTCGCCGAAATGGGAACAGGCCTTCGCGGAATCGATCCTCGTTAACGGCGAGGACCGCTCGCTGGCCATGCAGCCGTCGAAACTCTCCGAATTTGTCACCATTGTCCGCGAGAAATTCGAGGACGCCGCCCGCGCCGGCGAAGCGGCGGTCCTGATGACCAGCCCCGCCTCCCGGCCGTTCGTGCGCTCCATCATCGAGCGTTTCCGTCCGCAGACGACGGTGATTTCCCAGAGCGAAATTCATCCCCGCGCCCGTCTTAAAACGGTTGGCAGCGTCTGAACGGGCTGCGATGATCCGGCCAGGGTTAGAGAACCATGAGCCGGCACCCGAAATCGCGCGACGAATTCCGCGGACCCGTCACCATCCGGGACGAATACACCCGCATACCGACGGGCAAGATCGCGGCGATCGTCACGCATCTTGAAATGAAAACCCGGCCGGCCTTGTCCGTGGCGAAAGCATCGCCGGACTATTCGCTGCGCCGGGTCTCCAAACCTGCCCTTGGCTGGTATCGCGACCTCTACCGGCGCGTCGGCGAGAACTGGCTCTGGTTCTCCCGCCTCGTCATGAGCGACGCCGATCTGGAAACCCTGATCCATCATCCCGCGGTCGAGGTGCATGCCCTCCAATTCCAGGGCCGCGATCAGGGCATTCTGGAGATCGATTTCCGCCGCCTGCCGGAAGTGGAGATTTCCTTCCTCGGCGTAAGCGTGCCGCTGATCGGCAAGGGTGCCGGGCGTTTCCTGATGCACCGGGCGCTGCAGAATGTCTGGTCGCGCAATCCGACGCGCGTGACCATCCACACCTGCACGCTCGATCACCCGCGCGCGCTCAATTTCTACCGCCGGGCGGGCTTCGTGCCTTACGCGCGCTCGACCGAAATCGCCGACGACCCACGGCTCATGGGCTTGCTGGCGCGGAATGCCGCGCCGCATGTCCCGATTGTCGAAGGTAGCTGACCTGTCATGCCACGACACATGCCGTCGTCCCCGCGAAAGCGGGGACCCATAGCCAACATGCTCAATCGCTATCCGAGGTGTTTATGGGTCCCGGCTCTCGCTGCGCTCGGCCGGGACGACAAATATGGGGCGGTTCAGACGCGCTGGGCACCGATGCGATCGAGTTCGGTCTGTTCGAGCTTGGCGTCGGCGGCACGCTCGCGGGCGCCATCGCGCTCCTCGAGGATCTCGACCTTCTTCAGTTCCTCAAACGCATCGGCCAACGCGGCGCGGGCATCTTCCAACTGGCCTTTCAGTTCGCTGGCGGAACGGGCGAGATTGTCCCGGCGGACCATCGCGGCCTTGGCGTAGGTCGGATAGGCGAAGTGCGCGGGATCGTCGATCCCCGCCTTCTGCTGCTCGGTGGCGATTTCACGGTCGAGGTCCGACGACATGCGCTCGAACTCGGCGATCATCGCCTCGATCTGGGCGACCTGCCGGCGCTTTTCATCGACCTGAAAACGCTTCAGTCGGATGAGGGTGTCACGCGATTTCATGTGGGCAATACTCCACGCGCCCGGTTACGATTCAGTTGCGGCGCCTGCGAGAATTTGCGCAAGCCGCTTGTAACCATCGGCCAAATTGGTTGCCTCTTCCTTACCTTGGCCGAGAAAAGCCTCTAAATCGGGGTTCAGGCGGATGGCCTCGTCCACCTCGGCACTGGCCCCCGGCCGGTAGGCCCCCAGCCGGATCAGTTCCTCCATGTCGGTATAGGTAGCCATGGTCTTTTTGGCCTGCTGAACCACCGGCCAGAACTCCGGATTGCAGGACTTGGGCATGGTCCGGGACACCGATTTCAGGATGTTGATGGCCGGGTAACGGCCCCGTTCCGCAATCGACCGCTCCATTACGATGTGCCCGTCGAGGATGCCGCGCACGGCGTCGGCCACCGGCTCGTTATGGTCGTCGCCATCGACAAGTACCGTGAACAGGCCCGTGATCGTGCCCTTGCCGATGCCCGGCCCGGCGCGCTCCAGGAGGCGCGGCAATTCGGTGAAGACGGTCGGGGTGTAGCCTTTGGATGTCGGCGGCTCGCCCGCTGACAGACCAATCTCGCGCTGGGCCATGGCGAAGCGGGTGACGGAATCCATCAGCACAAGGACATCCTTGTCCTCGTCGCGGAAGAACTCGGCAATGGTCATGGTCAGATAGGCCGCCTGCCGCCGCATGAGTGCCGGCTCATCCGAAGTGGACACGACGACGACCGACCGCTTCAGGCCTTCGTCACCCAGATCGTCCTGCAAGAATTCCTGCACCTCACGGCCGCGTTCGCCAACGAGCCCGATCACGGCGACGTCGGAGTCTGTGTTTCGCGCCAGCATGGAGAGCAGCACTGACTTGCCGACGCCCGATCCGGCGAAGATGCCCATGCGCTGGCCCCGGCAGCAGGTGGTGAATGTGTTCAGCGCCCGCACGCCCAAATCGAGCGGCGCACCGACCCTTTTCCTCGAATGGGCGGGTGGCGGCGTCTCGCGAAATCCATAGGGCGACGGTCCGGGCGGCAGCGGACCTTTGCCGTCGATCGGCACGCCCAGCGCATTGATCACCCGGCCCAGCCAGCGATCCGAGGGGCGGACCATGGCAGCCGAGGCGGAGACAAGCGCCCGGCAGCCCCGGCGCACCCCTTCCAGCGCCCCGAAGGGCATCAGGAGGGCGTTATCGCCGGCGAAGCCCACGACCTCGCAGGGGACCATCGGGCTGCGGTCGGTCTCGATAACGACCCGCGCACCCACCGGCATGGCATGCACCGGCCCCGCCACCTCGACCAGAAGCCCGCGGATGGCCGCCACCCGTCCGTAAATGGACGAGCCCTCGATTTCATCGATCTGTTCGGCGAGCGCTTTCAAAATGGCCCTTTTTCACGGTTCGAAACGTTTTGTTTACCCGTTCCGTTAATGATCGCCTTGCTCGCGGAACGGCCCGCCACCCGGCGGTAGTCGATTCCGGTGAGTCGCTTGGACCGGTTTGTTGAAGTCGTACGTTAACCGGGTCCCCGGCGAATCTGACCGAATATCCAGCATCTTACGCTGATTCGGCCCGATTTGCCCGGGGGACTCTTGTGGGACAGAATCAGATTCTGTTAACCATTTAACGGTAGCGTTACGAATCGCTAAACCGAGCCGGGCGCGCGGCGGGGCGGCAAGGATTTCATCCGCCTCCGAAAACGATGCCCAGAAGGGGATTGGCATGCGCGTACTGCTAATCGAGGACGACAGCGCGACCGCGAAAAGCGTCGAGCTGATGCTCAAATCAGAGAGCTTCAACGTCTACACCACCGATCTCGGTGAGGAAGGCGTCGACCTCGGAAAACTCTACGACTACGACATCATCCTGCTCGACCTGAACCTCCCGGACATGTCCGGTTATGAAGTTCTGCGCTCGCTGCGGGTCGCCAAGATCAAGACGCCGATCCTGATCCTCTCCGGTCTCGCCGGCATCGAGGACAAGGTGAAGGGTCTCGGCTTCGGCGCCGACGATTACATGACCAAGCCCTTCCACAAGGACGAGCTCGTCGCCCGCATCCATGCGATCGTGCGCCGTTCCAAGGGCCACGCCCAGTCGGTCATCAACACCGGCGATCTCTGCGTGAACCTCGACACCAAGACGGTCGAAGTCGGCGGAGCCCGCGTGCACCTGACCGGCAAGGAATATCAGATGCTGGAGCTGCTCTCGCTCCGCAAGGGCACCACCCTCACCAAGGAGATGTTCCTCAATCATCTCTACGGCGGCATGGACGAGCCCGAACTCAAGATCATCGACGTCTTCATCTGCAAACTCCGCAAGAAACTCGCCAACGCTTCGCAAGGCCGTAACTACATCGAGACGGTCTGGGGCCGCGGCTATGTGCTGCGCGAGCCCGCGGAAGGCGAAACGCGGATCTCGGCTTAATTTGTCATTCCGGGGCGGCGCATAGCGCCGAACCCGGAATCCAGAGACAAGCTCTGAACTTGCATCTGGATTCCGGATCAGTGCTTCGCACTGTCCGGAATGACGAAACAAAAACCCCGCCTCACGGCGGGGTTTTTGTTTTGGACCCGCCGCCATTCCACGATTCGGTTGTCATACAGCCGCGCGCCTTCTTTCCCGCGAGCGAAAACGCTCCGAGGGATGGGTCCCCGCTTTCGCGGGGACAGGGGGACCGGAGCGCCGAAAGGCGCATGGGTTTTTTTATGCGCGCCTGCGTGGCGCGCCTCGCCTCTCGGCGCTCCAGTGCGGCGGCTTTTGGTTCTTCGGGACCGTGCTTCCGGGACCGGACAAAGCGGCGTCCAATTATGCGCCGCCGTCGCGAAGGGCTTTCGCCCTTCGGTTCCGGTCCCCATTCCAGCCATTGAAGGCAGCCTGTCTTAGTGCAGGCGGACGGTGACCCGAAGCCTCCCGGGATTCCGTTTGCGAGACGGAAGCGCGGGCGCCGCCTCCCGCTCCACCATCACGACGCCTCGCGAGAGCGCCCCGGACGAGCGGGAGTGAGCGGATTGTACGGGAGGTTTTGAGGGCGGGGATAAGGTGGTGGAAGTAGCTGAGCCAAAATGAAAAACCCGACTCAAAGGCGGGGTTTTTGTTTACAACAAAAAAGCGCGGCGGGGATTTATTGTTGTCATTCCGGGGCGCCGCGAAAGCGGCAAGCCCGGAATCCATAATCCCGGAGTTAAATATCTTGCACCGGGGATATGGATTCCGGCTCTCGCTTCGCTCGGCCGGAATGACAGGAGAGGCCGGGGTTTTTGTTTGGTCTCGCGCTCTTCCGGCGCCCTGCATCCTTCGAGACGCCCGCCGCAGCAACACTCACTGCCTCATCCTGAGGAGGCCGCGCAGCGGCCGTCTCGAAGGATGAGCGGCGGGCTCCTCAGGATGAGGGCGCGTTGCAGCGCAAATCCCGGAACGAGACCAGCTTCCGCTTGTCCTCATCCCACAGCACCAGACGCACGCAGCGGAAGCTCTCCGTCAGCGTGAGGCGGCTGACATTCTGCAATTCAGGATGATCGCGCAGCACGCGCGGCAGCCGGTAATAGGGAATGCGGCTGCACAGATGATGCACATGATGCACGCCGATATTGGCGGTGAACCAGCGCAGCACGACCGGCAGATCGTAATGCGAACTGCCGTGCAGCGCTGCTTCCTGCATGTTCCACTCCCGGCTCGGCTCCCAGTACGTCTCCTCGAACTGGTGCTGCACGTAGAACAGCCACACGCCGATCGAAGCCGCGAGGAACATCACCGGCACCTGGATGAGCAAGACCGGCGCGATCCCCACAAACCAGATCAGCGCCGCGATGATCGCCGCCAGCGCGAGATTGGTCAGCATGGCGCTGACCCATTGCCGCCAGCCCGCGTGCATCAGTCCCGCGGGCACCCGGTGGCGGATAAAAAACAGATAGGCAGGCCCGATGCCGAACATCACCAACGGGTGCCGGTAAAGCCGGTAGCGCAGCCGGCCGAGAAACGGCAACGCCCGATATTCCCGCACCGTCAGCGTGTCGATATCGCCCATGCCGCGGCGGTCGAGATTCCCCGATGTCGCATGATGACTGGCGTGCGAGCGGCGCCAGAAGTCGTAGGGTGTCAGCGTCAGGACGCCAAGCACACGCCCGACCCAGTCATTCGCCAGCTTGTGGCGGAAAAACGAACCGTGACCGCAATCGTGCTGGATCATGAACAGGCGGACCAGAAATCCCGCCGCCGGCACCGCCAGCAACAGCGAAATCCACCAGTGACCGAAGTGAAGCGCCACACCCGCGAGCACCCACAGGGCCACGAGCGGAATGAACGTGATCGCGATTTCCAGAATGCTGCGCGCATGGTTCGGCTCACGATAATGCGCGAGAACCTGCATCCAGTTTCGCGTGGCATTCGGAGCGGCGGATACAGCAGCAGCGTTGCTATGGTTCAAGATGAAATCCAATGGTCTCGGGGTGAATGTGGAGGGCTCTTGATGGGTGCGTGATTGCGCCCCGGCTCCATCCGCAGGATTCGTCGTGCCCCTGTAACAGAATTCGCCGCCTTGTTGCATTCTTTGATGGGCAGGTTGCCGCAGCGCAATACCATCGGGAGAACAGGTTCTTGTCCCATGCCGGAAACAATCCGGCGGTCGCGGGATGCAGATTCCGCAACCAATAAGACGCCCCGCGCGCGCCCCCGATGAGCGGGTTGCATCGATTGCAGGGAAGTTTTGGAGGGCGGGATAAGGAAGGCGGATACCGCTGATTTGATTCGGAGACATATCCCCATGTCCACCTGAAGGATGATCGTATCCCCGGGATTTCAGGCGGCGGCTCCCGGAAACACAGGAACCCCGCCTCGCGGCGGGGTTCTGAACCATTCAAACGCCTCGAGTTTCAGCTGCTGCCGGGATCGCTGATCGTGCCGCGCGCGACCAAACGATTGTAGATAAAAAGCACGAGTACGGCGCCAAGCGTGGCGGCGACGAGACCCGCACCCTGGTTTGAGCCATACCAGCCGATTGTTTGCCCGAGGAACGTCATCAGGAACGCACCGGCAATACCGAGTCCCGCGGTGATAAGGAAGCCGCCCGGCGTGTTCGGCCCTGGATAAAGCCAGCGCGCAACCAGGCCGGCGATGAAGCCAATGACGACGATCCAGAGAATGCCCATTTTCGTTTCCAGCCGTTTGCGGTTAGAGGAAGCGTTGCAGTTCTTTTTCGGTCGGCAACCTGCCGTCCGGTGTCAGCATGTCGACCAGTCCCGGCAGGCTCTTGCTGAGTTCAGCGAGCACGTCGCTTTTCGACGATCCGGTCTGCCGCACCAGCGCATCGATCGTATCGCCGCCCAAGGCGCTTTCCAGTTCCTTCGGCGCGATCGGCTTGTTGGTGCCGGTGCCGACCCAGGAGTCGGCGGTTTGTCCCTGACCGTGCTGCTGAAGCTGTTTCAGCAATTCGCCAAGGCCGCCGCTGATCACGCTTCCGGCGGCACCGCCCGCGAGGATTCCGCCGAGCAGACCGCCGAGGCCCCCGCCGCTGTTCGCGTTCGAGCCGCCCTTACCGAGAATGCCGCCGAGCAGGTCGCCCAGACCGCCGGTGCTTGCAGTCGTCTCGCCCGGATTCGGCGTGCCGCCCGGAATCGGCGGAAACGGAGAACCCTGCGGTGCCGTCGTATTGCCAGCGCCCATGTGCTGCCATGCCTTGTAGGCAAGCAGTGCGAGCAGCGCCATCGTGATCGGCGACATGCCTTTGCCGTCGGAAGCTTGCGGCGTCTTCTGGCCGCGCGGTCCGTTCAACATGCCATTCAAAATATCGGTAATGCCCATGGAAGCCTCCTAAACGCTATGCCGTCAGGCCTGAAGCGCGATTGTACCAGCATCGGGATTCTCTGTGTTCGAAACGTGACTAGTTCTTGAGCCGGTATCCAGTCCTGAAGATCCACCATACGACGACGAGACAGGTAATGAGAAACTGAAACGTCATGGCAAGGCTGACACCGACCCCCACATCGGCGACACCGTAGAAACTCCAGCGAAAACCGCTCACGAGATAGACCACGGGATTGAACAGCGTGACGGTCTGCCAGAACGGCGGCAGCACGGAGAGCGAATAGAAACTGCCGCCCAGAAACGTCAGCGGCGTAATAATGAGCAGCGGCACGATCTGCAGCCGCTCGAAGCCGTCGGCCCAGATGCCGATGATGAAGCCGAGCAAGCTGAAGGTGATCGCCGTCAGCACCAGAAACGCGATCATCCAGAACGGATGCAGGATCGTGATCGGCACGAAAAACCACGCCGTCAAAAGGATCAGCAGGCCAAGAATGATCGACTTCGTGGCGGCGGCACCGACATAGCCGAGCATCGCTTCATAGAAGGAGACCGGCGCCGAAAGCAGTTCATAAATGGTGCCGGTGAAGCGCGGGAAATAAATGCCGAACGAGGCGTTCATCACGCTTTGCGTCAGCACCGTGAGCATGATCAGGCCCGGCACGATGAACGCGCCATAGCTGACCCCTTCGATCTCGTTGATGCGGGAGCCGATGGCAGCACCAAACACGACGAAATACAGCGAGGTTGAGATCACCGGCGAGACGATGCTCTGCCACAGCGTGCGCGCCGTGCGCGCCATTTCGAAGGAATAGATCGCCTGTACCGCGCGCCAGTTCATCAGTCACGCCTCACGAGATCGACAAAAATATCCTCGAGCGAGCTTTGGCTGGTCTGCAAATCCTTGAAACGGATGCCGAGATTGCTGAGGTCGCCGAGCAAGGCCGTGATGCCCTTCCGATCGACCTGCGTGTCGTAGGTATAGGTCAGGTCCATGCCATCTTCCGAGAGCACGAGGGCGTAGTTCGCAAGCTCCACAGGAACGGCGGGAAGCTTCTGCTGGAGATGCAGCAAAAGCTTTTTTTTGCCGAGTTTCTGCATCAGCGCGCGCTTTTCCTCGACGAGGATCAGTTCGCCGCGATTGATGACGCCGATGCGGTCGGCCATCTCCTCGGCTTCCTCGATGTAATGCGTGGTCAGGATGATGGTGACGCCGGACGCGCGCAGATCGCGCACGATGTTCCACATATCCTTGCGCAACTGCACATCGACGCCGGCACTCGGCTCGTCGAGGAACAAAATCTGCGGCTCGTGCGAAAGCGCCTTTGCGATGAGGACGCGCCGCTTCATGCCGCCCGAAAGCGTCATGATCTTGTTGTCCTTCTTGTCCCACAGGGAAAGCTCGCGCAGCACCTTTTCGATATGCGCCGGGTTCTTCCGCTTGCCGAACAGGCCGCGCGAAAAGCTGACCGTCGCCCACACGCTTTCGAACGCGTCCGTGGTCAGTTCCTGCGGCACGAGGCCGATCAGCGAGCGCGCCGCGCGATAATCGTCAATGAGGTCATGCCCGTCGATCGTGACCTTGCCGCCGCTGGGATTCACGAGGCCGCAGACGATGCTGATGAGCGTGGTCTTGCCCGCGCCGTTCGGCCCCAGCAGCGCGAAAATTTCCCCGCGCCGGATTTCCAGGTCCACGCGCTTCAGCGCGTCGAACCCGGTGGCGTAGGTCTTGGAAAGATTGGCGATGGAAATAATGGGGGACATGCGATGCATTCTGTTTTGCGAATGCGGCACTAAGCAGATGATGCGGGCCGGAGCAATGCCCCGGCCCGCATGGCTTGGATGCGAAGAATTACTTGCTCTTCTTCTTCAGCCACTCGCGCATGAAGGCGATCTCGGCCTCCTGCGATTTCACGATATCTTCGGCCAGTTTCCTGATTTCAGGGTCCTTGCCGAAGACGAGGACGATCTTCGCCATGTCCACCGCACCTTGGTGATGCGGAATCATCCCTTTGGCGAAATCGGCATCGGCATCCCCCGAGAACGTGATCGCCATGTCGCGATGCATCTTCTCGTTCACGGCGTTGAAGGCGAGGCTCGATGCACTCTGGTCGCCCTGCGTCGCCGCATTTGCGCCGTGTCCCTGATGACCGGAGCCGGGCTGGCCCATCATCTGGCCGTGCATGCCGCCTTTCATCTGGCCGTGCATGCCCGCTCCATGGGGCATGGACTGGGCGAGCGCAAAACCGCCTCCGGCGATCGCTAGCGCGAGGGCGGAGCCGATGATAAGAGTTTTTTTGCTAGGCATTTGTCTTCTCCATACTGGAAGGTTCCCGCAGCATTCGCTGGAGGCAATCTTCCGTGTCGTTGAATGATTATTGCGAAGAGATCGATCAGACAAAGCCGCGCGGAGGCGGATCGATCGGCCGAAACGTTTGGACTGGATGGCCGGACGCAGAATTTGTTTCGACGTCGTCCAGCACGCGCGATGCAAACACTTCGGTCAGCGGCATCACGCCGGTGAGATGCGCAGAACAGCAGGCAAGGCTGAAAAAGCGCTTTCCATCAGGCTCATGGCTGGACGGCGGATTCGCGGGTGAATGTTGTTTCCGCAACAAGATCGTGCCCTGCGGGATGCGAAGCATCATCAAGACCTTGATGATTATGACCTGGATGCGGAGAGGAATCGGCAGGCGAAACGGCATGGGACGGACAAAGCAGATTCAACGCACTTGCGTTGGCGGCGAGAACCGGCCCGGCGAGTTGCGCTAGCATCGCAACGGCAAAGAGCGTCCGTGAAACAGGCTTCATGCTCACCCGATACCACGGGCGGGCATGGCACTCACCTTACAGATAGGTAAGAAACTGCGGCGTCAGGCCACGCGCTGGCCGCCGCTCGCACTCACGAGCGCAAGCTTCGGCGCCGCTTCGCGCTTGACCGTGGGGCAATAGAGACCGCGCTTGTCGGGAACCGGCGAGAAGAGATCGCCGACGCCGACCACCGTTTCCGCGGCTCCGAGCACGAAATAGCCGTCTGGTGCCAACCGCTGGCGGATGCGCGTCAGCACGTCCACTTTGGTCGGCTGATCGAAATAGATCAGCACGTTGCGGCAGAACACGGCATCGAACTGGCCGAGGATGGAGAAGTCCGTCAGCAGGTTGAGCTGACGGAACTGCACCATCTTCCGGATTTTCGCGGAGAGACGCCACTGGTCGCCGACCTGCTCGAAATGCTGCATCAGCATCGAGATCGGCAGGCCGCGTTGCACCTCGAACTGGCTGTAGGAGCCGCTGCGCGCTTTATCCAGCACGTCGTTCGAAATATCGGTCGCGATGATGTCGAACTGCCATCCGGCGAGCGTCGAGAAGCCGTCCAGCATCATCGCCAGCGAATACGGCTCCTGCCCGGTCGAACAGGCAGCCGACCAGATGCGCAGCTTTCTTTGCACCGCGCGTTTCTGCATCATGTCGGGGATGACCGTGTCGCGGAAACGGTCGTAGGGAATTTTGTCACGGAAGAAGAACGACTCGTTGATCGTCATCGCCTCGGTGACTTCCACCTTCAGCGGTTCCGATCCCGGCGCTTTTAGCTTGCGCACAAGCGCTTCCAGCGTATCGCAGCCGGCCTTGCGCGCAACCGGAAGCAGGCGGCTCTCCACGAGGTATTGCTTGTCCGGGGCCAACACCAGACCCGAACGCTCCTTCAGGAGCTTGCAGAGAAACTCATAATCCTGCGGACTCAAACGCTTCCCCCACTCAATAGTTTTCTCACCTGACCCGCTATTTCATCGATGGGCAGAACGGCCGCGCAGCTGCCTGCCTCCGCCGCTGTTCCCGGCATCCCCCACACCACACTCGTCGCTTCATCCTGCGCGATGACGCTGCCGCCCGCTTCCACGATGTCACCGGCGCCCGCGGCGCCATCGATGCCCATGCCGGTCAGGATCATCGCAAGCGCGTGGTGGCCGTAAACCGAAGCGGCACTGGTAAAGAGCGGATCGACCGCGGGCTTGCAGAAATGAACCGGCGCGCTGTCGTCGAGCGCGATCTCGTTGTAGTCGCCCTTGCGCTCGATGCGCATGTGCTTGCCGCCCGGCGCCACATAGATGGTGCCTGCCACGATGCGCTCGCCATGGCCCGCTTCATGCGCCGGCCGTCCCGACGCGCGCGCGATGTGCTCGGCCAGAATCGTCGTGAACGTCGGCGGCATATGCTGCGTGATCAGCACCGGGATTTGCGGCAACACCGGCGCTAGTCCCTTCATCAGCGTTTGCAACGCCTGCGGACCGCCGGTCGAACTGCCGATCAACAGCGCCCGCGGCTGATACTGAGAGAACGGCCGCAGAGTGATTTGCGGTGGGGTCGATTCAGTGGCCTCAGAGGGCTTTGGCACCGGACGCGCGAGAACCTTCTTGTGCGTCCAGCGGCGGCCCAGATGCCGGATTTTTCCAATGATGTCGGTGCGGAAGCTCGCAGACGTGCTTGCCTCGCGGTTGCTTTCGGGCTTCCGGATATAATCGGCGGCGCCGAGGGTGAGCGCTTTCATGCCGACTTCCGCGTTGCGGCGCGTGAGCACAGAAGCGATCAGCACGACGAGTTCAGGCTTCTTCGCGAGCAGGAGCGGTAAAGTCGCGAGCCCGTCCAGCACCGGCATTTCGATGTCGAGCACCACGATGTCGGGATTGACCCGCATCAGGTTTTCGACCGCCTCGTAGCCGTTGCGATGGGCGGCAACCACGGACAGGTCCGGCTCCTCGCCGACCCAGCGGGCGACCAGCCCGCGAAACACGACGGAGTCGTCCACAATCATCACGCGGATCGCGGTATCCGGCTTCTGTACTGCTGCTGTCAGTGCCTGCGGCATGAACTCAGAACCACTCGATACTCGTTACAACACAGGCTTCCGGGAATCCGGAAGCTCAGATCAGACCGACTTCCTGAAACTTCGCTTCGACGATTTCCTTGTCGAACGGCTTCATGATGTACTCGTCGGCGCCCGCATGCATCGCGCGCGCGATGTGGGCGAGATCGTTCTCGGTGGTGCAGAACACGACCTTCGGGCGGTCGCCGCCGGGCATGGCGCGAAGTGCGCGCAGGAACTCGTAGCCGTCCATGACGGGCATGTTCCAGTCGAGCAGGATCGCGTCCGGCATTTCCTTCATGCAGGCATCAAGCGCCTGGCGTCCGTCGGACGCCTCGGTGATCGCAAAACCGAACCCTTCCAGGATACGGCGCGCGACCTTCCGGATGACGCTTGAGTCATCGATGATCAAACAACGCTTCATTGCAGTGCTCCCTTTCTCACACTCTTACGCGGCCAAAGTTTTGTGTTGCAGGTCCAAAATCCGGTCGACGTTCAGGATGACGAGCAACCGGTCTTCCAGTTTTTGTATGCCCTCGGCGATCGCCGCCCAGCACGGATCGAGATTCATCGGATTCGCTTCGCGGCCCGCGGCAGGCAATTTCAGCACTTCGCCGATCGCATCCACGATCAGGCCGTAATGCTCGCTGCGGTGTTCGATACCGATCGCCATCGTCTTGCCTGCCGGCTTGCCGCCGGTGACGGAGAGACGCTTGCGCATGTCGATCGCGGTGATCACGCGGCCGCGCAGGTTAAGAACACCCGCGATTTCCGGCGGCGCCAACGGCACGCGCGTCATGCGCTCGACGGCGAACACGTCGAGGACGCGGCTGATCGGCAGGCCGAAGAGCTGGCCGCCGACCGTCGCGGTCACGTATTCGATCTGGTTTTCGGTGACGCTCATTTCAGGCGGCCTCGGCGAAGCGGGTTTCGGTCTGCTTCAGGAGCGAGATCAGGCCGCCGCGGTCGAACTTCGCGATGAAATGATTGAAGCCCGCCTGCTTGCCGCGTTCGACGCGGGCCGGCGAATTCAAGGACGACAGCGCAATCAGAAACAGATGCGACGTGCGCGGATTGGCGCGCAGCTTGTCGGCGAGTTCGAAGCCCGTCATGCCGGGCATCTCGATGTCGGACACGACGAAATCGAAATCGGCGTCGCGCTCCAGGATCGAGATCGCCTCGGCGCCACCGGAAGCGGCCTTCACTTCATAGCCCGCCGAATTCAGCACCGGCGTCAGCATGTTGCGGAAGAAAACGGAGTCGTCGACGAACAAGATGCGGCGCGTACCCGCCGAGGTGCTCGCATCGGCGCGATGCAGCCAGTCCTCGAAAGCGAGCGGCAGATAGTGGCCGACATCGAGGATTTCCGTGGCACGGCCCGCGATAATGGCGGAGCCGAGCACACCCGGAACCTTGCCCGCGATCTCGATCTCGAGGCGGTCCTCGACGATGTCCACGATCTCATCGACCATGATGCCCATCGAGCGTTCTTTTTCGATGAACACGAGCAGCGGCTGCGAGCCTTCCTTGCGCACGGTGAAGCCTTCGCGCACCGGAAGCAGCGGCATCAGCCCGCCGCGGTACTGCACCATGTGCTTGCCGTTGGAGAATTCGATCTTCGAGGCGTCGATCTCCTCGAGGCGCGTGATGAGCGACAGCGGCACCGCCTTGATTTCGTCGGTGCCGGCGCGGAACACCAGCAGTGAAATCTTCCGGAGCGAGCCTTCGCCCTCATGCGCATCGATCTTGTGGTCGAGGGTGGCCGCGTTCTCGGCCATCGAGCCGATCGAAGACGCGATGCCGTTCGGATCGAGGATGATGATGACGGAGCCGTCGCCGAGAATGGTCTTGCCGGAAAACTGTTCGATCCCGCGCAGCATGTGGGACATCGGCTTCACGACAATTTCTTCCGTGTGAAAGACCTGATCGACGACCACGCCGAAGATGCGGCTGCCAACCTGCATCACGACGACAAACAATTCGGCCGCTTCCGTCTCCAGCGGACGCAACTCCAGCAGCGAACGCAGGTCCACGAGCGGCAACAGCTTGTCGCGCAGGCGCAGTACCGCGGAATCCTTCAGACGCTCGATCTTGTGCTCGGAGTCCATGTCGATATGGACGAGTTCGACCACGGCGATCTGCGGGATCGCAAAACGCTCGGAGTCCGATTCCACGATCAGCGCGTTCACGATGGCGAGCGTCAGCGGAATCTTGATCTTGAAAGTCGTGCCCTTGCCCGCGACGCTCTTCAAATCGATCGTACCGCCGATCTGATCAATGTTCGTTTTCACGACATCCATGCCCACGCCGCGGCCGGAAACGCTCGTGACCTTCGCCGCCGTGGAAAAACCCGGCGCGAAGATGAATTTCTGCAGCTGCGACTCCGAGAGCTTGTCCGTTTCCGAGATGAGGCCCTGGCGGATCGCCTTTGCGCGGATGCGCGAACTGTCGAGCCCGCGCCCGTCGTCGGAAATCTCAACAATAATGTGGCCGCCTTCGTGATAGGCGGCGAGGCGGATGGTGCCGACTTCCGGCTTGCCCGCCTTGTGGCGGTCGACCGCTTCCTCGATGCCGTGGTCGGCCGAGTTGCGGACCATGTGCGTGAGCGGATCCTTGATGAGTTCGAGCAACTGGCGGTCGAGTTCGGTTTCCTCCCCCGACATCACCAGGTTGATCTTCTTGCCGAGTTCGGACGAAAGATCGCGCACGACGCGCGGCAGCTTCGCCCAGGCGTTGCCGATCGGCTGCATGCGCGTCTTCATGACGCCGTCCTGCAGCTCGCCGGTGATGTTGGAGAGGCGCTGGAACGGCCCCTTGAGATCGCTGTTCTCGCTGTTGCGCGTGACTTCGAGCAACTGGTTGCGCGTCAGCACCAGTTCCGAAACCATCGTCATCAGCCGCTCGAGCGTATCGACCTGCACGCGCAGCGTCTGGTTCTTCACGCTCGTCTGTTCGGACTCGCGGCGCTCTTCCTCGCGCCGCTCGTCCTCGCGGCGGTCGCCGCCGGAACGGCGAACTTGGGCAGGCGCGGATTTCTTTTCGGAAGCCGGCGTTTCGGGGAAGGCGCGCTCTAGCTCATCCAGCGAAACCTCACCCGGTTGCAGCGGCCGCTCCAGCGTCTGCGATACCAGCGTGTTCGCGGCGTGAGGCGGCGCGGAGACACGCGCAGGAGCTTCCGTTTTCGTTTCGCGGAATGCCCGTTCCAGATCGTCGAGCGAAACTTCGCCAGGACGCAGCGGGCGTTCCAAAGTCTGTTCGACCAGCGTGCCGGTGGTGATCCCCTGCACTTCGGGCATCGGCGGCGCGGCCACAGCCGGCTTCGCGTCCCGCATGGACGTTTTTTCAAGGCGCTTGATGAGATCGTCGTCGGTGCCTTCCGGCTCGTTCTCGCTGCGCTCGAGTTCGGCGAGAATTTCCTTCACGCGGTCGATCGTCTCCAGGATGAGCGTCACCGCGACGGACGTGACCGGCATTCCGTCGCGGAATTTTCCCATCACGGTTTCGGCCGCGTGCGTCAGCGCCTCGAGGCGCGGCAGGCCGAGGAAGCCGCAAGTGCCCTTGATGGTGTGGACCAGCCGGAAAATGTTGCCGAGGATCTTTTCGTTGTTCGGCTCTTTTTCAAAACGCACAAGCTCGACGTCGACGACGTCGAGACTTTCATGCGTCTCGGTCAGGAAGTCCTGCAGCAGGTCGTTCATGGCTTTCGCCGGCCTTAAAAAGCCCGTTCGGTCGAAGCCGGAGTGTGGGGTCGTGACGGTTAAGATTGCCTGAAACAGCGCCGGCTAAAAGTTTCAAAAAACCCTATAAAATGGGCCTTAGCTGGCGGTTATCACAACCGAATCCGAGCCTGGGGCGAGGCTGAGTTGCAGCCCCGCGCTGCGGGCCAGCATCCCGGTGTAATAGGGCTGGATTCGATGGGCATCGAGGCCGTCCGCGGCCCCTTCCAGCAGGGCGGTCGTATGGGCCGGTATCTTCGCACCCGGCCCCGCCGAAGTGAGCCTGAAGCCCATCCCTTCGCCCTCGCCGACCGGCTCGACTTTGACCTTGCCGCCGCGCGGGATGGTGCTGAGGGCAACGAGGATCAGGTTCAGAAGCAGTTTCACCCGGTTCTTCGGGAGGAGCGCGCGGGGAAGACCCCATTCGATGCTGGCCTTGTCGTCCTGGAGAATGCCCTTGGCTACACTTTCGGCATCGCCAAGGTCGATCTGCGCGCCCGCCGAGCCCGCCGCGCCAAACGCCAGCCGGCAGAATTGCAGCTTGGCCGAGGCGGAAGCGGCACTTTTCCGGACGAGGTCGATTGCCTCTTTCTTCACCGCCTCATCCTTCTCGTCCATGAACAGTTCAAGGCCGTTGGAGATGGCGCTCATCGGGCTGATGAGATCATGGCAGAGGCGCGAGGAGATCAGCGCCACCAGATCGAGCGAAGCAATGTCCTTGGGTGCCGACATTTTGCGTTTCCGTTTCCGGCCGTTTTCGAATCGAATCGCCGCCTGGACGAGCCGGTGGCGTGTGATACACCGCAGCGTCCCGCACGCCAACCGAACGGAATTGCACGAGAGATGTCAGCGACTTCCCGCACGCTCAATGCCGGCGAAGCCTCGCGGCTGGTAGCGCCGCTGGTGACCCTCGCAAGCGAAGCGGGGGCGTCCGTCATGCGGATCGTCGAGCGCGGATTCGATCACCGGCTGAAGGCCGACCGCAGCCCGGTCACCGATGCGGACGAGGCGGCCGAGTCCGTTCTGATCGAAGGACTGTCGAAGCTGATGCCGGGCGTGCCCATTGTCGCCGAGGAAGCGGCCGCGCGCGGAATCATTCCCCAGAGCGAGACGCTCTATGTTCTCGTCGATCCGGTGGACGGCACCCGCGAACTGCTGGAGGGCCGCCCGGAATTCACGGTGAATATCGGCATTATCTCCGAAGGCAGGCCGCTGTTCGGCGTGATCTATGCGCCCGCGCTGGGAGAAATGTATTTCGCGCACAACGGCAAGGCATTCAAAAGCAGTCTCCAGCCCGGCGCGGAATTCGATCTCGATGCGATCTCCCCTATTCAGGTCCGCTCGCAGCCCGCCCAGCTCACCGCCGCAATCAGCCGCTCGCATCCCGACGCCCGCAGCGAGGCAATGCTCAACACGTTTCCGGTGGCTGAACGGCTGATGCTCGGCTCGTCGCTGAAATTCGCGCGCCTCGCGGAAGGCCACGCCGACATTTACGTGCGGCTCGCGTCAATCCATGAGTGGGACATCGCCGCGGGGCACGCGATCCTGGAATGCGCCGGCGGTTCGGTACGCTCGCCTGAAGGCGAAGCGCTTGTCTATGGCAAGCCCGGCGCGAACTACCGCATCAATGGCTTCGTCGCTCGCGGCGCGTTCAGCTTCCTCGTCGCGCGCTGACCTCAGGGAAGAAGCGTCTTCCGCACGGCGGGCCACGCGGTTTTCGCGGCCTGCAACAAGGGATCGGGACGCTGCATGAATTCCGCCCGGCTTTCTTCCGTGGCAAACAGGAAGAGTTCTTCGCGATAGATCGCGAATACGGCGGGATGGCCCGCGAGCGGCACGCCACGCACCACCGCGATCGGATCGTAGCCGCCGAAATTCGGCATATAGGAGCCGGGCTGCGCCATGAACGCCGCCCGATTGGCCTCGCTGCGGAAGCGCCATGTCAGGCCCCCGAACGAGACTTCAAAACGCGAGGAGCCAGCGCGGGCGGCACTGTCGATATAATAGGAGACGGGATCGAAGCCAAACAGCGCAAGCCCGGAATGACGGTCGGAAACGAGGAGTTCGGTTGTTACGGCTGAACGCGCCGGCAGCGAATGCAGTCCCGCCAGGCCCAAGGCGAGTGAAACGACCGCAAACGCCGACAGGATTTTGATTCGGTATTGCGGTTTGGGCATTGCAAGCCTGACTGAAAACTTCTTCGCCAAGCCTAGCGGCTTGCGGGTATGCAGCCGGTTAAAGCCCTGTTTTGGCCACGGTGATCCGCATCTTTCCGTTTTGTTAACCATTCGCAAACCATCCGCGGCGACAGTCACCGGGTTGGCGTTCCCCGATTCCCGTTACGGATTCTCTGGAGACTTCCATGGCGCCATTCCGCGCAATCTTCCTCGCAGCAACCCTTATCGGCGCGAGCCTGACCCCCGCTGCCGCGCAGGGACCGGGCCGGCAGCCCGAAAAATTCTCCTCCAACGAACTGGTCGACTCCGGCCATCGTTTCTTCGGCGGCGTGTCGCGCGATCTCGCGCTCTTGATCGAGAAGGCAACCAGCCAGTGGGGCCAGCCGAACGGCTATATCCTCGGCGAGGAAGCCTCCGGCGCCATGACCGTCGGCCTGCGTTACGGGGAGGGCGTCCTCTACACGCGCAATGCCGGCGACATGAAAGTGTACTGGCAGGGCCCAAGCCTCGGCTTCGACCTTGGCGGCGACGGTGCGCGCACGATGATGCTCGTCTACAGCCTGCGCGATGTGAACAACATCTACAGCCGCTTCGCGGGCATTTCCGGTTCCGCCTATCTGGTCGGCGGGCTTGGCATGACGGCGCTGACTTCCGACGGCATTGTGGTGGTGCCGATCCGCTCCGGCGTCGGCTTCCGGCTCGGCGCCAACATCGGTTATTTGAAGTTTACGCCGAAAGCGACCTGGAACCCGTTCTGACGGGCTGCAATCTTCCAGACTGAAAGATTGCGCGCGCAAGCCCGGTTTCCGGGCGGCGCTGCGCTTGGGTTAACCAATTGTCACGGTAGAAATATATTCAAGCCCGTGCCATGAATAGAGTGGCTGACCGGCCCAGTATGTGAGGCGCGTAGCGTGATCGAAGCAGTGATGTTTTTCGCTCTCGGCTTCCTGGCCGCGAGCTTGATCGGCCTGGTTCTCCTCTCCGCCGTATGGCACCGGGCGGTTCGTCTGACGACGCGCCGGATCGAAGGCGCCATCCCGGTTTCGATGGCCGAGATCCAGGCGGACAAGGACCAGCTCCGCGCCGAATTCGCGATGTCCACGCGCCGTCTCGAGACGAGCGTCGAACAACTGAAGCTCAAGACCACCGAGCAGCTCGCCGAGATCGGCCGCAAGAGCGAGTCCGTCCGGCTCATGAAGAACGAAGTCGAGGAAAAGGCCGCCGGAATCTCGGCCCTCGAAGCGCAGGAACAGAATTTGCGCGCCCGCCTGCGTTCCACCGAGGAAGAACTCTCGGTGAAGTCGCGGGCGCTGCAGGACGCCGAAAGCGAACTCGCATCGCGCGCCAGTGCGCTCTCGCAGCTGGAGCGGAATTTTGCCGACAAGACTTCGGAATCCGACAGTCAAAAAGTCCAGCTCGCGGCCCTCGAAACCCAGTGCGAATCCCTGAAGAGCAAGATTTCCGGTCTGGAGCGGGAGGTCTCCGCCACCGAACAGAAGCTCGCCGAGGAACGCGAACAGGCCGAACAGACTGCCCGCCTGCTCGCCGCCGAGCGCGCGAAGGTGGAAAGCCTGACGAAACAATTGCTCGAAACCGAGAATCGCCTCGCCAGCGGCAAGGCTGAAGTCGAAACCTTCACCCGCAACGTCGCTGAACTGGAAGCGGAATCCCGTAAGCAGGCCGAACTCGCCGCCGAGCGTGACCGCACGCTGGCCGCGACCCGCGCGGAAGCCGACCGTACCCGCGCGGAAGCGCTCGCGGCCCACCGCGAAATGGAAAACGCCGCCCGCTCCTACAGCGGCATGATCGAAAACCTGAAGGCCGAAAAATCCATGCTCGAAGGCGCCCTGTCACAAGTCCGCGACGACCGCGAGCGGCTCCAGAATGAAGTCGGCACCCTGAAGCAGGACGCCGAAGCCGCCTGGTCGAGCGAGCGCGTGGAGAACGCGCTGCTGCGCGAGCGCATCAACGACGTGGCAGCGGAAGTGGCGCGCCTGGCCGCGAGCCTCGAAGGCAACGATTCGCCCATTGAGCAGATTCTCGCCGACACGCCGCTGCACCAGAACGGCTCTTATGCCGCGAACGGCGATCACCCGGCCGGCGAACGGCCGCAGTCGCTCGCCGAACGCATCCGCGCCCTGCAGATTCGGTCCGGCCCCGGCCGCCGCGCCTGAGCGCGGAGAACTTATTTTCCGATATTCGGCTCCGGGAACAACTGCATCAGCTGATCGCGGTTTAGCGGCGCCTTTAGCATGCCGACGGCGACGGCGTCCGACATCACCTGCTCGACGTTTTTGATCTGGTCCGCCTGCATGGCTTGCTTCGGATGGAATTCATCCCGCGAATAGGTAACGAGACGAACCGGCAGGTTCACTTTAGCCGCATACATCTCCATCGCCTTCGGATCGGAATACATCCAGTCGAGCGATTCACGATACGCGCGCGCGAAGCGCTCGATCGCAGGACGCTTGGCTGATAGCGAATTCGTGTTCACCACCGTTACGCGCACGGTCTGGTCGCGCGTGGTCGGCACTTCGCTGCCGCGCGCGATCAGCCGGATTTCCCCGGCTTCGAGCGCGGTCAGTCCAAACGGCGGCGAAGCCCAGCCGATATCCACCCTGCCCTGCTTCACAAGTTCGAACGTCGCCTGCACGCCGCCGGTCGGGACCGGCCGTGCCTTCGCGCCGAGCTGATTGCTGAAACCGAGCACGATATTGTGCGAGGTCGAGCCGGTTCCGGAATAGGCGATTGAATGCTGCGCTTCCGCCTGTTTCAGCAAACGGAGCGGCGAAGCGTTGAGCACGTACCAATACAGATCGTCCGTGCCGGTGAAGCACGGCATCAGGATTCGGATCGGCGCGCCATCCATAAAGGCGCGCATCGCCGCCGAAGTGCCGATGGCGACGCCGATATCGGCCTCGCCGGAGACGACGGCTTTCAGGGTTTGCTCGGTGCCCTGCGTCCCGATTGTATTCAGCGTCAGACCGCGCTTCCTGAAGAACCCGGCATCCTGGCCGAGCGTCGGCATCTGGTTTTCCCAGTTGTTGATCTGTCCGATCGCGACCGTGAGCGAATCCTGCGCGCGCAGCACCGAAGGCAAAACTGCGAAAGCACTCAAGACAAGCAATGCGACAAGGCGCTTCATTTCCGTTTTCTTCCCTTGGACTTGACGGGGGTCTTGCTGCGCCTTGCGCCGGCGGTTTTTTTCCCGGATTTGATTTCAGAATGTTCCAGCCGCTGGCTCCAGTAATCCCACGCACGGGCGAGCTGTCCCGGCTGGAGATTGGTGTCGCCGGACTGTTCGATCTCGCCCACGCTCAGCGCCTTCACTTCACCGAGCGCTTTCGCCTGTGTAAGGAGTGCGGCGTTGCGGATGGAGTAATACGTGCGGAACATTACTTCGCGCAGGCTGCGGCCGGCGACGGTAGCGCCGTGACGGCTCATGATGACCATCCAGTTCGGGCCAAGCGCGCGGGCAAGCGAGCGGCCCTCCTCCGGTTTCGATACGAGCAGGTTGGTGTCGCCAAATTCGGTGCGCTGGTCCCAGTGCGGCACCTTCTGTCCCATCGATGCCGCCATCAGGAACACCGGCACCAGTTCTGTGCCGGTGATCGCGTAAGGGAGGATTTCCGGGGCGTGATGGTGGCAGACCGCCATCACGTCGGGACGTGCCTTGTAGATTTCACCGTGGATGACGCGCTCGATGTAGTGACGCTCGTCGTTCTGTTGTACCGGTTCGGACTCCAGCGTGTATTCGCGGACGTCGCCCGCCAGCACGAGATCGGGCGCGATCGCGCGGGACAGAAAATAGCGCGCCGCGTTGTCCGGGTTGCGCACACTGACATGGCCGAACGCATCCATAATGCCCTCATGGGCGAGAATGCGGTTGGCCCTGGCCAGTTCATCAAAAAGGGGCTTTAGCGGCACCGGCACGGAAATCCTCGCTCATACGGTTTGTGCGCCGGCGACCCGGCCCGTGAAATGTCTGCGCCGAACTTACCCGCGGCTACAGATCGCGAATCCGTTGGGACTCCATCAATCTAGGGCATTCCAGACAATAGGGCGAAGCCGTTTCAGATTCCGCTTGTGAAGAACAAACTTCAACTCCCCAAACGCCGAACGCTTCGAGAACAAACAGTGGCGGAACGCATCGCGCGATAAGCGGCATTCAATCCGTCAACTTATCCGCGCAGCGATCAGGAACGCTGTCCGGTGATATTCGGCACGCAGCGGTCCGACGGTGAGGCCCGGCTCTGCTGGCATTGCTGCAAAGTGGTGAAGCGGCAAAGCAACGGCAGCGGTCCGCCGCCGGCACCGCCCGTCGTTTCTTCCAGGCAGTATTTGTAGGGCGACGAAGCGGGCGCTGTATTGCGGTTCTGCGCCGAGGCTTCAACGATCATGCCGCCAAGCGCGAAACTTGCTGCAAGAAGGGTCGGCAATCGTTTCATGGAAGTCTCCAAGCTCAGCCCTGCCTGTAGGAACCCTGGTCCTGCGTGAATGTTCCGGCAAGCCATGACAGCCCCCGGGGCTTTCAAGAGTTCGTGTTTGCAGAAGGGAAAGCTGGCGCTCCCTGGGG
>JALHMF010000006.1:7500-180719 GCA_022844205.1 Xanthobacteraceae bacterium | reverse complement strand
TGGCGCTCCCTGGGGGAATCGAACCCCCGTTTCAGCCTTGAGAGGGCCGCGTCCTAACCGCTAGACGAAGGGAGCAACTGCAACAAACGGCCCGATAGATGTATCGCCGAAGGTGCCGGCCTTCAAGTGCGCCGTCAGCGCTCCGGCTTCAGCGTGAGGCTGCCGCGCGGTGAAAAGGAAGGAAGATCGTAAAGGCGTACTTCGGTAACCCCATCGTTCTCGATCGTCACCGCGAGCTTGCCGTCGGAAATCGCCGTGGAAACAATTCGCGACCCCTTGGGCAGGTTTACGGTATTGTCCGTCAGCGGGGCTTTTTCGGCGCCTGTGGAAATGCGGTAGCCGATCACGCCGAAAACAGCGAGAATGCCGGCCACCATTATCAGGCTGGACAACAGCATCAGCCTGCGCAAGCGCTGCACGATGCGCGCCTGGGCGGGATCGAGTTGAGTTTCGTCGCGTTGTGAGTGGGTCATGAGTTCAAGCGCCGCAGCAAAGAAAGAGGCCGAGAAATTCTTCGAGGCGACCACGAGCAAGGAGCATTCCGGCTCGCGCCTCGACCAGTTCCTCGCCACGCAAATTCCCGACCTGAGCCGCTCGCGTCTCAAGCTGCTGCTGCTTGGAGGCCAGGTTCGCGTGAACGGCCGGAACGTAGGGGACCCCGCCTATCGGGTCAAACCGGGCGAGACGGTGATGGTGCGCGTACCGGCACCCGAGCCCGCAAAACCCAAGGCGCAAAAGATTCCGCTCGATGTCGTGTACGAGGACAGCGACCTCATCGTCATCAACAAGCCGGCCGGCCTCGTCGTGCATCCGGGTGCCGGCAATAAATCCGGCACCCTTGTCAATGCGCTGATCGCCCATTGCGGCGACAGTCTCTCTGGAATTGGAGGCGAAATCCGTCCCGGCATCGTGCACCGGCTCGACAAGGACACGAGCGGGCTTTTGGTGGTCGCCAAGAACGACAAGACCCACAATGCGCTCTCAAAGCAGTTCGCCGACCACGGCAAAGATGGCGCCCTCACCCGCGCTTATCTGGCGTTCGTCTGGGGCGTCCCCGATCCGCGCCGCGGCAGCGTCAACGCGCCGATCGCGCGCGATCCGAAGGCACGCGAGAAGATGGCGGTGCTGCCCGGCGGCAGGCACGCCGTCACGCATTATGAAATTCTGGAAAGGTATGCGGGCAAGGACGGGCTTCCGATCGTAACCCTCGTGGAGTGCAGGCTGGAGACGGGACGCACGCACCAGATCCGCGTGCACATGACGCGCCTCGGTCATCCGCTGCTCGGCGACGAAGTCTATGGTGCCGGTTTCCGCACCAAGGTCTCGCAGCTCACCGCCAAGGCCCAGAAGGCATTCGAGAAGCTGAACCGGCAGGCATTGCACGCCTACCAGCTCGGCTTCCTGCATCCGGGCACCGGCAAGAAGGTGAAGTTCGAGCGCCGCTTTCCGGCCGACCTACAGAAGCTCCTGGATTCGCTCAAATCCTCGTGAGAGCGCTGCCCTTTAAACGCCCTCAAGCGTTTCTATATATGCCGGTTGCGGCGGGCTTCGTGCAGCCGCAGCGTTTGGGTCCCGCCATTTGGGGGACCCGGAAAGGGTATCTCAATGGCCCAGACTGCAGTTCCTGCCTTCTCCTCCGAAGGCGGACTTTCCCACTACCTGACCGAGATCCGCCGGTTCCCCATGCTGGAGCCGGAGCAGGAATTCATGCTCGCCAAGCGCTGGCGCGAACATGGGGATCGGGACGCCGCGCATCAACTGGTCACGAGCCATCTCCGCCTCGTCGCGAAAATCGCCATGGGGTATCGCGGCTACGGTCTGCCGATCGGTGAAGTGATTTCCGAGGGCAACGTCGGCCTGATGCAGGCCGTCAAGCGTTTCGAACCGGACAAGGGCTTTCGCCTCGCGACCTATGCGATGTGGTGGATTCGCGCGTCGATCCAGGAATACATCCTGCGCTCGTGGTCGCTCGTGAAGATGGGCACCACGGCGGCGCAGAAGCGGCTGTTCTTCAACCTGCGCAAGGCGAAGAGCAAAATCTCGGCGCTGGAAGAAGGCGACCTCAAACCCGATCAGGTGAAGCAGATCGCGACCCGTCTTGGCGTCAGCGAGCAGGAAGTGGTGGACATGAACCGCCGCCTTTCCGGCGACGCTTCACTGAACGCGCCGATCCGCACCGACTCGGAGTCCGGCGAATGGCAGGACTGGCTTGTCGATGATGAATCGAGCCAGGAAACGAAGCTCGCCGAGCATGAGGAACTTCAGAACCGCCGCAGCGCGCTGCAAGGCGCGCTCGGCGTGCTGAACGAGCGCGAGCGCCGCATCTTCGAGGCGCGCCGTCTTTCGGATGATCCTGTGACCCTTGAGGAGCTTGCCTCCGAATTCGGCGTATCGCGCGAGCGCGTCCGCCAGATCGAGGTGCGGGCATTCGAGAAGGTGCAGGAGGCCGTCGTCAGCCGCATCCAGCAGATGGAAACGCCGAAGGGCGTTCCGGCGCACTGACGCGCAGCTTCGCAATCACAACTCGTCATGGCCGGGCTTGTCCCGGCCATCTCGTTTAGGAAGGCACTGCGTCCCTAAGCGAGATGCCCGGCACAAGGCCGGGCATGACAAAAATTCTCCGGCGGAAAAGCGAGCGCTACCCACCCCACGCCGCGAGCGCTTCGTTCATCGCCCGCTCGCCGGGGGCACCCTTCTCGATGACGAGCACGGCACGGCGGCCGTTGTTGTAGACGAACGGCAGGTCGAGCCAGCCGCGTTCGCGCAGAAGCATCAGGTTCTGCTCACGGTCGGCATCTATGGCCGACAAGCCAATCAGGAAGAAGCCCGGCATCACGCGCACGACGAGTCCCGACAACGGAGCACCCTGCGCCGTTTCAGTGGTCTTCGCGCGCAGGCCCGGCACGTTGGCGACGCCACCGAACGGATCGCCCGGCGTCGTAAACTGCACTTCCACGGTGTGGCTTGCCGGCAGCGTTGGATCCGGATTGCGCCGGATCGTCATGATGACGGTCATCTTGCGGTCCGGCACCTCGACCTCGATGCGCATGCCCAGTTCAGGCGGTCTGCCGGGTCCGGGGTTCACCGTCTCCGTCTTCCAGACAACCGTGCCGACGAAGGTCTGTAATTGCTGGCCGCCGCCGGACGGGTTTTCTTCATAGAGTACAGCGCGCTGCGCGACGGCGGCGGCAAGCCCGGCCTGCGGAGGACGGCTCGCCTGCTGCTGCGTGCTGGAATCCGACGGCACGCGATCCGAGGCCTTCGGCGGTTCGGATACCGCGCTCGACGGGGACGGCCGCGGAACGCTCGTGCCCATCGAAAAAATACGGTCGCGATTGAGGAAGCCGATGAGCAGCGCAACGAGGACGAGCGCCCCCATCGTGCCGCCGACGATCATCTTCGCCTTTATCGCCTTTTGCGCATCGGCCTTGGCGAAATCCACCGGCGCCCGCCCGCGATAGGGACGCGGCGCAGCGGGAGAAGGGTATGCATCGGCCGGCGGCTCGGAACCGCGCGTGCCGCGCGCTGCTGGCACCGGAATATCGTCAACGATGTCGAAGGCGTCGGCGGGAATATCATTCAAAGGGGCCGCGGGCTTCCGCGGGGGTGGCGGCGGAGCCGGCCTGTCGATGGCAAACGGATCGGCATCGCCCAACGCATCCCTGCCGGCGGGTGAAGAACCAGCCGGCGCAGGCGCGCGCTCGCGCACTGGCGGCGATGGCGGACGCGGCATCGGCGCACGCGGAACGTCGGGAGCGGCTTGCGTCCTTGGCGGGGCCGGAGGCGGCGGTGGCGTAGTCTGAGCCGCCGCATCCTCGAACGAGGCGGGCGGTGGCGGCGCTGCTGGCGGAGGCGGCGGTGGCTTGCGTTCGGGCGGGCGTGAAATCTGCGCCTCGATGCGGCGGATGGCTTCTTCCAGCGCGAGCCGCTCGCGCGTGATCTCCGATTCCGCCAGCGGCGGATTCATGGAACGCAACTGGTTGAGCAAAGCCTGCCGCGCCCGGTCATAAACCGAGCGGCGGGCATCACCCGTGTTGCGCTCCAGTCCAGACACCGCGCGGGACAGGAGTGGAAGATAATCGGTCATCGGCCTCTGACTCTAAACTCGTACGCTAACCCCAAGCCGCCCATCACGACTGAAACGGATTTTGGACAAGGATTGTGTCGTCACGCTCCGGACTTGTCGACAGGAGTGCAACCGGACACCCGATCAGTTCCTCGATCCGCCTGACATACTTGACTGCCGCCGCCGGCAGACCCGCCCAAGATCGAGCCCCCCTCGTCGATCCCTTCCATCCCTCAATATTCTCATAAATCGGCTCAAGACGGGACTGTGCCGCCTCGCCCGCAGGCATGTGGTGGATTTCGGTTCCGTTCAGCCGGTAGCCCACGCAAACGCGGATCGGGTCGAAACCGTCGAGCACATCGAGCTTGGTGAGCGCGATGCCGTCGATCCCGCCGGTGCGCACGGTCTGCCGAACAAGGACCGAGTCGAACCAGCCACAGCGTCGTGCCCGTCCGGTAACAGTCCCAAATTCATGGCCGCGCTCACCGATTTTTTTCCCGATCTCGTCCTCAAGCTCGGTCGGAAACGGCCCCTCGCCCACGCGCGTCGTGTAGGCCTTGGTGATGCCGAGCACATAGCCCACAGAACCCGGACCCATGCCGGAGCCTGTGGCCGCCTGGCCGGCGACCGTGTTGGATGAAGTCACGTAAGGATAAGTGCCGTGGTCGACGTCGAGCAGCGCACCCTGCGCGCCCTCGAACAGGATGCGCGAGCCTTTCCTGCGATGATTGTCGAGCAGTTCCCACACGCGGTCCATATACGGCAGAACCTTCGGCGCGATGTCGGTGAGTTCCTTCCGCAGATCGGCAGCCTTGAATTCGGCGAGGTCCAGCCCGCGGCGAAGCGCATTGTGGTGAAACAGAAGCCGCTCGATCTTGGCATCGAGATTGTCCGCTTCAGCGAGGTCCGCGAGCCGGATTGCGCGGCGGCCGATCTTGTCTTCGTAAGCGGGGCCGATGCCGCGCTTGGTGGTGCCGAGCCGGGTGCCCTTCACCCCCCCTTCGCGCACGGCGTCGAGTTCGCGATGGATCGACAGGATCAGCGAAACGTTGTCGGCGATGCGCAGCACATCCGGCGTGATCTTCACGCCGAGGCCGGCAATGCGTTCGATCTCGCTCGTCAGCGCATACGGATCGAGGACGACACCGTTGCCGATGATGGCGAGCTTGCCCGGACGAACGACGCCCGACGGCAGCAATGACAGCTTGTAGGTGACCCCATCGATGACGAGCGTATGGCCTGCATTGTGACCGCCCTGAAAGCGGACGACCACATTGGCCTGTTCGCTCAGCCAATCGACAATCTTGCCTTTACCCTCGTCGCCCCACTGGGCTCCCACAACGACGACGTTCGGCACCTTTCAACACTCCCCGGTACCCAAGGACATGAAAAGCCCCGGCGATCCGCATGCGTACCGGGGCTGAAAATGGTTACCGGAACGACATACAACGATCAAGGATTCCGGGCCGCCACAATTCGTTTCGCGGCGCAAGTTGCGGCTTGTTGCTGCGATTCACGCTTCCGCCGTTAACCATGATTGCGACAAAACGCCTAAGCCGGACCTGCTGTTCTTTAAGTCAGAAAGCTTTCGGCAATCCAGCCTGCTTCAGAATGCCGTTCGCTGTGAAACGCGAGAGCAGTTTTCGATCGACGGGTGACGCGCACACCGGTTTGTGGATTCCACCAGATTTCGTGATCGCCACGGCCCTGACGCTTGAATTCGTAACCGGCCGCTTTCAGAAGCTGAATCACATCGCGATAATAATCAGCCATAGGATTCGTTCGGCACGCCTGTTCATTCCGCCGCTTCCAGGGGATCGCTTGCGCGGGCGACGATCTCGATGGAAGCCGGAATATCGGAAATCTCAGACTCCTCCAGCAGATCGAGGATCATGCCGGGAAGCTTTGCGCGCAGCGCTTCCAGCGTTTCCGCCTCGGTCATAAGGCCGCGAAGGTCGCTGGTCGTGGCAACCCATACACCAGCCTCAGGATCCCAATCCGCATGCACCACAATCGGTCGCGCCATTTAGAACTCCCTTTGGGGAACAAGCATAGACCAACCTGCGAACTCTTAAAACCGTTTAGAACCTCAACGGTTTTGCGTTCTGCACCTGCGGCAGTGCCCTTACCTTGGCGAGCACGTCCTCGGGAAGTTCCCCGTCGATCTCGATCAGCGCCACTGCGTTTCCGCCCGCCTGCTCGCGGCCGACATGGAAGGTCGCGATGTTGATGCCGGCGTCGCCGAGCGTGCTGGAGAATTTTCCGATGAAGCCCGGCTTGTCGAGGTTGGTGATGTAGATCATCGACGGGCCGAATTCCGCGTCCATGCGGATACCCTTGATATTGACGATGCGAGGACGACCGTCGGCGAAGACGGTGCCCGCCACCGAGCGCTCCTGGCGCTCCGTCGTCACCGTGATCGTAATCAGGCTCTCGTAATCGCCCGCTGCCTCGCGGGTGGTTTCCTCGATGACGATCCCGCGCTCCTTGGCGACAAGCGGAGCCGAGACGACATTGACGGTTCCGAGCATCGGGCGAAGCAGGCCCGCGAGTGCGGCCGAAGTCAGCGCCTTGATCTTCATGTGCGCGACCGAGCCTTCATAGGAAACCTGCACCTTCTTGATGCCGGTTTCCGTCAACTGGCCCGCGAACGAGCCGAGTTTCTCCGCGAGCGAGATAAAGGGCTTCAGCTTCGGCGCTTCTTCCGCGGTAATCGACGGGAAGTTCACGGCGTTCGAGATGGCGCCCCGCAGAAGATAATCCGACATCTGTTCGGCGATTTGCAGCGCCACGTTTTCCTGCGCTTCGGTGGTCGCCGCACCAAGATGCGGCGTGCAGACGACATTCGGATGCCCGAACAGCGGATTTTCCTTTGCCGGCTCGGTCGAGAACACGTCGAAGGCCGCGCCCCCAACCTGTCCGGAGTCGAGCGCCGCCCGAAGCGCCACTTCATCGACAAGCCCGCCGCGCGCGCAATTGACGATTCGGACGCCCTTCTTGGTCTTGGCGAGATTTTCCGCGCCGAGGATATTTTTCGTCTTCTCGGTGAGCGGTGTGTGCAGCGTTATGAAATCGGCGCGCTTCAGGAGTTCATCCAGCTCGACTTTTTCCACGCCGATATCGCGCGCGCGTTCCGGAGACAGGAACGGATCGAACGCAATCACGCGCATTCGCAAGCCAAGCGCGCGGTCGGCGGCGATCGAGCCGATATTGCCGCAGCCGATCACGCCCAATGTTTTTCCGGTGATCTCAACGCCGAGAAAGCGATTCTTCTCCCACTTGCCGGCCTGCGTGGAGGCATCGGCCTGCGGGATCTGGCGAGCGAGCGCCAGCATTAATGTGATCGCGTGCTCGGCGGTGGTGATCGAGTTTCCGAAGGGCGTGTTCATCACGATGATGCCCTTTGCGGTGGCGGCGGGAATATCGACGTTATCGACACCGATGCCCGCGCGGCCGATGACTTTCAGCTTGGCCGCCTTCTCCAGAATCTTCGGCGTGACCTTGGTGGCTGAGCGGATCGCAAGCCCCTCATAGTTGCCGATGATCCCGGCGAGCTTGTCCTTGTCCTTGCCAAGCTCCGGCTGGAAATCGACTTCAACGCCATGGTCCTTGAAGATCTGGATGGCGGCGGGCGAAAGGGCGTCAGAAATCAGAACGCGAGGTGCCATGAGTTTTCCCTTTGCGTCATCCCGGGCGAGCGCGTCAGCGCGAGACCCGGGATCGTGAATATAAAAATTGTGAAGAACGATCCCGGATAGCGGCTCCGCCGCTTCCGGGATGACGAATTGCTAGGCTGCTTTGGAGAGCGACGCTTTGGCCTGCGCGAAGGCCCAGTCGAGCCAGGGAAACAGCGCTTCGAGATCGGCGCTTTCCACCGTGGCACCGGTCCAGATGCGAAGTCCGGCGGGCGCGTCGCGATAGTGCCCGATGTCGTAGGCAACGCCTTCCTTGTCGAGTAAGGACACCAGCGACTTTGCGAATGCCGTCTTCGCATCGGGTGAAAGCGCCTTCACATCAGGATCGGCCACGACAAGGCAGACCGAAGTGTTGGACCGCGTCTCGATTTTTTTCGCGAGAAACTCGATCCACGGCGTGCGTTCGACCCATGCAGAAAGCTTCGCGAAGTTCTCGTCCGCGCGTTTTTTCAGACCGGCGGCATTACCCACCGACTTCGCCCAGTTCAGCGCATCGACATAATCCTCGACGCAGATCATCGACGGCGTGTTGATGGTCTCGCCTTCGAAAATGCCCTCGATCAGCTTGCCGCCCTTGGTCATACGGAACAGTTTCGGCATCGGCCATGCGGGGGTGTGGCTTTCCAGACGCTGCACGGCACGCGGCGACAAAATAAGCATTCCATGCGCGGCCTCGGAGCCAAGCACTTTCTGCCAGGAGAACGTCACCACATCGAGCTTGTCGAAGGGCAGCGTCTGCGCGAAAGCGGCGGAGGTGGCGTCGCAGATCGTCAGACCCTCGCGATCGGCCTTGATCCAGTCGCCGTTGGGCACGCGCACGCCCGAGGTTGTGCCGTTCCATGGAAAGACAACATCGCGCGCCGGGTCGACCTGCGCGAGGTCCGGCAGCTCGCCATAAGCCGCCTTCAGAACGCGAACATCCTTCAGCTTGAGCTGCTTGTTGATATCGGTAGCCCAGCCCTCGCCAAAGCTTTCCCAGACCAGCACATCGACGCCGCGGGGGCCGAGCAGCGACCACAGCGCCATTTCGACCGCGCCCGTATCGGACGCGGGCACAATGCCGATCTTGTAATCGTCGGGAACGCCGAGCACTTCGCGCGTCAGCTCGATGGCCTGCTTGAGCCTGGCCTTTAGCGGCTTCGCGCGATGCGAGCGTCCGGTGAGAGAATGTTTGAGAACTTCGATGGTCCAGCCGGGGCGCTTGGCGCATGGGCCGGACGAAAAATGCGCGGACTTCGGCCGCGCAGCGGGCTTGTTCGTCATAACCTATCCTTCCAGATAGAAGCCCCTCGTTGGGGAGGGGTGTCCCACTGACGGCGATACGCCCGCGGCCCGGGCGGCGTCAAGTGCGGCGAAAGGCGTAACGCATGCAGACGGGGCGGGCCGGGATCGTCCAGAATTTTGTTTGAAGCGGTCCCAGCTCGCGGCCTTCGGCCTTGGCCGGGACGACGTTCAGGCGTTTAAAACTTCAATCCAACGCCCGCCCGTGCGGTGTGAATGTAAATATTCACGTCGTTCACCGGCAGGAAGCCGACATATTCATATTCGCCGCGCAGGAAGACGTGCGGCATGAACTCCCAGTCGAAACCGGCGCCAAGCGAAAGGCCGAAGGCATAGCTGCTGCTCTTGCCTTCCGTGCGGGTGATATTCACGCCCGGAAGCGCGGGTTGTCCGCCGCCCACCGAGACGTCCGTCGGCGCGGGATAGGTGACGTTGGCCGTCTGCAAAACGCTCATGCGGCCGACCGCCAGGCCGGCGGTGATGTAGGGCAGCACCGGCCCGTATACCGCGCCCGTGCGCAGCCGCATCGTCGCGAAGTCGGTGACTTTTGCGATCGCGCCCGCCGAAGCCGTCACGTCGTACTGGTATTCGTTGGAGGTCGTAATGATTCGGCCGACGGAATCGACGCCCTCTAGCGAATGCTTGGTGCGGTTGTAGGAGAATTCCATCCCGTAGACCGCGTTGTCGGACTGCCAGTTGTAACCGAAGAAGAAGCCCCATGGCGAAGCGTTGTTGCTGGCGCTCGACGGCTGCGGCCAGGTGGAGACCTGGAATTCGTTTTCGATCATTGTGTTTTCGAGAATGCGGGCGAGCAGGGAGTTGCCCGATTCGCTGAAGTCCGCATTGGCGTTCGAGTAGCCGATCTGTCCGCCGACGTAGAAACCGCTCCAGTTGCGATAGGTCGGCGCCACCGGGCGATAGTCCGACGAGCCGCGCAGGACCGGAAGCGTGCCGTAATCCTGCGCCGCCACTCCATGCGGGGCGCCAAGCAACGAGAGCCCGCAGACTGCAAGACGAATGGCAACGCGCATCGACCGATCCCTTATCGCTTTGAATTCGGGGCGATCATGATTGGTTAACCTTAATGCCCGGTTACTTTCGCCAGCCTCCAGGACATCGCGCACGCGAAAAGAAAACGACGCGGCAAAAATACCGCGCCGTTTTTTCCGATCTAGCCGTGCTCAGTATTTGCGGATGAGCGGTGGCTGATACTCGGTGTAGCCGAGATCGGCGAACATCCAGCGCATTCCAAGTTTCAGGTCGTGCGAGGTGATGTCCTTAAAGTGCATCGGGTTGTTAATGAGGTTGGTTCCATCAAAGGCGATGATGTCACCGCTCTTGCCGTTGCCGAGATGCAGGTAACGGTAAGACAATTCGATCGCGAAGTTCGGCGTCACGTCATAGGTCAGACCCGCATAGAGTGCCCAGGCGAAATTCCATTGCGAAGCCGTGTCCGCGTAGGCCGCACTCGGCGTGATCGGATCGATGTCGCGGAAGCTGTGGATCGACACCCGCGCCGCACCGACACCGGCGCCGAGGAACGGGGTGATCGCCCTCCACGTGCCGAGATCGAGATAGGCGTTGGCGAGGAACAGCCATTCCGACTTCTTGCCGGTATAGATGTTCGTGGCGGTCGGCGGCGGTCCACCATAGGTGTCCATACCGTGGAAGCCGGTCTCACCGCGATATTCGCCGGTCAAATCCCAACGAAACCAGTTGTTGTGCTTGTAACCGACACCCACGCCGAACAGCATTCCGGATTCGAAATTCTTGTCCACGATGGTGAGGTTGGTGGTGGTGGCGAACAGCGCGTTGTCGAGCGACTTCACGCGCTGATTCGTCATCCCGATATCGCCGCGCAGATACCAGCCGCCGTATTCCTCGATCACCGGCACCGGCAAAGGCGGCGGCGGCAGGTCGGCGGCTTTGGATGCTTGCGGCACCAGCGCGGCAGTCACAGCCGCGGCGAGCGCAACGGTCTTGAGGCTGCTGCCCATCTTCCTCTGTCCTTCTGTTTTTTGCGGACGCGAAACTCGCGCGATCCGCAGTTACCGAAGACGGGAAGTTGGCAGGCAAAACTTAAAGGCCACTTAACCTTAATTTTTAACCGCGTTTGTTCATGTGCGCCGGAGAGAGTTTTTTACGAACAGAATTGGCGTGTCTTCGCGGCAACGCGCAATGAACATTGCGTTCATGATTCAGGTTTCGTTAGGATGAGTTAAGCCGCGTTAGGCGCGCTTAATTTATGTTTACGAATTAGGCCGCGGCCTTGCTCAGCACATCGACGATATCATCGACGACGGATTCGACGAGATCGCGGTTCTCGCCCTCGCCCATCACGCGGATCACGGGCTCCGTGCCGGAAGAACGCACCAGCAGGCGGCCGACCCCGTTCAGCTTTTTCTCACCCGACTCAATAGCCGTCTTCACTTTTGCGTCTTCGAGGGGCTTGCCGGACTTGTAACGTACATTCTTCAGCACCTGCGGCAGAGGATCGAAGCGATGACAGACTTCGCTCACCGCCTTGCCGGATTTGCAGACAACGGCGAGCACCTGCAACGCCGCCACAAAGCCGTCTCCGGTGGTGCCGAAATCGGACAGAATAAGGTGACCGGACTGTTCGCCACCGACATTGATGCCGCGCGCGAGCATCTGCTCCAGCACATAACGGTCGCCGACGGGGGTGCGGATCAGATCGATGCCGAGCTTGCTCAGGTGCCGTTCCAGGCCGAGATTCGACATCACGGTGCCGACGATGGCGGGCTTCGCGAGGCGGTCATCTTCCTTGAAACATTCGGCCACGACCGCGAGCAACTGGTCGCCGTCCACGAGATGGCCTTTCTCATCGACCAGCACCACACGGTCGGCGTCGCCGTCGAGCGCGATGCCGATATCGGCCCGCATTTCGCGTACTTTCGCGCACAACGTTTCGGGGGAAGTGGAGCCGCAATCGCGATTGATGTTAAAGCCGTCCGGCTCGACTCCGATCGGGAACACTTCGGCACCCAATTCCCACAAACCTTCGGGCGCCACCTTGTAGGCGGCACCGTTCGCGCAATCGATCACGATGCGCTTGCCCTCGAGCGACATGTTGCGCGGCAGCGTGCGCTTGGCGAATTCGATGTAGCGGTCCTGCACGCCGTCGATGCGCCGGGCGCGGCCGATGTTCTGCGAGGCGGCCAGACGTTTGCTAAGATCGGAATCGATCAGCTTCTCGATTTCCATTTCGATCTCGTCGGAAAGCTTGTAGCCGTCCGGACCGAACAGCTTGATGCCGTTGTCGTCATAGGCGTTGTGCGAGGCGGAGATCATCACGCCGACATCCGCGCGCATGGAGCGCGTCAGCATCGCGACCGCAGGCGTGGGCATCGGGCCGGTGAGAAACACGTCCATGCCGACCGACGTAAAGCCCGCTGTCAGCGCGTTCTCGATCATGTAGCCGGAGAGGCGCGTGTCCTTGCCGATCAGCACGCGATGGCGGTGCTCGCCGCGCAGAAAGACGAGGCCAGCGGCCATGCCGACCTTCAGGGCAAGCTCCGGCGTGATCAGTCCGTTCGCCCGCCCGCGAATTCCATCGGTGCCGAAATATTTGCGCTTCATCGAAACTCCAACCCGTAGCGCGTGGTAGCATTAATCTACCGGGGAAAGCTTCAAAAATTGTAAGTGATATTAACGTCCCTGCCGCACCCGGCCAGCCGCAATGGTGCAGCCCTCATGCCAAGGGGCGCCGATAGGCGCTTCACAAAGCATGAGGCCGCCTTCATCCTTCGAGACGCCGCGCTAGCGCGGCTCCTCAGGATGAGGCGGATTAACGACAGAAATTTTGACTGATAACAGGAAGTAAAATGACCGCCCTCACCCCCGCCCAGGCCGAATTCCTCCGCTCCATCGACACGCCGACCGTATGCAACCTGATTGAAATGGTGGCGCCGGAACGGCGCGGCTTCGGCTACACGGTGAAGCACCTGCATTGCCCGTTCCCGAACCTGCCGCCGATGGTCGGCTTCGCGAAGACCGTCACCATCAGGTCGAAGGATTCCTTTGGCCTGGGCGACGGCGGCTACATGCAGAAGCGGCTCGACTATCTCGACTACATCGCTCAAGCACCCAATCCGAGCATCGTGCTGATCGAGGACCTCGACGGCGAGCATATCGGCTACGGCGCGTTCTGGGGCGAAGTGCAGACCAACGTTCACAAGGCGCTCGGCTGTCTCGGCACGATCACGAACGGATCGGTGCGCGACATTCCGCAGGTGGCGGAAGGCTTCCAGATGCTGGCGGGCTCGATCTCGCCCTCGCATGCCTATGTGCATGTCGAGGAATACGGTGTTCCGGTGAACATTCACGGCATGGCGGCGGAGAGCGGCGATCTCATTCATGCCGACCAGCATGGCGCGGTGATCGTGCCGCTCGATCTCATCGACAGGATGAAGCCTGCCCTCGATGTCATTCTCGCCAAGGAAGCGAAGATCATCGCCACGGCGAAGGCGCCGGGTGCTTCGGTCGAATCGATCAAGGCGGCGATGAAGTAATCAGAACCAGAGCGCCCGCACACCCGCTGCGGCCAGCATGCCGATGGCCATGGCAAAATAATCGCGCCGCCAGAGATACATGACGGTTCCACCCGCTAGGATCGCGACGGCGGCGGGCACGCCCTCCCGCACGATGATCGGCGCGATGGTGGCGACGATGACCGCACCCGGCGAGGCTTCGAGGATTTTCCGTATCCTCGGCGTCAGCGGCACATGGCCCATCAGCCAGAAACCGCCCGCGCGCATCGGATAGGTCGCCGCCGCCATTGCAAGAATGGCCATGAGCACAAGCCAGTGCGGCTCACTCGTCATCGCTGAAGCCTCCGGCGATGCTGCCGACAGCCGCGCCGGCGACCACGTACCACCAGCCCGGAATGAAGTAATAGAACAGCAGCGAGACAGCCCCGGCCGTGAACCAGGGAACGATGTTCTTCGGTCCGCGCCATAACGGGATCAGCATGGCCGCAAAAAAAATCGGCATCACCAGATCAAGGCCGATGGCCTTTGGATTGGCGATCAGCGCGCCAAGAAAGTAGCCTGCGCTCACCGCGATCATCCACATCCAGAAAAACATCACGCTGCCGCCAAGCAGCACCGAGACGTCCCATCCGCCTTCGCGGTGATAACGCATGGACGCGATCCAGCTCGGGTCGGTCAGCACATGCAACAACGGATAGATCTGCCAAGCGGGAAGCGTGCCGAGCCACGGCCGCAGCGACGCGCCAAGGAGCAGCATCCGCGCATTCACCGTGCCCGCGATCACCGCGAGCGCCGCAATCGAGCTGAGGTTAAGCGTCTGCGGCCAAAGCTCCATCGCCACCATCTGCGAGGCACCCGCATAGACGAGCGCGTTCATCAGGAGGCAGTCGATGAAGGAAAATCCCTTCGCCGCCGTGGTGCTGCCCACCGCGACACCGAAGGCCATCATGCCCGGCGCAATCGGCAGGAGCATGCGGGCGCCGAGTGCGAGGCCATCCCTCGACCAGTAGGGCTTTTTGGCCCTTTTCTTCTTCTGCATGGATGAGATGGATTACCTGTACGATGCCGTAAAGTCCGGCGGGCCAGCGGCATAGCACATCGTTGCTGCCCGGCACCACGCAGCGTGCCTTCAAGTTGGGCTTGAGTTCGAGATCGTTTCCGCGGTGGGGGAAATCATGAGTGCCATTGGTCCATCCAGAAGGAAGCTTCTGAACTTCTTCGCGATCGCCGTGCTAGCGGTGGGCAGTCCGGCAATGGCGGGCGACAACATCGGCAAGGCCACGTCCATCGCGACGGCGGTGACTGGAAATTCCGATGGCGCGGCGCGCCCGCTCAAGAGCGGCGACCAGATTTTCCTCAACGAACAGATCGAGACCGACGACAAGGGCATCGGGCAGTTCGAATTCCTCGACCGCACAAAGCTCGCCATCGGCCCCGGTTCGATCGTGAAGATTGATGAGTTCGTTTTCGCGGGTGGCCGCAACGCTTCGGCGGTGACGGTCGAGCTTGGCAAGGGCGCCTTCCGCTTCATCAGCGGCAACAGCCAGAAGACTGCCTACAAGATCGTGACCCCAAGTGCGCTGGTCGGCGTGCGTGGCACCGCCTTCGATGTCTATGTCGCCGAGAATGGCGAGATGGCCGTCGCGATGATCAACGGCCAGGTTGAAGTCTGCCCGCGCGGAAGCGCCTGCCGGGTACACGGCATCGTCGGCCAATTTCTCCATCTGGCGCCGGGCGGCGTATTCACGCTCCGCCGCACATGGGACGGCACCTTCCTGCGCGGAGTGCCGTTCAACCGCGCGCTGCCGTTCATCGCGAACCAGAATATCCTGGCGCCCGGTTTCCGCTCGGCGCAGAACGTTGCCAACATCTATCTCGGCCTGATACCGGGACTGGGCAAAGGTCCGGGCATCATCCCGAATATCATTCCGGTGATCCCATCGGTTCCGAATCCGTTCCGGTAACCAACCGCCTTCACGATCCGTGAGCGCGGTTCCACAGGAATGCGAACACCCAGCCGAAGACAAACCCAACCGCCGCCGTCAACGCGACAAGTCCCACTGCGCGACCGATGCTGAAAGACTCAAGCACCAGGAAGGGCTTGATGAAATGCAGCCACAGCACGAAATCTATTACCGGCTGCGCCCAGCCCATCGCCACCAGCGCGGCCCAAGACAGGTGAAAAAGGCCAAGCACGGCCCCGAAGACCAGTCCTGCCTTGGTGCAATTGATTTTGCCCGACATGCTAAATCCTCCGCTGAACAGGTTTTCTAGACCTCGGCTAGCAGGAGACATTGATTCTCAGCAAAAAACGCCCGCCATAGGCGGGCGTTTTCAGCAATATGCGAAAAAACTCAAGCCTGCGGCTGCGGCTCCATCGGACCGGTGCCGCCGGGACGCGGGCGTGGCTTGCCGGCGGGCGGAACGGCCGAACCGCGCGGTGTCGTCGGCTCGGTGGCCGTCTCGCGCATCGGCGGCTTGCCCAGCAGCAAATCCTTGATCTCGTCGCCGGAGAGGGTCTCGTATTCGATCAGGCCCTTGGCGAGTTTTTCGAGGTCGGCGCGCTTTTCATCCAGAATCTTTCGCGCTTCGCCGAGACCGGATTCCACCAGACGGCGGACTTCCGAGTCGATCTTCTGCGAAGTCGCTTCCGATATGTTCTGCGTGCGCGACACCGAGTGGCCGAGAAAGACCTCTTCCTGGTTCTCGCCGTAAGAGACGGTGCCGAGTTCCTTCGAGAAGCCCCAGCGCGTCACCATCATGCGGGCGAGGCGGGTCGCCTGCTCGATGTCGGACTGCGCGCCGGACGTGACCTTGTCGTGGCCGAAGATCATTTCCTCGGCGATGCGCCCGCCCATCATGATGGCGAGGCGCGAGGTCATCTGCTCGTAAGACATCGAAAGTTTATCGCGCTCCGGCAGTTGCATGACCATGCCGAGCGCGCGACCGCGCGGAATGATCGTGGCCTTGTGCACGGGATCAGTCGCAGGAACGTTGAGCGCCACGATGGCATGGCCGCCTTCGTGATAGGCGGTGAGGAGTTTTTCCTCTTCCGTCATCACGAGCGAACGGCGTTCGGAGCCCATCATCACCTTGTCCTTGGCGTCCTCGAATTCAGCTTGCGTGACCATGCGCTTGTTGCGGCGCGCGGCCATGAGGGCGGCTTCGTTGATGAGGTTCGCGAGATCGGCGCCGGAGAAGCCGGGCGTGCCTCGTGCAATCGTCTTCAGGTTCACGTCGGGTGCGAGCGGCACCTTGCGGACGTGGACCTTGAGAATTTGTTCGCGGCCGGTGACGTCCGGGTTCGGCACCACGACCTGACGGTCGAAGCGGCCGGGACGCAGCAGCGCCGGATCGAGTACGTCAGGGCGGTTGGTGGCGGCGATGAGGATGATTCCCTCGTTCGCCTCGAAGCCATCCATTTCGACCAGCAACTGGTTCAGCGTCTGCTCACGCTCGTCGTTACCGCCGCCGAGACCGGCGCCGCGGTGGCGGCCGACCGCGTCGATTTCGTCGATGAAGATGATGCAGGGCGCATTTTTCTTCGCCTGCTCGAACATGTCACGGACACGCGAGGCGCCGACGCCGACGAACATTTCGACGAAGTCGGAACCGGAGATCGTGAAGAACGGCACGTTGGCTTCGCCCGCGACGGCGCGAGCGATCAGCGTCTTGCCGGTGCCGGGAGGGCCGACGAGCAACACGCCGCGAGGAATCTTGCCGCCGAGGCGCTGGAATTTTTGCGGATCGCGGAGAAACTCGACGATCTCTTCGAGGTCGGATTTGGCTTCATCGACACCGGCGACGTCGTCAAACGTGACGCGGCCATGCGCCTCGGTGAGCAACTTAGCGCGCGACTTGCCGAACCCCATCGCCTTGCCGCCCGCACCCTGCATCTGGCGCGACAGGAAGATCCACACGCCAATGAGCGCGATGAACGGCAGCCAAGAAACGAGCAGCGACACAAACCACGGCACATTGTCCGACTGCGGACGCGCGATGATGCTGACATTCTTGCCGTAAAGCCGCTGGACCAGGCTCGGATCGTTCGGCGCGTAGGTCTGGAAAGGACGGCCGTCCGAGAAGGTGCCGGAAATATCCGGACCCTGGATGACCACTTCGCGCACCTTGCCGTTATCAACCTCGGCCAGGAGCTGCGAGAAGCTGATGTCGTTGGTGACCGGGCGCGAACCGGGGTTCTGGAACAGCGAGAACAACGCAAGAAGCAACAGGACAATAATCACCCAGAGGGCGAAATTGCGTAGATTCGAGTTCATCGCTGACCCTTTAATCGAGGCGGTTGCCCGTCCCGTATGAGAAACCCGGCTTCAGACTTGTCCGGGTATGTACCCGACTAGCGTTAAAATAGGGCGCATGGGTGTCATTGCCAAGGGAAGCGGGCGCTAGAACGGCCAGATTCAACCCCGATGGCGCACTGTTTACTCTTTGGGCAGGCGGCTGGAGCGCGTCGGTGCCCGTTCGACCGCCAGCTTCCCCCGGTCGAGGCCTAATGCCGCGCCGGCCAGCGTGCGCTTCAGCGGTTTGTTCGTGGCATTCGCTTCCCGAAGCGCGGAATGCAGGGATTCCAGCTTGGCCAGTTCCACCGGGCCTTCGTCGCCGGCCTGGCCGATGGCGCGGCCCAGGAGCCGGAGCGAGATTTCATCGGGCAACCCGAACAGGGTGGAAGCGGCGATTTCGGTCCTACCGCCGGAAACCATACCGATCAATTTCCGCTGGGCGTCGTCCACCGCCGCTTCAATCGCGGCATCGGCGCGGGCAAGCCTTCGCGTGACCCCGGCAATGCGCGCCGGATCGATCCCTTCCTGCGCGAGCGCGCCGGACAACTCGCGCAGCCGCACCCGGGTGAAGCGCGGATCACGGTTTGAGCCGTCCTCGGCATAGCCGATGCCGGCGGCTTCCATGGTCGCGATCAGCCGGGCCTTCGGAAGATCGAGCAACGGACGGAGCAGGAGGATACCATCGCGGTTCGACCGCGCGCGGATCCCCGCCAGCCCGGAAAGCCCGGACCCGCGTGCAAGCCGCATCAGGAATGTCTCGCTTTGGTCGTCGCGCGTATGGGCGGTGACGATCGCTTCGATATTTTCTGTTTTCGCAAGACCGCAGAGCAGCGCATAACGCGCCTCGCGCGCGGCTTCCTGGATTCCGGTGGGAGGCTTTTCGCCGGTCCAGCGCAGAACATGATGCGGAACGCCGAGCTTGTGTGAAAAAGCAGCGGCGAGTGCCGCTTCTTCCTTTGCTTCCGGACGCAAGCCGTGATCGACCGTGGCCGCGATCAATTCGCCGCCATGGTTCTCCCGCCAGCGATGCGCGAGCAGTAGCAGCGCCATGGAATCCGGTCCGCCGGAAACCGCGATCAAAATCTTTTTGAATTCTGCAAAACCGGAAAACAGAGAAACAAGCTCGTGATCGGCCACCGGAGCCCGATCGCGATCAGCAGCGAGCACGCTTCTGTTCCTGCTCGACCGCGCGCTTCACGTTGGCGGATGCTTTTGGATATTTCGTCAGCACCGCGCCAAGCGAAGCGCAAGCGGCTTCCTGCTTGCCGAGCGCCGACAGCGACTGGCCAAGACGCAGCAAACCGTCCGGCGCCTTCGTGCTGTTCGGATACTTGTTGTAGTGATCGAGGAACGTCTCGGCGGCGTCGTTGTATTGCTGGCGCTGATACTGCGCCTCGCCGAGCCAGTATTGCGCTTCCGGCACCATGCGGTCGCCCGGATGATTGGCGAGATAGGTGCGGAAGGCCTGATCGGCCAAATCGTAATCGCGCCGCTGCATCGCGCCGACCGCGAGATCGTATTCGTCCTTGGCGCTGCCCGAAGGCGCCAGCACCGCCTGTTGCCCGACCGGACCCTGCGGCGGAATTCCGCGCGGTCCCGGGGGAGGGCCCTGCTGAAAATCGCCCGAGCGCGTATTGCCGAGATCCATCGGTGCGCCCGGCTGGCGGCGAACGGGCGGCTCACTGCCTGGAGTCATGATCACCGGTCCCGGACCGTCGCCCCTGCCCTGCAGGGTGCCGAGCGGGCGCGGTGCTCCGGGTGCATTCGGCGAAGCGTTCGGATCGAACACGTCGCCGCGGCGTCCGGCCTGCGGAGGCGGCAAGTCATCGGCAATCGGCGGAAAATTCTGCGGCGCGGATGCGACCGGCGGCAACGGGCGCTGCGGTTGCGGCTGCGCGACCGGCGGCACGGCACCCTGTTGTCCGCGCGGCCCGGCGCCCGCGGGCGGGCGGCCCTGATTGAGTTCCTGGAAACGGAATTCACTATCCTGCAACGCGCGCTTTAATTGCTGCTCAAGCTGCTGGTTCTTGTATTGCAATTCCTCGATCTGGCCGGTGAGCGAGCGAAGCTGCGCCTCAAGCCGGCCGATGCGTCCGGAAACATCGTCACCGCCGCCACCGCCCGGCTGTCCGAACAGCTGGGCGTTCGCGGACGAAGCCGCCACGCAGATCGCAAGCGCGGCGAATGCATTCAGCAATAATTTTGTCGATACGGGTTTCATCGTCTCGATCGGAAAATTCTCACGCGACTTTAGCGCGCGCGGACCCAATGAGAAAGCGGCTTGAGTGCGTCCAAAATTGGGCCGCCGGAGTTTCAGCCGGCGGCACCGCCATTTAGCCTTGCGCGCCGCCGCTCAGGATCGTCACGGAACGGCGGTTCTGCGACCAGCAGGAGATGTCGTTGCAGACCGCGACCGGCCGCTCCTTGCCGTAGGAGATCGTGCGCATGCGCGAAGACTCCACGCCGCGCGCGACCAGATAGTCGCGCATGGTCTGCGCGCGGCGGGCACCCAGCGCGATGTTGTATTCGCGCGTGCCGCGCTCGTCGGCATGGCCTTCCACGGTGAACGCATAACGGTTGTAGTTGTTCAGCCACTGCGCCTGCTTATCGAGCGTGGCGCGGGCCTGCTGCGTCAGTTCCGACGAATCCGTCTCGAAGAACACGCGGTCGCCAACGTTGACGACGAAATCCTGTGCGCTGCCCGGCGTGGCCGCGGCACCGATGCCGGCCTGGTCGCCAGGATTCGGCTGCTGAGCACAGGCGCCCGCCAAAAGGACCGCGCCAAGCAGTACGGCCAGTCGCGCGCCGCAAGCGATCTGCTTAACCTGATTCATCTCGAACTCCCTTCACCCACCGGCGAACATCCCCCCATGTAACAGCCGGCTGGTTAAGCGAATATTCCGTCAACCTTGATGAAAGGTTGGCGAAGTCTCGCAAAATGAATGTTTCACATGGGCCGGCTTCGGTTCCGGCCAGCGTGGTTAGCAAAGTATGAATCGGAGGGTGGGTTCCGTCTACGGCCATATGATGGCCGGGCGTCGAGAGAAACATCTCAATTCCCTCCCCAGAAGGGGAGGGTCAGGGAGGGAGTCGAAACGTCAAGACGATTGCGCGCGGGAATGACCCCCACCCGGTTTGCTTCGCAAACCGGCCTTCCCTTTCCGGGGGAGGTAGAGTTTTTTCAGGTCAGCAGCGGCGACCAGGCTGGATCGGACGCATAATTCGGTGTTGGAACGCGCTGCTCGTTGTAGCCGGTGAGGTCCACCGTGAAGAGCTGCGGACCGGCATTGCCGCCCGGGTCGCGGAAGAACATCAGCACCCGGCCGTTCGGTGCCCAGGTCGGTCCCTCATTATGGAATCCTTCCGTGAGGATCCGCTCGCCGGAACCGTCGGTGCGCATGACGCCGATGGAGAAGCTGCCGCCGCCCTGCTTGGTGAAGGCGATGATGTCGCCGCGTGGCGACCAGACCGGTGTGGAATAACTGCCGCCGCCGAATGAGATTCGCTTCGCGCCGCCGCCGTCCGCTCCCATCACATAGATTTGCTGCGAGCCCCCGCGATCGGATTCAAACGCAATGAACCGGCTGTCCGGCGAGAACGAGGGCGCCGTGCTGATCGCAGGCGCATCGGTGAGGCGCGTGGTCCGGCGCGTGCGCAGGTCCATGACAAAAATATTCGAGTTGGCACCCTGCTGCAGGCTCATCACCACACGCTGTCCGTCCGGCGAAAAGCGGGGCGAGAAACTCATGCCGGGAAAATCGCCGATCGTTTCGCGCTGCGCCGGATTCTCGAGGTTGAGCAGCACCACGCGCGGATTGTCCCGGCCGTAGGACATGTAGGCGACTTCCTGATTGGTCGGGCTGAAGCGCGGCGTCAGCACGAGATCTTCGCCGCGCGTGAGATAGCGGATGTTGGCGCCGTCCTGATCCATCATCGCGAGCCGTTTCACGCGTTTGTCCTTGGGACCGGACTCATCGATGAACACGATACGGGTGTTGAAGTATCCCTTCTCGCCGGTGAGGCGCTCATAAATCTGGTCCGCGATCATGTGCGCGACGCGACGCCAGGCGTCAGGCTGCGCCACGAATTGCGAGCTTGCGAACTGCTGGCCCGCGAACACGTCCCACAGGCGGAACTCCGTGCGCAGACGCCCGTCCGGCTGGCGCGTGACCCGGCCGGTGACCAATCCTTGCGCGTTGATCACGCGCCAGTCCTGAAAGCGCGGATTCACGTCGAAATTCTGGATACGTTCGATAAAGGCACCGGGATCAATCGGCGCGAACAGGCCAGAGCGGCGGAGATTATTCGTGATGACGGAAGAGATGCTGCGGCCGGCATCGCCGTCGCCGCCACCGCCCATGAAATCCGTAATGGCGATCGGCACCGGCTGGATCGTGCCTTGCGTAATGTCGAGCTTGAGCACGGCCTGTGCGGGCACGGCCCGGCCGATCACAGCGGCCGCGGTCACCCCGGCGGCACCCTGCAACAGCCGTCGGCGCGAAAAGGGCTCACGCGCAAACGCATCCGGAAGCATGATTTTTTTCATCGGGGATCTCAAAATTTTTAAATGGCTCAGCCGCCGCGAAACATGTCTCTCGGGTCGAAGGTAACTTCCACGTCCTTCCAAACCTCATATTTGGCCGCCGGTAAAGTATAGGGCGCGCAACGGCGGACGGCGCGCATCGCGCTTTCCGCCGCCACCTGAAAATACGGGCTGCTGCCGCGATTGATCAGCGTGGGCTCGGCCGACAGCGACCCGTCCGTCCTGAACTGAATGCGCACCCGCACAACGAGTTCCTGCGCATTTTCGGCGCCCACGGGCGGGTTCCAGCAAGCCTGAATCTGCGCCCGCAGGGCGTCGATCTCGCTTTGCGTCAGCCGCGGGGAATTTCCGCTGCTGACGCCAAGCGATTGCGAGCGCGATACCTGCTCCGCCGACGACTGCTGACGTTGCGGCTCTCGTTTATCCAGGAGTGCCGCGATCTGGTCCGGGTTGAAATTGCGCTGCTTGACCGGCGGCGCCTTCGGCTTTTCGGCGACCTTCGGCTGCTCTTTTTTCGGCGGCGTCTTCTTCGTGTCTTTCGCCTGCTCCAGCGCGTCGTCCTTCACAATTAGATCCTTGATCGGATCGGATTTCGGCTCCTCTTTCTTCGCTTCCTTCTTCATTTCTTCCGAAGGCTGCGGCGGAGCGGCCGGTTTGATCTCCGGTTTCTTCTCGGCCTTCTTCTCGACTTCCGGCTGCTGCTTCGGCTGTTCGACTTTTTCCGCAGCCGGTTTGATCTCTTCGGGCTTCGGCGCTTTCAGGGAGCCTTGCCGCGTGCGGGTGATTTCATCCAGCGGGACGAGATCGACCGGCATCGCCTCGGTCAGCGGCGCTTCGAGCGGGTTCGGGGCAAATGTCAGCAGTCCCCAGCCGAGAACGACGGCATGGGCCACACTGGACACCGCCATCCCGCTGCGCACGTTAGCTTCCTTGTTCGACTTCGGTGACAAGCGCCACCCGTCTGTAACCGGCTGCCGACAAACGTCCCATCACGCGCATCACCGTACCGTAATCGACCTTCTTGTCGCCGCGCACATAGATGCGTTCTTCAAATCCGCTCTTGGCGATGGCTTTGAGCTTGGGGACCAGCTCGTCCATCTTGATCTCGGTATTCTGGAGGAAAACCTGGCCCTTGTCGTTGACGGATAATGTGAGCGGCTCCTTCGGCTGCTCCATGGATTTCGCCTGGCTTTCCGGCAGGTCGATCGGTACGCCGACTGTGAGCAGCGGTGCCGCCACCATGAAGATGATGAGCAGCACGAGCATCACGTCCACCATCGGTGTAACGTTGATCTCGCTCATCACGCTGGCGCGCTGGCGGCGTCCCCGGCGCCCGCCTATGGGGGATCCTGCTCCCACGAACTACCTCACATCTTCTCGTCAACTTGGCGCGAAAGGATCGCCGAAAACTCGTCCGCGAAGCCCTCCATCCGGGAGGCCGTGCGGTTCACCTGCGAAATGAACTTATTGTAGAAAATCGTCGCCGGTATGGCGGCCACAAGCCCGATTGCGGTGGCAAACAGGGCTTCCGCGATGCCGGGCGCCACCACGGCGAGGCTCGTATTCTTGGAGGCCGCAATCGACTGGAAGCTCGTCATGATGCCCCAGACGGTGCCGAAGAGGCCGATGAACGGTCCGGCCGAGCCGACGGTGGCGAGCACGAGCAGCTTGCTCTCCAGCCGTTCCACTTCGCGGGAGATCGTGACGTCCATCACCTTGTCGATGCGCTGGGTCAGCCCCTGCAGGGAGCGGGCACCGCTCTCATAGGTGCGCTTCCACTCGCGCATCGCAGCGACGAAGAGTGCCGCCATCGAATTGTTCGGTCGCGTGGAGAGATTCCGGTAAAGTTCCTCGAGGCTCTGGCCCGACCAGAACACCTGTTCGAACTTGTCCATCTGCCGTTTGGTGCGGGCAAACAGAATGGTCTTGTCGATCACGATGGCCCACACCCAGATGGACGCGGCCATCAGGCCGATCATCACGGCCTTCACGACCAAGTGGGCCTGCCAGAACAGGCCCCAGAGGGAGATGTCCAGGGCTGGCGTTACGACTTCAGGATTCATCCGGCGATACCTCGGCTTATTCGGCGATTGCGATTCACAAATGCGGAGCGGGAGGCAATGGCTGGCCTTCAGCTAGCTTGGCGTTTTGCCGATCGCCGGCCCGGCCCAGATCGGGACTGAATCTGTCCAAACTGGGGCTGGGTCACCGCTTTTCGGTCAAGCAAGCGCCCCTCGTCCTTAACGATTGGTTAGCACGGCGGGTAAAATGCCCGCGACTTAAGTTTCGCTCAGGTTTCGCGCTCGGTTTCGCCCATGGCCTGCCGCAGGCCGGCGGGGATGCGTTGCGGCTTCCCATCACAGACAAAAGCGATGCGGACTTCGGCCTCCACGAGCACCTCCCCGCCCCGCATGACGGTCTGTTTCAGCAGGATCGAGGCGCCGCCGATCTCGCCCGGGCGGGTCACGACCTCGATCACCTCGTCGATGCGGGCGGGACGCCGGAAGTCGAGCTTCATGGAGCGGACGACGAAGGCAAAGCCCGGCTGCTCCGCCGCCGTCTGCTCGAACAAGGTGCCCTGCTGGATGCCAAGCAGCCGGATGAAATCCGAGCGGCCGCGTTCCATGAAGCGCAGGTAGCTCGCGTGATAGACGACGCCGGAGAAGTCGGTGTCCTCATAGTAGATGCGAATTGGCAGGCGATGACTGCCCTCCACGATCTGACCGGAGAGATGGATCCAGCCTTCTTCACTGGCGCGCATTGATTTCTTCTTCACTGATGCTGCGTGGCAATTTCTTCATGGCTTCCATTTTTTCACCTCCCCCTGCAAGGGGGAGGTCGATGCGAAGCATCGGGAGGGGGTCCTCCTTGACCGCGTTATTGACCCCCACCCTACCCTCCCCCCTTTCAGGGGGAGGGATAAAAGGATCAATCGTCCTGCTCCTGATCGAACAGCGGCATCTGGTTAGCCTCGCGCGCAGGCTCGGCAATGCCAAGATGGCGGAAAGCATGCGCGGTGAGCACGCGCCCGCGCGGCGTGCGCTGAAGAAATCCCTGCTGCACGAGATAGGGCTCGATGATTTCCTCGATCGCGTCGCGCGGCTCGGACAGTGCCGCGGCGATGGTTTCGACACCGACCGGGCCGCCGGCATAGTTTTTCGCAATCACCGTCAGATACCGGCGGTCCATCTGGTCGAGGCCGCCCGCATCCACTTCGAGCTGGAGCAGCGCGCGGTCGGCGATCTTGTCGTCGATCCTGTCCTGGCCGCCGACCGTCGCGAAATCCCGCACGCGGCGGAGCAGGCGTCCGGCCACGCGCGGCGTGCCGCGCGCACGGCGGGCGATCTCCCTTGCACCGTCCTGACCGATGCCGATGCCGAGCACGCGGGCAGCACGGGTTACGATCGTCGTCAGTTCTTCCGGCGTGTAGAAGCCGAGCCGCACCGGAATCCCAAATCTTTCCCGTAAAGGCGTCGTGAGCAGGCCCGAGCGCGTGGTGGCGCCGACCAGCGTGAAGCGCGCGAGATCGATCTTGACCGAGCGCGCGGCCGGACCTTCGCCGATGATGAGATCGAGTTGATAGTCCTCCATCGCCGGATAGAGGATTTCCTCGATGGCGGGATTGAGCCGGTGAATCTCGTCGATGAAGAGAACATCGCGGTCTTCGAGATTGGTCAGCAGCGCCGCAAGGTCGCCCGCCTTCGCGATCACAGGACCGGACGTGGCGCGGAAGTTGACGCCCAATTCGCGCGCCACGATCTGCGCCAACGTGGTCTTGCCCAGCCCGGGCGGGCCGACCAGCAACACATGATCGAGCGCCTCCTTGCGCCCGCGCGCGGCGTCGATGAAGACCTTGAGATTGGCGCAGGCCTGTTTTTGTCCGATGAATTCGGAAAGATTTTGCGGGCGCAGATGGATGTCCGCCGCGTCCTCTTCGCGTGTCTCCGCTGCGATGAGACGCGGATTTGCCATCAGCCCCTGTTCGCTCCGCCCTGTTCGAACATGCCGAGCATGTTCGCCGTGCTCGCGCATATGACGCCGCCCGCCGCCATGACGATCGGCAGCGCCGATGTCAGCCCGGAAAACCAGCCCATCATGCCCAGCCCGATCACGCCGGTGGTGACCGCGGAAGCCAGCATGGCGATCCCCATATTCACACCCGATGGCAGCATCAAAATGATCAGCACCGCCGCCGCCGCGAATGCGAGCGCGATGATCAACGCGAGCATCATGAATGTATTGAAGTCGCCCGCATTCTGATCGAAGCCGGGAATGAGAAACGCGCCCTCGAGCGCCGCACGATACCCGAACAGCGAGAACACCGTTCCCATCACGACATAAATAACAATAATCGAGGCTGCCAAAATCATCTTGCGAGCTCCTTCAATGCAAACCGGATGAGAATCTCCGTCGTCGCGCCCTCGCCTGCCTGCCGCACGGCGGCGGCAATCGCGGTACTTGCCTGAATCTCACCATAGCCGAGATGCACGAGGGCGGACACCGCATCGGAGACAGGCTGCGGCGCGCGCCGGTCGCCCAGCTCGCCCTGCAGTTTCACCACCGCCGGATCGACACTGGCGAATGCCGGCGCCTTATCTTTCAGCTCGGTGACAATGCGCTGGGCGAGTTTCGGGCCGACGCCTGGCGTGCGTGCCACGGCGCTCTTGTCGCCGAGCGCGATGGCGTTTGCGAGTTCCGATACTCGCAATGTCGAAAGCACGGCGAGCGCAACTTTCGCGCCTACGCTCTGCACGTTCGTGAGCAGCTTGAACCATTCGCGCTCCGCCTCGGTGGCAAAACCGAACAGCCTGATCTGATCTTCCCGCACCCAGGTTTCGATGGACAGCATCGTCGCCTCGCCTGCGGGAGGCAGCGACTGCAGCGTGCGGGCGGAGCAATGCACAAGATAGCCGACGCCGTGGACGTCGAGGATCAAGGAATCTTCGTTGTAGGTATCGATCACGCCGCTGAGCTTGCCGATCACCGTTGAACTCCGATCTGGCATGGACGCTTTCTCATCCCTCCCCCTGCAAGGGGGAGTGTGGCGCGTGCAACGCGCCGGGTGGGGGTCGGGCCAGCGCTGGATAACCCCACCCCGGCTTCGCTTCGCTCAGCCGACCCTCCCCTTTCAGGGGAGGGATAAGAAAAAACATCCATCATCCGCCTCCGGCAGCGATCCGCAGCAGCGGCGAGCTGCGATGATGCGCGTGGGTGATGGCGATCGCCAGCGCGTCGCAGGCATCTTCGGATTGCGGATCGGCTTTCGGCAACAGCACGCTGACCATGACCCGCACCTGCGCCTTCTCGGCGCGTCCGGCACCCACGACGGATTTCTTCACGAGGTTCGGCGCGTATTCGGCGACGACCAATCCCGACTGCGCGGGAACGAGCAGCGCGATCCCGCGCGCCTGTCCGAGCTTCAACGCGCCCCGCGCATCGGCGTTGACGAAGGTTTCCTCGACCGCTGCCTCTTCCGGCAGATAGCGCGCGACCACCGCCCGCAGTCCGGTGTGGATCGCGTTCAGGCGCCGGGCGATTTCTTCCTTGTCGCTGGTTTCCACCGACCCGCAGGCAATGAAGCTGAGCGCATTGCCTTCACTATCCACGATGCCCCAGCCGGTGCGGCGCAGGCCAGGGTCGATTCCGAGGATGCGAATCGGTCTGTTCATCTTGGCAAAATGGATACCGCCACCGGGCGAAGATGCCTATTGGGAACCGATATTTTCCCGATCATTCTCGCCGGGAAATACCTCTCCCCGCCTGTGCGGGGAGAGGTCGCGAGCGAAGCGAACGGGTGAGGTGGCGTAAGCCCCTCACCCCGACTCTCTCCCCGTAAACGGGGAGGGGGAGATTTAGGCGCTCAGTTTCGCCATCAGAGCGTCGGAAATCTCGAAGTTCGAATAGACGTTCTGCACGTCGTCATTGTCTTCGAGCGTTTCGATCAGCTTCAGGAGCTTCTCGCCGTTATCGTCGTCGACCGGCACCGTATTCTGCGGACGCCAGACCAGCCCCGCCTTGCGCGGTTCGCCGAATTTCGCTTCGAGCGTCTTGGAGACTTCGGCAAAGCTTTCCGGGGTCGTGATGATGTCGTGACCGGCGGATGTAGACGCCACATCCTCTGCACCGGCCTCGATCGCCGCTTCCAGCATCGCATCCGCGCTTGCCTTGGCGGCGTCGTACTGCACAAGCCCGATCTTGCTGAACATGAAGGAGACCGCACCCGTTTCCGCGAGCGCCCCGCCGCTCTTGGTGAAATTGGAGCGGACTTCGGAAGCGGTTCGGTTGCGGTTATCGGTCAAAGCCTCGACGATGATGGCAACACCGCCGGGACCGTAGCCCTCGTAACGGATCTCATCGTAGCTCTCCATGTCGCCGCCCTGCGATTTCTTGATCGCGCGCTCGATATTGTCCTTCGGCATGTTTTCCGCGCGCGCGGCCAGCACGGCGGCGCGCAGGCGCGGGTTCATCGCGGGATCGGGCATCCCCAGTTTCGCGGCGACGGTGATTTCGCGGCCGAGCTTGGAGAACAGCTTGGCACGGGCCGCATCGGCGCGGCCCTTCTTGTGCATGATGTTCTTGAATTGTGAATGGCCGGCCATCGGACTTCCCGCGCGCTCCTTGAAACGCGCGGGTTATACGGCGGAGACTCCCGGAAATAAAGTGCGGGTCAAGGTACCATCAGCATGGGCGATGGAACGTAGCTGTAGTTTTCCTTCCACTTCACCACATGGCCAATGCCCGGATAGGGGAAGTGATAGCCGACCATCTGGATGCGCTGTGACGCGAGCATATCGAAAACGCGCAGCCTCGTTTCAACCCCCTGCTTGCCGTCGGTGTCGTAGGTAAAGGCGGCGCGTGGGATTCTCATCGAAACAATGTGGTGATGCGCTATGTCGCCGAGATTGCAGAGGGTTTTTCCTTGCGACGTGATCATGAAAATCGTGTGGCCGACCGTGTGCCCTGGCGCCGCCATCGCCTGCACGCCGGGGAGGATTTCCTGAGCATCCTTGATGAACACCATGCGGTCCCGGTTCGGCAGCAGGTTTTTGCGGACGCCGCCGACCATCGTCTTCATCATATCGTCGGCGGCTTTGCTCTCGTCGGTCCAAAAATCGAAGTCGAGCTGGCTCATATAGATCTGCGCGTTTGGAAAATTCCGCTCGCCAGCATCGTTCATGATGCCCCAGCAATGATCAGGATGCGCGTGTGTCAGAACGATCGCATCGACATCCTTCGGATCGATACCGGCCGCCTTGAGATTGGAAAGCAGGCGTCCGCTCTTGTCGCCGAAGGTTTTTGCACTGCCCGTGCCGGTGTCGAACAACGCCACACGGTCGCCCGTGTTGATCACAAGTGCGTTCTGCTCCAGCTGCAGGCTGTCGGTTGGCAGAAAATTGTTATTCAGGCGCTTGATGAACTGGTCTTTCGTAACGCCGCTGAAAACGCCGTCGGCAGGAGCGCCGAGCGCAAGCGGCCCATCGGAGATCACCGTGGCTTCAAAAGAACCCAACTTGAACCGGTAGAACGCCGGTGCTTGCGTGTTTTGCATCGGCGCCTTTGCGAAGGAAGGCATGCCGCCATTAAGTGCGGCGGCGGTAACGATGGCGGAACCGCCTGTAAGCAGGGTGCGGCGGGAAAGCATGGCGAGACCTCCGAAGGGTTCGAACGCTATTGGTATCGGCTTGCGGAATTGTGACGCGAGTTCAATCCCAAAACAACGGCCGCGATTCTTCCAGCACGCCCCCGAGGCGAACGGCTGCGACGCGCGTGGCGAGACCTGTGTTGTCATCGAGTTCAACGGCAATACCCGACATGGTGGCAGGCCCATTCGACGCTTCAAAGCGCGCGGCCGGAAGTTTCGTCAGAAAACGCCGGATTGGCTCGTCCTTGGTCATGCCGATCACGCTGTCATAGTCGCCGCACATGCCGATGTCCGACATGAAAGCCGTGCCGCCGGACAGCACGCGATGATCCGAGGTGGGCGCATGCGTGTGCGTGCCGATGACCAGGCTGACACGTCCATCGAGATAATGACCCATGGATTGTTTCTCGCTCGTCGTTTCCGCGTGCATATCGACCAGGATCGCTTGGCAGCCCTGCATGAGCGGACAGGCCTCGATCTCGCGGTCCGCCGCCGCGAACGGATCGTCCATCGCGTCCATGAAGATGCGGCCAAGGAGATTGATGACAAGAACGCGCTGGCCGTTCTTCGCCTCGATGATTTTGGCGCCCTTGCCGGGACAGCCCGCCGGATAATTCAGCGGCCGGATCAGCGTCGGCACGCGCTCGATGAAGACGAGCGCCTCGCGCTGGTCCCAGGAATGATTGCCGAGGGTAATGACATCCGCGCCCGCGTCGGTCAGCTCTTCGTAGATTTCTTCCGTGATGCCGAAGCCGCCGGCGGAATTCTCGCCGTTGATGGCGACGAAATCGAGTTTCCAGTCGCGCCGCAGGTTGGGCAACCGGTCCACGATAATCCGCCGTCCCGAACGCCCTACAACGTCACCAAGAAACAACAAACGCATTCACCGCGCTCCGCGAAAATCGATCACCTCGCGCTCGGTTAGCACGAGATCGAGGCGCTCGTCGCGTTCGGTGACCGGAACATCGCCGGACTCCTGGAGCGAATAAGCAAGGCCGATCACGATCACGGGCTTTTTCGCGCGCGCGGCCTTGATGGTCATGTCGTAATAACCGGCGCCATAACCGAGCCGGTTGCCGCGCCGGTCGAAGGCCGAGAGTGGCGCCAAAAAAATGTCCGGAACGACTTGCGGCGAATTGGATCGCGGTTCGCGGATTCCCCATTGGCCGCGCTCGAACGAATCCCCAAAAGCCCATGCGCGCATGCTGAGCGGCTCCCCGCGTCCCGCAATGCGGGGAAGCGCGAGACTGGCGCCCGCTTCGGCGAACTTCTTCATCAGGGGCAGCGGACTGATCTCGCTCTTGATCGGCATGAAACCGGAAACGATCGTGCCGGGCTTCACGTCGACCGGCAGACCTCGCGTAGCGATCGCTTCAGCGGCGGCCGCGCGTATTTCCGGCGGCAACGCATCGCGCCGGGCGAGCGTGGCCTCGCGGAGTTTTGCTTTTTGTTCTGTGATCGCTTCGGAACCAGACATTCGCGGGAGCCAAATTGCCGTCATCCCGAGGAGCGAGCGAAGCGAGCCTCGAAGGAGGACGGCGCGGTCATCCTTCGAGGCTCGGCAGCTCCGCTGCCTCGCACCTCAGGATAAAGATAGGAAAGTGCGAAGCCACATTGGCCGTTAGAGACAACGATCCCGGGAAACCTACGAAGTAGGTGGGTGCCATATGCTCAAGCCCAGGGGCAAGAACAGGGACAGCTCCCGTTGAGATCGATAAGGCCCCGAGAATTAGGTCTCCTGACGAACCGCGCAGCCTCGCCCGTTCAATGTAGGCTTGCGGGGACTGGAACGCCAGCCGGCCTTTTCCGTCATCCCGGCCGAGCGGCGCATGAGCGTCGCGAGAGCCGGGATGACGTTAGCCGATGGCTACGCCGGAACTGCCGCGCCCGGAGAGACCCTGAGCGATCCTCTCGATGCGCTCGGCCGCACTTTCGATCACGTCGGCGAGCGCCCTCTCATTGGCGTCGATGCGCTCCACGGCCGCCTGACGCGCATCGTTCAGCCCTTCGATCTCCTGCTCGGCCGCGCGCAGGCGCCGGCGCACTTCGGACACTTCATCCGCGACCATGAGAGCGGCCATCACCGTGAGCCGCGTGTCGCCGATCTCGCCGAAGGAATCCCGCAGCCGCGCGATCCGCGCATCCAGTTCCTTGGATAGCCGGGTGAGATGTTCCTCCTGCCCGGCATCGCAAGCCATCCGGTAGACGCGGCCATTGATGGTGACGCTAACCTCGGACATCGGGGTTCCTATCTTTGGGGCATGATCTTTTCCGAAAACCGGTTCCCACTTTTCGGGATCATGCCCTTCCTACTTATCGTTGGTCGTGAGCACGGTCTTGATGGTTTCCATCGCCCGCTCCAGACGTTTGCCGACTTCCTGATTGGCGGATTCCAGATCCACCGAACGCGCGCGCACGCGGTCCAGCTCGTCCGCGAGCTTGGAACGGTCGCTGCCAAAGGCCTGCAACTGGGCCTCGAGCGCATCCCGGTGCCGGTCCTCGTCGCGCCGGCGGTTGACCGCAGCTTCCAGCGTATCGATCGCGGCGTTGAGCCGCCGTCGTGCCCGCTCGAGCGGCGATTCGTCCCCTGCTTGCCGCATGGCGAATCCTGAGAGCGTTGATCCGCCGCAGTAGAGACGCGCGCGGATAGCGCCGTCAATGCGCCCGCGGCGATTGACTCGGGGGTCTCGGGTGTTATCTGTGCGCCGCCTTCACTTTGGGTTCGGTCGCGCGAAGACGGCGGCGCGACTCATGATAGAGACCCGAATGTTCGTCGCCTCCCGCCGCCGCGAGATTTGAAGCATGGGCCGCGAAATTCACGACCGTATGGCCAATGCCATTCGCGCGCTTGCGATGGACGCGGTGGAAACCGCGAAGTCCGGGCACCCCGGCCTGCCCATGGGTGCCGCCGACATCGCCACGGTTCTATTCACAAGATTTTTGAAGTTCGACGCCTCCCAGCCCAATTGGCCGGACCGCGACCGCTTCGTCCTGTCCGCCGGCCATGGCTCGATGCTGCTCTATTCGCTCCTGTATCTCACCGGCTATGCCGACATGACGATCGAGGAGATCAAGAAGTTCCGGCAACTGGGCTCCAAGACCGCCGGTCATCCTGAATACGGTCATGCCTCCGGGATCGAGACCACCACCGGCCCGCTTGGACAGGGCATCGCCAATGCCGCCGGCATGGCGCTCGCCGAACGCATCATGGCGGCCAGCTTCGGCGACGATGTTGTCAGTCATTATACTTATACGCTCGTTTCCGACGGCGACCTGATGGAAGGCATCAGCCAGGAAGCGATTGCGTTCGCGGGACACCTGAAGCTCGCCAAGCTGATCGTGCTGTTCGACGACAACGGCATCACCATCGACGGCAAACTTTCCCTGGCCGACTCCACCGATCAAGTGATGCGCTTCAAGGCTTCCGGCTGGAATGCGACGCGCGTGGACGGTCACGATCCGGAAGCCATCGCCGCCGCCATCGAGGAAGCGAGGAAGTCCGATCGCCCGACCATGATCGCCTGCAAGACGCAGATCGGTTTCGGCGCCCCGACGAAGGTAAACAGCGCAAGCGCACACGGCTCGCCGCTGGGCGCGGAAGAGATCAAGGGCGCGCGCGAGAAGCTCGGCTGGCCGCACGCACCATTTGAAATTCCATCCGACATTTTGAGCGAATGGCGCAAGGCCGGTTCACGCGGCGCCGAAGCGCGCAAGGCGTGGGAAGGCTCGCTCGCCAAACTCGATGCAACGAAGCGCGCGGAATTCGAGCGCCGGATTTCCGGCAAGCTCGGCTCGGCTCTCGCAAATGCAGCGCGGAAGGTGAAGGAAGCCGCCGTCGCGAAGCCCGAAGACATCGCCACCCGCAAGGCGTCGGAACTTTCGCTCGAAACCTTGTGCGAGGCACTGCCGGAAATGATCGGCGGCTCCGCCGATCTCACCGGCTCCAACAACACGCGCACGAAATCGATGAAGGCGGTGGCCCCCGGCGATTATACCGGCCGCTTCGTACACTACGGCATTCGCGAGCACGGCATGGCCGCCGCGATGAACGGCATGTCGCTGCATGGCGGCGTGATCCCGTTCTCCGGCACGTTCCTGGTGTTCTCCGATTACTGCCGCCCGTCGCTGCGGCTTGCGGCGTTGATGGAACAGCGCGTCATTCACGTGATGACGCACGACTCCATCGGCGTCGGCGAAGATGGTCCGACGCACCAGCCGGTTGAACATCTGGCCGCGTTGCGCGCGATCCCGAATTTGAATCTGTTCCGCCCGGCGGACCTCACGGAAACGGTGGAGTGCTGGCAGGCGGCCCTTGAAAATTCCATGGGCCCGAGCGTGCTCGCCCTCACCCGCCAGAACCTGCCCACGGTCCGCAAGAAAATGGTCGAGGAAAATCTCTCCGCCAAGGGCGCCTATGAACTTTCGCCCGCGAGCGGCAAGGCCGAGGTGACGCTGTTCGGCTCCGGCTCCGAAATCTCGCTTTGCATGGAAGCGCAGGCCGAACTCGAAAAGCAGGGCATGCCCGCCCGCGTCGTATCGGTGCCCTGCATGGACCTGTTCCTGCAGCAGCCCGCCGCCTACCGGGCTTCGGTGATCGGCAGCGCGCCGGCCCGGGTGGCGGTCGAAGCCGCCATCCGCATGGGCTGGGACGAGATCATCGGTACCGACGGTGCCTTCATCGGCATGACCGGCTTCGGCGCCAGCGCGCCTTATAAGGACGCCTACAAGTATTTCGGTATCACCACGGAGGCGGTCGTTGCGGCCGCGCTTGAGCGTCTTGGCCGCGGGGCCGGTGTCAAGGCTGCACGCCGGTCATAGCTGCCAGACGCTGACATCTCCTCCGGACCCGTCTAAAAGAGCGACCGGAACGCTCGGTCGGAATGTTATGAGAATGGTCGATGGAAAAATAATGATGAAGTGTTTCCTCTGCCGCGGGGAAGCACAGATGGGACCGCATGTTTATAGAATCCGGAGTATTCCAGAATGGGGCGTCCTGATTTGCGACGATTGCCGGAAGGGTAACTGGGATGGAATCGTTCCGCAGAACCATCCTCATGTCGTTCCTCATTTCGAATCTAAAGGGATTTCCTTCAGCTACAACAAAGAGGGGTGGATCGCGTGGCCCCAAGGCTCGCTAATGCCAGGTGACTTCCCGGGTAGCGCGTCTAAAAGGAGAACAATAAAATGACTGTGCGAGTAGCGATCAACGGGTTCGGACGGATCGGGCGCAATATCCTGCGCGCCATCGTGGAATCCGGACGCAAGGATATTGAAGTCGTCTCCATCAACGATCTTGGTCCGGTCGAGACCAACGCGCATCTTCTCCGCTTCGATTCCGTGCATGGCCGCTTCCCGCAGGAAGTCATTGTAAAGGGCGACACGATCGATGTGGGCCGCGGACCGATCAAGGTGACCGCGATCAAGAATCCGGCCGAGCTTCCGCACAAGGAACTGAAAGTCGATATCGCGCTGGAATGCACGGGCATCTTCACCGCGAAGGATAAAGCCTCGGCGCATCTCACCGCCGGCGCCAAGCGCGTGCTGATCTCGGCACCCGGCGAGAATTCCGATCTCACGGTTGTCTATGGCGTGAACCACGACAAGCTGACCAAAGATCATGTGATCGTTTCGAATGCATCGTGCACGACGAACTGCCTGGCGCCCGTCGCGAAGGTCTTGAACGATGCCATTGGCATCGAAAAAGGTTTCATGACCACGATCCATGCCTACACCGGCGACCAGCCGACGCTCGACACGATGCACAAGGATTTGTATCGCGCGCGCGCGGCGGCACTCTCCATGATTCCGACTTCGACGGGTGCGGCGAAAGCCGTCGGCCTCGTGCTGCCGGAACTGAACGGCAAGCTCGATGGTGTCGCGATCCGCGTGCCGACGCCGAATGTGTCCGTGGTCGATTTCAAGTTCGTCGCCAAGCGAAAAACTGATAAAGATGAAGTGAACAACGCCATCCGCCGCGCGGCGGAGCAGCAGTTGAAGGGCATCCTCGGCTTCACCGACGCACCGAATGTCTCGATCGATTTCAATCACGACCCCCATTCGTCCATATTCCACATGGACCAGACCAAGGTGATGGACGGCACGCTGGTGCGTGTGATGTGCTGGTACGACAACGAATGGGGCTTCTCGAACCGCATGAGCGATACCGCGGTCGTGATGGGGAAGTTGGGATAATTTCTTGTCATGGCCGGGCTTGTCCCGGCCATCTCGTTTAGGAAGGCACTGCGCCCCTAAGCGGGATGCCCGCGACAGGCGTGCATGACGATGAGTGAAAGTCATGAGCTTTAAAACCCTCGACCAAGCGGACGTTAAAAACAAACGCGTCCTGATCCGCGTCGATCTGAACGTGCCGATGGAGAACGGCGAAGTCTCGGACGACACGCGTATCCGCGCCGCACTTCCTACCATTCGCGAAGTCGCGGAAAAGGGCGGCAAGGCGATCCTGCTGTCGCATTTCGGCCGCCCGAAGGGGCGCGACGAAACGCAGTCTCTCTCGGCATTGGTAAAGCCGCTCGCCGCCGCGCTGGGCAAGCCTGTGTCCTTCGCGCGCGATTGCATCGGCGCTGACGCCGAACAGGCCGTCGCCAAAATGCAAAACGGCGACGTGCTGTTGCTCGAGAACACACGTTTTCACAAAGGCGAGGAAAAGAACGAGGTGAATTTCGTGGCGGCACTCGCGAAGCTCGGCGATGTGTATGTCAACGACGCTTTCCCCACCGCGCATCGAGCGCACGCCTCCACGGAAGGAGTGGCACACAAGCTGCCGTCTTTTGCAGGCCGCTCGATGCAGAAGGAACTGGAAGCACTGACCCGCGTTTTGGAAAGCCCTGAGCGTCCGGTCGCGGCCATTGTCGGCGGCGCGAAGATTTCCACGAAGCTCGAACTCCTCGGCAATCTTCTGTCCAAGGTCAACTATCTGATTATTGGCGGCGCGATGGCGAACACGTTTCTGGCCGCGGAAGGAAATCGGGTCGGCAAGTCGCTCATGGAAAAGGACATGCTCGACATCGCGCGCGGGATTTCCAGCAAAGCAAAAACCAAGAACTGCAAAATCTTGCTGCCGGTGGATGTCGTGGTTGCCAAGGAATTCAAGGCGCATTCGCCATCGAAGGTGGTTTCGACGGACGCCGTCGGCGTGGACGACATGATCCTCGACATCGGCCCGAAAAGCATCGAGCACGTCATCGCGACCCTCGCCCGCGTCAAGACGCTGGTCTGGAACGGCCCCTTCGGCGCTTTCGAGATGGAGCCTTTCGACACCGGCACCGTTGAAGTCGCGGAAGCCGCCGCAGAATTGACCAAGGCCGGAAAACTCGTCTCGGTCGCAGGCGGCGGCGACACGGTGGCCGCACTGAACGCGGCCGGTGCGGCAAGCCGGTTTACCTATGTGTCCACAGCCGGCGGCGCCTTTCTGGAATGGCTGGAAGGAAAGCCCTTGCCCGGCGTCGAGGCTTTGCGGATAAAATGACCCTCGTCATTCCGGAAGCCGCGAAGCGGCTATCCGGAATCCATCATCCCCGCTAGACATCATCTGAAAACAGGGGTTATGGATTCCGGGCTCGCGGCTTCGCCGCGCCCCGGAATGACTCGGTCGTTTTTCAGGAGACCCGATGAACCTTGCGGAACTCAACAAAGTAGCCCGCGCGATGGTGACCCCGGGCAAGGGCATCCTCGCCGCCGACGAAAGCTCCGGCACCATCAAGAAGCGTTTCGACGCGATCAGCGTGGAATGCACGGAAGACAATCGCCGCGACTATCGCGAGCTGATGTTCCGCACCCATGAAGCGATGTCGAAATATATCTCTGGCGTGATCCTTTACGACGAAACCATCTGGCAGAAGGCGAAGGACGGCACGCCGCTGGTCGATGTCATCAAGAAAGCTGGCTCGATTCCGGGCATCAAGGTCGACGAAGGCACGAAGCCGCTGCCGAACTGCCCGGGCGAACTGATCACCGCTGGATTGGACAAGCTCGCCGACCGCCTCGTCAAATATTACGAGCAGGGTGCCCGCTTCGCGAAATGGCGCGCGGTGATCGACATCGCGCCGGGCATTCCGAGCTATGCCGCGATCCATACCAACGCGCACGCGCTCGCGCGTTACGCCGCACTCTGCCAGGCCGCGCAGATCGTGCCGATCGTGGAGCCGGAAGTGCTGATGGACGGCGACCACGACATCGACCGCTGTTACGAGGTCACCGAATTCGTGCTGAAGGAAACTTTCCAGCAGCTCTATTATCAAAAGGTTTCGCTCGAAGGCATCGTGCTGAAACCGAACATGGCGGTCTCCGGCAAGAAGAGCGCGAAGAAAGCGTCCGTGCAGGAAGTCGCCGAGAAGACCGTAAAGCTACTGAAGAATTGCGTGCCGGGCGCGGTGCCGGGCATCGCGTTCCTGTCCGGCGGCCAATCGGATGAAGAAGCCACCGCTCATCTCGATGCGATGAACAAGATCGGCGGCCTGCCCTGGAACCTCACCTTCTCATACGGCCGCGCACTTCAGGCGGCGCCGCAGAAGGCATGGTCCGGCAAGGGCGAGAATGTCGCGAGCGCCCAGCGCGCGTTCCTGCACCGGGCGCATATGAACGGACTCGCCTCCATGGGCCAGTGGAAATCGGACCTCGAAAAGAAGGCGGCCTAACTGTCATTCCGGCCGAGGCGGCCTTCCCGGAGCCGAGCGCGGAATCCATAACCCCAGCTTCCAGCATTTTGCATTGGGGATATGGATTCCGGGCTCGCGCTGTGCGCGCCCCGGAATGCCAACAAATATTTTTGATTGACCTAACGCACTGCCATGCGGCCTATGGGATTTCGCGCGGGCGCCATGCCGCGGATTTGCCGCCATCCCGCGCCATCGGTTTGTCATGGATCGTCGCAAGAGCGAGCGGGAAAAGGTGAGGCCTCGTTTCATCCTCATCACGCCGGTGATCGAGGAAGCGGCAAAATTTCTGCCGCAGCTTTCCTCCGCCTGTTCCTCCACCGATGTCGCCGCCGTGATTTTGCGGCTCGCCGGCGACGATGCCGATCTGATCGCTGCCGCCGAGGACTCCGAACTGGTGGCGCGCGCAAAGCTGCTGTTGCCGGAAGCGCAGAAAAACGGGGCGACCTTGCTGCTCGAAGGCTTTGCCCATCTCGTGGACGATGCCGGAGCCGACGGCACGCACATGACCGACGCGGCGGCGGTCCAGTCCATGCGCGCCTCGCTGAAGGAACGCATCGTGGGTGCAGGCCGGCTTGCAAGCCGGCACGAGGCGATGGTCGCAGGCGAAGGTGGCGCCGACTATGTGATGTTCGGCGAGCCGGACGCGGATGGAAACCGTCCCGGGTTCGATGCCTTAACCGAGCGCGTCAGCTGGTGGGCCGAGCTGTTCCAGCTTCCCTGCATCGCCTATGCCGCGAACGGAAATGAAATCCCCGCGCTCGTCCGGGCGGGCGCCGACTTCGTCGCACTTGGCGAGGAACTGCTCTGGAACGCGGAGGATGATCCCGCGGACGTTCTCTCGAAATTGGCGATTCATCTAGATGCCGCCGAGACGGTGCAGTGATTGTGAAGTTTCCGTATGCCCTGGCGATCGTCGTTGCCCTGCTTTGCACGGGAACGGCGTCCGCACAGGAGAAAAAGTCGCCGGCGAAAGAGGCCGGAAAATCTTCCAGCCAGCCGGCTCCTTCGCTCGAGACCGCGATCAAGGCGCTTGCAAGCGGCGACAACCTCACGGCCTTTTCGGAAGCGACCAAGCTCGTCGAACAATCCAAAGACCCGCGTGCGATGACGATCCTCGCCGAACTTTATGCGCGCGGTCTTGGCGTGCCGCAGGACGACTACAGGGCGGCCGATTGGTATCGCCTTGCCGCCGCGCGCAACGAACGCAACGCGCTGTTCGGCCTGGCGCTGTTCAATCTCGAAGGCCGCGGCATGGACAAGAACCGCGACGAAGCGGCAAAGCTCTTCCGCCGCGCCGCCGAGATGCAGCATGCGGCATCGGCTTTTAATCTCGCGCTGCTGTACATTGAAGGACAGGTGCTGACGCAGGACAACGCCGCGGCCGCGCGCTGGCTGCTCGTCGCCGCCGAGCAGGACCTGCCGGACGCCCAGCACATGCTCGCGATTTTCTACAAGGAAGGCGAAGGCGTGAAACGCGATCCGGCCGAGGCGGTGCGCTGGCTCCAGCGCGCGGCGAAGCTCGACCATATCCCGGCGATGGTCGAACTCGGCATCGCGCTCTTCAACGGCACCGGCACGCAGAAGAACGAACCCGAAGCCGCCAAATGGTTCGAGCGCGCCGCCAAGATCGGCAATCCCGTGGGCGCCAACCGCTACGCTCGGGTGCTCGTCACGGGGCGCGGGACCGAAAAGAAAATCGTCGAAGGGTGCGCCTGGCATCTGCTTGCCCGCGCATCCGGCCTCTCGGATGTGCTGCTCGACACCGAATGCGCTCAATTGTCCGACAAGGACAAGACCGAGGCTTCCCGGCTGTTTGACGCACTGGTCGCCGAATTCACCAAGCCGCGCACCTGACGCCGCACTTGACGCCGCCCCTGCCCGGCTGGCACGAGAACCCGCATTGCCGCGCTCATTGAAGCGCGTCTGAGGAAATCCAATGAAGGTCAATGGCAACGAAATTCGTCCCGGCATGGTGATCGAATATCAGAACTCGCTCTGGATCGCCGTGAAATCGATGGCCGTGAAGCCGGGCAAGGGGCCGGCCTACAATCAGGTCGAACTGAAGAACCTGATCGACGGCCACAAGCTCAACAACCGCTTCGGCTCGGACGAGCGCGTCGAGCGCGCGCATCTGGAGCAGAAGGACTTTCAGTATCTCTATCGCGAGGGTACCAACCTCGTGTTCATGGATCTCGAAAGCTATGAGCAACGCGAGATCGCGGAAGATTTTGTCGGCGATCGCGCGGCTTTCCTGCAAGACGGCATGACCGTCACGCTCGAACTGCACGACGACAAGCCGATCGGCATCAAGTTGCCGGATTACGTGACGCTGAAGATCGTCGAAGCCGATGCCGTGGTGAAGGGGCAAACCGCCGCTTCGTCCTACAAGCCGGCGAAGCTTGAGAACGGCCTGCGCGTACTCGTGCCGCCGTTCGTTGGGTCGGGCGAAAGCATCGTCGTCGATACCAACGAAATCACCTACGTCCGCCGGGCGGAATGAACGATTAAACGTCCCTCCTCTTCAGGGGAGGGCACGCCGCGCGTCAGCGCGGCGGGGCGGGGCAAGAGCGAAGAGATATAGAATGAGCATTCCCCACCCGGCCTCGCTTCGCTCGGCCACCCTTCCCAAAAATGGGGAGGGATAAAAATCAATGATCCGCTCTCCAATCATCACGGTGATGGTGAACGCCGCCCGCAAGGCGGGCCGCGCATTGATCCGCGATTTCGGCGAAGTCGAGCAGTTGCAGGTTTCCCTGAAGGGTCCAGCGAATTTCGTTTCGGCCGCCGACAGGCGTTCGGAGGAAACCATCTATCAGGAACTCCTGAAGGCGCGTCCCGACTACGGCTTCCTGATGGAAGAGCGTGGTGCGGTCGAGGGCAAGGACACGTCGCATCAATGGGTCGTCGATCCGCTCGACGGCACGACAAATTTCCTGCACGGCATTCCGCTGTTCGCGATCTCGATCGGCTTGCTGAAAAACGCACAGCCGGTCGCGGGCCTCACCTTCAATCCCGTCACGGATGAAATGTTCGTCGCCGAGCGCGGCAAGGGTGCGTATCTGAACGAACGCCGCCTGCGCGTGGCGGCACGCCGCGATCTTTCCAATGCCGTCATCACTTGTGGTATTCCGCATCGCGGCCGCGGCGATCCGGAGCGCTTTCGCCGCGAACTTGCGGCGATGCAGGAAAAAGTCGCGGGCTTGCGCCGCACGGGTGCTGCAGCGCTCGATCTCGCGTGGGTAGCCGCGGGCCGTTTCGACGGATTCTGGGAACACGGTCTCTCGGCGTGGGACCTCGCCGCCGGCATCTGCATCCTGGGCGAGTCCGGTGGTTTCACCACCGACGACAAGGGCGGCGACACCATGCTCCTTTCCGGTTCGGTGGTGGCGGGTAACGAATTCGTTCATCGCGAAATGCTCGCGGTACTCAAGTCCGCCTGAAGCCCGCCACCTTTCTGCCGTTTGCTGCCGTCATTCCAATCGCTTCCGCCTGTGCCATAATCCGCCGGCGGACGCAGAACTTGGTATTGGACAAGCCAGCCGGGACAAGTTGATGGCGCGCGAAGCCGATCTTTATTTCAAAGTCTCATCGCCCCGGATTTTTTTGGTCCGGATGATTGTGTTTCTGGTCCTGTGCGCGCTGTTGGCGCTCCTGCTCTATCGCCAGATTTGGGCCGCGTTTCTCGCCAACCCCGCGCTCAACGGAATTATTCTAGGCGCACTGCTGGTCGGCATCGCCATGTCGGTACGCCAGGTGATGCGGCTCTTTCCCGAAGTGAAATGGGTCAACAATTTCCGCATCGCCGATCCGGGTCTCGCCCATAACCGCCCGCCGAAGCTGCTGGCGCCGATGGCGACGCTGCTCGGCGAACGCGCCGGCCGTATGTCGATCTCGCAAACGACGATGCGCGGGCTGCTGGAGTCCATCGGCACGCGTCTCGACGAAACGCGCGAGGTCGCGCGTTACCTCACCGGGCTTTTGGTTTTTCTCGGACTGCTTGGCACGTTCTGGGGCTTGCTGGAAACGGTCGGGTCCATTGGAAAAGTCGTGCAGTCGCTGGAAGTCGGTAACGACTCTGGCCGCGTTTTCGATGACCTGAAGAATGGATTGGCGGCGCCGCTCGGCGGCATGGGCATCGCGTTTTCGTCTTCGCTGTTTGGTCTCGCCGGTTCGTTGATCCTCGGCTTCCTCGATCTGCAAGCCGGCCAGGCGCAGAACCGCTTCTACACCGATCTCGAAGACTGGCTTTCCACTACCGTGCGCGATCTCGGCACCGGCAGCGAAGTCGCCATGGCGGGCGGGCCGGCGGTTCCGGCAAATCTGCTGGAGGAATTCTCCGCCGCCATCCAGCGTTTCGACCGTACGCTGAAAGCGGGAGCCGCAAGCCCGGTACCGGTCGCGGAGATCACGGCCGCCATCCAGCGGCTGGAGCAGATCGTCGCCGAGGCCGGCACGCCGCGCGCCACCAACGCGATGGTGCAGCTTGCCGAAAGCCTGCAGCAACTCGTGAATCACATGCGCACCGAGCAACAAATGCTGCGCGACTGGGTGGAGAACCAGGCCGACCAGCAAAACGAAATCCGCGGCCTGCTCGTGCGTCTCGCCAGTGTCGATGTAACGCCGGGGAGAATGTGAGCGATGGCGCTCGGGCGTACGCGCAGAGGCTACCGCGGAATCGATTACTGGCCCGGCTTTGTCGATGCGCTCTCGACGCTGCTGCTCGTTTTCGTCTTCCTCATTTCCGTTTTCATGATCGCGCAATTTTTTCTCAGTCAGGAACTGACCGGCAAGGACAACGCCCTTACCCGGCTGAATGCGCAGATCAGGCAACTCTCCGAATTGCTGGCGCTTGAGCGCTCAGGCTCGACCACGCTGGAAGATCAACTCGCCTCCTTGCGGGCGAGCCTGAAGAGTGCCGAAACCGAACGCGACCGCCTGCGTGGCGCCGCGGGCAGCGGCGCGGACTCAAAAGCGCTCGCCAGCGAACTCGAAGCCGAACGCAGTCTCAGCCAGCAGCAGATTTCGCAGATTGCGCTGCTGAACCAGCAGATCGCGGCGCTGCGCCGGCAGCTTGCGGCCATTGAAAGCGCGCTCGAAGTTTCCGAGAAACGCAACAAGGAAAGCCAGACCAAGCTCACGGAACTTGGCCAGCGGCTGAACGTGGCGCTCGCCCAGCGCGTGCAGGAACTGCAGCGCTACCGTTCGGAATTTTTCGGCCGGCTACGGGAAATTCTCGGCAACCGGCCCGAAATCCGGATCGTCGGCGACCGCTTCGTGTTCCAGTCGGAGGTCTTCTTCGATCGCGGCTCGGCGACGCTGCGTCCCGAAGCCCGCCCGGAACTCGACAAGGTGGCGAATGCCCTGCTCGATCTCGCCAACCGCGTGCCGAAGGACATTGCCTGGGTCATCCGCGTGGACGGCCACACCGATGTGCGGCCGATCTCCAGCGAGCGCTTTCCGTCCAACTGGGAGCTTTCCTCCAGCCGCGCGATCTCGGTGGTGCAGTACCTGATCGCGCGCGGCGTGAAACCGGAGAATCTCGTCGCCGCGGGCTTCGGCGAATTCCAGCCGATCGATCCTTCGGGGAGCGAAGAGGCCTACAGCCGCAACCGGCGCATTGAATTGAAGCTTACGGAGCGGTGAGCCCGTTCTTTTGCTGTCATGCCCCGCGCAAGCAAGCGGGGCATCCAGTAATCACGGCGTATTAATTTGAACGAGTCGTTTACTGGATCGTCCGCTTGCGCGGACGATGACAAGTATGGCTTACACCGCCACCGCGCCGAACTGCAATTCGGCGAGCCGCGCATAGAGGCCGCCGGAAGCGGCGAGGCTGGCATGCGTTCCTTCCTCTACAATGCGCCCCTGATCCATCACGAGGATCCGATCCGCGCCCAGCACGGTCGCGAGCCGATGGGCGATCACAAGCGAAGTACGCCCTTCCATGGAATGTTCGAGCGCCTGCTGCACGAGCGTCTCGCTCTCCGCATCAAGCGAGGACGTCGCCTCGTCGAGCAAGAGGATTTTCACGTCGCGCAGGATCGCCCGTGCGATGGCGATGCGCTGGCGCTGGCCGCCTGACAAAGTAACCCCGCGTTCGCCGATCATCGTGTCGTATTGTTCGGGCAGCCGGTGCGCGAATTCATCGACGCGGGCGAGCGCGCCCGCCCGCTCGATCTCGGCGTCCGTGGCACCGCTGCGCCCGAGCCGGATATTGTCACGGATGCTCGCGGCAAAGATCGTCACATCCTGCGGCACCAGCGCGATGCGCGCGCGCAGTTTCAACGGATCGGTTTGCCGGATGTCGATCCCGTCAATGCGGATGCGTCCCGACAGCGGATCGTAGAACCGGAGGATCAGGTGGAAGATCGTGCTCTTGCCGGCACCCGAAGGGCCAACGATGGCCACGCGCTCGCCGGGCTTGATGGCAAACGAAACGTTGTCCAGCACGCGGGCGTCAAGCCGGCTCGGATAGGCGAAAGACACGCCCTCAAAACCGATCGAGCCTTGCTCGGCTGCGGGAAACGAAACCGGATTCAAAGGGGCTGCGATCACCGGCTTCACATCGAGAATTTCCGCGAGACGCCCGGCGGCACCCGCCGCCTGCGTGATCTCGCCCCAAACCTGGCTGAGTTCGCCGAGGGCACCCGCCGCGAACACCGCGTAAAGCACGAACTGGCTGAGACGCCCGGCCGTCATCTCGCCCGCGAGCACGTCCTGCGCACCGGTCCACAGCACCGTCACGACGCTTGCAAATACGAGGAAGATCACCGTCGCCGTCAAAAACGACCGCGCCTTCAGCGAACTGCGTGCTGTCAAGAAGGACTGTTCCGCAGCGTCCCGGAAGCGGCTGCTGGCGCTGTTCTCCCCCGTGAAGGATTGCACCGTGCGGATCGCGCCGAGCGCCTCCACCGCATAGCCGGAAGCATCCGCGAGCGTATCCTGGGCCGCGCGCGAGCGGCGCGTCACCATGCGGCCGAAGGCAACCAGCGGCAGCACGATCAGCGGGATCACGATCAGCACCAGCGCCGAAAGGCGCGGGCTTGTGATGACCATCATCGCCACCGCGCCGACGAAAAGCACGAGGCTCCGTAGCGCGAGCGAAGCCGACGCGCCGAAGGCGGATTTGATCTGCGTCGTGTCGGCGGTGAGACGCGAGGCGATCTCGCCCGTTCTTTGGCTGTCGAAATACCCCGGCGAGAGCGTAACGAGATGGGCAAATACGGCCGCACGCAGATCGGCCACGACCCGCTCGCCAATCGTCATCACGAGGTAGTAGCGAAGGGCACTCGCCACCGCGAGCAGCCCCGCCACCGCCAGCATCACGCCAAAATAGCTGTCGATCAGGCCGGCATTTTCAGGCGCGAACCCGAAATCGATCATCCGCCGCACGGCCAGCGGGACGGTCAGCGTGGCACCGGCTGCGGCAATAAGCGCGGCCAGGGCCGCAAGGATGCGTCCGCGATAGCGCAGCACATAGGGCAAAAGCGAGAGCAACGGCTTCAGGCTCGCCCCGCCACGCCGGGCGGGCGTGGAGGCTTCTTTCGGCGATTTCGCTGGGTTGGCTTGAGTCAAAGTCCGGCCTCGGTTATGAAGCCCGCAAATCTAAAGGATCAACGAGCCATGAAGCCCGACATTCACCCCGACTACCACGAAATCAAGATCGTCATGACGGACGGCACCGAATACATGACGCGCTCGACCTACGGCAAGAAGGGCGACGTGATGAAGCTCGACATCGACCCCCGGGTGCATCCGGCCTGGACCGGCGGTCAGCAGCAGCTGATGGACCGCGGCGGCCGTCTCTCGCGCTTTCAGAAGAAGTTTGCCGGCATCATCAAGGAAGGCGGCGAAAAGCCCGCCGCAGCCGCACAGCCGACGGCCAAGGGCAAGAAGTAATCTTCCCCCTGAAAATAAAAAGCCCCGCAAACACGCGGGGCTTTTTTATGGAATTGAATTCTTTCGAGCCGCGGATCATGCCATCACCCTGAGGTGCGGGCGGCGATAGCCGCGAGCCTTGAAGGTGGGTGGCGGCCGTTCATCCTTCGAGGCTCGCCCTGCGGGCGAGCACCTCAGGTTGACGGATGATCGATCAGTAATTCAGCGGTCGCCGAACGCCGCGCGCAGCAATCCGATCTGGTGCTCAACCGGGTTGGCGCTTTCCTTCGCTGCGAGCGGCTTGTCTTTGTAGAGCATGCCGTCGAGACGCATGACCTTGTCGTGCAGCAATCTCGACTGTTCGATCAGCGCGCGCAGCCGGAACGGCAGCGCCTTCAGTGAATCCTCGTGCGGTGCATCGTAGGCCGAAAGTTTTACCTTGGTTTTTTCGGTGCGCGCCTGCTCGGCGCTGAGTTCACCTTCGTTCACCGCGCGCTGCAAGAGCAGCCACGAAGCGACCTGCATCAGCCGCGTGGTGAGGCGCATGGATTCGGTCGCGTAAGCCAGTGCTGACGAACGGGTGAGAGACTTGGCCTCGGTGCGGCCCGGGCCATCGAGATAGGCGGCAGTCGCTTCGACGAGCGCCATTCCTTCGCGGAAGAGCGTGCCGAAGGCCTCGCCGTTGGCCATACGCTCGGCAAGAACCACGGGATCGGCCTGGTTCTCGAACAAACCCGACATCTTCAACTCCACAAACGCGTACGATGCACTGCTTCCTGGTTACGCTTTGGCAAGATTGAAACGGTCTCGCCCCAAATGTCGAGTCCGCACGTGCGGCAACCTTACCCGCCAAATGTTGAAAAATGTCCCGCCTGCGGACGAAAAAAGAGCCGCCTGATTAAGGCGGCTCGAAGTTCTCACAGGGAGGCGTCAAACGAGTGGACAGGAGCCACTCAGAGTCCAAAAGCTGGACTGCCCCGATAATGATGAGGAAACCTTAATTGATGGTTAATCGGGTCGCGGCGGCGTCCCGGCGCTGGATTCGGGCGCTTTTTACAGGACGCGCAATTCAACTTTTGAAAACGCTGTCGGCGGCGTTTCGCGAGGCCTCTTTGCCGCGGATCGAGGCCTCCAGCCGCTCGATCTCAGCTTTCAGCGTGCCGATACGCTCCTTCAATTCCTCCACCGAGAGCATGGAAAGATCCTCGCCGATCTCGTACGCCTTCTTTTTCGGCCTTGCCAGATCCTCGTCCATCGCCTTCTCCATCGGTCCGGCGCAGGATACCGGAGGCCGCCCGCCGTTGTCATGGCAGGCGCAGGGTCGTAGGAACCGGCATCCGATCAGGAGCCTGTGAATGTCCGAATTCCCCAAGACCATGACCGCCATTGGGATCAAGGCCCCTGGCGGTCCTGAAGTGCTGGTGCCTGAAAGCCGCCCCGTCCCCACGCCCGGCCCGAACGACCTCCTGATCGCGGTGAAAGCCGCCGGCGTGAACCGTCCCGACGTCATGCAGCGCAAGGGGCATTACCCGCCGCCGCCCGGCGCGCCGGATATTCCCGGTCTTGAGATCGCGGGTATCGTCGTGGCAACCGGTTCGAATGTGAAGCGCTGGAAGGCGGGCCATGCCGTCTGCGCGCTCGTCGCCGGCGGCGGCTACGCCGAATTCGCGCTGGCGGACGAAGGCTCCGCCTTGCCCGTGCCGAAAGGAATGTCGTTCGTGGAAGCCGCCGCCCTGCCCGAGACGTTCATGACCGTCTGGCATAACGTCTTCGAGCGCGGCGGATTGAAATCCGGTGAGACGTTTCTGGTGCACGGCGGTACCAGCGGCATCGGCACCACCGCAATCATGCTGGCGAAGCAATTCGGCGCAAAAGTTTTCACGACGGCCGGCTCGCCGGAGAAATGCGAAGCGTGCCGCAAGCTCGGCGCGGATGTCGTGATCAACTACAAGGATCAGGATTTCGTCGAGGTTGTGAACGAAGCCACCGGCAAGAAAGGCATCGATTTGATCCTCGATATGGTGGGCGGCGATTATGTGGGCCGCAACATGGAAGCCGCCGCCGTTGAAGGACGCATTGTGCAGATCGCGACCCAGACCGGCGTGAAGGTCACCGTCAATCTTGCCCGCCTGATGATCAAGCGCCTGACCCATACCGGCTCCACCCTTCGCGCCCGCTCCGCCTCCGACAAGGCCGCGATCGCGCGCGCGGTCGAGGAGAAGGTCTGGCCGCTGCTGGTGGCCGGAACAATAAAGCCGGTCATCGATTCGACCTTCCCTTTGGCCAAGGCTTCCGAGGCCCATGCCCGCATGGAAACCAGCGCCCATATCGGAAAAATCGTTCTGGAGGTCGCGAACTAGCCGCTTTTTTGCCCGTTCCCGCATGGAAAAGAACCGAGATGGCTTATTCTATCGACCGCAATGCCACGCCGCTGCCGCATGCGGCTTCTATTTGAAACCCATTGGGGTCCAAAAACCCGTTCATGTGCGCGGGACGTGTCCGGAGGGGATGAATTGCGTATCGGCCGTCTGATTGCGTGCGTGATCGTCGCGAGCGTTTGCGGGCTTTTGCCGGCTGCCGCGCTCGAAGCCGTATCCGTGCGCTTGAAGACGCCGGCGATCGACCTCCTCCCCGCCGCCGACCGCTACCAGACCGACGGCGACCGTTTGCAGGTCTCAACGGCGCCAGGCTCTGACGGCATCGTCCGCCGCATCGAGGTGCGCGCGCGCGAGGCGCAGGGTGTTACCAACTGGGTCGTGTTCGCGCTCGCCAACACGACCGATGAGCAGGTCGACCGCCTGATCGTTGCGCCGTACTACATGATGGTGCGCTCGGGCGTGTTCTGGCCGGACCTCGGCAACAACCGGATCGTTTCCATCACGCCGAGCCAGGGCTTCCGCCCGGAACGGCAGGTGGCGAATGACGCGGACGCATTCCTCGTCACCCTCGATCCCGGCACGACGGTGACGTTCGTGATGGAGCTGACGTCGGCGTTCGTGCCGCAAATCTATTTGTGGGAACCGGAAGCGTACAAGGGCAAGGTCAACTCCTTCACGCTCTATAACGGCATCGTCATCGGCATCGCGGGACTGCTGGCACTCTTCCTGACGATCCTGTTCGTCGTGAAGGGAAGCATGATGTTTCCCGCCGCGGCTGCCCTTGCCTGGGCGGTGCTCGCCTACATCGGTGTCGATTTCAATTTCTGGAGCAAGATTTTCTCACTCGGTCCGGTAACGCAGCAGTTCGCGCGCGCATCCGGCGAAGCGATTCTTGCGGCAACGCTGGTCATGTTCCTGTTCGCCTATCTGAACCTTGCGCGCTGGAACGTGCGGTACTCGCATGTCGCGGCGGGCTGGCTGATCTTTCTCGCGGCCCTGGTGGCGCTCGCCCTCGTCGATCCCCCGATCGCCGCCGGCATCGCGCGGCTGTCGCTGCTCGCCGTGGCACTCGTCGGATTTGGGCTCGTCGTCTATCTCTCCACCCACGGCTTTGATCGCGCGGTGCTGCTGATCCCGACCTGGTTCCTGCTGACGGTCTGGATCATCGCGACGGGCCTGACGGTCGCGGGCGTCTTCACCAACGATCTTGTGGCACCCGCCCTGCTCGGCGGCCTCGTGCTGATCGTGATGCTGATCGGCTTCACGGTCATGCAGCACGCCTTCGCGGGCGTCAGCGCCGAAGGCATCGTGAACGATCTCGAACGGCGGGCTTTGGCCCTCACCGGTGCGGGCGACATTGTGTGGGACTGGGATGTCGTGCGCGACCTCATCTACACGAGCCACGAGGCCGAAACCGCCCTCGGCCTGAAGCGCGGCACGCTGGAAACCGCCGCCGCGGGCTGGCTCGAGTTCCTGCATCCCGGCGACCGCGACCGCTTCCGCATGTCGCTCGACGGAATGCTGGAGCAGCGCCGCGGCCGCATCATGCAGCAGTTCCGCCTGCGCGCGGAGGACGGCCATTATCTCTGGTTCCATCTTCGTGCGCGTCCGGTCGTCGGCACGGACGGCGAAGTGCTGCGTGTCGTCGGCACGCTCGCGGACGTGACCGAAACGAAGGTTTCCGAGGAACGCCTCCTGCACGACGCGGTCCACGACAACCTGACGAGCCTGCCGAACCGCGAACTCTTCATGGACCGGCTCGATGCCGCGATCTCGCTCTCGCGCGCCGACGAGCATGTTCGCCCCACCTTGATCGTGATCGACATCGACCGCTTCAAGCTGGTGAATACCAGCGTCGGCATGGCGGTCGGCGACTCGGTGCTGCTCACCATCGCGCGCCGCCTCACGCGGCTTCTCAAGCCGCAGGACACGCTGTCCAGAATCGCCGGCGACCAGTTCGCGATGATCCTGCTCTCGGAGCGCGAAGCGGAACGCATCGTCGCCTTCGCCGACACGATCCGCCGCTCGCTTCGCGCGCCGATCGGTTTCGGCTCGCGGCAGATTTTCCTCACGGCTTCGATCGGCCTCGTGCTTTATGACGGACACACCCGCAGCCGCGACGAAGTGCTGAAAGACGCCGAGCTTGCGATGTATCACGCAAAACAGCTCGGCGCCGACCGTATCGAAGTGTTCAAGCCGGTGATGCGCTCCCAGAAACTCGACAAGCTCACACTGGAATCCGATCTCCGCCGCGCAATCGAACGGCAGGAGCTGGCGATCCTCTATCAGCCGATTGTCCGGCTGGAAGACCGGACGGTTTCCGGCTTCGAGGCGCTGTTGCGCTGGAATCATCCGCGGCTCGGACGGCTGGGTCCGGGCGAGTTCATTCCGCTGGCGGAAGAAACGGGACTGATCAACGAGTTGGGCCGGTTTGTGCTGGAACGCTCGGCCAAGCAGCTTGCCGAATGGCAGCGCATCAGCGACGCCGCAGCGGCCTTGTTCGTCAGCGTGAACATTTCGTCGCGACAACTGCTGCGCCACGATCTCATCCAGGAGATCAAGGCGGTGCTGTCCCGCAACCTGCTCACGCCGGGCACGCTCAAGCTGGAATTGACCGAATCGCTCGTCATGGAAAATCCGGAGCTGGCCGCGCAGATGCTCGTGCGCATCCGCGAACTGGGCGCCGGCCTGTCGCTTGACGACTTCGGCACCGGCTATTCCTCGCTCGCCTATCTCCAGCGCTTCCCGTTCGACACGATCAAGATCGACCAGCAATTCGTGCGCGGTTCAGGGCGCGGCGCGCGGCCGGTGATCCTGCGTTCGATCATCACCCTTGCGCACGATCTCGGAATGGAAGTGGTGGCGGAAGGCGCTGAAAACGATTCCGATGCCGTGGAACTGTATCAGCTCGGCTGCGAATATGCCCAAGGCTATGCGTTCGGGGAGCCGATGACGGCGGAAGAAGCGCGCCGGCTGATCGCCCCGGTCGAAACAACCCGCCGCCGCGCCGGCTGATCGCTTCAGGCGTGCCCCGCTTCAGGCGAAAGCATGCCCGGGTCAATACCGATCTTCCGCATCGCCTGCTCGTATTTGCGCTCGATATCGGCGCCAAAAATCAATTCCGAGTCGGCGTCGCAGCTTAGCCAGCCGTTGGCCTGGATTTCGCTTTCGAGCTGGCCCGGTCCCCATCCGGCATACCCCAGTGCCAGCACCGCGCTCGACGGACCCTCACCGTTCGCGATGGCTTTCAGAATATCGAGCGTGGCGGTGAGGCAAATTCCGTTATCGATGGAGAGCGTCGAATTCTCGATGAAAAAATCGGCGCTATGCAGCACGAAGCCGCGGCCGGTCTCAACCGGGCCGCCCTTCAGCACGCGCATCGCATCGGCGTGTTCGGGCAGCTTGATCTGGTTTTCATCCGGGATCACTTCGAGCTGCACGAGCAGGTTGAGGAAATTGATGTTGGCTGCCGGCTGGTTCACCACAATGCCCATCGCCCCTTCGTCGGAATGCGCACAGAGATAGATCACGGAACGCGTGAAGCGGTCGTCCTTCATCGTCGGCATCGCGATGAGAACCTGCCCATCGAGATAACCGGCGCGTTTGGCGGCATCGTTCCGTGTGCCGGCGATTTTCATGTCCCTAGAATATCCGAGCCCCGGCATGTTTCAAGATTTCCATTAGCCACAGATTACATCACGCGAACGTGCATTTTGCCCTGACGTTGGCCAAGCTTAGTAGAACGATGATGAAGGCATTTTGGTTTCCGGTTGCCACAATTGTTTGTGCGCTCGGCGCGGCCGCACTCGCGCGCGCGGCGGAAACCCAATGGATCGATACCGGCAAGGCGCAGGTGAGATTGCACGCGGACGTAACGCGCGCCGCGGTGGAAATCCGGCTGGCGCCGAAATGGCACACCTACTGGCGCTATCCGGGCGATGCCGGCGTGCCGCCGCGTTTCGACTGGACGGGTTCCGACAATCTGGCCGCCACAAAAGTAGAATATCCCGTCCCGCGCCGCTTCAGGGAAGCGGGCGGACAGGTGATCGGTTACGAAAACCGCGTGGTCTTTCCAGTTGAACTGAAGGCAATCGATCCAAAGAAACCGGTCAGGCTAAGCCTGAAGTTCGAGTTCGCCGTTTGCGAGAAAATCTGCATTCCTGCGGAGGCCGTATTCTCGCTGGACGTGCCGATCGCAAAAAAAACCTCGGAACTGATTGAACAGGCGAAGGCTTCGATCCCCGTACCGGATGTGCTCGGGGAGGTGAAGCCCCTTTCCGTTTACTCGGTGAAACTGGAACGCGGCGCAAAACCGCGCGTGCTGGTGGAAATATACACGCCGGAGCATGAGCAAGACTACGATCTCTTTGCCGAGGGACCGACCGACAACTGGGCTTTGCCGCTGCCGGAGAAGCTGGCGAAAGAGGGCAATCTCACGCGCTATGCGATTCCGCTCGACGGAGCGCCGCCCGGAGCAGGCCCGATCCCCGCCAAAATCCGCCTGACCGTCTATGCGGGGGGCAAATCGCTGGAAGTCGAGGCCCCTCTCGACTAGCGCAACAAACGACATAGGATGCCGCAGCCGGTACGTTGCCGGCTGAATTTTCAGCGCTGCAAGAGCGGTGCCAGGAGCGAAGGATGATCAAGGTCGGCGACAAACTTCCCGAAGCGACGTTTCGCGTGATGACGGCGGATGGCCCCAAGCCGCGCAAGACCGGAGAAATATTCAACGGCAAGCGCGTGATCCTGATCGGCATGCCGGGCGCCTTCACGCCGACTTGCAGCATGAATCATCTGCCCGGCTTCATCGCACAGGCGGACGCCATCCACGCCAAGAACGTCGATACGATCGCCGTCACCACGATCAACGACCACTTCGTGATCAATGCCTGGGCGAAATCAACCGGAGCGAGCGACAAGATTGTGTTCCTCGCCGATGGCAATGCGGAATTCGCCCGTGAGGTTGGACTGCATTACGACGCTACCGAGCGCGGCATGGGCGGCATCCGCTCCAAGCGCTATTCGATGCTGGTCGAGGACGGCGTCGTGAAGGCCCTGAACGTGGAAGCCGAAACCGGCAAGGCGGAAGTCTCCAGCGCCGATAATATGATCAAGCTGCTTTGAAGTGTTCAATTCCGCTCACGCGATAATATCGGGAAACAGCGTGTCCTCGATCTCGCTGACGCGATCGCGGAGCTGCAGCTTCCGCTTTTTCAGCCGCTGCACCTGCAACCGGTCGTAGCCGGAGTTTCCAAGCAGCGCATCGATCGCGGCATCCAGATCCCGGTGCTCCTGCTTGAGGCGCTCCAGTTCTGCGCGTAATTCTCGTTCTTCCTCTGCGTTCATGCCCGCCGCCGCAGAACCGACCCATGGGGACCGCGAGGGCGAAGTATCGCGCCCGGCAGGCCCTGCTGCAAGCAAGTCAGAATCGCTGACCGATCTGGAACAAATATTCGTTTTGTCCGGTGGATACTTGCAACCCTATGCGCATCTCCAATCGACAGCCCCGGATCAGCGTGTCACACTCCATGCATCGAACCCTAACAAGGGAGAGATATTTCCATGTCCCTTCAAGTGTCCCTGGCCAGCCTCGAGCAGCAGCATCAGGCATTGGAGCGTGAGATCGAGGAAGAACTTGCCCATCCGGGAGCCGATCAGTTGCGGCTCACCGAACTGAAAAGGCGCAAGCTGCTTCTGAAGGACGAGATCGAGCGGCTTCGCCACGACAATGTAGCCACCGTTCACTGAGACATGAGACCGCTGGTCCTCGCGACCGGCGGTTTCGTTTCGGCGTTCACTATTTTCCGTTTCGCAAAATTTTTATGTCCGCGCCGCATTCGGCGCGGAAAACATTTACAGTTGTTGGCGGTTAACCTCACCCGTTAGGGTTTATCCCTCAAACGCTATTCGAATCCCCGTATTTCGATTGTTCATCCCTGCCGCGGAACCTAGCGTCCGCGCCACGTTTGGCGAGCACGCATGTCGCAACTCCGTCCGAACGAACGGTTCGCTGAGTATGGAGAGTTACATGCGTAAGTTTGTGATCGGCGCGTTGCTGGCAGGAGCGCTTTCATTGGTTTCAGGGATGCAGGCTTCGGCAAAGCTGGCTGCGCCCGCAGCGGGTAGTGCTGGAGCCGGCACCGGTTTCCCGGCTTTCGGTTACTGCATTTTCGGCGCAGCCTTCGGACCGATCTGGGCCACGCTTCGGCTGAATCGCGAACTGACGGCCGCCCAAGCCTATCAGTCGATGAGCTTCTGCGGTCTCGGCGCCGGCATGCTGATTTTTCAGAACCAGCGCCCGTGAACGCGATTGCCTTAATTCGACGAGGCCCGGCGGAAAACGTCACCTCGGCAGCTTCTGGCTGGTCTACAATCAGAAATACAAGCCGAGACAGGACACACTCGCCATTTCATAAAAAAGCCCGGCTCGCGCCGGGCTTTTCCCTTTCTGATCTCGGCCAGGATTACGAAGCCGCCGACAGATTGGTCGCCGCGGTCTTGCCCCGCTCGGTGGTGATTTCGAAATTCACCTTCTGACCTTCATTCAGGGTGTACATGCCGGCGCGTTCTACCGCGCTGATATGGACGAACACATCCTTGCCGCCGTCGGCGGGCTGGATGAAGCCGAAACCCTTTTGGGCGTTGAACCACTTCACGGTACCGGTAGCCATCGAGTCTTCCCTTTCGCACACTTCATCGAAGTGCGTTTCTCATCCGCGCGACCATCGCACGGCTCACACAATCCTGTTCTTGGATTTCAGCAAAGCGTGGCACCCGGATCAGGGAGCTTGATCGCAAGTGATCGCCAAAAACTGGTTTGCGGCGCGTAGAAACGATTTTTTTGTGGCAGGGTCAAGACATCCGCGCTCTGTAGAAACTGTAAAAGTTTCAAAAAATTTACATCGCAGTTGCACAGAAAATTTGCAGCCAACACCTGAACGGCCGATTTGTTATCCTGAGTCACATTCTGCTTCCGGCATGCGACAACGCTTGAAGCGCGATTGATTCAGTTTTTAACGGCAGCATTCCGCGCGGAGATTTTCTCGCCGCTCACGTGTCCCGGCCAAGCGAACGGCGAAGCCTGCGAGTGCGAGCCGGGATCCAGGAATCGCATGCGCTTGCCGTTCTGGCCCCCGGCTCGGCGGGCTGCGCCAGCGGGTCCGGGGAACGTCCATTCGTGGTTGCATGTCAAACAGCATCTGTCATTCCGGATGCCGGAGCGAAGCGAGGCAGTCCGGAATCCATAACCCCAGTGTCCATTATTTTGCTCGGAGGTTATGGATTCCGGGCTCGCGGCTTGCTTCGCTCTCCGCGCCCCGGAATGACAAGCGAGAATATTCCCGCGACGCGTTTTACGCCCGGGTCGTCGTCAGTCTCGCCGCCAAAACGGGCGGCGCGGGACGCCGGGGAAATCCGATCCCCACGGCCCTGTGTGTGAGTGAAAGAAACACACAGGAGGTCTTCACCGCAGGTGCCGGATTGCTTCCGGCGTCCCGCACGCGGTGTTTCTAGGCTTGCTCCGTCCGAACCCCGGTGGACTAACCGAATCCGCTACGAACGGACCCCTGCTCTATCCACCGCTGCCGGCACCACACCGGCGCGACCGTGGTTGGGCCCACGGGAAGCGCCAGACCCGGATGCCTGTGCTGCAAGGTCGTTGCAGCGGGCACGAACGGCTTGGGCCGCAATGCTGCGCGATGCGTTACGTCGCGCGGCAAGGCCACCGCTCCCGATCCGCACATGAGAACGCTGCGCATGCGCCCCTTATCTGGATCGAGACGGGTGGATTTTAAAATGCCTGCGGAGGGAGGGGATAAGGTTATGCGAACTTAGCGCGAATACGCCGCTTTCGATTCAGCAAATGCGAATAGCCGTATTTTTGTCATCGCAGCGAACTTTAGGCAGGCTGCGCAAGCTTGCCGGGCGATCCAGTAAACCCGTTCTCCATGATTACTGGAGCGTCCGCTTTCGCGGACGATGACAAGGAAGACGTGGATGACCGGACATAACCGTCCGAAGGACGGCGTCGCTTCACTCGCCTATGTCCGGGCCACGGCGATTTTATTTTTCATTGATCGCAAAGAACCTGCGTCGGATAAAAGTTTGAACGCTTCGTCCGTCAAATCCCCTTCGCCATCTCGCGCAATTTAAATTTCTGAATCTTGCCGGTCGAGGTCTTCGGCAGTTCCGTAAACACCACATGCCGCGGGCATTTGAAGCGCGCGAGATTCTTGCGGCAGTGCTCGATGATTTCGTCCGGCGTCGCCGATTTTCCGGGGCGCAGTTCGATGAACGCGCAAGGCGTCTCCCCCCATTTGTCGTCCGGCCGCGCGACAACGGCTGCGACCGCGACGGCGGGGTGCTTGTAAAGCGCATCTTCCACTTCGATGGACGAAATATTCTCGCCGCCCGAAATGATGATGTCCTTGGAGCGGTCCTTGAGCTGGACGTAGCCATCGGGATGAACGACGCCGAGATCGCCGGAATGAAACCAGCCGCCTTCAAATGCCCGCTGCGTGGCTTTCGGATTTTTCAGATAACCTTTCATCACGACATTGCCGCGGAACATCACTTCGCCCAGCGTCTCGCCGTCGCGCGGCACCGGCTGCATCGTTTGCGGGTCAATGACGTCGAGCGCCTCCAGCGGCACGTAGCGCACGCCTTGTCTTGCCTTATGAACCGCCTGCTCGCCGGACGGCAGCAAATCCCACGCCGAATGCCAGTCGTTCACGACCGCAGGCCCATAGGTTTCGGTCAGGCCGTAAAGATGCGTGACGTTGAAGCCGGCATTCTTCATCGCCGCCAGCACCGCCTCGGGCGGCGGCGCGGCGGCGGTGAAAAACTCCACCACATGCGGAAGCGGCTTCTTCTCGTTGTCCGGCGCGTTCAGGAGCGTCGCCATCACGATGGGCGCGCCGCAAAGATGCGTGACGCCGTGCTTCAAAATGAGATCGAACATCTGCTTGGCCCGCACCTGCCGCAGGCAGACATGGGTGCCGGTGACAGCGGAGATCGACCAAGGGAAGCACCAGCCGTTGCAATGAAACATCGGCAGCGTCCAGAGATAGACCGGATTCTTCCGCATGCCGCAGGTGACGATGTTGCCGATGGCAAGCAGCGCCGCACCGCGATGGTGATAGACCACGCCTTTCGGGTCGCCGGTGGTGCCCGATGTGTAGTTCAGCGAGATCGCATCCCATTCGTCGTCCGGCATTTTCCATGCGAACGCCGGATCGCCCTGCGCGATGAAATCCTCGTATTCAATAGAGCCGATGCGCTCGCCTTCGCCCGTGAATTCCGGGTCGTCATAATCGATTACGAGCGGCTTCGTCCTGCAGAGCGCAAGGGCTGCCTTCATCGTTTTGGAAAATTCCCGGTCGGTGATCACCACTTTCGCTTCGCCGTGATCGAGGCAGAAAGCGATGATCGGCGCGTCGAGGCGCGTGTTGAGCGTGTTCAGGACGCCGCCGGTCATCGGCACCCCGTAATGCGCCTTCAGCATCGCCGGCGTGTTGGCGAGCATCGCGGCCACCGTGTCCCCGCGCGAAATGCCGTGCTTCGCCAGCGCAGAGCCAAGCCTGCGCGCCCGCGCGTAGAAATCGCGATAGCTGGTCGTGCGCCCGCCGTGAACAATCGCCGGATGAGCGGGGAAGACGGAAGCCGCGCGCTCCAGAAACGTGAGCGGCGTCAGCGGCTGGAAGTTGGCCGGGTTCTTATCGAGGTCGATGTCATACGCACTGGCCACGCGTTCCCTCCCCCTGCACGTTTCTTGTCGTTAGGAGAACGCTAGCGGTGTCTTTGCATCGCCTCAAGCGACACTCTTCATCCCTCCCCCTGAAAGGGGGAGGGCGGGGGAGCAAAGCGACCGAGCGGGTGGGGGTCGCTTGCGAAAAAGACCCACCCGCCTTCGCCGCGTGGCGGCGTCGGCAACCCTCCCCTTTCAGGGGGAGGGAATTTATTTTGCGATGAGGACCATCGCGCCGCCCCTGATCAATTCCAGCGAGAGCAGGAACATCACCAGATACACGATGCGATAGAACAGCTCGGATGGCATCCGCCGCACGAGCACGATGCCGAGATAGTTCGTGGCAGCCGCCAATGGCAACAGCACGGCCGAAGTGAACAGGTTTTTCGAGGTGAACTGGCCGAGTGCCAGCACCGGCGCGATCTTCACCGCGTTGACCACCGCGAAGAAGATCGCCGTCGTGCCCACAAACGTCATCTTCGCGAGCCGCTGCGGCATGATGTAAATCTGATACGGCGGCCCGCCGGCATGCGAGATCGTACTGGTGAAGCCGGACAACCCGCCCGCGATCGCGCCGCGCCAGATGCTGGGCTTGCCGCGTTCCTTCTCGGGCTTCTTGCCGAACCACTGGTTCAACACGAACGCGAGCGTGACGATGCCGATGGCGAGCCGCACCGCTGCCTCCGGCACCTTCGCCATGAAGAGCCACGCCACGCCGACGCCGATCACGGCGCCCGGCAGCATGATCTTCAGGTTTCGCGCATCCCAGTCGCGCCGGTAGACCCAGACCGACATCACATCCTGCAGGATGAGAATCGGCAGAACGATCGCCACCGCCTGCAGGGGCGGGATCAAGAGCGACAGCATCGGCGTCGCGATCAGCCCGACCCCTGTAAAACCGCCTTTGGCAAGGCCGAGAAACAGAACGGCAACAAGCGCGGTGACGAAAAACAGGGGATCGGTGAGCACTGGATCGATTCTGGGAAAGACTCTGGAAGGCGTGCTCTTATGCACTAAAGCGCATCCGTCTCGCGCGCAACAAGCACACATCTCAACCCAGACCTTTATCCCGCTTGCCAACCCGCCGAGGAACCGGAAAAATGAACGCAGAAAACAAAAACCAAGCGCATGGGAGCGAACGTGATGGATAGCAAAGCGGGCAGCCGCTATCCCGAGGTCTATGCGGGCTGGAAGCGGGACCCGGAGGGCTTCTGGGCGGAGGCCGCGAAATCCATCGACTGGGTCGAGGCGCCGAAGAAAATTTTCGACAAGGATGCCGGCGTCTATGGCCGCTGGTTTCCCGATGCGGTCTGCAACACCTGCTACAACGCGATCGACCGTCATGTGAAAGCCGGCCGCGGCGCGCAGAACGCGATCATCTATGACAGCCCGGTCACCGGCACCAAGCGCGCCTTCACCTATGCCGAACTGCAGGCGGAGGTCACAACCCTCGCCGCGATGCTGAAGGATTTCGGCGTCGGGAGGGGCGACCGCGTCATCCTCTACATGCCGATGGTACCGGAAGCGCTGTTCGCGATGTATGCCTGCGCCCGCATCGGTGCCATTCATTCCGTGGTGTTCGGCGGCTTTGCCGCGAAGGAGCTCGCCACCCGCATCGACGACGCCAAGCCGAAAATGATCCTCACCGCTTCCTGCGGCATCGAAGTCGCGCGCGTCATCCCCTACAAGCCGCTGCTCGATGAGGCGATCAAGCTTTCCACGCACAAGCCGCAGGACGTGCTGCTGTTACAGCGCCCGCAGCTTGAGGCCTCGATGATCACGGGCCGCGATCATGACTGGGGAGCGCTGCTCGCCGCGGCACGCCGCGACGGAAAGACCGCGGACTGCGTGCCGCTTCTCGCCACCGACCCGCTCTACATTCTCTACACATCCGGCACGACCGGCATCCCGAAAGGCGTCGTGCGCGACAATGGCGGCCACATGGTCGCGCTGCACTGGTCCATGAAGAACATCTACGGCATCGAGCCGGGCGAAGTGTTCTGGGCCGCGTCCGACATCGGCTGGGTGGTCGGACACTCCTACATTGTCTATGCGCCGCTGTTCACCGGCTGCACGTCGATCCTGTACGAGGGAAAGCCGGTCGGCACGCCGGACGCGGGCGCGTTCTGGCGCGTCTGCGCGGAGCATGGCGTCGCCGCGCTCTTTACAGCGCCGACCGCGTTCCGTGCGATCAAGAAGGAAGATCCGAACGCAAAGATGCTTGCGGGCCACGACCTGTCGAAATTCCGCACGCTCTTTCTCGCGGGCGAGCGCGCCGACCCGGACACGATCCAGTGGGCGGAAAAAATCCTGAAAGTGCCGGTGATCGATCACTGGTGGCAGACCGAAACCGGCTGGACCATCGCCGGCAATCCGGTCGGTCTCGGGCAGATGACGGTGAAATATGGCTCATCCTCCGTGCCGATGCCCGGTTACGACATCGACATTCTGGATGAAAACGGCAAACCCGTCGGTCCCGGCAAGATGGGCTCGATCGCGGTGAAGCTTCCGCTGCCGCCTTCCTGTCTGCCGACCCTGTGGCAGCAGGACGATCGCTTCCACGAAAGCTACCTCGCCGAGTTTCCCGGCTATTACAAAACCGCCGACGCCGGCTTCCGCGACGAGGATGGGTACGTCTTCATCATGAGCCGCACCGACGACATCATCAATGTGGCCGGACACCGGCTCTCGACCGGCGGCATGGAGGAAATTCTTTCCGCGCACCCGGACGTCGCCGAATGCGCCGTCGTCGGCATCAAGGACGAACTCAAGGGCGAAGTGCCGTGCGGGTTCATCGTGCTGAAGACGGGCGTGAACCGGCATCCGTCCGAAATCGAGAAGGAAGTCGTGGCGCTGGTGCGCGAAAAGATCGGACCGGTCGCGGCCTTCAAGGTGGCGATCACCGTGAGCCGCCTGCCGAAAACCCGCTCCGGCAAAATCCTGCGCGGCACGATGAAGAAGATCGCCGACAGGGATGCCTGGAACATGCCGGCGACCATCGACGATCCGGCGATTCTGGATGAGATTGCGACGGCGCTGAGAGGGCGAGGGTTGGGGATCTGATGCCCCGCCTGGAAAATAAAGTCGCCATCGTCACCGGTGCCGCGCGCGGCATTGGCCTCGCCATCGCAAAGCGTTTCATCGAGGAAGGCGCCAAGGTCGTGCTCGCCGACATCGACGAGACGGCGGGCGCCATCGCGGCGAAGCATCTGGGCGGCAATGCCTATTTCGTCCGCTGCGATGTCGGCTCCAGCAATGAAGTCCAAAACCTGATCGACATCGCATGCAAGATGTTCGGTGGCGATGTCGATATCGCCATCAACAACGCGGGCATCAATTCGGCGGCGGATTTCCTCGAACTGAAGGAATCCGAATTCGACCGCGTGATGCGCGTCAACGTGAAGGGAAGTTTCCTGCTCGGCCAGGCCGCGGCGAGGAAAATGGTCGCGCAGGTGAAGACAGGCAAGAAGCCGGGCGCCATCGTCAACATGTCGTCGATCAACGCGACGGTCGCGATTCCGAACCATGTCGCCTATTCAACGTCCAAGGGCGGCATCCAGCAGCTCACGCGCTCGATGGCGCTGGCGCTGGCGCCCTACGGGATTCGCGTCAACGCGATCGGCCCCGGCTCGATCATGACGGAAATGCTGAGCAGCGTTGCCAAGGACCGCGAGGCAAGACGGCTGCTGCTCGCGCGCACACCCTTGGGCAGGATTGGCGAACCGGAGGAAGTCGCCTCGGTCGCGGTGTTCCTTGCCTCCGACGAGGCAAGCTACATCACCGGCGAAACCATCCACGCCGACGGCGGACGCCTCGCGCTGAATTACACGGTGCCAGTGGAAGACGAGCAGTTGAAATAATTTTGGTTGAAATGACGTTCCCCGGACGGACGGCGAAGCCGTCCGAGCCGGGGTCCAGCATGAGTTAAACTGAAAGAATATGCTTCTTGGACCGATAGGTTCGGAAAATTACTCGCTCTTGCGGCCGCCACCGAGCTTGGCGAACACCGAGTCCACGTCGATCGGCGTCTCGCGCTCGCGCTTGGGAGGCTCAGTCGAGAGCTGCGGCTCGGGTTCCTTGCGGGCGATGGTGGTTTCCGATGCCGGAAGCAGGGTCGACTCGGTTTGCGCGGGTGCCGGCTTTTCCTTGGAGGCGCGGCGCACTTCGTGATCGAGGTCGATCTGCGAGGCGAGGCCCAGCGTCACCGGATCCATCGGCGCCAACTGCTGCGAATTCCAGTGCGAGCGGTCGCGCACGGACTGGATCGTCGACTTGGTCGTGCCGACAAGCCGCATGATCTGGCTGTCTTTCAGCTCCGGGTGATTGCGCACGAGCCAGAGGATGGCGTTCGGACGGTCCTGCCGCTTGGAGACGGGGGTATAGCGCGGCCCCTTCTTCGGCTTCGCCTCCGGGATCGGCACGCGGCGGCTCTCGACGATCTGAAGCCGGTGGGTCGGATCGGCCTCGGCCTTCGCGATCTCTTCGCGCGTGAGCTGCCCGGTGGTGATCGGGTCCATGCCCTTGATGCCCTGCGCCACCTCGCCGTCGGCAATGCCCTTCACCTCAAGCGGGTGCAGCTTGCAGAAATCGGCAATCTGATCGAATGAAAGCGAGGTGTTTTCCACGAGCCATACGGCGGTGGCCTTGGGCATCAGGGGTGCAGCAGTCATAAGGGGCCTCTTTGGCGAACAGATACGGGTTTTCGCGCTCCGCCGCCCTATCGGACGGAGCCTCGGTTGTTCTTAAATTGACCGGGGTTGGGGGCTATATAGGGGTAGAAAGCCTGAGAAGCAAATTATGGCCGAGCACGCAATGCATCCCGAAAAACCGCCTCTCCGCATCTTTTTATGCGCCCCGCGCGGCTTTTGCGCCGGCGTGGTGCGGGCAATCGATGCGGTGGAACGGGCGCTCGTGAAATACGGGGCGCCGGTCTATGTGCGGCACGAGATCGTTCACAACAAATACGTGGTCGAGAGCCTGCGGCGGAAAGGTGCCGTGTTCGTCGAGGAACTGACCGAGGTTCCGGACGGCGACCGGCCGGTGATCTTCTCCGCGCATGGCGTGCCGAAGGCGGTGCCGGCCGAAGCCGGGCGGCGCAACCTGTTCGCCATTGACGCCACCTGTCCGCTGGTGACGAAAGTGCATCGCGAGGCGATGGTGCATTTCAAGCGCGGGCGCCAAATCGTGCTTGTCGGCCATCGCAACCACCCCGAAGTGATCGGCACGATGGGACAGCTGCCCGCCGGCGCCGTGACGCTGATCGAAACGCCGCAGGACGCGCGCCACTTCCAGCCGCGGGATGCCAATTCCCTTTCCTATGTGACACAGACGACGCTTTCGGTGGATGATACCGCGGAAATCGTCGCGATTCTGCGCGAGCGTTTCCCGGCGATCGTCGGTCCGCACAAGGAGGACATCTGCTACGCCACCACCAACCGGCAGGAAGCGGTGAAGCGCACCGCGCCGAAGGTGGAAGCGATGATCGTGGTCGGCGCACCCAACAGCTCCAACTCGCAGCGGCTGCGCGAGGTCGCGGAGCGCTCGGGTTGCCGCGCGACAGCCCTTGTGCAGGGTGCAGAGGAAATCGACTGGTCGCGGTTCGGCGCCATCAAAAGCCTCGCCATCACCGCGGGCGCGTCGGCGCCTGAAGTGCTGGTCGAGGAAATCATCGATGCGTTTGCCCAGCGTTATGCAATCGAGGTCGACACCGTTTCGACCGCGGAAGAGAGCGTGTTCTTTCCGCTACCCCGCGAACTGCGCGAAGACGCGGCGGAGTGAATTTTCACCCTCCCCTAAAAGGGGAGGGTCGAACCGCCGAAGGCGGTTCGGGGAGGGGCATTCTCGCTGATCGGACCCCCTTCCCGATTTCTCCCGCTTTGCGGGAGAAATCGACCTCCCCTTTCAGGGGGAGGTGAATAAGGAATATGTTGGGAGAAACTCGATGCAGGTCTGTATCGCATGATGAAGCTTCACATCAATCTGTTCTGGTCGGATGAAGACAAGTCTTGGGTGGCAGACGCCCCCGACTTGAAATCTTGCTCCGCACTCGCCGATACGCCGGAGGAAGCCTTGCATGAACTGGAAGTGGCGATGAAGGCCTGGCTCGAAACGGCCAAGGATAAGGGCTTGCCGATTCCGAAGCCGCGTTATCGTCCCGCAATCTACGCAGCGGAATAAGTTTTGTGGCCGTCTATACCGACGTCAGCGAGGACGAGCTTGGCGCGTTCCTCTTAAATTACGATCTGGGCGAACTGCTCTCGTTCAAGGGCATCGCCGAAGGCGTGGAGAATTCAAATTTCCTGCTGCATACCAAGGCCGGCTATTACATCCTGACGCTCTACGAGAAACGCGTGGCGCGCGCGGACCTGCCGTTTTTTCTCGGGCTGATGGAGCATCTTGCGCGCAAGGGCATCAATTGTCCGCTGCCGGTGAAGAATAAAAAAGGCGTGGCCCTCGGCGAACTTTCGGGCAGGCCTGCCGCGATCATCACATTTCTCGACGGCGTGTGGGTCCGCAAGCCGCAAGTGGCGCACTGTGCCGCACTGGGAAAAGTGCTGGCGCAGTTTCATCTGGCCGCCGCCGATTTCAGCATCGAACGCAAGAACGCGCTTGGTCCCGCGGGCTGGCGCAAGCTCGCCGACAGCGCGGGCCTGCGCGCCAATACGGTGTTCGACGGATTGTCGAAGATTGTCGGCGACGAGCTTCATCATCTCGCGAGCGCCTGGCCGGGCACGCTCCCGCGCGGCGTCATCCATGCCGATCTTTTTCCGGATAACGTATTCTTCATCGGCGACAGGCTGTCCGGCGTGATCGATTTCTATTTCGCCTGCAACGACGTGATGGCCTACGATCTCGCGATCTGCCTGAACGCCTGGTGCTTCGAGGCGGACGGCTCCTACAACGTCACCAAGGGCAAGGCGCTTCTATCCGCCTATAACGCCGAACGGAAAATGTCCGTGGATGAACTGAACGCACTTCCGCTGCTTGCCCGCAGCGCCGCCCTGCGCTTTTTGCTGACAAGGCTCGTCGACTGGCTCGACGTGCCGCCCGGCGCGCTCGTGCGGCCGAAGGACCCGCTGGAATATCTGCGCAAGCTGCGCTTTCACCAGCGCATCGAACATGCGCGCGATTACGGACTGGCGGCATGACGATTCATCCCGCACTTGCTTTCCCTCCCCCTTCAGGGGGAGGGATGAAAAAAGAAGCCGCGCATGAGCAAGCTTGAAATCTGGACGGACGGCGCCTGCTCCGGCAATCCCGGCCCCGGCGGGTGGGGAGCCTTGTTTCGTCAGGATGGAAAAACCTGGGAGATGAGCGGCGGCGACGCCGCCACGACGAACAACCGCATGGAATTGCTGGCAGTGATTTCCGCGCTGGAGTCCTTGCCGGATGGCGCGCATGCGGATGTCTATACCGACAGCCAGTATGTGCGCAGCGGGATCACTGCGTGGATCCACAACTGGAAGAAAAACGGCTGGAAGACCGCCGACAAGAAGCCGGTGAAGAACGCCGAACTCTGGCAGCGTCTCGACACGGCGGCGAAGAAGCATACGGTGAGCTGGCACTGGCTGAAGAGCCATGTCGGGCATGCGGAAAACGAACGTGCGGATGAACTCGCGCGCGCCGGGATGGCGCCGTTTTTGCGTTGATTATAGAACGTCATCCTGAGGTGCGAGGCGCGTCTGCGCCGAGCCTCGAAGGATGACAGACGCGGGCGCCATCCTTCGAGGCTCGCTTCGCTCGCACCTCAGGATGACGCCTTGCCGTTCTTGCGCGCCTTCTTCCGCGCGTACATGGCGGTATCGGCGCGCGCGAGCGACGTCTCGACCGTGTCTTCGGTGGTAAGCATGGTCATGCCGACGGATAAACCGAGCTTCAGGTTTTTCTTTCCTTGGGTGAATGTTTCACCCTCGATCATGTCCTCAAGCTGCCGCGCTTTTTCCTCGGCCTTCGTCTCGCTCACATTCCAGAGCAGCACCGCAAGTTCGTCGCCCCCGACGCGCGCGACGAAATCCGAGGCCCGCACATTGCCCGCAATCAGCCGCCCGACGCGGCCGAGCACCCAGTCGCCGGCCGCGTGTCCGTACTGATCGTTGATGGGTTTGAACCCGTCGAGATCGAGATAGAGGAGTGCTGCCGTCGCATCGTAGCGGCGCACGAACGCAAGCGAGCGCTCCAGCGTCCGCTCAAAGCCGCGCCGGTTCAGCAGCCCGGTGAGCGGGTCTTCATCGACCCGCGTCTCAAGTTCGGCGACGAGTGCACGGGCCTGTTTCAGCTCTTGGCGCAACGCTTCCACTTCGGCGGCGAGGCGCATCGGGAGCGAGCGCGATTTCGGGGTGGATGCCGCGGGCTTCTCGGCCTGGGTTGCACGCTCGCGATTCGAGGCGCGGCCCCTCGCCGGCCTTCCGGCTTCGGTGCGTTTTCGCGATACGCCCTGCGGCTTCTCCGCCATCTTAACCGCCCTGCCCCGATCCGCTTGCAAGCAACCCTTCCACCTCTAAACCATGATGCGTTCAAACAGAACGATCATGGTTTAGATTCTTGTTTAAGCATGATCTTTTCCGAAAACCGGTCTCCACTTTTCGGGATCATGCTCTATAATCCGGCGCTTTCCTGCGCCAGAGGTTTTGTTCAATGCCCGCGCGAAAGCGCCCCGTCGCCATCATCATGGGCTCGAAATCCGACTGGGCAACCATGCGGCAGACGGCGCTTATGCTCGACCAGCTCAAGATCGGCTACGAAGCGCTGGTGGTTTCGGCGCACCGCACGCCGGATCGGCTCTACCGATTCGCGAAGTCGGCCCGCGCCGACGGCTTCAAGGTGGTGATCGCGGGCGCCGGGGGTGCCGCGCACCTGCCCGGCATGGCCGCCTCTCTGACGCCGCTGCCGGTGTTCGGCGTGCCGGTGAAATCGAAGGCGCTGAAAGGCATCGATAGCCTCCTCTCCATCATGCAGATGCCTGCCGGCATTCCCGTCGGGACGCTTGCGATCGGCGAACCGGGTGCCAAGAACGCGGCCCTGCTCGCCGCCGCCGTGCTGGCGCTCGAAGACAAGGCCATCGCCAAACGCCTCGATGCTTTCCGCGCGAAGCAGACCGCTTCCGTGGGCAAGCGGCCCCGCTGAAATCCATGAACAAAAAACTTCCCGTGCTTGCGCCCGGCGCGACCATCGGAATTTTGGGCGGCGGACAGCTTGGCCGGATGCTGGCGCTCGCCGCAGCCGAGCTTGGATTGAAGTGCCACATCTATGCGCCGGAAATGGATTCCTGCGCCTTCGATGTTTCCGCCGCGCAAACCTGTGCTGCCTATGAGGATGAGGCGGCCCTCGCGAAATTCGCTGATGCCGTGGATGTCGTGACCTACGAATTTGAAAATATTCCGGCCGCCACCGCGAAATTCCTGTGGTCGCGAAAGCCCGTGTTTCCCGATCCTTCGGTGCTGGAAACGACCCAGGACCGCATCGTCGAAAAAACGTTCGTCAACAGGCTCGGCATCGCAACGCCGAAATTCGCGGCCGTCGATTCCATTGCAACGCTGAAACAGGCGGTTGCCGGAATCGGCACGCCATCGGTGCTGAAAACACGCCGCCTCGGCTATGACGGAAAAGGGCAAGCCACGATCAAGCGCGCGGAGGAGGCAGAAGCGGCGTTCGCTTCGATTGGCTCTGCACCTTCCATTCTCGAACAGTTCGTGCCGTTCCGGCGCGAAGTATCGGTTGTGGCGGCGCGCGGCCGCGACGGCAAGGTCGTCGCGTTCGACACGACAGAAAACCTGCACCGCGATCATATCCTGCACAAATCGCGCGTGCCCGCGCGAATGCCGGATGCGCTCGGCGGACAGGCGATCGTAATCGCCACGAAGATCGCAGAGGCGCTGAATTATGTCGGCGTGCTCGCCGTTGAAATGTTCGTGCTGGATGAAAGCGGAAAACTGAAATTGCTCGTGAACGAAATCGCGCCGCGTGTGCACAATTCCGGCCACTGGACGATGGATGGCGCGACCGCGAGCCAGTTCGAGCAGCACATCCGCGCCGTCGCGGGCTGGCCGCTCGCGAAGCCGCGCAGGCTGGGCAACGTGGAAATGACCAACCTGATCGGCGCGGAAGCGAACGATTGGGAAAAACTCGCCGCCGAACCCGGCGCCTGCGTGCATCTGTACGGCAAGGGCGAAGCGCGGGCGGGCCGCAAGATGGGGCATGTGACGCGAATTACCAAAGACACCGAATCAATAATTCGATAGCCTCACCAAAAGGAGGCGGCTTTTTGTCAAAAAAAGCTCATCAACAACGAACGCACCAAGCTGCTGGCAACTTCATTAAACTCGGTTGCTACATCTTGCGTCACGATTGGCCTGCTCACACCCATCGCCGCTGTGTTCTATAGTCCTCAAGGCTTTGGAGCAGCGATTAATACGTTGACATTGTTCAGCGGAAGCGCTGGTTGGATTATTGCCGCAATTATCCTACATATATTTGCTCGATACATCCTTGGAGGGTTGCGGTAATGACGTCGACCCAAATTCTTGCCTTTTACATAATGCCGCTCGTTGTAGTTGCTCTTGGGGCAGTGGCCGTCTATCTGCACCGCCGTGCCGCTTCCTAAAGCGAACGCTCAAGCCGCCTCCAGCATCGGCTTCATCACGGCATAGAGTGCATTCTTCGCCTCGAAACCGACGCCCGGAATATCCGGCATCTTCACGCGGCTGTCCTTGACCGGCGTGTTGTCGGCGAAACCGCCAAACGGCGCGAACACCTGCGGATAGGATTCGTTGCCGCCAAGACCCAATCCAACCGCGATGTTCAATGCGAACTGATGGCCTCCATGCGGCACGCAACGCCGTGGCGACCAGCCATGCGCGCGCAGCGTATCCAGCGTGCGCAGATATTCGACGAGACCGTAGGAGAGCGCCGGATCGAATTGCAGCCAGTCCCGGTCCGGGCGCAGGCCGCCATGGCGGATCAGATTGCGCGCGTCCTGATGCGAAAAGAGATTTTCGCCGGTCGCGAGCGGCGGCATGTATTCGGTGGCGAGGGCCGCATGCAGCAGATAATCGAGCGGGTCGAGCGGTTCCTCGTACCAGTGCAGCTTGAACGGCTCGATTGCACGGCCGTAGTCGATGGCGGTTTGCAGATCGAAGCGGCCGTTCACATCGACGCATAATCTGTCGCCGTTGCCGCCGAGAATGGTCAGCACCGCCTCGATGCGCTTCAGGTCGGCGCTCAGATCGGCGCCGCCGATTTTCATTTTGACGGTCGAATAGCCAAGATCGAGATAGCGTTTCATCTCCTCGGTGAGCGATTTCACGTCTTCGCCCGGATAGTAGTAGCCGCCGGCGGCATAGACCCACGCCGCCTCGTCGAATTTTCCGTCGTTGTAGCGGTCGGCGAGCAGTTTCCAGAGCGGCACGCCTTCCGCCTTGGACAAGGCATCCCAGATCGCCATGTCGAGCACGCCGACCGCGACCGAACGTTCGCCATGGCCGCCCGGCTTTTCGTTCTTCATCATCGCCGCCCAGGCCTTGGCCGGATCGATCAGGCCCCGCTCGTCCTGGATTTCCATCGCCGCGGCCGATTGCAGCCGTGGAATGAAGCGTTCGCGCAGCAATGCCTGCTGCGCATAGCGGCCGTTGGAATTGAAACCGAAGCCCACGACCGGCTTCCCGTCTTTTTTCACATCGGTGAACACCGCGACCACGCTCGCGGTCATGGTCGAGAAGTCGATGTAGGCGTTGCGGATGGAGGACGAGATCGGAACGACGATGTCGGCGATGCCGGTGATGCGCATGAATGTACCCGGTGGGAGACGGAACAGACGAATGGACCTCGAAAAACCCTCGGAACCTTTCTGATCCCCCAACGGTTTTCAAGCAATCAAGGGGGGAAGGAGGCGAACATGCCCAAATCGACACTGAAAAAGAAGCCTCTCGCTCGCCACAGGAAACGCCCCGAAGCCGAGCCGGAATATGGCGGCTTCAGTTTCCTCGGATTGATTGCAGGGATTGCCATCATCACCGCGGGCGCCGCCTACGCATTTGGCTGGTTCCCGACATCTTTCGACACCGCGAGCTTCCCGCTCCCGGAGATGCCGAAGATCGAACTACCTCACAACAACTGATCAAGGAGAACGTACAATGGCCGACAACAGTGGTAGCAATGCAATGCTCGGGCTGATTCTGGGCGGGTTAGTAGTGTTTGTGGCGATGGCTTACGCGTTTGGCTGGTACCCGGGCGCGAACAAGACAGCCGAGATCAAGATCGAAGTCCCGAAGATTCAGGTCAAGTAAGCCTCGGCTTCCGTCCTTGAAATGGCGGCGGTTGCGCGCCGCCATTTCCGGTGAGAAACGGCATTCGGCGCGGCCTAGTGGACTTTGCGGCCGGCTTCTGGTACTTCCCGCGCAATTCGGCGGCATTGGCGCCACCTCTACCGGCCCATCCGCCGATCTCCGTTCAACCCGAATTTTTGAGAGGCAACACGTGCAGGTTCTCGTTCGCGACAATAATGTCGATCAGGCTTTGAAGGCATTGAAGAAGAAGATGCAGCGCGAAGGCATCTTCCGCGAAATGAAGCTGCGCGGCCACTACGAAAAGCCCTCCGAGCGCAAGGCGCGCGAAAAGGCGGAAGCCATCCGCCGCGCCCGCAAGCTCGCCCGCAAGAAGGCGCAGCGCGAAGGCCTGATCCCGATGAAGCCGAAAATCATTCCGGGCCGCGGCGGCCCGGGTGCCGGCGGCCCCGGTGGCCGTGGCGGCGAACGCAGCGGCGGTGGAATGGGCGGCGGCGGACGCGGCGGCCCGCGCTAGGCAGAGCGAACTTGATTTCAGGCGCGGGCAGATTAACCATCTGCCCGCGTTTGCATTTCCAGGGCCTGCCTGCAGCCCAAAACTCGCCGCAAGCCGCAAGCAAGAAGTAACGAATGGATCGGGATCGGGGGAGCGCTTACAGCCTGCGTCACGCAGCCGGCATCGGGCGCGTGGCCATGCTCGCATTTGCCCTTGTCGCCGGCGGCTGCTCGACCATGGTGCCGGGCGTCTCGGGCCTCGACGACGACGAGGTGCAGGCGATCTCCTCACCCACCAATCTGCGCTCGCTCTCCGAAGTCATCCAGCGCAACCCGAACGATCCGCAGGCCTACAACATGCGCGGCTCCGTGCTCGGCAGCGCCGGGCGCTACAACGAGGCGCTCGCGGACTTCAATCGCGCCGTCCAGATCGACCCCCGCTACGCGCCGGCCTATGCCAACCGCGCGCTCGTTCACCGCGAGATCAAGCGGCCAGACCTCGCGATGGCCGACTACAACCGCGCGATCCAGCTCGACCCGACCTATGCAGCCGCCTATGTCGGGCGCGGGAACATCCATCGCGCGCAGGGTCACCCCCAGCAGGCGCTCGCCGATTTCAACAAGGCCGTTCAGCTCAAACCGGACGATGCACAGGCGTTTCACAATCGCGGGCTCGTCTATCAGAGCCAGCGCCTGCACAAGCAGGCCATCGAGGATTTCAGCAAAGCTTTGAGCTTATCGAGGAATGCCTCCGAGCCGCTGCTTGCGCGCGGGCTTTCCTATTTTGCGGTCAACGATTTCAAGACCGCGGCCCGCGATTTCGACGAGGCTGTCGAGCGCGAACCGCGCTCGGTCGAAATCTGGACCAGCCGCGGCATGGCCTATGAACGGCTGGGCGACCGCGATCAGGCGGCCGGTTCCTTCGCCAAGGCTCTGGGCCTGAATCAGAACTACCAGCCCGCGCAGGCCGGCTTCCGGCGCGTCGGCGGGCAGCCGGGCGCGACGTACAATTTGAATTGACGCAAGGCCCGTCATCCCGGCCAAGCGAGCCCGCGTCACGGGCAAGCGCGAGCCGGGATCGATTTCAGCGAACTCTACAGCGGTCCCGGCTCTCGCCGCTGCGCGGCTCGGCCGGACGACGATAGTTTCACTCCTCAATAAACTTCCTCGCCACTTCCAGCGAACCGAACTTCTCCAGCCATTCGTGCCCGCCTTCCGGAAAGCGCACGAAGCGTTTGGGCGACGTGATCTTCTCGTACAACCGCTCGCCGAAGCGGATCGGAACGACGCCATCGCGCGCGCCGTGCAACACGAGGATCGGCGCCTTCACGTTTCCGATCTTCTCTTCCGACCGGAACTGGTCCTTCATCAGCCATCGCACCGGCACGATCGGATAGACCGACGCGGCAATGTCGGCGGCGGAGGTGAACGGCGCTTCCAGCACGATCTTGAAAACCGGATGGCTCGCCGCGAGCGCCACCGCAACACCGGTGCCAAGCGACTCTCCCCAGAGAACGATGCGTTCGGCCTTGTATTTCGAAACAGCGAATTGATAGGCCGCCATCGCATCGGTCATCAGCCCGGTTTCACTGGGCGATCCGGTTGAACCCCCATAACCGCGATAGGAAAGCGCCACGAGGCCAAGTCCGTCCTTTGTTAGCAACGCATATTTCTGCGCGCGTCCCGCAAGCGATCCGCCATTACCGTGGAAATAAAGGAGCACCGGCTTTTCGCCTTGAGGCGGAACGTGCCAGACGACGAGCTTCTCGCCATCGGGCGTCTCCAGGATTTCTTCCGACGCTTGGTTGAAACCCACCGCCGCCGGTTCGATGCGCACCGTATAGGGGAAATACATCAGCGAGCGCTGCAACAGATACAGCAGCCCGACCAGCCCCGCGTAAAATACGAGTGCGAAAATCGCGATGGATTTCAACTGCGCCATAAACGACCCGATACCTTCCTTCTATCCGTGGTGCAATTTCCCAACTGCACACCATGGCAAAATTGCAGAAAGAGATTGCGTTATCCCGGATAGTAGGCCTCACTGTTGGCGTTCTGGGAGCGACTGAAAGCGGGGAAACACGATCCGCGGGGGATTGCCATGCGCATGCGCCTTACGGCCTCACGTCCCGTCATTCTCTTTTTTGCGATCTTCACAGCCGCGGTAATTGGGCCACTGCTGCAGCCGGCGACAGCGTTCTCGATGAAAACCGGTCAAACCTCCCAAGCAGAAGCCGCCGAATTCGGCTTCCTGCGACAGGCCAAGGTGACCTGCGCGACGGTGCGTGAGGGCACCCAGAACATCACTTACTCTTGTCCGGACGGACACACCTGTTTCAATTCCGGCGGATGGAAATGCCGCCCGCCCGGTGCCGGACCGAGAAGCTGCTCGACATGCTACAACAATCAGGCGCGCGATTCTAATTCTTGCATGAGTTCTGGCAACGACATGACGAAATCGGCTTGTGTGAACCGGGTGAACGGCGAATTAATGAAGTGCCTGGGCAATTGCAGTTGAGCGCTGATCCCGCTCAAAGCCCCTTGACGATGTTCTCGACCATCTTCTTCGCGTCGGCGAACAGCATCATGGTGTTGTCGCGGAAGAACAGCTCGTTCTCGATGCCGGCATAGCCGGAGCCCATGCCGCGCTTGATGAAGAGCACGGTCTTGGCCTTCTCCACGTCCAGCACCGGCATGCCGTAGATCGGCGATGTCTTGTCGGTCTTGGCCGCGGGATTGGTCACGTCGTTCGCGCCGATCACGAAAGCCACATCGGCGGTCGCAAATTCCGAATTGATGTCCTCAAGCTCGAACACTTCGTCATAGGGCACATTCGCCTCGGCCAAGAGCACGTTCATGTGGCCGGGCATGCGGCCCGCGACCGGGTGGATCGCGTATTTCACCTCGACGCCTTCTTCCTTCAGCTTGTCGACCATCTCGCGAAGCGCATGCTGGGCCTGCGCCACCGCCATGCCGTAACCCGGCACGATGATGACCTTGGAAGAATTCTTCATGATGAAAGCCGCGTCGTCCGCCGAGCCCTGCTTCACCGGCCGCGTTTCCGCCTTGCCCGATGCCGCCACCTCGCCGCCGAACCCGCCAAGGATCACCGAAATGAAACTGCGGTTCATACCCTTGCACATGATGTAGGACAGGATCGCGCCGGACGACCCGACCAGCGCGCCCGTGATGATGAGCGCGGTGTTGGAGAGTGTGAAGCCGATCCCGGCCGCCGCCCAGCCGGAATAGGAATTCAGCATCGAGATCACGACCGGCATGTCGGCGCCGCCGATCGGCACGATGATGAGGACTCCGATCAAGAGCGACAACGCCACCAGCACCCAGAACAGCGTATGGCTCTCGGTGCGGACCAGCATCACGATGCAGGCGACAATCGATACCGCGAGCGCGATGTTCACAAAGTGCCGCGCGGGCAGAATGATCGGCTTGCCGCTCATGCGGCCGGAGAGTTTCATAAACGCGATCACCGATCCGGTGAAGGTGATGGCGCCGATGGCGGCACCCAGCGACATCTCAACGAGGGTCGCACCCTTGATCGCCCCCGGCGCTCCGATGCCGAACGCCTCCGGTGCGTAAAGCGCGCCGGCCGCAACGAGCACGGCCGCAAGACCAACAAGCGAGTGAAAAGCGGCGACCAGTTCCGGCATCTGCGTCATCGCGATCTTGCGCGCGATGAAGGCACCGATCGCGCCGCCGACCGCGATCCCGCCGATCACCAGCGCCCAGCCGATGGGACCTGCGGGCGGCGATGCGGCGAGCGTGGTAACGACCGCAATCGTCATGCCCGCCATGCCGAACCAGTTGCCCTGCCGTGAGGTTTCCGGACTCGACAGCCCGCGCAAGGCGAGAATGAAGAGCACGCCCGCGATCAGATAGAGGAATGAGACGAGGTTGCCGGTCATCGGGAGTTCTCCCCTTGCACGTCATCCTGAGGTGCGAGGCGGCGAAGCCGCCGAGCCTCGAAGGATGACGATACGGGCCGTCGCCCTTCGAGGCTTGCCGACTTCGTCGGCAAGCACCTCAGGGTGACGGACAAAGGCATGAGAACGAGGTTCATCCGCGTCACTTCTTTTTCTTCGTATACATCGCCAGCATGCGCTGCGTGACCAGGAAGCCGCCGAAGATATTCACCGCCGCCATGATCAGCGCGAAGAAACCGAGCGCCCTCGCCCACCAGGGACCGCTGTCGTTCGCGATGTCCGGCACGCCGACCGACAGCAGCGCGCCAACCACGATCACCGAAGAGATCGCGTTGGTGACGGACATCAGCGGCGTGTGCAGCGCCGGCGTCACCGACCAGACCACGTAGTAGCCGACGAACACCGCCAGCACGAAGATCGAGAACTGGAAGACGAAGGGATCGACATTGCTCACCTGGCTCATGCAGAAGCTCCTTCGGATTTTCTTATCCCTCCCCCTGCAAGGGGGAGGGCGACCGACGTTCGCGACCGCGAACGGAGGCGGGTGGGGGTCGTCTGCTTGACCCCCACCCCGCTCGCTACACTCGCGACCCTCCCCCTTTCAGGGGGAGGGAGAATTGAGTCAAACCGCGCAACAGATTTCATATTCGCTCCGTCACGCCTTCTTTAGAAAATTCGGATGCACGACCGCGCCGTCGCGCGTGAGCAGCGTCGCCTTCAGGATTTCGTCGTCCCACGGGACGTTCAGCTGCTTGTCCTTGATCATCAGTTCCAGAAACGCGAACAGGTTCTTTGCATACAGGCTCGAAGCGGTCGCGGCGAGACGGCCGGGTACATTCGTGTAACCCACGACCTTCACCCCGTTCACATTCACGACCTCACCGGGCTTGGAGAGTTCAACATTGCCGCCGCGCTCGACCGCGAGGTCGACCAGCACCGAACCCGGCTTCATCGATTCCACCATCGCTTTCGAAACGAGCTTCGGCGAAGGACGGCCCGGAATGGCGGCGGTGGTTACGACAATGTCCTGTTTGGCGATATGCGCCGCGACGAGTGCCGCCTGCTTCGCCTGATACTCTTTCGACATTTCCTTGGCGTAGCCGGCCGCGGTTTCCGCCGCCTTGAATTCCTCGTCCTCGACCGCGACGAACTTCGCGCCGAGCGACTCCACCTGCTCCTTCGCGGCGGGGCGAACGTCGGTTGCCGTCACCACCCCACCGAGACGGCGCGCGGTCGCAATCGCCTGCAAGCCCGCGACACCGGCACCCATCACGAAAATTCTCGCCGCGGGAACGGTGCCCGCCGCCGTCATCATCATCGGGATCGCCCGCCCGTATTCGGCCGCAGCGTCAATCACGCCACGATAACCGGCGAGGTTCGCCTGCGAGGAAAGCACGTCCATGCTCTGCGCGCGGGTGATGCGCGGGAGCAATTCCATCGAAAAGGCCGCGATCTTGGCGGCCGCGATCTCGGCGAGTGCCCCCTCATTGCCGTAGGGATCGAGCATGCCGATCAGAAGGGCGCCCGGCTTGTAGCCGGAAAGCTCCCCCTTCGCCGGGCGGCGCACCTTCAAGACGACATCGGCGTCCTTGTGCGCCTCGGCGGCACTGCCTGCGACCGTTGCCCCCGCCGCCGTGTAATCGGCATCGACCACACCGGCCTGCAGGCCGGCGCCTTTTTCGACAACGACGGTCGCGCCGAGCGCAACAAGCCGCTTCACCGTGTCCGGTGTCGCGGCAACGCGCGGCTCACCCTTGTCGGTTTCGGCAGGGATCGCAATTTTCATGACTGGGCCTGGGCCCGGGACTTCAGGTGAGGAACAAGAACATCATCACCAGGACCGCGGCGACGATTCCGATCGTCCACTTCGTGAGCCAGATGAAAAGATTGTAGGTGGACTCATGCTCGGCATAGTCGTTGCCGGGTGCGGTCGAGTATTTCGGTGTACCGTGGTCGGCCATGTGAGCCCCGTCGCTGCATTGGAACGACTAAAGGCTTAGCGGAATCGGAGGCGGCGGGCAACGCGTGGGTTATAGGGTTATGCGGCGTTTTCCAGCCCCGCGGCTTTGAGCGCGTCCGTCTGTCGCGCCGAAACTTGCGCAACCGTAAATCGGCTGATCGCATTCTCAAATAGCTCATGGAAATTCAGTTCGGCGGCGAGATGCAGGAAGACCCCGCCGAGGCCGATGGCGGCGCGATCCATCAGCACGAATTCGCGCGGCACCGTGACCGGTCCCTTCTCGCGTAACGCCTGATGGACACGGAAAGCCTCGCGCCGGCCGTATTCGCCGGGCTTCACCCCGTCGGCGACCGTACGCACGCGGTCGTCCATCAGCGGCCCATAGATGAAGCGGGCCCAGATATTGAGAACCTCGATCAGGTCGCGGGACAGATTCTTGAAGCCCCAGACTTCGTAGGCGTGGACTATGCGCGTTTCGTCGCCTTCGAGCAGGCCGCGATAGAGATCGACGACACCGCCCACGAACTTCGGCGGGAAGATCCGGATGCAGCCGTAGTCGAGGAGATTGATCCCGCGCGGCTCGCCGGCCTGCTCAAACGCGGTGTAGTTGCCGAGATGCGGATCTCCGTGGATCACGCCAAAGCGGGAGAACGGCTGCCACCACGCCTTGAACATGGCGACCGCGATCCGGTTACGCGCTTCCAGCGGCGCGTCCTTGTATTCGAGCAATTTCTTGCCTTCCAGCCAGTCGAGCGTGAGCAGCCGGCCCGTCGAGAGCGACGGCCACGACGCGGGCACGCGGACCTCGGGCGTGTCGCCAAGCATGTTCTGATAAAGTGCCGCGTGTTTCGCCTCGCGGCGATAATCCAGTTCTTCACGGATGCGGGCGCCCAGCTCTTGCGCGATCTCGCGCGTGTCGATCACCGGATCCATGCGCCGGTGGATCGCGAGCACCATGTCGAGCTGGCGCAGGTCCGCCTCCACCGCCGACTGCATGTCGGGATATTGCAGCTTCACCGCCAGCGGCTTTCCGTCGTGCGAGACGGCGCGATGCACCTGGCCGAGCGAGGCCGCCGCCGTGGGCGTGTGCTCGAACGAGCCGAATTTCGATTGCCACTCCGGGCCAAGCTCCGCCGCCATGCGTCGTTTGACAAAGGCCCAGCCCATCGGCGGCGCTTCGTTTTGCAGCTTCATGAGTTCGGTGGCGTATTCGGCGGGCAGCGCGTCGGGGATCGTGGACAACAACTGCGCGGCCTTCATGATCGGGCCTTTCAGCCCGCCGAGTGCGGCGGCCAGTTCGATGGCGTTTTTCCCGCGATCGATCGTGAGTCCGAAAAATTGCGCGCCGACGAAACGCGCCGCAATGCCGCCCATGTTGGTGCCGACGCGCGCGTAACGCGCGGCGCGGGCGGAAAGGCGATTGCGTTCGTCGTCGGTCATTTCAGTCCAATCAAAAACCAAGCAAAGCAGATTTTGGCAGAGAGGCAGCCAGAATCACTTCTTTCTTTTTTTCGGGAGATTATCCCTGATCCAGCGCACAAGGCTTTCTTCACTGACTTCACCCGCTGCCAGCGACAAAATCATGGCGGCCGCTTCGGCTTCCGGAACCACAAAATCAACCCGGTTCAAGCCCAGGAAAGTGTACATTGCGAGCAGCGCGGTTCTTTTGTTGCCGTCGATAAACGGATGGTTACGGGCGAGGCTGAAAGCATAGGCCGCCGCAAGCTCCGGCAAATCCGCGTTTTCGTATTCCCATTTATTGCGCGGGCGGCTTAGCGCCGACTCAAGCAAGCCTTCATCGCGCAACCCGCCCGCGCCACCGTGAATCGCCAACTGCTCATCGTGGATGGCGACCACCATTGTGGCCGTCAGCCAGCGCGGCGCTTTCATTTGGCCAACTCAGCCAAGGCGTTGCGATAAATCTTCATTCCCTTGCGGGCAATCTTCATCGCTTTCTCGAAGTCGGGATCATAGGGCGTGAGCCGGATTCCGCCTTCGGGCGTCAGGGTTGCGTAGAATTTATCGCCGGTACTCAAATTTAGACGCGCCATGACCTCCTTGGGCAGTATCACGCCTGTGGAGTTGCCGATTTTCTTTAACTCGACGGTGGCCACCACTTGGCCGCTGGAGTGCGGTTCGATTTTCTTCTGAACGGTCATTGAAACCTCTTGTTATACAAAACGTATAACATAAGTGATGCATTTTGCATAACCGGGGTTATGAACCCTTTCCGTCCAACTCCTCCAATTCAGTAATCATCCGGTCGATCAGGCTCAACCCGTTCATCCAGAATTTCGGATCGCGCGCGTCGAGGCCAAACGGCTTCAGCAATTCCGCATGATGTTTGGTGCCGCCGGCGGCGAGCATGTCGAGATAGCGCTCGGCGAAGCCCTTGTCGGATTTCTCGTAGACCGCATAGAGCGAGTTCACGAGACAATCGCCGAAGGCATAAGCGTACACATAGAACGGCGAATGCACGAAATGCGGAATGTAGGCCCAGAAGGTTTCGTAACCCGGGCCGATGCGGATGGCCGATCCAAGGCTCTCGCCCTGCACTTCCATCCAGAGTTCGCCGATGCGGTCCGGCGTGATTTCGCCCTTCTTGCGCTCGGTGTGCAGCTTGCGCTCGAACCAGTAGAACGCGATCTGGCGCACGACCGTGTTGATCATGTCCTCGACTTTTTGGGCGAGCATCGCCTTGCGCTGGGTCGTGTCGGATTTGGCGAGCAGCGCGCGGAAGGTGAGCATCTCGCCGAACACCGACGCGGTCTCCGCCAGCGTCAGCGGTGTCGATGACATCAAGGCCCCCTGCGGTGCGGCCAGCACCTGATGCACGCCGTGGCCGAGTTCGTGTGCGAGCGTCATCACATCGCGCGGCTTGCCTTGATAATTCATCAGCACATAGGGATGCACCGACGGCACGGTCGGATGCGCGAAGGCGCCCGGCGATTTTCCCGGACGCACCGGCGCATCGATCCAGTTCTTGTCGAAGAAATCCTGCGCGATGGACGCCATTTTTGGAGAAAAAGCGCCATAAGCAGTGAGCACCGTATTGCGCGCCTCGGTCCACGGGATCGTGCGCTGCTCCACCTTCGGCAGCGGCGCGTTGCGGTCCCAGTGATGGAGGAATTCGCGTCCGAACCATTTGGCCTTCAGCTTGTAATAACGATGCGACAGCCGCGGATAGGCCTCGCGCACGGACGTAACCAGCGCCTCCACCACTTCGCGCTCGACGCGGTTGGACAGATGCCGCGCGTCGGCGATGTCCTCGAAGCCGCGCCAGCGGTCGGAAATTTCCTTGTCCTTCGCGAGCGTATTGGTGATGAGCGAAAACAGCCGCAGGTTTTCCTTGAACACCTTGGCCAGCGCATCGGATGCGGCCCTGCGCTTTTCTTCCTTCGGGTCCTGCAGGAGATTCAGCGTCGGTTCGATCGCGAGTTCCTCGCCGTCCACATGGAAGCGCAGCGAGGAAATCGTTTCGTCAAACAGGCGATTCCACGAGCCGGTGCCGGTAACGGACTTTTCGTGAAAAAGCTGCTCGACGCGGTCCTCGAGCTGATACGGCTTTTCTTTCCGGATGTCCTCGACCCACGGGCGGTAGCGCGCGAATTTCGCATCCTGCAGCGCCTTGTCGATCAGTCTGTCGTCGATCCGATTCAGCTCTAGCGCGAAGAACAAAAGCTGCGAAGACGCGGCCGTAATGCGCTCGCGGATATCGCCGTAGAATTTCGCGCGCTTCGGATCGGCGGTGTTGCCGGTGTAGAGGAGCCCCGCGAACGAGACCAGCCGCCCAAGCAGATCCTCGATCGCCTCGAAGCGCACCACCGCTGCATTCAGTTTCTCGCCCGCGTCCAGCCCCTCCGCGATGTTCGCGAGCTTGCCCTTGTAGGCCTCCTCGAAGGCCGCGCATTCGGCCTCGCCCCTGGCAAGATCAGCCGCCACCTCAGGCGCGTCGATGGACGAATAGAGATCGGCCAGATTCCATTCCGGCAGCTCGCCTAGGGCGTCGTTCTTCAGGGCGGCGGCTCCGGCGGGGGCGTGCAATTTCTGCATGTCGGGGAATGGCTCCTTTCTCTTCACATATTGTGTGCGGCGCTTTCGATCAATGTGTGGCGCATCTTTCTTCATCCCTCCCCTCGCAGAGGGGAGGGTCGCCTCCGATCGCAAAGCAAGCGAGGTGGGGTGGGGTTCAAATTTATTGACTCAGAATGACCCCCGCCCGCTCGCGGCTAGGCCGTTCGCTTCCCTCCCCCTTTTAGCGGGAGGGACAAAAAGCGTTGATTCAGATTCCATTAACACCCGTCCCCGAGAGTGACCCGGAACGGCACAAATCGCCGTCGGGTTGGAGGGGCGATGTCCACGCGCGTACTCGTTGTCGACGACGATCCGGTGCAGCGGCGGCTCCTGGACGCGCTGCTCACCCGCTTTGAGTATGAGCCGGTGCTGGCCGAAGGCGGCGAGCAGGCAGCGGCGCTGCTGGACAGCCCCGAAGGCAGGAATATCGCCTGCGTGATCCTCGACCTCGTGATGCCCGACCTCGACGGCATGGGCCTGCTCGGCCGCATGCGCGAACGCGGCATCGATATTCCGGTCATTGTGCAAACCGCCCAAGGCTCCATCGACGCCGTGGTGTCGGCGATGCGCGCGGGTGCCACGGATTTCGTGGTGAAGCCCGTCGGCGCCGAGCGGATGCATGTCTCGCTGCGCAACGCGATCAATCAGGCAGCCCTCGCCGGCGAAGTCCGCCGCATCAGCAAGACCGCAAGCGGCGGCATCGAACTCAACGACCTCTCCACCGCCAGCGCACGTATGCAGCAAGCGATGAAACTCGCCGAGAAGGCTGCCGCCTCGGACATCCCTGTCCTGCTCGAAGGCGAGTCCGGTGTCGGCAAGGAATTGATGGCGCGCGCGATCCGTGGCGCGGGCACGCGCAAAAGCAGAGCGTTCGTCGCCGTGAACTGCGGCGCGATTCCTGCGAATCTCGTTGAGTCCATTCTGTTCGGTCACGAGAAGGGCGCCTTCACCGGCGCCAGCGAAAAACAGCCCGGCAAATTCGTCGAAGCCGATGGCGGCACACTATTTCTGGACGAGATCGGCGAACTGCCGCCGGAAGCGCAGGTGAAATTGCTCCGCGCATTGCAGGAAGGCGAGATCGATCCAGTCGGCGCACGCAAGCCTGTCAAAGTGGATTTCCGCCTGATCTCCGCCACCAACCGCGAACTGCTCGAACAGGTGAAGGCCGGAAAATTCCGCGAGGATCTGTTCTATCGCCTGCACATCTTCCCGATCACCGTGCCGCCGCTGCGGGAGCGCATGGAAGACGTACCCGGCCTCGTCCGCCGCTTTGTCGCGCGCTTCGCCGCCGAGGAAGGCAAGCGCGTCCGCTCCGTTTCCGCCGATGCGATGAAGCTGCTCAATGCCTACAAATGGCCCGGCAACGTGCGGCAACTGGAAAACGCCGTGTTTCGCGCGGTGGTGCTTTCTGAAAATGACGAGATCGGCGTCGCAGAGTTCCCGCAGATCGCCACCCAGATTACGGGCTTCGAGGCATACGCCACATCCGCCATGCCTCAGCCTGCGAAAGCAGAACCGGCTGGCGAGAAACTGGTGCTTCTGGACAGCGCCCCCGCGACCGCGCCGGCAGGACCCGCCGTCATCGGCGAGTCGCTGCCGCTCATCGGATCCGACGGCCATGTGCTGCCGATGGAGACCATCGAGGCCGAAGCGATCCGCTTTTCAATTGATCGTTACCGCGGCCGCATGACCGAAGTGGCGCGCCGGCTCAAAATCGGGCGGTCTACCCTCTATCGGAAGCTCAAGGATATCGGCCTCGAGCCGGGACTTGAGGACGAGGAAGAGGAACGTTCTACCGCTTCGGGCGTCACCCTGAAGTGACACCTGCCCGCTGACCGGGGAACCAACAGGAATGCGGCTTGATTAGAGCCGCCAGGGTCTGCCAATACTTGCCCATACCGATTGGCAAGGCAATTTCCCGAGGCCGGGGAGGTAGGAATGAACGTCCTCAAGAGTCTGGCCGATGCTCGGCTGGCAAAACAGCTGATTGCAGGTGTGGCGGTCCTGACCCTCGCTTTCGCAGGCTACATCTTCACCTCGGAGCCACAGCAGGCCCAGGCCATCGCGACCGCGAAATCCGGTCAGTCGGCCCTGACACAGGGCGAGCCTACCGCCCGCGCGCCGATCCGGCTGGCCCAGAACGGCCAGTTTACTGCCGAGATGATCGCGCAGGCCGAGAAGTTGGCCAACGCCCGCTTCCCGGACGCAAAACCGGCCGAAGTCCAGAAGCTGGCTGAGATTCAGCCGGTTTCCACCAACGAACCAAAGGTCCAGGTCGCGACCACCACTGCGCCGTCGGCCAGCACGCCGCCTGCCCCGCAGGCTCCGGCCACCGTCGTGGCGACACCCGCTCCGGCGCCGATCGTCGAGCGCACCGACTTCACCGGCAAGGATCTCGTCAAGGCGCCGCTGGCCTCCAACCTTCCGCCGAACGATGTCGGCATTGCCGAGAAGCTGCGCGAGATTCTGTCCGGCCGTTATGAGCGCATCATCGACCGCAAGGAAGATCGCGCCGCCGTCGAACTCTTCTACCGCGACCGCGGCTTCGCGCCGATCTGGATCCAGAACGGAACGCAGTCCGCACGCGCCGCCTCCGCTATCAGGCATCTCGAAGGGGCTGGCGCCGATGCGCTGTATCCGCAGGACTATCCGGCGCCGAACTTCAACGCCCCGGACGTGAACGCACTGGCCGAAGCCGAACTGAAATTCACGAACTCGATTCTCGATTATGCGCGTCACGCGCAGACCGGCCGGATGCATTTCAGCCGCCTCGACGGCGACATCCATTTCGATCTGCAGCTTCCCGATCCCGCCGAGACCCTGGCCCAGATGGCGGCTTCACAGGACGTCTCGCGCGCGCTCGACGGCTACCATCCGCAACACCCGCAATACAAGGCGCTGAAGGCAAAGCTCGCCGAAATGCGCAATCAGGCCGCCGAGGCCGAAGTCGCGCGCATTCCAGAAGGCGCCACGCTGAAGCTCGGCATGGACGATCCGCGCGTGCCGCTGCTGCGCAAGCGCCTGAACGTCGCCGGCGAGCAGAACGACACCAAATACGACAAGGAAGTCGTCGCTGCCGTCTCCGCGTTCCAGAAAAAGTCCGGTCTCAATCCCGACGGCGTCGCCGGGGCCGGCACCATTAAGGCCATCAACGGCCCCGTCCGCGCCAACCGCCTCGATACCATCATGGTGAACATGGAGCGCTGGCGCTGGGTGCCGCGCGAGCTAGGGCAGCAATATGTGATGGTCAACATCCCGGACTTCTCGCTCCGCGTCGTGAAGGACGAGCAGAAGGTCTGGGAAACCCGCATCGTCGTCGGCAAGCCGAGCCAGGCCACACCGATCATGGTCGGTGAGATGAGCCACATTACGGTCAACCCGACCTGGAACGTGCCGCCGTCGATCATCGCCAAGGAATATCTGCCGGCTCTTCAGCAGGACAGCCAAGCGATGACCCGGATCGGCCTCAAGGTCGAGCAGAACAAGGACGGCACCGTCCGCATCTATCAGCCGCCGGGAGAGAGCAACGCGCTCGGCCGCATCCGCTTCAACTTCCCGAACAAGTTCCTCGTCTACCAGCACGACACCCCGGACAAGAAGCTGTTCGCCCATGACAAGCGCGCCTACAGCCACGGCTGCATGCGCGTGCAGGACCCCGCGAGATATGCCGAGGTGCTGCTCGGCATCGCGCTGCCGAACGAGCGTTACACGCAGGACAAAATTCGCAGCATGTATGGCAGTCAGGAAATCACCATCAACTTCCCAAGGAAACTGCCGGTGTATCTGACCTACCAGTCCGCTTTCGTGGATGACACGGGCCAGCTCGCGTTCCGTGACGACGTGTACGGGCGCGACGCGCAAATGATCGCCATCATGAAGGAGAACAGCCGCAAGGTCGCCGACGTGGCGGTTCCCAAGCGGATCGCCTCCTACAGCCGCGACGAACTTCGCCTCCCGAACGGCATCTATTTGGGTGGCGGAAATAATGACTTCGCCAACTTTTTCCGGCGGATGTTCCGCTAAAGACTGGTCATCCCGGGCGCCGGTGCATTCACCGGCGATCCGGGATCGCCCCCTGTAACCTGGCTACGAATCCCGGCCATCTTCGCGGCCACGATCCGCGTTAGCCCCGCCCGCAGGCATGGAACCCAGGCACCTTTTCGCCACGATCCCCCGATACCTCTCGGCTTGGGGACGACGCGGTAAAGTGCCGTTAACCGAACCCGATAAGACTGCGTTCACCATTCACCGGCGGCCGGATAAGCTAGCCGGAAACGAAAAACGCGAACGGGTTTTCAGTGGCATCTTCCGGCCTCGCACGATTGTTTCTCGGCTCCAGTGCTTTGCGTCCGCTGGCGACCGCAGGCGCGGCCGCGCTTTTGGTATGCGTGGCCTCCGGAAACCTGCAAAGCCTCGTGGCCAACGGTGACACCCGCACCCTCGATTTCCATCACATCCATACCGACGAACGCCTGACGGTCACCTTCAAGAAGAACGGCAAGTATGACGAGGGCTCGCTGAAGCAGCTCAACAATTTCCTGCGGGACTGGCGCAACGACGACGTCACCAACATGGATCCGCACCTCTTCGATCTGTTGTGGGAAGTCCACCGCCACGTCCGGGCGAACGGCCCGATCACCATTATCTCCGCCTACCGCTCGCCGCAGACGAACTCGATGCTGCGCGCCCGCGGCCGGGGGGTGGCCCGCTTCAGCCAGCACATGTCGGGCAAGGCCATCGATTTCTACATTCCGGGCGTCGAACTCTCCGACTTGCGCGAGATGGGCATGCGCCTGCAGCGCGGCGGCGTCGGCTTCTACCCGACCTCCGGCTCACCGTTCATCCACGTTGACACCGGCGGCGTGCGCCACTGGCCGCGCGTGACGCCGGACCACCTCGCCCGCATCTTCCCCGACGGCAAAACGGTTCACATTCCCTCCGACGGCCGCCAGATGAAGGGCTTCATGCTGGCGAAAGCCGAGATCGAGGCGCGCGGAGACCGGCCGGGCGCCGTGGCGCTGGCCTCATTGGGCGACAGCGAAGGCGAGGAAGATTCTCCCCGCCTCTCCTCCCGTCCCCGCATGGCTTCCGCGCCGGTCGCCACCTCGCAGGTCCATTCAAGCCGCGAGATCGCTGCCCCTGCGGCGAAACCGATGGTCGTGGCCGCGCTTCCGCCGCAGCAGCCGGCACCTCAGCCGACGGCGCCCGCCATGCCGCTTGCCCGCCCGGCCGGGCTCGGCGATATCACCGCTTCGCTCCATCGCGAACCGCAGGCTCCGCGCGAGCAGACCCAGGTTCTCGCCTATGCCGATCCGGAAGATCGTCCCGGCTCCCAGTTCGGCCCGATCCCGCTCGCGCATCAGCGGCTCGCACTCCGTTACGAACCGGAAGCGCGCCTGACACCCGCCGATCCGCGCCCGCAGCCACAGCCGCAAGCCGCCCCGCAGCCAAAACCGCAGCCGGTGGAAATAGCTTCGCTGGCGCCGGTGATGCCGGCTCCGCGCCCTGCACCAGCACCGGCCCCAGCGCCGTCACAGGCCGCAGCAAGCCGCACGATGCAGGTTGCCTACACACCCTATGCGGATGCGGCCCGCCCCCCCGCCAAGCTCATTCATTCGAACAGCGTGCAGAACACCGCCGAACTTCATCATCCTGATGTCGTGAGCGTGCGCAGCCTCGTCGAGCCGGTGCGCACGGCACTTCGTATTCAGTTCGGTGAAGACTCGATCACGGCTCCCGCTTCGGTCGGCTTCTCCGGTCCGGCTGTTGTCGCACTTCGCGTCGTCGCCTTCGACCGCGGCGGCGGCATCATGGGCGGCATCGCCAGCCGCACGAACTGATCAACCGATTACCTTAAACTCTAATCCGTCATCCTGAGGTGCCCGCGCAAGTCAGCTAGTGCCGACTTGCGCTTCTATGATTGCGCGGGCCTCGAAGGATGAACGGCCGTGACGGTCACCCTTCGAGGCTCGCTACGCTCGCACCTCAGGGTGACGAATATTTCACCCGATCCCCAACGCGTCCCGGTAAAGATCGACGAGCGCCTCGTGCTCCACCCGGTCTTCCTTGTCCTGCCCGCGCAGGCGGACAACGACGCGCAACGCCTTCACGTCGAAGCCCGCGGATTTCGCCTCCGAATAGACTTCGCGAATATCTTCCGACAGCGCCTTCTTTTCTTCTTCCAGTTTTTCGATCCGTTCGACCAGGGACCTCAGCTGTCCCTTCGCGAAATTGGCGCCCTCCGCCATCGCTCTCTCCCGCGGCGTTCTGATTGATGATTGTAATGTGATTAGTGCTTCGGGTGCGATTTCTCGAACGCGGCCTTTTGTTCCGCGCTGGCTTCCTTCTGGTGAAGCTTGCGCCATTCATCATACGGCATGCCGTAAACGATCTCGCGGCTCTCGTCCTTGCTCATCGGAATGTCCTTCGCATCCGCCGCATCCTTCATCCAGTTGGACAGGCAGTTCCGGCAGAATCCCGCGAGATTCATCATGTCGATATTCTGCACATCGGCGCGGGTGCGCAGATGCTCCACGAGCCTGCGGTAGACGGCGGCTTCGAGTTCGATCCGGGTGCGGTCATCCATCGGCATGGTTTTCGTCCTCGCCTCGTGTCAGATTGCGGCCCCTTAAGCCCTGTATCTGATCGCGAAATCCGGCGAACGCAATAGGCGAAGAGAAACTCCGCACATGAACACCGCCGAAGCGCGCGCGCTGCTTGAGAAAATCTACAACGCCGCCGTCGCGGCAGCACACCCATCCACATGCCTGCCGCAGGCACTTCCGCAGCCTCCGGCGGATGGGCGGCTGATTGTGCTCGCCGCAGGCAAGGCCGCCGGCAGCATGGCCGAAGCCGCGGAACAATTTTATCTCGGCAAGCACGATTTTCCCGCAGACCGAATGAAGGGCATCGCTGTCGCTCGCCACGGCTATGGGCGTCCCACACGCGTCATTGAAATGATCGAGGCCGGACATCCGGTGCCGGATCTCGCCGGCATCAAGGCAACCGAACGCGTGCTCGATCTCGCGCGTGAAGCGAAGGCGGACGATCTCGTGCTCGTGCTTTTTTCCGGTGGCGCATCCGCGAACTGGATCGCACCGGCGGACGGAATCAGCCTTGACGACAAGAGAGCACTGACCAAAGCGCTGCTCGCATCGGGCGCCCATATCGGCGAGATCAACACGGTGCGGAAACATCTTTCCCGCATCAAGGGCGGCAGGCTCGCGGCGATCGCCGCACCCGCGCGCGTGCTGACCCTCGCGATTTCCGACGTGCCGGGCGATGACCCCTCCGTGATCGGCTCCGGCCCCACGGTGCCCGACGTTTCGACCCTCGCGGATGCGCGGGCGATCCTGAACAAGTGCGGCGTAATCGCGCCTGCCGCGATCATGGCGGCACTCAACAATCCAGCCAACGAGTCGCCGAAGCCAGGTGACGCGGCTTTCGCCAACACCGAATACAAGATCGTCTCGCGCCCGGCGGATTCGCTGCAAGCCGCGGCGAATGCGGCAAAGGCGGCTGGCCTTGAGCCGATTCTGCTCGGTGCGGATGTCGAAGGCGAAGCGAGGGAAGTTGCCGTTCAACACGCCGCACAGGCGCTCGAACTCGCAAGAGCCGGCAAGCGCGCGATCCTCCTCTCCGGCGGCGAACTCACAGTGACAATCAGGGGCAAGGGCCGCGGCGGGCCAAACCAGGAATATGCGCTGGCGCTCGCGCAGTCGCTCGGCGGTGCCCCCGGCATTTGCGCCGTTGCGGGCGATACCGACGGGACCGACGGCGGTGGGGGCGATGCCAGCGACCCCGCGGGCGCATTCGTGGATGACACCACCCTGTCGAGGGCAAAAGCACTCGGCCTCGATCCTGCCCGTTTTCTTGCCGAGAACAATTCCACGGCCTTCTTCGAGAAGCTCGGCGACCTTCTCTCTCCCGGCCCGACCTGCACCAACGTCAACGACCTTCGTGCCGTGATCGTTGACACCTGAGGCCGGCTTGGAGGAAATGTCGCCGGATCGCGCGGGCTTACGGCTTTGCGCGAATTGATCGGATTATCCAATATGGCGGCGGAAAAATTCGCTTGTGCGTTGTTGCTGGCTGCGGTGCTTGTGGCACCGGCGGCCGCGCATGCGGATTTCCGGGTCTGCAACCAGACCGGCAGCCGCGTCGGCATCGCCGTCGGCTACAAGGAAGGCGAGAGCTGGGTGACGGAAGGCTGGTGGAATATTCCCGCCAACAATTGCGAAACGCTGATTCGCGGCACGCTCGGCTCGCGCTTCTACTACGTCTATGCGATCGACTACGATCAGGGCGGAGAATGGTCCGGCAAGGCCTTCATGTGCACGCGCGATCGCGAATTCACGATCAAGGGCACTGGGGATTGCCTCGCGCGCGGCTATAACCGGACGGGATTTTTCGAAGTCGATACGGTAGAACAGAAAAACTGGACCGTTCAGTTGACCGAACAGGGCCAGTCGCCCGCGCGTCCTCAATCGAATTTCCAGGGAAGATGACATGAGAAGGCAGCGCCGCACCAAGATCGTCGCGACGCTCGGGCCGGCATCTTCCGACGAGGCGATGATCGAGAAGCTGTTCCTCGCCGGCGCGGACGTCTTCCGGATCAACATGAGCCACACGTCGCATGACGCCATGCGTGCCTATGTGGAGATGATCCGTTCGGTGGAGAGCAAGCACAGCCGTCCGATCGGCATTCTGGTCGATCTGCAGGGTCCAAAATTGCGGCTCGACAAGTTCGAGAAGGGCAGTGCCGAATTGAAGGTCGGCGACATGTTCATTCTCGATTCCGACAAGACGCCCGGCGACAAGACGCGCGTGCATCTTCCCCATCCGGAAATTCTCGCGGCACTCGAAGTAGGTCACCGGCTGCTCATCAACGACGGCAAGGTGCGCCTGATCGTCACCGATGCAACGCCGAAGCGCGCTCTGACCCGCGTCGAAGTCGCGGGTACCGTTTCCGACCGCAAGGGTGTCAGCCTTCCCGATTCAACGATCACCGTCTCCGCGCTCACGGTGAAGGATCGCTCCGATCTGGAAGCGGCCCTTGAGACGGGCATTGACTGGATCGCGCTCTCCTTCATTCAGCGTCCCGAGGACGTGGCCGATGCCAAGAAGATCGCGCGCGGCCGCGCCGCGATCATGGCCAAGATCGAAAAGCCGCAGGCCGTAAAGCGGCTTTCCGAAATCCTCGAACAGTCCGATTCCCTGATGGTCGCCCGCGGCGATCTCGGTGTTGAACTGCCGCTGGAAGAAGTGCCCGGCGTGCAAAAACAAATGACGCGGGGCGCACGGCGTGCCGGCAAGCCGGTCGTCGTGGCCACACAGATGCTGGAGTCGATGATCAATTCGCCGGTGCCAACGCGTGCCGAAGTCTCCGACGTTGCGACCGCGATTTTCGAGGGCGCCGACGCCATCATGCTGTCAGCGGAGTCGGCCGCCGGCAATTTCCCGGTTGAAGCGGTCGAAACCATGAGCCGCATCGCCGAAGCGGTCGAACGCGATCCGACCTACCACTCGATCATCAAGGCGCAGCATCAGGCGCCGGAAGCGACCGGCGCTGACGCAATCGCTTCCGCCGCATGGCAGATCGCGGAGACGCTCGATCTCGCCGCGATCCTCTGCCTGACAAGCTCAGGCGCCACCGGCCTGCGCGTCGCGCGCGAACGGCCGAAGAACCCCATTATCGCGCTTTCGCCCAGCGTCCATACCGCGCGGCGGCTGGCCCTCGTCTGGGGCGTGCATTGCGTTGTTACGGAGGATGCATCCGACATCGACGAGATGGTCGATCGCGCCTGCCGTATCTCGTTCCGCGAGGGATTCGCGAAGACGGGCCAGCGCGTCATCATCGTGGCCGGCGTGCCGCTCGGCACACCGGGCGCCACCAACATGGTGCGGATTGCGTTCGTCGGCGCGGGCTCGGAGGAAGCCAGTCCCGATTAAATGTCCCGGCCTTCGACTTTGATCTCAAGTTTCTTCATGATCTCCGGAATTGCCTGGAGATGCGGATTGACCGCGACTGCGCGGCGGAATGCGTCCAGAGCGCGCTTTTCCTCACCGATGTCCTGAAAGATCACGCCGAGGCCAGCCAGCGCCATGTAGTGACGCGGTTCGCGCGCCACCACGACGCGCAGATCGGCGAGCGCGCGGCCGATGTCCTTCTTCAGGTAATGGGCTGTCGCCCGCTGGGCGTAAGCCTCGGTGAAATTTGGCTGCAATTCGATCAGCGAATCAAGCAGCGTGATGGAGAGGTCGTAGTCCTTGGCGTCGATCACCGTTTTCGCACGCGTCATCAGGAGGTCGCCGGTGGCGCTGCCCGAGCGGGCGAATGCGGCCTCGATGCGGCTTTCGATCTGGCGGGCGAGCTGGGCGTCGGGTGCCAGCTTCAACGCCTCGAACATGGCGTTGAGCTGGGTCGCCTGATCCGGGCGAGGACGAGCCGAACGCTTGGGTTCGGCTTTTTTCTGCGGCTGCGCCCCCCGGCGCGGTTCGGAGGGGGACTGCGCCTGCGCGGCCTGATGCACCGCCGCCAAGGCGATGGCCGCAGCAAAGAAGGAAGCCAGAATTGGGCGAGACCGCATGGTCAAGATTCTAGGCCGCAGGACAGCCCAGTCAAACGGCGAGATTGCGGCAGTGTTCGCGAACGTGACCCCGGAGGGGTGTCAGGAGAGATCAGCCCTGGCGTGCCTTGAAGCGGCGCTGGGTCTTGTTGATCACGTAAACGCGGCCCTTGCGGCGAACCAGACGGTTGTCGCGATGGCGGCCACGGAGCGAACGGAGCGAGTTGCGGATTTTCATGGGTTTATCTCGTTTCGGCGGGGTTTATTGCGTTTCGAGCCCGCGAAGTCAAATAGCGGTCACGAAGCGGCGGGTGTCACGAATTTCAGACCGATAACACCGGCCACGATCAGCGCGAGGCAGGCGAGTCGCAGTGGTTCGCGCGATTCGCCGAAGAGCACCATGCCGAGGATCGCGGTTCCCACCGCGCCGATACCGACCCAGATCGCGTAGGCGGTGCCGACCGGTAGCGTGCGGAGCGAATATTCAAGAAACAGGATGCTCAGCAGCATCGCCCCGGCCGTGCCGAGGCTTGGCCAGAGCCTTGAAAATCCTTCGGTATATTTAAGTCCGATCGCCCAGGCGATCTCGAACAGTCCGGCAATGAACAGGCTCACCCATGCCATGGGGGCTCTCCTTCGTTGGAGGGCCGTCCCTCCGTTTTGGGAATGGGTGCCCGCGGACGTCCACGAGTGCAAGTGGTGGGCGCGACAGGGATCGAACCTGTGACCCCTACCATGTCAAGGTAGTGCTCTTCCGCTGAGCTACGCGCCCGCCATCGGCGGCCATCTCTTATCGGCTGCGCTGCGGGGGTGCAAGCGCGCCACCCCGCGCGCCCATCAGGCCGCCAGCACCCGCTCAACCTCGTTCACGAGATCCTTAAGGTGGAATGGCTTGGAAAGGATTTTTGCATCCTTCGGCGCCTGCGCCGCAGCGTTCAGCGCCACCGCCGCAAAGCCGGTGATGAACACCACCTTGAGATCGGGATCGAGTTCGGTGGCGCGGCGCGCCAACTCAATTCCGTCCATTTCCGGCATGACGATATCGGTCAGGAGCAGTTCAAAGGATTCTTCCCGCAGCCGGTCGAAAGCCGATTTGCCGTTGTCGAACGACACCACCTCGTAGCCCGCATTGGCGAGCGCGCGGACCAGAAAGCCGCGCATATCGTTGTCGTCTTCGGCGAGCAGGATTTTCGGCATTGGCTTGGGATTCCCGGCTGTTCGGACCTTTGGCGGACAGAGAGGCACTATAGACACGAAGGCAGGTAAATGCGCGGTGAAGGCGGAAAACTCGGCATTTGGGCTTCCTTACCGGCACCCCCGCAAGCAATATAAGCTGAAATTGACGATCAGGAGCCATCTTCATCCCCATGAGCGCGCGTGTCGTCCAGGAGTTCGCTTCCCCCTTTGAGGTGAAAGAGCCCCAAGCCCTCTCGGGACCGGTGGTGTGCAATTCCCCGCACAGCGGAAATTCCTATCCGGCAACCTTCCTCGCCCAGAGCAAGCTCGACCTCAGTACGCTGCGGAAATCCGAGGATACGTTCGTCGATGAATTGTTCGGCGATGCCGTCGCCTGTGGCGTGCCGCTGATGCGGGCGCATTTCCCGCGCGCCTTCCTCGACGTCAATCGCGAGCCCTACGAACTTGACCCGCGCATGTTCGAGGGCCGGCTTCCCGCCTTCGCCAATACGCGTTCGCTGCGCGTCGCTGGCGGGCTCGGCACGATCGCGCGGGTTGTCGGGGATGCCCGTGAAATCTATGAACGCCGCATGCCGGTCGAGGAGGGGCTCAGCCGCATTGAGCATTTTTACAAGCCTTATCATCGCGCACTTCGCGAACTGATCGTGAACGCGCAGCGGAAATTCGGCATCGCCGTGCTGGTGGATTGCCATTCCATGCCTTCGAACGCGAACGGCCGCGACGAACGTCCGCGCGCCGATATCGTGCTCGGCGACCGCTACGGCACGAGCTGCGCGCCGCTCTTCACCGATGTGATCGAAGCGGCCCTTCGGGAACTCGGTTATGCGGTTCTCCGCAACAAGCCCTATGCGGGGGGCTTCATCACCGAGCATTACGGCGATCCCGCATCCGGGCTGCATGCGGTGCAGATCGAAGTGAACCGCGCCCTCTACATGGACGAGCGCGAATACCGGAAGACGGAACGGTTTGAGGCCTTGCGGGGAGACCTTGGAATCATGCTCGCCCGGCTCGCCGATGTGAGTGCGAGCGGCATCGAGCCGATTCGTGATGCGGCCGAGTAAGCCGGAATTTCCTTCTCCACCCAAAAGAAAGAGGCCGCTTCGTTTGCACGAAGCGGCCCAAGTCTAGGGAGGAAACGCCCAAAGGAGGGCGGCGGTAACGCAACGCCAATCGCGTTATCGCGCTGCACAAACATATATTGCTCTGCAAAATGCACAACACACGCTTTGGAATACCAAGGCATTTTGCCATGCATTTTATGCATAGCTAAGGAATAGCCCTCCGTTTGGCTGTTACGTTTTCGGGCGCGACGCTTCCCGCAACGGATCGTGCGCAAACAGATAAATCGCAAGCGCGATCGACAGGGTAAGCGCCTGAAATGCAAACACCACGCGATAGGCATCGACCGGATAGACGCCGCCCGTTGCGTCAAACAGCCCGACCAGTCCTCCGGTCAGCGATTGCAGCGTGAAGACGCCGGCCATCGTACTCAAATTCATCACGGTAAGACCCCGCCCGACATAGCGGGGCGGGAATAGCGAGCGGCCGTGGGCAGTGATCAGCGCTGTGCAGCTTGCGAAAAAGCCGAATACGAGGAACCAGACCACCAGCATCGTTTCGCTCGGCTTGCCCACCGCCGCGATCCAGATCAGCGATAGCACCGTGACGCCGCCCCCGATCAGGGTCGGCCGCTTGTAGCCGCCGAAGAAGCGGTCGAGCGGGCCCCAGCTGGCGCTCGACAACAGATGAATCATCGCCAGCACGAACAAAACCTCCCGCGGCGGGCGAGATCGTAGCCATAGACATGCGCAAGATAGGGACCGGCCCACAGGCCGAAGAGCGTTAGAAACGTCGCGTAGCCCATGAACTGCATGGCGAACACCGGTACGAACGAACGCACCTTCACGACTTCCGCAAGGCCCCGGAAACTCTCCCGCAACGTCTCCGGCTTGTGCAGATTTTCCTTTCCCGGCGGATCATCGCGCGCGACGATGTAAGTGAAGAGACCGATCAGCGCGGCAATTCCGGCGACCCCGTAAAAACTTTCACGCCAGCCGATCGCGGCGGTCGAATAGGCAAGCGGTGCCGTGGCCGCGAGCACGCCCAGCCCGGAAAACCCAAGCTGGATTCCGGCGAGCGTGGAGAAGCGCTCCGGCGGAAACCAGCGGCTGTAGATCGTGAGCGGACCCATGAAGAAACTCGCGCATCCGAGCCCTGTCAGAATACGCGCGAGCGTCAGCATCGTAGGCGTCGTGGACACCGCAAACATCAAAATCCCCGCCACGGTGACGCCCATGGAGACCGTCATCGCAAGGCGCGGACCCCAGCGGTCGATCGCGACCCCCCGTGGAATTTGCGCGCCGGCAAAGCCCAGAAAAAACACGCTCGACAGAAAGCCGAGCTGGACCGCATTCAAGCCGAGATCATGCGCGAGGTCGGGTGCGATCACGCCGACCGAATTGCGGAGGAACTGGCTCACGATGTGGACGACGCACATCGCAGCAACCAGCAGCACAAGCGTGCTCGCGGAGACTTCCGGCGCGCGGACGCCGGAATCGGCCCCGGACATGCTTCCTCCTCGCCTCGCTCTTCTGGCGGCGCGGCTTTGAGGCTGAGTGCCATGCCGCCTCCGCAGCGGCAACCGCGCGCGGCGCGCGGGAGCGTTGCCGCACCTGCATGGCGCGGCTAAGACAGGGCGGCGGCGGAGAACGGACAATGACGGCGGTCGATTTCGCGGGCTTTGTGGAAGAACTTGCAAAAGTGGCGGGCGATGCGATCCGGCCGTTTTTCCGCTCGGCGCTCGGCGTCGAGAACAAGAGCAAGCTCGGCATGTTCGATCCGGTGACCGAGGCGGATCGCGCCGCCGAGACGGCGATGCGGCGGCTCATCAACAAGACCTTTCCCGCGCATGGCATCGTCGGCGAGGAATTCGGCAGCGACAAGCCGGATGCGCCCTATGTGTGGGTGCTCGATCCGATCGACGGGACCAAGTCCTTCATCGCCGGAATGCCCGCATGGGGCACCCTGATCGGTCTCATGAAAGACGGGGCACCGGTTTACGGCATGATGCACCAGCCGTTCATCGGCGAATGGTTCTCCGGTGACGGTGGCAGCGCCCGGTATCGCGGGCCGGCCGGCGACCGCAAGCTCACAGCACGGCATTGCGCCTCGGTGAAGGACGCGATTCTTTACACCACGAGCCCGCTCCTGATGGACGAGACCGAACGCAAGCAATTCCAGAAGGTCGAGGCGCAGGCAAAACACTCGCGCTATGGCGGCGACTGCTACTCCTATTGCATGGTCGCGGCCGGCCACATCGATCTCGTGATCGAGGCGGGCGTCCATTCATTCGACATCGTTCCGCTGATTCCCATCATCGAGGGTGCCGGCGGCATCATCACGACCTGGACCGGCGAAAATGCCTACAACGGCGGCCGCATCATTGCCGCTGGCGATAAGCGCGTGCACGCCGAGGCGATGAAGCTGCTGCGCTAGTCCTTGTTTCTTCCCCTTTCAGGGGGAGGGATAAAAGTCAGCGATACAGTGGCGAACCCGGCACGAACGCATCGAACGCCGCCCAGAACTGCTGCCGGTAAACATCGCGCTCCAGCAACAATTCATGGCGGCTGCCCGCCACGACAAGATGATGACCGGCACGCAAACGGGTCGCAAAACGCTCGGTCGCGAGTGTCGAAACGATCCTGTCCTCACCCGCCGCAACGATGAGCATCGGCTGCCGGATCGCGGACGGATAGGCGGGGTTCTTCAGCTCTTCCATCAGCTCGAAAGTCGCGTTCATCCAGCCGAGCGTGGGCGAGCCGACAGCCAGTTCGGGTGCGGCTGCGAGGATGGATGCGGTTCGTTCATATCGCACCGGATCGGATGTCAGCAGGTTCCCGAGGAAGGGCCTGCTCGCGCGCGGCATGGGTCCGCCGCCCGGCACATAAAGGCGGCCAAGCCCGAGCATCGATGCGAAGTAAGTTGCATTTTGCGCCATGCTTCCGGTCCGTGGCACCGTCAGCCCGATCAATGGCGCACTGAGCACCGCCCGGTCGAACCAGCGCTTTCCCTGTCGCACGGCTTCCAGCAGGACCGCTGCACCCATCGAATGCGCGAGCACGAAGATCGGCGGCGGGCAATCGGGCAGCACCACCTCCCGCATCAGCACTTCGAGATCGTTCTGGTACTCGTTGAAGTTCCAGATATGGCCTTTGCGGGAGTCGGTGAGCTTGCGTTCAGACCCGCCCTGCCCGCGCCAGTCGATCGTGGCGACCGCGAAGCCGCGATGGCGCAGCTCCTCAACCACCTCGAAATATTTTTCGATCATATCGGCGCGGCCTTGCAGGAACACGACCGTGCCGCGGCGCGCCGTTGCGGGATTCCAGCGCGCATGGCGCAGCTTGATGCCGTCCAGCGTGACAAGCTCGCTGCACACGGCGCCCTCCGGCACCGGGTTGGACGGGATGGAATGAAGCTGCATGGAAACGGTCAGATACCTTTGCCGATCACCCTAACACCGTCGATTCCGCCGGTGACCCCGTTTATCACGAGACGGACGCGTTCGCCGCTCGGGCCGGTAGCCTCGGTGATGAACGTGGAACCGCGCTGCTCGATCGCGCCCACATCCTTGAAGCCGCGCGCCCGCAGGGAGTTCGCTAGATCGTTGTGGCCGAGCGGCCGGCGCGGGCCGAAGATCGCGCTGCGGTTCTCGAAAAAGTAATTGGGCAGAGGGCGGATGCCGCGGCGGAGAAAAGACTCGCGCGGCACGCGGGGCGAAAAAAAACCGATGCCGGGCAAGGGCCTGCGTTTCCAGAAACCGTAATCCTGCGCGTCCGCTTCCGGAACGGGCAAGCCGCCGGCGAGCGCAAGCGCAAGCCCCAGCATCGCAATGACCCGTTTCAACATCGTCAGCTCCAGCCCCCAACAAACGCCTGATGCCGGACGGCAAAATAAATTCGCCTCCGGTCACGGTCCCGCACCCGGGCTAGAGCCAGCGCCCTGAACACCGCCGCAAGCGGCCGTTCATCGAACGTTCATGAAACCGGCTCCGGTTCCCGGCCGCTCAGTCCCGCCCCTTGCGGCCGCCTCGTAAGTAACCATATCGGGGCCGCACAGGCCAACTGGCTGTGCATTTCACCCGCCGGTCCGGCTTTTGGCGGGCCGTGTTCCTGCATGTCGCTTCTCAGGAGGATATGCCATGCGACAGTACGATCTCACTCCCCTCTATCGTTCGACCGTCGGCTTCGACCGTCTGTTTTCGCTGCTCGACAATTTCGGCGGCGTGGACGGCGCACCGACCTACCCGCCCTACAACATCGAGCGCACCGGCGAGAACGCCTACCGGATCTCGGTGGCGGTAGCTGGCTTCACCGACAAGGAAATCAATATCGAGGTGAAGGAGAATTTCCTCACTATTCGCGGTGAGAAGCAGGCCATCGAAAAGAGCGAGAACAACGAGGTACTCTATCAGGGTATCGCGGCTCGCACCTTCGAGCGCCGCTTCCAGCTCGATGACCATGTCCAGGTGACGGGCGCCAACCTTGAAAACGGCCTCTTGCACGTCGATCTCGTCCGCGAGATTCCGGAAGCCAAGAAGCCGCGCCAGATTCCGATCGGTTCTGGCAACGCATCGAGCCTAATCGACGCCAAGGTTCAGAAGGCCGCCTGATCGGGCCGATGACGAAAGAAAGAGGGCGCCCTGAGGGGCGCCCTTTGTTTTCGTAGAACTCGTTCGGTTACTCGAAACCCTGAACCGGCGGTATACCCGGCTTGGCAGGTACCGCTGAAGGCTTCTGGGTCTCAGGCTTGGCTTGGGGCGCTGCCGTTGCCGGAGCGGTTTCGGTTTTCGCGACCGAGGGAGCATCCGCCGGACGCGGCTTCGGTGTGGGCGCCGCCGTGGGCGTTTTCTCGGCCGGCTTTGCCGCCGTCTTGTTCTGCTCGGTCTTTGGCTTTTGCTCGCCACGGAATTCGCGTGGTACGCCAAGCAGCGGATCGCTGCCGCCCCGCGAAACCTGACGCTGCGGGACGCTGTTGGTCACATCGCCGCCGCGCGTGATGACCTGAGGCCCGCTGGGTGCAGGCTGCACTGATCCGCGCGGCCCGCCGTAGTAATTCTGATTGCCCTGTGGACGATAATTCCGGTCGTCCTGGATCGGGTAATCGTCCTCATCACCGCCGTCGTAATAGCCGGGCTGGTTCATGGCGCCCCTTTCGCCCCGAAGCGGAGGCGCATCGTAGCGACCGTCCGGCGAATTTCCGTAGGCTCCGGGGGGAGCATCATAAACGGCGCCCGGAGGCGGGCCGCCCGGATAGACGCGGACCAGACGCGGACCCGGAACACGCACGATGTCGTTGACGCGTCCGTTCATGCCGTCGAGCGAAACGCGGACCGGCGTTCCATCCTGACCGACGGCCTCCACGATCCAGAACGGACCACGCAGGCGCGGCCCGGATGTGGGCATGAGGCCCATCGAGCGAACAATGGCCGCGGCTTCATGCGGCGGGATGCGCGGCTGGTAGCGCGGCGGCTCCGGATACACGCGGTAGGCGGGATAGGGCTGGGCCGAAGCCCCGCCGGATGCGGCCAAGTGCGCGGTCAGAACCGGAATCAGCACCAGCAGCGACACCGGCAGAATCCTGTTTTGAAACATCGTGCTCCCCTTCTCTCTCACTCGGCTTTGCCGCCTTTTCCCACTCCCGCATCCGATTGCGGCGGACATAGGACACGGGCGTTTACACGCAACAGCGTTGCGCGATCCGGAGCGAGGCCATACGCTTTATTCCCAGCCGTGCGGCAGCCTTGAAACAACCGGCAAGAGAGGGCGTGTCAGAAGTTCCCGTGTGCTTGTCTGGCACATGGAAAAATGTATATTACCAGCGATAGGACAGTGCTGCTGTCCAATTTGCGCAAAGGCGATCGGCGGCGCCAAATACAACAACGCCGGATCGCGCGGTTGGCATGCAGAAGCATGGTTGCCGTGCTGACTGGCCCGCTCAGGGCCAAGCATCGGTTTGCGCGGGACTCGCCGATCCGAAGCACAACACAGCGACTTGCGGTCCGCCGCGAGGCGCGGACTGCGCGGCGGAAATTTGAGTGAGAGGCGTAGAGGAGATGACGAGGAGAACGGAGAGCGGAACTACAGGCGGGCCGGATCGCAGCAGCAATCCGGAGACGAGCGATTCCGGCTCCGGCTTCCTGTTCGACCCCGGTTTCCCCGCCCCTGAAGGCCTCTACGATCCCGCGCTGGAAAAAGATTCCTGTGGCGTAGGCTTTATCGCCAACATCAAGGGCAAGAAATCGCACCAGATCGTCGAGGACGGTTTGACGATCCTCCTCAACCTGGAACATCGCGGTGCAGTTGGCGCCGATCCGCGCGCCGGCGACGGTGCTGGAATTCTCGTCCAGACGCCGCACAAATTTCTCGCCCGTAAAGCGAAGGAATTGGGCTTCGCCCTGCCCGAACCCGGCCAGTACGCGGCCGGCTTCATCTTCATGCCGCAAGACAAGGCATGGCGGCAGAAGATCACGGACATCTATGCCGAAGAGGCAACCCGTGCGGGAATGAGCATTCTCGGCTGGCGCGAAGTGCCGACCGACAATTCCACGCTCGGCGAAACCGTGAAGCCTACCGAGCCGAAACACATGCAGGTGTTCATCGGGCGCGGCAACAAGACGAAAACCGAGGATGATTTCGAGCGCCGTCTCTATGTGCTGCGCAAGGTAATCTCGACGCGCATCTATCAGGAGCGCGACCGCGCCGCTGCCGGTTATTACCCGGTTTCGATCTCGTGCCGCACGCTTGTCTACAAGGGTATGTTCCTCGCCGACCAGCTCGGCACCTATTACCCGGACCTGCATGAGCCGGATTTTGAATCCGCGATCGCGCTTGTGCACCAGCGCTTCTCGACCAACACGTTTCCGACCTGGTCGCTCGCCCATCCCTACCGGATGATCTGCCACAACGGCGAAATCAACACGCTGCGCGGCAACAACAACTGGATGGCGGCACGCCAGGCGTCCGTCTCGTCCGATCTCTTGGGCGACGACATGCAGAAACTCTGGCCGATTTCCTATGAAGGCCAGTCCGACACCGCCTGTCTCGACAACGCACTCGAATTCCTCGTGCAGGGCGGCTACTCGCTCGCCCATGCGGTGATGATGCTGATCCCGGAAGCCTGGGCCGGCAATCCGCTGATGGATGAAGAGCGCCGCGCGTTCTACGAATATCACGCCGCGCTGATGGAGCCGTGGGACGGCCCGGCCGCGATCACCTTTACCGACGGCCGCCAGATCGGCGCCACGCTCGACCGCAACGGCCTGCGCCCGGCGCGTTATCTTGTAACGTCCGACGACCGCATCCTGATGGCGTCGGAAATGGGTGTGCTGCCGATCGACGACAGGATCATCAAGCAGAAATGGCGCCTGCAGCCTGGCAAGATGCTGCTCGTGGACCTTGAAGAGGGCCGCATCATCTCCGACGAGGAGATCAAGGCAAAGTTCGCGAAGCTGCATCCCTACAAGGACTGGCTGAAGCGCAGCCAGATGTTCCTGGAAGACCTCAAGGAAGTGAAGGTCCAGCCGCAGCTTTCGAATCTTTCGCTGCTCGATCGCCAGCAGGCGTTCGGCTACACGCAGGAAGACATCAAGATGCTGATGTCGCCGATGGCCTCGCAGGGCGAGGAAGCGATCGGCTCGATGGGCACCGACACGCCGATCTCGGCGCTCTCCCACAAGTCGAAGTTGCTCTACACCTATTTCAAGCAGAACTTCGCACAGGTCACGAACCCGCCGATCGATCCGATCCGCGAAGAACTCGTGATGAGCCTTGTATCCATCATCGGCCCGCGCCCAAACCTGTTCGACCAGGAAGGCACGGCGAAGCAGAAGCGCCTCGAGGTTCGCCAGCCGATTCTCACCAATGAGGATCTCGAAAAGATCCGTGCGATTTCCAAGGTGAAGGGCTCGGGCTTCGAGTCCCGCACCCTCGACGCGACCTATGCCGCCGACACCGGCGCCGCCGGCATGAAAGCCGCCGTGGAAGCAATCTGCGCGGAAGCGGAGAAATTCGTCCGCGACAGCGGCAACATCCTGATTCTCTCGGACCGCCGCGTCGGCCCGGACCGCATTCCGGTCCCCGCCCTGCTCGCGACCGCGGCCGTGCATCATCATCTCATTCGCAAGGGCCTTCGCACCGCCGTCGGCATCGTGACCGAAACCGGCGAGGCGCGCGAAGTGCATCACTTCGCCTGTCTTGCGGGCTACGGCGCGGAAGCAATCAATCCCTATCTCGCGTTTGAAACGCTGGTCGCGGCGAAGGACGAACTGCCGCAGAAGCTGGACGAGAAAGAAATCGTCAAACGTTACATCAAGGCGATCGATAAGGGCCTGCTCAAGGTGATGTCGAAGATGGGCATCTCCACCTATCAGTCGTATTGCGGCGCGCAGATTTTCGACGCGGTCGGTCTCTCCACCGATTTCGTGGCGCAATATTTCACCGGCACCGCGACGCGCATCGAAGGCGTCGGCCTGCCGGAAATCGGCGAGGAAACCGTGCGCCGCCATCGCGATGCGTTCGGCGATGCCCCGATTTATCGCGATGCGCTGGATGTCGGCGGCGAATATGCCTTCCGCCTGCGCGGCGAAGAGCATGTCTGGCGTCCCGAAACGGTGGCGACGCTGCAGCACGCCGTGCGCGGCAACAGCCAGGACAAGTATCGCGAATACGCGCGGATGGTGAACGACCAGTCCGAGCGGCAGATGTATATCCGCGGCCTGTTCCGCCTGAAGGACGCTTCCGAAGACGGCCGCAAGCCGATTTCAATCGATGCCGTGGAGTCCGCCAAGAGCATCGTGAAGCGCTTCGCAACCGGCGCAATGTCCTTCGGCTCGATCTCGCGCGAGGCCCACACCACGCTGGCGATTGCGATGAACCGCATCGGCGGAAAGTCGAACACCGGCGAAGGCGGCGAGGAATCCGACCGCTTCAAGCCGCTGCCGAACGGAGACAGCATGCGCTCCGCCATCAAGCAGGTGGCGAGCGGCCGCTTCGGCGTCACGACCGAATATCTCGTCAATTCCGACATGATGCAGATCAAGATGGCGCAGGGTGCCAAGCCCGGCGAGGGCGGTCAGTTGCCCGGCCACAAGGTCGACAAGATCATTGCCAAGGTGCGCCACTCGACGCCGGGCGTCGGCCTGATCTCGCCGCCGCCGCATCACGATATTTATTCGATCGAAGACCTCGCCCAGCTCATCTACGACCTGAAGAACGTCAATCCGGCGGGTCAGGTGTCCGTGAAGCTCGTATCGGAAGTCGGCGTCGGCACCGTCGCGGCGGGCGTTTCAAAAGCGCGCGCGGACCATGTGACCATTTCAGGCTTCGAGGGCGGTACCGGTGCATCGCCGCTGACTTCACTGAAACATGCCGGCTCGCCGTGGGAAATCGGCCTCGCCGAAACGCATCAGACGCTCGTGAAGAATCGCCTGCGCAGCCGCATCGCGGTACAGGTCGACGGCGGCATCCGCACCGGCCGCGACGTCGTGGTCGGTGCACTCTTGGGCGCGGATGAATTCGGTTTCGCCACAGCGCCGCTGATCGCCGCCGGCTGCATCATGATGCGCAAGTGTCATCTCAACACCTGCCCGGTCGGTGTCGCAACACAGGACCCGGTGCTACGCGCACGCTTCAAGGGTCAGCCCGAGCACGTCATCAACTTTTTCTTCTATGTCGCCGAGGAAGTGCGCGAACTGATGGCGCAACTTGGTTTCGAGAAATTCGACGACATGATCGGCCAGATGCAAATGCTAGACCATCTTCGCCTGGTGGAACACTGGAAGGCACGCGGCCTCGATTTCTCGCGCCTGTTCCTGAAGCCGGAAGCGCCGAACGGCGTCGGCATCTTCCACAGCGAAGAGCAGGACCACAAGCTTTCGAAGGTCCTCGACCGCAAGCTGATCGCGGAAGCGAGAGCCGCCATCGAACGCGGCACCAAGGTGAAGATCGAGACCGCAATCAACAACACCAACCGCACCGCTGGTGCCATGCTCTCCGGCGAGATCGCCAAAATCTATGGCCATAGCGGCCTGGCCGACGAGACGATCCATGTGAGGCTCACGGGCGTTGCCGGTCAAAGTTTTGGCGCTTGGCTCGCGCGCGGCGTCACAATGGAGCTTGAGGGCGAAGGCAACGACTACGTCGGCAAGGGTCTTTCCGGCGGGCGGATCATCATCTATCCGCCGCGCGATTCCGGCATCGTCCCGGAAGAATCGATCATCGTCGGCAACACGGTTCTTTATGGCGCCATCGAAGGCCAGTGCTATTTCCGCGGCATCGCAGGCGAGCGCTTCGCCGTTCGCAATTCGGGCGCCGTCGCGGTCGTGGAAGGTGCCGGCGACCACTGCTGCGAATACATGACCGGCGGCGTCGTGGCCGTGCTCGGGCGCACTGGCCGCAACTTCGGTGCCGGCATGTCGGGCGGGATCGCTTATGTGCTCGACGATGACGGCACGTTTGAGTCCCGCTGCAACATGACGATGGTGCAGCTTGAACCGCTGCCGGAAGAAGAAGCCGTCGCCGATCAGGCTTACGGTCACAAGCACGATCTGGAAACGTCGGGCTTCGTCGAGATCATGTCGGATCTCACGCAGAACGATGCGGAGCGGCTGTACTATCTCGTCTCCAGCCACGCGCACTACACCGGCTCGAAGCGTGCGGCCGAGATTATGGCGAACTGGAAATCGTACCTGCCGAAATTCCGCAAGGTGATGCCGGTCGAGTACCGCCGCGCGCTGATGGAACTGGCGAAGGAAAAAGCCTCCTTGCAGGCGGCGGAATAAGGTTCAGTTCAGTGGGCAAGATCACCGGATTTCTGGAAATCGAACGGGACGACCGCGACTACGCGCCGGTCGCCGATCGGCTGAAGCATTACAAGGAATTCGTCGTTCCGCTCCCGGAGAAAGAGACGCGCGACCAGGCCGCGCGCTGCATGGATTGCGGCATTCCGTATTGTCACCAGGGCTGTCCGGTCAACAATCAGATCCCGGACTGGAACGATCTTGTCTATCGGAACGACTGGGAAGCGGCGATCCGCAATCTACACTCGACCAACAATTTTCCGGAATTCACCGGCCGCATCTGCCCGGCCCCATGCGAAGCCTCATGCGTGCTCAATCTGATCGACGAGCCGGTGACGATCAAAACCATCGAGTGCGCGATCATCGACCGCGCCTGGGCGAACGGCTGGGTGAAGCCGGAACCTGCCGCGCACAAGACCGGCAAGAAAGTGGCCGTGATCGGTTCGGGTCCAGCCGGTATGGCCGCGGCACAGCAACTCGCACGCGTTGGACATGAAGTTCATCTGTTCGAGAAATTCGCGAAGGCAGGCGGACTGCTTCGCTATGGAATTCCGGACTTCAAGATGGAAAAGCATCACGTCGATCGCCGCGTCGAGCAGATGCAGGCGGAAGGCATTGTGTTCCACTACAACGCGAATGTCGGCGTGAACACGGACATCCACGACATCGTAAAGAAACATGACGCCGTGATCCTCACGGGCGGCGCCGAGAAGCCGCGCGACCTGCCGATCCCGGGCCGCGATCTCGCGGGCATCCATTTCGCGATGGATTTCCTGCCGCAACAGAACCGCCGTGTCTCAGGCGAGGCGCAGAATGTCGAGCCGATCCTTGCCGGCGGCAAGCATGTGGTCGTGATCGGCGGCGGCGATACGGGTTCGGACTGCATCGGCACTTCGGCCCGTCAGGGTGCGAAATCGATCACGCAGCTGGAAATCATGCCGATGCCGCCGGAAAAAGAGAATAAAGACCTCACCTGGCCGGACTGGCCGCTGAAGCTGCGCACTTCTTCCAGTCATGAGGAAGGTGCGGGGCGCGAATTCGCGGTGCTGACCCAGAAATTCGCCGGCAACGGCAAGGTGGAAAAACTGCACTGCGCCCGCGCCGACGCGAACTTCAAGCCGATTTCCGGATCGGAGTTCGAACTTGATGCCGATCTCGTCCTGCTCGCGATGGGCTTTGTCAGCCCCGTGCATGAGGGAATGATCCAGAAGCTTGGTGTCTCGCTCGACAAGCGCGGCAATGTCGAGGCAAACACGCTGAAGTATCAGACATCGATCCCGAAAGTATTTGCCGCCGGAGACATGCGCCGCGGCCAGTCGCTCGTCGTGTGGGCGATCCGCGAGGGCCGACAAGCCGCGCACTCGGTCGATGAATTCCTGATGGGTTCGAGCGTTTTGCCGCGTTGAGGAGAATGCGTCATCCCGGCCGAGCGGAGCGAGAGCTTCGCGAGTACGGCCGGGATGACGATGAACAATTACTCACCGCAATCTATTCTGTTCCGGAATCGTGATCACCTTCTGCTGGCTCGGCGGGCGCATGAGGCCCGGTGCCTGCTTGGCTTTCTGGGCGGAAGCATCCCGCTCGCTGAGCGGCATGAGACTCGCCGGAGCCAGCGGCGGCATCAATGCCTGCGAATTTTGCGGCGGTTGCGCAGCCTGCATGGCGGGCAAAGGTGCGCCGACCGCCTGCCAGCGGAAGTCGTCGGCCCTCCCGGGAACTGCTTCCGGGAATTTTCCATCCACCAGAATTTTTGCGGCAGCCGGATCGATCGGCAGGTTTGCAGGCTTGGCGCCACCCGCGAGTTGCCCCACCGGGCCGCTCGGCTGCGTCAGCGGCAAGACGGGACCCGCAACCGGCCGTATCGGCGTGAGCGGTGAGACGGGCGACGGCACGGCAGCGCCCGGATCCGGCGCGCTCGTGGTCGGCACGAACGGCCGGCCGGCCGCACGTTGCTCGAACAGGCGCAAGAGATCGCGCTCGAGATAATGGGCAAGCTTCCGCGCGCCGGGCCGCGAGAAATGCACGCCGTCGCCAAGCCGAAGCCGGCGTGTCTGTCCATCAAGGGCCGGGCCAGTGAAGATAAAGCCGCCGCCGTCATCCGCAAAGGCTTCCCAGCTATCGATAAAATAGGCTCCAATATTCTGTGCCCGCTGCCGCAAGATTTCGTTCATGTAGGGCATGTTCGCTTGCAGTCGGGCATTCTGCATCGAGGGCAGACCGACGACGAACACCGGAACGCCCTTCTGCCCCAACTTCGCGAGCATTTCATCCAGCCGCTTCACGTATATTTCGCGCCAGCGGTCCGAGCGCAGCTCATGCACCCCATCGGCGTCACGCAGCGCCTGCTGGTCGTTCGCGCCGATCATCAGCGCGATTGCCGTCGCTTTTTCCTTTTCCAGCAGTCCGGTGATTTGTCCGGGCCAGTCATAGAAGTCATTGCGCACAAGACCGCTCGATGCGCGCGTCTTGCGGATGATCGCCACTTCCGGATGATCCGCGGCGAAGCCGTCGGCGAGACCCTGAGCAAGATTATCGGCAAGCGTATCGCCAACCACTACGATGTATTCGGTGGCGGGGGTGGCGCGCTGCGCGTCGGCCTGTTCGGCGGATGTATGCGTGACGCCGCTTTCGCCTGCCGGTACTTCCGGCTCGGCCCTGCCCGGCGCTTCGCGCGGCCACAGATTTTGCGATGGCGCCCGGCGGAACGGATCGAAAAAAAAGCGGTCCTGCGCCTGCGCCGGGGAGAACGCGAGCGGCGTCAACGCCATCGCAACAAGCAGGAAAAGCAGGGATCGTTTCATCGCCGTGACCATGAAGATCAGCGTCTAGCGATGAACGGTTTTGGAGGCCATTTCAAGGCCCGGCTATGGGCGGGTCAGCGTGCCTGCCGCAAACGCACCATAAGATTTGCCGTTGCAAATCCATCCGCGGGCAGGCCCACCTTCGATTGGAACGCACGCAGGGCATTGCGCGTAGCCGGGCCAAGCCGTCCATCCGGTTCACCCGAATAGAGCCCTAGTTGCGACAGCCGCGACTGCATCTCGATGCGCTCCGTGCGCGTCAGCGGAACCTCGTCGCGAGGCCACGCCTGCGAGAACGTGCCGCCTCCACGAATGCGATCCGCGAGATGGGCTATTGCCAATGCATACGCCTCAGAGGGATTGTAACGCATGATCATGCGGAAATTGCTCAGCGTGAGAAACGCCGGGCCACGCGCACCTGCAACCAGCAGCAAGGATGCCTGTTCCTCGGAATTCGGAAACGGCTGCGCGGCGGGGCGACGCAACCCGAGCGCCTGCCACTCGCGCAACGATTTTCTCACCGACTGGTCCGCCAGCATGAAATTGAAGTTGGCCGGCAGCGTTACTTCATAGCCCCAGGGTGCGCCGGTCTGCCAGCCTGCTTTCTTCAGCTTGTTCGCGGTCGAGCCAAGAAGATCGGGCACCGAGCCCACGATGTTGCGGCGTCCATCGCCGTCGAAATCCACCGCGTAACGCTTGAAGGCGGTCGGCATGAATTGCGTCGGACCGAATGCACCCGCCCACGAACCCTTCAGATCCTGCGAGGCAAGATCGCCGCGATGCAGGATTTCGAGGGCAGCCAGAAACTCGTCGCGAAAATAATTCTGCCTGCGTCCGATGCAGGCGAGCGTCGCCGTCGATCGCACGACCGGCCGTTCGCCGGCCTGCGTGCCGAAATTCGATTCAACGCCCCAGATCGCCGTCACGATGTGACGGTCGACGCCGTAGGCTTTCTCCATGGCATCGAACTGAGGGCGAAAGCGCTGGAGCATTTCGCGTCCGGTGGCGATCCGCGCATCGTTCACCAGGATGTCGAGATAGTCCCAGACCGGCTTGGAGAATTCCGGCTGCGCGTCGAGCAATTCCATGATCTTGAGTTCAGGCTCAAGCCCGCGCGTTGCATTGTCGAAGGAAGCCCGCGAAATTCCGCGCTTGGCGGCCTCGGGCCAGAGCGCCTCGATGCAGTTCCTGAAATTGGTGGTCGCCGCGAGAATAGCCTGCGGCGTCATCAGGGGATGGCCGGAATTTTCGAGCACGGGAACCGCGGACGGCTCGCTCGCAAAGCTGCTGATCCGATCGCCGTCGAGACTGCTGCATGACAGCAGCAACGGCATGCAGCCGAAAGCGAGCAGCGCTCCGAACGCGCGCCGCCTGGGTCTCCCTGAAATCCGGCGGGCCGCCTCCCGCATGCTCATCGAACCTGTCTTCGACTGAAATCGACCGGAAATATGTCGGCGCACGTCCTTCATCCTCAACGCTGGAACTTGAGGCCAAGCAGGTAGATATTAGCCGTGTAATCCTGGTTCGGCACGTTGGAGTGATAGGTCTCGCGCCGCACCTCCCCGCGCAGCGCCACGGATGGATTCATGTAATAGGTCAGGGCCGCTGACAGGCCGAGCTTGTCGTCGCTGCGGTCGATGCCCCTGTAATCATAGGTGCCGTAAGCGATGCTCGCCGTGCCGATCAGCCAGCGGCGGAAGGCGTGATCCACGCTCAGGATCGCTTCCCGCTTCAATGCACCCGAGGCGCCGGCGAGATTGGTTTCGCTGATTTCCGAAATCGCCTTCAGTGATACCCGCGTCAATGCGCTCGCCTGCCAGACGAGCGAGGAGTCGAACAGGAAGCCGCCGATGGCAGGCAGCAGCGGGGCCTCGTAGCTGCGGCGGCCGTAGCCGACCGAGATCTGCCCGGTGAGATAGCCGCGCAGTTCAAACTCGGTGCCAGCACGCGCGTAAACACCATCGGAACCCCGGCGGAATCCGTTGAAGTCCGTGTCGAGGTCGAACACGCGCGTGTCCACGGCAACCTCGGCAAAAGTCTTCGCGCCTGGCATTGTTTCGTAACTGCCACGAAGGCGTGTGCCGTATGAAGTGTAGTTGCGGTCGGATTGATCGAGCGTGACCCCTGAAAGCAGTTCGGCATCCGCATAGGTGCTGCGCTCGACCGAGCCGTAGAGTCCGGCCTCGAAGCGGTTGAAACGCTGGATGTAGCCGCCTGTTGCGGCATAGGTGTAAACCGGCGGCGGCTTCTTGGCGGATGTAATCGCCTCGGGCGAACCCGCCATCAGCGTCGATAGCTGCACTTTGGTCCCGAACTCGAATTTTCTTTCGCTGTTGATGTCGATGCGGCCGCGCAGCCGCGCTTCGGCCTCGGGGCGATCGTTGTTGTCGATATCGGAATAGGCGGTGTAGCCGCCGCGCAACTCGGTTTCGAGTTCATGCCGCAGCCAGTTCGAGCGTGAATTCACCCGCGCATTCAGCAGCGTGAAGTAAGACCCCTTCCCGTTCTGCACGCGGAACGGATTATCGTCATACCCCTCGCTGATTTCCAGCGATGGCCGCACGGTGAAACTTCCCGCCTGCATGCCGATTGGCGCGTAGGGATCGTCGTCGGTCTTCTTCGGGCGCGGACGGCGCACGACGGAATTCGTCACCGGCTGCTCGACCGGCTGCGTCTTTGTGCTGCCAGTGACGACGGGCGCACTTGCGGGTGCTGCTTTCGCCTTCTTCGCTTTCGGTTTCACATTGGATGAGACGTAACCCGTCGAACCCGCGGCCGAGCCCGCCACCGATCTCGGCTGGCCGAAATCGGGCACGATGATGTTGTCCTGCGCGCCGGCAGGTCCCGCCGTCAACGGCAGAACGAGCGCGAGCAGGATGCTCGCGCATTTGCATGCGGGCGGCGGCGGATGCGGCAAAGGCGGCGACTCTCGGTTTTCCCGTGGTTAACGAAAGTAAAACGGGCATGGTTAACGGAACCTTGTGCCCCAGGCCGCTGGTGGCGATTAGCCCGGTTCCCGTGCTAGGAAACCGGCCATCAAGGGGAGTATTGGCGTGGCAAATCCGAAAAGCCGGGATTCCGAACCGGCCGCAGCCGGCTCCAAACTGGTCGAATCCGCGTTGCGCACGCTGGCGACCGAGACCGCCGGCGTGCAGGCGCTGGCGGCCGCGCTCGGCAGCACGCTGGGCGGCGCCTTCACCGACGCCGTGGTGAAAATCCACTCCGTGACCGGCCGCGTGATCGTGACCGGCATGGGCAAGAGCGGGCATGTGAGCCGCAAGATCGCGTCCACCCTCTCCTCCACCGGCACGCCCGCCTATTACGTGCATCCGGCGGAAGCCAGCCACGGCGACCTCGGCATGGTGACGCGCGATGACGTGATCCTCGCCCTCTCCTGGTCCGGCGAGACGGCGGAACTGCGCAACCTCATCGATTACGCCAAACGCTTTCAGGTGCCGCTGATCGCGATCACCTCGAAGATCGAATCTTCGCTCGCGAAAGCCGCGGACATTCCGCTGATTCTTCCGGCCGCACCCGAGGCCTGCCCCAACGGTCTCGCACCCACGACCTCGACATTGATGCAGCTTGCCCTGGGTGACGCACTCGCGGTCGCGCTGCTCGAAAGCCGGGGCTTCACCGCGCTCGACTTCAAGGCGCTGCATCCGGGCGGCAAGCTCGGCGCGAGCCTGACCTTTGTGAAAGACATCATGCACGGCAAGGAACGGATGCCGCTCGTTCCCGAACGCACGCCCATGAAGGATGCGGTCTCGGAAATGACGGAAAAAGGGTATGGCTGCGTCGGCATTATCGACGCCGCCGGATTGCTCGTCGGCATCATCACCGACGGCGACCTGCGCCGCCACATGGACGGAAATCTGCTCAAGATGAACGTCAACGAAGTGATGACGAAGAATCCGAAATCCGTGACGCCGGATCAGCTTGCCGGCGAAGCGCTGGCATTCATGAACTCGGTGAAGGTCAACGCGTTGTTCGTCGTGGAAGGCAGGAAGCCGGTCGGACTGGTTCGCGTCCACGAATTGCTGCGGATTGGGGTTGCCTAAACATTCCGGCATGTCATCGCCCGCCAACGGGTCCGCGCGAAGCGCGGCCCGATGACAGGCTCCGGCGGGCGATCCAGTAAACACCTCGGAAAATAATTGATCCTGTGATTACTGGATGCCCCGCTCTCGCGGGGCATGACAATTTTCTATATCCACCCCTTCAATTCACGCTCGACGATATTGCGGATCACGCGCATTCCGCCATCGGAATCGTTGAGGCAGGGAATGGCGGCGAAGTTCTCGCCGCCGCCGTGGTGAAAGAACTCCGCGTTCTCGCCCGCGATTTCTTCCAGCGTCTCCAGGCAATCGGCTGAAAAACCCGGCGTGACAATCGCGAGATTTTTGACGCCTTCAGCGGCCAGCTTCTTCACCGTTTCGTCCGTGTAGGGTTCAAGCCATTTCGCGCGGCCAAAACGCGACTGGAACGTCATGCAAAATTCCTTGTCGCTGTAGCCGAGCCGGTCGCGCAGCAGCCGCGCGGTCTTCACGCAATGACAGTGGTAGGGATCGCCCTTGAGAAGATATTCTTCCGGCACGCCGTGGAAGGACGCCAGGATCACTTCCGGCTTCCATGGAAGCCTTGCAAGCTCGGTGCGGATGGAATCGGCGACCGCATCGATATAGACCGGATCGTCGTGATAGGGCGGCGCGACCCGCAACGCCGGCTGATAACGAAGTTTCGCAAGCGACTCGAACGCCTTGTCGCAGACGGTCGCCGTGGTGGCCGCCGAATATTGCGGATAGAGCGGCACGAGGAGAACGCGTTCGCAGCCTTGGTCGGCGAGCGCCTCCATGCGGGAGCCGAGCGAGGGATTGCCGTAACGCATGGCCCAATCGACGACGATACGCTCGCTCATGGATTTCAGTTGCGCCGACAATTTCTCCGCCTGGGAGCGCGTGATCGTCTTCAACGGAGATTCATTCAACTCCCGATTCCAGATCTTGTCGTAGTCCTTGCCCTTCGCCTGCGGACGGCGCGTCAGCACGATGAAATTCAGCACGAACCACCAGAGCAGGCGGTTCGTCTCGATCACGCGGGGGTCCGAGAGAAATTCCTTCAGATAGCGCCGCATCGAAGAATAGTCGGTCGCATCCGGCGTGCCGAGATTGACCAGCAGCACGCCGATCTTCCCCCATTTCATCGGCGGGTGATCGGACGGCAATTTCGGCATGCTCTGGACCGGCTTATTCATGCCCGGTCTATGGAGCCCGCGGCGAAAGGCGTCAACCATGCGCGCGGTCGCGGTTATTTGTAGCTGCGTTCGTCGGCAATCACCTTGCCGTCATTGGGCAGGCTCCCCGGCGCCGAGATTTCCACCGCGCCCTTCAGCTTGGTGATCGCATGCAGCGTGGCGGCGACTTTGTCGGCATCCGCCGACTGGGCTTCCGCCCGGAGCGTCATCGCATCGAGTTCACCGTCGCGGGTGACTACAAGCCGCAGCCGTTTCAATTCGGGATGCCGTTTTGCGATTTCCGCGACCTGCTCGGGCCGCACGAACATGCCCTTGATCTTGGTGGTCTGGTCGGCGCGGCCCATCCAGCCCTTGATCCGGGTATTTGTGCGACCGCAGGGAGAGCGGCCCGTCAGCACAGCCGAAAGATCGCCGAGCGCCAGCCGGATCCACGGCCGCTGCAGGTCGAACGATGTGACCACCACCTCGCCGACTTCGCCTTCCGCGACCGGCTCATGGGTGCCGGGCTTCACAATTTCCAGCAGCACATCCTCGCTAATCACCATGCCTTCGCGCGCGGTCGTCTCGTAGGAAACAAGACCGAGATCGCCCACGGCATAAAGCTGATAGGCGTCGATGCCGAAGGATTTGACCTCGGCTTGCAGCGATGGCGGAAATGCCGCCCCCGAAACCGCTGCGCGCTTGATCGGAAAATCACCCTTGCCTGCCGCGACCCATGCGTCCCGCAGGATTTTCAGAAAATCCGGCGTGCCGGTGTAGGCAACCGGGCGCAGATGCTCGATCACGATCAACTGCTGTTCGGTCTGGCCGGGGCCGGCCGCGACCACCGGGCAGCCGAGCGCACGCGCGCCGAGATCGAGCATGAAGCCGCCCGGCGTTAGATGGTAGGCGAATGTGTTGAGAACGACTTCACCCTTGCGGAAACCCGCCGCATGCAGCCCGCGCGCGATCCGCCACGGATCGAGCCGGTCCATCTCCGGCTGAAACACCGGACCCGGCGAGATGGAAATGCGCGCGTACAGGCCAAGCGCTTCTGGCGTCAATGCCGCGAACGGCGGCTCGGACTTTTGCAGCCCTGGCAGATCGGATTTGTAGAACACCGGCAGTTTTGCCAGCGCCTCGCGGCTGGTGACGGATTTCGGATCGATCCCTTGCAGATGCTTCGCCCAGCCGGGCGCCCGCATCGCGCTTGCGACCAGCGCGGGCAACCGAGCCATCAGATCGCGTTCGCGCTCGGCGGGATCGCGGGTTTCGAGGGAGTCGTAATGCGCCGTCACGGGTTTTTCCGGCCGTCTCAGGCAAGCCAGCGCTTGCGGCGCTTGTAATGCTTCACATCGCGGAACGATTTGCGGCCTGCATCGCCGATGCCAAGATAGAACTCCTTAACATCCTCGTTCTCGCGCAGGTCCGCCGCGTTTCCATCCATCACGACGCGACCGCTCTCCAGGATGTAGCCGTAGCGCGCGAAGCGGAGCGCCATGTAGGTGTTCTGCTCGGCGAGCAGAAACGATACGCCCTCTTTTTCATTCAGCGACTGAACGATCTGAAAGATTTCTTCCACGATCTGCGGGGCGAGACCCATCGAAGGTTCATCGAGCAAAATCATTTTGGGCCGCGACATCAGCGCGCGGCCAACCGCGCACATCTGCTGCTCGCCGCCGGACGTGTAGCCGGCCATCGAATTTCGCCGCTCTTTCAGGCGCGGAAAATAATTAAAGACCATCTCGATGTCGTTCTTCACCGCCGCACGCCCGTCCTTGCGCACGAAAGCGCCGGTGAGGAGATTTTCCTCGATGGTGAGATGACCGAAGCAATGCCGTCCCTCCATCACCTGCACGCAGCCGCGTCGCACGAGATCATTGGGCGTCATGCCGTCCACGCGCTCGCCGAGGAACTCCACCGAGCCTTTGGTGACTTCGCCGCGTTCGGCACGAATGAGATTGGAGATCGCCTTGAGTGTCGTCGTCTTGCCCGCACCGTTTGCGCCGAGCAACGCCACGATGCCGCCTTGCGGCACGTCGAGCGATACGCCTTTCAGCACCAGAATGACGTGATTGTAAATCGCCTCGATGTTCTTGACCGAGAGAATCGGTTTCGCCGTTTCCGGCTTCGCGGCTAATGCTGGTGATGACACGCGCCTACCCCGCAAATTCATCGGTTGGATGCGGGAGACGGCTGAGCCGTCTCCCGCGTTTTGTCAGACGATCAGCTTTCCTTTGCGCAGTCGCGCGGCGCGATTTTCTTGTCCGCCGCGTACTTCGCGGCCGTGTCCTTGACCATCGGGTCGAGGATCGAGCGATCCGCCGTGTAGAAGTCGGAGATGATCTTCCACTCCTTGCCGGTCCACTGATGGAGGCGGGCTTCGTCCGCGCCCTGGTGATCCTGGCAAGAAAGCTTGATCGGCTTCAGCATTCCCTCGAAACCGAGTTCCTTGATGCGCTCGGCGGTCAGGTTGAGGTTCTCGAAGCCCCAGCGGACCTGTTCGCCGGTCATCGGCTTGTTGCCGAACTTCTTCTGCGCGGTGCGGATGGCTTCCACACCGAGCATCGAATTCAGCACTCCGCGGTTGTACAGCACGTGTGCGAAGTCGTCTTTCGCGGCTCCCTTGCCCTTCGAGATCACATGCTTTTCGAGCTCACCATGGACGCCGAACTTGCCGGCTGGATGCTGGAGCAGAAGCGCCTTGTAGCCGGTGGCCTGGTCGCCGGCCGGCGTCACATCAGGCTCGGCACCCGACCACCACACGCCGATCATCTTGTCGCGCGGATAGGCCACGGCCGCCGCTTCCTTGATCGAGGTGGAGTTCATGACGCCCCAGCCCCAGAGCAGGACGTAGTCCGGACGATCCTGACGGATCGCGAGCCATTGCGACTTCTGCTCGACGCCCGGATGGGTGACCGGGATCGCCTTGAATTCGAAGCCGTCCTTCTTGGCGCGCGCTTCGAGTGCGGGGATGGGCTCTTTGCCATACGGGCTGTCATGATAGACGAGGCTGATCTTCTTGCCCTTCAGCTTGTCGAAGCCGCCCATTTCCTTCGCGATATGCTGGATGGCCACATCGGCCGCGGTCCAGTAGCTGCCTAACAGCACGAAGTTCCAGGGGAACACCGAACCGTCACGGCTTTCGGAACGGCCGTAGCCAAGCGTCAGCAGCGGGATCTTGTCGCCCGGAACCTTTTCGGTGAGCGCGAAGGTGATGCCGGTCGAGAGCGGCGAGAAATAGCCGGCACCGGTCGGACCCTTGCCCTTGAGGCGTTCGTAGCATTCGACACCCTTGTCGGTGGCGTAGCCCGTCTCGCATTCCTCGAAGACGATCTTGACGCCGTTGATGCCTCCATCGCGCTCGTTGATGAGCGTCCAGTAGTCGGCAACACCGTTGGCAAACGGGATGCCGTTTGGTGCGTAAGCGCCGGTACGATAGACGAGCGACGGCAGGAACTGTTCGTTCTGCGCCATCGCCGGAGCCGCAACCGCCATCGCGCCAACCGCGAAAGCCGCAACGGCCAGGGTTTTACGGATCATCGTGCTTCCTCCTTGTAATCCGGCCATGATGGCCGGGGCGTTTCCACGCGAGACATTTTCTTTTCGGACGCGCGCGCCGCTCGCCTAGCGCGCTCGCATTTCATTTAGCCCCGTCAGTACGGATAGGGCCACAGTCGCAGCTTCTCCTTCGCGGTTGACCACAATTGGGCAAAGCCGTGCGGCTCCACGATCAGGAGATAACAAATGAGCGATCCGGTCACGATAAAAACGAGATGCGATACGGTTTCCACCGAAATGGGAACTCCAAGCGCATGCGGAACCTGATCGAGCATGATGGGGAGGATCAGAATGAATGCAGCTCCCAGGAACGAGCCGAGGATCGATCCGAGCCCGCCGATGATCACCATGAACAGCAGCTGGAAGGAACGGTCGATGGAAAAAGCCAGCGGCTCCCATGAGCCGAGATAAATGAACGCCCAGAGTGCGCCGGCAACCCCCACAATGAATGAAGACACCGCGAACGCCGTGAGCTTAGCATAGAGCGGGCGGATACCCATCAGCTCGGCCGCGATGTCCATGTCGCGGATGGCGCGCCATTGGCGCCCCAGATTTCCGCGCACAAGGTTCTTCGCGATGAACGCAAATACCGTCACGAAGATCAGGCAGAGCAAATATTTCTCAATGGAGGAATTCACAAGGAAACCGAAGAAATTCAGCTCCGGCGCGTTCACCGAGCCTGACGGCGTGTAGTTGGTGAACCACTTCACGCGGATGAACACCCAGTCGAAGAAGAACTGCGCCGCCAGCGTCGCGACCGCAAGATAAAGACCCTTGATGCGAAGGCTCGGAATTCCGAACAGGATGCCGACAAACGCCGCCATCAGGCCGCCAAGCAAAATGGAAAACAGCATCGGCAACGGCGGAATGGAAACATCGAATCCCGCAAACGGCAGCGGGAAACTGACACCGGTGCCGAACTTGTAGGCGCTGTAGGCGCCGATCGCCATGAAGGCACCGCTGCCCAGCGAAATCTGTCCGCAGTAACCGACGAGAATGTTCACGCCGATGGCGGCCAGCGCCAAAATTAAAAACGGCATCAGAATCGCTCGCAGCAGATAGTCGCTGCCGAACGGCCAGATCTGATTGGCGGAAAGCATCGGAATGCCGACGAAGGCAACCAGCAGCACCAGCCAGAGCGCGACCCGGTCTTGCCGGATCGGAAACATCGCCATGTCGGCGGCGTAGGTGGTCTTGAACTGCCCGACTTCACGATACAACACAGCCGTTCTCCCTACACGCGCTCGATGATGCGTTCGCCGAACATGCCCTGCGGCCGCACCAAGAGCACGAGCAGCGCCAGCACATAGGCGAACCAGTATTCGATCCCGCCGCCAATATAGGGGCCAAGATAGGCCTCGGCGATCTTTTCACCGGCTCCGATCAGGAGCCCGCCAATCACGGCCCCCGGCACCGAGGTGAAGCCGCCGATGATCAGCACCGGCAGCGCCTTCAGCGCGAGGAAGGTGATGGAGAACTGCACGCTCAGCTTCGTGCCCCAGACGGTCGCGGCAACGAGCGCCACGAGACCTGCGACCAGCCACACGACGAACCAGATCCAGCTGATCGGAATGCCGACGGATTGCGCCGCCGCGTGATCGTCGGCGACGGCGCGCAACGCGCGGCCCGTTTTCGTGTACTGGAAAAATACCGCAAGACCCGCAACGAGCACCGCCGCGATGGCCGCACCCCAAAGGTCTAGTTTATTGACCAGAATGCCGCCGGGGAAAGTGTTCTCGAACATGAATATCGCGTCGGTCGGGAACAGGCGCAGCGGATAGACGTCGGAGCCGAACGCCATCTGTGCAGCACCTTCGATGATGAAGGTCGCGCCGATCGTGGCCATGAAGAGCGTCAAGCCATCCTGATTGACGAGCGGCCCGAGCACGAAACGCTCGATTACCCAGGCCGTCAGCGCCATGATCGCGGCCGCGAACAGCAGCGCGATTACGACGGCGATCCAGTACGGAAATCCCTTGGCCACCAGAAAATCGAGCGAGCGCACGAGGGCCAGACCCGCAAGCAGCACCATGGCGCCCTGCGCGAAGTTGAACACGCCGGAAGCCTTGAAGATCAGCACGAAGCCGAGTGCGACGAGCGAATAGAGGAAGCCCGCGAGCAGGCCGCCCAGCAGCACTTCGGTAAATTGCCCGAACGCGATCATGTACCCATCCTAATGCGCCACACCGAGATAGGCGTCGATCACCGCCTTGTTGCCTTGCACTTCCGCCGGCGTTCCGTCGGCGATCTTCTGGCCGTGATCCAGCACCACGACGCGGTCGGAGAGATCCATCACCACGCCCATGTCGTGTTCGATCAGCGCGATCGTGGTGTTGAAGCTGTCCTTCACCGTGAGGATGAATCGGCACATGTCGAGCTTCTCTTCAAGATTCATGCCCGCCATAGGCTCGTCGAGAAGCAAGAGTTCCGGCTCCATCGCAAGTGCGCGGCCAAGTTCGACGCGCTTCTGCAAGCCGTAAGGAAGTTTTCCTACGGGCGCTTTGCGAATGTGCTCAATTTCAAGAAAGTCGATGATCCGCTCGACGAATTCGCGGTGTTCGATTTCTTCCTTCTGGGACGCCCCCCAATAGATCATTTGCGACAGGACGCCTTTGCGCATTTTCAGCGTGCGGCCGGTCATGATGTTGTCGAGCGTCGACATGCCCTTGAACAGCGCGACATTTTGAAACGTGCGCGCGATTCCGGAAGCAGCCGCCTCGTACGGCTTCATGCGGTGGCGCGTCTGACGGCGGTAAGTAATGCGGCCTTCGTCCGGATGATAGAAGCCGTTGACGACGTTCAGCATCGACGTCTTGCCTGCCCCGTTCGGGCCGATGATCGCGCGAACCTCGCCCTTGCGGATATCGAACGAGACATTCGACAGCGCCTTGATGCCGCCGAACGAAAGCGAAATGTTCTCCACCGCGAGCAGCACCTCGCCGGAGGCGATCTCGCCGCCCGATGGAGCCCTCATGCCGCCTGCTCCCGATCACTCTTATTACCTCCCCCTGAAAGGGGGAGGCCGGCGCGCGAAGCGCGACGGGTGAGGGTCTTGTTAAGGACCGCTTGACCCCTCCCCGAACCGCCTTCGGCGGTTCGACCCTCCCCTTTCAGGGGAGGGATAAAGAAATGAAATGGAGCCCTCATGCCGCCTGCTCCATTTCCGGTGCCGTGGCCGGATACACGTTCATGTCCACGATCTTCACGAGCCCCTGGATCGCTCCCTTGCGCCCATCTTCGAAGGTCACTTCCGTAGAAATGTTGACTTCTTTCGAACCGTTATAAAGTCCCTGCGCAAGCGGTTCGTAACGCTCGCTGATGAACCCGCGGCGGACCTTCTGCGTGCGTGTCAGTTCGCCGTCGTCGGCATCGAGTTCCTTGTGCAGGATGAGGAAGCGCTTGATCTGCGCTCCGGCCATCGGACCTTCCTGCGCGAGCGAGCGGTTCACCGCGTCCACATGCTCCGCGAGCATCTCGTACACTTTCGGATGCGCAGCGAGTTCCTGATAGGAGCCGTAGATCACGTTGTTGCGCTCGGCCCAGCTCCCGACGGCGACGAGATCGATGTTCAGCATCACCGCGACGTAATCGCGCTTGTCGCCGAAGGCCACGGCTTCCTTGATGTTCGGATAGAACTTCAGCTTGTTCTCGATGTATTTCGGCGCGAACAGCGTGTTGTCCTTCAGGCGTCCGACATCCTTCGCGCGGTCGATGATTTTCAGGTGCCCGGTTTTCGGATCGAAGAAACCGGCATCCCCTGTATGCACCCAGCCATCCGGCGTTTTGGTCTGCTCTGTGCGCTCCGGATCCTTGTAGTAACCCGTGAACACGCCGGGCGAGCGGAACATCACCTCGCCGTTGTCGGCAACACGCACCTCAACGCCGATGTTCGGTTTGCCGACCGTGTCGGCGTAGATTTCGCCATCCGGCTGCGCGGTGATGTAAACCGAGGCTTCGGTCGATCCGTAGAGCTGTTTCAGGTTGATGCCGAGCGAGCGGTAGTAACGGAAAATTTCCGGCCCGATCGCTTCGCCGGCGGTGTATGCGACGCGCAAACGGGAAAACCCGTAGCGGTTCTTCATCGGCCCGTACATCAGGATATTGCCGAGCCAATAGAGCAACCTGCCGTGGAGCGGAACGCTCTGCCGGTTCAAAATCTTTTCGCCATAGCGCCGTGCGACATCGAGAAAATAGTGAAACATTTTCCGCTTAAACGCGCTCGCATCCTCCATGCGCACCATCGTGAGCGTGAGCAGGTTTTCGTAGATGCGCGGCGGCGCAAACACATAGGTCGGCCCGACCTCGCGGCGATCCTGAATCACCGTCTCGGGGCTTTCCGGACAATTCACGCAGAAGCCCGCGACATAGGATTGCGCATACGAGAAAATATGATCGCCCACCCACGCCATCGGCAGATAGGCGAGCACTTCTTCGTGCTCATCGAGTTCATCGAAGGTGTTTGCGTTGCGCGAACTTGTGATCGTCGCATCGAAGGTCAGCACGACCCCCTTGGGCTGCCCCGTGGTGCCGGACGTATAGAGAATGACCGCTGTATCCGCGCCCTTGCCGCGCGCGATCTCTTTCTCCCAGTTGCTGCCGGCCTGCTTGTTGCTCGCGGCGCGGCCCATCTCCTGTACTTCATTGAAAGACTTCAGGCGGGTGCGGTCGTAATCCTGCGAGCCCCGCTCTTCGTCGTAAATGATGTGGCTAAGGGTCGGCAGCCGGTCGGAGATGGAGAGAATTTTATCGACCTGCTCCTGGTTCTCGACGACTGCGATCCGGACGCCGGCATGCGCCAGCACGAAAGCCATCTCGTCGGCGACTGAATCCTGATAGATCGGGACGGGGATCGCGCCCAACGCCTGCGCCGCGCACATGGTCCAGTAGAGCCGCGGCCGGTTCGCGCCAATGATCGCGACCTTCTCGTCGCGCTTGAGGCCAAGCACCGACAGACCGATCGAGAACAAGCGCACTTCCTCAAGCACCTGCGCCCATGTCCAGGTGTGCCAGATGCCGAAATCCTTTTCGCGAATGGAAGGACGGTTCCCCCGCCTCACCGCATTGATGAGCAGGAGTTTGGGAAACGTATCGACGAGCGACGTGGCGTCGGCGCTCAAGTCGTCCTCCCTGGCTCGGCGCATGGCCGATATTTTTGATCGCCTCTGTTTCCGAGGCTTTTGATCAGTATACAGATTTTGAAGGAAACTGGATTAGCCGCAAGGGCGTACTTGACAGACAGACCGGGGGTCTATTCGCTAGAGATGCAGCTTCAGGCGTCCAGGTTCCTGCGGGTTGTTATTCCCCGTAACGGCTGAGCTTTTGGAGATCAAGCACGGTAATGCTGCCGTGCCCGACATTCAGCAGCCCCTCGGCTTCGAGCGACTGCAGACTTTTGTTCGCCACCTGCCGTGAGACCCCCGTCAGCATCGCGATCTCTTCCTGGGTGATCTCGATATGCAGGCCGATCCGGGGGCTGAGCACCGGGTTGAACAGCCAGGCGATATTGCGCGCAAGCCGTCCGGTGGCGTCAAGCAGGCGGTGATACTCGGCCAGCGCAATAAAATAGGCGAGCCGTTCGTTCAGCATCCGCACCAGATGACGATTGAAGGCGACGCTATTTTCAAAGAGCCAAAGAAACGTCGGCCGGTTCATGAAGGCGATTTCGGAGTCGCGCAGCAAGATGACATCGTACCGCCGTGGCTCCCCCTTCAGCACCGTGCCCTCACCGAACCAACCGCCCTGCGGCACGCCGATCAGGCTGGTGGCCTTGCCCTTGGCCGAGACCATGCCGATGACGGCGATCCCGCTTGCAACCCCGGTCCATTGATCCAGACGATCCCCGACATGGCAAAGATAGTTTCCCTTCGAGAATGACTTGATCGAGATGCCCCTGCGGGCACGCTCGAACTCTTCTTCTTTGAGTTCGCTCGACCAATACGCCATGCTGCGAAATTGTTCGGCCGGAATCACGGAGAATACCCCGCAAACGTTCGAGGGTGCTGCGAGTATCGCAAGCCTTCCGCCCGAGACAAGCGAAATGAACTCCGTTCGCCGCTATTCGGCCGCGGCGGGAATGCGAATGCTCTCCCTATCGCCAGAACGGAAACGGGCGAGAAGCTCCTTTTCCTCCGCCTTCACGGCAACGAGATTGCGGTGCTTCACCGGCCCGAACCCGCGAATTTTTTCAGGCACCGACGCGATGGCCACGGCGAGCGCATGATTCCGCGGTGTGAGTTTGGCCGCAAACTCAGCCAGCACCGCCGCATAATCCTCGATCAACTGGCGCTCGGTGCGCCGTTCCCCGGACCAACCGAACGGATCGAATGCCGTACCGCGCAAGAACTTGAACCGCGTGAGCAGGCCGAACGCACCCATCATCCAGCCGCCGAAGGAGATTTTTTTCGGGCGCCCGGTGCCGGGGTCGATGCGGGAGAACAGCGGCGGTGCCAGATGAAATTCCAGTCGCGCCTTGCCCTCGAACGCCGTCGCAACCTGTTTTGCGAACGAGCCGTCGGTGTAGAGGCGGGCAACCTCATACTCATCCTTATACGCCATGAGCTTGAAGAGATACCGGACTGCCGCTTCGGTCAGCGCTTCGCTGTCTTTGATGGCAGCCCGCTCCGCCATGCGCACGCGCTCGATCAACTCGCGATAGCGCGCCGCATAAGATTCGTTCTGATAGGCGGTGAGAAACTCCATGCGGCGGGCAATCGCCTCGTCCAGCGAAATCGAAAGCTTGCGGGCGTCGGATGAAATTTCGTTCGGAGCGGAAAGTCTCGCGACCGCGTCGGAATCGTGCGCCGCACGGCGTCCCCAGGCGAAGGCGGCCTTGTTCGTCTCCACGGCCTCGCCGTTCATCTCAATGGCGCGCTCGATCGCTTCAGCGCTTAGCGGGATCGTGCCGAGCTGATACGCAAAGCCAACCATAAAAATATTCTGCCCGATCGAGGAGCCGAATAGCGCCGTCGCCAGCCTGGTCGCATCGACAAATCGCGTCTTCTCGCGTCCGGCCGTGGACGAGATCGCCCGCTTGATGCGCTCGGTCGGCAGCGAAAAATCCGCATCCAGCGCGAATTTACCGGGCTGCACTTCGTGCGTGTTGACGACGACGGTGGTTTCCCCCGGCTTCACCGCGGCGAGCACGTTCTTGGAGCCCGCGACCACGATGTCGCCGCCCATGATCAGATCGGCACCGCGCGCGTGAATGCGGATCGCGTGGATATCCTCTGGTTTCTTCGCAATGCGGATATGCGAGAGCACCGCGCCGCCCTTTTGCGCAAGGCCGGCCATATCCACGATTCCACAAGCCTTGCCTTCGAGATGCGCGGCCATGCCGAGCAGCGCACCGATGGTCACGACTCCGGTGCCGCCGATGCCGGTGACGATGATCCCATACGTCTGACCGATCTCCGGCAATTTCGGCTCCGGCAACGCCGGAAAACCGTCCGGCCCCGCGACCCCAGTTCCGCGCTTCTGCCTCACGCCATGCACGGTGACGAGCGCCGGGCAAAAACCTTTCAGGCAGGAATAGTCCTTGTTGCAGCTCGACTGGTCGATCTCGCGTTTGCGGCCCCATTCGGTTTCCAAGGGCTGGATCGCGATGCAATTGGATTGCGTTCCGCAATCGCCGCAGCCTTCGCACACGAGTTCATTGATGATGACGCGCTTGTCGGGATCGGGAAGTTGCCCGCGTTTGCGGCGGCGTCGCTTTTCGGCGGCACAGGTCTGGTCGTAAATCAGCACCGTAACGCCGGGAATTTCGGCAAGCTCCGTTTGCACCTTCATCAGTTCGTCGCGATGATGAATGCTGATGCCTTCCGGCCATTTCTCGTTCCGGGCGTATTTCCAGGGCTCGTCGCTGACGATCACGACTTTCTTGGCGCCCTCGGCGGCAACCTGGCGCGCGACGGTCGGGACATCGAGGTTGCCGTCGTTTTTTTGGCCGCCGGTCATCGCGACCGCATCGTTGAACAGAATCTTGTAGGTCATGTTCGTGCCGGCCGCGATGGCGGCACGGATGGCGAGATAGCCGGAGTGATTGTAGGTGCCGTCGCCCAGATTCTGGAACACATGCTTGCGCTTGGAGAACGGCGCTTCGCCCATCCAGTTGGCGCCCTCGCCGCCCATCTGCGTAAAGCCGAGCGTCGAGCGATCCATCCACTGCACCATGTAGTGACAGCCGATGCCCGCATAGGCGCGCATTCCCTCGGGAACCACAGTCGATGAGTTATGCGGACAGCCCGCGCAGAAATAGGGCTCGCGTGTCGCGACACTCTGCGTCTCGCGCAGCACCTTCTGCGCGTCTTTCAGGAAGGCAACGTGCTTCGACAGCGCTTCGTTGTTTCCGTACTTCAGCAACCGCTCGCCGATGCAGATGGCGATTTCGTTCGGATCGAGCGCCCCCTTCACCGGGAACAGCCAATTGCCGCGCTCGTCTTTTTTTCCGATGCAAACCGGCTGATTGGCGGTGCCATAGAGTTCTTCTCGCACCTGCACTTCGATCAGTGAGCGTTTTTCTTCGACGACGATGATGAGATCGAGCCCGGCGGCGAATTCCGACAATTCCTGCTTCGAGATCGGCCACGGGCAGGCGACCTTGAAGAGGCGAATGCCGAGATCGTTGCACTTCACCTCATCGATGCCGAGTTCATCCAGCGCGAGCCGGACATCGAGATAGCTCTTGCCCGTTGTGATGATGCCGATCTTCGGCGTGCGCCCGCCCGATGTGATCCACTTGTTCAGCTTGTTCGCGCGGATAAACGCCAACATGGCATCGCGTTTATGGTCGTGTAGCCGTGCTTCCATGCCCAGGACCGTATCGCCGAGGCGGATGTTCAAGCCGCCGGGCGGCATCGCGAAGTCCGTGGGCATGACGATGTTCACGCGATCGAGGCTGCCGTCGATGACGGCAGTCGATTCCACCGTTTCGTGCATGCATTTGAGTGCGGTCCATGCGCCCGTGTAGCGGGACATCGCCCAGCCATAGAGGCCGTAGTCGAGGATTTCCTGCACGCCCGCCGGATTGAGAATCGGAATCATCACGTCGAGGAAATGGAATTCCGACTGGTGCGCGGTGGTGGAGGATTCCGCCGTATGGTCGTCGCCCATTAACGCCAGCACACCACCGTGCTTGGATGTCCCCGCGGAATTGGCGTGCCTAAACACGTCGCCGGAGCGGTCGACGCCCGGCCCCTTGCCGTACCAAATGCCGAACACGCCATCGAACTTGCCTTCGCCGCGCAGTTCCGCCTGCTGCGCGCCCCACAGCGCCGTCGCCGCGAGGTCCTCGTTCAGGCCCGCATGGAAATGCACATCGCTCTTTTGCAGGAAGCTTTTGGCGCGGATGAACTGCTGGTCGAGCCCGCCGAGCGGCGAGCCGCGATAGCCGGTGACATAACCCGCCGTATTCAGCCCCGCGCGGCGGTCCAGTTCCTTCTGCATCAGGCACAGCCGGATCAGCGCCTGATAGCCGGTAGCGTAGATGCGCGATTTGGAAAGATCGAATTTGTCGTCGAGATCGACGTTTGAAAGCTTCATTGCCGGAAAGCGCCTTGGCTGCCGCGTCGCACCCTGAATCTATCTAGGAAACAAATTGGCATAGCGCCATTGGCCGGGCAATTTCGCAATAGGGGCAGGAACCGGCGCGAAATTGCTCAGGTGCAAGCGGATGCGAAATTTGGCGCATTGCAGCGAGGAGTCAGGAACCCCAGCGCCAGAAATCCTGCCCCTCTTCGCGCAGATGCGAGGCCAGCACCATCTTGTGAACTTCCGATGCGCCGTCCACGAGCCGCGCTTGCGGGGCGTAGCGGTAAATCCATTCGGCCACTGTATCCTTCGAATATCCGCGAGCGCCCTGCAACTGCACCGCTGTCGCCGCCGCCTGATGCAGCGTTTCGGCGACATGAATCTTCGCCATCGAAATCTCTTTGCGCGCGCGTTGCCCATTGTCGAGCAGCCAAGCCGCGCGCATGACAAGCAACCGCCCCGTGTCGATACGGGCGGCCACTTCGCCGAGCATCATCTGCACGCTTTCGATGTCGGCGAGGCGAACGCCAAAGCCTTCTCGCTCGTTCACATAAGTCTGCGCGATTTCAAGGCAGCGCTTGGATAACCCGAGCCAGCGCATGCAGTGCGTGAGCCGCGCGGGACCGAGTCTGATCTGGCAAAGTTTCAGGCCATCTCCCTCGCCCATCAGGACGTTCTCGTCGTCCACTTCCATGCCTTCGAAATGGATCTCGCAATGGCCTCCGTGCTCTTCCGGCCCCATGATCGCAATGCGCCGGCCAAGCTTGAACCCCGGCTGATCCTTATGAAACAGAAACGCAGTCAGGCCGCGGCGCGCATTATCGGACGTGCGCGCGATCAAAATGAAATGCTCTGCAACGCCGGCACCGGTGATGAACCATTTATGGCCGGTAATCGACCACTTGCGGTTACCCTTACGTTCCGCGCGCGTGCGGATCATCGACGGATCGGAACCGCCGCCGGGCGCCGGCTCCGTCATCGCGAAGCTTGAGCGCACTTTTCCTTCAACAATCGGATGCAGCCATTTTTTCTGCTGCTCCGCTGTCGCGACCTTCGACAGCAAATTCATGTTGCCGTCGTCGGGCGCGGCGCAATTCAGCGAGACCGGCCCGAAGATCGAGCGGTTCGCTTCCTCATAGAGTGCGGCCCAGCCGACGATCGGCAGGCCCATGCCGCCATGCTGCTTCGGCGTCTGCGGCGCCCACAGGCCTTCCTTCTTGGCTTTCGCTCGCACTTTTTCCAGCACGTCGAGCCTGATGTTCTCATGTTCGTCGAAATTCTTGCGATCCGCTTCCAGCGGAAGCACTTCCCCCGCGATGAACTCGCGCGTCTTACGGCGGATTGTTTCGATCTCTGATGGAAGCGAGAAATCCATGGTCATCCGATCGTCATCAGGTGACCGCCATCGACGACAATCGTCGTGCCGGTGATCCATTGGCTTGCGTTCGAGGCGAGCAGCAGAAAGGCGCCATCGAGATCGCCAGGCTCGCCGAAGCGGCCGGTGGGAATCTGCTCGCGAATGCGTTTCCCCTTCTCGCTATCGAGAAATTCGCGGTTGAGGTCGGTGGCGGTGTAGCCCGGTGCGATGGCATTCACGCGGATGTTTTTGCGCGCCAGTTCAAGTGCCAGCACTTTCGTCGCCTGCACGACGCCCGCCTTGCTGACATTGTAGGCGCCGACGCCGCGCTCCACTGAAAGTCCCGCAACCGATGCAATGGTGATGATAGAGCCGGGTTTCTTCGCAGCAAGCATCCGATTCGCCGCTTCCTGCGCGGTGAAAAACACGCCGTCGAGATTGGTCGCCATCGTCTCGCGCCAGATTTCCTCGGTCGTGTCCACGGCTTTGGCTGACCGCACAATGCCGGCATTGGCGACGCAGAGATCGACGGTGCCGAATAGTTTTTCCGCGGCGTCGAAGGCGCGGGCCATGGCGGCGCGATCCGTTACATCGGCGACCGTAATCGCCGCAATCCCCCCCGCCTTGTCGATGTTCGCCTGCAATTCTTCCAGCTTCTCGCGCCGCCGCGCGACCAGCATCACCTTCGCGCCGTTCTCGGCCGCCACCTCGGCGAGGTGCGCGCCAAGCCCACTCGACGCGCCGGTGATCAGCGCGACGCGATTTTTCAGGGTGAAAAGTTCGGAAGCCAGCATTGGCAATAGATAAAGCAGAAGCTTCTCTTTATGTCATGCCCCGCGCAGGCGGGGCAGTAATCGCAGGAACAAAGGTGTTTCTGGATCGCCCGCTTTCGTGGACGATGACAGGAAGGTTAGACCGGAAACATCCGCTCCGAGGCCATCATGCCGGTAATGAGCAGGCCGCCGAAGGCGACAATGGCAAGCGCCGCAGCGAACTCCACCCCATGCAGCAGGACGACGCCGGGGCCGCTTTTGCTCATGGCGAATTTTTTGGCGAGGCCGCGCGCCCCCACCGCAAAAATCGCAATGGCCGCGACGGTGATCGCGGTCCCCACGGCCATCGCCAGCGTGGCCAGCACACCGGCGTAGAAAATCCCTTGCGACAGCGCGAAAGCCAGCACCAGGATCGCGCCCGAACATGGCCGCAGGCCCACCGCGAACACCGCGGCAATACCGCGCCTCAGCCAGCCCTTGCCGGCGAGTTCGGCGGGTTCGGGTCCGTGCGAATGACCGCAATGCTCGCCATGGACATGGTGATGGTCATGCCCATGCGCATGATCGTGATGTGCGTGATCGTGCGGCTTCGACGAAAACGCGCCGAAGAAGGCACGGCCTTTCCTCCAGGCCAGCAGCAATCCGAATCCGACGATCAGCGCATAGGCGCCCACCTCCAGCCACCGCACCGCCTCGCCCATCGCCTTCGATGTGGCACCAAGCAGGATCGCGAATACACCCACCACCGCGATCGCGGTGAACGCCTGCACCAGCGATGAGATCGCCGAAAGCGCGATCCCGCGCGGAATCGTGGCACCGTCGGCGATCAGATAGGAGCTGATCACCGCCTTGCCGTGACCCGGCCCGGCGGCATGAAAAATTCCGTAGAGAAATGAAAGCCAGATCAGGCCGAGCGCCGCCGTGCCGTCGGCCTTCGCCGCCTTCACGCTGGCGGCGAGCGATTTATAGAATTTCGCCTGTTCGGCGAGAATCCATCCGGTGAAACCGGACGGCGCTTGAACCGCGCCTTTGGGTGCGCCGAACGGCGAAGACTGGGCGAATGCGTCAGCCCCCGCACAGACGACAACGGCGGCACAGAGCCCGATCAGCAGCCATCCGGTTCTGCGTTGATTCAAGGCATGCTCACTTGCACTTGATGGTGACGCGGCTCGCGAACTGGGAAGCGAACGCGGCAGCACCCGGCGAGTTCGCCATCGATTCCGACAAGGTGCCCGAGGATGCCTTCCCCTGATTCGGCAGTTGCACGTCCGCCACGCAGCCGGGCGGCGGATTGAGCAGCGAGATGGCCTTGTCGTCGGCAAATCCGATGTCGATGAAGAAGGCCGGGTCGAACATTTCCAGCGAGAAACTTCCCTTCGGCGCCTTGGTTTTCAGCGGCAGCGTGAAGTGCAGCGTCAGGATCTTGTCCTTGTCCGCTTCCAGCCAGTAGTCGACCGGATCGTTGAACTTCATGTCCGCACCGCCGGCACGGCCTGTGCTGAAGTAATCGAATTCCTTGAGCGAGGTGACGTTCACTTCCGCCAGTTCCGCGAGTTCCTCGCGCGTGAGCTTTCCGTCTTTGTCCTTGTCGAGGCCCTGCGCGGCGAAGGCCGAATACATTTCGTCGAAGGTCCAGGCATGTTTGATGGCGACGATGCCGCCGTCCGGCGCGAACACGAGTTCGGCCTTGGCGACGACCCAGACATGCGGGTGCGCCCGCACGGCGGCGACACCGCACAAGACGAAAAGCGCTGTTAGGAATGCGCGGAACGAAATCATTGCCATGCTTGCCGCTCTCCTGCCGTCCGAGCGAGCGAACGCGCTTACTGCTGGACGATTACGGGTGCCCCGATATGCACGCGATCAAACAGGTCGATTGCGTCGGCATTGTGCATGCGGAAGCAGCCGCTTGACGCAGCCGAGCCGATGGAGCCGGGCGCATTGGTGCCGTGGATGCGGTACTCGCTCCAGCCGAGATAGATCGCGCGCGGACCGAGCGGGTTATGCGCGCCCGGACCAACGGAAACGGGTAACCCCGGATTTTCGCGGCGCATGCGGGCGGTCGGCCGCCAGGTCGGGTTAGCCTGCTTGGAACTGACCCAGAGATTGCCGGACCACTGGAACACCGGCTTGCCCACGGCGATCGGGTAGACCACCGCCTGCCCGTCGCCGAGCACATAATAGAGTTTCTTTTCCTGCGTGCGGACGATGATCGTGCCTTGCTGAAACTCGCCCTCAAAGTCGACCATTTGGGCGTTTGTTTTTGGCAAGGCGGCCGGCGGCACCGAAGCTGCACGCGACTGCGGAGCGGCTTGCGGCGTGTGCCAGTAGCGCTGCGCGTCGGCGCGCTCTCCCGGCACCAGCAGGAAAGCTCCAGCAAACAGGATTGAAACCAGCCCTTTCATCGCCCTACCCCGAGATTCTTCAGCCGCCTGTAATGCACCATAAGCTGCCTGCCACAGGCAACCCACTCACATTAAGGATACTCCCTCTCAGCAACCCGCCGCGCCGCCGTCGCTGCGCGGGTCATGTGCACCCTCGATGGTGCCGTCCGGCAGGATCGCCACCCCGCCCGCATGACCCATGATTTCCACGTAGGGGTCGGCCAGTACTTCCACATCGTGCCCAGCATTCTTCAGTCTCTCGATGGTGGCGTCGGGGAAGCGCGGTTCCAGCCGCAGGTTGGTGATTTCGGACCCCCAGGTTCGGCCCAGAATCCAGCGCGGCCGGTCGATGGCATCCCCGAGCGGCACCTTATGATCGGCATAACGGGTAAAGACCGCCGCCTGGGTCTGGGTCTGGCCTTCCCCGCCCATGGTTCCATAACTCAGGAACCGGCCGTCATTCATCTGGGCCATCGCCACACTTAATGTATGGAACGGCATCCGGCCGGGCTCGAGCGGGTTCAGGGCCTTGGGATCGAGCGAGAAGCTCGATCCCCGGTTCTGCATGATGACCCCGGTCGAGGGCAGCACGCAGCCCGACCCGAATTCATAAAAGAGCGACTGGATATAGGAGACGGAGATACCGCTGGCATCCGCCGATCCCATCCAGATCGTGTCGCCGGCACCGGCCGGCTGCGGCCAGGGTGCGGCCTTCTTCGGATTGATGGCGTTTGCCTCCTTCTCCACGGCGGTAGGAGTCAGGAAAGACGCCGGGTCCACTTTCAGCCGCTCGAAATCGGTCTGCGTCCGGTCGCGAATCAGGAACGCGCGCTTGGTCGCCTCGACGATGCCGTGGACGAACTGGAAACTCTCCGGATCGCCGGGTCCGAGCTTCTCGACGATGGCGAGAATGAGGAGCGCCACCATCCCCGGCGTCGGCGGCTGTGAGTTGAAGAGCGTGCCCTGTTTCAGTTTGAGACTGAGCGGCTCGCGCGTCACCGCCTTATACTTCTGGAGGTCTTCGCGGGTGACCGGGCTGCCCAGTTTTTCCAGGTCATTCGCAATCTCGCGGCCGATGTCGCCCCGGTAGAAGTCATCGAGCCCCGCCTTGATGAGCTGTCCGAACGTGTCAGGCAGCTTTCCGGCCGAGAGCATGTCGCCCGCCTTCGGAGGCTTGCCACCCGGCAGGAACGTCTCGGCGAATCCGGGCGCATCGATCGCCGCCCCACGCTCGGTCGTGTAACGCCAGCCGAGCGATTTGGAGAACGGATAGCCCTTTTGGGCCATCCCGAGTGCCGGCTCGAGCAGGCGGCCGACCGGCATCTTGCCGCCGAGCGCTTTTGCCGCCTCCAGCGCCAGCATCCAGCCGCCGATCGCGCCCGGTACGGTGATGGCCGAGAGCGCCCCGCGCTCGGGAATCTTGTCCAGCCCATGTTGCTTGTAGAGCGCGCGCGTTGCCTTGGCCCCGGCATAGCCACAAGCCTCGATATAACGGACCTTTCCAGAGGGTTCGCGGATCAGCCAGAACCCGTCGCCGCCGATATGATTCATGTGCGGGTAAGCCACCGCGATGGCCGCCGCAGACGCGATCATGGCCTCCACCGCGTTGCCGCCCTCGGCGATCACGTCGCGGCCGGCCTCGGCGGCAAGCATGTGGGGCGCCACCACCATCCCGCGGCGGGCTCTGACAGTTTCGTTCGGCATCGTCGGACCTCGTTGAAGCGAATGGGACAGCAGCAAAGGACTGGAACTTGATCGGCGGGGGCTTACAAGTCAGATTGCGCCGCATTCTAGGCCCACGACGCTCCGAATCGAGCCCCGCGAGCCGTGTCAGGGAGTAGCAGACGATGAACGACGCCCCAACCCGCGCCAAGAAGGTGATCTGGCCCCACCTGATCACCGTCCTGAGCGCCGCAGTATTGATGGGAACGGTGGTCATCGGCATGGCGCTCTCCACAGCGTGGGCGATCGCGGGGCTGTTCGGGCTCGGAGAAATCTTCGCGTGGGTGCTTGAAGCGGTGTTCGGCATCGCCGGCCTCGCCGTCATCGTCGCGTTCATCCGCAACGCGTCGCGCATCGAACCATTTTTCGAACGCTGAGCGCCACGCGCTCGCCTCACTCGATTAACTTTCGATTCAGTTTTGAATCCGCGACGCGCCGCGGACAAAAAAAATTGCGCGCGAGCGCAATTTTCTCTTGCAACCGAGTTCGTTTGAGCATATCTGCGGAATTGCCCAATTTCGCACGTGCCTGTGGTCGCGTGCCAGTCGACAGAGACCCGGACAAGAGGCCGGAAAGCTGTCGGGGCAGACTGGTAGCCGGAGCAACCGGCCGACCCCGCTCTCCGCGAGGGACGCGACTTAAAGCAACGACGTAGCGGGCCTTATTGGTCTCTACCGGCTGAAGGAGAGCCGGGGGTTACTGAAGAGGCACTACTCTTGCCGGGCGTGCGGATCGGGATCCTCCCATCCAAGCAACGGCGCACTCGAAACCGGCGAAAGCCGGCAAGTCGCGGGCGATGACCCGCCAAGGCATGAGCGCATCTGCGCTTCGCCTCGGCATCACGCTCCAGAGCTTGGAAGGAGAAGAAGAAGTGACCGAGCGCATTCGCAAGTTCCTGACCCGACGACGCCGCGAAGATGGCCCCTGCCTTGTGCTGGACCTGGAAGTCGTGCGCGAGAACTACCAAGCATTCGCGAAGGCATTGCCTGACACCCGCGTGTTCTACGCCGTGAAGGCCAATCCTGCGCCCGAGATTCTCAAACTCATCGCCGATATGGGTTCCAGCTTCGATACCGCCTCCACCGGCGAGATCGATTTGGTGCTCGCCGCCGGCGCAACCGCCGACCGCATCTCCTTTGGCAACACCATCAAGAAGGAGCGCGATATCGCGCGCGCCTACGAACTGGGCGTTCGCCTGTTCGCAGTCGACTGCGAAGCCGAAGTCGAGAAGGTCGCCCGTGCGGCCCCCGGCTCCAGGGTTTTCTGCCGCATCCTCTGCGACGGCACCGGCGCGGAATGGCCGCTGTCGCGCAAATTCGGCTGCGCGCCCGAGATGGCGCCGCGGGTGCTCGAGCACGCCCATCGCCTGGGCCTCGTCGCCCACGGCATCTCCTTCCATGTCGGTTCGCAACAGAACGACGTGAAGGCATGGGACCGTGCGCTGGCCACCGCCGGCGCGATTTTCCGCGACATGTCGGAGCGCGGCATCAACCTCCAGATGGTGAATCTAGGCGGCGGCTTCCCGGCCAAGTACCTGAAGGAAGTGCCCAAAGTGCAGGTCTATGGCCGTGCCATCTTCAAGGCGCTGCGCAAGCACTTCGGCAACCGTATTCCGGAAACGATCATCGAGCCGGGCCGTGGCCTCGTGGGCGACGCCGGCATGATCGAGGCCGAGGTTGTGCTCATCTCCAAGAAGTCGGACGAAGACGACGTGCGCTGGGTCTATCTCGACATCGGCAAGTTCGGCGGTCTCGCCGAGACGATGGAAGAGGCAATCCGCTACCCGATCCGCACCCCGCGGGACGGCGACGCGACCACGCCCTGCATCATTGCCGGCCCGACCTGCGATTCGGCGGACGTGCTCTACGAAAAGACGCCGTACCCGCTGCCGATCTCGCTCGCGATCGGCGACAAGGTGCTGATCGAAGCCTGCGGCGCCTACACGACGACCTATTCGTCGGTCGCCTTCAATGGCTTTCCGCCGCTGAAGTCCTATGTGATCTGAAGCGAAGGCCGGTTCGTCTCTCTCAAACGAAGCCCCCGGCAACCATCCGGGGGCTTTTTCTTTGGGAATTCGCCCTCCGATTCGCGTTTTGCAAAGCGTCAGAGATTGACGCCGCGCATCCCTGCATGGCTTCTGGATCATAAGTCATGTGTTTTTCGAATCTCCCGCCTGTGCGGGAGAGAACAATGGAGGTTCGAAACCATGGCCCAGTGGCCGGTGCACGCGAAAATCGACGGCCCGATCGTGATGATCGGCTTCGGTTCAATCGGAAAAGGCGTCCTGCCGCTTCTCGAGCGGCACTTCACCTTCGACAAATCCAAGCTCGTCGTCATCGACCCGTCCGACAAGGACCGCAAGCTCCTCGATGAGCGCGGCATCCGCTTCGTCAAGCAAGCGCTGTTCAAGTCGAACTACCGCGAAATTCTGACTCCGCTTCTGAAAAGCGAGAAGGGCAAGCGCGGCTTCTGCGTCAACGTCTCGGTCGATGTATCCTCGATCGAGGTGATCCAGCTCTGCCGCGAGCTCGACGCTTATTACGTCGATACGGTCGCCGAGCCCTGGAAGGGCTTTTACTTCGACGAGAAAATCCCGACCGCCGACCGCACCAATTATGCGTTGCGCGAGCAGATCCTCGACTATCGCCGCAAGAATCCCGGCGGCATTACCGCGGTGAACTGCTGCGGCGCGAATCCCGGCATGGTCTCGTGGTTCGTCAAGCAGGCGCTCGTCAACGTGGCGACCGACCTGGGCATCCAGTTCGACGAGCCGAAGTCGCGCGAGGACTGGGGCCACCTCATGCAGAAAGCCGGCGTGAAGGGCATCCACGTAGCCGAGCGCGACACCCAGCGCTCGATCAAGCCGAAGCCGATGAATGTGTTTGTGAACACCTGGTCTGTGGACGGCTTCGTCGCCGAAGGCCAGCAGCCGGCCGAACTCGGCTGGGGCACCCATGAAAAATGGATGCCCCCCAACGGCCACGAGCATAAGCATGGCTCCAAGGCCGCTATCTATCTCATGCAGCCGGGCGCGGACACCCGCGTACGCTCGTGGTGCCCGACGCCGGGACCGCAATTCGGCTTCCTCGTCACCCACAACGAGGCGATCTCCATCGCCGACTACTTCACCGTGCGCGAAGGCGGCAAGGTGATGTACCGGCCGACCTGCCACTACGCCTACCACCCGGCGAACGATGCCGTGCTGTCCCTGCACGAGATGTTCGGTGCGGGCGGCAAGGTGCAGCCGACCTGGCACATTCTGGATGAAAACGAGATCGCCGACGGCATCGACGAACTCGGTGTCCTCCTCTACGGCCACAAGAACAACGCCTACTGGTACGGCTCGCAGCTCTCCATCGAAGAGACGCGCGCGATCGCGCCCTACCAGAACGCGACCGGCCTGCAGGTTACGTCCGCGATTCTCGCGGGTATGGTCTGGGCTTTGGAAAATCCGGAACGCGGCGTCGTGGAAGCCGACGAGATGGATTACAAGCGCTGCTTAGAGGTGCAGACACCCTATCTCGGCCCGGTGATCGGCACTTACACCGACTGGACCCCGGTGAAGGGACGTGGCGCGCTGTTTCCCGAGGATCTCGACACCAGCGATCCCTGGCAGTTCAAGAACGTGCTGGTTCGCTGAGATTTCTCTCCGCGCCCCATAACCAAACCTGTCATTACTCGGATAAATCCACTTCGGTTGGCTCGCCGAGTACGGCGGCCCGGTGATGTTAGGAAGGGGCGGGGAGATGCTTTAAAGCGCCAGCAATCCCGCTTTTCCGCTCTCCGTTCCGAACGCGAGCGCCATGCCGTCGCCGCGCCAGGCAAGCGCGCTGACCGGCGAACCGCCGGCGGCACTCACGAGGATTTCTGCACCATCTTCAAGACGGATCAGCAACACCGCGCCATCGCTATAGCCCGCCGCCATCGCCGGCTGTTTCGGATGACAGGAGACGCAAGTGACCTTCTGCTCCTTGGCGGCAGGCGCGATCATGCGCGGCGGCTTGCCCATCGGGCCGTCTCTTGTCCGGAAAGGCCAGAGCACCACTTCCTGCGCGCCGGAGGTCGCAAGCCAGTCGCCATCGTGCGTGAAGTCGATGGAGCGCACGCGCGAAGGATAACCCGACATGCGCATGTGCTGGCTGTCCGAAAGGCGCCAGCCGTGCAGCGCGGGTTCCTGCATCAGCGTGACCAGAAACCTTCCATCCGGGCTGAAGCGCGCGCCGAGATGCGAGCCCTTCCATTCGAGAAATTCCGGCCTCGCATCCGCGCTCGGAAACCAGAGTGAAGCGCCGTTGTAATGCGCGATGGCGAGGCGAAATCCCTTCGGCGCGAAGGCGATCCCGCCGGGCGTGGAAGGAGCCTCCCAACAGCGCTCGCCTTTTTTCGTCCCCGCGAAAACGCTGCGTCCCGCGGACCACGCCACCGCGCCATCCGGCCCGAGTGCAACCTGATCGATCCATTTATTCCTGGCCTCGGCGATGACTTCCATCTCGCCTTCGATATCGGTGGCCACGAGCCGGCCGTCGTCACCGGCGGTGAAAATCCGCTCGCCATCTCCGGCCGCGTTCAGGATCGTGCCGGCATGCGGCTTTACATGCGCTTCGTGCTCGCCCGCGATCAGCACCTCTCCCTCGCCGGTGGCGAAAGCACAAGAGGCGCCGATAAAATGCGCGCCCACGATATGCGCACCGAAATCGAGCGGCCTTACTTTCTTAACAAGGGAGGGAAGTTCTTGCGACATGCGCCGGTTTCTAGCGGCGCACCCGACAGACGGCAATCAGCGCGGGGCCGGATTGCAGCTTTGCGGGCCGGGTGGCGTGTACCAGCGGCCGCATTTGTCGCAGCCGGAAAGCGCGAAGGCGAGTGCCAGAATGCCGAGGGCCGTTGCGAGGCGTTTCATAGTCGATCCTGTCCGGCGCCCTTATAGCGACAATGGATGAAAAACTCGAGCCTCAGGCGACGCAGGAAAGAAACCCATCGTTCAGCCGCTTGCGGTCGAGTTCCCGGCCGATGAACACGATCCGGCTTTCGCGCTTCTCGTCTGTGCGCCAGTCGCGCTGGTGATTGCCGTCGAGCACCATGTGAACGCCCTGCATCACATAGCGCTGCGGATCGTCCTTGAAGGCGATGATGCCCTTCAGGCGCAGAATGTTCCCACCTTCCTCGGCTACGAGATTCTGCACCCACTTGAAGAATGTGTCAGCCGCAATGGGTTTTTCGGTAGAGAGAGAAATCGACTGTACCTGCTCGTCGTGGTGATGGTGATCCTCTTCGAGGAATTGCGGCTCGATTGCCAGAATCCGTTCCAGGTCGAAGGCTCCCTGCGAAAGCACCGAATCGATCGCCACATCGCAGCGCGTGGTCTTGTGAATGCGTGCGAACGGATTGATCGCGCGGATTCGCATTTCCACGTCGCGCATTTCGTCGGACGATACGAGATCCGATTTGTTCAAGACAATGACATCCGCGAAGGCGATCTGGTTTTTCGCTTCCGGTGCGTCCTTCAGGCGGTCTTTGAGCCACTTCGCATCGGCGACCGTCACCACCGCGTCGAGAGTAGCTTTTTCGCCGATGGATTCGTCGAAGAAAAACGTCTGCGCGACCGGTGCCGGATCGGCCAGGCCGGTCGTCTCCACGAGAATGCCGTCGAACTTTCCCTTGCGCTTCAAAAGCCCATCGATGATCCGGATCAGGTCGCCGCGCACGGTGCAGCAGACGCAGCCGTTATTCATCTCGAACACTTCCTCATCCGCGCCGACGACGAGGTCGTTGTCGATACCGATCTCACCGAATTCATTGACGATCACGGCGTATTTCTTGCCGTGCGTTTCGGTGAGGATGCGGTTGAGCAGCGTGGTCTTGCCGGCACCCAGATAGCCGGTGAGCACGGTGACGGGGATTTTTTCAGTCATGGAACAGCGCTTTGATGGAGAAATGCCGGGGGCGATCAAGCACCTCTAGGCGTTGAAGTGGGATACGACAAGCCCGTCAGCTCGTGAGCGCCGCCGCAAGCTGCTTCACGTTATGGCGCATCATCAGGATATAGGTCGAAGCCGGGCCGTTGGCCGCGGACAGCGCATCCGAAAAAAGCTCTCCGCCGATGCGCGCCCCGCTTTCCGAGGCGATCTGCTTCAGGAGCCGCTCGTCGCTGACATTCTCCATAAACACGGCGGGAATCTTTTGCAGCTTGATCTGGCGGATGATTCTCGCGACGTCTTTCGCGGAGACATCCGCTTCGGTCGAGACCCCCTGCGGTGCCACAAAATCGATGCCGTAGGCTGCTTTGAAATAGCCAAAGGCATCATGCGAAGTAATGATCCTGCGCCGCTCGGCGGGGATTTTTAGGATGGCGACCTTGATGTCTCGCTCCAGCTCGTCGAGTTGCGCCAGATAGATCGCGGCATTGTTTTCGTAAGAGTCTTTCCCCACCGGATCGGCCGCGATCAGCGCATCCCTGATATTGGCGACATAGAGTTTGACGTTCGCCACCGACTGCCAGGCATGCGGGTCGAGGTCACCATGACCGTGGCCTTGTTGCGCCGCCATTTTCAAAGGCTTCACGCCCTTGCTGGCCACGATGACCGCAGCCTTTGAACCGGAAGATTTCACCAGCCGGTTCATCCAGCCTTCGAAGCCAAGCCCGTTCGTGAATATGAGCTTCGCTTCGATGAGTTTCTTCGCGTCGTTGGGGGAGGGCTGATAAACATGCGCGTCACCGTCCGCACCGACCAGCGATGCTAGCTCAATGCGGTCGCCGCCTACATTCTTCACGAGATCCGCGAGGATCGAGAACGTCGCAACGACGGGGATTTTTTCCTGTGCGCCTGCCGGAAGAATGCCCGCGATCAGGATCGCAGCCGCAAACAGATTTCTACGGTTCAACATGGTCACTCCGTCATGCTTCCAGATGCCGGCCCGGCACGAATTTGCGCCGGAGACCGCCGACCGGACCGAGCGCCAGCGAAAAGAGATAGAACAGCCCGGCCACCAGAATGATCGAAGGTCCGGACGGCGCACCCGTGTGATACGACAAGAGCAGGCCCGATACGCCGGACAGCAGCGCCAATAAGATCGCAATGATAACCATCCGGGTCAGGTCAGCGGCCCAGAAGCGGGCGGCGGCAGCAGGCAGCATCATCAGGCCCACCGCCATGAGCGTGCCGAGCGCATGAAATCCGCCGACCAGATTCAGCACAACCAGCGCCAGAAACGCGAGATGTGTCGGCGCGCCTGCGTTGCTGACCGAGCGCAGGAAGCCCGGATCGACGCATTCCAGCACCAGCGGCCGCCACAGGATCGCAAGCACGAACAGGGAAACCGTCGCGAAGGCTGCAAGCGTCATCAGCGTGGCGTTGTCGAGCGCCAGCACAGAACCAAATAATACATGCAGCAGATCGATATTGGAGCCTTTGACCGAAACGATCAGCACCCCGAGCGCGAGTGAAATCAGATAGAACGCAGCGAGCGAAGCATCCTCTTTCAGGTCGGTCGCGCGCGCGACCAGCCCCGCCCCCATGGCGACCGTAAAGCCCGCGATCACACCGCCGGCGGTCATCGCAAAGAGACTCAAGCCGCCCGCCAGCAGAAATCCGAGCGCGGCACCCGGCAGGATCGCGTGCGCCATGGCGTCGCCCATCAGGCTCATCCGGCGCAGCATCAGGAACACCCCGACCGGGCCGGCACCGAGCGCCAGTGCCAGCATGCCGACGAGCGCACGCCGCATGAATTCGAATTCCACGAACGGGCCGATCAACGCGTCATAAAGAGTGCTCATGCCGCATCGTCCTTGCAGACGACGGCATGATCGTCGAACGCCTCGCACATCCGCCTCGCGCGCAGGAGATTTTCCGCGTGCAGCACTTCGCGCGTCGGACCCCAGGCTACCGGCTCGCGGGCAAGCAGCAGCGTTTCGGGGAATTTTTCCTTCACGATCTCGTTGTCGTGCAGCACCGCCAGCACCGTGCGCTGTTCGCGATGCCAGCGGGCGATGATTTCGAGCAGATCGGAAACCGTACGGGTGTCGAGCGAGACGAACGGCTCATCAAGCAGAATGAGGCGTGCATCCTGCAAGAGAAGCCGCGCGAACAGCGCGCGCTGCATCTGCCCGCCCGAAAGCGTACCGATGGTCCGGTCCTCGAAACCCTGAAGGCCTACCGTCGCGACGGCCTGCCGGATCAGGTCGCTCTCTTTCTGGCCGATGCCGCCCAAGAGGCCGGAACGCCGCCACAGCCCCATCGAAACAAGATCGTAAACGGAGATCGGAAAGCTGCGGTCGATCTCGGCGATCTGCGGCAGATAGGCGATGTCGTGCGCGAGCGGCTTGCGCTCGATCGCACCGGCAAGCGGCGTTAGCGCGCCGACGATGCCTTTCAGCAGGGTCGACTTGCCGGCGCCGTTCGGGCCGATCACCGCAAGCAGCGCGCCTTCATTCACCGATCCATCGAGATGGTGCACGGCCGGATGCCGGTCATAACCGAGCGTGAGATTGCGGAAGCTGAGCACCGCCGCCATCAGGACACCGCCCAATAGACTGCCGCCCAGAGTGCGAGCGAAAGCACGCCCGCAATGGCAAGCCGCTTCGCGGCGGAAAGCCGGAGCAGCGACGCCGCCACTTCGGCGGCCGGATGAGAATGCGGTGCGTGGTCATGCATGGATCAAGCGGGGCCTCCGCATATGTTACAATATATCACTTGATGAAACGGGAAACAATATGGCGTTCAGACTGTCTTTCCCGAGACAGGCCTTAATCCAGCGGGCCCGCCTTCAGCCGTTTCAGGTCAAAGCGGTGCACGTCTTCCAGCAATTCAACAAAGGCCTTCGCGCCAAACGCCGCGGCAGCTTCGCCCTTGTCCCTGGTCGCGGCCTTCGCGTTGCCGAGAGCGCCCGCCGGATTGAGGTCCTGCGTCATCCAGCCGAAGCCCGCGGGCCGTTCGGCGCGCAGCTTCGCAAATTCCTTTTCCATGGCGATGCTGACCGGCACGAAATCCGCGAGCTTGTCCGCCTTCACGCTGTCAGACCGGAATGAAAGCATCAGCGACGTTTCGATGTCGCCGCCATGAATGCCATGCGTGCGCTCGACATCGGTAAAGAGCGCTTCGGGGTAGCCGAAGCGGCTCCAGGAAGCGCTGACGGCGAGCATCCCGTGTTTCACACGAAGATTACGCGCGACAAAGTCCATCACCGGGCTGTTACCGCCGTGTGAATTGACGATCACGAGCTTCTTCACGCCCGCGCGTTGCACGCTCTCTCCGATTTCAGTCCAAGCGCGGATCGCCGTTTCCGGCGAAATCGTCAGCGTACCCGGATAGGACAGATGCTCGTCCGACTTGCCGATCCATTGCAGCGGCAGGAACGTAACAGGCAGGGAAGCGGGGATCAGCTTCACCACTCTTGCGAGATAGCCTTCGGCAATGAATCCATCGACGCCAACAGGCAGATGCGGGCCGTGCTGTTCGACCGCCGCGATGGGAAGCACGGCAATCCAGCGCACGGCATCGGCCCCGTGGAAATCTTCCCAGGTCATGTCGGTCCAGAGGCGTTTTGGAAGCATGGCTCGCTCGCAAATTCCGCCGCACCCTATGGGTAGCGACAACTGCCTGCAAGCGCGGCGAGGAATATGATTAACTGCTCCACGGATGAGCAGAATTTGGGCCAGCGCGGGAATTTTGATCTGGCCATTATGGGATGCGCATGTTCACGTCTTGAAGTGCTGTTTGGTGCGTGCTGTCTCCATTGACGAGGACTTGCGGAGATGAGGCCAAGGATGTTTCGACGGATGGCGGCCTTCTTGACCGGTCTTGCGGCCATGCTGCCCGCCGCCTCTCCGGTATTCGCCCAGGACAAGGTCACATTCGGCACCAACTGGGTCGCCGAAGCCGAGCATGGCGGCTTCTATCAGGCCGTCGCCGACGGGACGTATAGAAAGTACGGCCTCGACGTCACGATCCTGCCGGGCGGCCCGAACATCAACCACCGGATCCTCCTGCCCGCCGGCAAGCTCGATTTCGTGATGGCCGCGAACATCATCCAGGCCTTCGACACCGTTCAGCAAAAAGTGCCGACCATCGCCGTCGCCGCGATCTTCCAGAAAGATCCGCAGGTGCTTCTCGTCCATCCCGATCGCGGCATCGAGACCTTCGCCGACCTTAAGAAGCTGAACATCCTCGTCTCGTCGGAAGGCATAGCGACTTACTATCCGTGGCTGAAGTCCGAACATGGGTTCACCGACGCGCAGGTGCGGCCTTACACGTTTAATCCGCAACCCTTCCTCGTGAACAAGAATGTCGCGATGCAGGGCTACGTGACGTCCGAGCCCTTCGTCGTCGAGCGGGAAGGCCGCTTCAAGCCGAAGATTTTCCTGCTCGCGGATCAAGGCTTCGACACGTACTCGACGACCATCGAGACCCGTATCGATCTCGTGCAGAAAAACCCAGACCTCGTGCAGCGCTTCGTCGATGCCTCGGTGATCGGCTGGTACAATTATCTCTATGGCGACAACAAAGCGGCAAACGATCTGATCAAGAAACACAATCCGGAAATGACCGACGACCTGATCGAGTTTTCCATTGCCAAGATGAAGGAATACGGGATCGTCGATTCGGGTGACACACTGACACTCGGCATCGGCGCCATGACCGATGCACGGATTAAAAGTTTTCACGACAAGATGGTGAAGGCGGGCGTCATCAAATCCGGTCTGGAATGGCAGAAGGCCTACACGACGCAATTCGTGAACAAGAAGGTCGGGCTGGAGCTGCGGCCAAAAAATTGAAGCATCCGTCATCCCGGCCGAGCGCGTTAGCGTGAGAGCCGGGATCGTTGGCCGGTCCCGGCGCTTGCTCCGCTCGGCCGGGACGACGCAACTAATGCTATAAGCTGTTTATGCCTGCCGCCGCTCCCTCCCTATCAAGACAGAACAGTCCCCTCGCCGCCTTTCATGACGTTGGCAAGCGCTTTCCGAACGGCGTCACCGCGCTCGAAGACCTCAATCTCACCATCCGCGCAGGCGAATTCCTCAGCCTGCTTGGCCCGTCCGGCTGCGGAAAATCGACGGCACTCCGGCTTCTCGCCGGACTCACCTCCCCCAGCAGCGGCAATATTGAATGGAATGACCGTTCGGCAGCGCGCGAAATCGGTTTCGTGTTTCAGGAGCCGACGCTGATGCCCTGGGCCAGCGTCGAGAACAACGTGCGACTGCCCTTGCGGCTCAAGGGCATGAGCGGGCGCGCGGCCGATTTGCGAATCGACGAGGCGCTGGCGCTCGTCGGACTATCCGAGTTCCGCAACGCTTATCCGCGCGAACTTTCGGGAGGAATGCGGATGCGCGTCTCCATTGCGCGCGCGCTCGTTACGCAACCGAAATTGCTCTTGATGGACGAGCCGTTCGCGTCCCTCGATGAAATTTCCCGTTTCAGGCTGAACGACGACCTGCGGATGCTCTGGAATCGGCTCGGTTGCACCATCGTGTTCGTGACGCATTCGGTATTCGAGTCGGTTTATCTTTCCAGCCGCATCCTGATGTTCACGCCGAGACCCGGAAAAATCGCCGCTGAATTCGAAATCGTTGCGCCTGAACCCCGCGAAGGCAACTTTCGGACCTCGCCGGAATACGGCGCGAAATGCCGCGAAGTATCGGCGGCCCTCGCTAGCGTGATGGGAGAGCGCTGATGGAAAAAAACGCCCCTGCGGAGAGCCGCCTGGCTTATTTTATCCTTCCGTTGCTGGCGCTCGCCGCTGCGATCGGGCTTTGGCAGCTTGCGGTCAGCGCCTTCGCGCTTCCGCATTATGTGTTGCCGTCTCCAAAACTCGTGTTGGATACATTGATCGCGGACCGCGCACTGCTGGCAAATTCGCTGCTGGTCACGCTAAAGACCACCGCACTCGCGCTGATCATCGCGACCATCGCTGGCGTCCTGCTCGCGATCCTGCTCGCAAGCTCGCGCTTTGCTGAATACACGCTGTTTCCGTTCGCGGTGATCCTGCAGGTAACGCCGTTGATCGCGATCGCGCCGATCCTGCTGATCTATCTTGAACCCAATACAGCCGTGCTGGTCTGCGCCTGCATCGTTGCGTTCTTCCCGGTACTGTCGAACACCGTCCTCGGCCTGACATCGATCGACCGCAACCTCAGTGACCTCTTCACGCTGTACGGCGCAAACAGCCTGAAGACCCTGCTCTGGCTCCGCATCCCCTCCGCCCTTCCCTATTTCCTTGGCGGATTGCGCATCGCGGGCGGCCTCGCGCTGATCGGCGCGGTTGCGGCCGAAATCGCGGCGGGCGTCGCGGGGCGCGGTTCCGGACTCGCCTATCGGATCGTGGAATCGAGCTATCGCCTGAACGTGCCCCGCATGTTCGCGGCCCTGCTTTTGATTTCCCTGGCCGGCATTGCCATATTCGCGCTCCTGAATGTGCTGCAATATCTTGTGCTGCGGCGCTGGCACGAAAGTACGCTGAGAGCGGATCAATAAGAATGCTGATGAAAATTCTTTCCGCGCCACCGGACACGCTCCCGGCGGCGAACGATCCACGCGCGCGGCTGATCGGCATCGGCCTGATATGCGCGGCCCTCGTCTGCTTCGCCTGTCTCGACACCATCGCGAAACTGCTATCGCAGCATCTGCACACGCTGGAAGTCGTGTGGGCGCGCTATGCCGGGCACTTTTCCCTGTCGCTGATTTTCATCAATCCGTGGACGATCAAGGGCCTACTGAAGACAACGCGCCCATGGCTGCAGATGACGCGGTCGGCCCTTCTGTTCGCGTCCACCGTCTTTAATTTCTTCGCGCTGAAATATCTGCAACTCGATCAGGCATCGGTGATCGCCTTCATGACGCCGTTCGTGATCGCGATCTTCGCCGGGCCTCTGCTCGGCGAATGGATCGGCTGGCGTCGCTGGCTCGCGATCATCGTGGGCTTCCTCGGCGTGATCGTGATCGCGCGCCCGGGTGCGGGCGGCATCCATCCGGCGGCGGCGCTATCGATCCTGAGCTGCATCGCCTATGCGCTCTACAACATCACCACCCGGATGCTTGCGAGCGTCGACTCCACCGCGACGACGCTATTCTATTCGTCACTGGTTGGCTTTGTCGCAGCGACCGTCCCGCTTCCGTTCGTATGGACTATGCCCGGCGATCCTTGGATCATTTTCGGGATGGTGATGGTCGGCGCGTTCGGGTTGATCGGACATATGCTTTTAATCATCGCGCATCGCTATGCGCCGGCGGCGATTCTGGCGCCCTTCATCTACACGCAGATCATCTGGTATGCGGCCGGCGGCTTTCTTGCGTTTGGGGACGTGCCCAATTCGTTCACGCTCGCGGGTGCCGCGATCATCATCTCCTCCGGCCTCTATTTGCTCTACCGCGAACGGGCGAAAAAGGCCGACGCCGCGCTCAAGGCACAGACCGGAGAATAACGTTCCAGCGTTGCCTATTGCGCGCCGGAAGGGCTAGTTTCACTCCTCATTCAAGGCCGCAAGGCCCATCAATCCGACAGAGGTTGAGTAATGGCGAGGAAACCTGCCCGCGCGCCGAACGACGATATCGGCGAGGATGTCCGGCTTCGCATGTACCGAATGCTGGTGGAAATCCGCGAAGCCGAACAGCGCGCGTTCGACCTGTTTTTGCAAAATCTCGTCAAGGGCACGAGCCACCTTTCGCTTGGCCAGGAAGCGGTCGCGGTGGGCTTCGCCTGCGCGATGCAGCCGGGCGATCTGTCGTTCTGCACCTATCGCGGCCATGCGCATACGCTGGCGCGCGGCGTACCGGTGGAGAAGGTACTCGGCGAACTGATGCAGCGCGACAACGGCCTGATGCGGGGCAAGGGCGGCTCGATGCACCTCACCTCCGAAGAACATGGCGTAATGGGCTCCTACGCCATCATCGGCGCGCATCTGCCGATTGCCTGCGGTGCAGCCTGGCGCGCGCAATACAAGGGACACTCGGATGTATCCGTCTGCTTCTTCGGCGACGGCACGACGAATATCGGTGCGTTCCACGAGGCGCTGAATTTCGCTGCTGTCTGGAAACTGCCGGTCGTGTTCGTCTGCGAAAACAACCTCTACATGGAATACACGCCGATCGGTGAAGTCACCGCCGTCGAGCATCCCGCTGCCGGCCGCGCTTCCGCCTACGGACTGGAAGCGATTGTGATCGATGGCCAGGACGCCGATGAAGTCTATCGCGCGGCGATGAAGGCCTATGAAAAGGCACGCGCGGGCGGCGGCCCTTCGCTGATCGAATGCATGACCTACCGCTACAGCGGTCACTCGCGTGCGGACCCGGCGAAATATCGCCCTGAGGGCGAACTCGACAAATGGCTAAAGCGCGATCCGGTGAAAATCTATCGCGAACGGCTCAAGCAGTTCGGCATCGAAGAAAAGGTGATCGAGAAAATCGGCGCCGATGTAATGCGGGTGCTCGATGATGCGACGGAGAAGTGCAAAGCCGCGCCCATGCCGCCGCTCGAACTTCTGACGACGGACGTTTACGCGGACGGAGGCTGGGCATGGCGGAACTGACCTACCGCGATGCCGTGGCGCGCGGGATCGCGCAGGAAATGGCGCGGGACCCGGATGTTGTGTTTCTGGGCGAGGATGTGGCGAAAGCCGGCGGCGTGTTCAAGGCGACCGTCGGCCTGCTTGAACAATTCGGGCCGCTGAGAGTTCGTGACACGCCGATTTCCGAACAGGCCATTCTCGGTGCTGCAATGGGTGCGGCGATGACTGGTTTGAAACCCATCGCAGAAATCATGTTTTCTGACTTCTTCGCGGTCTGCTTTGACTATATCGCGAACGAATTTCCGAAAAGCCGCTACATGTCGAACGGACAAACCAAATGCCCGCTCGTCGTCCGCACCGGCAACGGCGCCGGCTCCCGCTTCGGCGCGCAGCACAGCCAGAGTGTCGAAAACTGGTGCATGATGATACCGGGCTTGAAAGTGGTCGCCCCCTCGAACCCGCGCGACGTCATAGGCCTGCTCGCCGCCGCCGTGCGCGATCCCGACCCGGTGATCTTCCTCGAGCATAAGTCGCTGTACGCAACGAAGGGCGAAGTGCCGGACGGTGAGATCGTCGACACGCTTGGCACGGCGAGCATCGTGCGGCCCGGCAAGGATGCGACCATTCTTGCGCTAGCGCTGATGGTGCCGCGTGCGCTTGCGGCCGCGGAGAAACTGAAAGCCGAGCACCATATTGACTGCGAAGTAATCGACGTACGCTCGCTGGTGCCGCTCGATACCCAAACCATTTTGGGATCGCTCGCGCGTACGCATCGTCTCTTTACCGTTGAGGAAAATCCCCGGCTCTGCGGCTGGGGTGCCGAGATCGTGTCCATCGCGGCCGACGAAGGCTTCTACGATCTCGACGGTCCGCCGGTGCGCATTACAACCCCGCACATTCCGCTGCCCGCCGCCGACATTCTCGAGGACATCGCACTCCCCACAGTCGACAGGATAGCCGACCGCGTGAAGCGCTCGCTCGGAGCTTGAACAATGATCACGCTGGATTCGTTTCTGTCATTCCGGGACGCAGCGAAGCTGCGAACCCGGAATCCAGAAACCATTTCAGTGCTTGCACCTGGATTCCGGGTCCGGCACATCGTGCCGTCCCGGAATGACGGAGAATAAACATGTACGACAATCTTCTCGCGAATGTTCCCACCGATCTCTGGATCGGCGGCAAATGGAGAAAATCCTCCGACGGCGAGCGCTTCGATGTGACCGATCCCGCGACCGAGCGCACGATTGCCTCTGTGGCGAGCGCGAGCGTTGAGGACGCCAAGGCCGCCATCGACGCGGCACAAGGCGCGTTCGAAGGCTGGGCCGCAAGGAAGCCGCGCGAACGCGGCGAAATTCTCCGCAAGGCTTATGAACTGATCATGCGCGACGCCGAGCGTCTCGCGAAGCTCATCACCATCGAGAACGGCAAGGCGTTAGCGGATTCCCGCAGCGAAGTCGCTTACGCCGCCGAATTCTTCCGCTGGTTCGCCGAGGAAGGTGTCCGCAATTACGGCGACATGCGCATGGCGCCTTCCTCCGGTGCGCGCATCCTCGTGCATCACAAGCCGGCGGGTGTTGCCATCCTCGTGACGCCGTGGAATTTTCCCGCTGCGATGGCGACCCGCAAGATCGGCCCTGCCCTCGCCGCAGGCTGCCCGGTGGTCCTGAAACCTGCATCCGAAACGCCCCTCACCATGCTGGCGCTGATGCCGATCCTGGAAGAAGCAGGCGTGCCCGCGGGTGTCGTGAACGTCATTCCCTCGCGCCGCTCGGGCAAGGTCGTGGACGCGATGCTGCACGATCCGCGCACGCGCGTGGTGTCGTTCACGGGATCCACGGAAGTCGGCCGCAAGCTGCTGCATGGCGCCGCCGACAATGTGCTGAAGACCGCGATGGAGCTTGGCGGCAACGCGCCCTTCATCGTGTTCGAGGACGCCGACATCGACGCCGCGATCGAAGGTGCGATGATCGCGAAAATGCGCAACATGGGCGAGGCCTGCACCGCAGCCAATCGTTTCTACGTGCATGAGAATGTGCACGATGACTTTGCCAAAAAACTCACCGCCAGGATGGGCGGGCTGAAAATGGGCAACGGCCTCGATGAGGGTGTCGCGCTCGGACCGCTCGTGAATGCGGAAGGCCGCGACAAGGTGATCGAACTTGTCGACGACGCTGTGAAAAAAGGCGCGAAGGTTCTGACCGGCGGCAAGAAGCCGGACGGCCCCGGTTATTTTTATCCCGCCACCGTGCTGACCAACGTGCCCGACAGCGCCGCCATGCTGAATGAGGAAATTTTTGGTCCCGTCGCATCGATCCAGACCTTCAAGAGCGAGGAAGAGGTGATCAAGCGCGCGAACGATACCGAATACGGCCTTGTCGCCTATCTCTACACCGGCGACATGAAACGCGGTCTGCGCGTCTCGGAAAAACTCGACTTCGGCATGATCGGATTGAATCGGGGAATTGTTTCGGATCCCGCCGCTCCATTCGGCGGCACGAAACAGTCCGGCGTCGGCCGCGAAGGAGGGCATGAAGGTTTGATGGAGTTCATGGAGACGCAGTACATTTCGACAAACTGGTGAGTTTCAACTTGCCTTCGCCCGGCTCGACCGGGCGATCGGTAAACACCGGGGCTACTGAATGCCCCGCCTTCGCGGGGCATGACAATTTTCTTACAGAGATGCTCATGGAAATTCTGATGCCGCAGCTCGGCGAAACCGTCGCCGAGGGCAAGATCACCAAATGGTTCAAGCAGGCGGGTGACAGGATCAAGCCGGGCGAGAACCTGTTTGAGATCGAGACCGACAAGGTTTCGATGGAAGTGCCATCCACGAGCGCGGGTACGCTTTCCGAAATACGCGTGAAGGCCGGTGAAGTGGCGCCGGTTGGCGCCGTGGTAGCGGTGATTTCTGGAAGCGGTAGCGCTGCGGCACCATCCACGAAATCCTCTGCGCCTGCTTCCGCTTCGGCAAAAATCCCACCCGTAGCTCCGCCCTCCGCCGCTCCCCGCATCGCGCAGAAGTCAGCGCCCGTAACACTCGACCCCTTCTTCGAGGTTCGCACGCCGGAAGGCAATTTCGGCCCCGCCACGGTCGGCGGCCGCCAGACCACGCCGCTCGCGCGCCGTCTTGCACAGCAAACCGGCATCGATCTTTCGCGCGTTCAAGGCAGCGGGCCGCACGGAAGAATTGTCGCGCGCGATGTGCCGTCCGGCGGTTCGAGAACAACGTCCGCAATCGCGGCCGGGCCATCCAGCGCGGAAATCAAGGCGCTCTACGCGAACATTCCCCACGAAGAAGTTCCGCTGGATGGAATGCGCAAGACCATTGCGACGCGGCTCGTGCAGGCAAAGCAGACCATCCCGCATTTCTATCTGAGCATGGACATCAATGTAGATGCGCTGCTCAAGCTGCGCGAGGACGCCAACGCGTCCGTGCCGCGCGGCAAGGACGGCAACCCCGCTTTCAAACTTTCCATCAATGACTTCATCATCAAGGCATGGGCATGGGCGCTGCAAAGCGTGCCCGCCGCGAATGCGGTTTTCGCAGAAGATAAAATCCTGCGCTTCAAGCAATCCGATATCGCCGTTGCGGTCGCGGTCGATGGCGGCCTGATCACCCCTGTGATCCGCAATGCCGAAGCAAAAACCGTCCGCGCCATCTCGGAAGAGATGCGCGATCTCGCCGCCCGCGCGAAAGCAAGAAAGCTGAAGCCCGCCGAATATCAGGGCGGGGCCAGTTCCATTTCCAATCTCGGCATGTATGGCGTGAAGGAATTCGCGGCGATCATCAATCCGCCGCACGCAACGATACTCGCAATCGGCGCCACACGCCGTCAGGCAACCGAACTTGCTGGCGGCGGGATCGGTTTTGCGAACATGATGACCGCAACACTTTCCTGCGATCATCGTGTCGTGGACGGGGCACTCGGCGCCGAATTGCTCGGCGCGTTCAAGAATTTCATTGAAAACCCGGTGACGGCGCTGGTCTGATTTCGTTCAAGGGAGGCGATACAGGATCGGCAGAATTCCGTGGTCTTGCAGATACTCGAAGCTTTCCGCTACCGGCATCGAAAGCAGAAAGATGCAGGCATCGACAAAAGTCCGCCGGACAAGCTTCGGCCGGACTTCCACCGTTTCCAGATCGCGAAACAGACTGAACTTCGGAAAGAAGCGCGGCACGCGCTGAAGATACGTGCGATAGGGCTTTCCGAATTTTGCCCGCAGCGCCTGTTCTTCCTTCATCACAACGATGGAAAAGACCGCCCAGGCAATGAACGCCGTGACCAGGGCGAGCGTCAGGCTACCCAGCTGCGCGCCCATGCCAGCCGCCCCCAGGAAGGTGAACAGATAAAGCGGATTGCGGCTCATCGAATAGGGCCCGTGTTGCACGAGTTCGCGTGTCTTCTTTCCGCCGATATAGAGCGTCGACCAGGTGCGGCCGATGATGCAGAAAACGATCAGTGCAACCCCGAACCACTCGATCCACTCATGAGCAAGCGAACCGCTTTCCCACGCTGAGTGCGCCACGCTGATAACCCCGATACCGGCCACAAGGCACAGCAGCAGGGCCACCTTACGGATATTTTGCACCCTGCTTAGATTGGGTGGCGCCGGTGTTCTTGGTTTCACGCATGGTTCTCCGCCACCGCTTTGCTGCCCGAGGCGTACTCAAGGGTCAAGATTCTGCGCGGATACCTATCGTCACGGTTGAAATGGCATGGTCCATTTCGATAGATTGCGTAACTGGAATTTTATGCCGCTGACTTTGCAGGATTGAATGATGGCATCAGAAAAAATCGATTTGCTAATGGCCGGCCCGATGATGCCGATGATCGAGGAGAGGCTGAGCACGACGTTCAACGTCCATCATTTCGCGAAGGCCGCCGACAAGACGGCGTTCCTCGATAGTATGGGTCCCAAAATCCGCGCGGCGACCACCGGCGGCCAGGCACCGGTGAACGCCGAGATGATGAAAAAAATGCCGAAGCTGGAGATCGTCTCGAACTTTGGCGTCGGCTACGACACGGTCGATGTGAAATACGCCGGCGAGAACGGCATCATTGTCACTAACACGCCCGACGTGCTGAACGAGGAAGTCGCCGACACGACGCTCGGATTGATGCTGATGACGGTTCGTGAACTACCGCAATCCGAGCGCTACCTGCGCGAAGGCAAGTGGCTGCAGAAACCCTATCCGCTGACGCCGGCTTCGCTGCGCGATCGCACCGTCGGCATCATCGGCATGGGCCGCATCGGTAAGGCAATCGCAAAGCGCATCGAAGCCTTCGGCATGCCGATCGTCTATCATAGCCGCAATCCGGCCGCGGGCGTGAGCTACAAATATTATCCCGACCTTACGGCGATGGCACGCGACGTGGATATTCTGATTGCGATCATTCCCGGCGGAGCTGCCACCAAGAACATGGTAGACGCGAAGGTACTCGAAGCACTGGGCCCGAAAGGCATCTTCATCAATGTCGCGCGCGGAACGGTGGTCGATGAGCCGGCCCTGGTCGAGGCGCTTCTTTCCAAAAAAATTATGGCGGCGGGCCTCGACGTATTTGCCGACGAGCCGCACGTGCCAAAGGAACTAATCGAGATGGAAAATGTCGTGCTCCTGCCGCATGTCGCTTCCGCATCGGTCTTCACGCGCAGGGCGATGGGACAACTCGTGGTCGACAATCTTCTGGCATGGGCATCGGGCAAACCTCCTCTTACGCCCGTGCCTGAAACGCCCTATCCGCCGAAACGGAAATGATCTGGATGCGCGTGATGCGAAAACTCTATCTGCCGTTGTTCGCATTCCTGCTCTTTGCTTCGTTCGCGCACGCACAGACTCCGTCTCCCGGAAAGCCCGATCCGGCAGCCATTCGCGCGCTTGCGGTCAACTATGAACTCAGCAGCGCCGACGGCACGCGCAAGTGCCAGGTCGGACTCGACGCCCGCGCGGTCGGCGCTTCTTTTGCGCTGAACATGAACCGGCAGGCCTGCGCCTCGATGTTCGGCTTCATCAACGAGGTGAGCGGCTGGCAGCCGGGTGTGGCAGGCGCGATTCTGCTCGTCGCGCAAAACGGACGCGCCGTCGCTGAATTCACCGAAGGTGTAGGCGGCGTGTACGAGGCGCTGCGCGAAGGCGACGGTGTTTATTTTCTGGCCAACCTGCAATTCGTCGATCCCGCAAGCCGCGTGCAGGCAGCGGATATCTTTGGCGACTGGAATTTCTCCCGCCCCGGCGGCGGTGCGATCTGCAGCGCCACGCTCACCAATGAAGTCGCCGGTGAGGAACTGTTCGCGATCAGGCTGCAGCCGAAATGCGATCCATCGATTGAACGATTCGCACCGGTAGCTTGGAAAATCCAGCGCGGCGATTTGTTGTTGCTTTCCGCGCAGGGTGAAACGCTTCGCTTCGAACGGCAGGACGGAATCTGGAACAAGGTGCCCGACAAGCCGCGCCCGCTGGTGATGACCAGACCCTGAAAGTCACGCGCTTTACGAAATCAGCCGCAGACCCTTTAGGCTTGAGTGGCCTTCCTTGCCCACAATGATGTGGTCATGCACTTCGATGCCAAGCGGCCGCGCGATGTCGATAATCTGCTTCGTCATCTGGATATCCGCCGATGAAGGCGTCGGATCGCCCGAGGGATGGTTGTGGACGAGGATGATCGCCGTCGCCGAAAGCTCCAGCGCCCGCTTTACCACTTCGCGCGGATACACCGGCGTGTGATCGACGGTGCCGGTCTGCTGCACTTCATCGGCGATCAGCTGGTTGCGCTTGTCGAGGAAGATGATCCGAAATTGTTCCTTGTCGGCAAACGCCATCGACGTGCGGCAATAATCCAGCACGGATGACCATGTTGAAAGCAGTTTCTTTTTCTTGAGCTTGCCCTTGGCCAGATGCCGCGCCGCCGCTTCCACCACTTTCAACTCGGTCACGATCGCCTCGCCGACGCCCTCGATTTCCTTCAGCCGGCTGGACGGAGCAGCAACGGCCTCAGCGAACGACCCAAAATGTTCAATCAGCTGTTTCGCGAGCGGCTTCACGTCGCGTTGGGGAACCGCACGGAACAGAACCAGTTCCATCAGTTCATAATCGGCGAGGGCATCCGCCCCTGCCTCTCGAAAGCGCGCACGCAATCGCTCACGGTGGCCGTGATAGTGCGGCTGCTCCTTGAACCCGCTGGCCGGTTTTTCCTTACCGGAACGCATTGCAGTTCCTAGGCGGCGTATGGAGGCCGTTGAAATCCCTTGGGCGAGAGCGTGAAAATCTCCACGCCGGTTTCCGTCACACCGATCGTGTGTTCGAACTGCGCCGACAGCGAACGGTCGCGCGTCACCGCGGTCCAGCCGTCGGACAGCACCTTCACATGCGGGCGGCCGAGATTGATCATCGGCTCCACGGTGAAGAACATGCCGGGGCGCAAGACCGGACCTTCCCCAGGCTGGCCTACATGCACGACATTCGGTTCGTCATGGAAAAGGCGGCCGACGCCGTGCCCGCAGAAATCGCGCACCACGCTCATATGATTGGGTTCGACCACCGCCTGGATCGCGGCTCCGATATCGCCGATGGTGCTGCCCGGGCGGATCGTTTCGATGCCGGCCATCATTGCCTCATAGGTGACTTCCACAAGCCGCTCCGCGCGGCGCGGAACCTCGCCGACGAGATACATGCGGCTGCTGTCGCCGTGCCAGCCGTCGAGGATCAACGTGACGTCGATATTGACGATGTCGCCCTCTCGCATCGGCTTGTCGTTCGGGATGCCATGACAGACGACGTGGTTGATCGAGGTGCAGATCGACTTGCCATAGCCGCGATACATGAGGGTCGCCGGAAGGGCGCCCCGATCCATCGCAAACTCAAAAATCAGCCGGTCCAGCTTTTCGGTATTGACGCCGGGCTTCACATGCTCGGTCAGCAGATCCAGCGCCTCGGCCACGAGCCGGCCCGCCCGGCGCATGCCGGCAAAGCCTTCTTCTCCGTGCAGTTTGATCTGCCCGGTCTTGCGCAATGGCGCGGTGGCGGCCTCGACGTAGGACATTCCGTTCTCCGATGATCCCTCGAATTTAGGGCATCAATCCGTTCGTGCAAGCGAAACGCTCAAACAAGTATCGGGATCGGCTTGACGGCAACGATTTCTTCCGAACTGACACGGCAAACGAGTGCTGCTGCCTCCACGCCTCGCTCCCGCGCCCGGTCGAAGGCCTTGCCATAGGCCGGGTCGATATCGCGGGCGGGCGAGAAACGCTCTGCCGAGCCGATCTGGACCAGAAAAACCACCACCGCCCGTGCGCCCCGCTCCACCTCGTCGCCGAGGTCGGCCATGTGCCGCGCGGCTCGGGCGCTGACGCAATCCGGGAACTCGGAGAGCCGCGGCTGCCGCATCATGTGGACGTTCTTCACTTCCAAAAAACAGGGCGGCCTGCCTTCCTGCTCCAGCAGGAAGTCGACCCGGCTTGCCTTTGCGTATTTCACTTCACGGCGGACGGATTTGTATTCGCGGATTCCGGGAAGCAGCCCGGCGGCGATGGCTTCCGCTACGATGCGATTGGGATGAGCGGTATTGACGCCCACCAGTTCAGTGCCGCTGCCGAAATCGGCTTCCACCAGTTCCCAGCTATAGGGAAGTTTCCGGCTGGCACTTTCCGATTTGGAAAGAAAAACTTTGCTGCCGGGTGTGAGGAGACCGAGCATCGAGCCGGGATTGGCGACATGCACGGTCGTCACGCTGCCGTCCGGCAGCACCACATCGGCCAGGAATCTTTTGTAGCGGCGGATCAGCGTTGCGGGGATCAGCGGCTGTTTGAAACGCATGGTTAGGCGGCGAACTTGCCGCCGAGTTCGTCCTCGATATGGATGTGAATAATTTCATCAAATGTATCTTCGGCCCGGAAGCCCAATTTGATCGCACGCTGTGCATCGAAAATCTCCGGCCAGCCCCCGACGATCTTTTCGACCAGCGGATCCGTCTCGCGCCGGATGCGTGCAGCGACCTTCTCGCCCGCAACGCGCTTCAGCGCCGCGAGTTGCTCGCCGACCGTGCAGGACACGCCGGGCATATTCAGATTGATCCGCGTGCCGAGCTGCTCGCGGGCCAGGCCCGCCGCATGGATCAGGAAGCCGATTGCCGCGCGCGGGCTGGCATGGGTGTGCTGAACGGATTCCGAAACCGGCAGGACCGCGGTTTCGCCCGCGAGCGGCTCACGGATGATGCCGGAGAAGAAACCGGACGCCGCCTTGTTCGGCTTGCCGGGACGGACACAGATGGTAGGCAACCGGATGCCGACGCCTTCAACGAAGCCTCGCCGCGAATAATCGGAAAGCAGCAACTCGCTCATCGCTTTCTGTGTGCCGTAGGAAGTCAGCGGCGTCAGATGAAACTCGTCGCGGATCATGTCGGGAAAAGGCGCACCGAACACTGCAATGGACGAGGTAAAGATCAATTTCGGACAATAGCCGCGGCCGGTTTTTCTTACGGCGTCCAGCAATGCCCGCGTGCCATCGAGATTGACGCGATAGCCTTTTTCCAGATCGAGTTCGGCCTCGCCGGACACAACGCCCGCAAGATGAAAAATAACATCCGGCCGCGCGGCGACCGCCCGTTCGGCCTCTCTCGGCGCCGTAAGATCGGAAACCCACGCTTCCACCGCACCGGAAAAACCTGAAAGCTTCGGCGGCTTCACCACATCGGTCAGCGTCAGCCGTTCGATCTTTCTGCCATTGAGCGTGCCGTCTTTTGCGAGTCGTTCCGTCAGCTTGCGGCCGATCATGCCGGCGGCACCGGTCACCAAAATATGCGTCACGGCTAAGCCTCGATCATCTGGCGGATTTCCTCGAGGCTGCGCTGCTGGCGGCCACCGTCGAAGTTTTCCGGCTTCAGCCAGGTCTCGAACGCGGCGCGGTTGCGTGGCCATTCGCTGTCGAGCATCGAGAACCAAGCGGTGTCGCGGTTGCGGCCTTTTACAATTTGATGTTGCCGAAACACGCCCTCGAAGGTGAACCCGTAACGCAACGCCGCGCGCCGCGAGGCGCTGTTCAGCGCATTCGTCTTCCACTCATAGCGGCGATAGCGCAACGCTTCGAAAATATATTGCGCAAGCAGATACTGCGCTTCGGTCGCGTGCGTCGTGCGCCTCAGCGCCGTCCCGTAAACGATGTGACCCGTCTCGATGGTGCGCATCGCGGGATCAATCCGCATCAGCGTGATCAGGCCGAGCGCACGTCCGCTCTCCTTGTCAAGCACGGCAAAATAATAAGGATCTTCCAGCTTCGCCCGCTCCACCAGCCAGTTGGAAAAACTGCCCGCATCCGGAAACGGCCCGTAGCCGAGATAATCCCAGATGCTGTCGTCGTCCTTCACGCCCGCCCAGAGATCGAGCGCGTGACGCGCGGGGTCGAGCCGCTCCAGTACCGTGCGCGCGCCTTCGAGCCGTACCGGCTGCGGACGGAGTGCGGGCGTTGCGTCGATTTGCTCGCCGAGCTTTTCGGATGCGTTCATTTCTGCCGCTTCTTTTCGTCGGCGAGGAAGAACTCATTCAGCGGCGCGTTCGAAATCAGGCCCTCGAAACTTTTGAACGTTCCCTTCTCCGTTATCTCGCGCGCGGAATTCATGAATGCATTCCACGCGACGCGCGAAAGCGTGCCGCCGACGCTGATGCGGCGCACGCCCATGCCGGCGAGATCGGCGACGTTGAAATTTGTCGCCGTCGACATCAGGAAATTCACCGCCTTGGGTCCAGCTGCCTTCACGATCGCTTCGATCTCCTCGCGCGTCTTGATGCCGGGCGCATACAGACAATCGGCCCCCGCATTCCGGTACGCTTCGATACGCCGCACGGTTTCTGCAAGATCGGGCCGCCCGCGAATGAAGCCTTCGCTGCGTGCCGTGAAGAGGACATCGCCGCCCGCCCGGTCGATGGCCGCCCGTGCCACGCGCACGCGTTCGAGTGCGGTGTCAAAATCGTAGAGCGGATTTTCCGCATGACCCGTGGAGTCTTCGATGGAAAGACCGGCAGCGCCCGTCTCCACGCAAAGCTGCACGTTTTTCGCTAGCCCCGTGAAATCCTCGGCAAAGCCGTTTTCAAAATCGACATTCAGCGGAATGTCGGCGGCTTCCGCGATTTCCCGCACATGCGCGAGCATGCCATCGCGCGAAACACGCCCATCGGCGAGCCCGCGGCTGAACGCAAACCCGGAGCTTGTGCTGGCCAGCGCCTTGAAGCCGAGGCTTTGCAGATAGCGCGCGGTGCCGACATCCCAGGGATTCGGAATGACAAAGCAGCCCGCCTCATGCAGGCGGCGGAATTCGCGGCGCTTCTGCGTGACCCCCGGCATGGCTCAATGACTGTCGCGCGGCACGTTCGATTGCGCGACCCGCTGGAACTTCACCGCGGGCTTCAGCACCATGCCCTCATCGAGCTGGTCCACCATCGCGCGCTGAATTTCCTGCCACGGCGTCTGGCTCGCGGGATACGGATAGCCGCCCGCCGCCTTCAAAGCCGTCCGCCGCTCGTTCAGTTCCGCTTCCGAAATCAGGATATTCGCCTCGCCCTTGCGGAGATCGATACGAACGCGGTCGCCGGTCTTCAACAACGCAAGACCGCCGCCCGCCGCCGCTTCCGGCGACGCGTTCAGGATCGACGGCGAACCCGATGTGCCGGACTGTCTTCCGTCGCCGATGCAGGCGAGCGCCTTGATGCCTTTCTTCAGGAGCGCCGCCGGCGGCTGCATGTTGACGACCTCCGCCGCGCCCGGATGACCGATGGGACCGGCACCGCGCATGAACAGCATCGTGTACTCATCGATGTTGAGCGACGGATCGTCGATGCGGTTGTGATAGTCCTCGCGTCCGTCGAAAACGACCGCCTTGCCCTCGAACGCATCGGGATCTTTCGGATTCGAAAGATAACGGTCGCGAAATTCCTTGGAGATCACGCTCGTCTTCATGATGGCGCTGTCGAACAGGTTTCCGTGCAGCACGATGAAGCCCGCATCCTCGCGCATCGGCTTCTCGTACGGGAAGATCACGTCCCGGCCCCATTCGGCGGCAAGCTGATCCTTGCAGTTCTCGCCGATGGACTTGCCGTTCACGGTCTTTGCACCCTCGTGGATTTTGCCGGCCTTGATCAGCTCGGCCACCACCGCCGGGATTCCGCCCGCGCGGAAAAATTCCTCGCCGAGATATTTTCCCGCCGGCATCATGTTCACGAGCAGCGGGATCTTGTGGCCGTGGCGCTGCCAGTCTGAAACGGTCAACGGCACGCCGATATGGCGGGCGACCGCATTCAGATGCACCGGCGCATTGGTCGAGCCGCCAATCGCGGAGTTCACCACGATGGCGTTCTCGAACGCCTCGCGGGTCATGATGTCCGACGGCTTCAGGTCTTCGTTCACCATCTGAACGATGCGCTTGCCGGTCTCATACGAGATCACCGAGCGCTCCTTGTAGGGCGCCGGAATCGCCGAGCATCCGGGCAGCGACATGCCGAGTGCCTCGGCAAGACCGTTCATCGTCGAAGCCGTGCCCATCGTGTTGCAGTGGCCGATGGAAGGGGCCGCCGACGCAACAATGTCGGTATATTGCGTGTCGTTGATCTCACCGGCCGCATGCATTTCGCGCGCGAGCCACTTCGTGGTGCCCGAACCCGTGCGCTGGCCGCGGAACCAGCCGTTCAGCATCGGCCCGCCGGAGAGAATGATCGAGGGAATGTTCACCGTTGCCGCCGCCATCAGCAAAGCCGGCGTGGTCTTGTCGCAACCGGCCATCAGCACGACGCCGTCGATCGGATAGCCGTACAGCACTTCGACGAGACCCAGATAGGCAAGGTTGCGGTCGAGCGCAGCCGTCGGCCGCTTGCCCGTCTCCTGGATCGGATGCACCGGAAATTCGAACGCGATGCCGCCCGCCTCGCGGATGCCCTCGCGCACGCGCTTCGCCAACTCCATATGATGCCGATTGCAGGGCGATAGGTCGGACCCGGTCTGCGCGATTCCGATAATGGGTTTCCCGGCCTGCAACTCCTGGCGCGACAGCCCGTAATTCAGGTAGCGCTCCACATAGTGCGCCGACATATGCATGTCGTCCGGGTTGTCGAACCAGAGCTGCGAACGCAGTTTCAATTTCTTCCCGGTGTTCTTCTTGGCAACCATCACATCCTCCCGAGGGCCCCGGCATCGGCCGGACCCCGCGACCTGCTTGTTACGAATTGATTTCCTTCAATTTATGCGCCTAATGTGCCCGCAAAACAATCGGGTTGGGAAGCTGGAGGAAGCCTATGCTGCGCACCATTGCAGCCTTCGACCGTATCGGGGAAGAGAACGCGTTCGCCGTTTTGGCACGTGCAACCGAACTCGCGGGCCAGGGCCGCGACATCATCAATCTCGGCATCGGCCAGCCGGATTTTCCAACCCCCGCGCACATTACGGAGGCGGCGATCAAAGCCATCAAGGACGGTCACCACGGCTACACGCCTGCGACGGGAATTAAACCCTTGCGCGAAGCCGTCGCCGCCGATCTGCACAAACGTTTCAAGGCAGAGGTCTCTCCCGACAGCGTCATGATCATGCCGGGCGGCAAGCCGACGATGTACATGGCGATCCTGATGTTCGGCGAGCCGGGCGTGGACATTCTCTATCCCGATCCCGGCTTTCCGATTTACCGCTCGATGATCGAGTTCACCGGCGCGCGGCCGATCCCGGTTCCGATCCGCGAAGAGAACGGTTTTGCCTTTTCCGCCGACGAGACGCTGAAACTGATTACGCCGAAGACACGGCTGCTGATTTTGAATTCACCCGCCAACCCGACTGGCGGCGTCACGCCGAAAGCGGAGGTCGACAAGCTCATCGCGGGTCTCGATAAATTTCCCGATGTCGCGATCCTGTCGGACGAGATCTACGATCAAATGTTATATGACGGCGAGACGCATGTTTGTCTCCTGAACTATCCGTCGATCCGCGACCGGCTCATTTTGCTGAACGGCTGGTCGAAGACCTACGCGATGACCGGTTGGCGGCTTGGCTATGCGGTGTGGCCGGGCAAGCTTTACGACTATGCCCGCAAGCTAGCGGTCAATCTCTATTCCTGCGTAAACGCGCCGACCCAGTATGCGGGCCTTGCCGCCCTCACCGGCCCGCAGGCCGACGTGAAAAGAATGCTCACGGAATTCGACCGGCGCCGAAAGATCGTGGTCGAAGGATTGAACAAGCTGCCTGGCATTTCCTGCGCAACGCCAAAAGGCGCCTTCTACGCATTCCCGAATGTCAAAAACACCGGCTGGAAAGCAAAGCCGCTGGCCTCGGCGCTGCTGGAAGAAACGGGTGTTGCCACCATCGGTGGCCCGGACTTCGGCGTTCTGGGCGAAGGCTATATGCGGATTTCCTACGCGAACTCGGCGGAGAACATCCAGAAGGCGCTCGCCCGCATGCTGGAATTCCTAGCGACCAGGAAGGCGGCTTGATTTTTTGTCATTCCGGGACGGCACGAAGTGCCGAACCCGGGCTGCCCGCGCCCCGGAAAGACGAAACAATCAGCGCCGCTGCACCAGCGCGAAGCCAAGCGTCACGATCGCAAAGCCGATGAACTGCGCCGTCGTCGGAATTTCTCCGAGCGTGAGATAGCCGATCAGCAGTGCGAAGCCGGGCACGAGCGACGGAAACACCGCTGCCCGCGCAGGTCCAAGGATCGCAACGGTGCGGGCGAAGAAATACATCGCCGGCGCACCCGCCAGAATTCCCTGCGCGATAAGTTGCAACAGATTTTCGGACAAACCAGCCGCAATCATCCGGCTGTAGCCGAACCAGGCGGCGTGGACCGGCAGAAAAATCAAAAATGAGAGCACGGTTGCCACGGCGGTCGCGCGCACGGAATCGATCCGCCATTTCGCCAGCAGCACGCCGAACACCGCATAGGCTGAACCCGCGGCCACGAACAACAGGTCGCCGGCGATTCCTTCCCGCCCGATCGTGGTGATGGACTCACCGCCGAAAATAATCAGGCCTGCGATAATGCCGAACGCCCCGATCACGCGGGTCGGTTTCAATCGCTCGCCGAGAACGAGCGCCGTAAGCACCAGTCCCGCAAGGGACGCGGATGACGGCTGGATCACCGCTCCATGGCCGAGCGGGACGAACAGGAAGCCGGAATTGCTGCATAACGCCGTGATCAGCCCGCCCGTAAAGGTCAGCGCCAGCGCGCGGCCCCAAGTGATTCCACCCGGCGCGCTCAATCCATTGCGAAATACGAAAGGTAAAAGCAGCAATCCGAAAGGCCCGAACCGGTAGATTACGAGATCGACCGGCGACAGCCCCGCCTGAACGCCATGCCGGGCCGCAACCAGTCCCGCCGCCCAGCCAAGTGCCGCTAGCGCGCCAAATAGAATTCCGCGCATCGTGTTCGGCCGTTGAATGGACTGCTCGGGCAAATCGCGCATATCCATGGGTTAAGCGCTGGGCCGGAGGCACGCCACTATCATTTCGGCTTTTGTCGCTTTTGCATGGCTGACCTGTTGGCGGCAGCTTTGCCTTCACGGTTGCCCGCCGGATTTTCACTCTTTTTTCGCAAGCGCGTTCCGGTAATGTACCGGCAAATCAGAGCCTTCATGCGCCGCCATTTTATCTGTGTGCTTTTGCTGGTCCTGGTCTGCCCCGCTTTCGCGGCGGAGCGCCGGCCGTCGGATATCGCATGTGACCGCAGCAAGCTCGTCGCCAGAAGCTATTTCGAATGTCTTGAGACGGCTGTGCGCGACAGCGACCGGATGCTGGGCGAGGCTCATGCAAAGGCACTGAACGTGGTGGATGCGCGGGCCGATCTCGCCCCCGTGCAGAAGACCCGCTGGCGAAACATGCTGGAGGAAACGCAGGGGCAATTCATCCGCTTCCGGAATTTCGAATGCCAGAACGTCGCCCCTTACGAAGGTAAAAAGGGTATTGGGGCGTTTGAAGAACGTCTGACCTGCCTGATCGACAAGAATAGCGCGCGCGTAAAGGACCTGGCCGGCCGTTATGGTGGGCAATAGAAGCTCTTCGCCGTGCCGTTGCGGGCGGGAACCGGCAATGCTTTCTTTCCCCAGTCGCGTCCGGTGTACGGCGTGATTCGCGGGGGCCAGATCGGGTGCGGATCGTTTCCATCGGTGAGGTGATGATCGAGCTTGCGCGCGGCGCCGATGGCCGCTTTGCGCAAAGCATCGGCGGCGACACCTTTAATACATCGGTCTATTTAGCCCGCTCAGGCGCCAAGGTCGCCTTCGCGACCGCGATCGGCACCGACCCTTTTTCTGAATCGATCATGGATATGGCCGCGGCCGAGGGCATCCAGACCGACCTGATCCTGCGCGTCAACGACCGCCTGCCCGGGCTTTACATGATCGACCCGCAAAGCAATGGCGAGTCGGCCATTCATTACTGGCGCGAAACATCCCCGGCACGGCAGTTGTTCGAACTTCCCGGCTGGGACCGCATCGCGGAAGAGATTGTGGCGGCGTCCCACGTATACATTTCCGGGATCACGCTTTCGCTCTATTCCAACTCCGGACTGGGCCGTCTTCTCGCGGCACTCGAATTCGGCCGCGAGCGTGGCGCGAAGATCATGTTCGACACCAACTGGCGTCCGCAAAGCTGGCGCGGCGACGAGCAACGGGCGCGGGCGGTGTTCTCGGAAGCGCTGAAACGCAGCGATCTTGCGCTTCCTACGTTCGACGACGAGGCGCGGCTCTGGGGCGACGCCACGCCCGAGGCGACGATCGAGCGCCTGACCACCTTCGGCGTAAAGGAAGTCGTCGTGAAGCACGGCCCGAAGAGCGCCATTGTTTATTCAAATGGAAAAACCTCGACCGTGCCGGTGCCGGCCATGCTGGAGCCGGTCGATCCGACCGGTGCCGGCGACGCCTTCAACGGCGCCTTCATTGCCGCCCGCCTCGCAGGCATCGAGCCGGAGCAAGCGGCGCTGGCGGGCCATGCGATGGCGGCGGATGTGCTTCGTCATCGCGGCGCCATCGCACCGATGTCAAAATCCGGGGCGAAGCCAAGCAAAAACCGGCACTAGGTTTACGCCGCTTGCACCGCGCCCGATTTCACGAAGGCTTCGATTTCGGAAGCACTAAATCCATATTCGCCCAGCACCTCGCGCGTGTGCTCACCATACAGCGGCGCACCCTTCTGCACGCCGCCCGGAGAGGCGGAAAATTTCACCGGCGCACCGATCGTCTTCACCGGCCCGAGCGCGCTGTGCGGCGCTTCCGTCACCATCTCGCGGGCGAGCGTCTGTGGATCCTTGTGCATTTCGGAAACGTCCAGCACCGGCCCGGCGGGAATCTTCGCCATCTCCAGTGCGTCCAGCCATTCACCGCTGGAGCGGGTCCTGAATGCGGGGGCCAGCGCCTCCGCCAGCACGGCGTAATTGCGGATGCGGTCATCACCCGTCTTGAAGCGCGGATCGTCCGCAAGCGATTGCATGCCGAGCAATTCAACCAGACGCAGCCAGTTCGTTTGGTTCGCGGCACCGACCGTGATCCAGCGGTCGCTGGTCTGAAACGCCTGATAGGGCGCGTTCAGCGGATGCGCCGATCCCATCGGCCCCGGCGCGATGCCGGTCGCCAGCGCAATCGCCGATTGCCAGTAGGTCTGCACGATTCCGGCTTCAAACAGCGAGGTATCGACGAACTGGCCTTCGCCGGTATTCCCGCAGTGATGCAGTGCCGCCAGCACGCCCATCGCACCGAGGATGCCCGCGGTGATATCCGTCACCGGCGCGCCGACCTTGATCGGCGGCCTGCCCGGCCCCTCGCCCGTCACCGACATCAGGCCGCTCATGCCCTGCCCGACGAGATCGAACCCCGCGCGATCCGCATAAGGACCGGTGCGGCCGAAACCGGAAATCGAACAATAGACCAGACGGGGATTGAGCTTCCGTAAAGTCTCGTAACCGAGCCCCATCCGTTCCATCGCACCCTTGCGATAATTTTCCGTGAGCACGTCCGCGCGCTCGATCAGACGAAGAAGAATTTTTTTTCCGCCTTCGCTTTTCAGATCAACGGCGATCCCGCGCTTGTTGCGGTTCATCATCATGAAGGCCGCGGCCTCGCCGCCGATCTGCGGGGGCGTGAAACGGCGCGTGTCGTCGCCGCCCGGAATCTTTTCGACCTTGATCACGTCGGCGCCCATGTCCGCGAGCATCAGGCCCGTCACCGGTCCCGCCATCACGTGGCAAAGCTCGATCACTTTCAGCCCGGCCAGCGGGCCGCGCGGTTTCGGAGAAGACATCTTCATCGGCCCTTGAATACCGGTTTTTTCTTGTCCAGAAACGAACGGAATCCCGTTTGATAATCCTCGGTGGCGAAGCAGGCGTAATTGTCTTCCAGCTCGGCTTCGCTCAAAGGTTTCGGATCGAGCAGCCGCCGCACGAATTTCTTGTGCCAGCGCGCGACCAGCGGCGCGCCATCGGCGATCCGGCCCGCCGTTGCATAGGATTCTTTCTCGACATCGGCGTCCGGCACGATGCGGTTCACGATGCCCTTTTTCTCCGCTTCCTCCGCGCCGAACACCCGCCCCTCCAGCAAAATTTCCAGCGCTGTCGCAGGACCGGCAACCGCCACCAGCGGCCGCATCTCCTGATAGGCGACGACCGCTCCAAGCCGGTTCACCGGAATTCCAAAGCGCGCGCTCTCACCGCCGATGCGCATGTCGCAGCGTGCCGCAATTTCCAGTCCGCCGCCCACACACGGCCCCTTGATCATGGCGATCACCGGATGCGGGCACCGCTCGATGGCGTCGAGCGCGGTGTGAACCGAAACGCCGTACTGTTTCGCGGAAGGAATATCGAAACGCTCTTTCTCGAAAGCGGCGATGTCGGCACCCGCGGCAAACGCTTCCTCGCCTGCTCCCCGGATCACAACGCAACGAATCGAATCGTCGGCGGACAATTTCTCGAACGCCGCGCGCAGCTCCTTCCACATATCCAGCGAAAGCGCGTTCAGCCGTCCGTGGTTCTCGATCGTGACCGTCGCGATCATGCCTTCGGTCCTGGCGTGGATTTTTCCGCTCATTTCCTGTCCTCAAAAATATCCGGCTGTTCTCGCCGCCACGGCAAACAAAACCGCGGCGGTAGCCCAGAAAATGGGACTCTGGGTCCGGCTGAAAGACAATCGCCGCTGCTTCCGCCTAATCGGGTATCAACGACGCTGGGAATACAGCACCTCCGCCACCTTGACCGCCAGTTGCTCAAGCGTGAACGGTTTGATGATGAGCTGGACGTCGGGGTCCAGCACGCCGTTGTGGACGATGGCGTTTCGCGTGTAGCCGGTCGTGAACAACACCTTGAGATCAAGCTTGCGCTTAAGCGCCTCGTCCGCGAGCTTACGACCATTTACGTCCGGCATAACGACATCAGTGAAGAGCAGACTGATCTCAGGATTTGCGTCCAAGAGCCGGAGCGCCTCAGCCGCGCCGCTCGCTTCTAGAACCCGATAGCCAAGTTCGCCCAGGCTCTCAACCGTGAGCGCACGAACGTTGTCTTCATCCTCCACGACGAGAACCATTTGTTGACCATCGGCGATGGGAAGGTCCGTCTGCTCCCGAGGTTGCGTTCTCGCTTCGGTCGTCCCGAAGAAACGCGGTAAATAGAGCTTCACGGTCGTCCCGTGGCCGACCTCACTGTAGATTTTCACGTGGCCGCCAGATTGCTTGACGAACCCATAAACCTGGCTGAGGCCCAGCCCCGTTCCCTGGCCGGTCGGCTTGGTCGTAAAGAAAGGTTCGAACACGCGTTCTATAATGTGGACGGGCATGCCCCTTCCAGTATCAGTGACGGCTATCAAGACGTATTGCCCGGGCGATACTTCGGCGTGGGTCGAGGCATAGGAGTCGTCGAGATGACAATTGGCGGTTTCGATTGTGATCTTACCGCCTTCGAGCATGGCGTCACGACCATTCACCGCTAAATTGAGAATGGCGTTTTCGAGCTGGTTGGGGTCGGCATGAGTACGCCACAGCCCCCCCGCGAGCACCGTCTCGATCTTGACATCCTCAGTGATGGTCCGCCGCAGCATATCGGACATGCCGGCGAGGAGCTTGTTCGCGTCAATCGGCTCCGGTGAAAGGGGTTGCTGACGCGAGAATGCGAGCAAGCGCTGTGTCAATGCGGCCGCCCGTTCCGCGCCGTCCCGAGCACTATCGATGAAGCGCTGAACGTTCGTGTCCCCCTTCTCAATTCGCCGCTGCATGAGCCGCAAGCTTCCAATAATGATGGCGAGCATATTATTGAAGTCATGGGCGATGCCGCCTGTGAGCTGGCCAACCGCTTCGATCTTCTGCATCTGTCGGAGCAGGGTTTCAACCTCCTCGCGCCGGCGCATTTCGGACACAAGGGCGCTGGTGCGTTGAGCCACCTCGCTCTCAAGCTCCCTCTGGTGACGAGCCAAAAGATCCTCACGCCGTTTCAATTCGAGCGAAGCTTGCGCCAGCGCCACGCCGATGGTGAAAGCTTCAGAGAAGGGCGCTGGCGGCGCCGCAACGACTTGGCCCTCACCCAATTGCAGCGCTGACGAGGCGAGCGCCGTCATCCCGTGGCTTGCGCGACGAGCGATGAGAGCGGCAAGCGTCAGACTGATCAAGATCAAGGCCCCAGCCGTAAGCCCAACCAACCAAGCGATCTTGTTAATGGGTTCACTGATGTCAGATTCAAGTTGAGCGATTCCCGCGGTCCATCCGTGTTGCGTCTGAGCATAGCCGGTGAGACTCCAGTCCCCCTCTACTGTCTTGTTTTCGGTCCAGCCGGTAGGGGCTTTAGCCATTGCCGCTCGCCAGCCCTCGCTCGACAATGTGCCGACCCGAGCATCGTGATCGGGGAGACGAGCGACAAATTTCTTGTTGCGATCGACAATCGCAACCACTTCACCGCGCTTAAACCGGGTGCTCAGCAGGCTCAGGAACCGGGATGGCGATAGGCTGATGGAAATCGAATAGACTGGAACGTTATCGCGAAAGACGGGGACTTCGATAAAGGCCGTCCACCGTTGCGAAACGGGGCCAAAAACGAGGTCAGAGACCTGAAGGCGGCGTTCACTGAAAGCGCGTGATATGATTTCCGGATCGACATGCTTCGGCAACGGAACGCCGGGCATCGTAATTGTACTCATCAAGCGCTGGCCTTCAGGCGTGCTGAGGCTTAGCCAGGAGTCTGGCAGGAATTCTAGCGAGCGCTCCACCTCTTCCCGAAACGCCGCCAGGTCACCGTTTTGGAGAGCGGGCGAGTGTGCTAGCGTGGAGGCGATTGCAGCATGAGTATCAATCTCGTTATCAACCAAACCGGCGAGGGTCTGGGCATTCACAACAAGATTTTGACGGATCGAATTACGCTCGTTCGAAACTAAAAGGCTGAACATAAATACCGCCAACAAGATAAGCGGTAGCGCCGTCGCCAAAACAAGTAGCGCGAGTTGCTCAGCAAGGGATCGACTTGAAATTGCGCTAGGCCGAATCATCGGCGTCCCTATCTCACCCTCGCCGGTAAGTAACGTTCGAGCGGCTCAGCAGTCATATCAGCAATCATATCTTACGGTGAATTTCAGGAACCGAGCAATCGGCGAGGTAGTGGCAAGGCAAAGCGAAACGCCGCGGATCGCTGATCCGGGGCGTTTGGATTACGTGGCTTAATTTGGTTGCGGGGGCAGGATTTGAACCTGCGACCTTCAGGTTATGAGCCTGACGAGCTACCGGGCTGCTCCACCCCGCGTCAATATCCGCTCGGCGAATGCCGCGCGCGGGCGTTATCTAACAAGCGTGACCGTGAATTGAAAGGGCGGATTGGGGCTTTTTCGGCCTGAAGACGGGCGAATTGCCTCACATCGAGGCAACATCGCCGGAAGAGTGTATTCCGCGTCTTGCCGCATGCGTCTGAGCCGCCTGTTCGCATGCATCGATTGAGGAACCACACGGCCTCAAGTCTCTTAAGCTTGAAGAAGAATCGACGTGAATCCGCCTCGCGTTGGCATATATTGCCCGCCGTCCGCTTCAGGAAAAATTTGTCCGAGAGGTTTGATATGCCGAACGCCAAACTCCGGTTTCTTGCCCCCCTCATTGCCGCCGTTCTTGTCGCCAGTTCGCTTCTCGTTTACGCGCAGCGGCTCGATGTACCTTATGTGCCGACACCCCAACAGGTGGTCGACCGCATGCTGGAGATGGCGAATGTCGGCAAGGACGACATCGTGTTCGATCTCGGCTCCGGCGATGGCCGCATTGCCATCACCGCCGTGAAGAACCGCGGCGCCAAACAGGCCTTCGGCGTCGACATCAATCCGGTTCGCATCAAGGAGGCAACGGAGAACGCGAAAATCGCGGGCGTCACGGACAAGGTCACGTTCCTCGAACAGGACCTCTTCAAGACGGATTTCTCGAAGGCGACCGTTCTCACGATGTACCTGCTGACGGACGTGAATTTGCGCCTGCGTCCGGTGATCCTCGAGACGCTAAAGCCCGGCACACGCGTCGTGTCGCATGCCTTCAATCTGGGCGACTGGGAGCCGGACTACTCCGACAAACCGGATGGCCGCGACGTCTATATGTGGATCGTGCCGGCAAAGGTCGAAGGCCGCTGGGACATCACGGGACCGAACCAGAAATTCAGCATCTCGCTGAAGCAGGAATATTCGACCATCTCGGGGACCACGACCTTGGACGGCAAATCGGCAAAGCTGAACGGCGCGATGCTCCGGGGCGAAAACATCCAGTTCTCGGTGGAAGGACTGCCGGGCAAGTTCACTGGAAAAGTGGATGGCGAGAAGATTACCGGCGAAGGCGGCTGGAGTGGCGTGCGGACGGCACGTAATATCTGAAGTCTGACTAGGGGCTTAGGGGGATCATATGGCTAAATCGCGTGCAGTCGCGCCGAAGACGACGCTGTCCGTATTTGACGGTATCACGCTGCTTGTCGGCATCGTTATCGGCATCGGCATCTTCAAGACACCGTCGCTGGTGGCGGCGAACGTACAAAGCGAGGGCGCCTTCATCGCGCTCTGGCTGCTCGGCGGCTTCGTCGCGATGATGGGCGCTTTCTGTTACGCGGAACTGGGTGCGGCCCATCCTAGTGCTGGCGGCGAGTATCATTTTCTGTCGCGCGCCTACGGCAAGCCGCTCGGGCTTCTGTTCGCATGGGCACGCGGCACGGTGATCCAGACCGGCGCGATCGCCGCCGTCGCTTTCGTCTATGGCGATTACGCCTCGCAGATTCTCCCGCTTGGGCCTTTCAGCAATGCGATCCATGCCGCGATCGCCGTGATGGTCATCACGGCTGTGAACGTGATCGGCACGCCCGAAGGAAAGCGTCTCCAGTGGTTCTTGGCGATCCTGACCGTCGTATCGGTAATGGCGGTCATTGTGGCCGGCTTCGCGAGCCCGTCCGCGGCAAAAGCCGCGCCAACGACCGCTTCGACAACGCTCGGAAGCGCGGGTTTTGCCATGGTCTTCGTGCTGCTTACTTTTGGCGGCTGGAACGAGGCGGCCTATCTTTCCGGCGAATTGAAAGATGTCCGCCGCAACATGGCGCGAACGCTGCTCATCTCGGTGGCTGTGGTAACGGCCGTCTATGTGCTCGTGAACCTCGCTTACCTCAACATGTTCGGCCTCGAAGGTTTGCGCAAGAGTAGCGCCGTGGGCGCCGATATGATGAAGGCGGTCGCCGGCAATGCAGGCGCGACACTCTTTAGCCTGATCGTCTGTATCTGCGCATTGAGCACGCTCAACGCGACCGTCTTCACCGGCGCGCGGGTTTATTTTGCGCTGGGGCAAGATCTGTCCGCAGCCAAGATCCTGGGCACCTGGGACGCGCGCGGCCACAATCCCTCCAACTCCTTTCTGCTTCAGGGTCTGATCTCGCTGATCCTGATCGGCTTCGGTGCCACGACGCGCGAAGGATTCGAGGCGATGGTTGCCTACACCTCGCCGGTGTTCTGGTTCTTCCTGCTGCTCGTTGCGATCTCGGTCTTCATTTTCCGGAAGCGCGACCACAAGGCGCTGCCTTACCGGATGCCGCTCTATCCGGTGGCGCCGATTATTCTCGCGGTTGCATCGGCATGGATGGTCTATTCTAGCCTCGTTTATGCGGGCCTCGGCTCCATCATCGGCGTGCTGGTTCTTCTGGCCGGCACGCCGCTCTTGCTGTTAAACCAGAAAGAGCCGCGTACATCAAAAAAACGGAAGTGATCATTCCTCATGATCGGGCCGTGGCAGCAAAATCGATCCTTGCCGCCGCGGTTTTTTTATCTTGGCTGGCCGCCAATACCGGCGCTCAACATTCGAGCGTCAATCCCGACATCCCTTACATTCCGACGCCGCATGAAGTCGTCGAGCGAATGCTCGGCCTCGCCGGGGTCGGGCCGGACGATTTCGTGATCGATCTCGGATCGGGTGACGGCCGCATCCTGATCGGGGCGGCGAAACGGGGGGCGCGCGGCTTCGGCGTCGAAATCGACCCCAGGCTGGTCAAGCAGTCGAATGAAAACGCGCTGAAAGCCGGGGTCGGCCTCAACATCAGTTTCATCCAGCAGGATTTATTTGAAACCTCTCTGCGGCCGGCAACGGTGGTCGCGATGTATCTGCCGCCGCAGGTGAATTTCAGGCTTCGCCCGCGCCTGCTCGAACTGGGACCTGGTACCCATATCGTTTCCCACGAATTCGCCATGGCCGGCTGGCTCCCCGATCTGCAAGAAAACGTTCGTGGCACTGAGATTTTTCTTTGGATCGTACCGGCCCGGGTAGCGGGTGAGTGGACCCTCAAACTGGGCGACCGTGAAATCACCTTGCAGTTCAAGCAATTATTTCAGGAATTGACGGGGGTGAGCCGCATCGGCGGGGTGGAAATTCCCCTCGGCGTCGCAAGGCTTCGCGGCGACCAGCTTGAAGTCGTGGTCCAGAAAATGAGCGGGATTCCCATGACGCTCACGGGCATCGTGGATGGCGATACGATACGTTCCACTCCCGACTCCGATGAAAAGTGGATCGCCCTAAAGAAAAAGCCCGGCGACTAGCGCCGGGCCTTGATCGATTCTGAATTCCAAGCCGGTCTTATTGTGCTTTCTTTTCCGGCTCGCTTTCCATCGTCTTCTTTTCCGCTTCCGGCATGGCCGCGGTTTTTTCCTTTTCAGTCTCGGCCAGGCCGTCCTTCGCTACGGCAGGAGGCGCTTGGATCGGCGCCGATTCCGCTTTCTGTTCCGCCGGTGCGGCGGGCTGTGTGGAGGGCGCGCTCGCCGGAGTAGGCTCGCTTGGCGCGGGAGCCGCAGGAGCGACGATCGCAGCAGGCTCGGGCTTCACCGGCGCCGCAACAGCGGCCGGGGCAATCTTTTTCACCGCGACAAGCAGGTTCGACTCGTTCAGGCGGAAGCGATACCCGATGCCGAAATCGATCGCCGGCGCTTTCTCCTTGATGAACAGCATATTGAGCTGGTTCTGGTAATGGCCCTGGAAAATCGGGATCGGACCGACATAACGGCCATATGGATTCAGATTCCAGATCTTCTGATCGAAGTACTGGTATGGAATGCCCGTGTCGTCCTGGACATGCGTGTGGACATGTTCAAGCAGGAAGTTACGCGCCGTAGTGAACCCCGCATTGTGCAGGAGATAGGAGGCGCTCTTCACAAAACCATCGCCCGTGCCAAACTTGGCGCTGAACTTGAGGAAGCCCGTATTCTTCGCACCCGCTTCGGAAAGATCGGTGCTGAAGTAGTACAACGTGCGTGCCGGGCTCCCGTCACCGTCGTTGAATACGATCTTGGCGCCCTGAATTGAACCTGCCGGCGGCATGGCGGTCGTGGCAACGTTTCCGTCCTTGTCGAGGTTGATCAATTCGACTTCCGTAATCGTCTTTCCGGCGCGCGAGATGAAGAGATAGAGGATCGGCAGCGTACCCGTCAGCTCGCCCGTCCGCAGCTGCGAAGACATATGCGAGGTGATGAAATAGCTGAGGTTCAGCGTGTTGTGCAGCGAGGCGCGGATCGGCGCGAGGCCGTGGCGGGTGCGCTCGTTAATTTCCGGGACCTTACCGACCGGCTCGAGGCCGGCGAGGATGTAGGTCTGCGCATGCGGGAAGAAGGCTTCCGCGTAGAGATAGTCCGGTCCGCTGAAGAGATAATAGAGCGTCTTCTGCGGCTGCTTGATCGCCTGCTTGCCCCAGGCCTTGATCTTGGAGATCTGCTTCTCATTGAGCGCCTTGTAGGCGTCATCGAAGAATTTGGCGTGCTGCTGCCAGCCCGGATCCTTCGTGAATTTCGCGAGCGGCGATTCGGCTGCGACCGGCATGCCAGCGAT
>JALHMF010000006.1:0-2500 GCA_022844205.1 Xanthobacteraceae bacterium | reverse complement strand
CGCTATCGGTCGGTAAGGAGTACTTAGGCTTGGAGGGTGGTCCCCCCGTGTTCAGACAGAATTGCACGTGTTCCGCCTTACTCAAGGACAAACGTTCGCATTACCCGTACGGGACTGTCACCCGCTATGGTCCGACTTTCCAGACGGTTCCGGTTGTCTCACGTTTGCCGCAGGCCTAATCCGCGTTCGCTCGCCACTACTAGCGGAGTCTCGGTTGATGTCCTTTCCTCCAGGTACTGAGATGTTTCAGTTCCCTGGGTTTGCTTAAAACCTCCTATTTTATTCGGAGGTTCTATTCCTTCATGTGATAACGGAAATCCGAAACCTCGTTTCGCCCGTGCGGGGGCTACTTGAAGAATCTCGTTTCCGAGACCGAAGTCTCGGAATTCCGTTATCGAAGGTGGGTTTCCCCATTCGGAAATCCGCGGATCAAAGCTCATTCGCAGCTCCTCGCGGCTTATCGCAGCGTATCACGTCCTTCATCGCCTCTTACCGCCAAGGCATCCACCAGATGCCCTTAAGGCACTTGATTGCTCTTATCGTCGATGCCCACCGCCTCGGCAGAGGGTTTTCACTCGAGTGATTGCTCACCCGGGCAAAACGGGAATCGACGTCGTTCAGATTCAAAAAGACCAGCTTGCTTCATGCAAACCATCCGGGATGTGGGTGTCGATCAACGGAGATTTTTCACGTTCACACGCGAAAAACTTCATCGATAAACGTACGACCATTCGAAATCCCTCGAACGAATTCGAGAAGCTTCCGAATGGAAGCGGATGGTTTGCCTTCTTCACGATGTCATGCAGCTAACTTCCAGCTCTTTGTAGAAGCGGGAAGAAACTTGAAATGGACGAGCAGGGCTCGAAGCGATCATGGTGATCTTCCGAGTGGCTCGAGTGGCTCTGAATTTGGTGGAGCCAGACGGGATCGAACCGACGACCTCCTGCTTGCAAAGCAGGCGCTCTCCCAACTGAGCTATGGCCCCGGCCGCGCGTAACGCCGCGACTGATCCGCGCGAGAAACTTGGTGGGCCTGGGAAGATTTGAACTTCCGACCTCACGCTTATCAAGCGCGCGCTCTAACCAGCTGAGCTACAAGCCCAGAAACCTGATCCGAAACGCGATCTGGATCCTGATGGCCGGCCGCGACGGATCGCGGCTCGGGCTCGTCCATGAAGAAAGAGAAACGAAGACGGCGAAGTCCCGCCAAATTAGGCTCTGACTGAGCCTTTATGTTCTGAAGAGATCCGATAAGGCGACCATGAGCCTAAACCCATAAACACCTTGAAGGATCATCCTTAGAAAGGAGGTGATCCAGCCGCAGGTTCCCCTACGGCTACCTTGTTACGACTTCACCCCAGTCGCTGACCATACCGTGGCCGGCTGCCTCCTTGCGGTTAGCAAACCGTCTTAAGGTAAAACCAACTCCCATGGTGTGACGGGCGGTGTGTACAAGGCCCGGGAACGTATTCACCGTGGCATGCTGATCCACGATTACTAGCGATTCCAACTTCATGCACTCGAGTTGCAGAGTGCAATCCGAACTGAGACGGCTTTTTGAGATTAGCTCCCCCTTGCGGGTTCGCTGCCCATTGTCACCGCCATTGTAGCACGTGTGTAGCCCAGCCTGTAAGGGCCATGAGGACTTGACGTCATCCCCACCCTCCTCGCGGCTTATCACCGGCAGTCTCCCTAGAGTGCCCAACTGAATGATGGCAACTAGGGACGAGGGTTGCGCTCGTTGCGGGACTTAACCCAACATCTCACGACACGAGCTGACGACAGCCATGCAGCACCTGTGTTCTCGCCACCCGAAGTGAAGAACCCCATCTCTGGGGTCCATACGAGACATGTCAAAAGCTGGTAAGGTTCTTCGCGTTGCGTCGAATTGAACCACATGCTCCACCGCTTGTGCGGGCCCCCGTCAATTCCTTTGAGTTTTAATCTTGCGACCGTACTCCCCAGGCGGGATGCTTAATGCGTTAGCTGCGCCACTGAAGAGCAAGCTCCCCAACGGCTAGCATCCATCGTTTACGGCGTGGACTACCAGGGTATCTAATCCTGTTTGCTCCCCACGCTTTCGCACCTCAGTGTCAGTACCGGGCCAGTGAGCCGCCTTCGCCACTGGTGTTCTTGCGAATATCTACGAATTTCACCTCTACACTCGCAGTTCCACCCACCTCTCCCGGACTCGAAGATCATCAGTATCAAAGGCAGTTCTGGAGTTGAGCTCCAGGATTTCACCCCTGACTTAATGACCCACCTACGTGCGCTTTACGCCCAGTGATTCCGAGCAACGCTAGCCCCCTTCGTATTACCGCGGCTGCTGGCACGAAGTTAGCCGGGGCTTATTCTCCAGGTACCGTCATTATCTTCCCTGGTAAAAGAGCTTTACAACCCTAAGGCCTTCATCACTCACGCGGCATGGCTGGATCAGGCTTGCGCCCATTGTCCAATATTCCCCACTGCTGCCTCCCGTAGGAGTCTGGGCCGTGTCTCAG
>JALHMF010000005.1:127895-222777 GCA_022844205.1 Xanthobacteraceae bacterium | reverse complement strand
GAGTGGACGAACTGGAGTGTTTTGCAAAACGTCCCTCTTTCCATCACTGGAGTAAATGCCGCGCCGATTACGACACTCACTTTCAATTACCGCGATGCCTGGTTTTTTTCCATAGGGGCCGAAGTTCAGTGGAGCCCGCAGACTACATTTCGGACTGGGATCGGTTATGAACTTTCTCCCGTTCGGACTTCGGTGCGTGACACTTCACTGCCGGATGCGAATTGTTGGTGGCTATCTGCCGGTTTTACGTATCAATGGAATGAGCAATGGACCACCGATCTAGGCTACAGTTTCATGTATATGGGCCGCTCATCCATCAACGTTGCGGCCGGTCATCCGGATTTTTTCGGAGTTTCTGTTTTCGCGAATTCAAATGCCTATATAAATATCGTATCGGCATCCTTGCGTTACAAATGGTCAAGCGAGCCCCAACAAACCCGATTTAGGTGAAGGATGTTGTCGTATGCCGCCCTTGCATTTCTACAGGAAATTTCTTCTGATGAATTATTCTTGCGCCGTTGATTTAGGTCAACGCTCCCTGAACAGATAGCAAGAGAATAATAATTATTCCCGCATGAAGAATGGAGAGACAAATGCAATCATTCCTTAGTTCCATCGCCGCGTTAGTTCTGTTGGCAGTTGGTTCTTATCTCGTGATGGAGAACACCATTCAGCAGCGCGCCGACCAAGTATTTTCCTCGGATTCCGGCAGCGTGCGGATTCCGACCCACGGTCAGACTCATAATCTGGTTGGAACGGATTGGTATTCGGCGAGCAAACATTAGCAGAACGTCTGGTTTTGATTGTTGCCTTGCAAGGTGGTTCGATCAAAGGCGTGAGGAAATTTCCTCACCACCTTTGTATCGTGCATAGGTTTTATATGCGGAACGATCAAACAGGATAACATCGTATGTTTCCGCCTGCGCGCCGGAGACTTCCATGCCCGGCGAACCTATCGGCATGCCCGGTACGGCCAAGCCGATCGCCGACGGACGTTCCGTGAGCAGCCGCTGGATCGCAGATGCAGGGACATGACCCTCGATCACGTAGCCTTCAATCTCCGCCGTATGGCAGGAATAAAGTGCGGCAGGAATTGAAAGTCTCGTTTTCAGCGTACTCAGATCCGCGAGCTCATGCACTTCAGTTGTAAATCCAGCGGCCCGCACATGCTCGATCCACGCCGTGCAACAACCGCAATTTGGGTCTCTGCTTACACGTAACAGCGAAGTAGCTGCGGTGACGGGCAAGAAACCCGATGCCGCGACAACGCCCAATCCGCTTAGCAAAGACCTTCGAGAGATCACAGACATGGCACTATCTCCAATCAGTACGACTATCGATCTGCGCGACTGACAACATTCATTAATTCCTCGATCTTGCGGCGACGATCGGCCTTACTTCCAGACGCGATGGCGTGTTCGACACAATGCCCAATATGATCCCGAAGAATCTCTTCTTCGAGCTTTCGCAAAGCTGCCCGCACAGCTGAAATTTGGGTCACAATATCTATGCAGTAGCGATCTTCCTCCACCATGCGAAGAAGGCCTCGCACTTGCCCCTCAATCCGAGTCAGGCGTTTGGAACTGGAAGCCTTGATATCGTTATTCATGCACGTTATATACCCCTATAGGGTATCCGTTACAAACCCTTTTTGAGGTGAGTCTGATGGTTGCTGCACATAAATCCGAATCCTCGCCTCATAGCGGCTGTTGTTGTTCGAATAAATCGAAGAAGCCGCTAACGGCAGCCTCCTCAGGACATCACCACAGCGAAAGCGGTCAGACCAGGTCCGACCATGCTGATTCTCACGATGCCTCCGGCAAGGTGGAGAACGGTGTCCGCGACCCTGTTTGCGGCATGCTTGTCGATCCACACACCACTACGCACCGGCATCAACACGATGGCCGGACTTTTTATTTCTGCTCAAGCGGATGTCTCAGCAAATTTGTAACAGACCCCGGAAAATATCTTGGCAACTCGCCGCAGCCTGCGCAGAACGTTCCAGAGGGAGCGATTTATACCTGCCCGATGCACCCCCAAATCCGTCAGGTGGGTCCTGGTTCTTGTCCGATCTGCGGCATGGCGCTGGAGCCGGTGCTAGCAACGGCTGAAACCGGGCCGAATCCAGAATTGATCGACATGACCCGCCGGTTCTGGATCGGGCTCGGTCTATCGATCCCGGTCGTTGCACTGGAGATGGGCGGTCACCTCACCGGCCTCAGCCACTATCTCAGCCAGGCCAACGCAAACTGGATACAGATGGTTCTTGCAACCCCCGTTGTGCTGTGGGCCGGATGGCCATTTTTCGTGCGCGGATGGAATTCCGTCATCACCCGCAATCTGAATATGTTTACGCTCATCGCGATGGGTACCGGCGTTGCGTGGATCTATAGCGTCGTTGCTACGCTGACGCCGGAGATATTTCCCGCTGCATTTCGCATCGGCGGAGGTGCTGTCGCGGTGTATTTCGAGGCGGCAGCGGTGATCACGGTTCTCGTGCTCTTAGGCCAAGTGCTCGAGTTGCGTGCGCGCGAGACCACGAGCGGTGCGATCCGCGCTCTGCTGGACCTAGCACCCAAGACCGCGCGAAAAATACGCGCCGATGGTTCCGAAGAAGAAGTGCAGCTTGATCTGGTTCAAGTCGGTGATCGGCTGCGGGTCCGGCCGGGCGAAAAAGTACCCGTGGACGGCGTGGTAATCGAAGGTCGCAGCGCGGTCGATGAGTCCATGGTGACAGGCGAGTCCATGCCCGTCACCAAGGAGATTGCTGCAAAAGTCATCGGCGGCACGATGAATCAATCTGGCGCATTGGTGATCGAGGCCCGCAAGGTGGGACGCGACACGATGCTGTCCCGAATCGTGCAGCTGGTGGCCGAAGCGCAACGCAGCCGCGCCCCGATTCAGCGGATGGCCGATCAGGTTTCGGGCTGGTTCGTACCCGCGGTGATTGCGATCGCCGTTCTGGCCTTCGCCGTTTGGTCGATCTGGGGCCCTGAGCCACGGTTTACTTATGGGCTCGTGGCTGCGGTCGCTGTGCTCATCATCGCTTGTCCCTGTGCGCTTGGATTGGCAACGCCCATGTCAATCATGGTCGGGGTCGGGCGCGGCGCGCAATCGGGCGTTCTGATCAAGAATGCGGAAGCGCTCGAGCACATGGAAAAAGTCGATACGCTGGTGATCGATAAAACGGGCACCCTGACCGAAGGGAAGCCCGCCGTAACGGCCATCGTCCCGGCACCGGGATTTACGGAAGCCGATGTGTTGCGCTTCGCCGCCAGCGTAGAACGTGCGAGCGAACATCCGCTTGCTGTTGCGATTGTACGTGCCGCGGAAGGGCGTGGTGTTTCCACCGTGCCGGTTGTGGGATTCGATTCTCCGACAGGAAAGGGAGCCATGGGCGACGTTGAAGGAAAGCGTATCGCTCTTGGAAACGCGAAGTTTCTGGCGGAACTGGGCGTTGATGTCGCCCCGCTCGCCGAGCGGGCGGAGGAGTTACGAAAAGAGGGAGCGACTGCCATTTTCATGGCCGTTGATTCCAGCATTGCCGGCGTCCTTGCAATCGCAGACCCGATCAAAGCTTCTACGCCCGAAGCTCTTCGCGGGCTAAAGAAAGAGGGAATTCGGATCGTCATGCTGACGGGCGATAACTGGACCACAGCAAGGGCCGTTGCAAAACGGCTTGGGATTGAAGACGTCGAAGCCGAAGTTCTTCCCGACCAGAAAAGTGCGGTGGTGAAACGCTACAAGGCCGCTGGCCGGGTCGTTGCGATGGCAGGCGATGGCGTGAACGACGCACCTGCCCTTGCCGCTGCCGATGTGGGCATTGCCATGGGCACGGGAACGGACGTCGCTATGGAGAGCGCCGGGGTGACGCTGGTGAAAGGCGACCTGACGGGCATTGTCCGTGCACGGCATCTTTCCCAGAGAGTCATGCGCAACATCCGGCAAAATCTATTCTTTGCGTTCATCTATAACGCCTTGGGTGTGCCGGTCGCGGCAGGCGTTCTGTATCCGTTTGGAATATTGCTTTCACCGGTCATTGCCGCAGCAGCCATGGCGTTGTCATCGGTGAGCGTGGTCGGGAATGCATTGCGACTTCGGCAAGCACGGTTATGACATAGAACCAGATTTATCGCCTCTCAAAGTAGCGATTGGTTCTTCCTGAAGTATGATTTTCGGATATCGGTCGCCCAACCCCGCGGCCACCGCCGGCAGCGTGTCTTCCTTGCGCGCGAATGGTAACTGATCGGCGATATCCTTGCGTCCGAGCGTGGTGCCGTAGAAGAAACGCAAGGCCCCGATAATCGGATTGATCGAGTTCACCTTGAGACCACGCGCAATCAAATGCAGCCGACGTGCGCGAATGACGGCCTGCCGCCATGCTTGATAGAGCCTCTTCGAGGCCGCAGGCGAACAAAAGCTGGCCTCTTCCCTATCCCGTTGCCGCTCGCACCCCTATCTGAGGAGACCTGTAAGCATCTCGACCAATCGTTCAAACACGAACGGCTTCTTCAGCAAGGGCCGATCGCGGTCGCTCTCCCTGATGCCGGAACCGTCGTAGCCGGTCACGAAGGCGAACGGCACGCCGCGGGCGGCGAGTGCGTCGGCCACCCGATGAGTTTTGTTGCCGTCCAGATTCATATCGAGCAGAGCGGCGTCGAGAGCTTGCCCATCGATCAGGGCGAGGGCCTGATCGACTGTGGCAGCTGAGACGATGGACTCACATCCGAGGTCAGCCAGCATGCCTTCCATCATCAAGAGGATAAACATCTCATCCTCGACAACGAGGACCCGCCGGCCGTAAAGCAGCTTATTCATCAGCAACTCGCGGTGCCGGTATATTGATTGTGCAAACCAAGCCGCCAGGCAGATAGGCGAGATGCACAGCCCCTCCCAGTTCGAGCGCCAGACCACGCTCAAGTACCTGCGACCCGAATCCTTTCCGCGACGGTGGCGTGACAGGCGGTCCGTCCTTCTCGCGCCACTCCAGCACGAGACGGTCACCTTCCGGCTTCCGCTCCAGCTTCCAGCCGATCAGGATTGAACCCACCTCATTAGAAAATGCTCCGTACTTAACGGCATTCGTCGCGAGTTCGTTGAACGCGATGCCCAGAGCCAAGGCAGTCTTTGGCGGGAAACGAATATTCTCGCCGTTGATCACGATGCGCCCCGCCCGACCGTCTGCGACCGTGAATGGCTCCATCGCGTCGTGGACTACATCGCGCAGACCCGCACTCCGCCAATTTTCACGGGTCAACAGATCGTGGGAGCGGGAAAGCGCAAACAGCCGGGACTCGATTGAGCTTCGGATCGCCTTAGGATCAGAAGCGGTTCGCAACGCCTGCCAGACGATCGATTGCACCGTTGAAAGTGTATTCTTCACGCGATGGTTCAACTCATCGATCAACATCCTGGATTGAGTTTCCTCGTCCTTATGTTTCGTGAGATCGACGAACGAGGCAAAATACTGAACAATATTGCCGTCCTCATCCCGAACCGGGCTTATGAAGAGGCCTGCCCAGAACTCACTGCCATCCTTTCGACGGTAGCGAATTTCCACACCACCGTCCGACTTGCCCTCAAACCCGGCTTTAATTCTCGCCAACGCCTCGGCATCCGCGGCGTGCGCCATCAGGAAATTGAAGTTCTGGCCGAGAACCTCCTTCCGGTCGTATCCGGTAAGAGAGAGAAAGGCATCATTGGCAAATATTATGGGATAGTCGGCCTCCATGGCGTCTGCAAAGACCATCGCCATTCGCGTCGTCTCAGCGGCAACGACGAACGGGCCGAGGTCTTTCCGAAAGCCCTCGACCTCGGCTTCGGCGACTTTTTGCTCTTCGGATTTTTTTACGATGTCCGGCAAACCGCGGGTCAATCCAGTCGTTTGGCAGCCAAGGCCGCGTCGTTGACATCGTAGCTGGCGCGGAGTTCCTCCGCCACCGGTCGCCTCATCCAAGAAACTGGCGCATTTGCCTTCAATCTCAGGCCGTTCTGAGGTTTCCATCATCATCCAGGCGGCCATCCTGCGGATCAAGGGGTTACTGACAAGTTGGCTTGTTGTCTTCCCGTCTTTGCCGTCTCTACCGCGGAGCGGTTTAGGGCAATATCTGTTTCGCGACGTTTAACTCCCAATTTTCAACGCACGTTCGGATTTCGCCCGCCTCACCCGGTATCAGCGGGAACTGCTCTGGGTCGCCGGGGCTCCCGTCGGGCATCAGGACGACGACCAGCCGCTATCCCCAAGGCCGGATTTTTCATGGCGGCCGCGGTACAATAAAAGCAGACATTCGCTCTGTCAGTTTGCTCAACGGAGCACGCGTTCCGTAGTGAAAATTCCGCACGAGCCGAGCCCCGGCCCCGACCGTACGTCCTCCCGACACGACGAGGCTACCCCCGGAGAATTGCTTCTCCGGGGGTTCTCTGCGTCAAGTCTTGTGCTATCTCGGTGCGAATTTGCCGGGTTAGCTCAGCGGTAGAGCAGCGGTTTTGTAAACCGAAGGTCGGGAGTTCAATCCTCTCACCCGGCACCAACCCACTGAACAGAATCACTTTTTTGCGTTCTTACCTCCGCACAAGTTTTTGATTCTGCTCAACTAAAAAACCGCTGTTCACGTTTCTATCCCTAGACACATCAATACATACCGCAACTTAGTGTTTTCTCACCCGCCCCTACGGGGCAGAGAAAAGTACCCAGCTGGTACCCCGCGCGGGAAGAAAATCCTATCCACACCACGCGCTTGCACGAATGCTTTTGTGTGATTCAATGAACATCACATCAACATGAGCACAAGGATTGAGGACGCGGTGGCAGGTCATCTGCCAAAGAACCCCAGAGCCAGTCTATTGGGTGTTGGCACATGGTTTTTCTACATCCTCGTTGGGTCAGTTCTCTTCTTCCTATTTGCTTACTCTTTTTGCCACTGGCTCAAAACATAGACCACACATCCTGCACCTCTCGGCACATTCCTACCGCGCAAAACTGGTACCCCGTTCGTACCCCGACTTCAGAAACGCAAAGAGAGACAATTGCTTACGAGGCGTGAGTCTCGTGTTTGTAAGCCGTACCTTCCGGGTTGAAAATCGTAGCCTCGACAATAGACAGATTTCATACCAAATCGGACGGAACAATCCGCGTGAAGGTAAGTTGGCTGTTAGGGTGACTTCAGCCTCAGGAAAGACTCATGCAACCAGCGTATAGCTCCATGGTGAAGCGAATTAACAAGACGCTACACGCCCAATACACTGACATCGTGAATGAGCCGCTGCCTGAGCGCTGGATCGATTTGATTCGGTACTTGAACGAGAACGAACGAAAGGAATCAGAATCTCCTCAACCTGAAACTGAGCCTCGCGGTGAACCTTCATCTCGATTCAATCTTCAACGATCCAGAAATTCGTAAGCGCGTCAGTGACCTGATAGTGCGGGCGATGAACAGTGGATCATGGAGCGGATGTTGACGCCGGAACTCGATCTTTCACAGCTCCGCAATGTGCTGCGATGATCAACCAGCGTCATCGCCAACTCGCGGGGCGTATGCTCGAACGCCTTTTGGGTGATTCTCTTTTATCCTAGTTTGCTAGGCGGTACCTTCGGGGCTCTCAAGCAAGACTTGGCTGGCAGGCATAACGAGCGTCCAGCGTAACCCCTCGGGCGCATACTCGATTTCGACTTTTGCATTGAGCCCCCGGACCACCATCTGTTCAGTGACGAAACGGCCGAAGCCCTTGCGCTCCCCCGGTTTGACTGCCGGCCCACCATGTTCCCGCCATTCCAGTCGAAAGGAATCGGGTGCGGTATCGCCTTCGTTGAATTCCCAATGAAGGAGGACTTTGCCCTCAGGCACCGACAGCGCGCCGTACTTCGAAGCATTAGTGGCTAATTCATGTAGTGCAATTCCGAGGGTTTGCACGCACTCGGACGTTACAATTACGGCGGGCCCATCCATTTCAAGCCGGTGCTGATCCAGTTCAATAAACGGTTGGAGTTGGGTGTGAACCAGCTTTTTAAGCGACACTCCTTTCCAATCCTGGTCGATTAGCAGTGCATTTGAATGCGACAGCCCCTGCATCCTCGCTGCGAATTGGGTCGAGAATTCAGCAAAGTTTGCGCTGTGCTTGATCGTCTGACGCGTCATCGCCTGAATCACTGCAAACAGGTTGGCAGTTCGGTGCTGCAACTCCTTCATCAAGAATTCCAAATGCTCGTTATGCTTCTTTCGTTCCGTAACATTGTTGAAAGTAATCACGACGCCGGAAATGACGTTCGCAACGGTGCGGTATGGCCGCATTCGCATGATGAACGTCGCGCTGCCGTCCTTGAGGTCGAGTTCGTGCTCAGCGACAGAGAGTGTGCGTTGCACTTTCATGACATCTTCCCGCAGCTTGTCGTAGGCCAGCAGGGTGACAATATCGGTAATGGGGCGACCGCGATCGCCTTCGCGAAGCGAAAACAACTCCATCGCTGCCGGCGTAAAGTTCCTGACGCACAGATTATCGTCGATGAAGATAGTTGCGATCTGGGTGCTGTCGAGAAGGTTCTGAAGATCGTTGTTCACTTGCGTCAACTGATCGTTCTTGCCCTGCATCTCGTTGTTGACGGTCTGAAGCTCCTCGTTGACCGATTGCATCTCCTCCTTGGCCGTTTCAAGCTCTTCGTTTGAAGACTGAAGCTCCTCGTTGACCGACTGGTATTCCTCGGTCACGGACTTCATGTTTTCGATCTGGCTCTCCAGTTCGTCGCTGATGGCCTGGTATCGCGCCTGCAATGCAAGCAATTCCTGATCGAGCGCATCGGCGGCGCGATTGGGAATTAGTGATGTGGTTCCTTCGCCATCCGCCGCCTCTGGCAGGGTGCCGCGCTCGCGAAACCCAACAACGAAAAATTCTCCCGGAAGCGTACGTTCGACAATCGGCTCAACGATTAGATCAACGGAGTGGCGGCGCCCGTCGATCCTGATTGGCAGATTTTCGTCTATAACCGTCTCATGCGATGCGAACGACCTCTCCAACGCGTTCCGCACCTGCGACCGCAACGCTTTTCCGAGGATAACAAACAGATTCAAGCTGGCGGTACCCGGCGACGGTTCAAGGTAGCGGCCGGCTTCGCCTCCGGAGAAACGCAGGATGTCGTAATTCCTGTCGATTACGAAGTAAGCAGGAGAATGCTTGTCCATGACGCGGCGCGCGCCCTTGTCGATCCGGTCCTCGCGGCTCGCAAGTGTGGGCTCTATCGCTCTCGTACGCGGCGGTGGCTGGAACTCGGGCAGAACCGCCCTGATATCGTCGTGGCGTTGCAGAATGCGATGTTTTTTGTCGACAACGACAAACAGCTTGGATTCGCGGCTGACACTTTCGGAAGGACCGAGCAACAAATAGCCGCTCGGACGCAGCGCATAGTGCAAGGTCTGCATGACCCGGTGCTGGAAATCGTTGTCCATGTAGATCAGCACGTTGCGGCAGGACACGAGGTCGAGCTTCGAAAACGGCGGGTCTTTGACCAGACTGTGCTCGGAAAAAATGCACAAGTCGCGAATGGTCGCGATCGGGCAATAGCCCTCCTTGTCCTTCACAAACCAGCGCTCCAGGCGCTCAGGCGACAGGCCATCTATCTTGCGGTAACGCGCGGCGCGGGCGAAGGCGATGGCCTTGGTGTCGATATCAGTGCCAAAGATCGTGACCGAGACGCCGGCGTGTTGGTCTCCCATCACCTCCCGCAACGCGATGGCGATCGAATAGACCTCTTCTCCGGTCGCACAGCCCGCGACCCAGATGCGAATCGGATCGTCAGCCCTCCGGTTGGCAAGCAAAGACGGTAGGATAGCTGTCTTCAAAGCCTCGAAAGCGTCCTCATCGCGAAAAAACTGCGTCACGCCGATCAGAAGTTCACGAAACAGCGCATCGCCTTCGGACGGCTCCCGCTGCATATGTTCTACATAGGTGGGGACAGTTTCGATCTGGAGCACTTGCATGCGGCGCTGGATGCGCCGGACCATTGTATTTTGCTTGTAACCGCTGAAGTCATGCTTGAGACGTTTGCGCAGAAGTGACGTAATCGTCGTCAGATTCTCCTTGACGTCCTCACGGACGCCATCCGGATCCTTCCGCTCCTCGATCCTGGCCAGATAGCTCTGATATTCGAGCAGCTTTGTGGGCAGGTTATCGACCGACACCACATAGTCGACTAACCCGGTCGCTGCAGCGCTCTGTGGCATCCCGCTCATCGCTGTCTCGTCGAACTGAGCCTGAGCCAGAGTGAAGCCGCCATGTTCCTTGATCGACTTAATGCCCAAAGTGCCATCGCTGCCGAAGCCGGACAGTATGATGGCAACGGCACAATCTTCCTGATTCTCGGCGAGGGACGAGAAAAACGTATCGATTGGTCGCCGATATTCCCTTGCTGGCGCGGGTGACGAAACCCGTAAATGGTCGCCCTCCATCGTCAGCGTCGCGTTTGGTGGAATAACAAAAACGGTGTTTGCCGCGAGATGGACTCCATCCCACGCTTCCTCGACAGGCATGGTGGTGTTTGATCTGAGCAGATCCACGAGCATACTCTTGTGATCTGGGTCGAGATGCTGAACCAACACAAAAGCCATGCCTGTATCGACCGGCATATTGTCAAAGAAACTTTTGTACGCTGAGAGCCCTCCCGCAGAGGCTCCGATGCCGACAACCAGCGAGGGTGGGCGTCTTTTTGTGTTAATCACGCCGGTTTGATGTTGGGCGCGTCCTTTGCCCTTACCATTCTTTCCGGGGCGTTCTTGAGTCACAAATAACCTCAGGTGTGCAGAACGGGCTTCTGTTCCGTTATTACACCATCTGGATCAGCATAAGCAAAAGGCCCCTGAAACCGGGGCCTCTTTCATTTTTTGTGCAGAATACGCGACGCTAGATTACTTCAGAGCGCCCTGATTACTTCAGAGCGCCCTGAACCTGCGTGGATGATAGTTCCGCCAAACAATATGGCCTGTGTGAGCTGCCCCCGGAAAAGTGGTCCAGGTTGAATGTTAGTCCGAGGCCCGTTTTAGCAACGGGAGATCAATCAAGATGCCTCGGAAACGGTTCACTGCAGAGCAGATCATCAGCAAGCTAAGAGAGGCGGAAATCCGTCTGGGACAGGGAGAGACGCTACCCGACGTGTGCCGCACCCTGACGATCTCGGAGCAGACTTTCTATCGATGGCGCAAGGAGTTCGGCGGCATGAAACTTTCACAAGCGCAGCGTCTGAAAGGGCTCGAGCGAGAGAATGAACTGCTCCGGCGTCTGGTCGCGGAGCTGGCGCTTGCCAACCAACAACTCAAAGACCAAGCTGCCAAAGAGGCTTAGCAACCGGTCTCGCGACTAACATTGCAAGTGGACCACTCAGTGGGGGCCGATCAATACTGCTGCAGCTTGAATTTGATACGCCTGAGTGTTCGTTATGTCTGAGAATGAAAGTTTCATTTTTTCAGCTTAGCACGGTCACACATCGCTCCACATAGCTCCCCACCAATACCCCAAAAACCTCATGACTAGCTCATGGCTAGAAAATAAATTGTCTTTAGTTTCAAATACTTTGCGCGGTTGACTCGCGGGTTTGTAAACCGAAGGTCGGGAGTTCAATCCTCTCACCCGGCACCAGTGTTTTCGATATGCCAGACACCCCTTGAAGCCGTGGTTACCTGCGGGTTGCACATCAGTTGGAGGCGGGAATTATGTTCCCGCTTTCTTTATCAAACAGGTGCAAGCGTTGCGGATCGAAACGCAGATGAAATAACGCACCCATTTCTACAAATGCATCAGCTCGAAGCTGAATACTCATTCGCTTGCGATTCTGAAGCTGGACTTCGACGAGCTTTTCCGAGCCGAGCAGCTCAACCAGTGAAATCGTGCCCGTGATCGTATCCTGGCCCGCGGCTGGCGCCCGACTGAGGTCCTGGGGTCGCACGCCAAGAACCGCCTTTTGTGCGTTTGCCTCCACCTGAAGAGCCGGAAGCGGCAGGCTTCCATCGCCAACCAGGAAACGCCTGTTGCTAATCTCTCCCTCCAGAAAATTCATCGGAGGACTCCCGATAAATCCCGCAACGAAGAGGTTCGCTGGTTTGCTATAAATCTCCGCCGGGGTGCCATACTGCTGCACGACACCATGATGCATCACCGCGATCAAGTCAGACATCGTCATGGCCTCAAGCTGATCGTGCGTTACATAAATCGTGGTGGCGTTCAGATCGAGATGAAACCGCCGCAGCTCCCCGCGCATGGTAACGCGCAGCTTGGCATCGAGGTTGGACAGCGGCTCGTCCATCAGAAAAATGTCGGGCTTGCGGACCATGGCGCGGCCGAGCGCCACGCGCTGGCGCTGTCCGCCCGAAAGCTGGGCGGGCTTACGCTCGAGCAAGTGGTCGATCTCAAGAATGCGGGCGACGCGCTCAACCGCCGTGTCGATTTCGGACACAGGCGTGCCGCGAACCCGCAGCCCGTAGCCGAGATTGCGGCGCACCGTCATTTGCGGATACAGCGCATAGGACTGGAACACCATCGCTATATTGCGGTCGCGTGGCGCCAGCTCATTCACCACGCGCTCGCCGAACCAGATCTTGCCGGCGGTGATGTCTTCCAAGCCCGCGATCATGCGCAGGAGCGTCGTCTTCCCGCAGCCCGACGGCCCCAGCAGGGTGACGAATTTCCGGCTCGGAAACACAAGGTCGATGTCTTTGAGAATCTGAACCGCGCCAAATCGCTTATTGATCCGTTCCAGTCTGACTTCCATTTCAACCCTTCACAGCGCCGGCGCCGAAGCCGGCAACGAGATGGCGCTGCAGCGCCATGAACAAGATCGCCATCGGCACCGTCATCAGCACCGAGGCCGCCATCAGCAGCCCCCAGTCCACGTGGGTCCCCTCGAAGAACAGCATCACACCGACGGTCAGCGTGAGATTGTCCAGCGAGTTGATGAAAACGCGTCCAAACAGATAGTCATTCCAGGACACGATCATTGCGAAGATCGAGGCGGCGATAATACCTGGCAGCGCCGTCGGCAGCACGACCTGGCGAAACACCTGATAGCGCGACGCGCCGTCAATGAGCGCCGCTTCTTCGATTTCAATGGGAATCGAGCGCATAAATGCCCACATCAACCACATGCAGAACGGAAGCGTGATGGAGACATACCCGAAGATCAGGCTCCACAAACTGTCGGTCAGCTCCAGCCGCACCATCATCAGGAACAGCGGAAACACGAAAATGATCGAGGGCACCATGTAGCCGAGCAGGCTGAAATACGGCACCACGGAGCGGCCCCAGTATCGGAAACGCGTCAGGCTGTAGGCCGCCAGCGTCGAGATCACGATGGAGATCAGGGTGGAGCCGGCCGTCACGATTACACTGTTGACGAACCAGCGCGTGAAGAACTGGGCCGGTGTGGGGCCGGATGGTGCGGTCTGCGGTCCCGAGTGGTAATATTGCTGCCGCCCCGTCAGCAGCGCCTCGTAGTTCTCAAACGTCAGCGTCCGCGGCACGAGCGTCGGCGGTGTCGCGAAAATTTCCGATTTCGGCTTCAGCGAGGTCGACAACGCCCAGATCAACGGGAAGCACACAATGAAGGTGACGGTGCACAGCGACACGTAAAGCAGCGCGTCACGAGCGGCGCGCCATAGTTGTTTGCGCGTCAGCATCAGCGCACCTCCTCGCCGAATTTTGTGATGCGCAGATAGACGATGCTGCCGATTAACAGCATGATCATCATCACTACCCCTGTAGCGGCACCGACGCCGAGCCGCAGGCTCGCCATCGACTGTTCAAAGGAATAAACGGCGAGGTTGAACGTCGAGGTGCCGGGTCCTCCCTTGGTGAGCAGATAGATTTCCTCGAACTTGTTGAAGGTCCAGATCGTGCGAAACACGATGACAACAATCAGCACCTCGCGCAGTTGAGGCAGCGTTACATCGATAAAGCGGCGGATGAAGCCTGCCCCATCGACCTTCGCGGCGTCATAAAGCTCCAGCGGCACCGTCTGCAAACGCGCGAGCACGCAGATGACGACGAACGGTGTGTATTTCCACACGTTCAGCATGATGGTGGAGGCCATCGCCATCGTGGGCGTCGAAAGCCAGTAAACCGGCTCGCGGATGATACCGCTCGCAAGCAGCGAGTAATTCACCACCCCGATTTCAGGATTGAAGATCCAGCGCCAGATCAGCGCGATAACGACGGTGGGCACGATATAGGGAAACAGCAGCAGGCCGCGGAAGAAGGCCATGCCGAACAGCGCGCGATGCAGGAGCATCGCGATGCCCACGCCGAGAATTGTCTGGAAGAGGATGGAAAGAAGCGTCCATACAGTCGCCTGCCAGAGCGAATCCCAGAATAGCGGGTCCGAAAACAGAAACTCGAAATTCGCGATCCCGACAAAAGCAGAAAGATCCGGGCGCAACGGATTGTAGCTATAGAACGCCATCCGGATCGCTTCCACGACCGGATAGACCATGAATACAATCGCGGTGACTACAAACGGCGCAATGAACAGCAGACCGACGGCGCGATCCGAAGACAACAAAGCATGAAGGCGGCGCATCAATCCGCTCCGAAAAGGCCGGGCGGCGCGAGGCCGCCCGGCGTCTTGTTCAGCCCAGCAGGCGGGCGTTTTCCTTGCGGATTGCTTCCAACTCGCGCGCGCCCCACTTGGCGGCATCTTCCGGCTTCATGTTGTCAATGACAACCTTCTGAACGGTTTGCGCCAGGATCGAACGCCCGTGTACGTAACCTGCGAGCGGATTCGGGCCCTGCAACAGTTCGTTCGCCGTACTGCTTGAGTGCGCGAGCGAGGCCTTGAAATACGTATCCACCGTCTTCGACTTCGACTGATAAAACGGATGGTTCTTCAGTTCCGGCGCGTCTGCAATGTCCTTATAGGTCGGCGCCACGTTCGGCATCAGGGAGTGGCAGTACTTGATCAGCCATTCCTTGCTGGTCTGCTGATAGACGAGCGCCTGCTTCACTTCCTCGATGAACGGATTGTTCTGCGCGGGAATGCACCAGCCCTGGAAGTCGTTCCAGTTGTTGCGCCGTCCGGTCTTCGGATGCTTCGCATGGTTGAAGGCTTCCGTCGCCTCGAACACCGGCTTCGCCTCTTCCGCCGCGCGGCCGAGCGTGCGGCCCCAGTAGAAGCTCATGGCGGTCTGGCCGGTGACGTGGGCGTCCACAACCTGCAGGAAGCTGTATTCGACCGCGCCCTTCGGCATGTAGGGACGGAGCTCCTTCACGAAGTTGAGCGCCTCGACCGTCTGCGGGCTGTCGAACATCACTTCATATTTGTTGGACGGATCGTACATGCGCCCGCCAGCGGAATGTAACAGCGCCGCAAAGTGATAATCCGTGCAGAGATTGCGGCCGAGCGCCATGCAGAAGCCGGCCATGCCCTGCTTCTTCTCGGAGATCGTCTTCGCGGCATTGAGCAGGTCGTTCCAGTCCCAGGTGTCGGGATCCTTCAGACCCAACTCCTTCACGATGTCCATGCGGACGAGGAGCAGGTGCGGCTGATGGTGAGCCGGAATGACATATTGCTTGCCCTTCCAGTTGCCCCAGTAGTCCCACTTCACGCCGTCAACGAGACGGTTGCGGCCGATCTTCTCAACAAGGTCGTCGACCGGCAGCAAGAGGCCTTCCGCCATCATCTGCATGGCGATCGGCGATTCCACGCTGATCAGCGACGGCGGGCGCTTGGCCGCAAGATCCGTCATCAGCTTCACGTAGACATTGTCCCACGGGATCGTCTCGATTTCGAACTTCAGTCCAGGAGCGTTCTTCTGCGCCCATTCGTTCATCGCCGCGACGCCGACGCCGCCATAGGGTCCCGGCTCGCCCCAGACGCGTACCGTTCCGGTCTTGGTGCTCTGGGCGAGAGCGGATTTGGATCCGAACAAGCCGCTGGCACCGAGACCCAGGGCAGCGGTACCGCCGAGAAATTCGCGGCGGCCGAGCCCGGCCTTGTTTGTATGCTGGTCCTTGACTCGCATTGTTGCTTCCTCCTCGTGATGTGTTTTTAAGCCGCCGTTGTCTCGGCGGTACTTTTTAGGAGCGTGCGCAGGTTTTCCTGCTGCCACGCGGAAATGCGGTTACGCTCGCGGACGCGATTGGCGATTTCGCCACGCACATAGGGTTTTCGTGCCTCCCCTTCGGCGGCTGCCTTTGCGGCCACCGCTTCCGCCACCAAGGGGCAAAGATCCCCATCGAGCGCACTTGGGAGCACATTGTCTGGTGCCAGCTTATCGCCGACATGCGCCGCGATTGCCCTTGCGGCCGCTAAGCACATGCTCTCGGTGACATGACGGACGCACAGGTCCACAGCACCGCGCATGATGCCAGGAAAAGCGAGCACGTTGTTGCATTGGTTCGCCGAATCGAAACGGCCGCTGCCTGAAATCGCCGCACCGGCCGCCAGCGCGTCCCGCGGCATGATCTCGGGCTCGGGATTGGCGCAGGCAAAGACGACCGCCGATTTTGCCATCGACTGGATATGCGCGGGTCCGAGCAAGCCTCCGGCGCTAAGGCCAACAAATGCATCTGCGCCACGCAGCGCGTCAGCAAGGACTCCCTTCAGCCGCTCGCGGTTGGTGATCCCAGCGAGAGCCGCCATATGCGGAAACGGCTGCTTCTCATCGATGCAAAGAATGCCGTGACGATCGCAAACAATCACGTCGCCGACACCGAGCGCAAGAATGAGCTTTGCAGCCGCCGTGCCAGCAGCGCCTGCCCCATTCACCACGACACGCAGATTTTCGAGCTGCTTGCCGACAACCTTCGCGGCATTGATCAGGCCGGCCACGATCACCGTGGCGGTGCCGTACTGGTCATCGTGAAAGACCGGAACTGAAAGTCGCTTCTCAAGCTGCTCGACGGTCGAGAAGCAATGGGGTGCTGCCACATCCTCCAGATTGAAACCGGCAAAAGACGGCTCGAGTGCTGCAATGTGATCGGCGAGAGCATCCGGATCCTTCACGGAAAGACAAATGGGGACGGCATCCAGTCCGGCGATCAGCTTGAACATGATCGCCTTCCCTTCCATCACCGGCACCGCGGGCAGCGGACCCGTGCGGCCAAAACCGAGCACGGCGGTCCCGTCCGTGACCACTGCGATCGTGTTGGCGCGGTTGGTCAGCGTCTCCGCCGCGCGCGGATCGGCGGCGATGCGCTGCACCAGCGTGCCGACACCCGGTGTATAGAGTGTCGCAATATCGCGCAGCGACCCAACCGGTACTTTAGGAACAACCTCCAGCTTGCCATACCCCGGCACCACATCTCGAACGGCCGCAACCGCCGCTTCCGGCGTCACGGTCCAGACGGGATCGGAGGCTGCGGTCATCCGGCACTCCGCTTTTGGCGCTGGGAATAGCGCTGTTCGCGGACGGTTGCAGTGATCTCATGCGCGAGCATGCCCTCGGTCGCGCACATGCGGCCGATGATCGGCGCGATGCGCTCGCTCGCCTTCTCCGTCAGCCGCTGGTAGGTGACCGTCTTCAGAAACTTTCCAACCCACAAGCCGCCGGTGTAGCGCGCCGCCCGTCCGGTCGGCAGCGTGTGATTGGTGCCCACACCCTTGTCGCCGTAGGCAACGGTGCTTTCCTCGCCGATAAACAGGCTGCCGTAGTTCTTGAGATTTTGCAGATAGTAATCGTTGCGCGCGGAAAAAACTTCGAGATGCTCCGGCGCATATTGGTCGCTCAACGCAATCGCCGCGTCGTCGTCCTCGACGACCGCGACCTCGCCCCAGCGGGCCCAAGCCTTGCCCGCGACGTCCGCGGTCGGCAGCGTCAAAAGCTGGCGCTCGATCTCGGCCAGCGCTTCGCGTCCAATTTTTTCAGACGTGGTGATCAGCCAGGCGGGGCTGTCCGGCCCATGCTCCGCCTGCCCCAGAAGATCCGTGGCGACGAGGGCCGGGTCCGCGCTGTCATCCGCAATGACAAGAATTTCTGTCGGGCCCGCGGGCAGATCGATGCCAACAAGGCCGAATAGCTGACGCTTGGCCTCGGCTACATAGGAATTGCCCGGGCCGGTGATCATATCCACCGGCCGCATGCCGACACGGCCATAGGCCATCGCGGCGAAAGCCTGCACACCGCCAATGCAATAGATTTCATCAGCGCCCGACTCGGCGAGCGCGTATAGCGTCGGCGCATAAATTCCCGCACCCTTACGCGGAGGTGCGGCGCCGATCACGTGAGTGACCCCTGCCACCTTCGCCGTAGCGACGCTCATGATGGCGGCGGAGATCAGCGGATATTTTCCGCCCGGGATGTAGCACCCAACGGTTTCGACCGGGATGATTTTCTGGCCGAGCGTGATGCCCTCGCCGAACTGCGTTTCGAACTCCGAGAGAGAGTCGCGCTGGCGCTTGGCAAAAGCGGTGATCTGTTTCTTGCAGTAGGCAAAATCTTCCTTGAACAGGGGGCTGACTTCCTTCCGCGCGGCGTCGATCTCGGCGGCGGAGACGCGAAACTCAGGCTTGGTCCAGCCATCAAGCTCGCGCGCATAGCGGCGCACAGCCTCGTCGCCGTTCCTGTCGATGTCCTCCAGCATGCGCCGGACATATTCGGTAAGTTCCCGGTTGTCCTCGCGCGAGCGCGGAGCCGCCTGCTTCAGGTATCGCACCTTACCGTTCATGTTGAACTTTGCTTTCAAAATGTAACCGGTTACATTACTGTCCATCGGGCGTTCCCGCCTGTCAATACGCGCCCGTTCCACGCCTAAGGCGATGAAAAAGCCCGACAAAAACATCACGGTGCGGTGGCTCGCCCGGAAGGCCAATGTATCGGTGGCCACGGTGAGCCGCGTGCTGCGGCAGCCAGAGGCGGTGGCCCCGCAAACGCGGGAGCGAATTCTAGGGCTGATCGAGAAGCACCAGTTCGTTCCTGACGGCCGTGCCGCGACTTTTTCCTCGCGCCGCTCGGGCCTCGTCGGCCTGATCGTGCCTACGATTTCAAACTCGATCTATGCGGAATTCACCGAAGCAATCCAGAACCGCCTGCAAGAAGCTGGACTCGACCTCCTGATCGCCAACGCGAACTACTCGTCCGAAATCGAAAGTGTGATCATCCGCAGGCTGATCGAGAGCCGCGCGGAAGGCGTCATCCTGACCGGCTACAAGCGTGATCCTGCGCTCTATCAGCTCTTGCGGCACTACAAAATTCCGTTTGTGGTGACGTGGTCGACAAGCCCGAAGCGCACCGTGCCGGCGATCTCCTTCGACAACCGCGCCGCCGCCACCGAAGCGACGGAAATGCTGATCAAGCTGGGACATCGCCGTATTGGCCTGATCTGCGGCGTCACCTCGATCAACGACCGCGCCGCGCAGCGATTGCAGGCATACCGGGACGTGCTTTCCCGGAACAAGATACCGTTTGACCCCGATCTTGTGGCCGAGCGGCCGTTTGAAATCGAGGCGTCAAACGTCGCTGCGACCCGGCTCGTTTCCCTGGCAAAACCGCCAACGGCACTTTTTTGCGCGAACGACATCCAGGCGCTCGGTGCATTGTTCGCCTGTCAGCGTCTCAAGATTCGCGTCCCACAAGACCTTTCAATCATCGGATTCGATGACCTGCCGATCACGCGCGTGGTGAATCCCCCCCTTTCCACAGTACACGTGCCGGCGCGCCGAATGGGTTATGCGGCAGCGGAAGCATTGATCAATGCCGCACGGAAGAACCTTCCGGTGCGTAGCGAAACCATCAGTACGGAACTGATTATGCGGGAAAGCACGAGGCCTATTCGCAGCAGGACACCCTGAGCGATTGGCGCTCGGACTACGTTTCATGCAGCAAACGATTTGTAAACTGAAGGTCGGGAGTTCAATCCTCTCACCCGGCACCAGTTTTCTAGAAACGGGTCCGCGCGCCGCCGAGGATCAGGTCGAAGTCGGTATCGACTTGGCGTGACCCGCCGCCGCCGGAAATACGCTGGCTCTCGTTCTCGTAATGACGGTATTCAAGATAAAGCCGCGTCGCCGCCTGGTCGACGTTCTGAATCGTGCCGTTCGCCCAACCGGCCTCGCCGCCGAACCCAACGACCAGTCCCGGCACCCAGCCGCTGCCGCTCTCAAACGGACTGGCCTTGATGTTTACATGCGTAATCGCCACGCCCGCAATCACGTACGGGCGAAAGATTCCGGCACGGGGACCTGCGCGGATGGTGAAGTCGAAACTTGCGCCCATGCTCGTCTTGCCGGTGATGCCGCCGCCCAGATCCTCGGAAGCGGTGCCAAGGCCTTGCGTGTAGCCCGCTGCGGCGGCAAGCCGGAAACCGGCAAACTCGCCCGCGTAACGAAGGCCTGTGTCCCAATAGTTGTCATAGACATCCGTGGCGATGCGAAAAACGCCCGCGCTGTCGGATGTTGAACCAAGACCGCCGAATTGCGAATCGATGAAGTTGATCCCGAACGATACGTCCACGTTCGGACGATATTGCGGCCAGGCATTCAGCCAAGGCGGGACGATTCTCGCATCGTTCGCGAGCGCCCCGTTCGAGAAAAGCGTAGCGGCCAAAGCCGCGGCAAGGGTCGTTGCACGCATGATGCCCCCGCAATCTTGCCACGGTTAAGCGTTCCATACTCCAACCCCTCTGTCGAATAAATTCTGAAGTTATAAAAGGGTCAAAATCAGTAAGTTTGATTGTCTGATCTTCAGTTCCGGTAATTCCGGATCAACGCGCCGACGATGTTGGAATAGTCGTCCGTCCAAACCCACTGTTTTGGGTCGGGCGTCTGAACTTCCCATACCTCTTTGTTCAAGGGCATGAAATCGGCTTCGCTGCGCGCGGTCACGGTGACGGTCTGCGAATACTGGTAGGCCTCGTCCGAATTGGAAAAGCTGGTGTCGCCGGAATTCACCCGCATGAGCGCATTGTTCGCGGCGGAAATGCCGGCCACCACCGAAGTCAGCTCCAGGTGCCGGTTGGAGATATGGATCGTCACCAGCCCCTGTTTCGCGAGCTTCTTCAGATAGATCTCCATCGCCTCCTTGGTGAGGAGATGCACGGGGATCGCATCGGAACTGAACGCATCGACGATGATGATGTCGTATTGCCCGTCCGGCGCGTTCGCGAGTGTCAGGCGCGCATCGCCAAGCACGATCTGCGCGTCCGGCTTGCACTGGTCGAGGAAGGTGAAGACCTTGTCGTCGCGCGTGTATTTCACGACCGTGCGGTCGATCTCGTAATAGGTAAGCGAGTCCTTCGGATCGGTGAGGCACGCGATCGAGCCGGTGCCGAGACCGATCGCGGCAATACGAACCGGCCGCCCCTTCTTGCGCTCGCGCACGGCACGCAGCGCCTGCGAGATGCCGGAGCCTTCCGAGTAATAGGTGATCGGCAAGGGACGCGTCGTCACCGGATTGCCTTCGGTATCGCGGATGCGCTGGGCGCCGTGAATCGTGGTGCCGTGCAGAAGAACCCGGAACTGGCCGTTCGCCGAGTCGAGAATCTTGTGAACGCCGAAGAAGCTGCGCACCGAGTAACGGCCCGCCGCTTCGTTGTCATAGACGCGCACGAACATGAAGATCAGCGCGATCACCGCCGCATAACGCAGCGTATCGCTCGCGAACACATAGCCGATGGCGAGCAGGAGGATAACGACCCCGCCGTAAGCCGTGTGATCGAACTGGTAGCCGAATGCGAAACGCGGCACGGCGAGCACCACGAGAGCCGCCGACGCGATCAGCCAGAAGCGCTGGGTTTCCTTGTCGTCCTTCAGCACGAGGCCGGGACGGCACAGGATCGCGGCCACAATCAGCAGCGGATATTCGGCGATCCAGTTGAACACATGCGGCGCGATGATGCCGGCGAATATGCCGCCGATCACGCCGCCGATCGACATGCAGAGATAGAACACCGTGAGGTGTTGCGCCGCCGGCCGTCGGCAGGCGAGTTCTCCGTGACAGACCATCGCCGTGACGAAGAAGGCGAGCACATGGATCAGCAGCACGTTGTAGATGCGCAGGCCATGATCGAGCGCGAAGGTCGCGATCAGGAGCGCGATGAAGAAAGGCTGCGCCTTCACAAAAAACGAATGGGGAATGATCGGATTGCGCTGGAAGACGATCACGAAGGTCAGGAGATAAAGCGCCAGCGGAATCACCCACAGCAAGGGTGCCGCCGCGATGTCGGTCGAGATATGCGCCGTCACCGCGATCATGAGGCCGGACGGAACTGCGGCCAGCCCGATCCAGATCGCCATGTCGCGCCAGCTCGGCGCGGAAGTGGCGCCCATGTAGGAGCGCGTTGCCGGCTTCGCATTGCGTGAACGCACAAGCAGAAATCCGCAAACCGCGATGCAAACGATAAGAAGGTAGAACAGCCACGTCCAGATGCGCGCCTGCTGGCCGAGTCTGGTCAGCGGCTCGATCGCCAAAGGATATGAAAGGAGCGCGAGGAAGCTGCCAATATTGCTCGCGGCATAGAGGAAATAGGGATCGCCCGCCGAAGGATGCCCCGTGCGCGCGAACCATGCCTGCAGGAGCGGCGCGTTCGCGGAAAGCGCGAAGAACGGCAGGCCGATGGAAATCGTGAACAGGCTGATGAGCCAGAAGGTTTCGCCCTGCGCCGGCGGACGCCCCCACCCGCTCGCGATGCCGAGCGGCAGCGCAAGGGTGGCGGCGAGCATCACCAGCACATGCACTACAACCGATTGCCGCCCTGGCAGATAGCGCGTCAGCACATGCGCGTAGAGATACCCGGCAAGCAATGCCGCCTGGAAGAACACCAGCGCCACCGACCACACCGACGGCGCCCCGCCGAGATACGGCAGCACGATTTTCGCGAACAGCGGCTGCACGGAAAACAGCAGCGCCGCACTGAGGAAGATCGCGAGCGCATAGGCGAACAGGATATTGCCATACGAAGCAGCGGGCAGTTCCAGCCCCGCCAGTTTCTTGTTGTTCTTCGTTCGCGATGCCATTTTCTGAAGTCCTTTACCGGCGCAACGAGATACGCGATTCCACGCTCACTGGCGATAATGCCGGATCATCGCGCCCACAATGTTGGAATAGTCGTCGGTCCAGACCCATTGACGCGGATCGGGCGGCTCCAGTTCCCAGTTGCCGAGATCGAGCAGACGCCCGAAATCCTTGTCGTTGCGTGCTACCGCCGCAACGCTGGAGCCATAGATATAAGAGCTGCTGTCGCCGATCTCGAAGGCCTGCATCACGCGGGTGACCGCATTGTTGGCGGCGGCAATCCCGGAAACGACCGAAGCCAGCTCCATGTGCCGGTTCATGACATGCGAGACGACCATCCCGCCGGGGGCGAGCTTGCGCAGGTAAAGCGCCATCGCCTCGCGGGTCAGGAGATGCACCGGCACCGCATCCGATGTGAAAGCGTCCATGACGATGAGATCGTAAAATCCGTCCGGTGCGTCTTCCAGCGTGAGACGCGCGTCCCCCAGCACGATGCGGGAATCCGGCTTGCAGCTGGAGATCATCGTGAACTGGGCGGGATCGGTCGCGATCGTCACCACCACCTGGTCGATCTCGAAGAAGTCGAGCGTGTCCTCGGGCCGCAGGTAGCAGGCGACGGTGCCGATGCCGAGCCCGACGGTCGCGACCTTCACCGGCCCGCGTTTGTTCTGTTTGGTCGCTTCGAAAGCGATCGCCATCGGCGAGCGCGCGGAGAAATAGCTGATCGTCTCCGGCCTGCCCTCCACCGGCGAGCCGTCCGGCAACCGCACGCGCTGTACGCCGTGAATGGTGGTGCCGTGCATCAGGATGCGGAACTGGCCGTTGAGGTTTTCATAGACCTTGTTCACGCCGAAGAAGCTGCGCACGGTTCTCTGGCCGCTGCCTTCCCAATGATAGGCGTAGATCAGCACGAGCGCCGAAGCGAACAGTCCGGCAAGCCGGAACGGATCGTTCTTGAAATAAAGGGCGGTGACGAGCAGCAGGATTGCGATCAGGCCGTTAAACGCAACAAGTGCGGGCCAGATGCCGAGTTTCAGGATGCAGAGAAGTGCTACGCCGAGCAGCGCCGCTGCGGCCCCGATCAGGCTCCAGTCTTTCCCGTCTTGCGGCAGACGAAGACCCGGCCTGCACAAAAGGCCCGCGATCATCAGGATCGGATATTCGGCGACCCAGTTGAAAATATGGGGCGCGATCAGGCCCGCGGAAATGCCGCCGATCATGCCGCCGACGGACATCCAGAGATAGAATTCGGTGAGATGGCTGGCGGCGGGACGCCGCTGCGCAAGCTCGCCGTGGCAGACCATCGCCGTGATGAAGAACGCGGCGATGTTGATCAGAATCATCATCCCGATATGACCAAGCTCGTCGAACACCATCAGCGCGATCAGCAGCAGGATCGCGTAAGGCTGGATTGCGACGAACAACGAATGCGGGATGATGCGTTTCGTCTGGAACACGATGACGAACGTCAAAAGATAAAGCGACAGCGGAATGACCCAGAGCAGCGGTGACGAGGCGACGTCGGTCGAAATATGCGCAGTGACGGCGACAAGGAACGCCGATGGCACGGCCGACAACGCGACCCAGATCAGCGCATCGCGCCATGTGGGCGCCGCTTGCCGCCGCGCCTCGCTTCTGGAAGGCGGTGCGGTGTTGCGCGAGCGCAGGAGCACGAAGCTACAGAACGCGATCAGCGCGATCAGGATGTAAAAAAGATACGACCAGATGCGCGTCTGCTGGCCGAGCCGCGTCAGCGGCTCCACGAGCAGGGGATAGCCGAGCAGCGCCAGAAAACTCCCCACATTGCTGGCCGCATACAGGAAATAAGGGTCCTTCGCGGACGGATGTCCGGTGCGGGCGAACCACGCCTGCAGCAGCGGTGCGTTGGCCGAGAGCGCGAAGAACGGCAAGCCGATCGAAACCAGAAACAATCCGATCAGCCAGAACTCGGCACCGGAAGCCGGCGGCCTGCCCCACCCCGCCGCCATCGACAGCGGCAGGAATACCGTGGCCGCAATCATCACAAGAATATGAATCGCGATCGATGGCGCACCCGGCAGCTTCTTCGTCAGGAGATGCGCGTAGAGATAGCCGGCCAGCAGCATCGCCTGGAAGAACACCATCGCCACCGACCACACAGAAGGTGCGCCGCCGAGAAATGGCAGCACGATCTTCGTGAACAGCGGTTGCACCGCGAACAGAAGTCCGGCGCTAAGGAAGATCGTGAGGCCATAGGCCGCGAGGATCAGGCTGGGGCTTATTTTGAATGGCGCCGTGCGCGCGGTCTTTTTTGCCGTGACTGAAACCATCGGAACTGGCCGGATGCGGTGGATGGAGGGACGGAGGCGAAGCAATCACATCCGGGCGGCGGATAATCGCGGAAGCGGTGCTGCGGGTCCAGCCCCAATGGAATCGGCCGGTTCCGGCCTCACTCTTCCGTGAACAACAGGAAATCGTCAGGCAGGGAATACCCGGCGGCTAAAGGGGTTGAACCCTCAACGGCAATAACTTTGGCGATTGTTCGGGGCACGTACCGCCGGTAAAGTCCACCGAGGCCATAACAACTTCTCGAAACAACGAGACTGAACTTACAGGGGAGGATCGAATGACTGAACTCAACCGCCGCACATTGCTTGCCGGAACCGCCGCGCTTGGTGCCGCTAGCGTGACGGGCGTAATCGAATCCGTGACGCCGGCGAAGGCTGCCGCCCCGCTCGCGGGCAAACAGAATAACGGCTGGTACCGCTACAAGGTGGGCGACGTGGAAGTCACCGTTGTCACCGACGGCGTGAACCGCGTCGCCAAACTTCCGGATGGTTTTGTCCTCAACGCGAAACCACAGGACGTGGACGCCGCCCTTGTCGCCGACTTCCGCGAAGCAGGTAAGGTTGAAATTCCCTACAATCCCGTGGTCCTCAACACCGGCTCCAAGCTGATCATGATCGACACCGGCACCGGTGAAGCGGGCTTCAACAGCAGCAAGGGTGTCGCCGGCCAGTTCACCAACAATCTCATCGCGTCGGGTTATAAACCGGAACAGATCGACACGGTCGTTATCAGCCACTACCACGGCGACCACGTGAACGGTCTCCTGAAGGCTGACAACACGCTTGCTTATCCAAACGCGGAAATTCTCGTTCCCGCCGCCGAACATAAATACTGGATGGATGACGGCGAAATGAGCCGCGCACCCGCTGGCCGTATGGAAGGCCTGTTCAAGAACAACCGCCGCGTATTCAACGCGGAAGTCTTGAAGCGCGTGAAAACCTACGATCCGGGCAAGGAAATTGCGCCGGGGCTGACAGCGATGGCCACGTACGGTCACTCGGCGGGCCATAACTCGCACATGCTCTCGTCCGGCGGAAAAACCGTGTTCATTTCCGCCGACGTCACCAACGTGCCGTTCCTGTTCCTGCGTAATCCCGGCTGGCACCTGAGCTTCGATCAGGATCCGAAATTGGCCGAAGAGTCGCGCCGCAAGGTTTACGACATGGTGGCGACCGACAAGATCATGGTGCAGGGGTTCCACTTCCCCTTCCCCGCGATGGTCTATGTCGAGAAGACCGCCAACGGCTACCGGGAAATCGCGGTGCCGTGGCAGTCGACAATCTGATCGAAACAGGAAACGAAAGGCCGCCCCGAAAGGGCGGCCTTTTTCTTAGCCCCATTCCGAGGAGATATTTCAATGACCGGAATTTCTCGCCGAGCCATGCTTGCGAGCGTCACCAGCGCGGCTTTTTTACCAACCACCGTCCCGGCCAACGCCGCAGCCCCGCTCGCGGGAAAACAGGCGCCGGCCTTCTACCGCTACAAGATCGGCGATTTTGAACTGACGGCGTTGCTCGACGGCGTCCGCCGCACGAAGCTCACCGCTTCACCCTCGCGCAATACGCCGCTGGAGGCGATCCAGGCCGAACTCGAAAAAAGTTTTCTGCCTCGAGACGAAATTTTTTTCTACTTCCATCCCGCACTCGTGAACACCGGCAAGAAGCTGATCCTGATCGATACCGGCAATGGACCCAACAGCATTGCTTCCGGCACCGGGCAGCTTCCCGCCAATCTCCAAGCCGCAGGCGTCGATGCGGCGGCGATCGATACCGTCATCATTTCGCATTTCCACGGCGATCACATCAGCGGCCTTCGTAACGCGGACGGCTCGCTCGCCTATCCGAACGCGGAGATCATGGTGCCGCAGGCGGAATGGAATTACTGGATGGACGAAGGCAATATGAGCCGCGCCGCCGATGGCTCGCCCGCGATGAACACGCACCGCAACATACGCCGCATCTTCGCGGACATCGCCGGCAAGCTGACGAAATACGACAGCGGCGGCGGCAAGGAAATCCAGCCGGGCATCATGCCGATCGACACCAGCGGCCATACGCCGGGCCATACCTCGTTCATCATTTCATCGGGCAAGGACAAGGTCTGCTATCAGGCCGATGTCACGTCGGGCTTCGCGCAGCTTTACGTCGTCAATCCCGGCTGGCATCCGGGCGGCGACATGGACGCAGCAAAGGGCGAAGAAACGCGCCGCCGCTTCTACGACATGCTTGCGGCCGAGCGCATGCTCGTTTCCGGCTATCATTTCACGTTCCCTTCGCTGAATTACATCGAGAAGACTGCAAGCGGCTACCGGCTGGCGGCAGCGCCATGGAATCCGGCACTCTGAACCTGGAATGCAAGACCGCCCAACAACGAGGCGGTCTTTTTTCAAGCAAGAAACGTCGAGAAAACGCCAACAACGGGAGGATACAAAGTGAAAACACTGACACTCGCATTCGCAGTTTCGCTCGCCCTGCTCGGCTCGGCATCGGCGCAGCAACCCGCAACTCCTGTCCCTGCTCCCGCTCCCCCGGCAGCACCCGCGCCATTGCCGGGATACGGGCCGACCATCACATTGGAGAAAGCGAAGAAAGTTGCCGCCGCCGCACAGGAAGAAGCGAAGAAAATGAATCTGACCATGGCGATCGCAGTGGTCGAGCCAAATGGTTCGCTCGTCTATTTCGAGATGGTCGAAGGCACACAGTACGGCTCGGTGGATATTGCCATCGGCAAAGCGAAGACCTCGGCGCTGCTTCGCCGGACCACCAAACTTATGCAGGAGCAGATGGGAACGCCACAAGGCAACTTCATCTCCACCTTCCCGTATGTGGTGGCGATCGGCGGTGGAATTCCGATCCTCGAAGGCAACCGCATCATCGGCGCGATCGGCGCATCCGGCTCGACGGCCGCGAACGATCACATCGTCGCGGAGGGCGGCGTGGCCGCGATCAAGTAAGCACTGTTGCGAAAATGAAAGAGGCCGCGATTTTCGCGGCCTCTTTTTTTTCGAAGGATTTATTCCGCCGCCTGCCGCGGCACACGGTCCGGATCGTAGGACAGGATCGGCGACAGCCATTTCTCGGCTTCCTGCAGTGTCCAGCCCTTGCGCTTCGCATAGTCCTCGACCTGATCGCGGTCGATGCGCCCGACACCAAAATAATGACTCTCCGGGTGCGAGAAATAGAGACCTGACACCGCCGCCCCCGGCCACATCATGAAGCTCTCGGTAAGGCTCACGCCGATTGCCTGTTCCACGTCGAGGAGCTTGAACAGCGTGCCCTTCTCTGTGTGATCGGGCTGCGCCGGATAGCCCGGTGCCGGACGAATGCCGCGATATTTCTCGGCGATCAGGTCTTCGTTGGAAAGATTTTCTTCGGGCTCGTAGCCCCAGAATTCCTTGCGCACGCGCTGGTGCAATCTTTCCGCAAAGGCTTCCGCCAGACGATCCGCGAGCGCCTTGAGCAGGATCGCATCGTAATCGTTGTTCTGGCCCTTCAGTTCGTTCGACTTTTCCTCTTCGCCGATTCCGGTCGTAACGGCGAAACCGCCGATGTAATCTGGCACGTTCAATTCCTCGGGCGCCACGAAATCGGCGAGCGCCAGCGAGGCACGGCCGCCCTCGCGGCGCGGCATCTGCTGGCGCAACGAATGCAACACCGCGATCTCTTCCTTGCGGGTATCGTCCTTGTAGATCACCGTATCGTCGCCGCGTGTCGCGGCCGGCCAGAAGCCGATCACGGCACTGGCTTTCAGCCATTTTTCCCTGACGATCTGGTCGAGCATCTTGCGCGCGTCTTCATAGAGCGTGCGCGCGGCGGCTCCCATCTTCGGGTCTTCGAAGATTTGCGGATAACGGCCCGTCAGATCCCACGACGCGAAGAACGGCGTCCAGTCGATGAACGGCACCAGTTCCGACAGATCGTAATTCTCGATCGTCTTGGTACCGATGAATTTCGGCTTCGGCGGCGTGTAATTCGCGAGATCAAGCTTGAGGCGGTTCGCGCGCGCGTCCGCGATCGGAATGCGGTTCTGTTCCTGATTGGCGCGGGCATGCATGGTGGCGAGCTTCGCGTATTCCTCGCGGACCTCGTTGATGGTGCGCATGCGCACTTCCGGATTGATCAGCTTGGAGACAACGCCGACCGCGCGGCTCGCGTCGATGACGTGAACCGCCTGGCTGCGCTGGTAGCGCGGCGAAATCTTCACCGCCGTATGCACCTTGCTCGTGGTGGCACCGCCGATGAGCAGAGGAAGGTCCATGCCTTCGCGCTCCATCTCGGCCGCGACATGGCACATTTCATCGAGCGACGGTGTAATCAGGCCCGACAGGCCGATGATATCGGCCTTTTCGTTGCGCGCGGTTTCCAGAATCTTCGCCGCCGGCACCATGACGCCGAGATCGACCACTTCATAGTTGTTGCACTGGAGCACGACGCCGACGATGTTTTTTCCGATGTCGTGCACGTCGCCCTTCACGGTGGCGAGCACGATCTTGCCGTTCGACTTGCCCTGCTCGAGGCCGCTGAGGCGTTTTTCTTCTTCCATGTAGGGCATGAGATAGGCGACAGCCTGCTTCATCACGCGGGCGGATTTCACCACCTGCGGCAGGAACATCTTGCCCGAGCCGAAGAGATCGCCGACGACGTTCATGCCGTCCATCAGCGGGCCTTCGATCACATGCAGCGGACGCGCGGCCTTCGCGCGGGCTTCTTCCGTATCGACCTCGATGAATTCGGTGATACCGCTGACGAGCGCATGGGCAAGCCGTTTCTCAACGGGCCACTCGCGCCAGGCGAGATCGATCTCGCGTTTTTCCTTGGCGCCGCCCCGATAGCTTTCGGCGAGCGCCAAAAGCCGCTCGGTCGCGTCGGGTCGCTTGTTGAGGACAACGTCCTCGCACGCTTCGCGCAGTTCGGGCCTGAGGTTCTCGTACACCGCGAGCTGACCGGCATTGACGATGCCCATGTCCATGCCCGCCTTGATCGCGTGATAGAGAAACACGGCGTGCATCGCTTCGCGCACCGGCTCGTTGCCGCGGAACGAGAACGAGAGGTTCGAAACGCCGCCCGACACGTGCGCGTGCGGCAAGTTTTGCCGGATGAATTTCGTAGCCTCGATGTAATCGACGCCGTAATTGTTGTGTTCCTCGATGCCGGTCGCGACCGCGAAGATGTTCGGATCGAAGATGATGTCCTGTGGCGGGAAGCCCACTTCTTCCGTCAAAATCTTATAAGCCCGCTTGGTGATCTCGATCTTGCGTTCCTGCGTGTCGGCCTGGCCCTTCTCGTCGAAGGCCATGACGACGACCGCGGCACCGTAGCGGCGCACGAGACGCGCCTGCTGCCGGAAGGCTTCCTCGCCTTCCTTCATGGAGATCGAGTTCACGATCGCCTTGCCCTGCACGCATTTGAGGCCGGCCTCGATCACCGTCCATTTGGATGAGTCGATCATCACCGGCACGCGAGCGATGTCGGGCTCGGATGCGATCAGATTGAGGAACGTGACCATCGCCTTCTCGGAATCGAGAAGCCCCTCGTCCATGTTGACGTCGATCACCTGCGCGCCGGCCTCGACCTGATCGCGCGCAACGGCAAGGGCCGCGTCGTAATCGCCGGCGGTGACGAGCTTCCTGAATTTCGCCGAGCCCGTGACGTTGGTGCGCTCGCCCACGTTCACGAACGGGATTTCCTTCGTCAGCGTGAACGGCTCAAGACCCGAAAGCCGCAGCAGTTGCGGAATGCTCGGCAGCTCGCGCGGCTTCTTGCTCTTTACAGTGTTCGCAATCGCGCGGATGTGTTCCGGCGTGGTGCCGCAGCAGCCGCCGACAATGTTCACGAGGCCCGATGCCGCGAACTCGTCGAGCAGTCCCGCCATGAATTCCGGGCTCTCGTCGTAGAGGCCGAATTCGTTCGGCAAGCCTGCGTTCGGATAGGCGCAGATCAGCGTATCGGCGACGCGGCCAAGCTCGGCGACATGCGCGCGCATTTCCTTGGCGCCGAGCGCGCAGTTGAGGCCGACCGAAAACGGCTTCGCATGCGCGATAGAATTCCAGAACGCTTCCGGCGTCTGGCCCGACAGTGTGCGGCCCGACAGATCCGTGATGGTGCCGGAGATCATCACCGGCAGACGAATGCCGCGCTGGTCGAACAAAGTTTCGATGGCGAAGATCGCGGCTTTTGCGTTCAGCGTGTCGAAGATCGTCTCGACCAGCAGGATTTCAGCGCCGCCATCGACAAGGCCATTCGCTTCTTCGAGATAAGCGTTGGCGAGATCGTCGAACGACACCGCGCGGAAGCCCGGATTGGAAACGTCCGGCGAAATCGACGCCGTGCGGTTGGTCGGGCCCATCGCGCCGGCCACGAAACGGCGCTTGCCGTCTTCCTTCTGCGCGATTTCGGCGGCTTCGCGCGCAAGCTTCGCACCTGCGAGATTCAGCTCATAGGCGACCTTCTCCAGCCCGTAATCCGCCTGCGCGATGCTGGTCGATGAAAACGTGTTGGTCGCGACAATGTCCGCGCCCGCGCGGAAATAGGCGAGATGGATGTCACGGATCGCATCGGGCCGCGTGATGTTCAGGAGATCGTTGTTGCCGCGCAGTTCGCGGTTCCAGGCGTCGAAGCGCGCGCCGCGGAATTCGGCCTCCTCGAAGCGATAGCCCTGAATCATCGTGCCCATGGCGCCGTCGAGCACGAGGATGCGTTCGGAGGCGAGCTTGCGAAGCTCCCGTTCGATTTCAGCGCCGTCGATTTTCTTCGGCTCGCTCATGTCATGCAGCCTTCGACACGGCCTTCGGCCGCAGTCCGAGCAAATGGCAGATCGCGAACACGAGGTCCGCGCGGTTCATCGTGTAAAAATGGAAATCGGTGACCCCTTCATCGACGAGATCGAGCACCTGCTCGGAAGCGATGGCGGCGGCTACGAGCTTGCGCGTCGTCACATCGTCGTCGAGCCCTTCGAAGCGATCCGCGAGCCATTGCGGCACGGTCGCACCTGCGCGCTCGGCGAAATTCTTCGCCTGCTTGAAATTCTGCACCGGCAAAATGCCCGGCACGATCGGGATGTTGATGCCCTTGCCGCGCACCTTGTCGAGGAAACGCAGATACTGGCTGTTGTCGAAGAAGAACTGCGTGATCGCGCGCGTGGCGCCCGCGTCCACTTTCTTCTTCAAGACGTCGAGATCCTGCTCGATGCTCTTGCTCTCCGGATGCTTTTCCGGGAAGGCCGCGACCGAAACTTCGAAATCGCCGACCTTGCGGATACCTGAAACAAGATCGGATGCATAAGCATAGCCCTGCGGATGCGGCACGTATTTCTCGCCAACACCGGCGGCCGGGTCGCCGCGCAGCGCCACGATATGGCGCACGCCCGCGTCCCAGTAAGCCTTCACGACGTCATCGACCTCAGCCTTGCTGGCATCGACGCAGGTCAGATGTGCGGCCGGCACGAGATCGGTCTCGGCAAGTATGCGCTTCACGGTCGAGTGCGTGCGCTCGCGGGTGGTGCCGCCGGCGCCGTAAGTCACGGAGACGAATTTCGGGCCGACCGGGGCCAGCCGCGCAATCGATTCCCACAGCGTCTTCTCCATCTCCTCCGTCTTGGGCGGGAAGAATTCGAAGGACACGCTGATCGGAGCGCTCGCGGCCCCACGCGAGGCACGGCCGCTATCGGCTGAAGTCCGGCTCATCAACAGGAATCTCCGGCTTTTACTGCACCACGGCAAGTGGGTGAAAAGCCGTGCGTTTCTAGACGTAAGGCTACATTCCCACAAGCAAACCTTGCCCATGACCATGGCCGAAAGCCGTAAGGAATTCGTTGTTTCCGGCCTTCGGCATGGAATTTCATGGCCCTCACGTGGGGATTTGCCGCCGTCTCCGCCAGCGGCCGGGTTTCTTGACTCGCCCGCAACCCTGCCCCCTAATCCGTGCATCGACGCAGGTGAGCCGTCCGGCGTTATTCGGCCGGCTCATGGGAACGCGGTAGGCCTTCGGGCTGAAGCCGCGGCTGCCCCCGCAACTGTAAGCGGCGAGCCTCGTCTCTAAGTGCCACTGGGCGAAAGCCCGGGAAGGCAGGGACAAAGGCGATGACCCGTGAGCCAGGAGACCGACCTGCATCGGTCACCCTACCGGCACGCGGGGCGTGTGCACGGTGCGGCCTATCCGCAGCGGTGACGACGTGAAGTCAACCGTTGCGGAGGTGCGCCCGTGAGGCTGCATCCTACATTCGAGTGCGGAAGTTTGCGGGCGCTTCGCCCGCCGATCGCGCGCGTCTTCGCGGCTTGTCTCATTTCGACAATCGCTGGGGGCGATCCATGTTGTCCAACTCACGACGGAACACGCTTGGTGTTCTGACACTCCTGCTTCTCTCCACTTCGGCGTTCGCGCAGACGAACGAACTGCCGGAAACCGTCATTTCCGCGAACATCGCGCCGATTGAGTCCGACAAGGTCGGCGCATCCGTCACCGTTCTCAAAGGCGAAGAAATGCGCGCGCGAGGACTGACCACCGCCGGCGAAGCCTTGCGCTTCGTGCCAGGCGTGATGGTGAACCGCAACGCGAGCAGCGGCTCTTTCACACAGGTCCGTATCCGCGGTTCCGAGGCCAACCACACGCTTGTGGTGATCGACGGGGTGCAGGCTCAACGCCTCGACTTCGGCGATTTCGATTGGGCCGATTTCCTGCTGGATGACATCGACCGCATCGAAGTGGTGCGCGGGCCGCAATCCGGTATTTCCGGTGCGAATGCGAGTTCGGGTCTCATCGCGATCTTCACGAAATCCGGCAAGGGGCTGAAACGGCCGGAGGCCGAATACCGCGTGGAAGGCGGCGGCCAGCAATCGCACCGCGAAAGTGCGAGTTTCCGCGGCGCGTTCGGTGCGATGTACGGCGCCGTCACCGTGCAGAATCGGGAGACGAAGGGCTACAATATCTCCCGCACCGGCGACGAACGCGACGGTCACCGCACGAAGGTTGCGACCGCCAAAGGCGGCTTCGATGTGGCCAACCTCAACATCGAAGGCTTCGTGCGCTATGTCGATCGCGTCGTGCAATACGATCCGGAATTCGTGATCCCGATTGTCGATGGTTACGGATACGACAAGTTCCGCTCCATGCAGAGCCGCATCACCGCAACCCATACCGCCTTCGATGGCCGTCTCGTCCAGCGTCTCGGTGCGAGCAAGGTCGACGACATCTTCAACAGCGAGATCGGTTTTGGTCCGTTCGTCAGCAAAGCCAACGCATCGTTCATCGACTACAAGGCAACGCTGAAATACGACACGAAATTTTTTCTTGGCGAGCAGCACAGTTTTTCAGTTCTGCTCGATCAGGCCAAGGAACACTACGAGCATAACTTCGGCGCCAATGCCGATCGCACGCGCAAAGGTGTCGCCGCCGAGCATGTCGTCAGTTTCCCATGGGGCTTCACCTTCTCAAGCGCCGTCAGACACGACTTCAACGACGCTTTCGCGAACTACCTGACCTGGCGCTTCACCGGCTCGCAAAAAATCGCGCAAACCGGCACACGTTTCCACTCCAGCGTGGGCAAGGCCGCGACCAATCCCACCTTCGTCGATCAGTTCGGGTTCTTCCCCGGCTTCATCGGCAACCCCGGACTGCGCCCGGAAACGTCCATCGGCTGGGATTTCGGCATCACGCAGAACTGGTGGGGTGAAAAGCTCGTCACCGACGTCACCGTGTTCGGTGCGGACTACACCGATCTCATCGCACAGATCGGTGTCAGCCCGATCAATCTCACGGGCACCTCCACGCGTAAGGGCATCGAGAGCAGTCTGAAATTCGCGCCGACGCAGTTTTTCCTGCTGGATGCGAGCTACACCTACACGGATGCGAAACGGCCGAACGAACAGGCCGAAATCCGCCGCCCGCGCCATGTTGCGGGCCTCAACGTCACCGCCTTCTCTGCCGACAGGCGTGGGCGCGCAACGTTCGGTGCCGCCTACAACGGAAAAATGCAGGACGGCGACACGTTCAACATTCCGGGCCGCGTGACGGTCCCCGCCTACTCCGTCGTTCACGCCATCCTGTCCTACGACGTGACGCAATCGACGACGGTCTATGTGCGCGCGGAAAATCTCTTCGACAAAAGCTACGAGGAGAATTTCTCCTACCGTGCGCCCGGGTTCATCGCCTATGCCGGCCTGCGTGTGAAATTCGGCGGCGGCGAGTAAGCGAAACGGCAGACGAAAAAGAGGCCGGCTGTGGGATGCAGCCGGCCTCAAGTCAACGCGCGGACGCGTCACTCACACGACGCAACGAGGGCGAAGAATTACTTTTTCTTTTCGTCCTTCTTCGCGTCTTTCTTGACGTCCTTCGCCGCCTTTTCATCCTTCTTCGGGGCAGCCGGAGAAGGCGGGGTCGTCTGCGCAGCCTTCGCGGGCGCAGCCGGCGCGGTGGCCGGAGCAGTCTGCGTTTGCGCAACGGCGCTGTTCACGAGGACGGGAACGGCGAACATACTGACCGCGAGCACAATCGCGGAAAGCGACTTGAACATGGAGGTGGACCTTTCCAAGGTCGCGAGTTGTTGGGGAAAACAATTCGCTCGCGACGCAACGGTCTTTGCCGTTTGCAGGATCGACTATCTTCCTGCGCGGCTGAATGCGGTCTGAAGTATTCCGTTAGCCGCCGTTCAGCGGGCCGCCTTGGTCTCGTCCAAAATCCAGCTGGAATAATCCGCATCCCCTCCGGCAGTAGCCAGAAACACGATGGCGGGTGTGTCGTAACTATGACCGGCCTTCACGGCGGCGGCGACTTTGTCTTTCAGGGAGGCGCGCGTCTTGACGATCATCACCACTTCTTCCGCCCGCTCGATGGCGCCCTTCCAGCGATAGATCGAAACCATATTGGGCAAAATATTCACGCAGGCGGCCAGTCCCGCCTCGGTTAAAGAACGCCCCGCCTTCTCCGCCTCGACAAGCGAAGGATAGGTTGTATAGACGAAGAGCGGCTCATCCATTGCTGCCGGGCCTCCGATGAAGCAGTCCACCCTACGCTACGACAAGATTGCCTTCGTCGCGAGCGCGCACGAGGAAGCGGAAGCCGCGCGCGCGGCTCTATCGAAACGCTATGGCGGCGTGGACGTGGAAAAAGCCGAAGTCGTAGTCGCGCTCGGCGGCGACGGCCTGATGCTGCAGTCGCTGCACCGGCTCCGCGACAGCGGCATTCCGATTTACGGAATGCACCGCGGCTCGGTCGGCTTCCTGATGAACGATTTTTCGCTCGACAATCTCCCCGAGCGCCTCGCCGCCGCCCAGCACACCGTGATCCATCCACTGATGATGGAAGCGATCGACGCCAAGGGCATCAGCCACACCGCACCCGCGATCAACGAGGTCTCGCTGTTTCGCCAGTCCTACCAGGCGGCGAAGCTGAAGATCTCCGTCGATGGCAAGATCCGTATGGCCGAACTCATCTGCGACGGCGTGCTGGTCGCCACGCCGGCCGGATCATCCGCCTACAATCTTTCAGCGCACGGACCGATCCTGCCGCTGAACTCGCCGTTACTGGCGCTCACCCCGCTCAGCCCGTTCCGGCCCCGCCGCTGGCGCGGGGCACTCCTGCCGGATCGCGCCAAGATCGAGATCGAGGTGCTGGAAGCCGACAAGCGGCCGGTGAATGCGGTCGCCGACCATTTCGAGGTGCGCTCGGTCGCCAAGGTATCCGCCCGGCTGGATACGACCTCTTCGATGGTAATGCTGTTCGACCCCGGCCACAGCCTCGATGAGCGCATCCTGCGGGAGCAGTTCGGATATTAGCGCGTGCCCCCGAAAAGTGGGCACCGGTTTTCGGACAAGGGCATGCGCCAATAAAAAGCCGCTCCAACCCTCAACGGATTGTTAAGGCTAACAGTCCCTAATGGCTGGCTGTAACGCGCCGGGGGTACCGGCTGCGGGGCGTTTCTATGATCCGGATCGATTTCCACCGCCTTCGCTTCCTGATTGTCGAGGACAATGCGCATATGCGGCGCATCGTCCGGCAGTTGCTGCATGGTTTCGGATCGCGTGAAATCTACGAAGCCGAGGACGGCGCTTCCGGCCTCGAAGCCTTCACCACCTACAACCCGGACATCCTGATCACCGACTGGGCGATGCCGATTTTTGACGGCATCGAGCTGACGAAGACCATCCGCCAGCCCGGCGGCACACCCAATCCCTATGTGCCGATCATCATGCTGTCCGGCCACTCCGAAAAGAAGCGCGTGATTGAGGCGCGGGACGCCGGCGTCACCGAATTTCTGACCAAACCGATCGCGGCAAAGGCGCTTTACGAGCGTATCCTCAGCGTCGTGCTGAACCCCCGCTCCTTCATCCAGACCAAGAACTATTTCGGGCCGGACCGGCGCCGCAACCAGGTTTCGAGCTACACCGGACCCGAACGCCGCAAGGGCAAGGAAGGCGCCAAGACGATCCCGGTCACACCGATCGATGCAGGCCTGGAGCATCGCCGGCGCGCGTCGGACCGAACCGAAAACGGAATGGCGAGTTAAACGGTCCAGGCATCAGTGATGAACAAACCAAAACCCCCGCAGCCCGAACAGAAGCAGATGCAGGATCACTCCGTGATCACGCCGCAGAACACACTGAAAGGCGTGGTGCGCCGGACTGCCGAGCCGGGCGAAATCGACATGAGCGTGGTAGAGCGGGCCGAAGCTGCCCTCGCCTCGCTCAAGGGCGAATTCTCCGGCTGGATGAACACCGAATGCGAACGGCTCGAATCCGCGCGCAAGGCGATGCACCAGAACGGGTATAATGCGGCGACGCTCGAGCTTCTTTTCCGCTCCAGCCACGACATCAAGGGCGATGCGGCAACGCTTGGCTATCCGCTGGCCGGCACCATTGCCGGCAGCCTCGGACGATTGATTTATCACTGGCCGAAGGGCTCGCAATTGCCGATGCAGCTTGTGGACCGCGCCGTGGAAGCGATCCGCGCGGTTGTGCGCGAGAACGTCCGCCATCCGCAGGAGCCGACCGGAGCGGAAGTCGCCGAAAAACTCGCGATCCTCGTTGAGCAATATCTCGCGCGCGAGTTGAAGGACGCCTACGCCGAAATCGCGGGGGACGCGGCACCCGCACTCAGGCTTCCGGAATACAAATAAGAAATTTCTTCAGGCCGCCGCGATCAGGTCGGCCGTGTAGTAGCGCGCTTCCTCGCGCGCGGCTTCGGCTGCAAAGCGGCGGAGCATCGCGAACAAATAGTCGATCTCGCACTGCGGCGCGCCCTCATAGCGCGTGAGCACGCGCTCCACCATGCGGCGGCCGAGCAGTGCGGCGCCATAAGAGCCGCCCACAAAGCCGGTTTCGTGAATGACTTCCAGCGCGGAATGGAACGCGCGGTAAGCGTTCGCCGGCAGGCCCGTGCTGTCATAGAGGGCGCGGAAGCCGTTGCCGGTGCGGTCGGAGATGATGGCGGCGACGCGCGGCGGCGTCAGACCGGAGAGTTCGGCGAAGGCCTCGATCAGAAAGCGCAGATTGCCCGCAAGCAGCGCGCGCAAAAGCAGCGTGCCGGTAAGTTGTTCGGACTGCACGAGATGGCGGACAAGTCCCCCGACTTCTCCCTCTTTCGTGGTGGATGCGATTTCCACCGTCGCACGGTCGCAGGCTTCGCGGGTGACGCGCTGGGCGCGGTCTTCCGGCATCCATTCCTTGCGGGTGACGAAGCGGGCGAGCGTATCGGAAAGTTTTGCGACCAGCGTCTGCCGGATTTCCACGGTGATGTGCTCATGCGCGAGCAGCGCTTCGCGCACGGCGGCGAGATGCCCGTGACGTTCGGCGATGCGCGAGAGAGAAAATAGAGGAACATCGGCGGTGAAATTCTCGATCAGCGTGAGACAGGCGGCGGGACTGCCGACTTCGGCGACGGCACCCGCAACGGCGCGGGAAATGTTGATCCGGGAGGCGATGGCGCTCTGCACGCGCTCATGCTGGCTCGCGGCGAGATCGATCAGTTCCGCGTCGGAGAGCAGCGGCGAGCGGGCGGCGACGAATTCGGCGATTTCGGGCTGGTCGCTGGCAAGCGCAATGATAACGTTATGCGGCGCCTCGCGGGCACTGGCCAGCGCATCGGCCAGTGCGCGGCGAACCATCGGCGATGGATCGTCAAGCAGCACCGTCATCGCGGCCTCGGCGGCGAGCCGATCGTCCGGCGTGAGGTCCGAATACAGATAGGCGCGGGCAAGCGCGCTCGTGGCCTCGGCACGGTTGCCGGGAGCGGCCGTCTGAACCCAACGAAGAAACTGGCGAACGATCATTCAAATGCTCTGTGAAGCAGGCGCATGATGCCGCGCACCCGCTTAACAAAGCGTTCACTGTGATTGTTCAGGTTTTGTTAACTCTGTCATTCCGGCTCGCGTGCTATGCACGCGCCCGGGAATGACCCAAGAGATCAGCTGCTGCGCTTCGCGACGGTAGCAATACCCGGCTGCGGCTGCACGACATCGGCGACGCGCATAACCTTGCTCGTATCCACGAGCGCCACTTTCGGGTTCGCCTCGCGGCTCCACAATTCCTGCACCGACTGCGAAACCCCGCGTGAGCCGCCCGGTTGATACAGCGAACGATAGGCCGGCGTGTTTTCCGGCGTGAAGCTCGAGTAGCTGCGATAGGGCGCGTAATCGAAGCTCGCCACCGTCTGCCGCCCGGCCAAACGGTCCGGCGTCACCACGGTCGCGAATTTCGCCTGCGAGCCCTGCACCGGCACGACGGCGGCAACGGCGTTCGCAGCCTCGGTCGCGGGTGCCGGCGCGCGATCGTGGCGTGAGGTCAGCCCGGCATAAACCTCGACTACGGATTTCGCCGAGCCGTCGCGGCGATAGAAGATGGATTTGTTCGCACCGGCCGCTTCGGGAAATACGCTGGCGGCGGCAGACGCCGGCTGCGTCGCATTCAGCGTAAGAAATTTCTTGGCGCCCGCGGCACCCAGGAAATGCGCGATGTAAAGCTCGCCCGATGTGGGCTGGCGGCCGAGTACGGTGGAGAGTTCGGACGCGTTACGGCTTGCGAACGCTCCGGCCATGTAGGATGCCGCTTCCGGGTTTTCGCGCAGCTTCAGGATTTCCGCGCGTCGCGCCGGATCGGCGACAAAATAGCGGCCGTCTTCGGAACGCTGGATGTCCTTGGCATAATGGCTGAGCCCGTAATTCGCGCCCTCTTCTTTCACCGTCTGTAGCCAGGTCGTGTCGATGAACTGGAACAGGCCGCGCGCGGAGGACGTCGCAGCCTTGGCTTTCGGATCGAGGGCGGATTCGCGAATGGCGGTCTTCAACAGGTAATCGAACGACATCCCGGTCGATGTGCTGGCCGCACGGATCGCCGAGGTGACGCGCTGTTCGCCCGACCCAGTGAGGGCGTCGAGGATCATTGCCTGTCCTTGCCCGGCCGCGTGATTCGCCGATGCGCGGGCTATGGCGGCAGCTTGGGACTTTTATGGTAAATGAAGGGTTAAGGAGCGCCGGGGATCCGCCGCTCAAGAAACGCGAGGGAGAATTCGATGGCAGCCGAGCCAGCGCGCCACCCGAGGGGTGGCATCTATTTCGAGGATTTCGAGACCGGCCGCATCTACGAGCACCGGCTGCGCCGTACCGTCACCGAGATGGACAACATGCTGTTCTCGAACATGACGCTGAATCCGCAGCCGCTGCACATCGATCGCGACTTCTGTGAGAAGGAAACGGAATTCGGCCAGCCGCTGATGAATTCGCTGTTCACGCTTGGCCTGATGATCGGAATTTCGGTCAACGAACTTACGGTGGGCACCACCATTGCGAATTTGGGCATGCAGGAAGTGAAATTCCCCAACCCGTTGTTTCAGGGCGACACGGTTCATTGCACCACGGAAGTCCTCGGCAAGCGCGAGTCGAAGTCGCGCACGACGGCCGGAATTCTGGAATTCCTGCACCGCGCCTTCAAGCAGGACGGCACGCTGGTCGCCGAATGCAAGCGGCAGGCCTTCATCAACAAGCGACCGGCCTGATGCGCTCGCTGCTGTTCGTTCCAGGCGACAGTCCGAAGAAGCTCGACAAATGTCTCGCGAGCGGCGCGGATACGCTGCTGCTCGATCTGGAAGACTCGGTCGCGCCATCCGCCAAAATCGGCGCGCGGGCGACGGTGCGGGATTTCCTGAAGTCGGCGGTGAAGGAGAAGAAGCGCCCTGCCTTCTATGTGCGGATCAATTCGCTGGATACGGGTCTGGCCGACGGCGATCTGGATGTCGTGCTCGAAGGCAAGCCGGACGGAATCCTGTTGCCGAAATCCAACGGTCACCAGGACTTGGTACTGCTCGACGCCAAGATTACCGCGCGCGAGGCGATCCACGGGCTGCCGGACGGCTCGACGAAAGTCATGGTGCTCGTCACGGAGACGCCGCTCTCCGTCTTCACGCTCGGCACCTACAAAGGTGCCAGTGATCGCCTCACCGGCCTGTCATGGGCGGCACTCGACCTCGCCGTCGCGGTGAATGCGGAAACCTACCGGCTCGAAAACGGCGATTACACGCCGCCCTATCAGGTCGCCCGCGCGCTCGGCCTTTTTGCGGCGCACGCGGCGAACGTGCTCGCGATCGACACGCCCTATCTGAATTTCCGGGACGAGGCTGGCTTAAAGAAAGAATCCGAGGAGGCCCGCCGCGACGGCTTTCACGGCAAGATGGCGATTCATCCCGCGCAGGTCGCGATCATCAATGAAGTATTCACGCCGAACACCGAAGCGATCAAGCGCGCGCAGGCAATCGTCGATGCGTTCGCGGCCAATCCGGGTGCCGGCACCATTGGCGTCGATGGCAACATGCTCGACCGGCCGCATCTGATCCGCGCGGAAAAGCTGCTGGCAACGGCGAAGGCAGCAGGAATTATCTAACATTTGTCATCATCCGCGAAAGCGGATGATCCAGTAACCCCGGCGCCAAATCTTGAATTGAAGAGTTTACTGGATGCCCCGCCTTCGTGGGGCATGACAACGAGTTCACGCCTTCTCCGGCCGGATCATCGTGAAGGATTCCGTCATCACGGAATAATCGTGATAGCCGCCCCGGCTGACAGGCTTCATCGCGGCAGTGTCGAGCAGGCCGTTCTTGATGAAGCGATCGTCGATATGCACGCCGACGACCTGGCCGAACACGGCGAAACGTTGCAGCGGTTTGCCTTCCAGATCGCTCAGTTCGACGATCTGCAACAACCTGCATTCCAACGCGCAGGGCGATGCCGCGACACGTGGTGGCTTTACAAGTTTTGAGGGCGCCATTTCCAGCCCCGCTCTCTCGAATTCGTTGACGCCTTTCTGATACGGCGCTGAAGTCTGGTTCATCTGCTCGCGCAAATCCCATGTTACGAAATTGCAGACGAACTCTTTTGTTTCCGCCACGTTCGCAGCGGAATCCTTCATGCCTTCGCTGGAGAACATCACAAGATAGGGCTGCGAGGCAACGGCATTGAAAAACGAATACGGCGCGAGATTCACCTGCCCGCTGGCGCTGATCGAACTGATCCAGCCGATCGGGCGTGGTGCCACGATCGCCTTGAAGGGATCGTGCGGCAGTCCGTGATTGCGTTTGGAAGGTTCGTAAAACATCAGAGGCTGGTCACGATGTCTTCGAGTCGCGGGCGCGGGCGGTCTTCGAGCGGCGCGGTTGGCGTGCCGATGTGAATGTAACCCGCGACTTTCTCATTCGGCGCGACACCGAGGAGATCGAGGCAACTCCGGTCATACGCGGTCCAGCCGGTAATCCAGTTCGCGCCGTACCCCAGTGCATGCACGGCGGTGATCAGGTTCATGCAGGCGGCGCCCGCCGACAGCACCTGCTCCCATTCGGGAATTTTGCCATGCGGTGCCGCGCGCGAGACCACTGCAACAATCAGCGGTGTGTTCACAAAGCGCGAGCGTTCCTTCTCGATCTGGTCCGTGGTTGCGTCCGCATGATCGACGCGGAAGCAGGCAGCGAGCTTTTCCGCGAGCGCGGCACGGCCATCCTTGCGGAGCACGATGAACCGCCACGGCACGAGCTTGCCGTGGTCCGGCACGCGCGCGGCGATGGTGAGAATCGTGGTGAGTTCATCCTCGCCCGGCCCGGGCTCGACCAGGTCAGGGATTCGGGGCGAGCGGCGGGTTTGCAGAAGTTCGACGGTGTTTTTCATTGCATCGCTTTGTAGCGGAAGGGCTTTCGGCCCGCATGGGGGAACTTTGGCATAAAAAGGGGCGGTCCTTCGCGGACTTGCTTTCGCCTTGCTGCGGGGTGAAATAGCGCCATGCAGCCTGCCATCGGGGTCGTTCGCCACGGATTTTTCCGACGCCTGCCGCTGTTCGCAGGTGTCGCGATGTCGCTCCTGATTGTCCAGACCGGGCAACTCTCCGCGCAACTGACGCCATTCACCGGTCCCGCCACCACATTCGGCCCCGCAATACCGCCCGCACAGCCCCAGCCGCAGCCGCAGCCGCAGCGCGAATCTCAGACCGCTCCCGCCGCTCCGCAGGCACAACCCCCGGTCGCCGCACCCGTGATGCGCGATCCGCACCAAAGCATTCCGAATATCGCGCAAGGCCGGTTGCCGCTCGCCCTTTCCGCCCGTTTCACCGCCGACGGTCCCTACATTCCCCGCTCGCTGCACTGGCGCGTTTTTTCCGCGCGCCCCGATAATCCCTCGTCGCTGACACTGGTGCAGGAATCGAACGACGCCTATCCGGTGTTCGCACTGGCGCCGGGCGATTACGTCATTCACGCCTCCTATGGCATGGCGGGCACTACGCAGCGCGTTTCGCTTCGCGCCGAGCCCCGCAAGGAAACGTTGATTATTTCGGGCGGCGGCCTGCGCGTGCAGGGCCGTGTCGCGGATAATCTCATTCCGTCGCACCGCCTGAAATTCGACGTCTACGAAGGCAGCTTTCTCTCGCGCGGCGGCAAGGCGCTGACCGGCGGCCGCGCCGAGCGCCCGCCCGTGGTGCGCAACGCCAGCCCCGGCGATCTCGTGATCCTGCCGAGTGGCAGCTATTATATTCAATCGACCTTCGGCGAAGGCAACGCGGTCATTCAGGCGGACGTGCGCATCGAGGCGGGCCGCCTCACGGACGCGACCGTGCATCACCGCGCGGCACAGATTACGCTGAAGCTCGTGAACACGCGCGGCGGCGAAGCGATCGCCAACACGCAATGGTCGGTGCTGACGCCCGGCGGCGACTCCATCAAGGAATCGATCGGTGCATTCCCGAGCGTCGTGCTCTCTGAAGGCGAGTACGTCGCCATCGCCCGCAACGACGGAAAAACCTATCAGGAAAATTTCCGCGTGCAGTCCGGCCGCGACCGCGAGATCGAAGTGCTGGCGCGTCCCGAGAATCAGATCACCGGCCAGCAGTCCTCCCGCCAGAACTGATTTTATACCGGCTTTATAATCCCCCCTTGCTGCAATCTTTCGCTGCGTTAGGCTCCCCGCCTTCGAACGGGGATCTCCAATGCTTCCGTCATTACTTCTGTTCTGCCGCGTCCTTCTGTTCGCGGCCGTTTTTTTGCTGGATGCAGGCGGTGCCCATGCCGACGACAAGGACGATTGCGCCAATCTCGAAGGCGAGAAAGCCGTCGAAGCCTGCACGCGCGCCATCACGTCGGGGAAATTCAGCGGCAAGGAATTGGGCGAACTTTTCTACAATCGCGGCGTGATGTTTCTGGATGAGGCGCAGGTCGATCGCGCGATTTCGGACTACAACGAGGCGATCCGGTTTGATCCGGCCAATGCCGACGCTTTTTTCAACCGCGGGCGCGCCTACACCGAAAAAGCGGACCATAACCGCGCGATTGCCGATTACACCACGTCCATACAGCTCGATCCGAAACAATCCGACGCCTACAACAATCGCGGACGCGCCTATCAGGAAAAGGGCGACTTCAATCAGGCGTTCGCCAATTTCAACCAGGCAATCAAGATCAATCCGCAACACGCACGCGCCCACGAGAACCGCGGCGATATTTACTTCAAGCAGACGAAATTCCGCGAAGCCATCGCCGATTACGACACAGCGTTGAAGCTCGACCCGCAGCGGGTCTGGTCGCGCTATGGACGCGGCATGGCGAAGCTGAAAAACGGCGATGAGGGCGGCGGCAAGGCCGACATCGACGCCGCCAATGCCGAGAACAAAGACATCGCGGCGGATTTCAACAAGGAGCTGGGCGTGGAGTAAGTGGCGCTTACGCCGCTTCCTCTATTGTCATTCCGGGGCGCGAGCGCAGGCGAGCGAACCCGGAATCCAGAAACAATCCCGGAGTTTGAATATGAATTCCGGGTCCGGTCCTCCGGATCGCCCCGGAATGACAGATAGGATTAAGTCGCTTCCTGCCCCCTTTTCAAATCCGGCGGCGTCGCTTCGGCGGCCAGCGCGGCAAGTGCCGCCTCCAGCGGCATCACCGATTGCTGCTCGCTGCCGAGACGGCGGATGGAAACGGAACGGCTCTCGCTTTCCTTCTTGCCAACGACCAGCAGCACCGGCACCTTCGCCAGCGAGTGTTCGCGGACCTTGTAGTTGATCTTCTCGTTGCGAAGATCGGCGTCCACCCGCAGGCCGGCTTTCTTCGCCGCGGCCAGCACTTCGCCCGCATAGCCGTCCGCGTCCGAGGTGATGGTGCAGACCATCGCCTGCACCGGGGAGAGCCACAGCGGCAGGTGACCCGCATGCTGCTCGATCAGGATTCCGATGAAGCGCTCCAGTGAGCCGAAGATCGCGCGATGGATCATCACCGGCGTCACTTTTTCTCCCGAAGCGGCGATATAGAACGCGCCGAGGCGGCCCGGCAGGTTCAGGTCCACTTGCGTCGTGCCGCATTGCCAGTCGCGGCCAATCGCATCGCGCAGCACGTACTCAAGTTTTGGCCCGTAGAAAGCGCCCTCACCCTTGTTGTGCGAGTACGGTTTGCCCGCCGCCTTCAGCGCCGCGAGCAAGGAGACTTCCGCCTTGTCCCATACATCGTCCGCGCCGACGCGCTTTTCCGGGCGGTCGGCGAACTTGATCGCAACAGTCTCGAAGCCGAAGTCGGAATAGATCGACAGCAACTGATGATGGATGCCGAGGCACACCTCGGTGATCTGCTCCTCCGTCACGAAAATATGCGCGTCGTCCTGCGTAAAGGCGCGCACGCGCATCAGCCCGTGCAACGCGCCCGACGGCTCGAAACGGTGCACCTTGCCGAACTCGGCAATGCGCAGCGGCAGATCGCGATAAGACTTCAGCCCGTTCTTGAAGAGCTGGACGTGACCGGGGCAATTCATCGGCTTGATCGTGTACGTCCGCTCGTCATCCTCGCGCTTCTCGGTGAGGAAAAGCATCTCGCGATACTTTTCCATGTGGCCGGTCGTGACCCAAAGCTGCGAGTCCATGAGCTGTGGTGTGTTCACTTCGTTGTAGCCCGCCTCCTGCTGGCGGCGGCGCATATAGGCAATGAGCGTCTCGAACAGCGTCCAGCCTTTCGCGTGCCAGAACACCGCCCCCGGCGCGTCTTCCTGGAAGTGAAAGAGATCCATCTCGCGCCCAAGGCGGCGGTGGTCGCGCTTCTCCGCTTCCTCCAGCATGTGAATGTATTCATCGAGCTGTTTCTGCTCCGGCCAGGCGGTGCCGTAGATGCGGGTCAGCATCGGGTTCTTGGCGTCGCCGCGCCAATAGGCGCCGGCCACTTTCATCAGCTTGAAAGCGTTGCCGATCTTGCCCGTTGAAGTCATGTGCGGGCCGCGGCAGAGATCGAGCCAGTCGCCCTGTTTGTAGATTTTCAGGCTCTCGCCGGGCGGGATCGCATCCACCAGTTCGACCTTGAAATTCTCGCCTTTATCCTTGAAAAATTTCTTGGCCTGATCGCGCGTCCAGATTTCCTTGGTGAAGGGTTTATCCTTCGCGATGATCTCGCGCATTGTTTTCTCGATGACGGGCAAATCTTCCGGCGTAAACGGCTCATTGCGAAAAAAGTCGTAATAAAAACCGTTCTCGATCACCGGGCCGATCGTCACCTGCGTGCCGGGCCATAACTGTTGAACCGCCTCGGCCATCACATGCGCCGCATCGTGGCGGATCAGTTCAAGTGCCCGCGGGTCGTCGCGCGAGACAAATTCGATCTTCGCGTCCTTTTCGATCTTGTCGTTGAGATCGATGAGCACGCCATCGAGCGCCATCGCGACCGTGCGTTTGGCGAGCGAGGGGGAAATCCCCTTCGCGATGTCGAAACCCGTGCTGTTGTCGGGGTATTCACGGCGTGCGCCGTCGGGAAAGGTCAACGCGACCATTTCATTCTCCTGTTGCTCACTCGCTGCCTACGGATGCAGGTAAGCGTGACCGGTCAGTTGTGCGGAAGCCGACGAAGAAACATTCCGGCGCTTCGCACGCGGTGAATCAACCCGCGCGGGAAAAAGAAAAACACCAATTTGGCGCTCCCGACAATACCCCGCTGTTGCCACAAACGGTGCGAACTGCCGCCTCAATCCCTAACGAAAATCGCGCCAGTTAAAACGCACTCAAGTCCGCGCAGCCTTCAACAATCGAGGCGAAGCCGGCGAGATGGGGTCAAGCACTGGTCCTCGGGGCGATGGGACCTGTGCCGGTCAGGGAGCGGTTGCGGAGAGACGGGGTCGTTTCTTCCATCCGGTGTGAGTATGAGTAAGCGTTTTGTATTCGCCGCGGCGCTCGCCGCGGCAACGGGGATCTGCGTCCTTCACTCGGCCAACCAGACCGCCAGCGCCCAGGATTCGCGTCCGTGGAAGAAAAACGGCGCGGCCGAGACGCCGGTCCAGGTCCAGCAGGCCTGGCAGATCAACCAGAACACAATCACGATTGTTTCGGGCAATCCGAACGCGACCTATCTCAGCATCGCCTACGATCTTTCGGCGGTGCTCGATAACGGCAATGAATTCCGCATTTTGCCGGTCATCGGCAAAGGCGGCGGCCAGAACATCCGCGACGTTCGCTATCTGAAGGGCGTCGATCTCGGGATCACCCAGTCGAACCTGCTCGGCTATTTCCGCCGCACGAACGAGATTGGCAATATCGACAACCAGATTGTCTATATCGCCAAGCTGTTCAACGAAGAACTGCATTTTATCACGCGCGCGGAAAGCGGCGTCACCTCACTGGATCAGCTCGGCGGGAAGAAAGTCAATTTCTCAGACATCGGCAGCGGCACGCAGCTTTCGACGCGCGACATCTTCGAAAAAATCGGCGTGAAGCCGATCGAAGTGAACATGAGCCAGGCCGACGCCTTCGAGGCGATGAAGCGCGGCGAGATCTCAGCCTCCATCCTGATCGCCGGAAAACCCACCGGCTCCACCCGCACCCTGAAAGCGGCGGACGGGTTCCGCATCCTGCCGGTCGCCTATTCGAAGCCTCTGCAAAACGATTACCTGCCGACCACCTTCACGCATGAAGATTACCCGAACCTGATCGAGGCGGGGACAAGCGTGGACTCGGTCGCGGTCGGCGCCGTGCTCATCGCCTATAACTGGCCGAAGGGCACGGACCGTTACCAGCGCACCGTGAAATTCGTGGAGCAGTTCTTTCCACGGCTCGCTGAGTTCCAAAAAGCTCCGCGCCATCCGAAATGGAAGGAAGCCAATCTCGCCGCCACCCTGCCCGGCTGGAAGCGTTTCGACGCGGCGGAGGAATGGCTGCAGAAAAACCTGCCCAAGGTCGCCGAGAGCGAGCGCGCGGAGTTCAACACCTTCCTCGCCGCCGCGAAGCGCGACGCGGCCGCCCGGCCCACCGCCTTCGCCGCCGACGACCGCGAGCAACTGTTCCAGGCTTTCCTGCAATGGAAGCAGGCGCGCGAACAGCGCCGATGAATCAGCAGGCGTAATCCCCGAAAAGCGGCTTCCGCTTTTCCGAAAAGGATCGCGCTCCAACAAAGAGGAGACGGACTGGAAATTAACGAGCCAGAGTTCGGGAGATTAGTAATGAGTACTCCTACCCAACGTGCCAATCCTTACCGCAGCTTCGATCCACTCCAGCAATCGCAACCCACCGGCGCCACGCTCAATCCGGAGCAGCCATGGGTCGCGGAAGCATCGCCACCGCTCTCGCCGGGAAGCTACGAACGGCTCACGCGTTCGATCGTGTCCGAGCATCGCCGCATCCAGCGCGAGCGCGACCCGCGCTACCGCCCGCCGGCGCAGATGCAGCGCAGCGGCCACAGCTGGAAGCTGCCGGTAACGATCATGGGCACCGTGCTATTTGCGGGTGCCGCGAGCTACTACGCGATCGACAGGATCTGGCTGCAAAAAATGTGGTCCTCGAACATGGGCGATCAGATTATCCAGCTCGCGGCCGTCAGCACCGACCAGAAGAAACGCAATCCCGCCGACCCGCGTCTGGTCGCCGACGGCGCGGTGATGGAGAGCAACGACGAAATCCTGATCGGCGCCGTCGCCGAAGGGCCGGTGCAAGGGGCCAACGCCGTCATCAGCGGCCTCACGGCGGGAACGACCCTCAGCCACGGCACGCCGTGGGGATCGACCGGCTGGATCGTACCGGCGGGCGAACTTGCGGAAACGGTGATCCGTCCACCGCAGGGCTTCAAGGGAACGATGGAATATTCGGTCACGCTGAAGCGCGCCGACAATACGGTGATCGATCAGAAGAACATCCGCCTCGACTGGAATCCGAAGGAAGAAGCCGCAGCCGCGGCAACAACGATCCAGCCGAAGCCCGTGCAGACCACCTCGATCCCTCGAACACCGGCATTCGCACCGGTCGAACGGACACCGGCCTCCCCGCCTCCACTCGAAATGGATGCGGAGGAAGTGGCGCTGCTGCTGAAGCGTGGCGAGCGAATGCTGATGAGCGGCGATCTCGCGGGCGCGCGTCTTCTGTTCCGGCGCGCGGCGGAAGCGAAGAGTTCGGACGCGGCCTATGCACTGGCCGCGACCTACGACCCTGTCGTGTTGAAGAGGCTCGGTGTCATCGGCGTCGGTCCGGACATCGCGCGGGCTCGCGACTGGTACGAAAAAGCAAGGGAATACGGATCCAAGGAAGCGCCAAAACGGCTCGAGGAATTGGTCAGTCTGGGTCGTTAGGTGCTTGGCGCGCCGGGGGCACCGCCTCGCCCTCGGCGCGTACATCTTCGCGTACATCTTCGTTTGTCGTCCGCCACAGCGCGTAGCGCCACGGGAGATACCAACGCGCGTCGCGGCGCATTGTGCGCAGAACGAAGTCGAGGCCGGAAGTGCCGTACGGATGACAGCGGCAGATCCTGCCCAAAGTCATCCACCCGCCGGCCCAGAGGCCGTGGCGGTGCAAGGCTTCATCCGCATATTCGGAACAGGTGGGAAGGTGACGGCACATCCGGCCGAAAATGGCCGACAAAGTATGCCGGTAAATCCAGATCAGGCCCCTGCCCATGTTCCTGGGCAGCCTGACAAGCAACTGAAAAGCTTGGTTCGGCGTCACTCCGCCGCCTGCACCCGCCGCTTCGCCTCGATCTGATCGATTGCATCCACCACAGCGTCGAATGTCAGCATGGTAGAGGCATGGCGGGCGGGGTAATCCCTGACCGGCCCCAGGACGGCGAGGTCCGCCCACTCCCCGGCCGGTGGCTCCCCCTTCTCCTTGAGCATCTTCCCGACACGCGACCGGATGTCGCGTAACTCGTCCGCGGTGGTCCCAACGACATGCCGCGCCATAATCGAAGAGGAAGCCTGCCCCAAGGCACAGGCTTTCACATCATGGGCGAAGTCCGTTACGGTGTCCCCATCCATCTTTAGGTCTATGGTGACCGTGGACCCACAAAGCTTTGAGTGCGCGGTAGCCGTAGCGTCCGGATCAGGCAACCGGCCGATGCGGGGAATGTCCCCGGCCAGTTCAAGAATCCTTCGATTATAGACGTCGTCCAGCATATTAATGCCCGGCCCTTCGAGGTGAACCGATATTCACCTAAGTCACTAACATAGTTTGATATTGCCACTTCCGGAACTTTTTATGCCTGCTAAAGTTCTGCCTTGATCGGTGACTATGTTGTCGATCAAGCGGGTCTTGCGAATCCCGTGGTGGGCGTCGTTCTGAGGTTACGAAACCCAAGTCAATATAGTGGTCGCTAGGGACAGGCGGAAGACTTCGGCAAGTGCCCGAGGTTTCCTCCGCCGAGGATTACTGCGGTCTGAAGTCCGTCCTGATGGATGGCCGCCAGGGGTGCACACCGGTGACACTCCGGTCAGCTCATAGAGTTGCCGGTCGAACGGGAGAAAGATCAAGTCATGGATGCCGTAGTAACCACGCTTCAGCCACGCGTCGATAGAACGGAGGCCGTCCCGCAGCGGCCTACCCGCGAGCAAGCTGAAGCCGCAGCGCGTGTGCTCGTACAGTGGATTGGCGACAATCCCAACCGCGAAGGCCTGCTGGATACGCCCAAACGTGTAGTCAAGGCGCTCGAACAGTTTTTCACTGGTTACGGCATGTCGCCGGAGGAAGAACTGGGCCGCACCTTCGGCGAGATCGGTCACTTCGACGATCTCGTCCTGTTGCGTGATATTCCGTTCTACTCCTACTGCGAACACCACATGCTGCCGATCATTGGCAAGGCGCACATCGCGTACTTCCCGATGGATCGCGTGGTCGGTCTGTCGAAGATCGCCCGCGTGGTGGACATGTATGCCCGCCGTTTGCAGACGCAGGAACACCTCACCTCGCAGATCATCGGCGCCATCGACGACCATCTCAAGGCTCGCGGTGTAGCCATCATGATCGAGGCCGAGCATATGTGCATGTCCATGCGCGGCATCCAGAAACACGGTTCTTCGACGGTGACGACGCAGTTCAGCGGCGTCTTCCGCGACGATCCGGCCGAACAGGTCCGGTTCATCACCCTCGTCCGCCAGAGCCGTTCGTAAGCTCTGAAAGACCGAGAGTTTCGAGGCCCCGGACTTGTCCGGGGCCTTTTTCTTTGCGTTATTCCATCCGCTCGATTCCATGCGGCCTGAGGAGAACAACCATGTCGCGCTTCGCAAAACCCGGCGATGCGAAATCGCTCGAAACAGGCACGAGTTTTACTCCCCGTTTCGACGAGCACGGACTGATCTCCTGCATCGTGACCGACGCCGGCGACGGTGCGGTGCTGATGCTGGCGCACATGAACGAAGAAGCGCTCGCCCGCACCATGGACACCGGCGAGGCATGGTTCTGGTCGCGGTCCCGGAAACAGCTTTGGCGCAAGGGCGAGACGAGTGGCAATACGCTCACGGTCGCGGAAGTTCTGGTGGACTGCGATCAGGACGCGATCCTGATCCGCGCCACGATGGGGGGTGACCGGGTGGTCTGTCACACTGGCCGCCGCTCCTGCTTCTATCGCAGGCTTGAGGCCAAGGCAGGCACGCTCTCCTTTCTTGCGGATGTGAAGGGCTGACCCCTTTTTCCGACATGCTTCGTCATTAAATGTGAATGTGGGAATAGCTACGCGCGCCCGGGAAATCTGATTAGCTTCCCTTCGGTGCGGCGATGGAGTGGAAATGCTGTTTCGCTTGTGGAAGCGGAAAGACGACGGCTTGGAGCCGGAGCAACCCGTGGACCGGCAGGAGCCGAAGGCAGCAGGCCCGCGCATCGGTCTCGCCCTCGGCGGCGGTGCCGCGCGCGGATGGGCGCATATCGGCGTCATCCGCACGCTCCTGAAAAATAACATAGTGCCCGATGTCATCGCCGGCACTTCGATCGGCGCGCTGGTGGGCGGCGCCTGGGCTGCGGGGCGGCTCGACGTGCTCGACGCATGGTGCCGCAGCGTAACCAAGCGGCGCGTACTGGGCCTGATGGATTTTCGCATCGGCCAGAGCGGCCTTATCAATGGCGGGCGGCTCTCGCGGCTGATGACGCAGAATTTCGGCGATGTCGATATCGAGACGCTGGACGCCCGCTTTGCCGCCATCGCCACCGAAGTCGGCTCCGGGCACGAAATCTGGATCACGCAGGGCAAGCTGATCGACGCGATCCGGGCAAGCTATGCCCTGCCCGGCATTTTCAGTCCGGTGAAACTCTCCGGCCGCTGGCTCATGGACGGCGCATTGGTCAACCCCATTCCGGTGTCCGCGGCCCGTGCGCTCGGTGCGCGTGTCGTGATCGCGGTCAACCTGAATGTCGATGTGTTCGGCAGGGGCACGGTGATCCAGGCGCTCGACAACAATGAAATTCCCGAAAGCGTGCGTGAGCCGCGCCGGATCATGAATCCGCTGCATCTATTCCGCCGCGACCTGCTGGCGGATGAAAGCGGCCCGCGCGGAATCACATCGGTGATGATCGATGCATTCAACATCACGCAGGACCGCATCGCGCGCTCCCGGCTCGCGGGCGACCCGCCGGATCTGATGATTTCGCCGAAGCTCGGCCGCATCGGCCTGTTCGAATTCCACCGCGCCGAGGAAGCGATCCGGCTCGGCGAGGAAGCGACCGAGAAGATGCTCGACGAGATTTCAGAGACGGTCGCGGCGTTGCGGTGATCCACGCAGTATCGCCCGCGAAAGCGGGCGATCCAGTAAATGCCGTCGTTAATTATTAGTCGAGGTGGTTACTGGTTGCCCCGCCGGAGCCTGTCATCGGGCCGCGCTTTGCGCGGACCCGTTGGCGGGGCAGGACAGCGATTGGCTTACGCCGTCAGAATATACTGCTTCAGCGCCTCGCTCTCGCGTTCCATTTCGGCGACACGGAATTTCACCACGTCTCCGATGGAAACGATCCCGCCTAGGGTGCCGCCATCCACCACCGGCAGATGCCGGAAGCGGCCGGAAGTCATGCGCATCATCAGCACGTCGATCTTGTCGTCGGGCATGCAGGTAACGACGCCCTTGGTCATGAATTCGCGCACGGGCTGATTCAGCGCTGCCTCGCCGTGCTGCGCCACCGCGCGGACAATGTCCCGTTCCGAAAGAATGCCCGCGAGCTTGCCGTTGGCTTCGGTTACGACCACGGCACCGATGCGCTGCTCGCTCAGGAGCCTGGCCGCTTCATGCAACGAAACTTCGGGCGCAACGGTCGTAACCTCGCTGCCCTTGAGTGAAAGAATGGCTCGGACCGTCATGATTGGCCTCCAAGAGCTTCCCCTGCGGAAATGATGGAAGCCTATGAGGCGCTCCGCAAGCGATTATTTTTTTGCACTGCCAATCGGATCGAACAGCGGGAACAAAAACAGCCCCGCCAGGAAGCCGCCGATATGCGCTTCCCATGCCACCGTTGCATCGCCGACGAGTTCCGGGATCGATCCGAGTCCGAAGAAAATGTTGATGACGAACCACACAGCGGTGAAGATCAGCACCTGCCGGTTCCTGAACGCCTGCGCGAGCGAAGCCGCGGGTACGCGGAACGCCGCCTCACCCCGGCCCCGAAAAACACCAAGCGGGCCGCCTTCCTCGAAGGCGAAGCGCAACGCCGCCGCCATCGCCGCGGAGATCGCGGCCGATGCGCCGACGAGCGGCACAAGCTCCCCGAAGTGGAGCATCAGGTGCGTGAGCGCGCCGATCGCGGCGGTAACGGCAAAGAAGACGGAAAAGCGCAGCGGGCCGAAGCGCCATGCGACGGCACTCCCGAATGCCAGCAACCAGACCAGGTTCACGATCAGATGCGTGATGTCGCCATGCAGGAACGCATAGGTCACGAATGTCCAGAGGTCGGCCGCATCGCCTCCCGGCAATGCTTCGCGCAGGCGCAGCGTGGGGCCGTACCGCGCCGGCAGAAACGCGAGCCACAGCAACACTTCCATATCGGTCTTGCTGTCGAGAAACGCCCGGATCGCGTGGATCGCTATCATCGCGCCGGAAAACAGCGTGACGATCCACGGCAGGTTGAAGATCGGTTCGGAGGGGGAAGCCGGGGTGCGTTCGAGCATTCGGAGAATGGATAGGGCCCAAAGGCACAAGGGGCAAGGACGTTCCCCGGTCACGCCGCGCGGAGCGCGGCAAGAGCCGGAGTCCAGCAACAGTGAATAACTTTTTTCTGGACCCCGGTTCGCCGCTTCGCGGTCGCCCGGAGAACGCCAGCATGGAATGGAATCTAGGGGTGGGAAGCCCGCGGGAAGCCCCCGCTCCCGCGGGCCCCGTCACGTCCCGCCTCCCCGTGAGGAAGTTGGGTCGCAGACCTGTTCGTTGTTTCGCGCTGAACGGGGGTTGAATGCGCTGTCGAGAGCGACCCTATCAAATCAAATGCGAAACACGACTGAAACCAAGGCTTAACCCTAACCCCGGGCACGCACTGCTCCTGCGCGAGTCCCGATCCTGACGGCACGCGATCTGCTCCTTCCCTCCTGTGTGAACGAAACCCGTCTCTCTGCGGGTCAGTTCGTGACAGGAGCCGCAAGATGAAACATGCCGCAAGCCGCGCTCTCTACAGCTATTGGGATCGTCTCCGCGCGGGCCGCAGTGCGCCGGAGCGCAGCGATCTGGATCCTTCCGCGATCCGCACGCTGCTCGGCGACGTGCTGCTGCTGGAATTCAGCACGCGGGACCGGCATGTCGTGCGTCTCGCAGGCACGCGCATCTGTTCCCTTTTGGGACGTGAAATTAAAGGCCACGCACTCTCCGAAATCTTCGCGCCCGGGGATGTGCAGGACCTGAATTCGATGCTCGATTGCGTCGCCGCTTCCGCGATCCCGTCGGTGGTGGGACTTCGCGGCAAAACCGCGGACGCCCGCGCTATGAATCTTGAGCTGCTCGCGCTTCCGCTCCGCCACCGCGGGCGCACGCACGCCCGGATGCTGGGCGCGCTCACGGCGCTGGAAAACCCGTATTGGGCCGGCGTCACGCCGCTGGTCCGGCTTCAGCTTGTGACCTCGCGGCAGCTGCTGCGGGAAGATGCTCGGGGCGCGGGCGAGATTGACCTTTTGGCACCACCCAAGCGTGTACCTGGCGGTGCGCTGCGACTCCTGGATGGAGGCCGGCATAACTCCCGTTAACGCATCGGGAAGGCATGTAAACCGCCCGACACTTCCCGTTAACTATGGCCCCGCTAGGGTTGCTGTGTAATTTGTTGAACTGCGGCCGATCGGTAATGGGCGAAAACAAACCTGCGAGAGTGCTCCCGCTTAGTCAGGAGCGGCGCAAACATCAGCGCGTGAAAGTAAACCTGCTCGGGCGCTTCATGCGCGAGGACCGGCAGGAATTCGCATGCCAGACGGTGAATATGTCGCCGGGCGGCGTCTCCTTCACAACCGCGATGCCACCCCGCCTTGGCGAGCATGTGGTCGCCTATATCGACCATTTGGGCCGCGTCGAAGGCCGCTGCACGCGCGCTTCGGAAACCGGCTTCGCAATGACGGTCTCGGCCACCATCCGCCGCCGGGACAAGATCGCGGACCAGCTCACCTGGTTCGCCAACAGAAATGCGCTGGGCTTGCCCGAAGACCGTCGCCACGCCCGTTTCGAACTGCGCAATCCGCGCACGGTCCTCACGCTGCCCGATGGCAGCAAGGTCGATTGCCGCGTGGTCGACGTCTCGCTTTCCGGTGCGATGGTCGCTACCAGCATCAAGCTGCCGCTAGGATCGCCCGTCACCATCGGCCGCACGCCTTCGCGCGTGGTGCGCGTGCTGGAAACCGGCTTCGCGGTCGAATTCAGCCGCGTCCAGAACGCGGATACCCTCGAACACGAGGTCGGCGGCGCGGCCACATAACGGCTCGGCGAAATCCGCGAATTTCAAAGGCCGCCGTATCCCGGCGGCCTTGTTGTTTTTACGATCCGAAAACCATTCCCGAAACGAGCTGGCCGGTTGCGTTCTTCACATGGCTTTTAAAAACTAAGTTTTTTATACGCAGCGTCACGCCGCAGCACAATTTTCATGCCGGCAAAAAAGCCCGAGTCATTTTTCGTACACCATGCATGCGAGCCAGCGGCGGCCACTTCCGTGCAATTCAAATTTGCCTAAAATTTTAGACGATCGAATTTGAAACGAATTCGATTTTTCTTCTTCGAAAATTCGATTTTTATTTCGTGAAAGTTTAGCTCGTTTTCGAGCCTGCATTTTATGCCGGGCGCAAGCGGTGCGTACTTAGTGTGGCCCCAAGAAACGGGAGGGGCCCATGAAAGGCACAATCCGAAACGCGACGAAGATCGCGTCCGTGCTGGTCGCGATGGCCGCGGCGGGAGCAATGTTCCCCGCCTTCGGCAATCCGCGGGAAAAACTGTTGTACGTCTCGATCGGCGAGAATTCGCGTCCGCCGATCGGCTGGGTCCAGTTCTGTCAGGACCGTCCGTGGGAATGCCGCTCCGAAGCGAGCACGCCGCGCGACGTGGACCTGACGGCGGCGGTGCGCAAGGAAATGGAGCGGGTCAACCGTTTCGTGAACGAGCGCATCAAGCCGCTCACCGACCTTGAGCATTACGGCGTGATCGAGAAGTGGACGTATCCGGAAGACGGCTACGGCGACTGCGAGGATTACGTTCTCTTGAAGCGCCGGATGCTGATGCAGCTGGGCTGGCCGCGCGAGGCGCTGCTCATCACCGTGGTGCGCGACAAGAAGGGCGACGGCCACTCCGTGCTCACCGTCCGCACCAACAAGGGCGAGTTCATTCTCGACAATCAGGTCGAGGAAATCCTGCCCTGGTCGCAGACCGGCTACCGCTACACCAAGCGGCAGAGCCAGTCCGATCCGAACATCTGGGTCTCGCTCGGCGACGACCGTCCGACCCCTTACGTCGCCGCACAGGCTCGCTGAGGGAGCGCAAAAAACAAGTTAGCTGCCTGGTCACGTCCCCACCCCTCCCCGTCCCCGGACCAGGTATGCAGAGGCCGGCCTTCCCCCAAAGGCCGGCCTCACCCATTTCAAGCGACGAACGAATGAATACCGTTCCCCCGGCAAGCGCGAACACAAGTTCGCGCGCGACCTGGGGTCCAGAAAATCCGAAGAAGAATAGAAGCGCTGGACCCCGGCTCTCGCTTTGCTCGGCCGGAGAGCGTCAGACTTTCTTCAAGCCGCTCTTGTAACGGGCCGCGCGATCGACATAGACCTGCGCCGCGCCACGGAGAAACTGCACGGTCGCATCCTCCACCTTGCGGATCGAACGCGCGGGCGCGCCGACGATCAGCGAGTTGTCGGGAAATTCCTTGCCCTCGGTGACGAGGGAATTCGCGCCGACAATCGAATTCCTTCCGATCTTCGCGCCGTTCAGGATCGTGGCCCCCATGCCGACCAGCGAATTCTCGCCGATGGTGCAGCCATGCAGCACCGCACTGTGCCCGATGGTGCAGCCCTCGCCGATGTTCAGCGGGAAGCCGGGATCGGTATGCAAAACACAATTGTCCTGGATATTCGTGCGCGGGCCGATCTCGATCCATTCATTGTCGCCGCGCAGCACCGCGCAGAACCAGATGCTCGCCTGTTCGCCGAGGCGCACTTTGCCCGTGATTACGGCTTCCTCGGCAACGTAATAGTCGCCTGACGCGGGAAGTTCGGGAGCGATCCCGTCGAGTGAATAGATCGGCATGGATGATCTCGCGGACTTCGCCGATTAGCTCTGTTCGCCGGGTTCAAGATCGATGTCGAGCACCGCCATCTCGAAGGTCCAGGTACGGCCCGAAGCGTCGTCGCGGAACAGCACGGCGATATACTCGTCGTCCAGATAGATCTCGGAAGAATCCGTCTTCTTCGGGCGCGGCACGACCCGCAATTTGGGATTGCCGAATTTCGCGCGCACGGCCTCGTTCAGGTTCGGCGTCGCCGAGGGCATCTCGATCGGCACCGTAAGATTGTACGAACGGTCGCCGTCCTCGTCGTCGACCGTAATGCGGCCGATCGGCTCGTCGTTCAGGATCACTTCCGCCATGTCCTCGCGGCGCGCGCGCTCGGCGAGCGCGATTTCCGGATTGAGCATCCGCCGCAGATAAACTTGCAGGCGGTCGAGTTCCTGACGGTCCAAGGGAATCTCCGGGCTAAAACGGGAAAGGCGCGGGGCAACCTACCCGCGCCAAGCACTACGCCGCAAGCCGTTCCCGCATGGCGAGCGAAGCGAGCACCCATGCGGGCAAAATTAGTTCAATTAGATCGCCTCTCCCGCGAAGGAAGGCATGTCGAAGACTTGGTCCATCGAGTGCGACGGCGATTCCGCGCAATCGGACTTGCCGACAACGCGCGCCGGGATGCCCGCCACGGTCATGTTGGGCGGGACCGGCTTCAGCACGACGGAACCCGCCGCCACGCGCGAACAGGAGCCGACTTCGATATTGCCGAGAATCTTCGCGCCGGCGCCGATCAGCACGCCACGCCTGATTTTGGGATGGCGGTCGCCGCGCTCCTTGCCGGTGCCGCCGAGCGTCACGCCATGCAGGATCGAAACGTCGTCGTCGATGACCGAGGTCATGCCGATCACGACGCCGGTCGCATGGTCGATGAAGATGCCCCGCCCGATGCGCGCGTTCGGATGGATGTCCACGCCGAATACCGCCGACATGCGGCTTTGCAGATAGAGCGCGAAATCCTGACGCCCGTGCCGCCAGAGAAAATTCGCGAGGCGATAGGTCTGCAGCGCGTGGAATCCCTTGAAGTAAAGCACCGGCTCGATATAGCGCGAGGTCGCCGGATCGCGTTCGGCCACCGCCGCGATGTCCGCGCGGAAGACTTCGCCGATGCTCGGCTCCGCCGCGAACAGTTCGTCGTAGGCCTGGCGGATCAGTTCGCCCGCGAGAGTCGGATGCTCCAGCCGGTCCACGATACGCTGCGCGATCGCCTGCTCCAGCGAATCGTGGTGCAGGATGGTCGCAAAAATAAAGCTGGCGAGCGGCGGCTCGCGCGAGGCGATCTCCGCCGCTTCATCGCGGATGCGCTGCCATACGGGATCGACCGTGCGCAGGCCGGCGATTTTGGAATGACGTTGTGCCATCGGGGCTCTCGTCCAGGTTCAGTTCACTTTTACCACAGATAGGCGACAGGCGGTGAACAACACGTTTAGCCGTAAAACCTGCCATGCAGCCGCGTCATGACTAGGGCCGCTTGTTCAGGAAATCCAGCGCGCCCTGCTTGAAGACCTTGTCGCCCACCGCGAGCATGTGATCGCGGTTCGGAATATCCAATACCTGTGCGCCCGGAATCAATTCCGCAAGCGCCCTCGCGGACCCCGCGATGGGATCGACGGTGCCGACGGCGACGAGAACCGGACAGGCGATTTTCGCAAGCTGCTCGGGAGACAGTGTCTGCCGCGAACCGCGCATGCAGGCGGCCAGCGCCTTGAGGTCCGACAACGTGGACTCCGCGAATGAACGGAACAGATAACCCTTGAGGTTGTGTTTCACGTCCTCCAGCGACGGCGCCTCCAGCGCCTCGGCGATGCCCTGATAGAGGCCTGTGTTATCGACGAGGTGCCAGCCGAGCCCGCCAAATACCGCGGAGCGCACCCGGCGCGGGTGCTCGAGCGTAAGAAACGCCGAGATGCGTGTACCCATCGAGTAACCGACGATGTCCGCCGCTTCGAGATTCAGAAAATCCATCAGCGCCACCACGTCGCCCGCCATTTTCGACGAGTGATAGTCCGCCGGATCGTAGAATTTGGTGGAAAGCCCGTGCCCGCGATTATCGACCGCGATGGCACGGCGGCCCGATTCCGTGATCGTCTTGAACCAGCTGGGAACGACCCAGTTCGCTTCCTTGTTGGATGCAAAGCCGTGAATCATGACAACGGGATCGCCGCTGCCCTCGTCGCGATAGGCGATCTCGATGCCCTTGTAGATGAAACTTTGCATTGTCTGGCAAGATCAGGACTGGAAGGGCGACCGTCTTAGCCGTATGCGGCGCGCGTTGCTAGACGGCGGCGAAAGCCTTGGCGCCCGCGTAGCGCATCGCCGGCCACAGCCAGCGCACGAGGCTCGCGAACAGGGTCGAGAGTGCGATCACAAGCAGGAAAATGTTGGTCGCGGCCCCCATCACCCAGAAGCTTGCCGTGAGCGCACCCGCACCGAGCGCGAACGCGCCGCGGCCAAGCGTCTTCAGGATGGCGAGTGTCTTCGAACCATTCTTTTCAGCAAGTTGGCCGACCTTCGCAAGATCGGTCACGCCGTCGGCGTGCCGCAAGCCTTCAAGGGCAGTCCGCGCGCCCGCTTTGCTTTCGATCTTGCCGAGATCGGCGAAGGCGGTGACGAGCGTGCCCGTCTTGCCGGTGCGCGCAAGACGGCTCGCATCGGAGACGAGATTGACGCTGAGTTTGCCCGCGCGGCGCGATGCCTTGAACAGGCTCACGCCTGCACGCGCCGGGGCCGCAAGACCGTCCGACAGATAGGTGCCGACCGTGACAGCGAGACCCGCCGCGGCGAGGCTCGCGATCAGCGGATCGACCTGCTGGCCTTGTGCCGCCCTCCAGCCTTCGCGGGCGAGGTCGCGCACATCGCCATAGACAAGGAGATCGCCGGTGGCGGCACCGGCCATGCCGGCGGCACTCTCGGGCGCACCGGTGACAAAGCCGTGCCCGAAATTCACCGCCGACCGTTTGAGCTGCTGGAGGGTGCCGCGGGCATAGTCGAGCCGGGCCTTGAGGTCCGCGGGAACCGGAATCGCCCGCTCCTGCGCCAGCGCGGCAAAGCTCTCGGCAAGTTCGATGTCGTCGCGGTCGAGGGCTGCCTTGATTTCAGCCGCCGCCATATCCGCATCGAAGACATCGGCTAGCTGCAATTCGGCGAGCTTCGCCGGCTCCTCCGCCGCGATTCGCCACGTCCATGCGCGGCTCGCCTCCGGCCAAAGCACATAAAGGCTGGCCGAAAGCGCGATCAGGGCAGCGAAAGAGACCAAAATCCGTTTCATATCAGTGGTGATATGCGAACCAATTGCGGCAGCGGTGCGTCCGGTGGAACCGTGTAGCCCGATCGGCTAAGCCAATTCCGTACCCCCAATGGTTGCCGGGGCATCAACGTGCCGTATGGCGGGAATCCCGGCCTTGCTGTAGGAACCGGCCTTGGTCGAGGCGAACAGAGGCGGGCATGGCGCTAACCATCGTTCCACATTTCCATAACGAGACGGGCATCTCCGTCATTGAGATCGGGTCCCGCGAGTTCAAATGCGTAGGCGCGATCCCGCCGAACGATCACCCGCACGTCTATCTGGATATGGGCAGCGAGAACGAAATCATCTGCCCCTACTGCTCCACTCTCTATAAGCACGATCCCAAACTCGCCGCCGCCTCCGCGCGCCCGGCCGAGTGCGCGTTCACCGGCAAAGCCGCCTGACGGCGCCGCGATGGCGCGCTCCCGCACGATTCTGGTCGCGGGTGCAGGCATCGGCGGATTGGCGGCGGCGATCTCGCTCGCCCGCGCGGGCTTCCGTCCGGTGCTGCTCGAACGGGCACCCGCGATCCAGGCCTTCGGGGCCGGCATCCAGCTCACGCCCAATGCAACATCGGCACTCAAGGCCATCGGCGCGCTCGACCTTGTCCGCGAGCGCGCGGCGGAAGCGCGCGAACTGATCGTCGGCGACGGCGACAGCGGGCGCATCCTCGCCCGCTCGCCGGTCAAAAGCAGCGGCCGCAACTACGGCAGTCCGTGGCTGCTGACGATGCGCGCGGACCTGCAGGCGGCACTGCACGAAATCGCCCGCGACAACGTGGACATCGTGTTCGAATTCGGCGCGGACATCATCGAGCTGGCCGCGCATCAGCGCGGCGTTACCGCCCTCACGCTTCGCAACGGAAAAACCGAGGAGCATCTCGGAATCGGCATCGTGGGTGCGGACGGGCTCTGGTCGAAAACGCGGTCCCAGCTCCACGGCGATGGCCCGCCGGAATTCAGCGGGTATGTCGCCTGGCGCTCGCTCGTTCCGGCGGAAAATCTACCGCCGGAATTTTCGGAGCCGGACGTGCGCCTGTGGCTCTCCGAAGGCGCGCATCTCGTTCATTATCCGGTTGCGGGCGGAAAGATGGTCAATGTGGTCGCGGTCTTCCGCGACAGCTGGACTTCGCAGGAATGGAACGAACCAGCTATGCTTGCCGAAATACCAAAGGCGCTGTCGGGATGGGGGCAATTGCCGAGAACAATTCTGCAAGCCGGAACGCAATTCCAGCGCTGGGCGCTCGCCGACCGGCCACGCCTGAACAAATGGGGCGAAGGCTGTGTCACGCTGCTCGGCGACGCTGCCCATCCGATGCTCCCCTTCATCGCCCAGGGTGCCGGTGCCGCCCTTGAGGACGCCGAAGCGCTCGGCCGTCATGTCCGGCGCGGCAGCGAAATCGAATTGGCTTTCCGCGCCTATGAGCGCGAGCGTCAGCACCGCACGTCGAAAATGCAGCGTGCGGCGCGCTTCTCCGGAAAAATCTATCACGCCGGCGGCTTGTTGCGACGGCTGCGCGATTTCCGTCTCGGCTGGAGCGGCGACCGGCTGATTGAAGCGAAATCCTGGATCTATCGTCACGGCACAGGTGCCTGAAATGGCCAACCGAAAAAAGCCTGCGCCGAGACCTCCAGCCGCCTTCTATTTTCCCGGCGTCGCGCTCGCGGCTGTTGTCGCGCTCCACGCCTGGCTGCTCGATTTCGGCGGCTTCGGTTCAGGCCTGCTGTACGCGCTGGTGTTCGGCATGCTCCTGCATCCGCTGACGAAGAAAAGCGCCGCCCTTCCCGGCATCGAATTTTCGGCGAAACATTTGCTTGCGATTGCCGTGGCACTCCTCGGTGCAAGGCTGACGCTTGCGGACGTGCTCGCCATCGGGATTGCGCCGGCACTCGCGGTGATCGCGGCCATCGTCTGCACGATCGTCTTCAGCGTGCTCGCCGCGCGCGCGATGGGATTGACCGTGCCGCTCGGCTTGCTCGCAGGCGGCAGCACGGCTTTTTGCGGCGCGTCCGCCGCGGTGGCGATTGCGTCTGTGCTTCCGAAAAAAGGCAGCACCCAGCGCGATGCGATATTCGTGATTGTCGGCGTGATCGCCTTGAGCGCGATTGCGATGGTGATCTATCCGCTCGTGGCCGTGTATGCGGGCCTCGAAGCGACCCGTGCCGGAATTTTCCTGGGCGGCTCCATTCACAACGTTCCGCAGGCCGTGGCCGCGGGCTTTACCATTTCGGAAGCGGCGGGCAACACGGCAACGCTCACGAAACTCTTTCGGGTTTCACTGATTGCATTCTTTGTGCTCGGAATCGCCTTCGCCTATGGGCAGCAAAAGCGGACAGCAGGGTCGCGTATCGATTTGCCGTGGTTTATTCTGGCCTTTGCGGCGCTCGTCGTGATCGGTTCATTCGGCTGGATTCCGGCTCCGTTGAAAACAGCTTTGTCCTTTGTCTCGACGGCGCTGATGCTGGTTGCGATGTCCGCCATCGGCATGATGACGTCGCTGGAGGCGATCTGGAGTGTGGGCACGAAGGTTCTGCTGCTGCTCGTACTGAACTCGCTGGTGCTCGTCACGATTATGTTCGCCGTCACGTTCTTCGGTCTGGTCTGATGCTGCTGAACGTTCCCGGCATTCACCACGTCACCGCCATTGCGATCGATCCGCAGGCGAACCTGGACTTCTACACGCAGGTGCTGGGTTTGCGTCTGGTGAAACAGACCGTGAATTTCGATTCACCGGATACCTATCATTTTTATTACGGCGACGAAGCTGGCAGACCCGGCAGCATCCTCACCTTCTTTCCGTTTCCGCTCGCGGACAAGGGCCGCACCGGTCCCGGCATGACGGAGAGCATCGCCTTTGCAATCCCTGCTGCTGCATTTGAATCGTGGATGCTTCGGCTCGCGGAATTCAGTATCGACTTCAATGGCCCGTTCGAGCGTTTCGGCGCACAGGTAATTTCCTTCGACGATCCGGACGGGCTGCATCTGGAAATCGCCTCGGTGAATTCAAAAAGCGAGGCGAATTCGCTGTCCGGATTTGAGTCCGTAGCGCTTTGTGTCGAGGCACCGGAGCGCACACTAAAATTGCTCACGGAAACCTTCGGCTACACGCGGATCGAGGAAGCCCCCGACCGTATCCGGCTGCAAAGCGCCGACAAGAATGCGGCTGGCGGCATCATCGACCTGCTCTGGCGGCCCGGCGCGCTGGATCGCCGTCCCGGCGGCGGCACCGTGCATCATGTCGCCTTCCGGGCGAAATCCGCCGAAGCCCAGAAGCAGATGCGCGAGGAGATCGCGGCCCTGGGCTTCAACGTGACGCCAATCCTTGACCGCAATTATTTCCGCTCCATCTATTTTCGCGAGCCGGGTGGAATTCTGTTCGAGATCGCGACCGACCCGCCTGGATTTGCCATTGACGAAAAACCCGCCGAGCTTGGCCGGCGACTGCAGCTTCCGCCATGGCTGGAGAAATCCCGCGACATGATCGAGAAACGCCTGCCGCCAATCCGGCTGCCGGAAAGAAAATGATGCAATCGATTCACGAGGACCAGCCCGTCGCACAGTCCGGCGCGCCCCTTTCCCGCGCGAAGGGTGCGATGATCATGCTGCATGGGCGCGGTGCTACGGCGGACAACATTCTCTCGCTTGCCGAAGTCTTCGCGCAGCCGGACTTCGCTTATTTCGCGCCGCAGGCTGCGGGCCGCACCTGGTATCCGCAATCGTTTCTGGCGCCGCTCGAACAGAACGAGCCCTATCTGTCATCGGCGCTCGCCACGATCGGCAATCTGTTCGACCGGCTGGCGGCGGATCATTTCCCGCCCTCGCGTGCCGCATTGCTCGGCTTCTCGCAGGGCGCGTGCCTCAGTCTCGAATACGCCGCCCGCTTTCCGCAACGATACGGAGCCGTGCTGGCGCTCACCGGCGGCCTGATCGGACCCGAAGGCACCAAGCGCGATTACAAAGGCTCGCTCGACGGTACGCCGGTGTTCATTGGATGCAGCGATGTGGACTTCCACGTCCCGCTTACGCGCGTGAAAGAATCCACAAAAATCTTAAGCAGCATGGGTGCCGAAGTGACCGAGCGTATTTATCCGGGCATGGGCCACACCATCAACGACGACGAGATCGCACAGGTTCGCGCCGCGATGGTAGGAATGATGGATGCAGCCTGAAAATCGTGCGGGCTTCTCAAGGCGGCGAAGAATTTTCGTCCCTGATCCCGCTTAAGCAACCTGCCTTGCTCGCCGGCCATTCTGCTCGACGGCGGAAAGCACCGCATCAAAGCGCTGTTCGATGCCCGCCGCCATCGCATGACGCCGTGGCACCGACGGTTGACCCGCGACACTGATGCACCCTCACCGCACGCGGCCCTGCCGGATGATCTCCGAAAGCACGTAATGTCACGTAATGTAAGGTCTGCGCTATAGTCCGGCTGCAAGGCAGGCCTGAAAAGGATTTCCGATGAGCGAGCCCCCCGTCTCCCGAGGTTTTCGCGGCAAGCAGCGCTCCAGCGATCACGCGGCGCGCACGCCGCCGGGCCAGCATCTCGTCAACGATTTTCCCGTGCTGTCGGCGGGGCCGACGCCGCGCATCGACCTCGTGAAGTGGCGCTTTGCCCTCACCGACGGACACAACAAATTCGCCGAATGGGACTGGGAACAGTTCAACGCGCTGCCGCAGACCAAGATCAAGACCGACATTCACTGCGTCACCACCTGGTCGAAGCTCGACACCGAATGGCGGGGAGTCACCTTCGACGACCTGCTCGCGGCGGCGGGCCTCGATGAAGCACCGACCCCCTTCGCCCTGATGCATTGCTACGGCGGCTACACCACCAACGTGCCGGTCGAAGACATGCTCGAAGGCAAGGCGATGGTCGCGACCAGGTTCGCCGGCGAGGAACTGGACCCCGAACACGGCGGGCCCGCGCGCCTCGTCGTGCCGCATCTCTATTTCTGGAAGAGTGCCAAGTGGATCCAGCGCATCGAGTTCACCGAAACCGACACGCCCGGTTTCTGGGAAGAACTCGGCTATCACATCTACGGCGATCCGTGGCGCGAGCAGCGATATGCTGGCGACTGAAAAAGTGCAGCCGACGCGCAAGCTGCCGTGGCGCACCGCGACCGTGCGCGAAATCATCGAGGAAACGCCGCGCGTGCGCTCGCTCTCGCTCGACATTCCGGATTGGCCGGGTCACCGGCCGGGCCAGCATGTGGATATTCGTTTGACCAGCGACGACGGCTATCAGGCCCAGCGCAGTTATTCGATTGCCTCGGCGCCGGAAGCGGCGGAGCTGCTCGTCACCGTGGAACGCATCGAGGAAGGCGAGGTCTCGCCCTATCTCTCCAGTGAAGTGATCGTCGGCGACAAGTTCGAGTTGCGCGGACCCATCGGCGGACACTTCGTCTGGAGCGCGTTCATGACCGAGCCGCTGTTTCTGGTGGCGGGCGGCTCCGGGGTAGCGCCGCTGATGGCGATGCTCCGCCACCGCGCGGCGGCTGGAAACAAAAACCCGGCGCTGCTGGTTTATTCGTCGCGCTCTTTCGATGACATCATCTATCGCAAGGAGCTGGCTGCACTCGCGGCCAGGAGCGACGGACTGAAAGTCGTTCATACGCTGACCAGACAGCAGCCCGCCGGATGGACGGGCGAGAAGAAACGCATCGATCCTGAAATGTTGTCCCGCGTGGGCTTTTCGCCGAAGGAACAGCCGCGCATCTTCATCTGCGGGCCGACACAACTGGTGGAATCCGCCGCGCGCGCGCTGATCGAGCTTGGTCACGATGCGGGCCTGATCAAGACCGAGCGCTTTGGACCGACAGGAGCGTGACATGAGCGAGAAGCCGCTTCCGCTAGACGGAAATTCCGCGGCGGGACTGTTGAGCGAACTGTTCGCGGTCGAGATCACCGGCGCATCGATCACTTGCGATGGCTGTCACCATGCGGCACCCATCGGTGCGGCAAGGCTGTATGGCGGCCGCATGGGTGCGGTGTTCCGCTGCGCTCACTGCGAGAATGTCGTGGTGCGGCTCGTACGCACGCCGGAAGGCTACTGGCTCGAGATGAAAGGTGCCCGCAGCCTGTTTGTGCAGGCGCGCGGCGATTGAAGGAAGACGGCGAATGAGCGACGGGGAAAACGGCAGCAAAGACACGCGCGAATTTGCGTTTCCGGCTCGAACAGTGGCCGGGGCAATTCCTTGCCGAGCTTGGCCAGTTGTCGGGCCGATCCCGAAATTTATCTGATAGAATGGCGGCTTGAAATTCTGGAGCGCGCATTGCACGACGTAGCGATCATCGGCGGCGGACACAATGGATTGGTCTGTGCCGCCTATCTCGCCAAAACCGGACTGAAGGTGGTCGTGCTGGAGCGCCGTGCGGTGGCGGGCGGTGCCGCCGTCACCGAGGAATTCCATCCGGGATTCCGCAACTCCGTCGCCTCCTACACCGTCTCGCTGCTCAATCCGAAGGTGATCCGCGATCTCGACCTCCACGCTCACGGATTGAAAATCGTTGAGCGGAAAATCTCCAACTTCCTGCCGCTCGATGACGGACGCTATCTCAAGGTGGGCGGCGGCAAGACCAAGGAAGAAGTCGGAAAGTTTTCCAGGCGCGACGCGGAGCGCCTCGACGCCTACGCGGACAACCTGGAGCGCATCGCCGACCTCCTGCGCGAAGTCGTGCTGCAGACGCCGCCCAATATCGCAAGCGGCAATCCGTTGACGGCGATTGCGCAGTTGTTCAAGGCCGGTTCGCTCGCCAACAGGATGCGCAGGCTCGGCATTGAGGGCCAACGCGAGCTGCTCGATCTCTTCGCGCGTTCGGCGGGCGATTATCTCGACCAGTGGTTCGAAAGCGCGCCGATCAAGGCGGCCTACGGCTTCGACGGCATTGTCGGCAATTATGCCAGTCCCTACACGCCCGGCTCCGCCTATGTGCTGCTGCATCACTGCTTCGGCGAAGTGAACGGCAAGAAGGGAGTCTGGGGCCACGCCATCGGCGGCATGGGCGCCATCACGCAGGCGATGGCGAAGTCGGCAGCCGCCGCGGGGGCAGAGATTAGGCTCTCCTCACCCGTGCGCGAAGTGATCGTGGAGAAGAAACGTGCCGCCGGTGTCGTGCTTGAAAACGGAGATGCGATCCGGGCGAAAGCCGTCGTGTCGAATCTCAATCCAAAGCTTTTTTACACGAAGCTGTTTCCCGCCGGTGCGCTTCCCGGCACGTTCAGCGAACGCATCGCGCACTGGCGTTGCGGCTCCGGCACGTTCCGGATGAATGTGGCACTTTCGGAACTGCCGGACTTTACCTGCCTGCCCGGCAAGACGCTCGCGGAACATCACACCGCGGGCATCATCATCGCGCCCTCGCTGCAATATATGGAGCGGGCCTATTTCGATGCGCGCACGTCCGGCTGGTCGAAAAAACCCATCGTTGAAGTGGTGATCTCCTCCACCCTCGACCACACGCTCGCCCCGAAGGGCCAGCACGTCGCGAGCCTGTTCTGCCAGCATGTGGCGCCGGAACTGCCGGATGGATCGAACTGGGACCAGCACCGCGATAAGGTCGCCGATCTCATGGTCGATACGGTCAATACCTACGCGCCGAACTTCAAGACATCGGTGCTCGGCCGCCAGATTTTCTCGCCGCTCGATCTGGAACGCACGTTCGGCCTGACGGGCGGCGACATCTTTCACGGCGCGCTAGACCTCAATCAGATTTTCTCCGCCCGCCCGATGCTCGGCCATGCCGACTATCGCGGACCGCTCCCGGGAATCTATATGTGCGGGTCGGGGACGCATCCCGGCGGCGGCGTCACCGGCGCGCCGGGACATAACGCCGCGCGGGAAATTTTGCAGGATTTCAGGCGGAGAAAGTTGCGACGCGCGGATTAAAAAACACCGGCGTTGCGCTAAATCAATGCTCGCGTCCGCCGCGCATTTACGTTCTCCGCATTAGCGGAGAATGCCCATGGACATGAATGCTGGAAAGTCCAACGTCTCTTCGTTTCTGCTCGCGGTCTTCATGCTGGCAGTCGCAGCTTCCATCTTGATCGCGCTTTTGCAGCCTAAGTTTTGAAGGCTGCCGCGGATAGAAGGGATTGGTTGCTTGCCTAATCCGCGTTGGCAGGAATCAAGTCGTTATATTCACGAACTTGACACCCGGACGGGAAGCGTCCCGCCTGATAGCTTGACATTCGTGCTTGAGCGGACCTCCGGCAAACGACAACAACGTCACGTCAGGCTTGCTTGCGCTGAAGCCGGCTCTTTGCTCGTTGATCTAGATCAATCCATCGAATGACAGCCCCTGCGGCCGGTTCGCCGGGACACAGCGCCGCACTTAAGATCACACTTCGTTTTAACGCGCCGATATCCCTCGCCAAACCGGCTGACGCGACAATAAAGCCATGCGGCCTATGACTGCCGTTTCACCCATGGATTAAAGTGCGTGTTATCTTGCACACGCACTACAGAAGGAAACGGCTCGATGAACGTGCATCAAGCGTGGGAAGGATACGCCCAGTCGTGTTGCGCAAATGCACACAACGGCGATCGTTGCGCGGCTTGCAAGGTTCGCCTGCACAGCATCTGCGCTGCTCTCGATACCAGGGACTTGCGGGAGCTGGATGCTCTTGCACAGCCCTTCTGTTTCAAGCCCAAGCAGACGCTGTTCGTTGAATCCGAAGCCGTTGACGCCGTTTACACTGTCACTGAAGGCGTAGTCCGTTTCTACCGGATATTCCCCGATGGCCGCCGCCAAATCCTGGGCTTCGCGCTTCCCGGTGATTTCATCGGACTTTCGCTGAAGGAACGCCACGCGTTTTCCGCCGATGCGGTCGGCCCCGTCAGTGTCTGCCGTTTTCCCCGCACGTCGTTTCAAAGACTGACCGAAGAGAAGCCGCATTTACTCCGGCGCCTGCAAGAGTTCACGGCGCACGAACTCACCGCCGCGCAGCAACAGATAACGCTGCTTGGCCGCTTTACGGCGGAAGTAAAAATCACAAGTTTTTTGATTGCAATGCGCGACCGCTGGAGCCGGCTGAACGGCCCCTCCGCCACCGTGTCTCTGCCGATGGGCCGGCAGGACATCGCCGATTTTCTCGGTCTGACGATCGAGACGGTGAGCCGCGTGTTCGCCCGGCTTGCCCGCGAGAAGCAAATCGTCAACCTGCCGAATGGCGTAACGCTGGTGGATGTCAGCGGCCTTGAAGCCAGAGCCGCGAATGTTGCTGCGCCGCCTGACTTTGCTTCGGCTGGCTTGACCTAAATCAATCGGCAAATTTCTGCGCCGAATAGACTTTCGCTGTCCGGGCAGGAGAAGCATGATGCAATCGATCTACGATTTCATCTTGATGCGGAATATCTTGCAATCGTTCGCGAACGATCCCCTGATCCCCAGGGACGGCATCAAGGTTGAAATCCACAATGGATGCGTATTTCTTTCGGGCACTGTGGCTCGGGGACTACAACGCTGGACCGCCGAAGGAGTTGTGCGCAGGGTCGCAACGGGCGCGGCCGTGGACAATCAGATTGTGATTACTGTCGCCGGCGCTTGATGTCACGCGACCGCGCGAGAGCCTTTGGCATTGTGCGCGGGAAACATCCGCACGATGTCCGAAGCAGGCCGCGCGGCGCTGAACAAAAATCCCTGCATTTCCTGACAGCCTTCCTCGCGCAAAATATCGAGCTGCTCTTTCGTCTCCACACCCTCCGCCGTCGTCGTCATGCCGAGGCTGTTGCCGAGCGTGATGATCATGGACACGATCGAGCGCGTTCGCGGCTCCTCCGCGATGCCCTTGATGAAAGAGCGGTCGATCTTGATCTTGTCGAGCGGGAAGTTGCGCAGATAGCTCAGCGACGAATAGCCGGTGCCGAAATCGTCCACCGCCACGCGCACGCCTAGATCGCGGATCTGTTGCAGCTTGCCGAGCGTGCGCTCGTTGCTTTGCAGGAGCACCGTCTCGGTGATTTCCAGTTCCAGCCGATTTTGCGAGAGACCACTTGCGGACAGCGCGCTCACGAGTATCGGCACGAGATTCTCGTTCATGAACTGCACCGGTGACAGGTTCACCGCGACCTTGAGACTGCCGGGCCAGCCGGCGGCCTCATTGCAGGCCGTCCGCAGCACCCATTCGCCGAGCGCCACGATGAGGCCGATCTCTTCCGCCACCGGCACGAACGCCGCCGGCGATACGAGCCCGCGCTCGGGGTGACGCCAGCGCAAGAGCGCCTCGAAGCAGCTGATCGAGCCCGTCTGCACGCTCACGATCGGCTGGTAATGCAGTTCGAACTCGCCGCGCGCGAGCGCATTGCGCAGATCGACTTCCATTGCGCGCCGCGCTTTCATGCGCGCGTCCAGCTCCGGTTCGAAATAACGGTGGGTGCCGCGGCCTTCCATCTTGGCGCTGTAAAGCGCCATGTCGGCGTTCTTCAGCAACTGGTCCGGGTCGCTGCTGTCGTCGGGGGAAAGCGAAATGCCGACGCTGATGTCGGTGACGATCTGATGGCCGTTCACGTCGTAGGGCGTGCCCGACAACGCCAGGCGCAGCCGTTCGGCGAGATTGCCGGCCTCGCGCGGATCGTCGAGATCGGTCTGGACGATGGCGAATTCATCGCCGCCCAGGCGCGCGATCGAATCCGTTTCGCGCAGGCAGCCGCGCATGCGGTTCGCCACCGCCTTGAGGAGTTCGTCACCCGTCGCATGGCCGAGCGTGTCGTTGATCCACTTGAAGTGATCGAGATCGAGATAGTGAACCGCGATCCGCCGCCCGCGCTTCACATGCGTAAGCTCCTTCTTCAGATACTCCGTGAATTTGATGCGGTTCGGCAGATCGGTCAGCGCATCGTGATGCGCCATATGCGCGATCTGCGCTTCGGTCATGCGCGCGTCCGTAACGTCATTCACCACCGTCAGCAAATATTTCGGCTTTCCATCGTCCCCGGAAATCGAAAGCCGCGTGGAGTTGGCGATGCGGTAGCCCTTGCCCGGCAGTTCGACCGGCCGCTCGATCACCATCGGCACGTCCGGTGCCTCGATGAACTTGCGGTCCAGCTCGGTGATTTTTTCGGCCGATTCGAGCGGCAGCGTCTCGAACGCGGTGCGGCCAAGCATGTGTTTGCGCGGCATGTTGTAGAAGATTTCACCGGCGCGATTCAGCAATACGCATTTCAGCGTTTTTGCATCCTTCACGATCACGGTCGCCGGCACATTGTTGATGACGAGATCGAGGAACTTCGTGCTTTCGTCGCGCTCCAGCTCGGCGCGCACGCGCTCGGTGATGTCCTCATGCGTGGTGACCCAGCCGCCGTGATCCATCGGCTCGTGCAGGATGTGGATCACGCGGCCGTCGGTGGTTTCCAGCGACAGGCTTTTGTTCCTGCCGGTCTTCACCGATTTCAGTATCTCTTCGGCATACTGATCGGGGTCGCCCGGAAACGAGCCGGACTTCTTCCGCATCCGGATCACTTCCTGCACCGTCATCCCGTGCCAGACCTGATGCGGCTTGAGGCCGTAGATTTCGAGGTAGCGGTTGTTGAACACCGACAGCCTCGCCTCGCCGTCGAACATCAGCAGGCCCTGCGTCATGTTGTTGAGGGCCGCGTCGAAGCGCAGGTTCTGCTCCTGAATCTTGTCGGCCTCTGCCCGTTCCGCCTGCATCTGCACGAAGATCTGGTGGTTCTTGAGCATCCGCAGGAAGAGAATGGCGAAACTAAAAATGCAGGTAATCGTGATCCCGGCAATGGCCGCGAACAGATAGAGCACCTCGTACCAGTCGCGCAGCGCACGATCCTGTGTGACCGTGGCAGCGACGACGACAGGGTAACGGTCCACCTTATGCGCCGCGACAATGCGGGGGATGCCATCGATGGCGCCGCCGCTGCGCTCGACGCCCTTGTTCGCCTTTTCCAGAATCTTGAACGCGACCGCATGCTTGAACTGGCGGCCCACTTCGGATTCGATATGCGGGTGCCGCACCAGCAGCGTACTGTCCGAACGGAACAGCGCGATGGCGTTGTCGCGGCTCACGGCGATCTGCGCGAGAAAATTCTGGAAATATTCCAGTTCGATCGCGCCGGAGATCAGCGCGAGAAATTCGCCGTCCGGTCCTGTGACCTTGCGGACAGCGTGCATCACCCTATTGCCATTGGCACGGCTCCGCATCGGCTCGCTGAGATAGAATTGCAGTTCCGGATTTTCCTGAAACGCCTTGAAGAAATCCCGGTCGGAGGCGTCGATATCGGGGACCGGCCAGGTACGCGAAAAATTGATGACTTTGCCTTGCGGATTAAAAATCGTGAGCGAGCCGACATAAGCCATCCCCTCGTTCTTGTCGCGCAGGACAAGATGCACGTCGTGCCGGGCAAGCTGCTGCTGATAGTCTTCGCCCGAGATCAGCCGGAAACTCGTGATCTTGTCGATCAAGCCCTGCTGGACCGCGTCCAGCCCATCCATGAAGTGCTCGATCTTTTTCGCCAGGATCAGCGACGTGTTGGCCTGCTCGCGCCCGCCTTCGGCGATGGCGCGTTCGCGCATGTTCGCCAGCAGGAGCGACGAACCGGCGACGATGAGCGCGGACAATAGAAACGCCGACAGCAATGTCAGCCGCGCGGGCGCGCTCGAGAGCATTCCCGTCGTGAAAAGCGCGGCACTCCTGCGCATGCAAGCTGCGCGAAGCGAACGCATGAACTGAAACGACACGCGGTACGTCAACTACAATCCCCGTCCGGTCACCGGTGGCGCGGGATGCAGCAATAGCCGGTCAGATTTAATGCAGGCCTAGCCGCCGCGATTTTGGTCGTAAGTACGGGGGTACGTTCATCGCGTGGTTAAGCACGGGTTAAGGACAGGCCCGGTGGTTCTGAATACCGGGATTTGGTGCCCACGGCAGGAGTCGAACCTGCACGGGGGTTTCCCCCCGAGGGATTTTAAGTCCCATGCGTCTACCGTTCCGCCACGTGGGCACTGATCGCGTGCTGGCCGCGCATTGATAGGCGGGCGGCCCCCGTCACGGCAAGCGAAAGCCCGGGAAACGCGGCGAATTCCTCCACTGTGCGCGGCGGCGATTGGGCTATGATCGCCGCAAAATAGAAGCCGGGGGAAACAATGTTCGAGACGACCGTCGCCGGAAGCCTGCCGAAACCGTCCTGGCTGGCCGAGCCCAACAAGTTATGGCCGCAGTGGCGCCTGCAGGGCGCCGAGCTCGATGCGGCGAAAGCCGACGCCACCCTCCTCGCCATCAAGGAACAGGAGGACGCCGGCATCGACATCGTTTCCGATGGCGAACAGTCGCGCCAGCATTTCGTGCACGGCTTTCTCGAATTCGTGGACGGCATCGATTTCGCCCACAAGGTCGAAATGGGAATCCGCGCCGACCGCTACAAGGCGATGGTCCCGCAGGTCGTCGGCGATCTGAAACTAAAGGGCCGCGTGCATGGCAATGAGGCCAAGCTCGCCCGCGCGCATACCAAAAAAAAACTGAAATTCACCATGCCGGGTCCGATGACGATCGTCGACACCATCGCCGACCGCCATTATGGCGACAAGGTGAAGATGGCGATGGCGTTTGCGTCGCTGCTCAATCAGGAAGCGCGCGCGCTCGAAGCCGACGGCGTGGATACGATCCAGTTCGATGAGCCGGCCTTCAACGTCTACATGAACGACGTAAAGGAATGGGGCATCGAGGCGCTGCATCGCGCCATCGACGGGCTGAAATGCACCACCGCGGTGCATATTTGCTATGGCTACGGCATCAAGGCCAACAACGACTGGAAGACCACGCTCGGCGGCGAATGGCGCCAGTACGAGGAAACATTTCCGGCGCTCGCCAAAAGCAAGATCAAGCAAGTCTCGCTCGAAGCGCAGAATGCCCGCGTGCCGATCCATCTCATCAAGCTGCTCGACGGCAAGGACATCCTGATCGGCGCGATCGACGTCGCGAGCGACGAGATCGAGACGCCGGAAAAGGTCGCGGCCGTGATCGGCGAGGCGACGAAATACGCCGCCAAGGAAAAAATCTTCGGCTGCACCAATTGCGGCATGGCCCCGATGCGCCGCGACATCGCCTATGCGAAACTCGCCGCCCTGGCGAAGGGTGCGGAACTGGCGCGGAAGAAATTCGGCTGAGAACGGCTACGCGCGGTCCCGGCTCTAGAATACCGCAAGATATTTCAGCAGCGACAGGATGCCGATGATGATGACGATGATGCGGACGATGTTGCGCACCTGCCCGTCGATCGGCAGCCGGTCGATGAGATAGAGCACGAGCACAACGACAAGAAACGTAATGAGAATGCTGATGAGCGCATTCATGGGAAGCCGCCCCTCCATGGAACGCGAAGACCTCCGGGAAATCCGGAAACCCCGCTGCAAAGCCACTAACGCGAAGGGTTATAACCGGGTTCCATGGCTGGAACCAAAAAAAACGCCGCCGGATTATGGGCAGCGGCCGCGGGTGTGGCCTTTCGGCCTTGGGCAGGCGGATGACACCCGGAACTGTTCGGCCGGACTAGGGTTTGCACCGGTTAACCCAACGAGGCCAAACATGCTCACCCCGCGGGAACTCGAACAGAAATTCTGGAAGTCGCTGAAATCCGACATGACGATGATGATCGGGGTGTCGAAGACGGCCATGCACGGCCGCTGACCGCTCAACTGCTTGGCGACAGGGGTCCGATCTGGTTCTTCACGTCGAAGGACACCGATATCCCGCTCAACGACTGACCGGATTACTCAAGCTCGATCGAGCCTTTCACTTCGAACGTCACGTTCACGGTGCCGAGCGTCAGCACCATCTTGGCAGGCAACGTTTCCTGTCCCTTGAGTGCGCCGTTCGCGATACCATCGCGCACCGCCTTCTCGATTTCGCGCTGCGAGGTGACACCGACCGTCTTCAGAAACTTGCGGATACTGTTATTCAATACGTCTTCGTTCATGGCCGTCTCCAATCGTTCAATCAACCGGTTTCAGTTCAATAGTCCAACCGCCAGATAAAAGAACGCCGCGATCAGCCCGGATGCCGGGATCGTGATGATCCATGCGACCAGGATGCTCTGGGCCAAGCCCCAGCGCACGGCGGACACTTTTTTCGCGGCCCCCACGCCGATAATGGAGCCGGTGATCGTGTGCGTCGTCGAAACGGGAATGCCAAGCCAGGTCGCGCCGAACAGCATCGCCGCCCCGCCCGTCTCCGCGCAGAAGCCCTGCACCGGTGTAAGCTTGGTGATCCTCGATCCCATTGTTTTGACAATGCGCCAGCCGCCGAACAGCGTGCCGAGGCCCATCGCGGCCTGGCAGGTGATGACCACCCAGAACGGAACGTAGAAACTGTCGCCGAGCATGCCTTGCGAGAACAGCAGCACGGCGATGATGCCCATCGTCTTCTGTGCGTCGTTGCCGCCGTGTCCGAGCGAATAGAGCGAAGCGGACACGAACTGCATCCGGCGAAATGTATTGTCCACCGCGTAAGGCGTCGCTCGCACGAACAGCCATGACACCAAGAGCATCAAAAACAGCGCCAGCAGGAAGCCGAGCATCGGCGACATGAAGATTGCAAGCCCCGCCTTGGTGACGCCACCCCACACCACCGCGGACATGCCGGCCTTCGAGATGCCGGCCCCGAGCAGCCCCCCAATCAGCGCGTGTGAACTCGACGACGGAATCCCGAAATACCAGGTGATCAGATTCCAGATGATTGCGCCCATCAGTGCGCCGAAGATTACCTGCGCATCGATCACCTTGGCCGCGACGATGCCTACGCCGAGCGTTTCCGCGACATGCAGTCCGAAAAACAGGAACGCAATGAAGTTGAAGAACGCCGCCCACACGACCGCGGTCTGTGGCCGCAACACACGCGTCGAGACGATGGTGGCGATGGAATTGGCCGCGTCGTGCAGTCCGTTCAGGAAATCGAAAATCAGCGCCACGATGATGAGCGCGATCAGGATCGGCAGCGCGACCGCAGCAATTTCCATGTCCCGCCCCGTTCGCGCTTAAACGTATTCGATCACGATGCCGTGGATTTCATTGGCGACATCGTCAAAACGGTCCACTACTTTTTCGAGGTGATCGTAGATTTCGTTGCCGACGAAGAATCCCATCGCATCGGACTTGCCGCATTTTTCGTAGAGCGCTTTCATGCCGGTATCGTGCAGTTCGTCCGCCTCGCCTTCCAGCTTTGAAATCCGTTCGGTGATCCCCGCGAGCCGCGTGGCTTGCGGGCTGATCGAGCTGAGCAGCGGCATCGCTTCCTGCACGAGTTTCGCGCATTGCACGATGGCATCGCCCATCTGCTTCTGCTGCGGCGTGAACTCGCGCACGTCGAACAGGATCACGCCCTTGGCGGTCTTCTGCATCTGGTCGATGGAGTTATCCATCGCGGTGATGAGATCCTTGATGTTGCCGCGGTCGAATGGCGTGATGAAGGTCCGGCGCACCGCCATCAGGATTTCACGCGCCGCGTCGTCCGCCTGATGCTCGCGGTCCATCACTTCCTTGATGTGCTGCTGAATGGAATTTCCGCCGTCGAGCATCGCCCGAAGCGCCAGCGCGCCGCCCAGCACCGCATCGGAGTGGCGCCTGAACAGTTCAAAGAAGCGCTGTTCGCGCGGCATCAGCCTGTGAAACCAGTTCAGCATGGTGTCTCCTCCGCCCGTATGGGCGGTGTCATGGAAGGTCACAAACTAGGTGGGACGCAGGCCGGAGTCGAAGGTCGGCTAGGGATATACCCCCAGCGATGTTTGGCCGCTGGAACGCTGCAATTACAGCGACTTCAGCCAGCTGACGATGTCCTTTCGCACGGCCTTGGGTGTGTCGGTGTGTCCCGCGTCGGCTTCGATGTAGCGGCTTTTCGGGTGCTTGGCTGCCAATGTGAATACATATTCCGGTCCGCGCACGAAGATCGGGTCCTGCTTGCCGACGGCATAGAGGAAGGGAACGTCCTTTATCGCCATCGCGTTCTTCGGCATCACCGCCGGACCTTCCGGATCGAAATAGCTGAGGAAGATTTCCGGCGTCGTGCGCATCGGAACGCTCCAGCCCTGCACGCGGTCGAAGAACAGACAACGCTTGGCCCCTTTCCCTTGCGCGATGCGTACCTTCGCTTTGTCGATGCCTCTCCTCGTATGCCTCACCATTTCCTTCGTTTCCGGAAGATGCCCAAGTGACATCGCGATCAGTGCATCGAGTTCGGGATGCCGCGCGGCATAGGCGATGGCAACGTTCGCGCCCATGCTGTGCCCGGCGAGCACGATCTTGCTGGCGCCCGCGGATTTTGCCTTCTCAATCGCCTTGTCCACGAGGGCAAGCGCGCCGTCATAGCTTTTGTCGTACATCCGTTTCAGCCGCCACGGCATTTCGGGCGTAACGACATAGGCACCTTCGGCTTGCAAATCCGCGATCAGTTCCTTCGCGAATTTTCCCGGCCCGTAAATTTTTCCGTGCAGGAGAACGACACCCACGCCGGTGAGGCTCACGCAGCACCGTCATTGATGGGCGGCACGAAGGCGAGCCCTGTGTCCCAGGGAAAATAAATCCAGGTGTCCTGCGAGACTTCGGTGATGAAAGTATCGACCATCGGGCGGCCCATCGGCTTTGCGTATACCGTTGCAAAGTGCGACTTTGGTAAAATCTCGCGCACCACGCGGGCGGTCTTGCCGGTGTCCACGAGATCGTCAACGATCAGGACGCCGGCACCGCCACCGCCCCCGATGCTGACGATGCTCTCCGCCACGTTTTTCAGGATTTTCAGCTCGCCCTGCTTGTTATGGTCGTAGCTCGAAACACAGATGGTCTCGATGTGCTTGATGCCGAGCTCGCGGGCAACAATCGCCGCCGGCACCAGCCCGCCGCGCGTGACGCAGACAATCGCCTTGAATGGTCCCGCTTCCGCAAGCCGCCAGGTAAGCGCCTTGGCGTCGCGATGAAACTGGTCCCAGGAAACCGGAAATGCCTTGGGCTGAGCTTGGTTTAGCGGTTTGGGTTCAACCATAGGTTTTCCTTAGCTTTTCGTTATTCCTTCAGGTGTTGCAGGGAAAGTACACTGAATTTTTGAATGGAAGGAGAGGGTGATAGCTGCGGACAAGCCCTTGTTCACCGCCGAAATTTTTAGCACAGACAATGGAACGGGTAAGATATCCGTGGTGATGGGATTTTCGTGCATAGTCATTCCTCGATCGGCGCGTTGGCACTGCTCGCCTTTGCTTCCAGCTGGGCCGTTGCAGCCGATGCAGTTCTGAAAGCCCCCGCTAGTCTGCCTGCGGTGTCCGCACCCAATTCCAAACTGGAAGCCCTCGGTGGCTCGCTGAACGACCAAAGCTTTGGCGCGATTGCCGGCTCGTTCACGGTTCCGATCGACCGCCGGTACGGCTTTCAGCTTGATGCCTTGGCTGGCTCATGGGCAGGCTCGGCTGTCTATGGCGTCGGCGCACATTGGTTCTGGCGCGATCCCTCCATTGCCCTGTTTGGCTTTTATGCAGATTATGTGAAGTCGGATCGGCAAAGCGCGCGCGACGTAGCACGCTTCGCCGGCGAGTTCGAAATCTATCGCGGCAATTTCACCCTCGAAGGATTGCTTGGCGTTGAGCGCGGTTCGGTCCAGCATCGCTTCTTCGACAAGATCGATTTGGCCTTTTACTTGAATCCCAATCTGCGCGCCTCGATTGGCCACCGCTATTTTGGCGGGCGCCACGCACTCGCGCTGGGTGGGGAGTGGGCACCCATGCCGTCCGCACCATATTCCTTATTTGTCGAAGGCCGTGCGGGTGAAGACAACCTGAAGTCGCTGGTCGCCGGCGTGCGCGGCTATTTCGGCCCGGCAAAAAGCTTGATGCGGCGTCACCGCGAGGACGATCCGGGCAACCAACTCACCAGCGGAATTGAAAGCCTGGGCGGCAGCAATGGCGGTGCGGGCATTGCCTTTTGTCCAGACGGCACAACTCCCTTGCCGCCCGGAGGTCTCGGTTTTTGTCCCATGTAATGTGCCTGGCGCAATTGCCTAACTAATTTCCAGGACGAAATCGAACCGCCCCGCGGCAATCGTGGCGCTGGCGCCTTGCGACATTTTCAGCAGCAATTCCTTGCGGAACAGGAAGTCGCGTGCATTGCCCGGCTCGTCCGGAAAATAAAGCTGCGTCGTCAGTGCGCGCTCGCTGGGCGCCTGCACCTTCACATGAATATGCGGTGTCCGGCCTGGATAGCGCCCAGGCAGGATCGTCCTGAGATAGAACATGCCGCGCTCGTCGGTGAACTGGTGTCCGCGAAACCGGAAGCCCCGGTTGTCGTAAGCGCCCTCGCCGTCCGCCTGCCAGAAATCCAAGAGCGCTTTCGGCACCGGCTTGCAGCTTTTCGTCAGCACGAAGCCCGCGATCTCGATCTCGCGGCCCTTCATGCCGGACTCAATCAGCGACTGCCGCAGCGGCGAACTCGTCTTGAAATACGGACCCTCGGTCTGTGAGAGCGTTACACTATCCGCCCCGCAGGAGGGCGTCGGCGTCAATTGCGCCTGCGCATGCGCGCCGCGGCGGGCGAGCGCATAGCCGGCGGCGGTACCGCCCGCGATCAGAAACGCGCGGCGCGAATTTGGATTGATCTTCATGCGCTTCTCCGGAACGAGATCCCCCCCATCGCTTTATCCCGCCTTCTGCTGCTTGCTGGCAAGCCCGGCGCGCGCAAGCGAAAGCATTTCCTCCACCGCATTTTTGGCGCTCGCGAGTTTTTGATCGTCGCGCGAACGAATCACGATGTTGGTGTTCGGACCGCGCTGCTCGTCGTGAAAAGGATAGGAACCGATCATCGTGTCGGGATGCGCCTTGGCGATCTCGCCGAGGGCCGTGCCGATATCGCCTTCCTTCAGGTCGGCACGCACCGAAACCGATTGCAGCTTCACGCCGGTTTTCAGTTGCGGGGCCACCTCATCGAACATCGCCTGCATGATCGAGGGCACGCCCGCCATCACGAACACGTTGCCGAGCCGGAATCCCGGTGCGACCGACACGCGATTGGGAATGAGATCGGCGCCGGCGGGAATCCGCGCCATGCGCAGGCGCGCTTCGTTGAGATCGGCACCCTTGAAGCGCGTTTGCAGCAGCGCCACCGCGCGCGGATCGTGGTCGATGGAAACGCCGAATGCGGCCGCGACACAGTCCGCGGTGATGTCGTCGTGGGTCGGCCCGATGCCGCCACTCGTGAAGACATAGGTGTAGCGGCTCCGCAGTGCGTTCAGCGCCTCGACGATTGCCGCCTGGTCGTCGGAGACAACACGCACTTCCTTCAGGTCCACGCCGATATTGGTGCAGTATTCGGCGATGTATCCGATGTTCTTGTCCTTGGTCCGCCCGGACAGGATTTCGTCGCCAATGACAAGAATGCCCGCCGTTACTACTTGCTCCGCTGCGGCCATTCCCGTCTCCTTGCCCAATCCGTACAGCTTCATGCCCGGTTTCTGGGCAATTAGCACCGGCATCCGGTGTCGCGCCACTTTTTGCGGCGTGGCGCGTTTGCTGGCATGTTCCTTGTTAGTGCGATTGTAGCGTAACCGTTCTGGGGTTGAAATTGTCGGTGCCGAAGCCCTTTGCGTTCGATGAAATGAATGGCCCGGGCGGCGTGCGTCCCGCCTATGCGATGCTTGCCAAATGGCTTGAGGCTACGCCCCGCGAAGTCATCGACTACCGCCGCCGCGAGGCGGAGTTTATTTTCCGCCGCATCGGCATCACCTTCGCCGTCTATGGCAATGCCGAGGCGCAGGAGCGCCTGATCCCCTTCGACATCATTCCGCGCATCCTGATGGCGGACGAGTGGAAGAAACTGGCGAAGGGACTGGAGCAACGCGTCACCGCGATCAACCACTACCTCAAGGACATCTATGGCAAGCGCGAGATCATGCGCGCGGGCAAGGTGCCGGAAGACCTGATCTTCGAAAATCCGGTGTTCCGTCCCGAAATGAACGGCAAACCCGTTCCGCACAACATTTACGTCCACATCGCCGGCATCGACGTCGTGCGCGTGAACGAAAACGATTTTTACGTGCTCGAGGACAACACGCGTGTGCCGAGCGGCGTCTCCTACATGCTGGAGAACCGCGAGATCATGCTGCGGCTGTTTCCGGAACTGTTCATCGATCATCGCGTCGAGCCGGTGGACAATTACCCGGACGAATTGCTCACGACCCTGAAATCGGTGGCGCCGGTCTCATCGTCCGGCGAACCGAACGTGGTGCTGCTTACACCCGGCATCTACAACTCGGCCTATTACGAGCATTCCTTTCTCGCCGACAAGCTCGGCATCGAGATCGTCGAGGGCCGCGACCTCTTCGTCAAAAGCAACATCCTGTACATGCGCACGACCGAAGGCCCGCAGCGCGTGGATGTGATTTACCGCCGCGTGGACGACGACTACCTCGACCCGCTCGTATTCCGCCCCGACAGCTCGCTTGGTGTCCCCGGACTGATGAGCGCCTATCAGGCCGGCAACGTCACGCTCGCGAATGCGGTCGGCACCGGTGTCGCCGACGACAAGGCCGTTTACAGCTACATGCCGGAGATCGTGAAATTCTATCTCGGCGAGGAGCCGCTCCTGAAAAACGTCGAGACCTGGCGCTGCCGCGAGAAGGACCACCTGAAATACGTGCTCGACAACATTGACGAACTCGTCGTGAAGGAAGTTCATGGCTCGGGCGGCTACGGCATGCTGATCGGCCCGAAGGCCGATAAAAACCAGATCGATACGTTCCGCCACAAGCTGAAAACCGACCCCCGGAATTACATCGCGCAGCCGACGCTGGCGCTCTCCACCTGCCCCACCGCCGTCAACGAAGGGGTGGCTCCGCGGCACGTCGATCTGCGGCCGTTCGTGCTGACCGGCCGCAACAGGGTCCGTATTGTGCCGGGCGGTCTGACCCGCGTGGCACTGGAGAAGGGTTCGCTCGTCGTGAATTCCAGTCAGGGAGGCGGCACCAAGGACACCTGGGTGCTGGACCGCTGACATGCTCTCCCGCACCGCCGAAAGTTTGTACTGGCTCTCGCGTTACATCGAACGCGCCGAATGCCTGGCGCGCATCCTCGACGCAACGACACGTCTGGTCGCGCTCCCGCAGGCCTACGGCGGCCAGACCAACGAGTGGCAATCCGCCGTCGCCACCGCCGGCTGCGTGCAGTCCTTCCAGAATAAATATGGAAAGGAAGCCGACGAACGCTCGGTCGTTGAATATCTCGCCTTCGCGCCGGACAACCCGTCCTCCATCCGCAACTGCTTGGAGACCGCGCGCCAGAACGCGCGCGCCGTGCGCACCGCGCTCACCGGCGAAACATGGGACGCGATCAACACTTCATGGAATGAACTTCAGAAAATGAAGCCCGGCATGAGCCGGGAGGAAATTTCCGGCTTTCTCGATTTCGTGAAGGACACCTCGCTCGCCTTTGACGGCTCCTCGTTCCGCTCGATGCTCCGCAACGACGCCTACTGGTTCGTGCGGCTCGGCATTTTGATCGAGCGCGCCGACGCCACCGCGCGCATTCTCGACGTGAAGTATCACGTGCTCTTGCCCGATCAGGAACACGTCGGCGGCCCGCTCGACTATTTCCAGTGGGCGTCGATCCTGCGCTCCGTCTCCGCGCGCACGAGCTATCACTGGGTCTACCGCGAGGGCGTAAAACCGTGGCTGGTGGCGGACCTGCTGATTCTCAACCGGCAGATGCCGCGCTCGCTCGCAAGCTGCTACGAGAATCTCTCGCGCTATCTCGACGACCTCGCGCAGTTCTACGGCCGCCAGGGCAACTCCCAGCGCCTCGCCCGCGCGATGCTGACGAAGTTATCCAACGCCACGATGGAGGATATATTCCAGACGGGCTTGCACGAGTTCATCACTTCCTTCATCGCTGAGAACAACCGCCTCGGCGGCGCGATCACCGAACAATATCTCGCCTGACCCATGCGCATCCGCATCGTCCATGAAACGCTCTATCGATACGACACGCCCGCGAAGTCGGCGATCCAACTCTTGCGCATGACGCCGCGCAATCATGACTCGCAATATGTCGTGCGCTGGCGGGTCGATGTGAGCGAGGACTGCCGCCTCGACCAGCGCGAGGACGCCTTCGGCAATCTCACGCATTCCTTCACGCTCGACGGCCCGATCAGCGAGCTGCGGATTGGCGTCGATGGCGAAGTGGAAACGCAGGACACCGCCGGCGTGATCCGCGGCACGGTGGAACGCTTTCCGGCCTCGCTCTATCTGCGCGAGACCGATCTCACCAAGCCCGACGATGCGATCGTGGAATTCGCCGAGAAAATCGGCAAGCGGAAAGGGGCCTCACTTGAGAAGCTCCATCGCCTCAACGCGAGCATCTTCGAAGGCTTCACGTTTCTTCCGAACGAAACGGACACGAAGACAACCGCGGCGGAATCCTTCGCAATGAAGAGCGGCGTCTGTCAGGACTACTCGCATGTCTTCGTTGCGTCCGCCCGTCACCTCGGCATTCCCGCACGCTATGTCGGCGGGTATTTCCTGCGCGGCGACGGCATGAACCAGCAGCAGGCCGGGCACGCCTGGTCGGAAGCCTATCTGGACGATCTCGGCTGGGTCGCTTTCGATCCCGCCAACGGGATTGCCGCCACGGATGCGCATATCCGGGTTGCGATCGGCCTCGACTATATGGGCGCGGCACCCGTGCGCGGCGTGCGCTTCGGCGGCACCGGCGAGAAGCTCTCGGTGAACGTCAATCTGGACCAGTCGAGCCGCCAGTCGCAAAGCTAACTCTGTCATTCCGGGGCGCGGCAAAGCCGCGAACCCGGAATCCAGAAAAATACACAGAGTTCGCATCTGGATTCCGGGTCCGGCGCTGTGCGCCGTCCCGGAATGACAATATTTCTTGCTCTGCGACCCAACCTCTCCTTGCCGCCGCCGGTCGCCTCGATAGACTGCGCCCGCTTTTACCGGGTTGAGGAAAATGACCTATTGCTGCGGAATTCTCGTGCGCGACGGCCTCGTGATGATCGCCGACACGCGCACCAATGCGGGCCTCGACAACATCTCGACCTTCCGCAAGCTCCACGTCTTCGAGGAACCGGGCGAGCGCGTGATGGCGCTCGCGTCCGCCGGCAATCTTTCGCTTTCGCAATCGGTCGTGAGCCTGCTCAACGAAGGAATCGAAAACGCGGAAACCGGCGAGAAGGAACGGCTCACCAACGCGCCCTCCATGTTCCAGGCCGCGCAGCGCATCGGCAAGGCAATCAAGATCATCCGCCAGCAATACGAAGAGGCGTTGAAGGAAAACCACCTCGACTTTGAAGTCTCGTTCCTGTTCGGCGGGCAGTTGAAGGGCCGCCGTCTGCGGCTCTTCATGATTTATTCCGCGGGCAATTTCATCGAATGCACGGTCGATACGCCGTATTTGCAAATCGGCGAGCACAAATACGGAAAACCGATTTTGGACCGCGCCGTGAGCTTCAACACCGACATCTATGACGCGCTCAAGCTCGGCCTGCTCTCGATGGACTCCACCATGCGCTCCAACCTCGCGGTCGGCCTGCCCATCGATTTATTGGTGCTGAAGCGCGACGCCTTCGAAGCCGAACTGAATTATCGCATCGAGCCGGGCGAGCCCTATTTCACCGACCTCCGCGAGCGCTGGTCATCGGCCCTGCGCGCCGCGCATATCGCCATTCCGAAACCGCCCTATGTGAACGGCGGGAAAACCGGCAAGTAAGGCACCTTCACGCAACCTTTGCTTGTGTTAAGCTTGGACTTCGGTTCCGGGCTCGCGGGGAAGTTCGGTGCGATTTCGCTTCCTTCTCATCGTCTGCACTTTGCTGCTGCCGGATTTCGCGGCGGCCCAGTGCAGCAATTCCGACGGTGCCGCGGCTCTTTCGCGCGGCCGTACCGCGTGGCAAAGCTGGTGCATCGGCTGCGGATACGAATGGCGGAGGACCGGCAGCAATCCCGTCTGCATCCCAAGCGGTGGTGGAGGCGGCTTTGTCCCGCCACCGCCCGACCCCCTTCAGATGGCGCTTCCGCAATGGAACGATCTCGTGCGCATCGCCGCGCCGCTGGTGCCCAACAGCAATCGCTTCACCCAATCATCGCCGAACTCCTTCGCCGCCCTCGAGCAGCAGCTTCAGTCGCTTTACAGCGCGCTGTTCATGCAGGAGCAGAACCTCGGCATAGCCGCGTACAGGCTCCGCAACGAGGAAACCGGGCTTGAGCAGCGGTTGCGCGATCTCGCCGGAGAGAGCGGATATTTGCGCCGCTATATTTCGGAAAAACAGTCGAGAGCGCCGACGCTGCTTCGCGAAACGGAAACTTGGGAGCGGCAGTTGCGGGACGAACAGGCCCGTGTCGCCAAACTTCAAGGAGAGACGCATTATTGGGAAACAGTGGCGCGCGGGCACAAGAACAGCGTGGTCCGCTGGTTCGTCGTGGCGGCACCTACGCATCTCGCGAAGATCGACCGGGACACGCTGAAATACGAGCCGGTCCCGCTGGTCGGCTCCGTTCGCCTCTCGCAAAGCATTCCCACGGCCCCACTGACCGCCCCCTCGGCAAGGCCGATGCAGCCGGCCCTTGCACCTGCAGCCGCGATGCCGGCCCCGCCGCACTTGCAGGGCGACATCAACGAACGCTTTCGTACCGTGTCGGCCCTGCCACCGCGCGTGCAGTATTTGATGCGCGACATGGATGCGATCCGCTCACGCACTCACTACAAGAATCAGGAAGTCGCAGCGCGCTCCAGCGATGTCCAGAAGCTGCGCAGCGAGCACTCACGGTTGGAAGAAGCCGAAAATGCGATTGAGCGCCGGCGTACCGCCATCACGAACGGTTTCGCGCGTGCCGGAGCCGAACTTTCCGCCGCCAAGGAAAGCTATGCCTATCGCGTCTCGGAAGCGCTTCTGTGGGAGCTTGCAAAGGAAAAACTCGTGAAGCCTGGACTGCGTAATTTCGCGCGCGAGAAAATGTGGATCGGCAATCTCGATAGCCTGACCGATACACAGGTGGACGAACTATTCGAGAAGGGCCAGAAGGCATGGAACGGCTGGTTTGTATGGAGAGGCCAAGACAACTTCTTCGAGGTGCAGAACAAAACCCTTGCGCTGATCCAGCAGAACAAGGATTTTATCTCCGAGGCCGGACGCCTCTTGGCCACGGCCTCGCCGGCGGAGACACAGGCCTTCGCCGACAGGGTATTTGGGCGGCTTGAAACGAATACGAACGACATCGCCAAGTCCGCGCTCAAGGATTTGACAGGCTTCGCCCCATTCGACCAGATATCGCACAGGCTTGTCGGCTTCCGGCAATAATTCGCGTTCTTCTGGGAGGAAATAAACAATGGCTGCTGAGAAAATCGCGCTCGTCACGGGCGCAGGCACCGGCATTGGCCGGGCCGCGACCATTCATCTCGCCAAAGGCGGCTTCAACGTCGTGCTCGCCGGACGCCGCAAGGAGCCGCTGGAAGAAGCAGCGGGCGAAGCCAAGAAGCATGGCGTGAAGACGCTCATCGTTCAGACCGACGTTACCAAGGTGGACGACATCAAGGCGTTGTTCAAAAAGACAATGGATACGTTCGGACGGCTCGATTTTCTGTTCAATAACGCCGGCATGGGCGCCCCGGCGGTTTATATCGATGAACTGCCGATCGAAAAATACAAGGAAGTGGTGGACACCAATCTCACGTCGATGTTCATCTGCACGCAGGAAGCGTTCCGCATCATGCGCAATCAAAAACCGATGGGCGGCCGCATCGTGAACAACGGCTCCATCTCCGCCTATGCCCCTCGCCCGCGCTCGATTGCCTACACATCGACGAAGCACGGCGTTTCGGGACTGACGAAGACGACGGCACTCGATGGCCGCGAATTCAACATCGCCTGCGGCCAGATCGATGTCGGCAACGCCAATACGCCTTTGGCTGCAAGGATGGCGCAGGGCGTGTTGCAGGCGGATTTGTCGACGAAGCCGGAGCCCTTGATGGACGTCGATCACGTCGGTCAGGCTGTTGCGTTCATGGCGAGCTTGCCGCTGGAAACGAACATTCTGTTTATGAACATCAAGGCGACCAAGATGCCGTTCGAGGGGCGTGGCTAATTTTTTGTGTCATTCCGGGGCGCGGCGAGCGAAGCAAGCCGCGAGCCCGGAATCCATAGCCACCGAGTCAAATAGTGGGCACTGGGTATTGATTCCGAGATGCCTCGCTTCACTCGGCCCCCGGAATGACAATCTTCAAACCGGATCCCAATCGAAATACTCCGCCGTCCCCTCCAGCGGCGTGAACGCCACTTTCGGTTCGCGCGCGATCTGCTGAGCGATGCTGGCGGGCGACCATCCCTTTGGCTCCTTCATGGTGATGACCGGCCGCGGCTGGTTGAACAGATAAATCTCGTTCCCGCGCACGCCGAAAATCTGACCGGAAATCTCCGAAGCGAGATCGGAACAGAGATACACCACCAGCGGCGCGATTTTTTCGGGCGTCAGCGGCTTCGTGCGTTCGATCTCGGCTTTCTGCATTTCGCTTTCGGCGGGAATGGATTCAATCATCCGGCTCCAGGCGAAGGGTGCCACGCAATTGGAGCGCACATTGAAGCGCGACATATCCATCGCGATCCCTCGCGACAGACCCACCATGCCCAATTTCGCCGCCATGTAGTTCGCCTGCCCGTAGGAGCCGACGAGCGCCGAAGTGGAGGTCATATGCACCATGGCACCCGTCTGCCGCTCGCGGAAATGCGAAGCAACGGCGCGGCTCATGTTGAACGAGCCCATGAGATGCACCGCGATCACATCGGCGAAATCGGCGTGCGACATTTTATGAAACATGCGGTCGCGCAAGATGCCCGCATTGTTCACCAGAATATCCACGCGGCCGAAATTACCGATCGCATCGGCAACGATCTTCTCCGCATTGTCGCCTTCCGTGATGGACAGCGTCGATGCGATGGCTTCCCCGCCCGCCTGTTTGATTTCATCGGCCACCGTCCGCGCGGGTCCGGTATCGCCGCCCGATCCGTCGAGCGCCGCGCCGATGTCAACCACGATAACCTTGGCGCCCTCCTTCGCCATCAGATGCGCGATTGCGCGCCCGATGCCGCGCCCGGCCCCCGTGACGATGGCGACTTTTCCCGCGACGACGCCCTTGCTCATGGTTGCTTCCTGTCCTTGCAGCGCGAATAATCGTTCCTGGAATTGGCGATCCCGCGCAGCTTGCCGTTCTTTATCAGACGCTGGCGAATCGAGGCGCTGACGAGCTTCGTCTCGCCCTCATTGCGCCATGCGATGGCAAAAATGCAGCCGTCCTGCTCGCGCGTCATGCGGCGCAATTGGTATCCGGGCCCCATAGAAATCCACGCGCTTCGGTTCGATGACCGGCCGCAGGCCGCACGCTCGTCATCGCAGTCCTCGGGTTCGCTGCAACCCTCGCGCATAACGAGCATTACGCACGGATTTTCGCAATTTCAAGTTACTGCTGCTCCGACGCGGGCCCGGTATACCGCCGGTCGACGATCTCGCGAATGCGCGCCCGGCTTTCCTCTGGCACAATGCCGGCTTCCTGTTCGACCGTTTCCGCCTCGTCCGCCATATCCTTGTCCTTGATCGTCTCGCGAAACCAGCGCGAATAGTCGCCGCCTTTCAGATGATGCTGCCATGTCTCGTCGTCCACGCCTTCAGCCATCTGGAGGAATACGGAAAGATTCTGCGCGCGCAACTTCAGCCGGTTATGCGGCCCGCGGAAATAGAATTGCAGCGATTCATCCAGATGACCCTTGGCGTATTTCCGCGCGTGCCGCTTGCGGTCCTGCACCGGGCGCACGAGCTTGATCAGTCTCGGTGTCCGATCCCCGCGCCGCCAAAAATATCCCGTCCCCTTCTCCAGTTCGCCACCGGGCACGTTTTCAATAGGCTCGCCGATCGCTTCCGAAAATTCCGCGAAGGCCTGGTCAGGATGCTTGCCGACAACAAGCGCGGCGTTGACCGTCTGGAGAGCGTGTTTGGAAAGCTGCGCGGGATGCACCGTCACCATCAGCGTCGCCGGCAAGTCCTTCGGCAGCGTGTGAATGGCCGGCTCCCAGGATGTCGGCAGCATGTGATGGGCTTCATCAATGACGAGCCATTGCGGGCGGCCCGAACGCGCGCGCTGTTTCACGATGTCCGGCAGCAGGCGCATGAAGAACAGCGGCCGGTCGGGCATCGAAAAGGCCAGCATGTTGACCACCACGTTATGCCCCGGACGACGCAGCAGTTCGAGCACATCGTCGGCTTGCGGTTGCGCTTTTGCATCGCCAAGCACCACCCAGTCTTCGCTCGGCCCGTAATCCCCTTCCGGATCGATCACGCAGGATTGCAAGCCGCGCTGCATCATCGATTCCAGCAGTCCCGTCACCGTTGTGGACTTGCCGCCCCCGGAAATGCCGCAGATCAGCGTCGATCCGAAATACGGACTGAGCGCGATCTCGTCCTTGGTTTTCATGTCGGTCCCGAGCGTGATGCTGTGCCGAGGGAAAGCCCGGGCGACATCGTTGAGGTCGTTTTCGATCAGCCGGTCCACCAGTTCACGAACGCCGGTGCCGTGGTCGCCCTTCGTGACCCAATCGACCTTCTGTTTGACCGCATCGATCGCGTTCGAAACCGCCACCGCGCAGCCGCATCGCAACAGGAAGGCGTGGTCATTCTCGGCGTCGCCAACACCGACCGCGCACTGCGGCGCGATATTCAGAATGCGCAATGCCTCGGAAAGTCCGCTCGCCTTGTTGATGTTGGGCGGCAGCACCATGACCGCGCCCTTGTTGAAAATGATCTGATGTTCGAGGCCAAGTTCGCGGATGGCTTTCAATACGACATTCTCGTGCGGCTCCCAGGTCGCGACGATCGTCCTGCCGACGGCGAGTGGCTCGACCTTCAATGACTTGAGGCAATCGACCAAATCGGGCGGCGGCGCAGGCGCAAGTGCCGTCTCTTCTTTCGTGCGCGGATTGTACAGCAGCGCGCCGTTTTCGGCGACGACAAGGTCGAAGATTCCGATCTCGGGAAAAACCCGCTTGAGGTCGGGAAGGATGCGGCCCGTGATCAACACCAGCTTTCGGCCGCTTTGCTTGACGCGCGTCAATGCCTTCAGGGTTTCGGCGTCGACTGTGCTGTGATGCGCAATCGTTCCGTCATAATCCGCAATCAATGCAAGAAAATACATCCGCCACCGCTCTATGTGGCGGAGTAACTCGCAAGCAGGCGAATTGGTTCGCTCAGGCGCAACAACGCGGACTTGATGCCTATGCGTTCAGTGCAGCCGGAACATCCCGTCCACCGCCCGCAACTCCGAGGGCTTGATGAGCCTCGAATGCGCCACCGTCACCGAGAACAGCGGCCCTTCCAGTTCACGCTTCCAGAAATCGAGGAATTTCGTGAGTTCGGGGAAACGGGGAAACAGATCGTAGCTCTGCCAGACATAGGTTTGCAGAAAGCGGGGGTAGTCCGGCAGCCGGTAGAGAATTTTTGCCGTGGTCAGTCCGTAGCCTTCGACCTGCTTTTTAAAATCTTCCGAGACCATGCGAATCCTCCGTGAAGGAGCCAATAGTTTCAGAAGCGACAGGTTCCCTGACAAGCCTGAAAATTGAATTAATTGTATAGAATCAATACACTAGCAGCATTTTACTGTGTCTGCTAACAATGCTGGCACTCCCCGTTAATGAGTGCTAAAAAATCCCCCGAAGCCCCTTGCGGGGTCTCAAAGGGCTCTTACCTCGAGTCCGGTGTGGCGGGTTCCCCGCGCACCATCCGAAACGCTCAAATTCAAAGGTTTGGAGAAGCATCCATGCGCTTTCGTCCCCTGCACGACCGCGTCGTCGTGCGCCGTGTAACGTCCGACGCGAAGACCCGCGGCGGCATCATCATTCCCGATACCGCGCAAGAAAAGCCGTCTGAAGGCGAAGTCATCGCCGTCGGCCCCGGCGGCCGCGACGAATCCGGCAAACTCATCCCGATCGACATCAAGAAGGGGGATCTCATCCTCTTCGGCAAATGGTCGGGCACCGAAGTCAAGATCGACGGTGAAGACCTCCTCATCATGAAGGAGTCGGACGTCCTCGGCGTCATCGAAAAAAGCTCGTCGGCCAAGAAGGCCGCCTGATCAAACCTCGTCCTGAGGAGCCGCGCGCAGCGCGGCGTCTCGAAGGACGGGAAAATGGCTAACCGGCTTCATCCTTCGAGACGCGCTTGCTTCGCTCGCGCTCCTCAGGATGAGGATCAACGAAACGGAGTTAGGGAAAATGGCATCTAAAGAAGTGAAATTCGGTGTCGAAGCGCGCGACAAGATGTTGCGCGGCGTCGATATTCTCAACAACGCCGTCAAGGTGACGCTCGGCCCCAAGGGCCGCAACGTGGTCCTCGACAAGTCCTTCGGCGCGCCGCGCATCACCAAGGACGGTGTGACGGTCGCCAAGGAAATCGAACTCGAAGACAAGTTCGAGAACATGGGCGCCCAGATGGTGCGCGAAGTGGCCTCGAAGACCAACGACCAAGCCGGTGACGGCACCACCACGGCGACCGTGCTCGCCGCCGCCATCCTCAGGGAAGGCGCCAAGGCGGTTGCCGCCGGCATGAACCCGATGGACCTCAAGCGCGGCATCGATCTCGCGGTCGAAGCCGTTGTCGAGGACCTGAAGAAGAACTCCAAGAAGGTCACCTCGAACGACGAGATCGCCCAGGTCGGCACCATTTCCGCCAACGGCGACGCCGAGATCGGCCAGTTCCTCGCGGAAGCGATGAAGAAGGTCGGCAACGAGGGCGTCATCACCGTCGAGGAAGCGAAGTCCCTGGCGACCGAACTCGATGTCGTCGAAGGCATGCAGTTCGACCGTGGCTACATCTCACCCTACTTCGTCACCAACGCCGACAAGATGCGCGTTGAGATGGACGACCCCTACATCCTCATCAATGAGAAGAAGCTCGGCGGTTTGCAGGAACTCCTGCCGCTGCTCGAAGCTGTTGTGCAGTCGGGTAAGCCGCTGCTCATCATTGCCGAGGACGTGGAAGGCGAAGCGCTTGCTACGCTGGTCGTGAACAAGCTCCGCGGCGGCCTCAAGGTTGCCGCCGTCAAGGCTCCGGGCTTCGGCGATCGCCGCAAGGCCATGCTGCAGGACATCGCGATCCTGACCGGCGGCCAGGCGATCTCGGAAGATCTCGGCATCAAGCTTGAAAACGTGACCCTTGCCATGCTCGGCCGCGCCAAGAAGATCGTGATCGAGAAGGAAAACACCACCATCGTCGATGGTGCCGGCAAGAAGAAGGACATCGAAGCCCGCGTCGCGCAGATCAAGGCGCAGATCGAGGAAACGACGTCCGACTACGACAAGGAAAAGCTGCAGGAACGTCTCGCCAAGCTCGCTGGCGGTGTTGCGGTGATCCGCGTCGGCGGCGCCACCGAGATCGAGGTGAAGGAGCGCAAGGATCGCGTCGACGATGCGATGCATGCGACCCGCGCCGCGGTCGAGGAAGGCATTCTGCCGGGCGGCGGTGTCGCCCTGCTCCGTGCCACGGAAATCCTCAAGCGCGTCAAGGTGGAAAACGTCGACCAGAAGACCGGCGTCGACATCGTCCGCAAGGCGCTCTCCTATCCGGCGCGCCAGATCGCCATCAACGCGGGCGAAGACGGCTCCGTCATCGTCGGCAAGTTGCTCGAGAAGGATCAGTACTCCTACGGCTTCGACAGCCAGACGGGCGAGTATGTGAACATGATGTCCAAGGGCATCATCGACCCGACCAAGGTCGTGCGTACCGCGCTGCAGGGGGCTGCTTCCGTGGCTGGTCTTCTGATCACCACCGAAGCGATGGTCGCCGAACTACCGAAAAAGACTGGCGCTGCTCCGGCGATGCCGGGCGGCGGCATGGGCGGGATGGATTACTGACGCGAAGCGTCATCCCGGACGCCGCAAAGCGGCGATCCGGGATCGTCC
>JALHMF010000005.1:0-127795 GCA_022844205.1 Xanthobacteraceae bacterium | reverse complement strand
GACGCCGCAAAGCGGCGATCCGGGATCGTCCAAACGAAAAGAAAAACCCCGGTCGAAAGACCGGGGTTTTTTTGTTGCGTCCGCCCTGCCGCCGCCCCCTCAAAATCATCGAAGTCGGCAACAGCCGACTTCGATCCGGCGGCATGGGCGTGATGGATTACTGACGCGAAGCGTCATCCCGGACGCCGCAAAGCGGCGATCCGGGATCGTCCCTCAACGAAAAGAAAAACCCCGGTCGAAAGACCGGGGTTTTTTTGTTGCGTCCGCCCTGCCGCCGCCCCCTCAAAATCATCGAAGTCGGCAACAGCCGACTTCGATCCGGCGGCATGGGCGGGATGGATTACTGACGCGAAGCGTAAGAACGGAGGAACCTCGCGCAGCATTGGCGGTTGTTGCCATGGTCTAGCGAGGAGTTGGTCATGGCGAAACGGAAATGGAAATATTCAAAGTCCGCATCCAAAGACGTCGAAAAGGAAATGCACGACTACAAACGTGGTAAAGCCCGCAGCGGTCCCGGCGGCAAGGGCGGCAAGGTGAAGAGCCGCAAACAGGCCATCGCGATCGGACTGTCGAAGGCGCGGAAAAAGGGAAAGAAAGTGCCGAGGAAGAAGAAGTAGTTTTTGTCATCCCGGACGCCGCAAAGCGGCGATCCGGGATCGTTTAAAATTGCGCGCTCCCGGCTCTCGCTTCGCTCGGCCGGGATGACGCCTTAACCACCCTTCCCATTTCGTATCAGCTTCAGCGTCGCATAAATCGTCGCGTGCGCCGGGGTCGGCACCCCGAGTTGCTTGCCAAGCTCCGCCACTTTCCCCTGCAGCCATTCCGTCTCCAGCCGGTTGCCGCGATCGACATCTTCCGCCATCGAGGCGCGCAGCCCGGGCGCCGAGACCGCATTCGATTTCGCGAACTCGAAGGATTTTTCCGCGACCCCCTCCAGCGGAACGCCCTTCTTGCGGCCCACCGCTTCCACCTCAAACAACAAATCGCGGAACAAGGCGCGCGTCGTTTCATCGGCCATGATCGGGCCGATGCTGCTGCGCGTGCTGGCGGTGATCGCGGAGAAGGAAGCGAGAAACACGAATTTCTCCCACCATATTTTTTCAATCGCGGTCGAATAGCTGGCTTCCACCTTTGCCGCTTTCATTTCATCCACCAGCGACTTCAGCCGTGCATCGTCGCGTCCGTCCATGAAGCCGGTCGTGAGATTGGCGAACGTGCCCTTGTGCGCGACCGTGCCCGGCCCGGTGATCAGCGCCGAGATGCGCGTCGGCGTAGCGCACACAACGTCCCCTAGAATAGGTTTCAGCCGGTCCACGCTGTCGATGCCATTCTGCATTGTGAGCACGCGCGTATTGGAATTCACGAGCGGCTTCGTGAGCTCACCCGCCTTCTCCGTGTCCCAGAGCTTCACCGCGAACAGCACAAGATCGACCGCGCCGACCTGTTGCGGATCGTCGGTCGCCTTCGCATGCTGGATGAGAAGATCGCCGTTCGGACTTTCGACTTTCAGTCCGTTCTTCTTGATGGCTTCCAGATGCGCGCCGCGGGCGATGAAATGAACCTCATGCCCGGCCTCCGCGAGCCGCCCCCCGAAATAGGAGCCGACTGCCCCCGCCGCCATCACCGCCACGCGCATTGAATTCCTCCCCGATTCAGGGAGGTTATGACATAAAAAAATTCCCGCAATTCAGCGTCGCCGCGCATGGCTGCGTTCAAATTTCGTCATGCCCGGCTTTATGCCGGGCATCCACGTCTTCGGGCCGTGCCAGGCACAAGGACGTGGATGGCCGGGACAAGCCCGGCCATGACGTTTTTGGTAATGCAGGCGAAGAAATTTAAATGGTGAACTTGCCGGACTTGGCTGCGGCGTAACGCTCGTTGACCTTCGCCCAGTCGACGACGTTCCACCAGGACTTGAGGTAGTCCGCGCGGCGGTTCTGGTACTTGAGATAGTATGCGTGTTCCCAGACGTCGTTGCCGAAGATCGGCATCAAACCGTCCATGAGCGGGTTGTCCTGGCCGCCCTTCGAGACGAGCGAGAGCTTGCCGCCCTTGTCGGATGCGACGAACACCCAGCCGGAGCCGAACACGGCGACTCCGCGCGCGTTGAAGTCACCCTGCATTTTCTCGAAGCCGCCGAGATCGGACTTGATCGCATCGGCGATCGCACCGCTCGGCTCGCCGCCGGAGCCGCCCATGATCTGCCAGAACATGGTGTGGTTGGCATGGCCGCCGCCCGAGTTGCGGACGAGCGTGCGGAGATTTTCCGGCACGCTGTTCAGGTTGCCGATCAGTTCCTGGATCGGCTTCTTGAAAAGTTCAGCGTTATCCTTGGCCGCGCCGTTCAGGTTGTTGACGAAAAGCGCGTGATGACGGCCGTGATGGATTTCCATCGTCATCGTGTCGATATGCGGCTCGTTCTTGTTCGGCGCATAAGGTAGCGGCGCCAGCGTGAAGGGGCCGGCGGCGGCCTGTGCGGAAACATACGTGGATTTCACGGTGGCATAGACGCCGACAGCGGCGGCACCGACCATAAGGGTACGGCGGTCAACTTTGATCATTGAGAAACCTCCCGAAACACGCCGCTTTCAGGCGGCATCTGCGCGGCCCAACTTCCCCGGGCCGCATGGGTGAAACACCCCTCCCGTAAGGATGGATGCACAGGGTGGATTTTTATTTTAACCCGGCTTGCGGGTAAAATGGGTCCGCATGGCTTCCCTGTATACCATTGGCTACGAAAAATCCGCCCTTGGCGATGTGATCGCATCACTGAAGCGTGAGCGCGTGGAAATCCTTGTGGATACCCGCGCCGTCGCCGCATCCCGCCGGGCCGGGTTCTCGAAAAAGATGCTCTCGGCCTCCCTGAACGAGGCCGGTATCCAGTACCTGCATTTCCAGAAGCTCGGCACACCCGCCGAAGGCCGCGAGGCGGCGCGCGCGGGCGATCTCAAGAAGTTATGGAAAATCTACGAGAAGCAGATCAGGACCGCCGCCGCCCAGGAACAGTTGTCCGAACTTCAAACGCTTGTGAAGGAGGGCAAGCGCGTGTGCCTGCTCTGTTACGAGCGCAACCCCGACGAATGCCATCGCAAGCGCATCGCCGAACTCGTGCATGAGTCGACCGGTGCGAAGATCGAAAACCTGTTCGCCGATCCGTTGCTGTGATGGCGAAATCCGGAAACATCTATACAGGCATCGGCGGCTGGACCTACGAGCCGTGGCGCGGCGTGTTTTATCCGAAAGGATTGCCGCAAGCGAAGGAGCTGGAATACGCCAGCCGAAAACTCACTTCCATAGAGGTGAACGGCACGTTCTACCGCACGCAGAACGCGAAAACATTCCGGAAGTGGGCGTCGGAAGCACCCGACGGATTCAAGTTTGCGCTGAAAGGGGTCCGTTACGCCGTAAACCGGCGCGTGCTCGCGGAGGCCGGCGACTCCATCAAGCGCTTCATCGAGAGCGGCATCACCGAACTCGGCGACAAGCTCGGCCCCCTGCTCTGGCAGTTCGCGCCAACCAAGAAATTCGACGAGGCGGACTTTGGCAAATTCCTGGAATTGCTCCCGCGGACATTCGGCGGCCGCAAAATCCGCCACGTCATCGAGCCGCGCAATGAAAGTTTTTGTACACCCGCTTTCATCGAGCTCGCGCGCGATTTCAACACGCCCATCGTCTTCACCGATCACGTCGAATACGCGAACATCGCCGACATCACCGGCGATTTTGTCTATGCGCGGCTGCAGCGCGGCAAGGACAAGATGAAGACCGGCTATCCGCCAAAAGAACTGGACGTCTGGGCAAAGCACGCCAAAGCATGGGCCGCCGGCAAGGACATCCCGTCCCTGCCGCATGTGGAAAAGACCAAGCCCGCTTTGAAGCCGCGCGATGTGTTCATCTATTTCATCCACGAAGGAAAAGTCCGCGCACCCGCCGCAGCGATGGAATTGATCCGGCGCCTGAAGTAATCAGTCCAGTGTCGTGCGGAAGCGGCGCAGCGCCACGAACATCGCAAGCAACATCAGCAGAAACATCGCCAGCGTATCGTATTGAAGCTCTGCGAACGTGGCCCCTTTCAGCATGATCGCCCGGACGATCCGGAGATAATGCGTGAGCGGAAGGAATTCACCCACTGTCTGCGCCCAGTTCGGCATGCCTGCAAAGGGAAACATAAATCCCGACAGCAGCAGGTTCGGCAGAAAGAACATGAACGTCATCTGCACGGCCTGGAGCTGGTTCTGGGCCACAGTCGAAAACGTGTAGCCGATCGAAAGATTGGTTGCGATAAACAATGTGGACAGGACCGCAAGCAGCGTCAGGCTGCCGATCACCGGCACCCCGAACAACAACGAGCCAAACGCGATAATCAGCGATGCTTGAATGAATCCGACCAGCACGTAAGGAAGGATCTTTCCGAGCATCACCTCGATCGGCTTCACCGGCATCGCCAGCAGCGTTTCCATCGTGCCGCGCTCGATCTCGCGCGTGACCGAAAGCGCCGTGAACACCAGCATCGTCATGGTGAGGATCACGCCGACGAGACCCGGTACGATGTTCAGCGAGCTGTTCGCTGAAGGATTGTAGCGCGCATGGCTGCGGATCTCGAACAGCGCCGGCTCCTGCTGCGGCAGCGCATAGTCGTGCACGAGTGCGGTCTGCACGATGCGCCCCAATGCACTGAGCGCGGAGCCTGCGGCCACGGGATCGGTTGCGTCGGCCGCGACCAGCAGCGCCGGTGTATCGCCGCGGCGCAGCGAGCGTTCAAAATTCGCAGGGATTTCGATGGCAAACAGCACCTTGCCGGAGCGGATGACCCGGTCGAACTCGGCTTCGTCACTGAGCTGATGCGTGATGGTGAAATACCGGGTGTTCTTGAGGGCCGCGATGATGGAACGGCCGACATCGCTCGATTCCTGCAGCAACACCGCCGTCGGCAGGTTGCGCGGCGTGGTGTTGATCGCATAGCCGAACAAGAGGAGTTGCATGATTGGCAGCATCACGATCATCGCGAAGGTGACGCGGTCGCGCCGCAGCTGGATGAATTCCTTCATCAGTATGGCGTAAGTGCGCGTGAGGAAGCCGGCCGAGAAGAATTTCATGGCGCCGCTCCGGCGAACAAACATCCACCCGGAAAGACAAAGGGTCGCTGAACCCCGCAACTCCATCCCTCCCCCTGCAAGGGGGAGGGTCGCCGAGCAAAGCGAGGCGGGGCGGAGGTCAGCCGTAAAATGACCCCCACCCGCTCGACGCTAAAGCGTGCTGCCCTCCCCCTTGCAGGGGGAGAGGAAAGAGAGGAGGCGCCGCGCCTGCATGGGTTCATGACTGAAAATTATCCTTCGCGCGGGTCATGAGATCGATGAACACGTCCTCGAGCGACGGCTCGGATTTTTCCCATTTCAATCCAGGCTGCTTGCGGTAAGGCGCAATCGCCGCCTCCAGCGCCTTCGCATCGCGCGAGGAAACGTGCAGCGAAGCGCCGAACGGCGCCACCATGTCGATCCCCGGCTTTCCGGTAAGTTCGTGTTGCAAGGGTGCGAGATTTTTTCCGCCGACGGTGTAGGTTGTCAGGTTCGCGTGGTCGACTACTTCTTGCACCGTGCCGTGCGTGAGGAGTTCGCCATACGCGATGTACGCGATCTCGTGGCAGCGTTCGGCCTCGTCCATGTAATGCGTGGAGACAAGCGCCGTCAGTCCTTCGGCGGCGAGCGCGTGAATCTCGTTCCAGAATTCGCGCCGCGCCTTCGGGTCGACGCCCGCGGTCGGCTCGTCGAGCAGCAGCAACTGCGGTCCCGGCAGTGTGCAGGCGCCGAGTGCGAGGCGCTGCTTCCAGCCGCCGGAGAGTTCGCCGGCCAGTTGCTTCTCGCGTCCGTGCAGGCCGAGCCGGTCGATCATCGCCTGTGCCGCGGCCTCCGGCTTTTCCAGTCCGTAGAGTCGCGCGACGAATTCCAGATTCTCGCGCACGGAGAGATCCTGATAGAGCGAGAACTTCTGCGTCATGTAGCCGACCTGACGCTTGATCTTGTCGGTCTCCGTCAAAATGTCGTAGCCGAGCGTCTTGCCGCTCCCCTCGTCCGGCGTCAGCAATCCGCACAGCATGCGGATCGTCGTCGTCTTGCCGGAACCGTTCGGCCCGAGAAATCCGTAGATCGTCCCGCGCTTCACCTGCATCGAGACGTTCTTCACCACCGCCCGCCCGTCGAAGCGCTTGGTCAGGCCGTGAACGTCGATGACGATGTCGGAAGCGGGCACCATGATCAGTTCTTCGGCAGGAGTTCGACCGAAACCGGCTGCCCGACGCGAAGCAGTTCCGGCCTTGAAGGCCGCGCCTCGATCAGGAACACCAGCTTGTTCCGTTCTTCCTGGCTGTAGATGACGGGCGGCGTATATTCCGCCGAGCCCGCGATGAACGTCACCTTGCCGGTGATGTTCTCCGCGCAATTGTCGCAGGAAATTTTCACCGCGTCGCCGAGCGCGATTTTCGCGATCTCCGACTGCGGCACGAAAAAGCGGACCTTGAGATTGCCCGGCGGCAGAATGGAAATTGCGGGCTTGCCCGCCGTCACCATCTCGCCCGGGCGATAATAGATCTGCTGCACGGCGCCGCTCACGGGACTGTTCAGCTTGCGCCGGTCGAGCCGCGTCTTTGCCGCGCGCTCGCGCGCTTCGGCTTCGCGCAGAGCCGCTTGCGCTTCATCGTAAGTTTTTTGGCTGCCCGAGCCGGTTTTCGCCAATGCCTGCGCGCGCTCATAGGCCTGCTTCGCCATCGCATTGGTCGCTTCGGCGACTTTCAGGTCCGCTTCCTGCAACTCCGCATCGACCGTAAACAGAAGGTCTCCGGTCTTCACCGTATCGCCCGCGCGGACCTTCAACTCTTCCATGCGGCCGTTTTCGTCCGGTCCGACGAAAATGAATTCGCCCTCGGCCCAACCCTGATAGGAGCCGTCGTTTCCGTTGCCGCAGGCGGCGAGCGTAAGCGCCAGCGACGCGGCCGTGAACAATCGAACAAGATTTTTCATGACGCCTTCCCCTCTAAGGGCGCGAACAGGATTTCGAAATGCGCGCGCATCAGCGCTTCGGGATCGAGCCGCTCGTAGCGGTCGAAGAGATCGTCCCAGACAATGGCAACAAGCGCCGGTGCCACAATAAGCTGCGGGAATTTCTCCAGCGCCTCGTGCTTCAGTTCGCCGCGCGCGATCCCGATCTTGATCAATTGCCGCATCGCCATCAGCGCGCGCGCGACGACTTCGCGATAATAGAACTCGGAAAGTTTCGGAAAGCGCCGGCCCTCCGACATGATCAGCCGGATAATGTGCTTGCGCTTGGTGGAGAGAACCTCCCGCACGAAATTGCCGACGAGCGCTTCCGCCACCACGCGGAACGGAAGATTGGCGGCGGGTGCGGCTTCGACCGTCGCGATGAACGGGCTGAGCGCCGAGCGGATCAGTTCCTGGAACAGCATCTCCTTGTCCTTGAAGTGCAGATAGATCGTGCCCTTGGCGACACCCGCCCGCTCCGCCACATCGTCGAGGCGGGCCGCGGCAAATCCCTGCGCGGAAAATTCATCGAGGGCCGCGGCCAGGATCGCCTCGCGGCGCGCGGCGGATTTCTCCGCGCGTGCGTCCTTGGATGCTGCCTTGCTACCCTCGCGGACTGGCGGCACACGCGAGGACCCGCGCAATCGCTTGGCCAACCCGCGCCCGCCCCGCCCGCTTTTTCTGGTCTGTTGGATTGCCATGATTACACTTTTGACTGACTAGTCAGTCATTAACATGAGGGGATCACCCGGTCCAGCCCGATGTGTTGCGGCGTCCGCATGGGTCGCGCGCAAAACGCATGAGGCCGGCGGATGCGATCCGCCGGTCCAATGCAAATGTCTGTTTTTGCTGAGTTATTCGGCGGGCGCCGGCCGCGCCGAGGCCGCCGCCGTCTCCACCCGGTTCGCCAGCAGCGCGATCGTGAAAGCGCAGATCGCGAACACCAGCGCCAGCAGCGATGTCACCGCGAGCACGAGATAGAACCCGCCCTGCCCGTGCAGCAGGGCGATCAGTGAGATCGCGACACCGCTCGAGATGAAGGCGAGGAAATAACGCACCGAATAGATGCGCCCGCGCCAGGCGTCGGCCGTATAGCGCGCCATCACCACGTCGCCCACCGTCACCTGCCCGTAAATGCCGATGATGGCGATGGCGAGCGCGATCAGGAGCGGCAGCCCGGTCGCGATGGTCGCGATGGCGATGCCGGCCAACTGCACGACGCCGATCGCCGCGAACAGGAAGTGCGGCGGATATTTCGACACCAGCCGCCCCATTACGATCTGCGCAACACCGCCGAACAGCAGCACAACCGTTGCGATGGTGCCGATCAGCACCAGCGGAATGTCCTGCGCCAGTTTTTCATCCACGATCTTCGGAATCGCGACCGTCACCACGTTGAACACGAGCCCGCCCGCGAACGAGATCAGCGCGAACGTGCCGAAGATCGCAGCCGCGATGTAGAAACTGAGCGGCATTTCCGCGACGCGCGCGCGGTCGGCCGGTTTGTCGGCGCCCTCTTCCGTCATCATCGTATAGGCGAAGCCGATGCCCGCGAAGATCACGGCCGGAATCACGAACGCCATCCGCCAGCCCGCGAAATAGGCGATTACCGCCGTCACCCCCGGTGCGAAGGCGACACCGAGATTGCCGAACACGCCATTGGTGGCGAGATCGCGCCCGCGGTCCTTCGCGTTCGACAGAAGCAGCGTGATACCGACCGGGTGATAGATCGCGGCGAAAATGCCGAGCACGAACAGCGCCACCGCCAGCACGATCAAGTTCGGCGCCGCCGCCGCGGCCAGCAGCGATCCCGAGCAACCGAGGAAGAAAATCGCGAGCAGCTTGCGGCGGCTCCAGTGATCGCCGAGCCAGCCCCACGGCAGCGAGAACAGGCCGAACGCCACGAAACACGCCGACGAAAGCAGGATCAGGTCCGCATAGGAGCGCTTCAGATCCGTCTCGAGGCCGATCACCACGGTCGGAAAAATCAGCAGCACATAGTGGTCCACGAAATGCGCGGCATTGATGAAGGCAAACTGGCGTCTTTTGGCGTCCATTGGACCGCGACTCCCTTTCGGCTTTTTCCGATTATACCCGCGCGGCAGCGATAGTACCCCCGCCCATTTCGCAGGCGGCCCATGCGGCCGGAAGCAAATACCATCCAGGCCTTATCCACTGCCCTCACATTCCGGCGCTGAATTCCCACAAATCACTGAGATTCAACGAAACTCAATCCATCGTTGAACCGTACAATTCAGGGTAACTGCGGCCCCGCAACCTGCCCTTCCGACAATGCCTAATTGCGGGCGAAGACGATTTCGCCCGTTTCGGTCGATCGGGGGCCGCTAACGATGGGGCCGGCAGCACGCCAAATCGGCGCGCTCGTGGTTGCTTTGACCGCGGGGACTGCCTGCTGCCCGTCCCTTGCCAACGATGCGCCGATCACGCCGCCGGCGCTGAGGGACAAGATGTTCCTGTTCGGCGGCGTCGATGTCGCGCGCGACTCTTCCTCGGCATGGATCGGCGCGGTCGTGGCACCGGTCGCGCTCCTTCAGCATGACGGACCGCGCCTGCGCATCATGGGCGGCTATGGCCGCTACAGCTATGACGCGTCTGTTGTACCCGGCGGCGTCAACGACGGCGAAACCACCAGCGGCGAATTCATGCTCGGCTGGCGGCAGGATTTCTCCCGCGCCATCGTCACCGCCTATATCGGCGCGCATGTCGAGCATCATTCGCTGGCAAAGCCCGATCCCGGCAATCGCGCAACCGGCACCGAGGCCGGCGTGAAAGCGCTCATCGAAATTTTCACACGTCCCGCCGAACAGTGGATCGCGACGGCGAGCGCCTCGATTTCCAGCGTCTATGTCAGCTACAGCGCGCGCGCATTGATCGCCCGCGAATTGAACGGGCGCTTCACGCTCGGCGTGGAATCGGCAATCCTCGGCAACGAACGCTATCGGGAATATCGCGGCGGCATGGCCATGAACATTTCACTCGGCGCGCAGATCTTGGCGCTCGCCGCGGGCGCTCTCGACAATTCGGATAAAGGCAGCGGATATTATCTCACGACGTCGCTCTACGCGCCGTTCTGAACGGCGTTGTCAGGCGGTCTTTTTCATCCGCGCCGCGGCGAGTGCCTCCGGCGTATCGACATCGAGAAACGCCGCGTCGTCGCTCACCGGCACTTCCACCACCGCTTCCGTGTGCTGCCCGATCAGGTGGCGCGCGCCGGTATCGCCTTCGAGCTTTGAGAGTTCATCGAAGAAGCGCCGCGACCACACCACCGGATTGCCGCGCTTGTCGCCGAGCACGGGCACTGCGATCAGCGCGCCCCGCGAGGGGTCGAGCGCGCCCGCAAGTTTGTCGATGAGGCCGGAAGAAACTTCCGGCATGTCGCCAAGCAGGATCGCGGCAGCGTCCGTCTCGGCCGGCAACGCCGAAATCCCGGCTTTCAGCGAGCCCGCAAGGCCTTCCGCATAGTCCGGGTTGTGAACCAATTTCACGTCCAGACCTTCCAGCACCACTTCGATGCGCTCCCTCTCATGGCCGGTCACGACGACCACCGGCCGTGCCGATGAGCCGAGCACCGCATCGACCGCATGCCGCAGCACGGCCTTGCCGTGCAGGGGCTCCAGCAGTTTGTTCGGCCCGCCCATGCGCGTGCCGCGCCCGGCGGCAAGAATGATGGCCGCGGCGCGTGGCGCGCTTTCCTCCACGGGAATTTCACGAGGCTGTGGCCGCGTGACGATTTCCATGAGCAGGCCGCCAACGCCGAGCGCCGTGACATCGCCGCGCGTCACCGGCAGTTTCGCGAGCATGCGCGTGAGCAGCCAGTCGAAGCCGTTTTCCTTCGGGCTGCGCGCGCATCCCGGCGCACCGATCACCGGCACCCCTCCGACCGAACCGATCAGCATCAGATTGCCGGGATCCACGGGCATCCCGAAATGCTCGATCTTGCCGCCCGCCGCCTCGATCGCCGCCGGGATCACATCGCGCCGGTCCGCGATCGCGGACGCGCCGAACACGATCACCAGTTCGGACTTGTTCTGAATCGCTTCGCCGATTGCATCCTTTAGTGCATCGGTTTCGTGCGGCACACGCAGTTCAGCGGAAACTTTCGCGGCTGACGGAGCGAGCCTGGCTTGCGTCACCCGCACGGTCTTCTCGATCACTTTCGGCGCCAGTCCGGGCATCAGCGTTGAGACGATGCCGACGCGCTTGATCGAATAGGGAACGACGTGAAGCATTTTTCCCGCGGCAGCGAGTGCCGCTTCGTGCACGTTCCGGGGAACCGCGAACGGAATGATCTTCACCGTGCCGATCATCTCGCCTTCGCGCACGGCGCGGAATTCCGGCAGCGTCGCGAAGGTGACGGCTTCGTCGATCCGGTTCAGCCGGTCCACGGCCTCGCGGTCGATCACAAGCACGCCCGCGGTCTTCGCATGCAGATTGGCGCGGCCGGTGAAAGCCCGCTCGATCCGCACGCCCGGCCCTGAAACTTTTTTCGCGAGCGAAGCCGCCGCTTCGTCTTCGCTCACATCGCCGGGCTCAAGTCTCGCGATAACGATTTCGTGGATGCCCGCGCGCTTCAGCACCTCGATTTCAGGTTGCCCGATGCGCGTGCCCTTGCGCACGAGCAACTCTTTTGCCCGCACCGAATGAACGGCGATGCCTCCTTCCGCCTCGTTCAACGGCACCGGACCGAATTTCAAGCCGAAGCCTCCTCGCCTTTGCGCAAATATAGAGTGATCTCCGCGAGGATCGCGAGCGCGATCTCCGGCGGGCTGAGCGCGCCGATATCGAGCCCGATCGGCGCATGGATCGAAGCGATTTTGGCTTCGCTGACCCCCATCTGCTTCAGCGCTTCGACACGCCGCGCGTGGGTCTTCTTGGAGCCGAGCGCACCGACATAGAAACAGCCGGCGTCGAGCGCAAGCTTCAGGGCCGGATTGTCGATCTTCGGATCGTGCGTGATCGCCGCGAACGCCGTCCACGGATCGAGCGCGAGCGAAGGCAGCGCGTTGTCCGGCCAGCCCACGATCAGTTGCACATCGGGAAAGCGGGCGGGTGTCGCGAACGCGTCACGCGGGTCGATGATCACGATGTCATACCCAAGAAGCTTCGCCATCGGCGCCATCGCCTGGCTGACATGCACCGCCCCCGTCACCACGATGCGAAGCGGCGGACGATGCAATTCGACAAAGAATTTTTTGCCGCCGTGCTCATGCACGCCGCTCTTGCTGCCACGCAGTCTGACATTCAACGATTTCAGAAGCGCGTCGCTCGCGGCCTCGTTCTCCCGCAGCATCCGTTGCGAGCCGTCGGCAAGGTCGGTGACGACGACGGCGCCGCGCCGCGCGGCGCGTTCGGCATTGAGGTCGGCCAGGAGATCGAGACGCATGCAATGTCTCCGCCGGAACCGTCAGTCCACCCGCTGAACATAGATGCGGATGTTGCCGCCGCAGGAAAGCCCCGCGCGCCACGCCGTCTCGTCGGCGACGCCAAATTCGAGCAGCCGCGGCTTGCCGCTCTCGATCACCTCGCCGGCATTCACGATCACTTCGCCTTCGATGCAGCCGCCGGAAACCGAGCCAAGAAAATTCTGCTTGTCGTCGATCACCAGATGACTGCCGACGGGCCGCGGCGCCGAACCCCAGGTCTGCACGACGGTGGCGATGGCAACCCCGCGCCCTTCCCGCCGCCATTGCTCGGCGGCCTTCAGCACGTCGTCGTCGCGAATGCCTGGGTTGGTCATGTTGCCTTCAAGGCCGCCTCCACCGCGCGCCGCGCCATGACGCCGATGAGATGCGCGCGGTAATCGGCCTGCGCGTGCAGATCCGAAACAAGACCTTCCTCGCCCACCTTTATACTCTCGATCGACTTCGCGGCAAATTTCTTGTCGAGTGCGCGTTCCATCGCGGGCACGCGGAAGACCCCGCTTTCGCCCGCACCCGTCACCGCGACGCGCACGTCCTTCGCGCGCTTGGCGACGAACACACCCGCCAGCGCATAGCGCGAGGCCGGATTCGGAAATTTCATGTAGGCCGCCTTTACCGGCACCGGAAAGCAGACCGAGGTGACGATCTCGTCCGGCTCCAGTGCCGTCTCGAACAAACCCTTGAAGAAATCGTCGGCTGAAATCTCGCGCTTGTTCGTGAAAATCGAAGCGCCGAGCGCCAGCACTGCCGCCGGATAATCCGCCGCCGGATCGTTGTTCGCGACCGACCCGCCGATGGTGCCGCGATGGCGCACCGCCGGATCGCCGATGCCTTCGGCGAGTTCGGCCAGCGAGGGAATCGCACGCCTCACCACGGCGGATGCGGCGACTTCCGCATGCGTGACCATCGCGCCGATCTGAACGTGTTTCCCCTTGCGCTCGATGCCGGAAAGCCCGTCCACATCCGAGAGATCGATCAAGTCCGAAGGCGAAGCGAGCCGCTGCTTCAATGTCGGAATCAGCGTCTGCCCGCCCGCCATCAGCTTTGCATTTTCGTTGGCCTGCAACAGTGCCGCCGCGGCGGCGAGATCCTTCGGGCGGTGATAATTGAAATTGTACATGTCAGGCCGCCGCCGGGCGCTTCTTGCCCTTCATGGCGCGGGCGCCCGCCGCAATCGATTTCACGATGTTCTGGTAGCCGGTGCAGCGGCAGAGATTTCCCTCCAGCCCTTCGCGGATCGTGCTGTCATCGAGATCGTTTCCCTCGCGGTTCACGAGGTCGATCGCGGTCATGATCATGCCCGGCGTGCAGAAGCCGCATTGCAGCCCGTGGTTTTGCCGGAACGCTTCCTGCATCGGATGCAGCGGCGCGCCGTCCGGTGCCAGGCCTTCGATCGTCACCACGCGCGCGCCCTCGGCTTGCAGGGCGAGCATCGTGCAGGCCTTTACCGCTTTGCCGTTCACATGCACCACGCAGCAGCCGCACTGGCTGGTGTCGCAGCCGACATGCGTGCCGGTGAGGCGAAGGTTCTCGCGCAGCAATTCCACCAGCAGCGTCCGTCCCTCCACCTCGGTTGAAACAGCGCGTCCGTTCACGGTCAGCGTAATTTTCGGCATTCGGTTTACCGGTCCCGGTTTCAGCAGGAGCAGAGTTCAATCCGGCCCCGGCGCCACGGTCAAGCCCCGCCCGGTGCTACGGCTTCCGGTTTCAGGCCAGCCTATCCGGTCAGCGTGCTTTTGTATCTGTTGTCGCATGATGTAGGTTGATGGCTGCGACAAAACAGACAAATCAGACGCCATTTCTCCATGACCGATCCCGCCATGTCCGCGCTGCTAGGCCCGCTCTTTTCTTCAAAAGAGATGCGCGCGCTGTTTTCCGACCGCGCTGTCATCGGCCGGATGCTCGCTTTCGAGAATGCGCTCGCGCGCGCGGAAGTCGCCGCCGGCGTGATCCCGTCGAAAGCGGCGAGCGCCATCGACGCGGCCTGTAAGCCGCAGCTCTATGATGCGGTGGCGATGGGCAACGCCGCGGGACTCGCCGGCAATGTCGCGATCCCGTTCGTGAAGGCACTGACCGAGCAGGTGAGCAGGCGCGACAAGGATGCTGCCCGTTTCGTGCATTGGGGCGGCACCAGCCAGGACGTGATCGATACCGCCAATTCACTCGGCTTCCGCGAGGCGGCGGCACTTCTTTCCGGAGATTTGCAGAAAACCATCAAGGGACTTGTGCGGCTCGCGGAAAACCATCGCAAGACACCGATGATCTCGCGAACCTTGTTGCAACACGCGCTGCCGACGACCTTCGGCTTGAAACTTGCAACCGAAGCCGCCGCGTTCGCCCGCGCCGCGAAACTGCTCGAACAAGCGGTTGAGTATGCAAGCGTGCTGCAATTCGCAGGTGCTGCCGGCACGCTCGCGGCCCTCGGCCGGAAAGGTCCCACCGTCGCGAAGCGGCTTTCGTCCGAACTGAAACTCGCCCTCCCCGATGGGCCGTGGCATGCGCAACGCGACCGCATCGCGAATCTTGCTTCGGCGCTCGGCATCGTGATCGGAACCGCCGGAAAATTCGCCCGCGATATCTGCCTGCAAATGCAGACCGAGGTCGGCGAAGTGTTCGAGCCCGCCGCCAAGGGACGCGGCGGCTCCTCCGCCATGCCGCACAAGCGCAATCCTGCCTTGAGTTTCCAGATTCTCGCGAGCGCCAATCTGGCACCCGGCCTCGTGGCCTCCGTCATGAGCGGCCTGGTGCAGGAGCACGAGCGCGCGACGGGCGGCTGGCAGGCCGAATGGATCGCGCTGCCGCAACTGTTCCTGCTCGCCTCGGGCGCGCTGGAACGCTCCGCCGAGATCGCGACCGGCATGGAAGTGAACCGCGAGCGGATGCGGAAGAATCTGGAACTGACCAACGGCCTCATCATGGCCGAGGCCGTGCAGATGTCGCTGCGCGAGAAAATCGGCAAGACCGAAGCGCATGAATTGCTGGAAGAAGCGAGCCGCAAGGCAATCCGCGACAATCGCCATCTGATCGACGTGCTGGAGAAGGACGCGCGCGTGGCCAAGGTCATGACGCGCAAGGAACTCGAAAAGCTGTTCGATCCCCTCGCCTATCTCGGCAGCGCGGATGATTTTTTTGAGCAAGCGCTGAAAACCGTACGCCGCTACCTGCAGGAAAAATAAAGATGCCGATGATCGACGCCGGCGACGGCGCGAAGCTGCATGTGATGATCGAGGGGCCTTCGAGCGCGCCGCCGCTGATGCTCTCCAATTCGCTCGGCACCAACCTTCACATGTGGGATCCGCAGGTGAAGACGTTTTCCCAAAACTTCCGCCTTGTTCGTTACGACCAGCGCGGCCACGGAAAATCCGACGCCCCCGCCAATGTCTATACGATCGAGCGGCTTGCCCTCGATGCGGTTGCAATCCTGAATGCGCTCAAGATCGAGCGCACGCATTTCTGCGGTCTCTCCATGGGCGGCATGACCGCGATGTGGCTGGCACGCTTTTACCCGGAGCGGCTGAACAAACTTGTGCTCGCCAACACTGCCGCCAAAAGCCAGACCCCGCAGAACTGGAACACGCGCATCGCCAACGTGAAAATGGGCGGCATCGAAGCCGTCGCCGACACCGTGCTCGGCGTCTGGCTGACGAAGGAATACCGCGAACGCGAGCCGAAGATCGCAGCCGGCCTGCGCGCGATGATGGTCGCAACCAATGCCACGGGCTATGTCGGCTGCTGCGGCGCCATCCGCGACATGGACCAGCGTTGGGGTGTCGGCGACATCAGGACGCCGACGCTGATCGTCTGCGGCAAGCAGGACATGGCGACGCCGCCGAAAGACTCCGATCACCTCGCGGCAAAAATAAAAGGCTCGAAGCTGGTCACGCTCGACGCCGGGCATATTTCAAACGTGGAGCGCACGGAAGAATTCACCGGCGCGCTCGAAACCTTCCTGAAATAAGGACAGCGATCATGGATGAGAAAGAACGCCTCGACGCGGGCATGAAGCGCCGCCGCCAGGTTCTGGGCGACGCTTGGGTCGACCGCTCCATCAAGAAGAAGAACGAGTTCAACGCGGAGTTTCTCGATCTCCTCACGCGTTATGCGTGGGGCGAAATCTGGACGCGGCCCGGCCTCGACGACAAGACGCGGCGGCTGATCGTGCTCGCCTCCTGCGTCGCGATGCGGAGCTGGGAGGAATATCGCCTGCATCTGCGTGCGGCGATCGTCGAGGGCAAGGTGTCGAAGAACGATATTAAAGAGCTTCTCTTGCAACTCGCGATCTATTGCGGCGTGCCGGCGGCGAACAGCGCGTTCAACGAAGCGGGAGAAGTCTTCGCGGCGATGGAGAAGGGGGAGTAAATAATTCGTCGTCCCGGCCAACCGAGCGAAGCGAGGGCGAGCCGGGACCGCTCTCGATAATCCCGGACGATCCCGGCTCTCGCGCCGGAGTGGCGCTCGGCCGGGATGACGAGTGGGAAAGCTAAGCCCGCGCCTCCGCCCGCATTTTCACCGACGTCTCGCGGAATGCCTGCGGCGTAATCCCGGTCTGCTTCTTGAAAAATCTTCCGAAGTGCGAAGGATCGGCGAAGGCAAGATCGTAGGCGATCTCGCCGATCGTCAGCTGCGTGAACACAAGCTGCCGCTTTGCTTCGGTGAGAATGCGCTGGCGCAGAAGATGTCCGGCGGTGACACCGGTCGCGCGCTTCACATGATCGTTCAAGCGATCCGGCGTCATCGAAAGCTTGCCCGCGTAAAACGCGATATGCCGCTGGTGGCGAAAATTCGCTTCGACCAGACGGCGAAGCTCTTCAACCGTCGGGTCGCCGGTGGAAAGCGTCACCGCACCGCTGCGCTGGCGGCTCTCGGTCAGCCGCGCGGCCTCGATGCAGATGAGCGCGAGATACGCCCGCGCCGCCACTTCGAAACTGTCGCGGCCAAGCCCGATTTCTTCATGCAGTTCGCGATGGAGCCGCTTGAGGCGCGAAATATCGTCGGGCTTGGAGAACGAATAAAGCGTGCATTCGGCGAGCTTGTAGAGCCGTTCCAGCGCCACCTCGCCGCCCTCACCGAGCGCGCTCGCCACATCCTCAGTAAAGGACAGCACAAAACCCTCGCTCTCCGCGCGCCAGCGGAAACCGTGCACCACCGTCGGCGCCAGAACGATTAGCGCCGGCGATTCCACCGGCATGGAGTCCGCTTCCAGATGCATCGTGCCGCCCCCGTTTTCGATCACGAAGATCTGGAACAGGTTGCGATGACGGTGCGGCGCGATGGTCCAGTTGTGAATGTGCGAGCGCGACGAAAGCGTCTCCACATGCACGAAATTGAATGCCTGATCGTCCGGTGGATCGCCGTAGAGATGGAACAGCGGAAGCGTGCTCACGCGTGACATGGCCGCGAACATAGACAAGCGTTTCTCGGACGCAATCTTGCAGTGCAAAAAGAAAAGCCCCGCTTGCGCGGGGCTTTCCATTGTTGGCACTCGAACCGTTAGCGGCCCTGCTGCTGGCCGCCTTGGCCACCCTGCTGTCCGCCGCCCTGACCGCCTTGGCCCGGCTGCTGCGTCTGCTGGCCCGGACGATTTTGTCCGCCCTGCTGCTGGCCGCCCTGGCCCGGTTGGTTCTGCTGTTGGTTCTTCTGGTCCGGATTTTGGTTACCCATCATACGCTCCATGAAAGTGCCCCCAGTAAAAATTCAACGCTCCGATCAAACGATCGTTCCGGCCAGGGAACTTTCTCGCGCGTGGCCTGGAATATCGCGATCTTGCCGAACAGCGCGTTACACGTCGGCGCAATTGAACTTGTCCCGTATCGCACCACGCGCCGCCCAGAATTTGCGCGGCGGGAGGCCGCGAAACACCCCGAAAATCCACTATTTGTAGCGGGCGGCGAGCCGCGCTAAATCTTGTCGGTTCGCAGCGCCGCGAAGACGGCGCGCGGGCATTGGGGGACGCGTGGAATATTTCCTGCAGCAGTTGATCAACGGCGTCACGCTGGGCTCGATCTATGGGCTCATCGCCATCGGCTACACGATGGTCTACGGCATCATCGGCATGATCAACTTCGCCCATGGCGACGTGTTCATGGTCGGCGCCTTCATCGCCCTCATCATGTTCCTCGCCCTGTTCGCGGTCGGCCTCACCGCGGTGCCGCTGGCGCTGCTGCTGGTGCTGCTCGTCGCGATGATGTTCACGGCACTCTACGGCTGGACCGTCGAGCGTTTTGCCTACCGGCCGCTGCGCGGTTCGTTCCGGCTGGCACCGCTGATCTCCGCGATCGGGATGTCGATCCTCCTGCAGAATTACATTCAGATCGTCCAGGGTGCGCGCGTCAAACCGCTGCCCCCCGTCGTCACCGGCGGTTACCGCCTCTGGGAGAACGACAGTTTCGTCGTGCAGATTTCCAACATCCAGATCATCATTGTGATGATCACGGTCGCGCTGATGCTGGCTTTTTCCTGGCTCGTCGGCCAGACGCGGTTGGGGCGCGACATGCGCGCCTGCGAGCAGGATCTGAAAATGGCGTCGCTCGTCGGCGTCGATACCGGCCGCACGATTTCGCTCACCTTCGTGATCGGCGCCGCCCTCGCCTCCGTCGCGGGCGTCATGTTCCTGCTTTACTACGGCGTGATCGACTTCTTCATCGGCTTCATCGCCGGCGTGAAGGCATTCACCGCGGCGGTGCTGGGCGGCATCGGCTCGCTGCCGGGTGCCATGCTTGGCGGCCTGCTGATCGGATTGATCGAGACGTTCTGGTCGGCGTATTTTTCCAGCGAGTACAAGGACGTCGCCGCCTTCTCCGTGCTGATCCTGGTGCTCATTTTCATGCCGACCGGCATTCTCGGCCGCCCCGAAGTCGAGAAAGTCTGAGCCTCGATGGCCGCCGCGATGCCCGAACGAAAACTCGACGTGGCGGGCGCACTGAAGGACGCGGCCCTCGCCGCCTTCGTCGCGTTCGGACTGTTCTCGCTGGTCCTCGGCCTGCGCACCGAACAGAGCGGCCTCACCAGCGCGCTCCAACTCTATCCGCGGCCGGGACTGCTGTTCGGCGCGGTCGCCACCGTTTTCGCGGGCCGCTTCCTGATCGCGCTTCTCTTCCGCAGCAATCTCCTCGCCGACCCGGCGCGCTTCATCCCGCCGCAGGCCTCGAAGGGAATCGCATTCATCGGCCGCTACGCGGGCATCGGCCTGCTCGTATTCGCGCTCATCATTCCGGTGATTTTCTTCGACAACCGGTACCTGCTCGATCTTTCCATCCTGGTCGTCACCTACATCATGCTCGGCTGGGGACTGAACATCGTCGTCGGTCTCGCGGGCCTGCTCGATCTCGGCTACGTCGCGTTCTATGCGGTCGGTGCGTATTCCTATGCGCTGCTCGCGCAGAATTTCGGCTTTTCGTTCTGGATCTGTCTGCCGCTCGCCGGCATCCTCGCCGCCTTCTGGGGCGTGTTGCTCGGCTTTCCTGTTCTCAGACTTCGCGGCGATTATCTTGCCATCGTCACGCTGGCGTTCGGCGAGATCATTCGCATCGTCCTCATTAACTGGCAGAGCTTCACCGGCGGCCCGAACGGAATTTCGGGAATCCCGCGTCCATCGTTTTTCGGCGTTCCGTTCAACGACGGACCCGACGGCTTCGCCGCGACCTTCGGCCTGAGCTTCACGCCATCCCATCGCGTCGTTTTTCTCTTCTATCTCATTCTCGCCCTCGCCCTCATCACCAACTACTTCACCATCCGCCTGCGGCGGCTGCCCATCGGCCGCGCATGGGAAGCGCTGCGTGAGGACGAGATCGCCTGCCGTTCGCTCGGCATCAACACCACCCATACGAAGCTGACCGCCTTCGCGCTGGGCGCGATGTTCGCCGGTTTCGCCGGTTCGTTCTTCGCGACCCGGCAAGGCTTCATCAGTCCGGAGTCGTTTGTGTTTCACGAGTCCGCGATGATCCTCGCCATCGTCGTGCTCGGCGGCATGGGCTCGCAGCTCGGCATTGCGGTCGCCGCCCTCGTGATGGTCGGCGGCTTCGAGCTGTTCCGCGAATTCGCGCAGTACCGCATGATCGTATTCGGACTTGCCATGATCGGCATTATGATCTGGCGTCCGCGCGGGCTCGTCTCGCATCGCGAGCCGTCGGTGCATCTGCAGGAAAAGAAGCCGATCCCCGCCGCCGTCGTCGAAGGAGCGCGGCAATGAAAGCGCCCGTTCTGGACGTGCAGCACCTGACCATGCGCTTCGGCGGGCTCACCGCCGTGAGCGATCTTTCGTTCTCCGCGCGGCGCGGGGAAATTACCGCGATCATCGGACCGAACGGTGCCGGCAAGACCACGGTCTTCAACTGCGTCACCGGCTTCTACCAGCCGACCGAGGGCATGATCCGCCTCACCCATCCCGACGGAAAAGAGTTTCTGCTGGAGCGCATGTTCGATTTTCGCATCGCGCATAAGGGCCGGGTGGCGCGCACGTTCCAGAATATCCGTCTCTTTGCGGGCATGACCGTGCTGGAGAATTTGCTGACAGCCCAGCACAACACCTTGATGCGCGCCTCGGGCTATACTTTTTTCGGCATTGTCGGACTGCCGGTCTATGCCCGCGCCGAGCGCGCCGCCATCGACAAGGCGCGTTCCTGGCTCGACCGTGTCGGCCTGCTCGCCCGCGCCGACGATCCGGCCGGCGATTTGCCGTATGGCGCGCAGCGCCGGCTGGAGATCGTGCGCGCGATGTGCACCGATCCGGTTCTACTTTGTTTGGACGAACCCGCCGCCGGCCTCAACCCGCGCGAGGCCGACGACCTGAACCGGCTGCTCATTTCCATCGGCCGCGAAACCGGCACGTCGATTCTGCTGATCGAACATCACATGCATGTCGTGATGGAGATTTCGAACCACATCGTCGTGCTCGACTACGGCCAGAAAATCTCCGAAGGCACGCCGCAAGAAATCCGCAACGATCCGAAAGTGATCGCCGCCTATCTCGGCGTCGAGGAAGAAGCGATGCAGGCGGCGGGAGGTGCGGGATGATGGCATCTGCCAAATCAACCTCCCCCTGCAAGGGGGAGGCCGGCCGCGCAGCGGCCGGGAGGGGGTCGCCGCGATATAGCCGAACGACTGCAATGACAGCACGCGCGAAACGGCTTCGCGGCAAGGGGGAGGTCGGCGCACCCAAAGTCGGATGTATCCGGCTTTGGAATTTAGTGCGCCGGGTGGGGGTCAATTCTGATGTCGTAACAACCCCCTCCCTGACCCTCCCCCTTGCAGGGGAAGGGAAAAAGAGGGCGAGCAAATGAAATCGCCCCTCCTCTCCGTGCGCGGCGTCAAAACATTCTACGGAAACATCATGGCGCTCGGCGGCGTCGATCTCGAGGTCTTTGAGGGCGAGATCGTGACGCTGATCGGCGCGAACGGTGCCGGCAAGTCCACGCTGATGATGACCATCTGCGGCACGCCGCAGGCGCGCGAAGGGCAAATCCTCTTCGACGGGCGCGACATCACGCGCATCCCGACCCATGAGATTGCCCGCGCCCGCATCGCGCAGTCGCCGGAAGGCCGCCGCATCTTTCCGCGCATGACGGTGTTCGAGAATCTCCAGCTCGGAGCGGCCATCACCGATTTCGAGTTTTTCGCGCAGGACCTCCGCCGCGTCTTCGCGATGTTTCCCATTCTCGAACAGCGCCGCGATCAGCGCGGGGGCACGCTCTCTGGCGGCGAGCAGCAAATGCTCGCGATTGCCCGCGCGCTGATGAGCCGCCCGCGCCTGCTCTTGCTGGATGAACCTTCGCTTGGTCTGGCACCGCTCCTGGTGCAATCGATTTTCAATGCGATCCGCGAACTGAACGAGAAGGAGAAACTCACCATCTTCCTCGTGGAGCAGAACGCGCATCATGCCCTCAAGCTCGCCCATCGCGGCTATGTGCTCGTCAACGGCGAGATCACCATGCAGGGAACCGGCGCGGAGTTGCTCAACAAGCCAGAAGTGCGCGAGGCTTACCTCGAAGGCACCACGAGGCACCAGTGATGTTTGCTGTCCCCGGCCTCTACGCCGCCGAAACCTGGATGCAGGTGCTGTTCGTCACCGGCATTCTCGGCGGCGCCGCCGCCTGGGCCACCGGCAAGGCCATCGCGGAAAGCTGGCGGCCCTACATCCAGATCGTGTTCTACATGCTGCTGCTGGGTGCCGCCGTCCGCTTCGCGCATTTCGCCCTGTTCAAGGGACACCTCTTTTCGCTGCCGTCCTATCTCGCCGACATGCTGTTCCTGATGGCCGTAGGCAGCCTGTCGTTCCGCATCACGCGGACGAAGCGGATGGTCTCGCAGTACCGCTGGCTCTACGAGCGGACGAGCCCCGTGACCTGGCGCAAGCGCGATCCCGCAAGTTGATGAAAACACTGGCAGAAGTTCGGAGTGACTTCTGCGGAAAATGCGGCAGAATAGCCCGCATAAGCGTTTATCCGCCGCCTCCGGTTGCGGAGCGGTCCTATCGTACTGCCAGGGAGAGACAACAATGAATCGCTTTTTGCTCGGCGGCCTTGCGCTCGGCATGATCGCGCTTGCCGGTTGCAACCCGTCATCCAATGACATTGTGGTGGGCGTTGCCGGACCGATGACCGGCGGAGAAGCCTCGTTCGGCGCGCAATTGAAGAACGGCGCCGAACTCGCGGTCGCCGACATCAACGCCGCGGGCGGCGTGCTCGGCAAGAAGCTCAAGCTCGAAATCGGCGACGATGCCTGCGATCCGAAACAGGCGCGTCAGGTCGCCGAGAAAATGGCAAGCCTCAAGGTCGCCTTCGTCGGCGGGCACTTCTGTTCGTCGTCCTCGATCCCGGCCTCGGAAGCCTATGCCGAAGGCAACGTGCTGCAAATCACGCCGGCATCCACCAACCCGACCTTCACCGACCGCGGCCTCTGGAACACGTTCCGCGTTTGCGGCCGTGACGACCAGCAGGGCCTCGTCGCCGGCAGCTACCTTGCCAAGCAGTACAAGGGCAAGAACATCGCAATCCTGCACGATCGCTCGACCTACGGCAAAGGCCTCGCCGACGAAACCAAGAAAGTGCTCAACCAGGCCGGCGTGAACGAGACGCTCTACGAAGCCTATACGAAGGGCGACAAGGACTTCACCGCCCTCGTCTCCAAGATGAAGGCGGCGAACATCGACGTCGCCTATCTCGGCGGCTATCACACTGAAGGCGGCCTGATCCTGCGCCAGATGCGCGAACAGGGCATGGCCACCATGCTGGTCGGCGGCGACAGCCTCGTCACCAACGAGTTCTGGTCGATCACCGGTGCCGCCGGCGAAGGCACGCTGATGACCTTCGGACCGGACCCCCGCCGCAAGCCGTCGGCCGCCGAAGTCGTCGCCAAGTTCAAGGCGAAGAACATCGATCCGGAAGGCTACACGCTCTACAGTTACGCCGCCTTCCAGATCTGGGCGCAGGCCGCCACCAAGGCCGGCACCACCGATGCGAAGAAGGTCGCCGAAGTCATGAAGAGCGGCACCTGGAACACCGTGCTCGGGCCGATTTCCTACGACAAGAAGGGCGACATCACCGGGCTGGATTATGTCTGGTATGGCTGGAAGAAGGACGGCTCCTACGCCGAGTTGCCGGTCGCGACGAACTGAGGCTCTGCGCTCGCGCCGTCATCCTGAGGTGCGAGCGCAGCGAGCCTCGAAGGATGAACGGCCCGGGCCGTCGCCCCTTCGAGGCCCGCGCTTCGCGCGGGCACCTCAGGGTGACGGATATCGCAAAGAGAAAAGCCCGCTTACTGCGGGCTTTTTTTCACCCGAAGCTTTGCAAAACCGGAAATTTCTCCAAGAGCCAGTAGCTGAACCAGCTCATCGTGCCAGTGAGAAACGCAATACCGGTGAGCACCAGCAATCCGCCCATCATCTTTTCCACGAAGCCGAGATGCCGGCGCATCTTCGCCAGCACCTTTACAAACGACCCGAGAGCGAACGCCGCAAGCACGAACGGAATACCAAGCCCGAGCGAATAGACGGCAAGCAGCGAGGCGCCCTTCGTCACTGTATTTTCCGAGGCGGCGACGGCGAGGATCGCCGCCAGCACCGGCCCGATGCACGGCGTCCATCCGAACGCGAAGGCGAGGCCCATCACATAAGCGCCCCACAGGCCGACCGGTTTATGTGAGACATCCATCCGCAGCGTCGAATGCAAAAGCGGTATCCGCATCAGCCCGAGGAAGTGCAGGCCCATCAGGATGATCGCGACCCCCGCCACCATCGACAGCACATCCGAATAGGCGCGCACCACGCCGCCGATGGCGGAGGCGCCGGCACCCAGCGCCACGAACACCGTGGTGAAGCCGAGCACGAACAACAAGGCCGTCACGACTTCGCGCCGCGCGATCGAGCGGCTCGCTTGCCGAGTCGTCAGTTGCTCGAAGGTCGTGCCCGCGAGAAAACAGAGATACGGCGGCACCAGCGGCAGCACGCAGGGCGAGATGAAGCTGATGAGGCCCGCGATCAGGGCCGCCGGCCAGGTTACGTCGGTCATGGCTGCTAGATGCGGGATTGTTCGGTGAGGAGCAAGTATCGATCACCCTGCTCGCTTGCTTGTGATCGCGCCTATCCTTCGAGACGCCCACCGCCCTCATCCTGAGGAGGCGCGAAGCGCCGTCTCGAAGGATGGGCGGCGGGCTCCTCAGGATGAGGCGCGATAATTTAATCTGCGTGCTAAGTTGAGACTATGCGCAATCTGATCACCGATCTTTCCGGCATCCGCGTCGGCCATGCCACCGATCTCAAGCTTGGCTCTGGCGTCACCGCGATTGTGTTCGAGGAGCCGTTCACGGCGAGTTGCGACCTGCGCGGCGGCGGCCCCGGCACGCGGGAGACGGACCTGCTCGATCCCGTGGCGACGGTGGAGAAGATCGACGCGATCACGCTCTCCGGCGGCAGCGCTTTCGGCCTCGATGCGGCGTCCGGCGTGATGGCGCATCTCGCAAGCCAAGGCCGCGGCTACAAAGTGCGTGATGCGCTGGTACCGATCGTGCCGGCCGCGATCCTGTTCGATCTGAATGGACCGGGCGACAAACAATGGGGCCGCTACTCGCCCTATCGGGAGCTGGGTTACAGCGCCGCCGAATCCGCCACGCAGGATTTCAAGCTCGGCAGCATTGGCGCAGGCACCGGCGCCACCACGGAAAATATCAAGAGCGGCATTGGCTCCGCTTCCGCGCAAACGGCTTCGGGCCACTCGGTCGGCGCACTCGTCGCCGTGAACGCAGCGGGTCGAGTCACCGTCGGCGATGGCCCGCATTTCTGGGCGGCACCTTTTGAATCCGGAAAAGAATTCGGCGGGCGCGGATTCCCCTCGCCGCTTCCCGCAGACGCACACACGCCCGCCGTGAAAGGCGACGCCCGCGCGAGCACCACGCTTGCGGTGATCGCCACCGACGCGATCCTCTCGAAGTCGCAATGCAAACGCCTCGCGGTGATGGCGGGCACCGGCCTTGCGCGTTCGATTTATCCGGTGTTCACGCCGCTCGACGGCGACATCGTATTCGCGGTTTCCACGGGCAGGCGCGCCCTCGCCGATCCGGTTGCCGATCTCGCGCGCATCGGTGCCGCCGCCGCGAACTGCCTCGCCCGCGCCGTCGCGCGCGGTGTCTATGAGGCGATGACGTTGGCGGGTGGGATGAAGGCTTATAAAGATAAGTTCAAATAACGTCATCCCGGCCGAGCGCCTCGCACGAGAGCCGGGATCGTTATCGATGGCGGTCCCGGCTCTCGGCCTAGGGCCTCGGCCGGGACGACGATAAATTCAAAATCTCTCCGCCCGAAACGGCCCCGCATCCACAAACGGCTTCTTGCCTTCGATCAAATCCGCCACCAGCCGTCCCGTTGGCGGACCGAGCGTGAAACCAAGATGCGCGTGACCCAACGCGCATATCACGTTGGGATTCTTCGGCGACGGCCCGATCACCGGCAGGGAATCCGCAATCGCCGGCCGCGAGCCGACCCAGGGTTTTGCGTCCAACGCCTCGCCGAGCGGAAACAATTTCCTCGCATCGGGCAGCGTGCGTTCAAGCTGCACGGGCGTCGGCGGCGCGTCGCGATCGGCAAATTCCACGCCGGTACTGAGACGGATTCCGCGATCCATCGGCGCGATCATGTAGCCGCCTTCGATATCGAGCACCGCGCGCTCCAGCGTGGCGTTGCCCGCCGGCGCAAAATGCATGTGATAGCCGCGCTTGTAGGCAAACGGCGCCCGCACGCCGAACTTGCGCGCGACATCCATGCTCCACGGGCCGAGTGCGATCACAACACGCTTTGCATCCACCGGCCCCGCTTCGGTCTCGACACGAAAGCCGCCTTCATATTCATGCAGCGAGCGCGCGTCGCCGCGCACAAACACGCCGCCAAGTTTCTCGAACAAGGCCGCATAGGATTTCGTCAGCGCGCCAGGATTGGGCGAACTGCCGGTGCCGGGCCAGAACACGCCATGCTGGAACTCCGGTCGCAGATGCGGCTCCAGCGCCAGCACTTCTTCGCGCGTCAGAATTGTATACGGCACGCCGTATTCATCGGCGAGCGCGCGGTCGCCGCTGGTCGCTTCAAGACCTGCACCGGTGCGGAAAATCTTCAGCCAGCCTTTGCGCCGGATGAGTTGCGGCGTGCCGGCAAGTGCGGCCAGCGCCTCATGCTCTTCCGGGGAAACGGCGAGCATCGGACGCAGCGCGCGCGCCGTTGCGATGAGTTGCCTCTCGCCCGACGCCGCCCAGTAGCGCAGCAGGAAAGGCACAAGCCCGGGAATAGCGCTCCAGTGGAAATTGCTTTCGGGCGCCAGCCCCAGCGCATGCCGCGCGATCTCGCGCAGGGAGTGCGGAAAGGCAATCGGCAGCATCCGGGAGGATTCGATCTGCCCGGCATTGCCATGGCTCGTCTCCTCGCCCGCCCCGCGCCGGTCCAGCAGCGTCGTGGAAATCCCGCGCTTTTGCAGATGGGCGGCGCATGAGACGCCGACCATGCCCGCGCCCAGGACCAGCACTTCGCTTCTCGCCATTTCCGCCATCCTTCCGCGCGTTTCTTTCCGTTAAAGATATATGGGACTTGCGGGCCAATTTCGCGAGACGGGCGATTTTTCCTGTGGCAAAAGACGGACGAAATCAGGTGAAGCCATGAACAGCCGCCCGCTCCGCATCGCGCCCTCCATTCTCTCCGCCGATTTCTCGCGCCTCGGCGACGAAGTGCGCGCGGTGGAAGCCGCGGGTGCGGACTGGATTCACGTCGATGTGATGGACGGCCATTTCGTGCCAAACATCACCATCGGTCCGCTGATTGTGAAAGCGCTGCGGCCGGTCACGAAGAAAATCCTCGACGTGCATCTGATGATCGCGCCCGCCGATCCGTATCTGGAAGCATTCGCAGCCGCCGGTGCCGACATCATCACCGTGCATGCCGAGGCCGGCCCGCATCTGGAACGCTCGCTCTCGGCGATCCGCGCGCTCGGCAAGAAAGCCGGTGTGGCGCTCAATCCGTCCACGCCGGAAAGTGCCATCGAATACGTGCTGGACAAGGTCGATCTCATCCTTGCCATGACGGTGAACCCAGGCTTCGGCGGGCAGAGCTTCATCGCACCGGTGCTGGACAAGATCCGCGCGCTGAAGACGATGATCGGCGACCGCCCGATCGATCTCGAAGTCGACGGCGGCATCACGCCGGAAACGGCCCCCCTCGTCGCGGCGGCGGGCGCGAACGCGCTGGTCGCCGGCAACGCCGTGTTCGGCAAGGGGAATGCGCCCGACACCTATCGCGCCAAGATCGCCGCGATCCGCGACGCGAGCGCCATGGCGCGCGGCGAAGCGGCCTGACAACGCGCGATGCGTTGGCGGTGCTGATCGAAACCGTGGACAATGACGACAGCCACGCCGGCCCAAACCGCCGCTTCATGGCGGTGACGAAGCGGCTGCCGCCCAAGGAAGGCTTCCAGTAAAACTTCGAGTGAACGCGCCGCATTGAGACGCGCATTTGCGCGTGCTACGCGAAGGCGCAAGGAGCCCCGATGATTCCGCGCTATTCCCGCCCCGAAGCCGTCGCGATCTGGTCGCCGGAAACGCGCTACCGGATTTGGTTCGAGATCGAGGCGCACGCTGCCGACGCGATGGCCGAGCTGGGTGTCATCCCGAGGGAAGCCGCCAGGAAAATCTGGGAAAAAGGGCGCGACGCCAAATTCGATATCGCCCGCATCGACGCCATCGAGCGCGAAGTGCGCCACGACGTGATCGCGTTCCTGACCCACTTGGCCGAAATCGTCGGCCCCGAGGCGCGCTTCGTGCATCTCGGCATGACGTCGTCGGATGTGCTCGACACCACCTTCGCCGTGCAGCTTGCCCGCTCCGCCGATCTGTTGCTCGCGGGCCTGGACAAGCTGCTTGCCGCGCTGAAGAAGCGCGCGCTTGAGCACAAAAATACGGTTTGCGTCGGCCGCTCGCACGGCATCCATGCCGAGCCGACCACGTTCGGCTTGAAGCTCGCACAGGCCTACGCAGAATTCGCGCGCGGCCGCGAGCGTCTGGTTGCAGCCAGAAAAGAAATCGCCACCTGCGCCATCTCCGGCGCCGTCGGCACCTTCGCCCATGTCGATCCGCGCGTGCAGGCGCATGTGGCGAAGCGGATGGGACTCGCCGAGGAACCGATCTCGACCCAGGTGATCCCGCGCGACCGCCACGCGATGTTTTTCGCCACATTGGGCGTGATCGCCTCGTCCGTGGAACGGCTCTCCACCGAAATCCGGCATCTGCAAAGGACGGAAGTGCGCGAGGCCGAGGAATTTTTTTCGCCGGGGCAGAAAGGCTCGTCGGCGATGCCGCACAAGCGCAACCCGGTGCTGACGGAAAATCTCACCGGCCTCGCCCGCCTCGTGCGCGCCTTCGTCATTCCCGCGATGGAGAACGTGGCGCTCTGGCACGAGCGCGACATCTCGCACTCGTCCGTGGAGCGCAACATCGGCCCCGATGCCACGATCACAATGGACTTCGCGCTGAACCGCCTTGCCGGCGTGATCGACAAACTGCTCGTCTACCCGGAGAACATGCAGAAGAACCTCGACCAGCTCGGCGGGCTTGTGTTTTCGGAGGACGTGCTGTTGCAGCTTGCCAAAAAAGGCATGGCGCGCGAGGAAGCCTATCGCGTCGTGCAGCGCAACGCCATGAAGGTCTGGGAAACCAAAGCCGACTACAAGTCGCTGCTGGAAGCCGATCCCGATGTCGCGAAGCTGATGTCGAAAGCCGATGTCGCCGCCTGCTTCGACATCAATCACCACCTCGCGCAGATCGACACGATCTTCAGGCGCGTGTTCGGCTAGGCTGGAAGCTGGCCCAATAAAAAAAGGGCGGTCCGAAGACCGCCCTTTTTCCTGGATCATCGATTATTTGTTGTCGCCGCCATCCTTGTTTTGCTGCTGGCGTTCCTGCTTCTGCGGACGTTCCTGCTTCTGCGGACGTTCCTGTCGTTCCTGCTGCTGCTGCTGACGTTCCTGTCGTTCCTGCTGCTGCGGACGTTCCTGTCGCTGCTGCTGCTGCTGACGTTCCTGTCGTTCCTGCTGCTGCGGACGCTCCTGTCGCTGCTGTTGCTGTTGCTGTTGCTGCTGCTGTTGCTGCTGCTGTTGCTGCTGCTGTTGCTGCTGCTGTTGCTGCCGCTGCTGCTCTTGCTGGCGTTGCTGCTGAATCTGCTGCTGCTGTTGCTGCTGTTGCTGCTGTTGCTGCTTTTGCTGCTGCTGCTGCTGGATGTTCTGACGCTGTTCCAGCTGCTGCTGTTGCTGGCGATCTTCTGCCTTGGCTTTCGGGGCGTCTTTCGGGGCGTCTGCCTTGGCTTTCGGGGCATCCGCTTTGTCGCGTTCAGCCTTCAATTGGTCCGCTTTGTCGCGCTCAGCCTTCAATTGGTCCGCTTTGGTGTTGCGCTCGCCATCCTTGCGATTCGGCGTGCCGTCGCGGTCGCGATCCTTGTCCTGGCGGTTCCTGATCCCGTCACCGTCGCGATCCCGGTCCTGGCGGTTTCTGATCCCGTCACCGTCGCGATCCCGGTCCTGGCGGTTTCTGATCCCGTCACCGTCGCGATCCCGGTCCTGACGGTTTCTGATCCCGTCGCCGTCGCGATCCCGGTCCTGGCGATTGCGAATACCATCACCGTCCAGGTCGCGGCCGTCCCTGATGCGTTGCTTGACGGCCTGCGAGACATTGTTCTGGTGGCGGTCGGCGCGGGACTCCGAACGTCTGTGCCGGTTCGCGCGCGATTCCGCGACCGTGTGATTGTCGGCGCGGGATTCGATCGTGCTGTGCCCGCCTATATTGCGGGAAATGTCATTGCTGTGGCCCTCGGCACGGGTTTCGTTACGATTGTGCCGGCCCCGCGATTCCGCACGCGTGTGACGCTGATTGCGCGATTCCGCGCGGTTGTGCCGTGATGCGCGCGACTCTCCGCGGCTGTGGAAGTCTCCGTAGTAAAGGAATGTGTAGCCCGGCCCGTAGATGTAACCGTTGTAATATTCGTAGTCCGGATAAAGCTGGACGTAAGGAACGGTGATACCGCCCCTGAAATTGACGAGCTGCCGGGCAATGAAGCCCTCAAGCTCCGGCTCATTGGGCACGCGCGCGAGACACCAGCCGTCGTTGCAACTATCGACGTCGAGCGGGGTGCCTGCCGGAAGCACGGTGATGACGGGAAAATCCGTTCCCGGTCCCCAGCGAAAATTCGAATTGGTATTGACCACCGCCGGTATCGCAAGCGCGCTTGCTGTCGAAATGCCGAGAAAGACAGCGGCAATAAACGATTTTCTGACAGCAAACATGGCGCACAATACTCCCGTGAACCCGGCATGGGTTATCGCAAGAACGCAAGCCTATCACGGAAGTTCCCAACGCTCGCTTTAAACTTTTGCAATCTAGATGAACGAGCGTTCAGGCGCCGGGTTCAGCCTTTCGCGCGAGCTAGTATCTGTTCAGCAGCACCGCGCAGCATGCTCATGTCGGTGCCGATACAGATGAATTGGAAGCCGCGTTTGGCGTGTTCGGCCGCCTGTTCGCTGGATGCGGCGAAGATCGCGGGAATTTTCTGGTGTTTCAGGCAGAGCAGCAGCACTTTCTCGATCGCCGCATCGACCGCCGGATGCGACGGGTTCGCTTCGCGTCCGCGTGAAAGCGAAACGCTCAAATCGAACGGCCCGATAAAAATGCCGTCGAGGTGCGGGGTCGCGATGATGCGCTCGATATGTTCCAGCGCATCGGCACTTTCCATCATGGCGAAAGAGAGCGAAAACTCGTTCGCGCGCCGCAGGAAGTCGTCGCGCTCCAGCCCGGAAATCGGCAGCGCCGTATGCGGGCCCCAGCTCCGCTCGCCGGCCGGCGGATATTTGGTGGCATTGACGAGCCTCGAAGCGTCATCCGCCGAATTCACCATCGGCATGATGATGGCACTTGCGCCGGCATCGAGCGCACGGCTTGCCATCGAATAGTCGTCGAACGGCACGCGCACTGTCATGGAAAGACCGCGCGCGGCGGCAACATTCGCGCAACTCACGAGAGCGGCATAGTCGCAGAAGCCGTGCTGGATATCGGCTGTGACCGATTGAAAACCGGCGCGGGCAAATTCGTTCACCACCGCCGGATGCGCCACCGTCATCCACGCGTTGAAAACCGTCTCCCCCGCCTTCAGGCGGGCGGCGAGGCTCGCGATGGAAGAAGTCTGGCTCAGCTGCCGCTCTTGATGTCTTCGATGGCCTTGGCGAGGAGGTCGTTCATGGCGACACGGATGTCGGTGTCGGCGATCGACTTCAGTCCCTTGGCGTCGAGATCGCCACGCACCTTGCGGAACACGTCGTCCTCGCCCGCTTCCTCGAAGTCGGCGAGCACCACCGACTTCGCATAGGCATCGGCATCGATACCGAGGAGACCCATCTTGTCCGCCGCCCACAGGCCAAGCAGCTTGTTGCGCCGGGCATAGGCCTTGAAGCGCAGTTCCTCGTCGTGCGCGAATTTCTTTTCGAAGCCTTCCTCGCGCTTGTCGAAGGTGGTCATCGGCGTCGGCTCCAATCGTATGAAATGGTGGGGATTTGCATATAGGCGGGCGGCGGCCGGATCAACAGGCACCTGTGACGCCGATTCGTGAATTAATCCCGAGGAGCCCGCCACCTCTCCATCGAGGGTGGCGGGCGTCTCGAAGGATTGCCCACAAGCATCGCATTGTAAGGCCTGGGGCGTTCGGCTAGGGTCGTTTCGGGCCACCCGAACTGAATGAAAAGACCTACCCGCCCGGAAGAAATACGGGTGGCCGCGCCGGAGTCACTGCAAGCAATGGATTTTCTGAACCCCCGGTACATACCCATGAGCCGCCGCCGCAAAATCTACGAGGGAAAGGCCAAGATCCTCTACGAAGGACCGGAGCCCGCGACCCTCATCCAGCATTTCAAGGACGACGCCACCGCCTTCAATGCGAAAAAGCATGAAGTGCTGGACGGCAAGGGCGTGCTGAACAACCGCATTTCCGAATTCATGTTCCAGAAGCTGAACGAGATCGGCGTGCCCACCCATTTCATCAAGCGGCTCAACATGCGCGAGCAGCTGATCCGCGAGGTCGAGATCATCCCGCTGGAAGTGGTGGTCCGCAACGTGGCCGCCGGCTCGCTCGCGACACGTCTGGGTATCGAGGAAGGCACGCAGCTTCCGCGCTCGATCATCGAATTTTACTACAAGAACGACCAGCTCAACGATCCGATGGTGTCGGAAGAACACATCACCGCCTTCGGCTGGGCCACCACGCAGGAAATCGACGACATCATCGCGCTTGCGATCCGGGTCAACGATTTCCTCTCCGGCCTCTTCCTCGGCGTCGGCATCCGTCTCGTGGACTTCAAGATGGAATGCGGGCGTCTCTGGGAAAACGACATGATGCGTGTCGTCGTGGCCGACGAGATCAGCCCCGACAGCTGCCGTCTCTGGGACATGAAGACGAACGAAAAATTGGATAAGGATCGCTTCCGCCGCGATCTCGGCGGGCTGATCGAGGCCTATACCGAGGTCGCTAGGCGCCTCGGCATCATGACCGAGAACGAGCCGCTGCAAGGCACCGGACCGGTCCTCGTCAAAAGCTGATGAAAGCCCGCGTCACCGTCACCCTGAAAAACGGCGTGCTCGATCCGCAGGGCAAGGCGATCGAGGGCGCGCTGAGGTCGCTCGGTGTCGCCGGCGTCGAGAGCGTGCGGCAGGGCAAGGTGTTCGATGTGGAACTCTCCGTCAAGGACAAGCCCGCCGCCGAAGCCGCGCTGAAGAATGCCTGCGAGAAACTGCTCGCCAATACCGTGATTGAGAATTATCGGGTCGAGGTGATCGGTTGACTTCACCTGCAATCGCTCCCGTCATCCTGAGGTGGCCGCGCAGCGGCCCTCGAAGGATGAACGGGCCCAAGCATGCGTCATCCTTCGAGGCTCGGCGCATTCGCGCCTCGCACCTCAGGATGACGGGCACGGGAAAGCGCCAATGAAATCCGCCGTCGTCGTATTTCCCGGCTCCAATCGCGAAGGCGACGTTGCGCGCGCGATCGAGCTGACCTCCGGCCGCAAGTCCGAGATGGTCTGGCACGCCGATACGTCGCTGCCGAAGGGCACCGATCTCGTGGTGCTGCCCGGCGGATTTTCCTACGGCGACTATCTCCGCTGCGGCGCCATCGCCGCCCGCGCGCCGATCATGGACGCCGTGCGCGAACACGCGAACAAGGGCGGGCTTGTCCTCGGCATCTGCAACGGTTTTCAGATTTTGTGCGAGAGCGGTCTCCTGCCCGGCGTGCTCGCGCGCAACGCGAAACTCAAATTCATGTGCCGCGAGGTCTATCTGCGCATCGAGCGCTCCGACACGCCATGGTCGCGCCGCTACAATGCGGGTGCCGTCATTAAAGTCCCGGTCGCGCATGGCGAAGGCAATTACCTCGCCGATGCGGAAACCATCGCTCGCCTCGAAGGCGAAGGCCGCGTGCTGTTCCGCTACGTCTCGCCGGAAGGCAAACTCGATCCCGCATGGAATTACAACGGCGCCACCAACGCCATCGCCGGTATCATGTCGGAAAAGCTCAACGTGCTCGGCCTGATGCCGCACCCGGAAAATCATGTCGATCCCGCCGTCGGTCCCACCGACGGCCGCGGGTTTTTCGAGAGCATCAAGGCGGCGCTGGAGGCGGCGTGAGAATTTATCCGTCATTCCGGAGCACCGCGCAGCGGCGAACCCGGAATCCAGAAGCACGTTCTGAATATCCGGCTGGATTCCGGATCGGCGCTACGCGCCCTCCGGAATGACAGAAAAAATTGGCTGCCCGTGAATGATCCGAAACGAACCCAAAATCACCCCCGAACTCGTCGCCCAACACGGTTTGAAGCCGGACGAGTACGAGCGATTCCGCAATCTGATCGGCCGCGAGCCGAGCTTCACCGAACTCGGCATCGTATCGGCGATGTGGAACGAGCACTGCTCGTACAAATCCTCGAAGGTGCATCTGCGCACGCTGCCTGTAAGCGCCCCGTGGGTCATTCAGGGGCCGGGCGAAAACGCGGGCGTGATCGACATCGGCGAAGGTCTCGCTTGCGTCTTCAAGATGGAAAGCCACAACCATCCCTCCTTCATCGAGCCCTATCAGGGAGCCACCACCGGCGTCGGCGGCATCCTGCGCGACGTGTTCACCATGGGCGCGCGGCCGGTCGCGTGCCTGAACGCGCTGCGCTTCGGCGATCCAAGCCATCCGAAAACCCGCTCGCTTGTGGCGGGCGTCGTCGCCGGTATCGGCGGCTATGGAAATTCCTTCGGCGTGCCCACCGTCGGCGGCTCGATCGGATTTCATTCGCGCTATGACGGCAATATTCTCGTCAACGCGATGGCCGTCGGCATCGCCAAAACCGACAGCATTTTCTACGCGAAAGCCTCCGGCGTCGGCCTGCCGATTGTTTATCTGGGATCGAAAACCGGCCGCGACGGCATTCACGGCGCCACCATGGCCTCGGCGGAATTCGATGAGAACTCCGAGGAGAAACGTCCCACGGTTCAAGTCGGCGATCCATTCTCCGAAAAACTTCTGCTGGAGGCTTGCCTGGAAATCATGCGCAAGGGCTGCGTGATCGCGATCCAGGACATGGGTGCCGCCGGGCTTACTTGTTCCGCCGTCGAAATGGGCGCCAAGGGCGATCTCGGCGTCACGCTGGATCTGAATAAAGTCCCCACGCGTGAAGAAGGCATGAGCGCCTACGAGATGATGCTCTCCGAGTCGCAAGAGCGCATGCTGATGGTGCTGAAACCGGAAAAAGAAAAAGAAGCCGAAGCCATCTTCAGGAAGTGGGGCCTCGACTTCGCCGTCGTCGGCCACACCACCGATACGCTTCGCTTCATCGTGCAGCACGGCGGCGACGAGATGGCGAACCTGCCGATCAAGGAGTTGGGCGATGAAGCACCGGAATACAAGCGCCCGTTCACGGAGCCGAAAAAATTGCCCGTCCTCGATCCCGCTTCCGTGCCGGCACCTTCCTCCATCGGCGACGCTTTGAAAAAACTCATCGGCTCGCCGGACCTCTGTTCAAAAAGATGGGTCTGGGAGCAGTACGACCATCTCATTCTCAATAATACAGTCCAGCGCCCCGGCGGTGACGCCGCCGTCATCCGTATCGAGAACGGCCCGCGTGCGCTCGCGATGTGCACGGATGTCACTCCGCGCTATTGCGAAGCGGACCCCTTTGAGGGTGGCAAGCAGGCGGTCGCGGAATCCTGGCGCAATCTCACCGCGGTCGGCGCGCGTCCGCTGGCGGTGACCGACAACCTCAATTTCGGCAATCCCGAACGGCCGGAAATCATGGGCCAGTTTGTCGGCTGCGTGCGCGGCATCGGCGAGGCCTGCCGCGCGCTCGACTTCCCGGTCGTCTCCGGCAACGTCTCGCTCTACAACGAGACGCAAGGGCGCGCGATCCTGCCCACCCCCACTATCGGCGGCGTCGGCATCATCGAGGACTTGGGGAAATCCGCGAGCCTCGCTTTCAAGGCCGAAGGCGAGACGATTCTGCTGATCGGCGAAACGAAAGGCTGGCTCGGCCAGTCCTCTTATCTGGCGACTGTGATCGGAAAAGAAGAAGGCGCGCCGCCGCCGGTCGATCTGGCACTCGAAAAGAAGAACGGCGATCTCGTCCGCGCGCTCATCACCGGAAAACTTGTTACCGCCGCGCACGATCTGTCCGACGGCGGCCTGTTGGTCGCACTTGCCGAGATGGCGATGGCCTCCGGGATCGGGGCCAAGCTTGATGCCCCGCCCGCAGGCCTCCCCGCCCACGCCTATTGGTTCGGCGAGGATCAGGCCCGCTATGTGCTGACCGCTACACCCGCGAACCTCGCCGCCATCGAGGCAAGGGCCAAAGCCACGGGCATCATCCTTACCCGGATCGGCGCAACCAAGGGCAAGGAATTGACGCTGCCCGGCGAGCATCCAATATTGGTGCAAGCCTTGCATGCGCTTCATGAGTCGTGGCTTCCGGCCTATATGGCGGGCCCGGCCGGGTGAGCGGGAGGCTTAAGGCGGAGACTTGCAATGCCGATGGACGCCCGCGATATCGAGCAGATGATCAAGGAAGCCATCCCCGACGCGCAGGTGGAAATCCGCGACCTCGCCGGCGACGGGGACCATTATGCGGCCACGGTTATCGCCGAGAGCTTCCGCGGAAAAAGCCGCGTGCAGCAGCACAAGATGGTCTATGATGCCCTGAAAGGGCGGATGGGCGGTACGCTGCATGCCCTCGCGTTGCAAACTTCGATACCGGGCGCCTGACGCCCGCGGACACAGGATACGGACGAGCCATGAGCATCAGCCAGTTCATCGACAACGAGATCAAGTCCAACGACGTCGTGCTCTTCATGAAGGGGACGCCGCAGTTCCCGATGTGCGGTTTCTCCGGTCAGGTCGTGCAGATCCTCGACCACATCGGAGTCCCCTATAAGGGCCTCAACGTGCTGGACAGCGGCGACCTTCGTGAAGGCATCAAACAGTATTCCAACTGGCCGACCGTCCCGCAGCTTTATGTAAAGGGCGAGTTCGTCGGCGGTTGCGACATCGTACGCGAGATGTTCCAGGCCGGCGAATTGCAGACCCTGTTCAAGGATAAGGGCGTCGCCAGCAAGGAAAGCGCGCGCGCCTGAGCTGATCTTCCGCAATACTGAAAATGGCCGGGTTCGCATCCCGGCCATTTTTATTGCGTGCCGGTGTCGAGGAAAAGTCCCGGAACCGCCGGGCTTCCGCGCCGTTATCGTCCGTGACCACCGAGAAACGCGACCTCCATTCAGGTAACCCGCTCTGGAGCACGGCAACCGCAGATGCGCTGCCGACGCAGAAGCTTGCGCGGGACATCGACGTCGATGTGCTTGTTGTAGGCGGCGGGTTCACCGGCTCGATTGTTGCGGAAAATCTGAGCCGGGATTTTACCGTCGCGGTCGCCGACCGCCGCAAGCACGGCCACGGCAGCACCAATGCGAGCACGGCGTTGCTGCTCTACGAGATCGACGTTCCGCTGATCAAGCTTCGTGCGAAGATCGGATCGGAGCCTGCCAACCGCGCCTGGCTGCGCTCCAGCCAGGCGATGCGCTCGCTGACGCAGAAATTTGCTTCGCTTTGCATCGAATGCGATTTCAGGCACCGGCTCGGCGTGTACCTCCCCGGCAATGCGCTGAATGGGGAAGGGCTTGAAATCGAGACCGCCGCCCGCGCGGAACTGGAACTGCCCTCTTATCTCATTGACCGCGCCGAACTGCGCACGAGATTCGGCCTTGCGAACGACGCCGCGATCGTTTCGGAAAATACCGGAGAAGCCAACCCGGTAAAGGCTGCGGCGGGCCTTTATCGCGCGGCGATTTCCAGCGGCGCGCATCTATATGGCGATACCGACATCACGGCGGTCGAGGCAAGTGCGTCCGGAATCGTCGCGCAGACGGATGCCGGTTTCACCATCCGTGCACGCCATCTTGTTTTCGCCTCCGGCTACGAGATTCCGGATTACATCGAGGTGCAAGGCCACGAGGTTGTTTCGACATGGGCCTATGCCACGACGGTGCAGAAAAAACTGTGGCCCGAACGGGCGCTGATCTGGGAGGCGTCCGACCCCTACTCCTATCTTCGCTCCACACCGGACGGCCGCGCCCTGCTCGGCGGCGGCGATGAGGACTTCGACGACGAAGAGCGGCGCAAGCGCATGACGCCGGAAAAACTTGAGGAAATGCGCGACAAGCTCGCCGAATTCTTTCCGCATCTCGACACGACACCGGAATTCGTCTGGTCCGGGGCCTTCGGCGTGAGCGACACCGGATTGCCGAAAATAGGAGCCCTTCCCGGCTGGCCGAGCTGTTACGCCGTGTTCGGCTTCGGCGGCAACGGAATGACCTACGCCGAGATCGGCGGCGAACTGCTCGGCCGCCTGATCCGCGGGGAAAGCGACCCGGACGCCGATATTTTTGCGTTTCCGGCGGACGCCGACAAAGGCTGAAAATAAAAAAGGCCGCCCACCGGGCGGCCTTTGCCTCGTCTTGCGGTGTTCGGTCTATCCCTTCACGCGATTGCTGATGAGATAGATCAGGGCCAATACGATGGCGATGCCGACAAGTGCTTGCGGCTGCAGGCCATTGGCAAATTTCATCACATTGTCCGCGACCCCCGTGATGAACGGGCCGGAGCCCTGACCCATCAGCAGGAAAACCAGGACGGCCGCGAGCACGACGAGAAAGCCGATTTCGACGAAGGCCCAGAGATAATGCTTCGATTTGTCGAGATAGTTCTGCATGTCTGCCTCCGGCTGTTGGGTGAGGATCATTCCTCACCCAACGGATCGCCCCGGCCTGATGCCGGCCGGGAAGAAGCGTGCCTTCGCCGGATCAGCTCACTGTCCGTTTCGAAAACAGCCACACGATGATGCCCAGCACGATCAGGCCCACGAGGCCGTTGGCACCGAGGTCTTTGACGAGCGCGATCAGATTTCCCACCACTCCGCCAAAGAACGGAACGTTCGCGCCGACCAACAGCGACGCCACAATCGCCAACGCGATCAGCATCAGACCGATTTCGGTCAGTGAGCCGATCAAGCTCTTCACGCCTTTCACTGCATCCATGTGCGATTCTCCCCTAGTAAGTTGCCCCCTACGACTTTGGTAGGAGCGAGGACAAAATGATCGAGATTTGGGGCCAGCGCCACTGCCGGGCCGAAACTATCAACCAGCAAAAAATGCTGTTGCTTCCGTGACTTGGGGAAAAATCCGGATTCCGGGTGCAACCAGGCTGATGAAAAACCGGGCAGCCCAAAATAAAAACGGACGCGTGATTCGCGTCCGTTTTCGCATTCTGGATCGCTGTTTCGAGAAACTTGGCTCTCAGCGCGAATAATATTCGACGACGAGATGCGGTTCCATCTGCACCGGGAACGGAACGTCCGTCAGCACCGGGATGCGCGCGAGCTTCGCGGTCATCTTCTTGTGGTCCGCTTCGATGTAATCCGGCACGTCGCGCTCGGGCGACTGTGTCGCCTCGATCACGATGGCGAGGTCCTTCGCCTTCTCGGTGAGCGAAACCACTTCGCCGACCTTGAGGCGGTAGCTCGCCACGTTCACGCGCTTGCCGTTCACCTGCACATGGCCGTGCGAAACGACCTGGCGGGCGGCGAACACGGTCGGCACCAGCTTCGCGCGATAGATCATCGCATCGAGACGGCGCTCCAGCAGGCCGATCAGATGCGCGCCGGTGTCGCCCTTCATGCGGTTGGCTTCCGCGTAGATGTTGCGGAACTGCTTTTCGGTGATGTTGGCGTAGTAGCCCTTCAATTTCTGTTTGGCGCGGAGCTGCACGCCGAAGTCGGAGAGCTTGCCCTTGCGGCGCTGGCCGTGCTGGCCGGGGCCGTATTCGCGGCGGGCCACGGGGCTCTTCGGGCGGCCCCAGATATTCTCGCCCATGCGGCGGTCGATTTTATGCTTCGCCAGAACGCGCTTCGTCATCGCTGATCCTCTCAGGTTGGATCGCGCCCTCCTCTGCCGGGGTTGCCGGCCGACAGGCGTGAAGCCGAGCGCCGCAGGTGGAACCTGCAACCAAGCCTCGCCGCCGCGGGTGCGGAAAATGTACAGCGGGCCAAAAGGCCCGCCAGACGGTGGGTGGATACGCCCTGCGCCCGGCCCTGTCAAACTTTCAGGGGCGGCTCATGCACTGGCGCCAGACCGAAGGCCGCGAGCGCCGCCACGAGTTCCGGCCCGGGGGTATGCCCGCTGGTGAAATAAGCCCGGCCGGTTTCGGTGGACTTGTCGCCATCCGGCCCTGCAAGTTCCGACACCCGCCGCGCGATGGCCGGGGCCGGGTCGATGAACGTTACCGGCCAGGGCGAGCACGCCTTCAGCCGGTCGAGAATAAGCGGGTAATGGGTGCAGGCGAGCACCACCGTATCGGTGCGGGCACCGTCATCGACAAAGCAGCGCGAAAGCTCCCGCACGATCGCCATCTCGTCCACCGCCGCCCCGCGCATGGAAGCCTCCGCGAGCGAGGCGAGGTTTTCGGCACCCACCAGCGTCACCTTGCAGTCGCCCGCGAACTCCTTGATCAGCGCCTTCGTATAGTCGCGCGCCACGGTGCCGGGTGTCGCCAGCACGCTGATGCGTTTGGTTTTCGATTGCGCGCAGGCCGGCTTGATCGCGGGCACCGTTCCCACGAACGGGATCGTGAACTTTGCGCGCAGCACCGGCAGCACCAGGGTGGATGCGGTGTTGCACGCGATCACCGCCATGCGCGGTGCGAGCTTCGCGATGTAATGCTCCATCACCGACACGACCCGCGCGGTGAGCACGTCGTCGGCCAGCCGCCCGATCGGAAACACGGCATCGTCGGCGACATAGGTCAGCGGCAGGTCGGGCCGCGCCTTCTCGATCTCGCGCAGGACCGTGAGCCCGCCGAGGCCGGAGTCGAACACGAGCACGCTGGAAATCGGAGCTGCGGAGGACATATGGAACCTTATCTAACCCGTCGCGAGGAAAGCGTTAAGGCAAACGCAAATCAACGAATGGAACGCGCCGACAACGCCCTCTCCGCTTTCGTTCTACCCTGGTTCGCGGCCCGTTCCTGTGCGGGTTACTCGCGGAGTCGAAATGCAAGGAAGCAAATTCAGTTTCCGGTAGCGTTTCGCGATTGCAAGGAATTCGGCGCTCTTTGAAGAACAATTCCTCAATCACTTGGGCGCGCTGGCGTCCTCGATCTCCAGCGCGATCCGTTCGAGAAGCGCTGCCAGGTTCCGCTCCACTTGCACGGAAGGAATATCGAGCATCCGGTAGTTCCGTGCTTCCAGCCATGCCCGCTTGGCGGCGCGCGCATCCTTCGCGGCGGCAGGCTCGTCATCCGGCAGGATTTCGAGCAGAAGCCGCAAGGGTTGCGCCAGAAAATCCGCGACCTGCGGGCCGATCGGCACGTTGCGCTTGAACACGCCGGCAAAGCGCCGGTCATTGGAAAGCGCCTTCCATAAAATTTTCTCGGCCTGCGTCGGATTCCGCCGCAACAGCCGCGCGAGCCCCTTGCCCGGTGCGGTGCCCGAGTCTTCCTGCGCGGCGTGTTTGTTCAGAAGCTCGCGCAGCAACTCCGCCTCACCCCCACGCAGGATGCCGCCTTCCGCCGGACCCTTGCGGCCCTCGACCAGTGCGCGGACGATGCCATGCAGGGTTTGCACGTCCTGATGGTTCGGCGACATGCGATGAATGAGGTTGCGCAGGTTGATCGTCATCACCTCGCGCTTTTCCGGCGGGCGGAAAAAATCGACCCGCTCAAGCTCCTTCTCCAGTCCTTCGAAGAAAGCGTGCAACTGTTGCTTCGGCGCCGGGCCGGATTTGGGATTCATCTTAAAGGGCAGTTCGCTGCCGCTCGCGAGCTTGAACCATTCGTAAGCAAGCACCAGCACCGCCTGCGCAAGATTGAGCGACGAGAAGGCCGGGTTTACCGGCAAGGTGACGATCTTGTCCGCAAGTGCGATCTCGTCGTTCTCGAGCCCGTTGCGCTCGCGGCCGAAGATCAGCCCGACCGTCTCGCCCGCGGCGATCGGTCCCCGCATCTCAAATGCCGCCTGTTCCGGCGAAAGAACCGGCTTCACCTGCCCGTGCTCGCGCGCGGTCGTTGCCAGCAGAAGCGTGCAGTCGGCAATCGCCTCCTTCAGCGTGTCGAACAATTCGGCCCCTTCGAGCACCACATCCGCGCCCGCCGCCGATCGTTGCGCATAGGGATTGGGCCAGCCGTCGCGCGGCTTCACCAGCCGCAGCCGGCGCAGGCCGAAATTCGCCATTGCGCGCGCGCAGGCGCCGATATTCTCGCCGAGCTGCGGCTCGACCAGGATCACGACCGGTCCGCCCGTCGCCGGCCATTCCTGCGTGCGATCGGTGCCTGCGCCTGGCATACGAGTACCTTTTCCGCGTTCGCGCGGACTTTTAGCATTTTGTCCCGCACCGGCGGCAAGTACCTTCGCCGCGTACGGCATGATATGAAAACCCATTGCCCCTGCATTCACGCCGCGGTTTTTCGTTTTTGGTCCGAAGAGCAACGCTTGCCTCTGCCTGCCCACAGTAAAGCCAATGTACCGGGTGCCCCAGCCGCCGGTGATCCGCCGCTTTTTTCCTTCGTTTTGATCTGCTGGAATCACGCCCGCTTCGTCGGCGAGACCCTCGCTTCGATTTCGGCGCAGGACTACCCGCACTGGGAATGCATCGCGATCGACAACGGCTCCACCGACGGCAGCCGGGACATCATCGACGGTCACGCCGCGCGCGACACACGGATGCGCACCCGGCACCTTCCCCGGAATATCGGCCAGCTCGGCGCGGCGCTAAGCTCCCTGGATGAGATCAGGGGCGAGTTTGTCTGTTTTGTCGATTCCGATGACATCCTCTTTCCGTATTACGCTTCCGTGCATGTAGGCGAGAGGCTTGCGAACAACAGAAATGCCGGACTCTCCAACAGTGATATCGTTGAAGTCGCGGACGACGGATCGCTGCTTTCGCCTCCGTTTCGTCCTGTATTTCCAGCGCAGGAATCCGGGCGGATACTGATCGAGCGCCACGAACGCAGAGCGCCGCTTTCGCCCGGCACTTCGAATGTCTTTCGCCGTGACGGGCTGATGCGCGCGCGGATCCTCGCACCCGAGCGGATGGTGCCTGGACAGGCCGCCGACAATCTTTTCTTTCGCGCCTGTCATTTGCTCTCCGGCTCGCTCCTCATCCATGAGCCCCTCTCGGCCTATCGAATTCAGGGCGGAAACCAGTGGGCGGAACTTCCCACGATGTCCGCCTTCGACCGCTCGCGCGCGGAAGTGCTGCCGCTCTATATGGAACAACGCCTGCAGCAGGCGGCGCAGTTTATCCGTCGCCGGCATGAATTTCTGGGCGCGGAAGTTGAGGAGCGCTTCTGGCTCGTGCTCGAGCGTCTGCTCGGAAGTTCGGAGGCGCTGGCGCGCAGAAGAATGGCCGCCGCCCCCGTGCGCGACGCCCTGCGCGAGCATCGGGATTCGCTGATGGGGGAATTCGGTGCGGCGGAATTTTCGCGCCGCGTTCCGGCTGCCATCCATTCGTTCCGGTGGACGCCATGAATGAAGCCGCAGCGAAGATCGGCTCGGTTCGGCTTTCGTCGCTGTCCGCCGCCATCCGCCTTCCGCTTGTATCCGCGCTCTGCGAATGGCCGGACACCCCGCATGCGGCCTTGGCGCTGGTCGACTCCCTTCGCGCGCAAGACTATCCGCGCCTTGAATTTTTGCTGGCTGACGCGGGTTTGCCGCCGGATCGCGCCGCATCATTCCTCGATGCGGTTTCCGGCGACACCCGTTTCAAGATCGTACCGCAACAAGACGGCGGCATTCTTTCACTGCTCGACAAGTGCCAAGGCCGGTTCGTTGCGGTCATCGACGGGCAAACTGCGCTACCGCCGCATTTCATCTCCGCGCATGTGCAGCTGCATCTTGCCGCCGCCGAGCCGGTCGCGGTCAGCTTCGAGCGCGCGCCCGATATGGAAGCAGCCGGACAGGAGCCCGGCTTGCTTCCCGCATCGAAAGCCGTGCGGCTGGATTCGATCGCGGACACGGCTTTCGAGGCCATGCGCGAGAGCGCGCGGAGATTTCACCCCGCCGAAAAACGGTGGCTGAACGCCGTATCCTCGCGAAACCTCTATCGGCGCGAGGCACTCGCAATCCTGTACAAGGCCGGAATCGGCGCGCTAACATCCATTCCGCTGCAGGCGATGCTCCTGCCGTTCAGTCATTTTCTCGGCGGTTCGATCTCAATCGCAGGCGCAGAACCGGTTTCCACGCAGAGCAAGGACCGCGATCTCGAAAAGCGGACACAACTGTCCGCGGTTCTTTCCGGCGCGCCTCACCTCACCCGCTATGTGCCCGGCCGATACTGGCCCGCCGTCCTCGCATTGATGCGCGAGGAAGGCTCGCCTCCGCGCGCCGCCTTTCGCCGCGATGACATCCAGCGCCTGATCGCCGCGCAACTCCCATCGCTGCTGGCGCATTTCGGGACCAAGCGGATAGTCGGCTCATTGATCGCGCTGGCGGGACCGGCGCCGGCCCGCCGGATTTTGCTGCGGTCGTTCGGCAAAATACCCGTTGCCGCCTTCTGGCATCTCGCCCGCGCGGAATTCAAGCGGCGCTTCTGGATGCCGGTACGCAATCGATTGGATACAGTCGGCAAATGACCGCAGCCGGCAGACTGGACAACGAAGCCGATGCGGGCGGGAAACGCCTGCGCATCGCGTCATGGCCTTATCTCTCCAACAACAACAAGTTCATCGAGTTGCTGCTCGGCACCAGCACTTCGGCGGTCGAGGTTTCCGCCATCCAGAGCATGCACAGGTCGAGACCGGACCCCGAAGCCGATATTCTGCTGATTCACTGGCCCGAATTTGTCTTTTCCAGTGGAATCTTCCCGATCAGCGACGTCCGTTTCGTGCTGCGCAGGCTGCGCGCGTGGAAAGACAACGGCACCAAACTGGTCTGGATGGTTCACGACCTTGAACCGCATGAGTTGCCGCGCGGCCGCCGCATGCTGTGGCGGCACTATTACCGGCGGAAACTCGCGCAACTCGTCGATGCAATCGTGACACTCAGTCCATCGACGCTCGAAGTCGTGCACAACGCGATCCCCGGGATCCGGGGCAAGCCAGCGCTTCATATCTGGCATCCGCTGTTCCCCGGCGCCGACGGGACGGAGAAAGAGCGAAAGGGTGCGCGGCGAACTTTCTGTTTCCAGCCATCGCAGCAGGTGATCGCATCGCTCGGATTCATCGCGCGCTACAAGGGCAGCGACGAACTCGCGCGGATTTTTACGGAGTCACCGGACAATAACCGGCGGCTGCTGCTGGCGGGCCTTCCGAAGCAGACCGAGCCCAGCCTCATCCTGGGATTGCGTGAGACCGCGAAAAAGGACCAGCGCGTGGCCCTTGCGGTCCGCCATCTCTCGGAAGCCGAACTCCGCCAGTTCACCCTCGCTGCCGATCTCATCGTGACGCCATTCCGCCGGTATCTGCATTCAGGCTCGATCGTGCACGCGCTGAGCGCACGCCGTCCCGTGCTGACACCCGCGACCCCGTTTGCCCGCGATCTGCAATCGCAATTGCCCGAAGGCTGGCTGCATCTCTATGAGCCGCCGCTGACCGCAGCGATGATCGATCGCGCCCTCCTGTCCGCGGGCACGCTGACGCAAGCCTTTCCCGAAAAGCTGTCCATTGCTCCGAACAGGCAAAAACTATTTCAATTTTTTCGCGAACTCGCCGGCAAGAAGCTGCCCTCATCGGACGCTGAATCAAAACCGGCCAGAGTGGATATTCCTCCGGCCCAGGCACCGCTCGTCAGTTTCATCCTCATCAACTGCAACTACGCGCGCTTCGTCGGGGCCGCCATCGATTCCATCAAGGCGCAGGATTATCCGAATTTCGAATGCATCGTCGTCGACGATGGCTCGGACGACGGCAGCCAGGCGGTGATTGAGCGTCATGCCGCAAACGACCGGCGCTTTCGCATCGAGCACCTGCCGGAGAACCGCGGGCACCTCGCGGCCGCCCTCCACGCCATTCCGCTTACGCGCGGCGAATTCTTGGCGTTCATCGATAGCGATGACTATCTCCAGCCTGGATACGCCACCGCCCATGTGCAGGCGCATCTTGCCGCTCCTTCTCCGGCCGGCCTGACCAGCAGCAGCAGTTGTCTGATTTCGGCGGACGGCGCGCTCATCGCCGGCAACGAACCCTGCATTTCCGAGAATGCAGCCGCGGTATCGCTTCAACGGGATCAGATGAAGGCGGTGCGCCTAGAATGGATGAACGATGCGGCCTTCGAACGCCTTGCGGCAAGACTTTATCTTTGCGAACGCAGCCAGGGCGGATGGATCTGGTCGCCCGGTTCTTCCAATATGTTTCGCCGCTCGGCCATTGATCTGGGTATGCGGGTACTTCCAGATGGAATCTTCCGCGGCTACTCGCCCGACAATCACTTTCTTCGAATCTGCCATCTCATGGCCGGAACGGTCACGATCGACTGGCCGCTTTCATTCTATCGTAATCATCCTCTGAACATGTCCGGCGCCCTGCCGCGCATGCAGCGTTTCGGAAAAAATTCGATCCTGTTCACCGAGCGGGGGCAGGAAATGAAATGCCAGATAGCCGCGTCCTTCATCCGGAAGAGGAACGAACTCGATCGCGAAATTTCCCGAAGCCGGATTTGGCCCTCGCTCGAAATTATCCTTCAGGTCCTGCTCGAGCACAGGCTGGCCTACTTCCCGTCGCCGCCCGTGTTCGGCGCCCTGAGCGAACAGTATCGTTCGCTGTGCGGGGAATTCGGCGAGCGTGAACTGCTTGAGGACCTCTCGCGCTACATGCGGCTGCGCGACATCTGGCGTCTCGCGGCGTCACAGCCCGGGCTGCGCTCGCCTCTGCGCGCCGGCGCATGGATCGCGTGGCAGATCGCGCGGCGGCCGCTGATTCCGCTGTCCGGTTCGCGGGGCTGGTAAGCCCATGGACACCGGCACGAGCGGCCAACCAACCGGGAGCCTTTGCGGCAGCCCCCTGCCGCCGGCGGTGCGCATGCCGGTTTTGTCCTTCGTGCTTTACGAGGATGCCGCTCCATCCGGCGGCTTGCGGGAAACGATCGCTTCGCTGCGCGCGCAGGATTACCCGTACGCGGAATTCATCGTCGTCATTAAACGGACAGCTCGCAATTCCATGCAGGATGAGTTTGCGGGCGACCCCCGCTTCACGGCCCTGATGTCGGATTCCGGAAGCAGCCCGATGCAGGACGCATTGCTGGGACTGGACCATGCAAAGGGAGAATTCATCTGCTTCCTCGACTCCAGCGTGACGCTGTTCCCCGAATTTGCATCGATGCATGTGCAGGCTCAAATCGGGGCACGCTCGAGCGTGGCCATGAGCGTTGCCAGAGCTTCCGGTTTCGTTCCGGGCGTGAATGGCGGCTTCACATCGCCGGGCAACACAGGCGTGATGCGCGAGCCCGATGTCGCTCCGCGTGTGCGCTCCGTTACGGAAGCCGCCTATGAAAGCCTCATGCAAGCGGTCCACATTTCGCAGCCGGGACTGCTGAACATGCTCTGGGTCAAGCGCCCGCCCCAGGTCTACCGGCGCTTCGTGCTCGATCTCGCGCGCCCGATGGCGGATGCGGAGACGCTCGCTTTGCTCGATGTCGAACAGCACTTCCTGCCGCTTTGTCATTTCCTGGGCGGCTCGATGCTGATCGATCTGCCGATGTCCCGCGATCTTGTTCCCGGCCGAAACGGGACTGAGCTCGCAGGCGATCCTGCAAATCTCCCGCTGCGCCAGTTCGAACGCGCGCGGGTCTGCTTCGAGCGGGCCGAACGGCTGCGCACCCATGTCGCTCTTCGGCTGATCGATATCGCGTTGTTATCCATCCGCGACGGAAACAAGCCCGCGTCCGCCGCCCTCGCCCATCCGCTTGTGGCTGAACTCTTTGCCCGCAACTGGCCGGGCCTCGTCGAGATGTTCGGCGTCCGTAACGCCGTCGAACGTTTTCATCGCATGGAAAACCGGCATACGCTGCAACGCCTGCTCAGGCTGGCTTACCCCGGCAAACCCGCAAGTCGTGCGTATGGGCTGATCCTTTGGCTGGATATCCGGCGGAGCTTGCGCAGACTGGCGGCCCGCCTGTCGTGACCGCAGCCGGACGCGGCATTTCCGGCAGCCGGAAATGGTTTCCAGCGAGGCAGGCTTTGTCTTCCGGCAGGCCTTTGCTATAGCAGCCACGCCGCCACCGGCGGCCGGGGATTTTCCTCAGCAGATAGAGATTGACGCGGCCGTCCGCCGGCTGCTCCCACGTTCTCACGAAAGGCCGCGCGCATGGCGAAGATCAAGGTTGCCAATCCCGTCGTCGAAATGGACGGCGACGAGATGACCCGCATCATCTGGAAGCTCATCAAGGACAAGCTGATCCATCCCTACCTCGATGTGGACCTGCTGTATTACGATCTCGGCGTAGAGTATCGCGACCGGACGAACGATCAGGTGACGATCGACGCCGCGAACAAGACGCGCGAAGTCGGCGTCGCGGTGAAATGCGCGACCATCACGCCCGACGAAGGCCGCGTGAAGGAATTCGGTCTGAAGGAGATGTGGCGTTCGCCGAACGGCACCATCCGCAACATTCTCGGCGGCACGATTTTCCGTGAGCCGATCATCTGCAAGAATATCCCGCGCCTCGTGCCCGGCTGGACCAAGCCGATCATCATCGGCCGCCACGCCTACGGCGACCAGTATCGCGCCACCGATTTCAAGTTTCCGACCGCGGGCACGCTCTCGATCAAGTTCACCGGCACCGACGGCAAGGTGATCGAGAAGGAAGTGTTCAAGGCGCCGGGCTCCGGCGTCGCGATGGCGATGTATAACCTCGACGACAGCATCCGCGACTTCGCGCGCGCATCGCTGAATTACGGCCTCGCCCGCGGCTACTCGGTTTATCTCTCGACCAAGAACACGATCTTGAAGCAGTACGACGGACGCTTCATGGAAATTTTCCAGCAGATTTTCGACTCCGAATTCAAAACCGAGTTCGAGAAGAAAAAAATCACCTACGAGCACCGCCTGATTGACGACATGGTCGCGGCCGCACTCAAATGGTCCGGCGGTTATGTCTGGGCCTGCAAGAACTACGACGGCGACGTGCAGTCCGACACGGTGGCGCAGGGCTTCGGATCGCTGGGCCTGATGACGTCGGTGCTGATGACGCCCGACGGCAAGACGGTGGAAGCGGAAGCCGCGCACGGCACGGTGACGCGCCATTACCGCGAGCACCAGAAGGGCAAGGAGACATCGACCAATTCGATCGCCTCGATCTTCGCCTGGACGCGCGGCCTCGCCCATCGCGCCAAGCTCGACAACAACGCGGCGCTGGCCAAATTCTCGCATACGCTGGAGAAGGTCTGCGTGGACACCGTCGAGAGCGGCCACATGACGAAGGATCTGGCGCTGCTCGTCGGCGCGGACCAGCCGTGGCTTTCCACCACCGGGTTCCTCGACAAGATCGACGAGAACCTGAAGAAGGCGATGGCGTAATTCGGGTATAAAATACGGCAACAACCGCCTCATCCTGAGGAGCGCCGCCGATGTCGGGTTTACCCGATATCGGGTATTGGATAAGCAAGTCGGCAACAGCCGACTTGCAGAGCGCGTCTCGAAGGGAGAGGCTGCCCATGCTTCGAGACGCCCGCCTGCGGCGGGCTCCTCAGCATGAGAACGGAGTTGGCTGGTCCGTCGTTTTCGTTCCCGGATACAACGGCTTGAGCGTCCGCGCTCAGGCTGTTTTTCGTTGAATCTGTTGAGGAAGGTGAACCTTCCGAATCAACACTGAAGGTACTTGAATCAATACTTTAAGAAGCGGAATCGATCCTTGAAAAACCGGCAATTGCATTGTCATCGTCCGCGAAAGCGGACGATCCAGTACACAACTTCGATTCAGTGATTACTGGATGCCCGCTTGCGCGGGCATGACCGCGGCGTCAGCCCGCGATGGCCGCCGCGATCGCCTTCAGCGCGGCATCGGCCTTGGCGCCATCGGGTCCGCCCGCCTGCGCCATGTCGGGGCGGCCGCCGCCGCCCTTGCCGCCCATCGCCTCGGAGCCTTTTTTCACGAGATCGACCGCGTTGAAGCGCTTCACGAGATCGTCGGTGACGCCGACCACAATGCCGGCTTTTCCGTCTTCGCCCACGGCGATGATCGCGACGACACCGGAGCCGATCTGCTTCTTGCCTTCATCGGCGAGGCTCTTCAGGTCCTTCATCTCGATGCCCTCGACGGATTTCGCGAGGAGCTTCACGTCGCCGATTTTCTGCACGGAATCGTCGGCGGATTTCGCAGCCCCGCCGCCGCCCATCGCGAGTTTTTTCCGGGCGTCGGACAATTCGCGCTCGAGTCTTTTCCGGTCGTCCATCAGTTGGGAAAGACGCTGGTCGAGTTCACCCACCGGCGCCTTGAGCGCATCCGCAAGATCACGCAGCTTTTTGCTTTCGCCGGACAATTGCCGCCGCGCGCCCGCGCCCGTCACCGCTTCCAGACGGCGCACGCCCGACGCCACACCGCTTTCCGCGAGACCCGCGATGATCCCGATCTCGCCCGTGCGCGCGACATGCGTGCCGCCGCAAAGTTCCACCGACCAGCCGAGCGTGTTGCCGCCACCCTCGCCCATGGCGACCACGCGCACTTCGTCGCCGTATTTTTCCCCGAACAGCGCGCGGGCGCCGGAACTGCGCGCCTCATCGAGCGCCATCAGTCGTGTCGTCACCGCGGAATTTTGCAGCACGTAATCGTTCGCCATGTCCTCGATTTTGGAAAGTTCTTCGGCGCTGATCGGTTTCGGATGCGAGAAGTCGAACCGCAACCGGTCGGGCGCCACGAGCGATCCCTTTTGCGCGACGTGATCGCCGAGCACCTGCCGCAGCGCTTCGTGCAGGAGATGCGTCGCCGAATGGTTGCGGCGGATGTCGGCGCGGCGCGTGCGATCGACTTCCAGCGACAAGGCTTTTCCGGGCGCAATCGTGCCCTGCTCCAGCCGGCCGAAATGCACGAACAGATCGCCGGCCTTCTTCTGCGTATCGGTGACGCGGAAACGGATGCCGTCGGCGACGAGCAGCCCGGTGTCGCCGACCTGTCCGCCGGATTCGCCATAGAACGGCGTCTGGTTGAGAACGACCGCCCCCTCATCGCCCGCCTTCAGCGAAGCCACTTCGGCGTTGCCGCGCACGATCGCGGAGACCACCCCTTCGGCGGTTTCGGTTTCATAGCCGAGGAATTCGCTGGCGCCGAGTTTTTCCTTCAGACCGAACCAGATCGTTTCCGTCGCGGCATCGCCGGAGCCTTTCCAGCTTTCGCGCGCTTTGGCTTTCTGTTTTTGCATCGCGGCTTCGAAGCCCTGCAAGTCGACGGAAATGCCGCGCGGCTTGAGCGCGTCCTGCGTGAGGTCGAGGGGAAATCCATACGTGTCATAGAGCGTGAACGCGGTCTCGCCCTTCAGGCTGTCGCCTTTTTTCAGCGGCTTCGATTCCTGATCCAGAATGACCAGCCCGCGTTCCAGCGTCTTGCGAAAACGCGTTTCCTCGAGCTTCAGCGTCTCGCTGATCAGCGCCTCGGCGCGGATGAGTTCGGGAAAGGCCTGTCCCATCTCGCGCAACAAGGCGGGCACCAGCCGGTACATCAGCGGATCCTTGGCGCCGAGCAATTCGGCGTGCCGCATGGCGCGGCGCATGATGCGTCTCACCACATACCCGCGGCCTTCGTTCGACGGCAGCACACCGTCGGCGACCAGGAACGACGACGCGCGCAGGTGGTCGGCGATCACACGGTGCGACGCGCGGTGTTCGCCTTCGGCTTTCACGCCGGTTGCTTCCTCGCTCGCGCGGATCAGCGCCTTGAACAGGTCCGTGTCGTAATTGGAATAGACGCCCTGCAGGATGGCGGAGATGCGCTCGAGCCCCATGCCGGTGTCGATCGACGGACGCGGCAGGTCGATGCGCTGATCGCGCGTGACCTGCTCGTACTGCATGAAGACGAGATTCCAGAATTCCAGGAAGCGGTCGCCGTCCTCGTCCGGGCTTCCGGGCGGGCCGCCCTGCAACTTGTCGCCCTGGTCGATGAAGATTTCCGAGCACGGGCCGCACGGGCCGGTGTCGCCCATCGCCCAGAAATTGTCGGAGGTCGCGATGCGGATGATGCGGCTTTCGGGCAAGCCCGCGATTTTTTTCCAGAGCGAGAACGCCTCGTCGTCGGTGTAATAGACGGTGACGAGGAGCTTGTCCTTCGGCAGATCGAAGGTCTTGGTGCAGAGATTCCACGCCAGCTCGATCGCGCGGTCCTTGAAATAGTCGCCGAACGAGAAATTGCCGAGCATCTCGAAAAAGGTGTGATGCCGCGCGGTGTAGCCGACATTGTCGAGATCGTTGTGCTTGCCGCCCGCGCGCACGCATTTCTGCGAGGTGACCGCGCGGCTGTAGGGCCGCTTCTCGACGCCGGTGAAGACGTTCTTGAACTGCACCATGCCCGCGTTGGTGAACATCAGCGTCGGGTCGTTGCGCGGCACCAGCGGCGAGGACGGCAGGATTTCGTGCCCCGCCTTCGCGAAGTACTCCAGGAACGTGGACCGGATTTCGTTGACGCCGCTGCTGGTCGCTTTCATGGGCGTTTGTGTAGCGGCGCACTCGCATGGTGTCGAGGGAAAGCGCCGCCGCCTAAAGACGCGACAAGGCCCGCCGCGCCGGGGCAGTGTGGGCGGCGGACCTTGTTGGCTGAGGCAATCCGGCAAGACACGAGAGGCGCCCCGCGAGAGGCCGGAGAACGGACCGGGCTGGATCGGGGACAGCCCGGAACGCCCGTTATGCCTCGGCCGCGTCGTCGGTATCGTTGTCCTTCTCGTCCTCGCCGGCCAGAATCTGCTCGGCGATCAGTCCGGAGTTCTGGCGGATCGCCGCCTCGATCTTGGCGGCGATCTCGGGGTGTTCCTTCAGATAGGTCTTCACGTTCTCGCGGCCCTGTCCGATGCGCGTGCTGTCGTAGGAGAACCAGGAGCCGGACTTTTCCACCACCCCGGCCTTCACGCCGAGATCGATCAGCTCGCCCATCTTGGAGACGCCCTCGCCATACATGATGTCGAACTCGACCTGCTTGAAGGGCGGCGCCAGCTTGTTCTTCACCACCTTCACGCGGGTCTGGTTGCCGACCACCTCGTCGCGCTCCTTGATCGCGCCGATGCGGCGGATGTCGAGGCGGACGGAGGCGTAGAATTTCAGCGCATTGCCGCCGGTGGTGGTCTCCGGCGAGCCGTACATCACGCCGATCTTCATGCGGATCTGATTGATGAAAATCACCATGGTCTTGGATTTGGAGATGGAGCCGGTGAGCTTGCGCATCGCCTGGCTCATCATGCGGGCCTGGCTGCCGGGCTGCACGTCGCCCATCTCGCCGTCGAGTTCGGCGCGCGGCACAAGGGCCGCCACCGAATCGACCACCAGAATGTCGATGGCCCCCGAGCGCACCAGCGTATCGGCGATTTCGAGCGCCTGTTCGCCGTGATCGGGCTGCGAAATCAGCAGTTCATCGACATTGACGCCGAGCTTGCGGGCATAGATCGGGTCGAGCGCGTGTTCGGCGTCGACGAAGGCGCAGATGCCGCCCTTCTTCTGGGCTTCGGCCACCGTATGCAGCGCCAGCGTGGTTTTTCCCGACGATTCCGGCCCGTAGATTTCCACCACCCGGCCGCGTGGGAGACCGCCGATGCCGAGCGCGATGTCGAGCCCGAGCGAGCCGGTGGACACGGTGTCGATGTCCATCGACTTGTCGTTCTTGCCGAGCTTCATAATCGAGCCCTTGCCGAACGCCCGCTCGATCTGCGAAAGCGCCGCATCGAGCGCCTTGGACTTATCCATTGAACTACCTTCTACGAGTCGGAGGGCTGGCTGCGGCGACATTGAAAGACTCCCGGTCTGATTCCTAGGGGCGAAACGGAACGGGACCAATGTACATGTTTTGTTCTAATTCGCAAGCATGTTCTTCACATGTTCTTTTCGTACTCAAAAGCACCATGTCCCCGCGGAATGGCTGCTTTCTGTGAATTTACTGGAACCGATCGGGCCTTGGATGATTTTACAGACAAGAGAAGGAAATCGCCCGCTGCAAAAATCGGCGATGCAAACAGGACTGGGAAAATGGCTGACGCAGAATTCTTTCGGAAGCAGGCGGCGCGATGCCTCCGGCTTTCGCGCACCTGCTACGACATGGAAACCGCGCGGCAACTTCGTGAGATGGCCGCGGAATTCATGGAAAAGGCCGCAGCCCGCGAGGCGAGCGAAGACTATCTCCCCGGCTCGATGAGGCCGAACGGTTCCGCGAGCGGAGACATGGGCCGGGATTAAGCCGCCGCGATTGCTGGCGATGTTCTGGCCGCACGCAGGCTAACGCAAACCTTCAACCGGTATTCCGCAAGCTCGTCGCCATGCCGTTGATCGACACCGGAATTTCCCTGCCTCACGCGCATCCTGCTCGCCGGCTCGCCAGCGGCGGAAATCGTACTGGATGGAATTCAGCGGCGACAGATACCGAAAGCGCGGCGCAGCCGGCGCGCTGATTGTATCGGCCTGCGTGGCGTTCTACGCTCCCCGCCGGCGTGAATCCGGGGCAAACCCGGACCGCCTCACGGAGGATTCAATGCGCCCATTGGTTCGTTCCATTTTGCTTTCGGCGGCACTCATCGCCGGCATCTCAGCTTCGCAAGCCCAGAATTATCCGGATCGCACCGTCACCCTGATCGTGCCCTTCGCCGCCGGCGGCACGACGGACATTGTCGCCCGCCTGATGGCGAACCACATGTCGAAGACGCTCGGACAGCAGATCGTCGTCGAAAACATCGCCGGCGCCGGCGGCACCACCGGCGTCACCCGCGTCGCGAAGGCGACCGCCGACGGCTACACGCTCTTGATGGGCAATCTCGGCACGCAGGCCGCCTCGGTCGGCCTCTATCCGAATCTCGCCTACGACCCGCGCAAGGATTTCGAGTTCATCATGAACACCGGCGGCACGCCAATGCTCGTGGTGGTGAACGCCAAGTCCGACATCAAGGACTTCAAGCAGTTCATGGAATACGTGAAAAAGAACGGCGAGAAGGTGAACTACGGCACCGGCGGCGTCGGCGCCACCTCGCATCTCACCTGCCTCTTCCTCGACTCCCTCCTCGGCGTGAAGCCGACCCACGTTCCCTATCGCGGCTCCGGCCCCGCGCTCGTGGCCTTGATGGGCGGCGAACTCGATTACGTCTGCGATCAAACGGTAGGTGTCGCGGCCCAGATCAAGGGCGGCCAGGTGCGCGGCCTTGTGGTCGCCGTACCCGATCGCGTGCCGTCGATGAAGGACATTCCGACCTCGAAGGAAGCGGGCCTCGCGGACTTCCAGGTGTCCGGCTGGAACGCGATGTTCGCGCCCAAGGGCACGCCGAAGCCGGTGGTGGACAAGCTGAACGAGGCCGCCAGGGCCGCCATGAAGGACGAGACCATCCGCAGCCGGATGCTCGACCTTGGCATGTCGCTTCCCTCCGACGCCGAGATGACATCTGAATCCCTGCAGAAGCTCGTCGCCAGCGAAGTCGACAAGTGGGTCCCGATCATCAAGAAGGCGGGCGTCACCGTCGGCAACTAAGCGGGCAGCAATGAAAACCTACAAGATCGCCGCCATTCCCGGCGACGGCATCGGCGGCGAAGTCATCGCCGCCGGTGTCGAAGTTTTGAACGCCCTCGCCGCGCGCGAGGGCAGTTTCAAATTCGACTTCACGCATTATGACTGGGGCACGGACTATTACAAAAAGCACGGCATCATGATGCCGGCGGACGGCAACGATCAGATCCGCCACAGCGACGCGATCTTTTTCGGCGCCGTGGGTGCCCCCGACGTGCCGGACCACATCACGCTGTGGGGTCTGCGGCTCGCGATCTGCCAGGGCTTCGATCAATATGCGAACGTGCGGCCCATAAGAATTTTGCCGGGCATCGAAAGCCCTTTGCGAAATGCCACCGACAAAAATCTCGACTGGGTGATCGTGCGCGAGAATTCCGAAGGCGAATATGCCGGCGTCGGCGGCCGCGCGCATCGCGGCCATCCGGAAGAAGTGGCGACCGATGTGGCGATGTTCACGCGCACGGGTGTTGCGCGCATCATGCGCTTTGCGTTCGCACTCGCCCGCTCCCGCCCGCGCAAATTTCTCACCGTGGTGACAAAATCCAACGCCCAGCGTCACGCCATGGTGATGTGGGACGAGATCGCGCTGGAAGTCTCCAAGGAATTTTCCGATGTGAAATGGGATAAAATGTTGGTCGACGCCATGACCATGCGCATGGTGATGCGGCCGGAAACGCTGGACACGATTGTCGCCACCAACCTGCATGCGGATATTCTGTCCGACCTCGCCGCCGCGCTCGGCGGCTCGCTCGGCATCGCGCCGACGGCGAACCTCAATCCCGAACGGAAATATCCGTCGATGTTCGAGCCGATTCACGGCAGCGCCTTCGATATCGTGGGCAAAGGCATCGCCAACCCGCTCGGCACCTTCTGGACCGCAACCATGATGCTCGATCATCTCGGCGAGAAGGCGGGATCAGCCCGCCTCATGCGCGCGATCGAACGCGTCACCGCCGACAAGTCGCTGCACACGCCGGACCTCGGCGGCAAGGCTAAGACGGTGGCGGTGACGAAGGCGGTGATCGAAGCGGTGGTGGGGGATAATCGGTAACGAGTCGACCAACGAAATTTCGATCTCATTCGGTCGCGAGACCGCCGCAAAGTTATGCAAAACTTCCTAAATAGGGAGAGCGATAATGGCGAAGCATATCGCATCAGATGCTGTACTTACTGACATCATTCACTTGCTTGCAGATCCTGAGACATACATGCAGGGTATCAGCAGCAACTACGCTAGCTATGTATCCTATAGAGCCTTGCCTTGTTCAATACAGATTGGCGTAAGCGGCACCGGATTGTATCCAAATTACAAAATACAAGAACCCTCATACGTTCAGACTGTATCAGTAAGAACAATCGAATTTTCTTTCACTATTACGCCTGCTCGTACTTTCTGCGGGCGAACCCATCGAGAGATTACTGAGTGGGACGACCTCGAAAGAGGTGAAAATACTTGGAGTTCTAAGACTTTCACTCTCGACGGCCTTCGATTCTTACAAACTCGCATTCTTGCTAACACGAACAAACATTGAAATTCTCGTCATGGCCTGGCTCGTCCCGGCTATTCCTATCTCTGCCTCATCCTGAGGAGGCGCGAAGCGCCGTCTCGAAGGATGGGCGACATTCTCATGCTTCGAGACGCGCCCTTCGGGCGCTCCTCAGCATGAGGTTTATAATTTGTCATGGCCGGGCTTGTCCCGGCCATTTCTATTTCTGCCTCATCCTGAGGAGCCGCGCGCTTTCTTATTACGCAAGTCGGCAAGAGCCGACTTACGCGCGCGGCGTCTCGAAGGATGGGCCGCTCGTTCCTCAAGATAATTCCGTAGCGTCATCGTCCGCGCAAGCGGACGATCCAGTAAACACCTTGCTCTCCGTGATTACTGGATGCCCCGCCTTCGCGGGGCATGACAAAGCTGATCCTCATGCTGAGGAGCATCGCGCAGCGATGCGTCTCGAAGCATGGGCCGCATCCTTCGAGACGGCGCTCCGCGCCTCCTCAGGATGAGGATTGGTTTCGCCGATCGTGCTTTCGTGCTAATATTCGCCATGACCAAAGCCCAGATCGACGCCGTGCTGGAGCGCGTTCGCAACTGGCCGAAGGAACGGCAGGAAGACGCCGCGCGCGTGCTGCTTGCGATGGAAGCGGAAGATACTTCTGTTTACCGGCTTTCCCCGGACGAACGGGCCGATCTTGAATCCGCGCTCGCCGAAATCGGGCGCGGCGAAGCAGCCAGCGACGAGGAAGCCGCGGCGGCTTTCAAACGCCTGCGGTCGTGAAGATCGGCTACAGCCGCCGGGCGCTGACGCAACTCAACGACATTTTCGATTATATCGCGCGTGACAATAAAGCCGCCGCCCTTGCGTTCGTGGGGCGCATCGAGGCAATCGCACTTCTGCTTGCATCGTATCCACATATCGGACGGCCAACCGACCTCGAAGAGGTGCGCGTGATCAGCATCGGACGCTATCCCTATCGCATGTTCTACAAGCTGCTGCCCGAGCGGAACGAAGTTCGCATCCTCCGCATCCGGCACACGAGACGAGCGGAGTAAGCAAGTCTTGGACGGTATCCTCCACGTCTTCATGCCTCATCCTGAGGAGCGCCGCGTAGCGGCGCGTCTCGAAGGATGGGCGGCTCGTTCTTCAAGATAATTCCGTAGTGTCATCGTCCGCGCAAGCGGACGATCCAGTAAACACCTTGTTCTCAGGGATTACTGGATGCCCCGCTTTCGCGGGGCATGACAAAACTGATCCTCATGCTGAGGAGCATCGCGCAGCGATGCGTCTCGAAGCATGGGCCGCATCCTTCGAGACGGCGCTGCGCGCCTCCTCAGGATGAGGTTGGTGCCAGCGGCCTGCATTTGTGCTAGATTGCCGCCATGACCAAACTCGAAGACATTGAAAAAGCCATCGAAAAGCTGCCGCCTGAGGAGCTTGCGCGCTTCCGCGCGTGGTTTGACGAATTCGACGGCGCGCGCTTCGACGCCAAAGTCGAGCGCGATGCCAAATCCGGCAAGCTCGACCAGCTCGCCGAGCAGGCGCTTACCGATCACAGGAACGGCCGCTCCCGCGGGCTATGAGGCATTTTGCAAGCCCCGCCTTCTGGCAGGCTTACGGCAAATTGCCTGCATCCGTGCGCGAACTCGCCGACAAGAACTACGCGCTGCTGAAAGAAAATCCCCCCATCCGTCGCTGCAACTGAAGCAGATTGGACGCTACTGGTCCGTGCGCGTCGGCCTTCGCTATCGCGCATTGGCGGTGGAAACGGGCGGCGATCTCCTCTGGTTCTGGATCGGCTCGCACGCCGAATATGACCGGCTGATCGAGAGCTAACCGTACCTCACCTTCAACGCCAGCAACGTGCTCGCCAGCACCAGCGACATGCCGTTGCCGACGATGATCGGCCAGTCCTGTTTCAGGAGCCCGAACAGGATCCAGAGCGAAAGCCCGCCGACGAGCAGCACCAGCATCCGGAACGACAGATCGTCGGCGGATTTGCTCCGCCACACTTTCAGGAGTTGCGGCAGGTTCGCGACGGCGAGGCAAAGACCGGCGGCGTAGCCGACCCAGGGGACTAAATCCTGCACGCTGAAAGTCATGGTGTCCTCGCTATCGCCATCCAGACAACGCGCGAGTGATCCCCGCGTTCGGCCCGCGGAGCTTGTATTTTCAGGGACTACTTTTTCCTTATCCCGCACCCTCCAAACCTCCCTTACACTCCGCTCACGACTGCTCGTCGGGGGACGCATTCATGAGGCGTTCGTGAAGTGGAGCGAGCGGCGCCTGCTATTCCCGAACCTCGCCTCGTTCGCCGTCTAACCCCGGCACTAATCCAGAAACCTCACCGGCGGCAGCGGCCTGCGGTCCACCGAGAAAGAGAAAATATCCGGCCGCGAGTAGTGACCGGCCACATCGAGCGAGCGGCGGCTCTTGCGTGCGGCCTCGATGTCGATCTCCGCATAGAGGATTTCCTTCTTGCGGTTGAGCGGCCCGGCGGCAATGGCACCCATCGGCTTGATGACGACGGCATCGCCGTCATTGATCCACTCGTCGTCCTTGTAGAGCGTGTCGCGCCCCGGAAAATCCTTCGGCAGGTCGCTCCCCTGCATCGCGGTGGCGGTGCCGATCACCCAGCATCCGGCCTCCTTCGCGATATGCCGCATGGTGGCCAGCCAGCTTTCGCCCGTGTCCCAGGTCGGCGCGATGTAGATTTCGACGTCCTGCGCATAGAGCGCGTAGCGCGCGAGCGGCATGTAGTTTTCCCAGCAGATCAGCGCGCCGATCCGGCCCACCGGCGTGTCGACAACGCGCAGGCCGGACGCGTCTCCCATTCCCCACACCATCCGTTCGGGATTGGTCGGCATCAGCTTGCGGTGCCGGTTCAGGATGTTTCCGTCGGCGCCGATGATGACGACGGTGTTGAAAATCGTCGTGCCGCTGAATTCGCTGTCACGCTCGTTGATCCCGAGCACGACGGTGGCCTTGTGTTTCGCCGCGGCCTCGCGCACCGGATCGAGATCGCCGCCCGCGAGATCGACCGAGTTTTCGCGCAGCCGGGCATGGATTTCCCCGCTGAGCGCGCCATCGACGCCCGGGCGCAGGCGCCAGATCCAGGCCGGATAGCCGGGCACATAGGCCTCGGGAAAAACGATCAGCGAAGCGCCTTGCGCGGCGGCTTCGCCGATCAGGGAAGCCGTCGCTGCGACGGTGCTTTTCCTGTCGAGCAGAACCGGAGGCTTTTGAATGACCGCGGCTTTGAAAGGCATGGGAACTCCATTCGCTGAGTTCTCAATATCTTAGCCGACTTATCCCCGCCCTAAAAACCTCCCTTACACTCCCCTTACTCCCGCTCATCGGGGCGCTTTCGCGAGGCGTCGTGATGGTGGAGCGGGAGGCGGCGCCTGCTGAGTCCGCTCGCAACGGAGTCACCGGGAGGCTCGGGTCACCATCCGCGGGCACGACGACCCGCTGCCTTCAGTGGCTGGAATGGGGACTGGAATCGTTAGGCGAAAGCCTCTCGCAAAGGCAGCTCAGGCGCTGCCCGTGTCTAGTCCCGGAAGCATGGTCCCGAAGAACCAAAAGCCGCCGCGATGGAGCGCCGGAAGGCGACGCCTGCTTTCGCAGAGCAGGCACCTACGGAAGACCGTGCGCCCTTCGGCGCTCCGTCTCCCCTACTCTTGAAACGCGGGGCGGAGGTCGCTCGCGCGAACGATCGCTCTTATCCCTCCCCTTCAGGGGAGGGTCGTTCGCCGAACGAAGTGACGGCGAACGGGGTGGGGTCGCGGCGCGAAACAAAACCCCACCCGGCTCCTCCCGCTTTCGCGGGAGTCGCCACCCTCCCCGGAGCGGGGAGGGAAAAGAAGACCGCTGTATGAAAACCAAATCCGGATCCTGAAACGAAGGCCTCAGCCCATCGTTTCCTTCACGGCGGCGACGAGCTGCTTCAGCGTGAAGGGCTTGGGCAGGAATTTGAACTGCTCGCCCTCGGGCAAATTCTTGCGGAAGGCTTCCTCCGCATAACCCGAAACGAAAATGACGGAGACCTTCGACTGCCGCTTCCTGAGTTCGCGCAAGAGCGAAGGCCCGTCCATCTCCGGCATTACGACGTCGGATACGATCAGATCGACATCGGCGCCATGCGCCTCGATCTGCGCCAGCGCTTCCACGCCGCTGCCGGCCTGCAGCACCGTGTAGCCGCGCGAAGTGAGCGCGCGCGCCGCGAAGGCGCGGACCGCTTCCTCGTCCTCCACGAGCAGCACGGTGCCGTGGCCGGTGAGGTCGGTGCGGGTTTCCGCCTCGACTTTCTTTTCCGGCACGTCGTCGGCGCTCGCGATATGGCGCGGCAGGAAAAGCTGGAACGTCGTGCCCTTGCCGAGTTCGGAGAGCGCATAGATGAAGCCGCCGGTCTGCTTCACGATGCCATAGACCGTGGAGAGGCCGAGGCCCGTGCCCTTGCCGAGTTCTTTCGTGGTGAAGAACGGCTCGAAGATTTTTTCGCGATCTTCCTCGGTAATGCCGGTGCCGGTGTCCTCGACTTCCACGAGCACGTAATCGGCGGGCACGAAGCCGAGATGATCGAAGGTTCTGGCTTCGTCTTTCGTGACGTTGCTGGTGCGGATTGCGAGCGTGCCGCCGTTCGGCATCGCATCGCGCGCGTTCACGACGAGATTGACGATCGCCTGTTCGAGCTGGTTCACGTCCGCCTTCACCGGCCACAGATCGCGGCCGTGGCGGACTTCCAGCGTGAGATTTTCGCCGATGATGCGCTTGAGCAAACCAATGGAAAGATCGGACAGCACCTCGCCGAGATTCAAAACCTGCGGCCGCAAGGTTTGTTGTCTGGAGAAGGCAAGGAGCTGCCGCACGAGGCCCGCCGCCCGGTTTGCATTTTGCTTGATCTGCATCAGATCCTGGAACGACGGATCGGTCGGGCGGTGATTGGACAGCAGCAGATCGGAATAGCCGATGATCGCCGTCAGCACGTTGTTGAAGTCGTGCGCCACACCGCCCGCAAGCTGGCCGACGGCGTGCATCTTCTGCGCCTGCGTGAATTGCTGTTCCAGCAAGCGCTGTTCGGTGGTCTCGATGGCGTGGACGATGGCGGCGGCCCCCTCGTCGTCCTCCACCGGCGTCACATAGAACCGCGCATGGCGGTTGGCGCCGGTCTTGAGCCCGGCCTCCACCGTTCCGTTGCTGGCCTTGCCGGTGAGCGCGTCGCGGATCAGCGCTTCCAGTTTCGCGCGGTCGCGGTCGGCGGCAACATCGAAAATCGTGCGCTGCTCGTTCGGCTCGCCGGCACCGAACAGGCGCGCGAAGCTCGCATTGGACTGGCCGATGCGGCCGTCGGAACCGACCATGGCGATGGCAACCGGCGTGTGATTGAAGAAGCGCGCGAAGCGCACTTCCGCCTGGCGCAGCGCGTCCGTCACGTCGCCGCGCCCCAGATTCAAGACCAGCGTGCGCGAGGCGCCGCGCGTGCCGTCCGCCGCATAAGCCACTTTATGATAGAGCCGCACCGGCACCGGCTGGCCGCCCCGGTGACGGAGATCGATGTCGAGAATTTCGGTTTTCGCCTCGCCCGGTGCCGGAACGAGATTGCGGAAGAGGGCGGCCGCCGGCGCGTCCACGATCTCCTTCAGGAGCAATCCTTCCGGGCCAAACTCGGCGAGGTCGTAGCCGAGCCAGCTCGCCAAAGTGGCGTTCAGATAAACGATGCGGCCATCCGCTTCGGCGGAGAAGAAGCCCGCCGGCGCGTGATCCAGAAAATCGATGGCGTGCTGAAGTTCGAGGAAAATGTTTTCCTGCTTGTCGCGTTCGCGCGATACGTCCGACACGCCCCAGGCCGCGATGCGGGCAAGCCGTCCCTGTTTTGCGAGCGGTCGCACGCGAAGACGAAGCCAGCGCGACTGCTCGCCCTGCTTTCCGGCGATACGGATTTCCTCGGAGAGCGATTGCCCCTCACGCGCCGCCTGCGCGAGCCGGTAAATCGCGTCCGCGATACCCGGGTCGCTCGTAAACAGCCGCTCGACCGGCCGCACTTCATCGGCGTTCGCAGCCCCGGTAAGATCGAGATAGGACTGGTTCGCGTAGATCACGCGGCCGGCGGAATCGACGAGTGCAATCCCCTCGCCCGCTCCGTCCGACAACGCGCGGGTGTAATCGTTGCGCGCCTTGCGGCCGGTGAATTCGATGATGCCCGCGGCACTGGCGAACAGCGCGAACACGCCGATGACGGAAAGCACGGCCAGCGCGCCGATGATGAACGGCTCGGCCCGATCGCGGCCCATATAAAGCAGAAACACCGCAAGCCCGACGAGGGCCAGCGCCACGAGGAGCACGAGCCCCACGCTGCCGCCTGCCTGCGTTCGATCGACGGGAGCGCCGCCTCGTTCCTCGATCGGGGTCATGGTCAGTGCCCGGCCGGCGCGGCCGGACGACCCGGCTGCTTCGGTGTTCACCCGGTTTGCCCGAGAACGACCCCCTTCCGCAAGTTTTGCGTCGATTGGACCATGCATTTCGGACTACCCTTATTAGTGGCGGGCCTGACGGCGCAGCTTCATGACGTAGCCGATGACCTCGGCCACCGCCTTATAGTGCTCCGGCGGTACGTCTTCATCGATATCGACACTCTTGTGGAGCGCACGGGCAAGCGGCGCATTCTCCACGACCGGAACCCTGTGCTGTTCGGCGAGGTCGCGGATACGGAGCGCGAGAGCGTCCATGCCCTTGGCGACGCAGCGCGGGGCGCCCATCCCGGTTTCGTATTTGAGGGCGACCGCATAGTGGGTCGGGTTCATGATCACGACCGTTGCGTTCGGCACTTCGGCCATCATGCGTTTGCGCATGCGCGACTGGCGAATCTGACGCAGCTTCGCCTTGATGGTCGGATCGCCTTCGCTCTCTTTATATTCCTCGCGGATTTCGCGGACGGTCATTTTCTGGCGTTCGAGCCATGTATGCCGCGTCCAGAGCCAATCGAGGGCTGCGACAATCGCCATCACCGCGCATACGCCGATCAGGAGACGCAAGGTGAGCGTCAAGGTGACTGGAAGTATCTGGGAAAAGTCGCCCTGAATCAGCAGGCCGATCCGTTCGATCTCCGGCCACACCACCGCGACGATCACGGCGCCCATGATTCCGAGCTTGATGAGACCCTTGGCGAATTGCACAAGCGCGTGCTTGGAGAAAATGCGTTTAGCACCCGCCGCTGGAGAAATTCGGGAGAGCTTCGGCGCGAGCGGCTCGGTCGTCCACAGCCAGCGATGCTGGATCAGGTTGCCGCCTACGGCGACGAGCAGCAGCAAAAGCAGGATCGGTCCGACCGCGAACAGCACATCCCCCATCAGCGTGCCGCTGATCTTCACCAGACCGCGGCCATCGACGCCGATGGCATGCGAGGACGTAAAAATTTCAGAAAACGCCTGTGAGAGATTTCGCGCCGCCATGCCGCCGAAGCCGAACAGCGCAAGCGTGCCGCCGACCAGCAGGAACCAGGTGTTGACTTCCTGGCTCTTCGCGACGTCGCCGCGTTTAACGGCGTCATCCAGCCGTTTTAAGGTTGGATCTTCTGTTTTTTCCTGATCGTCCTGCTCGGCCACCGTTTACTCCTGCGTTATGACCGCGCGGTGAATTCGCCGAGCACCGATCCGAGATAGGTGAGGAATCCCGCCATCAATACTCCGACCAGGGACAGCAGAATGATGTAGCCGAGCATGATGGAGATCGGCAGGCCGAGGAAGAAAACCTGCAACTGCGGCATCAGGCGCGCCAGCACGCCGAGGCCGACATTGAAAAGAAGTCCGAACACGAGGAAAGGGGCCGCGAGCTGGATGCCGACCTTGAACGCGCCGCTGATCGTGGTCAGCACAAGTTCCGCGATATCGCCGGTCGGCAATTCCACGCCCGGCTTGAACAGCCGGTAGCTCTCGTCGAGCGCGCCGATCATGAGGTGATGCATGTCGGTCGCGAAGATGAGCGCGATGCCGAGCATGCCGAAAAAGTTCGCGAAGAGAACGCCCTGCTGGTCTTGCGAAGGATCGATCGTTGTGGCCAGACCGAGGCCAAGCTGATGCGCGACCGTCGTGCCGGCGATCTGCAGGGCCGAAAGCGCCAGCCGCGATGTGAGGCCGAGCATCGCGCCGACCAGAACTTCCTGCAGCAGGAGTCCGATGACCGGCGCCCAGCCCGTCTTCAGATCGATGGCATATGCGTTGCGATACAGCGGCATCAGCGCGAGCGTCAGCACGATCGCGATGACGAGGCGGATGCGGACGGGAATGCCCCGCTCGCCCAGACCCGGCATCAACATCGCCATCGTGCCGAGTCGCGCGAACATCAGCAGAAACGCTGCGGCAAACGACGGCAGAAAGCTTAGATTGACGGTCATCGGGACTGCTTCTTTCAGCCCGGCGTGATGATGCGTTCGGCGATGCGCGCCATGTGGCCTTGCATAAGATCGCCCATGAACGGCAGCGCGATCAGCATCGCGAGGAAGATCGCGATGATTTTCGGCACGAACACGAGCGTCATTTCCTGAATCTGCGTCAGTGCTTGCAAGAGCGAGATCGCAACGCCGACGACGAGCGCCACCAGCATCAAGGGCGCGGAAACGAGGATGAGGGTAAGGATTCCGTCACGCGCGACATCGAGGATTTCTGCGCCGTTCATTATTGTATTCCTTGTGTTACGCGATCAGATCGGCATCCGGAAAATTTCTTCGTAGGCGGAGATTACTTTGTTTCTGATGGAAACAAGCGTCTCGACGGCGACTTCGGTTTCGGCGACCGCGGTCACCACATCGGTGATGTCGGCCTTGCCGGCCGCCATCTGCACGACCTTGGAATCGGCTTCCTTGCCCTGCTGCACCATGTTCGAAAGCGCGCTCTCAAGCAGCGAGCCGAAGCTCGGCCCTTTCAAGCCGTTGGCGCCCGCGAGCGAAGAGGCGGAAGGAGCCACACCGCCGTTCGCGATTTTCGCCATCGATGCGTAGGTGCTGGCGGCGTTGATTGGGCTGACCATTTCTAGCTCCTAGCGTTTCAGGCGCGCAGCAGTTCAAGCGTTCGCGCGATCATGCGGCGCGTTGCACCGATCACGTTCAGGTTTGCTTCGTACGAACGCTGCGCTTCGCGCATATCGACGGATTCGATCATGGTATTGACGTTCGGATATTTGACGTTGCCCCGGTCGTCGGCGGCGGGGTGGCCGGGCTCGTGGCGGGTGGTGAATTCGGTGAGATCGTTCTGCACGCGGCCAAGCGCCACGGTGCGCGCCTGCAATTCCTTGTCGAGCGCGGAGGAGAAACTTACGATCTTGCGGCGATAGGGATCGGCACCGGGTGCGGGGGCGGTAGAGTCGGCGTTCGCGATATTTTCCGCGATTACCTTCATGCGCCCCGATTGCGCCTTCAGGCCGGAGGTGGCGATGGCGAATGTCTTTGCGAATTCCATGTGCCTTGCTCCTTAAATTTCAGCGGCGGCCGAGGGCGGTTTTGATCAACCCCATGCCGCGCGCATAGAGGGCGGTGGCGGCCTGGTGGTCCATCTGGTTTTGCGCGACCTTCATCATCTCTTCTTCGAGGGCGACGGCGTTACCGCGCGGCGAAGTCGCAAAGCCGCTGCGGCGTTCGGAGTGAAACTGCTTGCTGTCACCGCCCGCCTTCAGGTGACCGGGCTGGGTGGAGGCGAGCGTTACGGAACCCGACGCCTTCATGGCTTCGTGGAAATCGAGCTGCTTCAGGTCCTTGCCCTGAAAGCCCGGCGTGTCGGCATTGGCGACGTTCTCGGCCAGCACTTTCTGGCGCTCCTGATGCCAGTACATGCGGCTTTTCAGCATTGAAAACAGCGGAAGATCGGTGACGCTCATGGCTCTGGTCCGGCGAGACTCGGGGTGATCTCCCGGCAAGTTTTGCCGCCCGTATGGTTAATGCCCGGTTAATCCCTTGTTTCAGGGCAGGACTTGGCCTTCCGCGTCGCCCGCCCTCAGGCTCCGCCCGCCGCGCTTTTGCCCTGATCGGGTCGTCAGTCGTTAACCAATTGTTAGGGATAGGGTCGGCAAGACTTGCCTGCCGCGTTAACCTTCCGCTTCGGCCAACGAACGTTCCGGTTGCCGTGCGGATACGGGAGTGAGTGATGGGTTTTCTGGACAGGATTTTCGGCACCGAACTTGGGCTGCCCGTGCGCGCCATCGTGGCGCTCGGGCTCGTGCTGGCGCTCATTATGATTACCGTCTGGCTAATGCGACGCTTCGGCTCCGGCGGATTGCCGACGAGTGCAGGCGGCCGCAACCGCCAGCAGCGGCTTTCGGTTTTGGACTCGGCCCCCGTCGATGCACGGCGCAGGCTCGTGCTCATCCGCCGCGATAATCTCGAGCATCTCCTGCTCATCGGCGGACCCACCGACGTGGTGGTGGAAGCGAATATCGTTCGCGGCGCGATGCCCTCGCAGGCAGCCTCGCGCATCCCCGCCCCCGGCCGCTCCGGCGTGTTCGACCTGAACGAACCGGAACAGACGGATACGCCGCTGATCCCGGCCTATCATGAACCGGCTTATGAAGAGCCGATCCGTCCTGCTGCACCGCCTGCGCCGGCACCCATTCCGTTCCGCCCCGCGCAGGAAGCGCCGCGCCCCGCCCCCATTCCAGCGCCGCAGCCCGCGCCGATGCCGGCACCGCGCGCTGCTGCGCGCGTCGAGCAGCCCGCCGCCTATTCCGACATGGCGAAGCGCCTCGAAGAAGCGCTGCGCAAGCCCGGCGGAGAACCGGCGCCCATGCAGCAAACGATGCAGCAAGCGCCGATGCCGTCCGCACCGCGCCCGGCCGAACCGATGCGCGCGCCCGAGCCGCGCGTGTTCGCGCCCCAGCCATCCGGCCGCACGCCGGCACCCGCACCGCGCGTCTCCGAACCGCGTCCCGCGCCCCCGCAGGCGCAGGCACCGCAACAGCAATCCGCCGCCGACGTGTTCGGCAATCTCGAAGAGGAAATGGCGAGCCTGCTTCGCCCTGGGGGTAAGAATACGCAATGACCTTTGGACTCCGTGTCCAGCGTAAATTCCGTTTTGTTGTTGCGTTTCTTCCGGTCCTGATCTTCCTCGTCGGCGCACTTCCCGCGCACGCACAGGATATTTCCGTCTCCTTCGGCCAGGGTACTGGCCTGACCGAGCGCGTGATCCAGCTGGTGGCGCTGATCACCGTGCTGTCGCTGGCGCCCGCGATTCTGGTAATGGTCACATCCTTCACCCGCATCGTGGTGGTGCTCTCCTTGCTGCGCACCGCGATCGGCCTGCAGACGGCACCGCCTAACGCGGTGATCATTTCGCTCGCGCTCTTTCTGACCGCTTTCGTGATGGGCCCGGCATTCCAGAAAGCCTATGACGACGGCGTAAAGCCGCTGCTCGCGGGCCAGATGCAGCCCGAAGCGGCGTTCGAGAAAGGCTCGCAGCCGTTCCGCGATTTCATGATCAAGAACGTGCGCGAGAAAGACCTCGGCCTGTTCATGGATCTCTCCCGCGAGGAACGCCCGGCAACCCCGGAAGCGACCCCGCTCCGCATCCTCGTGCCGGCCTTCATGATCTCCGAACTGCGGCGCGCGTTCGAGATCGGCTTCCTGCTGTTCGTGCCGTTCCTCGTGATCGACCTCGTGATCGCCTCCGTCCTGATGAGCATGGGCATGATGATGCTGCCGCCGGTGGTGGTTTCGCTGCCGTTCAAGCTCATCTTCTTCGTGCTGGTGGACGGCTGGAGTCTCGTCGCCGGCTCGCTGGTACAGAGCTTCGGGACATAGCGGGATTTCCGGCGAACGTCCCGCATGCGACATAAAAGGCCGCCTCTGGGCGGCCTTTTTCTTTGCGGCCCGCTGAACTTTCCCGCCCCGAAATCGTTGCCACTCGAAAGCGACGATTTTGGAACGGGAGAAGATTTGCCATGACCAATGCCCTGCAAGACATCCTGCGCACCGCCGACCAGGTCTCGCGCTACGCCAAATCCAGCTATCGCAGCAACGCCAAGACCGCCTCGCGCAAATATGACGACGCCTCCGAATACGCCGGCGAAATCGCCGCCGACGCGCTGGAGAGTGCCGCCCAGATCGCCCGCAGCCTGCAGAAGAATGCGGCCGTCGCGCAAAGCTCGGTCGCCCGCATCGTCCACGACCGGCCGGTGGGCGCGATCCTGCTTGCGGTCGCGGTCGGAGTCATGATCGGATTTGCCGCACGGCGCTGAGCGCCGACCGGCGAGGTAGCAAGCAGCAACAAACCAAACCGAAAGGAGACAGCCATGAGAATGATTGCAATGATCGGTTTCGCCGCAGCGGTTTCCGCTGTCACGTTGACCGCGGCGACCACCGCCGACGCCCAGCAGCGCACCCGCATCTACAAGTACTGTCTGGAAGAAGCGCGCAGCTTCCTCGGCAGCAACCAGACGCTCTGCCGATTCGACACGCTGGCCCAGTGCCGTGCCAGCATGAACAGCGGCGCAGACCGCTGCACGCCGAACGTCTATCGCCAGGCGCCGTAAGTTTATCAACTGTTGCATCACGAACGCGCCGCCGGGCTGCACGCCCGCGCGGCGCGGTCTGTTTCCGCGTACCGCACCGCCGCTTCCGGCGAATGGCCGAATTCCCTGGCGTTCAGAACATCGACGATGAATTCGCGGTCCTCGCGCGGCGTGAAACGCGAAAGCCGCTCGATGCAGTGGCGCGCATTTCCCTTGCAGCATTTCCCGCGCGCGCATTGGGCGCGCGGGCAGAGCTTCCAGAGTTCGAGCATGTTGGAGATGGTGCGGAGGGATGGGTGCATGAATTCCTTTCCTGGATGCAAGCGCGCCTCTCCTTCGAGACAGGCCGCTCTCATCCTGAGGAGGCGGCGAAGCCGCCGTCTCGAAGGATGGGCGGCCTGCTCCTCGGGATGAGGCGCGGATAAAAGGCCGCGATCCCGCGGCGCGCGCGGGTGAATCAATTCGGGGACCGGAGCGCCGAAAGGCGCAGGGGTCTTTGTGTCGCGCACCTGCGAAGTGCGCCTCGCCTTCCAGCGCTCTGGTTCGGCGTCTTCCTTACGGCCCGGGCCGCGCTTTTCGTGAGACGTGGAAAGCTCCACACCTCTCCGTCAGCCGAGCTCCCGGCAGGCGAGCGTAATCTCGCCGGGCGGAGCCCCGGACCGCCCCGGTTCCCGTCTGCGAAACGGAAACGGAGGCGCCGCCTCCCGCTCCGCTTCCACGACGCCTCATGAGAGCGCCCCGAATGAGCGGGAGTGATGGGAGTTTAAGGGAGGTTTTGGAGACGGGGATAAGGTGGCGGAAGGCTTTGCAGGAGTTGATGAAATTCAAATCCAGCCGCTCGTTTCAAATATCCTCGTGATCGCGTTCGAGCGCTGGATGCTTCACGTTCAGGACTACGATTTCCCCGGCGCGTTCGTCCGCAACATAATAAACGATATATGCGTAACGGCGCGTCACTATCTTGCGGACGTTCTCGGCCTTTTGCGGGCGGCCGAGATGCGGAAAAAGCAACAAGTCCTGCAGGCTGTCATAGATGGAGGCGCGAACGCGCATGGCTGCCTGCGGATTGCGGGCGAAAAGATAATCGGCGATTTCAGCAATGTTTTCTGTAGCGCGGGAAGTAAAACGCAGCTTCATGCGCTAAAGCGGCGAAACGCGGCTTCGACTTCGGAGTCACTGGCGAACTGGCGGCGCTTGGCCTGCGCAAGGCTCTCCAGCACATCGGCGAGATGCGCCGGATCGATCGGCTCTGCCGGCTCATCTCGAGAGGCCAGATGCAGCATCGTCAGCGCGATCTCGTCCTGAGTGTCACTGGGCAACTTGCGGACTTCTTCGAGGGCTTTGGTGAGGAGCTTAGTCATAGGCATCGACCCTGAATCGTACTTTATCTATATGATCATCTTGTATTTATTTTGCGCTTTTGGGTTGGCCTTGTCGAGACCGCTTTCATGCGCCGAAAAATCAAGCGTTACAGCAAAGGCAAGATCGGCAAGGTCCGCGTGGTGCGCGATTTCTTGCCGCCGCCGGAGCAGCTTGCCCTGCGCGAGCAGAATGTGAAGGTGACTTTGAGCCTGTCCCGCCGCAGCGTGGAATTTTTCAAGCGGCAGGCGCGCGCCCGACGCGTTCCCTATCAACGCATGATCAGAGCACTGGTGGATGCGTATGCGGAGAGGCAAAGGAGGGCTTGAGCAAATTTCCACAAATAATAGTTTTTGCAAATAGCATGAAATTGTGGCCCATCCTTCGAGACGCCGCGCTAACGCGCGGCTCCTCAGGATGAGGCTCAAAAAGAGAGGGGCTGGACTTCCTACGCCAAGACGGCGCTTCGCGCCTTTTGCCCGCTCTTCGGATGCGAGGCTCTTTACTGAAAATATTGCTGCGGGATTAGCTATTTCGCAAGTTTTTTTCAAAGTGTGCGGTTTGATACAGCGGCTTTCAAGCCCCCCCCCTAATCTCCCGATGGGCCTCGCTTCTGAAACCTTAAAAAGCGATCCCGGGGCTGTTTGACGGGAGAGTGTCATGTTGCATTTAGTCAGAAACGAACGCACCTACGATCCTGAAACCATTTCCATCATGACAACTGCTTTCGATGCGGTTTGCCGGTCGATTGACAACAGGGATGATCATTCTCGCCAGGCTTTGGCGCTGATCATTCTCCGGCATGTCGACGAAGGAGAGCGGGATCCGGAGATCCTCACTTTGCTCGCCGCATGCGATTTTGCCAGTGCCGCGATGGCTCGCAGCCAGCGGGCCTGCTGAGCCACAATGGAACGAACGGAATCGTGGCGAAGTGCGAAACGTGAACCTAAAACTGAGCGACGAGATCGCGGTTTGCCTTCGGCGCGCAGCCGAAGAAAGACGTTTCGCGGACAGAGCCACGCATCCGGAACTCAGGGAAGCCCATCTCGCGATGGAGAGAGAGTGGGCGCGGCGCGCGAACAGCTACCGGGTCACCGATCAGTTGTTCGATTATCTCAAGCCGGACGAGCCGAAGCGTAGATACTTGTATCAGTCTGTTCACGCAGGCTTGCATTCGATGGCAGCCCTTCGGGCAAATGGATTTAGTGCGTCCCGCTCTGGAATGCGCTCCCAAGTGGACGTTCCCCGGGCAAGCGCGAACGATGTTCGCACGCGATCCGGAGGCCAGGAAACCGGAACTGAATGAGATTCAGATTGCCCCACTCTCGCCGCTCCGCGGCTTCGCGCAACCCAGCCTCATTCTTGCGATCGCATCCGCACTGATCGTGCTCGCCGCCTGGATCGCCAGACCTGACTGACATTTGCGGAATCGGCTTCGGCAAGGAATATCCCCGCCAAATCCCGGAATCTTTCCGCCTGTGCGCTGCAACGCGGATAGCCGTCGCGCGGCCGGGGAATTATGCAATGATCCGGCATCGTATTGCCGACCAGCAGGGCCCTGCATGACCATCACGACCGCAATGACCAGCGTGCCGAAACCGGACAAGGCGCTGCTGGAAGGCTTCCGGAACGCCCCCACCTCGATCATCAGCGACAATCTTTCCCGCCTGCCCGGCGCACTCGGACTGCGGCCGTTCCATCGCGGCGGACAACTGCTCGGCACCGCCTTCACGGTGCGCACGCGCTGCGGCGACAATCTCGCGATCCACAAGGCGCTGGAGCTTGTCGGGCCCGGCGATGTCATCGTCGTGGACGGCGGCGGCGATGAGACGCGCGCGCTGGTCGGCGAAATCATGAAGAGCATCGCGCAGTGGAAGGGTGCCGCGGGCTACGTCATCGACGGCGCGATCCGCGACGCCGACGCCTTCGCCGCATCCGACTTCCCCTGCTTCGCCCGCGCCGCCATCCACCGCGGGCCCTACAAGAACGGTCCCGGCGAAATCAACGTGCCGGTCAGCGTGGGCGGCATGGTGGTCTCGCCCGGCGACATCGTGGCCGGCGATCTCGATGGTGTCGTTGCGTTTCCGCAAGCCGCCGCCGCGGCCCTTCTCGAAGGCGTGAAGAAGCAGATCGCGCGCGAGGATGAGACGCTGAAATCCATCCGCGAGGGCCGCTATCAGGGCTCCTACGGAAAATCCTGAGTGTGATCGAACGACCGAGTGGAGGAATAATGAGTCAGAAAAGCGAGTTTCATAACCTCGACAATCCGGATGACGGCCTGTTCCGCGAACTGGCCCCGGGCCTCACCACGCGAATCTTCGCCGGCGAACACGCGATGCTGTCCGTGGTGAGCATCGCTCCGAACACGGAAGGCACCAGGCATCATCATCCGCAAGAGCAATGGGGCGTGCTGCTCGAAGGCTCCGCCATCCGCTATCAGGGAGACGAAGCCATCCCGGTGAAGAAGGGTGACTTCTGGCGGACGCCGGGAAACGTGCCGCACACGATGCGCGCGGGGCCTGAAGGCGCGCGCGTGCTCGATATCTTCAGCCCGCCGCGGCCGGAATACAAAAAGGCCGGATCGGGCTTCGGAAACTGAATACCGTCGACGCCAATCGGCGGATGCCAGCAAGCATAAACACAACGACAAAATCCAGGGAGGATGACATGCCAAGGATCAGCCGGCGCACCATGCTCGCGACATCCGCAGCCTTTGCGCTCACACCGTCGATCATCCGCGCGCAGGGCGCGCCGATCACCATCGTCGTTCCGTTTCCACCGGGCGGCTCCACCGACGCGCTCGCCCGCGTCCTGCAGGCCGGAATGCAGGAGAAGCTGAAGCGTACCGTCGTGGTCGAAAACAAATCCGGCGGCGCGGGCGCGTTCGGCGCCGCGGCGGTCGCCAAGAGCGCGCCGGACGGCAACTCGATTCTGGTGACGTTCGATTCGCACGCGGTCATTCCCTCCATTCTCGAGCAGCCGCCGCTCGATGTGGAGAAGGATCTCGTGCCGGTGTTCCTCGTCGGCACCGCGCCCTATGTGCTGGCCGCCAACGCGGAGCGTCCGTTCCAGACCTTCGCCGACGTGGTGAAGGCTTCCAAGGAAAAGCCCGGCTCGGTCAAATACGCTTCCGTCGGCATCGGCACGCTCGGCCATCTCGCGATGACCCTGCTGGCGAAAAAAACCGGCATCGAACTCACCCACGTCCCCTATCGCGGCGGCGGTCCCGCCATGAGCGACGTGCTCGGCGGTCACGTGGACCTGATTGCGGGATCGGCCGCACTCGTGACGACGCAGCTTTCGGGCGGCAAGCTCCGCGCGATCATGCAGATGGGCCGCGAGCGGCTGCCCGCGTTGAAGGACACGCAGACCGCGATCGAGGCGGGCTTCCCGGATTTCGAGACGCTGGCCTGGTGGGGTGTGTTTGCGCCCAGGGGCACGCCGCAGCCGATTATCGACAGCACGGCAAAAGCGGTGAAGGAAATCCTGACCGAACCCGCGACCGCGACCCGGCTTCGCGACACCCAGCAGATGACGCTGATCCTCGCCGAAGGCAAGGAGTTCAACAGCTTCTTCACGAAGCAGGTGAGTCTCTGGGGCCAGGTCGTGAAGGAGAACAATATCCGCGCGACCGGCGGATAAGGTTCAGCGGCTCGCCGTCTTCTTCTTCGTGACGGCACTCGTCGGCATCGGGTCCGGCGGCAGCGGACGTTCCGGGTAGCGCGCTTTGTACACACGCAGGAACGTGCCGAGGCTGTCGAAGCCGGAGAGCGCTTTCGCGGCCTGCGCCAGCGTCTTCGCCGATGCACCTTCCGGCCCGGATAGCACGGCGAGTACCGCCCGCTCCGGCGCCTTTTCCGGCATGCGCGGCATGAATTTTTCGTGCAGGCGGCGAAGGGCGATGGTTTCGTCGCCAAGTGCATAAGCAAGAGCCGCGCGCAGCACGTCGTGCCGCTCGCCCTCGTCGAGCGCGTCTATATTCTTCCAGCGCTCGCCGAGGATTTTCTCGATGCGCTCGCCCGCCGCACGCCAGTCCTTGGCGGCCCAGGAAATGTCCGAACGCAGGCGATCCACTTCGAGGCCCTGCAAGTTCGCGAGCAATTCCAGTGCCGTGTCATGGCGGCCGCTGTCGGAAAGCGCCCGCGCCTCGATCAGCAGGCGCTGCTCGCGCACGTCCTGCGGCAGCTCCGGCATCCGGGTCGCGATCATCACGCGCACGGCCTCGGCCGGTTTTCTGTTCATCAGGTGAATGATCGCAAGCCTGACCGCGACCTGCGCCTTCGCCGCCCCCGACAGGCGATACTGCACCTGATGGTCGAGCAACTCCGCCGCCTGGTCGAGGAGATCGACCGAGACCAGCCGGTCCACCAGCCGGCGGATCAGTTCGTCGCCGCGGCGGCCGATCGGCGTCAGCTTGGAGAAATCGTAATAAAGGGCGAGCGCCTCGATCGCCGGCAGCGTTTCCGCCTTGCCGGTGAGATAGAGATCCTCGAACACGGAAGCCATTTCCAGCTGGAACGACTCGGTGATGTCGGAACCGGCATCGGCGAGGAGTGCCGCGTCGAGCGTGCGGAAGCCCTCGCGGTAACGCGCCTCCGCCACATACAGCTGGCCGAGCAGGCGCTGCACTTCGTTTTCCACGCGATCGCCGCGCCAGCTGAAGGCGAGCATTTCCAGGCGGTCGATCGCCTTCGGCCGGTCGAGTTCGCCGCGCGCGAGTTTCATCGCGATGGAGCGGAAGCGCGCTTCGGCGGAAGCCGCGCCCTGATCCATGTCGGCGATGGCGGTGTAGAGCCCGAGTGCGCGCTCGAAATGGCCGACTCCTTCGGCGACGCGGCCGGTGAGCACGCCAAGCGTCGGCTTTACGCCGTGCGGCGTGTCGTAGCTTTCCAGTTCATGCAGCAGACGGCTCGCCTCGACGAAATCGCGGACTTCGACCGAAGCGCGGAGTGCCGCCATCAGCACCTGATGCTGATAGCCGAGCGGGATGTCGTTGAACGCGGAAAGACCCGCGCGCAACGTGTCGCGCGCCTGCGGAAAGCGGGCGAGCCTTGAATTCGCGATCGTCTTCAGGATCGCGGCCGTCGCCGAATTCGTCAGCAACTGGTTGCCGAATTCGCGCAGCGCCGTTTCCGGCCGGCCGATATCGAGTTCGGCCATGCCGTGCAGCAAATAATAAAGCGAGTGATTGACGATCTGGTTGTCGTCGCGCGAGCCGGCATCGAGCGTGCCCTTCGCCTCGGCGGCAAAACCGTTCGCGAGATAGAAACGCGCGAGCATGATGCGGGCATCCACCTTTTGCCCCGGCGGGCTCATCGCGACCGCGCGCGCGAGTTCGGATTCGCGCGCGGTGAAATCGGCTTCGCGCTCGGCCTTCCATATCTCTTCGTGAATGGGCGTCTCGTTGCGCTTGACGATCCTTTTCGGCGGTGGCGGCGCGTTCGGCATTTCCGAGACGACCAGGCCCATGGGCCGCTTGAGGGTCACGCCCTCGCCGCTCAGCACCACCTCGAAATCGTCCGCGAGCGGCACGATGGCAACGCCGTGGATCGAGGCAAGTGCCCGGAATTCGACGAAGTTCTGTCCGCGCAGGATGCCGCGAACCGGCGGCTCGGCGGTAACGGCGATCACTTCATCGCCGATGTCGGGGTCGCGCATACGATGCATCTGCCCCGGCTTTTCGAGCGGAATGAGCACGGCCGCACGCTCCTCGGAGGTCGCGCGCCGCAACGGCAGCGGCTGGCTCGGCGACGATACGCCGTCGCCCAGTGTTACGATCCAGGTATTGCCTTCGCGCTCGACGCTCGGCAGCCGCGCGCGGCTCAGCCGGACGCGCACAACCCCGCCGGTTTCGGTGCGCGTGAATTCGGCGCCCGCGACCGAGCGCGTCGGATCGTCCTTGATCGGCTCCGCGTCGATGGCGCGGTTCGTGTCGAACACGATCCAGAGCATGTCGCCGCGCCGGAACACGGCACCACTCACCGGCTCGCTGAACGGAAACGAAATCGAAAAGCGGTTCGACTGACGCGCGACGGCGGGAATGAGGATGCCCTCTTCCGGGGTTTCCGGCGCGCTCGCGGTTTCCATCGCTGGCTGCCTGGATTCCGGCACGGCAACCACAACCGACGCCGACGGAACGGACACGGGTGCGGAAGGCACAACGGTAACCTGTGGAGCGGCGGGTTCAGCGATCGCAGGGGCCGATGGCTGGGCAGCGGCCTCGCGCTCCTTCGCCTTGCGCTCTGACTCAGCGGAAAGCTGCTCCAACGTCTTCAGCATCCGGCCCATGGGCGGCGGCGTCACGTCCACCAGAAACGAATTGCCTTCGCGGAACTCGCGCGAGGAGGCAGTCGGTGCCAGCACCAACACGACGCTCGTCTCGGCGCTGTCGAATTCAACATCGAGGTTGAGCACGCCGTTCGGCAGCTTCGATTTGGCCTCGCCGAGGTCGACCTTCACCGGCGCACCGAAGCGCACGCGCAGTTCCTGTCCGTCGCGCTGCTGCTCGACGCTCATCGGCACCGGCAGGTCGAACGCGAAGCGGGAGAAATTCGGCGCGGAAGACATGCGCAACTTCACGGGCGCCGCCGGCGCTTCCGGCGCATTCACCGGCTTCGTCTTCATCTTGCGTTCGGCATCGCGCGCGCGGCGGGCGAGATCGTCGACCACTTCCTGCGGCAGGCCGGGCGGCAGGCCGGCCCAGCCGTCCGGCAGGAGATCGACGTAAAGCCGTTCGCCCGCTTCCATCACATTGGCCGTGACTTTGCGCGCGAGTGAGAAGCGCACCGCGTTGCCGTCCGGATCGCGGCGCGCGCTCTGCACATAGCCCGGAAGCTTCTGCTCGATCTGGTCGAGCGAGACTTCGACCGGCTTCTTGAAATGGATGACGAGGATTCCGTTGGCGACCTGCGCTTCCGGCTTCACCTCTTCGCCAAAGACGAAGACGAGACGGCCGTATCCGTTGGCCGTGCTGGCGGACACATCGGCGCGCACAGGCGCCTGTTGCGCACGCACTCCGGAAGCCGCGGAAATGGAAATGGCGAAGGCGACGAGCCACACGAGCCAATGCCAAGAACAGCCGAACGACGGCGTGCTACGCACGGCGCGCTTGAACGCTAGCGCCTCACTCCACTCACGCATGGCCGCATTAACTCGCGATTAACGCTTGGACAACCGGTTCCAGGAACCTAGGCGAGCGGCGTTAATGCGGGCTTACGTCCGGAGCGGCGCTATATAGTAAGTGTGGGGTGACGGCGGGCGGCTGCTACCAGCGCAGAATCCGCCGTCCTGCGAGCGCGCCGGCGGCCCCTGCCGCCAGAATGGCAAGCGTGTACCAGGTGGCGACGAAGAGCGGCGAGTCGTCCGTGCATTGCACGGCATAGATCGCCGCGGCGAGACCGCCCGCGAGAAGTCCGGCGATGCCGCCCGCGAGGGCCGGTCTCTCGGGCGCCCCCTCCCTCAGCGCGAACAAGGCGGCGCCGAGCAGAGGCAGCGACAGCGCAAAGACGCTGACAAGACAGACATAGTAGTTGTCGCCGACGAGATTGCGCCGCCACTCCTGCGCGGGGATGACGAAAAGTTCGATGCCGACGGCAATCAGGAGCAACACCGGCGGCAGCATGATCGCAACGAGCCCGCGCCGCGCATCCGCGCCGGGGCGGATCAGGCGCAGCACCAGGATCGCAGCCACGGCGGCGAGCAAGAGCACCTCCGCGATCTTGAACAGGAATCTCGGCGTCATCAACGCCGCAGCCATATCCGCCCGCGGCCCATGAAACAGCCAGTATGGAGCGGCGACCGCGACGAAGCCGGCCAGCAAGGCCAGCAGAAGCAGCCGCTCAAGCGAATACCGCGGCGGCTTTCCGTCAGCGACCAATACCTGAATGAGATTGCCGGTTTTCATGTCATTGACCTCATCATGAAAGTTTCTTCGCCAGCGCCGCCAAACCACGGTGCAATGCGACCCGCACGGCGCCTTCCGTCATTTTGAGCCGCGTAGCCGTCTCGCTGATCGAAACGCCTTCGATGGCGATGGCGCGGACCACCACACTCTGCCCTTGCGGCAACATGCCGAGATAGGTCTCCATATCACGTCCCGAAACCTGCGGACCCGAATCTTCGGCAGGAAGCGTCTCGGAAAATAATTCGATCGGCAAATCGTAACGGTTGCCGCGCCTGCGCAAGGCATCGATCAGCTTATGACGCGCGATCGCATACACCCACGGCCCGACCGGCAGGTTCACGTCCCATGTATGCCGTTTCAAATGAACGGCCAGCAGCACTTCCTGCACAATATCCTCCGCTTCGGCTGCATCGCGCCCGGCACGGAACAAGCCATGCCGCACGACCGGACGCAGGACTGCCACCAGATCGTGCAGCAGCCTGTTGTACGCCGGCCGATCGCCTTCGATCGCCGCACGCATCCAGGCACACCATTGATGCTCACGTTCTTTCAATGGGGCTCCTTCTGGATGCTTCGTTCCGGTGGAGGGAATCGTTACATGAGCGCATAAAAATCACGGTTCTGTGAGAATCTTGTAGCATCGGAACGTAACAAAACCCGTCCTTGCCCGAAGTGTCTGGTGCGAGACGGCAAAAACGGTCCGCCGCCACATGGCTCCCCCGCCATGCGGTGAAACCATAACGCTCACGGAAGGGACCACCCTATGAAGATCAATCGCGTATCCGCAACCGGTATCGCCGGATCTTTGGCAGCTGCCTTCACTCTCATCGCCGCAGCGAACGCGGGTCCGGCCCCCGCTCAACCCAATGCCGATAAATGCTACGGCATCTCGCTTGCCGGCAAGAACGATTGCGCCGCCGGCCCCGGCACCACCTGCGCCGGCACTTCCAAGACCGATTATCAGGGCAATGCCTGGAAGTACGTGCCGAAGGGCACCTGCGCCTCGATGAAGACTCCGAAAGGAAACGGCTCACTGACTGTCATCAAGTCGTGAGTTGCCGGGCGGGGCGCACCCCCGTGCGCCTCGCCCGCTCTCTATCCCGCAGCCGGAGCATGCAATGGACCACCCTTCGAAATTGCCCGTCAGCGCTGGCGTCGGATACAAGCCCGAATACTACCGGGAAATTGTTTCCGGTGAACAGCCAATCGGTTTTATCGAAATTCACGCGGAAAATTACATGGGTGCAGGAGGGCCGCCGCACGCACAGTTGCGCGGCCTGTGCGAGCGTTATGCATTGTCGGTGCATGGAGTCGGACTGTCCATCGGCTCGATGCAGCCGCTCGACGCCGATCATCTGGCGCGGCTGAAAACGCTCTGCGGCCGTTACGAACCGGCGAGCTTCTCCGAGCATCTCGCCTGGTCGTCGCACGGCGAGGCGTTTCTCAACGATCTCCTGCCTTTACCATACACGGAAGAGACGCTGGCGCGCGTGAGCGAGCATGTCGATCAGGTCCAGTCGGCTCTGAAACGGAAAATGCTGCTCGAAAATCCATCCACCTACGTGCAGTTCGCGGAAAGCACGATCCCCGAAACCGAGTTTCTCGAAGCGATTGCGCGCAAAACCGGCTGCGGCCTGCTGCTCGACGTGAACAATGTCTTCGTCTGCGCGCGCAATCACGGCACCGATCCCGAAGCCTATCTGGCATCATTCCCTTTGCATCGCATCGGCGAAATTCACCTGGGCGGCCACAACGAGCAGACCGACGATTCCGGCGCGCCGTTGCTGATCGATGCGCACGGATCGCCGGTCGCCGACCCGGTCTGGGCGCTTTATGAACGGACGATCGCGCGCACCGGACCTCTGCCCACGCTGATCGAATGGGACAATGATGTGCCGGAATGGCCGGTACTCGCCGCCGAGGCCCGGCGCGCGGATACGGCACTGGCGCGCGCGGCGCACAACCGGGCGGCCTGAATCATGTTCGCCACCCTGCAATCGGATTTTGCCATGGCGCTGCTTGACCCGGACAAGCCTGTACCCGAGGGCGTGATCGCGCATACGGGCCGGGCTCCGGCAAAGCGTTTCGCGGTGTATCGTAACAATGTCGTTGTCGGCCTTGTGAACGCCCTGCGCGACCGCTTCCCGGCCGTGGAGAAAATCGTCGGCGGGGAATTCTTTTCCTTCGCCTCCCGCATCTTCGTGCGGCAGCATCCGCCGCGCTCGCCACTGATGATGGAATATGGCGAGGAGTTTCCCGATTTTCTGGCCGCGTTCGAGCCGGCGGCCGAGCTTCCGTATCTGCCCGATGTGGCGCGGCTGGAATCCTTTCGCATCCGCGCCTACCACGCGGCCGATGCAGATCCGCTGGACGCCTCCGCCTTGCAGCAAATCGACCCGGACGCGCTGCAAGGTGCTGTCCTCACGCTGCATCCGTCGCTTCGGCTGCTGCGTTCACGCTACCCGGTCGTAACCATCTGGGCGATGAATAGCGGGAAAGCGGAGCTTGCGCCGGTGGAATTCGACGTGGCGGAGGATGCGCTGGTGTTGCGTCAGAGTCAGACGGTCACCGTCCAAAAACTTTCGCCGGGCGGTGCAGCGTTCGTTTCAGCCCTGCTGCGGGAATCCACGCTGGCGGACGCCGCCGAAATCGCGTTTGCCGGAAATGAACAATTCAATCTTGCGAGCAATCTCGCCACGCTGATCGCGGCCGGCGCCATCACGGGCATCGCCGCTGTTCCGACCCTCAAGGAAATCAAGCCATGACTGACAACGCGCTTTCCTCTCTCATACGCCGCTCCATCGGCTGGATGGAAGCAATTCCCTACTGGCTGGTGGCACTCGTCGCGCGCCTGTCCATCGCCGGCGTGTTCTGGCAATCGGGGCGCACGAAGGTCGAAGGATTCACTGTCACCGATTCCGCGATCGAATTATTCCGCACCGAATTCCAGTTGCCGGTGATCAACCCGGCGCTCGCGGCGCATCTCGCCACCTACGCCGAACACCTGTTTCCGGTTCTGCTCGTGCTAGGGCTGGCGACGCGCTTTGCCGCGCTCGCACTGCTGGTCATGACACTGGTGATCCAGATTTTCGTCTATCCGGATGCGTGGCCGACCCACGGCGTCTGGGCGGCAAGCCTGCTGCTGCTGATGACGCGCGGAGCCGGGCTGGTATCGCTCGATCATTGGACCGGGCGGCGTATCTGATTCCGCAAATGACCGCCGTCAGCCCGCCGGCTTGTCGCCGCCGATGCGCGGCAGATCCGTCGCCGGCATGTTCTTGTCGGCCCCGGCGCGGCGGCGGGCGAGTTCGCCGGTGATCCGCTCGGCGTTTTCCGGCTTCATCAGCGCCAGCACTTCCGAAACCTTGCGCGGATTCATCTGGTTCATGATGTCGAAGAGCGTGCGCATTTCCATGCGGTCGAAAATCTTGGCCGCATCCTTCGGGCGCATCGCTTCGTACATCACGACGACGCTCCGCAACCGGTCCACCGTCTCGGAGTCCTTGCCTTCGAGCTTCTTCAGTTCCTCGATGCGATTTTCCAGCCGCTTCTCGGCGGCTTTCATCAGGTTTTCGCGCATTTCCACGTCGCGCGACTTCGCCTCAAGCTCGGCGCGGCGTTCCGAGAGACGCTCCGCCAGCGCCTTTTCGGAAGGCGACTGGCCGCCGGGCCCGCCGGCGGAAATTCCGGCCGGCGTCTGCATGCCGGGGACGCTGCCGGTTTTTGGCGTTTCGATGCCGACATCCACGTTTTTCTTGTCGGGTGTGGCACCGGTAATGATGTCGTCGTCTTCGCTGGCAACGGTGCCGGCGAAATGCTTCCAGAACGGCTGCTCCGCGAGCGTGTAGCCGGCCATCGGCCGGGCGTCGCCATAGACAAGCCCGTAGGTCTTCAGACCGAACAGGCTGAGGCAGGCGAAGAGGACGACGGGGATGAGCCGGAGATTGAACATCGCTGATCCGCTCAGGCTGCGCTGGCCTGCACGCGCGAGCGCTGCGCGATGGCCTGGGCCGCGGCCGCCGTATCGGCGAGATTGCGGGCGCCGTTCATGGTTTCGCCTTTCGGGCGCGCGGCACTCGCCGCGTCCGCGATCTGCACGATGCGGGCCAGCACCTCCTCGCCGCGCTTCACCTGCTGGGTAAGCTCCTCCCCTATCTTATCTGCACCGCGCAAGCGCTCGCCCAGCGTGAGGTCGGCCTCGCGCGCCGTTACCTGCAGGCCCGCGATGGCGCGTTCGGCGATCTGTGTCGCGGTGACCAGCTCGGCGATCGTCCCTCGCAGGGACGATTCATCCGAACGCAAATGGCCGAGCCTGCGGTTCAGGACCACGCAATAGCCGATTGTGAGCATCAGCAGGATAGCGACGAGGCTTTCGATCAGGAGCCCGAGAAATTGACCGCTCATGACTTCTCCATTGGTTTCATCATCACGCCTGCGTTTTCGAACATGGCGAAATTGGTGCGCGGCTTGCGCAGGTTCTTCTGTACGCGCACGGAAATCTTCTCGCCGACGCGGCCCATGCGGCCTTCGGTGAGCACGACATCGCCGCAGCGCACCTTCACGAGCGCATCGGGCTTGAGGTCGAGCATCAAGGTGTCGCCGACGTCGAGCTCCATCAGGCGCTTCAGCGGCAGCATGTCCTCATAGAGCACCGCATCGACCTCGACTTCCGCCTGCCAGATCTCGGTCGCCAGATGGCCTTCCCAGATCGGATCGCGGCCGAACTTGTCGCCCATGAACGCCTGCAACAGCGTCTCGCGGATCGGCTCGATGGTCGCGTAAGGCAGGAGAATTTCGGTGACCCCGCCCCGGTCTTCCATGTCGATGCGGAAGCGCACGAGGATCGCGGCATTGGTGGGACGCGAGATCGCCGCAAAGCGCGGATTGCTCTCGATGCGATCCACTTTGAATTTCACCGGCGAGACCGGCTGGAACGCCGCCTCCGCGTCATGCAGCACGACTTCGATCATGCGCTTGACCAGATTGGTTTCGATCGTCGTATAGGGCCGCCCGTCCACGCGCTGCACGGTGGCGCCGCGGCGGCCGCCCAAGAGCACGTCGATCATCGCGTAAATCAGGTTGGAGTCGACCGTCACCAGACCATAGTTGTCCCACTGGTCGGCGCGGAACACCGCCATGATCGCGGGCAACGGAATCGAATTCAGATATTCGCCAAACCTGACGGATGTGATGCTGTCGAGCGAGACTTCCACGTTGTCCGACGTGAAGTTGCGCAGCGATGTCGTCATCAAGCGCACGAGGCGATCGAAGACGATCTCCAGCATCGGCAGACGCTCGTAGGACACCATCGCGGATTCGATGATGGCGCGCACGCCGCTGTTGTCGGCAAACGAAAGATCGGAAATGTTGAAGCCGAGCAGGCTGTCGATCTCTTCCTGGTTCAGGACGCGCTCGGAACCCTTGTCCGTCTGCTGCTCGCCGCCGGTGCCCTCGATCATCGCAGCCCATTCGGCGGCAACGTCGTCCTGACCGCCACCGCCACCGCCACCTGCACCGCCGCCCGTCATCGCGAGCGCCGCGGCTTCGTTGGCTGCGTCCATTGCCTCGGTTTCGGCCATTACTGCACCACGATTTCCTTGAAGAGAACCGCGCGGATCTTCGCCGGCGCAATCGAATGATTCACGCGCCGCATCAGTTCCTCGCGCAGGCGGAAGAGACCGGCCGAGCCTTCGAGGTCCACCGCGCGCAGCTCGCGCAGATGCACCTGGAATGTGTCGATGACGCGCGGCAGCACCGGCTTCAGCGCCCGCACGATTTCATCGTTATCGACCTCGATCGTGATCTTCACCCGCAGATATTGCGGGCGCTCGTTGGTGGCGGAAAGATTGACGACCATTTCCGGCAGATCGTGATAGACGCCCTTCGGCACGGCAGGCGCCGCCGCCATGTCCGTCTTGCCGCCGAACATCGTCATCGCGCCGAAACCAAGACCGATCGCGAGCAGCAAACCGCCGCCGTAAATCATCATCTGTTTCTTGCTGAGACCGGTAAAGATGCCGAGCAGGCGGCCGACGATGCCGCGCTTGGGAGGGGGGGCTGCCTGTCCCTCGTCCGCCTCGAGGTCGGAGGGAGCGGTGGAGACTTTCGCCATGGTCGGCCCTTCCCGGCTGAATTCGGTTGCGCACGGGCACCGCAAATCGAACCGGTGCCCCATGCTGGTTCCCCGAAACGCTAGGGATTTATGGTTAACGAAACCTTTCCGGCGGCAATTTTTGCCGGGACGTTCCTGCCGGGCGGATGGTACTTGCAGCCCTCACGGACCCTCTAAGCCATTGATTTAACATAAATAAGTGAGTTGGCACGTCTCCTGCCAAGTATGACCCGGGCCGAGCTGGGGAGCTTCCGGGCCCGAAGGGGGAGCACGGCATGGAGAACACGCTTCTCGTAGGCCTGTCGCGTCAGGTGGCGTTACGCCGCGAACTCGACGTGGTCGCGAACAATCTCGCCAACCTCGGCACGACCGGGTTCAAGGGCGAGAGCACGCTGTTCCAGCAGTTTCTGGCTGGACGCGCGCGCGAACATAATTTTCAGGGTGCGGATCAGCGCGTGAACATGGTCATCGACCGTGCGACCCGCACCGATTTCAGCCAGGGCGGTTTCGAATTCACCAGCAGCACGCTCGATCTTGCGATCGACGGCGAAGGCATGTTCGTGGTGCAGACGCCGCAGGGCGAGCGCTACACCCGCAACGGCTCCTTCACGACGAGCGCGACCGGCGAACTCATCACCACGGGCGGCCATCCCGTGCTCGGCGAAGGCGGCCCGATCCAGTTCGATCCGACCGATACCGACATCAACATCGCCAAGGACGGAACGATCTCCACCCGCAACGGCGAGCGCGGCCGCGTCCGCTTGGTGCGCTTCGAGAACGAGGCGCAGCTTTCCAAGCAGGGCGAAAATCTTTTCTCCTCCACCGCGCAGCCGCTCGCCGTCGAGCCGCGCACGCGCGTGGTGCAGGGAGCGATTGAAAAATCCAACGTGCGTCCGATCGTCGAGATCAGCCGCATGATCGAAGTGACGCGTGCCTACACCAATCTCTCCACCCTGATGAACAAGACCGACGAACTTCGCCGCAGCGCCATCGAGCGCCTGGCTGAAGTTCCGGCTTAAAGGAGACCGATCATGCGCGCGCTGTACACCGCCGCCACCGGAATGATGGCTCAGGAACTGAACGTCGAAGTCATCTCCAACAACATCGCCAACATGCGGACCACCGGATTCAAGCGCCAGCGCGCGGAATTCCAGGATCTGCTCTATCAAAACCTGCGCCGCGCCGGCGCGCCCTCGTCGAGCCAGGGCAACCGCCTGCCGGTCGGCATCGACATCGGCGGCGGCGTGAAGGTCGTCGGCACCCCCCGCATCCACGGACAAGGCAGTCTGCTGCCGACCGAAAAGGAACTCGACCTCGCCATCCGCGGCGACGGCTTCTTCCGCGTGCAGTTGCCGGACGGCCGCATCGCCTATACGCGCGCCGGCTCGTTCGAGCGCGACGCCGAAGGCCGCATGGTCACGCCGGAAGGGTATGTCGTCGATCCCGCGGTCACGATCCCGCAGAACGCCACCAGCCTCACGGTCAGCCAGCAGGGCATCATCTCGGTGCTGGTGCCGGGCAGCACGACAGCGACCGAACTCGGCACGCTGCAAATGGCCCGCTTCGTCAACAAGTCCGGCCTCGAGCCGATCGGCGACAATCTTTATCTGGAGACCGCTTCCAGCGGCACGCCACAGACCGGCACCGCCGGCCTCGAAGGCTTCGGCACGCTGCTGCAACGCCAGTTAGAGCAGGCCAACGTCAACGCGGTCACTGAAATCTCCGACCTGATCGCCGCCCAGCGCGCCTACTCGATGAACGCCAAGGTCATCTCAAGCGCCGACGAGATGCTCCAGTCCACCGCCCAGATGATCCGCTGAGGAATGAGAACCATGAAATTCCGATTTTCACTTCTCTTCCTCGTCGCCCTCCTCGTCTCGTTCGCGGCCGCGGCCTACGCATCGTCATCGGTCGCAACGCTGAAATCACAGGCCAATGTCTCCTCGGACATCGTCAAGCTTGGCGACCTGATCGAGAACGCCGGCCCGGCCTCCGTCATTCCGGTGTTTCACGCACCGGAATTCGGCGCCACCGGTACGATCCAGTCGCATCGCATTGTCGAAGCCGCGCGCAGCAACGGCATCCTGCTGGTCGATACGCGCGGACTGAACGAGGTCGTCGTCAGCCGCGCCGGCCGTGCGGTGCCGGTGACCGAAATTGAGCGCGCCGTGAGCGAGGCGGTCGCCAAGCATATCGGACGCGGCAGCGCCAAGGATTTCACCGCGAATTTCGGCAGCAGCATGCGTCCGCTGCTGATCGAGGCCGCTTCATCCGAAATGCCGCGCATTTCCCAATTTTCCTACGACACCCGCACGCAGCGTTTCAGCGGCGTGATCGAAGTCGCCGACAGCGCGATGCTGCGCAAGTCGCCGGTCGGTGTTTCGGGCACGATCATGGAGACGGTGGAAGTCATCACCCTCGCCCGCGCCGTCGAGCGCGGCGAGACGATCCGCGAAAGCGATATCGTGATCGAGCGCCGCCCCCGTTCGGAAGCCGGCAACGATGCAATCGCCGGACAGCAACATGCAGTGGGCCAGGCCGCCAAGCGCGCGTTGCGCGCGGCACAGGTCCTGCGCCCGGCGGACCTGATGAAGCCCGATCTCGTCACCCGCAACGACACCGTCACCATCATCTTCGAAACCGGCGGCGTCACGCTCACGATGCGCGGCAAGGCGATGGCTTCCGGGGCCGAAGGCGAAATGATCTCCGTCCTCAATCCGCAATCGAAGCGCGTGCTGCAAGCGACCGTGGACCGGCCCGGTGTCGTGGTCGTCAACCGCAACGCAGCACTCGGCTCCGAAACCACCGCCAGCATTCGATGAGCAGCCCGACCGAACTTCTTCCAGTTCAGAAAGAGATTCCAATGTTCACGCATTCGCGTTCAACCCGGTTCGCTCTCGCAGCACTGACCGCGGCCCTCCTCTCCGGCTGCAGCGCCGCGGATCGCCTCTCGGAAATCGGCAAGCCGCCACGGCTGTCGTCGATCGACAACCCGACGACGCAGCCGGGTTACCGGCCGGTGCACATGCCGATGCCGGACGTGCAGCCCGCCGCCTACAATCCGAACTCGCTCTGGCGGAACGGCTCGCGCGCCTTCTTCAAGGACCAGCGCGCCCATCAGGTCGGCGACATTCTCACGGTCAAGGTTCGCATCACCGACAAGGCCGAGATCGACAACGAGACCAAGCGCAGCCGCAAGAACACCGAGGACTCCGGCGTCTCCGATTTCTTCGGCAAGAAGAAAGTGCCGCTGACCAGCGTCGCCGTGCCGGGCCGGCTGCTGACCGCCGACTCCACCGCCACCAGCGAGGGCAAGGGCTCGGTCAACCGTTCTGAAGAATTGAAGACCAACGTCGCCGCCGTCGTCACGCAGGTGCTGCCCAACGGCAACCTCGTGATCGAAGGCCGCCAGGAAGTGCGCGTGAATTTCGAACTGCGCGAACTCGTGGTCGGCGGCATCGTCCGGCCCGAGGACATCGAATCCGACAACACGCTGGAGTCCACCAAGATCGCGCAGGCCCGCATCGCCTACGGCGGCCGCGGCCAGATCACCGACGTGCAGCAGCCGCGCTACGGCCAGCAGGTGCTCGACGTCGTGCTGCCCTGGTGACGAACCCGATCGCAGACCGGAGAAGGCGCCGACCGTGACCCGACGCTGACTCCCGCCGTCCCCGCTCCCCCGGGACGGCAATCCGCGGCCCCCTCAGCTCCCCCGAGGGGGCCGCATGATTTTTGCGTGTATTATTTGATGATTCTTAATCGAGCTAGATATGAGGTTTCAGATGGCAACAACGGTGTTTTTCGAGAGAGTCATCACAGACAGAGAAGACAAGACGAAAATGATTACATTAGAATTTGGACGATCCTCCGCGTATCGCGACAACCTTATTTACCTTTCTGTCGATGGGAAAATGGTGATCGTCGATGAAAAAACAGGAAAGGAAATTTGGGAAGCAATGGACGATCTTGCAATTTATTTGGGATACAGAGGGACATAAGTTTAGACATTCGAACTCATCTATCCCAGAATCGATTCAACGTTGATTCTTTGCTGGAGAGTCTGATGTCAAATCAAGCACTCGCAGTCCACTCGCTCCATACAGAAACTCTAGAAGAGGTTTGCTTCATTGTAGTTGCCGAGAATCTCGACAAGATGGGCTGGCCTTTATTAGCCCATTTCGGAAAAGCGATTGAGGCTTACAAGCCGCTGCGTGTGACAAATTTGGGCGCAACCCAGCGCGAAATTGGCTTCGTTGATGTATTCGGTGCTCAGGGCAGCCTACCTTTCCTGCCGAGAAGCCCTCGTCTCCCTTATCAAAAAAGTAGCGATCTCCCTCCAGGGCTAAACTGAAATATCGATTCTAAATCGCGTTTTTATTTAGCCGTCATCACCGGGCCGCAGCGTCCCGCGAGCAAAGCGAGCGTGCTGACGCTGCGTGACCCGGTGATCCACGTCTTCGCGACGAACTCTACTTGGATTACCGGGACTCGCCCGCGCCAACGGCTCGCATTCGCTCAGTCGAACTCGGGCTTGCCCGAGTTCGACTACTTAAAGTCGAAGTCGGATAAATCCGACTTCGACTGCCGCGGCGGCCCGGTAATGACTGAATTATGCAAAATCCCGGGCCGCATATTCCAGAGCCGCCGAAATATCTTCGTCCTCCAGATACGGATAATCGCGCAAAATATCTGAGCGGCCCGCACCACCCGCCAGCATGTCGAGAATGTCGCTGACGCGGATGCGCAGACCACGAATCGTCGGACAACCGCCGCAAATCTCGGGATTCGAGGTGATGCGGTCAAGCTGACTGGCCATTTCAGGCTCCAGAACAATACAGTTGCATAGCAGAAATTGCCTCCGGCCGAGAGGACGTTCGCTCCAGCAGGGGCCGCATGCTTTTCGCCGCAGGCTGCATCCGAGGGAACCGCTCCCCATGTTGCTTCGTTAAGGGGGAACGCGGTTGGACGGGTAAGTTCGGGAGCCTGAATTGTCTTATATTTACAAAGGTATGTTCGCCGGCCTGGTTGCGGCACTCGTCCTCGCCGGAGCCATGAAGATCGCCTCGCAGGCCGCAATCCTCCAACCGCTCGACCTCGTCAGCATTCTCGGGAGCCTGAGCCGGACCGGCTACCTCGGCGGCCTCATTCTTCATGGCGCGATCGGCGCGCTTTTGGGCGGGCTGTTCGCCTGGCTCGATCCGGACCTTCCGGGCGACAACCTGCGCCAGCGCGGCGTGATCCTGTCGCTCGCGTTCTGCTTGCTTTTGCTCTTGCTGCTCTTTCCGCTCGCGGGCGCCGGATTTCTCGGCACCGAGTTCGGCTGGCTGATGCCGGTTTATGCGCTCGCGGCGCACACTCTCTTTGGCATGGTGATGGGCGGTTTCTATGCGTGGCTGTTCGTGCAGGCAATGCCGATACGATATCGGCTTTCCGGCTGGTCAAGGACTTTGCCGCTGCGCTGAGCGTTTTTCCCCTGAAGAACGGGGATAAGTCTGAAACCGCGCCTAAGTTTCTTTTCCCGAGCGTCGCGCGTGAAATTGTCACCGAAGCGTCACATAACGGCATAAACACCGGCGTGAAAAACGGGATTCCATTGCCGAAAATTTCGGCACCGTTTTGCTGCGGCAAAAAAACTTCCGCGTTGAATCTGATTTTGTTCCCGCAACGAAGGAATTGCGCCGGAATTTTTACCGCGCGTTGTTTGTGACAGTTCGATTGAATAGCGTGGCGGCCATGCAAGAGCCTCAACATTCATCGCGTGAAGTCGAAATCAAGCTGCTGCTCCGTCCGCAGGACGTGAACCGGCTGAAGAACCACACTTATTTGTGGGCGGGATTCGAAAAGGCCGGCGCGCCTTCTCAGCAGAACTCGGTTTACTTCGACGATCGCGACCAGACGCTGCGCGAGCATCGTGTGTCGCTGCGCATCCGCCATGCGGGCGGGCGCAACATGCAGACGATCAAGTCGCTGGACGGCAACGGCACGCCGGTGGACCGCGCCGAATGGGAGAGCGAGATCAAGGGTTCGCGCCCCGATCTTACGGCCGCCGCCTTCACCGCGCTGGCGCCGCTCCTCGAAAAGAAGTTGCGCGATCCGCTGGAGCCGGTGTTCGAGACGCGCGTATCCCGTACTTCTTTCGTTTTGCAATTCGGCAAGTCCGAGAGCATCGTTGCACTCGATCAGGGCGAAATCGATACCGGCCGCAATACCGCGCCGATCAACGAACTGGAACTCGAACTGAAGCGCGGCAGTTCCGCCGACCTGTTCCGGCTGGCGCAGGAAATCGATGCCGCGATCCCGCTGGAGCTGTCGTATCTCTCCAAATCCGAGCGCGGCTATGCGCTGCTGAACGGCGGCGCGGATTTCACCAAATCGGAAGCGGTACTGCTTTCGAAAGGCCTTTCGCGCGCCGACAGCTTCCGCAAGATCGCGCATGAGTGTTTGCGCCATGCCATCCAGAACCGCGCGGGCGTCGCCAAGGGCGACGCGGCTTCGCTGCATCAGGTTCGCATCGCCACCCGCCGCCTGCATACGGCAATGTCGCTCTTCAAGGACGTGTCCGGCGGGCGCGGCGCCAACGAGGTGAAGACGCAACTCCGCTGGCTGCGCAGCGAAACGGGACCGGCCCGCGACCTCGATGTGTTCATGAGCGAGGTGATGGCGCCGATCCGCGCGCAGCATCCACGCGAGCCCGCCGTCACGAGCCTCTACCGGCATTTGCGCCGCCGCCGCTTGAAAGCGGCCAAGACCGCGCGCGAGGCGATTGCTTCGCGCCGCTTCCGCAACATGATTTTTCATGTGGCAGCCTGGATCGAGGAAGGCGACTGGCGCACGGAAGCCGACGAGCTTCGCCGTGCGCGGCAGGATGCACCGGTCGAGCTTTATGCCGTCGATCAACTCACGATGCTCCGCCGCAAGGTGAAGAAGCGCGGCAAGCTTCTGCGCCAGATGAGCGAAGTGGAGCGTCACGACCTGCGCGTGCTGACGAAGAAACTGCGCTACGCGGCGGAATTCTTCGCGAGCCTCGCCACCACGAAGAAAGAGATCAAGCGGGCAAGGACATTCATCGCTGCCGTGCGCGATTTCCAGGACGCGCTCGGCGCGCTGAACGACATTACCGTGCGCAAGTCGCTGACCGCGGAGATCGCCGGCCAGGCAAAAATGCAAGGGACAAAATTGCAAGTGAAAGCGAAAGCATCCGTCACCAAGGCTTCCGCCGCTTCCAGCACCGCTTCATCGGCCGCGGATAAAGACCCCGCCCGCTCGCGCATTTTTATCGCGGGCCTCGTCGCCGGCCATCAGGATGCGACTGTGAACGGCCTCATGAAGAAGGCGGTTGCCGCCTACGAGGAACTGGTGGAGGCCAAGCCGTTCTGGAAGAATCTGGTGCCGGAACTCGCGATCCCGGCGAGCGCCATTCTCAATGGTTCCGGCGGACAGAAGCCGGTGCCGGCTTTCGCCAATCAGCACAGCGACACGGAAGAAACCGAGCGGAAGGTGGCTTGAACCGCCCCGCCGACATGTCATCGCCCGCGAAAGCGGGCGATCCAGTAAACGCATTCGGCAATCATTTCACGAGGAGATTACTGGATGCCCCGCTTTCGCGGGGCATGACAAAAAATTCGGAGATACGATGGGTAATTTTCACTCGTCCCGGTAAATCCGCTCGCGGCGCTCATGCCTTTCCTGTGCCTCGATGGAAAGCGTTGCGATCGGGCGCGCTTCCAGACGGCGAAGTGAGATCGGGTCGCCCGTTTCCTCACAGTAGCCGTAGGTGCCCTGCACGATGCGCTCGAGGGCCGCATCGATTTTCGCGATCAGCTTGCGCTGACGGTCGCGGGCACGGAGTTCGATGGAACGATCCGTCTCCGACGAGGCGCGGTCGGCGATGTCCGGGTGGTTTTCGTTTTCGGTTTGCAGGTGCTGCAGCGTTTCGCGGCTCTCGCGCAGGATTTCCTCGCGCCAGTTGAGCAGTTTCTGGCGGAAATATTCCTTTTGAGCATCGCTCATAAACGGTTCGTCCTCGGAGGGACGATACTCTTTTGTAAGCAATCCCATACGACACGTCCTACGCTTAACGAGCCCCTGTCGATGGCGCGGCTTATAGCGCGGTTGTTTGCCGGGTCAATGGCGTTGGGAGCCATGAAACGGAAAGGATTTTTTTCAGCGAGAAGGTGTTGCGCCTTTGTCAAGCCGCCGATGCGGATGCGGGCTGGCGCTTGGCGATTTCGACGGCAACGCGCACCGTGATCGCGCCCAAAACGTCATCAAGGCCCGCTTCGCCGCTGCGTTCCGCCAATCCCTGCAGCGTCACCTCAAGGCGGCGCAATGTTTCAAGGCCGATTTGGCCTTCCAGGATTTCCACTTTGAGCGCATCCAGAAGATCGAGCGCGGACGTGCCTTTTTTGGCAAAACGCTTGCGCCGTTCGGTGGCGTCCTCGACCCCCTGGAGCGCCATCAGGGCATCGACGCTGTGAATGCCGAGTGCGGCACCGGCGGATTTCGCGGATTGGGCGGCACCGGCCGTATCGAGCGAGAAGCCGCCCCCACCGGCCCGGCGGGTCTTGCCGGCTCCGGCCACTCCACTCTGCACTGTCGGATTGACGCGCATGGGCGATCCCCCCGTTTCGGGACGAAAACGCCCCGGAACCGGCCTGAAGCCTCGACTTTTATGGTTAATCCCGGGTTAACGGCCCGGCAGAAACTGCCGGGAGCGGCAAGATCGGCCTGCCTGCTGGACGCTTACCTAAATACCGATAACCAGAATATATAAATTATTTCAATGGCTTGAGTGCAGGCTTCCCGGTGGCACGCCATTCGCAAGAGCTAGTCCGGTCACTTCCGACCATCGACAGGCTGGGGAGCAAGGTCGATGCCCATGAATACAATAAAGGTCTGTCTGGCGGCATTCATTGCCGTCTTCATTCTTGGCGACGCGGCCCATGCCGGCTCGCGCATCAAGGACCTGACGGACATCGAAGGCGTCCGCGACAACCAGTTGATCGGGTACGGCCTCGTGGTCGGCCTGAACAACACCGGTGACAGCCTCAACAATTCACCGTTCACCCGCCAGAGCCTGCAGGCAATGCTGGAACGCCTCGGCGTGAACATCCGCGGCGCGCAGCTGCGCACCGGCAACGTGGCCGCCGTCATGGTCACGGCCAACCTGCCCGCTTTCGCCACACAGGGAACCCGGATCGACATCGTCGTCTCCGCACTGGGCGATGCGAAAAGCCTTCAGGGCGGAACCCTGCTCGTCACCCCGCTGCTTGGCGCCGACGGCAACGTCTATGCGGTCGGTCAGGGCACGGTTGCCGTCGCCGGATTCCAGGCCGAAGGCGAAGCCGCCAAGGTCGTTCGCGGCGTGCCGACCGCGGGGCGCATTTCCAACGGCGCGCTGGTCGAGCGCGAAATCGATTTCGCGCTGAACCGCCTCACCAGCCTGCGCCTGGCGCTGCGCAATCCCGATCTCACCACCGCGCGCCGCATCGCCGGCGCCATCAACGATTTCCTCGGCGCTCCGATCGCCGAGCCGATCGACCGCGCCACCGTCGCGATCAGCATCCCGGGCAAGTATCAGGGCAATATCGTCGCCCTGCTCACCGAGATCGAACCCTTGCAGGTCGAACCCGACCAGCCGGCGAAGGTCGTGATCGACGAACGCTCCGGCATCATCGTCATGGGCCGCGACGTGCGTGTCGCGACCGTGGCGGTGGCGCAGGGAAATCTCACCGTCACCATCAGCGAAACGCCCGTCGTCAGCCAGCCCGCGCCCTTTTCGCAAGGAAGAACCCGCGTCGTGCCGCGCACGCGCGTGGGCGTCACCGAGGAAGGCTTCAAATTCGGCGTCGTGAATGAAGGTGTGACGCTGCGCGAACTGGTGGACGGCCTCAATGCGCTCGGTGTCGGCCCACGCGACCTGATCTCCATTTTGCAGGCGATCAAGGCATCGGGCGCGATTCAGGCCGAAATCGAGGTGATGTGATGAAAGACCTCATCGCCGCCTCGCCGCAGACCTATACCCGCCTCACGGCTGCCACGCCGTTGCCGGGCGCCGACGTTAAGGGTTTGGAACGGATCAAGAAGGTATCTCAGGAATTCGAGTCGGTGTTCCTGGGCAATATGTTCGAGGAAATGTTCGCGGGCATCGAGGAAGAAGAAGGCCCGTTCGGGGCCGGTTCGGGCGGCAGCGCCTGGCGCTCCCTGCGGGTCGAGGAATTTTCCAAGACCGTTTCCGCGGCCGGCGGCATCGGCCTCGCGAACCACGTCCAGCGCCATCTCATCGCCATGCAGGAGAGCAAGTCATGACCCCGGCGAAAAAGGTTTCCCAGCAGATCAGCAACCTCAACGAAGCCGAAGCATTGCTCGGCCGCATCGGCGACGCCATGGTGGCGCTGGTCAACGTCTTCGAGGAAGAAACGAGGCTCGTGAAGGCCGGCAAGCTCAATGCCGCCGCCGAACTGACCCCGCACAAGACCGAACTCGCGTCGAACTATCTGCTCGAAATCGAGACGCTGAAGAAGAACGCCCCCTTTCTGTCGAGGACCGTTCCTTCGCAGATCGACGAATTGCGCAAGGCGCATTCGGCGTTTCGCGACATTCTCGCGCTCAACCTGAAAGTCGTCGCGACCGCCCAGTCGGTTGCGGAAAGCATCGTGCGCGGTGCCAGCGAGGACGCCACCCGCCGCGTCTCGCCGACGGGCTACGGCGCCAACGGCAAGATCCAGGCGCAGAGCAGGACCGCGCACCGCCCGGTCGTGGTCAGCAAGTCGAGCTGACTGAAGCACGCGCGTCAAATTATTCCGTCATGCCCGGCCTTGTGCCGGGCATCTCGCTTAGGAAGGCATTGCGCAAATATTCGGGATGGCCGGGACAAGCCCGGCCATGACCCTAGTCTGCAAATCCCGCCACAGCCTTTAACGAAACCTTTCGCGACGACATTCCGATTCAGAAATTCTTCATCGTTGAAGCGGCTTAGCGCAATTTAGGATGCCCGCGCGAGTAACCCGCCGTTAGCTCTCGGCGTGAGACAAAGGTTCCGACCACGGCCCCCCAGAATGGGGATGTCTGTAGTCTTGTGTATCAATCCTAGGAAGGGGCTTTCTAATGGCTAGCGATATCACCCTCTCAAAGGGCGTCCGCTCGAACCTGCTCTCCTTGCAGTCGACGGCGGAGCTCTTGAACCGGACGCAGGAGCGCCTGTCGACCGGCAAGAAGGTCAACTCTGCTCTCGATAACCCGATCAACTTCTTCACCTCGGCCGGTCTCTCCAGCCGCGCCAACGATCTCTCCCGCCTGCTCGACTCCGTCGGCAACGCGGTTCAGACGATCGCTGCCGCGGACAAGGGCATTTCCTCGATCACGAAACTGATCGAAAGCGCCCAGGCGACTGCCCGTCAGGCGCTGACGGCGTCGGAAGGCACCACGACCTATGCGTTGACCCAGACGGGCAACGTTGCGGTTACGGACGACACTGCGGCGGTGACCGGTTCCACCACGGCCGGCAACTACTCCGCCGACGTGGCGCAGGTTCGTACTTCGAGCGTGTTCTCCGACAACACGGACGTGACGGCTGCCGGCGAACTCGTAGCCGGTGACACGATCACGATCGACTTCGGCAACGGCAATACCATCACGACCCTCGCCGTAGCCGCCAGCGACTCCGTGTCCGACGTCGCCACGCTGATCAACAACGCTTCCAACGCGGCCGGCTTCGGTGACCTCGTCACTGCAGCGGTTGAAGTGGGCGGTGGCGCTGACCAGCTCGTCCTGACGGCGAACGATGCGGCCCATACCTTCACGGTATCGGTCAACGGCACGGGTTCGGCTACTTTCGGCCAGACCACTGCGGCGGTGAACCTGCTCACGCAGACTCCGGCGCTCGACGGTTCCACTCTGACCGTCACGGTTGGCACGAACGCGACCAAGACCATCACCTTCGGCAACGACGTCGGTGAAGTCGGTTCGCTCGCCCAGCTCGAAGCGTCTCTCGAAACCGCTGACCCGGCCGGATCCACCACCACGGTGGCGGCGGACGGTTCTGTCCAGATCACTGCCAACAGCAACGCCGACAGCATCGTCATTGGTGGTACTTCCACCAGCCTGTCGACCTTCGGCCTCGCTCAGGGCACGACTGGCCCGACCAACTCGCAGATCGCCGGTTTCACTGGCCAGCTGACCATCCAGGTCGGCTCCGGTGCAGCGCAGACGATTGAGTTCGGCAACAGCGCCACTGGTGAAATCACGACCCGTGCAGCCCTCGAAGCTCGCCTCACGGCGATCAACTCGTCGCTGGACGACGTGACTCTCTCGGTCAATGGCAGCGACTTCCTGAACGTCGCTTCCACCAGCTCGTCGAACATCACCATCGGCGGTTCGGCTGCGGCCTCCTTCGGCCTCAGCACGAACACCTTCTCGCCGACGGCGACGTTCACGGCGAACGCCACGCGTACGTCTCTGCAGACGGACTACAACAACCTGCTCTCGCAGATCAGCACGCTGGCTTCGGACGCTTCCTATAACGGCGTCAACCTGCTCGATGGCGATGACCTCTCGGTCATCTTCAACGAAGACGGTTCCAGCTCGCTCTCGATCCAGGGTGTTGACTTCTCGTCCACCGGTCTCGGCCTCACGGCTGTGAGCGGCTCGGGCTTCCAGGACAACGCCAACGTGAACGCCTCGCTCGCTCAGTTGGGCGACGCAACGGCAAGCCTGCGCACGCAGGCCTCGCGTTTCGGTTCGAACCTCTCGATCGTGCAGACCCGTCAGGACTTCACCAAGAACCTGATCTCGGTCTTGCAGACCGGTGCGGACAACCTCGTCCTCGCCGACACGAACGAGGAAGGCGCGAACATGCTGGCCCTTCAGACCCGTCAGCAGCTCTCCTCTGTCGCCCTGTCGCTCGCTTCGCAGGCCGACCAGAACGTGCTGCGTCTGTTCTGATCGTCACGACACACTCTCAAGGAACCGGCGGGGCCAAAAGCCCCGCCGTTTTCTTTTTGGTAATGCGAATCGGGGAGGATCACCCAGTCGACATCCGGCGCATGGAGCGCCTTTGGAAGGAGAACCAGGATGGGTCTCAAAGTCGAACTGAAGCCCGGCGAACGGGTGATTATCGGCGATAGCGTGGTCACCAACGACGACCAGCGCACTCGCCTCATCATCGAGGGCGATGCTCCTATCCTTCGCGAGAAGGACATCCTCACCGTCGATGAAGCCGACACGCCCTGCAAGAAGATCTATCTGGTCGTGCAGCTGATGTATCTGTCGAAGGAAGCCACCGCCCACCACGAGACCTATTTCAAGATGGTCCGGGAGGTGCTTTCGGCGGCGCCCAGCACGCTCCCCTACTTCGACCGTATCAATAACAACATATTAACCGGCATGCTTTACAAAGCATTGAAGGAGGCCCAGCGCCTCTGTGAGTACGAAAAGGAACTGATCGAACATGCAAACAGTCGCCCAGACCTACGCCAAAAATGCGCAGGCAACGGGTAATCCGCGCGAGCTGGAAGCCCAGCTTCTGCTTCGTGCGGCTGCCAAACTCCAGGCGGTGAAGGACGCGGAAGCGAAGGCCGACCAGGATGTCGTCTCCGCCATCCGTTACAATCGCCGCCTCTGGCTTGTTTTCGCAGGCTCTCTCGGCCGTCCCGAAAACCAGCTTCCGGTTGCGATCAAGCAGAACGTCGCGAACCTCGCCAACTTCGTCATCAATCACTCGATGAAGCTGGAGTCGGATGCGAACGGCGCCCTCGCCAGGGTCGGCGTTCTGATCAACATTAACCGCGAGATCGCCGCCGGCCTGCGCGCCACTGCCATCGCGGCTTAACGCGGCGCTTGATCGGCTGTACCGCCCGATCATCCCAATCAGTTCCAGGACGGAATGAAAGTCGCCGGGCAATCGTCCGGCGATTTTGTTGTTGGGTCTCGGAAATAAATGCGCGCGCAAAAGGAACCCTCGCCCGGCGGACATACTATCCCCGTTAGCAATTTTCGAGGATGAAAGCCCTTCGCGCACAAATTCCGTTGCCGGGCAAAGCAAAGTAAATCAAGGGCTTAAATGCATAGCGGGCCATACGCCGTATGTGCGAAGATAAAAAAAGGCTGTTTTGGGTGATGTCCAAACCGCGTGGAATCTCGATTTATTCGGGTCTTTTGACCCTCGCCATATCCGGCATTCTTCCGTTTTTTCTGTTGGTGGGCTGGTTTGCCTACACCGATTACCAGCGCTCCCGCGACGCGGCCTATTCCGAACTTCTAAACCTCAGCCGTGCGCTCATGAGCACGGTCGACAGCGAGATCGCCGCCCATGAAGCGATCCTCCAGGCTGTGGCTAGATTGCCTTCCTTGCGTGAGGGCGATCTCGCGACTTTTTATGATCGCGCCCAGCGGGTCCTCGAACTGCTGCCAAAGGGAAGTATCGTCGTTCTTGCCGACGCTAACGGACAGCAACTGATCAATACCGCTGTGCCTTTTGGCGAACCATTGCCTGTTCGGGGCGATATGGTGGCGGTTCGCAAGGTGTTCGAAACAGGAAAACTTTGGCTGTCGGATCTCTATATAGGATCCGTTACCAAGATACCGGTCGTCGCCTTGAGCATTCCGATTTTTGACAAGAACCAAGTCATTTACGAACTCGTTTTGAGCCTGCCGATATCGGACCTGCACGATTCACTCATGGCGCAAAGACTACCCTTGGAGATGATCGTCATCATTCTGGACCGGCAAAGCAACGTAATCGCGCGCAGCAAGGACAACGCCGCGTGGGTGGGGAAACCCGCGGCTGCACAATTGCGCAAGGACATGACAGCAAGCCGCGAGGGCCTGAGCGGCGGGCGAACGCTCGAAGGCATCGAAGTGCTTTCGGCTTTCACGACATCATCCTTGACGGAATGGAAAGTGGCCATCGCCCGCCCGGCGGCAAGCATCGCGGAGCCGCTCCGTCGCCGTACCCTGCTGCTGACCGGCCTCATTGCCGCCGTGCTCTCTCTTGTATTGGCGCTGACGCTGATGATTGCGCGGACCATTGGCTCGCAAATCGCCATGCTGCAACAAAGCGCGAAACAACTTTCGAAAGGCGAGCCGGTCGGCGAAGTGAATTCTTCGATCCGGGAAATCAGCTCCATGAGCGGAGCACTTTCGGCAGCATCCGTGGAATTGCGCGAACGCGAAGCCGCGTTGAAACAAAGCGAAGACGCAAAGGCCTCGATCATTCAGTGCGCGCTCGACTGCATCGTCACGATCGGCGAAGACGGCAAGATCGTCGAGTTCAACCCGGCCGCCGAGGCGACGTTTGGCTGGAAGAAAGCCGAGGTCGTCGGAAAGTCGCTGGGTACGCTGATCGTGCCGCCGGAGCACCGGCAGGCCCATAGCGCCGGCATGAAACGCTATCTGGCGACCGGCAAGACACACATCATCGGCAAACGGATCGAGATGGAAGCGATCCGCGCCGACGGCTCACGCTTTCCGGTGGAGCTTGCCATCGCGGAAGCGCGCGGAGACGGCAAGCGTTTCTTCACCGGTTATATGCGCGACATCTCCGATCGGAAGCGGGCCGCAGACGAACTGAAGGCCGCGACCGATCAGGCGATCGCGGCCGGCGCCGAACGGGCGGCGCTGCTCGGGCAATTGGCCGAAGGCGTGATCGCGACGGACGCGGCAGGGCGCATCGTTTTCGTGAACGACGCGGCGGCACGCCTGCACGGCGTCGCAAGGATCGATGTGGAGCCGGACGAATACAGCGAAACCTATCACCTCTATACCGAAGACGGGCAGCCATACCCGCCACACGAATTGCCGCTCGCCCGCGCCGTGCTGAAGCGCGAGACGGTGGTGGATGCACGCTGGCGCATTCTCCGGCCCGACGGCACGGACGTTCTGGCCATCGGCACGGCCCAGCCGGTTACGGCGCCCGACGGCACCCATGTCGGGGCCGTGCTGACCATGCGCGACGACACGCAGCGCGAGGCCGCCGAGCGGCAGCCGAAGGACATGAACATTACGCTTGAGCAGCGCGTTGCCGAACGCACGAGCGCGCTCGTTGAAACCAACGAGCGCCTGAAAGCCGAAATCGCCGCGCACGATCAGGCGCAGGATCAGATCCGGCAGATGCAGAAAATCGAGGCCGTCGGCCAATTGACCGGCGGCATTGCCCACGACTTCAACAACATGCTGGCGGTGATCATTGGCAGCCTGCGGCTGTTGCAGAAACGGCTGGAGCGCGGTGAAACCAACGTGCAGCGCTTCATCGACGGGGCGGTCGAAGGCGCGGAACGGGCGGCGGCATTGACCGCGCGACTGCTGGCATTCTCAAGACGGCAAACGCTCATGCCGCAACCGCTCGACAGCAACCGGCTCGTTACCGGCATGTCGGAGTTCCTGCGGCGGACGATTCCGGAGAACATCCAGATCGAGACCGTGCTCGCCGGCGGTCTCTGGCGCATCTGCGCCGACGCCAGCCAGCTTGAAAACGGCATTCTCAACCTCGCGGTGAACGCGCGCGATGCGATGCCGGATGGCGGTAAACTGACGATCGAAACCGCCAATTGCTGGTTGGACGATATTTATGCGGCCTCGCATCGGGACGTTACGGCTGGCCAGTATGTCATGATCGCAGTGACCGACAACGGCAGCGGCATGACGCCCGAAGTATCGATGCGCGCGTTCGATCCGTTCTTCACGACCAAGCCGACCGGCCAGGGAACCGGGCTTGGTCTCAGCCAGGTGTACGGATTCATCAAACAGTCCGGCGGACACCTGAAAATTTATTCCGAGATCGGACAGGGCACGACCATCAAGGTCTACCTGCCGCGCTACACGGGCACTGACGAAGCCCCGGCCGAAAGGAGCGATCCGCGCGAGACACCGCACGCCGCGGCTCAGGAAAAAATCCTGCTTGTCGAGGACGAAGCGAATGTGCGGAACCTCACCTCCGAGATGCTGCGCGATCTTGGCTACCGGGTGATCGAGGCCGATAGCGGCGCCAAGGCGCTGGCGTTGCTGGAAAAGCACGACGACATCGATCTTCTGTTCACGGACATTGTCATGCCCGGCATGAACGGGCGCGTGCTGGCCGACACCGCGTCGAAAACGAGGCCCGGCTTGCGGGTTCTGTTCACCACCGGCTACACGCGCAACGCCATCGTGCATAACGGCGTACTCGACGCCGACCTGAGCGTGATCATGAAGCCCTACACGTTCGAAGCGCTGGCGAACAAATTAAGCGAGGTTTTATTATCGCCACGCAGGCAGTGAACGCGGCGTGAACAGATGGCGTTGTCAGCGAAAGCTGATGATCCAGTACACTACCGCGCAATTATTGAGGACCGGCGCTTACCGGATGTTCCGCTGGAGCCTTTCAGGACAGATTGAAAATCGCCGGACAAGTCTAGCGATTTTTTTGAGAGTTCCGGAACAGGCTACAACCATCCGGGGCATTCGGAATCCTATTGTCTGCAGCAATCCCTTATGAAAGCGGATTGCCTTTTTTCTGCCAGTCTTCAAAAGACATGATCACGGCAATCACATTCGTGAAGCCAATGTCTTGAAGCTGCTTTGTCGCCAGCGTCGCCCGGCTGCCAGTCTGACATTGCACGTAAATCTTACGGCTCATGTCTACCTGCGCCGGATATCCGAGCTGCTTCCAGATGCGAAATTCTAACAATCCGCGCGGGATATTCATCGCTCCTGGAACGTGCGCGGGTTTAAACTCATCTTCCTCACGAACATCAAGTATCAGCGCTCCGTTTGGGCTTTTCACAACCGCCAAGTAGCCTTCCATGTCGGTTGTTTTCACCGTTTTACGAACTTTCATGACGTACCGATCGACAGAATCAGGCCAATCCATTTTCATGGCCGCAGGAACGGGGCTGGAAATTCCGAGTACGACAAAAAGAATAACGAGGATACCTGTCCTACGCATCATGCTCTCCAAATGTCTGAGTGAAATAAAAATGCTGCTATCCATCAACGATCCAAAGCCGGGATAGTTGCGTGCAACTGAAATTTTCTGGATGTCCGCTTTTGTACAGTCGTAGTGCCTGCCAGCAGGATGGTGTCAATGGCCAACGATTTTCTTCGCCGAGTCCGCCGTCCGTTCGCGAAGATTCCTCGCGATCTGCTTTTGCCGGTCGAACGCCTCGCGGCGCTTCCTGATTTCTTCCGCGCCGAGGCGCGCGATATTGCTGTAGTCGATTTTCCACGAAGGATCGTCGCTCCAGTGCAGCGGATTTTGAACCGTCGTGCGGGCGGCCTGTGCTGAATCCAGAAGCCGAAGCGCAAGCTCCAGGGTGGAAATCTGCGAGGCCTTATCGTTTGGCTTGCCCGCTCCATTGCCGAGCGGAAAATCCGAAAAGAACAATCTCGGCACGCCGACATATTCCACGATGTCCTTGGCGCAGCCCATGACGACCGTTGCGATGCTGCTTTTCTCCAGTTCGCGCGCGGCAAGGCTGACGCTCTGATGGCAGACCGGACAATTGGGAACGAGGATCGCCGCATCGACGCCATCTTCCTGGCAGCGGGCGACGATCTCCTTGCAGTCCACTTCCAGCGTCACCCGATGACTCCTGTTCGTCGGCAGCCCATGAAAGCGCGGCGCCAGCGAGCCGATCAGGCCGTGTGCGGCGGCTTCTCGAAGCGCGGGCAGCGGAAAATACGTGCCGGGGTCTTCCGCCGTCGTGTGCTTGCGGTCGATCGCGATGTGCGAAATGCGAAGGTCGTGGTCCTTCGCACTGTCGCCGGAATAGACCGTGTAGAACTTCGCCGCCGAATTATACGGTGCACCCGGTCCCTGCTCGCCCTTGTCCGGCTGATAGGGAGCCGCCGTCGTGATCAGCGCGACACGGCTTTGCGCGAGCGGCTTTGCGAGCCGGTAAAACGGAACATCCGCATAATGCGCGAATTCATACGGCGCACCGTAGCCGAGCCCCGAATAATAGTCTCGGATGCGTTGTAGATATGGGATCGGTGCGTCCGTCATCAGGGCACCTTCGCATTTTTTCCGCATGCGCCCAAGCCGCAAACGAAAAGCCCGGCACGTCCTGTGCCGGGCTTCCCTTTCTTCAACTACGCAAAACCTTTCGTTGAATTCCTGTATCTCTTGAATGCTCAGATGAAATTGACGAGCGAGAAGCGAGACAGCATCGCCGTCGTCTGCAGCGTCGCCTGCAGGCGCGTGCTGAGGGTGAGCAGCATGGTGCCGACTTCTTCCGCCGACACGTTCTCGATTTCGTCAACGAGGCCTTGCAGCACGGGTTTCTTGTCCGACAGACGCTGCTTCGCGGCATCGGCGGCAAGCTTCGCACCCGCGATTTCGGTCTGGATCGCCTCGATCTTCTGCAGGCCCGAGCCCTGGTCGAGGCCGGAGCCGATCTTCTGCGCCACGGCGAAATACCGCGCGCGCGCGTCCGGGTCCGATCCCGAAAAGGTCATCGACGAGAACACCGCGAGATTCTGCACGAGATGACGCAGGCCGTCTTCGTTGCCGCGCACGCCGTAATTCACGGTGATGGTGTCGTCCACGCGCGCAACCGCGGTCATGCGCGGATCGTCGGTGCCGGCGTCGCCCGTGTACCAGAACACGGTGTTGGTATCCGTGCCATCGACCATCGCGGTCGCCGTTTCGAACGGCGGCCCGGACACCCGCTGCGGCGGATTGCCGGAATCCATCGCGAAGAAATCCTCGCCGGCCTTCACCGCGGATGCCGCGGCAAGCTGGGTCCTCGACAGCGTCAAAATCCGGGCGTCGATGGTGGACGCAAGATTATTCGCGGTGTCGGTCGGCGTCGCGCCGATCAGGAAGCTGCCGGAAGGCGGCGGGTCCTGCGTCGTCGCGGTGAGTTCGATGCTGACCGAGGTGCCGTCCGGCTGGTTGAGCTGGATGGTGACACGGTCGTTCGGCGCCGGATTGCCGCCGCTGAGGTCGATTTCCTTGCTGACGGGCGGACCGGCATTGTTGGTGATCGTCGCGCCAAAATCGGTGGTCACTGAAGCAAGCTTGAATCCAAACGGGTGAGCGGAGCTGCCGTCTTCCGAAAGCGTCACGACGCCGGCCGCCGCCGATGGCTGCAACAGCCGTCCGCGCTGGTCGGCACCCTGATCGGCGAGCAGCCGCTCGGCCATCACCTGCTTGAAGCCGGCCTTTGCGCCATCGCCGTTGAGAATATGCGCGACGCTGTCGGTTGCCTTGCTGTCGGTGGCGCGTCCGGAGAACAGGTAACGGTCGCCCGCTTTTTCGTTGAGCAGGCTCAGCGCTTCATCGAGGCGCAACGTGGAGGTGCGCTGTGCCGCGGTCTGGCCGCCGCTGACGAGTTCGTAGGTCAGCGGAAAACGCGTCTCGGCGCGCGCGTCCTGCCCGACCGTGCGCATCCGCTCGAGTGCCGTGTTCATCAAGTTCACGCGCAGGTCGACATTGAAGATCGACGTCTCGAAGTTCTCGATGCGCGAAAGCCGGGCGCGCACTTCAAGGTCGAGGCCGCGCGCGATGCCGAGGCCCGCATAGGTCTGCGATTTCTTGCCGGTCGCAAGCTGGCGCTGCAAGTCGTCGAGCTGCGTCCGCATATCGACGAGCGTCTGCGACTGGATGGACGAACGACTGCCGAAGCCGATGATTGCCGCCATGACTTTACATCCTGATGAGGGCGTCGAGCATTTCTTTGACCGCCGTCAGCACGCGCGCATTCGCGCCGTAGGCGGTTTGCAGGACGAGAAGGTTCGCCATCTCGCTGTCGATATTGACGCTGGAGCGGTCCGCGAAGCGCGTCTGCAACGCGTTCACGACGATGTCCTGGCCTTCCTTCAGTCGATAGGCGTTGTCGGCATTGGCGCCCTGCAACGAAATCGTCTGCCGGACGAAATCGACGAGCGAACCGGAATAGGCGCCGGCCTTCGTGCCGATGCCGGTTTCCGGCGAGTAGGTCAGCGATACGGCGGTGAGTTGCTGCGAAAGCCAGTCGGGCCGCGTCGGGTCGCCGGAGAGCGTGTTGCTCGCGAATTCCACGAGCCGCGAAGGCTCGTCCCGGAGCTGCACGTTCAGCGAAATGCGCGCGGCAAAACCGAGCTTCTGCGTCGAGCCGTCCAGCGCGAAATTCGTATAGAGCGAGCCGTTGCTGCCATCGACGAAGAACGGCATCGACGGATCGCCGGTCTGGAAGGTGCTCGTGGTCACATTGGCGTTGAACGCGCCGATATCCACAAGATTGCCGGCACCGTCGTCGAGCACCGTCAGCGTGCTGCCCGAGGTGGAGAACGTCATGTTGGGCCCAAGGGCGGTGTTCAGCTGCGAGACGACACCCGCAAGGCCGCCGGTCCAATCGACGCCGATCACGGTGTCGGTCGTGTCCGCGGTATGGGTGTTCGGCAGCGGCAAGGCCGAAGCATCGTCCACCCGCACGATCGACACCTTATGGGTGCCGGTGGCGTCGGTGTAGCTGAGGTTGATCGTGTTGCCATTCTGAAGTGCGGTGAGGTCGACGTCGAAGCCCTGCTGCGCGCCGGATGTGGCGGCAGTGCCTGTAACAGTACGGCTCGAGAGCGCCGTCGCGAGCGAATGCGCGATCTCGTCGAGCTGCGCCTGCGCTTCAACCAGGGTGACATCGCGCATCTGCATGTGTGCCGCCAGATCGCCGGAGCGAATCGAACGGTCGGCGATCAGATCGATGGCAAAGCCGTTGGGCGTCGTCAGCGTGATGGTGCCGACGCCGCGCTTGGTGGAATCCGCGTTCCACAACGATTGCGGGCTGACACCGTCGCGGCCGTCGAAGCCAAGCTGCGAGGCCTTATGGTCGAAGAGGCTTACGCCCGAAGTCGTAAAGATCGCGACCTGCCCCGGTCCGGTTTCCACCGTGCGAATGTCAACGAGTCCGGAAAGCTCGCCGATCAGCACGTCGCGCTGGTCGAACAGTGCCGCCGTCGATCCGGTATTGGGATCGGACGAGATGATTTTGGTCGATACCGTCTCGATGTTCTGCAGGATCTGATTGATGCGCGTGATGTCGGCGGAAATCGCAAGCTCGGCCTGCGTGCGCAATTCCTGCACGTCGCGCGACATCGCGTTGAGGTGCTGCGCCAGCACCCCCGCCTCGTTCAGCACCTGCGAGCGCGAGGAGATCGACTCCGGGCTGGTCGCGAGGTTCTGCAGCGAGTTCGAGAAATTGTTCAGCAATGTGTCGAGCGCGTTCAGCCCGCCCGGCGAGCCATAAATCTGGTCGATGCGGTTGTAGTAGGACGAAATCGAATTGATGTAGGTCGAGCCGGCAAGCTCGGCGCGCAACTGTCGCTGCACGAACACATCCAGTTCGCGCTGGATGCCGACGACGCGCACACCGGAACCGCCGCCCGCCGCGGACGTCGTCTGCTGCATGAGCGACTTGCGGACATAACCCGGCGTCTCGGCATTCGCGATGTTGTCGGCAATCAGGCCTACGCCGGTCTGCGTGAGTTGCAGGCCGGACAGTGCGGCACCGATTGCGTTACCGAGACTCATTCCATTGCTTCCTTATGCCGAACGAAAAAAACGAACCGCCTAGCGGATCATATTCAGCGTTTCGGAAAGCATCTGATCGGCCGTCGTCACGATGCGCGTGTTGGCGGCGTAGGCCTGCTGCGTGACGATGAGCTTGGTAAATTCGTCGGCGATGTCGGTGTTGGAGCCTTCGAGCGACTTGCCGAGAATCTTGCCGGGCGCACCGTAGAGTGCGGGACCGGATTCCGAGGTCGCCTCAAACGCGCCACCGTCGATGCGTTTCAGGGAGTTGTCGCCGTTGAAGCTCGCCAGCGGTATTTCGGCGATGTCGAGCGTACGGCCGTTCGAGTAGGCGGCGACGATGCGGCCCTTTTCGTTGACCGCGATGCTCTGCAATTCACCCGCCGGAAAACCGTTTTGTCTCAACAGGTTAACCTGTGCGTTGCCGTTGATATCGGCGAACTGGGTGACACCGCTGGAGCCGTGGTTGATGGCGATGTCGGAGAGCGGCACGCCGTTGATCGAAACGCCCGTGATCGTCACGACCTGCGTGGCGGACGTCATCTGGCCGCTCGCGTCGAACACGTACTGCACGCCGGCGTTGCGCCAGGCCACGTTGGTGCCGACGGCGGAAGCGTCCTCAAGATAGAACAATTCCCAGGTCGGATTGCCGGTAGGCGCAAAGCCCGAGCCGGTGAGGCCGAGCGCGGTGCCGATGCCGGAATCCGAATACGCAATCGAGAAGGTCGTGCCCGGCGTATCGCCGGTGATCTGGATGTTGTCGCCGACGAGCGATGCGCTGACGCCGGAGATGGCATTGATGGCCGCGATCAACTCGCTCGAGTCCGACGTCGTGCCGGTGTCGATGGTGATGACGGTCGGCGCACCGTTGACGGTTACCGTGACGGTATCGCCCGCAAATGATGCTCCGAGGTCGACGGCCGGGTTGAGGTCGGCCGTGCCGGTCGCCTGTGCCGCCGTGTCCGGCAGCTTGGTCCAGCGCAGCTGGATGTTCACGGGAGAGCCGACCTGGTCGAACACCGTGATGGCGCCGCCTGAAATCGACATGTCGAGGAATTGCGGAACGTCGTTCGCGACCACCGTGCCGGTGCCGGCCACGGTCGGGTTGACGGAGAATGCGGTGATGTCGAGGCGCTCGGAGCCCGGCACATCCTCGTCGGTCGCGGCGGTGCGCGGGAAGCTCGCAAGGTTGGCGCGGTATTCGATCAGGTTTGTCGGCTCGGCCGGCAGGAAGTCGTTGGAGAATTGCAGCACTTCCGGAACGCTGCCGACGACGTTGCCCGTGGTCGGATCGACCTGTAGCGCCTTCAGGTAGTACCCGGTGCCGTTGACGAGAAAGCCGTCCTTGTCGAGTTCGAAATCGCCGCGGCGGGTGAAGAGATCGACGCCGGTGAACACCGGCTGTCCGTCGGGGAACGAGGATGGTTTCTGCACGACGAAGTAGCCGTCGCCGTTGATCGCCATGAAAGTATCGACGGTGGCGCTCTTGATGTCGCCCTGCACGGTGTTGGTTCCGCGCGAGCGTGCGATCACGCCGCCTGCATACTGCTGCTGCGGGTTGGAATCGGGCACGAGGTCCGAGAAGCTCGTATCGACGCGCTTGAAGCCCGTCGTCTGCGAGTTCGCGATGTTGCCGGAAACGTTTTCCAGCGCGTAGGACTGCGCCCGAAGACCGCCGACCGCCGTCGTCAGTGCACCGAAAATACCCATTACACCCTCCATCCTTGCGGCCGCGCAGCGTAAGCGCGCACGGTTACCCGGTAGGTTCATGGCAATCGGCGTGCCATTCCGATTATCGATTCAGTACAAGGACTTACGCGGAGACGGCCCGCCGGATGCCGGCGCGCTTCTGCCGGGTGGCGGCAAGTTTTGCCGGGCAGCCGGGTCGTTTGCACTACGGAGCATGGTGCATTATTGAAATGCAGCGGGGCCAGCGACGGTCGCCCCGTTCTTTCAGGCCCATTCTTCCTGCTCAGGGCCCAAGCACCGTCTCCTTCGCAAGGAGGGGACATCGTGCGTGCTGCCACCTGATTTTTCCTGAACCAAACGACGCTGCAAGGCACGGGGATATCGCGGCCTCCCCTTCAGATGGACCTGCCATCCAAGCGCTGCTCGCCTCGAATAAGGAGCGAGCCATGGACGGTTTTGTTGTGGGAGTTTTTTTGTTCGCTGCGTTTGCCGGAGGTTTTGCTTCCGGCCTTGCGGGCTTTGCGATGGGCTTCATCGTTTCGGCCTTCTGGCTGCATATCCTGACGCCAATCCAGACGACGGTGTTGATCTCGGGCTACAGCCTGTGGACGCAAGGCTATGGCGTCTGGAAATTAAGAAAGGCGCTAACGTGGAGGAACGTCGCTCCTTTCATTGCAGGTGGCGCGCTCGGTGTTCCGATCGGTGCTGTGCTGCTGACCTATATCGACCCCGCCTACATGCGCGGAGGCGTCGGCCTGCTCCTCGTCATCTACGGCCTTTACGGATTGGTGCAGCCGTCGTTCAAGCCCTTGCGGGCAGGAACGGGGGCGGACAGCAGCGCCGGGTTTCTGAACGGAATTCTCTGCGGAATGACCGGCCTGCCCGGCTTCATCATCACCGTCTGGTGCCAATTGCGCGGCTGGAGCAAAGACGTGCAGCGCTCGATCTTTCAGCCGGTGATGCTGGCGGCGAGCGCAATGACCGCAGTCTCGCTCGGCCTGGGTGGTGCTGTCACAGCGGAGGTGGTGAAACTCTATCTGCTCGGCCTTCCTGCGATGCTGGCAGGTTTGTGGATAGGCTTCAAACTTTACGGCAAACTTGACGATGCAGCGTTCAGAAAAGTGCTGCTGGTGCTTTTGCTGCTTTCCGGAATCGGACTGATCGCCGCGCAAACATGGCCGCTCATCCGGGCTGGTACCGGATAAGTTTTACCGCGGCGACAGCTTTTGCGGATCCGGCGGCTTCGGCTTTTGCGGCCATTTGCGGTCGATCCAGGCGAGCAATCGCGCCACGGGCCGAGCCAGCGCCGGAACATCTTCCGCGAGCAACAGCAGCCCGACCGGGACCATCCAGAAGCCGACCAGCGGGAGAAAGCCCACGAGGCCAAACAGAATAAAAAAGACCGCAAAGGGAATCCGCACCCAGAAAGCCCCGGGCTGGCGCAGCCAATGCAAAAAGCGGCCGAGCTTGGCCGGCATGCGCTTCTCGAATTTTTTGAGCTGGATATTGAGTTCGTGGCGGGCGTCATTCATGGCCGGCCTTCAAAGCACAACCCGGCGTGCATTCCAATACGCTACTTGTACGCATGGTATCCGCCTTGCCGCATGGCGAACCGCTCCCTAATGTCGCCCCAGAACGAGGAAATAATGCGTTTTGAAGGTACGAAGTCCTACGTCGCCGACAAGGATCTGAAGGTAGCCGTCAACGCCGCAATCGCGCTGGAGCGGCCGCTGCTGATCAAGGGCGAGCCTGGAACCGGCAAGACGGTGCTCGCCGCCGAGATTGCGGACGCGCTGAAGGCGCCGCTGATCGAGTGGCACATCAAATCCACCACCAAAGCGATCCACGGGCTTTACGAATACGACGCCGTTGCGCGGCTGCGCGACAGCCAGCTCGGCGACCCGCGCGTGAGCGATATTGCGAACTACATCCGGCGTGGAAAATTGTGGGAGGCGTTCACCTCGAAGCAACGGCCTGTCCTCTTGATCGACGAGATCGACAAGGCCGACATCGAATTTCCGAACGATCTGCTGCTCGAAATCGACCGCATGGAATTTCATGTTTACGAGACCGGCGAGACGGTCAAGGCCAGGCAGCGGCCGGCGGTGATCATCACGTCGAACAACGAAAAAGAGTTGCCGGACGCATTCCTGCGCCGCTGCTTTTTCCACTACATCCGCTTTCCCGATCCCGAGACGATGCAGGCCATCGTCGAGGTGCATTATCCCGGCATCAAACAGCGACTGGTCGCGGAAGCGCTGAAACTTTTCTATGAAATTCGCGAAGTGCCCGGCCTCAAGAAAAAGCCATCAACGTCTGAGTTACTCGACTGGCTGAAGCTGTTGATGGTCGAAGACGTGACACCGGAAATGCTGCGCGAGCGCGATCCGAAGAAACTGATCCCGCCGCTGCATGGGGCTTTGCTCAAGAACGAGCAGGACGTGCACCTGTTCGAGCGGCTGGCGTTTCTGTCGCGGCGCGAGGGGCGTTAGGCCAATACAGAACGACTTTCCCCGGCCAAGCCGTGCGCAGCAGGGCGCGAGCCGGGGCCATTGCAGACCTACAATGACCGCGATGATTCCTGGACCCCGGGTCGCGCGCTTCGCGCTTGCCCGGGGAACGTCTATTTTTTTACTGCATCAGCGGCGTCAGGTAGCGCAGCCTTTTCATTCACCGCTTCCTTCGTCGCTTCCACCGCGCGCTCGACCGCGGCTTCGGCATCGGCTTTGGAATCCGCATCGAACGGCGCCGAAGTCGTCGCCTGCTCCGCTTTCTCGCGCACCTTGACGCCGCGTTCGGCCGACCGGATGCGGGCTTTCTCCGCGCGCCGTTCTTTTCTTTCGGAGCGGCGTTCCTTTGCACGCGACGAGCGCTCGGCCCACCAGTCCTTCACCTGCATCGAGGCATAAACGAGCTGCGTCGTCCTGCGCCCGATGCTGCCGCCCGCCCACACAAGCCCGAACGGAATAAAGAGTTTCCAGCGGTCGTCGTGCTCGGAGATCGCCGACGCGATCAGTTCGGCGCCCATGGCGCTCGTGTTCAGACCGTGTCCGCCGAAGGCGGTATTGATCCAGACCCCGGGCTGCAACATGCCGACCTGCGGCATCTTGTGGATCGCGTAGCCCATGATGCCGGTCCAGGCGTAGTCGATGATCGTGCCCTTGAGCTGCGGATAGACGCTCGTGATGTCGCCGAGCATTTTCTTGTTGAGGCGCTTCGGCGATTGCGTGTTTGTCGTGATGCGCCCGCCCCAGAGCAGCCGGCCGTCCGTCACCCGGTAATAATCGTTGGCGCGGCGCGTATCGGAAATGCCGCCGGCATAGCGGATGATCTCCTTCAGCGTTTCCTCGATCGGCTCGGTGACGCAGACATGCGTCGCCACCGGCAGGATCGTGCGCTCGATTTCGGGAAACGCCTCCCCGATGAAGGCGGAGCCGCAGAAGACAACGTGATGCGCCCTCACCTTGCCCGCCGACGTCACGATCACCTTGCGCACGCCGCCGAGATCGGCGCCGATCACGGCGGTTTCCTCGAAAATGCGGACGCCGAGTTTCTCGACCTCGCTTGCGATCGCGAGCGCCAGATTCAGCGGATGAACCGAAAAAGCATCGGCGTCGTGCAGCGCCTGGAAATAGCGCGTCGTGAGCAGCGTCTCGCGCACGCGTTCTGTTTTCCAGACCAGCATTTCGTGATCGAAGACGGAGCCAAGGAGATCCGCCTCGCGCCGGATCGTATCCTCGTCGTCGAAACGCTGCACATGCAACCGCCCCGGTGCCGGAGTGACCCCGGGCACGCCTTCGGCGATCACGCTGCGGACGAATTCAATGCCGTCGCGCGAAAGCTTGTAGAGCGCGCGCGCATCGTCGATGCCGACGCGCTCGATGATGCGCGGCAGCCGCTCCGCGAAGCCCGCCGAGACAAAGCCGCCGCTGCGCCCCGATGCCTCGCCCGCGATCTTGCGGCCTTCGAGCACCACGACATCGTAGCCGCGCTTGGCCAGCGCCCGCGCGGTCCACAGACCGGCGAAGCCCGCTCCCACGATGCAGACGGTCGTATCGACGTCCTGCATCAGGCGCGGCCGCGCATGCCGCGGAATGGAGGTCGAGTGATAGAATGTCTGTGGGGTTTGGCCGGTCATCGTCTTGTCAGATCGCGCGCTATGCTAGTCTCAATCGCCTGCAAAGGCGAGTGAGCCAGGAGCGTTGCCGGCCGATGAAAGTCCAGTCCCGTTGCAGCCCAAGTCCGATATGCGCCGGCTGATCCTGATGCGGCACGCCAAGGCCGTTCCGCCGGAAGGCATGGCCGACGAGGACCGCGCGCTCGCGACCCGCGGGCGTTTCGCGATGGAGGCAGTGGCAAAGTTCTTCAAGGACAAGGATCTGACACCCGACCTGGCGCTGGTTTCGACCGCCGCCCGCACGCGCGAGACGTGGGCGGTCCTTTCGCCGGCCTTCTCGAAAAAACCCGCGCACCGTTTCGAAGCGGACCTGTATTCCGCGCCGAAGGACACGCTGTACGAGATCGTCCGCGCGGTGCCGGCTTCGGTGCGGACCCTGCTGCTGATCGGCCATAATCCGGGTCTGGAAGAAATTACCCGCAGCCTTACCGCTTCCGGCGAGGCCGAGGCGCTGATGCGTTTTGGCCGCGGCATGCCGACGGCCGCGACCGCGGTGTTCGAACTCGCCATCAACGACTGGCGCGAGGCGGCGCCGAAGACGGGGCGCATGCATTTGTTCGTCACGCCGAAAAGCCTCGGCACGCACGACGATTGAGCCGCGAACTCATTTCGCCGGCAGCACATATTCCGGGATCGCTTCCGGCGAATAGGTCGCCGGCCGGTTGCGGCTCACCATCGCCCAGACCTGCCAGAGGAAAAAACCGCCAAGTCCGACCAGCAGTAGCGCGCCGAGAAGCTGCCCGCTGATCAGCGCATAGAACAGCGCGACCGCGCCCGCGACCGCCGAAACCGCGCCGACGCCCGCGAGCGGCCACCATCGCCAAGCCGGAAAGCCCGCCACGAATTCGCACTCGCCGCGCGCGGCGACGATCCGGCGATGCAATTCCTCGACGAAGCGCCTGAACTCCGGCGAGTGGTCGCGCACTTCGAGGCTCGGCAGGAACGAGACGGAAGCGACCTCGACGCGTATGCCGCCGCGCGGCCAGACTTCGAGAATGTAGCGACGCAGCGACATGTTGGTGGGACGGTAGGAAAGCCGAACGCGGGAGATCATCGGGTAGGCCACGCGCGTCTCGCGAATGCCCACGATGAATTCCACCGAATGCTCGCCGAGCCGGCACAGCACCTCACCGCCCAGTAGCCGTGGACGAAAGTGATAGACGATCGTTTCGGACGAGGCTGCGGGAACATCATTCAAGAGACTTACTCCGCGCACGGACGCAAAAAACAGACGCCGGGCCTGACAGGCCCGGCGCCGCTTCTATCCAGTTGATCGGTGTTTGCCTAGGTTCAACCTAGTGCTTGCATCAGTAGCCGCTGCAATAGAGCCGGCCATGACGGCGGAAGCAGTCCCGATAACCGCCGCCGTAGGCATAGTAGCCAGGATGACCACCATAATAATAGCCCCCATGGTGGCGGTGATGGCGGCGGCTGCCTTCATAGATCAGCGCGAGCGCGCCGAGCCCGATCAGCGCACCGGCAACATGACGGCCGCGCCAGCGGCGCACTTCGGTCACGTCGCTCTCGGGAGCCGCTTCCTTGACCGCGGCACTGCTGGACGCAAGCGGTGCCGCCATAACCGGATTGAACGAGCCAACCGTCACCGTCGCGGCCACACCGAATGCCAGCATCAATTTGGCGAAAAACTTTTTCATGGTCCTCTCCATATCGGCCCAAGATATTGGCCAAAGACGGCCCAAGGGCCTTTCACAGTTGAATACGACAATAACGTCCGTCTCGACACAGGTATCCAAATAAAATTTCACAAATGTGCGAACCGCGATGAATGGCCGTTCATCGGATGGATGTGAATTGCCGTATCCGCGGAATCATAGTCGCTCGGAAACTTCCTATGGAATGTTCCGCTACATTTACTCCGCTGGCGAACGAACTGCTTGCAAACCGTCAGGCTGGAACCAGTGTTTCTTGCAGAATTCATAGCAATGCACTGTCGCTGCAGTGCAATGTTGCGCGCTTAGTTTGATTGGGACAGGATTCAAAAGCAGGATTCGGGGGGGCTTTCATGACAGGACTAAAATCCGGCTGCGCGGCCGTTTGCGTCCTTGTGGCTGCATGTCTTATTGCCGCCGAAGCTTCCGCGCGCATGCCGTTCGACGGCAACTGGAGCGTTTCGATCTGGACCGAAAAGGGCGAATGCGATCGCGGTTACCGCTATGAGCTGAAAATCGACAACGGCAAGGTCACCTATCGGGGCCGCGAAGCCTTTGACGTTACCGGCCAGGTAAACGGCGCGGGTGGTGTCAGTGTGCGGGTCAGACGCGGCGAACGCAGTGCCGCCGGCACCGGAAGGCTTGCGGCCAATGGCGGACGCGGCACCTGGAAAGGCAAGGCGCCGACCGGCGAATGCTCAGGGTATTGGGAGGCGGAGCGTCGCCCCGGCTGACAGCGCAAGATTTGACCGCGCCCGAAATTGCGGCGGCGCGGTCCGCTTCAACCGAATCCGCATGGACAACCGATAGGGCGAGCGCTTAAGGCAGCCTCATGCGTTTTCCTGCCACACCGGCCATTTCGGTTGCCCTCGCTTTTGCGATGGCTGTTTCCTTGATCGCCGGGTCTTCGTTTCCGGCCTCCGGCCAGGGGGCAAAATACAAGCAGGACAAGAAAGGCGGCCTGACCAAGCTGCCGCCCGCACCGGAGCCGGACATCGGCCCGCCGCCGCGCACGCCATTCACCGCGGATGAATCCCTGAAGGCAACGATCCCCGGCATTCCGGGCGCGCGCATCTTCGCCGACTCCGAAACGGATTTCCTGAAACTCGTCCCGCCGGCGCCGGGGCCGTGGCTGGTACTTTCCGGCGGCGGCGAGGACGGCGCTTACGGCGCCGGCGTCATCTCCGGCTGGACCGAAACCGGCAAGCGCCCGGAATTCTCCGTCGTAACGGGCGTCAGCACGGGCGCATTGATGGCGCCGTTTGCCTTCATCGGCCCGGCACTCGACGCAAATTTGCGCCAGAACTTCACGGCGATCAGCTCAATCGACGTCTTTTCTTTTGGCGGCACCGACGAGGCACTGTTCGACAACTGGCCGCTGCGCCGGACCATCGAGAAACGCACCACACCCGAACTCGTCGCCGCCATCGCCGCCGAGCACAAGCGCGGGCGGCGGCTGTTCGTGGTGACGACGCATCTCGATATCGGCCGTGGCGTGCTCTGGGACATCGGCGCCATCGCCTCGCAAGGCGGCGAGAAAGCATCGAAGCTGATCGCGGACATCCTGCTCGCCTCGAGCGCGATCCCGGGGATTTTCCCGCCGATCCTGATCGAAACGGAAGTGAACGGCAGGAAGATTCAGGAAATGCACGCCGACGGCACGATCACGGCGCCGTTCTATGCCGGCCCGCGCACGCTTTATTCGCTTTCGAACAAGGTGCCCATTCCCGCGAGCGAACTATACGTCATCATCAACAACAAACTCAATTCCGGCTTCGAGACACCCGACCGCATGGCGGCGCTGGTGCTCGGCCGCGCGCTGACCCTTGCGCTGCGCTTCGGCCTGCGCACCGAACTCCTGCGCGTGCATGAGAAAGCGAAAGCCACCGCCCTGCCCTTCGGCGTGGCTTTCGTCGCTTCCGATTTCAATTTTCCGTTCAATGGCGCGTTCGACACGAAATACATGACGGCGCTGTTCGATCGCGGCGTGGCCAATATCAAGGCAGGAAAAGCCTTTCTCAAAGACCCGCCGGGCCTGGAGCCCTAGTTCACGCGCTCGCCGAGCGCCTGATAGAGCCGCGAGGCCACGGCGACAAAGACCGCGCCAAAGAAGACGCTGCTCGCCGCAAATAGCAGGGCGGCAGGAATACCGAACCTTGGCGTTCCTTCGATCGACGCCCCTACCAAGAACACGGCCGTGAAGATTGCACCAATCAATGCGGGCAATGCCGTCACGAACATCAGCGCCAGTATCCGGAGGATATGGCCCCTGGTATCGGCAAAGGCGTTATGGAACGTCGCATTCGGCGCATCCACCGAGATCGCCGGAAACAGAATCACAACGCGAAGTCCGATGAAGAGCGCGGCGACCGCGCCGGCAAAAGCGATCACAGCGCCAATGGCGTTCTCGCCGGTGATCGTCGAGACGATCGTAACCGCTGAAAAGATGGCGAACAGCGCGAACGACCACTGGAAGAAACGAAGGAAACGCGGATTGCCCGGCTCAATCCGGTAGCGGTCCGTTACTTCGCCAAGCACGACGAAGCGATGCACCGCGATCAGGAACGGCGCGAACAGGAACGACCAGACCGCGCCGAGAAAGAGCGCGATGATCTCATCGAACAGACTGCGCTCGGCCGAAACCGTCGGCAACAGTGCAAACTCGATAATTCCCTGCCCGAGACTCGCGGCGAAGGCGACGCCGGCGACGAACGGCATCGCCATGATCGCCGCGAACGCATCGCGGTAAGACTGGATAGCAGTGGAAAAAACCGGCGGAGCGGTATTCATGCGGGAGCCGTTCAAGCGCGAGCTTCGGATTCACGAAGCAGCATCGCACGCCCGCAGACTTGAAAGAAGTGGTCAGGCTTTTGGTCCGACCGCCGCGAGCAGCGCCTTTTGCAGGTCTTCGATCCGGTAAGGCTTTTGCAGGATCGGCCGTTCGCGCCATTGCGGGTCCATGCCGCTGCCGCCGTAGCCGGTGGAAAACACGATCGGCACATTGCGCGAAGCAAGCACCGCAGCGAGCGGATAGACCGGCTCGCCGGCGACGTTCACGTCCAGCACCGCCACCGAAGGCGAGGTTTCGCCCAGGAGCTTGTGCGCCTCGGTCATGCGCGAGGCGGTGCCGGCGAGATTGCAGCCAAGCTCCGACAGCATATCCTCCAGCATCAGGAGCACGGCGAACTCGTCCTCGACGACAAATACGTTCAGTCCCTCCAGGCTAGTTTTCACGGCTCAGTTCGCTCCCGCTCTCGATGCTTCCACCGGAATCTTGATTTCGCACTCTACGCCTTGCGGCGCGAAATCGAGCCGGGCATCGCCACCCAATTCCATGCTCACGCCTCGCTCCACCAGCGCCGTGCCGAAACCGCGATGCTGCGGCGGCTTCACCGAAGGTCCGCCACTCTCCTTCCAATATACGCAGAGTTTCTGACGCCCATCTTCGGTCTTGTGCTCCCACTCGACCGCCAGTTTGCCCTCTGTGTCGGATAGCGCACCAAACTTGGCGGCATTGGCCGCCAGTTCATGAAACACCATCGCGAAGATCAGCCCGGCGCGCGGCGTCAATTCCACCGGCGCTCCCCGGACCGATATGTTCTCGGCATTCACCTTACGGAACGGCGCAAAAACAGCCGACGCAATCTCGGAAAGGTCGGCTTTTTCCCAGTTACGATTGCTCAATTGATCATGCGCGTGGCCGAGCGCGATCAGCCGCCCGACCAGGCGCTCGCGGAAGACTTCCGGCGAGATTGCCGCGACCGCCGATTGCTTGGCGATCGACTGGATGGTGGCGAGCGTGTTCTTCACGCGATGATTCAGTTCGTCGATCATGATGCGCTGCTTGGTCTCGGCGTTCTTGCGCTCGCTGATGTCCACCAGCATGTTGATCGCACCCGTGATGCGTCCATCGGAGTCGCGCTGCAGGGTGGGATACGGAATGAACGGGATGCGCACGCCGTCGGGGCGCTCAAGCTGGGCTTCGGCATTACGGATTTCGCGGCCTTCGCGCAGCGCCATCGCCATCGGACATTCGTCGTGCGCCATGGGTCTGCCGTCCGGCCAGAACAGCTTGGCCGAGCCGCACCACTTGTCCTTGTTCAGTTCAGGATGTTTGCCCCAGAGATCCGCCGCCTGCTGGTTGTAATAGGTGATGTAGCCATCCGCGTCGGTAGTATAGACCGCCGCCGGCAGCGTCTCCAGCAGCGTGCGGTAGCGCCGTTCGCTCTCACGCAACTTTTCTTCCGCGAGCTTGCGTTCGTTGATGTCGCGCATTACACGCACGGCGTAAAGGAATTTTCCCTCGCGGTCGCGTACGGCAGAAGTGGAAACGCCAACCCAGATTTCCGATCCGTCCTTGCGAATGATGCGCTTCTCGCACTGATAGGGACCGATCTTGCCCTTTACGAGGTCGGCGAATGTTTCCCAGTCCTTCTTGCTCTCGTCGTTTTTTGGCGCCGCCCTGAAAATGTTGCGGCCGAGCAATTCCTCGCGCGTACGGCCGGTGAGCAACTGACACATTTCGTTGACGCGAATGATATTTCCTTCGCCGTCGATTTCGGTGATGGAAATCAGCGCGCTCTCGTAGGTCGAGGCAAGGCGCTGCTCCTTGGCGGCGAGCGCATCGGAGATCAGCTTACGGTCGGTGATGTCCTGGAAAACGCGAACACTGTAGAGGAATTTTCCGTCGGCATCGCGCACGGCCGAGCCGAGCATCGACACCCAGAGCACGCGGCCATCCTTGCGAACCAGGCGCTTTTCAATCGAATAGTTTTCGATTTCGCCGCTTACAAGCTTGTCGAATAGCGGCCGCTCGGCGGCCACGTCCTCCGCGAACATGCCATCGAAGATATTGCCAACGAGGAGTTCCTCGCGCTTGCGGCCGGTGATCTCACAGGCCATCTCGTTGACGCGCATCCGGTAGCCGTCAGCATCGACCTCGGCGATGCCGACCGTCGCCCGCTCGTAGGTCGCATAGAGCCGCTGGTCCTGCTCGCGCATGCGCCGCTCGGCGCTCTTGATGTAACTGATGTCCTGAAAACAATTGACCCCGCCGACGATCTTCCCGTTGTCCCCGAAAACCGGGTCGATATTGGCGAGCACCGAAATTCGCGTGCCGTCCGGCCGCTCCAACACGACTTCGCAGTCGCGCACGGGGTTGCCGCTACGCAGCACCTCCGCCATCGGGTTTTGTTCGATCGGGATGGGCACCCCGTTGGGGCGATAAACGCGGTAATGGCCGCAATAGCGGATGGAAGGATCGCCCAGTTCGGGCGAACGGCCCCAAAGCTCGGCCGCCCGGCGATTGTATTGCCGGACGATCCCATTGTGATCGCAGGCGCAAACCCCAATCGGGACGAGTTCCAGCAGCCCCTCCCACGACCGGAAGGCGCTCTGCAACGCTTGATCGAGGGCGTCAGGCGGCAGGCCTTGTTGCCCTGTCTGGTTCATTCATTCCCCGCGCTTAACGCCTTAGACGCGCAAACGCGGGACGGGAGCATTGGTTCCCGTCCCGCTCAACTTTTTCAGGCTTAAGCCTTAAGAACTTTAGCTCGCCGCCTTGCGGTTTACGCCCTTCCGCTCGGCCACGGTGGTCAGCTTCTTGTCGGCCGCCTTTTCCTCATTGAGATTGGTCTGGAGGAGCCGGACGGCGTCATCGCGGCCGAGCTGTTCGGCCCAGGCGATCAGGGTGCCATAGCGGGTAATCTCGTAATGTTCGACCGCCTGCGCGGCCCCAATCAGGGCGGCGTCGAGCACTTCCTTGTCCTCGACATTGCCGGCAATCTCGTCGGCTTCCTTCAAGATTCCGTCGATCGCGGGGCAATCGGTGCCCTGCGGCTTCTCACCGAGTTTCTTGAACACCTGGTCGAGCCGCTCGATCTGGCCCTTGGTTTCTTCCAGATGCGCCTTGAGGCCGGCGGCCAGATCGCGGTTCGTTGCCTTCTCGATCATTTTCGGAAGATTTTTCACGATCTGGTTCTCGGCGTAATAAATGTCCTGCAACGTATGCAGGAAGAGATCGTCCATCGTCTTGATATCTTTGCTGAAGATGCCCATGAGGTTCCCTTTCACATTCCGCGTTTGAATTTTGAGAGCACGCATCAAGACGCGCGCATGCGGCAAAACGTATGAAGGGAAGCGTTGTTCCGGGAACCCGGAAATAGCGAAAGGAATTACGAGTCCGCTGAGCGACTCTAGCGAGCGGACTGCCGGTTCGCCTGTTTCAGACAGATCGCGATGCGAGATCGGCGCCATCCGGCAAGTATCGCTTAAGATTGCCTTGGCCCCTATATAGATTGTCCTGCAACGAGATGAGCGAGCCATGCCGCAATATCAATTCCGGGTAGTGCAGATTCCGAAGTGGCAGGCGATCCTGATCGGCATCGTGTTGATCGGCGTGTTGCTGGCCCTCTTTATATTGGCGCTCGGCGTGTTCCTGCTGGTGCTGCCAGTCGTGCTGGTCGCGGGTGCGGTGATGTATTTCTTCCGCGGCCGCTCCAAAGCCAGCATGCCGCCGTGGCAGGACAATGTGGACGACGGCCGCGTGATCGAAACCGAATACCGCGAGATCGACGAAGCGCGCCGCCAGCTGGACAAAAAAGACAATGGCTGACAACATCGCTTCCCCGGTGAACGCCGGCGATGTGCTGGACAACCCCGCGCAATCGCGCTTCGAACTGAACGTGCCCACGAAGGACGGGGTTAAAACCGCGATCGCGGTGTATCGGCTCAGCGGCGACACGATGCACTTCACCCACACCGAAACGCCGCCCCAACTGCGCGGCCAGGGCATCGCCTCGAAACTCATCCACGGCGCGCTCACGCAGGTGAAAGCGCGCGGGCTGAAAGTGGTGCCGCGCTGCCCGTTCGTGCGCGATTTCATCGAGCGGCATCACGGCGAATTCGGCGATCTTGTCGCCGGATAGCGCCCCGGGAACCCTACCCAACACCTTGTAAGTAAGGCCGCTATCGCCATATTATGGATCTTCGCGAGTCGCGCAGTTCGCGCCAGGCGTTCGCCTTCACGGCCAGACCCGCATAAGCACGTCACGACAATCCGGCGACACGAACCGCTCCGCGCATGGCGATTCCCGCGCAGGCGGCAAATTCAGGAGCCCATGGTGGCCACCACGAGAATGCAGGACCGTGCCAATACGGCCTTCAAGAAAAAGGAAGAGCGCGCCCGCGAAGGCGCCCGCGCGATGGACGAGTATAACGCCGACCGCGTGTCCGAGATGAAGAAGATGGACCGCCTGAAGGCGCTTCGTCTTGCGAAGGAAGCCGAGGACGCCGCCCACCTTGCCGCCAATCCGCCCGCGCCAAAAAAACCGCGCAAGGCGAAGGCCAAGGCGAAGAAAAAGAAAGCCGAGTAGCCCTCCGCACTCGAATTGCTGTTCGCGGCGCGTTTGCCCGCGATCGGCGCCGCGCGCACTTACATCCGACACGATTGGCCACTATGCTGTCTTTGTATCTTGAATGATTCCATTCAAGTTCCTTTCGAAAAATCAATTTTTAGGAGAAAATACATGACCGACGCACAGCCGAATACTGCCGCGACCGCAGCCCCGATGAAGATCCTCGCGAAGGATGTTCATACGAAGTGGGACAAGATTTCCGAACAGGAAGCGTCCACGATGAAGCAGTCGAGCGATCTCGTCTCGCAGGTCCAGAGCAAGTACAGCCTCAACGCCGATCAGGCGAAGAAGGATGTCGATACCTGGGTCAACGGCCGCAGCTTCCAGTAACAAGAAGCAGCGCCGAACGAAGGTCGCCTCTGCATGCGCAGGGGCGATTTTTGTTTGTGGCGCGCATGGAACTTCGCACCGGAACGAAACGGCCGCAGCCGCGTTAAGCCGCATAACCCCAGCTCTTCAATCGTTCGGCCGCCGTTTTGTCGGCAGCAGCCGAAGCCCATTGCGGCACCGACATTGTTCCATGACCAAAGGATACTCTCATGACCAACTTCAAGCTTACCCTGCTCGCGGCGGCCGCGATCGGCGCCGTCTCGATCGGTACTGCATCCGCGATGCCGCTTGGCGGCTCGCCGGCAACGGGCGAAGGCTCCGTCCAGAATGTACGCGTCGTCTGCGATGCGTACGGACGCTGCTACAACACGAACTCGCATCGCTCGTCGCGTCACTATTCGTACAACGACGGCTACGACAACCGCCGCTATCATCGCCGCGACCGGGATTACCGCTATTCGGACCGCGCGGTCGGCTTCGGCCCGTTCGGAATCTGGGTGCGCTGATCCGCATCCTGGGTCCATCGTAAATCAGCAACCGCCGGGCACATCGCCCGGCGGTTCGCTGTTTGCACCCATGGCATTTCGTCCAATCGTGACTATATAAAACATTCACACCCTTCAGGAGCATGGAATGGCCGCGCGAGACATCGATCTTCGCAAAGAGACTGCCCTTGCTCCCGCCGTGGAGGATTTTGTGATCTCCCAGCGCAAGCGGCCCGAACACGGCCGCTACCTGCTGCAGGTCGACCGGCAGACGAAGCAGTCCTACACGACGCTTCCCGCCGCCGAAAAAGCCGGCCTGGCCATCAAGAAAGAACACCCGCGGCTTCAGGTCTCCGTTTACGATCCCGTCGAAACCGTGAACACCATGATTGAACTTCCGGCGGCCTAGTCCCCGGATAACGGGCGCCGCTTCCACAACGAAGCCGCGCCGGAACGAACGTCGCCCTCGCGCAAGCGGGGGCGATTTTTGTGGATGGGCTTTGAACATTTCCGCCCGCCGCCTTGGTTGCCGCGCGTTCCAAAAAGCGCAACTATTCAAGCCATGCGCCGCGCGCTCCTTGTCCTGACGATCGCATTGCCGCTGATGACGACCGGCCTTGCACCGCCGCGCGCCGATGCGGCGGAGATCAAACTCTTCTGCACGCAGGCACTGCGCACCTCGCTGCTTGAACTGGCGCCCCGTTTCGAAAAAGTCACCGGCCATACGGTGAAGATGGAAGTGGCGCCCTCGGGGCAACTCGTGAAACGCATCCAGAGCGGCGAGAGCGCCGACGTGCTGATCGCGAACGCTGGCAACCTCGACGGTCTGATCAAGGAGTCGAGGGTTGCGGGCGGCCGCGTGGACATCGCCCGCGCGCAGGTCGGCATCGCGGTGAAGGCCGGCGCGAACAAGCCGGACATTTCCACGCCCGAGGCGGTGAAGCGCGCGTTTCTGGAGGCGAAGGCGATCGCCTATTCCGCGGGCGGGCTGAGCGGCAACGCGTTCGAGAGCGTGCTGCGGCAGCTCGGCATCGAGGAAGCAGTAAAGGCGAAGGCGAAATTCGGCTCCCCCGCCGCGGGCTTTGTCGTGCGCAATGAGGCCGATCTCGCCGTCCAGCAGATTCCCGAACTGCTCGCCGTCGAGGGCGCTGAACTCGTGGGCGCGCTGCCGCCGGGACTCGACCAGGTGACGCAGTTTTCGATGGGCGTGCTTTCCGGCGCAAAAGACGCCGCCGTTGCGGCGGCGCTCGTAAATTTCCTGCGCTCGCCGGAAGCGCAAACGGTGATCCGCTCCAAGGGACTGACGCCGGGGTGAGAGGCGCTCAATCGTCATCGCCGTTCAGGCTCGAATCGGATTGCAGCGAGATTTCTCCGCGCAGGCACGGTGCGATCTTCTCGCGCATGAATTCGCGAAACGTTTCCGCATGCGTCTCGAAGCAGGCGGGCGCGAGCGCCGTGCAGCGCTTCGCGCGCAGACAAGCTTTATGCTCGCAATATCTCCAGGCCTGCGTTGCGTTGACGAGGGCCGCGTAGAATTCGCCGAGGTTGCGCGGCGAATGTCCGTCCGGCTCCTCGCGCCCCTCCTTCGAGCCGCGCGCCACTTCATGCTGTTCAGCTACCTCATGCCTCATCCTTAGAGACGGCCGCTGCGCGGCCTCCTCAGGATGAGGCAGAGTTTTGCCGCTTCGGCGGGTGTCTCGAAGGATGGGCCGCGAACTCAATTTCACCATTCTCGCCTCCAGACAGGTTGGATCGTTCCCGCGATGCGGATGCATCCGGGCGGGTCCTCCCGCTCTCGCCCCTGCCCGGAAATCGCGAAGCGATTCAGGATAAGCAGGCGGCGATCTATAAATTTCGGGCCTCCCGCCCGATGGAAAATCCCCCGAAGGGGAGCCGGAGCGCCGATCGGCCCAACGGCATTCGTGTCCCGCTTTCGCGGGCGGAGCCAATCGACGCTCCGGCTTCCGGCGTTTTCGCTTCGCGGGACCGTGCTTCCGGGACCGGACAGAGGGACTTCTGCATCCCTTCGCGAAGGGCTTTCGCCCCCGCTCCCCGCGCACGAATTCGCGTCTGCGAATTCATCGTAGCGGGCAGCGGCCCTCTAAAGGGTCCGGTTCCGGTCCCCATTCCAGCCATTGAAGGCAGCGCGTCGTTATGCGCGCGGACGGTGACCCGCGACGTCCCGGTATCACGCGTGCGAGGCGTGACAGCAGGCGCCGGACCCGCGACCGCCGGTTTACCGGCTGTCGCCCTTTTTCAGGTGCCCCGTTCTGATGACGCCTCATGAGAGCGCCCCTTCATGGGCAAGGTGATAGGAATATATTCGCATTTATATACTTGACGTAAGTGACTGTTTCTGCCACATTGAGCTGGCAGGAGACGGTCATGGCGAAAAAGGCTCTGTTTCAGGAAGCGGTTTTTCAGGACGAGGCGAAGGCTCGCGAAGCCCTAGAGGCGGCGCGTTGGCCTAACGGCCCTGTCTGTCCTCACTGCAAGAACAGCGATCAAGAAAAGATCGGGAGGGTTGAGGGCAAGTCTCATCGTCCCGGCTTGTTCTACTGCCATGAGTGCGAAGGCCAATTCACCGTCACGGTCGGAACCGTTTTCGAGCGGTCCAAAATTCCTCTGACGAAATGGTGGATGGCGGCGCACATGATCTCCGCTGGCAAAGCGGGCATGTCGGCACACGAAATTCACCGGACCTTAAAGGTCACTTACAAAACCGCTTGGTTCATGATGCATCGCCTTCGCGAAGCCATGAAAGAGATTGCGCCTGAGCCTATGGGCGGCGGCGGCAAGATAGTTCAGGCCGACGAAACTTATTACGGCAACACGTCGAAGCGGGCGAAGCATTACCGCAAGGGTCACTCGCGCAAGTCGAGCGTGGTGGCGCTTGTTGAACCCAAGGGCAAGGTTCGTGCGTTCCATGTGAAGCGGGCAACGTCCGACTCTGTGCGCGACATTCTTGTCAGAAACGCGCACCGCACGTCAGAACTTCATACCGACGAAAGTCCTCTTTATCGGAATGTTGGGCGTGAATTTTCCGCGCACAAGACGGTTCGCCACGGCTGGAACCAGCGCGGCGTTTATGTCGGCCCTGAGGGCGAAACGACTAACGCGGTCGAAAACTTTTTTGGAATTTTCAAGCGTGGGATGCGCGGAACGTATGTGTTCTGTGGTGAGCAACACCTAGGCCGCTATTTGGCTGAGTTTGCTTTCCGGTACAACAATCGTTCCGGGCTTGGTGTTAATGACCGAGAACGGACGGCGAATGTTCTTGCGAGTATCGGTGGCAAGCGCCTGACGTATCGTCCGTCTCACTAAACAGGACCCCCGCTTTCTTAGGGATACCGCTCGGCGGTTTTTGAGATGGCGCAAGAAAAACAACATGTGAAGCCTACTGCCCGGATGGTTTCTGCGGGGGCCGACCGGCTTTTTGATCTTCTGCAAGCTGGCGTGGGATTAGAGCACGCGGCAGAGGAGGTGTTTCTATGTATGCAATCCAAGCTTCAAACACCTCCCGATCTTTCTTCGCGCGTTTCTTCGTCCAATTCGCGCCCTCGAGGACAAAAATCCGCTGTTTGCGGATCATCGCCTCAACCTCAGCGCCGTAACCGATGAGTGTTTGAATAGTCTCGTAGACCTCCTGTAGATCGGATTCGGTTGCTTGGTAGGGGATCGGTTTGCCGAGCCTGTTGAGCTTATAAATTACCCCGCTATATCCGCCGTAATAGAGCGGATGCTCCGGCAAGCTGTGTGCAACGATGTTTCTGTTTTCGGTAACGATATGAAAACACTTCCGGTAGTGTTCGATAAGTTCGCGTAATCCGGTGTGCGTTTCAAATTTGTCTAGGAGAAAACCGAAGAAGGCCGCCTTTTGTGTCGCCCCCATTGAGTTGAGGATGGCGGAACAAACGTCAGCGCCTAGCGGCACCAGGTAGTAACTTATAATTTTGTTATAGTGGTCCTCCGCGTAGT
>JALHMF010000004.1 GCA_022844205.1 Xanthobacteraceae bacterium | reverse complement strand
GTGTGGGGGCGGGGGTGGGGCCCACACCGAATGCGTGAACCGCCCCCTCACCCGGCGCGTTTCACGCGCCGACCTCTCCCCGTAAACGGGGAGAGGTTTTGATACCGCTGTATGAAAACCGAATCCGGATGCTGCCGTTACAGGCACTACTCCTTCTCCGTCATGAAGAACAACGGATAGCCCTGCGCCTTGCCAAGTTCGGTCGCTTCCTTCGCCTTGGTCTCGGCGATGTCCTTCGCATAGACCGCGATCACGCAGACGCCCTTCTGGTGCGCGGTCAGCATCACCTGCTCGGCGTGCGTGGCGTTCATGCGGAACACCGCCTTCAGCACCTGCACCACGAATTCGCGCGGCGTGAAATCGTCGTTGAGCAGGATGACTTTATACAGCGGAGGCCGCGCGGTGTTGGCGCGTGTCGCGGTTCTCGGGCGGATGCCGGTCTGGCCCTTGCTCATGGTGAGAGCCTAGCACCGGTTGGGGACGAGTTTAAGACGAAGCGCTATTCGCGGATTCTGAAAGAAGCCGGCGTTTCGGCGAATTAGGCTTCGCGCCTAAATGGTAGAACGGGCGGGTCACCCCGCCCGTTTTCCGTTTCATTTCAATCCCAGGAATTTCTTGATCGCCGCGGCGGTGGCTTCCGCATCCTTTTTGTCCGCCGCCCCCACGGCAAGACCGGCCCCCGTACGGGTAATCACCATTGCGTTGCAAATCTCGATGCCCGAGGCGCGGTCCATGCCCAGATCGAGCGTTACATCGGTAATGTCTTTCAGATCCACCTCGACCGGCTTCAGGTTCATGAACATCATCTTGCGCTGCATCACCGCCTTGCCCGCGTCCTTGTCGAGCGTGAACACGGTGGAGCCGGATTTTAGCACCAGTTTCTTGGACGTATTTTCAACAATAGCCATGCAATATCCTCCCCTCATGGATACCCAATGCCGATATTTTAGCTTGCCGCGCATCGGCAGGCGACAAAAAGACGAAAGCGACTGGGGGGAAATCAAACCCTGGCGGGGCGCTGAATCGCACCGTATTATTACTTGTGGATCGCGTGAAATTTGGAACTAGACCACGCTACACTCGCACACCACCATGCGTGGTTTCAGTGATTCCATTGGTGCATTGATCGGGGGGACGGGTATGGCCAAGGCAAAACGGAAGGCGAAGAAGGCAAAGAAGAAAAAGGCTCGCCGCACGGTACTCTACAGCTCAAAGGGCAAGAAGCTTTACGCCAAGCGCGATGCCAAGGGCCGCTTCAAGGACATCCAGTCCTACAAGCGCGCGCACGGCATGGACATCAAGCGCACCTCCAAGGACGGCAACTGAGCGCTGGCTTCGGGACAAAAACAAAAACCCCGGCCGCCGTGCCGGGGTTTTTCGATTGCGCCCCTGTCTAACGCTCGCTGAACGGCACGCCGCCCTTGGCCTTGTTGGCCTTCGGCGTTTCCATCAACGACACCGTCACCGCATCGGGTTTGGCGCCGGTGTTCTTCACCACCGCATCGGTGATGTCCTTCATCAGCGACTTCTTCTGTTCCGGCGTGCGGCCTTCGGCCATGTAAACCACTACTTCAGGCATTCTTCCCTCCCGTTGCGGGCGGATATTGCCCCGGCGGAACCCAAAAATCGAGCCTTTGCAGTTACGGCAGCATGGCGACTTCCAGGGCCTGCCCGTGCTAGAATTGGATTGTTCGATTCAGGCAGGAAGCAACAATGAAATTCGCCACCGCCTTTGTTTTTGCAGCCGCGCTGTTCGCCGCCGGCCCCGCCTTCGCCATCACGCCGAAGGAGAAGATGGACATCTGCAACTTCGGGGCAAACGACCAGAAACTCAGCGGCAACGCCCGCAAGTCCTTCATCACCAAATGCATGGCGAAGGGCGACGAGCCGGGCGCCAAGCCGAAGTCCAAACCGAAGGCCCAGGCTGTCAACTGAAACGGCATATTCTACCCATCCTCTATATCGTCGTTTTCTGCGCGCTCGCCATCGTGGCCGTGCGCTATTTCGGCATGCAGCTGCCGCCCACCGTCGGCGACGCGGACAGGCTCGTGCTGCGCGACGGAGACAGCTTCGTGCTGGATAAGGTTTCGATCCGTCTCGACGGCATCGATGCGCCCGAACTGAAGCAGAACTGCATTTCAGGGGACGGCAGCGTATGGCGCTGCGGGCCGGAGTCGCGCAAGCAACTCGGCATCATCCTCCGCAAGGGCGAGATCCACTGCAACTCCACCGCCAAGGACCGCTACGGCCGCAACATCTCCACCTGCTCGGCCGGTAGCGTGAAGGACGTGGCCCAGGAAATGGTGCGCAGCGGCTGGGCCACCGCCTCGGGACGTCCCGGCGAAGGCAAATATGCCGACGCGGAAGAGGAAGCCCGCCGCGCCAAGCGCGGCATCTGGCAGGGTCCGTTCGAGCGTCCAAGACAATGGCGTGACGATCACCCGCGTGAGGATTCGTCCGGTATCGAACACAAGGCGCCACAGCCGAAGAAGTGAGCCGGGTTCCACGATTGAACCATCAGAAGACAGGATGGAACTCCGCGCTCTTTCGCATTCAGCGCAGTGAATTCGTTGGACACCAAACTTTCCCCCGCTATGTAATCAAAAGAAGATTCGTGACCGGTTAAGTCGAAATCCAGGCCATGAACATCAAACAGCGCGAGTTCGGGGAGTGAATGCCGGAAGCCATGATCCTGAAGGGCAGCTGTCATTGCGGGCAGACGCGTTATGAGGTCAGCATCGACCTCAGCAAGATCATTTCCTGCAACTGCTCGATCTGCAAGAAGCACGGGTTCCTGTGGGGCTTTGTCGGCGGCGAGCAGTTCCGGATGCTGTCCGACGAGCGCAACCTCACCTCCTACAAATTCAACAAACACGTCATCAATCATATGTTCTGCCGGGTCTGCGGCGTCGAGGCGTTCGCGCGCGGCAAGAAGCCGGATGGCAGCATGACGGTCGCGGTCAACGTGCGCTGCCTGGATGATGTCGATCTCGGGAAGATAAACCCGATGCCTTACGACGGGGCGAGCAAGTAAGCGCCTCGTAGCGGATGTTCTCACAGGATTGCGCTATCCGCTTCACTTGCGATTCAGCGCCTGCAATTTCAACCGCTTGCGAAACCTTATCCCCGCGCTTGCCGCCTCCCCTACAATCTCCGCGTCCGGTTTCACCGAGGGGCGCGTGGCCACGCGTAACCATGTGCGAAACTGGAGCGGTGGCTTTGCCGTGGACGTTACGCACGCCCGCAGCATCGCGGCCCAAGCCGTCCGGGCCCGGCGCACCGACCGTGCGCCACAGGCATTCCGGGTCTGGCGCTTCCCGTGGTCCCAACCACGGTCGCGCCGGTGTGGATGCCGCCAGCGGTGGATAGAGCATAAGTCCGTTCGTAGCGGGCTTGGTTAGTCCACCGGGGTTCAGGCGGAGCAAGCCGATTAAACACCGCGCGCGGGACGCCGGAAGATGTCCGGCACCTCGCGGCAAGGCCTCCATGTGCTTTTGCCTTCGCACATGGACCGTGGGGACCGGATGTCCCCGGCGTCCCGCGCCTCCCTTCGTGGGCGCGCAGACTGACGATACCGCGGAGCGAAAGCCGCTCGCGCGAACGCTTCGTCATGGTATATTTTCCCGCCAGCGCTGGAGCCGCGAATGTCCTCTCCGAAACCGCCGCGCTGAAATATTCGGTACACCGTGGGTGATCTTCCAAAACTGCTGACACGCGCTTTCGCCATCGGCTATTTGCTGCCGGCGGCCGCCCTCATGATCGCGCTCGCGGGCATCGCCGATCTCTTCGGCTACGGCGGGCCGCTGCGCGAGATCGCGCGCGAAAAAGACATCACGCTTGGCGTTGTGTCGCTGCTCGCCCTCTCCTTCACCGCGATCCTGCTGCTGGCGCTCAATCGGCCGCTGATCCGGATTCTGGAAGGATATGGCCGTACCAATCCGGCGCGGCTCTGGGGCTGGTATCGCAAGCAAAAGTTTCGCGATCTGGAAGCAACCATCGCCGAAACCCGCAGGCAGTGGGACGAAGCGGCGAAACGCAAGGGGCCGGTCGATCCGGGCATTCCGAACGCTTACGGCTCCGCGCTCTGGCAGCTTGCGCGCGATTATCCGGATTCGGAGGATATCGTGCTGCCGACCAAATTCGGCAATGCATTGCGCGCATTCGAAGTCTATCCGCGCGTCGTGTACGGCATCGAGTCCACCATCGGTGTCACGCGCCTGCATGGCGCGATCCCGAAGGAATATCGCGAGCTGATCAACGACGAAAAATCGCAGGTCGATTTCTGGGTGAACATCTGGTTCACCGGCACACTCTGCTTGATCTTGTACGGCGCGCTCGCCATCGTCGGGCGCACGCTTCCCCTCCCCTGGATTCCGGTACTGGCCTTCGGCATCGCATTCGGTGCGTCCCAGATCGCCTGCCACATGGCTTATAGCTGGGGCGTTCTGGTGATGAGTTCCTTCGATCTCTTTCGCGAGGATCTCGCCAAAAAACTCGGCCTGAAACTGCCGCGCACCATCGAACAAGAACGGAAGATGTGGCAACTGGCGAGCCAGGTATGGGTTTACAGGTCGGCCAAGGCGGCGAAGGCGCTCGACGCCTACCGGTTGCCGGAACCCCGCGTGGACAAGAAAAAATGAAAGCCGTGCCGACGACGAAACTTCCCGACGGCGAACCGGTGCCGATCCTCGGACAAGGCACCTGGTTCATGGGCGACGACGCGCGCAAGCGCAAGGATGAGGTCGCCGCCCTCAAGCTCGGCATCGATCTTGGCCTGACGCTGATCGATACGGCGGAAATGTATGCCGATGGCGGCGCCGAGGAAGTGGTGGCGGAAGCGATCGAAGGCCGCCGCGGCGAAGTGTTCGTCGTCAGCAAGGTGCTGCCGAGCAACGCATCCCGCGCCAAAACCATCGCCGCCTGCGAGCGCAGCCTGAAGCGGCTCAACACCGAAGTGATCGATCTTTATCTCCTGCACTGGCGGCTAGGCACGCCGTTGGAGGAAACGCTTTCTGCTTTCGCAGCACTCGTGAAGGACGGGAAAATCCGCCACTGGGGTGTCAGCAATTTCGATCTCGGCGACATGAACGATCTATGGTCGCTGAAGGACGGCAAGGCCTGTGCGACCGATCAGGTGCTTTACAATGTCACCCGCCGCGGCATCGAGTTCGATCTCTTGCCGCTCTGCCGCAAACGGAAAATGCCGATCATGGCTTATTCGCCGATCGAGCAGGGCCGGATGCTGAAGCATCCCGCGCTCGTGAAAATCGCAGGGGCGCATGACGCGACGGCGGCACAGGTCGCGCTCGCGTGGCTGTTGCGCCAGAAAGATGTGATCGTGATCCCGAAAACGAGTTCGCTCGATCACATGCGGGAAAACCGCGCCGCACTGGATCTGAAGTTGACGGCCGGCGAACTGGCGGCGCTCGACCAGGCATTCCCGCCGCCCAAAGCGGCGGAGCCGCTCGCCATGCTCTGATCTTATCCCCGCCGTCAGCGGCGGTGATAAACATCCCTCTGACGATCGTTGGCGCGGACGCGGATGGGCTGCGTTTCACTGCCCAACATCGATGGGGTTACGAGCGGTGGAAATGCAGGTGATTGCTCAAACATCTGCCAGCGGCGCTCCAGAAGCATGCAGATTTTCGTGGATTCGCGAATCATTAACAGACAGAAAAACAAAATGGCGCACAGATTGGCGCCACCTTCCGTATTCGCCGCCGCTATTCCGCCGATCACAAACGGCGCGGCCATTACCCCAAGCATCGTCAACGTTTTCATGCGGGCAATCTCCATCCTGCTGTCTCGTGCACAGCAACATTCAAATTCCGGGCCAGACCGATACGAAAGTATTGCTGGCTGCATGGAGAACCGGATCGCAGGACATAGGTTCCCAGCAAAAACCCGATGTTGATAAATTTAGGGGCAGCGTTTATGGCCCGGCGTTATTGATTGCCCGCGGCATAAATCTGCATCGCCGCCGATGCGGTAGCACCACCGAGCACGCAGGGCAGTCCCAGGGCGACCTGGCCTGCCGCCGCGGCGGCGACACAGCCGAGCGCAATCGCGCTCTGGCCGACCGTGCCCCAGAAGCCGACATTGCGCTTGCTGGACGGGCCCTTCCGCCTCAGGTCCTCGATCGAAGCCATCGCCTGCTTCTTGATCGGCGCAAGCTGCGCCGTTTCGGCGGCGTAGATCACTTCCTTCAGCACGACACCGGGTTTTTCCTTCTGATGCGGTGCCGCCCATTTCAGCATATTCAGGAGATCCTGCTCGCGCGAGGCGTTGCTCGCGAGCGCATATTTCGCCATCGAGCCGACCATCAGCCGGTCCACGTCGTTGTCGTCCTTCGACCACGGCAGCATGACGATGATGCGCGAAATCGGCTCATAGGCGCCGGTCGCGAGATAGTAGCCCCAGTACGTGTCGAGCACTTCGGGACTGGCTTCGAGCCTGGGTTTTTCCTTCTCTTTTTCCTTGTCCTTCACTTTCTCGAAGGCGACGTCTTTCAATGTCGGCAGCTTGTCCTGCACATAAGCTTCGATCATCACGCTGCGCGACGGCATGCGCACATAGAAGCGCTGCATCAGATATTTCCAGTCCGGAATTCCGGAATAGGCGATGGCGCGGATGATGACCCACTGGTCTTCCGGCGGCAGCGGCAAGGTTTTTACGAGCAGGGATTCCGCCTCGGCCGGGTTCGCGCTGATCACACCGGCAAGAAAGCCGGCATAAGTGCCCGAGGTTTCGGGATCGCGGAGCGCGCCCTGATGGCTGAGCGCGCGAAACGCCGCGGGCACCAGCACCGGTTCCGGACGGGAGCGATAACCGTTCACCCAGCGGAGCACGTCCTGCTGGGTGGCAAAATCAAGACTGCGCTGCTGAGACGCTTCGATGGGCTGGACGGAGCCAAACAGGATGGCTGCGATAACGAGTGCGGTGGAACGCATGAACTCCTCCCCCGGCACGCAAATACGCGCGTACCCGATGCGCTCGATCCCCCTCACCCGGCGGCTAAACCACCAGCCGCGCACGACTATTTCGTGACCGGCGCGGGGGAAACTCGTGGCGCAATCGAGGCCTGTTGTACCGCCTGGCTGGTTAACAATTCCCGGATACGCCAAATCCGGCTTATCCGCGTGCCCGTATCAATGGTTAAGATGGGGCCAGAAGGAGATTGCCGATGACAAGCCGACGCGCGTTTCTGGGATTGAGCTTGGTGGGATGTGCTTCGGTCCTCCCGGCCGCCGCATTCGCGCAGTCGCCGGGGATGAGCCGGGCCACCGCTTATGCCTTCTCTTTTCAGGGCCTCGACGGAAAGGAAATCCGTCTCGCGGACCACGCCGGAAAACCGATCCTGATTGTCAACGTCGCTTCGCTGTGCGGATACACGCCGCAATATACCGGCCTTCAGCAATTGCAGGAGCGTTATGGTCCGAGGGGCCTGCTGATCATCGGCGTCCCTTCCAACGATTTCGGCGGGCAGGAGCCGGGCGGCGCCGAGGAAATCAATCACACCACGCATCGCTATGGCGTCTCGTTTCCGATCGCGGCGAAAGTGCCGGTGCGCGGCGCCACCGCGCATCCGTTCTACCGCTGGGCCGCGATCGAAAAGCCGTTCGATCTGCCGCGCTGGAATTTCCACAAATACGTGGTCGGCCGTGACGGCCAGCTCGCGGGAAGTTTTGCTACGGCGATAGAGCCCATGGATGCGCGCGTGATCGCGGCCATCGCGAAGGAGCTGAAGCCGGACTGATTCAGTTGATGACGGGACGGTCCTCGCGGACCGGCGTTACCGGATCGACAGGCTCCACGCGATCGGCCCGCCCCATGCGTTCCACCGGTTCGGGCCGTGTGTAGATCGTCTCGCGTTCCATGATCTCGTTCTCGCCCGGGCGCCACGAGCCGAGCACGAAGAAGACGATCAGCCCGCCGAGGAGGGAGAGATTTTTCTGGAACTGGATCAGGTTCTGCATCCAGGCGTCGCCGGACATGGTCCAAAAATCGTGGAAGTAATAGGTCGCCGGAATGAGAAACAGAATGAGCAGAATGGCGCCGAGGCGGCTCGCGAAATTAAGCGCGATCATGGCACCGCCGATCACCTCGATGACCGCACCCGCAATCGCCAGCACCATCGGCATCCGCATGCCGGTCGCGCCCTCGATCTGCGTCACCACACCGGACAGAAAACCCGGCAGCAGCACTTCGGCGGCGATCATGTTGGAGGTGTTCGTCAGATCCATGAACTTGCTGATGCCGGAAATGATGAAAATCAGCGCGAACGCAATGCGTCCGATCATGAAGAGTGCGAGCATCCGGATCACTCCTGTGCGGCGCCATGCGCCGGGAAAACTGGAAATTTATTCGCTACCGCCCAGCCCCCAACGGCGCGGCGGGAGTTTGGTTCCCGCAATACGGCGGATTGGTGTCGCCGGGTTACGACCCCTACGGATGCAAAAAAAGGATGGTGCATCAGCTCCAAAAGTGAGAAATCTTTTCATTCGCCGCAACGCAAAGACGCATCCAGCGATACCTGACCATTCTCAAAAAAATAATCCTGCACGCGGGTCATGAAACTGATATGGTTTGGGTACGAACTGATTCGTTTTTTTGCTCACGCATTCGGAGGTTCTGCGAGTTTGTTGCTCGCAAAGCCCCCACCCTTCCTCCTCCCGGCGTGGCGTAAAAACTTGAGGCGGCCGAAAGGCCGCCTCCTCGTTTAAAAACCCTCACAGTCCAAAATTTATCTTCCAGCCTTTTCAGGCCCGTGCAGGATCGCCGCGTGCAGCAGCACGAAGATCACCAGCGCATTGAAAATGTGCCAGAGGAAATGCGTACCGGCCGGAAACGCATTGCAGAGCGCCAGATCGACCGTGCGGAAGAACAGCGAAATCGCAAACAGCATCGCGGCCAGCAGCAAGGCCCGGCCCGCGGCGGCTGACTTATCGCCGGCGTTGCGCGAGAGCAGCGTGCCGCCGATGAGGATCAGCGCAACCAATGCGGGCACATAACCCACCGCCCGGTTCAGGAAGGCGGGCGGGAAAGAGCGCAACGTCAGCACGGTGATCGCTTCAAAGACCGCGAGCAGCACCACGCTCATGACAAGGCCAAAGCGCAGAAAGCGATGGAGCGCCAGCAACAGGTAGCTTGCGATAAATACCGCGATCGGAATGACGTCCGCGAGATAGGACCACGGCGTCATAAAGGTGTGAAACAGGAACGAGCCGATGCCGACGGAAAACGCAACCGCGATCAAGATCAGTGCGGCCCGGTCGCGGCTTCCGTGACTGAGCCAGATAAAATAACCGGCGATGGCGGCCAGCAGAAATGCTGCGTTGGAGATCGCGTTGAAAGGCTCGGCCCAGAATTCAGGACCCAGGCGTTCACAGTAGCGGCCGATGCGTTCGGATAGATCCATGCGGCGAGTTTAGGCGGCGCCCGCCAGCTTCGCGAGCGGATTTTCCACAACGGACGGACGCGGCCGGTCCATCGCCTCGACAAGCGCCAGATAGGAGCTTGCCGGCAACGGCGGCGCGAACACGAAGCCCTGCGCCTCGTTGATGCCCTTGAGGCGGAGATATTCCACCTGCTCGAACGTCTCGACGCCCTCGGCGATGACTTCCATGTTCATGGTGCGAGCGAGTTCGACCAGTGTTTCAATGATGATCTGCGAATAGCGCTCCGTGCTGATCGCATCGATGAACATTTTGTCGATCTTGATAATATCGACGCCGAGTTTCAGCAAATAGGACAAGCCGCCGTGACCGGTGCCCACATCGTCGATGGCTACACGGACGCCCATTTCCTGCAGCGAAGCGATGACCTTGCGGGCCTCATCGAGGTCCGGCAGCGGCGCGCGCTCGGTGACTTCGAGGACAATCTGGTCGAAGGCGATTCTGGAGCCGGTGAAAACCGCCTTCACATCCTCCACGATCTTCGCTTCGTCGAAATGCCCGGCGAACAGGTTGAAGCCGAGCCGAAGATGCGGCCGCGCGGCGTAGGTGGCGCCGACTTCCTCGCAGGCGCGTTTCATCAGCACGTTTGTCAGTTCGTAAATCAGCCCGCTCTGCTCGGCGAGCGGAATGAAATGCGCGGGAGACACAAGCGTGCCGTCCGGCTTGCGCCAGCGCGCGAGTACTTCGGCGCCGCGAACACCGCCCTTCATCGTATCGACGGTGGGCTGGAAGAACGGAACGATCTCCCCGTTCCGCATCGCGAGCCTCAGCGCCGCCACCGGATCTTCCTGATTGCGGCGGACCGTGAGCCAGAATACCACGAGCGCGAAGATCGAGACGAACAGCAAACAGGAGCGAACGATGAACTGCAGATCCTGATACTCGACTGCGATGGCGCGGCGGCTGCGCTCGGCCACGATCATCATCGGGTAGCGCTCGGAACGCTGTTGCACCACGAGCGAGCGCCCGTCGTCGAGGCCGGCCCCTTCGTCGCCGGCCGGGCGGGCGGAAATCAGCTCACCGCTTTCGACCTGCAGGCGGATGCGCTTGATGCCTTCATCGCGGCCGAATTCGATTTCGGGCAGCAACGCCTCCGTTGCAATCAGTGTCGCCAGCGAGCGGCCGTTCGGGCGCTCCAGCCGCAGATGTAGCGAGCGTTCCTGACGGTCGCGAAAGCGGGCGACGGAAAACGATATGCGTTTATCGGCGAGCTGAAACTCGCGGGAAAGCGAGATCGGCGGAAGATTGCCGCCCGCCGGCGTGCAAACCGGTTGCATTTTTTCGTCGAGGATCGCCATGCCCTTCATGGGCATGTTCGAGAACATCGCAAAGCGCATCATGTCGATCATCTTGGAGCTGCAATCGTCCCCCGCCTTCGCCGCCAGATCGACAAGCGTGGTCACCGTCTGCTCGAGCCGCGTTTCGGCAAAGCTCAACGATCCGCGAGCCTGCGCCACCAGCCGGTCGCGTGCGTGATTTTCGACGTAGGATTCCAGCGTGGTGTCGATCACAAAGATCGCCCCGACGGCAAGCAATGCTCCGCCGACCGTTGCCGCGATCAAGAACCGGCTGGGAGTCCGCACAGCGCCTCGTTGGTCCGTCCCAAAAGCAAAATTTGCCGCAGGGGGATTAAGAGGCCGTTAACGATGTAATTTTCGTGTAACCGGGCGGTTAATTGCAGCGGTTCAGCGTGCAGGTGGCGGGACGAGACGGATGTGCAGCTCTTTCAGCTGCTCCGGCGTCACTTCCGACGGTGCCCCCATCAGAAGGTCCTCGGCGCGCTGGTTCATCGGGAACAACACCACCTCGCGCAGATTCTCCTCGCCGCAAAGGAGCATGACGATGCGGTCGATGCCCGGTGCGATGCCCCCGTGCGGCGGTGCGCCGTAGGTAAGTGCCCGCAACATGCCTCCGAATTTCTTCTCGAGCACATCCTCGCCGTAGCCGGCGATGGCGAAGGCCTTCTTCATCACCTCGGGGCGGTGATTGCGGATGGCGCCGGACGAAAGCTCGATGCCGTTACACACCACGTCGTATTGAATCGCCTTGATGGCGAGGATCGCGTCCTTGTTGGCCGGATCGAGCTTCAGGAATTCATCCGGCTCCATGCTGGGCATGGAAAAAGGATTGTGCGAGAAGTCGATCTTCTTCAGATCCTCGTTCCACTCGTACATCGGGAAGTCGACGATCCAGCAGAATTCGAATTTGTCCTTGGCGACCAGTTGCAATTCTTCGCCGACCTTGATGCGGGCGAGTCCTGCGAACTTCACAAAGTCCTTCGGCTTGCCAGCCACGAAGAAACAGGCGTCGCCGATGCCGAGCTGCAACTGATCGGCGATCTGCTTGGTGCGCTCCGGACCGATGTTTTTTGCAAGCGGACCGGCACCGCCCTCCTCGCCTTCGCGCCAAAAAATGTAGCCGAGGCCCGGCTGGCCCTCGCCCTGCGCCCATGAGTTCATGCGATCGCAGAACGCGCGGTTGCCGCCCTTCGGGGCCGGGATGCCCCAGACCTCGACGGCGGAATCCTTTTCGATCATGCCCGCGAAAATCTTAAAGCCGGAGCCGCGGAAGGATTCGGTGACGTTCTGCATTTTAATGGGGTTGCGCAGGTCGGGCTTGTCGGTGCCATAGTCGCGCATCGCATTCATATAAGGAATGCGCGGGAATTTATGCGTCACAGCCTTGCCGTCCGCGAATTCCTCGAACACGCCTTTCAGGACGGGTTCAACCGCCTGAAACACGTCTTCCTGTGTGACAAAGCTCATCTCGATGTCGAGCTGGTAGAACTCGCCCGGCGAGCGGTCGGCGCGGGCATCCTCGTCACGGAAGCACGGCGCGATCTGGAAGTAGCGGTCGAAGCCCGCGATCATCAGGAGCTGCTTGAACTGCTGCGGCGCCTGCGGGAGCGCGTAGAATTTTCCGGCATGGATGCGCGACGGCACGAGGAAGTCGCGCGCACCTTCCGGCGACGATGCGGTCAGGATCGGCGTCTGAAATTCGAAGAAGCCGCCGTCCTTCATGCGGCGGCGGATGCTGTCGATGATCTGCCCGCGCTTCATGATGTTGGCGTGAATTTTCTCGCGCCGCAGGTCGAGGAAGCGGTATTTGAGACGGATTTCCTCCGGATATTCCTGATCGCCGAACACCGGCAGCGGCAATTCGGCGGCGGCACCCAGAACCTCGATCTCGGTCGCATAGATTTCAACGAGGCCTGTCGGGAGTTCGGTATTTTCCGTGCCTTTGGGACGATTGCGGACCTTGCCGTCGATGCGAACGACCCATTCGGAACGCAGCTTCTCGGCGATCTTGAAGGCGGGGCTGTCGGGATCGGCGACAACCTGCGTCAGGCCGTAGTGGTCGCGCAGATCGATGAAGAGCACGCCGCCGTGGTCGCGGATGCGGTGGCACCAGCCGGACAGGCGCACCGCATCGCCGATGTTCTTGTCGCGCAGGGCGCCGCAATTCGTGGAACGATAACGGTGCATGGATGGCCAGGAATTCCGCGATTCAATTCGCGGTCTGTGTATCGCAATCGAGCGGCATTAGAAAGCGCGCGGATGGGGGTCCGCGAGCGGCTTATGAGGGTGTAGAAATCAGCGGCGGCGGAAGTTCGGCTTGCGCTGGGGAGACGCCGGCATCGGCTTGTCGGACTTGTGGCGGAAGCTGATGCGGCCCCGGTCGAGATCGTAGGGGGACATTTCGACGATGACCCGGTCGCCCTCGATGGTGCGGATCTTGTGCTTCCGCATCTTGCCCGCCGCGTAGGCGAGGATCATGTGATCGTTATCGAGCTTGACCCGGTAGTTACCATCCGGAAGCACTTCCGTGACGGTACCGTCGAACTCCAGCATCTCTTCTTTCGCCATACAGTTCTCCCTGTTGATCCGGTTTATTGCGCGGGACGTTGACGCTGACTGGACTGCCCCTTGCGATGCTGGCGGGGACGATGGCTCGGGTTCTGCATGAACGCAACACCATTGATGCCGTCACCTTTGCGTCCCTCCGAATGCGGGCGCTGCGCATTGCTGCGTCCGCCTTCCGCCTGCGCCGGACGGCCCTCGCGGTGATTGCCGTTTGCGTGGTCACGGCCTTGGCCGTGCCCGTTCCCATGCCCGCGGCCAGGACGATGCCGCTTGCGCTGGCCGTTGCGTTGATTGTGACCGTTGTTGTCGCGCGTGTTCTCGCGCGGCCCGCTATTCAACGGCTGCGGATTGGCACGGCGGTCGATGACCGGGATCGAAATCTTAATCAGCCGCTCGATGCTGCGGAGATACGCCATCTCATCGCGGTCGCAAAAGGAAATCGCGATGCCCTCGGCGCCCGCACGCGCGGTGCGGCCGATGCGATGCACGTAGCTCTCGGGTTCATTGGGCACATCGTAATTCACAACGTGGCTGATTCCGTCGACATCGATGCCGCGCGCGGCAATGTCGGTGGCCACGAGCGTACGAATACGGCCCTTGCGGAAATCGGAGAGCGTGCGTTCGCGGTTGTTCTGCGATTTGTTGCCGTGGATCGCCTCGGCGGGAATGCCGGACTTCACCAGCGCGCGAACAACCTTGTCGGCGCCGTGCTTGGTGCGGGTAAAGACGAGCGTGCGGTTGACCGCCTCGCCCTTCAGAACTTCCGCAAGCAGTGCGCCTTTGCCGGCGCGCTCGATCAGCATGACGTGCTGCTCGACGCGGTCGGCGGTCTTGGCGACCGGAGTCACAGCGACGCGGACCGGCTCGTTCAGGAGTTCGGAAGCGAGCTTCTCGATTTCACCCGGCATGGTGGCCGAGAAGAAAAGCGTCTGCCGCTTCTGCGGAAGTTTGGCGACGATCCTGCGAATGTCGCGGATGAAGCCCATGTCGAGCATCCGGTCCGCTTCGTCGAGCACGAAAATCTCAACCTTGTCGAGACGGATCGCGTTATTGTTCATCAGGTCGAGCAGACGTCCGGGTGTCGCCACGAGCACGTCGCAGCCGTTCGAGAGCGACTTGATCTGACGTCCGATCGGCACGCCGCCGATGGCAAGTGCGGTGGAGATTCGCAAATGCCGTCCGTAGGTGCGGAAGCTGTCCTGGATCTGGCCGGAAAGCTCGCGCGTCGGGCTCAGCACCAGCACGCGGCACGAGCGCCGCTCGGGGCGCTGATTATGCTTCTGCAAATGATGCAGGATCGGCAGCGCGAACGCCGCCGTCTTGCCCGTGCCGGTCTGCGCGATGCCGACAAGATCGCGCGAGGCGAGGATCGGCGGAATGGCCTGGGCCTGAATCGGGGTGGGTTTTTCGTATTTTTCGTCGGCGAGTGCACGGGCGATCGGCGCGGCGAGGCCGAGTTCATTAAAGTTGTTCAACGTGATTCTTTCTATGTGCGAAAAGCGTGACGCCGCCTTAGGCGGCCCGGCGCGAATCGCGGGTTTGCCTTAAGACATCCCGCGTGGCCTGGGTTGCCGATGTATGGAAGTGAGGAAAGACGGGCGGAAATGAAGCGAATTCGTTTCTGACACGCGGCCCGCGAGCGCGCATGGCGCTCATGTGTGGGGCTCATATGGCAGGAACTTACGGCGAATTCAAGGAGTCCTTTCGCCGCATCAGATTAACGGACGGGCAACCTTGCCGCCGCTCTCGGTCCGTTCCACCGCCACCTTGATATCGTAAAGCGAGGAAAGCCGCTCCGATGTGACGATTTCCTCCGGGGTTCCGGTCGCTTCGATCCGGCCGTCATGAACGATCACGACCTTGGTGCCGATGGAGAGGGCGTGATCCGGTTCGTGGGTGGAGAGCACGATCGCATAGCCGCGCTTCGCGAGTGCTCCGATATGCGCAAGCACCCGCGCGCTGTTGCCGAAGTCGAGATTGGCGGTCGGCTCGTCGAGCACAAGAAGCCGCGTCCCCTGCGCCAGCGCGCGCGCGATCAGCGTGAGCTGCCGCTCGCCGCCGGAAATGCGCGTGTAATCTTCTTCCGCCAGCCATTCGATTCCGATGGATGCGAGCGCTTCGCGTGCCGCCAGCTCGTCGGCGGCGGTGGGTGACGCAAACAGGCCGAGCCGTGCGGTGCGGCCCATCAACACCACATCGAGGACTGTGTAGGCGAACACACCGGCATGGGCCTGCGGGACATAGGCCATGCGGGCGGCGCGGTCGCGCGCGGAATATTGCAGAAGCGGCTTCCCTTCGAGATCGATTTCTCCGGCGAGCGGAGCGATCAGGCCGAGCAGCGTGCGGAAGAGCGTCGTCTTGCCTGCCCCGTTCGGACCGAGTAGGCAGAGGACTTCGCCTGCTTTCACGTCGAGCGAAATGTCCGAGACGACGACGCGGCTCCCATATCCGACGGAAAGATGTCTGGCGCGCAGCATCGTCATCCCCATGCCCTGCGGGTGCGCTGGAGAAGCCAAATGAAGACGGGCGCACCAATAATGGCGGTCAGGATTCCGATCGGCGTTTCGATTCGTCCAATGGTGCGGGCGAGCATATCGACAAGCACGAGGAACGTGGCACCCATTAGCGCGGATGCAGGCAACAGGCGCGCGAATTGCGGTCCGACCAGCATGCGCGCCATGTGCGGGATCAGAAGACCAATCCAGCCGATCACACCGGAAATGGCCACCACTGCGGCGGTGGCGAGTGTGGCCGCACCGATGATCGTCGCACGCAGCTTCGTGACGTCCACCCCCAACGTTCTTGCCTCGTCGTCGCCGAGAGAGAGAATGGCGACCCGCCAGCGCAGCAGCCAGAGCAACGCCACTCCGAACACGACAGGCGGCACGACAGCGCCGACGTCGATCCCTTTCGCGCCGGCAAGACTGCCGAGCAGCCAAAACGTAATGGCAGGAAGCTGGTCGTAAGGATCGGCAAGAATCTTCACGAGCGAGATCGCAGCGCCCGCGAGTGCACCGACCACGACGCCCGCAAGCACCAGCACCAGCACGCGGTCGTGGGTCTGTACCGCGGCGGCGATGGCCGTAACCATGATGACGGTGGCAATGCCGCCCGCGAAAGCCAAGCCCTGGATCAGCACCACGGGGAGTGAAAGCAGAATGCCGAACGCGGCGCCGAGCCCTGCACCGGTCGATACACCCAGAATATCGGGCGAGACAAGCGGATTGCGGAAGATCGTCTGATAGGCGGAACCGGCGGCGGCGAGTGCTGCACCTACAAGGACCGCAGCACCGATGCGCGGCAGACGCACATTCAAGAGCACGATCTCGGCGGGCGACGGCGCGCCGGTGCCGTAGCCGAACAGGCGCGCGAGGGCGCGGCTCACATCACCGGGCGTGATCGTATAGGGTCCGATGGTGACTGATAGCAACGAAGCGACGACAAGCGCCAATGCGAGCAGCGGGATCGCGAGGCGCTGCATCGTCACTTCAAGCCCGTGTCGGCGAACAACGTCTTGAAGGACTCATCGGTGAGTTCGAAGTCGTAAAAGAGCTTGTAGAACCGCCTGGCTTCGGCGCGCATATCGAGCTTGGCGTGCTCCGGAAAGAACAGCGTCACCAGCCAGCGCAGCCCGATCAGCCGGTTGAGCGAAGGCGGCCCGTCGATCCAGCCAAACGGAAAATCGGGGGCTGCAACGAGCTTGCCTTCGCGCACGGCGCGTACCGCCGACCACGCCTGATCCTTGCGCGCGGCAACCATGAATTCGCGGTTGAGCGTGACGATCATTTCCGGATTCCAGGTCAGCACCTGTTCGAGCGAGACTTGCGCAAGACCCGCACGGCCCCCTTCGCGACGGGCGACGTTGCGGCCGCCAGCCCGTTCCAGAATTTCGGTATTGATCGAGCCTTCGATGCCCGTCTCCAATCCGTTCGCCGCGCGGGCCAGATAAACGCTCGGGCGTTTGTCGCTCGCGACTTTCGCGAGAATTCCATCAACAAGCGCGAACGTCTCCTCGGCGTAGCGCGCGATTGCCTCGGCGCGGGCCTCGACGCCGAGAATTTTACCGAGGAGCCGGAGCGAAGCCGGCGTGTTCTCAAAACGTCCATCCACCAGAACGACAGGAATCGAGGTCTGCGACTGCACACGGTCGGCGAGCGAGATATAGGTTGCCGCAACCGTTCCATAATCGACGACGACATCGGGCTTGCTCGCGATCACGACCTCAAGATTGGCCGTGTCGCCGCGGCCGGTCAGGCGGCCAAGTTCGGGCAATGCTGCGAGGCGGGGCGACAGAAACGGCTTCGATCCGTCACGTAGCCGCACCGGCCATCCGAGCAGCTTGTCCGGTGCAAGCACGACGATCGCCACCGCGGCGGGTGCGCCCGCCGCAAAGACGCGTTCCACGCGCTCGGGAACATCGACGTTGCGGCCCGCGGAATCGCTCACGTCGCGCGCGGCACCCGATGTAGCGCACAGCGATAGTGCCGCAATTGCGTAGAAAATCGACCGGCATTTCATCAGCGTTTGCCCATGTTTTTTGTTGTAGGACGGCATGAAAAATGGGGCAACAAAGGTCGTCAGGGACGTTCAATTCCGCTAATAAGAATCAATGGATTTGGTTGTTTCCACGCCCGCACTCGCCGAAGCATGTGATCGGCTCAGCCGTCACCCGTTTGTTACGGTGGACACGGAGTTCCTGCGCGAGAGCACCTTCTGGCCCAAACTCTGCATCGTGCAGATGGCGGGGCCGGACGAGGCCGTGGTGATCGATGCGCTGGCCGAGGGCCTAGACCTTGAGCCCTTCTTCAAGTTGATGGCGAATGAGAGCATCGTGAAAGTGTTTCACGCCGCGCGACAGGATGTGGAAATCTGTTGGCACCGAGCGAAGATGATCCCGAAGCCGATCTTCGACACCCAGGTCGCCGCGATGGTGCTCGGTCATGGCGACTCGATTTCGTATGATCAGCTCGTGCAGCGGCTGACCGGCGACCAGATCGACAAAACTTCAAGATTCACCGACTGGTCGCGGCGGCCGCTCTCCAGGGCGCAATTCGAATACGCGATTTCCGACGTCACGCATCTTCGGCAGGTCTATCAGAAGCTGAACGACGATCTCGCACGCGGCGGCCGCAACGAATGGGTGCAGGAAGAGATGGCGATCCTCACCTCTCCGCAGACCTACTCGCAGGAGCCGGAGCGCGCGTGGGAGAGGCTGCGCACGCGCGTGAAGCGTCCTCGCGAGATGGGCGTGCTGATGGAGGTCGCCGCCTGGCGCGAACGCGAAGCGCAGTTGCGCGATCTGCCGCGCCAGCGCGTCTTGAAGGACGACGCGATCGCGGAGATCGCGACGCAGCAGCCGAAGACGGCCGATGAGCTGGCTCGGCTGCGCGCGCTGCCCAAGGGTTTCGAGAAATCGAAGTCGGGCGAAGCCATCGTCGCGGCCGTCAACGCAGGACTTGCACGCGACCCGCAAAGCCTCCCGAAAGTCGCACGCGACCGTCCGCTGTCGAACGGCGCCAGCGCCACCGTCGAACTCCTGAAAGTGCTCTTGCGCATGACCTGCGAGCTGCACGGCGTGGCCGCCAAGGTCGTCGCCACCGTGGATGATCTGGAGAAAATCGCGTCGTCGGAGAATGCCGAAGTACCGGCGCTAAAGGGCTGGCGGCGTGAACTGTTCGGAGAAGCAGCGCTGAAGCTGAAGCGGGGCGATACGGCACTTGCCGTGCAGGACGGCCGGATCGTGCTGATCGAGCGATCGAATCCTGAGCGCTAGCGGATCACCGGCTCGCGGCCGATCAGCTTGCCAAGCTGGCGCACGCGGTTGAACAGGCGCTCGCCGTTCAGGGCGGCAAGATCGCCGTCGAGTTTCAGCACCAGCTTGCCCTTGGAGACGATCAGCGGCGCGCGCGGCAACACGCCCGGCATCGATGCAGATACAAGATAGGCGACCCGGAATGCGCCCCCGATCACGCGGGCGCGGTCGAGCATGCGTGTGGATGCAAGTTCGCGGATGCGCGGAGAAAGTTCGTCATCGTGCTGGCCGGTGCCTTCGTGGCGGTAAAATACCGAAAGTGCGAGGAACGCCCGGCCGGGATGATCGATGCCCACGAAGGTGGCATGTGCTATGATGTTTAACGACTGCTGGCCCCGATAATCCGGATGCGCACGCCAGCCGATGTCGGCGAGCAGGCATGCGGCATGGCGCAGCCGGCGTTCGTTGTCTGTCTCCTCGAAACCCGTGGACTCCATGAACTTGTCCATCCAGTCGACCAGTTCCTGCCCGTGTTGCGGCGAGCGCGAGCGCAGTTCGTTCAGTTCTCGCGCCGCGGAAATCAGTGGATCTTCCGACTGAGCATCCTTTCCGAGAAGATTGAACAGAAGCCCCTCACGTACGCCGAGAGCGGAAATAAAGACGCGCTTGGGCTTTCCAAGCCGCAGGAGCTGCTCAAGCACAAGCGCACCGTAAGGCAATAGCGGGCGGCGGGCCTTCGCCACGACTTCGATATTGTCGAGTGTGTCGGGATCGACGCGGCGGACGAGTTCGGCGAATTCGAGCGCTTCCTTCGCCGGCAACGAATAGCCATGCATGACACTCAGCGGATACCCTGTCTGGCTCATGTGGAGGCGGGCAAGCGAGCGCCATGTACCGCCGATCGCATAGAAGGTCCGGCCTTGCAGCGTCTTCAACAGGCGCTCGTCGGAGAGCACGGCATCAACAATCTTGCCCGCCTTCTTGAGTGAATGTTCGGCGCTGTCCGAGAGGGCTAGACCGCCAAGCGGAAGCGTCACCCCAATGCCGATGTCGGTGTTGCGCACCTCGACGAGTTCGAGCGAACCGCCCCCCAGATCGCCGACAATGCCGTCCGGCTCGTGCACGCTTGCGATTACACCGAGGGCGGCGAAACGCGCTTCCTTGGCGCCCGTGAGCACCTCGACTTTCGCGCGGCAGACCGCTTCCGCATCGCGAATGAAGGAGGAGCCGTCCTTGGCGTCACGCACGGCGGCGGTCGCGATCACATGCAACTGGCCGACATGCATGACGTCGCACAGCGCGCGAAAACGCCTGAGCGCATCGAGTGCACTTTTCACCGCGTCAGCGGGGAGCTTGCCCTTGGTTGCGACTTCGCGGCCGAGACCGCAGAGAACCTTCTCATTGAAAATCGGCGCCGGGCTGCGGCTCATGCCCTCGTAGACGACGAGACGGACGGAGTTGGATCCGATGTCGACGACGGCAACCGGCCGACCAAGCGGCAGCCGGCCCCGCGCCCCGGCGGGCGCGCTGATGCCGTCAGCTTCGCCTGACGAGACTGCGCGGAGAAGAATCTTTGAGAGATTTGCCACGTCCAGAAAGACTCGGATTGGTCATGAAGTAGCGATGGGCATTGAACGATTCTTCGCCTTCACCGGGCTTGATGCGCTCGCTCGTTCCGTTCGGCAACACGCGCCAGCTTTGCTCGTTATCCTTCAGATTCGCAACCATGATCTGGTCGAGAACCTGTTGATGCACGGTCGTGTTGACCATTGGACACAACACTTCGACCCGCCGGTCAAGGTTACGCGGCATCATGTCGGCCGACGAAATATACACGATGGCCTTCGGATGCGGCAGCCCGAAACCACCGCCAAAGCAGTAAATACGCGAATGTTCCAGGAACCGTCCGATGATGGATTTGACCCGGATTTTTTCGGAGAGGCCGGGCACGCCGGGCCGCAGGCAGCAGATGCCGCGCACAATCAGGTCAATCTCCACACCCGCCCTGGCCGCTTCATAGAGCGAATCGATGATGTGCGGATCGACCAGCGAATTCATCTTCATCCAGATCGCCGCGGGCTTTCCCGCCCGCGCGTTCGCCGCTTCTTCCTCGATGTGCTTGACGATGCGCGAGCGCAGGTTCACCGGCGATACCGCCATCTTCTGCAGTTCCGCAGGCTGCGCGTAGCCGGTGATGAAATTGAAAATCTTGGCCACGTCCTGCGCTACCGTCTCGTCCGAGGTGAAGTAAGAAAGATCGGTGTAGATGCGCGCGGTCACCGGATGATAATTACCGGTGCCTACATGAACGTAACTCACGAGCGACTTTCCTTCCCGGCGCAAAACCAGCGACAATTTGCTGTGAGTCTTCAGTTCAAAAAATCCGAAGACGACCTGCACGCCCGCGCGCTCCAGATCGCGCGCCCAGCGAATGTTGGCTTCTTCATCGAAGCGTGCCTTCAATTCAACCAGCGCGGTGACCGATTTTCCCGCCTCCGCCGCCTCAGCAAGCGCGTGAATGATCGGGCTATCGGATGAAGTCCTGTACAGCGTCTGCTTGATCGCCACCACGTTCGGGTCGCGCGCGGCCTGTGTCAGGAACTGCACGACCACATCGAAGGATTCATAAGGATGATGGACGATGAGGTCCTTCTGGCGGATTGCCGCGAAGCAATCGCCGCCCTGATCGCGGATGCGCTCCGGAAAGCGCGGGTTGAAGGTCTTGAATTTCAGGTCGCGCCGCTCGATAGCCACCAATTGGGACAAGTCGCTGAGCGCGAGTGAGCCATCGACCCGCGTAATCTCGTCGCCGTCCGCCTGCAACGCCCGCGCAACGAAGCTCTGGAGTTCATCGGGCATCGAGGACTCAAATTCGAGCCGGATCACGGAGCCGCGGCGGCGGCGCTTCAGCGCGCTCTCGAACACGCGGACGAGGTCCTCGGCTTCTTCTTCCACTTCAATGTCGCTGTCGCGCACAATGCGGAAAGCGCCTTGGCCGCGCAGAGAGTAACCGGGAAAGAGCCGCCCGATGAAGAGGCCGATCGCCGTCTCCAATGCGATGAAACGAAGCTCGCCCTCCTTGCGCTCCGGAAGGCGAATGAAACGCTCGATCTTCGCCGGCACGCGCACGATCGCGTTCATGCCGCGGCCGTCATTGGCGCGGGCAAGCTGCAACGCCAGCGTAAAGCCGAGATTGGGGATGAACGGAAACGGATGCGCCGGATCGATGGAAAGCGGCGTCAGGACCGGAAAAATGTGATGCAGGAAATGTTCTTCGAGCCAGCTTCGCTCGCTCTTCAGGATGTCCGCGCCTTCGACGAGCTGAATGCCTTCCTTACCGAGTTCGCGGCGGAGTTCGCGCCAGCGGACCTGCTGCTCGGCGCAAAGTTTTCCTGCTTCGGCGGTGACCTTCGAGAGCTGCTCCGCGGGCGTAAGACCGTCCGGGCTCGGTGTCGTCACGTTTGCCCGCACCTGGCCCCGCAGGCCCGCGACGCGGACCATGAAGAATTCGTCGAGGTTGTTCGCCGAGATCGAGAGAAAACGAAGCTGTTCAAGCAGCGGATTGTTGCTGTTCGCCGACTCGCGCAGGACACGGCGGTTGAATTCCAGCCAGGAAATCTCGCGGTTGATGAAGCGTTCAGGACTGCCCGCGATGCCAAGCGTCTGATCGTGCGTGAGCGGCAACGGCTCAACAGCATCCACCTTCAAGGCATGGATCGGTGTGATGTCGGCGGGCATTTCCTGACGCGCTCCGGGGGTTTCTTCTTATTATCACGCCGCCAGATGAATCTTTCATGACATTCGGAAAATGCCGGAAAGTCGAGGCTTAGAGCGGCGAATTTCCGTCCCTGAGGACGTCGGAGGCGAACAGCCTCGTGATCCTGCGGCCACGCGAAAGGGAGGCGCGGTCAAGCCTTTCCACGACCCGTTTGGCGGAGGCAAGCGAGCGCTCGATGCGCGGCAGGAGAAAAGCGACCGTATCCTCGTCGATCGTCATCTGCCGGTCTGCAAAGAGTTTGACGAGCACCGCCGCGATCAACTGATCGCCGGGCGGCGCAAGCTGGATCACCGGTACCGCGCGCAGGCGCGAAGCAAGGTCGGGGATGCCGGCGCCTTCGAACTCAAGCCTGCTTGCCGTCGTGAACAGAATGAAAGCCGATGTTTCGCGCGCCAGATTGAAGAGATGAAAGATCGCGGTCTGGTCCACCCGCGCAATCGAAAAATCCTCGACCACAAGCGCGCCCGTCACGAGCGCCCGCTGGATTTCGCCGTTCCGCAGCAGGCCGGCGTCCGCGATGCGCGCACCGGCACGCTCGGCCCAGATCGCGGCGAGATGACTTTTGCCGGAGCCCGACGGACCCGCGATCGCCGCGAATGGACCCGGCCAGTTCGGCCATGAGTCCACGAGTGCCAGTGCCGCCTCGTTTGCCGAGTTCGGGAGAAAATCGTCGCGGTGAAAACTTTCCGCATGCGGAAGTTCGAGCGCCAATTGCCTCGCACGCGCTTCACGCATCATTTCACTCCGCTAGCGTGACCGGCGCTTCGAGCCGCCTGTGTATAACCGGCTTGCGAGATACTGGCTCAGTGCAAAGCGCAACAGTACGCCGATCATCGCGGCGACGGGCACCGCGACGAGCAACCCCACAAAGCCGAAGAGATAACCGAAAGCGAGCAGCGCGAACATCAGCCAGACCGGATGGAGCCCGACGCTTTCCCCGACGAGTTTCGGGGAAAGAATGTAACCCTCGAAAAACTGCCCGATCATGAAGATCGCGGGCACGGCCGCGATCCAGGTCCAGTCCGGCCAGAACTGCGCCACCGCGACCCCGGTCGCGATTACGAGACCGCTGAGCGAGCCGACATACGGAATGAAGCTGATGAGCCCCGCCGACAGGCCAATCAACAGCCCGAAGTTCAGGCCGACAAGCGTGAGTGCGACTGCGTAAAAAGCACCGAGGATCAGGCAGACGCTCGCCTGCCCGCGCAAAAATCCGGCCAGCGTTCCATCGATCTGAGACGCGAGCCTGCGGATCGTCGGGCGGTGCTCACGCGGCAGCCATGAGTCCACCTTATCGACCATCTTGTGCCAGTCATACAGAATATAGAATGCGACGACGGGCGTGATGACGATAAGCGCGAACACAGAGATGATCGCGCGTCCGCCGGACCAAAGCGAAATCAGGAATGCGCCTAGCCAGCTGGCACCCTGCCCCACGAAATCGCCCACCGATTTTTGCAAATCCGGCAGCCGATCGCCGAGCAGACGCTGAATCCATTCCTTGTTTTCTTCCGTCATCACGACTTCCTGCAGCCGCGTGACATATCCGGGGAGCCGCTGGATGAACGCGAAGACCTGCCCGCCGAGCAGCGGTGCCAGCAGGATCGCGACGAGCACGAAGATCAGCACGAAGCAGCCGATCACGAGCAGAGTCGCGACCATGCGGTTCATGCCGAAACGCTCTAGCTTGTCGGTCACCGGATTGAGAAAATAAGCGAGCGCCATGCCGGCGACGAACGGCAGCAGCATGTCGCGCAGCATCCACAGAACGAGGATGAACACCACGAGCACGCCGATCCAGAACATTACCTGGCGCTGAAGCTTCATAGGTTGGTAGTCCGTTCTCCGGCGTCAGGAGGCCATATGGCGCATCCAGCCTGCTAGATAGGCGGCGGCTGAAAGTCCGGTCAATATTGCGACGGCGGCGAGCGCGGCCGCAAGGGAGATACCCAGATCAAAATTGAATGCATTGGCGGCTAAAACCATGGCCGCGAGCACGAGCTGAGCCATCGTGTTGAGCTTGGAGACCACCAGCGGCTGGATTTCCAGCGGGCGGCCGACCAGCCAGGCCAGCATGATGGCTCCGACAATCATGATATCGCGGGATACGACCGCTATCACTATCCACAGGGGCAGCTTTGCCGCGATGCCCAGCGTGACATAAATCGACATCAACAGAACTTTGTCGGCCAGCGGATCGAGATAGGCCCCGAACTCGCTTTTGGCTTCCAGCCGATGCGCCAGATAGCCGTCCACCGCATCGGAAACGCCGGCAAGCACGAACAGCCAGAAAGCCAGCATGAAATTGCCGGTCACGATGGACCAGACCACGATCGGCACAAGCAGAATCCGGCCGGTCGTGATCAAATTCGGAATGTTCACGCGTATTTCCCCCGCGAGCGAGCCCGGCATAGAACGCCCGGACGCTTCTGGCAAACCCGGGAAATACCTGCGCTTTGTCGCCTTGCAGACGCGCCGGACTCGGGCTACCCCCGGCCTTTCAGGCGAGCCGGTATGAACAAAAACAAGGGCCTCAGCTACCGCGACGCGGGTGTAGATATCGACGCGGGCAACCGGCTCGTGGACCTGATCAAACCGCTGACCCGCGCCACTGCGCGCCCGGGCGCCGACGGCAGCATCGGCGGCTTCGGCGGTGTGTTCGATCTTGCCAAGGCCGGCTATCGCGATCCGTTGCTGGTGGCAGCCACCGACGGCGTCGGCACCAAACTCAAACTCGCAATCGACGCGGACAAGCACGACACGATCGGGATCGATCTCGTCGCGATGAGCGTCAACGACCTCATCGTGCAGGGCGCGGAGCCGCTTCTGTTCCTCGACTATTACGCCTGCGGGAAACTGAACCCGGAGCGTGCACGCGATGTGGTCGCGGGCATCGCGAGCGGATGCAAGGAAGCCGGCTGCGCGCTCGTCGGCGGCGAAACGGCGGAAATGCCGGGCCTTTACGCGGCCGAAGATTATGACCTCGCCGGTTTTGCACTGGGTGCCGTGGAGCGGGACAAGCTTCTCCCGCGGAAGGATGTCGGTGCCGGCGATGTCATCCTTGGCCTGCCCTCCTCCGGCGTTCACTCGAACGGATTTTCCCTCGTGCGCCGGGTCGTGGCGGAGAGCGGCGTGGCGCTGGTAGCGGATGCGCCGTTCGCGAAAGGGGAGAAACTGGGCCACGCGCTGCTCGCGCCGACGCGCATCTATGTGAAGGCGATCCTTGCAGCGCTGAAGGCAAGCGATGGCATCAAGGCGCTTGCGCACATCACCGGCGGCGGCTTCACCGACAATATCCCGCGCGTTCTGCCGGATGGCACCGTGGCGAAGATCGACTCCTCGAACATTCCGGTGCTGCCCGTGTTCAAGTGGCTCGCCAGGGAAGGCAACATCGTCGAGGGCGAGATGCTCCGCACGTTCAACTGCGGCATCGGCATGGTGATTGTTGTCGCCGCCCGGGAGGCAGACGCCATCACTGCGCTGCTCATCAAGGCGGGCGAGAAAGTCTCAAGGCTCGGCGAGATCGCGAAGGCCGACGGCGAGCCGCGGGTGATCTATTCCGGCAAGCTCGGACTGCAATGAGCAAACGCAAGCGCGCCGCGATCCTCATTTCCGGGCGCGGGTCGAATATGGCCGCGCTCATCGATGCGGCAAGAAGGTACGGCTTTCCCGCGGAGATTTCGCTCGTGCTATCCAACCGGCCCGATGCGGGCGGGCTCGCGTTCGCCGCTGCAAACGGAATCGCCACCGCGATTGTCGATCACAAGGCCTTCGAGAGCCGCGATGCTTTCGACGCGGCCATCGGCAAGATTCTGGAATCCACGCGGATCGAAATCATTTGCCTCGCGGGATTCATGCGCGTGCTGACCGACCCGTTCGTGCAAAAATGGAACGGGCGGATCATCAACATTCACCCTTCGCTGTTGCCGGAATTCAAGGGGCTCGATACGCACGCCCGCGCGCTCGCGGCGGGCGCGAAGGTGCATGGCTGCACCGTTCATTTCGTGGTGCCGGAACTGGATGCCGGGCCGGTCATCCTGCAGGCGGAAGTGCCGGTGAAAGAGGGTGACGATGAAGCCACGCTCGGAAAGCGCGTTCTGACCGAGGAGCACCGTATCTATCCGCTGGCGCTGAAGATGCTGGCCGAAGGCAAGGTCCGTCTTGAGGGCGACCGCGTCGTCAAAAGCTGAAGAGGATCAGTTCGGCGGGGCGGGCAGCTTGCCGCGCGCGCGCGAGGGCTTGTCGGCATCCGGAACGATGCCGCATTTACGCTTCGCATCGTCCGGCTTCAAGTTACCGAGGGTCGGGATCACGCTGTAGCTCGCATAGAACGCAAGATCGTCCTTGCCCATCGCCTTCGACATCGAGTTTGAATAGCACTCGCAATTCTTCTTGATTGTGGCGTTCAGGCCGATGAAGTCGCCGGAGTCGCTGACGCACTGCTCCTGCAGTTTCTTCTGCACCTGTTCGACACTCATGGTGCCCCCACCAATCGGCGGCTGGCCGGGCTTCGATTTTGCCGGAGCGGTTGTGGATTGGGTACCGACGGTATCAACGCAGGCGCCGAGCGCGAGCGCCAACGCAAGCACGAATGCCTGAAGACTTCTCAAATGGATCAAGGAGGGCCTCAACGAATGGACGTTGTTAGTCCTATGCTTTTCAGTCCCTGACGCGAAATGTCAATGCGTCTTGACCTTGCTTTTCGCGGTCGCCCTTGTTCCTCCTTCAGTCCGGCGCTTGCGGCGCTTGGCGAGGCTCGAGAGGAACCAGCCAATTCCAAGGACAATTGCTGCACCGGCAGCAGCGGCCGGATATTCCATCGAATGGGCGAGCTTCTCGCCCAAATAGCTGACCATCGCCGGATCCGTGACGAACATTTCGCCCGCAACCCAGCCGAGGAGTGCCGCACCGGCGGAAATAAGGATCGGAAAGCGGTCGAACAGCTTGGTGATCAGCGCGGCACCCGCGATAATCAGCGGAACCGATGTTGCAAGGCCGATACCGATCAGCAACCAGCTGCCCTTCGCGGCACCGGCAATGGCGATCACGTTGTCGAGACTCATCACAAGGTCGGCAATCGCGATCACACGGACCGCGCGCCAGAGGTTTTCAGCGGCTTCAACGCCGGATTCCCTGTCGTCCTTGTGCGGAATGACCAGATCGACGGCGATCCAGACCAGCGCCAGCGAGCCCGCGATCTTCAGAAACGGCACGTCGAGCAGTGTCGTCACCAGGCCGGTGAAAAGCACGCGCAGGAGGATCGCAACACCGGCACCGAGGACGATGCCCCAAAAGCGGGTCTTTGCGGGGAGTGAGCGGCAGGCCAGCGCGATCACGACCGCGTTGTCACCGGACAGAAGAATATTGATCCAGATGATCTTTCCCAGCGACAGCCAGAAATCCGGTGAATCAAACGACATGCAACTCTCCCAATGCGCTCGCCCTAGTATCTTTACCTAGGGGCAAATTCGCATAGCGGAGCCGGAATGTCATGCCAAGCAAAACTGGCCATGGCTTGGATAAAAATCGACAGATAGGCCGGTTCTATCAGCCGGAAACGTGAATTTGCCGGTTTCAGCCGACGATTTCCGCAGCCGCGAAGAAGTGCGCAATCTCGATTTTCGCGTTTTCGGCGCTGTCGGACCCGTGCACGGAGTTGGCCTCAATGGACTCGGCAAAATCCTTGCGAATCGTGCCCACCGCGGCCTTGGACGGATCGGTGGCGCCCATGACTTCACGGTACTTCGCAACCGCGTTCTCGCCTTCCAGCACCTGCACGACGACCGGGCCGGAGGTCATGAATTCGACGAGGCTCTTGAAAAACGGGCGCTCCTTATGAACGCCGTAGAAGGCCTCGGCTTTTTCCTTGGTCATGCGGATGCGCTTCTGCGCGACAATGCGCAGGCCCGACTTCTCGATATGCGCATTGACGGAACCTGTAATGTTCCGGCGCGTGGCGTCCGGCTTGATGATGGAAAACGTGCGCTCGAGCGCCATGGGCAAGGTCCTTATGTGGGGGAACTCTGGATGAGCCGGGGCGTTCTATATCGACGCAACCGCTGCGCCGCAAGCGGACCGCAAGCGTTGGTTCTCACTTTTGGAGGTCTTCCTATGGTTGAGATGATCGCATTTTTCGGCGTCGCTGCCCTGCTCGTGGCGATCGGTTTCGCCGCAGGTCCGATGGTTGCGCGCCACTCCGGACCGACGCACCAGTAATTTGACGGATTCATATGCGCCGGAATTCCTGCTCGATTTGAATTGATCCTCCGCGCTTGCATGCGAGGCGAGAAGGCCCTAATTGGCCCCGCCCATGCAGAGCGCAAATCCCCCCGCCTCAAGGACTTTCAGCCGCTGGCTATTCATTGCCGCGGCGCTGGCGGCGTGCGTGAACTTCTATGCTTTCTATCCGGGCCTCCTGCATCATGATGCCTGGGCCTATTTCAATGCGGCCAGGGAGCGCGATTTCACCAACTGGCAGCCGCCGCTGCTCGCTTTCCTATGGATCCCGCTGCAGAAAATTTATCACGGCCCGCAGCCGATGCTGGTGCTGTTCCTGACCGCTTACTGGTCAGGCTTCGCGCTCTACGCAAACGCATTGAGACATGAAGGCCGGGCACTCGCGGTATGGACCCTGGCCGCTGCCCTGTTTCCGATGGCGATCAACTTCAACAGCCAGCTCGTGAAAGACATCGGCATGGCGGTGTGCCTGCTGATCGCGGCGGGCACGGCCGCGGGACTGATCACGGGCAATATCCGTTCGCGGCGCATCGCGCTGCCGGCGATGTGGGTTTTCCTCGTACTCGGCGCCTTCATGCGCGCGAACAGCCTGTTTGCGCTGCCGCCGCTGCTCGATCTGTTGCTGCGCGCCACCAGCACGCGCTGGGCCGCGATGCACTGGCTGAAACGCGGGATTATCGTCTGCATCATTTCGCTCAGCGTGGCGCCCGCGCATCTCCTCGCCGACCGGTACATTTATCGGGCCGTCGACGTGAAGCCGATGTCGCAGCTACAGATTTTCGACCTCGGCGGCATCACCTATTTCACCGGCAAGGATTATTTCAAAGGCGAGTTCGGGCCGGAGTTCGTCGCCAAGAACGCGAAATGCTATACTCCGCGGTTCTGGGACGTATACGGCTGGGGCGAGTGCAAGGAAGTCTATGAGACGCTGAAGCCGAAATTCGGCGCGCCGCTCTCGCAGCTCTGGTTTCAGGCGATCGCGAGCGAGCCAGCCGCCTACTTCATCCACCGCTTCAATCACTTCAATCGCTTCCTCCAGTTCTTCTGCAAGGACTGCAAGGAAGTCGTCTTCACCGGCGCGCAATCGTCGAACCAGAAAGAGTTCACCTTCGAGCCGACGTTCATCTCGCGCGCGGCCGACTGGTTCGCGCAAGCGCAGAACGATTCTCCGTTCGGTCCTCCTTATATCTATCTCCTGTTCGCGCTCGCCTGGGCGTGGGCGGCGCTCGGCATTCCGAACGAGCGGACGCGATATGTGTCGGTGATGGTCGCCCTCTCCGGCGCGATGTATGCGCTGGGCTTCGGGCCGATCGGGATCGCGCATGAATACCGCTACATTTTCTGGACGATGCTCTGCGTGCTCGCCGTAACACCCGCGGTTGTGCTTCGCGTGTTCATGCGCAGCGATGCGCCCGCCGCATACCGCATCTACCCGCTCGTCGTGATCGCGGGGGTCATCCTACTGCGCGAGATCGTGGTACGTTTCGCGCTCTGACCGGAGCGCACCATGATCGAACGCTATCGCATGTTCGCGGCGTACAACGCCTGGGCCAACAAGCGTCTCTTCGAAACCGCCGCCAAACTTTCCGACGCCGACTATCGCGCCGACCGGGGCGCATTTTTCAAGTCGGTGCATGGAACGCTCAATCATCTTCTGGTCGGCGACCGCATCTGGATGAAACGCTTCACCGGAGAAGGTGAAGCCGGCGCAGCTGGACGCGATCCTGTTCGACCGTTTTCGTGAACTTAGCGCGGCGCGCGCGAGCGAGGATAGGCGCATCGCCGATTTCATCGGCCGGTTGAACGACGGCATGCTTGCGGCCGATTTCAGCTACCGCACCATCGTCCATCCAAAGACGATCTCACAGCCGCTGCATTTCGCGCTCGATCATTTTTTCAATCACCAGACTCACCATCGCGGACAGGCGCACGCATTGCTGACCTGCGCGCTTGGCAATGACGGAGCGCCCTCGCTCGATCTGATTCTTTTGCAAAGAGAGAAGGGCCTTGGCGGCGTAAGGTCCAGCTAGCCCTTCTTCTGCCACTTCCCGTTCGCGTCCTGCTGCCAGTAGGTGCACTCGAAGCCTTCGCCCTGTGCCTCTTTCCACTGGTCGCGCGCGGTATCGACCGCGTCCGGATCGTTGCCGTCGAAGAGATAAATCGCGCGGCTGTAGGGCTTGAGGTCGTCGGCCGTCGCGCCATCGACAAGAAAGCGCACCGTCGCGTCGTTCGGATTGACGGCACCCGTCGCCAGCACCACCGGCATTTCCGCCGCGTCCTGCTCGCGCGCCGTGCCGTGCGGCAGGAACCCGTCGTCGCGGAAGGTCCAGAGCAGCGCGTCGAGGGAATCGACGCGCTCGTCCGACCCCGCCTGCACGACGCAGCGCCAGCCGCGTTCGAGGCATTTTTCCAGCAACTGCGGAAGCACCTGCTCCAGCGGCTTTTGCTGCAAATGATAGAAGAGCACTTCGGTCATCGTTCTCTCGTAGCGAAGCCTGCTTCCGGTTTCAAACAGCGATCGCGACGCGCGCACAGATTCGTTCCCGCGATGCGTTCCGCATCCGGGTCATGCTCCCCGCTTTCGCGGGGACAGGCCGCGCCCAATAGTAAGGGGAGCGCGGGACGCCGGGGAAATCCGATCCCCATGGCCCTGTGTGTGAGTGAAAGAACACACAGGAGGTCTTCACCGCAGGTGCCGGATTGCTTCCGGCGTCCCGCACGCGGTGTTTGTAGGCTTGCTCCATCCGAACCCCGGTGGACTAACCGAATCCGCTACGAACGGATTCCTGCTCTATCCACCGCTGCCGGCACCACACCGGCGCGACCGTGGTTGGGCCCACGGGAAGCGCCAGACCCGGATGCCTGTGATGCGCGGTCGGCGCATCGGGCACGAACGGCTTGGGCCGCCGCGATTGCGTTGCGAGCGCGCACGCGGCCACCGCCACCCTGCTCCGCCTTCACGACGCCTCTAGAAGACGCCCCTCGGTGAACAGAGTTGGCGGGATTGTAAGGGAGGTCCGGAGGACGGGGATAAGTTTTGCAAATGCTTGATAAGAATAAAAAAATCAGACCGGTGCTTCAACGCTGCCCGCGCGCGCTGTGATAGATGTGCAGAATTTCAACCCTGTCACCAGCGACCCGGTAAAAAATTCTGTAAGGGTAGCGAAGCAGCGGCACAACCCTGACGCCATCACGCGAAGCTACTTCAGGAGCGCTGAGGGCCATTCGCCGATACGCCGGATGATGGAGCGAATTCGCCGCGCCACTGCCTCACTGGTTTCCGGGTAATTCGCCTGAAGATATTTTTCAATGTCGTCGAGATCGGCAAGTGCCGAAGCGGTCCAAAAAATCTTCATGCCTTGCGAAATTTGGCGAATGCCGTTTCGACTTCGTGCTCGGCAACAAACCGTCCTTCAGATGCCGCTTTCAATCCGCGGTCAATTCCCGCGAGTTCTTCCGGAGACGGCTGATATGCTCCACGGCGGCGTGCTTCGATCTCGAACGCTGCCTGAGCGAGTTCTTCTTGGTCCGCATCGGACCATTTCTCCACACGGGAAAGCATGTCTTTCAGATAGGCGTTCATATGAGGATCCTATCAAATACCTCGCTTGCGTAAACGGACGCCGTTCAATTCCGCTGGGTTGCGTAGCGCTGCTTGCGCTCCTGCTTCTCGGAAACCTTCTCGCCGGAGCGGCGCAGGCTCTTGATGCGGAGCGGCTGCTGGCCGGAGCGTTCGGCGATCTCGCGATCCTGCTGCTCGATCGCGGTCTTGGCCGGGGCGTCGCCGTCGAGGCCGCCCAGCAATCCGGAAGGCACGCGCCGGTTGGAACGCTGCGTGCCGTCCTCATAGAGGACGTCGAAAAACGTGAATTCCCCTTTGGCCGCGGGTTTTTTCGCCATCGAACGATTCCTGCCGGTTGGGAGATGGCAGTCATATAGGCCGATTTTCGGCGAAGGCAACCATCGGGCGAACAAGGGTTAATTGCCGCAGCACTCAGTTGTAGGCGCGGCCGAAGCATTCCCAGGCCGAGGTCTTCGGATCGTTCCAGCAGTTGCTGAAGACGTTCAACTGCGGCGGCGGCATCCAGCCCGCAACGCATTTTGAAAGTGCGGGGCCGTTGACGGTGTTGTTGCGCGTGTTCTGGCCGAGGCACTGCTCGAAGCGCGCGCGGGCTTCATCACGCGACAGACCGGGTCTCTGCTGCATGGTGCCGGACCCTATGTTCGGTCCCTGCGAGCCACGATCCATGCTGCCGGAGCCGAGCGTGCCGTCCATGTCGGGCGAGCGCATCGGCGGCGGCGTGGTCGGGTTGCCGGGAAGCGCCTGCTTCGGCGGCGGCGTCGAGGGATAGCCGGGCAGCACGGTCTTCTGCGCGTGCGCGATGCCTGCGAGCGCAAGCGCGCATGCGAACAGAACGGCGAGAACTCCTGCGCGCTGCAAAAAGCGATCTCCCAAAACTTCAAGCCGGCCAGACTACCACGGAAAAAACAGAGCGAACGCCTGCGATTTTAGCGGATCGCGCGGTCGTAACAAAAATCGTAGCCGCGCCCCAACGTATCGACGCAGTTGAAAAAACGGTCCATCTGCGCCTGCGTAAGAATGTCCGCGAGACATTCGAACAGAAGCTGATCATCGTAACTATCGGGGCCTACGCGGGAGCCACTATTGCAGTCCCAGAAGGGATGCACACCACCGCCGGCCGGAGATGATTTCGAGGAGGGCAAGGCAATTTGCGGCTGCGTGTGAGGAAGGGATGAGAGCGGCCGATTATGTGGCGTTGTGTAGCCCTGCGATGGATAGCCCGAACTTGCCTGACCGGAAGATTTTTCGTTCCTGGCATAGGCGCGATTGAAGCAAGTCCACGCGCTGTTGTTCGTATCCTGCCAGCATTCCGCGAAGGCCGCGAATTTGTTCGGCGACATCCAGCCGAACACGCAATCCTGCAATTCGTCGCTGTCGATTTTTCCGTCCGCACCCTTGGATTCATTCATGCATTGAACGAACTCCCGCTTGGCTTCCTCGATTGTGTTCAGGGTTTCGCAGTCATGGGGATGGCAAGGCGGCAGCGGAATCTGTTGCATCCGCATATCCGGCAATGGCTGCGCATGGCTTTCCGGCAGGCGCTCGATTTCATACGGGCGGCTGTAATTCGGCGTCACCATCGGCGGCGCCCGGTAGATCGGCGGCGGCGTCGTGGGATTGCCGTGCAAAGGCATTTTCTGCGCATTCGCCACGCCGAGCATGGCGGCACCGCACAGGAGAACGGCAAGGATTCTGGCTCGCATGCGCGACCCCGTGAACCCGGAAACCGGACGAGAGGAGCGTAGCACATTGTTGCCCATCCTTCGAGACGGGCGCTTACGCGCCCTCCTCAGGATGAGGCTCGTTCTCAGAACCTCACCCTGAGGAGGCGCGGACGCCGTCTCGAAGGGTGAGTTTTCAAGCGTTTTATTTCTCGACATGCTCCTGAATCAACCGGTCGAGCAGCCGTACGCCCCAGCCCGGTCCCCAGCTCTGGTTGATGTCCGATGCTTGCACGCCCATCGCGGTGCCGGCGATGTCGAGATGCGCCCACGGCGTCTTGTCGACATAGCGCTGGATAAACTGGGCGGCGGTGATCGAGCCGCCGTGACGGCCGCCGGTGTTCTTCATGTCGGCGAATTTGCTGTCGATCATCTTGTCGTACTCCGGGCCAAGCGGCATCCGCCAGACGCGCTCGCCGGTCTCATTGCCGGCGTCGATCAGGCGCTTGGCGAGCTTGTTGTCGTTGGAAAATAGACCCGCATATTCGTGCGCCAGTGACACAAGGATCGCGCCGGTGAGGGTCGCCAGATCGACCATGAATTTCGGCTTGAAGCGCTCCTTGATGTACCAAACCACATCGCCGAGCACGAGACGGCCTTCCGCGTCAGTGTTGATGATCTCCACCGTTTGACCCGACATCGACTTCACGATGTCGCCCGGACGCTGCGCGTTGCCGTCCGGCATATTCTCGACGATCCCGATCGCGCCGATGACATTGGCTTTGGCTTTTCTTGAAGCGAGCGCGTGCAGCAGGCCGACAACGCAAGCCGCCCCCGCCATGTCGCCCTTCATGTCTTCCATTGAAGCAGCGGGCTTGATCGAAACGCCGCCGCTGTCGAAGCACACGCCCTTGCCGATGATCGCAACCGGTGTCTCGCTCTTCTTCGCGCCGTTCCAGTGCATGACCACGACGCGGCTCTCGTTGGACGAACCCTGCCCGACGCCGAGCAGCATCCGCATGCCGAGTTTTTCCATCGCCTTCTTGTCGAGCACTTCGACCTTCACGCCGAGCTTCTTCAACCGGCTCGCGCGGCGGGCGAACTCCGCCGGGAAGAGAACGTTCGGCGGCTCGTTCACGAGCTCGCGCGCGACGATCACGCCGTCGCCCACCGCCTGGCGGGACACCCATTTCTTCTTCGTGTCGGAGACATCGCCGACAGCAACGGTGACCGCGCAACTCGGGCGCTGGTCCTTGTCGTCGCTGTCCTTTTTTTTCGTTTTGTAGCGGTCGAAGCGATAGGCGCGGAGCTGCATCCCGAGCGCCATGTCGGCCGCCTGCTCGCCGGTGATCTTGCCGTCGGGAGATTCGGCCAGGAGCGTCACCGCCTTCGCGGCGGGCGGAACCTTGCCCATGATGAAGCCGCCAAGACGGACCCAGTCCGATTCCTTCATGTCCTGTGGCTTTCCAGTACCAACCACAATGATGCGCTCGGCCTTCAATCCCTGGGGAGCGACCAACTCCATCGCCTTCTTTTTTTTGCCCTTGAAGCCCTCGGCCTTCGCCGAGCGCTCGAAATGGTCCCGCGCCGGAGCCAGCATTTTCGTGGCCGTACGGCCGAATTTGAGGGATTCATCGGTCAAAACGACCAAAACCCCGCTGAATCCGGGCTTGAGGTCGGTGAAGGATATTTTGAGGGGCTCGGCCATGATTTCTGGAACTCCGGGACGGCGGCATGATCGGGGTGGGGAACCCCTATTAACCTATTAACCTACCAACGATAAGCCGCCCAAACCCGGCCCCAATTGACCCCCAGTTTGCCGCCCGATCGGGACGGGCGCGGGCTTGGGGAAGGCCGCGCCGCGGGGAATTCATGAGCCGGCTTGAGCGCTACATTTTGGTGAACGCCGCGACTGCCTTCATCGGCATTCTCGTCGTGCTGACCAGCATGATCTGGCTCGCCACCGCGCTGCGCCGGTTCGATCTCGTCACCAGCCAGGGCCAGACGCTGTGGGTGTTTCTCACCGTCACCGGCCTGTCGCTGCCGGCACTGATGGCGGTGATCTCGCCGATCGCGCTCTTCATCGCCGTAGCCTACACGCTGAACCGTCTGAATTCCGACTCCGAACTCGTCGTGATGAGCGCGGCCGGCGTGCATCCGTGGCAGCTTTTCCGCGCGCCGCTTCTGCTCGCGATCGCGGTGTCCGTCGTTTCGTCCCTCGTCACCGCCGACCTTGGGCCGCGCAGCCTGCTCTACCTGCGCGATCAGGTTTCCAAGGTGAATGCCGACATCTTGACGAACGTCGCGATCCCCGGACGATTTGCCGAACTCGAAAAAGGACTGACCTTCCACATCCGCGAGCGCGCGCCGAACGGCGTGCTGCTGGGCATTTTCATGAACGATGCGCGCGATGCGGACCGACAGAACACGTATTTGGCCGACCGCGGCCGCGTCGTGAATTCCGGCAACGGATTGTTCCTGCTGCTGGAGCAGGGCTCCATCCATCGCGGCGCCACCAAGAGCCGCGACGGCAAGACCCGCGACACCGGCAGCGGCTCCATCGTCGAGTTCGAACGCTACGGCTTCGAGCTTTCCCAATTTTCCGCGGCCGCCGAGACCAACAACTTACGCCCCGGCTTCCGCGCGCTCTCCGATCTCCTGTTTCCCGAGACGGGCGATCAGGGCTGGAAGGACGACGCCAAGGGCCACCGCGTCGAACTGCACAAGCGGCTTTCCTCCCCACTCTATCCAATCGCCGCCTTCGTCATCGCGTTCGCGTTTCTCGGCTCGCCGCGCACGACGCGGCAAAGCCGCGGCCTCGCGATCGGCGGCGCGGGCGCAACGTTTCTCGGCATGGAAATCATCGGACTGGGTTCCGGCGGTTTCGTCGAGCGCAGTGCGGCGTTCGCGCCCCTGCCCTACATCGTTCCCGCCATCGCCATCGTCGTCGGAACCTATTTCTCGATGGGCGGCGACCCCAAAACCTCCATCCCCGAACCGTTGCAGCGTTTCGCCGACTCTCTGGTCGCGCGTTTCGAGCGGCTTGGCACGACGTAGGGAGCGATGGGCGTGACAATTGCGTTTGGAAAACTCGGCCGCTACTTCGGCTACCGCTTCTTCACCGCGGTGTTCGGCGTGTTCATCACCTGCGTCGGGCTGATCGCATTCGCGGACTTCTTCGAGCTGACGCGCCGCTTCGCCGGCCGCAATGTCGCCTTCTCCGATATTTCGCTGCTGGTGCTGCTGCGGCTGCCGACCTTCACCGAGCAGCTGCTTCCGTTCGCCGTGCTGCTCGGCGCGATGGGCACGTTCCTCACCCTTTCCAGACAGCTTGAAATGGTGGTGGCGCGCGCGGCCGGCATGTCGGTCTGGCAGTTCACCGGTTCGACGATGGCGGTCGCATTTCTCATCGGTGTGTTCGCGACCACCGTTTACAATCCGATGTCGGCGGCGATGAAGGAACGCGCCAACGACATGGAAGCGAGGTTCGTCAACCGCAGCAAGAGCCTTTTCCAGGGCAACGAAAAAAGCATCTGGGTCCGCCAGCACAGCAAGGAAGGCCAGGCGATCCTGCAGGCGCAGTCGGCATCCGACCAGGGCCGCTCGCTCACCAGCGTGAAGGTCTATTCGTTCGATACCGAGGGCAGCTTCATCGAGCGCATCGAGGCGGAATCGGCGCGGCTCGAAGCCGGAAACTGGGTGCTATCGAAGGCGCGCGTCACCAACACGAATTCCAGCGATGCGCAGCAGGATCACGAAACCTATCGCTTCCCGACCAACCTCACCTACGAACAGGTGCGCGGCAATCTTGCGAGCGCCGACGCGCTCTCGTTCTGGGATCTGCCGGAGGCGATCGAAGTGACGGAGCGCGCGGGCCTGCGCGCGGAACGCTACCGGCTCCAGTATCACGTGCTGCTCGCCCGCCCGCTCCTGCTGGTTGCGATGGTCGTGATCGCAGCCGTGGTTTGCCTCCGGGTGTTCCGGCTGGGCGGCGTCGGAAAGATGATCCTGGGGGGCGTGGTGGCGGGCTTTTTGCTCTACGTCGTGTCTCGCCTGGCGGAAGAACTGGGGGAAAGCGGGATCGTTTATCCCGCTGTCGCCGCCTGGTTTCCGGCGCTGTTCGGATCGTTAATGGGTTGCTTGGTACTCTTGCACCAAGAGGACGGGTGAATGGTCTTGCGTAGTTCCGTCCAGTTGCAGGGTAGTCCCCCGCGCTGGCCTTCGGGCCGGCGTGTGTTTGCCTGCGCGCTGGCCGCCGGAATGATGCTCGCGGCGGCGCCGCTTGAGCAGGCTTTCGCGCAGCAGCCGTCCGCCACCGCCCAGAAGAAAACCGGGCCACTGGGCACCCGCGCCAAGAAGGCCGATCCCAACGCCAAGATGCTCGTGAACGCGAACGAGATCGTTTACGACTACCAGAAGGAACAGGTTTCAGCGGTCGGCAACGTCCAGATTTATTACGACGGTTCGGTGCTCGAAGCCGACCGCGTCACGCACGACCGCAAGACCAACCGCCTGAACGCATCCGGCAACGTCCGCTACAAGACCAAGGACGGCAACGTCCTCTACGGCGAGACGGTCGAACTCGACGCGGACTTCCGCGACGGATTCCTCGATTCCTTCCTCGTGGAGACGCCCGAGCGCACCCGCTTCGCCGCCGCCCGCGCCATCCGCCGCGACGGCAACATCACCGAAATGCAGAGCGGCATCTACACCGCGTGCGAGCCCTGCAAGGAAGACCCGAAGCGGCCGCCGGTGTGGCAGGTGAAGGCCGCGCGCATCATTCACAACGAGGGCGAGAGGGTCGTCTATTACGAAAACGCCTCGCTCGAATTCTTCGGCGTACCGATCGCCTACTTCCCCGTGTTCTGGCATCCGGACCCGACCGTGAAGCGGCAGTCCGGCTTCCTCTTGCCGAACACGTTCTCGAACAGCCGCTCCGGCCAGGGCATCGAGATCCCCTATTACTTCGCGCTCGCGCCGAATTACGACATGACGGTAGCGGTCGTGCCGATGACGGAGCAGTACATTCCGATGGTGAAAGGGGAATGGCGGCATCTGCTTGAAAACGGCGGCTACCTTTTCCGTGCCACCGGTATCTGGCAAACCGATCCGGGCAATTTTCGCCAGGGGCAAGATTCGTTCTCGCCACGGAATTTGTCGTTTGGCGATCGTGATTTCCGCGGCACGATCGAGACACAGGGCCAGTTCCGCATCAACCCGCGCTGGGTCTGGGGCTGGGACGGCACGCTCGCGACCGACCGCGCGGTGTTCTACGATTATCCGACACGTTTCAGCGGCACGGGAAGTACGCCGATCGCCTTTGGCGAGGCGAATTACGGATCAGGTACCGAGAAGGTTTCGAAGCTCTACCTGACCGGACAGGGCGACCGCAGCTACTTCGACGTGCGCGCGATGCACTTCTACGGGCTGTCGCGGCTGGATAACCAGGATCAGATTCCGATCATCCACCCGGTGCTCGACTATTCGTATGTCGTCGGCAAGCCGGTTCTCGGCGGCGAACTTGGCTTCCGCACCAACTTCATCAGCATGAGCCGCGAGCAGACGGAATTCGCGGCGGCTTCTACGACGTCATTTCAGAATGCTCAGAATACTGGCGATGGTCTAGGCACAAATCCGCCACCACTTCCGAACTGCGACATCACCCGGTACGGATTCAATCCCAACCTCTCCAAGTGCTTCGTGCGCGGATTCGCCGGCGACTACACGCGCATGACAACGCAGATGGACTGGAAGCGGACGATCATCGGCGATACTGGAATCGTATTCAAGCCGTTCGTGAACGTGCGCGCGGATGTCGCGACGCGCGAATTCGAGAATGTAACCGGCGTCGCGATGGGCAGTTACGGCGAGATTGGCCGCGAAAATCTGGCGCGAGGCATGGTCACCGGCGGATTCGAAGCGCGCTATCCGCTGATCTCGGTGCATTCCTGGGGCACGCAGATCGTGGAGCCGATCGCGCAGGTGATCGTGCGCAATAACGAAACAGGCATCGGCAAATTCCCGAACGAGGACGCGCAGAGCCTCATATTCGACGACACCAATCTGTTCGCGATCGACAAATATTCCGGCTACGACCGCGTCGAAGGCGGCGGCCGCGCCAATATCGGCGTGCAGTACACCGCGAACATCAACCGCTACGGCATGATCAATGTGATGTTCGGGCAGTCCTATCATCTCTTCGGCCGCAACTCGTTCTCCGAGAGCGGGCAGTTCGACAGTTCCGGCCAGCAAGTCGGCTACGGCCTGCAGTCCGGCCTGGAGAACAATGCTTCCGATTACGTCGGCCGCATCTATTTCCAGCCGACCGGCAACATCTCGTATTCGGCGCGCGCGCGCTTCGACAAGGACAATTTCGAAGTCCGCCGCTTCGAGTTCGAAACGAAGTCCACCTGGGACCGCCTCTCGCTTTCGACGATCTACGCCTTCTACGACGAGCAGCCGCTGATCGGTTACACCGAGCGCCGCGAGGGCATCTACCAGACCGCGGCATTGAAGCTGACCGACACCTGGGGCCTGTTCGGCGGCGCGCGGTATGATATCGACCGCGAGAAGTTCGATCTCGGCGTCGTGGGAGTTTCCTATGTCGATGAGTGCTTTGCGGCCTATCTGACCTACGTGGCGGACTACACGAGCCTGATCACCACACGCCCGGTGCACCGCGTCATGCTGCGCGTGAACCTGCGTACCATCGGCGGAACCGGCGCATCGACCAGCATCGGCGACGACCGCACGAATTGAGCGGGGTGCCTCCGGTGTGTTATTCCCGGTGGCGCCAGAACGCCTGAGCCAGAAGAAGCGCCATGAAAATAGGACGGAAACAGTATCGGAAGCTCGGCCGCGCGGGTACGTTTGCCCTCGCTGCGGCCACGATTTTGTTGGCGGTTTCGGCCGTCCCCTCGCCTGCTGCAGCCCAGCAGCTCGTGGCCCTCGTCGGCGGCGAACCGATCACTTCGCGCGATATCGAGATGCGCTCGAAGATGCTGGAAGTATTCACCCGCAAAAAACCGGTCCGTCAGGAAGTGCTGGAAGAACTCATCAACGAGAAGGTGAAACTGAATCAGGCGCAACGGCTCGGCATCGAAGTCACCCCTGCGCAGGTGGATCGTGCCTTCGCGGGCATGGCAGCTTCTTCCGGCCGCTCGGCGACGGATTTCGAGGGCGCCTTCAAGCAGGCGGGCATCGATCCAAAGGCATTCAAGGCGAAGCTGCGCGCCGACATCGGCTGGCGCGATGTGCTGCAGAAGATGACGCCGGGCTCATTTCAGGTGCGCGACGCGGACGTAGTGGCGGCGCTGATGGCGCGCGGCGAGCAGCCGAACAAGAAGGCGCTGCAATACACGCTGCGCCAGCTTGTCTTTGTGATCCCGAAAAATTCTCCGCCGACACTGCGCGCACAGCGCGTCAAGGACGCCGAAGCGCTGCGCGGGCAGGTCGATTCCTGCGACGATCTCGTGCAATACGCCCGCGCGCACCCGGAAGTGGTGGTAAAAGCGCCGGTACGCCGCTTCTCCACCGACATGCCGCCATCCCTTCAGAAGCTGCTGGAGAACACCCCGGACGGCCGCCTGACGCCGCCGGAGCCGACCAATATGGGCATCGAAGTGGTCGCCGTCTGCTCGCGGCAGGAAACGGTCGCCGACGTGGGCTCGCGCAGCGAGGTGAAGCAGCAGCTGCTTGCAAGCCGCGTCAACGCCGACGAAGCGCAGATCCTGAGCCAGCTCCGCCGCCAGACCATCATCGAATACCGATAATCCATGCCCGGGCCGGTCGCGCTCAGCATCGGGGAGCCGGCGGGGATCGGCCCCGAACTCGCGCTGCAGGTCTGGGCCGCGCGCGCAAAAAACGGCGTGCCGCCGTTTTTATTGCTGGGCGATCCGGCGCTGCTCGCGGCGCGGGCGAAGCTGCTTGGACTGAGCGTGAAGATTTCCGAATGCGGCGCCACCGATGCTAGCCGGGAATTTGCGAACGCACTGCCGGTCGAGCCGCTCGGCATTTCATCCAGCGCCCTGCCGGGCAAGCCCGACGCTTCGAGTGCCGCCCTTGCCAAGGGCGCCATCGAACGCGCGGTGGCGCTGGTGCAGGCGGGACAGTGCGCGGCGATCGTCACCAATCCGATCGCGAAATCGGTGATGACGGCGGCGGGTTTCAAATTTCCCGGACATACTGAATTTCTCGCTCATCTCGCGGCAAAGGGCGGTGTCGCCCCGCGTGCCGTCATGATGATCTGGAGCGAGGAACTTGCCGTGATTCCGGTCACGATCCATGTACCGCTCGCGGAAGTGCCGCATCTTCTCAGTGTGGAACTGATCGTGGAAACCGCGCGCATCGCGGCGCGCGACCTCACGCGGCGTTTTGGTATTGCAAGACCGCGGCTTGCGGTGTGCGGGCTCAATCCGCACGCGGGCGAAGCCGGCACCATCGGCCGCGAGGATGCAATGGTGGTAAAGCCCGCCGTGGAAAAATTGCGCGCGGAGGGCATCGATGCGAGCGGCCCCTTCCCGGCCGACACGCTGTTTCATGCGGAGGCGCGTTCACGGTATGACGTGGCGCTCGGCATGTATCACGATCAGGTGCTGGCGCCAGTGAAGACACTTGCCTTCGACCGCGCGGTGAACGTGACGCTCGGCTTGCCGTTTGTCAGGACTTCGCCCGATCACGGTACCGCGTTCGATCTTGCCGGTTCGGGCCGCGCCAATCCGGCAAGCCTCGTTGCGGCGATCAAGCTCGCGCATCGCCTCGCCTCGGCGGAAGCGCCCGCGCACGCCGGATGAGCCGGATCGACAGCCTGCCGCCGCTGCGGGATGTAATCCGCAAGCATGAATTGTCCGCGAAGAAATCGCTCGGGCAGAATTTCCTGCTGGACCTGAATCTGACTTCGCGCATTGCGCGGGCGGCGGGACCGCTTGCGGGCGTCAGCGTGGTGGAAGTCGGGCCGGGTCCCGGCGGGCTGACGCGCGCGCTGCTAGCCGAGGGTGCCAATGTCATCGCCATCGAGCGCGACGCGCGCTGCATCGAAGCGCTGAAGGAGGTGGCGGAAGCCTATCCGGGGAAGCTGCGCGTCGTCGAAGGGGACGCGCTGGAGTTCGATCCGCGCGGCATGATCGCGGGGCCGGCGCGCATCGTGGCGAACCTTCCCTATAACATTTCGACCGCGCTCTTGGTGAACTGGCTCTCGGAAACCTGGCCGCCCTGGTTCGATCGTCTGGTGCTGATGTTCCAGCGCGAGGTGGCCGAGCGCATCGTGGCGGCGCCGGGCTCCAAGACCTACGGGCGGCTCTCGGTGCTCGCGCAATGGCGCACGGAGCCGAAGATCTTGTTCGACGTGAATCCGAGCGCTTTCGTGCCGCCGCCGAAGGTCACGTCGTCCATCGTGCAATTCGTGCCGCGCGCGGAGCCGCTCGCGTGCGAGCTGAAAACGCTGGAGCGCGTGACGGAAGCAGCCTTTGGCCAGCGCCGGAAAATGCTGCGGCAGAGCCTGAAGCAGCTCGGCGTGGAGGCGGGTGCTTTATTGGAAAAAGCCGGCATCGAACCGACGCTGCGCGCGGAGGATGTGCCGGTGGAGGGATTTGTGCGGCTGGCGAATGAATATCGCGCAGGCCAAACGTCACCCTGAGGTGCCCGGCGAATCCGGGCCTCGAAGGGTGACGCCGCCATCCTTCGAGGCTCGGCGCATTCGCGTCTCGCGCCTCAGGATGACGGCTGCCTTTAAATCTTTTCCGTCTGCAGTCTCTTCACGAGGGCCGCGAGCTTCGGCTGCTGATCGCGAAGCAGTTTCCGCGCGTTTGCCATCGCACGCCTGCCGCGCGCGCTTCTGTTTCCGGCTGCCTGCGCGCGGGCGCCGGCAAGCACCGTCTTCACTTCGCTGAAACAGCGGTTGAGATCGTTGTTGGCGAGCACGTAATCGTATTCCTTCCAGTGGCCGATTTCCTCCACCGCGTTCTTCAGGCGCTTGCGGATCGTCGCTTCGTCGTCCTCGGCGCGGCGGGAGAGCCGCGTGCGCAGCTCGGCCATCGACGGCGGCAGGATGAAGACGCTGGTGACATCCTTCCGCGCTTGCTCGTAAAGCTGCAGCGTTCCCTGCCAGTCGATGTCGAAGATCACGTCGTGACCGGCGGCGAGATGCTTTTCCACCGCGAAACGCGGCGTCGCATAGAGATTGCCGTGGACCTCGGCCCATTCGAGCAGTTCGCCCGCGTCCCGCATGGCGATGAAGGTCTTGCGGTCTACAAATGTATAGTGGACGCCGTCCACTTCGCTCGGACGCCGCTCGCGCGTGGTGACGGAAACCGACAGGCGGGCGCGCTTGTCCTGCTCCAGCAAGAGCCTCGTCAGCGTCGTCTTGCCGGCACCCGACGGCGAGGACAGCACGAACATCAACCCGCGGCGCGGCGTCCTTGCTGTGCGTTTCGCGCTCCGCGCGGATTTCTTCGCGCGCTTTGCGGCTTTCTTTTTCTTCGCGCGCTTCATTCGAGGTTCTGCACCTGCTCGCGGAACTGATCGACGAGCGTTTTCAGCTCCAGCCCGATGGCCGAGAGCTTCACGTCGTTGGCTTTCGCGCACAACGTATTCGCCTCGCGGTTGAATTCCTGCGCCAGGAAATCGAGCTTGCGGCCGACCGCGCCGCCGCCTTTCAGCATCGCGCGGGCCGCACTCACATGCGCGGTAAGGCGGTCCAGTTCCTCGCGCACATCGGCTTTGGCCGCGAGCAGCACGGCTTCGGAATGGAGACGATCAGCGTCGAATTTCTCGCTGGTTTCCAGAAGCGCCTTTACCTGTTCGGCGAGCCGTGCGCGGATCGCTTCAGGCTTGCGGCCCGGTGCGTTCTCCGCTTCGTTGACCAGCGCGGCGATCTGGCTCACCCGCTCCTGCATGATCTTGTCCAGCGCATCGCCCTCGCGGCGGCGCATGGTCACGAGATCCTTCAGTGCGTCTTCGAAGCCCGCGACGATCGCCTTCTCCGCGCCCGTGCGCTCGGCCGGAATTTCCTCGGCGTCGGCGATTTCCATGACGCCCTTGATGTTCAGGATTCCGTCGAGCGTGGGCGGCTGCGCATTCACCCTCTGCCCGACCGAACCGATCGCGGCGACAACAGCCATCAATACTTCTTCATTGATCCGGACCGTCGGCGCGGCACCATTGCGTTTCACTTCCAGCGTTGCCGAGACGTTGCCGCGCGCAAGCGACTTCGCGGCGGCGGTGCGAGCCGGCGCTTCCACCGCATCCCAGCCCAGCGGCAGGCGAAGGCGGAGATCGAGCCCCTTGGAATTCACCGACTTGATTTCCCACGCCCAGGCATAGGAACCGCTCTCGCCTTGCGCGCGGGCAAATCCGGTCATGCTGGCAATGGGCATTCTTGTATCCGGGTCGCGGGAGCGAAATTCGCGCGGAGAGTAGACGGGGGATCAAGGCCCCTCAAGTGCACTTGTTGTCATCGCCCGCGAAAGCGGGCGATCCAGTAAACACATTCTTCTCAGTGAGTACTGGATGCCCCGCATTCGCGGGGCATGACATTGGCTGCTGCTACCGGATCGGCTGGCGCGGTTTGGGCGCATCGACGTCGGCCGAAGGCAACGGCTCCGACATGATGCTCGGCGTGAAATCGTCGCTTTTCTTGGCGCTGGATTTCTTCTGCGTGGCGGCGCCGGGACGTTCGGGCACGGCGTTTCGCTCCTGCTCGGTCAGCGTTTCGCGGCCCGCTTTCTTTTCGGACTCTTTTCTTTCGGGGACGGCGCGCTTCTCTTTTTTCTCGGCCTTCTCGCCGGCTTTCTTCTGTTCCTGCTGAGGCCGCTCGACGGGCGAAGGTACCACTTCACGGGCAGGTACGGCGGCCGGTCTCGAAGTATCGGGCGCGGGCTGCTGTGGCGGCGGTGCCTGCAACTCACGCTGAATGGTCGCCTGTTCCTTCTGATACTCGCGCCACTGCCGCACGTTGCGCAGGTGCTGGTCGTAGGTTTCCGCGAACACATGACCGCCGGTGCCGTCGGCGACGAAGTAAAGCTCCTTCGTGCGCGAAGGATTGGCGACCGCTTCGAGCGACGCGCGGCCCGGATTGGCGATCGGTCCCGGCGGCAGGCCTTCGATGACATAGGTGTTGTAGGGCGTCGGACGGTCGATCTCTTCGCGCATGATCGGACGCCCCAATGATCCCTTGCCGCCGACGAGTCCGTAAATGATCGTCGGGTCCGATTGCAGGCGCATCTTGCGGTTCAAGCGATTGATGAAGACGCCCGCGACGCGCGTGCGCTCATCCGCCTTGCCGGTTTCCTTCTCGACGATGGACGCCAACGTGACGAGTTGCTCGGGCGAGCGGATCGGGATTTCCGGCGAGCGGCGCTCCCAAACCTCTTGTACCAGCCGCTTATGCGCGGACTGCATCCGCGCGATCAACTGCTCGCGGGTAGTACCGCGTGTCACTTTATATCCGTCCGGCAGCATCGTGCCTTCACGGGGGATCTGCTTTACTTCACCGGTCAGAACTTCGGCGTCCATCAGCCGCTGCACGATCTGCTCGCTGGTCAGACCTTCGGCGAGCGTAACCTGGTGCTGGATGACCTTGCCTTCGACAATTGTGTCGAGGGCGTCGCGAATGCTGGCGCCTTTCTCAAACAGATATTCGCCGGCCTTTAACTGGCTGGTCGAGCCGGTCGCGATGGCGGCGGCCACGAACAGGAGCGGCTGATGGATGACACCCTCGCGGCGCAACGTGTCGGCGACTTCGCGGACACCGCCTTTCACCACCACCGCGCGCTCGCGATCGAGCGGGCCAGGTTCCTCAGCCTTGTTCTTTCCGTAATAGACCGCTGCCCCGGCACCGAGCATCAGGAACATCAAGAGCGTCAGGATCGCGTTGCCCGCGACCACCAGCGGATGCTTCGCGCGCTTCGACGGCGGCGGCGGCATGCGTTCTGGCTGGATCGCCTGGCGCGGGCTGCGCGGATGCAAAAGCCTTCGCCCCTCGTGCCCGTTTTGTCCGTGATCGTTCGACATCAATGCTTCCAGAATCCCGAGCGGGCGAGCCTAGTCCCGATTATGGCGAAAGCGGGAAGCGGCGCGAGTCACAGTGTCTTAGCTTTATGTCATCACCGGGCCGCAGCGTCCCGCGAGCTTGCGAGCGGCTGACGCTGCGGCCCGGTGATGACAGAATTTGATTATTGCACGCGGCGCAAAATCAGCGAAGCGTTAGTGCCGCCGAAGCCGAAGGAATTGGAGAGAACCACGTCAATCTTGCGCTTGTTCGCCTTGTGGGGAACCAGGTCGATGGGTGTTTCCACGTCAGGATTGTCGAGGTTGATCGTAGGCGGCGCGATCTGATCGCGGATCGCGAGGATCGAGAAAATCGCCTCGACCGCACCGGCAGCCCCCAGAAGATGCCCGATCATCGACTTGGTGGACGACATTGAAATGCGTCCCGCGGCATTGCCGACCACGCGCTCGACCGCGCCAAGCTCGATGGTGTCGGCCATTGTCGAGGTGCCGTGCGCGTTGATGTAGTCGATCTCGGCGGGCGCGATGCCGGCACGCTTGATCGCGGCATTCATGCAGCGGAACGCGCCATCGCCGTCTTCCGTGGGCGCAGTGATATGAAACGCATCGCCCGACATGCCGTAGCCGATCAGCTCGGCATAGATTTTCGCGCCGCGCTTCTTCGCGTGCTCGTATTCTTCCAGCACGACGATGCCGGCGCCCTCACCCATCACAAAACCATCGCGGTCCCTGTCGTAAGGACGCGAGGCTTTTTCCGGCGTATCGTTGAAGCTCGTGGACAATGCCTTGCAGGCGGCGAAGCCCGCCATGCCGATGCGCGTGACCGGCGATTCGGTTCCGCCCGCCACCATCACATCGGCGTCGCCGAGTGCGATGATGCGGCCGGCATCGCCAATTGCATGAGAGCCGGTGGAGCAAGCGGTGACCACCGCGTGGTTCGGACCCTTGAGGCCGTGCTCGATGGAAACGTAGCCGCCGGCGAGATTGATCAGCCGGCCGGGAATAAAGAACGGCGACACGCGGCGCGGGCCGCGCTCCTTCAGTATGATCGAGGTCTCGGCAATGCCGTTCAGGCCGCCGATGCCGGAGCCGATCATCACGCCGGTATTGTTCTGGTCCTCAGCGGTCTTCGGATGCCAGTTCGCGTCGTCGAGCGCCTGTTTGGCGGCGGCCATCGCGAAGATGATGAAGTCGTCGACCTTGCGCTGCTCTTTCGGCTCCATCCACTGATCGGCATTGAAGGAGCCGCCGGAACCGTCGCCGCGCTTGACCTGGCAGGCGATCTTGCAGGGCAGATCGGAGACTTCGAAATTCTCGATCTTGTTGGCGCCGCTCTTGCCTTCGAGGATGCGCTTCCACGTTTCCTCGACGCCGGTCGCGAGCGGCGTAACCATTCCCAGTCCGGTGACGACGACACGCCGCATCATTGTCTCTCCCGGCCGAGGCAAACGCCCGCAGCCCGGTTCGGGTTCGCTCCCCGCTTTTGGATGATCAGGCTGCGTTCTTCTCGAGGAACTTCACGGCGTCGCCGACCGTGAGAATGGTCTCGGCCGCATCGTCCGGGATTTCGCAGCCGAATTCTTCCTCGAAGGCCATCACGAGTTCGACCGTATCGAGGCTGTCCGCGCCCAGATCGTCGATGAAGCTGGCCTTGTCATTCACCTTCTCGGGGTCAACGCCAAGGTGTTCGACGACGATTTTTTTGACGCGTTCAGCAATGTCACTCATCGGTCCACCCGTTATATCTTGACGCCTTTGCGGCGCATCGTTCTCGATGTTGTTCAAATTCCACGGAAGCCCCTCGCCCCCGCAAAGTCCAGTGTCGGTACCATACTCAAATTCCCTTGGCTAGCGCGGCAGACCCCCGCGCAAGCCCTTGGGAAACAATCAGATCATCGCCATCCCGCCGTTCACATGCAGCGTCTGGCCGGTGAACCATGCGGCTTCTTCCGAGGCGAGGAACACGCAAGCCGCCGCCACGTCGTCCGCCGTGCCAAGACGGCCGGCGGGAACACGGGACAGGATCGCCTCGCGGAGCTTCTCATTCAGCGCGTCGGTCATCGGGCTTTTGACGAAACCCGGCGCGACACAATTCACCGTGACGCCGCGGCTCGCGACTTCCTGCGCGAGCGATTTCGACATGCCAATCAGGCCCGCCTTGGCGGCGGTGTAGTTGCCCTGCCCGGCATTGCCGGTGACACCCACGACCGAAGTGATGTTGATGATGCGGCCGCCGCGGCGGCGCATCATCGGAAACACGGCGGCGCGCGAAAGGCGGAAGGCGGCGGTGAGGTCCACCTTGATGACCTCATCCCAGTCCTCGTCCTTGATGCGCACGAACAGCGCGTCGCGGTTGAGGCCCGCATTGTTCACGAGAATATCGATCTGCCCCATGGCCTTTTCGGCAGCCGGGACGAGCGCTTCGACTTCCTCGGTGTTGGAAAGATTGCATGGCAGCACATGCACGCGCGCGCTGAGTTCGCCCGCGAGCTTTTCCAGATTGTCTTTCTTGGTGCCGGAAAGGCCGACAGTCGCACCTTGTTTATGAAAGGCGCGGGCAATGCCGCCGCCGATGGAGCCCGAGGCGCCAGTCACCAGCGCCATTTTGCCGGAAAGGTTGAACATCCAATTCTCCCAACGTAACGGTCATCCTTCGAGGCTCGGCGCTAGCGCCTCGCACCTCAGGATGACGTGATTTTACCGGCGCGTCATCCCGAGGTGCCCGAGCGCAGCGAGGGCCTCGAAGGATGGCGCGATCAACAACATTCAAACGCCCTTCGCAAGTTTGTAGGCGGCGATGTCGTCGGGCGTTCCAATGGCGGAGGCCGCCGCTTCCTTCGCGATGCGCTTGGCCATGCCGGTCAGCACCTTGCCGGAGCCGACTTCGACCAGTTTCGTGACGCCATTCTGCGCGAGATAGCCGACGCATTCGCGCCAGCGCACGGTGCCGGTCACCTGCGCCACGAGATTGTTCACGATCTCGGCGGGATCGGTGACCGCACTCGCCGGTACATTCTGCACGACCGGAACCCTGGGCGCGTTCAGCTTCACTTCGGAAAGCGCTTTTTGCATCGCCTCGGCGGCGGGCTTCATCAGCGCGCAATGGAAGGGGGCCGACACCGGCAAGAGCATCGCGCGGGCGTTTTTTCCTTTGGCGATTTCAATCGCGCGTTCGACCGCCACTTTATGACCGGAAACGACGATCTGGCCGGGTGCGTTGTCGTTCGCGGCTTCACAGACATCGCCTTGCGCCGCTTCGGCGGCGAGCGCGCGGACATCGGCGATTTCCATGCCGAGGATCGCGGCCATCGCACCTTGTCCCACGGGGACTGCCTGCTGCATGGAGCGGCCGCGGATGCGGAGGAGCTTTGCGGCGTCGCTGATGGTGAAGGTACCGGCGGCGGCGAGCGCCGAATATTCGCCGAGTGAATGGCCGGCGACGAATTTCACATCGCGGGCAAGATCGAGCCCGGCTTCGGCTTCCAATACGCGGATTGCGGCCAATGATACCGCCATCAATGCGGGCTGTGCGTTTTCCGTGAGCGTGATCCTGTCGGCCGGACCTTCCCACATGATCGCGGACAGTTTCTCGCTCAGTGCGGAATCGACCTCATCGAACACCGCGCGCGCGGTGGCGAAATTGTCGGCGAGCGACTTGCCCATGCCGACGGCCTGGCTGCCCTGGCCCGGGAACATGAATGCGGTGGTCAAAGAAGGCCCCTTCAGATTTCGGGGGAGAAAGGACCGCGCCACAGAGATATGTCAAGGTTTCACCCATCCCAGGATACCGTCTTGCCTTGTGGAGATAATGCCTTATAAACCGCCCCTTCGCTCGCTCCCGGCCGGGGGCTGAACGGACGGCCTTCTTTCCTCACCGAAAACAGGCAGGGCCAAGTCGCCCGTCGTCCCGTGTCCCCGCCTTCGAGATCGTTAGGGCCTTTCGCGAGGCTCAAAGGGCTCGGCGCCGGGGCGGCTTGAACTGAAAGGAAGGCCAATCATGGCTCTCTACGAGCATGTATTTTTGGCGCGTCAGGATTTGACCGCGCAGCAGGCTGAAGAGCTTGCAACCACCTACAAGGGCATCATCGAGGCGAACGGCGGCAAGCTCGCCGGCGAAGTCGAATACTGGGGCGTGAAGACGCTCAACTTCCGCATCAAGAAAAACCGCAAGGCGCATTTCTCCATGCTCCGCATCGACGGCCCCGCGGCCGCCGTGACCGAGATGGAACGCCAGCAGCTCATCAACGAAGACGTGCTTCGCTTTCTCACCGTGCGCGTCGATGCGCATGAAGAAGGCCCCTCGGTGATGTTGCAGAAGCGCGACCGCGACGAGCGCCGTGGCCGCCGCGACCGCGACGGCGAGGAAGGCGGCGACCTGGATCTGGCGCCCGCAGTCGAGGAGACCGCATCATGAGTTACGGTGGACGTGATGGCGGCCGCGACGGCGGCTTTGGTGGCGGCCGCGACGGCGGCTTTGGCGGTGGTGGCGGCGGCGGACGCCGTACCTTCTCGCGCCGGCGCAAGACCTGCCCGTTCTCCGGCGCGAACGCGCCGAAGATCGACTACAAGGACGTGAAGCTTCTCCAGCGTTACGTCTCCGAGCGCGGCAAGATCGTGCCCTCGCGCATCACCGCCGTCTCGGCGGCGAAGCAGCGCGAACTTGCGGGCGCGATCAAGCGCGCGCGGTTTCTGGGCTTGCTGCCTTACGTTATTCGGTAATTGAAATTTCCCCTACCCCTGAAAGGGGGAGGGTTAGGGAGGGGTCCAACACAAGATGACCCCCCACCCGGTTTGCTTCGCAAACCGACCTCCCCCTTTCAAGGGGAGGTGAAGGGAAGAAAAAAGTCAGCCATCCGGAATGGTCCGGGTGGCGATGGTTGGGGCAAACGCTCCTAACCGCGAAAGCGGGACAGCTGACGATGGTGCAGATTCTCTCGATTGGAATTGGCGCGGGCGCCGCCGCGGCGTTGCTGTTCGCAACGCTGGCGTCGGGCAGCGCGTTTTCGATTTTCCTGTTCTATCTGACGCCGCTCCCGATCCTGCTCGCGGGCATCGCCTGGAGCCAGCTGGCGGGCCTGATCGCGGCCGTGGCGGCCGCCGGTTTTCTAGGTTACGCGCTCGGCCGCTGGTTCTTCATCAGTTTCCTCGTCGCGATCGGCGTTCCCGCCTACACGCTCTCGTATCTCGCGCTGCTCGCGCAGACTTCCGCGAACGGACGGGACGAAACGCTGGAATGGTTTCCGGCCGGCGGTCTGATCATTGCCGCCGCCCTGCTCGCGGCCGTTGCGACCGCTCTCACCATTCCGGCACTCGGGCTCGATCTAGACACCTATCGGAATACGCTGAAGGACGGTTTTGAGCGCGTGCTGCGGGCGCAGACCGGCACGCCCGCCGGACAGCCGCTGAAACTTCCCGGCGGACGCAGCGCCGACGAAGTGCTGACGCTTCTCGCCGTCGTCATGCCGCCGTTCGCGGCGCTGATGTCGATGGGCACGAGCCTGTTCAATCTCTGGCTGGCGGGTCGGGTCGCGCGCATGTCGGGCCGCCTCAAGCGGCCATGGCCGGACCTGCATGAAATCCGCTTTCCGAATTTCACGCCGATCGTGTTCGCCATCGTGATCTCGCTCACGTTCCTGCCGGGCATTGCGGGACTGATCGCGACGCTGTTCGCCGCCACGCTGCTGCTTGCTTATGTGCTGCTCGGCTTCGCGGTGATCCACAAGATCACCGCGCACATGAACGCGCGGCTCATCATCCTGAGCGCGGTGTGGGCGGCGGTGATGTTTCTTGGCTGGCCGCTGCTGGCCGTGGCGCTGATCGGCCTCGCCGATCCGATTTTCGATTTCCGCAAACGTTTCGCGGGCACACCGCCCGCACCCAACAAACCAAAAAAGTAACGAGGAGAACCGCAATGGACGTCATTCTACTGGAGCGCGTCGGCAAGCTTGGCCAGATCGGCGATGTCGTGCGCGTGAAAAACGGCTTTGCCCGCAACTACCTGTTTCCGCAGGGCAAGGCGCTGCGTGCAACGAAGGACAACCGCACCAAGTTCGAGGGCATGAAGGCCGAACTCGAAGCCAAGAACGAAGCGCTGAAATCCGACGCCGAAATCGCCTCGAAGAAGCTCGACGGGCAATCCTTCGTGCTCTTGCGCCAGGCGGGCGAAGGCGGCCAGCTTTACGGCTCGGTTTCGACCCGCGACATCGCGGCGAAGATCGCCGAGGCGGGCTTTGCCATCGACCGCAACCAGATTGTGCTCAACGTGCCGATCAAGACGATCGGCCTGAAGAACCTCAAGGTTGCGCTGCATCCGGAAATCGTTACCGGCATCACCGTCAACGTCGCCCGCTCGGCGGACGAAGCGGTGCGCCAGGCCCGCGGTGAAGACCTCACCGTGTCCCGCAGCGAAGAACAGGAAAAGCGCGCCGAAGCCCGTGTCGCCGCCGACAAGATGTTCGACAAGGAGCCGGAAGGTGAAGGCGCGGAAGCCGCCGAGGGCGAGCAGAAGCCGAAGGCCAAGCGGGCCAAGAAGGCCGATGCGGAAGGCGATAACGCCGAAGCAAAGCCTGCCAAGGCAAAGAAAGAAAAGAAGGCCAAGGAGTAGTGACCGGGCAGAGATTGATCTGCCGCAATACAGCTCAGTTGTTTCTAGTGCTTGCTGAGGCCCGGCGGACCGATCCGCCGGGCTTCGAGTTTCATGTTGACCGTTCGGCCAGGCCTTTGATTAAATTCGGGGATGGCCGTCAGGGGCGGTCACTTTGCGCGGGAGACGGCGATGGATCGCTGGATTCGGCGGATATTGAGCAAGTTCGTCCGGCGCGGGACGCTGACCGTCTCGATTGGCGGGAGGACGAATTTTACCGTCGGAGACGGGTCCGGCTCCCCCGTTGAAATCCACATTCAGAATTATCGCACGCTTGCCGGGATCATCGCGCATCCCGAATTGAAGCTCGGCGAAGCGTATTTGAATGGCACCCTGCGCATGAAGCGCGGATCGATCGCCGATTTTCTGGATTTGATCCTCTCGCAGACGCATCACGAATATCCGCTATTGCTGGAGAAGATGGTCGAATGGGCGCAATATGTCGTGCGCCGGTTCGCGCAGTTCAATCCGCGCGGACGATCGCGCAAGAATGTCGCCCATCACTACGACCTCGATGGGCGGCTTTATTCCTTATTCCTGGACTCCGACCGGCAATATTCCTGCGCCTATTTCGAGAACGAAGACCAGAGCCTCGACGACGCGCAGGTCGCGAAGAAGCGGCATCTCGCTGCAAAGCTGTTGCTGGACCGGCCGGGGCTTTCCATTCTCGACATCGGTTCCGGCTGGGGCGGCCTTGGCATCTATCTCGCGGAAATCGCGGGCGCGCGGGTCACCGGCGTAACCCTATCCGATGAGCAGTTCGCGGCCTCGTGCGCGCGCGCGGCTGAAAAGAACCTCAGTCCGCGCGTGCATTTCCGGCTGGAGGACTATCGCGATGTGCGTGGAACTTTCGACCGGATCGTCTCGGTCGGCATGCTGGAGCATGTGGGTGTCAATCACTACGACCACTACTTCCGCCGGGTGAAAGAGCTTCTGAATGAGGACGGCGTCGCGCTGATCCATTCAATCGGACGCTTTAACCCGCCCACGACCACGAGTGCGTGGATGAAGAAGTACATTTTCCCCGGTGGATATATCCCGGCTTTGTCGGAGGTGCTTCCCGCGATCCAGCGAACCGGGCTGGTCACCACGGATATCGAGATATTGCGTCTGCACTATGCGGAGACACTAAAGGCGTGGCGCGAGCGCTTTCTGGCGCATCGCGAGGAGATCGAGGCGCTGTACGACCGGCGTTTCTTCCTGATGTTCGAGTTTTATCTCGCGGCCTCGGAAATGTCGTTCCGCCACCGCGGGTTGATGGTGTTCCAGATCCAGCTCGCGAAGCATCAGGAGGCGGTTCCCCTCACCCGCGACTATATCGGACCGGCCGAGGAGCGCCTGCGCCTCGCCGAGCGGGGGCAGCGCACGCCGTTCCGGCTGGCCGGCGAGTAAGCACGGTTGTCCTTCTCGTCTTTGGCTGACTGGAACCTCCCATTTTCGGACATAGTCAAGCGCGAACGTAAAGCTGCGCACGCGATTCGATTCCTTGTGAATAGTGACCCCTTGCCGTCGAAAGGAATTTGCATCGGCGCGCATCGTGCTAAGAAAAATTATTCCTGTCGCAACCATTCGAGTTTGTCGGCCAATTCATGGCACTGGATTCTGCGCTCCGAAAACAGCTTCCGGAAGTCCGGCAAGAATACCGGCAGGCTCCGCACAACATCGAAGCGGAGCAGGCGCTGCTCGGCGCGATCCTCGTCAACAACGAGGCATTCTACCGCGTCTCGGATTTTCTGCTGCCCGCCCATTTTTTCGAGCCGGTGCATCGCAAAATCTATGAAGTGAGTTCGAGCCTGATCCGCGCGGGCAAGATAGCGACCCCCATCACGCTGAAGACCTTCCTGCCGGACGATGCCGACATCGCCGGGATGAACGCGCCGCAATATCTCGCGCGCCTCGCCGCCGAAGCAACGAGCGTCATCAACGCGGAAGACTATGGCCGCACGATCTACGATCTCGCTGTCCGGCGCGAGTTGATCCAGATCGGCCAGGACATGGTCAACGCGGCGTATGACGCCCCGGTCGATGCGGTGCCCTCGAAGCAGATCGAGGACGCGGAAAAAAATCTCTACGAACTCGCCGAGACCGGCCGCTACGAGCGCGGTTTCGTCCGCTTCTCCGACGCGCTCACCGGTGCGATCGATCTTGCGGCCCGGGCATTCCAGCGCGACGGACATCTTGCCGGCCTCGCCACCGGACTGACCGCGCTCGACCAGAAGATGGGCGGGCTGCAGGCTTCGGATCTCATTGTGCTCGCGGGACGTCCCGGCATGGGCAAGACCGCGCTCGCGACCAACATCGCCTACAACGTGGCAAAAGCCTTTCGCAGCCAGCCGCGGCCCGACGGCTCCATCGAAACGCTGGATGGCGGCGTCGTCGGCTTCTTCTCGCTCGAAATGGCGGCGGAACAGCTCGCCACCCGTATTCTGTCGGAGCAAACCGAAATCCCCTCCTCCCGAATCCGGCGCGGCGACATCACCGACAGCGATTTCGCGAAACTCGCGGCCCACGCGCAGATCATGCAGACGATGCCGCTTTACATCGACGAGACCGGCGGCGTTTCCATCTCGCAGCTCACGGCGCGCGCGCGGCGGCTGAAACGGCAGCGCGGGCTCGATCTCATGGTCGTGGACTACATCCAGTTGCTGTCCGGCTCCTCAAAAAGAGCGCAAGAAGGCCGCGTGCAGGAAGTGACCGAGATCACCACCGCGCTGAAGGCACTCGCGAAGGAACTGAATGTTCCTATCCTCGCGCTCTCGCAGCTTTCGCGTCAGGTGGAAAACCGCGAGGACAAGCGGCCGCAGCTCTCGGACCTGCGTGAATCCGGTTCCATCGAGCAGGACGCCGACGTTGTGATGTTCGTCTATCGCGAGGAATATTACCTCGAGAACAAGGAGCCGAAGCCCGGCGGAGACGATCACTTCAAGTGGCAACAGGCGATGGAAAAGGCACACGGTGTCGCCGACATCATCATCGGCAAACAGCGCCACGGCCCCACCGGCACCGTCAGCCTGCAATTCGACGCGCAGTTCACGCGTTTCAGCAATCTCGCAAGCGAGGAATACCTGCCGGAGCGGCGCTGATTGTATGAAGGTTGCCGGCACACCATAATCCCTCCCCTCCAAGGGAGGGTGGCGCCGAAGGCGCAGGGTGGGTTGTCATGGCGAATGAAATCGTTCGGCGGCTTCGCAAGACCATGACCCGCCATGAAGTGAAGTTGTGGGTCCGATTGCGGGAGCTTAGATCGCTCGGCATTCACTTCCGCCGACAATCTCCCATCTGCAATTTCATTGTCGATTTTGAGTGCCGACGTTCGCGCATTATCGTTGAACTGGACGGTGGCCAGCACGCTCGCGCAAGTGATCTCAAGAAAGACCGGATTCGAGACGAAACTCTGCAGCGAGAAGGGTATAAGGTACTGCGGTTCTGGAATAACGAGATTGACAAAAATCTGGAAGGAATTCTCGAAACAATAGTGCGAGAGCGAGCCAGCGCACCCCACCCGGCCGCTTCGCGGCCACCCTCCCCTAAAGGGGAGGGATAGGTACGAGCAATCCCCTAATGAAACCCATCGCGCCGAAGGCCGAGAACAACCCCGCCGAGGAAGAAGCGGGCGGCATTCTCAGCATCGATCTGGCGGCCCTCGCCGCGAATTACCGTGCACTGAAGAAACGCGCGGGCGGCGCGCAATGCGCAGCCGTCGTGAAGGGCGATGCCTACGGCATCGGACTGAAGCCCGCGGCACAGGCGCTGACGCTCGCGGGCGCGACCACTTTTTTTGTGGCGCTGCTGAACGAAGCGCGCCATTTGCGCGCGGTGTGCCCGGCGGCGCAAATCTATGTGCTGAACGGGCTCGCGCCCGGCATGGCCGGCGAATACCGGACGCTGCGCGCGGAGCCGGTGCTCGGCTCCTGGCCCGAAATCGAGGAATGGGATCAGTTCGCCCGCTCCGTTTCCGGCGACTGCCCGGCCGCGATCCATATCGACACCGGGATGCGGCGGCATGGACTGACGCAGGACGATGCCACCGCGTTTGCCGGGCGGCTGAAAACGCTTCACTTCAAGCCAAGCCTCGTGATGAGCCACCTCGCCTGCGCGGATGACCCGAAGCATCCGATGAATGCCAAGCAGATTTCCGGCTTCCGCGCGTTGCGGAATCTGTTTCCCGGGATACCGGCTTCGCTCGCCAATTCCGCAGGGCTGCTCGCGCATAAGGATTCATTGTTCGATCTCGTGCGGCCCGGCATTGCGCTCTACGGCGGGCACGCGGTGCTGGAAGCGGAAAATCCGATGAAGCCGATCGTGCGGCTCGATTTGCGCGTAATTCAGGTGCGCCACGCACAGGCGGGCGAGACGGTCGGCTACAGCGCCGAGTTCACGCTGAAACGCGACAGCCGCATCGCGGTCGCCGCCGGCGGTTATGCGGATGGAATCCCGCGTGCCGCAGGCTCCAACGACAAGCGCGCCGGCGCGGAAGCCGTGGTCGCGGGCAAGCGCTGCCCCTTGCTCGGCCGCATCTCGATGGATCTCATTACGATCGATGTGACCGACATTCCGGAGACCGGGGTGAAGCGGGGCGATCTCGTCACGTTGCTCGGCGAGGGCATCGGGGTGGACGATCTTGCGGCCCATGCCGGAACGATCGGTTATGAGGTGCTGACCAGCCTCGGCAAACGCTATTCCCGGCTGTACCGGGCAGGCTAGGATTTCGTCACAAGACGCTGGATTCGCTTCGATTTCAGCCGCTCGAACTTATTCGGTGGTCCGTTGCCCGGGGGATACATCGCCGGGTGGAATCGCTTGCTAAACTCCCGGGATAAAAATTGGTGTTCTCAATTACGAACGCTGGGGAGCGTCGTGAGGAAGTCGTTTGTCGCGTCAGTGCTGGCGCTTGCGCTTTCGGCCGGACAGGCCGGCGCCGGCGATACGCCCATGCGCTGGGAAGGGTTTTATATCGGCGCGCATGCGGGCGGCGTGTGGACGCGCAATCAGGTTACGGATACCGGTTTCCAGATCAGCGAGACGATCCGCGCTTCCAGCGCCATCGGCGGCGCGCTGCTCGGCTATAATTTCAGCTTCGGCAACTGGATCAGCGGGTTTGAACTCGACATCGGATTTGCCAATGCCCGGGCCTCCGATGACGTGTTCGACATCCAGTCGAAGCTGATCTGGTCCGGCAATGCGCGGCTGCGTTTCGGCTATGCGGTCGACCGCACTTTATTCTTTGTCGCGGGCGGCGTTTCGGCGGCGAAACTCGACCAGACCGCTTTCCCCAATCTCGTTGGCCTCGCCAAGCAGAACTATTATCCGCTCGGCTTGACCATCGGCGGCGGCGTTGAGACTTTCGTCGCGCAGAACTGGCTGTTCCGCGTCGAATATCTCTACACGGCCTATGACGTGTTCGAGCAGACCTACTCGCTTCCCGGCCAACAGGTGCCGTCCACGCTCGACACCCACATCGTGCGCGCGGCACTGATCTATAAATTCGGCGATGGAAAACCGACGCAGCCGATCCGTACCTCGGGCACGGCCAGCTGGAGCGGCGCCTATATCGGCGCCCATGCCGGGCAAACGAAAATGCGTTCGTCGCACGAATTCAACCTCGGCGGCATTGTTGCTTACGAAGGATCGATCCGCGAGAGCGGTTTTTTCGGCGGCGCGCTCGCCGGCTTGAATCACCAGTTTGGAAACTGGGTATTCGGCTTCGAGGCCGATTTCGGCATCGGACCGCTCAACGGCTTCGACGAACTGATCGTCGAAACACGCCTGCGCTGGGACGCGCATATCCGCGCCCGCATCGGCCACGCCTTCGACCGCTACCTGATCTTTGTGACGACCGGCGTGGCGCTGGCGCAATTCCAGCAGTCGGTGCAGGGCGAGAACAATTCAACCAAGCTTTTCACCGGCCTGACCTATGGCGGCGGCATCGACACGATGCTTGCGCCGAATTTCATCTTCCGCGTGGAATATCTTTATTCGAAGTTCGAAACGACGACCTTGCTGCACACGAATGCAGGCTTCATTCTCGACAACGAACTGAACACCAGCACCGTGCGCGCCGCCATCATCTACAAATATGCGGGCGGAAGTTTTATCCCGACGATGCCGCGCACGCGCCCGATGACGGCCTTCTCCTGGAACGGCGCCTATGTCGGCTTGCATGGCGGCCATCAGCAGCTCCGGCAGTTCTTCAGCGATTCCTTCGAGAGCGACACATTCGACGCGGACGGCTTCAACGGCGGTTTCCTCGCCGGGCTGAATATCCAGCAGGGCAACTGGGTGTTCGGCATCGAAGCGGACGCGGGCCTGTCGTCGGGCACCAGCATCCGCAGGCTGAGCGCATGCCTGTGCGACGAGGTGGAATCGAAGGCGATCTGGGACAGCCACTGGCGCGTCCGCGCCGGCTATGCGGTGGACCGCTATCTCGCCTTCGTGGCGGCGGGCCTCGCCGTCGGCGAGTTCTCGCAGGCGCCGTCACTCGACAGCAAGGTGAAGCGGACGCATCTCGGCTTCACGATCGGCGCCGGCATCGACGTGATGCTGGCGAACAACTTGCTGTTCCGGTTCGAGTATCTTTTCTCGGATTACGACCTTCGCAATTACAGCTTTATCTCGACCGGCGGCTCCATTACGGACACGGAAAACCGCATCCACACGATCCGCGCCGCCGCGATCTACCGCTTTCACTGAACAGAACGAAAACGCCTCCCCCGCTGTTCGCGGGAGAGGCGTCCGGTTGTTCGGGCGGCTTAGTTGACGGCGTCGGTGACGCACTTCTTGGTGAACGAGGTCTTCGCGGCACCCGCGAGCTTCTGGTCGGCAGCCTTCTTGTCGCAAGCGGCTGTCGCGTCGCTCTCGCATTTGGCCAGGAAGCTCTTCTGGGCGGCGCCCGCAAGCTTCTTTTCCTTGGCTTCCACTGCGCATGACGCTGCGTTGGCCGCGCCCACGGCAAACATGGAAACTGCAAGCGCCAAAACGAACTGCTTCATTGTCTTCCTCCCTTGGCTGGCACAGGAGCGGCCAGCGCTGGTGCGGGATAACATGATAGCGATTATGCGTTTTCGCAATGACCGGGAAGCGATGTGAGTCTAAGATCGTATAAACGCGAAGTTACGCGGACGGCCCCAACAGGATGACGCAATGCCTTCGGTAGGAGACTGGAAAGTATCGCCATCGGCCCAGCCGAAACCGGGCGACTATTCCTACGACCTGGACTCCGCGCTCGCGGCGGTTCTCGGGCTGCGCTCGACGATTCCGTCGGACGCCTTCACCGCCGAGACACTCGGCACGGAACGTGCGGGCAACGGCGTGCTGATCAATCGCGACGGGCTGGTGCTGACCATCGGCTACCTCATCACCGAGGCGGAAACGGTCTGGCTGCATCTCGGCGACGGCCGCGCGGTGCCCGGCCATGCGCTCGGCTTCGACCAGGAGACGGGCTTCGGGCTGGTGCAGGCGCTGTCCCGGCTTGAGCTGCCGGCGCTCACGCTCGGCAACTCGGCGCTCGCGGGCGAAGGCGACCGCGTTGTGCTCGCCGGCGGCGGGGGACGCTCGCATTCGGTCGCCACCCGGATCGTCGGGCGGGAGGAGTTCGCCGGTTACTGGGAGTATCTCATCGACGACGCGATCATCACGGCCCCCGCCCATCCGAACTGGGGCGGCACGGCGCTGATCGGCGGCAAGGGCGAGCTTCTCGGCATTGGTTCGCTGCAACTCGAACGCAAGCACGAGAAGGGCCTCGAGGAAAACATCAACATGGTCGTGCCGATCGATCTGCTGAAACCGGTGCTCGACGATCTGACGACCTACGGGCAGCGGCGCGGGCCAGTGCGGCCGTGGCTCGGGCTTTACGCCGCGGATGTCGAAGACCGAATCGTCGTCATGGGCCTTGCGCACAACGCGCCGGCGCAGCGCGCGGGCTTGCAGACCGGCGACATGCTGCTCGAAGTGGCGGGCGCGCCCGTGAAGAAGCTGGCGGACCTTTTCCGGAAGATCTGGGCGCTCGGCAACGCCGGCGTCGAGGTGCCGATCAAGGCATGGCGCGAAGGCCGCACCTTCGATGCAAAAATAATCTCCAGCGACCGCGCGAAATTTCTCAAGCGGCCGCGCCTCCACTGAAGTCCCTCCCGGCGGAGAACCCCATGAAAGCCAAAACGACCCCGGCAAAGAAGGCCGCACGCCCCTCTCGCGGAGAAGCGGAAGCCGCCGTGCGAACGCTGATCCGCTGGGCCGGCGAGGATCCCGACCGCGAAGGCCTGCTGGATACGCCAAAGCGCGTGGCGCGCGCCTATGAGGAATGGTTTTCCGGCTACGCGGAGGACGCGGAAGCCTACCTGCAACGGACCTTCCGGGAAGTCGCGGGCTACGATGAGATCGTGCTCCTGCGCGACATCCGTTTCGAATCGCATTGCGAGCATCATATGGCGCCGATCATCGGGCGCGTGCATATCGGCTACCTGCCGAAGCGGCGCGTGGTCGGCATCTCCAAGCTCGCGCGCCTCGTGGAGGTTTACGCGAAGCGCATGCAGATTCAGGAACGCATGACGGCGGAAATCGCGAACACGCTCGACCGCGTGCTGAAGCCCGTGGGCGTCGGCGTGATCGTGGAGGCGATGCACACCTGCGTCACCACCCGCGGCGTGCACAAGGATGCCGCCAGCATGGTGACAAGCCGGATGCTCGGCAGCTTCCGGACGCGCGCGGAAACACGAAACGAATTCCTGTCGGCCATCGGTTTGAAGGGGACGAGAGCGGCCGTTTTATAAGCCGCCATCCATCGGGGGACTTTCCGCAATGAACGCCATCAGTGTGTCGCTTCTGGTTTTCGCATTCATGTTCACGGGCGCCCTGATCGGCATGGCGATCCGCAGCGTGCTGCCCCGCCACGATTTGAATCCCGATTCCAAGGAAGTGGTGAAGCTCGCGATGAGTCTTATAGCCACCCTCACCGCCCTTGTGCTCGGACTGCTGGTGGCGACGGCGAAAAGTACGTTCGATGCGAAGTCCACGCAGGTGCGGCAGTTGACGTCGAACTTCGTGCTGCTCGACGCATTCCTTGAACAATATGGTCCCGAAACGCGCGCCGCACGCACGCAGTTGCGCCGTGTGCTGCCCGCGATGGCCGACCGCATCTGGACCGAGGATAATGAATCCACCCCGGTGCTGCCGGCGTTCCAGAAAACGGCCGAGGGCGAGGCCTATTTGCGCGACCTGCAGGCGATCAATCCGCGCAACGAAGTGCAGCGCGGGCTGCGCGACCGGGCGCTGCAAATCACCAACGAGATCGCGCTGGCACGCCTGCAACTCCACGCCCAGACCGGGAATTCAATCCGCACGGCCTTCCTCGTCGTGCTGGTGTTCTGGCTGGTCGTGCTGTTCGCAGGATTCGGACTGGTGGGGCGCGCGTCGCCGGTCACGATCGGCGCGCTGATCGTTTGCGCGCTGTCGGTGTCGGGGGCGATCTTCCTCATTCTGGAGCTTGATCGCGCGTTCGATGGGCTGATGGCGATGTCGAGCGAGCCGCTGCGAAATGCGCTGGCGCCGCTGCGCTAGGCGAGCAATGTCAGCGAGGTGTCCACGGCCGCGCGCAGGAAAGAGTCCGTTTCCGGTTGCGGGTCGCTCATCGCCGGGCGAAAGCCCCGTTCCCACCGAGCGCGCATGTTCACCGCCGCCCGCATCGAGGGGATGCCCGCGTCAAAACGCGGTCATTGCAGCGTGAAGAGTACGATGTGCCGTGCTCCCCTCGGCTCCGGTCGCACAACGCCCTTCACCACGTATAGCGCAGCCGTCCGGTCGCCGAATATCTCTGCGTGTTCTCGCCGAATTCGCCGTCGAGACGCACGCCAAGGGAATAGCCGTTCCTCCAAAAGGTCTCCACGCCGACCGAGGCGAGCACCAGATCGCTGTCCGGCCTGGCGCCGGTTACGACGAAGCTCGATCCAGGCAGCGCGATGAAACTCGCGGTTACGTTCGGCGACGACCAGAAGTCGTGCGCCCAGGCCAAGCGTGAGCGCAACGATACGACGGTGTTGGGATCGATGTGTGCCCGCCAGTCGTACCAGGCGCCAAGCTCGGTACGGGCGGTGGTGGTCGTGCGGGCGTCATAGGCAAGCGCGAACACCGCCGAGCCGGAGGCGGCACTTTCGCTGTAGGACGGCGTACGGAAGACCTGCGCCTGGGCCGCGGCATAGGGGGTGTATCCGGACCGGCTCCGCCAGCCCGGCGGGCTTGGGAGTGCGTAGCGATAGCCGCCTTCGACCCGTGCGCCCACATTGTGGGCGGAATAATCGGCGACGAGATGATCGGTACCCGCGACCGTTACAAAGCGATCAGTGGACATGTCATGCCAGGCATAAGCGAGCGCCGCCGAGGCATATGCCGCATGCACGCGCGTGGTGCTGTAAACAGCCGCCTGAAACATGTCGCTGCGTCCGCTGCCGAGTCCGCCCGACAGGCCAAAGCGCGTGCCGCCGCCGGCGAGCGCAAAGCCGGCAATGGTGTTGTCGTTGATCCGGTAGTCGAGGCCGGTGGCAAAACCGTAAGAGCGCACCGACCGGTCATGGCTGCCGGTTTGCGGGTCACCCGATGCGTTGCCCTGCCCACCATAAACGGCGCTCCAGATACCCCACCGGCCCGGCTCGCGCGCCCGGCCGGGCGACGTAAAGACTCCGCTGACCGGCGACTGTCGGGCTTCCGGCGCAATGCCGAGTGCCTTGACGACCCTCGGCGGGGCGTCGCGGTTGTCGCCGAACGGACGCTCATCGTCCGCGAAAGGCCGGCCGGTGTCGGAGAACGGACTGGTCAACAGCGACAGGAACGAATTCATCGCCTGCGCCGCTGCCGGTGAGGAGCCGGTGGCGGTCTCGCCTGAAAGTTGCGTGAGCGCTGCCGCCAGCTGGGTCGGCGTCAAATTAAAGAGATCCAGGAACGCCAAAGGCAGGATGCCGCCATTGGCAACAAAAGTATCGATTCCATCAGCGACCGAGAACTCATTTCTCGAAGCCGATGTTGGCAGCAAAGACGCCAACACCGGTGCCCCGGTAGGCCCGAGAACCACCCCTCCTGTCCCGACAATAAGATCGCACAAGGAGATCGTGTTGGTATCCAATATCACCGCGCCCGTGCGCGCCCAGGCGGCCCCGCAGGTAATGGTGGCACCCGTGGTGAGGGTGATGCTCGCCAGCGCAAGGATATCGCCCGCGAACGTTGTGCCGGTACCCAGGGTCGCTGAGCTGCCGACTCTCCAAAACACATTGCCGCCTTGCGCGGCGTTGATCAGCAATACGCTCGAAGCGCTCGCCGTGGTCAGCGTGCTGCCAATGTTGAAGATGAAAACTGCGTTTGGGTTGCCCAGTCCGTTCAGGGTGAGCGCGCCGGTCAACTGAGCCGCCGAACTAAAATTGTAGACGCCCGGCACGAGGGTTTTACCGCCCAGATCCTGGCCCGTGAGGTCCGCCGTGGTGGGCCTGCCCGCCAGATTGTTGTAGGCGATGGTGAGATCGCTTTGCGCCTGGATCGCGACCGCGTCATTCTGATGGATGGACGCACCCGGGCCGGTCAGGATTCCCGGTCCGCCATCAACCGCAAAAAAACCCGTGATCGACGAACCCGGACTGACGCCAAGGTTCCCGGGCCTCGCGGCGGTTCCGGTCAGAACCGTGGGGCCGGTGTTGGTCACGGCCGAGCCGCCCAGTACCGCGAAGTCATCCACGGTTCCCAAGGGAGGCGCCTGCGCGGAAACCGGGGCTGCTGCTGCCATCAGGCCGAGCACCATGAGGGCTGCGGCCGAGCAACTTGAAAGATATCGCGATCCGTTTCCTGTTCGCGCGCAACTGTTTGTCCGGATCGACATACCGCCACCGTTCCAATGAGTGGATGAATGGTAGGAAAGGAAGGAGCGCTCATCAGTACAGTTTTGGACGGTCCAAAATTGAACAAGGGAAAAATGACTTGCTCACGAACGTGTTCAATCTTGCACCGTTCAAAATTGAACAATGAGCAACAGGCGCGGTGCGAGGACGAACTCTTCGATTCACCGGAGGCGTTTTTTTGATCGTGTTTTCAAGGACCCTGCCTAAGCCGGATCAAGTTCAACCGCAGACTTGTCCGGCGGCATCTTCAGTCGTGCAGCACGACGCTCAGCAAGGAGGGGTGCACTTTCAAAGCGCCGTTGTACTCAACAAAGCCGAGCTGCCGAAATTTGTTCATAAAAAAATTCACGCGCGGCCTTGTGGTGCCGACCATTTCGGCGAGCGTCTCCTGGCTGATTTTTATGACCGCGGGCCGCGGAGATTCCTCGTTGCCGAAATTCGCCATCAGAAGAAGCAATCGGGCCAGCCGTTTCTCGCTCGAATTGAAGAGCTGATCTACGAGGTCGGCCTCGACCCGTACGTTCCGCGCCAGCAGATGTGCTACGAATTTCTCAGCGAATAACGGCTCTTCACGAAGCGCGCGGATGACCACTGATTTTTCCAGCCGCATCAGGATGCATTTCGTCATGGCGACGAGAGTCGAAATGCGCAGAGGCTGGCCGGCCAGGCATCCCTCGCCTACGAAGTCCCCCTGTCCCATGATGGCGATGACGGCCTCCTTCCCCTGGGAGGAAACGACCGTGACCTTCACCTTGCCTTCCTGGATGTAGAAGATGGAATCCGCCGCTTCCCCTTGGGAGAAGACGACCTGCCTTTCATTATAGTTTGCAATGGTCCGGCCGCCGTCGGGGGCGGAAAGAAACTCTTGAATGTCGAATGGTCTCTTGGGTTTGACCATGGTCCGGGGAATCTCGAGTACAATTTTATATTGCGCGATGAATAATTGCAATCTATAAGTGTAATGCCGGTGTTCATCCATCGCTCGCGCGGCCACGACATGATCGGATGGAATGAAGTCAGACGGCCCGCCCGTCGCCGCGCGGTCTATTCAGCGCGTTCGAAGATCAACGTGAAATTGTTGGCGGGCATGGGGATGGTTTCTGCAAGCCGCAGCCCGGCTGTTTCCGCCAGCGCCGTGACGTCGTTCATGTCGCGCAGGCCCCATTCGGGATTGCGCGCACGCAGCGTTCTATCGAACTGCTCGTTGCTGGGCGCCGTATGCGCGCCACTCCTCATGAACGGCCCGTAGAGAAACAATTTTCCGCCTCGTTGAAGCAACAAGCCCGCATTCGCGAACAGGCCTTCGGCCACTTGCCACGGCGAAATGTGGATGACATTGGCGCAGAAGACCGCGATCAAACTTTCACGCGAAAGTTCGGGTGCCGCCCGCTCCGCCCAGTCTTTTCGCATGAGGTCGATGGCAACCGGCGGACGGATATTGGGCAACACGGAAAATTCGCGCCACGCGGCAATGCTGTTCAAGGCCGCGTCATCCCGATCGCTCGGTTGCCAAATGATCTCCGGCAGGCGGCTCGCATAGTCCACCGCATGCTGGCCGCTGCCGCTGCCGAGTTCCAGCAGCGTGCCACGTTTCCCGCGCAGATGCCGCTCCAGCACCGCAAAGATCGGCTCGCGATTTTTGTGAAACGCGGGTGCATCCAGTCGGCCATCCTCGCCGGAAACGGGTTTAGACCAGAAATCGTGAGCCATGAAAAAGCATAGCACGTGGCTTCAATTCGTTTCGCGCCCGAACAACTTACGTGCACCGTTCAAAGCAATCGCAATCGTGCAGGCCCAGGTCAGCAGCGCGCCCGCGCCGAAGGCGAGCCGGGCGAACTGCTCGCCGAAACTTTCGGTGACGAACCACGGAACGCTCAGATGAAACGGCTGGGTGCCAGGACCGAAGGCGATCCAGGTGCCGATGGCGCCAAAGGCCGCAAAGATCGCAAGCACCGAGACATACTGAAGGGCGCGCAGCCAGAACGGCGCTTCGGCCGGCAGCGGCCCTGCAAACTGTCCGTCGCCCGCGGCGCCGCGCGACAGCACGATCAAACCACCGAGCAGAAACGCACCGCCGGAAAGCAGCACGACCCAGAGCGGGCCGCTGAGGCTTTGCTTGCCCCCCGGCAGCGGCAAAAGACCGAAGCCCGCGAGGATCACATAAAGGCCGATGCCGCAGGAGAGCATGGCAATCGCGATGTTCTGTCTTGCGGAAAAATGGCTGCGTTCGCGCATGCACGCAGCATCGCCGATGGTCCTTGCCAATTCGTTGATCCCGCACCGGCAAATTTTGCCGGGATCAGCCGGGGATCAATTCACAGGGCAGATCGTCCGGCGCATAGTCGCGCGGGTGGTTGTTTTGCCAGTGCTTCCACAGCGGCCACATGAGGCCGGCACCCGCAACAATCAGTCCAAGAACATGCCAGGACGTCTCCAGAATCAGAAACAGACCGACCGGCAGCACCACGAACATCAACGCCGCCGCGATGGCCGTCACCATGAAGAAAGTATGCTTTCCCTCGCTCATGCCAGCGCGAAAGCGGATGCCGCTTTCGCCCGATTTGGCGAGTGCCGCATGCAGCGCAAGAATGAATTCCCGATATGAAAGTGCCCGCGCATCGTCCGGCAGCCCCATATCGGTGGTGCTGTAGAGAATGAGATTGTCGCCGTCGCGAAATCGAACCTGGCAATTGTAGACATCGCCGTGGCGCGCTACATGCGAGCTCGAAAGATGCACGGAAACAATCTCGCCAAACTTCCTTTCGCGGTCGTGTCCCTCGTACTGCCAGCGCAGGACGTCGCCGTTCACCGTGATCCCGTGATTGGTGTGACGCCAGAACATTCGCTGCTCGCCCTCGCGGATGAAAATATCGAAATCGCGCGGGTCGCCAGAGTTCTGCATTCGCCACCTGTCCACGACAATCTTAGGTGCGGCGCGAAACGGAATCCAGCGCCGCGCTAATATTCCGGGAAATGAATGAGTCATGCACCCCGGGAATATGCGCGCAGCGTCCTCCACGCTTGACCTCCGCCCGGCGAACGAGGAGTGTGCCGCGCCATGATTTTCCCCAAAAGCGGAACCGTCAGCGAGGTTGAGTCGTCCTATGCGTGGGCGCGGCTGTGGACGGCGCTGCTGCTCGGCACCATCGGCTGCGTCGGCATGTGGTCGGTGGTGGTGGCGCTGCCCGCCGTGCAGGCCGATTTCGGCGTGCTGCGCGCGGACGCGTCGGTTCCTTATACGCTGGCAATGTTCGGCTTTGGCGTCGGCAATGTCGTGTTCGGCAAACTCTCCGACCGCTACGGCATCATGGTGCCCGTGGCGCTGAGCGCTGTCTGCCTGTTCGCCGGCTATGTCGGCGCCGGTTTTGCCGCGACCTTGTGGCAGTTCGCGCTGCTGCATTTTCTCGTCGGCCTTGGCGCATCGGCGACCTTCGGGCCGATCATGGCGGACACTTCGCAATGGTTCACGCGCCGCCGCGGCATTGCGGTGGCAATCGCGGCGAGCGGAAATTACATGGCGGGCACGGTGTGGCCGCCGATTTTCCAGTATTTCATTTCGACGTCCGGCTGGCGCGCGGCGCATATCGGCGTGGGCATCTTCTGCCTCCTGACGATGCTGCCGCTCACCCTGATGCTGCGGCGGCCGCTGCCGTCGCAGGTGGGCTCGGCTGCGGCGGCGACGGCGCAGGGCGCACTCGACCGGCTCGGCATTTCCAGAAACGCGCTCACGGTGCTGCTCAGCATCGCGAGCGTCGCCTGCTGTGTCGCGATGGCGATGCCGCAGGTGCATATCGTTGCTTACTGCGGCGATCTTGGTTACGGCGTCGCGCGCGGCGCGGAAATGCTCTCCCTGATGCTGGGCATGGGCATCGTCTGCCGCCTCGCTTCCGGCTTCGTCGCCGATCGGATCGGCGGCGTCGCGACCCTGATGATCGGATCGGTGATGCAGGGCGTGGCGCTCTTTCTCTATCTCTTCTTCGACGGCCTCACTTCGCTCTATGTCATCTCCGCGCTGTTCGGCCTGTTTCAGGGCGGCATCGTGCCGATGTATGCGGTGATCGTACGCGAGTATTTTCCGCCGCAGGAAGCGGCCACCCGCGTCGGCATCGTGATTGCAATGTCGGTTGTCGGCATGGCACTCGGCGGCTGGGTGTCGGGCTTGATCTTCGACCTCACGGGTTCTTATCAGGCCGCCTTCGCGCACGGCTTGATGTGGAACCTGCTCAATGTCGGCATCGTTACGTGGCTGCTGACCAAGGGCGGACGCAAGCAGGTGGCTTACGCCTGATCTCTCTTCTGCGATTGTGATAACTTAGAGCCGAAATAATTCCGGGACGCAGGCGATGAACGCAGAGCAAGGCCTTGCCCGCAGAATTGCAGAAGAAGTGCTTGCGAGTTTCGACGCGCACCGAACAATCGAACCCTTTACGGGACGGGTGACCGGCTTTGATCTACCCCTCGCCTATCAGGTCGCTGCTGAAGTTAGGCGGCTGCGCGTTGCACGCGGCGAGAAGGCGGCCGGACGCAAGATTGGGTTCACCAACACTGCGATCTGGGCCGAGTGCAACGTCACCGCCCCCATGTGGGGTGACATGTACGACACGACCATTCACGATCTGGAATCAATCGGCGGCAAGTTTCGTATCGCTCATCTGTTCGAACCGAAAATCGAGCCGGAAATTGTGTTCGGTTTCGCCGAAGCGCCGAAGCCGGGCATGACGGAAAATGAGATCCTCGGCTGCGTGGACTGGATCGCGCCGGGCTTTGAAATCGTATCATCGATGTTCCCCGGCTGGAAATTTCAGGGCGCCGATACGGTCGCGGCCCTTGGCGTGCACGGTGCATTGCTGACGGGAAAGAAAGTACCGCGAGGGCGGCTGACGGATGCCGAATGGCTCCGGCAACTCGTCAGTATGAAGATCAATCTGTTCCGCAATGACGTATTGGAGGAACAGGGCGAAGGTGCAAACACGCTGGGCAGTCCGTTGAAGTCGCTCCGGCACCTTATCGCCGTGCTCGATCGGGACAGGATCAATCCGCCGCTCGCCGCCGGTGAAATCGTCACGACCGGCACCCTCACCCGCCTCCGCGTCATTCAATCCGGTGAAATCTGGTCTGTAGCGTTCACAGGCATTCCCTTCGAGGGCTACTCGCTCCATATAGAGTAGCGACTCGCGGAAAGATTAATGGCCAAAGCCCGCAATTCCTACATCTGCCAGGCCTGTGGCGCGGTCGCTCCGCGCTGGCAGGGCAAGTGCGAGTCCTGCGGCGCATGGAATACGATCATCGAGGAAACAGCCGCGGCGGCCGCCGTGCCCGTTGCGCAGCGCTCCTCGCGCAAGGGCCGCTCCATTCTGCTGGAATCGCTCGCCGGCAAGGGCGAGGAAGCCCCGCGCACGCCGGCGGGCATCGCGGAATTCGACCGCGTCACCGGCGGCGGTTTCGTGCGCGGCTCGGTTTTGCTGCTCGGCGGCGATCCCGGTATCGGCAAATCGACGCTGCTGATCGAAGTGGCGGCGAAGCTCGCCCAGCAGGGCAAGCGCGTCGTCTATGTCTCCGGCGAAGAAGCGGTCGCGCAGGTGCGGATGCGCGCCGAACGGCTGGCGCTCTCGAAAGCGCCGGTGGAGCTTGCCGCCGAAACCAATGTCGAGGACATCATCGCGACGCTCGGCGAAGGCCCAGCCCCTTCGCTGGTAGTGATCGATTCCATCCAGACCATGTGGACGGAGACGGTCGACTCCGCGCCGGGCACGGTTACTCAGGTCAGGGGCTCGGCGCAGGCGTTGCTCCGCTTCGCCAAAAAAACCGGCGCCACCATCGTATTGGTCGGCCACGTCACCAAGGACGGACAGATCGCCGGTCCGCGCGTGGTCGAGCATATGGTGGACGCGGTGCTGTCCTTCGAAGGCGAAGGCAGCCAGCAGTTCAGAATACTGCGCGCGCTGAAAAACCGCTTTGGCCCCACCGACGAGATCGGCGTGTTTGAGATGACAGGGCGCGGCCTGTCCGAAGTCGAGAACCCGTCGGCGCTGTTTTTATCCGACCGCGATCTCGGCAGTCCCGGCACGGCGGTGTTCGCCGGCATCGAAGGCACAAGACCTTTACTCGTGGAAATCCAGGCGCTCGTGGCGCCGACAGCATTGGGAACGCCGCGCCGTGCCGTCGTCGGCGCCGACGGCAGCCGCCTCTCGATGATTCTCGCGGTACTGGAAGCGCGTTGCGGCGTGCGACTGTCGGGGCATGATGTTTACCTGAATGTCGCAGGCGGGTTGCGCATCGCGGAACCCGCCGCCGATCTCGCCATCGCAGCGGCACTCGTTTCGTCGCTCTCCGGCTCGTCGCTGCCGCAGGATGCGGTTTATTTCGGCGAGGTCAGCCTGACGGGTGCGGTTCGCGCGGTACCACAGGGTGCGGCCCGGCTGAAGGAAGCACTCAAGCTCGGCTTTTCGCGCGCGGTGGTGCCTGAGTCCGGCAAGGCGGAGCGTGTCGAGGGAATTTCCATGACGACCGTCGCCGCCCTCGACCGTCTGGTGGCGGATATTGCCGCCCGCTCGCCGAAGGGACTGCGTGCGGCGGCTGGGCGCGGAGAAGACGGGTGACGAGGCCTGTAGGCGGGGCTATAAGCCTCCTGCCCGGTTCTTTCCGAGTCGGGAATTTCACGCTGAGCGCGGGCTCCGTTTCATGCCGCTGACACTGCTCGACATCGCCCTTCTTGTTGTGATGCTGATTTCGGGAATCCTCGCCATGGTGCGGGGCTTCATGCGCGAAATCCTGTCGATCGCCTCCTGGCTGATCGCGGCGGTTGTCACGCTTTACGGCTACAGCCGCGCGGAAATGTTCGTAAAGCAATATGTGACGAACGATCTCGTTGCGAAGGCGGTCGCCATCGGCGGGCTGTTCCTGCTCACGCTGCTGATCATTTCGCTGTTCACGGTTAAGATTTCTGATCTCATCCTGGACAGCCGCGTCGGCGCGCTCGACCGCTCGCTCGGCTTCCTGTTTGGCCTCGCCCGCGGCCTCGTCATCATGGTCGTGGCCTTCCTGTTTTTCGCATGGCTGGTACCCGTCAAAAGCCAGCCGGAATGGGTTAAGGGCGCCAAATCCCGGGTGGTCCTGCAGGCGACCGGAGACTGGCTGCTGTCGATCTTGCCGGATGACCCTGAAACCGCCATCTTGAAAAGGCTAAGGAAGCGCGACGGCGAGGACGGGCCGGCCGATACGCCGCCCAACCCGCAACAGCGTTAGGAACCATTCGCTCCTGATGCGCGACTCGCGTATGCAGGGCAAACAGAAGCCGGTTACAAACGCCAGCACCGGCAGGGCTTCGATCAGTTGCTTGAGCGTAACCGCGCAACGTCGCAGTAACGCTGAGCCGGAGGGCCAAGATGGCTCTGGAACAAGTCGGCGAGAACGCTCCTATGGTTGAGCCAGGCGACGACCGGCTGCGCGAAGAGTGCGGCGTATTCGGCATATTCAATCATCCGGAAGCCTCGGCGATCACCGCACTCGGCCTGCATGCGCTCCAGCATCGCGGGCAGGAAGCGGCGGGCATCGTCAGTTTCGACGGCAAGCGGTTTCACTCCGAGCGCCGCCTCGGCCTCGTCGGCGATACCTTCTCCAAGCGCAGCGTGATCGACGGCCTCCCCGGCACCATGGCCATGGGCCATGTGCGCTATTCCACGACCGGCGCCACGATCCTGCGCAACGTGCAGCCGCTGTTCGCCGAACTCGATGCCGGCGGCTTCGCCATCGGCCATAACGGAAATCTGACCAACGGCATTTCGCTCCGCCGCCAGCTCGTGCGCGATGGCGCCATCATGCAGTCCACCTCCGACACCGAAGTGATGCTGCATCTGGTGGCGCGCTCAAGGATGCCGCGCTTCGTCGAGCGTTTCATTGATGGGCTGCGCTCCATCGAGGGTGCCTACGCCTTCGTCGCGATGACGAACAAGAAGCTGATCGGCGCCCGCGATCCCTTGGGCATCCGTCCGCTGGTGCTCGGCCGGCTTGGCGACTCCTATATTCTGACCTCGGAAACCTGCGCGCTCGACATCATCGGCGCGCGGCATGTGCGCGACATCGAGAACGGCGAGGTGGTGGTCATCACGCCGGAAGGCGTGCAGTCGATCAAGCCGTTTCCGGCGATCGCGCCGCGGCCCTGCATCTTCGAATATATCTACTTCGCCCGGCCGGACTCGGTGGTCGGCGGGCGCAGCGTCTATGAGGTTCGCAAGAACCTCGGCTTGCAGCTCGCGCGCGAACATCGCGCCGATGCCGATGTGGTCGTGCCGGTGCCGGACTCCGGCGTGCCGTCCGCCATCGGCTACAGCCAGGAATCCGGCATCCCCTACGAACTTGGCATCACGCGCAACCATTATGTCGGCCGCACCTTCATCGAGCCCGCGCAACCGATCCGCGAGCTGGGCGTGCGCCTGAAGCATTCCGCCAACAAGGCGGTGGTGAACGGCAAGCGGATCGTGCTGCTGGATGACAGCCTCGTGCGCGGCACCACCTCGATCAAGATCGTGCGCATGATGCGCGAGGCCGGCGCCAAGGAAGTGCATATGCGCATTTCCAGCCCGCCGATCACGCATTCGGATTTCTACGGCATCGACACGCCGGAGCGGGAGAAGCTGCTCGCCGCAACGCACGACCTCGAAGGCATGCGCAAATATATCGGCGCGGACTCGCTGCAATTTCTTTCCATCGAGGGGCTTTACCGCGCGATGGGCTACGAGAAGCGCGATGCGGAGCGGCCGCAGTTCAGCGACCACTGCTTCACCGGCCAGTATCCGACGACACTCACCGACCAGAACGGCGAGAAAGCCCCGAAGCAGCTGTCGCTGCTGGCCGAGGCGAGTTGAGTTCGGCGGCTAAACTATTTCAAAACCGACAAATATGTTATTTCAACGGTGGATGGCGGCTCACCATCATTGGCAACTTTGATTTTGGCGTCCACATCGACCCCAAAAAACTTGCCTTCTCCTGCTTTTAATGGATGAGAGTTATATGGTTCGACAATCACTGTTCCGGGTCCATGATTTCTAACAAAAAATCTCCAGGCCGCTCCCGATGCAGTGATTGAATAAGGATCTTTAGTAGCCAAAACCGCGAACGTGTTTGACATTCTCCCTCCCCCCGATGCAATTTAAAGTAGTATTTCCTCGCGTTGCAAAATTGTCAAATGCAGACCTCTGAAAAAAAAACATCAGCAATTTGCAAGGGCAAAATCGCCCTCGTCACCGGCGCCTCGCGCGGGATCGGCTGCGCCGTGGCCCTCGAATTGGCGAAGCAGGGCGCGCATGTGGTGGCGCTCGCCCGCACCGTCGGCGGGCTGGAAGAACTCGACGACGAAATCCAGAAAATGGGGAGCAGCGCCACGCTGGTGCCTGTCGACATCCGCGATGGTGATGCGCTTGATCGTCTGGGCGCTTCGCTGCATGAGCGCTACAAGAAACTGGACATCCTCGTCGGCAATGCCGGCTTCCTCGCGAATCTCACGCCGCTCAGTCATGTCGAGCCAAAAGACTGGGACCAGACCATTGCGACCAATCTCACGGCGAACTGGCGGCTGATCCGTTCGCTCGATCCGCTGCTGAAGGCGAGCGACGCGGGGCGCGCGGTGTTTGTAACGTCGGGCGCCGCCCGCAAGGCGACGCCGTACTGGGGGGCATACGCGGTTTCAAAAGCCGCGCTCGACACGCTGGTGCTGACCTACGCGGCGGAGTGCGAGAAGACCAATGTGCGCGTGAACCTGTTCAACCCCGGGCCGATCCGCACCAAAATGCGCGCCCGCGTGATGCCCGGCGAGGACCCGGCAACCCTCGATCCGCCCCGCAAGCCCGCCGAGTACATCGTCAAACTCTGCCTGCCCTCCTGCGAGGAAAACGGCCGGATCTACGATTATCGCTCGAAGGCGTTTTTGCCCGCCTAGACGGGAATAAACCGGCACTCCCGCGAGTTGATTATCGTGCGCGTTGCGCCCCATAATTAGGCCAACAAGAACAACGAACATCACGACTTTCCGGGAGGATGCCAATGCCGGTCTTGCTGCGTCTCGCGGCTCTCTTTTCGCTCGCCTTCGCCCTCGCCGCTCCCTTCTCGGGCGCGTCCGCGCAAGGATTTCCGTCGCGGCAAGTGACGTTCGTGGTGCCGTTCGGTGCCGGCGGCTCTGCCGACACAATCATTCGCGTGATCGGACAGCATCTTCAGGAACGCTGGAAGCAGGCGGTCGTCGTTGAAAACAAGCCCGGTGCCGGCGGCAATATCGGCAACGACAACGTCGCGAAATCGACGCCCGACGGCTACACGCTCCTGATGACGCCAAGCTCCATCGCGATTGTGCCGCATCTCTACAACAAGCTCACCTACGACCCGATCAAGGACTTCCAGCCGGTGACGCTGATCGCGACCCAGCCGATGGTGCTCGTGGTGTCGAACGAATTTCCGGCGAAGTCGGTCGGCGAACTGATCAAGATGGCGAAGGACAAGCCGGGCTCGATCCAGTATGCCTCCGCCGGCAACGGCACGACCAACCACCTTGCGACGGAGCTGTTCAAGGTGACGACGGGGATCAATCTCGAACACGTCCCCTACCGCAACAACCCGCAGGCGATGCCGGACGTGATCGGCGGGCGTGTGCCGGTGTTCTTCGACTTCGTGCTGACGGGTGCGCCGCATGTGCGCGAAGGCAAGGTGCGGGCGCTCGCAACCACCGGCCAGAAGCGCTCGCCGGTGCTGCCGGATGTGCCGACGGCGATCGAGGCGGGGGTCGCGGGCTTCGAGGCCGCGACCTGGTTCGCGATCTACGCGCCCGCGAAAGCCCCGAAGGATGTGGTCGAGAAGCTGAACAAGGACGTGCTCGAAGTGCTGGCGCTTCCCGCGGTGAAGGACCGCTTCGCGCAGCTCGGCATCGAGATGCTCGCCAAGGGACCGGCCGATCTCGCCGCACTCACCAAGACCGACTTCGAGAAGTGGGGCCCGGTGATCGAGAAGGCGAAGATCAAGCTGGATTAGAAGAGCGTCGTCCCGGCCGAGCGCAGCGAGAGCCGGGACCGTGATCGGCATGCGGATGGCGGTCCCGGGTCTCGCATTGCTTCGCAACGCTCGCCCGGGATGACGATTATCTTCGGTCTTTATCAAACGGATTGTCGCTTTCCCGGAACGCAAGGCGGATTGGCACGCCCGGCAGATCGAAGGCCTCGCGCAGGCTGTTCACGAGGTAGCGCACATAGGATTCCGGCAGCGCGCTGGTGCGGTTGCCGAACAGCACGAAACTCGGCGGACGCGCCTTGGTCTGGGTCATGTATCGGAGTTTGATGCGGCCGCCGGAAACCGCGGGGGGCGGGTTCTGCTCCACCGCCGCCTGCAGGAAGCGGTTGATCGTCGAGGTGGACGCGCGCCGGTTCCACACTTCGTAGGCCTTCTCCACCGCGTCGATCAGCTTGTCCATGCCTTCGCCGATCAGGCCGGCGACCGGCACGATCGGCATGCCCCTCGCCTGCGGCAGCCAGTGATCGGCTTCCTCGCGCAGTTTTTTCGGCGTGACTTCCTTGGCTTCAGCCAGGTCGATCTTGTTCATGCCGATCACCAGCGCGCGGCCCTCGCGCACGACGAGATCGGCGATGCGCAGATCCTGCTCCTCGAACGGCTTCTCCGCGTCGAGCAGCACGATCACGACTTCGGCGAACTTGATCGCGTTCAATGTGTCGGCCACCGAAAGTTTCTCGATCTTGTCATCGATCTTGGAGCGGCGGCGCATGCCGGCGGTGTCGTAAATTTCGAACTTCTGCGCGCCGCGCGTAAACTGCACGGCGATGGCATCGCGGGTGATCCCCGGCTCCGGCCCGGTCAGCAGGCGGTCTTCGCCGATCAGCCGGTTGATGAGCGTGGACTTTCCGGCATTCGGACGCCCGACGACGGCGACGCGGATCGTGTCTTCTTTCTTCTCCGGCAGTTCGCTTTCTTCCGGCATCAATGCCGCCAGGGCCGCGAACAGGTCCGCAAGCCCCTCACCATGTTCGGCGGAAATGGCGACCGGCTCGCCAAGGCCCAACTCGTAGCCTTCATAGGCACTCGCGGACTTGCCTTCGCATTTGTTGGCGACGACCACGACGGGCTTCCCGGATTTGCGGACCAACTGCGCGAAGGCGCGGTCCGTCGGCGTGATGCCCGCCCGCGCGTCCATCAGGAACAGCACCACATCGGCGTCCTGCAGCGCGGTTTCGGTCTGCGCCTGCATCCGCTCGTTCAGGCCGTCGGAGGATTCATCGAAACCCGCGGTGTCGATCACGCCGAACGACAGATCGCCGAGCGAAGCATCGCCCATGCGGCGGTCGCGCGTGACGCCGGGCCGGTCATCGACCAGTGCGACACGCTTGCCAACGAGACGGTTGAACAGCGTGGACTTGCCCACATTGGGGCGGCCGACAATGGCGACGATGGTGCGCATCGCAGGACCATGAAACGATTATCGCAGAAAAGTACAGGAAGAACGGGCTAGCGCGTCTCGGACCAGGGGTCTTCGGACTCGGCATTTTTCTTGGGGCGCGAAGCGGTGCGGGACACGGCCTGCTGCTCCTTCGCGGCACGGGCTTCGGCGGCGCGCTGGGCGCGGGCTTCGGCTTCCTGCTGGGCCTTCATGGCACGCGCCTCGCGCGGGCTCATTTTCTGCTTCTGCGCCTCGGCTTCCTTCATTTGCTTCGCGGAAGCATCCGGATCGCTGCCCATATTGGGCTGGATCGCGATGTTGGAGTTCGAAGGCTGGGTCGGCGGCGCGCCGAATTCGACGCCCGGAATCCCCTGCGGGAAGAGCGCCTTGCGGTCGCCTGTGAGCGGCGTTTTCTTTTCCTGCCCAATTTCGTCGAACCCGGCACAGCCGGCCAGCAGTGCGCACGCGAAAAACGCGGCGGTGAGTGCTGCAACGGGCCAGCGGCGGCGATCCATCGGACGTTCCTTCACTGGGTCGCGGGCGTGACACCCGCACCCGTTCCGCCCGCCAGCGCGGACATGATCTGTGCCCGCTCGCGGATGCCGGGTGGCGTGTCGGTGTCAGTCTGGATCAAAGTAAAGAATTTCCAGGCGGCGGCATGGTCGCCGGCGCGATAATGCGCGAGCCCGAGGATTTCGCGGGCTGAGTGACGATAAGCGCCGGTCGGCGTATTCAGCGGCTCCATGCGCGCGGCGATTTCCGAAACCGGCGCGGTATCCACGAGCAAGAGCGCGGCATGGACTTTCGCGAGATCGCGCAAGAGGGGCGTGAGCGAAGTGTCGGCCGCGAGCGCGTCATAGGCGCGGGCACCTCCCGCACGATCGGACTTTCCGGCCTCGGCCGCGGCGCGGAAACGGGCGAGCATGCGGTACCCGGAGGAGCCGTCCCTGGCGAGGTCGTTGAAACTCTTTTCGGCGTCGAAGCGCTTGCCTTCCTGCGACAGGCGGACCGCTTCCTCGAACCGGGACGACGCCTGCAAGGATCCTTTCGCCTCGTACCATTCCCATCCGCGCCATGCGCCGACGGACGCCACGAGCAGGAGCGCAACGGCCACGGCATAGCCGCCGAAGCGATCCCACAACTTCATCATTCGTTCGCGGCGAAGTTCTTCGTCGACTTCGCGGATAATATCGGACATGGATTTCCCGGATCAGCCGCCCCAAGCGGCTCGATTGCCTAGGGGCGTAGGATAAAGATATGGACGGATCGTGGCAAACGCCCAATCCGTCCAAGTGCCTGTATTTTCAGGGCTTCCGGCGCAACTGGTAAACGTGGGCGGTGGCCGGGAACTCGCGGCTGCGCACCTCGGCGGCAAACGCCTTGATCGATTCCTCGATGCCGGCGGCGAGATTGCCGTACTGCTTCACGAATTTTGGCACCTTCGGCGAGAGGCCGAGCATGTCCTCCAGCACCAGAATCTGGCCGTCACAGGCGGGCGAGGCGCCGATGCCGATGGTCGGGATCGGGATTTCCGCCGTAATGCGGCGGGCGAGCGGCTCCGCCACCGCTTCCACCACGACGGAGAAGGCACCGGCCTGCGCCACCGCGCGGGCGTCGTCGAGGAACGGCCCCCATTCGGCCTCGTCGCGGGCGAGCGCCTTGAACGAGCCGAGCGTGTTGATCGACTGCGGCGTCATGCCGATATGGCCCATCACGGGCACGCCGCGCCCGGTGAGAAACTTGATCGTCTCCGCGAGGCGAACGCCGCCTTCCACCTTGATGGCACCCGCCTGCGTTTCCTTCAGCACGCGCACGGCATTACGGAAGGCCTGTTCTGGACTCTCTTCGTAGCTGCCGAAAGGCATGTCGACAACGACGAGCGCGCGTTTAGAGCCGCGCATCACCGCCCGCCCCTGCAGGATCATCATGTCGAGCGTCACCGGCACGGTCGTTTCCATCCCGTGCATCACCATGCCGAGGCTGTCGCCGACGAGAATCACATCGACATAGTTGTCGAGCAGCCGCGCGGTGTGCGCGTGATAGGAGGTGAGCGAAACGATCGGATCGCCGCCCTTGCGCGCGCGGATGTCGGGCGCCGTGATGCGGCGGATTTCGGCTTCGTTGTGCTGGCTCATGTTTCCTCAGGCCGGCATGACCGGCACCCCAACGACGTATAGGTGGAACACATAGGCGAGAAAGACATAGACCGCCAGACCGCCGGCGAGCGCGATCGTATCGCCCTTCCAGCCGGGCGGCGTCAGGGGCGCACGATGCGCTTCCTCGCGCCGTTTCAACGTGATGCGCGCATAAACCGCCCAGGCGAGAAAGGCGAGCGACAACACGACTGTCGCGGCATCGCCGTTCGCGAGCAGATGGGCGAGTGCCCAGGTCTTCACGGATGCGAGCATCGGATGCTTGAGCGCGGTCTTGATCCGGCCCGGCGCAAAGGCCGAAACCAGCATGATGCTCGCAAACAGCATCAGCAGCAGCGCAAGGTGACGGAGTCCGGTCGGTGGCGTGTACAGGATCGCCGGACCCGCCGCGCGCCAGGCGCCGTAGCCGTAAGCCGTCATCAGCAGGCCGGCGAGTGCCACCAGCGAATAGGCGATCTTGTAGGGCCCCATACCGAGCTTCGCGAGCAGCGACGCGCGCTGGTCGCGCAAGGTGGTGAAGGCGTGCGTTCCGAGAAAAAGGACGAGGCCTGCGAGCATCAAGGTCATGGCTGGCTTTCCTGCTGGCGTTGCGCGGGAAGCTAAGCCCGTTTCGATACACTTGTCACGGGCGCGTTCATCCGCGCTTAAGCATCGCAGTGTGCCGGTGAAAAACATGCTTTCCCGGATCGAGACAGTTCTCACGATCCGATAAGCCGGTAGCAATCTTTTTCGTATTCAATCGGCGGATGTTGAAACGCCGCCGGGAACTGATCCTCAGCGCGAGCCTGTTCCTCGCGCTTTGCGCCATTGCGCTGCTCGGCGCGCGCTACACCGTCGACTACCTGCTGTATCGCGACGCCGTTTCGACCGGACAGAGCTGGACAAAATACGTCGCGAACAATCTGAAAGACATCGAGACGATCGCCCAGGGGGAAATGCCGTCGGCGGAAAGCCTCTCCATCATCGAGCAGGCGCGCCAGGTCGGCAATGTCTACCGCTATAAAATTTTCGACGGCGACGGAAACCTGATGGTCTTTTCCGATCATCGCCAGCTGATCGAATACGGCGATGGCAAACTCGGCCTGAACGACGCCGCTGCGGCAAAAGCGATGGCGATGGGCAGTCCGACCGTCGCCGTGAAGGAAGGCGGGTTCTATCATCCGGCCTACTACGCCGAAGCCTATGTGCCGGTGGAAATCAACGGCCGCCGTGTCGCGGTGGTCGGAACCTATGTGGACCAGACCGAGAAGCGCGAACACTACCGCACGTTGTTTTTCTATGCAGCACTTTCCATCGGCCTCTTTACCACCCTCGCCTTCGGCATTCCGGCCTTCGCCTGGTATCGGCGCACGCAGGAGAAAGCGCGCGCCGACGAACAGATCAACTTCCTCGCCCGTCACGACCTGCAGACACTATTGCCGAACCGGAAATATTTTTTCGAAACGCTCGGATTCGCGCTCACCTCGCTGCCGGCGAACAGAACCGCGCTTGCACTCCATTGTGTCGATCTCGACCGATTGAAGGACATCAACAATGCCTACGGGCGCGAGGCGGGCGACTATGTGATCCGCAAGGTGGCCGAGCGGCTGCGTTTCGTCGCGCGATCGACCGATATGGCCGCCTGCTTCGGCAGCGACAGCTTTGCGATCCTGCAGACCAACGTGACCAGCGCAGGGGCCGCCGAAGCGCTTGCACGCCGCATTCTCGACGAGATCGCGGGCGTCTGCCACTACGACGGCAAGCAGATTTCAGTTTCCGGCAGCATCGGCACCGCACTTGCCCCGCAGCATGGCAGCGATGTCACGCGCCTGCTGAAATGCGCAGAACTTGCGCTCGACCGCGCCAAGAACGACGGGCGAAATTGCGCGCGGGTTTTCACGCCCGACATGGCGGTGAAACTCGCCGAGCGCATGGAGGTCGAACAGGCCATCCGCGATGCGATCGCCACGGAAAGTTTCGAGCTATATTTCCAGCCGCTCGTCTGCCTGCGCAAGGATCGCCTGGTCGGTTTCGAGGCGCTGTTGCGCCTGCCCGACGGCAAGGGCGGTTTCGTGCCGCCATCCGTGTTCATTCCGCTCGCGGAAGAAATGGGCCTGATCGACGTGATCGGGCGCTGGACGATGCGGCGCGGCTGCAAGATCGCGGCTTTGTGGCCGGAGAATTTGCGGCTCTCGGTGAATCTGTCGCCCGCGCAATTCCTCGCAAGCCGCGTCTCCAGCATGGTGGAGTGGGCGCTGAAGGACGGCGGGCTGGCACCCAATCGCCTTGCCCTCGAAGTCACCGAGAACATGCTGCTGAGCGACGCCGACGCGGTGCTGAAGGAATTGTCGCGACTGAAGGAATTGGGCGTGCGGATCGTCATGGACGATTTCGGCACCGGCTATTCGAGCTTGCAATATTTGTGGCGCTTCCCGTTCGACGCGATCAAGATCGACCGCAGCTTCATCGACGGGCTCGGCGGCAAACAGCAGAACATGGAAAAAATCGTCAGCACCATCGTGGCGCTCGGCCACACGCTCAACCTGAAGGTCACCGCCGAAGGCGTCGAGAACGAAAGTCAGCGGAAATTCCTGCGCAAGGTGGATTGCGACCACGTGCAGGGATTCCTGTTCGGCAGGCCGATGCCGGAAACGGAGCTTGCGGGCGCAATCCTCGCGGATTTCCAGAAAACCATGCCGAAGAATGTGGTGCAGTTGCCGGTCAAGGAATTGCCGCGGCAATCGCTGCGGGGGTGAGTTACACGAAACGCTCGTTCCGTCATCCTGAGGTGCGAGGCGCGATAGCGCCGAGCCTCGAAGGATGAACGGCCGGGAACGTCACCCTTCGAGGCTCGCGGCTTCGCCACTCGCACCTCAGGGTGACGGCCCATAGCCGAGGAATTTAGCCCGCCGTCTTCTTCACGTCCTTGATGTCGGCGAACGAGATATCCTGCGTGCGCTCGCGCGTATAGTCGAGGTCGAACGCGCTGCGGGCAAGAAACACCGGGTCGCCGTCGAGGTCCGAGGCAACGGACGAATATTTCGACTGGATGAACGCATCGAGCTTTTTGCGGTCGGCGCAGGAAATCCAGCGCGCAACCTCGAACTCGCTCTGCTCCAGACCGATCTCGAGCCCGTATTCCGCGTCGAGCCGCGCCTTCAGCACGTCGAGCTGCAAGGGGCCGACCACGCCGACGAGGGCGGGCGCGCCGTCGAGCGGGCTGAAAACCTGCACGACACCTTCCTCGGCGAGCTGCTGGAGCGCTTCCTTCAATTTCTTTGCTTTCATCGGATCGGCGAGCTTCACGCGCCGGATGATCTCCGGCGCGAAGCTCGGCACGCCCATGAAATTGATGTTCTCACCTTCGGTGAGCGTGTCGCCGATGCGCAGCACGCCGTGGTTGGGGATTCCCACCACATCGCCCGCATAGGCCTCGTCGGCAGTCGCGCGCTCGTTCGCGAAAAAGAACTGCGGCGAGTTCAACGACATCATCTTCTCGGTGCGAGCGACTTTCACCTTCATGCCGCGCGAGAGCTTGCCCGAGCAAAGCCGCGCGAAGGCAATGCGGTCGCGGTGGTTCGGGTCCATGTTAGCCTGCACCTTGAAGACGAAAGCGGACAATTTTTCCTCCGTCGCCTCCACGCGGCGCTTGTCGGCATCCTGCGCGCGGGGTGCTGGCGCATAATCGCCGAGCGCTTCCAGCAAATCGCGCACGCCGAAATTTTTCAACGCACTTCCGAAAAACACCGGCGTCAGATGGCCCTCGCGAAACGCCTTCAGATCGAATTTCTTGCAGCCGTCCCGGGCGAGTGCGAGTTCCTCCTCGAAGCCGGTGGAGTAGACGCCGGAAAGGGCCGCCATCTGGGAGGGCGTCATTTTTTCGCGCGGCGCGTTGGCGTCCGCTTCGAGGCGGCGAACGCCGCCGGTCGCCAGTTCCACCGTGCCGGCGAAATCGCGGCCCTGTCCGATCGGCCACGTCACCGGAGCCGCGTCGAGCGCCAGCGTTTTTTCGATCTCGTCTAGAATCTCGAACGGGTCGCGGCTTTCGCGGTCCATCTTGTTAATGAAGGTGACGATCGGAATATCGCGCAGGCGACAGACCTCGAATAGCTTTCGGGTGCGCGCCTCGATGCCCTTGGCGGCGTCGATCACCATGACGGCGGAATCGACGGCCGTGAGCGTGCGGTAGGTGTCCTCGGAGAAGTCCTCGTGGCCCGGCGTGTCGAGCAGGTTGAACACCAGCCCGCCGAACTCGAAGGTCATCACCGAGGTGACGACGGAAATCCCGCGCTCGCGCTCGATCGCCATCCAGTCCGAGCGCGTGCTGCGGCGGTTTTTCTTTGCCTTGACCTGCCCCGCGAGATTGATCGCGCCGCCGAACAGCAGCAGCTTTTCGGTGAGCGTCGTCTTGCCCGCGTCCGGATGCGAAATGATCGCAAACGTGCGCCTCCGCGCCACTTCCGTGGCGAAGGGCGAAGCCGCCTTTGCAGGCGTGTCCGGGCGAAGAGGCTCGTGCATGGGCTGGATGTGGGCCAATTCGGCGGCGAGATCAAGATGTTGCCTTACTGGTTCACCTTCCCGGCGGCATTCTGCTCCGCCATCGCCGGAACCATATCCGCACGGCGGCGTCGATAGTTGCAGCGATTTGTTTCATCCTCGCGCTGCGCTGAATGCCGGAAGGAATCATGCCAAGCCAAACGCCCCGTGAAGTGGATTGCCTGATTGTCGGCGGCGGACCGGCCGGGCTCACGGCCGCGATTTACCTCGCGCGCTTCCGGCGCCATGTGCTCGTGGTGGACAGCGGGGCGAGCCGGGCGGCGCTGATTCCGGAATCGCACAACTATCCCGGCTTCGCCGGCATTAACGGCCTCGAACTTTTAAAGCGGCTGCGCGCGCAGGCGGAGCGTTACGGCGCCCATTTCCTGAGCGCGAAGGTCGATGCGCTGGAGCAGGATCGTCAGGGGTTTCTCGCGCGCACCGAAGCCGCCGAAATCCGCGCGCCGAAAGTCATCATCGCCACCGGCATTGTCGATCACAAGCCGAAACTGCCGATGCTCTGGGAACTGATCGAACGCGGCGAAGTTCGCTTCTGCCCGATCTGCGACGGCTATGAGGCGATGGATCAGGTGATCGGCGTGATCGGGCCGGTCGATCAGATTTGCAGGAAGGCGCTTTTCCTCCGCACCTATTCCAGCAGGATCGTGGTGCTGCCGCTGGACCGGGCGAAGCCCGAAGCGGGCGATGCAAAGGCGCTCACTGAGGCGGGCATCGAATTGCCGGACGACGTGGTGGCACGGCTGGAAGTAACGAAGGACAGCACCATCGCGCACATGGAAAGCGGTGCGCGGCTTGAGGTCGATACGCTCTATCCCGCGATGGGCGCCGATGTGCGTTCCGATCTCGCCATCACTCTTGGGGCGAAATGCAACGACGAAGGCTGTCTCTACGCCGACGACCACCAGCGCACTTCGGTGCCGGGCTTGTATGCGATCGGCGACGTGACCACGGACCTGCACCAGCTCAGCGTCGCCACCGGCCAGGCCGCCATCGCGGCGACGGACGTGCACAATGCGCTGCCCAGAAATTTGCGTTGAGAATCTGCGTCAGATTTAGGGTTCAGCGTTTTGAAAGCGCGGCCTTGTAGGCGCCGGGGTCGAAGCCGACGAGCAGCCTGCCGCCGGAAAGCTCCAGCACCGGTCGCCTGATCATCGAAGGCTGCGCCAGCATCAGCGCAATCGCCTTCTTTTCGGTGAGGCCTTCTTTTTCCAGGTCGGGCAGCTTACGGAAGGTAGTCCCCGGGCGATTGAGCAGCGTTTCCCAGCCGAGTTTCTTCGACCATTGTTCCAGCATCGCGCGTTCGATGCCGGCCGTCTTGTAATCGTGGAATTTGTAGTCGACGCCCTGTTTGTCCAGAAAAGTCCGCGCCTTCTTCATCGTGTCGCAGTTTTTGATGCCGTAGAGGGTGACGGGCATGTATGGAAATTATCACGCCGCCATGGGATATTGAAACTGCACCGTTGCCCACGAAACTGGGGAACGGGAACGAATCATTTAGAGAAAACCATGCAGCGGCGAATCTTCCTTCTGGGCAGCGGCGCGGCGCTGGCTGCGGGCGGCGGCTGGATTGCGAACAGCTTCTTCCAGATGGGCACCTCCGCCAGCTACGATGAGGGAATCGCGCCCCTGCGTGCGCCGCTAGGCCCGAAGCCGAATCTCACAGAGATCGTGCGCTACGCAACCTTAGCCGCCAATAGCCACAACACGCAGCCTTGGCGTTTTCGGATTTCCGAGAAATCAATCCAGATTCTGCCGGATTTCACACGACGCACGCCGGCGGTCGATCCGGACGACCATCATCTCTATGTCAGCCTTGGATGTGCCGCGGAAAATCTCGCATTGGCCGCCAGGGCTCATGGCATGTTGGGCGAACCCCGGTTTGACCCAGCGAACGGCGGCAAGGTGATTTTCGATTTTACCAACGGCGCCGAGTGGCGCTCGCCTTTGTACGAAGCAATTCCGCTGCGGCAATCGACACGGGCGGAATATGACGCCCGGCCTGCGCTCAGGGGCCAGCTTGTGCAGCTCGAAGTCGAGTCAAAGACGCCGGGCGTTGACTTGGTGCTGATCACAAATCGCGCCCGGATCGATCTTGTGCGTGATCTCGTGATCTCCGGCAATAATGCACAGATGTCGGATTCTGCCTTCGTGGCTGAGTTGAAACGCTGGATTCGTTTTAATCCGCGCGCGGCGCTGAAGAGTGGAGATGGTCTTTATAGCGCCACAACCGGCAATCCCGTGTTGCCGACCTGGCTGGGCGCGCGCATGTTCGAACTGGCGTTTCGGCCCGCCGCCGAGAACGAAAAATATGCCCGGCAGATTAACTCTTCGTCGGGAGTGGCGGTCTTCTCGGCCGTGCAAGCCGACCCGGCGCACTGGATACGCGTGGGCCGCGCTTGCCAGCGTTTTGCCTTGCAGGCGACGGCGCTCGGCATGAAGAGCGCCTTTATCAATCAGCCGGTGGAGGTTGCGGGCTTACGTCCGGAACTTGCCGCTCTGGTTGGAATGCCGGGACGCCGCCCGGATATCGTCATGCGCTTCGGATATGGACCGGCTTTGCCGATGTCGCCAAGACGTCCGGTTGATGCGGTTATCGATCAATGGTGAATACTTGATCGCGCTCGCCAGCGGCACTCACTCCCACTCAATCGTTCCCGGCGGCTTCGAAGTCACGTCATACACCACACGATTGACGCCGCGCACTTCGTTGATGATGCGGGTGGCGACGCGGCCGAGGAAACTCATCTCGTAGGGATAGAAATCGGCGGTCATGCCGTCGACCGACGTGACCGCGCGCAGCGCCACCACATATTCATAGGTGCGGCCGTCGCCCATGACGCCGACGGTTTTCACTGGCAACAAGACGGCGAACGCCTGCCAGATTTCATTGTAGAGGCCGGTGCGGCGGATTTCCTCCAGATAGATTTCGTCGGCGAGGCGGAGAATATCCAGCTTCTCCTTGGTGATGTCGCCGGGCACGCGGATCGCGAGGCCCGGGCCCGGAAACGGATGGCGCCCGACGAAGCCTTCCGGCAGGCCCAGCTCGCGGCCGAGCACGCGCACTTCATCCTTGAACAGTTCGCGCAGCGGCTCCACCAGTTTCAGATTCATCCGCTCCGGCAAGCCGCCGACATTGTGATGCGATTTGATGGTGACGGACGGACCGCCGGTGAAGGACACGCTTTCGATCACGTCTGGATAGAGCGTGCCCTGCGCCAGAAACTCGACCTTGCCGATTTTCTTCGCCTCAAGCTCGAACACGTCGATGAACAATTTGCCGATGGTCTTCCGCTTCACTTCCGGGTCGGTGACACCGGCAAGCTTTTCCAGAAACAATTTCGAAGCGTCCACATGCACGAGCGGAATGTTGTAGCTCTCGCGGAACAGCGTCACCACCTGCTGCGCCTCGCCGAGCCGCATCAGGCCGTGATCCACGAGCACGCACACGAGTTGCTCGCCGATGGCTTCGTGCAGCAGCACGGCGGCGACGGCGGAATCGACGCCACCCGACAAACCACAGAGCACCCGGCCCTTGCCAACTTGGCGACGGATCTTGTCGATGGATTCGTCCTTGAAGGCGCGCATGGTCCAGTCGCCTTTGGCGCCCGCGATCTTGCGCACGAAATTGCGGATCAGCTTGGCGCCGTCCGGGGTGTGGACGACTTCCGGATGAAACATCAGCCCGTAATATTTCCGCTTCTCGTCCTGGATGACGGCGAAGGGCGCGTTCGGGGAAACGCCCGCCACCACGAAGCCCGGCGGCATCCTGGTGATGCGGTCGCCGTGGCTCATCCAGACCGGGTGCTTTTCGCCGACCTTCCACGCGGATTCGAACAGGCCGCTCGGCGCCTTCACCTCGACGTCGGCACGGCCGAACTCGCGATGATGACCGCCCTCAACCGTACCGCCGAGCTGGGCGGCCATGGTCATCTGCCCGTAGCAGATGCCGAGCACCGGCACGCCGGAATCGAAAATGGACTGCGGCGCGCGGGGCGAGCCCGCCTCGTGAACCGACTCCGGTCCGCCGGACAGGATCACGCCCTTCGGCTGCATTTTTTCAAAGGCAGCCTCGGCCTGCTGGAACGGAACGATCTCCGAGTAGACGCCCTCCTCGCGCACACGGCGGGCGATGAGCTGAGTCACCTGCGAGCCGAAATCGACGATGAGAATCTTGTCGTGGGCGGGCGCGGCCATAAATTTCACGTAAAGGACGTTGGACTGAGCGGCAATGGGAACGTGTTTCTACGCACTGGATAACGGTCTGTTAGGCGGTTTTAGCATACCCTTTGCGCATGCCCATCAGGCCACTTGAAGCAGTATCGCCGGAAGCCGCCGCGCGCCGCGAAATCCTTTTCCGGGAGACGCTGTTCGAGCGCTGCGAGCGCGTAGTGCTGGGCGTCGCCTGGGCGATCAAGAATCACGGGCTTGGTCTCCTGCCCTATTTCCTGCTGCTGCTGACCGACCAGGTGGTGCCGAAGGACGAGTTGCCGGACCCGGAAACGACGCTCGACAAAAATGGCCTCGCGGGCATCGTGCACGACCTGTCGGTGCCGACGCTGCTCGCCGCCTACCGGCGCGGACTGGGGCCGGCCGGGCATTTCGGGCGGCTATCGTGGATGTCGCTGCCGAAGCGCTGCGTGCTGTTCTTCAGCGAATATCACATTGCGAAAAGACTCCGCCGCCTGATGCGGCAGGGGCTTTATACGGTGACCTTCGACCGGGCTTTCGAGGGCGTCATGAAGGCCTGTGCGGAGCGCCGCGCGGGGCGCTGGCATGTCACCTGGATCACGCCGCGCATCATGCGGGCCTATACGGCGATGTTCGATGCCGGCTATGCGCATTCCTTCGAGGTGTGGAACCAGGAAGGCCAGCTTGTCGGCGGCGGCTACGGGGTCGTGGCCGGGAATGTCTTTTTCACGGAATCGCAGTTTTCCCGCGAGAGCAACACCTCGAAGCTCGGGTTCACCGTGTTCAACTGGCACCTCGCGCAATGGGGCTTCGCGATCAACGACGGCAAGGCCGCGACGCCGACGATATTGGAAATGGGTTTCCGCGACATTTCGCGCGACGAATTCCTCATCCACACCATGGCGGTCGGTCCCGCCGCAGCGAAGCCCTGCCGCTGGGCGGTGGAGAAGACCGCGGAAGAAATCGCCGAATGGCAACCGCTGCATGCGGCTAGCGAGGCGACGTTGCAGCCGGCACAGACCAAGGCTCCGGCCGAAGCGGATACCGCAAACAACTGATCGCAGTTTTTTAGCGGTGCGTTTGAAAATCGTCTAGTTTTTCTTCAGCACCGAAACGAAAAAGCCGTCGGTATCCGTGCGCCTAGGCGTCAGCAGGATTCCCTCATCGCTCGCGAGGGCCGCGGCCTTCAGCACGGCCCCGCGTTCGCCGAGCGACAGCAGCGTTTCGGCGGGAGGAAGAACTCTCCACTTCGGCATGCGCGCTACGAAATTGCGGACCTGCGCATTGTTTTCGGCCTGCAGCACCGAACAGGTGACATAGGCGATGCGGCCGCCGGGCTTCACGAAGGCCGCAGCCTGATCGAGCAAGGCCGCCTGCTCCTTGATGCGCTGTTCGAGCGCGCCGGGACGCATCCGCCATTTGGCGTCGGGATTGCGGCGCCAGACACCGGTGCCGGTGCAGGGAGCGTCCACAAAAACCAGATCCATCTTGCCCGCGAGATCGGACAGCACGTCCTGTTTCCCGCGCGGCGCGCGGACCTGCACGTTATGCGCGCCCGCGCGCTTTAGCCGGTCGTGGATCGGCGCGAGGCGGCGAAGATCGGAATCGTAGGCAAAAATCTGTCCGCGCCGGTCCATCATTCCGGCCAGCGCCAAGGTCTTGCCGCCGGAGCCGGCGCAGAGATCGAGCACCTGCATGCCGGGTGCTGCACCCGACAACAGGGCCGCGAGCTGCGAGCCTTCGTCCTGAATTTCAAAGCCGCCCTTGATGAACGCAGTCTCCGACGTGACGGGCGGCTGCCGGCCCTCGGCCGAAAGCGCGATGCGCAGGCCGAGCGGCGACCAGCGCGTGGGTACCGGGTTCAGATGCGAAATCGCCTTCAGAATTTTCTCGCGATCGGACTTCAGGGAATTGACGCGAAGATCGAGCGGCGCGCGCATGGAAAGGGCAGCACCCTCCTCCGCGCGAGTATCGCCGAAGGTTTCCGCAAGCTGCTCGTCCAGCCATTCGGGGTAATCGCCAAGAATATGGGGAGGTGCTGCGGAAAGATCGGCGGCAGTTAGTCTTTCGCGCTCCGCGCCGGTCACCGGCGCGGGCGCGTGCTCAGAAGCGTCGAACAACCGCTCGATGGCGGCGATGTCCAAAGCGCGCGCAAGCCGCAACATGCCGAGCACGATGGCGCGCGGCGTTTTCTCGCCCATGATCCAGGCCGCGGAAGATTTTTTCCGGAGCGTGTCATAGACGAGGCTTCCGATCGCGGAGCGGTCGCCGGAACCCGCGAACCGGTGCGCGAGCCCCCATTCCTTCAGTGCATTGCCGGCAGGGCCGGGCCGCGCTTCGATGGCGCTCAGCACTTCGATGGCGGCGGAGATTTGCGCGGGCGCTCTCATTTCAACCCATTCATATGGGCCCCCAATGAGCCACTAGCCGCGAAAGCGAAGAGCTTGTCGAGCGCTTTTGCAAGATTTTCATCGACGATGTGCAGGTACTCCGTCCAGTCCTCGAATTTTTCCAGATCCCTGCGGCCGTCGCTGATGCCGCGCAGGCTGATGACAGGCACGCCGAAATGCGCGCCGGCACGCACCACCGCGAACGTCTCCATGTCCACCATGTCGGCGGCGATCGCATCGTAGGCGACGCCGGAAACGATTTTCGCGCCGCTGGAAATCGAAGCCGCGGGAATACCCGGTATTTGCAGCGGCATTGCAATTTCCGCCGGGAAATCCACGAATGGCGTGACCCCCTTTTCGAAGCCGAGCGGCGAGCAGTCCATGTCGCGATAGGACACACGCGACGCCTGATAGATCTGCGCGTGTTCGAGATTGCGCGATCCGGCGGAGCCGAGCGTGACCAAGAGCGCGGGCTTCTTTCCCGCATGCACGAGTGCTCCCAGCGCTGCCGCCGTGCTCGCCGCCGCCTCCACAGGCCCGACGCCGGTAATCAGCGGAGAAATACGCGAGCGAAGATGGGTGCCGTATTCATAATCGGTCGCCATCAGGAACAGGACGGAAATCCCGCCCAAGACCGCCAGCGATTTGGTCGGATCGGCAGGCAACCGGCTTCCTCAGGCTGTGAGAATTTTCACCGCGAACATAATCCACATCAACGCCAGCACGAAACAGGACCCGGCGAAGAAGAGCGAGCGCATGCGCACATTGTTCGACGTGACAAAAATATACGCCTGCAAATAGCGGAACAGGACAAAAATCCAGGACATCATGACGAACAGATAGTCCGCTTTCTGCGTGAGCATCGCGAAGGCGACGAGGATGAAAAACAGCACCGGCAGTTCGAGCTGGTTGTGAAACGCATTGGCGAAGATCGTCGGGCGCTCCGGCCAGTTCGGCTGGCGCATCGCGATGTCCTTGATCATCACCTTGCGGGAATTGATCGCGACGACCCGCGTTCCGGCCATCGCGAACAGCAGCGCGAAGGTCAAAAGAATTTGCAGGAAAACCGGAAGCAAAATGGCGGCAACGGTCATCAAATACTCCGTTCTGGCGATACCGCAAGGCGCAAGCGGTCACTGGGCAGGCTAAAAAAATCCGCCGCCGATACCGGGGGAGCCGCGAAATTGATTCGAAAGATACGCAATTGGCACGCCACCTTGTGCAATAAATGGAGAACGGGAGTCGAGTCCATTCAATGATGTATCTCTATGCAATGCTGGCCGGCATTGCCGGCACGATAGCGGGCTGGTTCGTTGCGGCGATGGCGGCACTCGTCATCGGCGGGCTGACCGGCATGTCCAATTTCGAGGGCGGCCGGGCGATGTTCGCCGTATGGGGCGCAGGCCCGATCGGAGGCCTCATCGGCCTGATCCTCGGCATCGTGCTCGTACTCCGCTATCGGGAAAGATTGTCCGGTTTTGGTGCAATCGTTAGACGCGGCGTTATGGTGGCGGCCGGGATCGCGGCGCTTATGGCAGTCGGCCTGCTCGTCCGTCTCTACACCACGCCCAATCTAAGCCAGCCCTACCCGCGCGTTGTGTTTGAAATCCGCCTCCCGCCGGAAGTGAAAATTCCCGACCGCAAACAGGTCAAGATCACGCTCGACACCGACCGTAACCAGACCGATGCACTTCTCGATCCCAAATGGATCGCGCAGGAAAACGGACGCCCGGTTCTGCGCGGCTTCGTCGATCTCTACATGCGGACGACCAACCGGCTGCTGGTGCTGAAGATCGCGGGCGAGCCGGACCGGATTTTCCAGATCAAGCTCTGGGGCAATCCAGGCCGCATGGATGCCTATACCGACTGGGAGCAGGTCGAATATATCGGCGAGGACAGGGGCATATTGCGCCGCGCGGACGAGAAGGACAATTACGAATTCCGCTTCCGCGTCGAGCGCGAAGGCTGAGGACTATACCCGCGTCGGATAGTTCGGGCTTTCGCGCGTGATCGTCACGTCGTGGACATGGCTCTCGCGGTGGCCGGCGCCGGAAATCTTCACGAACTGCGCTTTCTCGCGCAACTCTTTCAGATTTTTCGCGCCGACATAGCCCATCGCCGCCCGCAGGCCGCCCGCAAGCTGATGCAGCACGCTGCCGAGCGGGCCCTTATAGGGCACCTGTCCCTCAATGCCTTCCGGCACGAGTTTGAGATTGTCCTTGATGTCCTGCTGGAAGTAGCGGTCGGCGGAGCCACGTGCCATCGCGGCGACCGAGCCCATGCCGCGATACGACTTATAAGAGCGACCCTGATAGAGATACACCTCGCCGGGGCTTTCTTCGGTGCCCGCGAGCAGATTGCCGATCATCGCGCATTCGGCACCGGCCGCCAGCGCCTTCGCAAGATCGCCCGAGAATTTCACGCCGCCATCCGCGATCACCGGCGTATCGGTTTTTTGCGCTTCGTTCACCGCATCCATCACCGCGGTGAGTTGCGGTACGCCAACACCCGCCACGATGCGCGTGGTGCAGATCGAGCCGGGGCCGATGCCGACCTTGAGCGCGTCGGCGCCGGAATCGATCAATGCTTTCGCCGCTTCTCCGGTGGCGATATTGCCCGCCACCACCTGCACCGCATTGGACAGCCGCTTGATGCGGCTGACCGCTTCCAGCACGCGCATGGAATGACCGTGCGCGGTATCGACCACGACGACATCCACGCCCGCATCCACCAGCGCCTCGCTGCGCGCGAAGCCTTCGTCGCCCACGGTGGTGGCCGCGGCCACGCGCAGGCGGCCTTGGTCGTCCTTGCAGGCGTTCGGGTTCTTCACCGCCTTTTCGATGTCCTTCACGGTGACAAGACCGACGCAGCGATAATCCTTGTCCACCACCAGCAATTTTTCGATCCGGTGCTGGTGCAGGAGTTTTTTCGCCTCTTCCTCGCTCACGCCCTCGCGGACCGTGATGAGCTTGTCTTTCGTCATCAATTCGGAAATCTTCACTTTCGGATTGGTGGCAAAGCGCACGTCGCGATGGGTCAGAATGCCGACGAGCTTGCCGGCGCTGCCCCCGTTGGAGGGCTTTTCCACAACCGGGATGCCGGAAATCGAATGACGATCCATCAGTTGCCGCGCTTCGGCCAAAGTCTGCTCGGGGTGGATGGTGACCGGGTTCACCACCATGCCGGATTCGAATTTCTTGACCCGGCGCACATGCTCGGCCTGTTCCTCCGGGGTCATGTTGCGGTGGAGAACGCCGATGCCGCCGGCCTGGGCCATTGCAATGGCCAGCCGCGCATCCGTCACCGTGTCCATGGCGGCGGACAGAATGGGAATATTGAGCATTACCGAGCGCGTCAGCCGCGTGCGGATGTCGGCCTCTGACGGCAGCACATCGGAAAGGCCGGGCTTCAAGAGCACGTCGTCGAAGGTGAGCGCTTCTTGCGCGAGGCCGTCGGACAGACGGGACATCGCCAACTCCTGGTCCGGTCAGTCGCCGGAAATAAGGCAGCACAGGCGGAATCGCCGCTGCGGGTTGGCAAGGGCGGATAGCATGGCTTAGGCCGGAATCAAAGGCCGCTGACCCCCGGCTGGCCTGCATGGTAGGATTGCAAACAGATGATTTGCGCGGGGTAACGACGGACGTGCGCAAGGCAGAATTCCTTACCGTAACGTTTCTGGCCCTCCTGATCGCCGGTTGCGCGACCGACCCCGGCGAGGTCACCGGCTCCATCACGCCCATCGCGCCGAAGCCGCTGCTGCCGGCACCTCCTCCGCCAGTATTTCCTGACAAGCCGCGCACGCTGGCCGAACCCGAATGCAAAGCGCTGATCTCGCAGATCAGCGCATGTGCCGGACGCTTCAAGGATAAGGAAAAGAAAGCCGCCTACAGCCGCCGCGCGGTCGAAGTCGCCGAAACGCTGGGCAGCATGGAAGCGGGACAACGCAAGGCGACCTGCAAGGCCGACCTTCCGTTGTGGCGGAAGGATTGCGGGGCACCGTGAACTTCGGGAAGGCGAGCGTCTTCATCGCTGTGTTCGTGGGCGCGATCTTTGTGCTTTGGGAATTCGTACTGCTGCCGATGATCGACCCGGCGCCAGGCAGCGGGAGAACGAGAGCCTGCCACGACGAAACAAGTTCGCCGAAATCGCGCATCTCGGCCTGCTCGCGGCATATCGGCGACAACGACCCTCCCTCCTATGGGCTTGAAGCCGTGTTGTGCGCACGGGCGAAGGCTCATGTTGACGATGGGCAGCCGGACAAGGCGAAAGCGGACATCGCCCGGGTCTTCGCCATGTACCCCCAATCGTCCTGCGCGAACTCCGCGAGCGGACGCATGTTTCTGGCCGAAAAGAAATACGAGCAGGCGATGGCGGCCTATACAAAGGCCATCGAAGGCGACTCTACGTCGATGGGGCTGTGGCATCAACGAGCGATGGCCCGGCTGCAAATGAGCGACCGCGAAGGCGCGATTGCTGACTTGCGCCGCGCGCTTTCCATCGATCCCGCCTTCGAGGCTTCGCGCCGGGAGTTGAAGAAGCTTGGGGTGGAACGCTGAATCGCCAGATTGATGAAACGCCCATACCGCAGGCTTTTTTTGGCGTCTTAAAGTACTGATTCAAGTTCTTCAGACTTTGATTCAAACCGCTCTGAAACTGATTCAACCTCCGCGAACGCGCACAATCGAGTGATCTCGGGATGACGGCGGCGCGCGGCGGCGCTATCTAGTGCGAGCCTCGCAAAGCCCCGCCTGCATGAAAACCCGCATCATCGTCCCGCTGATCGTCGCCTGCGCCCTGTTCATGGAGAACATGGACTCGACGGTCATCACCACTTCGCTGCCGGCGATCGCGCTCGATCTCGGCGAGGACCCGATCGCGCTGAAGCTTGCGCTTACTTCTTATCTAATTTCGCTCGCCGTCTTTATTCCCATCTCCGGCTGGATGGCGGATCGCTACGGTGCGCGTACGATTTTCTGCGCGGCGATTGTCGTCTTTACGATTGCCTCGGCGCTCTGCGGCTTCGCGACATCGCTGCTGGACTTCGTGCTCTATCGCGCGCTGCAAGGCATCGGCGGGGCGATGATGGTGCCGGTCGGGCGGCTGGTGGTGCTGCGCTCGGTGCCGAAACACGAATATGTGCGCGCCTTCGCCTGGCTCGTCGTGCCGGCGATGGTAGGGCCGCTGCTCGGCCCGCCGCTCGGCGGCTTCATTACGACGTATCTGTCGTGGCGGTGGATTTTCTGGATCAACATACCGATCGGCATTCTCGGCATCCTGCTTGCGATGCGCTTCATCGGAAATGTGCGCGAAAAAAACGTGCCGCCGCTCGACCGCATGGGCTTTGTGCTTTCAGGAATCGGGCTTTCGGGGCTGGCGTTCGGCTTGGCCACGTTCGGTCAAAACCTGCTTCCGGCGGCGGTGGCGGGTTCGCTGTTCGTGGCGGGCGGACTGTTCACGGTCGCGTTCGTCTTGCATGCGCGGAATACGAAAAATCCGCTGCTAAACCTGAAACTCCTGAAAATCCAGACCTTCAACGCAAGCGTGCTTGGCGGCTCGCTGTTTCGCATCGGCATCGGCGGATTCGCCTTCATGCTTCCGCTGCTGTTCCAGATCGGGTTCGGGCTGACGCCGTTCCAGTCCGGCATACTGACACTCGCAGGCGCCATCGGTGCAATGACCATGCGAACGTCGGCCGGGCTTGTGGTCGACCGTTTCGGCATCAAGCGGGTGATCGTGTTCAACGGCATCGTGGCGGCCTGTTTCATCGCGCTTGCAGCCGTCTTCACACCGCAGACGCCGCATTACGGAATTTTCGCGCTGCTGCTGGCAGGCGGCTTTTTCCGCTCGCTGCAATTCACGAGCGTCAACGTGCTCGCCTATGCGGACATTGAAAAGCGCGACATGAGCCACGCCACCGCCATCACCAGTGTCGCGCAGCAGATCGCACTTTCCACCGGGGTCGCGGTGGCAGCGATGACGCTCGATATCACCCGCACCTATCGCGGGGAAGCTTCCATCCTGCCCGGTGATTTTCCGCCGGTGTTCATCGTGCTTGGAATTGTAGCGGCACTATCCGTGCTGTCGTTCTTGCAGTTGCCAAGGAATGCCGGCGCGTCGCTCACGAGGCGCGAGAAAATCGTGGAGACGGCGCGGGAGCCCGATCCGCACACCTAGCTACGATTTGATGATTTCAATAAGCAAGTAACGTCCGCCTGTCATTACTGACCCTTCGCCGAGATCAATCCAGCATTCATTCAGATTATATTTTCCTTTCAAAATTACGCATGAATCTTTCATGCCGGTTGGTTTAGAAATGCTCCCATTTAAAATTTTCTTTGAACGAAAATAATCATAGATTCCTTCTTTACCTAAAGTCCAAAACTGGCGATTATTGGTCACTAGAATACAAATCCCCTTGTCGGCCACACCTTGTCTCAATAGGGCTTCAACAAATTCAATATCGGCACAAAAATCGTACATGCTTTCAGGCACGCGACCTGCGAGTGGCGCCTTTAGCTCGATAGCAGTTTTAATCTCTCCATCGAACACCAATAAATCTAATTCCTTTTTTGGCTTGCGCGTGGAACCTTGGACTGAGGCAACACTGTAAGGTTGCTCGAATTTGACTTTGAACCCGTGTTTGCGAAGAAAAAATCCAAGTTCATGCTGTAGAGATGCTTCGTTGGAAATCTCTGAGATCGATTCCTCAGGTCTTTCCAAAAAACTCCTGAGCAACGGAATCATGTAATGATTAACCTCTGAATCCCGTCGCCAGCACATACAGCTCGGATGAGCCTGTACGGCTCGCCGGCGGCTTCACATGCTTCACGCTCACAAAGTCGCGTTTCAAATTCGCCAGCAGTATTGCTTCGGTGCCGCCCTGGATGACTTTCGCAAGAAAAAATCCGTTCGGCGACAGCACCTCGCGGGCGAATTCCGCCGCCGCTTCCACGAGCGCCACAATTTTCAGGTGATCGGTGCGGCGATGGCCGGTCGCGTTCGCCGCCATGTCGCAGATCACGGCGTCGGCGGGACCTTTCAGCATCTTCCGCAATTTTTCGGGCGCGTCCTCGTCGAGAAAATCCATCTGCGCGAATTCCACACCCGCCACCGGCTCGATGTCCAGAATGTCGATCGCGACCACGCGGCCTTTGCTTTTTACTGCCTGTATGCGTTCGGCCGCGACCTGACTCCAGCCGCCGGGTGCCGCACCGAGGTCGAGCACCTTCATACCCGGCTTGAGCAAGCGATATTTGTCGTCAATCTCGATCAGCTTGAAGGCCGCCCGCGAGCGGTAGCCGGCACTTTTCGCCTTCTTCACATAAGGATCGTTGATCTGCCGCTGCAGCCAGATTTGCTGGGACGTCGTCCGTCCCTTGGCGGTCTTCAGCCGGGTCCGGCCGCGCTCGGGTTTTTTCGTCATTGCGGTTGCTTCCATGCGCCGTCGGCGCGCATCAGTTCGATCAGCATTCCCTCGCGCAGACCGCGATCCGCCACGCGCAGCCGCTCGCAGGGGAACACCTCACGGATCGCTTCGAGGATGGCGCAGCCGGCAAGCACCAGATCGGCGCGCTCCATGCCGATGCACGGATGCGCGACTCGATCGTTGTAGGTCGATGCCTTGAGCCAGCCGAGCACATCGTTGACGGAACGCGCATCGAGCCAGATCCCGTCCACTTTCTGCCGATCGTAACGCGGCAGCTTCAGGTGCAGGCCGGCTACCGTGGTTACGGTGCCCGACGTGCCGAGCAAATGGATGCCACCGGCACCGGATGCACCGGCCTTCGACGCAAAGGCTTTCACGAGCGGCAGCGCCTCGTCCACCATCGCGGCGAACACCTGGGCCGTGACATCCTTGCCGCCGTATTTTTCCGCGAGCGTCACGACGCCCATCGGGAGAGAAGTCCACTCCTTCACATCCGCAAGCGGCGGGCCGCGATCCACCACCCCCGCCTTGCCAAGCCAGGCGAGTTCAGAGGAACCCCCGCCGATGTCGAACAGTACGGCACCCGCCGAATCGACATCCAGCAGCGACGCACAGCCGTGCGCCGCCAGCTTCGCTTCGGTTCCACGATTGATGATTTCGAGTTGCAGGCCGGTTTCACTCCGGACTTTTTCGAGAAACTCCGATCCGTTGCCCGCCACACGGCAGGCTTCGGTTGCAATCAGGCGCGTGCGCACCGGCTTGCCGCGGCGGGAGGCGATCTTGGCGGCACAGACTTTCAGCGCGCCGACCGCACGCGCCATCGCGGCATCGGAGAGCACGCCGGATGAGGAAAGTCCCTCGCCCAGCCGCACAATCCGGGAAAAAGCATCGACGACTCGGAAGGAATCCTGGGTCGGGCTCGCAACCAGCAGCCGGCAGTTGTTGGTGCCGAGGTCGAGGGCCGCGTAATAGGTATCCTGCGGCGCGTAGCCCGCCGTCTGCATCGGCCCGCGGCGCCAGGGACCACGCGAGCGCCTTCTACGACGGCGTCTCGGCGGTACAGGCCCGCGCGGACCGTCCGCGCCAGGAGCGCGATTGTCCGCCATTGCGACCCTTTCCCGGAAGGCCGGAACGCGAAAGGCGCGCTCAACGATCGGACCGGTCATCTGTTGTTCTCAGTTGGAGCCAGTTTAGCGTCATTCCCCGGAGGTGCAACTTTCAGCGTGCGCAGAGGCCGCACTTGCCTAAAACCGGCATTTTTTTTATTCGTTTCACCTCTGAGGAAGCCTAGGTGTGAAATGGACAAGCAGGGTATCGAGCGGGTAATCGATCATGTCGCGAATGCCATCGACGCCGCCCCCCGCGCCGAAAAGCCGTTCCTGCACCTGACCTTCCAGGGAATTTTCCCGCCCGACATTTATCAGGAAATGCTGAAGTCCATGCCGCAGGCGAGCGACTATCGCGCGCTCCCCGGCCGCGGCGGCAGCAATATTCGCGCGGACGGATCGTCCACGCGCGTCAAGATGGATCTGTTCCCGGAATACATCCGCAATCTTCCGGCCGAGAAACGCAAGGTCTGGGCTGTGGTGGGAAAGGCGCTTTGCTCAGCCAAGGTTCGTGAGGCCTTCAAGCGGAAGCTTGCGCCGGTGCTGGAAAAGCGGTTCGGCAAGAATTTCAACAAGGTCGGCATGTACCCGATTCCGATCCTGACGCGCGACATTCCGGGCTACAAAATTCGTCCACACACCGACACCCACTGGAAGGGCATCACCGTTCAGCTTTATTTGCCGAGGGACGAGGCGCACACCAATATCGGCACGATCTTCCATGGCCGGGGAAGCGACGGAAAGCTCACGCGCGACACGCAAATGCGCTTTGCCCCCAACACGGGCTATGCGTTCGCCGTCTCCGACGACTCCTGGCACTCCGCGGACCCGGTGGATGACACAGTCGATACGCGGGATTCGATCCTGCTCACCTATTTCGTGGATCACACGCCCCTGCGGAAGCTGCGCAATCGCGCCAAGCGGGCCGGCAATTACGTGCTGGACCGGGCAAAAAACCTGACGCGGCATTGATCGCAACGAATAAAAAAACCGGCGGCCATTGGCCACCGGTTTTATTTTGAGTTGTCGATGATGCGATTATTCAGCCGGCGCCGGGAAATCTTCCGCCGTCCCGCTGCTTTCACCGCGGGTGAGCAGGAAGCCCGCCGCAACACCGCCTACGAGCAGCAGCGGAAACAGCCGGCGGATTCCGATCATGCGTATGATCTGCAGGCCGGTGAGCAACATCGCCGGATCCTTCAGCAACGCGGATGGATCATGCAAAAAGCTCGGCGATTTCGCCGACTGCTCTGCCGCCATCGCGCGCTCCACCAACATACGCCGCCTTGCACGTCCGCGGGACGCCGACATGGCAATCAAGGCAACCAGCGCGATCCCGAAGAACAGCGCGCCGAGTACCGACCATGCCTGCATCACGCCGTAAGTCTGGCTCATCCACATGAACAGAACCACGGCGCCGCAAACAGCGGCGGCACTGATTGCCGCCGCCATCACGGCTCCAAACACAATGGAGCGAAGCGTGGCATCGACCTTCGATTTCAGGTCGTCGATGAACGGGGCGATCATGGTCAGCCCTCCCCAATTCGACTTACTTGCGCCAAAGCGCACCGACGACGAAACCAAGAGCGAGCGTCATGCCGAGCGTGGTGAAAGGCCGCTTGTACACGGACTCCTCGATCGCATCGGCGAGGCCGTCGCGCACTTCGCGCATGGCATCGGTTGCTTCGCTCGCGACCGCACCGGCTTCGGAGACGGCGCCGTCGAACTTTTTCTTGACGCGGGTCGCTTCATAGCGCGCGCGTTTCATGGCTTCATTGCCGCCCGCCGAAAGCAGGTTCGACATCGACTGCGTGAGCTGGGAGACGTCGTCCTTGAGCTGGGTGAGTTCTTTCTCGACGTCCGCGGCCGCTGCCTTGGTGCTTCCGCCGTTGCCGGACGTTTTGTTGAGTTCAGACATGGTGATCCCCTTGCGTGTGAGAAGTTCAGCGAAACAACGCGCGTTGCATATAGAAGTTCCGCCGTTAGCCCCGCGTTAGCCCGGTAATTTCACGTCGTTCTTCGGGAAGATGTGCTTGATGAACACCATGCCTACGATCAGCAGCGGTACCGCCAGCAGAGCGCCTAACGCGCCCCACAGCCAGCCCCAGAAAGCAATCGCCACGAAGATGGTGAGCGGATTCATGGTCAGCCGGCGTCCCAGAATGCTGGGCATAATGAACTGGCCCTCGATGGTCGCGAGCACAAGGTAGAATCCGGGCGCAAGCAGCGCGTGGGTCAGCGTGTCGAACGACATTAGCCCGACCGCGAACAGCGCCGCGATCACCATTGCCGCGCCGATATAGGGTACATAGTTCAGCACGGCCGCCATCACGCCCCATACCAGCGGATTGGCAAGACCGATCACCCAGGTTGCAATGGCCAGCGACAAGCCAAGGCAAAGATTCACAGCGGTGACCACGCCGAAATGGCCGACCAGATTGCGTTCGATATCCTTCACGATGCGCAGCGAGCGCAGGCGCGTGTCCCGGTCCTGCCCGAACATCACGACATATTCCTTCAGGCTGTTCGGATCGGCGAGGAAGAAAATCAACGTGCCGATGAAAATGATGATCTGGCCGACCGCTGGCGTCAGCAGCATCAACACAGGCTGCAGGATCGAAGTATTGAGGTCGAACCGGAACGGAGCAGAAGCTTCGCCGGGGCCGGCGATCGATTCACGCAATGCGTTGAGCGCGGCCAGCGGACGGTCAAAGAGCTGAAGACGCTGTTTCAGAACGGCGATCAGTTCGGGCGCCCGCTCGATCCAGTCTCGAACGGCGTCCGACAACAGCACGACGACCACGGAGATCACGGCAAGCAGCCCGGCAACTAGAAACACCGCCGAGATGGCTGGCGGGAGGCCGTAACTTTTAGCGCGGTTGGAGAGTGGCGTGAGCGCGATCCCGATCGTAAGCGCCAGAACCACCGGCAACAGGATCGGCCGCGCATAGTGCATGACCGCGAGCAAGGCGATGGCGAATATGCCAATGGTGGCGGCGCGGGCGATGGCCCGCCAGAACGCCTCGGCATCGGCCAGCGGATTGGCGTCCTCGACGCCAAGCCAGTAACGGCTCCAGCGGCTTTGATTGGCGGTGTTTTCGGGAGGAACAACGGGTTGGGTGGCCGCGACCACTTTCGGCGGCGCAGTCCTCGGAGTCGGGGCTGGCTTCTTTTGTACGCGGGCGTCCATCCCTGCCCCCCGTCTGGGAAACGGCGCCGCCATGCGGACGCCAACGCCAAGAACGCGGCTCGCTGAAAATTGTTCCCTGCAACCTTCCGAAATGGCGGTTGGGCGATATGCTTCGCGTAAACCTGCCGCCAATCGCCGTGAGGAAATCCCATGGGAACGCAAGACCTCGACCGCTACAACGCCCTGATGGAGGTCGTGCGAAACCGCATGACGACACGCCAGTTCGATCCCGCGCAACCGGTGCCGCGCGAGCATATCGAGATGGTGCTGGAGGCCGCGCGCCACGGGCCTTCCGGCGCGAACGCGCAGCCCTGGCATTTCATTGTTGTCACGGACCCAAGCGTGAAGAAAAAGATCGCCGATTATTTCGTGGAAGAAGCGCGCAAACGCGCCAAGCTGAAGATGAAATTTCCGACACCCAACTATCGCGGACTGGAAACGGCACCGGGCTTCGTCGTGGTGGTGGCGGATTTTCGTTTCGTGCGGGCGTTTCCCGTTTTGCTCGACGGCTCCGACCTCGACAAGCTCTACCAGCAGAACGCGGAGCGCATCCTCCTGCAAAGCGTCGCCGCAGCCACCATGTCGGCGCATCTTGCCGCCGCCGCACTCGGCTATCAAGTCTGGTGGGTGACGGCGATCGGCCAAGACGACGCCCAGTCCGCGATGAAGCCGCTGCTTGGCGTGCCGAACGATCTCGCCGTCATCGACATCATGTGTTTCGGCAAGCCCGCGAAGCCGCCCTACAAGCGCTGGAAGAAGACTCTCCCGCAGATCATGAGCTGGGAGAAATTCGATCGGAAGAATTACATGAGCATCGCCGACATTGACCGCTGGGTCGAGGAAACCCGGCACAAGGTCATGTACAAGGATGAGTCGAAGGTAGATTAACCGGCACGGGCATGGGATCAGGCCGCAAGCCATGAGCATCGTTGTTATCGGCGCCGGACAGGCGGCGGCGGAATTGGCGGTGACGCTGCGCGCCGGTGGATATGCTGACTCGATCAAGATTGTGGGCGACGAGCCCTATCTTCCCTATCAGCGGCCGCCGCTCTCCAAGGATTATTTTTCCGGCAAGACGAATGAAGCGAAGCTCCTGCTCCGGCCGGAGAATTTCTGGCGGGATCAGAGCATCGAATTCCTGCTTGGGATTGCGGCGGAGAAAATCGACCGCGACCGGAAAAGCGTATCGATGTCTGACGGCCGCACGCTCGCCTACGAAACGCTGGTGCTCGCGACCGGCACCACCGCGCGGGTGCCGGTGATCCCCGGCATGAAACTCCCTTGCGTCTATCCGCTGCGCTCGATCGATGATGTGAAGCGGCTGCGGGCGGCGACCGATGCGGCAAAACACATTGCGATTGTCGGCGGCGGCTATATCGGGCTGGAGACCGCCGCGGTCATGCGCAAGGAAGGCCGCGAAGTGACGATCATCGAGGCGGAGGACCGGCTCCTGAAACGCGTCACCTCGCAGCCCGTTTCGGAATTTTACGAGCGCCTGCATCGCGGGCACGGTGTCGATATCCGGCTTTCCTGGCGGCTGCGATCGATCGAGCAGGGAAATGAAAACTGCCTCGTCTGGATAACGAACGGCGAGGCCATCGCCGCCGACCTCGTGCTGAACGCGACGGGTGCGGTGCCCAATGTTGATCTCGCCCTCGCCTCCGGCATCGTCTGCGAAAATGGCATCGCGGTGGACGAATTCCAGCGGACCAACGATCCGGATGTTTATGCGATCGGCGACTGCGCGCGTTTTCCGAGCAGGCGCTTTGGCAGGAAGCTTCGTCTCGAATGCGTGCAGAACGCTTTCGATCAGGCAAAGGCGGCGGCCAACAACATTCTCGGCAAACCGTCCGCGTACGATCCGGTCCCCTGGTTCTGGTCGGACCAGTACGACGTGAAATTTCAGAGTGCGGGGCTTTCCGAGGGCCACGACGAGCTGAAAGTGAACGGCGACCCTGCAAGCGCGCATTTCTCCGTCGAATATCGCAGAGACGGAAAGCTGATCGCGGTCGACGCGATCAGCGATGCGCGGGCTTACATGATGGGACGGAAGAATATCGCCGCGGAGACGGCGGCGTAAGGCGTCAAAACGCCTTCAACGCCAACTCATAATAAGACCGGTCGAAAAAATGTTCCGGCTCCGGCGGCTTGCCGCCCCACTGCCCTTCGATCTCGGCGCGGAGTTTCAACACGTTGCGGAATCCTTCGAGATCGGTCGCGGCATCCTTGGCAAAATAAGCAATCGCTGGATCGGTCGCGAGAAGGCGTTCGTTGCCATTTCGGCGGACAGTTTCATCCTTTCCGCAAGCAGCGCGATCACTTCGGTTTTATTCGCCGCCTCAAACGACCAGCGCAGACCCTATATGTAAACCTGGATATAGGCGACAAGCGTTGCGGAGTTTTCACGCGCCCAGCCGCGCATCGCGGCCCCCGCACTCGCCTGATAGGGACCGATCGCCTTGCGCGCGAAGCCGAGACTTTTCAGGCCGCCCCGTTCAGCCATGAGATCGAACGGCGGGTTGAGGATCGTCGCCGCCAGCAACTTGTCGTTCGCCGTGAATTCGCGCATGGCATGGGGAAGCAGCGTGATGCCGACGCCGAGTTCCTTCACTTCTGGCACGCGTTCGTAATCGCGGCAAGCAATGCCGCGCGAATGCAGGTTGAGCGCCAGCGAAAGCCCGCAAATTCCGCCGCCGACGATTGCGATTTCGCGCTGCAAACTTCACTCCGGTCAAGACCGGCAAAGTTATCTTATTCGCTGCCCAACGGGAAACCGCCCGCTCGCGCTTCTGTTATTTGCCATGGAATTTCGGCCACCCTAGGCTTGCGAAAATCCCAAGCCCGTCCGTTTTTGGAGGAACCATGATGCGAATCCTCGACCGCCGCGGAATCCTCATATGCGCAATGACGGCCATGCTCGCGGCGGCCTCATCGCATGGCGCGCCGGCGCAGGCGGATGTCGGTTCACCCGCACCCGGATTTGCGCTCACAGATTCAAACGGGAAACCGGTGTCGCTTGCCGACTTCAGGGGCAAAACGGTCGTGCTCGAATGGACGAACCACGAATGCCCGTATGTCGGGAAACATTATCGTGGCAACAACATGCAGGCCCTGCAGAAGAAATGGACGGCGGACGGCGTCGTCTGGCTCACCGTCATCTCATCGGCACCCGGCGAACAGGGGCATGTCTCTCCTGCAGAGGCGAACAAACTCACGGCAGATCGCGGCGCCGCACCGACGGCCGTGCTGTTCGATCCCAAGGGGCAGGCCGGACGCGCTTACGGCGCAACCGCAACCCCGCATATGTATGTGATCTCCGGCGCCGGAACGCTGGTTTACAAGGGCGGCATCGACGACAAGCCGACAGCCCGGCTGGAAGATCTGAAAACGGCGCGCAACTTCGTCGATGAGGCGCTCACCGAGATCAAACAGGGGAAGCCGGTGTCGGTCGGTTTTTCGCGCGTCTACGGCTGCACGATCAAATACGCGTCCTAAGCTCCGGTTTTTCAGTTCTTACGAATCCCGCAGTGCTGCTCCCGCACTGAACGCGGGTTTGCCTGCATCGACCTTTTTTGGGTTTCAGGATCATAATGTATCCGGCCGCCGCCCCCTCCGGCCAACAGGGTAATCCCATGAGCATCATGTATCATGATGGAAATCGCCGCTTTCAGGATCTGTTCGATACCCGCCGCCTTTCCGACCGGCTGGAACAGGTCAACACCAGAACCAAGTTCTCGGAGAGTGACAGGAATTTCATCGAAAGCTGCTTTCTGTTTTTCCTGGCCACGGCGGACGCAGACGGCCGGCCCACCTGCAACCACAAGGGCGGCGCGCCAGGCTTTGTGCGTGTAACTGCACCGGATGAACTTGCTTTCCCGGATTACGATGGGAACGGAATGTTCCTCAGCCTTGGCAATATTTCGGTAAACGCGAATGTGGGCCTGCTGTTTCTGGATTTTGAAAAACCGCGGCGGCTGCGGGTGCAGGGCGAGGCCCGCGTCCTGCGCGACGATCCGCTGCTCGCTCAAACACCCGGCGCGCAGATGATCGTGCGGGTGAGGGCCACGGCAATTTTTCCCAATTGCCCGCGCTACATTCCGAAATTCCAACTGCTCGAGCCCTCGATGTACGTCCCCGCACCGGGCGCCACTCCTCCGGAGCCGTCATGGAAGAGCTTTCCCGAGTTCAAGGACACGGTGCCGCCGCGGCATCCACCCTGCAAAGGTTGAACTAGGTCCCGACTTTCAACGAGGACACCAGCCCGCGCAGCGCCGCCACGGTGCTGAGTGCGGTGATCTTTCCGGTGCGCGGATTTTCCGACGGAATGTTCTCGATCGTCATCTTGAATCGCGCGCTGTCGGAATCGATCTCGATCGTATGCGTATTGCGGTCCACGGTCGGATCGGCCCAGATTTCGAGCCGCGTCTTGTCCGGTCCGACACCGGCAAGGCTGAGGGCCGCCGCAACATTGAGATTGGCGGGAAAGCCTTTTGCGCCTTCGCGCGCGGTGCCGTCGAACACCTTGAGCGGCGCTTTCACGTCGTTCATGGAAATGTTGTGTTCCTTCAGGTAAGGCGCGCCCTCAAGGCCTTTCGGCGGCTTGCGCGTCACCATCCTCACCGAATGAATTGTTCCTTCGGCGGCGGCCCGCACCGCGTCCAAACCGAGAAGCGCGCCGGTCGGCACGATGATGCGGGCACCCGTTTTCTTCGCACGCTCTGCGAGATCGGAATGCTCCAGCAACTGGCCGACGGACAGCGGCATGAAAATCTTGCCGGCGTCGATCGCAGGAACGGCCACATCGCGGAACAGCGACGACGGCAAACATTCGACGATCACATCGCAATGGCCGGGCAGTTCCTTGGCGGAGACCGCTATGATGCCCGCCCCGATGCGCGGAAGGATGCGCTTCGCTTTTTCCGCGTCTCGAACGGAAACGGCCGAAAGCACAAGCCCATCGAGCCCGGCTTCCAGCCGTTTTGCCACTTCGCGGCCGACCGCTCCGAGACCGGCAAGGCCGATCCGGAGTGGGGGTTTCGTTGTCATCAGTCGATCGATACGCCGCTGGCCTTGATGACGGGCGCCCATTTCGCGATTTCTTCCTTCAGGAGCTTGCCGAGATACTCCGGCGTGGAGTTCTCCTTGGTCACGATCTGCGCACCAAGGCCTTCAAGACGGTCCTTCACGCCGGGCGATTGCACGGACTCAATCGCTGCCTTGTTCAGGGCGGCAACGATGGCATCCGGCGTATCCTTGTGCACGAAGAGCGCGTTCCAGGTGTAGGCCTCAAGCCCGTCGGTGCCCTGCTCCTTGGCGGTCGGCAGATTCGGAAGCGCAGGGGAGCGCGTGGCGTTCATCAGCGCAATCGCCTTCACCTTGCCGCCATCGACCTGCGGCTTCGCCGTGGTGATGATCTCGCATAGATAATCGATGTTGCCGCCGATCAGATCCTGCATCGCCGGACCCGTGCCCTTATAAGGGATGTGCGTGATGTCGAGTTTCAGCACATAATTCAGGAGCACGCAGCCTAGATGCGTGGCCGAACCAGGACCGGCCGAGCCAAACTGCATCTTCTTCTGGTTCGTCTGCGCGTAGGCGATGAATTCCTTCAGGTCCTTCACCGGCAGGTCGGCCTTCACGACGAGCGCGATCGGGACCTGTGCCAGCAAAGCCACCGGCTTGAAGTCGGTGACGGAGTTATAGAGCGGCTTTTTGTAAAGCGTCTGACCCTGTGCCTGCGTGCCGACCGTGCCGAGCAGCATCTGGTAGCCATCGGCCGCGCCGCGCGCGACGCGGTCGCCGCCGAGCATGCCGCCGGCGCCGCCGACGTTTTCAACGACCACCTGCTGACCGACCACATCCGTCATGCGTGCCGCGACCACGCGGCCAAGCACGTCGGTCGGGCCGCCGGCTGCGAACGGGATCACCATGGTGATCGGGCGGGCGGGAAATTGCTGAGCGACCGCGAGGCCGGTGAGTGCGATGACACCGGCAAGTGCGGCGTAAATGGATTTGCGTTTCATTCGATCCTCCCTTGAGTGCGGCTGTTGTCGGGCCGCGTGGATGGCCGGTCAAGTGCGGCCTTGGTTCATGGTTTCTGGCTTGCTGGAAATCTGCCGAGTTTTGAGGCGCGGCGCAAATAGGCGTTCAAAGGCCCTTGATCAGCCCGGCTTCAATCAGCAGCCGGTTGAAGCGCCGGGATTCCGCACCATCCTTGCAAGAATAGAAGCGGCCGTCGCAGCGCAGGAACATGCGCTTCTGTTCGGCGAAGGAAGGATCGGGTGGAACGCCCGCCGCCTCCAGCACCACCAGCGGCAGATACGGCGCATCGAGATTGTTGATCGCGGAAGCAAGGCTCGGCGGCGTGAAGTTGATGGCGTCGATTGCATAATAGGTTGTGTAGTAGCGCTGGTCGAAATCCGCGATGTTGCGCGCGACGCCGGCGGCGTCTGCTGCATCGTCGATCACTTGCTTGGCGAAGTAGGGCTGGTGATCGCCGAAACGGACGACCAGGAACGGCTCGCCCTGAAATTCCTTCTTCAATTTCGCGACCAGTTGCCTGTAATCGGTTTCGCTCATCGACTGGCGGCGCAGATATTCATCCGTCTCGCCGGGATTGCCCGGATCCTTCCATCCGGATGCGAGGTCGGGGCGGTAACGATAAGTCCACGGCATGTGGTTCGCCATCGTGTAGGCGAACACGAACATGGGGCCGTTGGCCCGTTCCTTCCGGATCAGCCGGACCACCGCGTCATAGTAAAAACTGTCCGGCTGGATTTCGAGCGTGCCGAGATCCTTGGCATCCATAAAATGCTCGATGCCGGTCGAGCGATGGAAATTTCTCGCGCCGAGGAAATTGCCGAGCCATGGATACTGGCTGAAGGTGCGATAACCGCAGCGGCGCAAGGCATGCGGCAGTCCGCGCTCCACGCGGCCCGCGGCGATGCGGGTCACCGCATCGGCGAAGCGGCCGTAGGAGCGCACGGAAAGCCCGGTCAGCACATTATATTCGGTATACCAGGTAGGCCCGCTGACGCTTTCCACCTGCAGCGTGCGTATCTTGCCGTCGTAGGAGCGGAAGTGATTGCGATAGTTGGCGGGGAGCTTCAGGTTCGGCACCTGGCTCGCATCGAAGCTCGACTCGTCGAGGATCAAGACGATGTGCGGCGCCTTGCGCGGCAGAATACATTTATCGTCGACCGGCTTCAGCCGCTCGACAACATCCGCATCCGACTCCAGCAATCCCCGCGTGAAATAATCGATTACCGCGATGGAGCCGAAGCGGGCGAATTTCGAAATGTAATTGTCGTTGATGAATTCCTGATCCTGCCCGATCGGCGCCGCAAAGGCGATGGCGGCGAGCCCTGAAAAACAGAGAGCGGCGGCAGGACCCGCGAACCTGCGGCGGATGCGGAAGCGATCCACCCGCCATGCATAGATCATCGCCGGAATCGCAATCAGCATCATCGCAACGATCATCAGGGAAAGCTGCGGGAAAATCGCAAGCAGAAAGCGGATCGTGTCGTCGTCGATGAACATGACGTCGATGAAATTCGCCGTAAGGAAGAAGGTGTCATGCTTGAAGCGCGAGAGCAGCACGATCACGACAAAGATCGCGAGCGAGAACGCGGCGGCGAGCGAAGGCCGTTTCAGCAGCACCAGCCAGCAGAAATTCAGGAGACCCCAGGTCAGCGCGAAGGCGGCCATCGAAATCCATTCGGATTCCGACCAGAGCATCAATGCCAGCGCGATGAGATGAATGCCCGCGATAATCAAAATGCCGGCGCGCCTGCTTTCCGCAGCTTTGGCGGACGCAACGAACCCAGATAGCAAAATGCCCGGCAACATGGCCCGGTACGCGTCCAGCAACCCAACAGGCCGCGCCGGTACGGCGACGGCTAAACGTCATCATTCTGTAATAAAATTGTCGTGGCAAGCTTAACTGTTTGGCATCGGGCGATTTTTGCGAGCGGTGGCTCAGATCAGGCCGATCCGGATTCCGAGTGCCACCAGCCAGACCAGCCCCGCAAGCGACAGGCCGCAGAAAACGGCCGCCGACCCGTAATCCTTTACCCGCCCGATGGCCGGGTGATGATCCGGCGTAACGTGGTCGGACAGCCTTTCAATGCCGGTATTCAGGAGTTCAACCGCCATCACGGCGAGCAGAGAGCCGATCATGGCGACATACCAGCCCGGGCCTGGCGCAATGAACCAGCCAAGCGGAAGCGCCAGGGCGAAAGCGATGACCTCTTCCCGGAAGGCGGCTTCGGTGAGGAACGCATGGCGCAAGCCGCGATAGCTGTTGAGTGTGGCGTTGAGGATGCGTTCCAAAATCCGGCTCGTGAACGGGGCTGTTGTTGCAATGCGGTAGAAGCAGGTACGGAACTGTTGGGGGTAGCTGAATTCGAACGCATCGGAAAGGGCGAAAGCGATTTCCCCACAAAAAGCGGCCCTGCCTGTTGAATTGTTCAATCATGAACTTTTTAAGCTTGAAATAAATTCCGGCCGATGCGAGGCTGTGACGCCTCGTAAAGGAAAGGTGCGGCATCGCATGAACGTTGCGTGCCTCGGCGGCGGACCGGCTGGGCTTTATTTCGCGATCAGCATGAAGCTGCGCGATCCTTCGCACGAGGTCGCCGTGTTCGAGCGCAACAAGGCCGACGACACGTTCGGCTGGGGTGTGGTGCTCTCCGACGAAACCCTGCAAAATCTCGCGGCCAACGATCCCGTCAGTGCGGAGACGATCCGGCAGCACTTCGCCTATTGGGATGACATCGCAGTGCATTACCGTGGCCGGTCGATCGTTTCCGGCGGCCACGGCTTTTGCGGCATCGGGCGGAAGCAGTTGCTGGTCCTGCTCCAGCAGCGCGCGCGCGAGCTTGGCGTAAAGCTGCATTTCGAAACGGAAGTCGAGCGTGCAGCGGAATTCGCGAAATCCTACGACCTCGTCATTGCCGCCGACGGGCTGAATTCAAAAGTACGGACGGAATTCGCCGGGCATTTCAAGCCGGAAATCGAACTTCGCAAATGCAAATTCGTCTGGCTCGGCACGCATCAGAAATTCGATGACGCCTTTACATTCATATTTGAGCAGACCGAGCATGGCTGGGTGTGGGCGCATGCCTACCAGTTCGACAAAACCACGGCGACGTTCATCGTCGAATGCTCGGAGGAGACCTTCGCGAAATTCGGATTCAACGAGATGTCAAGGGAAGATTCGATCGCCGTTTGCGAGCGCATCTTTGCAAACTATCTCGGGGGCCATGGCTTGATGTCGAACGCAAAACACTTGCGCGGCTCGGGCTGGCTGAATTTTCCGCGCGTGCTCTGCGAGAAGTGGTCTTACAAGAACATCGTGCTGATGGGCGACGCCGCGGCGACAGCACATTTCTCCATCGGCTCCGGCACCAAACTGGCGCTGGAGAGCGCCATCGCGATGACGGAGTACCTGCACAGCGAGAAATCCATGCAGGACGCGTTCCAGAAATACGAGGACGCGCGCCGCACGGAAGTGCTGCGGCTGCAGTCCGCGGCGCGGAATTCGCTCGAATGGTTCGAGGAGGTCGAGCGCTATTTGCATCTCGATCCGGTGCAGTTCACCTATTCGCTCCTCACCCGCTCGCAGCGCATCAGCCACGAGAATTTGCGTCTGCGCGATAGGGAATGGCTTGGCGATGCCGAAGCCTGGTTCCAGCGGCAGGCGGGCAGCAACGCCGAGAATGTGCGCCGGCCGATGTTCGCGCCGCTCAAGCTACGCGGCCTCACACTGAAGAACCGGATTGTCGTTTCGCCGATGGCGCAATACAAGGCGAAGGACGGCACGCCGAACGACTGGCATCTAGTGCATTACGGCGAACGCGCAAAAGGCGGCGCCGGGCTCGTCACCGTCGAGATGACCTGCGTTTCGCCGGAAGGCCGCATCTCGCCCGGCTGCACCGGCCTGTATGCGCCGGAGCATGAGACGGCGTGGAAACGCATCGTCGATTTCGTACACACGGAAACCGACGCAAAAATCTGCTGCCAGCTCGGCCATTCGGGCGCCAAAGGATCGACGCAGCTTGGCTGGGAAGAATCCGATGCTCCGCTGAAATCCGGCAACTGGCCGATTCTTTCGGCATCGGAAATTCCGTGGTCGCCGCAAAACCAGACGCCAAAGCGGATGGACCGCGCCGACATGGACCGCGTGCGCGACCAGTTCGTGCATGCCGCGAAGATGGCGGACCGTGCCGGCTTCGACATGCTGGAACTGCACTGCGCGCACGGCTATCTGCTCTCCTCCTTTATCACGCCGATCACGAACAACCGCACCGACGATTACGGCGGCTCGCTTGAAAACCGCATGCGCTATCCGCTGGAAATCTTCCGCGCCGTCCGCGCGGTGTGGCCGGACGAGAAACCGATTTCGGTGCGTATTTCCGCCAGTGACTGGATGGGCGATCAGGGCGTCACGCCGGGCGAAGCCGTCAAGATCGCGCGCCTGCTGCGCGAGGCGGGTGTCGATATCTGCGACGTGTCCGCGGGCCAGACCAGCACACGCGCAAAGCCGGTTTACGGCCGCATGTTCCAGACGCCGTTTTCCGACCGCATCCGCAACGAGACCGGCATGGCGACCATGGCGGTCGGCAATATCTTTGAACCGGATCACGTCAACTCGATCCTGATGGCGGGCCGTGCCGATCTCGTCTGCCTCGCGCGGCCGCATCTGGCCGATCCGTACTGGACGCTGCATGCGGCGGCGGCACTCGGCGACACGCAGGAGAAGTGGCCGGAACCCTATCTGCCGGGCCGCGACCAGCTGTATCGGATTTCCACGCGTGTCGATTCCGCAACTGTGAGGGTCTGATGGTCAGCGCTCCCCTTCCCGCGCGCGGCGAAAAACTGAACGGCAAGACAAAGCTGCGCCTGTGGCTTCGTCTTCTGCGCGCGAGCCGCCTGATCGAAAATACCGTGCGCGAACGCTTCAAGACCGAATTCGATGTGACATTGCCGCGCTTCGACGTGATGGCGGCACTCTATCGCAAGCAGGAGGGAATGCTGATGAGCGAAATCTCCCGCTTCCTGATGGTCTCGAACGGCAACATCACCGGCATCGTGGACCGGCTCGTATCCGACAAGCTGGCGGAGCGCTCGCTTCGCGATGGCGACCGGCGCACCTCGATCATCAAGCTCACACGCAAGGGCAAGACTCTGTTCGAAGAGATGGCGAGCGCGCATCAGAGCTGGATCGACGAATTGCTAAAGGAAGTCTCGTCAAGGGATGCCAACGACATGTCGGCGAAACTGAAATCGTTTCGCAGCAACTGGGAGGGCGAAGCATGACCAAGATGGCGAAACTCGCCCCGAAGCATTTTCTCTGGCGCGCCGAGAACAGCGTCGGCGTGATCCAGCTCAACCGGCCCGACCGGAAAAATCCCCTCACCTTCGATTCCTACGCGGAGCTGCGCGATACATTCTTTGCCCTGAAATATGCCGAAGACATTCACGGCGTGGTGTTCCTGTCGAATGGCGGCAATTTCTGTTCGGGCGGCGACGTGCACGACATCATCGGGCCGCTCGTCAAAATGGACATGAAGCAACTGCTCGACTTCACCCGCATGACCGGCGATCTCGTGAAGGCAATGCTCAATTGCGGCAAGCCGATCATTTCGGCGGTCGATGGCGTCTGCGTCGGTGCGGGCGCCATCATCGCGATGGCGTCCGACATGCGCCTCGCGACACCCGAAGCGAAGACTGCTTTTCTGTTCACGCGCGTCGGCCTTGCCGGCTGCGACATGGGCGCCTGCGCGATCCTCCCCCGCATCATCGGTCAGGGCCGCGCGGCTGAACTTCTTTATACCGGCCGTACCTTCAGCGCCGAGGAAGGCGAACGCTGGGGCTTCTACAACAGGCTCGTCGAACAGAAAGCGCTGGAAGGTGTGGCGCTGGCGCTCGCGCACCAGATGAGCCTCGGGCCAACCTTCGCGCATGGCATTACAAAAACCCAGCTGAACCAGGAATGGTCGATGTCGCTCGAACAGGCGATCGAGGCGGAGGCGCAGGCGCAGGCGATCTGCATGCAGACGGCCGATTTCGAGCGCGCCTACAAGGCGTTTGCCGCGAAACAAAAACCGGTGTTCGAGGGCAACTGATGGCCGACAGAAGTTTTTTGAACTGGCCGTTCTTCGAGGAGCGTCACCGCGCGCTCGCAACGGAAATCGAGCGATGGTGCAATACGAACCTTCCGGTCGATCACAAGGATGTCGATACAGCCTGCCGAGGAATTGTCGCCAAGCTCGGCCGCGACGGATTTCTTCTGCACACGGCACCCGATCCGGAGAAAGGCAGCGCGCTCGATGTGCGCACGCTCTGCCTGATGCGCGAGACGCTCGCGCGTTTCGACGGGCTCGCTGACTTTTCGTTCGCGATGCAGGGGCTGGGTGCGGGCGCGATTACTTTTTTCGGCACGGTCGAACAAAAGAAGTGGCTCGCGAAGACCCGCAAGGGCGAAGCCATCGCTGCCTTCGCGCTGACGGAGCCAAAATCCGGCTCGGATGTGGCGCGGATTGAACTCTCTGCGAAGCGTGAAGCTGACAGCTATCTGCTCGACGGCGAGAAGACCTGGATTTCCAACGGCGGCATCGCGGATTTTTACATCGTGTTCGCCCGCACCGGGGAAGCGCCGGGTGCCAAGGGCTTGTCCGCCTTCATCGTTCCCGCCAACCAGCAGGGGCTTAGCATTGGCGAGCGGCTGGAAGTGATCGCGCCGCATCCCCTCGCCCGGCTGCATTTCAAGAACGCCCGTGTCCCGGCGGCGAACATGATCGGCAAGCCCGGCGAAGGCTTCAAGATCGCGATGGCGACGCTCGATGTCTTCCGCACCACGGTCGGCGCCGCCGCGCTCGGCTTCGCACGCCGCGCGCTGGAGGAATCGGTCAAACGCGCGAAGCAGCGCGAATTGTTTGGCGCGCCGCTGGCGGAATTGCAAATGGTACAGGCGCAGCTTGCCGAAATGGCGCTCGATGTGGATGCGGCAGCACTCCTCGTCTATCGCGCGGCATGGGCGAAAGACATGGGTACGGCCCGCGTCACGCGCGAGGCGGCGATGGCGAAACTCTATGCGACGGAACGCGCGCAGCGCGTGATCGACAAGGCCGTGCAGATTCACGGCGGCGACGGCGTGCGCCGCGGGCATATTGTCGAAAGCCTCTATCGCGAAATTCGCGCACTCCGCATCTATGAGGGTGCCTCGGAAGTGCAGAAGGTCGTCATCGCAAGACAGGTTCTTTCGGAGTCGTAAGATGCTTGTCACCAAACTTGGGCCGAGCGGACACACCGACCCATTCACCCGCGACAATCTTCCGCCATTCGATCAATGGCCGGAGATTTTGCTGAAGGGATTCGACTACCCTGAATTCCTGAACGCGGGCGTGGAACTGACCGACAGGCTGGTCGCGCGGGGCTTCGGCGACCACACGGCGCTGATCGGCAATGGACGCCGGCGCACCTATAAAGAGCTTTCCGACTGGACCAACCGCATCGCGCACGCGCTCGCCGAGGACTACGGCGTGAAGCCTGGTAACCGCGTGCTGATCCGCTCCGCCAACAATCCGGCGATGGTGGCCTGCTGGCTCGGTGCCACCAAGGCGGGGGCGGTGGTCGTCAACACGATGCCGATGCTGCGCGCGGTCGAGCTGACAAAAATCGTTGACAAGGCGGAGATCGCGCTGGCGCTCTGCGACACGCGGCTGATGGACGAACTCATCGCCTGTGCGAAGGATTCAAAGTTTCTCAAAAAAGTGATCGGCTTTGACGGCACCGCCAATCACGACGCCGAACTGGACCGCATCGCGCTCTCGAAGGACGTGCGCTTCGAGGCGGCGAAGACGGGACGCGACGACGTGGCCTTGCTCGCCTTTACTTCGGGCACAACGGGCGAGCCGAAGGCTACGATGCACTTCCACCGCGATCTCCTGATCGTCGCGGACGGCTACGCGAAGGAAATTTTAAAGGTTAAGCCGGAGGATATTTTCGTCGGCTCGCCGCCGCTCGCTTTTACGTTTGGTCTCGGCGGTCTCGCAATCTTTCCATTGCGCTTCGGTGCAACGGCGACGCTCCTGGAAAACGCATCGCCCGCCAACATGATCGAGATCATCCAGACGTATAAAGCGACGATCTCCTTCACCGCCCCCACGGCGTATCGTGTGATGTTGCAGGCGATGGAGCAAGGTGCGGATCTTTCATCGCTGCGCGCGGCGGTCTCCGCCGGCGAGACGCTGCCGGCACCCGTGTTCGATGACTGGACCAAGAAGACGGGCAAACCGATTTTGGACGGCATCGGCTCCACCGAACTTCTGCACATCTTCATCACCAATCGTTTTGGCGATGCGTTCGCGGCCTGCACGGGTAAGCCGGTGACCGGATACGAAGCAAAGATCGTCGATGACGAAATGAAGGAATTGCCGCGCGGAGAAGTCGGCCGCCTCGCCGTGCGCGGGCCGACGGCATGCCGCTATCTCGCCGACAAACGCCAGCGCGATTACGTGCGGGACGGCTGGAATCTCACGGGCGATTCCTTCATCCATGACAAGGGTGGCTATTTCCATTTCGCCGCGCGCTCCGACGACATGATCATTTCATCGGGCTACAACATCGCCGGGCCGGAAGTGGAAGCCGCTCTCCTCGCCCATGCGGACGTAAAAGAATGCGCCGTCATCGGCATTGCCGACGAGGAGCGCGGGCAGATCGTGCAGGCGCATGTCGTGCTTGTCGAAGGCGTGATTGGCGACGCCGCTACCACGAAACGCATTCAGGACCATGTGAAAGCGACGATCGCGCCCTACAAATATCCGCGCTCGGTGAAGTTCACCGATGCATTGCCAAAGACCCAGACCGGCAAGATCCAGCGCTTCCGGCTGCGGCAGGGTGGAAAGTAAAACGATGCACATCTCCGCGCGCGCTTCTCTTCACCTTCCCCTAAAAGGGGGAGGTCGGTTTGCGAAGCAAACCGGGTGGGGGTCATCTGCGTTACCGACCCCCTCCCTAACCCTCCCCCGTGCAGGGGGAGGGATTTTGCAATCTCAAGAGGCCGTCGAATGAACGTTAAGAAAACAGCGCATGAAATCCTTCATCCGAAAAAATGGAAAGCGGCGAAAGGCTACGCCAACGGCGTCGCCGCCGAAGGGCGTCAGGTTTTCGTCGCGGGACAAATCGGCTGGAACGCGGATCAGCGATTCGAGAGCCGCGATTTCGTCAAACAAACAAGACAGGCGCTGGAGAATGTCGTGGCTGTTATCGCGGAGGCCGGCGGTAAGCCGGAGCACATCACGCGGCTCACCTGGTACGTGACCGACAAGCAGGAATATCTCGCGCGCCTGAGCGAAATCGGCGAGGCCTATCGCGCGGTGCTGGGGAAACATTTTCCCGCAATGACCATGGTGCAGGTGGTGGCGCTGGTGGAAGATGAGGCATTGGTCGAGATCGAGGCGAATGCCGTCGTGCCGAAAAACGTCGTCCCGGCCAGCCGGAACGGCTGAGCCGGGATCGTGATCCACGATTGAGCGGAAGACAAACTTCAGTCCACGCAGCTCACACGGTCTGGCTGAACGGAAGCGGTCTGGAGCGCCACCTCTTTCGGCGTCACGAGCGGCTTCGACGCAACCGCGCGCTTGCGATCCACCAGATAATAGAGGCCGAGCCGCGCCCCGCCGAGGATCGAGGCGATGGCGATGAACGAGGTCAGCGACAGCGTGGACACACCCGTGACGCCCTGCCCGATGGTGCAGCCGAGTGCCGTGACGCCGCCGAAGCCCATCATCACGCCGCCGACGATGCCGCGGCCAAGATGGGCGGTATCGCGCGCGCCGATGATCTTGAACTGGCCCGCGGCAATGGCCGCAAGGAACGAGCCGAACACGACGCCGAGGACGGCGCCGATCGCGAAATCGGGCTTCAGGCCCGACGAGATCATCGCGTAGAGCACGGTGTCGGCGAGCGGTGCGACGAAGGTGAAGGATTCAATCCGGCGATCCTCGAAAGAATCGAAGCCGAAAATCCCCGTCGCCCACCAGCCGGCCACGACCAGCGCGCCGACGGCCGCACCGGTCAGCGCATAGCGCGGAGAAGCGCGGAAACCCTTGTGATTGAACGCAAGCAAGATCAGCAGCAGAGCGATAATCGCAGCCGCTAGTGCCGCCGACGTGCCGGTGACACCGAAGAGTTCGGTAATGCGCTGCGACTTGCCGAGATCGGTCCCGAGCACGCTTGTGAGATTGATGCGGACGTTTCCGAACAGGCCGCGCAGCGTCATCATCGCGCTGATCGCGATGACGAAGAATACGATAAGCGCCCGCAGATCGCCGCCACCGATGCGGCGAAGCGTACCGAGGCCGCAAGTGCCGACGAGCGCCATGCCGAAGCCAAAAATGAGGCCGCCGATGATGGCGCCGCCCCATTCAAGGCGCGAACCGGTGTAGATCGAACGCGTGAGATCGAGACCGCCCCAGAGTTCGAGCGCATGCACGCCCGCGATGGCGACGGCTACCGCGACGACCCATGAACGCAGGCGGCGCGTGTCGCCCTGATAGGTCGCATCCTCGATCGCGCCGAAGGTGCAGAAACGGCCGGCGCGCACGACGTAACCGAGCGCGATGCCAAGGCCGAAGCCCAGTGCCAGTCGAAGAATGTACGGTTCGTTGAAATCGATCATGTTGAACTCCCGGCGTGCGGCTCTCGCCGTCCGCCTGCCACCCTTACTTTTTGCGTTGAGCGTTGCAGAAGGATTCGTAAAGCGCGCCGATGACCTTGCGGACCTCGGGACGCGAGAGCGAGTAGTAGATGTTTTTCCCGTCGCGGCGCGTGTCGACGAGATTGTCGGCTCGCAGGCGCGCAAGCTGCTGGGAGACGGCGGGCTGCCGCAGATCGAGAATTTCCTCGATCTCGGAAACCGATTTCTCGCCTTCCGCCAGCATGCAGAGAATAACGAGGCGCGCCTCATGCGAAAGCGCCTTCAGGAATTCGGCGGCGTCGCGCGCGTTCTCCATCAGCACGTCGATATCGAGATCGGCCTTCTTCGGCTTACGGAGAGCGACGACGGAAGACTTCATGGGACCGCCCTAAAATTCCCCAAACGGGAATTGCGTCCCTATATTTAATTACAATTCATATCCGGCACAAGCTATAAAATACAAATTTACACTGGAAGCATTCATATTTTACTGTTTATATATGTGTTATTTTCCCGCCTGCTCCGCAAGCCGCTCCAATTGGCCCCAAAAGAAGTGTTCACCGGCGTATCCTTCAATGCGGCCGATTTCCCTGCCTTGATCCACGAGGACGAAGGTAGGCGTGAAGCGAACGGGCACCTTCAACTGCGGCCAGTCCTTTCGGCTTCCATACAAATCCACATGCCGCAATGTGAATTTCTTGCCGATCTCCGTCTTCGGATAAATCGGCGCAATCGTCCGGTCCCATGTCGCGCACCAGGGGCAACCCGCCTGCCGGAACATCAGCAGCTCCGCGGCCTGCACCGGCACGAAGGCGAGCAGGAAGAAGGCGGCGAAAACCGTGCGTATCGTTAGCATTCAACTTTTCCTGATGCGGCGTGGCGGACCGACCGGCTTTATATAGGCACGGTTCGCGATTACACTTGCGAATAATTGAATATCAGGAAGCCCATGATTTCCAGACGCACGCTCCTTGCTTCGCTCGCCGTGAGCGCCGCCCTGCCTTCGCTTCAAGGGGCGGGGGCAAAAGCGTTGCTGACCGAGGACGGAATCTACCGGCAGGACTGGTTCCTCGATAGCCTCCTCGAACTGGAAGACGACCTCACCGCGGCCAGCGGAAACCGCAAGCGCCTTGCGGTGCTGTTCGAGTTGCGCGGATGCCCCTACTGCAAGGATATGCATCTCGTGAATTTCGCGCAGCCGGAAATCGAGCACTATGTGCGCGAGCGCTTCGACGTGCTGCAACTGAACATCATCGGTTCGCGCGAGGTGACGGATTTCGACGGCGAGAAACTTTCGGAGAAACAGCTCGCGCAGAAATACGGCGTACGTTACACGCCGACCTTCCTGTTCTTCCCCGAGCGTGCCGACGGACTGCGCGCAAAGAAACCAGCCGACCGCGAAGTGACGCGCTGGCAGGGATATCTCAAGCCGGCGCAATTCCTCGGCATGTTCCGTTTTGTGGCGGAGCGCGGCTACGAGAAGACGACGCTGCCGGAATATTTGAAGGCGAATAGCTAGGCCTCATGCTGAGGAGCGCCGCAGGCGCGTCTCGAAGCATGGGCCGCCTGCATCCTTCGAGACGCCGCGCTGAAGCGCGGCTCCTCAGGATGAGGCGGAGTTATACTCCTGCGAAATCAACCCACCTTCAAATACGCGTAGCCCTTGCCCTGCAACTCGGCCACGGTGGCGACGCCAGACGGCACGAATTTGAGGAACGCATCCGCACGCGTCTTCGCAAGCTCGATCTTGTTCCGCGAATAGGTGATCTCGCAGAGATAGGCTTCCACGCCGAACTTGGTGAGGCCGACGAAGCGCTTGTAGAGATCATCCTGAACGCCGTCTTTTTCCCACGGCGTGTCGGCGAGATCGTTCAGAAAGAATTTGATCCCCGCGCCATGCGCGACGATCACGATTTTTACCTTGAACGGATCGAACTCGTAAACGGACAGATGATTGCTGATGTTGGTCAGCAACTGTCCGAAGCGCTGCGGGTCGCCGAAGTCGCAGTGATAAAGGCAGGCGACATCGGTGTCTTTTTTCACGGTGGAAATATTGAGTTTCCCCGGATTGGCGGACGCGCCGCTGACCCCGATTGCGGCGCCGGTCAGCGCGAGCGTGCCGAGAAAATTTCGTCTGCTGGTCAGGCCCATGGCTGTGCTCCTGTTTGCGGACAGACAGTATAGCAGAAACAAAAAGCGGCGAGTTCACATTCAACCGGTGCTGATCGCTCGTAGCCGTTTATTTATTGATCGGGCTTTCCGGATCCATCAGCAGCGCCACCGCATCCTTGATCTGGTCGATGGTCAGAATCTTGTTGGACCCGAAGCGCGGCATGTTCGAGCACGGAATGGTCGCGTGCGAATTGTAGATTTTCTCGTAGAGGATTTTCGCTTCCGCTTCCTTGAAATCCCGCAGCTTACCGTATTGCTGGAGGCTCGGGCCGAGCGTGCCGTAGCTCAGTTCCTTGGCGCTGATCTGGTGGCACGCGTAGCAGTTGCCGCCGGTGGCCCGGGCCGGGGGATAGTCCGTGAAGCGCATGCCGTAGCCGTTTTGCGCCAATGCCTCACCCTTCTTCCAGTCGCCGACGAATTTTCCATCCGCCGGATATTCGATCGAGGCGCGCTCACGCTTCATGATGGCGTCAGCCTGCGCTTTCGGCGGGCTGTTGCCTGTCGCGGAGCAGACTTTCATGGTTTCGTCCTGTGACAGGCGCGGTGCCCAGTCTTCCGGGGCACCGGGGAACGCTTTCTTGACCATCGCATCGACCTTAGCCGGATCGACCGCGGGCTTCTGCTGGGACCAGGCGGCCGAAGTGATGCCGACGACGAAGGCCGCGATGAGGAGCGTCGTTTTTTTCATGTCCGTTCTCCTCAGCGCTTCAGACCGGGGGCGTTGATCTCGCCGCCCTCGGCATTTTTCGTAAGGTAAGCGATCAGCGCCACGCTGACATCGGAGCCCATTTCAAGTTCGGGCATGCGCATTTGCCAGTAGCAGTCGTACATGCGGTGCTGCATGGTCATCACATGCGTCGAGGAAACGCGATAGGCCGGCCATTCGCCCACGACCTTTTTCGCTGCTTCCTTGTTTTCCAGGAACGGCAGCCCCTGCAAACGGATGCGCAGGCCTTCCGCTGCGTGACAGGTCGAGCAGGAGAAGTCGAACGGGCCGGAACGGCGATGGAAGAGATTGTCGCCGACGGCGACGACCTCTTTTTCCTGCGGCTTGTCGAATTTGGCCGCGAATTTCATGCCGGAGGACTTATTCGCAATCCAAGTGGCGATGGCACCCAGTTCCTTCACGGGCGCGCCGCCACCCGGATGAATGCGTTTCACCACGTCCGCGCGCGTGAAGCCCTGCAATTTCTCCATGCACCAGAGCAGGCGCGCCTCGACGTCCATCACCTGCTTGGCGTCATCGAAATAACGCGGCAGTTCCGCGAAGGCGCCATCGACGATGCCGGGACCCTTGCCGAGGTCGCATTTTTCGAGGCTGGCCTTGCTCGGCCCGCGCGCGGTCTTCCACAGCGCCTCGCCGCGATCGGCATCCAGCAGGCCGGGATTGCTCCACGGGTCTTCCCGCAGCATCGCCCGGTATTTCTCGATTGCCTTTTCGGTCTCGGCATCCTGCGCGGACACCGTGTTCGCAGTTGCAAACATCGCGCACGCAGCAACGATCAACATAGAAAATAGGGCCTGCACGCCAGCCTCCCCCAATAAATCCAACGATCGGCGGTTGTTTCGCACGTATCGTCCTTCAACCAAAGCCGTCAGACAATACATCCATCGGCGGGGATGGGAAGATGCTGAACACATGCAAGGAAGCGAATCCTGTTGCGCGACCGGATCGGTTCGATTACACACTTATTGATAAATGAATATGTCCTGCGGGTTACGCAGGCGCGAGGAAACGTCCGCAAGGCAAGCGTGGTGAGCCCCTTCTCGCCGCAACGGGCTTGCGTTTGACTGTCACCTCGATTTGATTGAGAGAGCGGTTTACAATCCCTATATTGGGGTAGCGACCGCAGTCTGGGCGCAGGAGGTTTTCGATGAAGCTCAATTTCGACCGCCGGCAGGTGCTGGTCCTTGGCGCCGGATGCGCGCTGACCGGCTTGGTGGGTGTGGACTTCGCGTCCGCCCAGGGGAAGAACGATATCAACGAAGTGATCGGCAAGTTCACGGGCGGTAAGGCCCCGACCATGGGCCGCGTGAAGCTCGACGTGCCGGAGATCGCGGAAAACGGCAATACGGTGCCGATGACCGTCTCGGTCGAAAGCCCGATGACCGCGCAAAATTACGTGCAGGAAGTGCTGATCGTCGCCGACGGCAACCCGCGTTCGGGTGTCGCGACGTTCCACTTCGGTCCCAGCACCGGCATCGCGGAAGCCAACACCCGCATCCGGCTTGCCAGCACCCAGAACGTCACGGCCATCGCGAAGATGAACGACGGCTCGTTCTTCTCCACGACCAAGGAAGTGAAGGTCACGATCGGCGGCTGCGGCGGCTGACGCGCAGCGCATAACAGGATTGAGGAGATTTCGATGGCCGAAGCTAAACCGCGCATCAAGCTCGACAAGAAAGAAGCCAAGAAGGGCGACATCATTGAAGTGAAGGCGCTCGTTTCGCACATCATGGAAACGGGTCAGCGCAAGGACCGCGAAGGCAAGGTGATCCCCCGCAAGATCCTGAACAAGTTCACTTGCACGGTGAACGGCAAGGAAGTCTTTTCGGCGGATTTCGAGCCGGCCGTCTCCGCGAACCCGTACATCCAGTTCAAGTTCAAGGCCGAGGAATCGGGCCCCGTGGTGCTGACCTGGATTGACGACGACGGTTCCAAGATCGTCGGCGAAGACTCGATCAAGGTGAGCTGAGTTCCCGCTCCGGCGGCGACACGGAGCGTTCGATGCTTTCAAGGCGCGACTTTGTCCAGTTGGCTGCCGCCACCGCGGCGATCCTTCCCGCGGGCTGGACCCGCGCCCTTGCCCAGCAGCGGCTGACACAGGCCGACCTTCTGAAATTCGATTCGATCGGCAACGTGACGCTCGTGCATGTCGCCGACATTCACGGGCAACTCATTCCCGTCCATTTCCGCGAGCCTTCGGTCAATATCGGCGTCGGCGAAGTGAAGGGCCTTGTCCCTCACCTCACCGGCAAGGCGCTCCTCGACCGTTACAAGATTCCAGCGGGCTCGGCCGCGGCGCATGCGCTGACGTTCGAGAACTTCGCGGCACTCGGCAAAACCTACGGCAAGCTTGGCGGGCTCGACCGGGTTTCGACCATCGTGAAATCGATCCGCGCCGAGCGCGGCGACCGCACGGTTTTCCTCGACGGCGGCGACACCTGGACGAACAGCTACACGGCCCTGCAATCGAAGGGTCAGGACATGATCGACTGCATGTCGATCCTGAAGCCCGACGCCATGACCGGCCACTGGGAATTCACGCTGGGCGAGAAACGCGTGAAGGAAATCACCGAAAAACTCGGCTTTCCCTTTCTCGCGCAAAACATCCGCGACAATGAGTGGAACGAGCCGGTATTTGAGTCGACCGCCTATGTTGAACGCGGCGGCGTGAAAATCGCCATCATCGGACAGGCATTCCCCTATACGCCGATCGCCAACCCGCGCTGGATGATTCCGAAATGGTCGTTTGGCATCCGCGAAGAAGATTTGCAGGCGAATGTCGAGAAGGCGCGCAAGGCCGGCGCCAGCCTCGTCGTGCTGCTCTCGCACAATGGCTTCGACGTGGACCGCAAGCTCGCCTCCCGCGTGCGCGGCATCGACGTGATCCTGACCGCGCATACGCACGATGCGCTTCCGGATGTTGTGAAGGCCGGAAAGACCTTGCTGGTCGCGTCCGGTAGCCACGGAAAATTCGTCTCCCGCCTCGATCTGGAAGTCCGTAACGGCGAGATCAAGGATTTCCGCTTCAAGCTGATCCCGGTTTTCTCCGATGCGATTGCATCCGATCCGGAAATGAATGCGCGTATTCGCCAGCACCGCGAGCCGCATGAAAAGATGCTGCGGGAAAAAATTGGGACAGCACAAACACTGATTTACCGGCGCGGCAATTTCAACGGCACACTCGACGACGTGATTTGCGATGCACTCATTGCCGAGCGCGACGCGGAGATCGCGCTGTCGCCCGGCTTCCGCTGGGGCAATTCGCTGCTGCCCGGTCAGGACATCACGCGCGAGGACATCTACAACGCGACCGCCATTTCCTATCCAAATGTTTACCGGATGCAGATGACCGGCGCACGCATCAAGGAAATTCTCGAGGACGTGGCTGATAATCTCTTCAACCCCGATCCCTACTATCAGCAGGGGGGCGACATGGTCCGCGTCGGCGGGCTCAGCTACACAATCGACATCAACAGGAAGATCGGCGAGCGCATCTCCAATCTCGTACTTATACGCAAGGGTCAGAAGCTCGATCCCGTAAAGGAATACACGGTCAGCGGCTGGGCCAGCGTGAACGAGGGCACCGAAGGTCCAGCGATCTGGGACGTGGTGACCAGCCACATCAAGAAAAAGGGCGCCGTTGCCCCGCGCGAATCCGCCAACGTGAAAGTGGTGGGAGTATAGTTGTCTCTTGGTCGTATTTTCTACGGCGAACCAGTGTCCCCTTCGCCGCAAAATGCAAAATTTTTTTATCTCGACATATGCAATTTCTTGCATGATTGTCGGGCATCTGACGGAGCCAGTCATGCGGAAAGACCCGATGCCCACTCTGGACCGCGAGCCGACCCGCCGGCTGTTCCTCTGGCGCAGCCTGACGATGGGGAGCGCGGCGGTCGCCGCCGGCAGCGGCTTCGCGAACGGCATGGGCAACCCGGACAACCAGCCGCCAAACGTGCCGGACTGGTCGCGCAGCCTTGGCGAAGGGGTTGCCGTGCGCGCTTACGGCAAGCCTTCCGAATTCGAGAAAAACGTCATCCGCCGCGACGTGGAATGGCTCACGGCCTCGCGCGAAAGTTCCGTGAGCTTCACGCCGCTGCATGCGCTCGACGGCAATATCACGCCGAACGGCCTGTTGTTCGAGCGGCATCATTCCGGCATCGCGGAAGTCGATCCCGCCGACTACCGTCTGATGTTGCACGGGCTGGTCGACAAGCCGCTGCTGTTCACGCTCGACGACATCAAGCGTATGCCGCGCGTGAACCGACCCTATTTCTGCGAATGCGCGGCCAACTCCGGCATGGAATGGCGCGGCGCGCAGCTCGATGGCTGCCAGTACACGCACGGCATGGTCCATTGCGTGATGTACACCGGCGTCACGCTGAAGACCCTGCTCGATGAAGCTGGCCTGAAGACAAATGCTAAATGGCTGCTGCTCGAAGGCGGCGATGCCGCCGCGATGACGCGCTCGCTTCCGCTGCAAAAGGCGCTCGACGACGTGCTCATCGCCTATCGGATGAATGGCGAGATGCTCTATCCGGAAAACGGCTATCCGGTGCGCGCGGTGATCCCTGGCTGGGAAGCGAACATGTGGGTGAAATGGCTGCGCCGCATCGAAGTCGGCGACCAGCCGTGGCACCACCGCGAGGAGACGTCGAAATACACCGACCTCCTCGAAAACGGCAAAGCGCGGCAGTTCACCTATGTGATGGATGCAAAATCCGTCATCACCTGCCCAAGCCCGCAAGCACCGCTCAAGCACAATTCGGGATTCACGGTGCTCTCCGGCATCGCCTGGTCGGGCCGCGGAAAAATATCACGCGTGGATGTCTCGCTTGACGGCGGCCGCAACTGGCGGAGCGCGCGCATCGACGGGCCGGTCTGGGACAAGGCGCTGGTTCGTTTCTATTACGAGTTCGACTGGGACGGCGGTGAGTTGCTGATCCAGTCGCGCGCAATGGACGAAACGGGCTACGTGCAACCCACGAAAAACGAACTTCGGAAAATCCGCGGCGTGAATTCCGTCTACCACAACAACGGCATCCAGACCTGGCATGTCCGCAAGACCGGCGAGGTTGAGAATGTCGAAGTCTCCTAAGGCCTTCGCGCTGTTCGGAGCGTTTTTGGTCGCCGTGCTGACTTTCGGCGTTACGCAAATGATCGAGCCGCGCCTTGTTCATGCACAGGCACAGAAAGCGAAACCGAAGCCGCTCGGCATCGGCCGCGAAGCGAAGCCCGAGGAAATCGCCGGCTGGGACATCGACATCCGCCCGGACGGCCAGGGACTTCCGCCCGGAAAAGGTACGGTAAAGGAAGGCGAGCCGATCTATGTCGAGCGCTGTGCCTCATGCCACGGCGAGTTCGGCGAGAGCGCGGGACGCTGGCCGATCCTCAGCGGCGGCAATGCTACGCTCGCCAGTCACGATCCGGTGAAATCGGTCGGATCCTACTGGCCCTATGCCTCCACGCTGATCGACTATATCCGCCGGGCGATGCCTTATGGGGCCGCCCAGACGCTCACCAACGACGAGCTTTATGCGGTGACCGCCTATGTGCTGTATTTGAACGACGTGATTAAAGATGAGAAATTCGAGTTGAATGACAAGAATTTTTCTTCGATCAAACTTCCGAACCAGGCGAATTTCACCGAAGATGACCGCGAAAAATCGGAGCGCGCGTTCTGGCGAAAAGAACCATGCATGAAGAACTGCGCCCCCGGCGAGGCGAAAGTCACAGGCCGCGCGCGTGTAATCGACGTGACGCCGGAAACGGGCAAAGGCCCGAGAGTGGAATGAATTTCCCGGCCGCAATATACGCTCCGTCTTTGTTGTTTTTTTTCATTTTGATTCTCGCCATAACACCCTGGCTGCCGGGAACAGCACAGACTTCCGGCGACAAAGCCTATGGCCAATATCTTTCCAGCGAGTGCGTGACCTGCCATCAGTTGAGCGGTAACTTCGTCGGCATCCCGGCGATCGTGGGCTGGCCAGAATCGAGTTTCATTGAGATCATGAACGAATATCGCAGCAAAAAGCGCGACAATCCGGTGATGCAGACGATCGCGGGCCGGCTGTCGGAGAAGGAAGTGGCGGCCCTTGCCGCATTTTTCGGAAGCCTGCCGCAAGCGGGGCATGGAAAACAGTAGTCAAAAAATACTCGGGAGGTACGCAATGTTTTCTACCAATCGCAGACAGTTTCTCGCGGGCGCGGGTGCAGTCGCCCTTTCCTCGGGTCTTTACGCGCCCGCCATCGCGCAGGCCAAGCCGCGTGTCGTCGTTGTCGGCGGTGGCCCGGGCGGCGCCACAGTCGCAAAATACATCGCACGCGATGCCAAGGGCGCCATCGACGTGACGCTCGTGGAGCCGGCCAAGAGCTTCACCACCTGCTTCCACTCGAATTTGTATCTCGGCGGATTCCGTCCGCTGGATTCGATCACCCACAGCTACGGGGCGCTTGCCTCGAAATACGGCGTCCGCCTCAACCAGCAGATGGCGTCCGGCATCGACCGCGAGAAGAAGACCGTGCGGCTCGCCGACGGCTCCACGATTGGCTACGACAAGCTGGTACTCGCACCGGGCATCGAACTGAAATACGAATCCGTTCCGGGCTATTCGCAGGCGGTGGAAGAACAGCTGCCGCATGCCTGGAAAGCCGGCCCGCAAACGGTGCTTCTCAAGAAGCAGCTCGACAGCCTTTCCGACGGCGCGACCATCGTCATGATCGCCCCGCCGAATCCTTTCCGCTGCCCGCCCGGACCCTATGAACGCCTCTCCATGATGGCGCATGTGCTCAAGGCGAAGGGCCATAAGAAATCGAAGATCATCTGCATCGATCCGAAGCCTGCTTTCTCGAAGCAGGCGCTGTTCGTCGAAGGCTGGGAAAAGCATTACCCCGGCATGATCGAATGGCAGGATCCGAAAATGCACGGCGGCCTGAAAGGCGTGGACGCCAAGGCGATGACGGTGACGACCGACCTCGCCACCTACAAGGCAAACCTCATCAACGTCATCCCGGCGCAATCGGCCGGGAAAATCGCCCTCGACGCGAAGCTCGCCAATGACAGCGGCTTCTGCCCGATCAAACCGGAGAGCATGCAGTCCGCGATGGACGAGAACATCTACATCGTGGGCGACAGCTGCATTCCGGGCGACATGCCGAAGTCCGGTTTTTCCGCCAACAGCCAGGCGAAGGTCGCGGCCATGATGATCCGGGGAGACCTAATCAAGTCGGATACGTTCCCGGCCCGCTACACCAACACCTGCTGGAGCCTCATCGAAACCGACGACACCATCAAGATCGGCGGCAGCTACGAGGCGAAGGACGGCAAGATTTTCGCCAGCTCGACTTTTCTCTCGAAGACCGGCGAGTCGCCGGAAGTTCGCAAGCAAACCCAGGAAGAAAACATGGGCTGGTACTCGGGCATCATCGCCGACATCTTCGCGTGATGAATTCCGGTCCGGCTGATTTAAGGAACAACACGAAGCGCGCGATGCGGGACAGGTTTCCGCATCGCCGCCGCGTGCTGCTCGGGATGGCGGCGGCAGGTATCGTCACCGGAATGGCGAGCTCGCCTTCCCTCGCCGCCACCGCTCCATTCAGGCGAAAACTTGGAGCGCTTGAGGTTTTCGTGTTCAGCGACGGCACGCTGATGGTGCCGCAATCGTTTGCGCTGCCGGACAATGCAGCGGCGGAGATCGCCTCGCTGCTGAAAGCACACGGGCAGCCGGAGGAATTTTCACAATCGCAGACGAACGTAACGCTGATCAAAACCGGCAACGATCTGGTGCTGATTGACGCGGGCTCCGGTCCCAACTTCCAGCCGACCGCGGGCAAGCTCGTGGAAAATCTGGAAGCCGCGGGCATCGATCCCGCGAAAATCACCAAGGTCGTCTTCACCCATGCGCATGCCGATCATCTCTGGGGCGCCGTGGACGATTTCGACGAAGGCGCTCGTTTCCCCAATGCGAGCTACATTATCTCTGCCCCCGAATGGGATTTCTGGATGGATCCCAAAACCGCCGAGAAGGCGCCGGACTGGCTGAAGGGCATGGCGATTGGAACCGCGCGCATCCTGAAGAAAATCGAGAACAAGATCGAACGCCGCAAAGCAGGCGACGCGGTTGCGCCCGGGCTGAGCTATATCGATTCCGCCGGTCATACGCCGGGCCACATGTGCGTGATGCTCGAAAGCGGCAAGGAGCGCCTGCTGATCGGCGGTGATGTGTTTAACAATGGTGTAATTTCCTTCGCACGCCCCGGCTGGCGCGTCGGCGCCGATTTCGATCACGAGAAAGGAATTGCGACGCGGAAGAAAATGCTCGGTCTGCTTGCCGCAGAGCGAATGCCGCTGATCGCATTCCATATCGCCTGGCCCGGCCACGGGATGGTCGAGACAAAGGGAACGGAATTTCGTTTCACGCCTTTATCCTGAAAACAAATCCATCGAGGAAACCATGAAGAAGTTCGTACTAACTGCGGCTGCCATCCTTAGCTTCGTACCCTCCGCGCAGGCGCAAGATGCCGCAGCCGGCGAGAAAGTATTCGTGCAGTGCCGCGCCTGCCATCAGGTCGGCGAGACGGCGAAGAATACCGTCGGGCCCCTGCTCAACGGCCTCTTCGGGCGCACGGCCGGAACGGTCGATGGCTATAATTATTCCGATGCCAACAAGAAGTCCGGCATCGTCTGGGACGAGAAGGTCTTTGCCGAATATATCCAGAACCCGAAAGAAAAAATTCCAGGCACCAAGATGGTGTATGCGGGCTTGAAGGGCGAGCAGCGCATTGCCGATATCATCGCGTTTCTCAAGCAGTTCGACAAGGACGGCAAGAAAAAATAAGGAGAACGGGAGCGCGCGCTCTCGATCTCAAAATCCGGTCCATAGCGTGTAACTGCCAACCGCCACGTTGCCGTTAATCGCCAGCGCGCGGCAAGGCGCGAACTCGGTAAGCTGCGCTTGCAGAATCTGCACGCCATAGCCGTTCAGCACATTGCCGACCCGCTCGGTCAGCTGCTGGTTGAACAGCGTGCGATTGTTCTGGATTTCCTCAACGGTGCTTTCCGCAACCACTGAGAGAATGGCGCCCTGCGATCGCTCCATGATGTCGGACGGCAGGTCGGCGACCTTGGCGATCGCGGAAACCACATCGTCCACCTCATAGGTCACGAGGGCGCCGACGGTTACGGTTTTCAGATCCTTGGTCATGATGACCTTGGACTGAATACGCTGCGTCTGGCGGACGACCGTCATCAGCTTGTAGGTGGTCACAACCGGCCAGTACCAGTGCAAGCCGGGTGGCCACTCCTTGACCTTGAAGCCACGGACAAATGCCACTCCCCGGTGTGTCGCCGGCACGATCACGAGCCAGGGCACCACTCTCAGGAGAGTCTGGAAAATTTCCCCGATCCATCCAAACGCCTTATCCACGTTTCTCTCCCTTATCCCGCAGGCTCATGCCCGCGAACATTTCAATCAGCCGATCTCAGTCGCGTCAGCGCGGTTGGTAACGACCGCTACTCCATACCCATTGAAGCGGATTTTTCCATCGAAGGGCAGCCGCATTACGCTGTTTCCGGTGCCGGTGTCCACGAGCAGAATATCGCCGCAAGTTTTCAGCGCATCATCCCATTCCGCTGCGTCGAGCGTCTCCGGATTCGAAGACATGTTGACAAACACGCCGCTGCGGCGGCCGTCCTCGCCATCCGAGAAAATCGCGTCCACGTCCGTCGCTCCGAGGCGGTTACGCGGGAAGCGGATGAGATCGCCGTGGCGCACATGCTGCGCGAAAATCTGCTTGGCAAGGCCGGCCGGCGTCGGATCGCCATTCATAGCGACAAGACCATAAGCATCGGTATGGATGGTGGCCGTCCAGCGCATTTCAAGCTCGGCACCGCCGCGGATCAGCCCGATCAGTGCCGAGCAATAATAGGCGCCGCCAAACGCATTCTGGTTCAGGCCGAGCGTGTAATATTGCTCGTGATGCGACATGGCATTCAGTTCGCCGCAGACGTTCAGGATTTTTCGTCCACCGATGAGCCTGCCGACGCCGCGCGCATTCGCTTCATAGGCCGGCGTCTGCGCCATCAGGAGCGCTTCGAATACGCGGCCGTTCGGGGAATCGGGCGAGCCCCACATTTCAAGGCCGAGCGATGCGCTGGGCACCGCCGGGCGCCAGTCGCCGTAACGATGCCAGGAGACGAAGCCGATCATTTTCTCATCGACCTCGTTCACGAGGCGCGCGATCCAGTCCATCCAGTACATGCGGTGCGTACCGTCGATGGCGGGGCCGCCCAGCATCAGCTTGCGGCCGCGAAGATGCGGCTCAAGTTGCACCAGCACCGCAGCGGCAACTTCCTTGTAGATGCGCTTGTATTCGGAAAAGCTGAGATCGCCGCCGACAAGGAGGTTGTTCGGCTCATTCCAGACGCACCAGTACCAGTCCTTCACTTCGTCGCCGCCCCACTGCTCGATGCAGCTCCAGACAAGTTCGGAGCATCGCGAGACGAAATTGCCAATATTGCGGGCGTCGCCGAACGGCGGATGGAATTTTGCGAAGGTGACCATCGGCTTCGCGCCCGCATCCAGCACACCTTGCAGGTAGGCGGAAAACGAACGCCAGTCCTTCACTGGGTCCGGCACGGGCTGATCGAACGCGAAGACGCGAATAACCTTGGTTCCCATCAGCCGCAGACGGCGCTGGATGCGCTCCCGGTGCTCCCCCTCCGAAAGATGCCACCAGCCGTAAATTTCATTGAAGCCGTAATTGAGCTGCATGCGCAGTGCATGCGCGCCAGCAGAGGGCGCGCCCAATCCATCGGCCTTGAGCGCCTGGTTGCGTCCGAGCAAAACGCTCACTCCCCAATGATGCCGATCAATTCACGCAGCCGCGACTCAGGGCTGTGCCGGACTGCAAAATCCTTGCGGATGTCCTGCACGATGCCCGCATAATGCCCGGGACGTGTGACAACGTCGGCGATTCTTCCGCTCGCATCGCCGCCCAGCAAAAGCTGCGATGCGCGCGGCCCGTAGATTTCAGTCACATATTCCTCGTCCAGCAGGAACAGCGGAATCGTGCCCGCCGCCGGTGTTTCAAACGTGCGGCAGGTGACCATGCCAAGATACTCGAACAGCGGCCGATAAACGACTGGGTTGAAAATGCCCCTGTTCATGGTCTCCGTAACCTTCGGAAAAGGCACCGGAGGCAGCGCTTCAACGTTCAGCTTCTTCAGGTATTCCCGGTCCACATAGTAATTCGCCTTGATGTCCTGAAACTCGGTCCACTCCATCGCGCGATCCCAGCCATCGCCTACTAACGCGACGCGGCCAAGCTTTTCACGAACCGGCTCCATCGCTTTTAAGACCTGCGACATGCCATGCCAGCGGAATTTCGTATGACCCACATAGATCATGCCGAATTCCTTGGCGGAGAAATCCAGCGGCGTTTCCCAGGTCGAGTCGTAGATATGGAAGAAAAACGGACGTACGTTCTTTCGCTTCGGACGCAGCGTGGGTTGCAGGATCTTGTCGGAGATGCTGTCGCATACCTCGATCCACTTGCTGCTCTCCTCTTGCGTACGATGATTGTAATCGCCGCGGAACTCGATCGGATCGTTGTAGGCGCCGTCGCAATCAATGACGACACGGCGGCTGCGGGGAACGGCAGAGAGTAACCGCGCCCAGTCGAGGCGGTCCCCGAACTGCAGATGCGTCGTCCATTCGAACACGAAGACCACCGCGTCGGCTCGCGACAAATCCTGCGAATAATCCAGCTTGAAATAATCGTTTGGCGGCCCGTAAACCGTGACCTCATGCCCGAGGCCGCGTGCCGCCCGCGCATAGCCGCGCAAATCCAGCATGCTTCCGGCGTTCTCGTAACCCCAGTACACGAACACCAGCTTCATTTTGCTGCTCCTCCGGGAGCAACTAGTTCTTCAACGCGGCTACGAGTTCTTCCATTCGCCGATCGTACGAAAAATTTTCAGCAAGATGGCGCCGCACATCGCACACGACTTCACGGTAGTGATCCGGGCGGCTCAGGGCATCGAGGATTTTTTCCGCGACACGGCCGGGCAATACAAGCTCTCGCGCGGCAGGCCCATAGACCGCCTCGACCAGATCGCGGTCAAGCATCAGGAGCGGGATGGTGTCGGCGTAAAAAATCTCGAAATACTTCAGCGTCAGGTGCTTCAGGTGATGCAGCAACGGACGCTGGGTGAAAATGTTGATCCTGGCACTGCTCATTGTGCGGATGACATCGGTGTACATTACGGCTTCGCTTGTCTTGATGCGGAGCCGCTGGAAGCGCTCGGGATCGGACTGGAATGCAAGTTGCGGGCCTGCTTCCGGTCCTTCTGGGGGAGGCCGGTCCCACCAAAGTCCGATAAAGCCGATCTCGCCGACCTGATCCCGGATTTTTTCGAACGCCGGCAACAATTCCGATTCCACTTCCCGCCAGCGCCACCAGTTATGGCCGACGTGCAGAATGTCGAATTCCTTTGTCGGTACCGTTTCCAGTGGAAGTTCCAGTGTGGAATCGTAGCCGTAGAAAATCATCGGGTTTACGCGCGGATGATCCGGCTTGGCGATGGTCGGCTTCGCCACACTATTTGAAAGCGCCTCGTAATGCGCCGCCCACGCCGCGCGCTCATCCTCGGAACGATGATTGAAATCGTATCCGTCGAGTTCGATCACCGGGTTATACATGCCGTCCATGTCGAAAACGATACGATGCTGCTTCGGAACGGAGCCCAGCATGGTCGCTTCATGCAGCGGGCTTAACCGGTATATTTCGGATTCGAACAGATACGCGAGACGGTCGAAGGCGCGGATGTCGCGGGAGAATTTCAACTCGGGCAGATGCGGCTGCGGATCGCCAAATAATGCAATCTCGTGCCCGAATTTAGGCGCGACCCGAATATAGTTCGCTACCGCATGTGTATTTCCGGCGTTGCCGCGATGTTTCATGACGAACAAACAATTCACCGCGCTGTCCCCGCTGAGACCGGAAATTTCGCGATGGCCGCCAGTTCATCGAAGCGGATCTTGTATGAATGATGCTGCGCCAGATGCTGCCTCGTCCGCAGCACCGCATCCCAATACGGTTCGGGGTTGGCGATCGCGTCCGCCAGGAATGTGCTCACGCCCGCAGCCGGAACGAGCTTCAGCGCCGTGTCGCCGTAAATCGAGCGCACGAAATTCTCCGGCAGCATCAGAACCGGAATCGTATCGGCGTAAAAAGTCTCAAAGCTGCGATTGGTGACAAAGCCCAGATGCCGAAACAGCGGGCGATGAAACACAGGCGCGAATTTGGCTTGACCGAGCAGCGCCACGATCTCATCGAAACGTACACCGTGACGTATATCGACGTTCAGTCTCGCGAGTAACGCGGGATCGGTATCGACGCCTTTGATGCTCTTTTCGACTGCCCAGTCGGGACGAGCGCTCCAGTCCCAGCCAACGAGAGCCGCCGGGCCAGCACGATCCCGGATTTTTCCATATTGTTCCAGAAAAGCGCGAAGCTGCTCCCAACGCTGCCAGTTGCTGCCCACATACATCATGCCGAGCGGTTTTTTCGCCCAGGCGGCGGCGGCATCTTTCGCCGAAGCATGCGGCTTCACGATCGAGGCGGAATCAAATCCGTGAAACAGGAACGGCTGCACATCCGCCCGGAGCGGCGTCAACGATGGCTGCACGATGCGACCCGATACGGAGCGAAACGCGTCGTCCCATTCCCAGCCAAGATGGCCGTCGAGTTTTTCCAGATGATTGAAGTCGTGGTCGATCCGGATCGTCTCGTTATAGCGTCCCCACAAATCGGCAAGCACGCGGCGCTCGCGTGGAACACTGTCGAGCACGCGCGCCAGATAAGGCATTTCCGGAAAATCGCTCGGCACCTGCACGACAAAAAGCGCCAGATCGTACCCGGAGGTATCAGTCGTAAAATTCAGCGCCGGCAGTTCGCCATTCGGCTCGCCGTAGACCGAGACATCGTGACCGAGTGCACGGCCGGTCTCCACCCATTTGTGAATGGTGGCGGTGCTGCGGGTCCAGGCGTCAACCGAGGTAACCAGCAGAAGCTTCAACGGGCGGCTCCGCTTGCGGCTGCGAGCGCGATTGTGGAAAATTCCTTGCGCGCCCACTCGACGGTTTTTGCAAGGCCTGTCTTGAACGGCGTTTTCGGCGCCCAGCCAAGCACCGCCCTCGCCTGCGCGATGTCCGCCTGCACCTTGCGCTGCTCGCCCGGACGGCCCGGCTTGCGCACAAGCGGATAGCCGCCTTTCGGATAACCGAACGCGGTGATCGTCGCTTCCGCGAGCTGATTGATGGAGGTGGAACGGCCGCTGCCCAGATTAATGATCTTTCCGGCGGCTTCCGGCGCATGCAATGCACGCACCCAGCCATCGATGACATCGTCGATATAGATGAAATCGCGCGTCTGTTCGCCGTCCCCAAAAATAGTAATCGGCTCGTTACGCAGGATATTGCCGGAGAAAATGCCAAGCACGCCCTGATAGGGATTGTTATAGGCCTGCCCCGGCCCGTAGACACTGAACATCCGCAGCGAAGTCACCTTGAAATCGAAATCGAAGTCCGGCCGCTCGGCGGTGGAATGGACGTAACGTTCCGCGGCGTGTTTGGTGATTCCGTAATAGGAATCCGGCAGACATGGTTCGGTTTCCGGCGTCGGCACGGTCTCCACCTGACCGTAAAGCGTCATGGAGCTAGCATAGATCAGGCGCGGCACTTTGTATTTCAGGCACAGATTGATCACGTTCAGCGTACCTTCAACATTCGTCCGCAGATCGGCAACCGGGTCCGAGAACGAGCGGATGATCGATACCTGGCCCGCTACATGACAGACCGCGTCGAGGCCGCGGGCGAACACAGGCTCCATCTCTTCCGGACGGACGACATCGCCACGCATATAACGGACTTCTTTCAGGAGCTGCGACGGGTCGCCGTTGGATTCGTTATCGACCACCGACACTTCGTGACCGTCGGCAAGCAGCCTCCGGCTCAGATGGGTGCCTATGAACCCAGCCCCGCCCGTGACGAGAATTCTCATTGGATAGTGTTCCCCCCGAGCGAATCAGACCGTCTTTAGCGGCTCGGATGCAATCTGTTTTTCGAAATACGCCACGGTACGCGCAAGGCCTTCCCGCAGCTTTACGGTCGGGCGCCAGTTCAGCAGTTCCTGGGCGCGGCTGATATTGGGTTTGCGCTGTTTCGGGTCGTCCATGGGAAGCGGACGGTGAACGATCTTGGAACTGGAGCCCGTGATGTTGAGAACTATTTCCGCCAGTTCGCGAATCGTGAACTCCCCCGGGTTACCAAGATTGATCGGACCGGTGATCGAGTCTCCGGACTCCATCAGGCGGATCAGCCCATCGACCATGTCGTCAATGTAGCAGAAAGAACGGGTCTGCTCGCCGTCGCCATAGACGGTGATGTCCTTGTTGCGCAGCGCCTGCACGACGAAATTCGAAACGACACGGCCGTCGTTCATCTGCATCCTCGGCCCATAGGTATTGAAGATACGCGCCACCTTGATGCGAAGCTGGTGCATCCGGTGATAGTCGAAGAAAAGCGTTTCCGCGCAGCGCTTGCCTTCGTCATAGCAGGAGCGCGGGCCGATTGGATTGACGTTACCCCAATATTCTTCCGGCTGCGGATGAACCGCCGGGTCGCCGTACACTTCCGAGGTGGAAGCTTGCAGGATTTTCGCTTTCAGGCGCTTGGCAAGACCGAGCATGTTGATCGCGCCATGCACGCTGGTCTTCGTCGTCTGTACCGGATCCATCTGGTAGGAAACGGGCGAAGCTGGACAAGCGAGATTGTAGATATTTTCCACTTCGACATAGAGCGGAAAACAGACATCGTGTCGCATCAGCTCGAAGCGTGGGTCATCCATCAGATGGACAAGGCCGGAACGGGTGGATGTGAAAAAATTATCGACGCAGAGGACTTCGCTGCCCTGAGCCAGCAACCGCTCGCAAAGATGAGAACCGATAAAACCAGCGCCGCCGGTTACCAGAACTCTGCGACCGCTGTCCATGTTTACACGCTCCGGGTTACATCCGTCCGCCGCGAGCCGCCCTAGCGCCGCGTTGGACGATGCATCTGGCCGATGAATAATTATTCAGGAAGACTCCAGCTACAGGCTTGAACTGTAACCACTTTTCGGCACGTCTGAAAGCCGGTGTAGAACGCACATGGACTTCTAAAAGTTCCACCAGCACGATGTTTATCCAACGCGGCGAATGTTGGACGGCAAACACAGCCGGACAGAAATTTACGCCCATCGTTAATGCCGCGAGAAAGCTGTTCAGAGTTCAGAACAGTGAGCGGTTCTGCTTTACCCATTCGATCAGTTGGGAAACACCGGCGGCGGCATCCTTTTCCGGCTTCCACCCCAGCAGGCGGTCAAGCTTGCGAATATCACTAATGTAAACCTGCTGGTCACCGGGCCGCCAGCCGTCGAACTTCAGCGGAATCTTCCGGCCGAACTTTTTCTCCAGCATTCCGATCAGGTCCAGGAGCGACATGACCTGTTTTGGGCCGCCACCCACGTTGAACGCCTCACCGGCGATCTTGTCCGGTGCGCGGATTGCCGCCTCATAAGCCTGCAGCAGATCGTCCACATGCAGGACGTCGCGCACCTGCTTGCCGTCGCCGAAAATCGTGATCTCCCGACCCAGCAGCGACGCAATCGCAAACCAGGCAACCCAGCCCTGATCCTCTACGCCGAACTGACGGGTGCCGTAGATGCAGGATTGGCGGAACGCAGTCGCCGGAATCCCATAAATCCGGGAAAAGTCGAGCACGTATTGATCGGCGGCACCTTTTGAGCAGCCATAAGGTGAAAGAAAATCGAGCGGCTCGCTCTCACTGATGCCGTGCGGGCGGTTCACATACTCATAGCGGCTGCCGCGCAGCACCGTTTCAGCGGTGACGATCTTGCCGTAAACCTTGTTGGTCGAGGCAAAGATGAAAACCGTGTCGGGACGATAACGCCGGACCGCGTCGAGCATGTTGAACGTGCCGAGCGCATTGGCTTCGAAATCCGCGCGCGGATCGATCACCGAGGTTGTGACAGCGACCTGCGCCGCCAGATGCAGCACGGCGTCGAAACGGCCCTCGGAGACGATGCTGTCCACGGCCGCGCGTTCCCGAACGTCTGCTTTCGCAAAATCGAACGCGGTTTCATCGCGCAGCCACTGCAGATTGTTCTCCGTGCCGGTGCGCGAAAGATTGTCGAGCACGGTCACGTTCCAGTTGCGTTCGCCAAAATACTTCGCCGCGTTGCAGCCGACGAACCCGGCCCCGCCGGTAATCAAGATTTTCTTGCTTGCCATCCTCACCCTGCGAAGCGCAACGCACAGCCATAGCCGGAGTTCAACGAATTCCGCAAGTTTGTGAGGTTTTCAGAGTTTCGGTAGAACGGCGCAGCCATGCCCTCGCCCGCCGACGATCCATCGGTCCAGGCCTATCTCGACCTCATGCGTGAGAGTCTGATCGGACGGCTGAACCGCGACCCGGCCCTGCCGGGATCGAAAGCCGAAGGCTTCAACGACGAATTTCGAGAAAACGGATGGGACTGGCCCGCCACCGCGCCATCCATGATCGGTGCCAAGCGCATGGAAAACCTGCGCCAGGAATGCGAACGGGTGCTCTCGGCCAATATCCCCGGCGATTTCATGGAAACGGGCGTGTGGCGGGGCGGTGCCAGCATCATGATGCGTGCGGTGCTGAAGGCCTATGGCATTGCGAACCGCCGCGTGTTCGCAGCGGACACGTTCGCCGGACCACCCGCTCCCGCCCGCGGATCGGAGGCCGACCTTGCCGCGGATTTTCATCGCAACAGCCTGTTTGCGGTATCGCTTGAAGAAGTGAAGGCAAATTTTGCGCATTATGGCCTGCTCGACGATCAGGTGATTTTTCTCGAGGGCCTGTTCAAGGATACGCTTCCGGCAGCACCGGTGAAATCGCTCGCCGTGCTGCGGCTCGATGGCGATTTGTATGAAAGCACCATGGACGGATTGAACTGCCTTTATGCAAAGCTTTCGCGTGGCGGAACGCTGATCGTGGACGATTACTTCCTGTTTGAATCGCAGCGCGAAGCCGTTGACGAATTCCGGGCCGCGCACGGAATCCACGAGCCGATCGCGCAGGTCGATGATTTCGGCGGGTACTGGATCAAAAGCTGATTTCTCCCTTGAAGAATTGGCGGGACAGGCTTTTTCTCCCTCCGGCGGTTCAGCCAATACCGTATTATTTTCAAAGGCTTGTCATATATCGAGCTTACAGTTGGAGACGACACTTTTCTCCCGTAAGCTGATCGCAACGGGGCAGGAAAATGCCTCGCCGACAAAGTTCATCCGAGGAGGGATCAATGCGCCGCTTCGCCATTTTCATGGCCGCAGCTTTCTATGTGACGCCCGCGTCCGCACAGGTTGAAATCCAATGGTGGCACGCAATGACGGGCGGCAACAACGAAGTCGTCGTCCGGCTGGCCAACGAGTTCAACGAATCGCAGAAAGAATACAAGGTCGTGCCCACCTATAAGGGCAGCTATCCCGACACGATGAATGCCGGCATCGCCGCATTTCGCGCAGGCAACGCACCCCACATCCTGCAGGTATTCGAGGTCGGCACCGCCACCATGATGGCGGCGACCGGGGCCGTGAAGCCTGTGCATGTGCTGATGAAGGAAGCCGGCGAGAAATTCGATCCGCAGGCCTATCTCTCCGCGATCACCGGTTACTACTCCACATCAAAGGGTGAGATGCTTTCGTTCCCCTTCAACTCTTCGTCCACGGTGATGTGGATCAACCGCGATGCGCTGAAGAAGGCGAATGTTGCGTCGATCCCCAAAACCTGGCCGGAAGTCTTCGATGCGGCGAAAAAACTGAAAGCCGCGGGCTACGCCACCTGCGGGTTCTCCAATGCCTGGGTAACGTGGGTGAACGTCGAGCAGATGTCGGCATGGCACAACGTCTCGCTCTCCACCAAGGCGAACGGCCTTGACGGTTTCGACACGGAGTTGCGCTTTAACAACCCGCTGCTCGTGAAGCATCTCGAAACGCTGATCGAATTGCAGAAGGACAAGACCTACGACTATTCCGGCCGCACCAATACGGGCGAAGGCCGCTTTACCTCCGGCGAATGCCCGATCTTCCTCACCTCGTCGGGATTTTTCGGCAACGTGAAGTCGAATGCGAAGTTCGACTGGACCAACGCGCCGATGCCTTATTACCCCGATGTTTCCGGCGCTCCGCAGAACTCGATCATCGGCGGCGCTTCGCTATGGGTGATGGGCGGCAAGAAACCCGACGAATACAAAGGCGTCGCGAAGTTCTTCTCGTTCCTGTCGGAAACCGACCGCCAGGTCGCGATCCACAAATCGTCGGGCTATCTGCCGATCACGAAGGCGGCTTATGCCAAGACAAAGGAGTCCGGCTACTACAAGGAAGCGCCGTATCTGGAGACGCCGCTGCTGGAGCTGACCAACAAGGAGCCGACGGAAAACTCCCGCGGTCTCCGGCTTGGCAACATGGTGCAGTTGCGCGATGTCTGGGCGGAAGAGTTCGAGGCGGCACTCGCGGGCAAAAAGTCCGCGAAGGATGCGCTCGACAGCGCCGTGCAGCGCGGCAACGCCATGCTGCGCCAGTTCGAACGCACGGTTACACGCTGATCAATCCGGGCGGGCCGCACTGACGGCCCGCCCGCTTCATTCGCATGAAACGCGCGCTTTTCCAGAATCGTTTTCTTCCTTTTTTGCTGATCGCGCCGCAGATCGCGATCACCATGATCTTTTTTTACTGGCCGGCGATCCAGGCGCTCTGGCAATCGTTTCTCTTGCAGGATGCGTTTGGCCTTTCGACAACTTTCGTGTGGTTCGAGAACTACAAGCACCTTTACGAAAGCGCGGAATATTACCGCACGATTGGGACCACGCTCTTCTTTTCCACCATCGTCTCCTTCACCTCGCTCTCGATCGCGTTGCTGCTGGCGGTGCAGGCCGACAAGCCGCTACGGGCGAGCGGCATCTATCGCACGCTGCTGATCTGGCCCTACGCGGTGGCGCCGGCAGTCGCGGGCGTGCTCTGGGCATTCATGTTCCAGCCTTCGTTCGGCATTCTTGCGCGCGGGCTGCGCGAACTCGGATACGACTGGAATCCTTTGCTGAACGGCAATCACGCGATGACCATGGTGGTGGCTGCCGCGGCATGGAAGCAGATTTCCTACAACTTCCTGTTTTTCCTCGCAGGGCTTGCCGCGATTCCACGCAGCCTGCATGAAGCCGCCGCGATCGACGGCGCCCGTCCCTTCCGGCGCTTCTGGACCATTGTATTTCCGCTGCTGTCGCCGACGACGTTCTTCCTGATCGTGGTCAACATCGTCTACGCCTTCTTCGATACGTTCGGCATCATTGACGCCATGACCGGCGGCGGTCCTGCGAAGGCAACCGAGACGATGGTGTACAAGGTTTATTTCGATGGGCGTCTCGGCGGCGATCTCGGCGGCTCGGCGGCGCAATCCGTCATCCTCATGATCATCGTGATCGGACTGACGGCGATCCAGTTCAAATATGTCGAGCGCAAGGTGACGTACTGATGGTCGAACAGCGCACATTCTGGCGAGGCGTCATCCCGCATCTGGTGCTCTGGATCGGGATCGCCATTGTCGCCTTCCCGGTCTATCTCGCCTTCGTCGCGTCCACGCACGAGCCGACCATCATCTCCAACGGCCAGATGCCGCCCTGGCCCGGCTCGCAGATGCTGGAGAATTACTACCGCACGATTTTCATCGGCACATCCGGCACCACGCGCGAGCCGGTCGGCACCATGCTCCTGAACAGCTTTATCATGGCGATGGTGATCGCCTGCGGAAAGATCGCGATCTCGATCATCAGCGCCTATGCCATCGTCTATTTCCGCTTTCCGCTGCGGATGACCGCGTTCTGGGTGATCTTCGTGACGCTCATGCTGCCGGTGGAAGTGCGCATCTATCCGACTTACAAGATCGCCGCCGACCTCAACCTGCTCGACACTTATGCGGGACTGACGCTGCCGCTGATTGCGTCCGCGACCGCGACGCTGCTGTTCCGCCAGTTCTTCATGACCGTCCCCGACGAACTCGTCGAGGCATCGCGCATCGATGGCGCGGGGCCGTTCCGTTTTTTCAAGGATACGCTGCTGCCGCTATCGCGCACCAACATGGCCGCACTTTTCGTCATTCTCTTCATCTACGGCTGGAACCAGTATCTCTGGCCGCTGCTGATCACCACGCGCGACGAGATGCAGACCATCGTCATCGGCATCCGGAAAATGATCGTCACCGCCGACGCGATCACCGAGTGGCAACTCGTGATGGCGACCGCGATGCTCGCCATGCTGCCGCCGGTAGCGGTCGTGATCCTGATGCAGAAGCTGTTCGTGCGCGGTCTCGTGGAAACGGAGAAGTGAATTGGCCGAGGTAAAACTCCGCGACGTCCGCAAGACCTATACCGGCGGCATCGAGGCCGTGAAGGGTGTCAGCTTCGACGTGCCGGATGGCGCTTTGTGCGTGCTGGTCGGGCCTTCCGGCTGCGGAAAATCCACGCTGCTGCGCATGATCGCGGGCATCGAAACCATCACCTCCGGCGAAATCCGGATCGGCGAGCGCATCGTCAATGACATCGAACCCTCCGAGCGCGACATCGCGATGGTGTTCCAGAACTACGCGCTCTATCCGCATATGTCGGTCTACGACAACATGGCTTACGGCTTGCGCAATCGCGGCACGCCCAAGGCCGAGATCGAGACGCGGGTGCGTGAAGCCGCGAAGATGCTGGAGATCGAGCCGTATCTGAAGCGCCGCCCGCGCGACTTGTCCGGCGGCCAGCGCCAGCGCGTTGCGATGGGGCGCGCGATCGTGCGCAAGCCCGCCGTGTTCTTGTTTGACGAGCCGCTTTCCAATCTCGACGCCAAGCTGCGCGGGCAGATGCGGGTCGAGATCAAAAAACTGCAGCGCTCGCTCGACGTCACCAGCGTTTACGTTACCCACGACCAGCTGGAGGCGATGACGCTCGCGGATATTCTGGTGGTGCTTAATCTAGGCCAGATCGAGCAGATCGGGCCTCCGCTGGAACTCTACTCACGGCCGGCATCCATGTTCGTCGCCGGATTTATCGGAGCGCCGGCGATGAACTTCATTCCGGTCCGCGCGGACGGAGATGGATTAAGCGCCGAAGGTGGCGGCCTCTCGGGCGCAAGGGGTTTCGCGGTTCCGAAGCAAGGGGCCGTGCTCGGCGTGCGCCCGGAGCACTTGACTCTTTCCGGCATCGAAGGCGGTGCCCTGTTCGATCTCGAAGTCATGGTGGTGGAAGCCGTCGGCGCGGAAACCTTCATTTACGGAAAGCTCCCGACCGGCAAGGAAGTGATCGTTCGTCTCTACGACAACATCCCGAAAGTCGGCGGCAGGATTACTGTAAGTGCCGCCCGCGAGCATTTGCATCTCTTCGACAGCGGCAGCGGCCGCAGGATCTGATGACGTTCGTCCTCGGGATCGATCAGGGAACGACTTCATCGCGCGCACTGGTGTTTCGGACTGATATTTCCATTGCGGCCAGCGCCCACCAGGAATTCTCGCAGCATTTTCCTGCGTCGGGATGGGTGGAGCACGAGCCGGAAGATTTATGGAAGACAACGCTCGCGACCTGCCGCGCGGCAATGGAAAAGGCCGGGGCAATCGCGAAGGACATCGCTGCCATCGGAATCACCAACCAGCGCGAGACGACGCTGATCTGGGATCGCAAGACCGGCCAGGCGCTTGGCCGCGCCATCGTCTGGCAAGATCGCCGCACGGCGAATGTCTGCGCGAAGTTGAAAGCGGAAGGCTTCGAGCCGCTCGTCGCCGCGAAAACCGGTCTGCTGCTCGATCCGTATTTTTCCGCGACCAAGATCGCGTGGATTCTGGATTCCATTTCCGGGGCGCGAGCACGGTCGGAACGCGGCGAGCTTGCCTTCGGGACGGTCGATACGTGGATTCTCTGGAAACTCACCGGCGGTAAAGTGCACGCCACCGACGCGACCAACGCTTCGCGCACTCTTTTATATGACATCCATAAAGGCCGGTGGGACGACGATTTGTTAAAGCTCTTTGACGTTCCGCGCGCGCTGATGCCGGAGGTGCGCGACTCATCCGGTCCTTTCGGAACAACGGCACCGGAACTCTTCGGCACGCCGATTGCGATCACCGGCATCGCCGGCGACCAGCAGGCGGCGACCGTCGGCCAAGCCTGCTTCGCGCCGGGCATGATCAAGTCGACCTACGGCACGGGCTGCTTCGCGCTGCTGAACACGGGTACGAGCGCCGTCGCCTCGAAGAACAAGCTTCTCACCACCATCGCCTACCAGATCGGCGGCAAGCGGACCTATGCGCTGGAAGGTTCGATCTTCATCGCCGGTGCCGCCGTGCAATGGCTGCGGGACGGATTGGGAATCATCAAAACCGCGAAGGGTTCCGATGCGCTGGCGCCGGATGCCGACCCGGCACAGGACGTGTATCTGGTCCCCGCGTTCGTCGGTCTGGGCGCGCCCTACTGGAATCCGGATGTGCGCGGCGCGTTGTTCGGACTGACGCGCGGCACCGGCCCGGCGGAACTTGCCCGCGCCGCTCTGGAAAGCGTCTGCTTCCAGACCTCCGACCTCCTGCGCGCGATGCAGGCGGACTGGCAGGAAAGTGCGGCGGCGAAAACCGTGCTGCGCGTGGACGGTGGCATGGTCGCTTCCGACTGGACCATGCAGCGGCTGGCCGATCTGCTGGATGCACCCGTCGATCGGCCGCAAATTCTGGAAACGACCGTGCTCGGTGCGGCCTATCTTGCGGGGCTGGCTGCGGGCGTCTATCCGGGCTTTGAACAATTTTCGGGAAGCTGGCGGTTGCAGCGCCGCTTCATGCCGCAAATGGACGAAGCCACGCGCGCGCGCAAGCTTGCGGGCTGGAAGGACGCGGTCGGACGCTTAATCCAGCCGGGCACCTGAAGGTCTATTGCGCCGCGGATTGCAGCGCGGGAATCGTTTCCAGAGAGAGACCAGCGCTCGTACCCGTCTTCAGCGCCTCACCCAGCAACACGAGCAACGGTCCCTGCCCGGCACGTCGCGGATTTCCTGCGCAAGATTTGCGGGCGTTGACCGGAGCAATTCGCAACCCGGAATGCAAACCTTCAGGATTTCCGGATTTCGTTGAGTGCCTTCCAGACGGTTGCACGATCTTGCGGCAGTTCGTATTCGCCGCTCACTTCAGGCACCACTTCGGAGGCGCCCATCACGGGCGCCTCTTTTATTTCAAAAGAAATTCTGTCGAGCTATTGCGATCCCTCCATGCCCAGTGCCTTCACCACACCACTCCAGCGCGCCCGTTCGGCACGGATATATTTGGTCACATCCTCGATCGACTCGGTATCGATCGGAATGAGACCGGTCGCGGCAATGCGGCTCTTGTATGCACTGTCGCCGGTGATTTCCTTAATCTCCTTGTGCAGCCGGTCCACGATTGCACGCGGGGTGGCGGAAGGCGCCAGCAATACATGCCACGACACCGCCTCATAGCCCTTGAGTTCTGTCGCTTCCGAAATCGTGGGCACATCCGGCAAGCTGTTCAGCCGATTGAGTGAAGTTACCGCCAGCGCCTTCAGTTTGCCTTCGCGGATCAGGCCGAGCGAAGCGCCCATCTCCGCGATGGAAGACTGCACATGGCCGCCGACCACGTCGCTGATCGCCTGCGGCGAGGACTTATACGGCACATGCGTCGCGTCGAATTTGAACTGCTGCTTCATGTGTTCCATCGTCAGGTGCTGCAGAAAGCCGGCACCCGGCGTGCTGTAGGTGATCGGATTGGCGGCACTCTCCTTCGCCTTTTTCATGAAGGCGCCGATGCTGTCGATTCCGGAAGAAGGGTTCACGATCAGAACGAACGGCGATTTCGCGTAGAGGGCGATCGGCGTGAAATCCTTGTCGGGGTTGTAGGAAATCTGCTTGTAGAGCGTTTGATTGATCGCCATCGGCGCAATCGCGGCAACCAGCAGCGTGTGACCGTCCGGGTTCGCGCGCGCCACCGACGATGCCGCGGTCATCATGGCCGCACCCGGCTGGTTCTCGATCACCACCGGCTTGCCGAGACGTTTGGACAATTCTTCCCCGTAGATGCGCGCGGCGGTATCCATGCCGGTACCGGCCGCCAGCGGCACGACAAGGGTGATGGTGCGCGAAGGGTAGTCTTGCGCGTTTGCAATGGCCGAAGGCAGCATTGCAAGTGTCAGTGCGAGCGCTGCCCGCCCGATCGTTTTCCTGAATTTCATGGCGTAACTCCCCGTTGGTCGTTTGTTCATCCGGTCTCTATCTTTTTTCCCGCACAAGCACGAAATCGTAGTCGATGACGGAAAACGGAATTTTCATTCTGGATCTTGCTTCCAGGTCCGAAGGCAAACCTTCGATGCTGTGGCGCGGTCTGTATTCGACCACGAGCGATTTCCGCACGCCGAAAACCGCATCGCGGTCGAGATACGGATCGTCGGAAAGAAACAACTCGGTCACGATCGGCTTGTAACCGTCCGCGCGCACGATGACGTGAAAATGCGCGGGCCGCCAGGCGCGGCGGCCGGTGGCCCTCAAAAGGTCGCCGACCGGTCCATCGTCCGGCACGGTATAAGGAGCGGGCTTCACCGTGGTGAAGAGATAGCGCCCGTCCGGGCCCAGATTCATGGTGGCGCGAAGATTGTAATCGGGCTGGTTCGGGTCCTGGTTGGAATAGAGGCCGTTCTCGGCCGTCTGCCAAAGATCCATCGTCACCCCCGCCACCGGCTTTCCGCCGGCATCGCGGACATGCCCCGAGACGACAACCTGCTCGCCCGGATTGCCGCGGATTAAATCGCCGCCGACTTTCAGTTCCGGTGCATCGTGGATGTGAAACGGCCCGAGAACGCTGGCCGCCGTCGCGGACGGATCGGAATTCAGCATGTCCACGAGCGAGGAAACGCCGAGCACATCGGAAAACAGCACGAATTCATTGCGCTCATCGGTGGTGATGGAGCCTGCGCGGGTGAGCTTGTCGATGACCGCGCGCCACTCCGCATGGGTCGGGCGGACTTCGCGGATGAAGTTGTGGAGATGGGCAAGCCCGTGGGTGAGCAGATATTTCAGCCGTTCATCGGTTTCCGGCTCGCAATAGCCGATCACCGCATCCGTGATCGTCTTGCTGTCTATGTCGCGCACTGAAAATGTCCTGATGGAAAGCCGACAGCCTGCGGCGAAGACTTTTTTTGTTCAGAGCGAATTGTGGTGTTTCAGGAATGAGCCGTCAACCAATTTTGAATGACTGTACTGAGAGGCAGTTGAACTGGCCGGTGTTTTAAAGATTCAGAAGAGATGAGTTCAAAAGGAAAAACCATATATGTCGAACATTGGCTGGGGACTAGGATTCGAACCCGCCTCCAGCACCAATTCCCTGATAAAAGGGAAATTTACAGGGATTGGCGTCATCAAATCGGATAAGGTTTTTGGCAGACACCCTGTGGAAGCCGATCAATATTTGGCAATATGACTAAGTTCAGTTGGCTTAAGGATCGTGAGAGCCTGTTTATACCAAAAACCGGATTCTGCAATATGGTGATGAAGCAGAGAATGCGTTACTCAGGCATCAGTTGATTGTGTTGCGGCAGAGCTAGCCCTGTGAGCAGGCAATGCCGCGACAAACAAGAGTGAGTTGCGACGATGTTTGAATCGATAACGTATTACTCTGTCCTGGCGCTCGAAAGCCTAATTGGCGTTTTTGGTATCCGTCTTTATGAGGAGCCGCGCTACCACATCATCGCAAGGATCGCGGATCGCGTCGAAATTCGCCAGTATGGGCCACGTGTGGCAGCAGAAGTTGAGGTACCGGCTACTGGCAACGAAGGGCGCGGCGAAGCCTTTCGGTTGCTATTTGCGTATATTTCGGGTGCCAATCAGAGTGCCGCTTTTGCAAGTACGAAGATCGCCATGACCGTGCCGGTCGAGGTCCGCGACAAGGAACGGATAGCGATGACGGCTCCAGTTCAAGCCTCGGAAGCAATAGGCGCGCTCCGTATGCAATTCTTCTTGCCGGCGAAATACACCCGGGACAGCGCGCCTAAGCCCTTAGATAGCCGGGTGAAAATCGTCACTGTCCCGGGCGAGACGATTGCAACCTTGCGTTTCTCCGGACCGGGCAATGATTTCGCAGACCGCCAGTCTGAACTTGTCGCGGCGCTCAGTGAATCGCAGTGGCGTCCGACCGGGGTTCCTTATGTGCTCAATTACGATGCGCCCTTCACGCTGCCCTTCCTGCGGCGCAACGAAGCTGCAGTCGCGGTCGTGGAAAGACCATAAGGCTCGGCCCGCGGGCTGCTCATTATTATAGCAAGCAGCATATCTCTTCAGAATTCCGCGCCGATGTGCCTCGCTCATGACGAGCATGTGGGCCGAAGCACCCGCTGTCGGAGGTATTTTTGCCGGAACAGGAACAATGTTTGACGGCCCGCTTCCACGAAGGAACGCCCTAGTCCTGTGCTCTCGGGTACAATGACCGGTTGAGGTAAATCGATTTAGAGCCTCTACGAGCGATGATTACCCGGAACTTTCCATGCGTCTACGTCGAATCAAATTTCCGTATTCACAAGGAATTCAGCGCATTCACGAAATTGGTAAAGAACTGGTCGGCGGTTTTCTTGGCCGATCCTGCGACCAGCCGCTGGCCAAGCTGCGCGATCTTTCCACCGGTCGCGGCCGAGGCTTTATAGGAGAGCTTGGTGCCTTCCGCCACATCGGAAAGCGATACCGCTGCACTTCCCTTTGCAAAGCCGGCAACGCCCCCCTCGCCTTCGCCGGCGATCGTGTAGGAATTCGGCGGGTCGAGATCGTCGAGCCTCACTTTGCCCTTGAAGCGCGCGCTGACCGGACCGATCGTCAGTTTCACGACGGCCTGAAATTCCGTGTCGGAAATTTTCTCCAACGTTTCGCAGCCGGGAATGCAGACTTTCAGGATTTCCGGATCGTTGAGCGCCTTCCAGACGGTCTTGCGATCCTGCGGTAGTTCGTACTCGCCGCTCATTTCAAGCGCCACGTCGCCTCCAGTCCAATTCCCCAGTCATCACATTTCGACAGCGAACGAGCTTACACCGAGCAATAACGTTCCTGCATCTCGCGGTCATTCAGCAGCATTTTCGCCGTACCGGCGAAAATGATTCTGCCCTGATCTACGATGTAAGCGCGGTCGGCCACTTCGAGGGCCCGCTCCACATCCTGTTCGACGAGAATGACGGACAATCCCTGCTGCTTCCAGCGCTTGAACAACTCGTACATTTCGTCGATCAAGACCGGCATGATGCCTTCGGAAGGCTCGTCGAGAAGTATCATTCGGGGCTTTGCTACGAGCGCCCGCGCGATCGCCAGCATCTGCTGTTCGCCACCGGAGAGCGTGACCCCTTCCTGATCGAGACGCTGCCGCAGTCGCGGAAACGTCTCGCACGCCTCGGCGATCACGGCTTCTTCCTCGGCCTTGGCACGCAGGCCGACAAACCCGAGCCGCAAATTTTCCCGCACGCTGAGGCCAGGCACGATGCGCCGGTCTTCCGGGACATAGGCAAGGCCTCGGTGATAACGCTCGTGAATCGGCATCTGCATGATGTCGGTACCGTCGAACTCAACGATCCCGGAGCGGCGGTCGATCAGGCCCATGATCGTTCGCAGCAGCGTCGTTTTGCCGGCGCCGTTGCGCCCGAGGATCGCGGCGACCTCGCCCGGCCTGACATCCAGGGAAATTCCCTGAACGACATGACTCAGTCCGTACCAGGCATTGATGTCCTTGAGGGAGAGCATCAGACCGCCTTCTGACCAAGATAGACGCGTTTCACGGTGTCGTTATGCCGTACATCGTCGGGTGCGCCTTCAGCGAGCAGCCCCCCCTGATGCAGCACGATGATTTTCTTGCAGATGCTCATCACCAGCTTCATTTTATGTTCGACGAGGATCACCGTACGGTCGGCGGAGAGCGTCACGATCAGGTCGATCATATCGCGTGTCTCTTCGGGCGACATGCCGGCGGTCGGTTCGTCCAGCAGCAACAGCGTTGGATCGGCGGCCAGCGCCATGCCGATCTCCAACGAGCGCTGCTCGCCATGCGACAGCTTGGCGGCGATCCTTTCTCGCTGGCCGATCAGGTTCACGCGCCTCAGAATTTCATCGGCTTTTTCGGAAACCTCGCGGTAGGCCGTGCGTGGACGGAAAAGGTCGAAGGTCACGACCCGCGCCTGTGCCGCAAGCCGCACATTTTCAAATACGCTAAGATAGGGAAACACGGTCGTGATCTGAAACGACTTCGCGATGCCCAGATGCGTATAGCGATGCTGAGGCTGGCCGGCGATGTCGATTCCGTTAAAGACGATCTCGCCCGATGTCGGCGTGAAGGCGCCGGTGAGCAGATTGAAATAGGTACTCTTGCCGGCGCCATTCGGACCAATGATCGCCGTCAGTTCCCCGCGCTTGAACTTCACGCTCACGTCGCGGACGGCGGTGAAGTCACCGAATTTCTTGGTAACCGCTTTGGTTTCGAGGAACGTATCCGAATTCATAGGCGGAGCCGTTCCAGCAACGACCCCCAAATGCCCTTGGGGAAGAAGAGAACGAAAACGATGAAGATCGCGCCCACGAACAATTGCCAGTGGACCGTCCAGAGACTGACGAGGTCCTCGATCAGGAGAATGGTCGCAGCACCTACGAACGGACCAAAGAAAGTGCCCATGCCGCCGAGAATCGCCATCATCACCGCGAGGCCAGACATCGTGTAGTGCAGCGTCTCGATTGGAACGATGGAAAGGTGTAGCGCATAGAGCGCGCCCGCAAGCCCGCAAAACATGCCGGAGAGCGTGAAGGCGATCAGCCGTGCGCGCGAGACGTCGTAACCGCAGGCGCGAGCCCTTGCCTCGTTCTCTCGCAGGCCCTCAAGGACCGCACCGAACGGGGATTCCAGAATGCGCGAAAGCAGCCAGAGCGCGAACAGTACGAACGCGCCGATCACATAATAACGCACCGTCGGGTTGAGAAAGTTGAATTCGAAGCCGACGAGATTGATCTTTGCAAGATTGACGCCGCGCAATCCGTCATCGCCGCCGGTCCAGGTCCGGGCCTGGAAGACGGTGTAATAGACAAGCTGCGAAAGGGCGAGTGTCACCATCGCGAAGTAGATGCCGCGGGTACGGATCGCAAGATAACCCATCACGAAGGCGAGTGCCGTTGCGACCAGAACACCGATGCCGATCGAGGGCAGCCACGGAATGCCGAATTTCACAAAAGCGATGCCGCAGCCATACGCTCCCATGCCGAGAAACGCCGCGTGACCGAAGGAAAGCGCACCGGCGTAACCGAACATCAGGTTGAAGCCGACGGCATAGAGTCCGAGAACAAGAATGTTAATGGCAAGCGACGTGTACGGCATGAACAGCGGAAACACGAGCAGCAGGACTGTGACCGACAACATGCGGTGACGCGCGATCAGCAGCAGCACGCGGCGGAACACGCTTTCCTCGGCAACTTTCACCGGCTCGGAAGCAAGCATGCTCATATCAGCCCATCGCTCCCTTGCGGCCGAACAGCCCCTGCGGGCGGACCAGGAGCACGACCGCCATCAGGATAAAGATCGAGACCCGCGCCATGTCGGGTGCGAACAGCGAGGTGATGCTGACGACAACGCCGACGAGCAGGCCCGCGACGACGGAGCCAACCAGCGAGCCCATTCCGCCCACCACGGTCACAACGAAAGCCTCGGCAAGCACCGGAACACCCATGTCGGGGTTCACGGATTGAATGGGCGCGGAAAGAAAACCGGCCAGGCCCGCAATGCCGGTGCCCAAGCCGAACACGAACAGCCATACGCGGGAGATATCGATTCCGAGCACGCGGACGATTTCCGGATCGCGCGCGCCCGCGCGCACGATGAGGCCGTAGGAGGTTTTTTCCAGGAACAGCCACAACGCGATCAAAATGGCCGCGGTCAGCGCAACAAGGAAAATCCGGTATAGCGGAATGAAGCCGACGCCGATATCCACAGCACCGCGCAGTTCGCGCGGCGTGCCGAAGGGAATTCCTTCAAGGCCAAAGGTGATCCGGATGACTTCCACAAAGATGTAGGAAAGCCCGAAGGTGAGCAGAAGCGGATCGTCGATGTTGCGGCCATAGAGCGGCCGGATCAGCACGCGTTCCACCGCCATGCCGATCACTCCGACGACCAGCGGCACGGCGACAAGGCTGAACCAGAAATTGCCGGTCTTGGCGAAAACGAAGACGCCGACATATCCGCCGACCATGAAGAACGCGCCATGCGCGAAATTCACGACGTGCAGCATTCCGAAAATAAGCGAGAGCCCAAGCCCGACAATCACGTAGATCGAGCCGAGGGCGAGTCCGGTCGCAAGCTGAGTCAGCAACAGATCCATTGAAATCATTTGGATGTAACCCCGCTTGCCGCCCGCAAACCCCGCGGCCCGCCATCATGAGTAGGAAAATGCCGGATGAGCAAACGCTCATCCGGCATGGCTGTTTTTGAATCAGGTCTTGTGGCCGAGCTCTTCGCAGGTGCGAAGACGCTTTTCGTCCGGGGCTTCGGTGACGACCACGTCGAATACGTCGTACTGGTTGCGCTTGTTCTTGGTCTTCGATTCAAGCACGAAGACCGACTGGACCGACTGCTGATCGCAGGCGCGATAGTACTGCGGGCCCTTGTAGTAGTCGTATTTCAATGCGCGAATTGCCGCGGCAACCGCCTTGGTCTCCGTGGTCTTCGCGATCTTCACCGCATCCAGAATCTGACGGATGCCGCTGTAGCCCATCGCGCCGTAGTCCGATGGATAGCGGCCGCCGTAAGCCGCTTTGAACTTGTCGTTGAAAGTCTTGGCCGAAGGGATCTTGTCCTCGATGCCCCAATAGAACGGAGCCGCACCGGCGATGCCTTCGAATGCTTCGTCACCACCCGCAATGCGCGAGGTGTAGAGCAGCGTTGGGCAGACGATCTTCATGCGATCTTTCAGGCCGAAATCGGTCGCCTGCTTGACCGAATTCACCAAGTCCGCGCCGAAGTTAGCGAGGAACAGGATCTCCGGCTTGAGCGCAGCGATGCGCGGCAGGAAGGTCGAGTAGTCGGTCTGGCCGAGCGGATGGCGAAGGTCGGCGAGAATTTCCAGGCCGAGCGGCTGACCGGCACGCTGGAAGCCGCGCAGGTTTTCGTGGCCGTAAGCGTAGTCAGAGACGAGGCAGACCGCCTTCTTGCCAAACTTTCCGACCGCGTAGCGCGCGACGGCGCTCGACATCAGATGCGGGTTTACCGCTTCGTGGAACGTCACGGGGCTTGCATCGCTTGCCTCGCTGATCTTGTCCGACTGACTGATCGACACATAAATCACGCCACGCGCCTTGGTCACGTTATTGACCGAAAGCTGCACGGCCGCCGACAGCGTGCCGCAGATGAAGTGCGCGTTGTCCTTCTCGATCAGTTCGAGGGTTCTCGTCGCCGCTTCACCCGGATTGAGCTTGTCGTCGCGAACGAGCAATTCGCACTGACGGCCATTGGCGCCGCCAGCGTCGTTGAATTCCTTGACCGCAAGCTGGGCAGCGCGGACCTGATCTTGCGCTTCGGTGGCGAATGGGCCCGTGAGCGGAACCGGGAAGCCGATCTTGATCGGACCCGTGTCCTGCGCAGCAGCCCGCGTGATGTACGGCATGGACGGCAACACCGGCAGCGCCGCGACGGCGGCGGCCGAAGCGAGCAGGTTACGGCGGCTGATACCCGCGATTGTTTTCTTCTCGGACTTCATTGGCATCCTCCCTTGGTGTCGAGGGTTCGCCCCTCGACGGTTGGCTTGAACGATAAAACGTTTTTCAGACCTTGCCCAACCCCTTCAAAACTTTCTCCGGCGTGAAGGGCATATCCGTCAGCACCGTGTTGAAGGGCAGAAGTGCGTCATTAAGTGCATTCATGATCGCAGCCGGCGTGCCCGCGGTGCCCGCCTCGCCCGCACCCTTGGCGCCGATTTCCGTTTCCTTGGTTGGCGTGCTGACGTGACAGACGACCATGTCGGGTATTTCACACGGCATCGGCACGAGATAGTCGGCCATGTTGCCGTTCTGGAGCTGCCCGTTCTCATTGTAGATGCAGTGTTCGAAGAGCGTGGGGCCGATCCCGTGCACAATACCGCCGCGCATCTGTTCATCAACGAGTTGCGGGTTGAGTACCGTGCCACAATCCTCAACCGCCCAGAATTTCTGGAGTTCAATAAAGCCCGTGTTCACATCCACTTCCAGATGACAGGCGATGACGCCGTTCGTGAAGCAGAAGGGAAACTGTTTCGGGACAAAATGCCGGGTGACGCAAAGCTCGGGGCGATAGCTGTCGAGCGTATCGGGACGAAAATAGGCAATGCGTCCGCATTCGGCGAGCGTAATTTTTTCCTCACCGGAAGCGCTATCGACCACGCTGCCGTTTACGATCGTAAGTTTGCCGATGTCGGTCTGCGTTATGAGAGCCGCGAGTTCCAGAATGTTATGGCGCAGCGCGCGCGCCGCCTGCCATGTCGCTTCGCCTCCGACACCGGCGCCGCGCGAGGCCCAAGTGCCGCCGCCGTACGGCGTGACTTCGGTGTCGCCAGTCACAAGCCGTACAGTTTCGAGCGGCACGCCGATCGCGTCGGCCGCGATCTGCGCAAAAATCGTTTCGGTGCCCTGCCCCTGCTCGCCGCAGCCGTGCAGGATCACGATGCTTCCGGACGGCTCCATGCGCGCGGTGCAGCCGTCCTGCGCGGACACACGCACGCCGCCGATGCCGTAGAACATCGCGGATGGATTGGTGATTTCGATCATGCTCGCGATGCCGATGCCGCGGTAGCGTCCCTTCTTGCGAAGCTCCACCTGTTCCTTGCGAAGGGCCTCGTAATTCATCGCCTTTACCAATTCGTCGAGGCAGCGGTGATGTGACATCACTTCAAATTTCATGCCGCTGACGGACTGGAACGGAAACGCATGGTCCGGAATGAGATTATTCCGGCGGATCTCGATCGGGTCCATGCCGATCTTGCGCGCGGCGGCATCGACCAGCCCTTCCGCGATGCCAACGGCCACGGGATGGCCAACGGCGCGATAATTCGAATAGGGTGCCATGTTGGTGAACACCGTCTGCATCCGCGCGCGATACGCTTCGAGCGTGTACCACTGCGCCGTGATGTTGCAGATCTGGTTGCCCTCGACGGCGCTGCCGCGCGGATAGACGGAATAGGGTCCGACCGCCAGACGGTCCTCGAAACTGACGGCGAGCAGCTTGCCTTCCTTCGTCACCGCGATCTTGCCTTTGACGAGATGATCGCGGGAATGGATGTCGCTGACAAACGACTCCAGACGATCCGCCACGAACTTCACCGGACGTCCGAGCATCATCGAGAGGGCGCAGGTCGCAAGTTCGTCGCCGTACACATGCGTCTTGATGCCGAACGAGCCGCCGACATCGACACAAATCACGCGCACGGCGGATTCCGGCAGGCCCAACAGTTTCGCGAAACAGTCCTGCACCATGTTTGGCGCTTGATGCGAAATATAAACGGTCAGCCGTTTATCGGCGCTAATCCAGTTGCCAAGAACCGAACGGCCCTCAAGGCAAACACCGGTGTGGCGGGGAAAGCGGAATGTCTGCTCGACGATGTGATCGGCGCGCGCCGCCACCGCGTCGAAATCGCCAGCATCGACGTCGCGCGAGAAGCAAAGATTGTCCTTCAATTCGGCATGGATCACCGACGCATCGGCGTCGAGTCCGCGTTCGATATCGACCATGACGGGCAACGGCTGGTAATCGACTTCGATCAATTCCAACGCATCTTCCGCCAGATGACGCGACTCCGCGACCACGGCTGCGACGGGCTCGCCCTGCCAGCAGGCGCGGTCGATGGCGATGACGCTCTGCTGCGCCGACTTCATGCCCTTGAAGTGGGCAAGCACGCCCGCAAATTTTTCAATGTTTGCGAAATCCTTGCCAGTCGCGACCAGCACGACGCCCGGCGCCTTTTTTGCGGCATCGGTGCGGATGGCGAGAATCTTCGCGTGCGCGTGGGGACTGCGCAGATACGCCACGTGCAGCATGCGCGGAAGCATCACGTCGTCGACATACTGCGCGCGGCCCTCGACGAGGCGAACCGCATTCGGGCGCGGCATGCTTTGTCCGATATAGCCGCCCTTGCCCGGCTTCGATTGAACGTTCATCGGGCTGCCCTCTTCCCGCTCTCGACGCGCTTCTTCATGACGGCCTCGATGGAATCGACAATCGCCTCGTAGCCGGTGCAGCGGCAGTAATTGCCCGAGAGATGATCCCGGATCGCCTCCCGCGAGGCCGGCTTGCCCTGTTTCAGAAGGTCGGCGGCGGTGATCAACATGCCAGAGGTGCAATAGCCGCACTGGAGCGCATTCCGCTCCACAAATTTTTCCTGAAGATCTTTTATCTCGCCGGTCTGCGTCAGATGCTCCAACGTCTCGATGGTTTTGCCGTCGGCCTGGACGGCCAGCATGAGGCACCCGCGCGCAAGTTCGCCGTCGACGCGGATCGTGCATGCGCCGCAAACGCCGTGCTCGCAGCCGACGCGCGGGCTCGACAGTTCATATTTCTCGCGGAGGAAATCGATGATGTGGAGCCGCATCGGCACAAGAACCTGCTTGCGCTCGCCATTCAGGATGAAACTGATCTGCATCTGCTCGGACATCGGACTTTCCTACTGCCGCAACTGCTCGACGGCGCGGCCGAGCAAGACTTTCGCAAGATGGGTTTTGGTGGCGCCCGACTGATAGATGTCGTCGTCCGGATTGATTCCGGCATCGATCGCCTGATGGATTGTTTCCATCGGTTGTCCTTCGGCGATTCCCTGCTCAACCGCGCTCAGGCGAACCGGCCGGTCGGAGATGCCGAAGAAAACCACGCGGACATTTTCAAGACGGACGCCGGTTTTTTTTGCCTGTGCCAGCACGCCGGCGATTGCGAAATCGCCGCGGCGGCGCGCCAGCTCCAGCGCGACGGCCTTCGTTCCGGCGGCAACCGCCGGAAACTCGACGCGAATCAGAAGTTCATTTTCCGTGCGAGCGGTGTCGTAGAGGCCAAGGAAATAATCCTTCGCCTCGACCCTGCGCTCTCCCTTCGAAGAACGCAGGACGATACGGGCGTCGAGCGCCAGACAGCAGGCGGGCCATTCAGCCGCCGGATCGGCGAGCGCCACGCTTCCGCCGAATGTTCCCCCGCTGCGAATCGCCGGATGGGCGATGTGCGGGATGCACTCGGACAGCAAAGCAAGCTGCGATTTTACAATCTCGGATTTGGCGACTTCAGCATGGCGCGTCAGCGCGCCGATCTTCACGCCGCTGCCGGAGTTGGAAACGCCACGAAGTTCGCTCAAGCCGTTGATGTCGATCAGCAGGTCGGGACGGTCGAGGCGGAAATTCAGCACAGGCATCAGACTTTGCCCGCCCGCCAGATAGCGCGCGGAGGCGCCGTGACGCTCTTTCAAGGCCACGGCTTCATCGATGGACTTCGGCTTCACATATAGAAACGGCGCGGCCTTCAAACGACCTCTCCCGGTTTCTTATTTTTATCAAATGATAATCTATAGGCAGGTTTGTGGAGTCAAGTGACCCTGTACGGACGATCAAAATTTTTGAGCCTGCAGGGGATTTTAGCGATGCGCGGCTGAGCACCCCGTAATGATCTTATCATATTGATCTTGCTATTATAATTTCAAAAAAAGGGAAGCGTGATTGACCCATTTTCTTTGTGCGCTGCAAAGAAAAAAGTGACGCCCCGCAAACTTTTTTTATTTCCGTAAATTATCTTTTGATAATCTTTCTTGACGGACTTCGTCGCCAGCCGTTATTGCTTCGAAGAAGCGCGGGCACCGTTTTTGGTCGACAAAACCGGCCCGATGCTACGCTGGAGAACGTTCGGCGCACCGGCGAGGAACGCATCTGCCATGTTGGAAACGAGATCGTCTATCGGTTGACCCACCGGCACTCGGTAAACGTATTTTCGGACGTGATAGTAGAAAGCGACGCCATGCAGTTCCCATGCGTATTCGAGTTCTACAGCCGTGATGCGGTCCGCCCTTACCTCGTCGTACCCGCAATGCAGGCGGAGTTCGACGCAGATGCGCCGCAGAATTCCGTTTTGAAGATTTTCCAGCGTCTGCCGATTGTACTCCACCTGATTGAGCCCGGAGTAAATAAACATCCGGACCCATTCCTCGGAGAAAATCGTCTCGCTGAATTCCAGATAAAACTGCCGGATGCGGTCACGCAGCGGAATCTGCCGGTTCGTGATCAGAACGTCCCAAGCCGGATTCCATCGGTTCAGGAACAGCTCCTTGTAAACGCGATCGATCAATTCTTTCTTGGATGGAAAATAGCGATAGAGAAGCGGCTGCGTGATGCCGAGACTCTTCGCGAGTTCGCGCGTCTGGCCCGAAAATCCGCGCTCGGAGAAAAATTTGACCGCGCCATCGAGAATGTGGCGTTCGCGATCTTCGCGCTTCAGCCGTACCATCGGACAGTATCCCTTTCGCGTCAGCTTCTACCGCATGCCAAAGCAAAGGCAACGTAATCCGCATGCCGTGAAGGGTCATTCGTACGCATAGGCTGCGCAAATGCCGACAATTGGAAACAAACCGGAAAGTCTGACCGATTTCCCACTGTGTTAGCAGGCTCGTTTCATCAGAATTCGGTTCAACAAGGAAACAATTATGGCCCAGTATCTCAAGCGCGGAAAATCGGCGAGCATGAAGGCCGACGATGATGCGAATGTCCGCCGCATCGTCGAGGAAATTCTCACCGATATCGAAAAGCGAGGCGATGCCGCCGTGCGCGAATTGTCGGTAAAATTCGACAAGTGGGACCGCAAGGATTTTCGTCTCACCGATGCCGAGATTAGGGACTGCCTCGCGCAACTTTCCAACCGGGACATCAACGACATCAAGTTCGCGCAGAAACAGGTACGGAATTTCGCGGAACATCAGCGCGCCGCGCTGAAAGACCTCGAAGTGGAAACGCTGCCTGGCATCGTACTCGGGCACAAGAACATCCCGGTCAATTCCGTCGGCTGCTATGTGCCGGGCGGCAAATATCCCCTCCTCGCCTCCGCGCATATGTCGGTGATCACCGCGAAAGTCGCGGGCGTGCAGAATGTGATTACCTGCGCCCCGCCCTTCAACGGCAAGCCCGCGCCGGCGATTGTCGCGGCACAGCACCTTGCGGGCGCCGACACGATCTACTGTCTTGGCGGCGTACAGGCGATCGGCGCCATGGCGCTGGGTACGGAAACCCTGACCGCCGTCGATATGCTGGTGGGTCCGGGCAACGCATTTGTCGCCGAAGCAAAACGCCAGCTCTATGGCCGCGTTGGCATCGACCTGTTCGCGGGGCCGACCGAAACGCTCGTGATCGCCGACGAAAGCTCCGATGGCGAAATCTGCGCCACGGACCTGCTCGGACAGGCGGAACATGGGCCGAATTCGCCGGCCGTGCTGCTCACGAATTCTGAGAAACTTGCCCGCGATACCATGGCCGAAGTCACTCGGCTGCTTGGCATCCTGCCCACCGCTTCCATCGCTTCAAAGGCGTGGGAGGATTACGGCGAAGTGATTGTGTGCGACTCATATGAAGAGATGGTGAAGGTTGCCGACGAGATCGCCTCCGAGCATGTGCAGGTGATGACGAAGGACCCGGACTATTTCCTGAATAACATGACCAACTACGGAGCGCTGTTCTTGGGGCAGCGAACGAATGTGAGTTTCGGCGACAAGGTGATCGGCACCAACCACACGCTGCCGACCAAGAAAGCCGCGCGCTATACGGGCGGATTGTGGGTGGGAAAATTCCTGAAGACCTGCACCTACCAGCGCGTGCTGACGGATGAAGCATCGGCGATGATCGGCGAATACTGCTCGCGTCTATGCATGCTGGAAGGCTTTGTCGGTCACGCCGAACAGGCAAATATCCGGGTGCGCCGTTACGGCCGGAAGAACGTGCCCTACGGTGTCGCGGCGGAATAACCATGGACCTTCCGCAACCGCCATCGTTCGATCTGCGCGGGAAACGGGCGCTGGTCACCGGCGCTGGGCGCGGGCTCGGCCTCGGCTGCGCCACCGCACTCGCGCATGCGGGTGCGCATGTGACGCTCGCCGCGCGCTCCTTCTATGAAGTGAAGGCGGCCGCGGATGCGATTGCAAAGGAGCATCGCGCAAGCGTGGCCGCGGCGGCACTGGACGTGACCGACATCGATCAGGTCTCGAAATTCATGGCGAGTGAAGCACCGTTCGACATCCTCGTGAACAATGCAGGCACCAACAAGCCGGCACCCTTCATCGATGTGCAGGCCGCGGATTTCGACCGCGTCATGAATTTGAATGCGCGTGCAGCGTTCTTCACCGCACAGGCCGTCGCGAAGCGGCTGAAGAAAGCGGGCAGGCCCGGCTCCATCATCAACATCTCTTCGCAGATGGGGCATGTCGGCGCCGCCAACCGCAGCGTTTATTGCGCTTCAAAATGGGCGATGGAGGGCTGGACCAAAGCGATGGCGATTGACCTCGCGCCTTTCGGCATTCGCGCGAACACGATCGCGCCCACCTTCATCGAAACGCCGATGACGAAGCCGTTTTTTGAAAACGCCACGTTCAAGGCCGATGTGCTCTCGAAGATCAAGCTCGGGCGTCTCGGCAAGATCGAAGACATCATGGGCGCCGTCGTGCTGCTCGCGAGCGACGCTTCCAGCCTGATTACCGGCACTTCGATTGTGATCGACGGCGGCTGGACCGCGGAATAATCCGCGCTTCACCATTGTTCAATGCCGTGCATTGAGGCTGTTTCCCGCATCACCGCTTCCGGGCTGCGATGCCGTTCCGCATGCATGCGCTCTTCCTCGTTGGCGAGCTGCGACTGCATATAGGCACCAAGATGCCGTGCGCGCCGGATGATGCGCGCACCGAACGCCGTCCGCTCGCGATCGAAGCCGGCGAGTGCGGCGTCAATATCTGGATTGTTCTCGAGTGCAGCCGCAAGCGCATACGCATCGCCTGCTGCTTTGGTGACGCCCATGCCGACATGCGGGCGCGCGACGAAGGCGGCGTCCCCAATGATCGCGGCACGGCCTAGCACCATGCGTGGCACTTCCAGATCGGAAATCGCCTGCAGCAAGGGTTGCGGGGTATTGCGCACAATCTCGGCAAATGCGGGCGCGAGCGTATTTTCCACAGCCCTACGCATGTCCGCGAGCACGTCCTCCTTCAGGAGGCCCGGCGGGATTGCATCACCGTAGAATTTTCCGTCGGCCCCCTCGAACAGCCTTGGAAAATCGCGCTCGCGATCGGCGGGGCGATACCAGACATAATTGTAGCGCCTTGCATCGCGCGCTGCGCCGTCCACCGGATAGCCGAGCATCTGCTCGCCCGGCGGAAGGCAAAAACCGAAACGGTCCATCAAGATTGTGCGTGTTTCCGACGAAAGTTTCTCTTCATCCACCAAACCGCGCCAGGCAACGTAGCCCGCATAGCGCGGCGCCACGTCCGGCAGCAGGAATTTCCGCGCCGTGGAGCGGATACCGTCGGCGCACACAAGCAGATCAGCCGCGATGCTTTCGCCGCCTGCAAACTGCACCGCTACCTTGTTGCCGTGCTGCGTTAACGAAACAAATGCACTTCCCGGCCGATAGATTTCTTCGGCCTTGTCGCGCAGAACACGCCAGAGCCGATCCCAGGAGGCAAGCCGTTGCGGCCGCTCGGTTTGGCAAACCACGCCGCCACGGGCATCGAGAACGACGCGTCCGACGACCGGAACACCGATCGGCTCGGTTTGTCCCGACGCCAGCGCCAGCTTCTCCTGCAAATCGTCATGCGTGACGATTCCGGCACCGCGCGCGCCGAGTTCCTCGCCGACGCGTTCATGGATGGATACATCCCAGCCGATCCGCCGCAGGAAGAGGCCGGCGAACAATCCCGCCAGTGAACCGCCGACGATGACCGCTCTGGGCATGTACGCGCACTCTGGAGTGGATTACGCGCCCGGAATAGTCGCAGGAGGGTTCTCGCCGGGGAAATTCAATTCGATCGTGATTCCGTTCGGGTCTTCCAGAAAAATCTGATAGAGGTCCATGTTCGGTACGCGCCGGTGGCGGGCGGCAATCTTGTGCTGCACGAAATGTTTCGCCATCGCCATCGCATCCTTCGCGGTGAAGGCAACATGATCGATGGCGCCGCCGCCGCGCAGTTCCGCCCCGCCCGCATCGCCACGATCGCCCAGATACTGCTGAAGGCCGGGGTCGTTATCGACGATGCCCGCGATGTGCAGCACATCCTGCTCGCCGCAATACAGCCAGTGACCCGGGAACGGAAATTCAGGGCGCGGACCTTCACGCAGGCCCAGCACCGTCACATAGAAGTCGCGGGTTTCCGCAGTGCGGCGGGTGCGCACATTATAATGAGAGAGCAGCGTGAGCATTTCTTCCTCCGGTTTTATTGATCAATTGATTATTTAATACGACACGACTTGTTTCGCACCGGCTACGACTTTGCCCTTCCCCGATTGGCGATCTCGGCATTCGCAAGCCGCCGCATGACCGGTTCGAGCCCGCCCAGAAATGCATCGATCTGCATGTCGAACACGAGTTCCTGATCGGACGCCACCTTCATATTATAAATGTACTTGCGGATGCCAACGTAAACCAGCGCGCCGTGAATGCCGTACATCAACTCGAATTCGCGGTCGCTTAACGGCAGCCGTGCTGGCGACGGAAGGCCGAACTCCCGGCGGAATTCGGTGAGCACCGGCGCAAAGATGCGTTCGCGCACACGTCCCAAATAACGGCCAGGCAAGGCAAATCCCTTCAGGCCGGCGGAGAAGAAAATCCGCAGCCAATCATAGGTAAGAATGGTTTTCTGGTAATCCTTCTCGAAGCGGCGAAACCGCTCGCCGATGGGCAGAGAACGATCGCCAATCAGCGCCTCCCACTCCGGCTTCCATCGTTTCAAGTAGAGATCCTGATAGACCTGCTCCAGCAGGTCTTCCTTGCTCGGAAAATACCGATAGAGCAGCGGCTGGGTGATGCCGAGTCGGGCCGCGAGTTCGCGGGTCTGGCCTTCGATCCCCGCCTCCGCGAAAAAGTCGATCGCTCCCTCTACAATATGCCGTTTCCGCTCAAGCGGGTTCATGCGGCGTACCTTCTGGGGAAGCACCTTGGGCTTGCGTCGCACGGGGCGTCCGTCGTTGACAGGAGGAGGGTTCGACGTTCTAATTGATAATTAGATAAATAAGAAAAAGCCAGTCAGTAGAATACGCCAAGGGAGGCGATCGTGAAGGCGTCAGAAGTAGGCTACGCCAAACCAGCTTCATTACCGGAGGTTTTCGCCCTCCTCGAGAAGAACGAGGACGCACGCCTGCTTGCGGGCGGCCAAAGCCTCATCGCAGGCCTCAACATGCGGCTGTCGAACCCGACGCTGCTGATCGACATCAACGGCATCGCCGGCTTGAACACGATCACGGAGAGCGGCGGCACCATTCGCATCGGTGCACTCACGCGTCATCTCGATCTTGGCGCATCGCCTCTGATCGCGGCAAAACTGCCGCTGATCGCAAAGGCGGTGCCGCACATCGCCCACATGGCAATTCGCAATCGCGGCACCATCGGCGGTTCGCTGGCGCTGTCCGATCCGGCAACGGAACTGCCGGCCTGCTGCCTCGCCCTCAACGCGACCATGACTGCGGCGAGCAGCAAGGGTGAGCGCAAAATTCCGGTCAAAACATTCTTCAAAGGGCTGTTCGAGACGGACCTCAAGCAGAACGAAGTGCTGACGGCCATCGAGATTCCGCTGCCTGCGGCCGGATCGCTTTCCGGCTTTTCCGAACTCGTGCGGCGTCATGGCGATTACGCAATTGTCGGCCTCGCCGCACAGGGTGTGCGTAAGGGAAGCAGCTGGTCGCAGTTGAACCTTTCCTATTTTGGAGTCGGCGATCATCCCGTGCTCGCCGCAAACGCATCGGAAGCGCTGCTCGCCGACAAAAGCATGGCGGATGCGCAAGCGGTCCTCGCCTCTGACCTGTCGCCGAGCGAAGACGCGGAGAATTCAGCGGCCACCAAACTGCATTTCGCGCGCGTGCTCTTGGGCCGCGTCGTTGCATCCATGTCGTGACTTTAGGGTGAAATCCGAAATGAACAGGCAGGCCACCAACCTCGAACGGAACATCACCCTTACCGTGAATGGAGAGCGTGTGACACGCTCCGTTGCCGCAAGGATGCATCTTGTCGATTTTCTCCGCGAGACTCTCGGCCTGACCGGTTCGCATCTTGGCTGCGAGCACGGCGTATGCGGTGCCTGCACCATCCGCGTGGACGGCTTGACCGTTCGCGGCTGCTTGATGCTCGCCGTGCAAGCGGATGGAGCAACGGTGGAAACCATCGAAGGGCTGACCGACAGCAGCAAGGCAGCCGATTTGCAGGAAGAGTTCCTGAATCGCAACGCCCTGCAATGCGGCTACTGCACGCCGGGCATGTTGATGACGGCCGTCGAACTGCTTGATCGAAATGCAAAGCCCACGCGCGAGGAAATCCGCGACGCGATCTCCGGTAATTATTGCCGCTGCACCGGCTATCACGCCATCGTGGACGCGATTGAAACCGTCGCAAAATCCCGCTCAAGCAAAAAAGGAACGGCTTCATGAACGCGCGCGACAGCGGCCTGACGTTTCTCGACCGGCCGAATAGCTATATCGGCCGCTCGGTCCCGCGCCCGAATGCGCGCCGGCTTGTCATGGGACGCGGCACCTATGTCGACGATATTCGTCTTCCCCGGCTTGCGCATATTGCTTTCCTGCGCTCGCCGCACGCGCATGCAAAAATTCGCGGCTTCAATCTCGACGCCGCTAAAGCCGCACCGGGCGTAATCGGCGTGTTTACCGGTGCCGATCTCGCCAAAGTCTGTACGCCGTGGGTCGCGGTACTCAGCCATTTCAAGGGGCTGAAATCGGCGCCTCAATATGCGCTCCCGCTCGACCGTGCGTGCTGGACCGGCGAAGCGATCTGCGCGGTTGTCGCCGAAACCCGCGCACAGGCGGAAGATGCCATCGCCCTGATAGAGGCCGATCTCGATCCGCTGCCGGCGGCCGTGGACATGGAAGCGGCACTCGATCCATCGACGCCGGTCATTCATCCGGAGCTTGGCGACAATCTCGCCTTCGAGCGAACGCTCGATGTGGGCGATGTCGATACCGCATTCAGGAATGCGGCGGCTGTCGTGGAACAGACGTTCCAGATCGGCCGCCATACCGGCGTTACGTTGGAGCCGCGCGCGATCCTTGCCGACTGGAACGACGGTGAAGAGAAATTCACGATCTATCATTCCTTCCAGGCTCCGCACATGATGCAGGACATCGTCTGCAAGCATCTGGATTTGCCGGAAGCGAGCGTGCGTGTCGTCTGCAAAGACGTCGGCGGCTCGTTTGGAATCAAGGTCCACATCTATCCCGACGAAATGGCGACGGTTGCCATCGCCAAGATTCTCAAGCGCCCGGTGAAGTTCATTGCGGACCGGATGGAATCCTTCGTCTCCGACATTCACGCCCGCGATCATCGCGTAAAGGGCAAGATGGCGATTGCCGCCGACGGAGAAATTCTCGGCTTTGAGATCGACGATCTGACCGGCATCGGTCCTTACTCCGTCTATCCGCGGACGAGTGCAGTCGAAGCCAATCAGGTCGTCAACCTCACGGGCGGCCCCTACAGGCACAAGAATTACCGCGCGCGGGCCCGTGTCGTTTTCCAGAACAAGGTGCCGATGTGCCAATACCGCGCCGTGGGTCATCCCATCGCGGTGATGGTGACGGAAGGACTGATCGATCTTGCCGCCGCCGCGATCAAAATGGACCCCGCCAAGGTTCGCGAAAAAAATGTAATCGCCGATGACGCGCACCCTTCGGTCGCGGCGTCCGGCATCAAGTTCGAAAAGCTCTCGCATCAGCAGTCGCTGAAAAAACTGCTTTCGATGATGGATTACGACTCACTCCGGAAGGAGCAAGCGGAACTGCGCAAGAAGGGGATTCATCGCGGGATCGGAATCGCGACCTTCATCGAGATTACCAATCCCTCTGCTGCGTTCTACGGCGTCGGCGGAGCGCGCATCTCATCGCAGGATGGCTGCACATTGCGCCTCAATCCGCAGGGCGGTGTTATTGCTTCCATCGGCGTCACCGAACAGGGTCAGGGGACCGAGGCGGTCATCGCACAGGTGGTCGCCACAGCGGTCGGCGTACCGCTGTCCGATGTCCGCGTGATTACCGGCGACACCGACACCACTCCTTATGGCGGCGGCACCTGGGCCTGCCGTGCGGCGGGCATCGGCGGCGAAGCCGCCTGGCAATCGGGCAAGGCCTTGCGCGAAAATATTCTCGAAGTCGCCGGCGTCATTCTTCAGGCCGCGCCCGGCACGCTGGACGTCCGCGACGGCAAGATCGTGGACAAGGCGAACGGCAACGAGCGCATGCCGCTCGCGGAACTCGGCCGCGTCGCCTATTTCCGTCCCGATACGCTGCCCGCCGATCTCAAGCCGGAATTCGTGGTGACGCGGCATTATGTGCCGAAGGATTATCCGTTTGCGTTCACGAACGGCATTCAGGCGTCCTATCTCGAGGTGGATACGGACACCGGATTCGTAAAGCTTCTGAAGCACTGGTGCGTGGAGGATTGCGGAACGGTGCTGAACCCGCAACTTGTCGATGAGCAAGTTCGTGGCGGGATCGTGCAGGGAATCGGCGCGGCCCTGTTCGAAGTCTGCCGCTACGACGAGAACGGCCAGATGCTGAATGCGACCATGGCGGATTATCTCGTGCCGATGGCCTCGGAGATGCCGGACATCGACGTTACCCACGTGGTGTCGCCGACGGCTTCATCCGAGCTTGGCGCCAAGGGTGCCGGCGAAGCCGGCACCGCGGGCGCCCCCGCCGCGGTCGTGAACGCGATCAACGATGCGCTTTCGCCGTTCAAAGCGAATGTTGCCGCTCAGCCCGTCACACCGCAGGATATTTTGAAGGCGATGGGCAAGGTCTGAAACTTCTCGTCCAAAAAAGGACTGTCTGTACCGAAAACTAGATTCTGCAATATTGGTGATGAAGTCCATCCATGAACGATTGTGAATCAATGCATCCGATGGGCTGAACCGGCGAGAGAACGGCGCATCCTTGTCCAACGACCGGTGTGTTCTGACAAGGGACAAAGGATATTTTAAAGACGAATATGAGTTTGATCGATGCAAGCGGGAAATGGAATCCTATCGGTCTGATTTCAGGCTAGTCACGGCAAGTTACGCAACTTCCAGACCCGAGCGCGCTAAAGGCGTCTATTGCATGGCGGCGCACACCGCTTTTCGGTTCGGCGGGTTTATGAACGCGGTCGTCAATACTGATAAGTGCATCGCGCTCGGCGACCGAAGCGAGCGTTGGCCCGAGATCACGCAGCAGTCCATCATGCATGCCGTAGATCCAGCCATAAAGCTGGAGTTTCTGACCACGAGCCCAAGCATTCTCGACAGTGGGAATCGAGGCGACGCGGCGAACCTGCATCTCTATATTGAGTTCGCACATCCGATCGACACGGGCGTGATGATCAGCAATAGCGTCGAAAGTCGAACGATGTTTTCGATAAAGCATCACGATTGGCTGTAGCCAATGATCGACCAGGGCGGAGCGGTCTCCGCCCAGCGCACGCTGGATGCCGCCGCAACCGTAGTGACCACAGACAATCACGTGCTCAACCTTGAGAATCTCAATCGCGTATTCCAGCACGGCGAGTAAATTCATGTCGCTCGTGTGCACAACATTGGCGATATTGCGTTGGACGAAGACCTCGCCCGGATCAAGGCCTAGAACGTCGTTCGCGGTCACCCGACTATCGGAGCAGCCGATCCAAAGATATTTAGGCGATTGTTGCTCGGCCATACGAACGAAGAAGGTTGGGTCTTCCTGGGTCTTCTTCAGCGCCCATGCAACGTTTCGATCGAAAAGTTGGTCGAGAGTCATTTTGTCACCGATGCGCGACAGCCCGATAATGTTCCATGTCCAGCTCGTTGGAAGCCAGCAAATTGTCTGACCTACGCGCCGCTGCTCCTTTCAAGATTAGGTTCAAACGGGCGGCCCCCTTGGTTGTTTTCGAACAATAATCTGCCCTTATTGTACGAGAGGCGATTTCGTCGCCTTGATCTCAACTCCCTGGATGTCAGCACTGCCGGCCAGAATCGAAAGATACTGGGCAACAGCGGTCCGTTGCACTTTTTCCGTCAGCCAGCCAGCAATACGGTCTTGCACGAGATCGAAGGGAAGCTCTTTTCCCTCGATCCGCTGGTCCACCAGAACAACGTGAAAACCATAACGGCTTTCAATGGGTTCTCTGCCGACTTCCCCGACGGGAAATAATTCCAGCCCACGCTCGAACTCCGGAACGGTCTGTCCGGGCCCAATCTGGCCAAGGTTTCCGCCTGCCGCCCGCGATGGGCAATCCGAATAGGTCTGCGCGAACTCGCCAAAGCGCGATGGATTCCGGTGAAGTTCTTCAATAATTGCATCCGCGCTTCTGCGCGCGGCGTTCCGCTCCTTCTTTTCGCGTGGCGCTGCAATCAGGATGTGCCGAACCATGAAAATATCAGCCGACCGGAAGTATCTCCGGTTATTCTCGAAAAATCGCCGGCAGATAACTTCGTCGACCGTTGGAACCCTCACCTGCTCTTCAACCAACTGGCGGATCAGCGCCTCTACTTCAGTCTCGCGGCGGCCATCGCCGTCGGAAACAGGCTTCGGTTCAATACCCAGCCGGCGCGCCTCCTGAAGCAATAGTTCGCGAATGACGAGTGCCTGGGCAGCCGCCTGCCAGGCAGCAATCGGCTTCGGTGATGGATGATTCTGGATCTCCTGCGCGATATCCTCGCGGGGGATCACTACGCCATTGACGCTGATCGGGTCCGGTTTCGGCAGATCAGCAGCTTCGTGCAGAGAGCAACTCATCGGGCACGCTCCGTCAGAGTCGAAGCCGTCACCTCCGGCCGCTTGGCCGGAACGACATCAGCGTAGCGGGTACTTTGCGACCTGCTCCCCCCGCCCTGCGACTGACTGGTGCGAACGATCTGATAGCCGCGGCGGCCGAGATACCAGACTGGTGCGCTCCAGATGTGCACGAGGCGGGTAAACGGAGTAATCAGGAACAGCGTGAGGCCCAGCACAATGTGCAGCTTGTAGATGAAATATGCGTCGAGAAGCAGATCTGCGGCTCTCGGATTGAAGCTATAGAGACCCTGCGCCCAGCCCATAAACTTCAACATCTCCTTGCCGTCAAGATGATCGATGGTCCAGATCGTGGTCATCAGGCCCAAAGCGATCTGCAGCCACAGCAGCGTGAGCACTCCCAGATCAGCCCACGATGACGTCTTGCGGATGCGCGAGTCGATTAGCCGGCGATGCAGCAACAGGGTGCAGCCTATGAACGCCATGACTCCCGCGATGCCCCCAACGACAAGCGCCGAGACCTGCTTAAAATCAGCAGTGACGCCTAAGGTGGAAAAGACCCCGATGGGGGTGAGCAAACCGATGAAGTGTCCAACCAACAGGGTCAGGATACCGACATGGAACAGGTTCGAGCCCCACATCATCTGCCGGCGGCGAAGGAATTGGCTCGACTGCGACCGCCACGTATACTGCTCGCGATCGAAACGAAGGATGCTGCCGAGGATCAGCACCGTGATGCAGACGTAGGGATACCAGCCAAACAGCAGGTAATTGACGACTTCGCGCATGCTCGTCTCCTCAACGGTTAGGTAGAATTGTGCGGAAGGCCGGCGCTGCCGGCATGCCGGGCGCAGGACGACGGCCCGCGCGCACGCTCGCAATCAGCGTATCCTTGCAACTGTCTCCGGCGCCCGGACCGAATTGAACCGGTTCGTCTTCCCACGCCTGATCGAGCGCGGCGAGATCGTTGGCGTCCGGATCGGGTTCCTGCAACAGCGCCGTGACCTGTTCTCGTTTCGGCTTGGCGCTCGCCAGCGCAAGCAGCGCGCGGAATACCGCTTCGTAACGGGAATCGCGCTTGCGCAACCGCTCGGCCAGAGCGGCCAGAATATGAACAGGCTGACCAAGTAATTCATATGCTTCGGTGCGCGGACGCGTGGATAGAAATTCCAGAAACAGCGGAATAAAGTCGGGCAGTTCCGCGCTTCCCATCTCGAGTCCCTTTTCGGCGTAAACATTCTGCAGATCGATCATGGCCTGGCCGCGATCGCGGCTCTCGCCATGCACATGTTCGAACAGGTGAAGCGACAGCGAACGTGTACGGTCGAACAGAAACACGTAGCGTTCCTGCAAGTCATAGAGATCACCGGTCTCAATTTCATCAATGAGCAGGCTGACCGCGCGCGCAGCCGCTGCCGGCAACAGCGCTTCGGCGGTGAGCGTGTCGCGAAGTTCGTTCGCAGCCTGCTGCAGCTCCACACTGGGATAGGTCAACAGCGCGGACAGCACCTTGAAGGTCCTGGTCATCATACGATCTCCATCGGATTCTTCACACGCTTCGGCGTTCCGAACAGATTTGTTTCCGTCGTACCGTCGGAACAGCCATTGCCGAAAGAAAACCCGCAGGAACCTCGCAGGTCATAAGCGTCCTCGCCCAGTTCGCGATGCGCTGTCGGAATGACGAAGCGGTCCTCATAGTTGGCAATCGCCATTATTTGATACATCTCCTCGATCTGAAGCGCCGACAACCCAACACGGCGGGCGATCGCTTCGTCGATCACACCGTCGACGGTCTTTGCCCGCATGTAGCCGCGCATCGCCAGCATCCGCTCCAGACCAAGCGCCACCGGCTCTTCTTTCCCGGCGGTCAGCAGATTGGCGAGATATTTCAGAGGAATGCGGAGCGAACGGACATCTGGCATCTCACGGTCATGTCCGATCTTGCCGGCGGCAGCCGCCGACTGGATCGGCGAGAGCGGCGGGACGTACCAGATCATCGGTAGGGTGCGGTATTCCGGATGCAGCGGAAAGGCGACCTTCCATTCCATTGCCATTTTCCAGATCGGCGAACGGCGCGCGGCTTCCAGCCAGGAATCCGGCACCCCGTCGGCGCGAGCCTGCTCGATCACTCGCACGTCGTTGGGGTCGAGAAAAATCTTGAGCTGGGCCTCGTAGAGATCCTGCTCGTTTGGAACGCTGGCCGCTTCCTCGATGCGATCGGCGTCATACAGCACGACGCCCAAATAGCGGATGCGGCCGACACAGGTCTCCGCACATACCGTCGGCTGACCCGCCTCGATACGCGGGAAACAAAAAATGCATTTCTCGGACTTCCCGCTCTGCCAGTTGTAATAGATTTTCTTGTACGGGCAGGCCGACACGCACATGCGCCAGCCCCGGCACTTGTCCTGGTCGATGAGAACGATGCCGTCTTCCTCGCGCTTGTAGATCGCGCCGGACGGACAGGCCGCAACGCAAGCCGGATTGAGGCAGTGCTCGCAGAGCCGCGGCAGGTACATCATGAAGGTGTTTTCGAACTGCCCGTAGATATCCTTCTGCACACCTTCGAAATTGTAATCCTGCGAGCGCTTCTCGAATTCACCGCCGAGAATTTCTTCCCAGTTCGGGCCCCATTCGATTTTCTCCATCCGTTCGCCCGTGATCAGCGAGCGCGGCCGCGCGGTCGGGAAAGCCGGAAGCTCCGGCGCCTTTTGCAGGTGCTCGTAATCGAAGGTGAACGGCTCGTAATAGTCGTCGATTTCAGGCAGATCTGGATTGGCAAAAATCTTTGCCAACACGCGCCACTTCGCGCCGATCCGGGGTTCGATCTTGCCGCTGCGCCTGCGAACCCAACCGCCGTTCCAGCGGTCCTGGTTTTCCCAGTCCTTCGGGTAGCCAATGCCCGGCTTGGTCTCTACGTTGTTGAACCACGCATATTCCATACCTTCACGGTTGGTCCATACGTTCTTGCAAGTCACCGAACAGGTGTGACACCCGATGCATTTATCGAGATTGAGTACCATCGCAATTTGAGCACGGATTTTCATTCTGCGGCCTCCATCTTGCCAGCTGCATTGAGCGGTTCGGGCTGATCGGAAGTTGGCTTGTCGAGCCAGTCGACATTCACCATCTTGCGGATGATCACAAATTCGTCGCGGTTCGTGCCAATCGTTCCGTAATAGTTGAAGCCATACGACTGCTGCGCATAACCGCCGATCATGTGTGTCGGTTTTACGATGGCGCGCGTCACTGAATTGTGGATGCCCCCGCGCTGGCCGGTTATTTCCGAACCCGGCACATTCACGATCTTTTCCTGCGCGTGATACATGAGGCACATGCCTTCCTTCACGCGCTGAGAAACGACCGCACGCGCGGCGAGCGCGCCATTTGCGTTGTAGGCCTCGATCCAGTCGTTATCGATGATCCTGGCTTTTGCGGCATCGCGTTCGCTGATCCAGACGATGGGGCCGCCGCGCGACAAGGTGAGCATCAGAAGGTTGTCGGTGTATGTGGAGTGGATGCCCCACTTCTGGTGCGGCGTGATGAAATTCAGCACGATCTGCTTTTCACCGTTCGGCTTCAGGTCGATCACCGGCTTGACCGCCTTCAGATCGACCGGCGGGCGATATACGCAGAGCGCTTCACCGAAGGCGCGCATCCAGAGATGATCCTGATACAGCTGCTGGCGGCCGCTCAGCGTGCGCCAGGGGATCATCTCATGCACATTGGTGTAGCAGGCATTGTAGCAAACCTTTTCCGATTCAAGCCCTGACCAGATCGGAGAGGAAATAATTTTGCGCGGCTGCGCGACCACGTCATGGAATCGGATTTTCTCGTCTTCCTTCGGGATCGCGAGATGAGTGTGATCGAGGCCTGTAATCTTTGACAACGAGTCCCATGCCTTGACGGCTACCTCACCGTTGGTCTCCGGCGCGAGCGTGAGGATGACTTCCGTCGCGTCGATATCGGACTCAATCCTCGCAAGTCCCTTGGTCGGCCCCTCTTCGGTTACGACTCCATTCAGCCGTTTCAGGAATTCGACCTCATGCTCGGTGTTCCATGCCATACCCTTGCCGCCATTGCCGAGTTTCGACATCAGCGGCCCAAGCGACGTGAAACGCTTGTAGAGATTCGGGTAGTCGCGTTCGACCATCGTCACGGAAGGCATGGTTTTTCCGGGTATCGGCTCCACCTCGCCTTTCTTCCAGTCCTTCACATCGAGCGCTTGCGCAATCTCGGCCGGCGTGTCGTGCAGGATCGGCGTGAGCACGACGTCCTTCTCGACGCCGAGGATTTCCGGCGCCACCCTGGAGAAAGCCTTTGCAATCGACTTGTAGATTTCCCAGTCGCTCTTCGACTCCCATATCGGGTCTACCGCCGCCGTGAGCGGGTGGATGAAGGGATGCATATCCGACGTATTGAGATCGTTTTTTTCGTACCAGGTAGCGGTCGGAAGAACGATGTCGGAATAGACGCAGGTCGTGGACATGCGGAAATCGAGCGTCACGAGCAGGTCCAATTTCCCGATCGGCGCCTCGTCATGCCAGACTACATCCTTCGGCTTCTTCTTGCCGGTCTCGCCGAGGTCCTTGCCTTGCACGCCGTGCGATGTGCCGAGCAGATGCTTGAGGAAATATTCGTGGCCCTTGCCGGACGAACCAAGCAGGTTCGAACGCCACACGAACATATTGCGCGGCCAATTGTCGGAGTGATCCGGATCTTCGCAAGCCAGTTGCAACTCGCCGGACTTCAACGCCTTGGCAATATAATCCTTCGCTTCTACGCCAGCCGCTTCTATCTTCTTCGCGATGGATAGCGGGTTCTGTTTCAGCTGCGGTGCCGAAGGCAGCCAGCCCATGCGCTCGGCGCGCACATTGTAATCGATGAGTGCCCCATCCCACGGACCCGCCGGAGCGGTGGGCGACAGGATTTCATCGATACCGACGGTCTCATAACGCCACTGATCGGTATGCGCGTAGAAGAACGATGTCGAATTCATCTGCCGCGGCGGGCGGCTCCAATCGAGGCCGAAGGCCAGCGGCAACCAGCCCGATTGCGGGCGCAGTTTCTCCTGCCCCACATAATGCGCCCAGCCACCACCCGACTGGCCGACGCAACCGCACATCACCAGCATGTTGATGACGCCGCGGTAATTCATGTCTGAGTGGTACCAATGGTTCATCGCCGCGCCGATGATCACCATCGAGCGTCCCTTGGTTTTCTCCGCGTTGAGGGCGAACTCTCGCGCCACCGTGATGATCTGGTCGCGTGGGACCCCTGTGATCTTTTCCGCCCAGGCCGGCGTGTACGGTACCTGCTCGTCGTAGGATTTCGCGATGTGCTTGCCGCCGAAGCCGCGGTCAAGGCCGTAATTGGCGACAAACAGATCGAAAACGGTTGCGACCATTGCCTCGCCATCGGCGAGCTTCAATTTCTTCACTGGTACGCTGCGCTCGAGCACGCTCGGATGCGAGTCGCTAGTGAAATGTTCGTGGTCGATATTGCCGAAATACGGAAAGGCAACTTGCGTCATTTCATCGTGCGACGCTGCGAGCGAGAGGCGCAGACTGGTTTCGCGGCCACCGGATTCCCTTTCCTCCAGATTCCATTTGCCTTTTTCACCCCAGCGGAAGCCGACCGAGCCGCGCGGCACCACCAGGCTTTCGGATGTTTCGTCAAAAGCGACGGTCTTCCATTCCGGATTGTTGGCTTCGCCGAGACTGCCCGTGAGATCGGACGCGCGCAGGAGGCGGCCGGGAATGAGCTTTCCGTCTTTCTGCTCAAGGCGGACCAGCATGGGCATATCCGTGTACTGCCGGACATAGTCCTCAAAATACTGCGCCTGCCGGTCGATGTAGAATTCGCGCAGGATCACATGACCCATCGCCATCGCGAGGGCCGCATCGGTGCCCTGCTTCACTGAAATCCAAAGATCGGCGAACTTGGAGGCTTCCGAATAATCCGGACAGATCACCACGCTCTTGGCGCCGCGATAGCGCGCCTCGGTGTAGAAATGCGCGTCCGGCGTTCGCGTCTGCGGAACGTTCGAACCCCACAGAATCAAAAATCCGGAATTGTACCAGTCAGCGCTTTCCGGCACGTCGGTCTGCTCGCCCCAGGTTTGCGGCGAAGACGGCGGCAAGTCGCAATACCAGTCGTAAAACGACATGCAGACGCCGCCCAGCAGCGACAGATAGCGGGAGCCGGCCGCGTAGGAGACCATCGACATCGCCGGGATCGGTGAGAAGCCGATCACCCGGTCCGGCCCGTGCTTCTTCACCGTGTAGGCGTTGGCAGCCGCGATGATTTCGGTGACTTCATCCCAGGCCGCGCGAACGAAACCGCCATGTCCGCGCTTGCTCGTGTAGGCCGAGCGCCTCTTCGGATCTTCAACGATCGAAGCCCACGCTGCGACGGGTGTGCGCATCACGCGCGCCTCCCTCCACAGTTTGAGAAGGCGTGAGCGCACCAGCGGATATTTTACGCGGTTGCCGGAATAGAGATACCAAGAGTAGCTCGCCCCGCGCGAACAGCCGCGCGGCTCATGGTTCGGCAGATCGGGACGCGTCCGGGGATAATCCGTCTGCTGTGTTTCCCAAGTGACGATGCCGCCCTTGACGTAGATCTTCCACGAGCAGGAGCCCGTGCAGTTCGCGCCATGCGTCGAGCGCACGATCTTGTCGTGCTGCCAGCGCTTGCGGTAGCCGTCCTCCCAGCGGCGATCTTCGCTGGTGGTGATACCGTGCCCGTCGGAAAAGCTTTCGCCGGGGCGTTTGAAGAATGTCAGACGATCGAGAAAGTGGCTCATCTTCGAATTCCCTTATTCGGCCGATTACGCGGCGGTGTCGGTTGGCACCCGATCGGGCGCCAAGCCATGTCATGGATTTTTGATTTCGGAGCCGCTCCGCAGGTAGAACCACCAGTTGAGCACCAGGCACACGGCGTAGAACGCCGCAAAGCCGTACATTGAATATTCCGGCGTGCCCTCCTTGATCTGGGCGCCGATCACCACCGGGGCGACAAAGGAGCCGTAGGCGCCCACCGCCGAGGTCCAGCCCAGCACCGGGCCGGCTTGCTGGCGGTCGAAGATCACGCCGATGGTACGGAAGGTCGAGCCGTTGCCGATGCCGGTCGCAGCAAACAGAACCACGAACAGCACCATGAAAATCAGGAAGTACTCTTCCGGAGTCGCAGACTTGTAGGCGAGCAGCATCACGTAACCCACCGCGACGGAAGCCATTACCATCACCGCTGAAATGATCTGCGTGACTATCGAACCGCCTACCTTGTCCGATACCCAGCCGCCCAGCGGGCGGATCAGGGCGCCGACGAAGGGGCCGATCCAGGCGTAGGTCAGCGCCGACGGCGCATTGGGATTCTTCAATGTGTGCTGCATCACACCCGCTGCATCTGGCACATGCTTCACACCAAAAATCACCGTGATCGCCAGCGGCAACGCCATCGAGAACCCGATGAACGAACCGAAGGTCACGATGTAAAGCGCTGTCATCGACCAGGTGTGCTTGTTCTTGAATATCTCGAACTGCTTGGCGATATTGCCCCGCATTTCGCCGAAGGCCGCGAGTTTCATGATGAGCAGCGTTGCCAGCATGATCAGCGGTAGTGCCACCCACATGTTGAGCAAGCCGAGACCGGTGGGCGCCGGCAGGTACAGATAAAGCCCGACGCCGCCGACAAGAAAGGTCAGCCCCCACAGGTACAGAATCTTAGCGAAGGCAGCCAAGGTGCCGCCATAATTGGGCGACAGCGGCATCAGGTTGTTCATGCCGAACCATGCCGCGATCACCAGAGGTAACAGGATCGCCGCCCAGATGAAGCCGGCGTTCTGGATAAAGGTGGGCGTGCCAGTGACGATCTTGCCCAGGATCCAACCGCTGTCCTTGAGCAGGACCATCGGCGCGCCGGCGATCGCGCCGAAAATACCGACGGTCATCACTAGCGGGATCAAGACTTGCATCGTGGTGACGCCGAAGTTGCCCAGCCCCGCATTGAGCCCCAGGGAGGTGCCCTGCAGCCGTTTGGGGAACCAGCCGCTGATATTGGACATGGAACAAGCGAAGTTGCCGCCGCCAATACCGGACAGAAATGCCCACAACTGGAAAACCCACAGCGGCGTGGTCTTATCCTGCAAGGCAATGCCGGTTCCAATGGCCGGAATGATCAACAGCGCCGAGGTCAGGAAAATGGTGTTGCGCCCGCCGCTGAGGCGGATGAAAAACGAGGCCGGAATTCGTAGCGTGGCGCCCATCAGCCCCGAGATCGCGCTCAGCGTGAACATGTCCAGTGGCGTGAAAGGAAAGCCCAGATTCAACATCTGTACCGTAATGATGCCCCACATCAGCCAGATGGCGAAGCCGCACAGCAGATTGGGGATGGAGATCAAGAGGTTTCGATAGGCGAGTCTTTTGCCCTTGGATTCCCAAAAGGCGTTGTCCTCGACGTTCCACTCGGCGATATCGGCGGAACTGTAGGTCGCCAGTCTTTCGGTGGCCGCCGGACCGCTTCGTTCATTATAGCTGGTCATGATTTGCTCGCTGCCAGTTGGTTGTGTCGTCGATTCTGTTTTCCATTCGAGCGGCCAAGATTTCCCCCGGTAATTTTCTAGCCGTCGTAAGCGGCGCTGCGCTTCTTGCTGCTGGACGAGACTGTTTTCGGGGGAGTCAGCGGCTTTTTCGGCAAGACCTGTCCGAATATGTCCTCACTCGGAAGATATTGCGCACCTGCGAGCTCTGGGATGCGCTTCTTGTCCATGTAGATGATGGACCAGTGCATCCAGATGAGAGACACGGCGACAACGACGAAGAGCAGCATGAAACAGCTCGTCCATACGCCGATGAAATCGTTCATCGCGCCGAAAGCGATCGGCAGAACGAAGCCGCCAAGCCCGCCGATCAGACCGACAACGCCGCCGACCGCGCCGACCCGCCCCGGGTAGTAAACAGGAATGTGCTTATAGACCGCGGCCTTGCCGAGACTCATGAAGAAGCCTAGCGCGAAGGTCAGCATCGTGAATGGAATGAACCCGATCGCGATCGTAAATTCGATCGGCCCCCGAATACCGGATACGATGTACTTGGTCGCGGGATAAGAAAGCAGGAAGCAGCAGATCACTGAACCAATAAAGGTCCAGTACATTACACGGCGCGCACCATATTTGTCGGAAAGCGTACCGCCGAGAATGCGGAACAACGAACCGGGAATTGAATAGGCGGCACCGAGAAGTCCGGCGGTCACGATGTCGAGTCCGTAAACGCCGACGTAGTAGCGCGGCAGCCACAGTGCGAGCGCAACGAAGCCACCGAAAACGAAGAAATAGTAGAGCGAGAAGCGCCAAACTTGCAGATTCTTCAGAGGCGCAAGCATCGCCGAAATCGGCTCGGGCTGGATGCCGGCTTTGCGGCGTTTCTGCAGTTCAGGATCGTCCTTAGTGCCGAACCAGAATACGATCGCCATCAAAACGAGACCCGCAGCCCAGATATTCGCGACCATTTGCCATCCGAAGGAAACCATGATGATCGGCGCGAGAAACTTCGTGACCGCGGCGCCGACATTGCCCGCGCCGAAGATGCCGAGAGCCGTTCCCTGCTTTTCAACCGGATACCAGCGTGAGACATAGGCGATACCGACCGCGAACGATCCGCCGGCTATGCCCACACCTAATGCCGCGAGGAGAAACGTCGTGTAATCGTAGGCGAAGGTCAGCAGCCACGTTGCGAGAGCCGCCGACAGCATCACTGCGACATAGACTATACGGCCGCCGTATTGATCGGTCCAAATGCCGAGGAGAAGCCTGACCAGACTGCCGGTGAGAATCGGCGTACCGATCAGCAAGCCGAATTGCGTGTCGGTAAGACTCAGATCCTTCTTTATTTGAATGCCGATGATCGAGAAGATCGTCCAGACTGCGAAGCAGACGGTGAATGCGATCGTCGAAAGCCATAGGGCACTTTGCTGGCCCGGCTCGTCGAACTTTGTGCTCATCAATGCCCCCGCTTCCGGAATCTGGAACGTTGAGTGCATAGAGCCCGGTCATGGCGCGCAGAACCTTGAGGCAGGTCAAAACAGACCTGATTTATTCAATTATCAAAGTTGTTGAATTTGTTAATTTTACCAAGATTGAATGTCGAATTAATTGTCTTCAATTGACGAAGATCAACGCGCTTCTGCCCTTGGATTATACAGTGTGTTGAAATGCGACAACACGATCTCTCCTTGATCCGTCAGCTGCCATTGTTCACGGCGATCGAGGAATCCCATTTCGCTTTGTTAATGAAGTCAGCGCTGCTACAGCGACTCCCGGAAGGCGTCCTGTTGATCGAAGAAGGCAACAGACCGGACTTCCTGTATGTCGTCGTCGAGGGAACGGTTGAACTTTTTGCCGGTGACAGGTACCGCGAAACGACAATCGATATTCTGTCGCCGGTCAGCACATTCATATTGGCTGCAGTCGCGCGTGACGAAGCCTACCTGAAATCCGCCAGAACGCTCACAGCGGCGCGGGTTCTGCTTATTCCCGCCCCAGCAGTTCGCAACATGCTGGATCGCGATACGGTTTTTGCCCGCGCGATGATCAACGAACTCGCGGCGCGTTATCGCGATATTGTTCCAAAACTGAAGGATCAGAAATTGCGCTCCGGCGCAGAACGCCTCGCTAATTGGATTCTAGAGACGAGGCGATCACAGGGAAGCCCGGACTATATCGATCTGAATTACGAGAAGAGGACCATTGCATCGCTGCTCGGAATGACCCCGGAGAATTTGTCGCGGGCGCTAGCACAGCTTGCAGCATACGGCGTAGTCAGCCACGGAAAAAAGCTGCAAATCATTGATAAATCAGCTCTTGAGACTTTTGCCAGAACGAATGCAGTGGGCAACAGATACAACTGACCAATTCCAGTTTGGCCATTGCTTGACCTGAATCAAACGAGGACGCCTTCGGACACCCCATAATTGCGCATTAGAGAGTGCCTGGAGAGCTTCCCATGCCTTCCATCACGGCGCGTATCGACAACATAACCGACATTCCGAACGAGTATCGGAAAGCGGCTCTGCCAGCTCCCAAAAGCGTCAAAATTGAAATTTCTCCGCGCTGTAACTACCGCTGCGGATTCTGCGCCCTGACGACACGCGAACAGCAGCCACGCTGGGACATGGATCTTGATCTCTTCAAGCGCATTACGCGCGAGATGCACGAAGCCGGCGTGGAGGAAATCGGGCTCTTCTATTTGGGCGAGTCTTTCATAAACCCTCGCCTGCTTCTCGACTGTGTAAAATATTTAAAGACGGAGATTTCTGTCCCCTATGTGTTCCTGACATCCAACGCGTCGATGGCGTTTCCAGAAGCAGTGGAAGAATGCATGAGGGCTGGACTCGATTCCCTCAAATGGTCAGTAAATGCCGCCGATCGTGCGCAATTCGAAAAGATCATGGGTGTTTCTGGAAAACTCTTTGACCGCGCGCTGGGAAATATTGAGTCTGCATGGAAGGTTCGTGAAAAGTACGGATACAAGACCGGCCTTTTTGCGTCGTCCATCCGTTACGATGGGGAACAACAGGAAAAAATGGAGCGGCTGCTTCAGGACCGTGTCCTTCCATACGTCGACGAACATTACTGGCTTCCGCTCTACTCAATGGGCGCCTTCGCAACCCAAAGAGAAGAAGAGCTTGGCTTCCGCCCGACGGCCGGCAATCAGGGTCGGCTGAACAATTTGCGGCCGCCGCTGCCTTGTTGGTCTGTATTCACGGAAGGACATGTTACCGCCGAAGGAAAACTGTCCGCTTGCTGCTTCGACGCGACGGCAAATTGGACGATGGGCGATCTGAAAAGGTCAAACTTCATGGAAGCGTGGAATTCGTCTGCCTTCCAGAAACTGCGGGCCGCTCATCTGAAAAAGGATGTAAGTGGAACCATTTGCGAGGACTGCATTGCTTACAGCTGAATGAAACCCTCAGGCTGAAACGGGAGGATCGCATGTCTGTTATCGAACGCCTCGACCAGCGTTTACGCAATATGAGTACCATGCTGACGCGCTTTGGGATCGACCCGGTGGAGTTCGCTAAGCAGGATTACTGCAACCAGTTCGTTGCATCCATTCGGAATTGTCAGTTCTGTCCACACGGTGATCGCTGCAGCGAATGGCTCGCGGCAGCGGACGACAAGATTCGGGAAATTCCATCCTTTTGTCCCAACAAGAGCAAATTTGAGCGCATCCGAGCAACGGCGGCGTTTTCTTAATATCGGAAAACGAGCGCTCATATTTTGGGGCACTCGTTTGGGACACCGCTTGTGCGGAGCGTCACAAATAAAAAATTGATTTTGCTGGCCTTGCTGGCTTGCAAAAAAAGCCGGCTGATGACGCATTTGCGTACCAGGGAATTTTTCCCTGTGATCAGCGAATTTCACGAGGCAAAATATTGAAGCAGTTTTCGCTACAGCCCTATCTCTGCTGGGTCTGCTTGGAAGCCGCCAGAATCTGATCAAAGTATTTCTGCACGAGACGGACGTTCTGCTCGTTCGTTTTCACCGGGATGAATTTTACGTCGTCCTTCATCACGGCGAGGCGCGCGTCTATGGCGGGAATCGGACTTTTTATTTCGGGCACCGTTTTCAGTTCTTCCGCCAGCTGATTTCGTATTTCCGTCAATTCCACGATCTGCTGTTCCATCACAATCTTGGGTTCGGTAAATGCGCGTGTGCGCGGATCGAAGCCGGCCATCACGATGTTGATGTGCGCGGACACTTCGGCGAACTGTTCGAACGAAACGAAGCCGTATTTTTTCGCGAACGCTTCCATTTCCGGATCGGTCCGGGGAGCCGGTGGGAGCTGCTTGGATAAGACGAGGGCCGCGATTTCCGGCAGCGCGGCCACGAAGCCCTGCACCTGCTGTTCCGTCAACACAACCGGCCGTGCCGTATCTTGCGCGGTGGCTGCATAAGGCCGGCAAGACAACGCGCATGCCGCTACAGCCACGATCAGGCTCGCACGACAGATTGCTCTAATACTCACGTGTCGCTCCTCTACGGTCGCTCGGAACGTGAAACGGCTTCGGTTTGCGCGATTGCGTCTGCATTACGGATATTCGCAGGTCTTGTGCGTATAGGCAGTGACGATATTCGCAATTCCGGTTGGATCGGACAAAGAGATCAGTTCCACGGAAAGCCGCGTCAGATCCTCGATCTGTCTTTGTTGAATGGCACTCTGGACGCTCGAATATTTTCTTTCCTGCGCGTCGAGGTAGCGCTTTTCCTGTTCTGATGCTTTCGCTTCGATTTGAGCGGCTAAACCTGCGGCCTGATATTCGGGCGTGCCTTCCTTGAGTGCTTGAAACTTTTTTGCGATCTCGGCGACCTTGACCTGCGAGTCGATGAATTTTTTCGTCAGCCTGATTTTTTCCGTGGATCGCCAGGCAGCCTTCGCCTCCTTATAGGCCTTTGTCGCAGTTATCAGGTTTTTCAGCTGTTTGACGTAGCCAACGCTTTTGGTTGCGCTCTCGGCTACATTGAACAGTTTCTTGATGCCGCTGCTGACTTTCCCAAACAGGCCGGCGGTGAAGAAATTCGCAACCGCGCTGAGCGGCGCGATCACCTGATCGGCAACGGTTGAAGCACACTGGTTCGAACTGCTCGCGCATCCGGCTCCGCAGTCGACATAGCCGTATGGGCAGTAATTGTGTTTCTTGTAGCAGTATTCCACCGGCGGAATGGGTGACGCTGGTGACATCGCCGGCAAGCCGGTGATGGCGACTTCCCACGGGCAGATCCTGATCGGCGAAATCCAGGAATCGGTTGATTTGTTTTTCGGCCACTCCTGAAGATTGGGGATTTCATCGACGAGCAGCGGATCGTCAAGGTCGCAGGCGCGGGTTGTGTGCGCGGCCGAGCATTGCATGTCGCAAATTTGCGATTCCAGTTTGCATTGGTCGATGGCATCCTGGGCCCGCTGGAGAAATGGATCCGGCTTCTGTCCTCTCGCTATTCTTTCCTGCTCGATTTTGTCGCTGTAATAAGGGGTGTACGGCGCTCCGCTGGAATAAAAGTAGCCCTTGTCGGTTGCCTGCTTAAGGGCCGCGATCTTGAGCACTTGCCCTTGAACATCACGGATGCATCTGTTCTTCGTCGCTTCGCATTCTGAGTGCCAGGCTTGCTTGCCGAGAAACTCGCTGCCGCCCCAATCGATTTGCCAGCCTTTCTTCCCGTCCTCCCTGTCGGCGATCTTCAGCGTTTTCGGCTGCAGTACGCCGCATACTTTCGGCTCTTCCGGTACCCGGATGATTTCGGCGGGCGTCTTGATTTCAGCCGATGGGACCCACGGAATCATGATGAGGCAGTCTTCCGTCATAACCATCGGCACGCCGACCTTTCCTTCCGGGCAAACCGGAAGGCATTTCTTGTTGCTGTCGGGATACTTGCCTGCCGGACAGCCGGTGGCGACTACGGGCGCGGGCGGCGGCGTGGGCACAAATACGGGCGGCAGTGGCGCGGGCGCCACGACTTGCGGTTTGCATTGGCCGTAGTCATCCTTCACGTAACCCGGCGCGCAGACGACCCAGACCTGCCTGCAGGGTTTTCCGTCGAGCGTTGTGGCGTAGCCCTGCGGGCAGTCCGGCATTGTTGCGGAAGGGCCTGAAGGATCCGTAGGCGATCCGGCCATCCGAGGTCTGCATTCTCCGTACTGGTCCTTCTCGTAACCGGCCGCGCACGCAATGACGACTTGTGTGCAAGGCTTGCCGTCGAGCGTCGTTGCATAGCCGGGTTTGCAATCCGGAATGGCTGCAGGCGGACCAGAGGGAGAAGGTGTCGCGACCGCGGCCGGTGGAGGTGCTGGCGAAGTTCCGGGCGGCGGTGCGGCGAGCGAAGGCGATGGCACCGGAACGGGGATCGGAATCGGAATTGGCACCATGCCCGGACCGGAGGGCCGCGCGCTGGGCATGCCGCCGGATGGGGGCATCGTGGATTTGTCCGGGCCGGAAGGCATCGCCATCGAAGGCGGCGATTTCGATCCACCGGCAGGTTTACAGACGCCGTATTCGTCCTTCATCTGTCCCATAGGACATTTAATCTCAACTTTCCTGCAAGGTTTTCCATCGAGCGTCGTCGCATAACCCGGTGTGCAATCCGGCAACGGGCCGGATGCGGTCGAGCCTTTCTTGTCGCTGCCGGGCATCATCGGACTGGATGCGGTCGAGCCTTTCTTGTCGCTGCCGGGCATCATCGGACTGGATGCGGTCGAGCCTTTCTTGTCGCTGCCGGGCATCATCGGACTGGATGCGGTCGAGCCTTTCTTGTCGCTGCCGGGCATTGGACCGGATGCGGCCGAACCTTTCTTGTCGCCGCCCGGCATTTTCGGCGAGCCTTGATCGGATCCTTTCTGTTGTTGCTGGTTGCCGCGGTTCGATCCACCCAAATTCGGCATTTGCCCGCCGCCGATGCCGCCTCCTCCTATTCCGGGAATCTGTATGCCGAATTGGGCAAGTTCGATTTTCCCCGGTCCGTCTGCCGGCTGGAATGCATTTGGAATGGAGATTTGCGCGGATGCAGTGCCCGCAGCGAAAACGAATGCCAGAAAGACAGATGAACGGATCATTGTCGGCGCCCTTTACGATGGAATTGCGCGGCATCGGCCCAGGCGTCGCGTCTGCGATTTTCTGAACTCGGCGAGATACTTAAAAGATTTTATTTGTTCCCAACCGGCATTGCATGTAAATTATGCGTTTATGCTGATTGTGCAGCGCGGGAATTATATTTTCCGATCAGGGAAATCTTCCTTGAGATCAGCGAATTTAACCCGGCGAAACCTACGTCCGTGACGGATGAGGTTTTTGGTACACACAGGATACGCTATGTGTATCGAAAATCTCATCCGCCTGATGGTTTCGATTTTTGCCGAACGGAATTTAATGATCCCGAGGGAGAACTCCTCGCTAGATTCCTGCTCCCCAGTCGGTTGGATTTGCCGTAGGGACAGGGACCTGATCAATTCATCGCTGGACGAGTTTTTCTGCAATAGAATGTAGCCGTTGCAATTATCGCTGCTCGTCTAGTCAATGGCGGACGTACGGCCGAGAGCTCTCCTATGGCGCTCCAGAACAAAGGCTGTCAAAGCCGCGAGGGTATTAGAATCCCAAGGGAGCGGTTTGGCTTCCAGCGCCGATACCATGCAGAACTGAACCATTCCCTCTGCGGTAATCCTGTCTAGGCCCGTCTTCAATTGGACCGACCGTACGTAGTGCGGATACGGCTTGTTGAAGGTAGCCTTGTAGCTATCCTCTTCCAAATGGCAGGTGTTGCACGAACGGCCGATCGGGCTGAGGCTGGTATCAGCGTGAAGGGTCGTGCCCATCGCCAGCAGCTTGGCTGGCTCGTCGGTAAAGGGCTTGCTGCCAAGCGGGCGGGTGACGCTGTAAGGACTGATACCGAACGTAGCAATCAAGAACACAGCTGCGGCTGCAACGACGATCGCCGCGGCGGCGGTGCTCCCCAGATATTTTGTTCTGTTGCGCAATAGAAAGCTCCGACCGATAAATTCGTACACCTGTCTTTATCGGATATCAAATCCGGACATATTGGTGATGAATCCCGCCAAGAAATGGCCTCGGCAAATGCACCCGTGAGTCGCTCGCCAGCCAGATTGAATTTGCGGTAGGGACAAGTGCGTAACAGAGCAGCGAAATAATTACGCCCCGCACCAGTCGTAGATGCTGAGCGCCATCACCTTGATGGCTGCGAGGTAGTCCTCGACCGACACATATTCGTCGTCCGAGTGCATCACGGCGGTCGAGCCCGGCCCGAAGATCACGGTCGGCGTGTTGCCATAGAGATTGAGGAAGCGAGTGTCGGCTGCTCCCTGACGGCCGCTGATCTCTGGCTGGCGTCCCGTCACCTCGGTGTAGTTCTTGCTCACCGTTGCAACGATGGGATGGCTCACCGGAATTTCGGACGCCTGAGCGTCGTAACCGACGAAACGCACCTTCGGCGGATGGTCCTTCATCCAGGGGTCCTGCGCGGCCACCTTGGCAATGTGGTCCACGAGTGTGCGCTTCACGCCCTCATGGTCCTCGCCCGGCACGGTCGCCATGCTTCCCTTCAACAGGCAGGTTGCTGCGAACGAGCTCGGAAAATTGCCCGCATGGAAAGCACCGATCATGCAGGGGATAGAGTCGATCGGCTTCGGATAGAGCGGATGCTTCACGGTGGCGACACGAATGACTTCGAGATCCGAAACCGCCTTGGTGATCTTGTAACCTAGCTCGATCCCGCTCACGCCCTGATAGCGGCGCTGAATGCCGGCGGCCTTGCCCTGGATTTCGATCTCGAACCAGATGCGCCCGATGCAGGCAGGCTGCACGGCGAGACCACTGGTCTCGCCGGAGATGCCGGCATCGGCCTTGTAGCCGCGGATCACCGTGTCGAGCGTGCCGTGGCCGCTCACCTCCTCGTCGATGACGATGTTGATGAACACGTCGCCCTTCAGCTTGATGCCGGCGGCCCTGAGGAATTCCACAGCAAGGATGTGGCTGGCCACACCGCTCTTCATGTCACAGGATCCGCGCCCATAGATGCGGCCTTCCTTGATCTTCGCGGACCAGGGATTGTCGCTCCAGCCTTCGCCGTTGCCGACCGGGATCACGTCGGTGTGGCCGTTCAGGAGTAGCGAGCGGCCGCCGCCAGTGCCTTTCCAGGTGGCGACGATATTCGGGCGGCCCTCATAGCCCATCTCAACCGGGATGTAGCCGGGATGCTTCTTCAGCTCGTCCCAGTTCGATTCCCACATGTCGACTTCGAGGCCGGCCTTCTTGAGATAGTCATTCAGGAACGCCTGAATTTTTCCCTCGTCGCCGGTGACGCTTGGGATCGCGACGATGTCCTGCAAGAACTTGATCGCCTTATCCTTGTTGGCGTCGACCGTCTCCATGATTTTCTTACGGGTGTCCGTCATCTCGTGCCCTTCCCTAAGCGTATCGTTTCAGTGGTTTTCGCGTCCGAACAGGCGGCGCAGCCCGGCCCTGATCCGCGCCAACAGTACCGAGAAGATGAGGTTGCCGGCGTTGAGTTCGGTCGCGGTATTCGTTGCAACACCGCTCAGGCGCGCTTCGATATTCTGCACGAAAGCCTCGATCATGCGACCTGCAATGTCGTTCACCAGATCGGAGCGGCTGAACTGGGCGAGCGGCCCGGTCAGCCGGTAGCCGACATCGAGTTCGACCTTGGTTGCGTCCGCACCCTGCGGCAGCAAGCGGTAACGGATCAGCCCGCGAGTCGCAGAACTGCTGCGCGGATCGCGGCCGCTACCCTCGATGGTGCCGGATTTCGTCGCCGGTTCGCGGTCGATCACGGCCGAGCCGTGGAAATCGGCAGCGATGGGGCCGACCTTTATCCGCATTTTGCCTGTGACGTTGCGGGCGCCGGTGTCGCCGGTCAGCGACGCGCCTGGCAGGCAGGAAGCCACCTCCGCGGTATCGCTGAATAAATTCCAGACTTTTTCGATGGGATAGCTGACGACAAAGCTCTTCTCGAAACTCGCCTGCGGCTTCCAGTCGGCGAGTTCCTCCGGGGCGGCGGCTTGTGCGGCGATCAGAGTTTTGCCGGAGCCCAGCTGGACGGCGCTCGCCGCCACGACGGCACCATGACCCGCGCCTGCTGGCCCAAGTGCGGTGCGTCCCGCGCCAGTTACGGCCGCAATCCCGCGTGCGCGGCGGTCTGCAATCACGCTCTGGATTGCGCGGACGATTCCGACATAGCCGGTGCAGCGGCAGAGATTGCCGCTCATCGCCACGCGGATAGCGTGCTCATCCGGCGCTTCCGCCCGTAGCACGACGTCTCGCGCGGAAATCAACATCCCGGGCGTGCAGTATCCGCATTGCAAAGCGTGCTCGCGCGTGAACGCGGCGCGCAGCTCGGCGCCGGTTTCGTCGTCGTCCAGTCCTTCGATGGTGGTGACGCTGGCACCGGCGCAGGTGACCGCGAAGGTGATGCAAGAGCGCACCGGCACGCCGTCGACGAGCACTGTGCAGGCGCCGCACACACCATGCTCGCAGCCGAGATGGGTGCCGGTGAGGTTCTGCGTGTCGCGAATGAAATCGGCGAGATGCGTGCGCGGCTCCACATCCGCACTCACGTGCCGTCCGTTGAGGGCGAGGCTGACAACGGTCATGGGCGATAGGCCTGCTGTACTGCCCGCCGGAGGCAGACGAAATGGATCTGCTGCTCAATCGGATCGGTCATGCCGTGACCGGTCATCGCGCGCTCGATGGCCGCGCGGTCGAGCGCATGGTCTGGGCCTTTGCCGATGAGCACAGAAGCATCCGACAGCACAATGGGCTTCGATCCGGTTGCACCGATGACGGCGCGGCAGACGGAGCGGTCCGGATCGTGCAGGAAGGCGGCGATGGCGTGGGCAAGCTCGCCGGTCTTGCGGCAGTGCTTGTAATAGCCCCAGCGCGCTGACTTCGAGAGGCGTGGAATTTCGACGCCGCTGAGCAATTCGCCGGATTCAAGGCTACATTCGAACACGCCGGTCATCAGCGTATCGACCGGAATCTGCCGCTCTTTGTGCGCGCCACGCACGATGGCCTGCGCGCCCAAGGCGGCGAGCGCCGAAAGCCAGTCGGCGGAAGGATCAGCATGGGCAAGGCTGCCGCCAATGGTGCCACGGTTGCGCACGGCGCGATAGGCGATGCCGGCCGCCACGGCGCGCATCGCGCCGCCCGTCACATCCGGCACGCGACCGTCTTCTATGTCTGCATGGGTAATGCAGCTTCCGAGCTCCAGCGCATCCGGTGTCTCCTCGACGCGCTTCAGCTCGGCGATGCCAGTGATGTCGACCAGCAGGTTTGGCTGCACCAGCCGCAGATTCAGCATGGGTCCGAGCGACTGGCCGCCGGCGATGAATTTCACGATTGCATCTTCCCTGCTCGCCAGTGCAATTGCAGCGGGAAGATCGGATGGACGTGCGAAATCAAAATTGACGGGCTTCAAGAAAAACTCCGTCCTACCGCAATGGCCGACAGCACCCGTCTTGGCGTCATCGGCGATACAAGCAACTCCGCCTTCAGCGGCCGCAAGGCATCGTTGACAGCGTTGGCAATTGCCGCGGGTGGCGCGATCGCACCGCCCTCGCCGATGCCTTTCACGCCGAATTCGGTATGCGGCGACAAGGTCTCCATGTGATCGAGTCGCGGCGCCGGGACCTCGGTGGCACCCGGCAGCAGGTAGTCTGCGAATGTTGAGGCTAAAGGCTGGCCGGCAGAGTTGAACGGCATTTCCTCATACAGCGCCGTTCCAACCCCCTGCGCAAAGCCGCCGTAGATCTGGCCGTCGACGATCATCGGATTCACGAGCTTGCCGCCGTCTTCAACGATCACATAGTCGAGGATCTCAATGGTTCCAATTTCCGGGTCGACGGCCACGAGAGCTGCGTGCGTGGCGTAGCTGAACGTGCCGCTGTCCGGCGACGGTCGATAGCCGATCGTCGCCTCAAGGCCACCCATGTCGACATCGGCCGGCAGGCTGTGCGGCTTCAGATACCAGGTGCGGGCGATCTCACCCAGTGTGATGGAGCCGCCCGGCCCTACGACCTCGCCAGCGCGAATGCTAACGCGCGAATCGTCCGTCTGCAGCAGCTGTGCGCCGATCTTGGCTGCGCGCTTGGCGATCTCCTTGCACGCGACGGACACGGCACCGCCCGCCATAACCATGCAGCGGGAGCCCCAGGTGCCCGTTGAATAAGGAGTCATCGCGGTGTCGCCATGCACCACTTTGATCTTTGCTACGTCGATTCCGAGGATTTCGTGGGCGACCTGCGCAAGCGTGGTTTCCAGTCCCTGCCCGTGCGAATGAACGCCGACGCGCAACTCCAGCCCGCCGTCCGGCGTCAGGCGTGCTGTCGCCTGCTCAAAGCCCGGCACCATGGGAATGCCCCAACCATAATAAACGGAAGTACCGTGCGCGGCCTGCTCACAATAGGTGGCCATGCCGACACCAATCAGCCGCCCGTCCGTTTCACCGACTTTCTGGCGCGCGCGTACCGCCGGAATGTCGATAGCCGCCACCGCGCGGCGCAATGATTCCGGATAGTCGCCACTATCGAACCATTTCTTGGTGATGTTGGTGAACGGCATCTGCTCGGGCTTCACGAGAATCTTCGCACGCAGTTCATGCGGCTCGATTCCCGCTTCCCGCGCAATCGCATCGAGGACGAGTTCGAGTGCGAAGCAAACACCCGTCCGTGCGACACCTCGATAGGGCAGGATCGGGCACTTGTTGGTCGCCACCGAATAGGTGCGGCAGCGATAGGCGGGAAAATCATACGGCCCTGGCAGGATACTCGCGACCTGCGCCGCCTCAAGACACGCGGAGAAAGGGTACGCGGAATAGGCGCCTGAATCGACGGTAGCCTCACAGTCAATTCCAAGCAGCGTTCCATCGCGGTCCGCATAGCCAGTGATACGGTAGAAGTGCTCGCGGCAGTTCGCTCCGGCGGTCAGATGTTCGCGGCGGTCTTCGAGCCAGCGCACCGGATGGCCGAGGTTCATCGCCAGCCAGCCCAGACAAATTTCCTCGGCCAGCAGAATTCCCTTGTAGCCAAAACCTCCGCCAACGTCCGGCGCCACCACGCGGACCTGTGCTTCCTCGAGGCCAAGACACTCCGCGAGGCCGGTACGAATGATGTGCGGCATCTGGCATGCTGAATAGAGCGTGAGTTGATCGAGACGACTGTCCCAAACCGCAACGGCTCCGCGCCCCTCGATCGGCGCCATGCACTGACGGGCGGTGCGGATTTCGCGCGTAACCTTGATCGGCGCATCGAGTGCTTTCTCGATGTTCACGTTGACGAAAGTTTCCAGGAAGACGTTGTCGCCCCAATGCTGATGCAAGAGATCCGAAGACGGCTTGCGGGCGGATAGCATGTCGTACACGGCCGGAAGTTCTTCGATGTCCGAATGAACGGCGCTTGCAATATCTTCGGCCAGTGCACGGTTTTGCGCTATGCACATGGCCACAAGTTCGCCGACATAGCGGACCTTTTCCGTTGCAAGCACTGGCTGTTCGGAAACCTTGAAACCCTTCAGACCGGAGACGGCCCGGATCGGTTTCACGCCGTTGAGATCGGCGGCAACGAAAACGGAGTCCTTCCATTCATCCGGGATTGATACGCCGCGAAGAAGACCGTGGGCTAGCGGGCTACGGACGAAGGCTACATCTTTCATTCCAGCAAAGCGCAGGTCGCCGACGAACTGGCCGCGCCCCCGCATCAGCCTGTCGTCTTCTTTGCGCAGAAGGCGCGCACCGACGCCTTGTCCTGTCATCTGGGCTTGCTCCAGTTGAATCAAGACGAGGAACGCGATGCCGGATAGGGGACGCAAGTTGTGGACATCGGGTCGGCGCCTCGAACGTCCTATTATTCTAATCTTAGTAAGACATTAATTGCAACCGCGGAGCGGACCGGTAGCCGCACCCATGCCTGCCTCCACACGACCCTTCGACGAGCGCTTGCGAACCGCGGGCGATCCTGCCAGCAGATCGATGTGCAACTTGATTGCATCGCTCCGGTAGATGATGTCGGCGACATAAATCGCGATGCCATTGTCATCAATCACTACACACCGGCATTCCGCGATCGGTGCACCGAGACCAATGTGTAGAAGGCCTGCGGTCCCGGGATCCGCACTACCGATGACCACAGTCTGGTGGGCATCCCGGATATCGATGTCCTTCAGCGAGGCAAGTACTGACAATGCCGGATGCTGCCGGAATTCTTCCGGAGCGCGCCTGTAGATTTCATCGTCGAGATGCAGATTCACGATGCCGTACGGCGCGCCGTCCTTGTACTGCACCGAACGCATAAAGACATATTTCGAGGCCAACCCGCCCTCACCTTCACGCAACGTCGGTAAGGCTGGAGGATTGTCGATCTTGATACGCTTTAGCACATTGTCCTTGATGGTATCGACCAGCACGTCCCATGTGGTTGCGAGTTTGAACCAATGGCGGTCCACGGGTTTCTCCGCAACGAAGGTTCCGCGTCCCTGCTGAGAGCGAAGCAAGCCTTCCTCCCGCAGAACATCGATCGCCTGCCGGATCGTGACGCGTGCCACCTCGAATTCGCGCTCCAGCTCGACCAGCGTTGAAATTTTCTGGCCCGGGAGCCATTGCCCGGTTTCGATCCGCCGCCGCATGACCGAGGCAACCTGTATGTAGAGAGAGACGCGGCTGCGATCGTAGACTTTGGATAATTCGGACATGGCCTTCAATTTTCCGATCCGCCATAGGCGCTCTATAGTTGTTTATGTCGCCCAGGAATCATCACGAGCATTGGGTTGCGTTTAGCATGAATGACCCATCAACGTCAGTTTTGACACGGCTCAAATTACAATCAGAACGGGTGCTTTCCCGCGGAAAGCTAGAGTAGCCCCACCTTAACCGAGACGCGAGCGTAATTCCCTGCAACCATCGATATTTGTCTATCGATCTAAAATTAAGCACACCTGCTGCGCCTTTGAAGCCCGCCGCCCTTTCCCGAAGGCTGCTTGTGGATTGGCACTGGATCTCGCGGCGCGCGTATCTATTCGGCGGCGTCCTGATAAGCCGACAATGGTGGACAGGTACAAACTAGATTCCTGTCTCCAAAGACGTTGTCGATCCGGTTCACGGGCGACCAGTATTTCCAGGCCGGAGAAACGCCCGCAGGAAAGCAGGCCTGTGTTCTGGAATAGGGCCGCTGCCAGTGGTCCTCCGCAAGATCCAGAACCGTGTGAGGGGCATTTCTCAGGAGGTTGCTATCGCGGGGCGCTTCTCCCTTCTCGATTGCCCGTATCTCCGCGCGGATCGCAATCATCGCATCACAAAAGCGGTCGAGTTCTCTCTTCGCCTCCGACTCGGTCGGCTCAACCATCAAGGTTCCCGGAACGGGGAAGCTCATGGTCGGCGCGTGGAAGCCATAGTCGATAAGACGCTTGCAGACGTCCTCTACGCTCACACCGCTTTCGTTCTTGAGTGGGCGCAGGTCAAGAATGCACTCGTGGGCGACGCGTCCGTTTCTTCCCTCGTAGAGCAATGGAAAATGCGGCGAAAGTCTCTTTGCTATATAATTCGCGTTTAGAATGGCAGCTTCCGTTGCCGCGGTGAGTCCGTCGCCGCCCATCATCATGCAGTAAAGCCAGGAGATCACGAGTATGGATGCTGAGCCGTAGGGCGCGGCCGACACCGGACCAACAGAACTGCCTTCCGGCTGCGCCGGATGTCCGGGTAGAAACTTTTCTAGATGCGCCCTCACCCCGATCGGACCCATGCCGGGTCCGCCGCCGCCATGGGGAATGCAGAATGTCTTGTGCAAGTTCAGGTGGCTTACATCCGCACCGTAATCGGCAGGCCGCGCCAGGCCGACCTGCGCATTCAGGTTCGCGCCATCGAGATAGACCTGCCCGCCACAGGCATGAACGATGTCGCAGATTGTGCGAATTTCTTCCTCGAACACGCCGTGTGTCGAGGGATAGGTGATCATGATCGCTGCAAGTGTGTCTTTATATTGGTTTGCCTTGGCCCGAAGGTCATCGATATCGACATTTCCGCCATCGTTGCAACGAACGACCACCACTTCCATTCCCGCCATTTGCGCCGATGCCGGATTGGTGCCGTGCGCCGACGCAGGAATGAGGCAGGTCGTTCTCCGCTTTTCGCCGCGGGAACGATGATAGGCGCGGATTGCCAACAGGCCTGCATACTCACCCTGCGCGCCGGAATTCGGTTGGAATGAAATTGCATCATAACCGGTGATCGCGCGCAGGGCGGCCCCGAGTTCGCCGATCATTTCCTCATAGCCCTTAGCCTGGTTCGCCGGCGCAAACGGATGCAGATTGGAAAATTCCGGCCATGTTACCGGCATCATTTCCGTCGTCGCATTCAACTTCATCGTGCACGAACCGAGAGGAATCATGCTCCGGTCAAGCGCAAGATCACGGTCCGAGAGCCGCCGCATATATCGCAGGAGTTCAGTTTCCGACCGGTACTGGTGGAACACCGGATGCTTGAGGAAGGGGCCTGTACGCTGGAGCTGATCTGGAATCGAAGAGGGCGTATCGGCAAGTTTCTTCATGCGGCTCCCGGCAATGGCGGACGCATCACCGAACACACACAACAAGGCTTCGACGGTAGCCCCCGTAATTGCCTCATCGACGCTGATGCCGATACGAGAGCTTTCCTGCGTCGGCGGTATCTCGCGCAGATTGATCCCCGCATTGCGCGCTAGCGAATGAATTTCCTCACGCCGCGAGCCCACCTCCACGGTGATCGTGTCGAAAAATGCCGCCGTGTTGCACTTCCAGCCCTGGGCGAGAAGACCGGCGCGGAGGATGGCCGCGGTCTTGTGAATGCGATGCGCGATTGCGGTCAGCCCCTCCGGCCCATGATAGACGGCGTACATCGAGGCGATAACCGCGAGTAGCACCTGCGCCGTACAGATGTTCGATGTCGCTTTTTCGCGGCGAATGTGCTGCTCGCGCGTCTGCAACGCCAGCCGATAGGCGCGATTGCCGCGGGAATCGACGGACACCCCTACCAGCCGGCCGGGCAATGCACGTTTGTGGGCGTCGCGGGTCGCGATGTAGGCGGCGTGCGGTCCGCCATAGCCCATCGGCACACCGAAGCGCTGCATCGAGCCCACGGCAATGTCAGCGCCGAGTTCTCCTGGCGGCTTCAGGATGGCGAGCGCCATCGGATCGGCTGCCACGATCGATATCGCCTTTGCCGCTTTCAGCCTTGCAATCGGTTCGCGCAGGTCGCGGATATCGCCGAACGTTCCCGGATACTGGAAGATCGCTCCAAATACCCGGTAAGGATCGAGGTCGCGTGCCGGGTCGCCGATGCGTATGGTCCAGGAGAGCGCTTCCGCGCGCGTTGTCAGCACGGCAAGCGTCTGCGGGTGACAGTCCTTGTCAGCAAAGAATTCTGTCCGGTCGCCTCCCGCGATACGCTGCGCCATCGCCATCGCCTCGGCCGCGGCGGTACTTTCGTCGAGGAGCGACGCGTTTGCGATCTCCATGCCGCACAGATCGGCGACGAGCGTCTGAAAATTCAGGAGCGCTTCGAGCCGTCCCTGGCTGATCTCAGGCTGATAGGGCGTGTAAGCCGTGTACCAAGCCGGATTTTCCAGAATGTTTCGCTGGATCACGGTCGGCAAAATCGTGCCGTAGTAGCCTTGGCCGATCAGTGACGTCATGACCACGTTCTTCGATGCCACCGCGCGCGCCTTGGCGAGGGCCTCCTGTTCTGACAGGGCCGTCGGGAGGGCGAGCCGCTGGTGCTGGCGGATATTCCGGGGCAGCGTCTGCGCGATCAATTCATCAAGGCTCGCGGCGCCGACCGTCTCCAACATGGCTTTGATCTCGGCCAGCGAAGGACCGATGTGCCGGCGGGAAAAAGGCAATGGCTCTTCTATGTTCATGACAACGTCCATAATGCTGAGGTGGACACGATTAGTGCTGGTCGTTGGCGATCATCGACTTGTAGGCAGACTCGTCCATCAACTTATCCAGCTGCGAGCGATCGGCGATTTTCAGCTTGAATAACCAGCCCTGCCCGGCCGGATCGGAATTGACCAGCGTAGGATCATCGACGACCTGTTGGTTGGCCTCCGTCACCTCGCCCTTTACCGGTGAGTAAACATCCGAGGCGGCCTTGACGGATTCGACGACACAGGCCGCCGCTCCCGCGTCCAGGGCGGCGCCAGGTTTCGGCAGTTGAACAAACACCAGATCGCCCAGCATCTTTTGTGCATGTTCCGTGATGCCGATCGTGGCGGAATCGCCTTCAACTTTGATCCACTCGTGATCGGTCGTGAACTTCAACATGGATGTCTCCCGTTTGTTGTTCAGCGCTTGTATTTCGTCGGAACGAAAGGTAGCGGCGTTACTGACACTGCAATGCGCATGCCTCGCAATTCGGCGTAAATCGTAGATGCGCCCCCCAGTGCGGATGTAGCCACATAGGCCATCGCGACCGGCGCATTGACGCTCGGGCCGAACACGCCAGAGGTCACGACGCCGATTTCCTCATCCGACTCCGCAGTGCGAAACAGCCGCGTGCCGTGCCGGATCGGCGCGCGTCCCTCGGGCCGCAAGCCGACGCGCCGTCGCGGTGCGCCGTTCTGCAATTGCTGAAGGATCAGGCCGTCGCCGGGAAATCCGCCGCAGCGGGCACCACCGATCCTGCGACTCGGCTGAATGCTCCATTCGAGCGCCGCTTCGACGGGAGTGGTGATCGAGTCGAGATCCGATCCGTATAGACAAAGGCCCGCTTCCAGCCGCAGGCTGTCACGCGCACCAAGTCCGATCATGGCAACCTGAGGATGGGCCAACAGCTTGCGCGCGATGTTAAGGGCGTCAGACGCCGGGATGCCGATCTCAAAGCCGTCTTCGCCGGTGTAACCTGACCGGGAAACGATGCAGTCCGCGCCAGCGATGCTCATGGCGCAGGCATCCATGAAGCGCATGCCGGTCACCGCAGGTGCGAGTGCGGCAAGCACTTCGACAGCGAGCGGACCTTGCAGCGCCAGCAAGGCGCGGCCTTCATGACGCACAAGCTCGCACCGCTCCGGCAATGTCTCTCGCAAGTAAGCCTCGTCAGTGTCCTTGCAAGCAGCGTTGGCGACGATCGCAAGCCGTTCGCCGAGATTGGCGACCATCAGGTCATCGCGGATGCCGCCCTGATTATTGGTCAGCAGCGCGTAACGTTGCCGACCGGGTTTGAGGCCGATCAGGTCCGCTGGCACGACCGACTCCAGGCTGCGGGCCGCTTCTTCGAGCCGTCCACTGCGTGCTCGCAGTTCGAACTGGCCCATGTGCGAAACATCGAACAGACCCACCGCGGCGCGGACGTGCAGGTGTTCCTTTAAAATGCCGGTGCTGTATTGGAGGGGCATATCGTAGCCCGCGAAGGGCACCATGCGTGCGCCCAACTCGATATGCAATTGATTCAGCGGCGTGATCTTGAGCGGCGCTTCCTGCGGCGCGGCCGTCATACCGACACCGGCACATAATGAGCGACAAGCTTGCACACCATATCCGGCGAACAAGCAGGCAGATCCAGTCTGACGAGCGAAGCTTGCATGCGAGGCACCTTATATCCCGCCGGGATGGCGGAACTTGCGGTGCCCCCTCTGTCCGGTTGCCTGAGAGTGTTATCCCGTCGGCGGGCGCAGATGCGCCACTCTCCAGAGTTTCATGACCCTTGCGATCCTGGTGCCTGAGAGTTTCCGGGGCGGTTGCTCCTTCGGCGTCGGTCTAACCGATCTCTCCCGCAAGGGAATTTCGAAAGCGTGCATTTCTCCTTTATGAATCAGGAACGCAGCGACAGTTGCAGTGAATTGAATCCATTCATAGCACAAATTCGGATTTCATACAGGCCCCCGATGACGCGTGACGGTTCTGGTGTCATCATTGAACATTCAGTTCCAACGTTACAGCAAGAAGATGACGATGACCGTCAACACAAATGCCACAACCTTGATCGAACGCAGGCGTTCCATCCGGCGCTACCGTTCCGAATCGATCGCGCGCGACATCATTCAGCGCCTGTTGCTGGCCGCAACGCATGCGCCGTCCGCGCATAACCGTCAACCCTGGCGCTTCGCCGTACTCGACAAATCTCAAGCCAAGGAAATACTCGCCATCGCCATGGGCAAGCGGCTGCGCGAGGATCGCGAAGCCGACGGCGACGATCCGCAGGCGATCGAAGCCGACATCAAACGATCATATGCACGCATCACCCTGGCACCGGTTGTCATCGTGGCCTGCGTCGAGATGAGCGACATGGACCGGTATCCGGACGAACGCCGCAGACAGGCGGAATATTTCATGGCGATGCAAAGCACTGCCATGGCGGTGCAAAACATGCTGCTGGCGGCCGAACAGGAGGGCCTCGGCGCGTGCGTGATGTGCGCGCCGCTGTTCTGTCCCGAGACTGTCGCTGCCGCACTCAAGCTGCCGCCGGGCTGGCAGGCGCAGATGCTGGTGACGTTGGGAATTCCTGCGGATCGCGGCAAGTCGCGGCCGCGCAAGCCACCAGACGAAGTCGTTCTCTGGTTCCCCCCGCAAACGGGCTGAAGTTCAACCGGCGAGATAAGCGCTGCGGACATGCGGGTTATCGATGAGTTCGGCGCCGCTTCCCGACAGCGCCAGTGATCCCGACTCCAGAAGATACGCGTGGTCGCACATTTCGAGCGCCGCCAATGCATTCTGTTCAACCATTAAAACGGTCGTTCCGTTGGCGCGGATGTTGGTGATGATATCGAATGTGCGTTCAACAAAATTGGGTGCCAGTCCGAGCGAGGGTTCGTCGAACAGCATAAGCTTCGGCCGGGACATCAATGCGCGGGCGATTGCCAGCATCTGCTGTTCGCCGCCCGACAATGTGCCTGCCGGTTGCAGCCGCCGCTCGGCGAGACGCGGGAACTGTTCGAACATGCGCTCGAAATCGGCCGCGATTTCCTGCTTGTCTGTACGCAGGTAGCAGCCCATCTCCAGATTTTCCGTCACTGTCATGTACGGAAACACGTGACGGCCTTCTGGACACTGGGCGATGCCGAGCGAGAGGATCTTGCGAGCCGAGGCTCGTGTGATGTCAACGCCGTCGAACCAGATGCTTCCGCCAGATGGAGGCAAAAGACCGGATATTGCCTTCAGTGTTGTTGTCTTTCCGGCACCGTTGGTGCCGATCAGCGCGACGAGCTGCCCCCGCTCTACCTTGAGCGAAAGGCCCTTCACCGCCGTCACCTTTCCGTAGCGGCAAACGAGATCGCGAAGCTCAAGCACGCTTTTTCCCCTGTCCCAGATAGGCGCGGATCACTTCCGGGTTGTTCTGGATCTCGCTTGGCGTTCCCTCCGCGATGATGCGGCCGTAGTTCAGCACGACGATGCGGTCGCACACCTCCATGACCATCGGCATGTCATGCTCGACGAGAAGAATCGTAACGCCGGAGTGATGGATCTTCTCCACCAGTTTTACGAAGCGCGCGGTCTCAGCCGGGTTCATGCCCGATACCGGTTCGTCGAGCAGCAGCATCGAAGGCTTGACCGCAAGAGCGAGCGCAACACCCATCAACCGCTGCTCGCCATAGGGCAAGACTCCCGCCTGCTCCGACGCGCGCTGTTCGAGGCCGACAAAGCGCAGAAGATCTTGCGCGGTCTCCACCAACTCGCGCTCGGACTCCTTTTCGCGGCGCGTCCGCAACAGCATGTCCCACAGATTCGAGCGGCCGCTGCGATGCAACCCGGTAAGCACGTTCTGGAACACGGTCCGCTCCTGGAACACACTGGTTCGCTGAAACGTGCGCACAAGACCGAGCTGCGCAATCTCGTGCGGTTTCAAACCGTTGAGCGGCACGCCACGGTAGCGGACTTCGCCTCCCGTCGGCCTGAGAAAGCCAGTAATGACATTGAATGCCGTGGTCTTACCCGCTCCGTTCGGGCCGATGAGGCCGACAATCTCGCCGGAACGCACATCGAAAGTCATTCCGTCAATGGCAATCAGCCCGCCGAAATGCACGGATACATTCTCGATGGAAAGAACGGTTTCTGCAGACGAGTTCATTTTTGCAACGCTCCCGGCACAGACCGGGCCGCCTCGTCATCGCCCGGCTTTTGGCCGGCCCAGAAACGTTCGATGGCCGGAACGATTCCGCGCGGCAGAAAATAGACGATCAGGATCATCAACACACCGTAGATGATCCACTGAATTTCAGGCTTGATGGCCATAGCGCGCAGCGCCTCCGGCACGAAGCCGAAGATAACGCCACCGACAATCGGGCCGGCTAGCGTTCCCTTGCCGCCGGTGATCACCATGATGACCATGGTTACTGTGTAGATAAACAGGAACACGTCCGGATCGACGATCCGGATATAGTGCGTGTACAACGCGCCGGCCATCCCAGCCATGGCGGCCGAAACAATCGTTGCGATCACCAGATACCGCGTCACGTCGATGCCAACCGACATGGCGAGCGACTCGTTTTCCCGCAACGCATTCATGGCCCTGCCGGCGCGCGAATTCACAATCCTCGCGATGATGATGTAGCTGATCACCGCGACCGCCAGCGCGAGGCTGTAGAATGAAGGCTTGCGCAAGAACGACAATTCGAACTCGCCCGTACCGAGGGTAAGCGCCGGGATATTGTTCAGCGCCATCGGTCCCTGAGTCAGTTCTACCCAGTTCACCGCCACCATGCGCACCACCTCGGCGAAGCTGATGGACACGATCACGAAATAGGCGCCGCGAACGCGGAACGCCAGTTTGCCAATCGCCCAGCCCGTAAAGCCCGCCACGATGACCGCCATTAACATCGCAAACCAGACCGGCTTCGGAGTCACACCAAAAGGAACGTTGAACACGTTCACTTGGAAACCAAGCGAGAGAAGCGCGCTTGTGTAAGCACCAATGCCGAAGAATGCGACATGGCCGAGCGAAAGCTGGCCGGTGTAGCCCAGCAACAAATTCAGGCTCATGGCCGCGATGATAAAGATGCAGGTAGTGATCATAATGTGCAGCACGTAGTAGTCGGTCATCCAGAACGGGACCGAAGCAAGCAGCACTACGAGCAGCCAAGGAAGAAAACGGCTCACCCGACGCGCTCCTTCTGTGCAAAAAGTCCGGTCGGACGGAACAACAAGATCAGAATGATCAGCAGGAAGCCCATCGCGTCGCGATAGCCCGATGAGATATAGCCGGCACCGAGTTCCTCCACGAAGGCGAGGATGAAGCCGCCCAGCGTTGCACCTTTGATGTTGCCGAGGCCGCCGAGAATGACGATCGCAAACGCCTTGGCAGCGGCAAGGTCGCCCATGGTCGGCGCGACGACGAATACCGGACCGAGCAAGGCGCCGGCGGCGGCCGCCAGCGCGGAGCCCAGCGCGAAAGTAGCCGTATGAATGCGATCAATCCGAATTCCCATCAACGCGGCCGTGTCGCGATCCTGAAATGTCGCGCGCATGGCTTTGCCAAGGTGCGTCCGGTTGATGAGGTAGTAAGTGCCAAGGATCAGGAGTAGCGCGACGAAGAACACGTAGACCCGATTCCAGGAAACCGACAACGGACCGACGATCAGCGGTTCGGAGGGGAACGGATTATTGATGGAGAGCGCGACGCCAGTCCAGGCGAGTTGTTCCGCATTTTGCAGCGCGATCCACGCGCCGATCATCACCAGCATCGTCGTATCGATATCCGCCCCGCGCAGACGACTGAGCAGCAGGAGTTCAATAGTCGCGCCCAGCAGGGCCCCCAGCGCCATCGCAACCACGAGCGCCATGAAGAAATTCAAGCCCAAAGGCATTACCAGCGCATACATACAATAGGCGCCGAATGCATACAGTTCGCCATGCGTGAAGTTGACGACGCGCATGATGCCAAAAATCAAGGTAAGCCCTATGCCCAGAAGCGCGTAGGTACCGCCCAGGATCGTTGCATTCAGGAGATGTTGTAATAACTGGTCCAATTGAGTCGCTCCGGGGCGCACGGCAGTGAGCAACAAGGACACGGGCGCCAAACAGGCAGCCCGTGTCCTCGCATTGCTGAATTTAGAACGATGTTTTGGCCACTTTGCCGTTGGAGATGGTCACCAGGTAAACGCCCGGCATATGCTGACCGCTTTCCTTTCCGGCAGGGCCCTGCTTGGTAAAGGCGATGTCGCCATAAATGCCTTTCACCTTGACATCCCACAGCGCATTGCGGATCGCTTCGGACTCGGCCTTGCCGGCTTTCTTGATTGCTTCGGCCGCGACATAGACGGCGTCATAACCGCGGAAGCCTTCCGTCAGACCGCCCACGTTGTGGCCGCGCTTCGTCCACTCATCCATATAGCGCTTTGCAGGCTCCGGATTCTTGACGACTTCCGGAAACCACGGCGGGAAGAACACAGTGTGGAATGAGCCGTTGGCGGCTTCGCCGGCCTGATTGATCAGCTGATCGGGCGAGTTGGAGCCGCCGCAAGAGACGATGCGGACCTTGAGCTGCTGCTCTTTCGCCTGCTTCAGAATGATCGTCAGTTGTTCGACGGCGGTGGTGACGAACAGAGAATCGCCGCCCGACGCCTTGATCTTGGCGAGCTGCGCGGAGAAATCGGTGGCCTTCGGGTCCATCGTCTCCGAGATGCCGATCTGCACGCCGTTCTCTTTCAGCATCTTCGCGAATTCCTGGCCCGAGCCGATGCCGAAGTCGTTGTTGGTGTAGAGAAAGTCAGCCTTCTTGATGTTCATCTTCTTGACCAGCGGCTGGAAGGCGACCGCTTCCATCGCGGAGGTCGGGCTGATGCGGAAGACATACGGATTGCCGGAGGTCGTGATTTTGCCCGACGAAGAGGTCTCCACGATCATCGGGACCTTGTATTCCTCAAGCTTGGGCATCACGGCGAGTGTAAGTGTCGAGCTCCACGCACCGATCAGCAACGGCACCCGATCCCTCTGGATGAGCTTTTCAACGGTGCTCACGGCTTCGGTCGGGTTGGACTTGTTGTCCTCGACGATGAGCTGGATCTTCTTGCCCATCACACCGCCGGCACGGTTGATCTCGTCCTCGGCGATGCGCGCGCCTTGGGCCACGTAGTTGCCCGAGGCGGCGAACGCGCCCGTCAGAGGCTGGGTTACGCCAATCTTGATCGTCTCCTGCGCATAAGCGCCGGTTACCAGGCTGCCCGCCAGAATGGCAGCCGACGCCATTACTCCTGCAAGTTTTTTCATGTTCACTCCTCCGATCCGCGTCGAACTTGGTCGACGGGGTTTTTGTCCAAGGTTTAAGCCACGCGCACATGACGGAGCGCGTGGGTCGGGATGCGTTGCTTCAGAATAGATGAAAGATGAGGATAGACGCGCGACTGCGCTGGAGTCGCGAACTGTTTGCTGGCGCATTCGGAATGCGCTGCATTTAATGACTGATCGCAAGGACGCAATCTGCACGAACCGCTCCCCCCACGGAAGTGATCCTATTTTTAGTACCTTAGTATTGGTTCAAATATCGGGCAAGCTCAAACTTCCAACAAAAAGCACGAAAAGGAAGGCTATTCTTTATGCAAGCCATGGGTGTCAGCATTCCGGAACATTGACTGCAAGTCCACCCCGGGACGTCTCCTTATACTTAGACTGCATATCGGCACCGGTCTGACGCATGGTTTCAATCACCTGGTCGAGCGTTACCCGGTGGATACCGTCGCCGCGCAAGGCCAGCGACGCCGCATTGATCGCCTTCACGGCACCGAACGCATTACGTTCGATACACGGTATTTGTACGAGGCCGCCGATCGGATCGCAGGTCATGCCAAGATGATGCTCGATACCGATCTCAGCCGCGTTCTCGATCTGGTTGTTGTCACCGCCGAGTGCAGCCGTCAGTCCGGCGGCAGCCATCGAACAGGCCACCCCGACTTCTCCCTGACATCCGGCTTCAGCGCCGGAAATTGAAGCATTCATCTTGCACAAGGTGCCGACCGCGGTTGCGGTCAGCAAGAAGCTGCGAATGCCGGCTTGCGACGAAGCCGGACAGTGATCGCGATAGTATTTGAGCACGGCCGGAATGACTCCAGCCGCCCCATTGGTCGGCGCCGTGACCACACGCCCGCCTGCCGCGTTTTCCTCATTCACCGCAATCGCATAGACGTTGACATATTCCATCGGCTCGTGCGGCGCTTGGGCGTTGGATGGCCGTATGGCGCGTAGTTTCCCGAACAGGTTGTTTGCTCTCCGCTGAACTTTGAGCACGCCGGGCAACTCGCCTGTTGCACGAATACCGCGCTCTATGCAGTCGAACATAACGTCTGTTAAACGGTCGATACCGGTGAGGATATCGACGCGCGGACGCAAGGCGCACTCGTTGGCGAGAACGAGATCAGCGATGGACATGGAATGTGCCGCGCAAACAGACAATAGCTCCGCGGCGTTACGATAAGGATATGGGGCCTCCACTGGACCATCTCGCGCGTCAGCCTCATCTCCCGCCCGCACGATGAAGCCTCCGCCGATTGAATGCCATGTCTCCTCGGCTAGCACTTCTTCGTCACCGTCTAGAGCTGCGAACGTTAACGTATTCGAATGTCCCGGCACGATGCGATCGAGGTCGAATACAATGTCTTTCTCTGGATCAAACGGAATTTCGCCGCTGCCTGAAATTTTCAGCCGGCGAGACGTCTTGATGTCGATGAAACGAATTTCAGCTTCATCGGGATCGACTGTCTCAGGTGCGTGGCCGCTAAGACCAAGAACCACAGCCTTCTCGGTTGCATGACCTTTTCCGGTCCATGCCAGCGAGCCAAACAAAGTCACCCGAATGCGTGCAACAGAGACGCTCCTGGGATTGCCCGCCAAAGCTTTCCGAAAGCGGCCCGCCGCCTTCATCGGCCCGGTCGTATGCGAAGAAGAAGGACCGATTCCGATCTTGAACAAGTCGAAGAGGCTGACCATCAAGCGGCCGTCAAACCATCAGGCTTTCTTGAGCCGGGGCACGATTTCCTTCGCGATGATCTCGATCTGGTCCATCTTGTACTTGTACGGCACGAAAATGATTTTCTGCACGCCCACGGCCTGATGCGCCTTGAGCTGAGCCACGCACTCATCGACCGAGCCCATGACGGCGCTGTCACGCGTGCAATCGCTGTGCTCGGGGAAGTCCCACTCCTTGTTGAGCCAGTCCATCATCTCGTCCTTGATGGCGTCCTTCGAGGGCCCGATCATGATCGGAAGCTGCGAGGCGTTCATGAGCTTGTCGGGATCCTTGCCGGCTTCCTTGGCGAAGTTGCGGATCTTGTCCCAAGACTTGGTGAAGCCTTCCGGCGTGTAGAAATAGGTGAGCCAGCCGTCGCCGACCTCCGCAGCGCGCTTCAGCACGCGTTCCGCGTATCCGCCGATGAGAATTGGAACGTGCTCCTGCACTGGCTTTGGATACATCACCGCTTTCGACGGATTGTAATTTGTGTACTGACCAGTGACTGACGTTTCAGTCCACAGACGGCGCAGAAGATCGAGATTTTCGTCCATGATCTTTCCACGCTTTTCGAACGGGATACCCATCGCGTCGAATTCGCGTTTGTACCAGCCGGATGCCATGCCCATTAGCAGGCGCCCCCCGGAAAGCTGATCCATGCTGGAGAGCTGTTTCGCAAGCGCCACGGCGTTTCGAAGCGGAAGCACAAGAATGCCCGTGCCCAGTTTGATGCGCTTGGTGCGCGCGGCTATGCCGGTGAGCACCGTCAGGGAATCGATGATCGGGAAGTTCGGCTCCACGCCGAGCAGCATGTGGTCCCATACCCAGATGGAATCGAAACCCAGTTCCTCTATCCGTACGCCGTATTCCACGAGCGCTTTTGCATCCGGCATTTCCGGATACGCGGTGAAATTCCGGGCGGCGACGCCAAAGGTGCGGTCAAGGACAGTCATGCATTTCTCCGATCAATCAATAGCGGTTAGCCGATGTAGAGCCGCTCCGGATCAAGCATTCGCAGCGTGGACAGTTCATGTTCCGTCGGCGGTTCTGTAACTCCGGTGTCGTGGCTAAATTCAAGCTTGAAGCCGGTATTTTCCTGAACCTGTTCGCGCGTGACGCCGGGGTTGAGCGCTAGCGGAGTCATTCGACGCGTCGTTTCATCGAAGCCAAAAACCGCTAGATCCGTGACCACGCGATACATGCCGCCGGCGAGCAGGCCCGCTTCGCTGCGCGTCTGCTTCCCCTTGATCCAGCCGGGGCTCGTGATGAAGTCGACATGCTCCACGAAGCGGCGCTTCTCGTGCTTCATGGCGACGATCATGTTGGTGAGGCTGGAAATGTCGTTGCCGCCGCCGGTGCCCGGAAGCCGCGTCTTCGGCTTCTTGGGGTCGCCGATGTAGGAACTGTTGAGATTTCCGTACTGGTCGATCTGCGCTCCGCCCATGAAGCCCACGTCGACATAGCCGCGCTGCAGCAGCAACAGCACTTCCGCGCTGCCGAGCACCATGTTGGCGCGCGTGGTGCAGCGCTGGTCGTTGGTGGAGGGCGGCAATTTTCCCGGTTCGATGAAGGCACCAATCACACCGCCCTCGAACAGAATGGTCAGTCCTGGGCACTGCAGGCGCTGCGCAAGTGTGGCTGCAAGCAACGGAATGCCGACACCCGCGAACACCACCTGCCCGTCCTTGAGCTGGCGGGCGCTCAGAATGGCGAGCAGTTCGCCCGCGGTATATTCGCCCTTACGCGTCATAGATCGACACTCCGGCGCGCGAGGCTTCCAGCACTTCTTCCATGCCGATGAGTTCGAGGAAGCCGGTCCACGACTTCGGGCCGTAGACATATTTGTCGAGATATTCCTTCATGCCTGCGACCGGGTCCTTGTTCACAAGCCCGACGTAAAACTCCATGTGCCGCATCATCGGCTCGTAGACGCCGTAACATTCGTGCGGCGCACAGCCGAACGGCAGTTCCACCACCGCATCGACCGCGAAAAAAGGAATCTTGGTCTGGTCGGGCGCGCGGCGGATCTGGTCGTTGGAAACGATACGCTCCGTGGTCAAGATGACCTTGTTGGCGGCCATGGCGAGATCGATGTCCATGAACTGGAGCCCGTCAATTTGCGCGTTGCCATAGGCATCGCATCGCTGCACGTGAATGAGTGCTACGTCCGGATTGAGTGCGGGCACGAGCAGAAGCTTCTCGCCGGTGTAGGGGCAGTCGATTTCCTTTGCTTCCGGCCGCTGGCCGACAACGCCCGAACCCAACATCGAACGGATCGGGATGAACGGAACGCCCATCGCACCGGCGCGGAAGCGCATGCCCATCGCCAGATGGCTCCACTCGTCGTAGCGGGCCTTTCCGGTCTCGACGAAGTGCCGCATCACCTTGGAGACGCCCCAGAGGATGCCCTGACTGAACCAGCTCGTGACGATGTGGTCGCTGGCGCAAGAGCCGTACAAGAGGTCCCCGTCGCTAGAGATGATGCAGCGTGAGCATGAAAGTTCTTTGCGCTTGGCACGGATCAACGCCCAGATCAGGCCCATCGGCGTGCGCGACATGGTGCTGCCGCCGATGCCCACGGAGTCCCCGTCGCGCACGAACGAGACCGCTTCCTCCAGCGAGACGACCTTCTCGCGCAGGCTACGGTCGCGCTGCGCCAAGTCCTTGCGCAATTTCAAGTACGGTTGCACCAGACTCATGCTGCGATCCTGCCATCAACCTCAGCGTTAAATTCCTCGATCATGCGATCCCAGGCCGGGATCTCTTCGACCAGGCCCTGCCAGAAACTCTGGCTCTTGCGGCGGTCGAAATCCTCGATGGAGACACCCTGTTGCTCCACCCAAGTGTAGTAGCCGAGGTTAAACACGCGTTTGCGGTCGATGTGACGCATTTCCATAACGAGGTCGTCCACTACGCCTTCGAGATGGCGAGAGAAAATCTCGCCGGCATTCACCTCGTCGAAGCCGCCGGGATAGCGCCGCGCGACGAAGCTTTCGGTTTCGCTGCCGTACAGGGCGGCGCTGTCGGTGGCGACGGTCATGATCACATCATCAGGACCGTAATCGAAGTGTTTCGCTAGCTTGATCGCGGCGACGACGTTGGCGAGGCCGGAAATACCGATGTCCTCGAAGCGCGTGATGAGCGCGGGATCGATCTTGCGGCGGCCGGAGAGATAGCGGCGGCCGGTCTCGTTGCGGAACAGAAGATTGAGCGAGTCGCTGGCGGAGTCCGTGACGCCAATCACCACGTCGGTGTTCATGACGTTATGAATGAGCGGTATGTGCTTGTCGCCAATGCCCTGGATGTTGTGCTCGCCGTAGCCATTGCAAAGCATGGTCGGACATTCGGCCGCTTCGACCGCGGCGATTTTTGTCCCGTGCAGCTTCTTGAGATGGTCGCCGGCGGCGATCGTGCCGGCCGATCCTGTGGCCGATACGAAGGCCGCGAGACGATAACCCTGCTGCTGCTGCCTGAGGTGTCTGAATACTCGATCGAACGCCTGTCCCGTGCAGTGGTAGTGGATCAGATAGTTCGCGAATTCGGAGAACTGATTCAGAATGACATTCTGCTTGTCTTGCGAAAGCTCTGCGCACTTGTCGTAGATTTCCTTGACGTTGCTTTCGGTGCCGGGCGTACGGATGATATCGTCCGGTTCCTTCACCCAGCGCTGCAGCCAGTCGAAACGCTCGCGGCTCATGCCGGCGGGCAACACGGCCACACCGCGGCACCCGAGAATGCGCGAAATGGCGATGCCGCCGCGGCAATAGTTACCCGTCGATGGCCAGATGGCACGGTCGTGGGAAGGATCGAACAGGCCGGTCACCAGCCGCGGCACGAGGCAGGCATAAGCGGCGAGCACCTTGTGCGCGCCGATCATCGGGAAACGGGATCCAAGCAAGACCACGATCGGCCCCTTCACACCGGTCAGTTCCGGCGGCAGCACGATGTGATCGGGAATGTCGATGCGGGAACGGCGGTCGGCGCTGTTAAACCAGTGCACGCGCCACAGATTGGCGGCGTCCGGCGAATCCGGATCGACCGCCGCCAGCTTCGGCAAATTCTTGGCGCTGATCTCGGCTGGATTCGCGAGCTCGCTCCACGTGGGCAGCCGCCCGCCGACTTGGCGCAGCCTGTCAACGGCCGTACGCCGACGCGGGCGATCCACGATCTCAGGGTGAATGAAAAGCGTCATCGCAGCGAGCCCCGAAATTCATCCAACCAAGGCATGAAAAAGCATGGCTGGCACGGATCATAAAGTCATACTATGATTAGAACAATAGTATTTTCTCGCCCTATCACCGGCGTATCTCTGCCAGTGCCGCAACGGATTGGCCGCTGCCGGCGCAGAACGAAGCCTGATACCGTTCCGGCGAGACATCGTCATAGGTCGTATTGCGCTGCCGCGGTATCCGGCCGATGGCACGGATGATTTCCTCCATGCGTGCCGGCGTCATTTCCTGGCCGTGAACGGCTCCCGCTGAACGCGTGATCGTTTCGTCCATCAGCGTGCCGCCAAGATCATTGGCACCGGCTCGCAGGCAGGCCTTCACACCCTCGGGACCCATCTTCACCCAGGAGGTCTGCACATTCGTGATGAGAGGGTGCAGGGACAGACGCGCCACCGCATGCATCAGTACCGCCTCGCGGAAGGTGGGGCCACGCCGCGCCTGACCCTTTAGATAAATTGGCGCCTCCATATGAACGAAGGGCAGCGGCACAAACTCGGTGAAGCCGCCCATCTCCGCCTGCAAATCACGCAGGCGCAAGAGATGCCGCGCCCAGTTCACGTAGCCGTCCACATGGCCGTACATGATCGTGGCGGTCGTCCTGAAACCGGCGCGATGCGCCGCGCGCATGACGTCGAGCCATTGCGCCGTGTTGATTTTGTCCGGGCACAGCACCGCTCGCACCTCGTCGTCGAGCACTTCCGCCGCCGTTCCGGGCAGCGTACCGAGGCCCGCTTCCTTGAGCCGGAGCAGGAATTCATCAACCGGCAAGCCGAGCGTCGCCGCCCCCTGATACACTTCCAGAGGCGAAAAGGCATGAACGTGCATCTGCGGCACCGCGGAGCGGACAGCCCGGCAGATCTCAATATAATTCTGTCCGCTGAAATCGGGATGGATACCGCCCTGCATGCAAACTTCCGTGGCGCCGCGTGCCCAGGCTTCGCGCGCTCGGCTGGCGATTTCCTCCAGCGAAAGATTGTAGGGACGGCCGCGCAGGTGCTCGCTGGTCTTGCCTTTCGAGAAGGCGCAGAAGCGGCATTTGAAGGTGCAGATGTTCGTATAATTGATATTGCGGGTAACGACATAGGAAATGGTGTCGCCGCAGGTGTCGCGCCGCAGCGCATCGGCCGCGGTGCAGATGGCGGAGAACTCGTCATGGCGGGCCTGGAACAGACGCGCGATCTCAGACTCCTTAAGCGTGCGGCCGGCGGACGCGCGTTCGAGGAGCGGCGCGATCTCGCCGGAAGCGATGGCGGGTGCGGCAACGATCTGTGCCTCGGAAGGCAGCGCGCCGTCCGATCCCGGACACCAATCGTCCGTGCGCGGCCAGCCATCGGCATCGACCCTCTGCAACAGCGCCGTGTGCAGCGCCGGATCGACCCAGTCCTTATAGGTGCGCACATAGGCGGGATAAATCGCCAGCCGATCGGCCAGCCGTTTGCCCGAGGCGGCCGTAGCGCGATCGAGCACGCGCAGATGCGGCCAGGGTGCCTCGGGATTCACATGATCGGGCGTCACCGGCGATACTCCGCCCCAGTCGTTGATGCCGGCTTCCACCAGCCGGTTCAGCGCGCCGGGATTCAAATTCGGCGGTGCCTGAATGTTCATGTCCGCGGGGAAGATCAGGCGGGCCATCGCGATGGTCCAGAGATGCTCATCCAGCGAGGGCGCTTCAGCATTCGCCATGCGGGTGCCGGGCTTGGGGCGGAAATTCTGGATGATAATTTCCTGGAGATGCCCGTGTGCCTCGTGCTGTTCGCGCAGCGCCAACAGCGCTTCTATCCGCTCGCGGCGCGTCTCGCCGATCCCGATGAGGATGCCGGTGGTGAAGGGCACGCGCTGCTCGCCCGCCATGCGGATGGTGGCGAGGCGTGCCGCGGGATCCTTGTCCGGCGAGCCGAAATGCGGCCCGCCGCGCCCGCTCAGGCGCGCGGATGCGGTCTCCAGCATCGTGCCCTGCGAGACCGAAACCTCACGGAGTGCGGCGAGATCGGCAGCCTCCAGCAGTCCGGGATTGACGTGCGGAAGCAGGCCCGTTTCCTCGAATGCAAGGCGCGCGGCCTCCTTGAGATAGGACAGCGTCGTCGCATGGCCGAGGCGATCGAGCGCTTCGCGCGCCGCGCGATAGCGCAGTTCGGGCTTATCGCCGAGGGTGAACAGGACCTCATTGCATCCCGCTGCGCGGCCGGCGCGCGCGATGTTAAGCACCGCTTCGCGCGAGAGATAGGCAGGCACGTTTTCGCGTGGTGCATGGGCAAAGGTGCAGTAATGACAGACATCCCGGCAGAGCTGGGTGAGCGGGACAAACACTTTGCGCGAATAGGAAATGATGTTGCCGTGCGCGATGTCGCGGCGGCGGGCGGCCGCGCGCAGAAGTGATGCCAAATCGCTCGCTTCCGCGAGCCGCAAGGCGTCTTCCGCCGCAAGCATCCGATCGGCGGGAAGTTCGGAGAGCCAGCCGTGATCGCTCATGATGCAACCTCTGCGATCTCGCAGCGGGAGAGAAATGCGTGCGTCCGCGTGTTCGTCTGCATCGCGAGAAACTTTTCCAGGTGCCAGGGCCGGTCGATGTCGAGCGCAAGCTCCGGCAGATCGAGAATACGCACGCTGAGCCCGGCTTCTGCGGCGGCGCGCCGGTGAATCTCAAAACTGTCGGGGCCGTAGCAGGGAGACAGCATCCGCGCCGGCCGGCAGGCGATCAGGTTGGTGCCGCCGTCCTCGGCCGCGGCGGCGATGGCCATGCTGCGCGGCGGGGCGATGGCCGCGGCGGCTCGCACAATCGCGGCCGGAGTGAGCTGAGGGATGTCGGACGGCACCACGAGCAGCCCGTCATCCTCACTTGAACCGATTGTCTCGACGGCATCCATAATGGCAGCGTTAATGCCGCTGTCGGCTGATTGCGGGACGACGTGAGCGCCGAAGTGGCGAGCCGTTTCAGCTGCCGTTCCGTCCGAAGTCACGACCAGGACGCCGATCAGAATCTCCGGGCAAGCTGTCAATACGTCAAGCACGTCTTCCAGCATCCGCTGCGCAAGTTCCGCGCGCTCGCCAGCACCGAGTACCGGAGCCAGCCGGCTCTTCGCGGCAGCAAACTGCTTGACCGGTACCACAGCCCACAGGCGGCTTTCGATCATCGGCGTCTCCCTGCATGCCGGACCCCTTTTTTCTGCGTCAGCGTCTCAGCGAAAGCGAGGACTTCGCTAGCGAGAAACTCGCGGTCGGCAAGATCGCGCATCATGGTTCGCGTCGCCCATGTGGCAACCTCAAGGTTGTCTGCACTGTCGGCCTCATCGATCATCAGCCCATCGATCAGGCCGCCGTAGTGCGCGGCGATCGACTGGTTCGTGGGCAAGATATTAAGTTCCGCCATGATTTTTGCCGTTGGTCCTTTTAAAGCCTCACCGCCGATAATCGGTGAGACCGCAATTACCGGAACTTGCGCCGTGGCCAATGCGGCGGCGATGCCCGGCACGGCAAGGATCGGATCGACGCTGAGATAGGGATTCGACGGACAGATCACGATAGCCTGCAAGGAAGTGCCGGTGATTAATTCGGAGAAGCGGGCCGGCGGTCGTGATTCCGCCGCGCCCGCGAAACGGATGGCGCGGACCGTCGGCTCGCAGCGACGTTTCACGAAGTAATGCTGGAATGACAAAGCACCCTCGTCGGTATCGACGATGGTCTGCACAGCATCATCGCTCATCGGCAGGATTTCAGCTTCGATGCCGAACTGTTGCGCCGCATGCGCCGCGAAAGCCGATAATTTCTTGCCTCCGCGCAACCATTCTGTGCGTTCAACATGCATGGCCAGATCGCGGTCACCCAGTTGAAACCAGGCTTCTCCTCCAAGTTGGCGCAGTGAATCCATGAAATGCCAGGTCTCCTGCGCGCGGCCCCAGCCGCGCTCGGGATCGGCCAAACCGGCGAGCGTATAGATCACCGTGTCGAGATCGGGGGAAATGGCAAGTCCGAGATGCTCGAAGTCGTCGCCGGTGTTGACGATCACGCTGAGCCGCTGCGGACCCAGTACCCGATAAAGACCGAGCGCAAGTTTAGCGCCACCGATGCCGCCACAAAGGGCTAGAACTTGATTGCCCGAATCGAACGCGCTCATCGGAACATGTCCATCTCTTTCGGCCGGATGAGCGACAATGCGGATGTTGCCGCTCCCTTCCAATCGTAGCCGCGCATGTGCACCACCGGCAGTCCCTCGGCACCCTGTCCCATGAGCAGCGACGCCGCCGCTGCAATCTCGTCGGCAATCGCGATTTCCGTGACTCGCAGCTTGCGCCCGAACAGATCCGGCGCGCCAATCATATTTTGCAGGGCCGGAATCCCCGCGGCGCCGATTGCCACCCCGACGACACCCAAGCGCCAAGGCCTGCCAAAACTGTCATTGATGAGCACGGCGAGATCAACCCCGAATTCGCGATCGAGACTCGCCTTCAGCATGCCGGCCGATGCATCGGGATCGCGCGGGAGAAGTAAAACTTTGCCGCTTTGCTCTCCGTCCACGTTTGACTGGTCGATCCCCGCGTTGGCCATGACGAAGCCGAGACGATGCGCGACAACCAACACATCCTGGCGCTTGCGGATCACTTCGGTGGATTCGGAGAGAATGACCTCGACCAGCCGCGGATCCTTGCCGACTTCCTGAGCCAGTGCCACCGCCTGCGCGGAAGGCACTACCGTGTTGAGATCGGCGAAGCAGCCTTCCGCTTTCGACACAATCTTTTGCGCGACGATGAAGACGTCCTTACTCTGCGGTACAATGCCAGTGCGCCGTATCGCTGCAATCAGCAGGCCGGCGAGATCGTCACCGGGCTCGACGAATGGAAGCCCCGCCAATGCGCTCAGCGTGAGACTCTTCGTGGCCATCGCCTGTTTACCGCGCTCCGTGCGCAGGCAACCCCGTGATGCGAATTCCCGCGCCAGGAATTTTGTAACGCCGGTTGATGGCGATCAAGACCGACGTGAGCGCTTCGGCGGCCACGGCATTGGCGAGCACCCCGCCGTCCACCCCGCGCGTCGCCACGACATCGGCGAGCGCAATCACCTTTTGCCGGACCTCGGCGTCGTCCGCGAATACGAGCACGTCGCAATCAGCTTTCTCGCCACTGTGCAGCTTTTTCGCGCCGACATTATGAAATGCCGCCGCCACATGCACACCTTCGCCAAGCGTTCGCTGCGCCACGAGTGCCGGCGATCCCCCTGCTGGAAGCTGCACCACCGATACCTTGGGTGGCACCAGCGGCACCACCGCGTCGACAAGGATCTTGCCGGTCATCACCGGTTTGATCTCATCCAACATCGCGTCGTGATTGGAATAGGGAACACATAAAAGGACGATATCGGACGCTTGTGCCGCGCCGCGATTGTCGTCTCCTCGCACCGTCGCGTTGAGTTGCGAGGCGAGCGCTTGGGCCGCCTGTTCGGCCTTGGCTTTGTCGCGGGAGCCGATCACAACCGCATAATCAGCAGCTGCCAGAAGGCGCGCCAGACCGGAGCCCAAATCGCCCGTACCGCCAAGAATACCGATGGTTGTTCCACTTTGCATGAAGGAACCTGCCGCATCATGACCATAAGGTGCTATCTGTAGGAAGACAATACCTTTACCAAGCCACCCAAGGAATAAGTCAAAGGGAGTCGACGTAACCGGGTCTGCGGGATCGATGCAAACCAGCGGCTCTCCGCAAAGCAATTCATAGAAGGAAAACGCCGCAGCGAAGCTGGACTTTACGAACAGCACTTCCGCTGCTCGCTTACTTTGGTCCGGCACATGCAAGATGAAGTAATCGGTACATCCGCGAGCTGCATTGCCTTGAATAATTTCGCCGACAAATCAGCCAGCTCTTTCTTGTCTCCCTTTTTCTGCAAACACTCGACGAGTCCATGAAGCGCCCAGACATTGTCCGGATGCTGCGCGCATCGTTGAATTCTGCCGCTTAATCCAAGGTCATCCCGATAGACCTGCTCCGCTTCTTCATAGTGACCTTGCTCCATCAAAAGGGCCGCGAGGGCATGGCGAGGCGGATGCATCCAGGCCCAAGGCTCGATGTAAGCGAGATTGTCGTCGAGCGAAACGCTCTCTCTCAAGTGGGCGTAGGCGGCCTCATGATTTCCCTTGTGATACTCAACCTCGCCCTCAAGCATCTTCGCGGCGACCGCCAGGATGGAATGTGAGTAGTTGTTGAAAAACCGGTGCTGCGGCGGGATGCGCTGCAAACTTTCGTAAAACGAAGCCCGCTCGCCGTCTGCGTCCCTGAAATTCTTCAGCGTGGCGTGCGCAATCGCCTTCGCGTAGTGAAGCATCGCCGTCGTGATCAGATAGAGATTCGGATCGTCAGGCAGCGGCTCGTCAATAATCTCCTGCCAGCGGCCAAATCGCACGAGTACATGTGCCCGGGTGGAGTGATATCCCTCCAGACTCATGGCAAACTTTGGACGGTCCTTAACGCTCAGCACTTCTTTTGTGAGCAGCCGGCAAAGCTTGTCCGCAGTCGATAACGAGTCCTTATAGCGGCCCAAGAACATGCAAGTATGCATCATCAGATGCAGATCATGCGAACAGGCGACTGTGTAAAAGGTCAAAGGACCAGCGTAAGCAAGGTACTTGTCGTTGGCCGCGATTGCCTTGTCACTCGCGAGCTTCGCCCGTTCATAATCGCCGCATAGAACGTAGATGTGACCGGGCATGTGATTCATGTGCCCGGCATCCGGACACATACCGGCGAGCGTATCAGCGGATTCCATTCCCCATTCAGGTGTATTGGACATCTCCAGCGCATGAATGTGAAGGTGGATCACGGCTGGATGCGGTTTTTGGCCCGCGTCTTTTGACAGCCGGACCGAGCGATCGATGATCTCAAGCGCCTCCAGAACGTCCGAAGCCTTCGCAGGCTTCCCTGTCTTCACGTTCCACAGGCGTCTCGGCGTTCGCATGATCAGTGCCTCGATGAGCAGCGCCATGACATCGTGATCTTCAGGAAAGTTCTGATAAACACGCCGCATCGCGTTCGCATATTCGTCATCCCAACGGTCGTACTCTTCCGGCAGGACGGCGTGAGGTTCCTGGATCCGGCAAGCGAGCGCCTCAACCAGCTGGTTTTCGACCGGTGTCGCCTTGTGGCGGAGCGCGCGCGCACGCTGGATGTGGTCAAACCCAAGCCGGGTTGCGGCATTCGCTTCCGCCTCGCCGTGCTCGCGCCAAATGAGATTGTAGAAGGGTCCGGCGCCGAACGCGACGCCCCAATGCGGCATCACTGATTCCGGATCAGCCTCGATTGCTTTCCGGAAGCACTTGATTCCTTCGTTCTTGTTGAAGGCGTAACACCAATTCAGGCCGAGATCGAACCAGCGCTGGGCCTCCGCTGATGTGGTTGCGATCTTCCTTGTATGGACGCCGAGATTGAATCGGTCCATTCAAATACTCCGCCCGGTCAGTGTACCGGCAGTTCTTCTGCTTCTGGCAAGGCGTGAATTCTTTGCACTTCGGCAAGGTTCGTTTTAATCACATCGTATTCGGATTTCACGAATGGCAGGATGCCCTTTAGCCCGAATGCCTTTAGGGTTTGTTCAGGAAGCGACGAAATTCCATTTCGCACAGCATCGAAAACTGTTCTGGCCGAGATTCCGGAAGCGCAAATAAAGGGCAAGCCGGGCGTCGGTGCAGTTGTCGCAAGAACTTTCAATCCGGCAATTTCCGGATCGAACTTGCGAGTCATTCGCCACGTGACCGAGTCGATTGCTGCCAGATCCGCCCTGCCCTCTTTCACGAGTCGCATCGACGCTTCATGCGATCCCGAGTGAATCGCGCGCCCAAAAAACCGGCCATCCCGCGCAAATGGGGCCACCGCATGCATAATGGCCGCATAGCCCGACTGGGAGTCGTGTCCGTTGAACGCCAGGGTCGCGCCGCGAAATTCCGGAAGACTAGTTCGGCTATCGCCGAGTGAAGTGAGAATTGTACTGTGATAGAATCCGGGCAGACAGCCTTCGACTCCATAGTCTGGCGTCCCAATCAATTCTACCTTGTCGCAAAGCTTGGAGATATAAGGCAGCCCGCAGGTCTGCCCGAGTATCAGTTGCGGATGCAGCCAGCCTTTCATTCGCGGGACGAAATCATCGGCACGATCGGGTGCCTGCAAGCCGGCTTTTCGTATTGAATCCCGAAGGCATGCCCAAAAAATATCGGCGTGCTCGCGCGCACCGCGCACTCGGTACATGGGAAGAAACGAAACGAATTCCATGAACGGCTCCGACTGTCTATCCAAGGTTAGACCGGAAATTTCGATTTTAGAAAGCTAGCACACCCTTGCGGGCACTTGGACGACGATTGCTGCCGAAATGGATATCCTTACATGTTAGCAAAACAGATACTGCGAGGTCTGAGCAAATCGCTCTACATCACCAAGGGCAATCCTGTCAGATTTTTCATTTTGATCCCCCGGCAGGAGCGGGGGCTGACAAATCGAGAAGTCTTGAAGGGGTAAGTTCACCCGCTGCCTCCAAAATTGGATAGGCAACCGCCGTCAGATGCGAATTGATCCGTTTTAGGTCGCGGACAATGTCCAGATGAATGGCGCTGGTTTCGATTGATTCCTGCCTGCCCTCTTTCAATCGGGCGAAGTGCTGATCCGTCGCCCTGAAATCCGCCGAACGCATTGTAGCTTTTGCGCGCAACAGCCGCCGGGCCAGCACTACGTCGCGCGTTGCAAATACATTCAGTGCGAGTTGCAGGTTGTCGATAACCTGACTGTGAAACTCCCTCAGATCGGCTGCCCCCTCCGGCGAAAACGTATACTGCTTTTTGATTTTCTTGGCCGCGAGTTCCATCAGATTTTTATCAATGATGTCGCCGATATGCTCGAGGTTGGTCGTAAAAGACAAAATCTCCATGTAGCGGCGGCTATCTTCCTCGCCTAAATCGGCCTTGGAGGTGCGGACGAGATAGTGCTTGATCGCCTCGTGCAAGGCATCGACATCGTTGTCGGTGTTCTCGATCTCTTTCACGGCCTTCAGATCAGTCCCTTCAATGGCTGGCAGCGCTTTCTTCAGCATGTCGAAGACGATATCGCCCATGGAAAGCGTCTCGCGCATGGCGCAGGCGAGCGCCTCGGAGGGCGTGTCGAGCAGGCTCGGATCGAGATGCCGCGGCTCGCGGCGCTGGGATGAAACCGCGCTTGTCTCGGGGATAATCCGCGTTGCGAGTTTTGCCAGCGGGCCCACGAGCGGCAACGAAATCGCTGCCAGAAAGATATTGAAGCCAAGATGGAAATTGACCGCAAGACGCGATGCATCCGGCGAGATCGCTGTCAGCCATGAAACCAGATAGGCAACGAAGGGCAATACGAGCATACATCCGGCCGCACGAATGATGAGATTGCCCAGTACGACCCGTCGCGCGAGCGGGCTTGATCCCAGGAGAGCAACGAAAGGCACAATCGCTCCGCCGAGATTGGCCCCGAGCACGAGCGCAACCGCAAGCTTGCCGTCGATCACGCCCCCCTCCGATAGCGTCATGATGAAAAGCACCATGGCGAGGCTCGAATGGGAGAGCCACGTCAAAACCCCCATCGCGAGCATTGCGAGCAGTGGAATTTTTTCCGTACTCAATGAAGACAGAATGAGTTGCAGCGTCGGGCTATGACCCATCTGCGCTGAAATCTGGCCGATGACGGTCAGTCCTAGCAGCATCAAGCCGAAGCCGATCAGAATACGCCCGACCCCGCGCGGCCGGTCCGCTTCGGAAGCGTTGAACAGCACCACACCCAGGAACAGTAGCGGCGCCCACAGCCATTTTACATCGAAGGAATAGATCTGGGCAACGATCGCGGTGCCGACATCCGCTCCCAGCATCACCGCGAGCGCCAGCGGCAGTGCAATCAGTTTCCGGCTGGCGAAAGAAGCCAGCATCAAGCCGGTAGCAGTCGAGCTTTGCAGCAAGCCCGTTAATCCGGCGCCTACAGCAAATGCTTTCCCTCGATCGGAACAGCCCTTCGCGAGCAACGAGCGGAGCGACGCACCGAACGCACGTGTCATGCCGGTGCGGATCATCCGGACGCTCCACAGGAGCAATCCCACGCCTCCAAGCAGCGTGATCAGAATGCTGCTTCCCTCCATTTAACTCTCCGCGCGCAACTGGCTGGAGAAATCAAGCCATGGAGGGATCGAGTACATCACTTCCGTCCTCTTCAATTGTACCAGAGGTTCGGCAGCCACAGCGGAATCTCCGGGAAGAAGTAGATCAGGAATACGCAGATCCACTGGAGCAGCATGAACGGCATCATGCCTCTGTAGATTTCGAGTAGTCCCCACCCAGGCACGACGCCCTTCAGATAATAGGCGGATAGCGCGACTGGCGGTGAAAGCCAGCAAGTCTGCAAAACCACGGCCACCAGAATGCTGAACCAGACCATGTCCACCTGAATCGCCTGCAACAACGGCAGAAAGATTGGAATGATGATGACGACGATCGGCACCCATTCCAGCGGCCAGCCAAGGATGAAGCAAAGCATCAAAATCGAAATGATGAGAACACCAGGCGGCAGGTCCCAGCCGAGTACCAGATCGGCGATATATTTTGGCGTGCCGAACGCCGAGAACACCGCGCCAAGAAGCGTCGATGCCGCAAGCAGGATCATCACCATCGAAGTGGTTTCAGCGGTGCGGAATACGGCATCCTTGAAGACCGGGAACGTCAGCTTGCCGTTCAAAGCGGTGATGATGATCGCCCCAACGCAGCCGAGCGCCGCACCTTCCGTCGGTGTCGCCCAGCCACTGACGATGGTGCCCAGAGTAGTAACAATCAGAAATGCGGGGGGCAGCAGCCCGGCAAAAAACTCCCAAATCACAACACCTTTGCCAACATTGAGCTCTTCAGCAGGCAGCGGCGGACCGAGCCGAGGATTCCACCAGGTTCTTGCCATCGTGTAGGTCAAATAAATCGAAGCGAGCAGCAAGCCGGGAATGATCGCAGCCGCATAGAGACGCGAGATCGACACCTGGAATGACGGGCCCATCACCACCAGCATCACACTAGGCGGAATGAGAATTCCCAGCGTTCCGCCCGCGCAGATCGTGCCGGCGGAAAGGGCTGTGTCATATCCGCGCTTCTTCATGATCGGACCGGCCATCAAGCCGATGATAGCGACGGAAGCACCGACGATGCCGGTCGCGGCGGCGAAGAGTGTCGCGGTAAGTATGGTGGCGATGTAAAGCGAGCCGTGCAGGCGTCCAAACATTAGCTGGACCGCGTGGAACAGCCTGCCCATCAGACCCGAACTTTCAAGGATGTAACCCATGAAAGTGAACAGCGCGACGGCCGCCAGCACGGTTTCCATCATCGTGCCGAAATACTGATAGGTCATCAGATAGAAAACACGCTCACCGATGCCGATGTATCCGAACGCCATCGCAAGAAAGAACAGTGCGAATGAAATCGGAAAACCCGCGAGGATCACGAAGAACAGCACTACGATTAGAACGATACCTAGTATTTCAAGAGACATGTAACTATCCCAGCAGGTTATACGTTTGATTTGGAACTTGCTTGCATATCCCTAGGTGACTTCGGTGGGTGCGTGTCGAGCGCGATAGTCGATGCCGGTCTGAAGCGATCTGAGGCACTTCAGAACTTCAGCAATACCCTGCAGTAGAAGCATCGCCGCTGTAATCGGAATGACCGTCTTGTAGTAATAGGCTGGCGGACGCCACGAGGTGATCAGGCTTTCCTTGAAGAACCAGGATTCTTCGGCGAATTCCCAGCTTAGCCACAGGAACATGATCATTCCGGGCAAGAAGAAGGTAAGATACTGAACGATGTCTAACCAAAGCTGTGTGCGCAGCGTTAGATGCTGCGTGATGAAGTCGGTGCGGATGTGCTTCTGCATGCTAAGCGCGTAGGCGGCGGCAAGTGAGAAGTGAGCGCCGTAAGCCATCGTCGCGATGTCGTTGGCCCACACCGTCGGCTGGTAAACCTTGCGGATGATCACTTCGAACAGAAGCACGCTGAACATCGGCACGATCAGCCAGGCTGCCGTCTTGCCCGTCCAGATGCTGATCGCATCAATGACTTTGGTTATCCGATCGGTCTTTGTCATCACCAACCCCTGCCGGTCGCGCGATCTGATTAACGCCCGCGAATTCACATGCGGTTGAAGTTTTCATCCGCCGGGGCAGCGTGCCCCGGCGGATCAGCATGGCGATGAAATTATTCCGCCGCTCCGGCGATGAGCGTGGAAAGCTTCGAGGTTTCCTTGGTGTAAGGAACGACGACTTTTGCAAAGGCGCGTTGCGAGTCTAGAACTTTTTTGAAGAACTCGTCCTTCTTCTCAAGCTCGCCAAGGACCTTTTTCGATGCCTTGATCCACGCCGGCGCGTAATCGGCTGGCGCGTCGAACATCGTCACTCCCTTCTCCCTGGTGAGAATCTGCAACGCTTTCGCGTTCTCATGGATGAAGTAGAGTATCGCGTCGAACAGAGAAGCGGTCATGGAGACCTCAACGATGCTCTGCAGGTCGGGCGAAAGCTCCCGCCACTTCCTTCCATTGATGACGATGTCGGCGATTGGCCTGCACCCGGTTCCGAAGACACCGAGTTAGGTGTTTTCATGGGACCGGAGGTGCGTCATGGAGAGGCGGAAGTTTACGCGAGAGTTCAAGCTTGAGGCCGTGCGGCTGATCACGG
>JALHMF010000003.1 GCA_022844205.1 Xanthobacteraceae bacterium | reverse complement strand
GAGCGCTTCTATAATCCGAAGCGCAGACACTCTACGATCGGATATCTGAGCCCGATGGAGTTCGAGCAGAAGGCAGGATTAGCTTAGGCGGGTGTCAACGAAACCGGGTGCAGGCCAGTGGAGCGAAGCGGGAGGCGGTGCCTGCATCCTGTCATGCCCGGCCTTGTGCCGGGCATCCCGCTTAGGGAGGCAGTGCCCTTGAAATCGGGATGGCCGGGACAAGCCCGGCCATGACTGCCAATTATTTCATTCGCTTAGCCACTCTTATCCCCGCCCTCAAAACCTCCCTTAAACTCCACCCACTCCCGCTCATTGGGGCGCTTTCATGAGGCGTCGTGAGTAGCGGAGCGGGAGGCGGCGCCTGCATCCTGTCATGCCCGGCCTTGTGCCGGGCATCCCGCTTAGGGAGGCAGTGCCTTTGAAATCGGGATGGCCGGGACAAGCCCGGCCATGACTGCCAATTATTTCATTCGCTTAGCCACTCTTATCCCCACCCTCAAAACCTCCCTTAAACTCCACCCACTCCCGCTCGCACGGGGCGCTTTCATGAGGCGTCATTAGAGCGGAGCGGGAGGCGGCGCCTGCTGTCATGCCTCGCAAGCGTGGCACCGGGAGGCCTCGGGTCACCATCCGCGGGCACTACGCCCCGCTGCCTTCAATGGCTGGAATGGGGACCGGGCGCGTTGCGTGAAAGCGCAACGAAACGGGTGCGAAGACAACCCCCGTGCAGCCTGGTCCCGGAAGCATGGTCCCGGGGAACCAAAAGCCGCCGCGACGGCGCGCCGGAAGGCGGCGCACGCTCCGCGCAGGAGCGTGAGACTGGAAGACCTTGCGCCTTTCGGCGCTCCGTTCCCCGCACGTTACGCGGGACTGAAACCGGGGAGGGATCATGACGCGGGGCGAAATCCGCCCGCGCGAACGGAGGAGTGTGTCTTGGTTCGAAACGCATTCACTATCGCGCCTCATCCTGAGGAGCCCGCCGCCCATCCTTCGAGACGGCCCTTCGGGCCTCCTCAGGATGAGGCAGAGAGCGTGGCAATCGGCGGGCGTCTCGAAGGATGAGCGCGGAAACATGGATTGTCGGGACTTTAGGCGCGAAGACGGCGCTTCGCTCCTTTTGACCGGCAATGACAACAAGAGAGGAGAACCTCAATCAAACCGGAACACCGCCACCGCCACGGCACAGGTCCAGCGGCCTTGCGCGTCGCCTTCGGCGGCGGCCGTCTTGGAGAGCGAGTCGATGATCAGGCGGCTGTGCTCATAGACGCGCTTGCGCTCGTTCCAGGCGGCGTCGGCGTCGAACTCGATGCCGAGCGTGGAGGCGAGCATGGTGGCGGCGAGGTCCTCGGCATAGTCGCCGCTCTGCTTCCTCGTCATGCCGTAGCCATGGTGCTCGGAAATGTAGCCATACATTTTCTGGTCCACCGGGCGCGCGAAGCCGATGCTGGCATTGATGCGGCGGCCGGGCTCGTTGGTCTCGGCGCGCGCCATCACGCAAAAGGTGATCTCGCCGGGGGAGAGCGTCTTCACGCCGGCCTTGCGCCCGATCATCCGGCAGCCGGGCGGCAGGATCGAGGACACGGTGACGAGGTTCTGCTGCTCGATGTCGGCGTCGCGCAGCGCATATTCGAAGGCGGTGAGCTGGTGCCTGTGCACGCCGACACCGCCGGTCAGGAACACGCGTTTGGGGATCGGGAACATATTCACCTGCTTTCGCGCCATGCTAGGCTTGGCAGCATGACAGATTTGACGGGCTTTGGGATGCGCGTGCGTTCTCTTGTGCTGATCACCGGATTGCTGGCCGCTACCGGGGCGCCGGCCCAGCAGCCGCTGCCGGGCCAGCCGATGCAGGCGCAGCCCGTGATCGCGCATCGCTGCGAATTGTCCGCCGATCGACGTTTTGTGGCGGTGTCGGTGAGCAATCCGTCGCCGAAGGACGCCGAATGCACGGTGAGCTGCTTCCTGCCCTACAAGGGTGGTACGGCCACCATCACCTGCACGAAAATTCTCGCGGGCAGCGCCAACAACATTTCCCTCTGCGTGCACGGACGCGAGAAGAACGAGCAGTTTACCAAGCTCGACCGCTCCGAGGCGCGCTGCGCGCTGTCCGAAGTGCCGGCGGCGTCGGTCGGCGTCGAGAAGGGCGTCATGTTCCGCTACCGCGACTGGGAGACGATGACGCAGGAAGAAAAACAGTTCGATCATTTGCGGCGGAGATAAAAATGTTTTGCAGCGTTCCCCGGCGGAGGCTGCGCGTGCGGCGTGATTCAGATCGCGGACAGCGTGTAGGCCGAGCCGTAGCGCGCGAAGTCGTGGCTCATGACCCCGTTGCGCACCGAGCCCTGATAGGAGTTGAGCGGCGGCACGACCGTCACCTTGATCACCGCACTCTCGCCGACCTTCACGAGCCCGGCATGGACGGCGGCGATCCCGAGATGCGAGTCGCCGGTGTAGGTGTCGGTGCCCCAGAGCGGGCCTTCGGCTTCGCCGCGCACCCGGAAATAATACGAGGCACCCACCGGATCGATCAGGCCCAGCATATTCTGCGGCGCTTCCGCAGCGAGCAGCCCCTGATCCAGCAGCTTGTGAATCTGCGCCTTGCTGAGCGCGCCCTTGCGGTCGAAATAGGCTACCAATTCCTGCACGGCCTTCATGCGTGGCCTCCCATGGTGATGATCCGTCCATAGGCCGGACGGAAATTCGGATTGCCATGCTCCGGGAGAATCCAGAGCACGTCGTAGGGCATCGGCGCCTCAGGGTAGAGCGTGTCGCCGTCGGTGATGACGGCGGCTGCGGTGACTCGCGGGTCGTCCGCGAGCGCCAGCATCCCTGGCGACAGGTCGCTGCCGCCGAAGCCGCTCACCTTGTATTCGGCCAATGCCGAAGGAGAGAGCACTTCATCGCTCGCGACCGCGGTGTCGCATTGCACGAGCCGGATGTCGTCCACCGCCATGGCTTCGCAGAAATCCGCGATGGCGCCGAGCGCGCGGGGAATGGCGTCGGTCATCGAGCCGGACGTATCCAGCACCACGTTCAGCATCCACGAATGCCGCTGGCGGCCGGGCAGCACGATGTCGCCCTGCTGATGCGTGCGGCGGGAGGGACGGGCGAATGTGCGTGCGCCGGGCGCGACGGACTCCATCCATTTCTGCAAGGCCTGTTCCCACGGCGTGCGGTAGATTCCGCGCAGCGCCGACACCATCGCATCGCCCTTGCTCTCACCCATTCCGCGCATTGCCTTCATTGCCCTGGCGAGGGCGAGACTGCGGGCGGCCAGTTCCTCCATTGCCTTGGCGCGGGCGGCCTGTTCGGCGGCCTCCTCTGGGAACAACTCTCGCTCCTTTGCGTCGTCGAGCACGTCGCCGGCTTGATTGTTCTCGCCCGGCTGGCCGGGACGATTGTTCTCCAGGAGGCGGCGCATAGTGATCTGCTCGCCCTGCCAGACCTGGGATTTGGTCGGCTCCTGCTCGGCCTTGCGGCGCATTTCCAGCACGATCTGCTCGGCGGATTTTTCGCGGGCACCCGGCATGTCGAGTCCGCCCGCGGGCACATGCGTGAAACCAAGCTCCACGCGCAGGATGTCGTTGATGATGTAGTCGTGCGCGTAATTGAACTCGAGCAGTCCCGCACCCTTGGCGCGGTCGTGGGTGCGTAACGCCAGATGCAGCAGCTCGTGCGCGAGCACGAATTGAAGTTCGTTGTCCTTCAGCTTCGCGACAAAAGCCGGGTTCGCGACCATGCGGCCGGACGCGAACACGCCCATGGTCGGCACGCGCCCATCGAGGTTCACGCGGACGGCGGCGGCAAGGCCGGCGAGGTGAGGCAGCGGCACCGTGACCAGCCGCAGGCCCTTCTCGATCCGCGCCATGGTCTCGCGCGGGGATGGAGCGCTCACAGGTCGGTGACCTTCTTCAGCAATTCCAGCATCGCCTTGTCGGCACCGAGCGCACCCCATTTATCCACGAGGTCTGTGACCAGCGTAAGCTGGCTCTCGGCAGGCAGGCTGCGGAGGAATTTGTTGATGGTGCGGGGTTTGACATGAATGAGACGGCCGTCGCGGACGTGCTGGCGGATGCAGTTCAGCACGAACCAGCGCGCGGCGTCGGTTTTCGGCAGGAGATCGGGCGTTTCGACATAGTCCTCGATCGCCCGCATCGCGCCGATCCGCTCTTCGGCCAGCGCGCAGAATACGGCCGCGTCTTCAGCGGTGAGACGGCCAAAAGCGAGAGCACGGCGCGTCTCGCGGTTCAGGATGCCGGAGGCTTCCGCCATGTCGAGGGCGCGGGAGAACAGCGACCAGGCGCGCGGGGTGGAGAAGGGCACCGGCTCGGACGGAACGGGGCGCATCAGCGCATCCGGCATGTGGGCGACGAAGTTGCGGACGTCGGCACGAATCTTGTTCTTTGCGGCCCAGGCCTGCCATTCGTCGGGATCGACGCGCAGATGCAGGATGGTGACGCGGTTGACGAGCGCCGAACTCATCGCACGCACGAGCGCGCGATCGACCGTGCGGTTACCGGCGGCGACCACCCAGGTGCCCGTGGGCAAAGCGTGTTCGCCGAGACGCCGCTCAAGCAGCAGGGAATAGAAAGCTTTCTGAATATCCGGCGCGCAGGCGGGAAGTTCGTCCAGAAACAGGCAAAACGGCTCCGGCTTTTCGGGAAGCAGCAGGCGGGGCGGGCAGAACACCGAGCGCTCGCCAACGATACGGGGAATGCCGCTGACATCTTCAGGTGCGATCTGAGTGCCAAGGAGGGAGCGGCAGGGCAGTCCGGCTTCTTCTGCGGCCTGATACACCATTTCAGACTTGCCGACGCCGGGTGCCGAAACGAGGAGAAAGCTCTGTTCGTGCGCCATGCACTGAACGAGTTTCTTCGCTTGCTTCAGCGTGACCGATTCCTCGAACACATTCCGGCTTGTTTCCATGCTCCCCTCCCGCAAGGCGCGGATCGCGCCTGCACAGCGTGCGCAGGTGGTGATGGCGGGAATGACCACAAGGAGGCTGGGAGGAATTATTTTGCCTGGCAGAAGGGAATCAGCGGCCCAAACAGGACAAGAAAATTCGGGGTAGTGCCATTTCGGCAATGGGGATAGGCCCCCCTAGTGGGATGTTCCCCCTTATACGTAAGTCGCGCTGACCCATTTAAGACCCTTAAAATGTGGGTGAAATTCACTCGGCTGTGGGGTGTGGCTTTCCAGCACTAGTGGGGTATCTGCCCGAATTGTATAAACCCGAACTGTCTCTCTCTCTCCTTTGGGGGCACTAATGAAGAAAGTTCTTATCGTTGCAGTGGCCGCGACTTTGGCCATGGCGACCGCCGGCTGCGTCACTGCGGGCAAGGCCCCGATTGGCAAGGCTCCGGTTTCGTCCAAGTACTAACTTATATCCAGTTTGCGTACCGGAAGGGCCGGCCTTTGTGCCGGCCTCTTTCTTTTTTGGGGTTCCGTTACGCATGGACGAAAAGTGATGCGCGGAATCACTATTCGCCTGTATAGCCAGCGGCTAAATTCCGCCTCTCGCGAACCCGTTCAATTTGGGCTGCACCTACGCCATGCACTTTTCGATTCGAGCCATCACATCCGTTCTCGCTTTCGCATTCACCCTGTCGCTTTCCGCCCTACCGGCTGAAGCGCGCCAGGAAGTCGGCTTCCGCGACGACTATTCGCGCGGGACGATCGTCGTGAAAACGAGCGAACGGGCGCTTTACTACGTTCTCGGCGGAGGCCGCGCGATCCGCTACACGGTCGGTGTCGGCCGCGCCGGTAAAGCCTGGTCCGGAACGGCCTATATCAACGGCAAATTCCGCAAGCCGGCCTGGTCGCCGCCTGCGGTGGTGAAGCGGGACAATCCGCGTCTGCCGGACGTGATCCCGGGCGGCTCACCGCAAAATCCGATGGGTGTGGCTGCCCTCACGCTGAGTGGCGGCGGGGAATATGCAATCCACGGTACCAACGCCCCCGGTTCCGTTGGCGGCTTCGTGTCCTATGGCTGCATCCGCATGTACAATCACGACATCGAGGATCTGTTCGACCGGGTGCATTACGGCACGCAGGTCGTCGTGCTACGCTAGGAGCCAGGGAGTTGGCCATGCAGCTGATGCCGTTCGTCCGTGTGCTTTCCATCGCGCTCGTCGTTGGTGCGCTGTCCGTCGGCGCGTCGGCGCAGACGTCTAAAAAGGAAAGCAAGAAAGCCGCCGGCAGTGCCGATGGTTCAAAGGTCACTGCCACGGGGTGCACGCCCGAAAAGGGAAAGCCCTACTTCGTCGAATTCCGCTCGCGGACGGCTGCGAGCTACGGTCACACGTTCTTGTTCTTCGGAAAGCTCGGCACCGGAAACAAGTTCGGCAAGTTCGAGGTAGCCGGCCTGCATCCGAAGGGTGACGATCCGGGCGTTTACATGAAGGGACACGCCGTACCCGTGGAATCGGAAACGGGCGCCAGCGATGGCGATCTCGACGAACAATATCTCACCGCCCGCTATTGTGTCGTGTTGACCGAAGCCGAATTCAAGAAGGTGTCGGCTTTCATCAAGAACCTGCAAGCCACATCGCCGACGTGGCACGCTCCGACAAAGAACTGCAATACGTTCGCGGGCGAGGTTGCGCAGTCAATGGGATTGAAAGCGCCGATCGGCGGCTTCCTGCTCCCGGAGCATTATGTCGGCATTTTGCGCACCATGAACGGCGCGAAGCAGGTGTCCGCTCCGGCGGAGAATTTCGCCGGGATGCCGATGAGTTCCTGGATGAAGCTGAACGGCTTCGGGCGCTGAACGCTAAGCAATAGGAAAAACCCCGGCCTCGTGGCCGGGGTTTTTATTTGTATGTGACCGCTTAGTTGCCTGGAGCCGGAGTGGTCGCCGGTACCGGGCATGAATCGGATAGGTTCAGTTCGATTCGGGAGGGGATATGCAATCCGCATTGATGCTGCAGGGGATGTTCCTGTTGGCGCTTGCCGCCGAGGCGATGACCGCGGCACTCGCCGCCGGCCGGCGCCGCATGGATTGGGTTGGGGTCGCGCTGCTCGGTTGCGTCACGGCACTCGGCGGCGGCTCTTTGCGCGATGTGCTGCTTGGGCACCACCCGCTGAGCTGGGTGGAGCAGCCCTGGTATCTGGGTCTTGCAGGCGGTGCAGCCCTTGCGACGATCGCCATCGCGCGCTTCGTGCATCATCTGCGGCTGGTATTCCTGTTTCTCGATGCGGTAGGACTGGTCGCGTTCACCATCGCCGGCTGCAATGTCGCGATGGAGATGAACCAGTCCTTTGCGATCATCATCGTTGCCGGCATGATCACGGGATGCGCGGGCGGCGTGATGCGCGACGTGCTTTGCAACGACGTGCCGTTACTATTCCGCAGCGAGCTATATGCGAGCGTCTCGGTGGTTACCGGTTGCATCTATGTACTGGCGCTGGGGCAGGGGCTGAACCACGATCTGGTGATTCTTGCCACGTTCGCGGCAGGAATGACCTTGCGGCTGCTCGCGATCCGCAACAACTGGGAAATGCCGAAATTCATTTACACCAAGAAACTTCACTGAAGGGCGCCGCAACCTCTCCGATTCCGGCTGGTACGCGCACGCAAAGTAGGCCGGCGACAATGTCCCGTTAACGCTGTGCCGGTACAAAGATAGCCAGGTTTCTATTGACTGGCATTCCCGTGAAATCGTTTTCATTCCGCTTGTTTTTTGACACGATGCTCATCGTGGTACCGGCCGTTTTCAGCCTTGCCGTCAGTGCGCAGCTTGCGTTGAAACCGCGCGATCCCTCGGCGGGCCTGGCGCTGGTGTTTGCGCCGTGGTCGAGCGCAGAAACGACTTTTCTGAAAGCGGCGGAAACCGGCGCGCGCTTCGTGCGCTTTGGCGGAATGCCCTTCATCGCCATCGTGATGCCTGAAGGCCACGGCGACCTCGCCCGCGTGAATTCCGCCGGCGCATGGCTGGTCGCCGACCCCAAGGCAATCGCTGCCTGTCTGGAAGCGGCAGGAAGGAAAATCCGATGAAGAAAAGTCCCCTCGGCCTGATCGCATTTCAGATCAAGGTAGCAAACACGCTCGCCGCACTGGCCGTCCTGCATGTGCCCATTCTGGCCGCCGTCGCATGGGGTTTGGATCAGGACCTTTGGCTCATCATGGCGGCGGGCGCTTTGCTGGCCGCAGCGCCAGTGGTGTTTCTCTTTACCAAACGTCCGATTGCACTGATCGCCATGTCGCTCTCGGTGGCGCTGATCGGGCAGGCCTCCCTGCTGATCTACGCATTTAGCGGACATCCTTGGCAGGTCGAGATGCATTTCTATTATTTCGCGATCCTCGCGATGCTCTCGGGCTTCGTCGGATGGCGCGCGCTGACCCTCGCGGCTGCCCTGATCGTGATTCAGCACCTGTCGCTGAACTGGCTGATGCCGGAAGCGCTGTATCCGGGCGGTGGAAATCTGGCGCGTGTTCTCCTGCACGCGGCGGTCGTTGTCGCCGAAACCATCATGCTGATTGCCATCGGTCAGACGATCCGTGCGGCGTTCGAGGCCGCGGACGAAGCACGCCATGAGTCCGAGCGCGCGGTCGCCGAACTGGAAAAAGCCGGAAGCCGCCGCGAGAAGGATCTTTCGGCCACCCGGATGAGGGCCGATCAACTCGGAGAAATGCTTGAGCGTTTCAAGCGCGAGATCGCGGAGTCGACCGAATTGCTGCACGGTGCCGCAAAGGACCTCCAGAGCAATGCCGATGGTCTCTCCGGCGCTGCAGCCCGGGCGAACGAACAGTCCTCGAATGCCGTGAGCGCATCGGAAGAAACCGCCGCGAAGGTCAGTTCCGCCGCGGCGGCGGGAGAAGAACTCGCCCAGACGATTTCGGATGTCGGCGCGAACGCGGCGCAATCCTCGCGGGCGGCAGCCGCCGCCGTGAGCGAAGCGGAAACGACCAACCGCACCATCGACGAGATGGCGAGCGTTGCGAATGAGATCAGCAAGGTGACCGAGCTGATCAGCTCGATCGCGGGGCAGACAAATCTATTGGCGCTCAATGCGACCATTGAAGCGGCGCGGGCCGGCGATGCGGGCAGGGGCTTTGCCGTCGTCGCGCAGGAAGTAAAGGCGCTTGCCGCGCAGACTGCGAAGGCAACGCAGGAAATCGCATCACGCATCGATGCGATGCAGAACACGACCAACCGCTCGGTGAGCGCCATCCAGTCGATCTCCGGCACGATCCGGGAACTGGATGAGTTCTCCGCCCGTATCGCCGCCGCGGTGGAGCAGCAGGCGAGTGCCGCGAAGGAGATTGCCGGCAACGTCAATGCGGCCGCCACGGGCGTGGATAACGTTTCGCATGCGATCAACGAGATCGAGGAAATCGCTAACAACACGGCCGCCGCCGCCCATCAGCTTCGCGCGTCCGCCATGTCCGTATCGGGTCAGACCGAAAAGATCAGGCATCGCGTGGCTGCCTTCGCGGAAGAGATGCGCGCCATTCAGGCGTGATCTCTCCTCACTTCGGCATCGGGATATCGCCCATATTTTTCGGCACCTGATAGCCGCGCTGCACGGCAGGGCGTTTTGCAATCGCCGTGTACCAGCGCCTGACGTTGGCAAACTCGTTCAGGTCGATTTCCTGCCACTCGAAGCGGGAGATCCAAGGCCAGGTTGCGATGTCCGCAATCGAGTAATCGCCCGCCATGAACTCGCGGCTCTCAAGACGGCGGTCCAGCACGCCGTAGAGGCGCTTGGCTTCCTTCGAATAACGTTCCTCGGCGTAGGGTGCCTTACCTCTGTTGTATTTCAGGAAGTGGTGCACCTGCCCGAGCATGGGGCCGATGCCGCCCATCTGCCACATCAGCCATTCGATGGTGCGGTAGCGCCCTTCCGGGTCCTTCGGCATCAGCTTGCCGGTCTTCTCGGCAAGATAGATCAGGATCGCGCCGGACTCCATCAGCGACATGCCGTTGTCCTGATCGACAATGGCGGGGATGCGGTTGTTAGGGCTGATCTTGAGGAATGCCGGCGCGAACTGTTCATCCTTGTTGATGTCGATTGCATGAACGTTATAGGCCAGGCCCAGTTCTTCGAGCGCGATGGATACCTTGCGCCCGTTGGGCGTGGTCCAGGTGTAAAGATCAATCATGCAAATTCCTCAAGGCGGGGGAATTTTCTAGCGTGTGGCAGCCCTTCTGTCGATTGCGCGCAAGGTAGCCATGCGCGGCGGCGGGCTGGCGGTGGACGCCATTTCGACTATCAATAGCGGCCCCTCTCGGTCCGGTTTCATGGCAGTGCAAAAATCCCGGCTGGAAGAAATTACCATCGCGGCGGCGCCGGCGCTGTTCGTGCTGCTGTGGAGCACCGGCTTCATCGGCGCGAAATTCGGGCTGCCCTATGCCGAGCCGCTGACGTTCCTCTATGTGCGATTCCTGGCGGTGCTAGTCGTGGTCGTCCTGTTCGCATGGATCACGCGGGCCCCCGTCCCCGACCGCGCGGGCATCTTCCACAATGTCGTGACGGGCCTCTTGGTGCAGGGCGTTTATCTCGGCGGCGTGTTCATTTCCCTTCATCGCGGTATGCCTGCGGGAATCTCCGCGCTGATCGTCGGGTTACAGCCGCTCCTCACATCGACGATCGCGAACGGCCTGCTCGGCGAGAGGGTGACGGTGCGGCAGTGGACCGGGCTCGTACTCGGACTGATCGGGCTTGTGCTTGTCGTGCAGGACCGGATCGGCACCGGCGAGGCGACGGTGTTCGCGCTCGGCATGAGCGTGGCCGCGCTGATCGGCATTACCATCGGCACGCTCTACCAGAAGCAGTACGCGGGCAAAGTCGATCTGCGTTCCTCGATGGTCGTGCAATACGCGACCGCGGCGTTGTTCTGCGGAATTGGAGCCGCCCTGTTCGAAACCGGTGTCATCCAGTGGACCGGGGAATTCATCTTCGCCGTGGTCTGGCTCGTGTTCGTACTCTCCTGCGGCGCGATCTTCCTGTTGCTGTTTATGATCCGCCGGTCGGCCGCCACGCGCGTCGCGAGCCTGTTCTATCTCGTGCCGCCGGTGACGGCACTGATGGCGTGGGGAATGTTCGGCGAGCGGCTTACCCCGCTCGCTCTGGTCGGGATGGCGATCTGTGTCGCCGGTGTGTTTCTCGTGAACTGGAACACCGCGCCGAAGACGGCCTAGTTCTTTTGGCCGAACCAGCGGTCAAGGCTGTATTTGCCCGCACCCGCCATGAACAGGAACAAAAATCCACCGATCAGGCCCATGTTCTTCATGAAGGCTGAATACTGCATACGCTGCTGCGCGGGATCGGTGAACTCCCAGTAGCGGTGGCCGATGAATGAAGCGGCGAGCGTAAATGCGATCATCAAGAGCGCGGAAATGCGAGTCTGAAAACCAAGCACGACGGCCACACCCGCAAAAAATTCGATCGCCGCGCCCAGCGGCGCCAACACAGAAGCTATCGGCACGCCCGCCGATTCCATCCGCGCGGTAAAGCCTCCGACCGCCATCAGCTTATTCAAGCCGCTGGGAATGAATACCGCGCCCATCAGTAGCCGGCCGGCCAGATTGGTGAGATCGCCATATTTATTGGCAAGGTGACTGTCCAAAGCGTACATGCGAATCCTTCCTCAAGAAACAAGAAGGATTTACTAAATACGCCGCACCTAGTGCGTCACTTCACGATTTCGCCAGTTCGTAGAGCGGGCTAAAACACCACCACGCTCCGGATCGATTTACCCGCGTGCATCAGATCGAAGCCCTTGTTGATGTCCGCGAGCGGCATTGTGTGGGTGATCATGGGGTCGATCTCGATTTTCTTCTCCATGTACCAGTCCACGATTTTCGGCACGTCGGTGCGGCCTCTGGCGCCGCCGAAGGCGGAGCCCTTCCAGACACGGCCCGTGACCAGCTGGAACGGGCGGGCGGCGATTTCCTGACCGGCGCCGGCGACACCGATGATGACGCTCTCGCCCCAGCCGCGGTGGCAGGCTTCGAGCGCCTGGCGCATGACGTTCACATTGCCGGTGCAGTCGAAAGTGTAGTCCGCGCCGCCAATCTGGTCGGCACCGCGCTTCGTTAAATTGACGAGATGCGCCACGAGGTCCTTGCCGGCGTCGTTAGCGTTGACGAAATGAGTCATGCCAAAGCGTTCGCCCCACTTCTTCTTGTCGTTGTTGATGTCGACGCCGATGATCATGTCGGCGCCGACCAGCCGCAATCCCTGAATGACATTGAGACCGATGCCGCCGAGGCCGAACACGATGGCGGTAGCGCCCGCCTGCACCTTGGCCGTGTTCATCACGGCGCCGATGCCGGTCGTGACACCGCAGCCGATGTAACAAATCTTGTCGAAGGGAGCGTCCTCGCGGACTTTCGCGACCGCGATTTCCGGCAGCACCGTGAAATTCGCGAAGGTGGACGTGCCCATGTAGTGATGCAGCTTCTTGCCGCCGATGGAAAAGCGCGAACTGCCGTCGGGCATCAAGCCTTGTCCCTGTGTGGCGCGGATCGCGGTGCAGAGATTGGTCTTGCGCGAGAGGCAGGAAGGGCACTGGCGGCATTCCGGCGTGTAGAGCGGAATGACGTGATCGCCCTGCTTCACCGTGGTGACCCCGGGACCGACATCCACGATAACGCCCGCACCCTCATGGCCGAGCACGGCGGGGAAGAGGCCTTCGGGGTCGGCCCCGGAGAGCGTGAACTCGTCGGTGTGGCAGATGCCGGTGGCCTTGATCTCGACCAGCACTTCTCCAGCCTTGGGGCCCTCAAGTTGTACCGTCGTGACTTCGAGAGGTTTTCCCGCCGCAACCGCAACCGCCGCACGCACGTCCATCGTTTCTCTCCCGTTTTTTGCACATTAGCGTGGGGAGGGTGACGGTCAAATTCAGCGATGCGTCAGAGCCGCCGTTCTTTCGCGTTCCAGTGCTGTTCGAGATTGGCGACGAGGGCGGGACTGAAATGGCAATAGGCCTGTTCGCGCGCGAACAGCGCCATGTAGCGGCGGAATTCGTCGAGCGTTTCCTGCCCGATGCGGAAATGCCGGCGGTTGCCGACGGCACTGACCATGCCGGAGTCGGTGAAGCCCGCGATGAGTTTGTCCAGGGCCGAATCCATTTCGCCGGGCGGCACGATCTCGTCGCAGATCATGCGGCCTTCCGGGCTGTCGCAGTCGAAGCGGCGGCCATACATGATCGCCTGTCGGGCCGCACTCATGCCGACGAAACGGGGAAGCCGGAGATTGGCGGCACCCGGAATGATGCCTTCCTTGCGCGCAGGCAGCGTAAGGTACGCGTCGGATGCGGCCAGCACATAGTCCATCGCCAGCAGATGCTGGCAGCCGCCACCGATGGCGAATGTCTCGACGCAGGCGGCCCAAGGCTTCTCCTTCGTTCTTCCGAAGATGTCGTCCGGCGCTTGGTCCGTTTGCGCGAGCCCGCGCAGGATCTTGTGCTCGAAGCCGATGATGTGGTGAAAATAAAACAGGAAGGAAATCTTGCCGTGATAGAGATGCGAAAGATTGAGTCCTGCCGAGAAAATCCTGCGGTCCCTGTAGCGCGGATGCTCGACCACGCCGCCGCGCAGGACGGCGAGCTCGGTGTCGGGATCGAGGATCGCAAGGTCGGTCGCGATGTCGATGGTGTCCACGGTGCTGTCGTCGATCGCATTCAGAAAACGCGGATTGCGCATTTCCACGACCACGGCCTTGCCGCGCCGTGAGACGAATGCGGCACCAAGATCGATGCTCCCGGATTTCATGAATTCCGCGAATTTCTCCTTGGTCGCGGCGTTCGGCAGCAGCATCGCCTGCAGGAGATGCGTGCCGCACTTTGATTGGGCCAGCACGTGGCTGAGGAAAATGCCCTGATCGATTTCGGCGCCGTCCTTGTCTTTCAATGGGCGCGCAGCCTCGGCAGCGAGCGTCTCGGGTGAGGGGGTAAGGCCCGGCACCGCTTTCGCCACCGCTTCGACGAGCGGGCCGACGCGCAGGAAATTCCGGTAGTTCGATGTCAGTTTCCCGTAGAGAGTTTCGATATGCGCGGACAGGAATCGTTCGCGCGCCGCCCGCTCGCGGGCGTGGATCAATTCGCTGGCCGCGGCCTGTTCGCCGTTTCTTTCCGGTTTTGCCGGCAGTTGTCCGCGCAGCCATGCGCCGGTTTCCCAAAAATTTCTGAAGCTCCTGCTGTCATTCGCAAAGTCGCCGTTGATGGCTGGATCGGATGACACAAACGCGCTGGCCCGATCGGCTGTAATGCCGCCAGCGATCAGGGTCGCGGCTTCTTTTGAGGGGGCTGCAAACGTTCTGTTCACGCGCAAAACCCTTTCAGCACTGCCCGTTGCGGGAAGCCCTGATACCATAGATCATCCGGCCCCAAACCGGCAGCGGATCAGATGTACGAGCGAAACTATTACGACCCGATCGAGGTGGCGTCACGGGCCGAGATCGGGATATTGCAGGCCGAAAGGCTCCGCCAAACGCTGGAGCGCGTCTACGCGCATGTGCCCGCTTACAGGCGTAAATTCGACGAAGCGGGTGTGAAGCCTTCCGATTTTCGCACGCTCGGGGATCTTGCGAAATTTCCATTCACGTCGAAAGCCGATCTTCGCGAAAATTATCCGTTCGGCCTGTTCGCCGTGCCGCGCGAGAAACTTGCGCGCATTCATGCTTCGTCCGGCACGACCGGGCAGCCGACCGTGGTCGGCTACACCAAGGCTGACATCGACACTTGGGCGAACGTCATCGCGCGCAATCTTTATAGCTGCGGCGTGCGTCCGGGCATGCTCGTGCATATCGCCTTCGGATACGGCCTCTTCACCGGCGGTCTCGGGATGCACTACGGCGCGGAACGGCTCGGCTGCACGGTGGTGCCGGTTTCCGGCGGAATGACCAAGCGGCAGGTGCAACTTATTCTGGATTTCAAGCCGGACGTTATTCTCGCAACACCTTCTTATCTTCTCGTGATCCTGGACGAGTTCAAGGCGCGCGGCATCGATCCGAAATCGACGTCGCTCAAGATCGCGGTTTGCGGTGCCGAGTCCTGGACCTATGCGATGCGCGACGAAATCGAGCAGGCGTTCGGTATTCACGCCGCCGACACCTATGGACTGTCGGAAGTAATCGGCCCCGGTGTTGCGAGCGAATGCATCGAGACCAAGGACGGACTGCACATCTGGGAAGATCATTTCTATCCGGAGATCATCGATCCGGTGTCGGGCGAGGTGCTGCCGGACGGCGAGCAGGGCGAACTCGTGTTCACCTCGCTGACGAAGGAGGGCATGCCGGTGATGCGCTATCGCACGCGTGATCTGTCGCGCCTGTTGCCGGGTACGGCGCGCAGCATGAGACGAATGGAAAAAGTCATCGGCCGTACCGACGACATGATGATCGTGCGGGGGGTCAATGTATTCCCGACACAGATCGAGGAACAGATTTTGCGTTGCTCAGGCCTCAGCCCGCATTACCAGATTGAGCTTCGCCGCGATGGCCGTCTCGACGTTGTGAAGCTGCTGGTGGAAGCGCGGCCGGAGGCCACGGATGACTCCGTACGTGAAGGCAGTGCGCAGATGCTGATGGCGCATATCCGCAACAGCATCGGGATTGGTGTGGAAGTCGACGTCGCCGATCCCGGCAAGATCGAGCGGTCCGCGGGCAAGGCGAGGCGCGTGGTCGATCTCCGTTCGAAACCATAATCCCCGCCGCAATCGCGCTTCCTTGTTGCGATAGCCCCGTTCTGAACGGGTTTTCGGCCTGTTGTGGAGTGTTCACGAGTCCGTGAGCACCCCAAGGATTTGCCCGGGCAGGGCGTCCGACTGGGCGAAATGTCTATCGGGGAGCGGTTTGAACGATCTCGTCGAACCAGATTTGGCCGGACGGGCGGCGGGGGGCAATGCGGATGCCTTCGCAGCTCTCATCCGCCGTCATTACGACGGGATCTACCGGATGGCGTGGCGATGGCTGGGCTCGCGCGAGGATGCCGAAGATGTCGCGCAGGAAGTCTGCATCAAGCTTGGCCATGCGATCCGCTCGTTTCGAGGCGATGCCGAGTTCTCCACCTGGCTGTACCGGCTCACCTACAACGCGACGCTCGACTTCATGCGCGCGCGCAAGCGCAGCCGCCGCAATCACGAGCCGGAAGTGGTGGTGCTGTTCAGGGACAGGACCGGGGATTCCCCGGAAGCCAACGTCATTGGGGGAGAGCTCTGGGAGGAGGTCCGAAACCTTCCGGGGCAGCAGCGGGACGCCGTCCTGCTCGTCTACGCGGAGGACATGACGCACGCGGACGCAGCCGCAATCATGGGATGCAGCGAGAAAACCGTCTCGTGGCATCTGCACGAAGCAAGAAAGCGGCTGAAGATGCGACTGCAAGAAGTGGGCTGACCATGACGGAAAACGATTTGAAGTTCTTGAGAGACCTGCCGGTTCCGGCAGCGCGCGAAGAAGCGCGGTCGCAGGCGTTGAGCGCATCGCTTGATGCATTCGCCCAAGGAAAATCATCGGAGGCGCGTCGGAGGGTTGCTTCCCCTCAAGCGCGGAGAATTCCGATGATGCGTTCGATCCCGAAAATGGCGATCGCGGCATCGCTGTTGGTTTGTGCCATCGGCGTGCCGGCGACGATCCACTACATGCAGAATTACAGCGGCGAATGGGCGGCGCCGAAGATCGTGGCGAGTCCACCATCGCCGGCGAATGTTCTGAATCCTGCAAGCCCGATTCCTCCGCTGCATTCGCAGCACGCGCTGAATTCGATGCTGTCGCAGGTCCCGATCGTCGGGGATCAGGTTTCCCCGCCTGTCGCAAGCGGTCAGCAGCAGACCGCTGCCCTGCCGGCGCCGGCGGGTAGAGCGGAAGCGCTGAAGGACAGCCGGGTGCGAACGATGACGATGTCGGCGGCGCCGGTCGCACCGCCTTCCGCGATGCGTGAACTTGAGCGGGCGTCTCGCTTGCGGGCCGATCCCGCGGTCGGGGTTGTCAAGCCGGGCGATCAGGTTCCGACGGCGCGTGAAGACCAGGGCCGCGACCAGTTCGCGGATGTTCCTGCCAACCCGGTCAAGAGTGTCGCGAACGAGCCGGTGTCTACATTCTCCATCGACGTGGACACCGCGTCCTATTCCTTCGTGCGCCGCGCGATCACGGGCGGACGCCTCCCGCAGAAGAACGCGGTGCGGGTCGAGGAGATGGTGAATTACTTCCCCTACAATTATCCGCTGCCGAAGGACCGCTCAAAGCCGTTCGAGCCGACGGTCACGCTGATGCCGTCGCCGTGGAATTCGTCGAACCAGCTCCTGCATATCGCGATCAAGGGCTATGACGTGGTCGCCGCGCAACGCCCGCGCGCGAACCTCGTGTTGCTGATCGATACGTCCGGGTCGATGGCGCCGGAGGACCGGCTTCCGCTCCTGAAGAATTCCTTCAAGCTCTTGGTCGATACGCTGAAGCCGGAAGACACTATCGGGATCGTGACCTACGCGGGGGCGTCGAGCGTTGCCCTGGAGCCGACGAAGGTTTCGGACAAGGGTAAAATCCTTGCCGCCATTGACCGGCTGCAGGCGGGCGGATCGACCGCGGGTGCTGCGGGCGTCGCCGATGCCTATCGCCTCGCCGAGTCGGTTTACGACAAGGCCGCAGTGAACCGCATCATCCTCGGTACCGATGGCGACTTCAATGTCGGCATCACCAACCGTGAGGAACTGAAGAGCTTTATCGAGCGCAAGCGCGAGAACGGGATTTTTCTATCGATCCTCGGCGTCGGGCGCGGCAACTACAACGACGCCTTGATGCAGGCACTCGCCCAGAACGGCAACGGCACCGCCGCCTATATCGACACGCTCAACGAAGCGCGGAAAGTGCTCGCGGAGGAATCCTCCTCGATGCTGTTTCCGATCGCCAAGGACGTGAAAATCCAGGTTGAGTTCAATCCGGCGGCCGTCTCCGAATATCGGCTGATCGGATACGAGACCCGCGCGCTGCGCCGCGAGGATTTCAATAACGACAGGGTCGATGCGGGTGAGATCGGCTCGGGCCATGCGGTCACGGCGATCTACGAGATCACGCCGGCGGGTGCCCCGCGCGCGGTGGACGATTTGCGTTATTCGAAGGCGAAGGGCGAGGTTCGTCCCGCATCCGTCAGCGAAACTTCGGAAGTGGCGTTCGTAAAGTTGCGCTACAAGCTGCCGAATGAGGAGGACAGCAAGCTGATCGAGCTGCCCGTGCGCATCGGCGATCTGAAGCCGCTGAATCAGGCTTCGACCGAAGTGCGCTTCTCGGCCGCTGTCGCCGCGTTCGGACAACTCCTGCGCGGCGAGCCGTATCTCAAGAAATTCGGTTATGACGATGTGGTTGGACTTGCGAGCGGCGCCAAGGGCGAGGACGCGTTTGGCTATCGTACCGAATTCGTGAACCTCGTGCGACTCGCAAAGCTGATCAAGCCGTAAGAGCTGAAACGAAAAAGGGCGGGGCGCATCAGCGTCCCGCTCTTTTCGTTGGGTTATTCCAGCGGCGGCAATACCGCTTCGATCTGCTGCCGCAGCGGTTCGTGCCAGGGAGGCAATTGCAGCTTGCCGCCGAGCGTCTCCTTCGTCTCATCCGTCGCGAAGCCCGGATCGTCGGTGGCGATCTCGAACAGGATGCCGTTCCGCTCGCGGAAATAAACCGAGCGGAAATAAAGCCGGGCGATTTGCTCCGTGGCATGCAGGCCAAGTTCCAGGGCTTTCTCGCGCATGGCAAGTTCGCTTGCGTCTCCGTCGGCGCGGAACGCGACATGATGCACGCTGCCCGTACCTTGCGTGGCGCGCGCGAGGCCCGGCGTCTGGCGCAGGTCGATCACGCGGCCGAGCGGTCCCGGCTCCGATAGAAAGCGATAGCGATTTTCCTCGACGCTCGCCGGCTTGAAGCCGAACACCTGCGTCAGCACCTCCGCGCTTTTTGCCGGATCGCGGACTTCGAGTGTAATGCCGTGGAAACCGCGGATCGCGTATTCCGACGGCACGTCGCCGTTGTGCGATCCGGGAATGGAAGCCGCTTCAACGTCGCCCACCAGTTCCAGCTTCAAGCCGTCGGGATCCTCGAAGGCGATCACCTTTTCGCCGAAGCGCGGGGCAGGTTCGATGAAATTCACGCCCTTCGCCTTGAGCCGCTGCTTCCAGAAATCCAGCGACGCTGCGGGTACGGAAAAAGCGATCTCCTGGGCTTCGCCACTGCCATGCTGGCCGCGCGGGAGGTCTTCCCAGATGAAGAAAGTCAAAGCCGAACCGGGCGAGCCGGTCTCGTCGCCGTAATAAAGATGCCAGGTGTCCGGTGCGTCGAAATTGACGGTCTTCTTGACCATGCGAAGTCCGAGCGTGCCTCGATAAAAGGCAACGTGACGCCGGGCGTTACCGGCGATGGCAGTGATGTGATGAATGCCTGTGCTGTTGTTCATGGTCCCGACGTGGGGTGTTGCCGGAAAACCGCAATGGTCGAGCTTTGCGCGTCATGCACGGCTGCCATTAGGGAGTTGGTAACTGGCCAAGCCGCACCTTCAACGCTGGCAATTCGCGTGCGTGCGGGGGTTCAGGCAATGGGTCAGGTACAGACGGGGAGCGCGGCGCTCGCGCTCTCGCAGGGCCGCAATATCGATGCGGCCGATGTCATTTCGCTGCTGCGGGAAATGTACGCAGGCGGGCTGCAATCGCGTGCGGACGCCGCGGCGCTGATTGCATTCGATCGCTCGCTGACGCAAGCGACTCCCGCATGGCGCGATTTCTTCGCGCAGACGCTGAGCGATCATTTTTTACGGTGTCAGCTCCCCGAAGGGAAATTGAATCAGGACAACGTGGACTGGCTGATCGTGCATCTTACAGGGCACGAACGGGTCGCGACTGCCGCCGGCTTTGCGACGGTCATGCGGCTTCTGGAAACCGCCGAACTGCCGCCGGCAGCGCTGGCAGCGTTTGCGATCTCGCAGCTTCGTCTTGCGATCGTGCTCGGCGAGGGACCGGCGATCGGAAAGCGCCCGCATTTCAGCCGCGACATCGATGCGGAGGATGTGGTGCTGCTCGCGCGCATTCTGGAAGCGGCGGGAGGGCTGGAAGGCCATCCGGTCAGCCGTGAAGAAGCGGAGGCGCTGTTCGACCTGCACGATGCGGTGGCCGAGGGCATGAACCACGCGAGCTTCGACGATCTCTTTTTCAAGGCCATCGCCAATCACCTGACGGCGTCGTCCGGTCACCATGTAGCGCCGCGCCGCGAAGTGCTGTCGCCCGATCCGCGCATCGCCGAATGGCGCAGCGTGTTCGGCAAGGGACATGAACCGGTTGAAGCGGGCTTTCGCCTGCCGAAAGGCAGCACCGATTCGACGGAGCTTGGGGCGGATGAAGTCGCCTGGCTTGCAAGCCGCGTGATGCGCGACGGCCGCCCGACGGTGGCGGAATACGCATTGCTTCGTCTCTTCGCGCAGGAACGCAACAGCACCGACCCGTCGCTGCGGCGGTTTCTCGATCATGCGGCCTGAACGCATCGGAACCGTGCGCGTTTTTCTCGCGGTTTTAACCGGGCTGGTTTTATCGATTTCGGATTTCGTCCGGCCTGCGCAAGCGACGGTTTGCGAAATCCTGCAATTCCGTTTCATGCTCGGCTCCGACTCCAGCGCCTACATGAACGTGCGCAGCGGCAAGGACTGTGCGGTGAAGCTCACGCCGGGAAAGTATCTCAAGGAATTCGAGGTCGAAAAAATCGAGATCGTGGAGCCCCCCTCCTATGGCGGCGCCAAGGCCAACGGCACACTCGGCACCATGTATCGTTCGAACCCCAATTATAAAGGCAGGGACGCCTATGCCTTCACGGTCTGCGGTTCCGATGAGATAATCGCCAGTTGCACGCTGGTTCGCATCAAGGTCCACGTCCGCTAGCTGAGCGGATGATTGACAACCGCCCCCGGCACCCCGCAAATCGTCCCGGGCGTACGAGTAGTCCGGGGCATGTTCAAGAAAATCCTGATTGCCAATCGCGGCGAAATCGCATGCCGCGTCATCAAGACCGCGCGGCGCATGGGCATCGCCACGGTCGCCATCTATTCCGAGGCCGACCGCAACGCGCTGCATGTGGAAATGGCGGACGAGGCGGTCCTCGTCGGGCCGCCACCCGCCGCGCAATCCTATCTCGTCATCGAGAATGTGCTCGCCGCCAGCAAGCAGACCGGCGCGGAAGCGGTACACCCCGGGTACGGCTTTCTGTCGGAGCGGGCGGCTTTCGCCGAGGCGCTGAAGAAAGCGGGGATCGTCTTCATCGGCCCGAACGTGCACGCCATCGAGGCGATGGGCGACAAGATCGAATCCAAGAAATTCGCGGCGGCGGCCAACGTTTCCACCGTTCCCGGATTTCTGGGTGTCATCGAGGATGACAGCCACGCGAAAAAGATCGCCGCCGAGATCGGCTATCCGGTGATGATCAAGGCGTCGGCCGGCGGCGGCGGTAAGGGCATGCGCATCGCCGCCAACGAAAGCGAAGTCGCGGAAGGATTCGCCCGCGCGAAATCCGAAGCGAAATCTTCGTTCGGCGACGATCGCGTGTTCATCGAGAAATTCATCGTCAATCCCCGCCACATTGAAATCCAGGTGCTGGGCGACAAGCATGGCAACGTCATTCATCTGAACGAGCGCGAGTGTTCGATCCAGCGGCGCAACCAGAAAGTCATTGAAGAAGCGCCGTCGCCGCTGCTGGACGATGCTACGCGCGAGAAGATGGGTTCGCAGGCGGTCGCGCTGGCAAAGGCGGTCGGTTACGACTCCGCGGGCACGGTGGAGTTCGTCGCGGGTCAGGACCGCAGCTTCTATTTTCTGGAAATGAACACGCGGCTGCAGGTCGAGCATCCGGTGACCGAACTGATCACCGGCATCGATCTCGTCGAGCAGATGATCCGCGTTGCGGCGGGCGAGAAGCTTGCGATCAAGCAGAGCGACGTGAAGCGCAACGGCTGGGCCGTGGAGTCCCGCATTTATGCCGAAGATCCCTATCGCGGATTCCTGCCTTCGATCGGACGCCTGAAAACCTATCGCGCTCCAAAAGAGAGTATGGGAAACGGCGTGACCGTGCGCGTCGATACCGGTGTCAAGGAAGGCGGCGAGATTTCCCTGTTCTACGATCCGATGATCGCAAAGCTCGTAACCCATGCGTCTTCGCGGGCAAAGGCCATCGAGGCGATGGGCGACGCGCTCGATGCTTTCGCCATTGAGGGTGTGGAGCACAACATCCCGTTCCTCGCGGCCCTCATGCAGCATCCCCGCTGGCGCGAGGGAAAGCTCTCCACGGGCTTCATCGCGGAAGAATATCCGCAGGGCTTTCAGGGCGCGCTTCTCTCCGAAGAAGCCGCGCGAAAGCTGGCGGCGGTCGCCAGTGCCATGGAATTCATCCTCGACCAGCGCAAGCAAAAGATTTCAGGCCGTCTGATCGGCCGCGATTTCCAGACCGACAAGCATCGCGTCGTGCGCGTCGGCGGACAGGAAATCGCGCTGGAGGTGATGCGGCAGGGCTATGCGGTTGCCGTGCGCTTTGCGGGAAAACCCCCGAAGCAGGTGCATGTGCTCCAGTCGCACTGGCTGCCAGGGGAGCCGGTCTGGCGCGGCACGTTCGACGGGGAAGAAATCGCCGTGCATGTGAAGCCGGTGCCAAACGGGTTTGAACTATCCCACGCCGGCATCCGCGATAAATTCTATTCCTACACCGAACGTGAGGCGGCACTCGCGCGCCTGATGCCGAAGCAGACCGCCGCCGCGTCCGGAAAGTCGGTCCGGTGTCCGATGCCGGGCCTCGTGCTTTCGGTGGCGGTGAAAGCCGGGCAGGAGATCAAGGGCGGCGAGACGCTCGCCGTCGTTGAAGCAATGAAGATGGAAAACGTGTTGCGCGCCGAGCGCGACGGCAAAATCAAAGAGGTTAAGGTCAAGCCCGGCGACAGCGTGGCGGTCGATGCGGTGATCCTGGAGTTTGAATAGGCGTGCGCTTCTACTTCGCCTACGGCTCGAACATGGACCGCGAGCACATGAAGAAAATGTGCCCGCAGGCCGAGCCGCTCGGTGTGGCTCACATCGACCACCATGCGTTTTTTATTTCGCACGGCGGCTATGGCTCGATCGGCCGCAAGCGTCTCGCCTCCGTGAAGGGCGTTCTCTGGAAAATCTCCGCGCGCGACCGCGGCGCGCTCGACGCCTATGAGGCTGTGGGCGATGGCCTCTATCAGCCCGCGGTGATGCCGGTGAAATTCGAGAACAAGCTGTTGCGGGCGCTGGTCTACGTCGCCAGCGATGCGCGGCAGGGACGTTGCACGATGAAATACCGCGAGATGGTGGTGAACGCGGCCCGCGGATGGAAACTCCCGGAAGATTACGTCTCCAGTCTTGAGCGTGCTTTAATCGCCGCATGAGCGCTGAGAAAATCCTGCGTGTGATCGTCACCGGCCGCGTGCAGGGTGTCGGCTTCCGTTATTTTGTGGAACGCGAGGCGCTGAAAATCGGCATCCATGGCTGGGTGCGCAACCGGCGGGATGGCAACGTCGAGGCGGTGTTCGCGGGCACGCCGGAGCAGGTCGAAGCCATGCTCGCTTCCTGCAGGAAAGGCCCGCCGGCCTCCCGCGTTGAGAAAATCGAGATGGCCGATGCGCCGGCCAGCGAACTCAAAATGGTGCTTGCGGGCGAGCGGTTTTCGACGCTGCCCACGGTGTGAAGGAACCCTCAGGCCGGTGCATACGTTTTCCGCCGCCTGTCTTTTAGCGGGTGAAACCGATGGCTAGTCCAAAACGCAAAATGCCCGATCCCTCCGGCGAAGTGAAACGCCGCAGCATCGAGGATCGCGTGGTCAAGACCGAGATCGATACGGGCGAACCGGGCAGCGGCGAGCGCGACGACGCCCGTATCGACGAGCGGTTGCCGGGCCATGCGCGCGAGCAGCCGGGTGGCGGCGATCCGTGCGAACGCAAGCCCGCTTACAAAAATACGGATGAGGCTTGATCGTCTGGTTTCGGATTCTCCGCCGCGTTTTCCTCCGCCAGCAGGGAGAGGGAGGATTATCGTCATGCCCGGCCGGGTGCCGGGCATCCACGTCTTCAGGCAGATAAACGCAGAGTTGCCTTAAGTCCCCTGAGACTCTCTCCAGACAGTAGGAAAAAATTCCTCAACAAAATCAGCGCCAAAAAATACTTATCCCCACCATCACTCGCGCGCTTACATTCACGCCGTCTCGATCCATCAAGGGGCGCATGCGCAGCGTTCTCATGTGCGGACCGGGAGCGGTGGTTTTGTGGACGGACGTAACGCATCCGTCCACGGAACGGCCCAAGCCGTCTGGTGCCCGCCGTGCCTGCCGCACGGCACAGGGCCTCTCATGGCGGTCCTCGCCGCGCGCTGCCATGCGTCAGCGGCGAACGACCGGGGAGGCCCGCCAGCGGTGGATAGAGCGTGCGCCGGTTCGTAGCCGGTTGCGGTACGTCCACCGGGGTTCAGGCGGAGCAAGCCTATAAACACCGCGCGCGGAGCGCCGGAAGATTTCCGGCACCTCGCGGAAGGCCTGCTGTGTCTTTCTTTCGGCACAGCACCGTGGGGACCGGCAGTCTCCGGCGCTCCGCGCCGCCCTCGTTTTCGAGGGGTCGCCGAGTGGCGAATGACGATGACGCGGATGCGATCGCATCGCGCGAACGATAACCGTCATCCTGAGGTGCGAGCGGCGTAGCCACGAGCCTCGAAGGATGACAGCCGATGGGTCACCCTTCGAGGGCGGCCGGCGGCCGCCACCTCAGGGTGACGGGCGCTGTTTGACAACCGAATCTAGCCGAACAGAACGCCGAAATGTTTTTTCAGCGCGGCGTCCACTTTGTCCATCGTTGCCCCGACGCCAAGGTCGGCGAGACTGGTGACGCCCCAGCGCGGATCGTTGACCCCACAGGGCACGATGCCCTTGTAGTGGGAAAGATCGGGCGAGACGTTGAGCGAGATGCCGTGCATCGTGACCCATTTTTTCACGCGCACGCCGATGGCGGCGATCTTGTCCTCGAACCCTTCGCCCTTGTCCGGTCGCGCCACCCAGACGCCGACGCGATCCTCGCGGCGTTCTCCGGCGACATCAAATTCCGCCAGCGTGCGAATGATCCATTCTTCCAGCGAAGCTACATACCGTCGCAAGTCGGCACCGCGCGGCTTCAGATCGAGCATCACATAGGCGATGCGCTGGCCGGGACCGTGATAGGTGAGGCGGCCGCCGCGGCCCGTCTCGAACAGCGGAAAATTTCCGCTGCCGGCGAGATCGTCGGCGCGGGTCGCGGTGCCGGTCGTGAGCAGCGGCGGATGTTCGAGCAGCCAGACGAGTTCGGGCGCGCGCCCGGCGATGATCTCCTCTACACGGCTTTCCATCGCGGCGAGGGCTTCCCGATAACCCACCGCCGCCACGCCTGTGCTCCACTCCAGCGCCCGTGCATGTTCCGGGCGGGAAAGTGTTGCGAGGCTGTCGCGGGCGTTCTTCATGACTGTGTGCGGGCGGGCATGGCCACCAGAAGCAGCCCGGTTAAGGCGAGGAAGCCCGCCGTTAACGTCTCGCTAACCATGTTCGTGCTGTCCTGACGGGGACTTAGGCAGCGGCGCGGCAGCCTTACCGGGGAGCGAGAATGGCCACGATCGACGAAGTTCATTGCGATATTTCCGTGGTTCTCGGCTCGACCGCCATGCCGATCCATCAGCTTTTGCGGCTCGGCCGCGGCGCCATCATCGAACTGGAAGCCGGCGAAGAAGACGAGGTCACAATTCTCGCCAATAACATGCCGGTCGCCAAGGGCAATGTGATGGTCATGGCGAACCGGATCGGCGTCTCGATCAGCCGCCTTTTGCCGCGTCCGACGACCCTCCGCTGAGAAAGGCTTGAGCCACGGGCATTTACTTGTTACATGCGGCCCGGTTTACGGGACGTCGGCGGGCACTTGGTGCCAGCAAATCTTCAACGCGGCCGTGGTGGAATTGGTAGACACACTAGCTTGAGGTGCTAGCGGGGCAACCCTTGGAGGTTCGAGTCCTCTCGGCCGCACCAGACTTCTCAAAAACGGATCGATGCGCGGACGGCGGCCCTTCGGCCGCCGTTGGCGTTTTCAGGCCCGCGAATGCAGCGGAAGTCCGGGCGCTCAAGGGCGACTTGCCAACAAGGTTGACCACTTCCTAACGCGGCCGCCGGCTAATCGGTAATTTTCCACCAAGAAAACAGGCCTTCCGTTCCACTGACTCAAATCGGATGAATTTGATTCATTTCCGATTCACCCTCGCGGATTTTGGCCATCTCCCTGCAAAGCCGGGTTAATCGGTCGCACCTAGGGTGCTCCCAGCAAGAAGGGCGGGAGGCCCATGCGCAAGCTATTGCGGCGAGACCGGATCGGCGATCACGCGCTGCTGGCCATTGGCCTGCTCGTGGGCGTGGCCGTTGCGGCTTTGCTCGGTTTCGCCGTACTTGTCTCCAAGCGCGTCGATCTCGACAGCACCCAGCGCGAGCTTGAGCTCGGCCGCGGCGGTCTTGTGATGCTGAAGGTGAAAATCCGCCACGACCTCTCGACCTTCGCGCACTGGGACGAAGCGGTGGACCGCACCTCGCGCACGCTCGACCAGAACTGGATCCATCGGCATTTTGGCGTGCGGCTGCATGCGACGAGCGGCTACGACCGTTCGTTCATTCTCTCGCCGGCGGGCAAGCCGGTCTACGCCTCCGTGAACGGCACGCTGGTCGTGGAGAATTTCTACGAACGCATCCGCGCCACCGTCGATCCGTACGTCGAACAGGTACGGCTCTCCTTCGCGAAGGAAGCTGCCCTGCATGCCGCATGGAAAGAGGCCGGCGAACTGGAACCGCCGCCGGAACCGAAATTTGTCGCCGCCTTCCGCCGCATCGAAGGCCGTCCCGCCTTGCTCGGCGCCATCACCATCGTGCCGAATATCAGCCGCAGCTCGCTCCCCTCGGACAAACCCGCCGTTGCGATCGCCGTGGCGTTTCTGGATGCTCCGCTGCTGCGCGAGTTTGCGAACTCGCTCGCGATCGACGACGTCACCTTGCACCAGATGCCGACGCCGAATGCGCCGCCGGTTGAAGGAAATGTATTCCTCGACATTCCGCTTGGCGCCGATGAGGAAGCCGCCTCGCTGACCTGGAAGCCCCGCCGGCCGGGCGAGGCCATGTTGATGCGCCTGCTGCCGGGTCTCGTGCTGATCGCGGCGCTGATCGGCGTGATCACCATGCTCGTGCTTTTTGTCATCCGGCGCACTACCGAGCGGCTGACGCTAAGCGAACGGCGCGCGACCGAACTTGCCTATCGCGACGTGCTGACCGGACTTGCGAACCGCGTTCAACTGCTCGACTCCCTTGCCACCGGCCTAGCCGACGCGCGTGCTGATAACCGTCTTGCGCTGTTCCTGATCGACATCGACGGCTTCAAGGACATCAACGACACGCTCGGGCATCCGGTCGGAGACGAAGTCCTCTTCGCCATCGGCGAGCGCATGAAGGATGCCGCCGGCGATGCTGGTCTTGCGGTTCGTTACGGCGGCGATGAGTTCGCGCTGCTGATGCCGGTCGGTGAAGGCAGGAGCGATGTTGAATCGATTGCCCGGCGTGTCTCCGATAGCGTGCGCAATCCGGTGTTCGCCGGCGGCCAGCATCTTGTTGTCGGCGCGACGCTCGGGGTCGCCGTGGCGCCCGAGGATGCCCATGAGCCGGAGCAGTTTCTCCGCCGCGCCGACATCGCACTCTATCGTGCGAAGGCGGATGGCCGGGGAAGCTGCCGCCAGTTCGATACCAGCTTCGAGGAAGCGCTTCAGAAGCGCAGCCAGATCGAGCGCGAACTTGCCCATGCGATTGACGCCGGACAGCTTGCGGTGAAATTCCAGCCGCTTTATGCCGCCAATGGCGAGCGTATGGTCGGCATCGAAGCGCTTGTGCGGTGGAATCATCCTGAGCGCGGCGTGATCCCGCCGTCTGAATTTGTCCCGGTTGCAGAACAGTCAGGCCTGATTTCCCGCGTTGACGATTGGGTCCTGCGCCGCGCCTGTGAACACGCGGTGCAATGGCCGGGGCTTTCGCTGGCCGTGAACCTGTCGCCGTCGAATTTCCGAACACCGAATGTCGCCGAGCGACTCAATCGCGTGCTCGTGGATACCGGTTTCGACCCGCACCGCCTGGAGATTGAGATCACCGAGACGATGCTGCTTGGCGCCAATGCCGACATTCTCGGCGAGCTTTCGGAAATGCGCCGTCTTGGCATTCGCATTGCACTTGACGACTTTGGCACGGGTTACTCCTCGCTTGGCTATCTCCGCCGTTTTCCGGTCGACAAGATCAAGATCGACAAATCCTTCGTGCAAAATCTGGGCATCACCGAGGATGCCGCCGCGATCGTGGAATGCGTCGCCCGCCTTGGCCGCGCGCTTGGTCTGGCGGTGACGGCGGAAGGTGTAGAAACCGGCGAACAGCACCGTTTCGTGCGGGCGGTCGGTTGCCACCAGGTGCAGGGCTATCTGTTCTCGCCGCCGGTCGATCCGCAGAAGATCGAAGACATGATGCGCCGCGAAACACCCAGCGACCAGAAGCCCCGTCTGCTCACCGCCTGATCCAGTATCCATTCCAGGATTGACCTGCGTGCCGCCGCACGTAACGTGGCGGGTGGGAGCGTTTGCATGTCCGTGGAGCAGAAATTCGAGGCGCGCGATCCCGATTGGGACCGCAAGGTGCGGGAAAGTTTCGCGCGCCAGACCTTCATGAAAACGATTGACGGAAAGATTTCCGTCCTGACACCCGGATACTGCGATATCGAAATCCCGTTCCGGCCGGAGCTTTGCCAGCAGAACGGTTACCTGCACGGCGGCATTTCCACCGGCATCGCGGCCAATGCGGCCGGTTACGCGGCGCTGACACTGATGCCGCCGAATTCCTCCGTGCTCGGCGTCGAATACAAGATCAATCTCATGGAGCCGGGAGAAGGAGAGCGCTTTATTGCCCGTGGCAGGGTCGTCAAGCCGGGCCGCACCCTTTACATCGCCGAGGCGGACGTGGTGGCGATCTCGAAGGGGAGCGAAAAAATCCTGTCCCGGATGCTCACCACCATGATGTGCATGCAAGGCGTTTCCGATATCCGCGAGAACAAGCCATGAGCGAATTCAAACCGCGCGACCCGGACTGGGAGACGAAAGCACGCGAGAGTTTCGCCCGGCAGAGTGCCATGGCGTCAATCGGTGCGAGACTTGTCGTGCTTCGTCCAGGCCATTGCGAGATCGAGTTGCCGTATCGCCGCGACCTTTGTCAGCAGCACGGCTATCTGCACGCCGGCTACACCACCATGATCGCGGACACGGCGGCGGGCTATGCCGCGTTTTCGCTGATGCCGCCCGGCTCGTCGGTCTTGACCGTGGAGTTCAAGGTCAATCTGATGGCGCCGGGTGCCGGCGGGAAATTTCTTGCACGCGGTCATGTGCTGAAACCCGGTAAGACGGTCACCATCGTGGAAGCGGAAGTGATCGCGGAGCAGGGCGCGGCAAGGGTGACGACCGCGAAAATGCTTGCCACCATGTTCTGTCTCGCGGGCAAAGCGGATACGCCGAAGGAATAGACGATGGTATCAAACAGCTGGCGCGGTCTGAATTTCGATCTTGGTGAAACCGCGGACATGATCCGCGATACCGTGCGTTCGTTCACGGACAATGAAATCCTGCCGCGCGCGGACGAAATCGACCGCAGCAACGAGTTTCCTCGCGACCTCTGGCCGAAGATGGGCGCGCTTGGCCTGCACGGCATCACCTGCGAGGAGGAATATGGCGGCTCGGGACTCGGCTATCTCGAGAACTGCGTCGCGATGGAGGAAATCAGCCGCGGATCGGCGTCCGTGGGTCTCTCGTACGGCGTGCAGTCCAATCTCGCGGTCAACCAGATCCGCCGCAACGGCAACGAAGAGCAGAAACGCAAATATCTGCCCAAACTCATTTCCGGCGAGCATGTGGGCGCGCTCGCCATGTCCGAGCCGGGATCGGGCTCGGACGTCGTCTCCATGAAGACGCGCGCCGAGAAGAAGGGCGACCGCTACATTCTCAACGGCTCGAAAATGTGGATCACGAATGGACCGCAGGCCGAGACGCTCATCGTCTATGCCAAGACCGATCCGAGCGCCGGGCCGCGCGGCATCACCGCTTTTCTCATCGAAAAGGGCATGAAGGGTTTTTCGACCGCGCAGAAGCTCGACAAGCTCGGCATGCGCGGGTCCGACACCTGCGAACTCGTGTTCCAGGATTGCGAAGTGCCCGCGGAGAACGTGATGGGCAAGCCGGGCGAGGGCGTGCGCATCCTGATGTCGGGTCTCGACTATGAGCGCGCGGTGCTCGCGGCCGGGCCGCTCGGCATCATGCAGGCGGCGATTGATGTGGTGCTGCCGTATGTGCACGAGCGCCATCAGTTCGGCGAGCCGATCGGCACGTTCCAGATGGTGCAGGGAAAACTCGCGGACATGTACGTCAACATGAATGCGTCGCGTGCCTATGTGTATACGGTGGCGCGCGCCTGTGATCGCGGCGAGACCACGCGCGAGGACGCGGCGGGCGCGATCCTGTTCGCGGCGGAGAAGGCGACACAAGTCGCACTCGATGCGATCCAGCTTCTCGGCGGCAACGGCTATATCAACGAATTCCCGACCGGCCGGCTCTTGCGCGACGCCAAGCTCTACGAAATCGGTGCCGGCACCAGCGAAATCCGCCGCCTGTTAATTGGGCGGGAATTGTTCGGAAAGACAGCGTAAGTTTTTTCATGGCTGCTTCTGTCGATTCGAATTCCGCGCTCGTCCTTTTTTCCGGGGGCCAGGATTCCACGGTCTGTCTCGCGTGGGCGCTGGAGCGTTACAGCCGGGTGGAGACAGTCGGCTTCGATTATGGCCAGCGCCATGCCGTTGAACTCGAAGTTCGCTTGCCCATTCGCGAGAAAATCTCCGCACTTTCGCCGGAATGGAAAGCGCGGCTCGGAGACGATCATAGGATCCGGCTGGATGCGCTGGGGGAAATTTCCCAAACATCGCTGACGCGCGAAATGGCCATCGAAATGGGCGAGAACGGGCTGCCGACGAGTTTCGTGCCGGGCCGCAATCTGATCTTCCTGGCGTTCGCGGGCGCGCTCGCCTACCGGCGCGGCATTCAGCACATCGTTGCCGGCATGTGCGAGACCGACTACTCGGGCTATCCCGACTGCCGTCACGACACGATCCAGGCGATGCAGCTGGCGCTCGGTCTCGGCATGGACCGGCATTTCGAATTGCATACGCCGCTGATGGGGATCGACAAGGCGGACACATTCGCGCTCTCGCAAAAACTGGGCGGACAGCCGCTGTTCGATCTCATCGTCGAGGAAACCCACAGTTGCTATCTCGGCGATCGTTCACGCAAGCATGACTGGGGCTATGGATGCGGCGCGTGTCCCGCCTGCCAGCTGCGGGCCAAAGGCTACCAAGAGTGGAAGGCAAGGGCCGCCGTGCAGAAGGGGACGGCGGTTGCTTCTCGCTGACGGCCGGAGCGGGTATGGTCCGGCCCGCGGAATTCCCCGTGCTGATCCGGGTTAGCAATGAGCCTCACTCCTGCGCTGAAAGAAGCCTATTCCAGGGTTTCCACCGCCACCCTCACGACGGTTCTTCTCAAGAAGGGCATCCGTCGCACCTTCATGAGCGGGCCCAAACCATTGATCCCTGATCAAGGCCGTCTGTTCGGCGAGGCTTTTACGCTGCGTTTCGTGCCGACGCGGGAAGACCTGGCGACGCCGGCAAGCTGGGCCTCGCCGATCTCCACCCGCGCTGCGATCGAGGAAATGCCGGAAGGCTGCATCTGTGTCGCCGACGCGATGGGTGTACGCGACGCCGGCATCTTCGGCGACATCCTCGCGGCACGCATGTATATGCGAAAGGTGACGGCACTGGTCACGGACGGTTCCGTCCGCGATGCCGACGGCGTGAAGGCGAGCAAGCTGCCGACCTGGTGCTCGGATGTAGCCGCACCTCCTTCGGTGGCGGGGCTGACATTTGTCGGCTGGCAGCAGCCGATCGGCTGCGGCGGAGTCGCGATTTTCCCGGCTGATCTCATCGTTTGCGACAATGACGGCGTGGTCGTCGTACCCAAGGCACTGATCGAGGATGTTGCGAAGGAAGCGGTTGAGCAGGAGCTGTTCGAGAGCTGGGCGGCGGATGAAGTCATGAAGGGCGCGAAACTGCCCGGCCTCTATCCACCGAACGATGAAACGAAAGCCCGTTACGCGGCGTTCAGGGCGGGGAAGAAGTAACTCCACAAACGGAGGTGCCATGCAGACGGTTCAGTCCAACGGCGCATCCATCCCGATCCTCGGGCTCGGAACCTGGGACCTGCGCGGCCGCGTGTGCGCCCGCATCGTCGAGCAGTCGCTTCGTCTGGGTTATCGCCACATCGACACCGCGCAGATTTACGACAACGAGCGCGAAGTGGGCGAGGGGGTGCGCGCTTGCGCCATTCCGCGCGAGCGGATTTTTATCACAACGAAAGTCTGGTGGACGCACTTTGCGCCGGGCGCGCTGGAGCGGTCGGCTGCGGAAAGCCTCGCGAAGCTCCGCCTGCACTATATCGATTTGCTTCTGCTGCATTGGCCCAATTCCTCTGTGCCGCTTTCGGATACGATCTCCGCACTCTGCAACGTCAAGCGTGAAGGCCTCACGCGGCATATTGGCGTCTCGAATTTCACGGTGAAACTGATCGAGGAAGCGGTTTCACGGAGCGGCGAGCCGCTGGTGACGAACCAGATCGAATTGCATCCCTACATCGAGCAGCAAAAAGTGATCGACGCCTGCCGCAAGCATGGCATTTCCATTACCGCCTACAGCCCGATCGCACGAGGCAAGGTGAAGGGCGACGAAGTGCTCGCGCGCATCGGTGCCGCGCACGGAAAATCCGCCGCGCAGGCCTGCCTGCGCTATCTCGTGCAGCAGGGGATCATTGTCATTCCCCGCACCAGCAAGGTTGAGCGGCTGACGGAGAATTTCGAGATTTTCGATTTTGAACTGACAGCCCCCGAGATGGCTGAAATACGAGGACTGGCTGGGCCTCTTGGACGGGGCCTCAACCCTGCATGGGCACCGGATTGGGATTGAGGGTGATATAGAATTTATATTCTAATATAGTTCCAGCATTATATCCAAAGGGATTAATACAAAAGTTGAATCAGCCCTCTCTTCGTTGTAGCTTGGCTCCAAGGCGGGATTAAATCCCGCTGATTCAGTCCGGGTCGCCTTCCGGGTCTGTTTCGGGAAGACGTCCGGATAGAGGAGGTCATACCCCATGGATACTCCGCAGCAAGAAAGCCCCATGATGACATTCGCCTGGGCCGCTGGCGCCATTGCGGTGGTCGCCGTGCTGGCGTTCTATATGGCTGGCTGACGAGGCCTGATGCCACCAAGATTTGCGGGCGGCGCTAGGGGCGCCGCCCGTTTTAATTCCGGCGGCCGATCAGTGCGGGCAATTCCGCAAGCGACCCGATCCTGAAATCGGGATCGAGGCTGAGCGCTTCCATTCTCATGCGCATCGCTTTGAAGAGGGTCACCGGCCCGATTGTCTTCGGATCGCGGACTTCCTTATGGAGCGCCGCCACGCTCACGCGCTCGATCCACGCGACGTTGAGCCCGTAACTTTTACCGCCGCAGGCATCGAAACCGTTTGAGGAAACGAACAGCACGTTCGCCGGCTTCACGCCGATGTTCTCCTCGATCAGGTCGTAGGCGGCGGGGGACGGCTTGAAGATCCGTTTGCTCTCCACACTGATGTTCGCCGCAAGCATTTTGTCCACGCCCGTGTTGCGCACCAGCGCATCGAGCATGTCCTGGCTGCCGTTCGACAGAATCGCAAGTTTTAGATGGCTCAAGCTGGCGAGCGCTTCCTTCGCGTCCGGGTAGAGATCGAGCCAGCGATATTTGTCCACGATCTTCGCGAAGGCCGCTTCGCTGTATTGCAGGCCAAGCCCGTCGAGGGTGAATTTAAGGGATTCGCGCGTGACGTCCCAGAAACTCTCGTAACGCTGCATCAGCGAGCGCAGCCATGTGTATTCAAGCTGCTTCATCCGCCAGATTTGCGTGATGGTGCTGCCGTAGCCGGGGAATGCTTCTTCCGTGACCGCTGCAACGGATTGCACGTCGTAAAGGGTTCCATAGGCGTCGAATACCACCGCGTCGATCTTCATCGTTTCCTCCGGCGTTCAGGGTTGACGCAGGGGGTGCGCTGCTCGAATGTGCGCGCCCGGAGAATTAATCATGCCGCAAAAAATCACGCTTGGACACAAGAAGCTTGTCGAGGACGCCGAACGGGAAATAGAGACGATCCCGGCAGCAGAAGCCTTGAAGCTGCATGGACGGGAGGATGTGGTGCTCGTTGACATCCGCGACCCGCGCGAACAGGAGCGCGACGGCAAGGTGCCGGGTGCGTTCCACTGCACGCGCGGCATGCTGGAATTCTGGATCGATCCGGACTCGCCGTACCACAAGCCGATCTTCGCCGAAGACAAGAAGTTCGTGTTCTTCTGTGCGGGCGGCATGCGCTCGGCGCTGGCGGCCCATACCGCGCACAAGATGGGGCTGAAGCCGGTCGCGCACATGGCCAAGGGCTTCAAGGGCTGGAAGGATGCCGGCGGGCCGACCGAGCCGGGCGGAAAAAAGTAATCAACAGGAAAGCTGGAAGCGCTTTCCCTCGACAGCCTTGATCTGGTTGTTGAGCGAACGCCGCGCCGGATGTTTCTCCGGCGTGGTCTTGAACAGCTTCAGTGCAGCGTCGAAATGCTGGCAGGCGGACTTGGACTTGTTCTCGTAGTCGTCCACATCGCCGAAACAGACTTCAACAGTCGCCAGGATGAACGGGTCGTTGAACTTTTCGCTGAGCGCCCGGGCTTTCTCGCACTCGGCTCTTGCTGCCGCCATGTCCTTTTCGTTTACGATCAGGTTGTAGGAATTCAGCACAAGCTGCGAAATCTGGCCGAAATCCTTGCGGCTCGGGGTGGCCGCGGACGAGGGTGAGGCGACGGCCACGAGCAAGGCCGCTGCGAGCAAAATCGATACGCCCCGATGCAATTTCGGCATAACGCCCCCAACCCGATGGACGGAGATTCGATTTCATTCTAGGAGAGCGGGTCCACCCGAACAATCACTTAATGCCTTCCATCAAAGTTCCATGCTGAAACTTGTCATCGGCTCCAAGAATTATTCCTCGTGGTCGCTGCGGCCCTGGCTCGCGCTCGCCCATCATGATGTTACCTTCGAGGAAGTCTTCGTTCCGCTTGACCAGCCTGATACGCGCGCGCGGATACTGGAGTATTCGCCAGCGGGCAAAGTGCCGATCCTGATCGATGGGGATGCGAAGGTCTGGGAATCGATTGCGATTTTGGCGCATCTCGGCGAGCGCTTTCCTGAATTTGATTTATGGCCAAAGGAATTCCCGGCCCGCGCCCATGCGCGTTCGATTTCCTGCGAGATGCATTCCGGCTTCTCTCATCTGCGCCGGCATTGCCCGATGAACCTTCGCCGCCGGAAGAAAACGGCGCTCACGCCGGAGGTGGAAGCAGACGTGACGCGCGTCACGGAAATCTGGAACGATGCGCGCAAGCAGCATGGAACCGGTGGAGATTTTCTGTTTGGTGCGTTCTCGGCGGCGGATTGCATGTACGCGCCGGTGGCTACGCGTATCCGATCCTATGAAATACCGGTCGATGCGGTTTCGGCGGCTTATGTGGATGCGATCTACGCGCTGCCAGCGTTCCGCAAATGGTACGATGCGGCGATGAACGAGAAATGGCGGCACGCCGCCACGGACGCCATCGCCTGACCTATTTGAATATATCGGTCGCGAGCGATTTGGCCGATGAGGTCGTTACGGCCATCGCGGTCTGGCTTCACGGCCGGGAGGACGGCGGCATCGGCTGCTGCATTAGCTAGGCATGAACGAAAATACGTCCCGATTTTCCCGGCTCCGACAAATTCCACCGGCCGTGTGGGCTCTCGGCTTCGTATCGCTACTGATGGATATTTCGTCCGAGATTATTCACGCGCTACTGCCGGTCTATCTGGTGACGGTGCTCGGCGCGTCCATGCTCACCGTTGGCTTCATCGAAGGAATTGCCGAAGCTACGGCCTCCATTACGAAAGTGTTTTCCGGTGCGCTGTCGGACTGGTTGGGCAAGCGCAAGTTTCTTGCTGTCCTCGGCTATGGGCTCGCGGCTTTCACCAAGCCGATCTTCCCCCTTGCATCGTCCGTAAGCTGGCTGGTTGCGGCGCGCTTCATCGACCGTATCGGCAAAGGCATCCGGGGAGCGCCCCGCGATGCGTTGCTAGCGGATATCGCTCCCACGCACCTGCGCGGCGCGAGCTTCGGACTGCGACAGTCGCTGGATACCGTTGGTGCATTTCTGGGACCAGCACTGGCAGTTGGCTTGATGTGGCTGACGGCCAATAATTTTCAGACAGTGTTTTGGTTCGCGGTCATTCCGGCATTTCTGGCCGTCGGACTGCTGCTTTTTGCTGTTCACGAACCAGAACGCCCTCCCGGGCTGCGGAAGGTGCGCTCGCCTTTGAGCCGGGCCGAGTTGAAACGCCTCGGCCCGGCCTACTGGTGGGTGGTCGGTATAGCGGTCGTGTTCTCAATTGCGCGGTTCAGCGAAGCCTTCCTGATCCTGCGGGCGCAGGCGGTAGGACTTCCGCTGGTGCTGGTGCCGTTGGTTCTGGTGCTGATGAATTTCGTTTATGCGATTGCTGCGTATCCTGCCGGAGTGTTGTCAGACAACACCAACCGCATCACCGTTCTTGGCGTTGGCTTCGGTCTCTTGGTCGCTGCCGACCTTGTTCTCGCGTTCACCGGAGGAATCGCTGGCGTTGCCGTCGGTGTGGCGTTGTGGGGATTGCATATGGGGTTCACGCAAGGGCTGCTCGCAACCCTTATCGCTGACACGGCTCCGCCGGAGTTGCGCGGAACGGCCTTTGGCATTTTCAACCTGCTGGTCGGACTGGCACTGCTTGTCGCGAGCGTTCTCGCCGGAGCGCTTTGGGACAGCATCGGGTCTCAAGCCACTTTCCTCGCTGGGGCGGCATTCACCGCCCTTGCTCTCGCCGGTCTTGCCGCGACCCGGCGTATTGCGCCGACCGTCGGCGAAGCTCCGAAGTCTGGTTAGTCAGAAGCGGACAAAACTCCGAAAATTCATTTTGGATGCCAGATTGCGATTCTCAGATCGTTCTCCCAAGACCGTCGCGCCGTGTGCCGGATATGCAGAATTTCCATCCACAGCGCCGGTTTTATTCGGAGAACTGCTTCCAGGCCTCCATGCCACCAAATCCCGCTTCGCGCGTTAGTGCGCCGCAAGGGCCAATTGCTGGTCTTCAGGAGCGGGAATGCTGTTTCAGCCCAAGCACAATGTCTGGCGTATCGAGAAGGCAGCCCGCGCGGCGGTCTTGATTGATGCCGCCAACTATTTTCTCGCCGTGCGCGAAGCGCTGCTGAAAGCGGAGCGGTGTGTGTTCATTGTCGGCTGGGACATCCATAGCCAGACGCCACTCGTTGGAGCCACCGGCAAGGCGGAAGACGGGTTTCCCATCCATTTCCGCGATTTCATGACCGCGTTAGTTGAGCGAAAGCCGAACCTCGTCGTCAATCTTCTGCTCTGGGACTTTGCAATGCTCTATGCGGTCGAGCGTGAGCCGCTGCCGCACTGGACGCTCGGCTGGAAGACTCCCGATCGCGTGCGTTTCCGGCTCGACCGCGCGATTCCGTTCGGCGCGGCGCAGCACCAGAAACTCGTCGTCGTGGATGACTCGGTGGCGTTTTCCGGCGGTCTCGATATCACCATCCGGCGCTGGGACACGCCCGAGCACGATCCCGGCAATCCGTTGCGGGTTGATCCCGCGGGCAATCCATACCGGCCGTTTCACGATGTACAGGCGGTGGTCGACGGACCGGCGGCAAAGGCCATCGGCGAAATCGCTCGTGCGCGCTGGGAATGCGCCGAGGGCGTTGATGCGCCCGCATGTGTGTCCTTGGAACACGACGCTTGGCCGGATTCCACCAAGCCGGATTTCCAGCATGTCGCGGTCGCGATCTCACGCACGCAGCCGGCCTATGAAGGACAGGAAGATATCCGCGAGGTGGAGCAGATGTTTTTCGACTCTATCGATGCCGCGGAGCGGTCGATCTATATCGAGAACCAGTTTCTCACCTGCGCTTCCGTCGCACAGCGGCTGGCGAAACGGATGAAAGAAAATCCGAAGCTGGAGGTGTTGATCGTTTCGCCGCAGCGCGCGGAGTCCTGGGTCGAGGCGCGTTCGATGCGCAACGGCCGCATCCGCTTCACGAAATGCCTGGAGGAGGCAGGCGTGATAGACCGCGTCCGCATCCGGTTTCCGGCGATCGGTCACAACGGCCAGCAGGTCGATACCATGATCCACTCCAAGGTCATGGTCGTGGACGACTGGCTGCTGCGGATCGGCTCGGCCAATCTCAACAACCGCTCAATGGCCACCGATACCGAATGCGACCTTTTGATCGAAGGCTCGCGACCGAGCGAACGTGCAGCGATCACGCGGATTCGCGATACGCTGATCGGCGAGCATTGCGGACTGTCCGCGGAGGAGGCAGCGCGCGAAATCGCCACGGCCGGTTCGCTGGTCGCGGCGGCGGACGTGATGGGCAAGAACGAACGCCGGCTGCTGCCGGTCGAGGATGGCGAGCCAGACGCAAGTGACCTCGCCAAATATATCGGCACCATCGCCGATCCCGAAAAACCGCTTGGGCGTCTTGCCTTTGGCGGCGGAGTACTGGAAATGCCGCAGCGGGAAGGCCGGATTACACCGGCGGTAAAATTGATCGGGGCCGCGCTGGTTCTCGGTCTGTTGTTGCTCGCGTGGCACCTCACGCCGCTTGCCAAATTCGCCAACCTCGATTTCGTGCAGGATCACTTCGCGGATTTTGCGGATTCGTACTGGGCGCCGTTCCTCGTCCTCGGCGTATTCGTACTGGCGGGCTTGATCGTATTCCCGGTGACGATTCTGATCGCGGCGACGGCGGCGGCGTTCGGGCCCTGGCTCGGCCTTCTCTATGCCACCGCCGGCGCGATGCTGAGCGCGTTCGTGACCTACGGAATTGGCGCGCGTCTTGGCAGCCGCAGCCTGGAACAGCTGCTGGGAGCAAGACTGATCCGCGTGAAAAAGCAGATCGCCAAGCGTGGCGTGCTCGCGATCGCCGCGATCCGGCTCGTGCCCATCGCGCCGTTCACCATGGTCAATCTCGCTGCGGGTGCGAGCAGGATCAGGCCGTTCGATTATCTCGCCGGCAGCCTGATCGGTCTTGCGCCGGGACTTGTTGTGTTGTCGGTGCTCGGCAGCCAGATCTTGCACATTCTTTCGGAACCGACGCCTGCCTCCATCGTACTGTTCGGTGCAGCGGTCGGCGTCTGGATCGCGGTGACCTTGCTCGTGCAGATTTTTATCGCGCGTTTCTGGAGCGTGCGCGCTTGAAGCGAACCACGGATCGCGCCGTCCGGGTGATGACCTGGAACATCCACGGCACCCTAGGCCGCAACCGGCGTTACGATCTTTCGCGCGTCGTGGAGATCATCCGCCGCAACGACCCCGACATCGTTGCCCTACAGGAAGTCGACTCTCGCCGTCCGCGCGCGGAAGTTAGCGACGATCCGTTCAGCTATCTCCAGCGTGAACTCGGAAAGCACGGCATCGGCGCAAAGTCGATCTCTGCCGCCGATGGCGAATACGGCCAGATGCTGATCTCGCGGTTTCCGATGAGCAATACAGAGATCGTGGATATTTCTCATCCGGAGCGCGAGCCGCGCCGCGCCATCCGCACTTCCATCGAAACGCCGGCCGGAATGCTGAGTCTGATCGCAACGCATCTTGGCTTGAGCGCGCGGGAGCGGAACGCGCAGCTCCGCACGCTGCTCGATCTCGTCGGCAAGACGGCGGACACCACCGTCATGCTCGGCGATTTCAACGACTGGATCTGGGCCGGCTCGGTCCGAAACGTATTGCGTGGCGCGCTGCCCGGCCGCACGCGTTTCCGGACGTTCCCTTCGTTCTTCCCGCTATTGCGCCTCGACCGCATTTACTGCCGCCCCGCGCAGTCGCTGGTCGGAGGATTCGTCGATCGGGAGGGGCGGTCGGTGTCGGACCATCTGCCGGTATTCGCGGATGTGAGGATCGACCGCGCCTAGCGATTGCCTTTGGCGGGCGCTCGCGGCACCCTTCGCGGGGGAGAATCCATGTCCGCCATCGCTTCAACCATCGATCCCAAGTCCAAGGAATTCCAGGCGAACGCCAAGGCGATGCAGGCGCTCGTGGAGGAATTGCAGCGCCGCCGCGCGGAAGCAGCCCTTGGCGGTTCGGAGAAGGCGCGGGCGAAACATATCGAGCGCGGCAAGCTGCTGCCGCGCGACCGCGTCATGCGCCTGATCGATCCCGGCTCGCCGTTTCTGGAGCTGAGCCCGCTCGCGGCGAACGGCCTGTACGACGACGCGATCCATGGCGCGGGCATCATCACCGGCATCGGCCGCGTGGAGGGCCGCGAATGCATGATCGTGGCCAACGACAGCACGATCAAGGGCGGCACCTATTTCCCGATGACCGTGAAGAAGCATGTCCGCGCGCAGGAGATCGCGGACGAGAACAACCTGCCTTGTCTGTATTTGGTGGACTCCGGCGGCGCCAATCTGCCGCACCAGACGGAAGTCTTCCCCGACCGCGAGCATTTCGGGCGCATTTTTTACAATCAGGCGCGGATGTCGGCGGCGGGCATCGCGCAGATCGCCGTGGTCATGGGTTCATGCACTGCGGGCGGCGCCTATGTGCCGGCGATGTCGGACGAAACCATCATCGTGAAGGGGCAGGGCACTATTTTTCTGGCGGGGCCGCCGCTGGTGAAGGCCGCGACCGGCGAAGTGGTGAGCGCAGAAGAACTCGGCGGCGCGGAAGTGCACGCGAAAAAATCCGGTGTCGCCGATCACATGGCGAACGACGATCCGCATGCGCTCGCGATCGCGCGCCGCATCGTCGCGAATTTGAATAAACCCAAGCGCGTCGATCTCGAATATCAGGACCCGGCGGACCCGGCCTATGACGCCAAGGAACTCGACGGCATCGTCCCGAACGACCTCAAGAAACAATACGACGCGCGCGAGCTGATCGCGCGGCTGGTCGATGCTTCCGAGCTGGACGAGTTCAAGGCGCTTTACGGCACGACACTCGTCACCGGCTTCGCGCGCATTCATGGAATTCCCGTCGGCATCATCGCCAACAACGGCATCCTCTACAGCGAGAGCGCCTTGAAGGCCGCGCACTTCGTTGAGCTTTGCTGCAAGCGGAATGTTCCGCTGCTGTTCCTGCAGAATATTTCCGGTTTCATGGTGGGCAAGGATTACGAGGCGGGCGGCATCGCCAAGGACGGCGCCAAGATGGTGATGGCGGTGGCCTGCGCGAATGTGCCGAAGATCACGGTGATCGTCGGCGGCTCGTTCGGAGCCGGCAATTACGGCATGTGCGGCCGCGCCTACAGCCCGCGTTTCCTGTTCACCTGGCCGAACGCGCGCATTTCGGTGATGGGCGGCGAGCAGGCGGCCTCGGTGCTCGCGACCGTGAAGCGCGACAACATCGAGGCGGACGGCAAGCGCTGGGCGGCCGCGGAGGAAGAGGAGTTCAAGCGCCCGATCCGCGAGCAGTACGAGCGCGAGGGCAATCCCTATTTCGCCACCGCGCGGCTGTGGGACGACGGCATCATCGCGCCGTCGGAAACCCGGAGAGTTTTGGGGCTGGCGTTCAGTGCGGCGCTGAACGCGCCGATTTCAGAAACCAAATTTGGCGTGTTCAGGATGTAGAGGCTGGGAGATTTTCGTATGACATTGACCAATGCGGTAATTTTTATTTCTTTAGCATTACTTGTTTGGTTTTCGTATTACCCGATTAAATATTTGATTTATCTATTGCGATTAAAGCCGCATCGTGAGATCGCATCTTCGTTTTGGCAGGACGAGTTTATGCAAACTATAGGAGCAGTGAAAAAGCTCGCCCTTAATCAGCAAAAGGAAATTGCAGGCAAAGTCTTTAGCAAGATGTATGTTTACGAGTTCATTTCTCAGACTAACGACTCTAATATGAAATATCAGACACTCGTTTCTATTGCTGAGAAAGCGAAAGAAGAGAGACACGATGCTTTAGCGCGCGGTGCCAACGACTACAATGATCCGGATTGGGCGACGGCTGCAATTATAGAATCGTGGGCGGTTGCCAAAGCCGGAGCTTTTAATGGAAAGCTCTCACATTTGGTCGCTGATTCTATTGAGAAGCAACTAAATGAATTTCTCGATGCTCACGCAGTAAGGCATTCCTAGGAACTACTTTAACAATCGGTCGTTATCCCCCTCAAACAGAGGAGGTACCCCATGCAACACGCAGAACTCATCAAGGAGCACATGGAAGTCCTCGGTTCCGACGGCCAGCACGTCGGCACTGTCGATCACCTGGAAGGCAAGGACCGGATCAAGCTGACCAAGGGCGACGAGGACGCGGACGGGCTGCATCACTTCATTCCGATTGCCTGGGTCGATAAGGTGGACACGAGCATCCACCTGAAGAAATCGAGCCATGAGGCCAAGCGCGAATGGAAGCCGGGCACGAACTAGGCGTCGCACAAACAAAAAGCCCGGCTTCGCCGGGCTTTTTTCTTGCGTCGTTATTCCATCTCGTCAGATGCGCGGGTTCAGGACGATCCAGGCCAGCATCAGCACTACAAAACCGATCACGGGAATGGCCAGCGCCCCGATCAGCCGCCGGATGAAGGGATGCATCGCGATCGATCCAAAACGAATTCGCCGCCCGCTCGGAAGCGGACGGCGAAGCTTAACTCAATTCAATCGTGCCGTTCAGAGCTTGGAGGTGGAGTTCTGCAGGCTGTACCAACCGGCTTGAACGCTCTGCTTGACGGAGGTCCACTTCTGTCCGGCCACATCCCAGTTCACGAGCATCCGGCTCTGCGTTGTGGTCTGGCCGGTGACGGCCGGGCCGGTCACCATCGAGTCGTGAATATAGGCGGCAAGGATCGTGAGAAGGACGCCGAAAATGATTCCGATTGGCATGGCAATTCCCCAGTGTTGCTTCCACGGCTTAACGCGCTTCGCCCGGTGCGAGTTCCATCGCCTCTTGGACGCGGCTTTCAGGCGCATCCAATGACCTGTGGACAGGCGGGAAGCCCCTGAATTGGGCGCAATACTCCTGTAACAATATGGAAACGTACAGCGCCCTAGATTGTTACCTGCCGGGCGTAGCGGTTTTTCGGCAAATGAGAGTGTGATGCGGTTTGATCGGCCGGTTTTCCGGCGGTGGTTAGTGGCGTTTACGGCGTGCGTATTGCTGGTCTTCGCCGGCGGCAGGGCGTTGGCGCAGTCTTTCTACAATCCTTCACCGGGCGAGATCGCGGGCGCACCGGGCACGATCATCCGCGCGGAGCCTTTTGACGGCATTGGCACCAGCGGCACGGCCTACCGCGTGCTTTATCGCTCCACCGGCCTGCGCGGCCAGCCCATCGCCGTCTCCGGCCTCATCATCGTGCCGGATACGCCGCCGCCTGCGGGCGGCCGCAAGGTCGTCGCCTGGGCGCATGACACCATTGGTGTCGCGCGGCATTGCGCGCCTTCGTCCTATCCGCAGGCGCCGAGCTGGATTCCGGGTCTCGAACTGATGCTTGCGCGCGGCTATGTCGTCGCCGCCACCGACTATGAAGGGCTCGGCGGACCGGGCGTGCATCCGTATCTCATCGGCAGCAGCGCCGCGAAGTCGGTGCTCGACTCGGTGCGTGCCGCGCGGAATTTCGCGCCCGCGCGCGCGGGTAATCATTACGCCGTCTGGGGTCATTCGCAGGGCGCGCACGCGGCCTTGTTTGCGGGCCAGTTCGCGCACAGCTACGCGCCTGACCTCCGCCTCGCCGGTGTCGCGGTCGCTTCTCCCGCCACCGAATTGCGCGGGCTGTTCGGTGCCGATGCGAGCAATCCGATCGGCAAGATGCTCGGCACCTTTGCCGTATGGTCATGGACCAAGCTGTACGGCATTCCGCTCAACAGCGTGATCGTGCCGACCGCGCCCCTGGTGTTTGAGCGGCTAGCGAAGTTCTGCAACGACGGCCCTTCCGGCCTCGCGCGCCTGCTCAATGCCGCGCAACCCCTGGAGCGCGAAGGCTTCCTCAAGGGCGACGTGATGAAGGGCGTGGTGTTCTCGCGGCTGATCGAGGAGAACACGCCGGGCAGGACGCCGATCCGGGCGCCGATCCTGGTCGCGCAGGGAACGGCGGATTTCGTGATCAAACCCGCCAATACCGCGCGCTTCATTCAGCGCGTCTGCAAGCAGCGCACGGCGGTGCGTATCCTGAGCGTACTCGGCGGCAGTCATACCAACACGCAGAAGCGTGCGGCACCGGCCGTTGCGGACTGGATGGCCGAGCGCTTCGCGGGCGCTCCCGCACCGAACGATTGCTGATTAGCTGATTATTATTTCGTGAGCTTGTCGACCTGCTCGCGCATGGAACGAGTGGTGTTGTTCGCGACTTGGCTCGCCACATCCCAGTTGACCAATGTGCGGCCCGGGGTGCCTTCCTGCATCGAGTCGTGAATATAAGCCGCTGTCACAGTGAGCGCGGCGCCCAGCACAATTCCGAATAACAATCGCATCAACGTCTCCCCGATCCGAATTGGCCGTTTGCTTCGCTTTGGAATGCGGCAATTATAGCCGCGCCGGATGATTCCGTTCGCAGCCATCTTGTCGCGGCGTGCAGACCGGAACGATTCCAGGAAAGCTAGCGCAGTCGGCCATGGCGTACTGGCAGGACAAGCTCTTCATCTCGCTTGCTCGCAACGCCAACGATGCCACCGCCTATTTCCGGATCCCGTCGGAGCGGGTGGTGGAGATCGGAACGCAAGTCGCGGTCTGAATTCTGCACTCCCTTGCCAAGTAGCGGCTCCGTAAGCGTTTTTACGGGGCCGCGGCCATGCGGATGACAGTCCTCTAGGCGCATGCTATTGCCGCGCCCTCTGCGATTGACGCAGCGCAATAACGGCATTCAGACAGATGGTCCAATCCACGGCCGGGCCCCGTTCGCCGGGAACCGAGGCCCCGGCGAATGGGAACGGAGAGCATCGGCCCCAAACGGGGTTCTGGGCTCTCACGATCGGCAGTGTCGGCGTCGTCTATGGCGACATCGGCACGAGCCCGCTCTACGCGTTCCGCGAAGCGGTGACCGCGGCGGCTGCGGGCGGGGAAGTCACGCGCGACATCGTGTTGGGTGTGCTGTCGCTGATCGTCTGGTCGCTGATCATTGTTGTCACGCTGAAATATGTCGTGATCCTGCTGCGCGCCGACAACAACGGGGAGGGCGGCACGCTCTCGCTGACTGCTTTGGCCTTTCGCGCATTAGGCAGGCGCTCCAGCGGCGTCATTATTCTCGGTGCGTTCGGCGCGGCGATGTTCTACGGGTCTTCGCTGATCACTCCGGCACTTTCGGTCCTGTCGGCGGTGGAAGGCGTCAAATATTTAACGCCGCAATTCGAACCCTTCGTCCTGCCGGTCACTATTTTTATTTTAATCGCATTGTTCGCGGTGCAGTCACGCGGTACCGCGAAAGTATCGGTATTTTTTGGCCCGATCACCGTGCTCTGGTTCGTGGTGATATCCATTAACGGCCTGCTGCACATCGCCGACGACCTGGGCGTGCTGGCCGCGGTGAATCCGTATTATGCGGTAAAGTTTCTTGCCGGAAACGGCATGATTGGACTGATTACGCTAGGCGCGGTTTTTCTGGTGGTGACCGGATCGGAAGCGCTCTACGCCGACCTTGGTCACTTTGGCCGCAAGCCGATCCAGTTTGCGTGGTTTGGTCTCGTGCTGCCGGCTCTGCTTCTCAATTACTTCGGCCAGGGCGCGCTCGTGCTTTCCGATCCGGCGGCGATTGCCGATCCGTTCTACAAACTCGTACCGGAATCGATGCTCCTGCCGATGGTTGTCCTTGCCACGATGGCAACGGTGATCGCGAGCCAGGCCGTCATTACGGGTGCCTATTCGCTGACACGGCAGGCGATCCAGCTTGGCTTGTTGCCGCGCTTCGAAATCCGCCACACCTCGGCGGAACAATTCGGCCAGATCTACATGCCGCGCGTGAATACGGCGCTGCTGATCGGCGTGGTGCTGCTGGTGCTGATGTTCCGGTCGTCCAGCGATCTGGCGGGCGCCTATGTGCTTGCGGTATCCGCGACGGTTTGGGCCGCTTCGGCACTGGGCTTCATCGTGATCTGGCGGCAGTGGCAGTGGTCGTTCTGGGCGGCCCTCGCGCTGATGCTCCCCTTTATCGTGATCGACACGGTATTCATCGCAGCCGCGTCGCTGAAAGTTCTTGATGGCGCCTGGGTGCCCGTGGCGTTCGGCGGCTTCCTGATCCTGGCGATGATGACCTGGCGGCGCGGCACGCAGTTTCTTGTCCAGAAAACCCGGCGCATCGAGATTCCGTTCGAGCCGCTGGTGAACAGCCTCGAGAAAAAACCGCCGCATATCGTGCCCGGCACCGCCGTCTTCCTCACCAGTGACCCCGATTTCGCGCCCACGGCACTCTTGCACAACCTCAAGCACAACAAGGTCCTGCACGAGCACAATGTGATCCTGACCGTGGTGACGGTGGACATGCCGCGTGTCGATGAGTCGGAACGTGTGAAAATCGCGGAGATTTCACCGCGTTTCCACCGGATCGAGCTGAAATTCGGCTATATGGAGACGCCCAACGTGCCAAAGGCGCTCGCCATTGCCCGCCGCAAGGGCTGGCAGTTTGACATCATGTCCACGTCGTTCTTTCTCTCCCGCCGTTCGCTGAAGCCATCGCCGAATTCCGGCATGCCGCTCTGGCAGGACCGGCTTTTCATCAAGCTCGCGAAGACCGCGGACGACGCGACAACTTATTTCCACATTCCTTCGGAACGGGTGGTGGAAATCGGAACACAGGTTTCGGTGTGATTCAGCCCGTCCGGTATGGGACAGGGCCGCAGGGACGGCTGGCAGGCCGTTCTATGCGTGGTGCAGATAGGCTAAAATGTCCCGGATGGAACAGTTGTTGAGCTTGTTGCCGGCACTACCGGCTATCCCCGCGCTTCCTGTGCCGCCGTGGATGGCGGCCGTGGCGGCGCTGGTCGTGCTGTTCATGCTGCTGATTCTGATCTGGATCGCCGGTATCCGCCGGCTGGTCCGTTTCGCCTTTACCTATGGCCTTGCGGTGGTGCTTGTAGCCGTGGGCTACTTCGCTTTCCGGGAATATGAAAACATGAACCAGCGCAAGCTCCTCGAGGAGCGTGCCAGTGCGTTGTTCAACCAGACAATCCAGCCTGGCTCCGTTTATGCCTGCATGGATGGCTCTCCTTCTCCAGCGATGCAAGATGCCTGCGAACGCACGCTGTTTGCCGAGCCGCACCGGGTCGCCACGGCAATCACCATTACTTCGCAGCGCGTGGGCTACCTGATAGACGCTGTGCGTTTTGCATCCACGCGCGATCGGGATTACGCCACGCGCATTGCGCCGCTACGGCGCGTGATCGAATCCGATCCTTACGGCTTTGTCGGATTCGTCTTGGCGAGCAGCTACAACTGCATGGCCGATCTGTGCGACAAGTTTCAGATTCTCGACAATCCGGAACGCGTGAAGGAAAACATCCGCAGCCGGCGCTATGAAGCCTACATGGCCAAATACGCGGGCGTCTGGCGCGGAGAGCCGCTGCCGGAAGACAAAAAACCGGGCAGCGACACCGTGCTTCCGGGTGTCGCGATCGGCGACAAGCCGAGAAACCTCATTCCGCTCGATACCGGACCGCCCGCGCTCTTCGATCCGGTGCCGCGCGGCAATCCGATGCCGTCCGGGCCGATCCCCGGTCCACACACGACCCCACCCGCAGCGGCAACACGGCCCGATGTGATGCCGCCGCCGACGGTCGGCGGACCGCCGCGCGCGAAGGGAACGGAAGCCGCACCCGCCGCACCGGCGCGCGTGCAGACACCACCCGATGCCAACCCCTTTACGCCGGTTTCCGTCCCGGTCCGTCCGGCCGCTCCGGCTGCTATGCCTGCACGCCCGATCATGGTCGATCCCGCCGACGAGAAGGGCCAGAAAAAAGCCGCGCCCAAATCCGAGCCAAAGGCCGAGCAGCCGAAGGCTTCTGAAAAGCAGAAGTCCGCCGTAGGCGCGCCGAAGACCAAGGGCGAGCTTTACAGGGGCAAGGGCAATGAGCCCGTGGCCGGTCTGCCGCGGCTTGTACCCGGCGATTATCTCCGTCCCGATCCGAACGAACCGCGGGAAACGCTGACGCCTTCCGGCGTGATCATGAATCCCTAGTCCCCGATCGCCGGTTTGGGAACGGCGTGGTGCCCGCTAGGATTGGCGCATGAGTCCGGCCGGCAAAACCAAGCCTCCATTCGAGTCCGTGCTGATCGCCAATCGCGGCGAGATCGCCGTGCGCATCATTCGCACGGCGAAGGCGCTCGGCATTCGCACCATCGCGGTGTTCTCCGAGGCCGACCGCGATGCTCCTCATGCGCGGCTCGCGGATGAGGCGCATTTCATCGGACCATCGCCCGCGCGCGACAGCTATCTCGACATCATGCGGCTGATCGAAACCGCGCGCGCTACCAAGGCTTCGTGCCTGCATCCCGGCTACGGGTTTCTCTCCGAACGGGCTGAACTTGCGGAAGCGTGCAAGGCGGCGGGGGTTGTGTTCGTCGGGCCGTCACCGGCAGCCATCCGCGCGATGGGCGACAAGTCTGCGGCAAAGACCTTGATGCAGAAAGCCGGCGTGCCGGTTGTGCCCGGCTATCACGGCGAGCGGCAGGACGGAGCGTTCCTGAAACAGAAAGCCTACGAGCTTGGCTATCCGGTCGCGATCAAGGCGGCGGCGGGCGGCGGCGGCAAGGGCATGCGCCGCGTGGAAAAAGCGCTCGATTTCGATCCGGCTCTCGCAGCCGCGAGCCGCGAAGCGGAAGCCGCTTTCGGCGACAAGCGCGTGCTCATCGAAAAATGGATCGAGAGCCCGCGCCATATCGAAGTGCAGATTTTCGCCGACACCCACGGCAATGTTTTGCATCTCTTTGAGCGCGACTGCTCGGCCCAGCGGAGGCATCAAAAAGTAATCGAGGAGTCGCCGGCCCCCGGCATGAACGAGGAAACGCGCGCCGCGATGACAAAAGCCGCGGTGGAAGCCGCGCGTGCTGCGAATTACGCGGGTGCGGGCACCGTGGAGTTCATCGCCGATGGCAAGCGCGGTCTTCGGCCCGACGGATTCTGGTTTCTGGAAATGAATACGCGCCTTCAGGTCGAGCATCCGGTGACGGAAGCTGTCACCGGGATCGATCTCGTGGAATGGCAGTTCCGCGTGGCTGCCGGCGAGCCGATCGCGCTGACGCAGAACGGGATCAAGCTTTCCGGCCATGCGGTCGAAGCGCGGCTCTACGCCGAGGAGCCGGAACGCGGATTCCTGCCATCCACCGGCAAACTGGTGGCGCTGCAATTTCCCTCCGGAGACGGCATTCGTGTCGATACCGGCGTGGAGCAGGGCAGCGAAGTTACGCAGTTCTACGATCCGATGATCGCGAAGATCGTCGCCCACGCCTCCACGCGCGACGAAGCCTTCGACCGTCTCGGTCATGCATTGAAGAAGACGCTTGCCGCGGGGCCAAAGACAAATCTGGCGTTTTTGTCGGCGCTCGTCGCGTCGCAAGCCATGCGCAAGGGTGAAGTGGATACCGGCTATATCGAGCGCGACATTGCAAATCTCGCGCCCGCCCATGCGCCCGATTTCAGCGCGGCCGCCTTTGCGGTCGAAGAACTCGTCCGCCGGGAAGGAGAGCGTTTGCGACAGCGCGCCCGCAGGCGTTCAAGCGAGCCGGTCTCGCCGTGGGATCAGACGGACGCGTTCGGTTTTTCGGGTGCGCGTGAAACGGAGATCGCGGTCAGGATCAACGGAGAAAAGACGAAAGCACGGGTTACTTTCGGGCCGGGCGGTGTCCGCGCCAGTGTCGGCGGCAAATCCGCCGCCGATTGTCTGCTAGTCGATATGGACGGTTCGATCGTGGCCGTTATCGAAGGCCATCAGACAACCGTGAAACTCGAGCCCGCGGAAAGTGCGCAGGACGACCAGGCTCAATCCGATGGCGTGATCCTCGCCCCCATGCACGGCAAGCTGCTTTCTCTTCCGGTCCGCAAGGGCGAAGCGGTGAAAAAGGGGCAGGTACTCGCGGTGGTCGAGGCGATGAAGATGGAACACGCGCTCACAGCGCCCGCCGATGGAACAGTGGCCGAAGTCTCCGTGCTTGCGGGCGATCAGGTCAAGGAAGGTGCAAGGCTTCTCTTGGTGGAATTCACCCTGGCGACAGTTCCGGAAAAGTGAAGCATTGCCTGTGGATGCAGGGGCCGGAACAGGTGAAGCGCCCGGCCCAGTTGTCTAGAAACAAGGTATGGCTCTCCATCTCATCAAGCTTTGCGTCGGTGCCGATTCCATCCGCGATCTGCAGGACTGGATCGAGGAGCGCATCGCGCAGAAGAAAAAGAAAAAACTCCCGCTCGAACACATCCATACGACAAGGATGTTTCCGACGCGCGCCGAGGAATTGCTGGAAGGCGGCTCGCTCTACTGGGTCATTAAAGGTTCGATCGCCGCGCGGCAAAAACTCCTCGATATCCGCCAGACCAAGGGCAAGGACGGCATCAAGCGCTGCCAGCTGGTACTCGATCTGAAACTCGTGCCCCTGAGTCCGCGCCCGCGTGGGCCGTTTCAGGGCTGGCGTTATTTGAAGGACCAGGACACGCCGCCCGATCTCACGCGGCAGGGCAAGGGCCTGACCAAGCTGCCTGAGGAAATGCGCCGCGAACTGCGGGAATTGGGGCTGCTTTAGCGATTGCAACGGTTTGGCCGGTTCGCGCGTTAGCTCCTGACAGTTTTTTTAGGGAGATTCCCAATGGCGGTCAGAAACAGTTCCGACTACGAAAAACCCGATACCGACGTTTCCCGCATGCGCGATCCGGTGACGCTGCCGACCAATATGGCCCGGCAGGGCGAAAATAAAGGCAATATGGCCAAGGTGCTGATGGCAGGTACCGCACTCGCCATCGTCTTCATGTTCGCAGCCTATTACATGTCGTGGGTATGAGTTTTTCGGTCTAAATCCGCTTCACAGCGACATTGTCGATCAGCCGCGTGCCACCGATGCGGGCAGCGACCAGAAGGCGCAAGGGTCCGTCCTTTGCGCTTTCGGCCTGTTCGAGCGTGTCGGCGTTGCGCGCTTCCAGATAATCGAGCTTGAAGCCCGCGGTCTGGATTTTCTCGCGTCCGAGCGCGAGGATAGGCTCGATCTTTTCGCCCTTGGCAATGGCTGAAGCGCTTTCCGATAGCACCCGATAGAGCGTGGTCGCGGTCTTGCGATCGCCGGGCGACAGATAAATGTTCCGGGAGGAGAGGGCGAGGCCGTCCTTTTCCCGGACAATCGGCGCACCCAGAATCCTGATCGGCAAATCCAGATCGCGCGCCATGCGGCGGATCACGAGCAGTTGCTGATAGTCTTTTTCGCCGAAGATCGCCACGTCAGGCATGGCTTCGATCAGTAGCTTGGCAACAATCGTCGCCACACCACCGAAGAAATGCGGACGGAAATCGGTCTCAAGGCCGAGTGCGGGGCCGTCGAGCGTGATCTTGGTGGTGAATCCAGCCGGATAGATTTCCTTCACCTCGGGCGCGAAGATAAGATCGGTTTTTTCCTTGGTGAGCATAGCCAGATCGGCTTTCCAGGTGCGCGGGTAACGGCCGAAGTCCTCGTGCGGAGCAAACTGGCCCGGATTGACGAAAATCGAAACGGCGACCCTGTCCGCCTTCCGGTGTGCGAGCCGGACGAGCGACAGATGCCCGGCGTGCAGCGCGCCCATCGTCGGCACCAGCGCGATGCTGTTTCCCTTGCGCCTCCACTGGCCAAGTTGCTTGCGCTGCGCGTTTATCGTGCGGGCGATCTTGGGAGCGGGCATGACACAATCCGTCGGTGGCGGCGGAAATTACCAACTTCTGTGAGTTCCGCCATGCGGCAAGAAGATTAGGTTTGACATTAACTTAGACGGCACATGCCGAAAGACTCCGCTTGACCAAACTTGCGGCTGCTTCGACAATCAATGAACGGGGAGTGGCGGCCCCGCGGGTTGGGATCAATGCGTATCGAGAGTACCATCGGCAACGGTGCGTCCGCCGCATCCGGCCAGGCCCGGACGGCTCATGTCATTGTGCTCGCCAACGAAAAGGGCGGTTCGGGCAAAACCACCACGGCGATGCATGTCGTCGTTTCCCTGCTGAAAGCAGGCCAAAAAGTCGCCGCCATCGACGTCGACAGCCGCCAGAAAAGCCTCAGCCACTACATCCGCAATCGCGGTATCTGGGCCAAGAAAACCGGCGCGGCACTCGAAATGCCGTTCATTCACACGATCGAACGGGCGAATGGCCCGAGCGTGGACGAAAACGAGGCCACCGAATTCGCCGCCTTTGCTGCTGCTGTGAACGCCGCCGAAAGTTCCTACGATTTTGTGGTCGTCGATACGCCCGCGACCGACAGCTACCTGATGCGGCTTGCGCACGCGATGGCGGATACGCTGATCACGCCGCTCAACGATAGCTTTGTCGATTTCGACGTGCTGGCGAGCATCGATCCGGAGAGTTTCGAAATTACCGGCACCAGCCATTATGCCGAAGTGGTGCGGGAAGCCCGCCGTCAGCGCCGCATCGTGGAGGAAGAAGAGACCGACTGGATCGTGATGCGCAACCGTGTCGGACAGTTCGATTCGCGTAACGGCCGCAACATCGCGGAAGGCCTTGCCGATCTCGCCAAGCGGCTGAATTTCCGCGTGTCGGACGGTTTCTCCGAGCGCGTGATCTATCGCGAGATGTTTCCGCGCGGGCTTACGGTGCTGGATACGCTCCACGAGGACACGCTCGGCGCCAAGCCTAACCTTTCGCATTTGGCGGCCCGGCAGGAAGTGCGCAACCTGATCGACGGGCTGCGGCTGCCGATCGACGAGCGCGGCAAGCGCCGGGCTGCCGCCCGCGCCGAATGGGTGCGCTCCAGCGCCAAGCCGCTGGAAAGCAACGAAATCGTCATCGATTAATCCACGCCGGCGTGGTTCTCGGCAGGCGTGCCGCAGTAAGCTTCCGCAAATTTCGGTGACGGCGCCTTCGCGCAGATTTCTTCAATCGCCTTCTGCCGCGACTGGCTGACCTCGATGCTCAGCGGCACCAGCTGGTTCAGCAAATTCCTGCCGGGGCAGTTCGTCGGCGCCTTTGCGCGGTGCCAGACGATATTGTCGGGATCGATGTTCCATTTCAGCGAGAGCCAGACGAGCGTCTTGCGCAGCATTTCCATCTGCCGCGGGTCAGGCTGCTCACGCTGGAAATTGCCTTCCACCACCACCTGCAACAGCCCGTAGGTGTCGTAAAACGTGTTGCTGTCGGACGCGACGTTGGCGTCGCGGCCTTCGGCGAGGTCGCCCTTGGCGTCGATGTAAAAATGATACGGCGCGTCCAACCAGATCGTCCGGCCGTATGGCGAGGGATGCTGCATGCGCTGGGAGAAATGCTGCAAGCCTTTCATTTTTTGTTGCAGCGTCGATAGCAGATTCCGCCCGACGCCAGTGTGGTGGATCACGATGCCCTTCGGCTTGTGCGGCCACGCTCCGTCGAGCGATGGTTCCGCTTCCCACATCTGGCGGGTCATCAAGGCGGGAGCGATCCCTTCGAGATCGGAATCATCGGCGGCCAGTGGATTTACGCACCAAACAAAAAAGATCGCAGCCAGCCATACCGCCGTTATTCGCGGTACATATATACGAACAGGCAGCCCAACCCCCTGACGCGCACCCATGACCGATAAACCCCTTTCCAAGCCTATCTCAAACGCCAAGGAAATCGAATCCTTCGTGCAGCGCGCCCGCACGCTGGGTCCGCGTACCGACGGCAAGCGCGGGCGGCTGGTGTTCGCCCTCGATGCCACCATGAGCCGGCAGCCGATGTGGGACCTTGCTTGCGCCCTGCAGGCGGAGATGTTCGCGGAGACGGCGGCCATCGGCGGGCTGGATGTGCAGCTCATCTATTATCGCGGGCTTGCCGAATGCCGCGCCTCCAAATGGGTGTCCGATCCCAAGCGTCTTGCGGGATTGATGGAGTCGATCTCCGTGGTCGGTGGCCACACGCAAATCGGCCGCGTGCTGGAACACGTCCGCAAGGAGAGCAAAATCCGGAAGGTGGACGCGCTCGTCTTCGTCGGCGATGCGATGGAGGAATCCGTGGACGATCTTTGCGCCGCGGCCGGAGAACTTGGGCTGCTCGGTGTGCCGGCCTTCATGTTTCAGGAAAACAACGACGCAATCGCCGAACAGGCGTTCCGCGAGATCGCGCGGCTTACCAAAGGTGCTTGGTGCCCGTTCGATGCGGGTGCATCGGCGCAGCTCAGGGAACTGCTCCGCGCCGCTGCGGCCTATGCGGCGGGCGGCCACACGGCACTTGCGGACCTCTCCAGGCGCAAGGGCGGGGCGGGAGCAGTAAAGCTGCTCGGGCAGATGAAATGATCAATTGTATGAGATTTTATTTTTTCCCTCCCCCTAAAAGGGGGAGGGCTAGGCAAGGGGTCCAAGCAGAATTGGAATTGACCCCCACCCGGCGCTTCGCGCCGATCTCCCCCTTGCAGGGGGAGGTGCTCTAAGATCGAATCATGACCCTCCTTCTCGGTATCGGCGCGCTGATCCTTTTTCTGATCGCGGCCAACTATTTCGCCAAAGCCGATCCGCACAAGATGGCGGACATCGTCCGCAAGGGCGGCGGCTTCGCAGCACTCGGCGGCGCCGTGTTCCTCACGGTGCGCGGCAATTTCTATGCGGGCCTGCCGCTATTCTTCCTCGGGCTGAGCCTGCTCGACTGGCTGCCGGGGCCGGCGAGTATCGGTGCCCGCATGAAACGCACGCCGGGGCAGGTGTCGAAAGTCAAATCGCAATTCGTGGAAATGGAACTGGACCACGACACCGGTGCGATGCGCGGAAAAATTCTCGCCGGCCAATATGAAAACGTGCCGCTCGACGCGCTCGATCTTGCAGCGCTTCTCTCGCAGCTCTCCGTTTTCGACCCGGAGAGCCGTGCGCTACTCGAAGCTTATCTCGACCGCCGGGACCCCACCTGGCGTGAACACGTCCAGGAAGATGCGGGTGCGGGGCCGCGTGAGGCGCCGCGCGTCGGCCCGATGACCGAGGAAGAGGCGTACCAGATCCTCGGTCTTGAACAGGGAGCGAGCGCCTTCGAGATAGGACGCGCGCACCGGTCGCTCATGAAGAAACTGCACCCCGACCAGGGGGGCTCGACGTATCTCGCGGCCCGTGTGAACGAGGCCAGGGAAGTTCTGCTTCGCCGCCATACCTAACTCCGTGCGCTACGCATTACTGTTGCGGGGCGACGCTCTCCGTTCTCAGTTTTTCGTTGCGAAACACTCGAACTCTTTTTGCTTCAGTGTTTCGCAAGCGCGTTTGGCGCTTGCTTCGTTCAGACCGGCGAAGCGGGCGCGGAAAAATTGGCTTGTTCCTCTTGCGGTTTTTTCGGTGAAAGCCTTGGCCTTGCCGAGGATCGCGGACGCGCGTTCGCGTGCGGTGCCGAGCCTTTCCTTGGCTTCTTCTTCCTTGCCGTAGGCGCCGATCTGGATGATCCAGGAACCTCTCACGGAAGCGGTTTGCTCCGGGGAATTGTCGAGGGAAGCGACCTGCGTGCGGGCCGGGACTTTCAGCGTCTCTGCTTCGGCGTCCTTCACAAACGAACCGGCCTGCCGCGGAGCTTCATTAAGCGCCAGCGCCTGGGCTTGCGCATTCAGCGTACCTGGCGCCGCCGGTTGCAGCGTTTTAAACGGCGCATTCGAGGCATAGCTCGTGCGGGTGACTTCCGGGGAATTCTGCGCGCCGGCGGATGCCGACGTGCTGGAAGAGGGCGGTGTGGCGAACGTCACGCGCTTGCCGTTCGGTGCCAGCGCCACGGCCGTCGAGGGTGTTGTGGCAATGGGGGAAATCTGCATGGGCGCTGCCGTCAGCTGCGGTCGCGCGTGTTCTTCGTCGTTGTTGTCGATGTCGGCATTGCGGCCGATCGGAACGCTGCGGACCGGGCTCGGACGCATCGCTTCGCCAGAACCGGGCGCCGGCTGAACGGAAGCGATTTTAGGCGCGGGTACCGGATGCCGTTCGACGAAACGCGGCGCCGTGCGCGGCCCGTTATGGGCGTATTTGATGTTGTCGGAGATCATGTCGCGCATCATCTCGTCGCGCGCCGCACCGGTGCGGCCGCCCAATACGACCCCGACGATGTGGCGTTCGCCGCGCTTTACGTTGGTGACGAGGTTGAAACCGGACGCGTTGGTGTAGCCGGTCTTGATGCCGTCCACGCCATCGACGCTGCCGAGCAGGCGATTGTGGTTGCCGATCGCGGCACCTTTCCAAGAAAAGCTTCGCGTCGAGAAATAGGGATAGAGTTTCGGGAAGCGGTCTTGCATCGCGAGCGACAGCAGCGCCATTTCGCGCGCGGTCGTGACCTGTTCGCGGTCGGGAAGGCCGGATGCGTTCTTGAACACCGTCTGCTTCATGCCGAGCAGGCGCGCGCGCCGGGTCATCAGCGACGCAAACGTGTCCTCGTCACCGGCGATCACTTCGGCCACCGCCACCGCGACATCGTTGGCGGATCGGGTGATCAGCGCCTTGATCGCCTGCTCGACCTCGATCGTGTCGCCCGGCTTGATGCCGAGTTTGCTGGGGGGCTGGGCGGCGGCCTCGCCGGAAACCTTAATCTTGGTGTTTAGCTTGAGGCGTCCGGCTTCGATCTCCGAGAAGAGCATGTAGAGCGTCATGATCTTCGTCAGCGAAGCCGGATGGCGCAGTTCGTCCGCCTTGGTAGCGTCGATTACTTCGCCGGTCTTGCCATCGACAACAATGGTAGAAAAGCCGGCGTGCCAGTCGCCGCCCGGCATACGCGAGCGCGGACGCGCTTCGGCATCGAAGGCGAAGAAGTGGCTGAATGCGACGGCCGCAATCACGGTCGCCAACGCCGTCATCGAACGGGGCGGCGTCCCCTTACGCCTACGCAACATCACAAAAACTGTCCCTGATCCTGGCCCGCGTACGCCTCCGTTCCGCGAACCCCCGTTGCTTGAACAGCGAGACTAGGGAAACGCCGTTAGCATTGGGTAAAGCTTGAAAGTTCCACGCGGCCCATGCTTTTGGAGCGAGTCCGCTGCAATGCAAACTTTCAGGGCCTAAATCATGGGCAGAAATTCTGTATATATTTCAGTAACTTGTTATTAACCATGTGGCGCGGCAAAATTTCAATTGACTCTTATGTTGCAGTGCACTATTTGGGTAACAGAGCGATCAAGCAGTTCGCAAGACGCTCAGTTTAGTTGAGGCCACCCGCTGGCCTTGGGCCGGCAAAGAGGGGAATGACCATGTTTGAGAATTTTGAATCTCTGCAAAAGATCAGCAAAGAAAACACCGACGTTGCGATGAAGAGCTTCGGTGTCGCTTCCAAGGGCTTCCAGGCGATCGCCACGGAAGTAGCGGACTTCCAGAAGAAATCGTTCGAAGACGGCACCGCCGCTCTCGAAAAGCTTTTCGGCGTCAAGACGCTCGACAAGGCGCTCGAAGTGCAGACGGACTTCTACAAGACCGCGTACGAAGGGTTTGTCTCGAAGGCGACCAAGATCGGCGAACTCTATGCCGACATCGCGAAGGAATCCTACAAGCCGATCGAAGGCGCTTTCGCGAAAGTCGCGAAGTAAGCCATCCGGCACGGGGTTTTGACTTAGTGAAGCCCGGCCCAGTGGCCGGGCTTTGTGTTTGTCGGGTCTGCCCGGGATCATGCCGGCGAATACAACACCGCCGTCGGCGTAAGGCTGATGGGATTCTGTTTTGACGGGCTGCACGAACGACGCGCGAACACCAATACGCCGCTGTCTGGGCCGTCCTGGCGGTAAAAGGGCTGGTCAAGCCGGGTCTATATGAAAGAAAGACGACAGGTCAATCGCCGCGAATTCTGCGCATCTCGTTGCGAAGCTCGACCATCTGGCGGTGCATTTTCGCGACTTCGGCTTCCAGTTGTTCCACGCGATGAGAAACGTCGCCTGCGGTCTCAGCGGGGGTCGCGGTTTCTTTCGGTTTTACGTGATCGAAGGAGATGCCGGCCTCTTCACCCTTGCGCCAGCGTATATGCGCCGGAAGGATCTGGTCCTTGTTCGGAATCTCAAGCTCGATGACATCGGGCGTGATGATTGAAGAGGAAAATTGCAGCCGCGCGCCGTGATCGGTGAGATCACGGATCACGCAATCGGCGCTCGACTTCCTGTTGTTGAACAGGATGACGCCTTTCAGGAATGTCTTCTGCCGCGGAGTGGTCCTGCGTTCGATCATGGGCGGCCTCCAATTGCCGCGTTAATGCCCATGAGATATGCTGGCTTGCTTGATCCTTCGTTGATTTAGCTCGAATTTTACGGGAATTATCGTGTGTTTTCGATCTATTCCCCCGCGATGGTTTCCATCGCGTTACCACGATCCTTCCCCTACAAACGAATTACCGTCCGGCGGTTCTCCGACGGACGGCAATCCCTGTGTATCAGTCGTGAAGCGATTGATCGGTTGGATCGTTCCTTTTTACTTCGCGAGATGCAGGTTCGCGATCTCGGAGCCGATCGCGCTGAAGACACCCGAGAGCTGATCTGCATTCTGCACGTCGTAGTACATGCTCGTTTCGGTCGCGCAGTTGCGAAGCAGATCTGCGTTCCCGTTGATCACACGGATCGTATAGATCTTGATGTACGGGTCGCCGTTCGCGTTTTTCAGCGCCTTGATGTTGTTGCAGGTCGCCGTCGTGCGGGCGTTGATCGTCGACTGGCTGCTGGAGAAACGGCTCTCCGTGTTGTCGCCGTCCGTCAGCAGAATAATGAACTTCTGAAGATTGGCCGTTCCATAAGCAACGCCTTCCGTGAACATTGCCGTGGGCGACAGCAGATGCCACGCCCACACCAGTCCGATGGTCACGTTGGTGTTGCCGACCGCCTGCATGGAGTTGATTTTGCCATGCAGGGTGTTCGGGTCTGTGCTGGAGCTCGTTCCCCAGCTGTAATTGAGCGGCATCACGGTGGCGAGCGAGCCGCAGCCGACCGTGCGGGGGAATTTGGTGTTGTTGGTGGACGATGAAGGAGCAGTGTCGTTCACGTCGTAATTAAGATTGGTGTCCTTGTCGCGGTCGGCGATGCAGCCCGCCCAGTTGGACGTCGTGGCCGAAGTCCATGAACCCCCGTTGGACTGGCAGCCGCTCTTGGTCAGATATTGTGACCTGCTGCACTCACCCACCTCACTGTCCCAGCGCAACAGGTTGGAATTCATGTAGGCTGAGGCATCGACCCTGACATGCACGCCGAAGGGAACGATGCTGACCTTGGCGTCGCCAGGGTTCTTCGCGGCGGCCTCCAGCACGTCGAGCAGATTGTGCGCGGCGGCCTTTAGCTGCGTCAGCTTTCCGCTGGATGCCATCGAGCCGGTGTTGTCGAGCGCCAGTGCGACCTCGACCTTGCCGATGCCCCACTTCGCTTCGGAGCGGGCGCCCACTTCAAAGTTGGTGATGCCGAGCACGCCGGCGACGCTCGGTTCGTAATAGCCCTTCGCCGCAAGCCTGAGGATGCCGGTGTCCGGCGTGATGGTCAGCTGCAAGCCCGTAAGCTTGCTGTGCGGCCCCATGCTGGCGTTGAAATACTGCAGGCCCTTGGTGTCCAGGTTCCCCTGATTTGTCGGCATCAGGCGCGTCAGGGCGAGGGCGGTGGAGTCCAGCGCCTTTTGCATGTCGGTGCGGTAGGCGTTGGCCATGCTGTAATCGATGGCCGCGCCCATGCCCCCGATCACGGGGATCATGGCGAGGGCGAAGATGATGCCTACATTGCCCCTTTGTGCGGGCAAGAAGCGGTGCAGGGAACCGAAACTGCGCATGACAGACTCCCAAAACTGGTGTTGTCACACTAGGCCAAGGGCATTGACTGAATCTTGCCGGATAGGCGATTTTTTTCGGTATCCGGCTCCGTCCCACTGTCGAGGTTAACCAAGGCTAGCGGGATCGTTAGAATTTGAGCGATTGACGGCTCAGTCTGCTGGATAGGCGGCTTTCGCATGCCCTAAAATGCTGCCAGCAGCGGACGCCTTGCGCTCGGCCCCGGCGCTAGTCGAACTGGATTGCAAAAACGTGTATCGGCCTCAACCATCACCACTCGATTTATTGAATACCCGCACCCATATGACGGTGCACGGGATGGGTAAGGACGACCGCACACGCAAGGGCGACGGCGAGGGGGCGGGAACCTCGGTCCTCGCCAAGGCCAAGCCGCAGACCAAGCGGCCCAATCTCTACCGTGTGTTGCTGCTGAACGACGACTACACCCCGATGGAGTTTGTCGTTCACGTCCTGGAACGGTTCTTCAGCAAGGGACGGGAAGAAGCCAGCCGAATCATGTTGCATGTGCATCAGCACGGCGTCGGCGAATGTGGCGTTTTCACGTATGAGGTTGCAGAGACGAAGGTCACGCAAGTGATGGATTTCGCCCGCAAACATCAACATCCTTTACAATGCGTGATGGAAAAGAAATGATCGGGGTGTTGGGGACAAGGGAATTCGATGCCGACGTTCTCGCGTAGTCTGGAACAATCGCTCCACCGCGCCCTGGCGCTCGCCAATGAGCGCCACCACGAATACGCAACGCTCGAACACCTGCTGCTGGCGCTGATCGAGGATCAGGACGCATCCGCTGTGATGCGCGCCTGCAACGTGGATATCGAGCGCCTCAAGCGCAGCCTCACCGATTACATCGACGGCGAACTCGAGAACCTCATCGTCGACGCCAACGACGATTCCAAGCCAACTGCAGGTTTCCAGCGTGTGATCCAGCGCGCGGTCATCCATGTGCAGTCGTCGGGCAGGGAAGAAGTCACCGGCGCGAATGTGCTGGTCGCGATCTTCGCCGAGCGCGAGAGCCACGCCGCCTATTTCCTGCAGGAGCAGGACATGACCCGCTACGACGCGGTGAACTACATCAGCCACGGCATCGCCAAGCGCCCCGGCATGACCGAGAGCCGCCCGGTGCGTGGCGTTGAAGATGAAACCGATACAAAGCCGGACGGCGACGGCAAGAAGAAAGCCGACGCGCTGGACGCTTACTGCGTCAACCTCAACAAGAAGGCGCGGGACGGAAAGATCGACCCTTTGATCGGCCGCGAGACGGAAATCGCTCGTACCATTCAGATTTTGTGCCGCCGCCAGAAGAACAATCCGCTCTTTGTGGGCGACCCGGGCGTCGGCAAGACCGCCATCGCCGAGGGCCTCGCCCGCCGCATCGTGATGGGCGACGTGCCGGACGTACTGAAGACTTCGACCGTGTTCGCCCTCGACATGGGTACGCTGCTCGCGGGTACGCGCTATCGCGGCGACTTCGAGGAGCGGCTCAAGCAGGTCATCAAGGAACTGGAAGCGTTCCCGAATTCCATCGTGTTCATTGACGAAATTCATACGGTGATCGGTGCGGGCGCTACATCGGGCGGCGCCATGGATGCGTCGAATCTGCTGAAGCCGGCCCTTGCCTCGGGCAATCTGCGCTGCATCGGCTCGACGACATACAAGGAATACCGCCAGTACTTCGAGAAGGACCGGGCACTCGTGCGCCGGTTCCAGAAGATCGACGTGGCCGAGCCGACGCCGGATGATGCAATCGAGATTCTCAAGGGCCTGAAGCCCTATTTCGAGGATTATCACCGCCTGAAATACACGAACGACGCGATCAAGGCGGCGGTCGATCTTTCCGTGCGCTACATCAATGACCGCAAGCTGCCGGACAAGGCGATCGACGTGATCGACGAGTCGGGGGCGGCGCAGATGCTCTTGCCGGAAGCCAAGCGCAAGAAGACCATTGGCGTGAAGGAGATCGAGGCGACCATCGCGACGATGGCGCGCGTCCCGCCGAGGACGGTTTCCAAGGACGACGCCGAAGTGCTCGCCAATCTTGAGGCGACGCTGCATCAGGTCGTGTACGGACAGGATCAGGCGATCACGGCGCTCTCGTCCGCGATCAAGCTCGCGCGCGCGGGCCTGCGCGAGCCGGAAAAGCCGATCGGCTCCTATCTCTTCTCCGGTCCCACCGGCGTCGGCAAAACCGAAGTCGCGCGCCAGCTCGCCGCCTCATTGGGCGTGCCGATCCATCGTTTCGATATGTCCGAATATATGGAGCGGCATACGGTGTCGCGCCTGATTGGTGCTCCTCCCGGCTATGTCGGCTTCGATCAGGGCGGCTTGCTCACCGACTCCGTCGATCAGACGCCGCATTGCGTGCTCCTGCTCGACGAAATCGAGAAAGCGCACCCGGATCTCTTCAACATTCTGCTGCAAGTGATGGATCACGGCCGGCTCACCGATCACAACGGCAAACAGGTCGACTTCCGCAACGTCATTCTGATCATGACCACCAACGCCGGCGCCTCCGAAATGGCGAAGTCGGCTTACGGTTTCACGCGCACCAAGCGCGAGGGCGAGGATACCGAGGCGATCAACCGGCTGTTCACGCCGGAATTCCGCAACCGTCTCGATGCGGTGATCACCTTCGCGCATCTGAATTCCGAGACGATCAAGAAGGTCGTCGAGAAGTTCGTGATGCAGCTTGAGGCGCAGCTTGCCGATCGCGCCGTCACCATCGAGCTCTCCGAAGAGGCGACCGCCTGGCTCGTGGACAAGGGCTACGACGAGCAGATGGGCGCCCGGCCGATGGCCCGGCAGATTCAGGAACACATCAAGAAGCCGCTGTCCGACGAGTTGCTGTTCGGCAAGCTCAAGACCGGCGGCCATGTACGCGTGATTGTCCGCACCGACGACGAGGGCCGCAAGGTGCTCGGCTTCGAATATGTGGAAGGTGTCGTCACGCCGAAGGCGGAGCCGGAAGAGGGCGGCGGCAAACCGAAGCGTCCGCCGCGCCCGAAGGCGAAGAAGCCGGATGGCGGAGACGACGATGACGACGGCGGTGGTCCGTCGAAGCCCGGCTCCGGCGTGCCGAAGCTGCCGCTGGTTCGCGCCTGAAGCCTCACCCGTTCTCCATGGTCAGTTCATGACGGAATTGCACGTTCTGGCGCTTTCCATCGTGCTCGGCTTTGTCCACATCATGGCGCAGGCTCGCGCGGCGACGATGCAGCGCGGCTATCGCTGGAATGCGAGCGCGCGCGACGAGCCGGTGCCCCCGCTGACAGGGGTCGGCGGCCGGCTGGAGCGGGCGAGCCGCAATTTCATGGAGACGTTTCCGTTCTTTGCCGCCGCGGTGCTGATGGTGGTCGTTGCGCAGCGCACGAGCGACTGGTCGCTGTGGGGAGCCTATCTCTATCTCGGCGCACGGATCGCTTATCTGTTTGCATATGCTTCGGGGATTTTCTTCGTCCGATCGGTGATCTGGACGGTCGCCACGGCCGGAATTTTTATGATCCTGTATTCGTACGTACGCTGAACGCGAAATTGCTCGCGTTACGGCTGCGTTTCCCGCAAGGCTGATATTCAGGCCGACCCCTCGCGCATTCGCGCGCGCGCGTGGTTATAGTCTCGCCCGTGAAAGATTCTCCGAAGGGTTCCCGCCAGAACGAACACGAGCATGAACTGCCGCCCGGCGAGGGCCGGCGGCAATTCGTGCGCGGTACAATGGTCGCGGCGACGTCCATCCAGGGCTGGGTGCTGTTTGCGACCTTCATCGGCTTCGGCGGTCTGATCCGCGATCTGAACTTTCCTCTGGGTGCCGCGGTGCTTTCCACCTTTCTGATCTGGGCGATGCCGGCACAGGTTCTGCTGGTCAGCGGCTGGGCGGCGGGCAACGCGGCCGCCGTCATCGCGCTCGCGGTCGGGCTTTCCTCGGTCCGCATGTTTCCGATGACGGCATCGCTCATGCCCTATCTGCGGCCGAAGCGGGGAGGCGTGTTCGTCCAGTTGCTGGCTGCGCATTTCGTGGCCGTCACCGCATGGGTCGAGGGGAGCAAGCGGCTTCCCCACATGCACAAGGACCGGCGTGTTCCCTTCTTCTTCGGCATGGGCATGGCGCTGGTAGGCCTGTCGACGGTATCGACGCTCGTTGGCTATGAACTCGCTGGAACGTTGCCGCACGCGCTGGCGACCGGCCTTCTGTTTCTGACGCCGATTTCGTTCCTGCTGCAGATGTCGAGCAACGCGCGCGACATCGTGGACAAGGCGGCGCTGGCTTTCGGTCTCGGGTTCGCACCCGTCTTTGCGGAAATCGGCGGCCAGCTCGACATGCTCTGGACGGGACTGGCCGGCGGCAGCGCGGCCTGGCTGCTGCACCGGATTTTGAAGAGGAGGAAAAAATGAGCCTCCTCGAAGGTCCGCTCTGGCCCTATCTCCTCGTCATCCTCGCGGGCTTCCTGCCGACGGAAATCTTCCGCTCGCTCGCGGTGTTTTTCGCGCGCGGGCTGGACGAGGATTCCGAAATTCTGATTTTCGTGCGCGGCGTGGCGACGGCCTTGCTTGCCGCTGTGATCGCACGGCTTGTTCTGTTTCCTTCCGGCGATCTCTTGTCGCTGCCACTCGCGCTGCGCGTCGGCGCGGTTGCCTTGGGCTTTGCAGTATTCCTGCTGGCGCGGCGTTCGGTGTTCCTCGGCATTCTTGCCGGGGAAGCCCTCATCATCGCGGGTGCGTGGTACGGGCAATCGTCATCCTGAGGTGCGAGGCGTGAAAGCGCCGAGCCTCGAAGGATGACGGAGCCACCCTTCGAGGCTCGCTCACTCCGTTCGCTCGCACCTCAGGGTGACGGCTTATTTCCCCGCAAGCGCGTTCCGCAGCTTCTCCGCATTCGCCCCGAGCACTTCCGCCTTTTCCTGCACGCTCGCAGGCGCTTTCAGCGCCACGCCGTCGTGGCGCGGAATGATGTGGAAGTGGAGGTGGAAGACCACCTGTCCGCCTGATCTCTCGTTGAACTGCTGCACGGTGACGCCGCTGGCACCGAAGGCGATCTTTTGCGCCTTGGCGATCTTCTGCGCGACCTGGATCACATGCGCCAGATATTCCGGCGGGCAGTCGAGGATGTTGCGCGCGGGCGCTTTCGGAATGACCAGCGTGTGGCCGTGGGCACGCGGCATGATGTCGAGGAAGGCGTAGGACTTGTCGTCCTCATAGACCTTGTAGGCCGGCAGTTCGCCGCGAAGGATTTTCGCGAAGATGTTTTTATCGTCGTAGGCGGCCATTCAATCCTCCGTCTGATTCATGATCGTCATGGCCGGGCCCGCAGCCAACTTTAGGCAGGCTGCGCAAGCTTGCCTGCCCCGCCATCTCGCTTGGGAAGGCACGGCCCTGCCACCCCAAGCGGGATGCGCGGGTCAAGCCCACGCATGACAGGAATACTATTTCTCTCCATCCTTGCGGAAGGGCGCCAGTGCCGCAAGCGCCTCGCCTTGCATGCGCACATGAATGCGCTCGCGCTTGAGATAATCGGCCACCGCGCTGCGCAGGCCCGTATCGCGGATGTAGTGCGCGGAATAGGTGGTCGCCGGCATGTAACCGCGGGCAAGCTTGTGCTGGCCCTGCGCTCCGGCCTCGACGCGGACGAGCCCGTGCGCGATCGCGTAGTCGATCGCCTGATAGTAGCAAAGTTCGAAATGCAGGAACGGCCGCTGTTCAAGCGCCCCCCAGTAGCGGCCGTAGATCGTGTTCTGGCCGACGAAGTTCAGCGCGCCCGCGATGGAACGGCCGTCGCGCTTCGCCATGATCAGCACGATCCGCTCGCCCATGCTATTGCCGATGAGGGAAAAGAATTTCCGGTTCAGATAGGGATGCCCCCATTTCCGCGAACCGGTATCCACGTAGAACTCGAAGAACGAGTCCCAGGTTTTTTCCATCAGCGCATCGCCGGTGAGATGGACGATCTCGACTCCATCCTGCGCCTCGCGGCGCTCGCGCAGCAACTGCTTGCGCTTGCGCGAGGCGAGGGCGGCGGCGAAATCATCGAAGGTCTTGTAGCCCTCATTCATCCAATGAAACTGCTTGTCGTGGCGCGCGAGCAATCCAAGCCCGGTGAGAAACTTCCACTCGCGCTCCAGCACAAAGGTCAGATGGATCGAGGACGCTCCGCGCATCCGGCATAGCTCGATTGCGCCTGCGACCAGCGCCTCCCTTGCGCCGCTCTCATGCGGGCCGCTGCGCACGAGCAGGCGCGCGCCGGTCACCGGTGTGAACGGCACCGAGACTTGTAGTTTGGGATAGTAATTGCCGCCCGCACGCTCATAGGCGTCGGCCCAGCCGTGATCGAACACGTATTCGCCTTGGGAGTGGCTCTTCAGGTAGCAGGGCATGGCCGCGAGGAGGGTGCCATCGGTACCCTCCACCAGGAGATGCTGAGGCATCCAGCCGGTGCGGGCACTCACGCTGCCGCTTTCTTCCAGGGCGGCCAGAAAAGCATGGGAAATAAAGGGGTTTCGCGGGTCTTCTGCGCCCGCGGCGGCTTCTTCAAGTAATGATTCAACTGCTTCATGTTCTGATGCATAGGCATGAGAAACTGAATCAGCCCTGTTGCGATCCCCGCAAGGCACGGCGTTTTTCGTTGAGATTTTGATTCCGCCGGTCGCTGCCGGAAAGGCGCAGGCGTCCCAGGCTTCAGCCGGAATTTCCCGGATGGAGGGTACGATGCGAACGCGCAGGTCAGGCTTGCCGGTCATGTCTGGAAGCAAGCAAACCAGAAATCCGCACCGAATTTAAGGCCGGAAATTCTCGAACGTGATCTGGTCTGCCCACCACAAAGCTCGCTTCCGTTGCTTCTCGCTTCGCACGGTCCAGCAAAGGAGCTTCATGCCGAGCCCGTGTTTGGCGATCAGCGGGGCGATCGCGGGCAGGTCGTTCACGCTGTACGAGACGAAATGCGGCTTGGTGGTGAGGATGTGCAGAAGATAGGCGAGCTTCCACCGCGATCCCCAGGAAAGTCCCGGCCATTCGGAGTCTTTGTATTTCCATTCGGCGACAATCCCGCGCGGAAGGCCGGGCGCCACCTTGCGCAGTGCGTTCACGAGAACCGGATCGAACGACATCGCCGCGACCGGGCCCGCATAGTGCACGAGTTGTTCGGCTAGTTTTGCGGCGAGCAATTCGCTGCCATCCCAGTCGCTCTTCAGCTCGATCACCAGCGGCACGCGTCCGGCGACCGTATCGAGCAATTGCTTCAGGGTCGGGATTTTCTCATCGCTGCCCTTGAGGGAAATGCGCTTCAGTTCTGGGGCCGTGCGCGCGGAGAAAGGTCCCTTCTCTCCGGTCAGCCGGTCGAGCGTGTTGTCGTGAAAGACGAAAATTTCCCCGTCTTTCGACAGCAGCACGTCGCATTCGATGCCGTAATTTCCGGCGACGGCGGCGCGCGCCGCAGCCAGCGTGTTCTCGATCAGGCCGTTGCCGTGCAGGCCCCGATGTGCGAGGGGTTTTTCGACGAGCCAGTCGAGGGTGTAGAAAACCGGGTTAACTGACTTCAAAGATCGCTTCCACTTCCACTGCTGCATCGGAGGGAAGCTCGGCCACGCCCACGGTCGTGCGGGCATGGCGGCCGGCATCGCCGAAGATTTCGACCATCAGGTCCGAGGCGCCGTTCATAACCAAGGGAAGTTGCGCGAAGGTGGGCGTTGAATTGATGAAGCCGCCAAGACGCACGCAGCGCTTGATCTTGTCGAGGTCGCCAAGCGCGGCCTTCGCCTGTGCGATCAGATTGATCGCGCAGATGCGGGCGGCTTCCTGCCCCTGTTCGAGCGTCAATTCGGCGCCGAGCTTGCCCTTCACGGCCTGGCCGCCGGGAGCGGCGGAGACCTGTCCGGAGCAGACCAGCAGCGAGCCGGTTCGCACCGTCGGCACGTAATTGGCGGCCGGGGAAGGCGGCGAGGGCAAGACAATTCCAAGTTCCGCCAGCCGCGCATCGATCTTGCCCGCCATGTCTTTCTCCCTTGTTTCCTTCAGTCTTGGACGATTGGCCCCGCACCCGCAACTGGCCGTTTTATCGCCATTTCGTGACGGCAGGATCGGTTGTGCATTCCTCGTCCCGGTTTTATTGTTTCCATTGCCTCCCAAAGGAATCGTAATGCTCCCGCGCAATCTGCCCAGAGTGCTGTTTCTGTCCGCGGCCGCGCTTGCCGCGATCCTGCCTGCCGCGCCGGCCGCTCAAGCACAGCCGGTGCTGGTGCCCCATCGGGCCGTCTACGAACTCTCGATCGACCCCGGCAAGTCCGGTAGCAAGATCGACCGCGCACAGGGAAGAATCGCGTTCGAGATCACGGGCAATGCGTGTCAGGGCTATGCGATCACGCTCCGGCAGGTGACGCGTCTCGATTCCGGCGAGGGCCGGGAGACGATGAGCGATCTTCGGAGCATCACCTGGGAGGGCGGCGACGCCAAATCCTTCCGCTTCAAGACGCAGAATTTTGTCAATCAGGATCTGAAGGACGATGTGGACGGCTCAGTCGAGCGGGCAAAGGACGGCGGTTTTCAGGTGCGGCTCGCGAAGCCAAAATCCAATCCATTCCCGTTGAAGGGACCCATCCTGTTGCCGACCGAGCACCTGAAGAAATTGATCGAGGCGGGCAGTGCTGGTCAGACCATCCTCGAAGCCAAGGTCTATGACGGTTCACCGGACGGCAAGAAGGTCTATGACACGCTTTCCATTATCGGAGCCGGTACCAATGCCGCTCCTGAGGAAGACCCCGCGAAGAAACCCGAATTGAGCGCCATCAAGCGCTATCCGGTGACGGTGAGTTATTTCGAGCAGGGTGCCGGTGAGCGCACGCCGGCCTATGTGCTTGGCTTCGACCTTTATGAAAACGGTGTCAGCCGTGCGCTCAAGCTCGACTACGGCGGCTTCGCTCTGAAGGGCGAACTGAAGAGCGTCGAGTTCCTGAAGGCGGCACCCTGCAAGAAATAGCTTTCTTGCAACCGGTTCTCCCGAACGCCTGCAATTCGACCTGCTGAATAAAAATGGCGTAAATCCCTCTGCGCCCAGTTGCCGCTATCGGGCAGTTTGTCTTGTTTGCATTCGGGGCGGGGTCTAGACCCACAAAAGGATCTTTCGGCCGGGAAATTGTGATGACGCGTAGTGGAGTTGACGGCGGCGAGCTCTCGCTAGGCCGGATGCGTTTCTGGTTCAGCCTTCTTCTTTTGCCGTTTGCGATTTATGCATTCGTGCACTCCGGATGGATGACCGGCGCAATCGGCGACTTCGGCGAGGAGATCTGGGATCTGTTCTGCCTTAGCCTTGCGATTGCGGGGCTTCTGATCCGCGTTTTGGATGCGGGATATACGCTCCCTGATGGCAAGTCCGAGCGGTTACAAAGCGGCATCCATTCCGTTGTCCGGTATCCGCTCTATCTGGCGAACGTGCTGATCTTTCTTTCGCTCGTGCTGTTGTTCAAGAGCGCTCTGTTCACCTTCCTCGCTGCCATCACTGCCGCTATCTACTATCGGCACCGGATTGCGCTCGACGACGAGCTACTATCCGCAACACTCGACGCCCCAGCATTAATGCGCGCAACGAAGGTGCCTGCGTTCTTCCCGAGTTTTTCGCTTTGGATTGCTCCACCGAACCGGTTTTCGTGGAGCGCTGTACTCCAGCGGGAAGCGGCACCGATCGCGCTGGTCGGCATTCTCTTCTTCACGATCGAGACGCTCGAAGGGGTTGTGATCGAAAGCCACCAGCTGAAACCTTGGCTGATGCATGAAATCCACTGGCCGATCCTCATGCTGGCGAGCGGACTCGTGTTTCTTGCGCGTCTGTTGCTCTTCCCCGCGGTGGCAATTGCAGGAGCGGAAGGAAACATCCCTTCGCGGACTGCTGGTGTCGTCAGTCTGCCCGAGAAAATCGGCGAAATTCTTGACTGGATCACAGCCACGCATTTTCGCGCCGCATCGGTGCTGCTGATCGCGTCCCTGTTTTTCTTCCTGCAAGGCTTTTCTTCGCTGCCGGTCACGAGTCGCGACGAGAGCCGCTTCGCTCAGCCCGCGAAGCAGATGGTGGAGACAGCCGATTACGTGGACATTCGCTTGCAGGGAGCGACGCGCTACCGGAAGCCGGTTGGCGTGTATTGGTTGCAGGCGGGTGCAGTGAAGGCAGCGGAAGCGCTCGGCGTTGAGAATGCCCGGAACCGCATTGAAATTTACCGTTTGCCGTCGCTGTTCGCGGCGATCGGTTCGGTGCTGCTGACCTACTGGATCGCGCTCGCATTTGTTTCGCGCCGGAACGCATTGCTCGCGGGCCTTGCGCTTGGCGCATCGAGTCTGGTCGGGGTAGAGGCGCGGATCGCGACCATCGATGCATCGATGATGCTTGCGTCCACGGCTTCATTCGGTGCGCTGGCCTATATTTATCTGCATCACGATAGAACTGTGTCATCGAAGCTTACGGCATGGGGCCTCGCCGGAATATTTTGGACCGGAGTCGGCTGTTCGCTGCTGCTGAAGGGGCCGATTATTATCACCATCTTGGGTCTTGCGATTGCCGCCCTCGTGGTTCGCGAGCGCTCCGCACGTTGGCTGATGCGCTTGAAGCCGCTTGCGGGGGTTCTGTGGATCGCGGTGCTGATCGCGCCCTGGTATCTCGCGATCTACCTGCAAACCAAAGGCGCCTTCTTCACGCGTTCGGTGAGCGGCGACCTGATGAGCCGCCTGCTGCAGCCGGCGGAAGGCCATTGGGGGCCGCCCGGATATTTCTGGCTGCTGTTCTGGGTCAGTTTCTGGCCGGCCGCGATCCTTGCGCCGCAGGCGACAGCCTTTGCATGGATCAACCGTTCCGACCGCTGCGTATTCTTCCTGATCGCATGGATTGTTCCGGCATGGATCATGTTCGAACTCGTGGTGACCAAGCTGCCGCATTATGTACTGCCGCTCTATCCCGGCATCGCCATTTTGATCGCATTGATGCTGGATCGACATGTAGTGGTCGAGAGGCGAGCACAGTTCGTTGGCCTGCTATGGCCAGCTTTTGCAGCGGCGCTTGCACTCGCAATCGGATATCTGGCGTTCAAGTTCGATGGCCCGCTCGAGCTAGAGTTCTTTGGCGCGGTGGTGTTCGCAGTCGGCCTTGCCAGCTTTGCTGCATGGCAGTTCCTGCGTGGACAGTCCGAAACCGCGTTTGTGCTCTCGCTGCTTGCGGCCATCGGCAGTTCGACGGCGCTATACACCGCGCTCCCGCAGATGAAGGGACTTGCGATTGCGCGTGAGCTTGTGGCTGCATCGCGGGCCGCGCCTTGCGTGCTGCCGCGCGTTGCGGCGGCTGGATATGCGGAGCCCAATCTCATTTTCTATGGCGGGACCAATACACTGCTTGCGTCAGCGGAAGGGGCGGCGGATTTCCTGAAGCCGGATGAATGCCGGGTTGCCTTCGTCGAGAGCCGCCAGCGGTCTGCCTTCGCCGAACGGGCGGCGGCCCTCGGCCTGAAGCCGGAAAAGATCGGCGAGGTCAGCGGCTTCGACTACAGTAACTGGCGGAACTCCACCTTCGACGTGCTGATCCGCGGGCGAGTGGCCCGATAAGGCCCTCTTTAGCCCGCCGGCGTGAGGCGGGCGTGTGCCGTTGCAACCTGCATGGGCTCCAGCCCCAGTTCCGACGCGAACTCGATCAGGATGGTCTCGTTCTTGATTAGATATTCGAGCACGCAGGCGAGGAAAGCCGGGTCTGCGGCCGCTCTCCGCATGGTTTCGGGCGAAAGTCCGGTCTCGCCCATAAAACGCCCTAGGCGTTCAAAATCCGTTGCCAACCAATTCAAGGACTGAACGGCAATGGTTTCCGCCTCGTCTTGGGACGGTTCAGGGCTGCGAGTCCTCACCGGCATTACCCTTTCTGTAAGGAATGCGGCGTAGATTGCCGGAGGTTGCCGAAGAAGCAATCCCGGCCGAACCCTAGGGGGCCGGCGAGAAAAAACAATCGGCGGCAAGCGCGAATCGCAGGATCATCGGACGCGAGCGCGGGCTGCCTTGGGGCGTAAACGGACCGGGACGGAGCGAATGGCGAAAACTGTCCTGATCGTGGAGGACAACGAGCTGAATATGAAGCTCTTTCACGATCTCTTGGAAGCGCACGGGTATGCGACGATCGAGACCCGCAACGGGATCGAGGCGCTCGATCTTGCGCGCAAGCATCGCCCCGATCTCATTCTGATGGATATCCAGTTGCCCGAAGTCTCGGGCCTCGAAGTGACGAAGTGGATCAAGGATGATGAAGAGCTTCGCTCGATCCCCGTGGTCGCCGTCACCGCTTTCGCCATGAAGGGCGATGAGGAACGCATCCGCGAGGGTGGCTGCGAGGCGTATCTCTCGAAGCCGATTTCCGTTTCCAAGTTTCTGGAAACCGTCCGTCATTTTGTGAAGGATAACTGACGTGAGTGCTCGGGTCCTTGTCGTCGACGACGTGCGGGCGAACCTCAAGCTCCTGGAGGTCCGTCTTAGCGCGGAATATTTCGAAGTCATCAGCGCTTCCAACGGCCCGCAAGCGCTCGAAATTTGCGAGCGCGGGCAGGTGGACATCATCCTGCTCGACGTGATGATGCCGGGCATGGACGGCTTCGAGGTTGCGCGCCGCCTGAAGGCGGGCCCGGCCACGCACCACATCCCGATCATCATGGTCACGGCCCTCGACCAGCCCGCCGACCGTGTGAAGGGACTGGAAGCGGGTGCCGACGATTTTCTGACGAAGCCCGTGAACGATCTCGCGCTGATTACGCGCGTGCGTTCGCTCGTGCGCCTGAAGATGGTCACCGACGAACTCCGCATGCGCGCCGTGACGTCCGGCGAGATCAACCTCAGCGACCAGGTTTTTGCCGCCGCCAGCGACAGCGGCCTGAACGGACGCGTGCTCGTCGTGGACGATCGTACTTCCACGGTGGAGCGCATCGACGAGGCGGTGGGCCGCCAGCACACGGTGGACGTCGAAACCGATCCGACCCAGGCGCTGTTCCGCGCCGCCGAAGGCAATTACGATCTCCTGATGCTCTCGCTCGACCTGCGCAGCTTCGATTCTCTAAGGTTGGTGGGGCAGGTGCGTTCGCTCGACCGTACACGGCATCTGCCGGTGCTGCTGCTCACCGAGCCGGGCAACGACGCCCGCCTGATGCGCGGCCTCGATCTCGGCGCCAACGACTACATCCAGCGCTCGGGCGACAAGAACGAAATGATCGCGCGCGTTCGCACGCAGGTGCGCCGCAAGCGCTATACCGAGAAGCTGCGCGATAACGTGCAGAACTCGATGGAACTGGCCGTCACCGATGCGCTCACGAGCCTTTACAATCGCCGCTACATGGAAAGCCATGTGGGCACGCTGGTGGAGCGCTCCGCCTCGCGCGGAAAGTCGCTTTCGGTGCTGATCCTCGACATCGACTACTTCAAGTCGATCAACGATTCTTATGGCCATGACGCCGGCGACGACGTGCTGCGCGAATTCGCGGAGCGATTAAAGTCTTCAATCCGTGGCATCGATCTCGCCTGCCGCTATGGCGGCGAGGAATTTGTCGTCGTGATGCCGGACACCGATCTTGGGGTCGCCGCGACCGTGGCCGAGCGCATCCGCCGCCGCATCGCGGGCGAGCCGTTCCCGGTCAACCGCGGTGCGCGCTCGATCGAAGTCACGATCTCCATCGGCATCGCCGCGCGGGTTTCGCCGGACGACGACGCGCAGATAATCCTGAAACGCGCCGACGAAGCGCTTTATCGCGCGAAGCGCGATGGACGCAATCGCGTGGTCGCCAACGCCGCGTAAATTCAGCTTTTGTTTATCCCGTCATCCTGAGGTGGCCGCGCTAGCGGCCCTCGAAGGATGAACGGCCGGGGCTGTCGCCCTTCGAGGCTCGCTTCGCTCGCACCTCAGGGTGACGGATTGAATCAGCCGGCGCTTGATGAGGCGGATTGGGCCCCCGATTAAGCATCGCGCTTAACTTTCAAATTTAAGGTTATAAGTTCACGCCGTTTGCAGATCGGGGGCCGCTCGCGGCCCTTTTTCATTGCAGCGCGCGCTTCGCATCCGTAGCGTCGAAACCGAAACCGAAATCGAGCCGGCAATTTTTGGTTCGAAGATTACCCTGCGGTTCGCTCAGGTCCGCCGCATCTCCTGGGTCCGTGGGGTTCGGCCGGCGGGCGGACGGCATAGAGAGGCCTCCTCGAACCGACCACCGCCGGCCACCTCAGTTTTCGAAGGAAGTGACTGCGAAGTGAAGTCTCCCAAATACCCACTTTCAGGGCGCCAGCGATGGCGCCTTTTTTTGCCGCGCCGGTTTCTCTCCGCGCAGCTCCGCGAAAGCTCGTATTGGAGAAGGGCAGATGTGCTATATTAGACGGTATGACGAAGGCACAAGTGAAGAAGATACTCGATCGTGTGCTGACCTGGCCCCCGGAGCGTCAGGCCGATGTCGCGCATGTCGTGCAGCTTATGGAAGAACAGGACAACAGCTCGTTGCGGCTGACCGATGAGCAGGCCGCCGAAGTACGGCGTAGGCTTTCGGAAAGCGATCCGGAGACACTGACGCTCGCTGAATTCAATGAGCGTCTTCGCAGCCGCTACGGTGTATGAAGGTCATCTTCCGGCAGGCTGCGGAAGATGATCTGGATCGTATTTTTTCATGGATTGTGAAAGATAGCCCATCTGCAGCGGCGGATATGCTGTCGCGCATTCGCGGCCGGATCAATCTGCTGGAGTTGGACTGTCTCGCACACATGGGCAGGCCCGGAGTAGTTGAGGACACGCGTGAACTCCTCGAATTGCCTTACATCATCGTCTACAAGGTATATGAAGCACGCAACGAGATTGTAATTGTTTCGATCGTTCACGGCGCACAGGGCCGCGAAAAATAGGAACAACAGCCGCGCATGAAAGACTATAAATCCTACAGTTTCTGGCTGGAAACCTGCGGCGACGATCTCACGCCGCGCGCACCGCTGGATGGATCCATCGACGTGGATGTGGCGATCCTTGGCGCGGGTTATACGGGCCTGTGGACCGCCTACTATCTGCTCGCGAAGAATCCGTCGCTGAAAATCGCCATTGTCGAAAAGGAAATCGCGGGCTTCGGTGCCTCGGGCCGCAACGGTTCCTGGTGCACGGCGCATTTTCCGACGAGCCTCGGGATGATCGCCGAGCATCACGGCCGCGAGCAGGCGGTGGCGCTGTATCGCGCGATGGCGGCCTCGGTGGACGAAGTGGAGCGCGCCGCGAAAGCCGAGAATATCGACATCCATTTCATGCGCGGGGGGAGCATGACGGTCGCGAGGGGGCCGCAGCAATTGCCCTCCGTGCAGGCGGGCTATGAGGAGTTTGCCGGACTTGGTCTGGGTGATCGCGTGGCGTTGCTCAGCAAGGGGCAGGCCGATGCGCGGGTGAAGATCGAGGGCGTGCGGGGCGCTGTCTTCTACAAGGATGCCGCCAACATTCATCCGGGCCGCCTCGTGCGCGGACTGGCGCGGGCGGTGGAGAAGAAGGGCGCAAAAATCTACGAACAGACGCCGGTGACGGATTTCAGCACCGGATCGAAACCCGCGCTGCACACGCCGTGTGGCGATGTGCGCGCGAAAACCCTGGTGCTCGCGGGCGAGGCGTACCTCTCGCAACTGCCGAAAACCCGTCGTGTACTGATCCCGGTCTATTCGCTGATGACGCTGACCGAACCCTTGTCCGCGTCCGACTGGGCGCAGATCGGCTGGAACAATCGCGAATGCGTCGACAGCTGCCGCCTCACGATCGAATACATGGCGAAGACCGGCGACGGACGTATTTTATTCGGCGGGCGCGGCGCGCCGTATCATTTCGGCTCCCGGATCGAAGACGAATACGACCGCCACGCGCCGACCATCGCGATGTTTCAGGACAGCGTCCGCCACTGGTTTCCCATGCTGAAGGACGTGCGCTTTACCCACGCATGGGGCGGGCCGCTCGGCGCGCCGCGCGATTTCATGCCGACGATGATGTTCGATCCGGGGCAGGGTGTCGCCAGTGCCCGGGGCTATGTCGGCAATGGCGTCGCCACGACCAATCTCGCGGGCAGGGTGCTCTCCGACCTGATCCTCGGCAAGCAGAGCGAGATCACCCGGCTCCCTTGCGTCAATCACCGCTCGCCCAACTGGGAAATCGAGCCTTTCAGATACATCGGCGTGCATTTCATCCAGAACGCATTCTGGAATCTCGACCTGAAAGCCGAACGCACCGGCATCGCGCCCTCGGGCAAATCCATCGCGGAGCGCCTGACGCGGCACTGAACAGAAAAACGGCGCGGCTTGCGCCACGCCGTTTCTTCGAATGCATCGAAATCAGTTTCTGACGCGTACCCAGTTCTGCTGGGGTGCTTTCCGATACTGCACACGTTCGGGCTGCTGGTAATAGACGCGTTGTGGCGGCTCGTAATAGACCGGCTCAACGTATTCCTGTCGCACGTAGCGCACTTTTTTCACGTAGCGCACGGGGCGATAGTAGTCGTCGCCGTAATCGTAATAGGGCGGCGAATAGTAACCATACGTCGCTGCGCGACGCGGAGGGGCGTAGTGCCCATAGCCGTAGTGCGGGCCGTAGTAGCTCGCACCGTAGCCGTGCGCATAGGCGCTCCCGGCGATGACCGCCCCGGCGACCACGGCGCCGCCCGCCCAGCATTCCCAGCAACCGGCCTTGGCTTTTTCAGGGGTAGTAACGACAACTGCGGCAACGGCCGCCGCGAAAACGATCGGTAACGACTTGCGCATGATGCACTCCCACGCAGTTACAGGAACAAGAGACGAGCGATCCGCCGCGCTAACAGCGTAGCACAGTGCAAGGTTCCGGAAAGACCGGGAAAGCGCGGTTCTCGATTAACGTTTATTTGCGCGAAGGGTCGAATGCGGCGGGCTGCACGAACTGTACGCGGTTGGCGTAACGGACCGACCTGTAGCCACGGGGCGCATGCAAGGTCGGCAGATGCGCGTGCGGGCGGGGATAATCGGAATAGCCCGGTGCGTAACCGTAATAGGGCGAATAAATGCCGGGCAGATACCCGCTCGCGTAGCCCGCGTTCGCGGGGTGGATGCCGCCGAGCAGGATGGCCGCACCCGCCCAGCATTCCCAGCAGTCGTCTTTCGCTTGCGTGGGAGCGGGTGCGCTGGCCGCGGTCAAGCTCGCTAGAGCAATGATCGCCGTTACTGCTTTTCGCATCATGCCCTCCACCTGCTTCACAGCAACTTAGCATTTTTCTCGCAGCGCGCTAAGCACGATTTCAGGTCAAGCGCGGCGGGAGGTCAAAACGGTACACTGTCCGCAAAGTGCATCAGGCGGCAAAGCAGTCTAGGCTGCGCCTCGCGCTGTCGGCGCCGGCCCGCGCAGGGAAATCAACCCCATGATCGCTCTCACCAAAATCCGCGACCTCCAGCTTTCGGCGGGCGGGAGTGCCGGAAGGCCGCTGCATTTGAGTGCGGCGAGCGGGCTCGTCTGCCTGAATTCGTTTCTCTACATAATTGCCGACGATGAACTGCATCTCGGCGTTTTTCGATTTGACGACAACAGGCCGGGAAATCTGGTTCGGCTCCTTGAAGGGGAACTGCCGGATTCGGTTGAAGACCGCAAAAAACAAAAGCCCGATCTGGAAGCGCTCACGTTTCTGCCGGCTTTTGACGGATATCCGCATGGCGCGTTGTTCGCGCTCGGTTCGGGCTCGAAGAAGAAACGCCGCCGCGGGGTTCTTGTCGCGGTGAACTCCGAAGGAGCCATGCACGGAGCGCCCAAGTCCGTCGATCTCTCCGAACTGTTCGAGCCCATCGGCGAGCAGTTTGAGAAACTGAATATCGAGGGCGCAATCGTGGCAGGGGACGAATTTTGCCTGCTCCAGCGTGGCAACAAAAAGGAGACCCAGAACGCGGTCATCCGGTTTGCGCTTGCTCGGATCCTCGATCCGCTGAATTCGGATCAGGATTTCGGCGATATCGCTCCAGACAGGATCGACGCCATTGAGCTCGGAGGGGCCGGCGACGTTCCGTTCTGTTTCACCGACGGATGCGCATTGCCGAACGGCGATATCGTATTCTCCGCGGTGGCCGAGGACACCGAAGACGCTGTCGAGGACGGACCTTGCCTGGGGGCGGCGGTGGGCGCTGTCGGCAAGGAAGGAGATCTCCTCTGGCTTCGCCGGCTTGAAGAGCCTCACAAAATCGAAGGCGTGAACGCGAAAATTGAAGGCGGCTCCCTCAAACTATTGCTCGTGACGGATGCGGACGACGCCGCCGTTGCCGCAACGTTGTATTCCGCCGCGATACCCATTGCCGACATCGGGTAAGCCGCCCGCGTATTGACACGCGATGGCATCGACTAAATGCTCGGTGCAACAATAAGGCGAGGGGAGCTGCCAGCATGGCCCGTCCGATCCTGATCAACGGCAAGTTTGTCGCCGCCAAATCCAACAAGACCATCGAAGTGAAAAACCCGGCGACGCTGGAGATGCTCGACAGCGTGCCGGCCTGCGGCGATGCCGATCTCGATGCCGCGGTGAAGGCGGCACGGGCCGCGCAGAACGACTGGTGGCGGCTATCGGGCGTCACCAAGGCCGATCTGATGCGCGAGGTGGCCGCCAAGATGCGCCAGAAAAAGCATGAGATCGGCAAGGTGCTGACGAAAGAGACCGGCAAGCCGCTCATTGAATCCGTCGATTGCGTCGCCTGGTGCGCGCAATGCTTCGATTATTACGCCGAGGTCGGCCGTTCCAACATTGGCGTCACCGTGCCGCCGGGTGCCGACCATCAGGTGAATTTCGTCCGCAAGGAGCCGTATGGCGTCGTCGGCTGCATCGCGCCGTTCAATTTTCCGCTGCTCTTGATGGTCTGGAAAGTGGCGCCCGCGATTGCCGCCGGCAACACCACGGTCTGCAAGCCGCCGCACCAGAATCCGCTGTCGGGTCTGCTGCTCGGCGAATGTTATGACGGCCTGCCGCCCGGTGTCGTGAACATCATCACGGGTGCTGGCGACACCGGCGGGCTGATGCTCAGCCATCCCGGCATCGACATGATCGCCTTCACCGGCTCCACGGCGGTCGGCAAGCACATCGCGTCGGTCGCGGGTGCGCAGTTGAAGAAGATCAATCTGGAGCTTGGCGGCATCGATCCGCTGATCGTCTTTGGAGACGCCGATCTCGATGTTGCGGTGCCGGGGGCGGCGTGGGCGCGGCTCCTGAATGCCGGTCAGGTCTGCACCTCCGCGAAGCGCATCTATGTCGTTGAATCGGTCGCCGAGGAATTCACCAGGCGCCTCGTCGATCATGTGAAGACGCTGAAGGTCGGCGATCCGATGGACACGAAGACGGATATCGGTCCGCTGATTTCGGCGGATGCCGTGGACAAGATCGAAAGCCAGGTCGCCAGCGTTCTCAAGGAAGGCGGAAAACTTCTTCTGGGCGGCAAGCGTTTTTCGCCGAACGGCCTCAAGGGCCACTTCTTCGAGCCGACCGTAATCTCGGGCGTGAAGCATGGCGGCATCGCCACCACCGAGGAACTGTTCGGCCCGGTCGTCTCGATTTTCAAAGTGAAGGACGCAGACGAGGCGATCGAGAAGGCGAACGATTCCGAATACGGCCTCGGCGCGAACATCTACACCAAGAGTCTCGAACTCGCGATGAAGGCGATGGACAACATCAAGGCCGGCAGTTTCTGGATCAACGATCCCTTGGCCGACAACAACGCTGCACCCTTCGGCGGCATGCGGCACTCGGGCATCGGGCGTGAACTGGGCGCGGAGGGGCTGGACGCCTTCCGCGAGCCGAAGCACGTCCACATGGACTACATCATGGAGCGCAAGCCCGACTGGTTCCCGTATTCGAAGCGGGAACTGCCGGAGTGACTTCCTCCGCCTCATCCTGAGGAGCGATGCGAAGCATCGCGTCTCGAAGGATGTAGGCGGCCTCATGCTTCGAGACGCGCCTAACGGCGCTCCTCAGCATGAGGGTTTGTTGTTGTGCTTCCCGGTTCCGACAAAAAACCCCTCCGCGAAGGAGGGGTTTTTCATGCCGGATCAATGGCTTGCGCGAGCGGGCGCGCGGCTTACTTGATCTTGGATTCCGTGAATTCGACGTGCTTCTTCGCGATCGGATCGTACTTCTTCTTCTTCATTTTTTCCGTCATCGTGCGCGAATTCTTCTTCGTCACGTAATAGAAGCCGGTGTCGGCGCTCGAGACGAGCTTGATTTTCAGCGTAACGGCTTTGGCCATTTTCAGGATTCCTGTCGGGTTCGAGCGCAAACTAGCGGCGAACGCTGGGATGTCAAGGAAACACCTGCCGTACCCGAAAACGGGTTAATCTCGCTCCATCATCTCCGGATTTGCCCGCCCCTTCATGCCGCCGCGTTCGCTCATCGGCACCATTGGCGTGCCGGTCTTGAGCAACCGGTCCGCGAGTTCAAGGCAGCGCTTGGCCAGCCCGGCGGCACCCTGTGCCAGGAATTTCGAATCCCGCACGACCCGCACATTGTTTTCCATATCCTCCGCCGACCAGCCGCGCGAATGGGCGACATAGGGAAACTGCGGAAAGAAAAATCCAAGCTCGGCGAAAAACGACAGCATCGAGCCGGCGACACCCTGGATATTGTCCTGTCCGCCGACAATGATGAAACCGGCGACTTTATTTTGGATGAGCTGCTCTTCCTTGGAAGCGACATCGACCTGCACGCAGTTCAGCCGCTCCACCATCTTGAAATAGAGCGCCGAGGCGGCCCCCCAGCGGATCGGTGTCGAGACAATCACGGCGTCCGCCCAGTGCACCAGCGTCTCATAGACCTGATCCATTTCGTCCGCCGGATCCATCTGTGTGATGGAACAGGGCCAGGTGCAGGCACGCGAACTCTTGGAGAAATAGCCTTCGCAGGTTCTGAACTTCAGCGTATTCAGCGTGATCAGCTTCGTCTCCGCGCCCTGTTTCTTGCCGGCTTCCAGCGCGTGATTGAGCAAATGATCCGAGCCGGAGAAGCGCGGGTTTCTCGCGTCCATCGCCGTGGTCGAAATCCCGGCAAGCCGCAGCGGCCCCGGCGCGCGCATGGGCTTCCTCGCCAGCGGATGCGGATCGTGCGGTTTTTTGTTGCGCTTGGTCGGATTGGCGATGTCCACGAAAACGTGGCCGCCTTCGAGCTTCACCGGAAAAGCGGGAACGCAGTCCTCTTCGAAGCCCGGTTCGCCCTTGCCGGTGACGCGGTGGAATTTCCACTGATGCCAAGGGCAAACGATGTAGTCGCCATCGAGGCCGCCGTCACCAAGCGGTCCGCCCACGTGGTTGCACGCGTTGGAGACGGCGCCGAACACTCCGTCGCGAAACGTAAGCGCGATCTGGGTGTTCTTCAGCCGTGCCGACCGGCAGGAATGCTTCGCCAGTTCATCGGCCGCGCCCGCATCGATCCATTCCGGTTCACGCGCCATCGCAGCCCCCGCACTTCTATTTCAGCATGATGGCCGCGCAGGTTCCCGGCGGCAAGGGGCGCGGATCGACTTCCACCATTCCGTTGTTCACACGCACGCGATAGGTGCTCAGTTTTTCCGTGAACGGCGGCGGCGCGCAGCCGTCTTCCAGACGATACTGGTAGCCGTGCCACGGGCAAGTCACCAAGCCCGCAATGATGCAGCCTTCGCCGATGGGTCCGTTCTGGTGCGCGCACACATTGGTCAGCGCTCCGAGCTGATTACCGTCGCGGAAGACGGCGATGCGCTCGCCGCCGGGCGTGCAGACGATTTTTGCTTTCTTGTCCGGGATGGAGTCGGCGGGACCGATTTCCATCCAGCCTTCGGCGTTGAGTCCCGTTCCGAGATCGAGCTTTCGCTCGCGCACGCCCGCAACGATATGCAGCAGGCTGAGCCACAACACAGATGCGCCGAGCATCACCGGAATGAACGGGCCGTGGTCCCGCTGCATTGCGCCGAGCGCCACATGCAGCACCACAAGCCCGTAGCCCGCATAAACAAACATATGCAGCGCCTTCCACACCGGCGGCTTCAGGAAGGCGAGCCAGTAATCGTGGCTGGTCGCCGCCATCAGGAAGAAAATCGAAAGGGCCGCGATGCCGAGCGACTTGTAGGGGAAGCCGATAAAGCGAAAATAACTCGGCCAGTCGGTGAGTTCGGCTTTCAGATCGGGTAGCGCGCCCTGGACCGCGAACCATTGCAGCATCAGGACCGCGTGCGAACAGGCGATCAGAAAAAACAGAACGCCGAAGTGGCGGCGGTTGTAGAGGAGCGGCAGGAATTTTGGGCTTAGCCGCGCCAATGGCCCGATCGACAGGATCGCCGTCAGCATCAGGAATGCGCAGGTGCCGAAGGCGCGGATTTGCAGGTCGATCTGGGCGGGCAGATTCTTGGGCGGATGCAGCGTCCACTCGATCCAGTTGAACGCGAGAATGTAGCCAAGTACGGCAGCGGCGAGGATCGCGTCGTAGATATATTTCTGCCGGTTCCACATCACCGCCTGGAAGCCCACGCTCATTTGCGTTGCTCCATCGGCGCGGTGCGTGCATCGAGTGGCTCCGGCGGCGGCCGAAGCGCAAGTGCCAGCAGAAACCCGAACGCGATCAGCAGACCGAGCAGCGGCCAGAGCGCGCGGTGCGCCAGCCGGTGCGGCCGCATCATTTGTCTTCTCCCGCTTGCAGCCAGCGCCTGAGCACGAGCGGCCAGAGCGCGATCGACGCCGGGATGAAGCAAAGCCGCGCGCCCGGGGAAACGGGCGCGCCATGCGCGACTTTCGATACGCCGTCAATCACGAACAAGACGGCCGTCACCATGCCGATGCCGACATAGAGAACGAAAACGTAGAAGAAAATGAGGCTCAAGTCCGTGCCCTGGATCGCGATTGACGCTCAGGGATGCTGCCTTAGAGGGGCTGCTTTTACAATCTGCCTCTGTCATGGCCGGGCTTTGCCCGGCCATCTCGCTTAGGTAGGCAATGCGTCCCTAAGCGGGATGCCCGCGACGAGCGCGGGCATGACGTGGAATTTTTGCGAAAGCCACCGGTAGCCGTCTTGGGGGATTGGCGCACTACTTAATCTCCTCGCGGCGAAAAGCGCCGCGGCGGAAGAAATAGAACGGCACCGGCACGTCGGTTCGCGAGTTCAGCCGCTTTTCGATTTCGATCAGCACCACTTTGCTGATCGTCGGCATGTTCGGGTTGTCCCTGGCTTCCGAGAGCCTGATCCATTTCATCTCGACGAGTTCGGAATCCGGTCCGCAGGGATTGCCGCAGTTCGCAGCGACGTGCTCGCGGTCGGCGATGAAAAACCGCGTATCGAAGCGGCGCGAGCGTCCGGGCGGAGTGATCGCGCGCGCGGCGAAGGTCAGCATCGAAAGATCGGGAACGACGTTATGCTCGGCGAATGGCTTCCAGTCCTCGGGCACCATGCTCAGTTCGGCGCCGCGCTTGATCTTGCGGCCGAGCAGGAAACCGCTTTCCTCGCAGGTCTCGCGGATGGCGGCCAGCATCAGCGCGCGGGAACGATGCGCGCTCTTTCGCGCGACGCGCCTGTTCAGCCGGAGGGCACTTTTGCTGTCGATCTTCCCGACCGAAACCATCCGCCTGTCGGAACGATCGAGTCGTCCGCCCGGAAAGACGAACTTTCCCGGCAGGAACACGCTTTTCTCGTTGCGCTTGCCGACGAGCACGCGCGTTTCCTTCTGCGAACGGTCGAGCAGCACGAGTGTGGCCGCATCGCGCGGTCGAACGAGCGGTCCTTTGCTCGGGTCGTCCTCGACGCGCTCAATCCGCGTCAGGCGTTCGGCGAGTTCGTTCATGGATTCAATTTTCCGCTGGCCGCGGAACGGGATCGAGTTCGTCGCCGCCCTCGCCGTCGAAGCCGTGCATGCGCAGCGCCCATTGCAGGCCGACAATGGCGCCCTTCACGGGCGGGAGCAGAAGCAGTGCGAGCGCCAGCGTCAGCGGCGCCCACAGGAAGGCGTGCGTCCAGTAGGAGGGACGGAACGCCACTTCCACCGCCAGCAACAGCGAGACAACGATATGACCGACGATGAAGATCACGACATAGGCCGGAAAATCGTCGGCGCGGTGATGATGCAGTTCCTCGCCGCAGGCCGGGCATTCGTCCGCAACCTTCAGGAATTTGCGAAAGATTTTTCCAAGCCCACAGGCCGGGCAGCGACTGAGCGCGCCGCGCTTCATGGCTTGCAGGAAATCACGTTTGGATTCCGAATGCACTTCGATCATCGGCGGCGTTTCCCGCGGGCGAATTTCCGGTAATGTACGGGACCGGGCTTCTTGTTGCGATCCCCCGGCGTCCGTTTGCCACGCCCGCTTTTGCCCGAGAATTTCACGTCAAAACGCCCTTCGGAGAGAAGCTCGAAGCGCAGCGCGCCGGCGAAGGGAATCGCCTCCACGAGCTTCACGTCCACATGGTCACCGAGCCGGTGCGTTTCGCCGCTGCGCTCACCGACCATCGCGTGATGGCCTTCCTCGTAGCGGAAGAAATCGGCGCCGAGCGTGCGCGCGGGAATGAAGCCGTCGGCACCCGTGTCGTCGAGCTTCACGAACAGGCCGGCGCGGGTGACACCCGAAATGCGTCCGCGGAACGTGGCCCCTACTTTGTCAGCGAGGAAATTCGCGATCAGGCGATCCACCGTCTCGCGTTCGGCCACCATCGAGCGGCGCTCGGAGGCGGAAATGCGGGCGGAGACTTCGGCCAGCGATTCCGGCGTCGTTCCATCCGGCAAGGCGCCGTCGCCCAATCCGAGGCAGCGGATCAGCGCCCGATGCACGACAAGATCGGCGTAGCGCCGTATGGGTGAAGTGAAATGCGCGTAGCGTTTCAGTTGCAGGCCGAAATGGCCGTAGTTCGTGGATGAATACTCCGCCTGTGCCTGGCTGCGCAGCACCACGTCATGCACGAGCCGCTCCAGATCGGTGTCCTTTGCGCGCATGAGGATACGGTTGAAATCCTCGGGGCGAAGCTGGTCGGATTTCGGAATTTTCAGCCCGATCGTTTCCAGGAATTCGCGCAATGCAGCCGTTTTTTCCAGCGAAGGCGCGTCGTGCACGCGATAGATCAGCGGCACGCGCTTGGCCTCGCAGGTTTCGGCCGCTGCGACATTCGCCATGATCATGAATTCCTCGATCAGGCGATGGGCGTCCAGTCGCTCCGGTGTCGTCACGCGATCGACGGTGCCGTCGGGCCTAAGCAGGATTTTTCGTTCGGGAATGTCAAGGGCGAGCGGCGCACGCAGATCGCGCGCTTTTGCGACGGTGCGGTAAGCGGCATAGAGCGGTGCAATGATCTCATCCATCAGCGGGTCTGTCACCGTGTCGGTGCGGCCCTCGATCGCTGCCTGCGCCTGCACGTAATGCAGCCGCGCGCGCGAACGCATCATGATGCGGTGGAAGGAATGACGCCGCTTGCGGCCGTCGGCGCCGATGATCATGCGCACGGCGAGGGCGGCGCGATCCTGTGCGGGACGAAGCGAGCAGAGATCGCCGGATAATTTCTCCGGCAGCATCGGCACGACGCGGTCGGGGAAATAGGTGGAGTTGCCGCGCTCATAGGCCTCGCGGTCGAGTGCGGAGCCCGGCGTCACGAAATGGGCGACATCGGCAATGGCGACGGTCACGATATGGCCGCCCGCATTGGCGGGGTCGTGGTCCTTCACCGCGAACACGGCGTCGTCGTGGTCCTTGGCATCGGGCGGATCGATGGTGACAAGCGGCAGCGTCGTCCAGTTCTCGCGTCCCGAAAGGCCGGCGGGTCTTGCCGCTTCAGCCTGCGCGAGTGTGTCGCCGCGAAACTGGTTCGGGATACCGTGCAGGTGGATCGCGATCAGGCTCACGGCTTTTTCGGACTTCATCGAGCCGAGACGTTCGCGTACGCGCGCGGTCGGCAAACCGTAAGCCCGATGCGTGAGCACGTCGACCGAGACGAGATCGCCGTCCTCGGCGCCGCCGTCATGTTCCTTGGCGATGTGCATTTCACGGCCGAGACTTTTCTTGTCGACCGGCTGGAGCCTTCCCCCGCCGGGAGCGCGGCGAAAAATGCCGATCGCCTGCACCCGGGCTTTTTCCATCGTCTTGATGATGCGGCCCGAGTGGCTGATCTCGTCGCCCGCCTCGTTTTTCTCCGTACGCACCAGCACGCGGTCGCCGACGCCGGGGGCGGGGCCTTCGGGTTTCCGCCCGAACACAATGCGGATTTTCGGGGCCGTGCCGTGCTCGGCTTCATCCCATTCCGAAGGCTCGGCGATCATCTCGCCGTCATGGTCGCGGCCGGTGATGTCGGCGACAACGACGGACGGCAGTTCGCCCGCCACATGGAAACGGCGCTTCTTGCCGGAGAGACGGCCTTCATTGCGCATGTCGCGCAGGAGCGCGTTCAGCATCCGCTTGCCGACGGCATCCAGACGGAATGCACGCACGATCTCGCGCTTGTTCGCCTCGCCGCCGCGGCTCTGGATGAAGGCGAGCAATTGCTCGCGGGTCGGGGGCGTTTGGGATTTCGGTTGCTTGGTTTTTTTCTTTTGGGTCACTCGGAATTCCATCAGCATTGTCATCGTCCGCGGAAGCGGACGATCCAGTAACCGACTATGTCCATTGTATACTGGATGCCCCGCCTTCGCGGGACATGACATTTTATATAATATTGTAGGGCGAAAAGAGACCTGGCTAATCCTGAACCGGTTCCGGTTCGGTCTTGGGCACCGGCGTGGCGCCTGCTTCGGCTTTCGCTTTTTTCTTCTTCGGCTTGGCGGCGGACTTCGCTTTCGTGGCGGGCTTCTCGCGTATCGCCGGCGCCGGTTTTTCCTTCTTGGCCTTGGCGGCCCTTGCAGCCTTCGGCTTCTTCTCCGCCTTCTGCTTCACGCCGGTTTTCTCGGCGCGCGCCTTGATGAGTTCGACCGCCTGATCGAGCGTGATGGCGAGCGGGTCGATATTGTCCGGGATCGTCGCGTTGATCTTGCCGTGCTTCACATAAGGACCATAACGGCCGTCATGGCGGGTGACCGGACCGCCGAGGGCCGGATGCTCGCCCAGCGGCGTGCCGGCGGGCGCACCTCTTTTGCGTGAAGGCCGGGCGGCCTTTTCAGCGAGTAGCACGACCGCGCGGTTGAGGCCGATATTCATGACCTCATCGCCTTCTTCCAGGTTCGCATACATCGGGCCGTGCTTCACATAGGCGCCGAAGCGGCCGATGCCGGCGATGATGATCTCGCCGTCCTCGGGATGCGCGCCGACATCGCGCGGCAAGGCCAGCAAGCCGAGCGCGAAATCGAGATCGACCGCATCGAGATCGCTGCCCTTCGGCAGGCCCGCGCGTTTGGGCTTCTCGCCCTCAACCGCTTCGCCAAGCTGCACATAAGGACCGAAGCGGCCGCCGCGCAGCGTGACCTCAAGACCGGTTTTCGGATCGGTGCCGAGCACTTTCGTGCCGCTGACGCCGCTGGAGTCGTTCAGCGGACGGGTGTGACGGCATTCGGGATAATTCGAACAGCCGACGAATGAACCGAAGCGTCCCATCTTCAGGCCGAGGCGGCCGTTGCCGCAGGTCGGGCACAGGCGGGGGTCGGTGCCGTCTTCCTTCGCCGGAAAGATGTGCGGCTCCAGTACCTCGTCGAGTGCGTCGATCACATGCGTGATGCGCAGGTCCTTGATTTCATCGACGGCCGCGATGAAGTCCTTCCAGAATTCGCGTAACACTACTTTCCAGTCGAGGTCGTGATTGGCGATCTCGTCGAGCTTTTCTTCGAGGCTCGCGGTGAAATCGTATTCGACATAGCGCCGAAAGAAGGACTCCAGGAACACGGTGAGGACGCGGCCCTTGTCTTCCGGAATGAGGCGTTTCTTGTCGATCCGCACGTAACCGCGGTCGCGCAGCACCTGCAGCGTCGAGGCGTAGGTCGAAGGCCGGCCGATGCCGAGTTCTTCCATGCGCTTCACGAGCGAAGCTTCCGAGAAGCGGGGAGGCGGCTCGGTGAAGTGCTGGTCGGCCTTGATCTCGCGCCTCAAAAGCGTCTCGCCCTGCTTCACTTCCGGCAGGCGGTTCGCGTCTTCGTCGTCGCCGGTCGGGTCGTCCTGATCTTCATGATACAGCGCCAGGAAGCCGTCGAACTTGATGACCGTGCCGGTGGCGCGCAGGTCGAGCGCGCGGCCCGAGACATTCGCGCTGATGTCCACCGTGGTGCGTTCCATTTCGGCGGATTCCATCTGGCTCGCGATCGTCCGCAGCCAGATCAGTTCATAGAGCTTGGCCTGATCGGATTCGAGGTAGCGCGCCACATCCTTTGGCTTGCGCGACAGATCCGTCGGGCGCACGGCTTCGTGCGCTTCCTGCGCGTGCTTCGACTTGTTCTTGTAGACGCGCGGGCTGGCGGGAACGTAATTCGCCCCGTACTCGGCTTCGATCACGCGGCGGGCGCCGGCAATGGCGCTGCCGTCGAGTTCGATGCCGTCGGTGCGCATATAGGTGATGAGGCCGACCGTCTCTCCGCCGATGTCGGCACCTTCATACAGGCGCTGGGCGACCCGCATCGTGATCGCCGGCGCGAAGCCAAGCTTGCGGCTTGCTTCCTGCTGCATCGTGGAGGTGGAGAAGGGCGCGTAGGGATTGCGCTTCGCCGGTTTTGACTCGACGGATGCCACCTTGAACTGCGCGGTTTCGAGATCGCGCTTGAAGGCGGCCGCTTCGTCGCCGGAGCCGATGTCGAGGCGCGTGATCTTCTTGCCGTCGGCGCCGACGAGGCGCGCTTCAAAAGTCTCGTTGCGCGGGGTCGCCAGCAGGGCCGCGATCGACCAGTATTCCTTCGGCTGGAATTTTTCGATCTCCAGTTCGCGGTCGCAGACGAGACGCAGCGAAACAGACTGCACGCGTCCCGCGGAACGCGAGCCGGGCAGCTTTCGCCAGAGAACCGGCGAAAGGGTGAAGCCCACCAAATAGTCCAGGGCGCGGCGGGCGAGATAAGCGTCAACCAGGGCCGCATCGATCTCGCGCGGGTTCGCCATCGCGTCGGCGACGGCCTGCTTCGTGATCGCGTTGAATACGACCCGCTCGATCTTCTTGCCGTCCAGCGCCTTTTTTTCCTTGAGGATTTCCAGCACATGCCAGGAAATCGCTTCGCCTTCGCGGTCGGGGTCGGTGGCGAGGATCAGCTTGTCGGCGCCTTTCACGGCGGCCGCGATCTCGTTCATGCGCTTCTGGGCTTTGGCATCGACCTGCCAGAGCATTTTGAAATCGTCGTCGGGGGAAACGGAGCCGTCTTTCGGCGGCAGGTCCCGTACATGCCCGTAGGAAGCCAGCACCTCGAAGCCGGGGCCGAGATATTTATTGATCGTTTTCGCCTTTGCGGGCGACTCGACAATGACGACATTCATCAGGGCTATTTAGGGTTCCGGAATCAGCAAAAAGCGCGGGTTCATCCCGCGCGTGCGCGGCGAACTAGGCCATTTGAGGGTGGCAAGTCAAATTGAGGCCTGTTGACGGAGTAATTTGAATACAACCCATACGAGAGTTATTGATTGAACCCTACCGGTGATTTAAGATGATTCTCGCGTCCTTGAGGAAGGCGTTAGGCCAAGAGGCAGACCAAAATGACGACCGCAGAAGGCGCGCGGGCATATGAGACTGATACGACACCATCCGCCTCGGCGGAGGATGTCGCGGCCTATGTAGCTACGATGGCGCGCGATTTAAACAAGCTGGTGTCGCGGCACGATCTCGCGACGCTGAGCTACCTGCTTGAGCTGATTCAGCTCGAAGCGACCCGTACCGCTGGCAGCAAGTCCGATCTGCCGGATTGAACTCACGCCAGCGAAACGAGGCCGCCACCGTGACGCGCTAGGCGGCCGGCGAGTTCCATTTCCAGCAAGACGATCTGCACCGCGCCCGCGGGTGCATCGGCCAGACGGGCGAGTTCATCGATCGACACGGGTGTGTGACTGAGCAGGCGTGAAACTTTCATTCGCAGCGTATCGCTCGCTTCCGCGGGCGGGGATGGTTGCTCGTCCTCCGGCGGCTCGCGCATTTTCGCGGGTGGTTTTGCTCTTCGAAGAATCGGCGCCACCGCTTCCAGGACGTCCTCGGCGGACGTGATGAGTGTCGCCCCTTGCTTCAGCAGCCGGTTGGTGCCGCTCGATCGTGGATCGATCGGTGAACCCGGCACCGCGAAAACTTCGCGGCCCATTTCCACCGCCAGCCTTGCTGTGATCAGCGAGCCGGAACGTTCGGCTGCCTCCACTACGATAATGCCGACCGACATCCCGGCGATAATGCGGTTGCGGCGAGGAAAGTCGCGGGCGCGCGGCTCCCAGCCCATCGGCATTTCGGAAACGGCGGCACCCGTCTTCAGGATTTCTTCGAGCAGCCCGAAATGTTCCGCTGGATAAATCCTGTCGTGGCCGCCCGCGAGTACGGCTACGGTGCCGGTCGCAAGTGACGCGCTGTGCCCGGCGGAATCGATCCCGCGCGCAAGGCCGGAGACGATCACGTATCCCGCTTCGCCGATGTCGCGTGCGAGCTTCGCCGCGAAACGCACGCCCGCCGCCGAGGCGTTGCGCGCGCCGACAATCGCGATGCCGTCGCGGGTGAGCGCCGAAATCTGTCCGCGCACGGCGAGGAGCGGGGGCGCGTCTTCCGTCTCCCGCAGGCGCGCGGGATATTCCTCCTCGCCGACGGCGATGAAGCGGACGCCGTGGCGTTTTGCTTCCGCCATCTCCACTTCGGCTTCGGCACGGCTCGCGATCCGCAGATCGCTGCGTCCGCCCCGGCGCGCGAGGTCGCCGAGGTTTTCGATTGCCTTCGAAGCAGCGGCATATTGGTTGATGAGCGCCCGGAACGTGCGCGGCCCGACATTTTCGGAACGAATGAGGCGTAACCAGTCGAGGCGCTGCGTGTCGGATAGTTTGACGAAGGAGCGCCGCTCGTTCATCCGCGCGAGCCTATCCTTGGTTCGGTGCCCGCCAGCAATCGGCCGATATTGGCGTGATGCTTCAGGAAGACGACTAGCGTGAGGGCCGCGATGAGGGCTGCTTCGGGAATGAGATTGAGCGTGAACAGGAATACGGGCGACGCCGCACTCGCTGTGAGCGCCGACAGGGATGAATAACGGGTGAGGGCCGCGACCGCCGCCCACACAATCCCGAATACCAGTGCCGCCGGCCAGAACAGGCCAAGCATCACGCCGATGTAGGTGGCGACACCTTTTCCGCCCCGGAAATTCAGCCACACGGGATAAAGATGGCCAAGGAAAGAACCGAGTCCCGCCACGAGTGCCGCATCGCGTCCGAAGAATTTGTCCGCGACGACGACCGCAGCCGTGCCCTTGAGCAGGTCCGCAAGCAGGGTTGCGGCGGCGATCTTCTTGTTGCCGGTGCGCAGCACGTTGGTGGCGCCGATATTGCCGGAGCCGATCTTGCGCACATCGCCAAGCCCGGCCATGCGGGTAAAGATGAGGCCGAACGGGACAGAGCCGAGGAGATAGCCGAAGGCGAGGGCGGCAAGTCCGGTCCAGACTGTCAGCATCAAATTCCCCCAGCCGCGGACGCTAATGATGCCGCCGCTACAGGGTCAGCGACGGAGGCCTTTGGCGTCAAGCATTTCACGCACACGCAAGGCGAGCGCTTCCTGGGTTACAGGCTTCTGCAGCGGATCGGCGCCGGCATCGAGGCGGCATAGAATTTTTTAGAAATTTCGAACAGGAGCGGGAGTGCTAAACGTACTCATAGACGGTGCGTCCGGCAACGATGGTCCGCAGCACGCGCCCTGTCAGCTTTGCCTCGTCGAAAGGCGAGTTGTTGCAGCGTGATTTCAGGGTTGCGCGATTCAGCACCCATGGCACATCGGGATCGAATACGATCACGTCCGCCTGTGCGTTCGCGCGCAGGCTGCCTCCCTGAATACCCAGAAGTTCCGCGGGCCGCGTCGAGAGCGCCTTGATCAGCTGCAAGAGCGGCAGCGAACCGTCATGCACGAGCCGCAGGCCGACCGGCAGCATTGTCTCCAGACCAACCGCACCGGAGGCGGCCTCCGCGAAGGGGAGGCGTTTTGTCTCCACGTCCTGGGGATTGTGATCGGAGACGATCGCATCAAGCAATCCCTCCTTGATGGCCGCGACCAGCGCCTGCCGGTCCTGTTCCCCGCGAAGGGGCGGCGACACCTTGAGGAAGGTGCGATAGCTGCCGATGTCGATCTCGTTCAGCGCGACATGGTTGATGGACGCCGACGCGGTAACAGGCAAGCCCTTGTCCTTCGCGCGGCGCAGCACCTCTAGGGACGCCTCGCAGGTGATGCAGGCCGCGTGGTAGCGGCACTCCGTTTCCACGACGAGGCGCACGTCGCGTTCCAGCATGATCGTTTCCGATGCGGTGGGAATGCCAAGCAGGCCGAGGCGCGCTGCATACTCGCCTTCGTTCATCACGCCGTCGCCGACCAAATTCGTATCTTCCGTGTGGTGAACGATGAGTGCATCGAAATCGGCGGCGTAGATGAGGGCGCGGCGGAACACCTGTGCGTTCATCACGCTCTTCATGCCGTCGGTGAAGGCGACGGCCCCCGCCGAACGCAGGAGGCCGAACTCGGTCATCTCCTTGCCTTCGAGCTTTTTCGTCAGTGCCGCCATCGGATGAATGTGGACGATGGCGGTGTCGCGTGCGCGCCGGATCACGAAATCCACCGTCGCCGGATCGTCGATCGGCGGATCGGTCTCCGGCTGGCAGACGACCGTGGTGACGCCGCCGGCCGCGGCCGCAAGACTTGCGGAGGCGAGCGTTTCGCGATGCTCGGCGCCCGGCTCGCCGATGAAGGCGCGCATATCGACAAGGCCCGGTGCGACGACGAGATCGGAACAATCGATCACCTCGGCGCCCTCGGGCACGCCCGCCGAGCGGATGTTCTTCCCGGCTTCCTTGATCACGCCATCGGCGATCAGCACGTCGCCGGTCTGGTCGAGATCGCGCGAGGGATCGATCACGCGCGCGTTCGTCAGCAGGATCGGGCGGCGGTCAGACACCATTTCAGTTTCCCCGGTCCAGGCCCGACTGGAACACGCCGCGCCAGAACCAGGTCAGCGCGTAGAACATGCCGAGCGTGAGGGCGTCAGGCATTGCGCGCCTCATCCTGAGGAGTGCCGCCGCCGATCCTTCGAGACGCTCGCTTCGCTCGCTCCTCAGGATGAGGGCGGCGGCACGTCTCGAAGGATGAGCGCGCATAGAAGGACTCACGCATTCGGCAAATTCCGCGCGAGCGCTTCCAGCACCGCCATGCGGACGGCGACGCCCATTTCGACCTGTTCCTGAATGAGCGATTGCGCGCCGTCGGCGACCGCGCTGTCGATCTCGACGCCACGGTTCATCGGGCCGGGGTGCATCACGAGCGCGTCGGGCTTGGCGAATTTCAGCTTGGTGGTATCGAGGCCGTAGTAGTGGAAATATTCCTTGGACGAGGGAATGAGCGAGCCGCTCATGCGTTCGCGCTGCAGGCGCAGCATCATCACGATGTCGGCCCCGCGCAGGCCCTCGCGCATGTCGCGGTGAACCTCGACGCCGAGCCGTTCGATGTGCGCGGGGAGGAGCGTCGTCGGCGCCACGACCCGCACGCGCGTCCCCATCGTGTTCAGGAGCAGGATATTCGAGCGGGCGACGCGGCTGTGCATGATGTCGCCGCAGATCGCGACCGTCAGCCTTGAAAGCTCGCCCTTGTTGCGGCGGATGGTGAGGGCGTCGAGCAGCGCCTGGGTCGGGTGTTCGTGCGCGCCGTCGCCGGCATTGATGACCGAGCATTCCACTTTTTGCGAGAGCAGTTCCACCGCGCCGGAAGCGTGATGCCGCACCACGATCAGGTCGGGGTGCATGGCGTTCAGGGTGGCCGCGGTGTCGAGCAGCGTTTCGCCCTTGCGCATGGAGGAGGAGGCGACCGACATGTTCATGACGTCGGCGCCGAGGCGCTTGCCCGCGATTTCGAAACTCGCCTGCGTGCGGGTGGAGGACTCGAAGAACAGGTTGATCTGGGTTCGCCCGCGCAGCGTCGCGGTCTTCTTCTCGACCCGGCGGTTCAGTTCGACGAATTCTTCGGAAAGGTCGAGGAGGCCGGTGATATCGCCAGCCGATAGCCCTTCAATGCCGAGCAGGTGCTTCTGGCTCAGCGTGAATCCGGCTGTCGTTCGAATGTTCATCCTGAAAGCGACTGGTTAGACCTCGACGCCCGACTCCGCAAGCGGGCGTTTGGGCGTTGTGCAAATTTCCTGTGACGAATTCAGGCGGATTAACCAAGCCCGCCCCGCCCGTAACGAAAGGCTGATCCGTTTCCCGACCAATCGCGAGGGCCGAGCGGCCCGGCAGGCCGCGTCGCGATTTGCCTTGGGCGTTTCCCCGCTTCGTTAGCCAGCTTACAAATTCGTAATGGAACGTGTTCCGGCCCACAGACTGCACATTAACCATCCTCTGCCACCGCAGCGCCGCATTCCATTCAGGGAACATTCAGTGGGGGACGGCGATTATCCCCCAATCGATATCCGTCCAAGACATCCGTGCGCGAAAAGCGAGGTTCACATGAAATCGAAGTTTCTGATATCCGCCACCGCCCTTGGTTTCGCTGCCGTGCTTGCGGCAAGCGTGCCTTCCGCTTCGATCGCGGCCCCGATGGGCGCGGGCGTCGGCGAAGCGCTGAAGTCCGCGAACGTCAGCGACGTGACGGAAGTCCGTCATCGTCATCGTGGTCGTTACTGGGCCTACGGGCTTGGCGGCGTAGCGCTCGGCGCTGCGTTGGCCGCACCGTACTATTATGGCGGCGGCTACTATCCGGCCTATCGCCAGGCCCCGCGGCGTTGCTGGGTGCAGACCGGACCGTATCGCGGTCAGGGCTATTACGATTACTGCTGATCACTCGAGGATTGGCAGTCGAGGCTACGAGGCAACGGCGGGCGCAAGCCCGCCGTTCGCTGTTCAGGGCGCCAGCATCGTTGCGGCGGCTAGCGCCAGGGGAATGGTCAAAGCCGCCAGCACCGTTTCCGTGGTGATGATCCGCGCCATCAACGGCGCGTCGCCGCCCATCTGGCGCGCGAGGATGTAGGAGCCGGGTGCCGTCGGCACGCTGGACGCGATCGCGACCACGGTGAGGGCGGTGCCGGACAGGCCGAGCCACCAGCCGAGTGAGATCGCGATCAAGGGCATGATCGCAAGCCTCAGGAAGGCCGCAAGTGCTACGGCCGCACTCGGCCGGATCAGTTTTTTCAGGTCAAGCCCGCCGCCCACGACGAGCAGTCCCAGCGTCAGCGATCCGCGGCCGAGGATTTCCAGAAAGCTCACGGCGATTTTTGGCAGCATCAGCCCCGCGAAGTTCGCAGCGATGCCGGCGAGCACCGACCAGATCAGCGGATTGCGGATCAGCTGGTCGAGCACCTTGCGGGCGTCCGGCGCCTTTTCGGATGCGAACCAGGCCAGCACCAGCACGCAGAGAAAATTCAGCAGCGGCACCATCGCGACGATCGCGACCGAGGTGAGCGCGATGCCGGGGACACCGAACAATCCGCCGGCGATGGCAAGTGCCACATAGGTGTTCCAGCGCGTCGTGCCCTGAAAGATCGACGTGAACGCGGGCCCGGAAATGCCGGCGCGTTTCAAGAGCGGCCACAGCAACAGCGTCAGTGCCGCGAGCACGATCACGGAGGCGAACAGCGCGCCGCCCACGGCGCCGACCGGAACATTCCGCAGGTCCGCCGTCGCGGTGGTTAAAAACAGCAGCGCGGGGAATAGAACGAAATAAGTGAGCCGCTCGAATGCTTCCCACGCGGAGACGTTCGGCAGCAGCGTGTGCTTCAGCAGCACGCCGAGCGCGATGATGAGAAAGACGGGGATGAGCGCTTCGAGGACGGGGAGCATGCGATCGGTTTGCGGACAAATAACTAACCTCTCCCCGCCGAGCAGGGAGAGGTCGCGCCGGAGGCGCGGGTGAGGGGGTCTATATTCTATATCATGAGTCTATTTTTTCCCCTCACCCCGACCCTCTCCCCGCAAGCGGGAAGAGGGAGATCAAGTTTCATCCATACCCCAATCGATCCAGCGCCCCCTGCAAAAGATAGGCGGCGGCCATCTTGTCCACGACTCTAGCGCGGCGCTTTCGCGAAGTGTCCGCCTCGATCAGCGTCCGCTCAACGGCCGCGGTCGTGAGCCGCTCGTCCCAGAGCGCGATCGGCAGGTCCGTCAATGGCGCGAGATTGCGGATGAACGCGCGGGTCGATTGCGCGCGCGGGCCCTCGGAGCCGTCCATGTTGAGCGGGAGGCCGATCACCAGCGCGCCGACATCATGGGTGCGCGCGAGCGAAAGCAGCTTGTCCGCATCGGCGCGGAATTTGCTGCGCTCGATGGTTTCGAGCGGGGACGCAATCGTGCGCAGGACATCGGAGAGCGCAATGCCGATGGTTTTCTCGCCGAGATCGAGGCCAAAGAGCCGCGCATCTTTCGCCAGAAGCGAAGGCAGGCTTGATATTTCAACAATGGTGGCGGGCATGGGCAAGCGGTTAGCATGACTGAACGCTGTCGTCCCCGCGAAAGCGGGGACCCATAAACACCTCGTTGAATCGGAGGCTATGGGTCCCGGCTCTTCGCGCCTTGCAGCGTTCCGGCCGGGACGACAATGTCATTAAGGGGAGACGACCATGTGGCCCGACCGCCGGATTCTCCAGCTACTCGGCATCGAACATCCGTTCCTGCTTTCACCCATGGCCGGCGCGATGGACTGGGAGCTGGGGGCCGCGTTCGCGGAGGCAGGCGGGCTCGGCGCCATTCCCTGCGCGATGCTGAACGCCGAGACGGCGCGCGAGCATGTGCGGAAGTTTCGAGAACTTTCGAACAAGCCGTTCATGCTTGGCTTCTTCAGCCACAAGCCGCCGCAACCCGACAACCAGCGGGAGGCCGCCTGGCGCGACCGGCTGGCACCTTATTATCGAGAGCTTGGTCTCGATCCGAACAGGTCGATTCCGTCTCCGCAGCGCGCCGCCTTCAACGACGAACTCTGCGACCTGGTCGTTGAAGTGAAGCCGAAAGTTGCGAGTTTTCATTTCGGCTTGCCGGAGCCGCGTCTCCTGAAGCGCGTGAAGCAGGCGGATTGCGTCGTGCTCTGTTCCGCGACCACGGTGGCGGAGGCGCGTCATCTGGAAGCGAATGGCGCCGACATCATCATCGCACAGGGCGTGGAGGCGGGCGGCCATCGCGGCATGTTCCTGACCGATGACATCGCGACACAGGCCGGCACCTTCGCGCTCGTACCCCTGATCGTCGATGCGGTGAAGGTGCCGGTGGTGGCGGCGGGCGGCATCATGGACGGGCGCGGGATCGCGGCGGCTTTCGCGCTGGGTGCCGCGGGCGTGCAACTCGGCACCGCCTTCCTGCATTGTCCGGAATCCAAAGTCTCCAAACCGCATCGCGCGGCCCTCAAGACCGCGCTGCCGGAAGACACCGCGCTGACCAACGTGATGACCGGCAAACCCGCGCGCGGCATCCGCAACCGCGTCATGCGGGAGCAGGGGCCGATTTCAGATGATCTTCCGCAGTTCCCGCTGCCCGCCAATGCGCTGGCACCCTTGCGTGCAAAAGCGGAAGCGGAAGGCTCCGGCGATTTCTCCCCGCTCTGGTCGGGTGCCGCGACGTCATTGGGACGCGCCATGCCGGCCGGCGATCTGGTAGGCTTGCTGGTATCGGAAACGCAGGAACGGATGCGCTCGCTCGCGCGGATGCAACCGTGATCGCCTGGATCGGCTACGGCGGGAATTTTCTGCTAAGCGCGATGTTGTTCTGGATCGCGTTCTTTTTCAGGATGACGCGGTTGTTTTGAAACCTTCCGGAATTCAATCGGCCTCATGCTCTCATGCTGAGGAGGAGCCCGAGCGGAGCGAGGGCATCTCGAAGCATGTGGCCGCCCCATCCTTCGAGACGGGCGCATGCGCGCCCTCCTCAGGATGAGGGCGGGAGGCCTATTCACATTTCGCAAAAAATTTCTCCTGAAAGATCAAAGCCATTTTCAGACTTATCCCCGCCCTCAGAACCTCCCTTAAACTCCGCATCACTCCCGCTCACCGGGGACGCTTCTAGAGGCGTTCTTCAAGCGGAGCGGGAGGCGGCGCCTGCTGTTTCCATTCGCAATGGAAACACCGGGAGGCTTTGGGTCACCATCCGCGCGCACTATGACGCGCTGCCTTGAATGGCTGGAATGAGGGCCGGAATCGGTGAGTGAAAGCTCATCGCAACGGCGGCGATACCCGCTTTGTCCGGTCCCGGAAGCATGGTCCCGAAGAACCAAAAGCCGCCGCGATGGAGCGCCGATAGGCGAAGCCTGCTTGTCGCAGAGCAGGCAACTACGGAAGACCGTGCGCTTTTCGGCGCTCCGTCTCCCCACTGCAAGTCGGATCTATCCGACTTGCAGCATGAAAGAACGATGACCCGGAGCTTTATCGCTCGCGGGAATGATGACCGTCATCCTGAGGTGCGAGCGCGAAGCGCGAGCCTCGAAGGATGACAGCAGATCGGTCACCCTTCGAGGGCGGCCTGCGGCCGCCACCTCAGGGTGACGGGAGGAAGCTGGAGAGATTTGCCGCCATGAAAGCCATTCTGCTATAGCCCGCTGAAATCAGGAAAGAATCCATGTCCGTCGACGACGATACCGTCCGCCGCATCGCCCGCCTCGCGCGCATTGCCGTCGAGGAAAAAGAGATTCCGCACTGGCGCGGCGAGATCAACGCGGTCCTCAAATTCGCCGAACAGCTCAACGAAGTGAACGTCGACGGTGTCGAGCCGATGACTTCGGTCACGCCGATGCAGCTGCCGATGCGCGAGGACAAGGTCACGGACGGAGAGGTGCCGGAGAAAGTGCTCTCCAATGCGCCGCAGACGCAGGATGGATTTTATCTGGTGCCGAAGGTAGTCGAATAAAATGCGAAGCCTTTTATTCGACCATCCCCGGGCGAGCGGAGCGAGACCCGGGGATCTCAGGCAGGAAGACGTGGATGGCCGGGCGCAGGCAAGTTTACGCAGCCTGCGCAAGCTTGGCTGCGAGCCCGGCCATGACGGACACCAATGATGACCTTACTCACCTCCCTCACCCTTGCCGAAGCCCGCGATGGATTGCGTGCGAAGAAGTTTTCCGCGCGCGAACTCGCCGACGCGCATCTTGCTTCCATGGAAAAGGCGCGCGGCCTGAACGCCTATGTGCTGGAGACGCCCGCGCGCGCGCTTGAAATGGCGAAGGCCAGCGACGCGCGCATTGCGTCCGGCAAGGCGGGGCCGCTGGAAGGCATCCCGCTCGGCATCAAGGATCTGTTCTGCACCGAAAATATCCGCACCACCGCCTGCTCGAAAATTCTCGGCAATTTCATTCCGCCGTATGAGTCCACGGTGACGAGCCAACTCTGGCGCGACGGGGCGGTGCTGCTCGGCAAACTGAACAACGATGAATTCGCGATGGGCTCGTCGAACGAGACTTCTCACTTTGGTCCGGTGATTTCGCCGTGGCGGCGCAAGGGCTCGAATGCGCCGCTGGTGCCGGGCGGCTCATCCGGCGGCTCGGCATCGGCGGTCGCGGCCGAGCTTTGTCTCGGCGCTACCGGCACCGATACCGGCGGTTCGATCCGGCAGCCTGCCGCCTTCACCGGCATCGTCGGCATGAAGCCGACCTACGGCCGCTGCTCGCGCTGGGGCATCGTTGCGTTCGCATCGTCGCTCGATCAGGCCGGGCCGTTCGCACGCACGGTGCGCGACACCGCGATCCTGATGCGCTCGATGGCGGGGCACGACCCGAAGGATTCCACGAGCGCCGACATTGCCGTGCCCGATTACGAAAAGGCGATCGGCAAATCCGTGAAGGGAATGAAGATCGGCATCCCGCGCGAATACCGCATCGAGGGAATGCCGGACGAAATCGACAAGCCCTGGGAAGCGGGGCGCGAATGGCTGAAGGCGGCGGGTGCCGGGATCGTCGATATTTCCCTGCCGCATACGAAATATGCGCTGCCCGCCTACTACATCGTGGCGCCGGCGGAAGCCTCAAGCAATCTCGCGCGCTATGACGGTGTGCGTTACGGCCTGCGTGAGCAGGGACGCGACATCATCGACATGTATGAAAAGACCCGCGCCTCGGGCTTCGGCCATGAGGTGACGCGGCGCGTGCTGATCGGCACCTATGTTCTTTCGGCGGGTTATTACGACGCCTATTATCTCCGCGCGCAGAAAGTCCGCACGCTGATCAAGAAAGATTTCGAGGACGCATTCAATCAGGGAGTCGATGCGATCCTGACGCCAGCCACACCCTCGGCCGCCTTCGCCATCGGTGAAAAATCCAGCGGCGATCCGACCGAGATGTATCTGAACGACATTTTCACCGTGACGGTGAACATGGCGGGTCTGCCCGGTATCGCAGTCCCGGCGGGACTCGATCACAACGGCCTCCCGCTCGGCCTGCAACTGATCGGCAAACCGTTCGGCGAGGAAGAACTGTTCTCGCTCGGCAGCGTGATCGAGCAGGCAGCAGGACGTTTCCAACCCAGGGACAAATGGTGGGCGGTCTGAGCCATCGGCGGCTTGACGCAATCGTAAATACCGCCGCCGGGTTCCCGACTCAGATATATTCGGATAAAGGGGGCACGCGTGAAGACCGAAGAGACGCGCGAGCAGGTCAAGCAAATCTACGACGCCTACGCCAAGGGCGACGCGGAGCGGTTTGCTTCCTTCCTCAACGACGACCTCGACTGGGTGATTCACGCGCCGATTGAAGTGTTTTCCTTCGCGGGCGCGCGCAAGGGCAAGCTTGCCGTGCTGGAGGCGCTCGCCAGCATCGCCGACGACTACGAGCTGAAAAAATACGAGCCGCAATGCATGATCGTGGACGGCGAGCGCGCCGCCGTGATGTCGGAGGTCGGTTTCGTGCAGCGCGCCTCGGGGCGGATGCTGCGCTTCCGCATCGCCGATTTCCTGCGCTTGGAGAACGGCAAGGTGGTGGAATTCCGCGAATTCATCGATACTTTCGACGTGACGCAGCAGGCGCTCGGCCGTTTCATCGATCTTTGAATTGCCGGGCCGGGAAAACAGCGTCCGGGGAGGCTGCCATGCTGCATGCGCTTGCGACATTCCTGGTCTGCCAGCTTGCGGGAGAAGCCGTCGTCCGGCTGATCGAGGTGCCGGTGCCCGGTCCGGTGGTGGGCATGGTTCTCCTGTTTGTGCTGCTGGTCTGGAACATCGAGCTTCCGTATTCGCTCGATGAAACGGCGGACGGACTCCTGAAGCATTTGTCGTTGCTGTTTGTGCCGGCGGGCGTCGGTGTCGTGCAGCATCTCGACCGTTTCGGCGCGGAGGGCTACCGCATCGGCATCGTGGTGGTCGTGTCCACCGCGATCACGCTGGCGGTGACGGCGCTGACCTTCGCGGGTGTTTCCCGCATGCTCGGCGAGCGCGGCGACGAACCCTTGCACACCGCGCGCAAAAAATCGGGACGGGCGAGGAGGGGGCGTAAATGACCGATCTCGTCCAGCTCTGGGTGTATCTTTCCGGTGAACCGCTCCTGTGGCTGACGCTGACGCTCGTCGCCTATCTCGTCGCGGATGCAATCTCGATCGCATGCCAGCGGCATCCGCTCGCCAATCCGGTGCCGATCAGTATCTTCATCATCTCCGGCCTGCTGCTGATTTCCGGCACGCAGTTCTCCGCCTATTTCGCGGGCGCGCAGTTCGTTCACTTTCTTCTGGGTCCGGCGACGGTGGCGCTGGCGGTTCCGCTCTACCGCCATCTGCCGCAGGTGAGGCGGGCGCTGATTCCGATGTCGATTGCGCTGCTCGCGGGCTGCGTGGCGGCGATCGTGTCCGCGGTGCTGCTCGCGAAATGGCTCGGCCTTAGCGAAGCGACGACGCTGGCGCTGGCGCCGAAATCCGCATCGGCGGCGATTGCGATGGGCATTGCCGAAAAAATTAGGGCGGAGCCGGCGCTGACGGCGGTGCTTGTCATCAGCACGGGCATCACCGGCGCCATTATCGTGACGCCGCTGATGAATCTGCTTGGCCTGAAGAATTACGCCGCGCGCGGCTTTGCGGCGGGACTGGCAGCGCACGGGCTGGGTACCGCCCGCGCGTTCCAGGTCAATCCGCTGGCGGGCACATTCGCGGGTATTGCGCTTGGATTGAACGGGCTTCTGACCGCGATCCTGGTGCCGTTCCTGCTTCAGTTTTTGATCAAGTGAACGCCAGAGTTAGCGGCGATCAAGCATCGTGATTTTCGATGCGACGTTGCGCTGTTTCGATCCGTCAATGGCTGTGACACCGCTGACGACGAACGCCATCAGGCCACCGATGATGGAAAGTGCTGCCACATAGCCAATCGTGGCTTTGCGCGGAGAAAGGAAACGCATAGCTCCCTCCTTTGCTGTGCGCGGATTAACGCGCGTTCAGAAATCTGGTCCTGACGCTGAAAAAGTCGAATGCGGGGATTTGATTAAAAGGCGAACTTTAGGTCCGCTGCGGAAAACACGTCGATCCAGAAAAAGAAAGCGACGGTTGCCAGCGCGCCCAGCGCGAAACCGAATGCAAAACGCTCGCTCGATCGGCGGTTGCGGGAAATCAGGAAGCGATTTTCCCAGGCGTTCGCAACGTAATTGTCTTGTATGTTCATAGGCGCTCCGGATCAGTTGATGCGCGGCTGGTCGATCTTCGGTACGCTTAGATCGAGCGTTATCCGCCGCGGGTCTTCGCGGCCCGCCAGTGCATAAACGGCGAGGACGGCTAGCACGACGGCAATCGTGCCCATCATGAAGCCGAGAAATGCGTTGCTGGAACCGTCACGCATGAAATTTCTCCACTAGTTGAGGTTTTCTACCCGTTGACTGGCAACGTGCGAATGTCTGACCGGGTTCCCGAAAAAGAAATGGCCGGAACCAACCGGCCCGGCCATTTCTGTCAACCTGTGACGGCCGTTGTTATTTCGCGGGCGGCGGTGCCTGCGGCGCGGAGGCCGGCGGGGTATTCGGGATCACACTCGGACTGCGGTCCGCGGGAGCGGTCGTTGTCGCTGGCGGGTTGGTGTTAAATCCTGCCTGCTGGTTGTCGCTTGGCCCGCTGAACATCAGAAAGGCGACGAGTGCGACCATGGCCACTACTGCCCCGATAATCAGCGGACTGAACGAGTTGACGCCACGATCAGTGTTAAGGCCCTGTCTGTTGCCAGCGGTATTTTTCTTATCGAAATCATGATGAGACATTTTTTTCTCCTCTGTTCATGGCTGGAAAACGTGCCCGCGACACGATGGTTCCGAAATCGGCTTGTCGCGCTCGTATGGAACCTGTTGTAGAAGTTCCGCCGACTCTCGGCGATCAAAGCGAGCATCGGACCATGGCGACGGCAGACAACAGTAAGCGCATCAAGGGCCAGACCGGCGAGTGGGAAGTCGTCATCGGCATGGAAGTCCATGCGCAGGTGACGTCGGAGGCAAAGCTTTTCTCGGGCGCCTCCACGGCGTTCGGCGGCGCGCCGAACTCGCACGTATCGCTGGTGGACGCCGCGATGCCCGGCATGCTGCCGGTGATCAACCGGCGCTGCGTCGAGCAGGCTGTGCGCACAGGGCTTGGGCTGAGGGCGCAGATCAACTTGAAATCGGTCTTCGACCGGAAGAACTATTTCTATCCCGATCTTCCACAGGGCTACCAGATCAGCCAGTTCAAATCGCCGGTGGTCGGTGAAGGCAAGGTCGTCGTCGATATGCCGGACGGCGAGAGCATCGAGGTCGGCATCGAGCGCCTGCATCTCGAACAGGACGCGGGCAAGTCGGTGCATGACCGGCACCCCACCATGTCGGGCGTGGACCTGAACCGCTCCGGTGTCGCGCTGATGGAGATCGTCTCGAAGCCCGACATCCGCTCGTCGGAAGAAGCAAAGGCCTACGTCTCCAAGCTCCGCAGTATTCTTCGCTATCTCGGCACCTGCGACGGGAACATGGAGGAAGGCTCGTTGCGGGCGGACGTGAACGTCTCCGTCCGCAAGCCGGGCGATGCGTTGGGTACGCGCTGCGAAATCAAGAACGTGAATTCCATCCGGTTCATCGGGCAGGCGGTGGAATACGAGGCGCGCCGCCAGATCGAGATTCTGGAAGAGGGCGGCAAGATCGTGCAGGAGACGCGGCTGTTCGATGCCAACAAGGGCGAGACGCGCTCCATGCGCTCCAAGGAAGAGGCGCACGACTATCGCTATTTCCCGGATCCCGATCTCTTGCCGCTGGAGTTCGACCAGAACTTTGTGGATTCCATCGCCGCCTCGCTGCCTGAATTGCCGGACGAGAAGAAGTTGCGGTTGATGAAAGAGGGCGGTCTTTCGGCCTATGACGCGGGGATCCTCGTCAACGAGCGCGAGACAGCGGACTATTTTGAGGAAGTTGCCAAGGGCCGTGATGCGAAGGTCGCGGCCAATTTCGTCATCAACGAATTGTTCGGCCGTCTGAATAAAGAAGGAAAGGCCATTTCCTCTTCTCCGGTTTCGTCATCGCAAACCGGCGCCATCCTCGACCTGATCGCGGAAGGCACGATCTCGGGCAAGATCGCAAAGGATTTGTTCGAGGTCGTCTGGACGGAAGGCGGCGATCCGCGCGCCATTGTCGAGAAGCGCGGCATGAAACAGGTCACCGACCCCGGCGCTATCGAGAAGGTGATCGACGACATCATCGCGAAGAACCCGGCCAAGGTCGAGGAAGCGAAAGCAAAGCCCAAGGCGCTCGGCTGGTTCGTGGGCGAGACGATGAAAGCAACCGGCGGCAAAGCCAGTCCACAGGTCGTGAACGAGTTGTTGAAGAAAAAACTCGAGCTCTGACGCCTGCATGCCGAACAAATCAAAATCGCAGCTTTCTCCATTTGCCGTCCTTGTGACGGAAATGCTTTCGTTTCGCGGCGTTGTTTTTTTCTGGATCGCCTACGGCATCGCGCATTCCATTCTTCGGCTGAGCATCACCCGCACGCTGACACTCGATGACGCGCGCGCGAGCGAGCTCGTACAGACCCTTTCCGCCGGCTATCAGTTGCGCCAGCCGCCGCTGTATGAATGGCTGCTCTGGTTCTCGCAGCGGGTTTTTGGCGCCGGAATTGAGAGCCACCTTATCGTCCGCTATTCGCTGATCGCGGCTCTTGGAATTGCAACCTATGGAGCCGTGCGGGCCGCGACCAACAGCGTGCGTTGGGGCGCGGTCGCTTCGTTCTCACTGGTGCTGTCCTATCCGGTCGGTTGGACGTTCCATGAATGGGCCACACAGACGATTGTTCTCAGCGTATCCTGCATGGCGACACTCCATGCGGCGATCCTTTTTCTGAAGAAACCCGGCGCCCGCGAGGCCGTCCTGCTCGGACTTGCGATGGCGTGCGGTTTCTATTCGAAGTTCAGTTATCCGCTGTTTCTTGCCGCACTCCTGTTCGCGGTCATCAGCATCCCGGAAACGCGCGCCAGACTTGCCGACCGCAGGCTCCTGCTTTCCGTGGCGATCGTGGTGGCGGCCTTGCTTCCGTTCGTTCTCTGGATCGCCGGGGTGCAGGGCGATCTCGTATCGACCGTTTCCGAACACATGGTGCAGGAAACGCAGTCGCATTTCTGGCGTGCACTTATCGGACTGGGACGGCTTGTAAAATCGATCCCGCTATTCCTGCTGCCTTGGTTCATTTTCGTGGCACTGCTGGCGCCGGCTGCATTCATTCCCGGCGCGAAAGGAAAGCGCCCGGCGGGCATCGGCGAGACGCTTGCCTTGCGGACGATGCTGATCGCGGCAGCCCTTGCGGCGGCGGGCATCGCAGCGGCGGGCGCCACCAACATCGCCGAGCGTTACATGCATCCGATTCTGATCGTGGCGCCGGTTTTTGCCTTCGCGCGCATTGCGCGCTTTACGGACAACGAGGCGCTGATCCGTCAGTCGGTGGCGTTCTCAACGGGGGCCGCTATTTTCCTGCTGGCATTCCGTTTTATTGCGGCCACCGACAACCCGCTGACGCAACGGGCCTTGCGCGGCCTGTTCAAGCCTTATTCGGAACTTTCGGCGACGCTGGGTGTCCGAGGCGTCTCGTCCGGCACAGTTGTTACGAGCAGCGTACGCGATGCCGGCAACCTGCGTGCGTTCAATCCGCAACTGCGCGTGAAGGCGCAGGAATCCTATCTTGTCGTTCCGCCGCCGCGCCGTGCCGCCGATGACAAAAGCTGCGTGCTGATTTGGGGCGCGGGCGAAGAAGGAGACGTTGTTCGTATGATTTCGCTGGATCGTCTCAAACCGGAAAAGATCGAGATTGCCAGGCCGCGTTCCAGAATCTTCGCGACACGCGGAGATACCTGGTTCATCGCGCCGCTCGATCCTGCTTCGAAACTCTGTTCTTAAAAAGCGACATCCCGGACCTGAACCGCGCGGAGGCGCAGCGTCAGGAATCCGGGATGCGCTTGGGACCGGGAGCGCAGGGAGGTTTCTCTGCTCTCCCGATACCTTAGCCGATTACATTTCCTTCGGGAGCCAGCCGATGTCGCGGACCTGACCTTTCAGGCCGTTGATCGCGCCCGTGGAAGTCGCCTTGCCGCTTACGATATCGACGGTGTAGAGCGTGCTGCCGCTGATGAGCCAGCCGGTGTTCTGGCCTTCGCCTTCATTCACGATGTTGAAGGCAACCGGTCCCGACACCTTCATGCCGAGCGAGCCGATGGTGTTGAGAACGCCGTCGTTGGGCGGAGCCTGACGAACGAGCGTGCCGGCGGAAGCGTCGATGTTGTAGAGCGTCGTTTCCTTGGTGCCCTTCACGCTGTTGGAATAGGCGCCGGCCACGACGTTGGGTTTCTTGCCCTTGGCAACGTCCGTTTCGGCATATTTGTGAGCGCCGTCGATCGTGACTTTGCCGTCATCGACATTGACGCGGTGGCTGGTGCCGTCGTTGCTCATGATGCGAAGGCGGTCGGCCGCCGGATTGAAATCTACAGTCAGCGTTCCCTTTGCCTTATCGGAAAGTTCCGACTTCTTGGTGGCAACGCCGGTCTTGGCGTCGATGGTGACGATCATGCCGTCATCGGTGACGCCGTAGATCATGCCGTCGGCCGGACGAACGTCGATACCGTGAAGCTTCTTCACGCCTTTCACGGACATGGAAACGGTCACCTGGCGCTTGCCGGGGTCGATCATGGCAAGGGTGTTGTCGCCTACGAGCGCGACCACGGTCTGCGCCGAGGTTGCATTGGCTGCAACCAGCGCTCCGGTGAGCGCGATCGAGGCCATAAGGGTTTTACGAAGAATGGACATTACTGTTCTCCCTGGTGGTGAGGGAGCGGGGGAAATGCGCCCTCAAGGGCTTTACCCGCGGCGCAGGCGTATGGATGCACGCAGTGGAAATATTTGTGGAATCTGCATCTGGCGGGGCGGCTCGCGGGTATTCGCTATGTGCGGTAGAAAGTCGGCTTAGCCTTGGCCTGCCGCAGGAGAGGGAATTTGAAGGAGGCCGACCATCATGCAGCCCTGATCGCGGCTTGTGCCCGGGGGGATCGCTCTGCCTTGCAGACGATCTACCAGCGCGAGGCAGCCGCCATGATCGGCGTTGCCGCGCGCATCGTTCGCCGCCGCGAACTCGCCGAAGAGGTCGTCCACGACGTCTTCGTGCAGATCTGGCGTCATGCAGGCAGCTTCAATCCATCGATCGGATCGGGGAGGGCATGGCTGTATTCGATCGTCCGCAACCGCTCGATCAACCTCCTGCGCGACAGCAGCCGCGAACAGAGCACACCGGAAGATGAAATCGCGACGCTGGTGGAAGCAGGCGGTGCCGCGGAAGACGCATTCCAGAAACTCGCCGAGAGCAGTGCGCTCCGGCGTTGCCTGCAACAGCTCGATGCAAAGCGCAGGCTTGGCCTGCTGCTCGCCTATGTGGAAGGGCTTTCGCACGGCGAAATCGCAGCCCGTCTCGGCGTGCCGCTCGGCACCGCCAAGGCATGGCTCCGGCGCAGCCTGATCGCGCTCCGGGATTGCCTCGCATGAACAGCATGGAAATCACCGCGGGTGAATACGCATTGGGCCTGCTGGAGGGCGCTGAGCTTGCACAGTTCGAGCGGCAGCTTGCGCATGACCGCGCCTTGCAGGTAGAAGTCGCGCGCTGGCAGATGCAGTTTTCCGATCTCGATGCGACTGCGCAGCCGCAAACGGTATCGGCCGCACTCTGGAATCGGATTGAGAGCAGCGTAGGCGCTGCTGCCGCGACGAGCCGAGAGACCAAACCAGGCATTGCCGAGCTGCTGTGGGAAAATCTCGGCTTCTGGCGTGGCGCGAGTTTCGCCGGTGTTGCGGCAAGCCTGATGCTTGCCGTCTCTGTTGGGTTGCTGGCGGGGCGCGCGACGCCCGTGCCGCTGGTCGTGGCGGTCCTGCTATCGGATGACGCTTCGCCGGGCGCGATTGTTGAGGCTTTCCATGACGGCCGCGTCGTCGTCGTCCCGCTGCGTGACATTGTGGTGCCTGATGGCAAGGCGCTCGAAGTCTGGACGCTGTTCGACAAGGCGCGCGGTCCGGTTTCTCTCGGCCTGATCGACCGCTCGCGCCGCGCGCAGTTCTCCACATCGAATTTGCCGGCGCGTGAGACCCAGCTTTACGAAATTACGCTGGAGCCCGCGACCGGATCGCCGATCGGGCGTCCGACGGGACCGATCCTCATGAAGGGTCTCGCCGCAACCCCGCGCATCTGAGCAAAAAAATAAAGCCCCCGGCGTGAAGCCGGGGGGCCGGATTCCCGGCAGAATGATCAGGCCGCTTTCTTCTTCTCGGCCTTTTCTTCCTTTTCCTTTGACTTCTTGGCCTTGGCTTTTTCTTTTGCCTCTTCGGCTTTCTTTTTCTTTTCGGCGTCTGCCTTTTCTTTCTTGGCCTTCTTTTCCTCGTCCGCCTTTTCCTTCTTGGCCTTCTTCTCTTCGTCCGCTTCCTTCTTCTTCGCGGCCTTCTCTTCGGCGGATTCCTTCGCCTTCCGCTTTTTCTCTTCCGCCGGATCCTTGGCCTTGGCGGCAGCGGAGATCGGTCGTCCCTTGAGGCAATCGCTCAGATAGGCGCGATAGGCGGCCTGTCCGGAGGCGCCGGTTTTTTCCTTATGCGCGTTCCAGTCCTGCGCGCAGTCCTTCATCTTCTGCTGCTGACGGAGTTGCCCCTCGGAAAACTTGCGCTCTTCGGAGAACAGGTTGGTCGGTGCGCCCATGACAGTCACGAAAGCAAGCACCGCGAATGCTGCGATCAACTTCCGCAACATTGTTTCCTCCATGCAGTGACCCGCGGCCTCCGCGATGGAGGTCTTCGGCGGGCCGGCCGTGTCCAGGCGAGGGCGTACCGGATGCGATACGATAAACATGATTTCCATTTCCTGCCAGCCATGCCCGAAGACGGTTTGATGCCGTTATGATTGGAAGCGCGAATGTTTATCGAAAAAATATGCGGAGGTAATCTCAGGATTACATGCGATGGGAGACCATTCGCTGGATGAAAATAATGAAGGCGCCTTCGGTCATCGGGCGTGCCCTTCAGCCACCGAGGACTACGGAAAAGTCGACATCGCCATGGACAAGGACGCCTGCAAGTTCTGCTTACCCAGGGCGAGAAGCGATGATCGCACCGCGCTTCCAAGCGTGGTGAGCGAGCGGTAAGCATGCATCCTTTCCAGTCTGTTTCGAAGTCGGCGGAAACGCGGGTGCATCGGCATTTCCAGCGTGAATCAATCATGAATCTGCATGTGGCGGCCTTTGCACAGTCACAAACGATTCATCCAACCATTTAAGATGCGATTCAAATCTGCCCGGCATGCTCACGGTCAGGAAGGACGCTGTGTCCTGACAACAAGGCGGCGCAGGACGCACCGCTTCAAGACCACGGGGAAAGAAAATGGGGCTCAACGAACTCAACGCGCTGGAAACAGCCGCCCGCATTCCGGGCGATAATTCCGGCCACATCTGCTTCAAGCTCGGCATGTTCTATTCGGTCGGTGGCTCTGTGCCGGCGGACAAGGTGGCCGCGCACAAATGGTTCAATCTCGCGGCCGTCCGCGGCAATCGCGATGCGATTACCTACCGCCGCGAATTGTCGGCCGAGATGTCCGAACTGGAGATCGCCGCCGCCCAGCGCGCCGCGCGCGAATGGATCGCCGGCTCGGCGCACTAAGGATAGAAAAGGGGGAGGGAGCGGAAGGACCGTGGCTCGAAAGAGCCCGGTCCTTTTGGCATTTTGGGCGCTTTATCGTGGGGATGCTGGAACGGCGCAGCCCGTTCAAGGCCCGCACACTAGACTTACAAAAAAAAGCCGCCGTGATCTCCCGCGGCGGCTTTGTCTTGCGATGTGGCTAGGCGTGCTTCCACTTGATCTGGAATTCAACTTCCTCTTCGCCGCCTTCACGCTCATGCTCAATGTTGAACTGGGCGCGGGCGGGAATGTAAACCCGCTCTCCTGCGATCTGAATTTCAAACCGTTCGCCGGATTCCAGCGCGTCGGCGAGCCGCCGCAGCTTGGAAACGAACTCGGTGACGGGATAGTCTTTTTCGATATCGCGTTCGCGTTTGCTCACAGCCTTCTCCAGAATACGTGCGTAGCCCCACAGCCATCGCAACGCACAGCATTTGGTGAAGTTGCGCGGCGGTTTCTAGCCCGTAGTCCTTCGGATGTGGTTCTGCGCGAGAAAAACCAGGCAGAAATGCCGGATTATTACCCTTGTGGTGGATACCGATCAAACTCAGGTAATGTATTTATTTCAGACATCCACGAAATACGCTCAGCGGTTTGAATGTGGCATCGTGCGGGTAGTTGGTTTGGATCATCCAAAGTTCCAGTTTGTATATCTATAATGCTAGGAAGTATTTCTGCGTTTTTATAGAATAATCCTGTGCCGCAATCAGGGCAAAATTCTCTGCGCCCATGTTTAGATGATTCATAGGTTTTTGTTTTGCCTTTGGTAATGCTTACTTGATTTTCTGGAAACATAGCCCAGCCAACCATGGGTGCTCCCGCATGCCGGCGGCAATCGCTACAATGGCAGAGTGCGTGAGTTTTTGATTCCCCTGTCGTTTCGTACCGTACAGCCCCGCAATGGCAACCGCCTTTCATGATGAACTCCTTTTTTTCAAACCTTTCTATGGAGATAGCTGTGCACTTATTCTCTCCCGAGTGAACAGAACGCTGTGCAAGAGAATGAAGCTGCGCGCAAAATCGCCCGAATTTTTTATATACTTCTTCCAAGGTCTGCGTACTGCAGAGGTATTCTTCTGGCATTTGAAGGACTGGCGGAGGGAGAGAGACTGTATTCCAACGTTCTCTCGCAGGTTTGCGCCACAGGTTTTCGCCTCGGTTCGCTGCACTTGTAATTTTTACGCCAGCACTCAGGGGTTCTCTTCCGATGCATTGCACTCCAGTTTCTGACGCAGCGCGACGATGACACGGTGGGCCACCTGGATGTCCTTGGCCGAGAGCCCATCCGCGAGGCTGTTGGCCCAAGGGGCCTGCAAGCGCATGGCGGCCTCGAAGGTTTGTTTTCCCTTATCGGTCAGAACGACAAGCTGCGCCCGCCGGTGGTGCGGGTTGGCCTCGAATGCGACAAGTCCCTCTCTGTGCAGGTCGTTGACGATCCGCTGCACGTTCTGACGATTTCCGCCCAGGTCCCGAGCGAGCCAGGGGACGGGCTGCGGCCGATCCGCCGCAACGATGGCACCGAGTACCTGCCAGCGTGCGCTCGTCAATCGGAGGCCCGCGACAAGCCTGTCTCCCGCAGCGAGTATCCGGCTGTTGACCCTGAAGAGGTCGAGAATGAGGTCGGTCAGGGCATCACCAGCGAGCGTTCGCTTTGATTTGTTCATTTGGCACCATAGAACAGTATTGACATAATCATGTCAATGACATATGACATTATCATACCAGAATGGTATGATAAAATTGTATTTGGAGACTACCATGTCGCTCCTGCGCCCCCTGGACCCCGCGTTCCCGATCGAGCGTCAGTTGCCGGTCGATGCCTCCCCCGTCGTGCTCGTGAACGTTTTCACGCTCGACAAGGCGGACGAGAAGGACTTCCTGCATATCTGGCAGGATGATGCTGCCTTCATGAAGCGGCAACCCGGCTTTATCTCGACCCAGCTTCACCGGGCCATCGGCGAGAACGCCACTTACCTGAACTATGCAGTTTGGGAATCGACCGCCGCTTTCCGGGCTGCGTTCACGCATCCGGAGTTCCTGGCTAAACTTTCGGCCTATCCGTCCTCGGCTGTGGCATCCCCGCACCTGTTCCAGAAGGTCGCGGTGTCCGACATCTGCGTCGCATAGCTGGCCGTGCGAGCGGAGATCGGCGATGACCCTTAAGAGCACTCCAGATCGCTACGGGACAATGGCCGTATCGATCCATTGGATCAGCGTCGTCCTGATTCTGATCCTCATCGGCTCCGGGTTCCGCGCCGCCAACACGGTGGACCCTGCAGCCAAAGCAGCCATTCTGCGGCTCCACGTGCCGATCGCGGTTGCGGTGCTGGCCTTGACGATCCTCCGGATTGTCTGGTGGTGGGGTTTTGATCGCAAACCGGACTCGGTTGCCGGCGCGCCACGCTGGCAGGAGCGTAGCGGGCAGTTGGTGCATGTCCTGTTTTACGTCGTCATCTTGGGAATGATCGCAAGCGGCATCGGGATGATGGTGCTGAGCGGTGCTGCGCCAATGATTTTTGGTGGAGATAGTTCCCTTCTGCCCGACTTCTGGAAACATCCGCCGCGTTTACCTCACGGCATCGGAGCACGGCTTCTCTTTGCCTTGCTTGCGCTACACGTCGGCGCCGCTCTGTATCACCACTTCGTTCGCCGCGACGGACTGCTCTGGCGCATGTGGTTTGGCAAGTGACCGGCAGCGAGACGATCTTTCAGGAAAGGCAGAAGCACATGATCAAAATCATTCATCCAGTCGCCGGCGTGCTCGCCATCCTCACGATTGCGACTTTCTGGCTCTCGACCGCTTTGACAGAGCTGTTCGCGTCCCAGGCTGTCGTCACTGCCGTCAAGACCGCCATACCGTGGGGCTTCCTGTTGTTGGTTCCGGCGCTGGCGGCGGCGGGAGGCTCAGGCTTTGCTCTAGCAAAGGGGCGACGGGCCGGGCTGATCGGCGTCAAGGTCAAGCGCATGCCGCTGATCGCGGCCAACGGAGTTCTCGTTCTCATCCCCTCCGCGCTGTTTCTGGCGTACAAGGCGCGAGCGGGGGAGTTCGACATGACCTTCTATGCAGTACAGGCCCTTGAACTCGTCGCCGGTGCAGCAAACATCACACTACTCGGCCTCAATATCCGCGACGGCCTCAAAATGAAAGGCAGACTCCGCAAGCCGGCGTGACCGCTGATCTATGAAATGCCGAGCGGTCGTTTGCACCAAAGCGAAAACGCGCGTGTTACAGCGAAGTTCTGCGTAGTGGCGGAGGGAGAGGAACTGGGATCCAACGGTCTCCTAAGTTGGTGTGCCTAGAAGCCCACATGGAAGCGCGACTGGGATCCAACTCTTGCATCGATCCCGCAACTTGGCCTTGAAACCCCCAGTGCGCACGGCGTACCTCATGCTGGACCGTTCTCTTGATGGCTTGGATTCCGCTGCCGCAACATGGCAGCATGATCCCGGACTTAAGCTCCGTCCGCCCTACGTCACAAGAAGCAGGTGTCACGAAACAACCTCCGACACGATCAGCCCGACCGCAAGCGCTGCGGCGGCCGGCGGCACCCACCGCGGCACCGCGAAGACGCCCTCGCCAGCCGGTTGCCTCCGTTGGATGCGCCACAGCGCGATATCGACGACCGCAAAGATGCCCAGCGTCAGAGCGTTGGCCAACGCCAGCAACCGCTCGAACGGAACCAGCAGCGCGGTCGCCAGCACGATTGCGCCAGCGAGCGCGGTGGCCTCGATCGGCGTGCGGGTCCATGAATGGACGCGGCCGAGTACGGCGGGAAGCTGTCGCCGGCGGGCCATACCGTAGAACAGCCGCGCCAGCATCATGATCTCGACCAGGACGCCATTGGCGATGGCCAGGGCGCCCACGGCGGCGAACAGGGTCGCGTACGGGCCCTGGAAAAGGTCGATTAAAGGGCTCTGGCCGCCACGGCCGGCGAATACCAGAGCTGCTGCTACCACGACGTACAGCAGCGTGCTGACCAAGACCGCGCCGACAATGCTGTAGGGCACCGTGCGGCGCGGGTCCTTTGCCTCTTCCGCCATATTGGCCAGGCTTTCAAAGCCGATGAAGGCGAAGAACGCAATGAAGGCACCAGCCACAACGCTCTGCCATGCAATGAAGCTCGCCGGCAACACGGCCTCGATGTCGAAGGCAGGCGCGGCGAGGAAGCCCACCCCGGCCGCAACGACGAGACCCAAGATCTCGATCGCCCCGATGATCGCGGCGAACCCGACGCTCTCCCGCACCCCAGCCATCGCTAGTAGCGTGAAGGTTGCGACCAGCAGCGCGATCAGGGCCGTAGGCGGTAGGCCGATGAGCAGAGAGAGATAGTGGATCGCGCCGCTTGCGATTGAGGCGGCGGCGATCGCGACCGCAAGCGTCAAGACGACCCCGGTCACCTGTGCTGCGCGGTCGGAGCCGAACCCCTGCTTGACGTAGGCTACTGCGCCTGAAGCTTCCGGAAACCGGCTAGCCAGTTCCGCGTAGCACAGGCCGGTCATGGTCGCTGCGACGCCCGCTAGTAGGAACGACAGCGGCGCCGCCGCACCGGCCCGGCCAATCACTGAAGCGATTGCGACGTAGATTCCCGCCCCTACGATGATGGCGAGCCCGTAAAAAAGAAGCGGCCCAACCGTGAGCGAACGCCGCAGGGCGACCTGCGGATACGACGGATCACGCTCGATCGTTATCGCGGCGTCCTGGTTCAAGTAATCCATCCGCAATCAATGCGATAGCAGAATTGGAAGCCGCAGCTGAGTTAGAATCCCCTTTGTGGCGCCGCCAAGAACAAAGTCGCGGATGCGGGAATGGCCAAATCCCCCCATCGCCAGCAGCTGCGCACCATTCGACAGGGCGAGATCCTGCAACGCCTCGGCGATAGTCTGTTTGCCAAGCGTGGTCTCGAGAGGCGTGGCATTGAACCCCCGCTTTACCAGCGAGGACGCAAGAGCATCGGCAAGATTTGACCCACTCAAGGGTTTTTCGTCTCGAACCGTCAGCACCGAAATCACACCGCCTTCGGCCAGAAGCGGCAGGGCATCGCCAAGTGCGCGCGCGGCGACCCGGCTCGCATCCCAGGCGATTGCGATGTGGTCGAGTGGAGCAGGCCGGGCCGAGGGTGGCACCAGGATGGCCGGGCGACCCGACCCGAAGACAACAGACTGCGTCATGTCCTGTGCCGCGACGGTCTCGCCGGACCAAGGGAGTACTGCGAGATCGTAGTACCGTGCCTCGGCAGCGGCCGCATCCAGCCCGGCACCCAGCACGACCGTTCGGATCGTGCAGTCCACGTTGAGGCGCGAACCCGCCGCCCCGTGAACGAGATCCTTCAGCCGAAGGCATTCGGCCTTGCTCTTCTCCTCGGCGGCGCGGACGAGGCCTGGGACGTCGAGAAGTAAGTTGCCTAGTGCCGAGGAGACTTGCGGAAGGTCGACAGCGAATGTCGTGACTTGAAGCGTGCATTCAAGCGAGGCCGCGAAGGCGGCGGTCGCCCGGATCGCCTCGTCCGCGATAGCTTCGGGATAGGTGGCCAACGGCATATAGGCGATGCGGGTGTGGGTCATGTCGGCTTCTCCAATCGACTGTGGCTCACGGGGAACGAAGGCAAAGACAGGCCCCGAAAACTCATCGCACTATCGCAAAGAACTGTTGGACCAAACTTGACCTAAATCAATCAAACGCAATCGAGCCGCAGTATCCTAGACCAAACGTGACAATGAGGAGCAGGGTGCCACACGACCGGTATCAGAATGTGCAGGAACTCGCCGACCGGCTCGAAGTCGCCGAGGCGACCGTGCGGCGGTGGATCAAGAGCGGAGAGCTTCGCGCCATCGACATCGGCAAGGGCTGGAGGATCGCCGATACCGATCTGGAGCGCTTCCTGAAAGCCCGGGAGACGGCGTCGCGTAAGCAGGACGATACGACAGCCGACATCGCGGGGCCGACATCGTGAACGTCGGCGGGGCGCATTGCTCCATGATATCGGCGCTCACGGATCCCCACGCCCTTTCCGCGATGCCTGCCTTCTCGCGCTGGATGCCGGACCCCAAGGGCTGACCGGGGCCGAGGCTGGTCGGCGTCAAGGTCAAGCGCATGCCGCTGATCGCGGCCAACGGAGTTCTCGTTCTCATCCCCTCCGCGCTGTTCCTGGCGTACAAGGCGCGAGCGGGGGAGTTCGACATGACCTTCTATGCAGTACAGGCCCTTGAACTCGTCGCCGGTGCAGCAAACATCACACTACTCGGCCTCAATATCCGCGACGGCCTCAAAATGAAGGCAGACTCCGCAAGCCGGCGTGACCGCTGATCTATGAAATGCCGAGCGGTCGTTTGCACCAAAGCGAAAACGCGCGTGTTACAGCGAAGTTCTGCGTAGTGGCGGAGCCGGAGGCCGCCAGCGGACTATGCAAAACCATAGAAAGCCCTGCAAAACGCGGGCTTCTGCTATCAGTCCGCCGTGTCCTGTTGGACGCTTTGTTGGACGTTCTGCGGCCTGCGCTCGAGGCGCGGCGCTAGTTCGGCTTCGCTCGCGTGAAGGCGCAACAGCGCGTCAGCGCGGGCCATGGGTTCGTTCGTCTGCGCTTCCCGGTGGTCACGCTCCATGCGCTCCATCAGAACCGCGTACTGCGGGCCGTGGCGGCGCACGATGTGGGCCATCGTCACCATCGCCCGCCGCAGCCGCTCCTCGGTCGTCGTCATCCGAGCCTCGCGAACGGCAGCAACAAAAGAACAACAATCGCCAGCAGCGCGCCCGCTCGGGCGATCGCCCGGAGGTGCTCGCGGTCGCGCCGGCTCATTTGCTTTCGGCTCCCTGACGGGCGCTGAGGGCGGCGTATTCTTTCCGAGCCTCTGCCCAATAATCGCGATCAATCTTGCGGTATGCTCTCGCGGGTTTTGGTCTGTGACCTGTGATCGCCTCGAAGCCATGATTATCGACGGCAATCGTGTCGATGAGATCGCCGTTGGCGTCGTGATAATCGAGCAGGAAGGTCGCGCGCTTCGCAGGCACGTCGAAACACTTGAGGGAGTTGAAATCCCTTCGCGTGGCCGTTCGCCGCATGTCGGTTTGCCGAGCATCGCCATCGTCTATAAAAATCATTTCTACGAAGCCTTTGCTCATGCCTTCTCCTTGCGGGCTGCTCATGGGCGCGGCCTCTGGGCAGCGATCGTCAGTTCCTTTCCGAATTCATGAAGCGCTTTCCCGTATTCCTGTTGCAGAATAGGTAGCCAATCCTTCAGCAGGTCGGCGCGCATCAGTGCGGGTAGCGCGGCCCATCCGGTGGGGAGAACGACATCGCCTTCGCCGGATTCTAGATCGGCCTTTAATTTCGGAATGGGGGAGACCATGGCCCGTCTCCTAAAACGCAAACAGCGCAGCCACGATCGCCAGCGTCGCGATTGCAAGCCCGCCGTTCAATGCGCCCGCGAGATAAGCCCGCGAGGGCAGGTCGATCCGCGCTCGCGGAAACATCGGGGTGATGAGGATCGGATGCCGCTTCATGCCGTGGCTCCGATCGCCCGCGCGAGTGCGCCGGTCTCGATCGGCTCCTCGGGCTGGTAGGGCGGCATCGCCGCGACCAGATCCCGCGCCTTGTAACCCCAGCAGATGTTCGCGGCTTCGGCGGCGGTCGCGAAGCCGGCGCTGCCGCCTCCGCGCGGGTGTCCGTTCCAGCAGGCGTAATACCAGCGCCCGGTGGTGCGGGTTTGCCGCCCGTGGGCTGTCCTGGTCGCGCGCTGGAGGGTTGCGTAATGGGTCCCGGCCAGAAAGAGCCGGATGGTGTTGGCGTCTGTGTAGCGGGCGGTGATGGTGCCGACCGGTGGCTTTGCGCCTGGCATCGGATTCCCCTGCGTTGAGTTGCAGGGGGCGACTTTACTTAAAGGAAAGTCGCAAGGTCAACCGGAACTTTCTTTAAAGGAAAGTCAGCGCTCCGGGTCCGGTTTTTCTGGTCCTAAGAGGGCCTGCGCCATCCGCTCGAACTGCCGCCGGGCCTCGGGGCTGGCCCGCCCGTAAAGTTTCCACAGGTTTTCGTATTCGGTCGGCGGGCGGGTCAAAATGTCGAGTTCATCGCATTCCAGGGCGATCGCGAATTCCCGCAGGCTTGTGCCCGTAAAATCGGTTAATCCGCGCTCGATCTTGGAGATGTTGCCGATCGTCCGGTCGGTCAGTTCGGCCAGTTTTTCCTGCGAATAGCCGCGATGCTCGCGCCATTCCTTCAGGTAGATGCGGCGCCTCGGCTGGCCCTTTCCCATAAGGAAAGATTGCAGGCCGGGTAAACGAGGCTCCATGGCCTCAAAGTAAAGTCCACTGGTTGACAAGGCGGCTACCTAACTTTCTTTTAAGTAAAGGTAACGCCCTGATTCGGACCAGCAAGCGGAAACTCTGCCGTGGAACTCAGCCTGAAAACACCGCCCGGCGAGGTGCTCGCCGCCTTCCTCGAGCAAAATCGCGCCCGCTGGAAAACCAACCGGGCCTTCGCCGAGGAACTCGGCAAGTCCGAGGTGTGGCTGTCCCGGCTCCTCCGCGGCGGCCAGTGCTCGCCCAAGGCGGCCATCCAGATCCACGTTCTAAGCGCCGGCCAAGTGCCCGGTTCCGTTATGCGTCCCGATCTCTGGCGCGAGCCGTCCGCCGTACCAACCCCGAAGGCCGGTTGAGGCTCTGGGCATGGGGGCTTATCCGAACCAGCTTCTGCCAGAGGTGATCGGCCACCAGCAGGCCCGTTCGCTCGATCGTGAACAGGATGGCCGGCATGATCTGTTCGGTCGGAAAGTCGATCTCTCCGGCCTGCTGGCTCACGATCTCACTCAGCTTTCCATGAAAAATTCGCCGGTCGCGGGCGAAAATAAAGCGGGTGCGGTCGCCGTTCAGATCCAGCCATGCGAGGCGGTCGGCGGTGATGATGGGCGTCTCGAACGGCGCATAGAGGGCGGGAGGTTTGCTCGCGGTCATCTTGTTACTCCAAGGCAACAGGGCACGCGTACTCCAAAAAGCTACGCGCTTTTGACGCGTGTTCCATCGGCTGGGTCCATTCCTGCAACCAATTCACAGGCTCCGCGCGCAACAACAAATTGTGAATTGTGTATCTCCGGGTTCGGGAGGCGGGCATGAAAAAGCCGCCGCTCCGCTGGAATCCGCGCGATCGCTCACTCGAGACCGGCGAGCACGCCCGTTCACTGCCGGAGTCGCATGCTCGCCTGTTCGGCGTGCTGTTTCAGGTGCGCGCGGAGTTTCGCCGCGCCGGAGGGCACTCCGGATGGATATCGCGCGCCCGCCTGGCCTTGCTCGCGAGTGTGGCGCCCGGCGCGCTCGATCGTGATCTCAATTCCCTACGCGCCATGCTGTCGCCGCTGCATTGCTTCGTGCTCGCCCGCGGCAATCATCTGGACCGCTCATTCCGCCTGTTGCTCGATCACGACGAGGTGCTGGTGATCGGCGCGGAACAGGATACCCGCGAGGCGCCTCTCGCTGGTGGTGCCGGCACCGCCGAAAATCCAGCCGCCGCAGGCCCGAATCCTGTCGTGGCCGCTGGTCCCCCTGCGGCGGTGCCGGTCGCGCTTTCCGGAGCGCGCCGATGATCAATCCCGAGACCGACCTTGTCTGTCTGGCCCGCCGCGCGCTCGATCTCGCGGCCCGCGTCGGCACTTCGGCGCTGCCTGCGGAGATCCGCGCCGAGGCGATCGGGCTGCGCGATGAACTCGCCTCCGATCAGGTCTGTGCGATCCGCTCCTATGCGCTGGTCGTCTGTGCCTGGCTCATCAGTTTTGCCGAGGTCGATCGCTCCGATGCGCGGATGCTCTGCGCGGAGTCGCTGCAGGCCATGGCCGATCGGCTTCGTGAACTTCTCTCCGAGCAGGAAAGGGCGGCAGCATGAATCCCTATGACGGGTTGATTATGACGAGTCCCTATTTCGAGTTGCTGGGCGTGCTGATGATTTTCTGCAGCGGTGTTGTGCTCGGCACCCGGATTGGTCGCTGGCTTGAGCAGCGGCCTCTGCCGGAGGCCGACCAGTACCGCCTCGACGCGCTCGATCAGGTTCCGCATGGCGACGTGCCGCTGGTCCCGAAACTAAAAACCGGCGAGTTTCGGTCGCTCTGTGATCCGCGTGGCCGGAGGGCAGGGCCGTGAGCGTGTTTGGCTTCCGCGCCATGGCCATGGCAAGCGCCGCCATGGCGCTCGCCGCCCGGCATCAGTTCGATGTTGCGCTCAAACTCTCGTTCCAGCGCCAGATGCCGCGCCGCGATACCACACGCCGCCGGCGGACGACTTTCTTTGCGCCGAACGGGCCGCGCGAATGCGCCCGCCGCATCCGGCAGGGGGCGCATTTGAACCAGCTTGAATCGCACAAGGGTCCGCACGCGGTGAGGCCGCGGCATATTTTCGGAGGCTACCATGTCGAAGGGTAAGGGTTCGGCGACGCCTGCTGCAGGTGCGGTTGCCGAGGAGACCGTGCTCACCAGCGCCATGCAAAAAGAGGCGAAGAAGATCGTCTCGCAGATCGCTGGCCTGTTCGCCGAGCGGGCGAACTTGAACGCGGATGTCAAGGAAATCTGCGCCGCCGCCAAGGACCGCGGCTTCAATCCGAAGGCGCTCCGCGCCTGCGCGGTAATCCAGAACGAGGCCACCGACGAGCGCGCCAAGCGCCAGGCGTTCGATGATCTCCTCGATCAATACAAGCATGCCTGCGGTTTCGACTCGACGCCGCTCGGCTCCTCTGGCCGTCGCGGAGACGATTGATGAAGCAGAAGCTGTCGACGTCCGCCTGGGAGGCGCTGGTCTCGATCGCGGTCGGCTTCGGTCTGTCGCTTCTGCTGCAGTGGCTGTTTTTCGTGGTGTGGCTCGGCCTGCCGCTGTCCGCGTTCGACAATCTCACTTTCACGGTGATCATGACCGCCGCTTCGTTCCTGCGGCAGATGGGCGTGCGGCGGCTGTTCGAGGCGCTGCACATCCGCATTCCGATGTCGCCCGGAACCGCTGCGGTGATCGCCGAGCGGAACCGTCAGCAGACCGTCGAGTGCTGGTCCGCCGAACATGACGCTGGGCACGAACGCGGCGTGCTGGCAAAGGCAGGCGCCATCTACGCGCTCTGGGCGAATATCGACCACTCTAGTCGAGTGTCCGGCCCGCCGCGCGTGCCGCCGGCGGGATGGCCTTGGGATCGGGAATGGTGGAAGCCCGCCGATTTCCGCCGGAATCTTATCAAGGCCGCCGCGCTCATCCTGGCCGAGATCGACAAGTTCGACCGCGAGCGCAAGCGGAGGTCGAATTGAACGACGCCGCCCGGCTGCCGTCGATCGAGCCACATCGGCTCTGCCGTCTCTTTCCCGCCATGGCGGGGCAGGAGTTGGGCGCATTGATCGAGGACGTCGCGGCGCATGGCGTTCGGCAACGCATCGTGCTGTTCGCGGGCCAGATCCTGGACGGCCGCAATCGCTACGCCGCCGCCTGCGCGGCGGGCCTGCCGGATGCCGACCTGCCGTTCGCCCGGTTCGAGGATGGTGAGTTCGGTCGGGACCCGCTCGCCTTCGTCCTGTCGCAGAACCTGCACCGGCGGCATCTGTCCGAAAGCCAGCGCGCCATGGTCGCGGCGGAGGTTGCCAATCTCGGGCATGGCGGGGTTCGGCGCGGTGCCTCCGATCAAGTGGCAAATTTGCCACTTGAAACCGAGGAGGCGGTTGCCGTGGCGGCGGTCACGCAGGCCGAGGCCGCTGAAATGCTGCAGGTGTCCAAGCGCTCGGTCGGCGCCGCCGGCGTGGTGCTCGATCAGGGTGCGCCGGTGCTGCAGGAGGCGGTGCGGGCGGGCGAGGTCTCGGTCTCCGTCGCCGCAGCCGTCTCGGCGCTGCCGGTCGAGGAGCAGGTCGTCCTGGTCGCTCGCGGCGAGGCGGAAATTCTCGCCAAGGCGAAGCTGATCCGCAAGGCGAAGAGCTTCGCCCGTCATTACCAACGACAGCGGAAGGGCGAGGCGATCGCCGCGAAAAAGCCGGGCCTTCCTGGTCGGCTCTTTCCGATCGTGCTCATCGACGTGCCACGCGCCTCGAATTCCTATGATGAGGTGACCGGCTCGGAGAAGGCGCCGACCAATCATTACCCATGCATGTCGTTCCGCGAGTTGCTGGATTTTCCGATCAACGATTTCGCCGCGCCCGATTGCGTCATCGGCTACTGGTCGACCGCCGCGTCGCTCCTGGACGATCTCGAGATTCTCGCGGAGTGGGGCTTTGTCGCGTTTCGTCCGCGCGGTGTGGACGGTCGGCTACTGCGCGATCCGGCGGGCGAGCCGCTCGGTCCGGTCGGCGGCGGAAAGTATGGCTCGCAGCAGGTCTGGCACAAGCAGCGCGTCGGCAATAAGACCGGCATGGGCCGGTGGTTTCGCGACCAGCACGAATTCCTGCTGTTCGCCCGTCGCGGAAATATCCCGGCGCCGTTGCCCGGCACGCAGTCCGTCTCATGCTTCGATGCGGAGTTCGCCGGTCATTCGGTGAAGCCGCACGATTTCGTGCGCGGCTGGATCGACCGCTGCTGGCCTGAAATGGCGAAGATTGAAATTTTTGCCCGCGGCGAAGCGCCGGCGGGCTGGACCTTCTGGGGCAATCAGGCGGGGCCTCGGGATGCAATAGAGCCGAGCGCGGATGTAGCGACGGCTCAAAGCGGCGGCGCCTCAGCGGTTCCCATGGCCTCCGCTGAGGCGTCGCCTGTCTTGCGCGTGGGTGCGGCCTGATGGTCGGCGTGGACAACGCAGCCGCTAGCTATCGGGGCATGATCATGTGTCACCTGGTCGGCTCGAGCGAGGCCGAACTGCATGCGATGGCCGATCGCATCGGTGTTGCACGCCGCCATTTTCATCGCGGCCATTACAACGTTTGCAAATCAAAGCGTGCGCTCGCCGTCGCCGCGGGCGCGATCGAAATCTCACAGCGTGAGGCCGCGCGAATCCGCCGGCAGCTTATGGAGGCAGGTCATGGGAAGCGGAATTGATGCGGCGCGTTCGGTCGCGCCCGAGCACGCGGCGCTGATGGAGAATTTCCGCGACCAGCTTTTGATCGCCCTGGTCCGGCGCGCTGCCGGCGGAAAGGTTTCGATCCCTGTCTCCGAGGTCGATGACACCGGTGGTGTCGTTTTGTTGCTGTCGGTCACCGATCGCACCTTCCATCTCGAGGTGAGGAAGAAGCAATGAGCGAAGATCCAAAGCGCACCCTTACCGATGGCTCTCCGGTGCCGAGCGACGGCTCGCATCGGGCGCTGAAGCCGAACGGTCAGCAGCGGGGCTATGTCGTGCTCTCCGCGGAAGAACGCGCGAAGGGATTCGTTCGCCCGCTCCGGTTTGCCTATGTGCATGTCGGTCGCCCGCTGCCGCCTAATTTGCGCGATCTGACCGAAGCGGAAGCAAAGCAATACGCCGCCTATGGTTACGTCAAATACGAGGCGTATGGCCCGGATCGGTCGCCGACCGTCGGGCGCTTCTGGACGCAGCCCGAACTCGATCGCTCCACCGGAGGCTGTCTCGCGACGACGACGATGTCGCTTCCGCTTGCGGAAACCTACGCCCGCGATCCGAAATTCTATGGAGGCACGTTCTGTTGCGCGTGCCGCGAACATCTGCCGCTCGAGGAGTTCGTCTGGGAAGGCACGCAGCAGAGGCTCGGGAACTGAATGCGCGACACTGATTTCATCGCTCACCGTCTCGCGGAAGAGGCGATGCGCTCGACCGGCGAAAATTTCACCGAGGCTCGGCGCGTGCTCATTCGCGCGATCGCCGAGGTAGGCAATCGGCAGCGCGTCGAGCCGTTGTCGCTTGCCGCGCCGGTTCGCCCTTGCAATCAGGCCAGACGTCTAACGGGATTGGGGAGGGGCTGATGGCTGGCATCGAATGGACGGACGAAACGTGGAATCCGATCGTAGGCTGTTCGGTCGTCTCGCCTGGCTGCACGAACTGCTACGCGATGAAGATGGCCTATCGCATCCGCGCGGCGTCCGAGGTCAAGGACGGCGCTTCGCACTACTGCGGGACGGTCAGGCTGCACGAAAACGGAAACGCCATCTGGACCGGCAAGGTGGCGCTGGCGCCGGATCATATACTGACCGCGCCGCTGCGCTGGAAAAAGCCGCGCCGGATTTTTGTAAACTCGATGGGAGACGTGTTTCACGAGTCCGTTCCGGACGAATGGATCGACAAGGTATTCGCGATCATGGCGCTGTCTCCGCAGCACACGTTTCAGGTGCTGACGAAGCGCGCGGAGCGAATGCGTAAATATATGCAGCCCAATTTGCGGAGCACCATTTATGGATTTTTGGCAGGGCGCGGCTCGCTGTTGCCTCCAAGTGGCTTTGGGCAAAAGCCTGAACACGTCGCGGCTGTCATGGACAAGCTCTACAAGGCTGGCTGGCCATTGCCGAACGTATGGCTCGGCGTCTCCGCCGAGCGCCAGCAGGAAGCCGACGAGCGCATCCCGCATTTGCTCGCGACACCGGCAGCGATCCGGTTTGTGAGCGCGGAGCCGCTGCTTGGGCCGATTGATCTGCAATGGGCTGTGTCACGCAATGTTCTCGACATAGGTGCTGGATTTCTTACTCGCGGCATGTTCGCGCCTGGCATGGAAAAGCTGCGCCCTCTCGATTGGCTGATCGTAGGCGGCGAGAGCGGTCCGAACGCGCGACCAATGCACCCGGATTGGGCTAGGTCTTTGCGCGATCAGTGCGCCGCCGCGGGCGTTCCGTTTTTCTTCAAGCAATGGGGAGAGTGGGGCTGCCTGCACCAGAGCAAAGAGGGGCAGCATGGGCAGATCGTTCAAGGATTCCCGATGGTGCGCGTCGGCAAGAAAGCTGCCGGACGGCTTCTGGACGGCGTGTTGTATTCGGCGTGGCCTAGATCCGCGAATGCCTCGCGTCCTGGCGCGCTCGGGCTGGTCGGTGCGGCATGACGGATCGCCCGATCATCTTCTCCGGCCCGATGGTCCGCGCGCTGCTGGATGGCCGCAAAACACAGACGCGGAGGATTCAGAAACTCCCGACCAAAACGAGCGACGGGCTGCCGATTTATGAACATCCGAAAATGGGCGGATGGGAGCCGTCCACCGTCGGCGGAGGTTCTAGCTTCACGCTCAGCAAGAGCGGCGAGAAAATCCCAGCGCCGGTGAAGGTCGCAATTTGGCATCGCACATGCGGTGTCTGCATTTCCACTCGTTATCAACCCGGAGACCGGCTGTGGGTTCGGGAAAGCCTCCGCCTCGATGATGACTGCACGCGCGCCGGTTGGCGATATGCGGCAGACGATGAAGACCTTGTCATTCCAAAGCTGATGGGCGCTTGGGCCAATAAGCAGCAGCGGCTCGGCGTGCCCTCGATCCACATGCCACGCTGGGCCTCACGCCTCACGCTCATCGTCACCGGCGTGAAGGTGGAGCGGGTGCAGGCGATCAGTGACGCCGATGCGATCGCAGAGGGCGTTGAGTCGTACCGCGCTTCATGGACACAAAAAGAGGCTGGCTTGGCCTTCCTGCGCGGGACAGAAGCTGCCGTGGAAACGAAGGAAGGCACGGTCGCGCAGCGGCTGTTCTATTTGCTCTGGACCGGTATCAACGGCGAGGAAAGTTGGCGAACGAACCCTTGGGTCGTCGCGCTTAGCTTCACCGTTCACAAACAGAACATCGACGCGATGTCGAAAAGCGAGGCCGCATGACCGCTCGCAAACGTGCGCTTCCCTCCGATGAGATCACGATCGAGCGCGTCGAGTGCCGCACGGATTATACCGTGCTGCCGAACGCGCTCCTCAACGATGTGCGCTTGAAGGCGCTGCCCTACGCGGTGCTCATCTATCTGCTGTCCAAGCCCGGCACCTGGAAGGTTCACACGAACGAGGTCCGCAAGCGCTTCGGCATCTCGAGGCCCGTTACGCTGAAGGCGATTAAGGAACTCATTCGCATCGGCTATGTGCAGCGCGAATTGATGCGGGACGAGAGCCACAAGATCACCGGCGTCCGCGTCCGCGTGGCTGCCTGGCCGAAATTTGCGGAGCCCGCCGATGGTGAGGCCGTGGCCGAGGTCGAGGCACCTGCGCTCGCACCGGCGGAGCACGCCGAGGCGATGCCGGATGTTCCTGCGGAAGCGCTGGCCGGGTCCGAGCCTTCCGGCCCGTCCGCAGTGCAGGATTCCGTACTGCGGCCAACCCGTCCGCCGGGATCGTTTTCTCCCGTACTAAGTAATGATATACACAAATCTCCCCCTTTACCCCCTCAACCAAGCCTCGCCGCTTCCAAAAGGGAAGGAAGCGGAGCGGCGGTCGCCCTTCCGGTCGACTCGCCGCATGTTTTGGCCGCAAGACCACCGGCGCATTCGTCCGGTGCTCCGCCTGTGCCGAAGAATTACTTCGCGGATCGGGATTCCCGTACCGAGCCGAGGCATGCACTTGCGGCAATGCCCCCAACCGGGACTCGCGAGGAAGGGCAAGGCGCGGGACCGCCTGTGCTCGAACCGATCACGTTCGAGAATTTCTGGAAGCACTACGAACTTCGAAATCCTCGCAATCGGGCGAAGGCGCGGGTTCGCTGGATCGACTTGGCGCTTGCCGAGCAGGCGGCGGCGCACGCGCGCATGAGCCAGTATTTTGCGGTCTGTGCTACGCGAAATCAGCGCGTCGTCGAGGCGTGGAAATATCTGGGCGACCGCGTGTTCCGCGCGCTCGATCCGGCCCGGCATGTTCCGGACCCGAAGCCAATCGCTCCGCGGCTTACTCCCATGGAGTTCGCCGAGCGGATGGTGCTGACTCAGCCGATCGGAGTCGCCGCCGCCCGCGAGGGATGGGCGATGTATCTCCTCGAATTCGCCAAGCGGCACGCCCGCCTGCCGCGTCCGGACGAGGTGCAGCCGCTCCGCGATCAGATCCGGGAGTCGCAGCAAGCAGCCGAAAGGCTCGGTGCGCTGGACCCGCCGGACGGATCACTCGAGCGGATGCAGTTGAATGTTCACAAAACCCACTTGTCGCGCGAGGCCGAACTAGCTGCACGCATTCTGAAGGCGGCGCAGGACCGGGATGCCGACGATTTTTCCAAGGAGACGCCATGACAGAAGCGCCGCTGCAGCCGGGCCTCGAGCCGTCCGAAGCCTATCGCTGGTATGTGATCATGACCAAGGGTCGGCAGGAGTCTTTGGCCGTCGCTCAGTTGCTCGAGAAGGGCATCCTCACATGGCAGCCGATGATCAACGTCCGCGAGGCGCATGGCCGGGGCCGGTCTCGCGATGCGCTTCGGCCTCTCTTTCCGGGCATACTGTTTACGATGCTCGATCTCGAGCGCGATCCTTGGCACTTGATCTTTAATTGTCCTGGCGTGGACCGGATGCTGCCAAGGGGCGGAAGGCCGTTGCCGCTCGGGCATTCGGAGGTTGCCTTCATTCAGCGCGCTGCCGAGTTTTACGCCCTTCCGCCTGCCGTTCAGCGCCGCAGGCAGCCCGAAAGGGTCGGACTTTTCAAGATCGGCGACCTAATCCGCATCAGCGAGGGGCCATTCTCCGCCTTCAATGGTCGGATTGCCGAGTTCCGCCTGCTTTCCGGCGAGGAAAGGGTGCGCGTGCTCCTTGATTGCTTCGGCGGCAAGACCCCGGTCGAGCTTCCGGTCTCCGCCGTGGAGCATAACTGATGCGCGGCGCTTGATCGGGCGGCGAGAATCAGCGAAGGGATGGTGCGGCAGGGGCCAGAATTCGAACATTGGCACCTGCGGTTGCTTGCCTGAAGCCCGAGCGGTCATCCCCTCGGGCTTTCGCATATATAAAGTATGGGCACGCAGGGTTTCCGGGTCAGCGTCGGCACCAATCTCGAGCAGCTTCTGCGGAACATCGACGATTTCGAGAAGCAGCACGTTCCGTTCGTAACCGCCGGCGCGCTCACCCGAACCGCCAAGGATATTCAGGCCGCCGAATACCGCAAAATGGCGGAGGTGTTTGACCGTCCAACCCGCTTCACGCTGAATTCCCTCCGCGTGAAGCCTGCCACCAAGAAATCCCTAACCGCCGCCGTGCTGTTTAAGGACGGGTTCGGTTCGGTGCCCGCCTATCGGTATCTCGGGCCTGCGGTCGAGGGCGGTGCTCGCGTCAAGAAGAGCCACGAGCGGGCGCTTGAGCGGGCTGGCATCCTGCAGCCCAACGAGTTCACCATTCCGGCAAGTGGTGCCGAACTGGACGAGCACGGCAACATGCGGGGGCGGGACTTCACTCGCATCCTGTCTCAATTGCAGGCCAGCCCGGACCCCCAGCAGAACATGAGCAGGCGGTCGCGGAAGGGTGCCATTCGTCGGGCGGGCGGGCGCTACTTTGTCATGCGGAAGGGAAACGTAGAGATCCCGGACGGCATCTACATCCGTCGCGGTCTCCGAGAAATCCAGCCTGTGCTCTTGTTCGTGGCCGAGCCGCTCTACGATAAGCGCTATCCGTTCCGCGGCACGGCTGCCGAGACATTCCGGCGCTCTTTCAACCGGCATTTTCGCGCGCTTTGGCGCGAGCATGTTCGCAAGCCCGGACGGGCCGATATCCCGTTCTAACTCTCGGGTCCTTCCGGCTCCACAGGGCCGCGCGGGTAATTCGGACCCCGAGGTTTCGCTAGCAAATCCTGGAAAAAGTTAGGTTGACTCGGTTGACTCAGTTGACTCGCGACCTCGGTGAACTGCTGGCAAAAAGCGCCCGGTCGGTTGAACTCCGCCCGGTCGCCGACCTTGTTCCCTACGCCAACAACGCCCGCGAACATTCGAAGCGGCAAATCGAGAAACTCTGCGGCCTCATCGAACGGTTCGGCTTCTGCGTCCCGGTCCTGGTCGACGCCAACAGTGGAATCCTCGCCGGCCATGGCCGCGTGCTCGCCGCCCAGCGCATGGGCCTCGATCGGGTGCCCGTCATCACGCTCGGGCATCTGTCCGAAGACGAGCGCCGCGCGTTCATCCTCGCGGACAATCGCATCGCCGAAGAGGCGACCTGGAATCAGGAACTGCTGGCGACCGAACTGCGCGCCGTGCTCGCCTCTGGTCTGGGCGGAGAGGCTGCCGCCTTCGACGACAACGAGATCGAGCAGTTGCTCACAGAGGCGAGCGGCGAGTCCGATGGGACAAAGGGCGCACAGGCGCCATCGGCACCGGCGGTGCCCGTCTCGCAGATCGGCGACGTCTGGCTCCTCGGGGCACACCGGATTCTTTGCGGCGACAGCACCAAGGCCGAGGACGTTGCCCGCGTGCTCGCCGGCGAGAAGCCGAACTTGATGGTGACCGATCCGCCCTATGGCGTCGCCTACGATCCGTCCTGGCGGGCTGCGGCGGGTATCGGAAGCGAAGGCCAGGCGACCGGCGTGGTGCTCAATGATCACCGCGCCGATTGGCGCGAGACCTGGTCGCTCTTTCCCGGCAACGTCGCCTATGTCTGGCATGGCGGCCTGCATGCCGGCACCGTGCAGCAATCACTCGAGGCTTGCGGATTTCAGGTTCGCGCGCAGATCGTCTGGGTCAAGCCGCGCGCCGTCATCTCGCGGGGCCACTACGATTGGCAGCATGAGCCTGCCTACTACGTGGTGCGCGACGGGGCAGAGACCGGCTGGGAATTCCTCGAGGACCATGAACTCGTTGCCTATGCGGTTCGCGAAGGCGAGGCCGCCGATTGGCAGCGGCCGAAGGGCAAGGCACGCGTCCGCACGCTCGCCCGCTCGACCGTCTGGGAGATCGAACACTTCAAAAGCGAAACCGGGCACGGAACGCAGAAGCCGATCGAGTGCATGCGCCGCCCGATGATCAATAATTCAAAGCGCGGCGACGCCGTCTACGAGCCGTTCTCCGGTTCGGGCACCACGCTCATCGCCGCCGAGCTTCTGGGTCGCCGCTGCCGCGCGATCGAACTCAATCCGGCCTATGTCGATGTCGCGGTTCTCCGATGGCAGGGCCTGACCGGCAAGTCCGCGGTGCTCGAGGAAAGCGGCGCAAAATTTTCGGAGGTCGCAGCGGATCGTGGGGTGCCGCTCGCCGCGTGAGTGAATCATGGAAGCTGAAACCCTCGAGATGACTCAGGCCGAATATGCCAGGCACCGCGGCGTGACCCGGCAGGCCATCAAGAATCTCTGCGACAAACAAAAGATTCCGTTCCGCAAGGAGGGCGGCTCGGTCTTGATCGATGTGGCCGCCGCCGATCGTGCGCTGGGCGAAACCCGCGAGCGCATCACCGTCGCCCGCGAGGAAGACGAGCCCGGCCTTCCGCCCGGTGCGAGCGCACAGCTTACCAAGGCGAAGACCGCCACCGAGGTCTATCGGGCACGCACGGCACAGTTGGAATTCGAGGAGCGGATCGGCAAACTCGTTCCGGCCCAGCAGGTCACAGATGCCGCCGTCGTCTGCGCCGAGAACCTGCTGACCATTCTAAACAGCGTCAGCCAGCATGCCGAGCCGCTGGCGCTCGCCGCAAAAAAGAACGGCGCCGCCGGCGTCCGCGATGCCCTGAAGGAAATTGTTCGGGACGTTCGCACCCAGGCCGCCCGCGAATTTGAAAAACTCGCGACCGCGGCGATGAAGGCAAAGCAGCCGGCTTCGCCGACCGAGGCAGAATGAGCGCCCAGACATTCAAGCATTCCGCGCTGGCCCTGATCGCCGGTGCGCTCGCCTCGATCATCGCGCCGCCGCCGATCGTCAAGCCGTCCGCCTGGGCGGCGGAGAACGTGATCGTTCCGGATGGTCCTTACAAGGGCCAGAAGTGGCGGCTGCAGACGACGCCGTATTTTGCCGAGCCGCTCGACTTCTGGGCCGACGAGTGCCCGGACAATAAAGCGGTGTTTCGCAAGTCGAAGCAGATCGGCGCGTCCACGCTGGCGATCGCCGCCTGCGGCTTCACGATCGATGTGCAGCCATGCGATGTGTTTTTGATCGAGCCGACCGAGGCGAACCTTGCGGACTTCAATAGCGAGAAGTTGCAGCGGACGCTCGATGGCTCGCCGGCGCTCGCCGAAAAGGTTTTTTCGCAGACCGCCCGCTCGGGCAAGGGTTCGACCACCTATGTAAAGCGATACCGCGGCGGCTCGATCCTCATGGGGATTTCGACGTCCACGGCAGATCTCCGCGGCAAGACCCGAAAAAAGGTTATCAAGGACGAGGCGTCTGAGTATCCGCGCGACCTGGACGGCCAAGGCTCGCCGCACGAAATGATCGCCGGCTCCTATGACTCCTTCCTCGCCTCGGGCGAATGGAAGGAATTAAGCATTTCGACGCCCGTCATTAAGGGCGAGTGCTACATCGACGAGGAGTTTGAGAAGGGCGACCAGCGTTACTGGCATGTTCCATGTCCTGGCTGCGGCTCGGAGTTCTATTTCCAGTTCGACCGGAAGCTGTTTCGATTCAACGAGGCGTATCCGTTCAAGGCCCATTACGCGGCTCCCTGCTGCGGGCAGGTCATCGAGGCCGACGAGCGCGACGATCTGGTCCGGCGCGGGCGCTGGATTGCAACGGCTCCGGCTCCGGGCAAACATCGTTCCTACCATTTTGACTCTCTGTCCTCTCCATTCGTGCCATGGGATGTCGTCGCCGAGCGCTGGGTTGCCGCCAAGGACAATCCGGCCAAGCAGAAGACCTTCGACAATCTGACGCTCGGGTTGGCGCACGAGGTAAAGGGCGACGCGCCGGACTATGTCCGGTTGCTCGAGCGCCGCGAGGATTATCCGCAGGGCGTTGTGCCAGCGCGCGGCCTTCTGCTGGTCGCCGGTGCCGACATTCAACACAGCGGCATCTGGTACGAGGTTGTCGCGTTCGCGCCGAATGGAGAGTCTTGGTCGATCCAGCACGACTTCCTCGAGGGCGAGACCACCGATCCGAATGCCGGCGCGTTCGCGCGCCTCGCGGAAATCTACGACCGCGCCTTTCCGGATTCCTTTAATGGCCGCCGGCTGATTGACGCCATGGCTGTCGACGCCGGCGACGGTGGTCGCGCCAATCAGGTCTATGCCTGGTCGCGCTCGCGCGCTCGAGCCTTCGCAATCAGGGGCGTCGGCGGCTGGACCGCGCCGGCGATCGGTACGCCGAAGCAGGTGGATATCCATCTGTCCGGTAAGAAAATCACAAACGGGGCCACGCTCTGGCCGGTCGGCGGCTGGTCGCTGAAGGCAACGTTCTACGCGTATCTCGGCAAAGATGGACGCAAGGCCGGACAGGAAGTCGATCCGCCAGGCTACTGTCACCACCATCAGGGCTGCGATGAGCGCTTCTTTAAACAGCAGACCGCCGAGTTTCTGAAAACCGCGACCTTCCGCGGTCGCACGGTGAAAGTCTGGCAGGAAACCGGGCCGAACCATCTCCTCGACTGCCGCATCTACGCGATGGCCATGGCGGAATATCTCGGCCTCTCACGGCTCACGCCGGAAGAGTGGGCGGTCTTGCAAAAGGAGCGCGGCACGCCGGGCGAACTGAAGGAGCCGGACATGCTGGCTCCGGACTCGGTGAAGATCGCCGCGCGTCCCACCATCCTGCAGCGCCGCGGTCGCAAGCGCCGCGTGATCAATCCGGGGATTCGATAATGGCCGGCATTACGCTCGAGCACGCCGAGGCGCAGCTTGAAATCTGGCTCGCCGCCAACACCGCGGTTGCGGGCGGTCAGGAGTACGAACTCGACACCGGCAACGGCAGCCGGCGGCGACTCCGGCGCGCGGATGCCGGTGAAATCCGCGAGCAGATCAGTTTCTGGGACAAGAAGTGCAAGGAATTGTCGGAGGACGGCTCGGCTTCGCCGCGCCTGTTCTATGGGGCACGCGAATGAAGGAAGTTGTTGACCAGTTCCGCCGCGCGATGGCGCCGACCGTCATGGACCGCGTCGTTGGTTACTTCATGCCCGAACGCGGGTTGAAGCGGCTGCAGGCCCGCACGATGCTGAATCTGGCGGCGGGTGATGCCGGCGGCTATGGCGGCGGCCGTCGCGACAGCCGCGCGCTCCGCCGCTGGCGTCCCACCGATGCCTCCGCCGATCGCGATATTCTGCCGGACCTTCCGGACCTGCGCGGTCGCTCGCGTGATCTTGCCCGCAATGCGCCGCTGGCGACCGGTGCCGTGGCCACGGTCGTCACGAACGTTGTCGGCGAGGGCTTGCAGTTGCAGGCGTCGATCGACAGCGAGGCGCTCGGCATGTCGCCGGAAGCGGCGGATGCCTGGGAGCGCCAGGCCGAGCGTGAATTCGCGATGTTCTGCCGGACTGCCGATTGGTCCGGCGTTCAGTCATTCGAGGAAATGCAGAGCCTGATTTTCCGCAGCGTGCTCGAGTCTGGCGATGCCGTGATCGTGCGGCGCAACCGCAAGAACCCAGGGGACGCTTACGGCACGAAGATGATGGTGCTCGAGGCGGACCGTCTGTCCAATCCGGATCGGGCCGGTGACACCGAGCAGATTGCCGGCGGCGTCGAGTTCGACCAGAACGGCATGCCGATCGCCTATCATATCTCGAACAAGCATCCGGGCGACCTTCGCTCCGCGGGTCTCGCATGGAAACGGATTCCCGCGCGCACCGCCAAAGGAAAGCGGCTGGTCCTGCATCTTTATGACCGCATGCGTCCGGAACAAAGCCGCGGCGTGCCCTATCTGGCTCCGGTCATCGAACATCTGAAACAGTTGTCCTCCTACAGCGAGAGCGAGGTCCGCGCCGCCGTGCTGCAGGCGTGCTTCACCGTGTTCATCAAATCGAACGTGTCGCCTTCGCAGATCCTCGAGACCGACGACGATGGCGGCGATCGCGACCTGAAAATGGGCGACGGCGCAATCCTGCAGTTGCGCGAGGGCGAGGACATTACGCTTGCCAATCCCGCGCGCCCGAACGCGAATTTCGATCCGTTCTTTCTCGCGATCACGCGGCAGATTGGCGTCGCGCTGGAATTGCCGCAGGAGTTGCTGATCAAGCACTTCACAGCGTCCTATTCCGCCTCGCGGGCCGCGCTCGAGATGGCTTGGCAGTTTTTCCGCCGCCGCCGCGCCTGGCTCGCAGGCCGTCTCTGTCAGGAAATCTACGAGTGGTGCCTCGAGGAGGCGGTTGCCGAGGGCCGTCTCGCGGCACCGGGATTTTTCGAGAACGAGCGCGTTCGGCAGGCTTACTGCTGGGCCGAGTGGCGCGGTCCGCGCCGTCCGTCGCTCAATCCGAAACAGGAAGCCGAAGCCGACGAGATTGATGTCCGTCTGGGCGTCACAACGCGCGAGCAGATTTGCCTCGAGCGGACCGGCGGCGAGGTCGAGGACAAGATCAGGCAGCTTGGCAAAGAGCGGAAACTTCTGGACGACGCAGGAATCTCCGCCGAGCAAACGCCGGCGGCCAGTCCGGCTCAAAATCCGCACGGTGATCCCGCCGATGGCTCGGATGCCGAGGACGAAACCGAAGCCAGACGGAGTAACGCATGATCCATCCTCATCTCGCGGCGAGGCTGTTCGATCAGCCGCTCATGATCGACGCGCGCAAGGCGGCGGCGATCCTCGCGGTGCTCGGGCCGCGCTTCTCCGCCGGCGGCTTTTCCGTCGAGACACCGATCGACGCGGTCGACCATGTGGCGTTTGCCAACGGGCGGCCTTCCATGGGCCGCCTGGGCGATCAGTTGGGCCGTCTTTACGATCGCGCCAACGTTTTGCCCTTCGATATCGTCGACTCTGTCGCGGTGATCCCGATCGAGGGCACGCTGGTCCACAAGGGCGGTTTTGTCGGTGCCAGTTCGGGGCGGACTTCCTATCAGGGTCTGCAGGCGCAGGTCCGCCGCGCGGCCTCGAGCGACGCGGTTAAGGGCGTGGTGTTTGAGGTCGACAGCTTCGGTGGCGAGGTCGCGGGCGCGTTCGAGACCGCTGATATGATCGCCGAACTCTCCGCGGCGAAGCCGACCATCGCCATCCTCACGGACTTCGCGCTTTCCGCCGGCTATCTGCTGGCGTCCGCCGCGCGGCAGATCGTGATGCCGGAATTCGGCCGGGCCGGGTCGATCGGCGTGATCACGCTGCATGCCGACTATTCCCGGCATCTCGAGCAGGAAGGAATCAAGGTCACGATTCTTGCCGCCGGCAAACACAAGGCGGACGGAAATCCGTTTCAGGCGCTGCCGGATGCGCTCGCCGCAAAAATTCGCGCCAATGTCGAACAGGGTCGGCAGGCGTTCGCCGCGCATGTGGGGCGCTATCGCGGCAACCGCTTCACCGCGGTGCAGGCGCTCGAGACCGAGGCGCAGGATTTCAGAGCTTCCGAGGCAATCGATCTTGGAATGGTCGACGGCGTCGGCAAGGCAAACGATTTGTTCTCCGCGTTCATCGCGGCGGTCAATCGCAAATAAGGAAACCCGAACATGAAAAGCGACACAGGCCTCGCGGCGGTTCACGCCGCGGCGGCATCCACCAGTTCGTCTGCCATTCCGGCAGCCGCAAGCGAGCAGGAGAACTCCATGGCTCTCGATCCGACCAAGGCTGCCGCGCAGCCGGCCTCCGCGCCGGCAGCGGCTGAAAAGAAGATCACCAGCGCCGCCGAACTTCAGGCGGCCTATCCCGAAGCCTCCGCCGAACTCGCGAGGAATGCCGCGACCGCCGAACGCGATCGTATTCTCGGCATCGAGGCGATCGCGGTTGCCGGTCACGAGCCGCTGGTCGCCGAGATGAAGGCGGACGGCACGACGTCTCCGGACCAGGCCGCCGCTCGCATTCTCCGCGTCGAGAAGCAGACGCGGGCCGGTCATTCGCAGGCGCTTCGCGATGTGGAAACCGAGACCGCCGGTCTCGCGCACGCGCCGGCTGCTGCCGCCGCCGCGGCTGCTGCTCCGGCAAAGCCGAAGGCCACCAACGAGGCGGGCTGGCGAGAAGAGTTCAAGGCCAGCGCCGAACTCCAGGCGGAGTTTGCGTCGGAGGACTCTTACGTTTCGTTCCAGAAGGGCGTTGCGAACGGAAGCATTCGCATCCTGAACAAGGCCCGCGTGGGCTGACCGCTGCGGCGCTTTCAGGCGCCGTGGCTTCCCATCAACCTCTGAAATTTGGAGAGTCCAAATGACGACGCTTGCTGCGGACGCGGTCCGCACTCACGAAATCGGCGGCGTGCAGGAATATCCTGTCATCGCTTCCGACATCATCTATAGCGGTGCGGCGGTCGGGCTGGTCAAGGCCACCGGCCACGCGCGACCGCTCACTGCCGTCGACAAGTTTGTCGGTTTTGCCGAAGCCCGCGCTGACAATGCTGCGGGTGCTGCGGCGGCCATCAATGTCCGCGTAAAGCGCCGCGGCCAGATGAAACTGTCGGTCACCGGTGTTGCGATCACCGACTACTGGCAGCCCGTCTACGCCACCGACGACAATGCCTTCAGCCTGTCGCCTGTCGGCGGCGTGTTCGTGGGCTTCGTCTCGCGTTACGAGTCCTCGGGCGTCGCTGTTGTCGCTTATGACGTCGAGAACTTCGCCGATCCGAATGCCGGCTATCTCTGGGAGACGGTTTCGGCAAACAAGACGCTCGACGCCGAGGATTCCGGTAAGGGCTTCTGGATCGACACCGATACGGTCGTCATCACCCTGCCTGCGGTCGCTGGCTTGGCTGGCATCCGGCTCATGAACGGCGGCGCTTACGGTGCGGTCGGCTGGGCGGTCTCTCCGAACTCCGCCGATATGATCGAAGGCCCGGATATCACCGCCGCCGACGACAAGGACCTGACCAACACCAAGGCGACCGCGCAGCGTGGCGATTTCCTCGATCTGCAGATCGGCGACGCGAACGGCTGGGTCGTCACCAAGAAGCGCGGCACGTTCGTCCGCGAAACCTGATCACTGAACTAGCCGCCGCCGCCTTCGGGCGGCGGCACTCCCTTCCATTCCATTCGTCAGCACCGCGCCGCGGTCGCTCGACTTAGGAGACTTCTCAATGCCTCACGCTCTGCTTACGAGCCGTGCGATCGTCGGCGAAATCTACAACCGACTCACGGCAGGCGACGCCAGTTGGGTGTCGCGCTATGCGATGAAGATCAATTCCTCGCAGGAGACTGAAACCTACGGCTGGCTCGGTCAGGTCCCGCAGATGCGGGAATGGATTGGCGGTCGCCAGCCCAAGGAACTCCGCGAGCATACTTTCTCGATCAAAAACAAGGATCACGAGGCGACGCTCGAGATTCTTACCAAGCATCTCCGTCGCGATCAGTCCGGCCAGATCCGGGTTCGCATCGGCGAACTGTCGCGCCGCGTGCTGTCCTACCCGATGAAGCTGATGTCCACGCTCATGATCAATGGCGAGTCGCAGCTTTGCTATGACGGCCAGTACTTTTTCGACACCGACCACGCCGAAGGCGATTCCGGTTCGCAGTCGAACGATCTTTCGGTCGATATCTCCGGTCTCGCGGTTGCTGTGCACGGAACGGCGACGGCGCCGTCTGTTGGTGAAATGCAGCAGGCGATCTTGCTCGCGGTTCAGGCAATCCTTGGCTTCAAGGACGACCAGGGCGAGCCGATGAACGAGGGCGCGACCGAGTTCGAGGTGATGGTCCCGACTTCGCTCTGGGCGGTCGCGGTCGCGGCCGTCGCGCTGCCGATGATCGACAACGGCAATGCCAACACGATTCCGGCGCTCGACAAGCTGAAGATCACGCCGGTCGTCAATCCGCGACTCACCTGGACGGATAAGTTCGCGGTCTATCGCACGGATGGCGAAACCAAGCCGTTCATCCTGCAGGAAGAGGTTCCGGTTGCCGTCGATGCGATCGCCGAAGGCTCCGAGTTGGAGTTCAAGGAGAAGAAGCATTGGTACGGCGTCGAGTGGGGCGGCAACGTTGGCTATGGCTTCTGGCAGCATGCCTGCCTGGTCACCATGGTCTGATGCCGCGCTGAACGCGCAAACCAGAAACCCTTCCGCCGCGAGGCGGGAGGGTTTTCGGGACGCTCTGTGATGGAGTTTCCCGAAAACCCTCAAGCGATGGAGCACATAATGAAAATGTACGAGGTTGTCGGACCGGTCGCCCGCCTGGGCGTCGGCGATCTGGTTTCGGTTGACGCGCAGCAGCTTGCAAGCCGCAAGCACAACGTGGAAATCGTCAAGGCCGGAAAGCGGCGCTCCGAAGTGAAGGCAAAGACCACGCTGGAATTCAAGGCGGGCGAGGAGATCGGCCTGCCCGATCTGCCGAAGCATCTCATTGACGTCTGTGTTCCGCGCGACGGGCAAAAAGCAGAGGCCGACAAGCAAAAAGCGGAAACCGACAAGCAGAAACCGGAAACCGACAAGGTGCCGGCTCCGGACAAGCCGCGGTCATTCCTCGACCGCGTTCTCGGCTCCGGCGAGCAGGTGGCGCAGGAAGCGCCCGCGGCGGGCACCGAGGTCGTTGAGCAGCCGCAGTCTGCGGGCGGCCCGGCACAGTCCTGATGCCGGTCGAAACCGCCGCCGATCGCGAGACCATGCTGGCCGACTTCGGCGTGGCCGCGACCTATACGGCTGCGGGCGGCGCATCGGCAGAACTGGTCGGGATTTTTAACCGGCCCTTCCTCGAGGTTCGCTTCACGCACGCGCCATCTGCGAGCGTGGAGCCTTCCTTTCTCTGCCGTTCCGCGGACCTGCCGGCGGGCGCGAAAGGCGGCGCCGCGGGAGATCTTCTCGAGATCGAAACCGAAGGCGGCCCGGTCGAAACCTACAAGGTTGTCGAACTCGAGCCGGACGGCGAGGGCATGACCCTCATCAGCCTGTCCCGCTAACAGGAGAGAAGCATGGCGCTCACGACGAAATTTCTCGCGCAGATTCAGGCCATCTTGACCGGCAGTGGCGATCACGGCACGCCGCGTGCCACGCTCGAGTTGAGCCATTCGGTCGAACTGGCGAGCGGGGTCGCTTCCGGTCTCGCCGACAAAGTGTTTTCAGACCAGCGCTCGATCGAGGCTTCGTCCAATGACGATCTCGATCTCGCCGGCGGTGTCACCGATGCCTTCGGTGCTGCTATCACCTTCGCCAAGGTGAAGGCCATTCTCATCAAGGCCGCCGCCGCGAACGTGAATAACGTGGTCGTCGGTGCGGCGGCCTCCAATCCATTTGTCGGCCCGTTCGGCGGTACCGCGCCGACCATCGCGCTGCCGCCTGGCGGCTCACTGCTGCTGACCGCACCGGTCGGTGGCTGGTCGCTCACTGGCGGTGCGAGCGACGTGCTCCGGATCGCCAATAGCGGCTCCGGCACCGCCGTGACTTACGACATTATGGTGATCGGGACTTCGTCCTGATGGCCTTCCACGTTCGCCGCCAGATCCGGGATGCGGTCGCTGCGGTTCTCCTCGGGCTGCCGCAGGTCGGCGATCGGGTCTATCCGAAGCGGTTGCGGCCGCTCGGGGCCGATCATCCGCCGACCATCCTCGTTTATGCGATCGAGGAGAATTCCGACATCGCGGCCATGGGCGCCGCCGGCGGTTCAGCCACGCTCTTGCGAAATCTGACCGTGGCAATCGAGGCTCGCGTTTCGCAGGCGGAGCCTCCGGACGATGTGCTGGACGAACTTGCGGCCTCGATCGAGGAGCGCATGGCGGTCGCGCCGGCGCTCGCGGCAATCGCGCTCGAGTGGCATCTCATCTCGACGAAAATCAACGCCCAAGCGCCGGGCGAAAATTACGCCGGCGAAGTTCGCCTCGAATACGGCGTCATGTACCGAACCCTCGAAAACGCGCCAACCGCGGCGCTTTGATCAACGGAGAAATCCATGGGCACGCATCACGGAAAGAATGGCGTCGTTAAGGTCGGCGCTAACACGGTTGCCGAGGTTCAGAGTTTTTCGATCACGAAAAACGTGGACCTCGCGGAAGACACCGCAATGGGCGACGCATGGAAGTCGTTTCTCCCTGGCGTGAAGGGCGCCACCGGCAGCATCGAGTGCTCCTGGGATGAAACCGACACCAACGGGCAGGAGGCGCTGGTCGAGGGTGCCGAGGTCACGCTCAATCTCTATCCCGAGGGCGCTGGCTCTGGCGCTAAATACCTGACGCTCGCCGCCATCATTACAGAGGTGGTCAGCAATGTGCAGCGTGGCGCGGTCGTCACGCGAAATTTCAATTTCACGGCGAACGGTGCCGTCTCGGACGCGACGGTCTGAGATGCGTCCCATCGATCTCATCACCAAGCATTTTGACCAGATCGGAACGCAACATATCGATGTGCCCGAATGGGCCGACGAGAAGGGCGTTCCGCTCCGGATATTCTGGCAGCCGCTCACACTCACCGAAGCGCAAAAAATCGCGCGAGAGGCGGACGGGCAGGAGGTCATTCGCTACGCCGATGTCATTGTTCTGAAGGCAATGACAGAGGCCGGCGAGAAGATGTTCGACCTCGAGGACAAGCTGAAGCTGCGCGATCGTGCGGACCCTCGCGTGTTGATGCGAGTCGGTCAGGCAATGCTCGCGTCGCCATCGCCAGAGGAACTGAAAAAAAACTAGCGAGCGATCCGGCACTCTGGAATTTGTTTGCGGTCGCTTACGAATTGAAGCGGCCTGTTTCCAGCCTCGGCAGCATGACCGAGGCGGAGTTCCACGGCTGGATCGCGTTTCTCGCCTTGTTGCGAAAGAAATAAACCATGCCGCAGCGTGAAGACTACGATATCGTTCTGACCGCAAGAAACGGTCTTAGCGCCGGCATCGCCAGCGCCAAGAACGATTTGCGCGGTCTCGATACGTTCACGAAGGGCCTGTCGATTTTCTCCGGTGGCCTGATCGGCGGTCTTACCGCCGGCGCGCTCGGCAAGTTCGTGGCGGACTCGGTCGGTGCTGCCGCGGCACTCGGGCGCGTTGCGAAAATGTCCGGCTTTACCGCCGACGAGATTCAGGGCCTTAACCGCGCCATGAAGGATGGCGGGGGCGATTTCGCAGATGGCGAAAAGGCCGCCCGCCGTTTCGCCGATGCGCTGGGCGATGCCGCCAATCGCACCGGCCCGCTCTACGATTTTCTGATCCGCAACAATGTTGCCGTGCGGGACTCTGCAGGCAATCTCCGCCGCACGAGCGAGGTATTTGCGGACTATATCCAGCTTGTCTCGCGCATTCGCGATCCGCAGCAGCAGTTGAATGTGCTTACCGATACGTTCGGAAAGGAAAACGCGCCCGCGGTCGCCGCGTCCCTGACCAACGTCAACCGGTCGCTCGACTTCTATGTGCAGAAGATGCGCGAGGCGGGAGGTGTCACCAAGCAGCAGATCGAGGACAGCCAGGCGCTCAAGCGCGAATTCGACGATCTTGTCGAGAAGGGCAAGACCTGGGCGATGCAGGGGGCGCTCGGCATCAGCAAGTGGATCGGTTCCGCGGTTCAGAGCGTTCGTAGCGCGATCGGCGATCCGCAGGCCATTCGCGCCGAGATCGATCGGCTGCAGCGGGAAATCTCCGCGCTTGTCGACAAGCAGCCGGCGAAAGTGTTCGAGCCGATCGTCGAGGCAAAACTGAAGGAGTTGGAGGCGCTGCAGAAGCGCCTTGCTGATATGGGCGGCGCCAAGACGGCCATCACGATCAACGGTCCGCGCCAAGGCGTCGACGATTTTCTGTTCGGGCAGATCAACGGCCGTGCCACCAATGTCGGCAATCCGCTGGAGGACAAGGCGCAACGCACCTTGCAGGACCTGACCCGCGAGCGGGGCATGCTAATGGCGATCGGCGCCGAGCGGCGCGAACTCGTCATTGCCGAGCAGACCGTGCAGGCGCTCCGCAAGGCTGGCTTCTCCGATCTGGAGATCGAGAAGGGCCTCATCGGCGATATCGGCGAAAAAATCAAAGAGCGCGTGCGCGGCACCGAAATGCTGCGCGAGCGGCTCAGTGCCATCTCCGACGCTACGGCGTTCTGGGGGCAGCAGTTTGTCGGCGTGCTCGATCGGATGTTCGAGAAGGGCACCAAGTTTAGCGATGTGCTTCGCGATATCGGCAAGGCTGCGACCAGTGCCGCGGCGAACGCGCTGTTTCTCGGCACCGGTCCGTTCGCGGGCCTGTTCGGTACCAGCAACAGCGGCGGCGGCTTTGGCTTGATGGCGAAGTTGTTTGCTGGCTCGCCCGCCAACGCCACCGGCGGCTCTTATATGGTTGGCGGCGGCGGAGGCGTCGATTCAAAACTCGCCACTTTGAGGGTGACGCCGGGCGAGCGCATCGACGTCACGCCGCCTGGCGGGGGCGGCTCCGGTCAGGTGGTCTATGCGCCGCAGTATCATTTCTCGAATGTCTCCGCCGCCGATCGCGCGGCGCTCCGCAATGAAATGATGCAGATCGCCGAAAGCAATCGCGGCACCACCATAAACGACATTCGGCGTTTGCTGCGAAACGACAGCCGCGCGCTGCAGGGCTAATTTGGCATGACGATTTATTCCTGGCCGCGCGCCATGTGGCGCACGACAAACTCCAGCTTTTATCTGCGGCCTGGCAATCTCGTTTCGACTTCCATTTTTACCGGAAGCCGATCGGTGCTCGGGCCGCAGGTGCAGGTCTGGGTCGCCGAATACACATTTCCGCCGGCACCGGAGACGCACGCCGACAAGGTTAGCTGGCGCGAACTCTCCGCGCGCATCACCAGGCAAAAGGGCATCGGTGGCTTGCTGCGCTTGCCCGACTTCGGTCGCCTGCAGCCGGCGCGCGATCTCGAGGTCGTGCCGACCGATGGAGAATTTTCGGACGGGACGCGCTTCGCAGACGGCACCGGCTTCGTCGAGGGATGGTTGCCGCCCTACATTGCGATCGACGAGGCCGCCGCGCGGGGTGCCGAGAGCATCGTGGTGCGCGGCCTGCCGCCTTCGGTTCCGCGCTGCCTTCGGATGGGCGATCTGGGCGAGGTGCGTCCGAACGGAGTCCCGGCGGCGCACGCGCATCTCTACGAGGTCGCGGGCGAGGCGGGCACTGATGCGAACGGTAAGACCCGCATCAAAATCCAGCCGCCGCTTCGGGCCGGCGTTGCCGCAGGCGATCAGGTCGTGCTGCAGGCGCCCACAAGCGTGTTTCGTCTCTCGCAGGACGATGATGGAAAGGTGATGCGCGACGTCCATGGGCATGGACGTCTCGGCTTCACCGCAATCGAGGAGTTGCCGCGGTGACCGTGGAATTGGCCCTTGCGTTTCGCCGGGCGCTGAAGCGCGGCCTGCCGGTCGCGCTGATGGTCTACATCGACCATCCGGACGGTGCCGTCCGCGTCTGGTCAGGTATCGGCCCGCTCTCGCATGACGGCCACACTTGGCAGGGCATCGGTTCGCTCGGGCGCATCTCGGGTCTCAATCAGACCGCCGCCCTTGCGGTGCGTCAGATTTCGTTCGAGTTGCGCGGCGTGCCGCCCGAGGCGCTCGCCTATCTCGGCACCAATCTCCGCAACCGTACCGCCCAGGCTTGGATCGCCGCCTTCGGTCGCGATGGAAAAATGCAGGGCGTGCCGTTTCCGATCGTGAACGCCAAGCTGGATTACGAGGAGTTGGACGTTGGCGCCGATGGCAAGGCAACCATCAAGCTGAATGCCAATGTCGGTTTTTTCTCGATCGAGCGTCCGCTCGATCTGGTCTGGTCGAATGAGCAGCAGCAGCAGGACTATCCCGGCGACACCGGGCTGTCGCTCATTCCGGACCTGGTCGACAAGGAGGTCAGATGGCGGCTGACGGATTGATCCAGCAGGCGTCATCGAACTTCGTCCGCCTCGAATTGGGCGCGGCGATCGCGAGCGCTGCCATGCGCTGGTCCGGTCAGCCCATGCGCTGGGGCGTCGACGACTGTGCGCTGTCGCTCTCCGATATCTATCTCGCCGTGCTCGGGCGAGATCCCGCCCATCGCTTTCGGGGGCGGTACACAACCGAGGCCGAGGCGCTCGCATTGATGGGCCGGAAGGGGATCGTCGGCGCCTGGACTGCGGCGGCGCGCGAGTTGGGCTGGCGTCTCATTGATCCCGCGCTCGCCGCCACCGGCGATCTCGGCATCGTCCGGACGCCGCGCGGATGCGCCAGCGTGATCCGCAATGGCTCGCACTGGATTGGCCGCCTGAGTTGCGGATTTACCGCGTTTCCGACGCCGCGCGTGGTGATGGCCTGGAGCGTCCTATGATCGAGACGATCGCCTGGACGCTCGCGACTACATTTGCCGTGGAGGCAGCCTCGGTCGCTGCGGCCTATGCGTTCTTCTACAACGTTACCGCTGCCCTGGTGATTACCGGCACCCAATACGCGCTCGGGCGCGCGACCGCGCCGAAGCCGGGCCGGTCGCTGGTCAATGATCCGGGCACGCGCGGCTCTGTCCGGCAGGCCATTCCGCCGCAGCGGGTCGTCTATGGCGAGGTGGAGCTTGGCGGGGCCATCTTCTTTCTGGATGATTCAAAGCCGCCATATCTCTATCTGGGCCTGCTGCTTTCGCGCCGGCGCGTCTCGCAGTTTGTGTCGGTTCGCCTTGGCGACAAGGTTCTGAATTTCGATGCCGCCGGCAATTGTCTGACGGCGGGTTATGCGGGCCAGATCTGGGCGTCGTTTCGCGACGGAGATCCGGATCAGGCGATTGATCCCTTGCTCGCGGCGGACTTCCCCAATCTGGACTCGAGCTTCCGCCAGCGCGGAATTGCAACGGTTGTCTTTAAATTCAAGTATTCGACCACCGGCAATGCCTCGACCGCCCGCGCGGAGTTTGAGTCGCTCTGGGGGCAGGTCTCGATTCCGAACCCGCTGGTCACGGTGCGCGGTGCGCCGGTCTACGATCCGCGCAGTCCGCTGCAGGATCGCGACGACGAGACGACTTGGGAGTTTAGGCAGAACGCGGCGCTCATTCAGGCCGATTGGGTTCGCCAGCCCTACGGCGTGAACGTCGACGCTGACACGATGGATTGGGACGTCATCGCCGAGGCTGCGGATTTCGACGACGTGCTTGTCTATCTGAAACATCAAAGTGAAGCCGCGGGCGTGGCGCTGCATCAGCGCCGGCATACGATCGACGGTGTGGTCACGCTCGACAGCAGCCCGCGCGATGTGATGGAGGCGATGCTGACGGCGAACCGCGGCCAGTTGGCTGAAACCGGCGGCATCAGCTACGTCACGAGTTCTCCGCCGCAGGAGCCGATCTTCACCATCGACGATGCGGTGCTCGAGGGCGGGTTCGAATATCGCGACAACAAGCCGACGCGCGATCTGGTCAACCGGGTGCGCGGGCGGTTCCTCGCGGAGGAGCGAAACTATCAGGAGGCCGAGGGGCCGGTGCTCGATCGCGCCGACCTGCAGGCGCTGGACGGAAGGGTTCTCGAGCGGGCGATCCGCCTTCCGTTCACGCTCACTCATGAGCGGATGCAGCGGCTGCAGAAACAGTTTCTCCTCGAGGAGCGGCTGGGCCGGTCGCTGACGGTCACGATCGCCATCCGGGCGCTCGGGCGCTCCTCGATGGCGTTGCGCGCCGGCCGGACGGTCCGCGTCTGGTCCGAGGTCTATCCGCAGATCAACGGTGATTACCAGGTCGGCGAGTGGGGCTTTGCCGACGACTTTTCTGCCGTCCGACTTTCGCTTGCGGAATATGACGCATCGATTTCACGCGCCTCCTGGGCGCCGGATACGGACGAGCAGGAATACGAACTGCCGGAACTTGAAGTCAGCTAGGGCGGGCACGAATGGACAATGTTTTCATCCTTCCGCTTCCGTGGACCGGCCGAACCAATCGGCAGGGCCTTCGCGCCGCGCTCATTTCGCGCGTCATCTATCCGATCGCCGACGACGAGGACCCGGAGGCGTTTGTTGCGCTCGATACCGAATCCGGTGCGGTGCCGATCGGCCTTGCGCGCCACGGCGTCATTTTCTGGCTAGATGAAGACGACGAAATAACCGCGCATGATGATCTGACTTGCATCGTCACCGATGATGGTTATCGCTACAAGGTCGCCGACATTCAGCATCTGTTTCGCTCGGTGCTGGACAAGGACACAACTTCGCCGCCTGGCTCGCCGTCGATCGGCGATCGCTATCTGGTGCCGTCCGCGGCCACCGGTGCATGGTCCGGCCACGGCGATGAGGTGGCGGTCTATACGGCGCGCGGCTGGCGCTTCGTGGAGCCGCTCGAGGGCTGGCAGCTTCTCGTCGAGGACGAGAACCTCGTTTATATTTTCGACGCGGACGGGGAGTGGGTTTCGGAATCGACGCGGGCGGCCAGTTCCGTCAAGGCGTCGCATATCCTAGGCGGGCGCACCCATTGGGTTGTCGTCAATGCCGCCACAAATACGCCACCGACGCTGACCGGCTCGGGTGTCGCCTACATTATCGGCGGCTCGCCGACCGGTGCATGGTCAGGCCACACCGGCAAGATCGCGGTCGATGAAGGTGCTTCATGGGGCATCTACACGCCGGCGGAGGGCTGGACCGCTGATGACCAGGCACAGAACGGTGCCTTCCGGTACAGCGGTTCTGCGTGGCTGCCGCGCAACGGCGCAAGCCTGACGCACAAGTATGTAAAAACAGACGCTAATGCCGCAGATGCGGGACTGGATACCGGAACCGCCTACTCATACAGCGATACGGTCGCTCCCGTTACTTCGAACGCAATCAATTACGATCCGGTCGGTCTGGCATTTGCCGCACAGCAGCCCGATGCGAAGCTGAGAATAAAATATCACGCTCGCACAAATATAACATCTTCAATCGTGGCTCTTTGGCGCGACAACGAGTCAAGCGCGATCGAGTGGCGTCTGGTGTCCAACGGCAACACCGTGGATGTCGAGTTTGTGGTTCCGGCGCCAGACGACAGTGAGCATCAATACAAAATAGGAATCTTGCGGAGCGGGTCCGCCGATGCCGCGGGCATTATTGCCCGTCGGTTGCTGCAGATCGAGGAGTTCTCGCCGACATGAGTGGAGATCCTGATCCCGTACACGTCGACGGCGTCCCGGTCTCCAAGGGGAGGGCGCGCTTCAGCCTGGTCAAGCAGATCCCGGATGCGGACACGCTCCGTGCTCTGGATCTGACCGATTCCCGTTTTGTCGTCGTCGGGCGCAAGCTGTTCGAGAAAGATAACACCGACGCTACCGTCGAGGACGACGACGAGAACGTGCTCGAGGATTTCGCCGGAAACAAGTGGCTATGGGTCAAGGGCGACCGGCACTATCTCAGTATCTCCGCCACCTTCAATACGACCGCGGGTGAAATTCTGTTCATCCACGAATTCCGCGAAACCGTGCAATACCCGGCGGACTTCGAGCATTCGAACGGCATCGCGCTCACGGTCGCGACCGGCTCGCCGGTGTTTTCGATCAAGAAGAACGGCGTGCAGGTCGGCACTGTCACCTTCGCTGCCGGGCAGGCGAGGCCCACCTTCGAATGCGACGCGCTGCAATTCGTGCCGGGTGACTATCTGACCGTGCAGGCGCCGGTGTCGCCTGATCTGACGCTCGCAAACTTCGCGCTGACATTAGTCGGCACGCGCTGACACCTTCCAACGCTAAACCCCGAGGAGAACGTAATGCGACAGGGCATTCTCGTAACCAATGACGATTCCCACACGCCGGACAAATGGGCGGCGCTGGTCGCCGACCAGATCGGCGATCTGATCCAGATCGACCTGCAGTCCACGACCGATGCGGCGGTCGCCGCTCGCATGGCGAAGCCTCGCTTTGTCGTCGATCTCAGCGAGAAGCTGTTCCAGATTTTCGCCAAGGTGCGCGATCGCGAATGGGACGATCTCGGCAAGGAGGGCACCGCGAAACTCGCGACCGCCTGCAATCCGCTCGAGGCGGAGGTTGCCGAAGCGATTGCTGCCGTTCAGGCGGCCGCCGCCGGCACGCCCTTCGCCGCGCACTTTTCCCAGCCGCAGGTCGAGGCTTCGCTCCGCACCCTGTTCGATGTCCGCCTGGCTTCGGTGATGGATATCGAGCGGTCCTGGTTCGCGGACGAAAACCCCGACGCCATGTCGAAACAGTACCGGGCGGCTCGGGCGGCGCATGGTCCGCGCCGCTGTCACGAATTTCTGGGCGGTGATGCCGAGGGCAAGAAGCCCTCGGCGCGCAAGCCGAATTAATCCCGCTGCACAGGAAAGGGCAGAACCATGACCGTAACGACCGCGATGTGCAGTTCATTCAAAGGAGACATTCTCTCCGGTCTGCATTGCTTCAATGCGACGCTGACCAAAACGGCGGACGGCTCTAACGGAGCCTTCACACTTACGAGCCTTGCCAACGTCACCGGCCTCGCGGTCGGCATGGCGGTCTCCGGCACCAACATCGCTGCAGGTGCCGTGATCGCCTCGATCGACTCCGGCACGCAGGTGACGCTGTCGAAGGCACACACCGGTGCCATCTCCGGAGGCACCATCACCTTCGCCGGCGATATTTTCAAGATGGCGCTGATCAAGGCTTCGATGTCCGGAAACTACGGGGCGGCGAGTTCGAACTATACGGACATCACCGGAAACTCCGACGAGGTCTCGGGCACCGGCTATACCGCCGGCGGCATGGCGCTCACCAATGTCTCGCCTGCGGTCTCCGGCACCACCGGCCTCGTCGACTTCGCTGATCCGTCCTGGACTTCGGCTTCCTTCTCCGCGGACGGCTGCATGATCTACAACACCACGCGACGCGGCCCGACCGCCACGCGTGCGGTGTCCGTGCATAGCTTCGGCGGCACCCAGACCGTTGCTGCTGGCACGTTCACGGTGATCATGCCGACGCCTGATGCCTCCAACGCCATCCTGCGGATCGCGTGATCTAATGGACCGCTTGGTGCGCGACCTTGTCTGGGAGCAATCAATCTCGACGGGTACGGGTGATCTTACAACGTCTAGATTCGGCGGGTATCAGAGAGGATCGGAGGCTTTCGGCACTGTCGATCTCGCTGCAAAGAATCCGATTCTCTTTATCGTTAACGTGGTTGCCGGTTCTGCGGAGTGGGAGATCGCACCTTGTTATTGGAGCGATGCGAACACGCTTGTTCGCGGCGCTCCGCTGAAAAGTTCCAACGGTGACGCAGCAGTCAATTTCGGCGCTGGTGTAAAATACATCAGCAACGATATTCCCGCGGCATTTCAGGTCAGCGCGGCAAAGTCCGTCGCGCTGGCTATGGTTTTGGGGTGATCCATGACAGCGCCAAATATTCTAGCCGCCCAAACGATCTACGGGAAAACCGAAGTCTATTCGATCGGCGGCACGTCTGCCGTCACGATCTGCAACAACGCGGCGAGCAGCGGAAAGGTCAAAAAAGTAGTTTCGCTGATCGTGTCGAATGATGATGGCAGCAATTCGGTAAATGTGACGGTGTCGATTGCATCGGAGGATGATGGCGGCGGAACGCTCTATCGCCTTTCTCCGCATATCATACCCATTCCGGCGGGAGGGTCGCTCATCGTGGTGGATAAGAATACCCCCATCTATCTCGAGGAGGATAAATCGATCGTGATTGTCGCATCCGCCGCGAATGATGTGGATGTGACGGTCGTCTATGAGGAGATCGGCTGATGCGCCGCGCTCTGCTTGCGACGGTTTGTATTTCGGCTTTGGCTTTTTATTCAGAGCCTGCGGATGCAATGCGGCGTTTCCCTGGTTCGCTTGTCAGCGCGACGGCGAACGCACCGAGTAGTTCTTCGGCAAAGGGCATGTGGACTTTGCCCGAGGTCTATCAGGCCCGCCAGGCAAACGCTTGGCCCGGTTACACGTACAATATTGATGCCGTAATCGTGGGCGGCGGCGGCGGCGGCGGCGGTTCCGACAACGTAAACCCCGGCGGCGGCGGCGGCGGCGGCGATGTCATTGAAATCACGAACCAGGCAGTTCAGATCGGGACTGGTTATGCTATCACGATTGGTGCCAAGGGCACCGGTGGAAACTCTACAAACTCCGGCGCTGATGGCGGAACAACTACTGCATTCAGCCAGACTGCCTTGGGCGGTGGCGGCGGCGCTCGCGGTCAAAATAGCGTTGACCACAATGGTCGATCCGGCGCGAATGGTGGCGGCGGCTCGCGCGGCGGTATTGCAGGCTCTGGAACTGCAGGATTTGCGGGCGGGAACGGCGGGCCGTCCGGCGGCGGCGGTGGCGGTGGCGGTGACACGGCTGCGGGTGCAAACGGCACCGCAAACGGTGGGGCTGGCGGTGCCGGGCGCACTAGTACAATTCCAGAAGTGTCAACGGTTTTCGGGTCTGGCGGCGGCGGCGCTTCTACGGGAGGAACCTCTGCGAACGGCGGCAGCGGCGCTGGCAACGGAACACATACCTCAGGTGCGAACGGTGGAAATGCGACGGCCAATCGTGGCGCGGGCGGCGGCGGGGGCCGCGCGAACGGCGGCGATGGTTCTGATGGGGTCGTCGTGATCCGTTATCTCGGCGCGCAGCGTGGCACAGGCGGCACGATAACGAGCGACGGTACGTACACTTATCACACCTTCACCTCGAGCGGCACATTCACCGCTTGATGGTGCCATTGTCATTTGTTCTGCGCTGGATTTTTTCCCTCCCGAGAATCCTCAACGTCAGGTTTCTTCCGGCCTTCAAAAACGGATAGGTGGCCCTTGATAGTGCCGGGCGGGAGAATGCGACGCCTGCAAGCCGGTTAAACAAGTCAACGGGAGTGCTGATAAGAGCCAGCCGGTTCAGGCATTCGTCGCCGTAGTACATCTGCCCTGAAAGGCAGAGCAACATTCCTTGATTCAGATCAAAGCCTTGTTTCTCTGCGAGATCACGTTCGGCGGTTTCTTCCCTCGCGTCAATCAGTCGTAGGCAGCCGACCGATCTGTCAATTCTGATCTTCTTCGCGTATTGCGAGCAGAATGGGCATTCGCCGTCGTATAGCAGCCAGTTGCCAGAGGAGTGTGTCACTGGACCGGGACTTCAAACTCGATGCGAGAATGTAGTCGAGTCCCACCGACTTTGCTTTCCGGGTCAACGCAGACGGAGTCGCGCCGCCAACGAAATGCAATGATGCTTCGCTTGTCGAGTTCAGAGAACTCTCTAAACCTTCGCGGATCGACAAAGATGTGATGCGGGTAAAGATTAAAGTTGATTCGCCCGTCTCCATCTAATCTGCTTTTGATTGCGCTGTGCCAGTCCCGAACGAACTTGCTCAAAGCGGCCTGTACGTCTGCGCGTTCATTGTCTGGGCCGTTTCTGCCGATTAGGACGGGGAGCTTGCACTGCATTCCAGGCGCGACCACTTCGTAACGTCCCCGCTGGCCCCATCCTCCGGTCGGGAATCCTCCCTGCATGGTTCGGTCCGCATCAATCAGTCCTGACGGGATTCGCATGTGAGCCACGATGTTCGAGGCGGCTCCGAAATACGTAAATGGGACGTTGAGTTCTTGTCCGTCTTTCGTGACGGCGGTGAAATAAGAATAATTTAGCGAGCGTGTGTCGTACCAGCCGAGTTTTGCAACGAAGAAAAAGACGTTGGCAAACAGGCAAGCCGTCAGGGCTGTGACACTGACTGTGAACGGAATTTTTTTACGATCAATGTTCTGTAGTGCGATGACTAGAGCTGCGTTTAGAATGATCCACTTCCAGAAGAAGAGACCCATCAATAGAAAAATAATGATGTGTTGAATATCGTAAACGATGGTAATCCAAACCATCGCGCGCCGACGCCAAAACACCGCAACGCAAGCAATCTGGCTTACCAGCGTGGCGGCGTTGATGGCGATGATCCACTCGCCGATCGCCGACCGGATTACTGCCGAGAACGGAAACCCATCCGCTATGGTCAGGACGCCCATGTAGGCGGCCATGTCGATCAACACGTCTGACCGATTTTCTAGCGCCCAAGATAACGGGCCGCCATCGAGCAGAATTTTTGTGGCTCCTGACCAGAAATAATTGGAGAAATGGAGACCCACCACGAAGATCAAAAAGGCATCCATCAGCGGGAGCCTGGCATCCTCGGCTTTCTGTAGCTCGCGTCCTGCAGATCTGCGCCAATACGCAATAGCGATCCCGCCCAGCACCAGAACAATCGAGCTTTCGACGATAGGCATCCACTCTGTGGGCGGCGGATTGAACTTCCAAGCTTCCGATAGCGCGCGGTAGTAAAAATACGTCAAGCCGTAAGTGATCAAAGCCATGCCTGGCCGCCAGAATGAGAGAAGCGCGGCAACAGCGGCTACGATCGGCGCGTATGTGAACCAGCGAGCGAGTCCGCTTGGAGCATTCGGAGGCTGCGGTACGTCGCCGAACCAAAGCGATAGGGCGAACATGATCGCCGTGGTGCGATAGACCACGCGCATTGCTTTCGACATTTCCGCCGCTGGCATCCATGCAAAGCCGATGCCTGCCGCGGAAATCACAATCGTGGTGGCGAGCGGGTACTGGATGGAGAGCGACGACTTGTAGCTGACGAATTTGAGGGCCGCGAACACCAGCAGCGCGGTAAAAATGCTTACAAAATAAACCTGCCAGTAAGGATCAATCTTTCGCGCCCATGGCGATGGCGCGAAGTGCTTGGGTCCAGCTAAATCTTGAGGGGCTGTCATCTCGGTTCTCTCATCAGCTTACGCCAGCGGCGGACGGTAATAAACCCCAGAGGAATTCCCTATGATTGGTGGGTTTATCGGGGCGGCAATCGGTGGCGTTATCGCCATCGAAGAGGCGACCGATCGAGAGGTTTTTGTTAATGGCGCGAATGCCGTCGCCGCTGCTGGCACGCTGCTCGGGAATCCGTCTGTAGGTTTGCAGGGTGTTCAGGCATCGTTCTCCGCGGGTAATTTGGCGGTCAATGTAGCGCCATCTCTTGCGGGCGCTGACGCTGCCGGGGCTGCAGGATCGCTCCTGGGATATATCGACCGCGAAATTCTTGGGACAGAAGCACAGGGTGATGCCGGAAATCTGATTGCGTCACCGAGCGGCGCAGTGGTCGGCACCGAGGCGACCGGTTCTGTTGCAGACGTTCTCCTCGCGGTTGATGCGTTTGCGATCGGCGTCGAGGCCGATGGCGAGGCGGGCACCCTCGGGCTGGTCATCGACTCCAATTTCGCGCTCGCGGGCGTGCAGGCGGACGCTGCCGCCGGCGATTTTGTCCCGCAGGTCACCTTCGGCCCGTCCGGCGTCGAGGCGGTCGGCGCCGCCGGGTCGTTTGCGGACTTCCTGATCGAGAAGGCGCTTGCGGCGGTTTCGGCAGATGGCTCCGCCGGCGTGCTCTACGCGTCGCTCGAGAAGATCCTCGTCGGCGTCGAGGCGGGGGGTGCCGTTGCGGACGTCAATGCCATTCAGGGCATTCCCGTCACCAGCGCTTCCGCAACCGGTCACGCGGGCACGCTGGCTTCTCAAATCGAACGGGCGATCGATGGTGCCCAGGGCGATGGCTTTGCGGGCGCTGTCATCGGCAATCCGGGCGGTGTGCCGTTCGGTGTTTCCGGTTCCGGTTCGGCTGGGCTGCTCGACAAGTTGCTCGAGCGAACCCTCGCCGGCGTGTCGGCCACGGCTTCCGCCGGGTCGATCGTTCCAAGGGTTGCGGCGATCCTGGTCGGGGTCTCCGCGTCCGGCCACGCGGCGGACTTCGCGGCGGTGCTCGAGGCTCCCACGCGCCGGCGCATGGTGCAGGCGCAGGCGCACTAATCCTTTCATCTGAGACGGAGGCTTATCATGCGTGCAAATGTTGCGCGGGCGCTGCTTTGCGCCTGCACCCTTTTGTTGCTTGCCGCGGCTCCAACCGCGCTCGCGAATTCCTTCGGCGGTCCCGACTCCGTCCATGACGGTCGCGGAAACTATGTGGACCGCCGGGCCGCGCGCAGCCTGCGGCTCGGCGACTACACCGTCACCGTGAAGCCGCGGCTTTCCCGCGCGCAGACGAAGGCGGTCGCGCGCCGGGTCGTCACGCGCTCCGCCGCGCGCAGTGCCGCTATTGAGGCGGTCAAGCGTGCGCCGATCGTCTCCGGCTCCACGGATTCCAACGGCTTGCCGAGGCCGCTCATGGATGCGGTCCGCGAGGTGCAGGCGGCCTGTCCCGGCTTTCGCGTGATCTCCGGCTATCGTCCTGGCGATACCTGGGGCCTGCACGCGGTCGCGAAGGCCGTCGACATTGCTGGTCCGGATTATGACTGCGCCTATCGTGTCCTGCGAAAGTTTCCGGGCGGCATTTCGACAGATGCGTGGAACCCGCGCATTGCACACATCCATCTGTCCTGGGCGCCCAACGGTCCGGAGTGGGGCAGGAAGTTTCCGCATCCGGAATTCCAGGGCGGCATCCGGCATGGGCCGAAGGCTGCCGAATGGAAGCGGCGCTTTGATGCGGCCATTGCGCCGCGCCTCGAGGCGACGCTCGGGGCGGAGTGATGGACGCTCGTACCGCACAGGCGCTCGCGGCCTTCACGCTGTCGGCGCTGTTCGTGCTCGCGGTCTCCTGCACGCCGGCGAGGGGCCACGATTGGTACCCGCCGGACTGTTGCTCGGGCCGCGACTGCCGTCCGATCGCGCTCGAGGAGGTGGAGGCCCGCGCCGATGGTTTCTTCGTCCACGAGAGCCGCGAGCTAATTCCCTATTCCGATCCGCGCATCCGTAAGACACCGCCGGAAGGCCGGGCGCTGTTTCATCGGTGCTCCGAAGAGGGTCGGCCCGATGGCCGGACCATCTGCATCTATATTCCAAACTGGACCGGCTGATTGTGGTCCGCCTACGAGATCGCGCTGCTGATTTACGGCGGCGCTCTCGTTTTCATTCTCATTGCGCTCTGGTTCTCGTTGCGGCCGCCGGACAATGCGGTCGAGGAGGCGTGGCGCGGGTTCATCGACGAGGAGGAGCGCCATGACTGAGTTCACCATTCGCAACCATGTGCTGTTCGTGGACGGCAAGCAGGTGGCCTTCCGGCATTCGCCGAACCGCAGCGGCACGATCGTTCCGGATGTGCTCGTTCTGCATGACACCGCTGGCCGGATCGAGGGCAAGGGCGAATCTTCGATTGAGTGGCTCTGCAATCCGCAGGCGCGTGCTTCCGCGCATCTGGTCATGGGCCGCGAGGGTGACATTACGCAGCTTGTGCCGTTCAATGTCGCTGCCTGGCATGCAGGCCCGTCGAGCTTCAAGGGCCGCAACAATGTGAATGCGTTCTCGGTCGGCATCGAGATCGTCAATCCGGGTTCGATGACGGAATTGGCGGGCCGGGCGAAGCCCTGGTGGGACCAGACCTTCGATAAGGCGCAATACGGAATTGAGCGGCGTTCGACCAGGGAGCACGGCGACGCGCTCTGGATGCCGTACACTGCGCGGCAGATCGAGGTCAGCAAATTGCTCTGCCGCGCGCTGGTCCGGCACTATTCGATTAAGGATGTCACGACGCATTGGGCGATCTCGCCCGGTCGCAAGGTCGATACCAATCCGCTTTTCCCGCTCGAGGACGTCCGCGGCTACGCGCTGGGCGGAGGCGTGCCGGCGCCGTCTGCTCCGGCGTCGCCGCCCGCATCGAAGCCGGCGCCTGCGGCTCCGCCGGCGAAAACCGCCGCCGGAAAATTCGGCGACGTCACCGCCGATCGTTTGAACTTCCGCCGCACCGCCAACGGCGAAATCATCGGAAGCCTGCCAAGGGGCACTCGCGTCGAGGTGAATTATTTCGAGCGCGAGTGGATCAACGTCACGACGCCGGCAGGCTACAGCGGCTTCGTGCATTCAAACTTCGTTTCCATCATCTGAGGAGATTCCAATGATCCGCAATCTTCGCGGCCTCGCGGTCGCTTGTGTGCTTGCGTTGTTTCTTACCGCCTGCGTTTCGGCTCGAGTCGAAAGCGCGCAGGCGCGTCTCGCGTCTGTGTGCGCGCAGGAAAAGGCCGCCAATCTCATCTACGTCACGCTCATCGCTCCGCATCGTCCTGCGGCGAAGGTGGCGAAGGCGAAGGAGTGGCACGACAAGGTCGTGAAGTTTTGCGACGACGCCACCACCGGCTCGATCGCGCAGCGCCTCGAGGCGGTCGCGAAGTTGATCGACCAGGCGATTGCCGCCCGCGCGGCGAAGTGAGGCGGGCGTGAAACTCAGCCGTCTGGTTTTGCTGCTGGCGATCGCGTTTGCGGTCGCCGGTTGCGTCGTCGCCGGCGGGCGTCCGCGCGTGCTCGAGAACACGGTCGCGTCGGCTTGCCTCGAGCAGAATGCGGCGTGGCGAAGTCTCACACTCTATTGCGCCCGCGGCGACAAGATCGGCCGCCCTTGCCCGAGCGAGGTCCGCAACGAGGCCGGTGCAATCCACAAGGAGGCGCGCGGCTTCTGTCTCGCGACGCATCCGGACACCGCCGGCAACATCGCCAAGGTTCGCGCCTGGCGTGACCGGCTGCAAAAACTCGGGAGGCGCCCATGAGGGCCGTTGACGTCTACATCATGTGGGGCCTTGGCCGGGAATTCTCGAACGGCATCATCTACGATCTTGCCGCTCGCCTGGAAAAGATTCCGGGCGTGAGCGTCCGGGTCGGCGGTTTCGACGATTACCAAATGTTCGCCGACAAGGTGCGGGCGACGCCGCTGTCGACCGCGATCGTCCAGGTGGGCCACAGCCTCGCCGGCAGTGTCGCCGGCGAATTTGCCCGCCGCGCCGTTCGTCCCATCGACGCAATCTTCGGCATCGATCCGGCGGACAATGTCGCGGCCAACGGGACGCAATACGCCAACACGCCAATTCCGCCCAACGTGGCGGTCGCGAATGCGATCTATGTCGAGGGCGGCCTGCTGGGCGGCGGCACCTATCGTGCAGAAGATGAAACGGCCACCGCTGTCTTTAACGAGGCGGTTCCGGATTCCCACACCAAGTCCGACGAGGCGATCGAGGATCATTTGATGATCGGAGACTTCGTCTCGCGTCTCGCGGAGGAGGCCGCTGTCTGAGGCGGCTCCTCGTTCTCACTTGTTTGGAGGTTTCCATGAAGATCGATTTCTTCCAGTTGCGCGTGCAGGCAGTCCTGACCGCGTTTTTCACGTCCATGATCACCGGCGGCCTCACTTGGCTGGCCGCCTGGGGCAAGCTGCCGGGCCTCGATATCGTCACGGTGTCGTCTGAGCTTGCGGGCTTCATCGCGGCCTTCGTGGCCTCGATCATTGCCGCGCTCGCGGCGGCGGTCATTACGCGGGTGAACGCGCTCCTCGCGGCGCTGCAGGATATGCCGGCGCGTCCGGTGCTCGAGGCCATTGCGTCGCGTGATGACGTAAAGAAGGTGGTACCGGCGGACCCGTCGCTCGCGAAGGAAATCCCGAGCGACAAGGTCAAGCCGCAGTGAGGCGCTGGCTCCGCGAGTTCTTTTACGATCTCGCGATCCGTCTCTTGCTCCGCCGCGCCGGCGTCGATGCCGGCGTGGCGGAGTTGTTCGCGCCGCGCTGGCGGCAGGAACTGGACGAGGTGACCGCGCTCTATGACGAGATGGTGGCCGCCGGAAAATCGAAGGCCGAGGCCAAGCGCTCCGCGGCGGTCGCCGTTGCGGAGCGGACGCCGCCGCCGGTCAGCCGCGAGGAGATCGAGCGGCTCGATCGCATGACGTCGATGGTGCAGGGATAGGAGATCTGGGCATGAGGGAGCTTTTGCGCGAGTTGGGCGTTAATCTGCCCGACTTGATTGCTGGGTTCTGTGGCGGTGTCGCGAACGCGTTTGTGATGGGCAATAAAAACCCATGGGCGGTCGTCGGCTCGGTCATCGTCGGCGCCATGATGGCGAACTATGCGGGTGCCGCGCTGGGCGAAAGGCTGGGACTGTCGCCTGGGTTTGCGTCTTTCCTGACGGGTTTGTGCGCGATGGTGCTGTGTCAGGGCGCGCTCGAGACGGCTCGCAAATGGAAAATGATTCAGCAGAAGCGGGAGGACAGGTGATGCTTGATGCCTTGGCGCGCTGGACGCTCTATGCTGGCAGCTTCGATATGGCAGCGGTGAATTTCTGTATCTCTTTTCTGGGCGCGCTCGCGGCGCTCTTTCTGATGACGCAGGTCAGCGGCGGATGGTGCGGCTTCGATCTGGCGGGCGCGTTGCGGCTCCTGCAGCGCCTGTCATTCGCCTTGCTCGCGGGCGGCCTCGCGTATCATGCGTCCTATCCGGTATATGTGGGCGCGCAGCCGTGGCTGCCGGGCGTGTTGCTGGCGGCCAGCATCACGTTCATGCTGGTCGCTTCCGCGATCGCGCGGTATTATTCACCGCTGGTTTGGGCCGCTCGCCGGGCGCGTCGACGGTCTCCGCAGGCTTGAATCCAAATCCTCGGGGCGGATTTTCCGCTTGACCATCAGTGTCAGCAGCAGGTCGACGGCGTGCGGGACGGCGAGTTCTCCGCTGGCCCAGCGCCTCGAGGTGCGCGGGTCCACGCGGAGAAACTTGGAGGCACCGACTTGGCTCAGTTCGAGCCGGTCGATGGCGCGCTGATATTGTTCGGGTGTCATTGCGCGGCTTCCTTGCGGGGCTTGGCGATCCTCTTGAGGCAGCGCGGGCATGTAATTTCATGTTTCACATAGATACCATCTGTGTCCATCCAGCCCGCTGATCGCTTGCCGTAAGTAGTGCCGCACATAGCCTTCCAGTTTCTTCCTTCGATGGCGTGGACGCGCGTGCCCTGATCGCGCTGCGCTCCGTTCGCGCATCGACCGAGTAAGAACACCGTGCGAATTTCCGGCGGCTTTGCACGTTCGCCGTTGGCGGTCATGCGACGCCTGATGCGGCTTTTGTGCAGGGTTCGCAGGCTGGTCCGCCGCCCCAATGCTGGCCGGGGATGTCCGTCTTGCGATTGTCCCAGCAGGGGTTCAGCACATCGTGCCTGCAAATGCCGCGCACCTGAAAGCGGCGATTGCGCCATGGCTCGTTGGTGAATTCGGCGAGGAATGTTGCCTTTTCCTTTTTCATGGTGCGCTCCTCACGATCCGACGATGATTTCGACAAAGTCGCCCTTGGCGAAGCGGCGCTTGGCTTCCTCGCGGGCCATCTTTTTTGCTTCGCCGTAGGTGGTGCAGCCGGGCGTCCAGTAGATCTGGCTGCTGGTGGTGTTGAAAAAGAAGGCCCAGCTTCCGCGCCCGCGCGGGCTGCGACCGTGGCTGAATTCGTATTCGCGGGTGTTGAACTCGATTGTCATTTTGCTCTCCCTTACTTTGCGATCAGTAATTCGCGGTCGCGGTAGGCGCGGCCAATCTCGACAAATCGTTCGACGAAGCCGTCGCTGGTCAGGAACTGTTCGTACCAGTTGGCCGGGAGGCGGTATTCCCTACCATGAATCTTTAGACCCTCGAGGAGGTCGGCGCGGGCGGCTTCTGCGCTGGTCTGACTGAATGCCTCGAACATGAAGTTCCGGGTGTCGAGGCTGGCAATAAAGAGCTTCTTGCTTTTCATCTTCTGTCTCCATCGGGCGGGCTTGATTGCCCTTCTCGATGTTCTGAACATAGGGCGTAATGCCCTATCAGTCAATGGCCCGGAAACCGGCCATTCAGGCTGGGTTCGGGCCGCCTAAGCCGCAATCTGCGGCCTAGGCGGCGGGTCTCATCTCATCGCTTTTGCAGGCTCCTCCCGGCGGGTGTAGTAGCCCACCGAACTTGACCCGGCGGCGCAGGCCGCCGGGTTTTTTCATGGTCGCGCGAAGCAGATCTGCTGCATCCATTTTTGCTTCTGGTCGAGCTTGGGTCCGCGTCCATATTTGGGGCGTCCATATTTGTGGCCCATCAGGCTCGCGATCAGTTTCTCCGGCGCTTCGACGTCCGTCAGCCGATCCTCGAATGTGTGTCGCAGCGAGTAGAGACTGTGGCCGGCGCTCGGGCGCAGATCGTTCTCCGCGAAGAACTTGTTCACGGTTGCCGATAGGGTCGCGGCGTTGTCCTGGTAGCGCGGGAAGCCGCGCGGGAATTCCTGCATGGTCTCGAGCGCGATGCCGACCAGCGGTATGTCGCGTTCGGACTGCCGGGTTTTCATGCGGCGGCCATCGGGCCGGACCTGCACATGTGGGATCGGCTCCTCGAGCCGGATGGTGCCGGCGTTGAGGTTCGCGGCCTCGGACGGCCGCAGTCCGGTTTCCGCAATCAGCAGCACGATCGCACCGGCTTCGGCGTTCAGTCCATCAAGCGCGCCGGGTGCCAGCAGTCGGTCGCGCACGAAGGCGGGATCGAATGCCTGGCGCTGTCCGTCGACGCCGCCTTCAAATCGGATGCCGGAAAACATCAGCCGGTCGAGGCCGAAGCGGTGCGCTTGTTCGATCGTGCGAAGCATTTTGTTGAGGTGTCCGAAATCTTTATTGGCAGTCGTGATGTTGATGCCGTGGCGCATGATGCGGCTTTGCCACCACGACCGGAAGTCGAGCACGTCACCGCGGCTGATCTCGCCGAGCGGTCGATTGCCGATCGCCGATATTAGGTTCTGCACCGCGCGCTGTTTCGGGTTGCGCCATTTGCGGCGCTGGTCCGGTGACATATCGGCGAGGCTCATGTCCATCAGGGACTCGTATGCTTCGAACAGTTGCGAGAGCGGCGGCGTGCTCTGCCGTTCGCCGCCGAGCAGCGCCACGACCGTGGCCTGGTCGTCGACCTTATTGTCGGCGATCAGGCGTTCGATGCGCTGCAGGATGTCCTCCTGCGGGCGCGTCGCGAGCGTGGCGGCGTCTAGGTAATCAAAGCCCATCTTGCGGGCGCGGGTGCGGGCGGCCTCGTAGCGGCGGCTGGCGTCGTCGGCTTGGCCGTCGCGCAGGTTTTTCCAGAAGGCTTCCGTCTCCTCGTTCATGCGGTTGGCGACGCGCTCGGCGCGGATGCCGCGCGGGTCGTCGTCGACCCGGATGCCGGTGGAGAGGCGGATGATTCCGCGCGGGTCGAGGGCGGCGAATTCGGGCGGGACGCGGCGGCAGAATTTCCAGATCCCGGCGTGCTGGGTCAGGTGCCGGCGGCTCCTCGGGTAGCGGTTTGGGTCGCGGGCCATGGGGCGGTTCCTGCCGGGTGCTGGGGCGGGCTTTGTTGGACGATTGTTGGTCGAAATCGCGCCCGGATGGCAATGGAGGCCGCTGAAAATTCGGCTAATGTGTTGTTTTTATTGGTTTTTTGTCTGTGTAGAGTGGCGGAGCCGGAGGGATTCGAACCCTCGATACGCCTTTACAAGCGTATAACGGTTTAGCAAACCGCCGCCTTCAGCCTCTCGGCCACAGCTCCGTGGCTCCTACATGCCGAAGGGAATTGGGGTTTTCAAGCGCAATGCTGCAGGATGGCCCGAATTTCGCCATCCGGTGACGCCGGGCAATTTCGTCAGCCGGTAATTTGCGTAAAAACCCACAAGAGACCGATCAGCAGCGGCTGGTGGACCAGATAAACGATCAGGCTGTGCTGGCCTGCGAGCACGAGCAGACGCGAGAGCGCTGAATGCGGCTGCCATGCCGTCCATGGGTGCGCTGGCGTCCGCGCCCGCACGAGTTTTGCGAAGGCTATCCCCGCCAGCACGAATCCGAACCACGGCAGCAGCGGGATGTAATCGTCCGCCGGCGGGAATTCCCGCGACAGTCCGAGCCAAAGCCAGTAGGGCGGATTGAAGAAGTCGGATGTCAGGAAGTGCGGTGCCGCGAACACCGCCGCCGCCGCCGCTGCGATTACCAACGCGGGCAGCCTCAAGAAGGCAAGCCCGAGTACGCTGGAAACGGCGATGCTATGCAGGATGCCGAACCAGATCACGCCTTCCGCATCGAAGAACCATGAAGCCAGGGTGATCGCGGAGGCGGCCAGCATCAGGATCGCAAGCCGTTTCAGGAACGGCTGCCTGCGCACGCCATTGCCGTGCGCGAGATTGAGGCTGATGCCGACCGTGAACAGGAAAGTCGCCGCGATCGATTTCGCGAACCATATCCAGAACAGGTTTTCGGTGACGCCAATATTAGCAATCCCGAAAAATTCGAGGTCCCACGAAAAGTGGAACACGATCATGCAGGCAAGCGCGAAACCGCGCAGGGCATCGACGAGAAAAATCCTGGCGGCGGACAACTGCGTCAGGGCAGGAAGTTCAGCGTCAATGCGCTGACGCCGGCGGAAACGCCGGCACCGATCTGGCCTTCGAGGCTTAGTGGCTGCAGCACGACCGTGCGTGAGGAGCCGCCGAGCAGCACATTGGCGCCAAGGCCGAGGCCCACGGACGCGTCGGCGGAAACGCCGGCATAGGTTCCCTGCAGTTCGCCGGGACGGCGATCCACCGTCGGCGCGAACACGGCCCATACCAGCGCTGCGCGCGCCTGCACGCCGATGTCGATACCGATCTTGGTTTGCGTCCCCGAATAATTCTCATCGCGGCCCGAGGTCGGTTTGAACACGCAATCCATCTCACGGATCGAGCCGACAATGGCGCCGATCGAAGGCTGCGTGATACATTCCAGAACACCGACCCGGACGCGGCCCTGGGCGGATGCGGGGACTGCGTTGAGGGCGGCAAACGCAACAACCATCAGGAAGCGGAACATCGGTTTCTCCAGACTCAGATACGGAAGTGCCGCGATTTTCGCGATTTTCATTGCGGGCACAAGCACCGGACGAGGCAATTTTGTCCGGCATGAACTGTCGCGGGGGAGATATTGACTCCCGTTTTCAGGGTGCACGGATTTGCATTGCGCGTGCAATGGAAAAATCATGCCGCCGTTACGGGCTTGTCGTATGATCGGAGGCGTTGTGCACGGGGCTTTTAAGGGTTCCCAATCAACGACTTGAATCAAGCTTTGCCACGGCTATTTGCCGCGCTTTTTTCGCGCATCCAGGCAGACGCTCGGCTATATTGTGCCCGCTCCCGGCTTGAACGCTGTGCATGCGAGTGGATCGGCATCAGCCGGGATGCAAGGGTTTTGATTTCATATTCGAAAGACGCGAACACATGACCGAACCGCTGCGGATTTACATTGGCTGGGACAAGCGCGAACCGATCGCTTACGACGTCGCGAAATACTCGCTGGAGCGGCGCGCTTCGATTCCGGTCGAAGTGCATGCGATCAAGCTCGACGATCTTCGCGCGAAGGGTCTCTACACCCGCGATCAGGATCCGCTGGCGTCCACCGAATTCACCTATTCGCGTTTCCTGACGCCGGCGCTTGCCGGGTACAAGGGATGGGCGCTGTTCAGCGACTGCGATTTCCTCTGGCTCAATGATATCGGGCGCATCCAGAAATTCATGGACCCGTCGAAGGCGGTGCTTTGCGTCCAGCACGATTACACACCGAAGGATACGGTAAAGATGGACGGCGCGGTGCAGACAAACTATCCGCGCAAGAACTGGTCGTCGCTGATGCTGTTTAACTGCGATCATCCTTCGGTGAAAAAACTCACACCCGAACTCGTCAATCGCGAAACCGGAGCTTACCTGCACCGCATGCAATGGGTGGACGACAACGATATTGGTTCTCTCCCGGTGGAATGGAACTGGCTCGAGGGCTGGAACGAGAAGCCGGCGACGGGCACGCCAACGGCCGTGCATTTTACGCGCGGCGGTCCGTGGTTCGAGAACTGGCAGAACGTCGACTACGGCGATCTCTGGCTGAAGGAAAAGGACGAGCTGGCCCGCGCGGCGGCTTGAGCCGTCCTTTGATTCCGCGCTTTGTTTGCAGCATGGCCTGGAATATCCAGGCTGTACGGTTTGGTTCTTGAACGGCGGAAATGTCTTTTAGCGAACGCGATCAGCGCGATTTTCAGCAGGCGGCCGGGTTGCACCAGGCGGGCAATTTGCCGGCCGCTATCGAGGCCTACCGCAAGCTCCTGAAGCGCTCGCCGAAACAGCCGATTGTTCTGAATTTACTTGGACTTGCGGAGTTTCAGTCGGGCCAGCTGGAAGCCGCGGCTCGGGATCTTGGCAAGGCGCTCGCGCTCGATCCGCGCATCCCGGACATTCACTACAATCTCGCCACGGTACTTCAGCGGCTTGGCCGTTACGAAGAATCAATCCCGCATTTCGAACGCGCCATCGCCGCCAAACCGAACGACGCCGACGCGCATATGAATTTCGGCATCGCGCTCAAGTCGCTGGGACGCACCGACGACGCCATGAGGGCATATGAGCGCGCGCTGGCGCTCGATCCGAACCATGCCGGGGCGCATCTCAATTTAGGAAATGCACTGGCGGCACAGGGCAGGCAAGCGGATGCGATTCCGCATCTCGAAAAATCCATCGCGCTGCAGCCGCGCAATTCCGACGCTTACATCAGCCTCGGCAACGCGCTGCGCGCGCTGGAGCGTGCGCAGGAATCGCTGATACAGTTTGACAGGGCCATCGCAATCAATCCCAACGTGGCGGAAGCCTATGCGTGCAAGGGCCTGGCGCTGGCTTCGCTCAAAAAATACGACGAAGCGGCCGGACATTTTCTTCGTGCGACGCAGATCAAGCCGGATTTTGCGGAGGCGTATGTTGAGCTTGGTCATGCACTTCAAAAGATTGACAGGCATGAAGACGCGCTTCGCAGCTACCAGGAAGCAATCAATCGGAAACCGGATTTTGCGGAGGCGTATTTCTGCCTCGCGGAAATTTTCAGTAGCCTCGAACGCTATGACGAAATGCGAGAACCGTTGCAGAAAGCAATCGCGCTCAAACCCGATTATGCAGAGGCGATTTCATTACTCGGCGGGTATTACTGCATCAAGCGTCAGTATGCAGAGTCGGAAAGGCTGCTCGAGAAGAGCTTAGAACTCGATCGCTGTTCTGCACTGACTCTTTTTCTTTTGGCAGATTTGTATGCATTGACAGACCGCAGTGAAGAAGCGATCCAGTACCTCAATCAAGCCCTTGCAACAGCGGAGGAAATTCAGGACGAAAAGTCATGGACTCTCGGGATAACGTACCTTTCGTTGGGTGAGTTGTCGCGTGGTTGGGAGTTTTTTGAACGCCGGTTTCTCCGGCCAATCCATAAAAGACCAGCTTTCCGCGAGTATTCGGCGCCTCTGTGGGACGGAAAGAAAGTCGAAGGGAAGCTCTTGGTTTGGGGTGAACAGGGGCTGGGCGACGAGATTATCTATTCCAGCATGTTGCCCGAGCTTGAGAATTTCGCTGATGCCGTGATTGTCGAGTGTTCCCCTCGTCTGGTGCCGTTGTTTAAGCGCTCCTTCCCAACGATTAAAGTCGTTCCGATCGATCCTGAGAAGTTGTATCCTGGCGAGATCGCCGCGCATTGTTCGATGGCAAGCCTCGGAAAATTCCTGCGTCCGAATATGGAATCTTTTCCTAACATTCCCCCAGCATATTTGCGCGCTGACGAAAATCGTGCGCGCGGCTTGCGCAAACTGATCACCGCGGATTCGAAATACGCCATTGGCGTTTCCTGGCGGAGTGCAAATGTCACTCTCGGCGAAATGAAATCGGCCAGTCTGACTGATTTTGCCCCATTTCTGGCCATTCAGAACTGTCGTTTTGTCGATCTTCAATATGGCGACACGCAAGATGAGCGCCAGCAAGTTGAATTGGCCTTGGGTGTAAACGTTTCGCCGGTCGATGGCGTGGACAATACGCAAGACCTCGATGGCTTGGCGGCTCTGGTCTCGTCTTGCGACGCTGTCGTCACGACCAGCAATACGACAGCCCATCTCGCGGGCGCACTCGGAAAGCCGACATGGGTGCTGTTGCCATACGGTCAGGCACGGATTTGGTATTGGTTCAAGCGGCGGGCGGACAGCCCCTGGTATCCGAATGTGCATCTTGTTCGGCAGGGTCTTGATGAGCCTTGGGCGTCCGTCGCCCAACGTGCGGCTGCCGAAGTGAGGCAATTTTTGATGCGAACAGACGTTCAATGAGCTTCTGTAGAATCGCTCAGGTGCAGGAGGGCGATAAATGCAACCAAAAGATGCAGGCTCAAGTTAACAGCACTGCGTACTGTCGCTTTTCGGCAACGGTCTACCCCGGTTACGAGACTCAGCCTCACCGAAGCTTTTGTTACACCGGCTGAAGAAGGTAAATATCTATATTTTTTAATTACTTAAATTGCGTTTGGCAGCGAGTGGCGTTTGGGCAACAGCGTCCTGAAAAGACGCCGTAGAACCACTCGGAACAGGTTTCCCGCATTGAACGGCAAGTTCGATTGGCTAAGGTGTCTGCAGCGACGGCAGGGGGAACCCCGAGGGGGAAGACCTTCAGTCGCCTCGTCTGGTTTTGACGGTGGGGAGCTTGCAAGAGCAAACCGAAAGAACCAGCCGGGTGGTCTCACGGGGAATAAGGGAACTTTCTAAGGTGCACGCATTCAAGCAAGCATCCGCCGAAGGCCACCGCTCCCCCTCATTCGATAATAATTTGGAGGTCACGATGAAAGTGATGAAGAGCCTTCTCCTCGGCTCCGCAGCAGGTTTTGTTGCGATGTCGGGAGCACAGGCCGCTGACCTTCCCGTAAAGGCCAAAGCGGTCGAATACGTGAAGGTTTGCTCGGCTTACGGCGCGGGATTCTACTACATTCCGGGCACCGATATCTGCCTACGCGTGGGCGGTTTGCTGCGCGTTGACTATAACATCCATGGTCCGGCCGGACGTGGTCAGTCCTGGTTCCAGGGCACCACGGCGGTTCCGATCAACGACGCGGACTCCGCGACCGGCTGGCGTTCGCGCGGCGCGCTCATCCTCGACGCCCGCACCAACACGGCCTACGGCACGTTGCGTTCCTACGCCTTGCTGCATATCTCCAACGAATCGGCGGCTACGGCTATCGCTAACGCTAACGCGGCCTCGATGGACGCTGCATTCATCCAGTTCGCCGGCTTCACCTTCGGCTATGCACCGTCGCTCTGGAAGTTCGCTGGCGCCTACGGCTTTAACGCGATGATCGGTTCCGGCGACCTCGTCGGCGTCAGCCAGATCGCGTATACGGCTCAGTTGGGCAACGGCGTGTCGGCATCGATCGCGATCGAAGACGCAAATACCCGCCGTGGCTACATCGCCAGCAGCACGATCTTCACCATAACGGGTGGCGTCATCACTCCGCTGGCTCTTAACGCTTCCTATAAGGGTCAGTACTACCCGGACGTCACGGCTAACGTCCGTGTTGATCAGGCTTGGGGTTCTGCGATCCTCACCGGTGCCCTGCGTGAAGTGCACGCGGCGATAAACCCCGGCGTCTCGGTTGGTCCTGAGAAGTGGGGCTACGCGGTCGGCGGCGGCATCGAAGTCAAGCTCGATTCGATCGCTCCGAAGGATCGTGCTCAGATCTTCGGGTCCTTCGGTAAGGGCGCGACCGGCTATGCCGGTTCGGGTCCGGGCGGCAACTTCGGTGTTACCGCTATCACCGACAATTCCGGTCTCAATGGTCCGATCGCCCTCTGGGTGGATGCTATCGAAGCGGCCGCAACGCCGGGCAGCCTGTCGCTCACCAAGCACACCGCTGTGGTTGGTCAGTTCCAGCACTACTGGACTCCGATGCTGCGTACCAACATCGGCGTGGGTTACACCAAGCTGGACCTCAACAACAATGTAACGACTGCCGTCGCGGTACACCCGGATGCAAAGATCCTGAACGCGACGCTGGCCACGGTCTGGTCGCCGGTGGCGAACCTCGATCTCGGTGTCGAAGTCATGTACTACGACGTCAAGACGAGTCTTGCTGGCGGCGTCACCCAATTTACTACGTCGAACGACGGCTGGTCTGGTACCTTCCGCGCTCAGCGCAACTTCTGATCCAATCTGGTCCGAAGTACTCAACAAGGAAAACCCCGGCGAAAGCCGGGGTTTTTCTTTTGTCCCGTCATTCCGGGACAACGCGAAGCGTTGGACCCGGAATCCAGATGCAGACTCTGCGTTCGTGTCTGGATTCCGGGTTCGCGTGCTTGCGCACGCACCCTGGAATGACGAATGAATTTTCAGCTTTCCGCCGCAGCATCACAGCCCTCCACGAATTTCACGATCGGCGCGATCGTCCTGTCATCGATCAGCAGCGGCGCGTGGCCCTGGCCCGGAATTTCCACCGATTGCATGCGGGGATGCCGCGCCTGCATCTCCCCGAGCGTCGCGCGCGAGAGAATGTCGGAATGTTCGCCGCGCATCACCATCGCCGGAACGGATGCCAGTGCGTCGAACTGCGCCCAGAGTGCCGGCGGCGGCGTAGCCGGATCGGCGGCCGCAAGCGCCGCGGAAAGGGCCGGGTCGTAGCGCGGCTCGATGCCTTGTCCGCCCGCGTCGGTAAAGGTGCGGCGTGTCCATAATTCCCAAGCCGTGTCGTCAAGTGCCGGAAACTGCGCTTCCATGGTCCGGCGCAGGATCGAGACGGCTTCCGCCCATGAGCGCGGTTTTGGCAGTTTGCCGACATAGCTCTTGATCCGCAGCAGGCCCGCCATTTCGATCACGGGACCGATGTCGTTCAGCACCGCGCCTGCGACCACGTGCGGCCGCGCCGCCGGCAGCAGCATGGTGAGAATTCCGCCGCGGGAGGTGCCGATGAAAATCGCGCGTTCAATCCCCGTTGCATCGAGCACCGCGATCACATCGGCAAGCTCGGTCAGCGGATTATAGTTCGCGGGGTTGTTGTCCCATTCGGAAAGCCCGCGTCCGCGCGCGTCCACCGCAATCACCCGGCGGGGCGAGGGACCGCCCGCAAGTGCCTGCATGACTTCGATAAAATCCTCTCCGGTGCGGGCTATGCCCGGGAGGCAGACGGCGGGAAGCAGGCGGCTGTCGCGGGGACCGGCGGCATGGACATGCAGCCGCAATCCGTCCGCCGATTTCACCCAAAGGTCTTCGATTGCAACGGGCATGAATGAAGGGGGGCTCGGAAAGCCGTTCAGTTGACGCGGCCGCGCGCGATGTCGGCCTCGATCATGAGGCCGCGCTCGCTGCCGAACAAGACCTTGTAGACCTGCAGGTTTTCCATGATGCGCTGGATGTAGAAGCGCGTCTCGGAGATCGGAATTCGCTCCACCCAGTCGATCACATCGACATTCGGATCGCGCGGATCGCCATATTGCGCGATCCATTGCCGGGCCCGGCCGGGCCCGGCGTTATAGCCGATCGCCGCCAGAATGTAGGAGCCGCGATAATCCTGCAGCAGGGTGCCCAGCTCGTTCGCGCCCAGGCGCGCATTATAATGCGGATCGGCGCGGAGCTTGTTGAGGTCGAAGCCGAGGTTCATGCGTTTGGCGATATTGCGCGCGGTGGACTGGATCACCTGCATCAGGCCGTAGGCTTTCGCCGTCGACTCCGCACCTTGATGGAATTGGCTTTCCTGCCGCGCGATTGCATAGACCAGCGCCTTGTCGACGGGCGGATTGCTCGGCGGAATGTCAGGGATGCCGAAGACCGGGTAGGCGATGGTGTCGAGCTGGATACCGTTCGAATAGGCGGTCTTGCCCACGAGCACCATGCCGCGCGGGTCGCGGTTGTCGTAGGCGATGGCGCCGAGCAGCAGGAAGGCCGCTTCGTCCTTGAGGCGTTCCGCGTAGTCCACATAAAATGGAATGGTGAGGTTGCGCTCGTCGGCGGCATAGAGAAGTTTCAACGCCTGCACCGGTTCGAGTTTCGCAAACTCCGCGCGGTCCTTCGCGGTCGGTTCCAGCGGACGGTGCAGAGGGAGGTCCTTGAGGCCGAGTTTGGCGCGCGCGAGCTGGCCGTAATAGGTGGTGGTGAAGCGCGCCGCGCGATCATAGGCGCTGTTCGCGGCCTGCCGGTTGTTGGTCGCCTCATGCGCGCGGCCGAGCCAGTAGAAGCCGCGGGCCAGCGTCACGGGATGCTTGGAGAAGGAGTCGAAGTTGGCGAAATGTTTCAGTGCCGTCGCCGGGTCCTTGAGGTAGCGGAGCGCCACCCACCCGGCCATAAACTGTTGATCAGCCTTGTAATTTTCGGACTCCGCGGTACCCGCATGCGCGGCCACCCGATAGGCCATCCGCGCGTCGCCCGCATCCAGCATCTTGCGCACGATGAGGCGTCCCTCGCGCCACCAGTCGTCGGTGTCCATCAATCGAACCGGATCGCGCGGCGCTTCGAGAAACGCTTTCGCCGCTCCGGGATAATCATCCCGCTGCCGCCGCGACTGCACGCGCGCAAACAGCAGGCCAGCATCTTTCTGCATCGAAGCCGGCACGGCATCGAGGAGTTTCGGCGCGCTGGAGGATTTCTTGATGACAGCCGCCCAGGCGCGGCCCCAGGCGGCGATGTCGCCGCCCGCGCGCTCCGCGTTGCGAAGACCCGAGTCGGCTTTCTCGGCATGGAAGAGTTTTTCCGCACGCAGCTTGTGGTCTTCGTTGGTGAGCACGCCCGCAAACATCGTGATTGTTTCCGTCTCCACGTAGGGCGGAAAATCATCCTGCCGCCACGCGCTGCGCACCAATGCGATCGCTCCATTGCGATCGCCGGTCGCCAGCAGCGCGCGGGCGAGGGCGAGTTTTCCTTCGCCGGATGCAGGGCGCTGGTTGCCAAAGAAGTTCCGCACGTAAGCGGGTTCGTGCCGTGCGTCGTAAAGCAATCCTTCAACGCGGCGGCGGACGAGTCCCAGACTCGGCCAGTCTGAATTGTCACGAAGGAAAGCAGCAGCACGCTCGAAGCCGAGGTCGCGCGGCGCGAGCCGCAGCGTCACCCATTCCACGAGCTTGCGGGCGACCGGATCGCGCAGATCGTTCGCGCGCCGCAAACCGTCGGCACCCTTGCCGGCCTGCACGAGATCGATCGCCTGTTTAAGGACCGCCGCTTCGCCGGTGGGGGCCTGCGCGCGCACGGGTGCCGCCGCAAGCGCGAGCGCAGCAAATCCGGTCAGGCAGAATCGTGTCAGCAATCGCATCGGTCCTCACAGAGACACGTTCAAATAGGGCAATTGAAGGTCTTAGCAATGAAGGGCTTGCGGTGAACAAGCAGTAAACCCGGAACCTGCGCGATCCAAACAGGGCTTTCACGTCAGGCACTTCCGCGCTATCTCCTTTGCCGGTCAACAGGAATTTGCAGATGTTCCAGGGTTCCTTCACAGCACTCGTCACCCCCTTCAAGAATGGCGGGCTGGACGAGCGCGCGTTCCGCGACCTCGTGGACTGGCAAATTGAAGAGGGAACCGACGGATTGGTTCCGGTGGGCACCACCGGCGAGAGCCCGACGCTGTCCCATGACGAGCATCACAAAGTCGTCGAATGGTGCATCGACCAGGCCAAGGGCCGCGTGAAGGTGATCGCGGGCGCCGGATCGAACTCGACGGAAGAGGCGATCGATCTGTCCAAGCACGCCGAAAAGGCCGGGGCCGATGCCGTGCTCGTGGTGACGCCTTATTACAACAAGCCCACGCAGGAAGGCATGTACCTGCATTACAAGGCGATCAACGACGCGATCAGCATCCCGATTTTCATCTACAACATCCCGGGGCGCTCAGTCGTCGATATGATGCCTGAGACGATGGGCCGGCTAGCGAAGCTGAAGAACATCGTCGGCGTGAAGGACGCGACCGCGAATGTCGCGCGCGTCAGCGAGCAGCGCGCGACCTGCGGCGAGGATTTCATCCAGCTTTCCGGCGAGGACGCCACCGCATTAGGGTTTAACGCGCATGGCGGCGTCGGCTGCATCTCGGTGACGTCGAACGTGGCGCCGCGGCTCTGCGCCGAATTTCAGGATGCATGTCTCGCCGGCGACTACAACAAGGCGGTGAAGTTGCAGGACCGCCTGATGCCGCTGCACAAGAACCTGTTCATTGAAACCAATCCCGGCCCGGCGAAGTACGCGCTCTCGCTGCTCGGCAAGTCGTCCGAGCATTGCCGCCTGCCGCTGGCACCGCTTTCCGACAATGCCAAGCGCGTGGTGCGCGAAGCGATGGTGCACGCCGGGCTGATCAACGCCTGACGCATGCCCGCGTCGCAGCGCGGCTGACAATCATGGCGAAGAAACCCACCGACAACCGGAAGGTCGTCGCGCAAAATCGCAAGGCGCGATTCAACTATCATATCGGCGAGGTGTTCGAGGCGGGGCTCGCGCTGACCGGCACCGAGGTGAAGTCGTTGCGCAACGGCAAGGCGACGATCGCGGAGTCTTACGTTGACGCAAAGGATGGCGAAATCTGGCTCGTCAACGCCAACATCCCGGAATATCTGCAGGCGAACCGCAACAATCACGAGCCGCGGCGGCTGCGGAAACTGCTGCTGCACAAGCGGCAGGTGAACAAGCTGGTCGGCGCGGTCGAGCGTGAGGGCATGACGATCATGCCGTTGCAGCTCTATTTCAATCAACGCGGCCGCGCCAAACTCGAGATCGCACTCGCCAAGGGCAAGAAATTGCACGACAAGCGCGAGAGCGACAAGAAAAGGGACTGGGAGCGCCAGAAGGGGCGCCTGCTGCGGGACAAGGGCTGATTTCCGTCATCCTGAGGTGCGAGGCGCCATAAGCGCGTTCACGCGCGTCTTCGACGCGCTATGGCGCCGAGCCTCGAAGGATGACGGTCACCCTTCGAGGCTCGTGGCCTTAGGCCACTCGCCCCTCAGGGTGACGAGATTGAGGAGAACAAGATGACTTTACCGATCAAGCTCGACCACTGCGTGATCCACGTCTCCGACTGGGAGCGCTCCAACGTCTTCTACCGCGATGTGATGGGCGCGGAACTGGTGCAAAGGCCGAAGGGCTGGGCGTACCGGTTCGGCACGGAGCAACTCAATCTTCATGGGCCGGGCTTCACGCCTGCCGAAGTGGCGCGCCTGCCGGTGCAGCCCGGCAACAGCGATCTCTGCTTCGAGTGGAAAGGCCCGATTGCGGATGCCGCCGCGCATCTGCAAAAATGCAAGGTGAAGATCGAACGCGGGCCCCTGGAGCGCTTCGGCGCGAAGGGGCCGGGCACCAGTGTCTATTTCCGCGACCCGGATGGCTCGCTGCTGGAATTCATCTCCTACGCGAATCCGTCCCGCTAAGTCATTGATCCAGGATTCAAACCCGCCACCTGAATCGGATACCGCCATGGTCCTGCACGATCCAACCCAACTGCCAGACGATCTTCCAGCGCCCATCGACGATGGCGCGGCCAATCATTTGAAGGGAATGCGGCTGCCTTCGCTGCCGCTACAGGCCACGGACGGCTCCAAGGTGGACCTGTCCAGCCTGAAAGGCCGCACGGTCGTCTATCTCTATCCACGCACCGGAAAGCCCGGTCAGGCGCTGCCGACCGGCTGGGACGGCATTCCGGGTGCGCGCGGCTGCACCCCGCAATCCTGCGGCTTCCGCGACCATTTCAGCGATCTGAAACAGTCGGGGGTCGCGCATCTGTTCGGGCTTTCCACGCAGGATACGGCCTACCAGAAAGAGGCCGTCGAGCGGCTGCATCTGCCGTTCAAAATCCTGTCCGACGATAAGCTCGAATTCACCCGCGCGCTGAAGCTGCCCACTTTTGAAGTCGATGGCATGCGGCTCACGCGACGCATGACGCTGGTGATCGACGACGGCGTGATTTCGCACGTGTTTTATCCGGTGTTTCCGCCGGACAAGAGCGCGGAAGAAACCGTGCGCTGGCTTCAGCGGTCAACCTGAGCGCGGACGTTCCGGAACACGTCCTTGAACATTTCCGGCGTGAGCCTTCCGGTATTCGTATTGTAGCGTGAGCAGTGATAGGAATCGAACAACGTCCGGTCTCCGCCGAGGGCGTGGATTTTGCCGTGGCCGAACGGCGCGCTCGATTTCCTCTGAGCGAGCGCCTTCAGCACCGCATCATGCGCGATGCGGCCAAGCGCCACGATGGTCTTCATGCTCGGCATCTCCAAAATCGCCGGCAGCAGAAACTGATTGCAGGTGCGGATTTCAACGGGCGTCGGCTTGTTCTCGGGGGGCACGCAGCGCACGGCATTGGCGATGCGCGCATCGGTCAGTCTCAAACTGTCGTCCGGCCGGGCTTCGTATTTGCCTTTGGCAAAGCCGAACTCGATCAGCGTTTCGTAAAGCAGATCGCCGGCGAAATCGCCGGTGAACGGGCGTCCGGTGCGGTTGGCCCCCTTCAGGCCTGGCGCGAGGCCGACGATCAGGAGGCGCGCATTCCGGTCGCCGAAGCTCGGCACCGGCGCGTTGAACCATTCCGGCTCGCACGCGCGCTGCCTGTCGCGAAAGGACTTCAGGCGGGGACAGAGCGGACAGTCGCGCGACGGCTCGGCTGACTTTTCGGCTGGCATGGCAGCCGTTCCGTATCACCGATTACCAAGATCTTCCTCGTCGTCGTCCATCTCGGCGCCAGCACCCACGGTTGCGGGCGAGGGCGTGGACGGCCGCTGCAGGAAGCCCGGCGCATTGTGCATGCGGCTCGAGCGTTCGCCGGGATCGCGGCCGATGCGGGGCATCAGTTCCGACAGATCGAGGAATATGTCGGCCTGACGGCGCAACTCGTCGGCGATCATCGGCGGATTGGTCGCGATGGTGGAAACCACCGTCACGCGCACGCCTCGGCGCTGGACCGCCGCCACGAGCGGCTTGAAATCTCCGTCACCGGAGAAGAGCACGATGTGGTCGATATGGTCCGCAAGTTCCATCGCCTCGACCGCAAGCTCGATGTCCATGTTGCCCTTGATCTTGCGGCGGCCGGTGGCGTCGGTGAATTCCTTCACCGGTTTCGTCACCACCGTGTAACCGTTGTAGTCGAGCCAATCGAGTAACGGGCGGATCGAGGAATATTCCTGATCTTCGATCAGCGCGGTGAAATAAAAGGCGCGCAGCAGATTTCCGCGGCTCTGGAATTCCTTGAGCAGGCGCTTGTAATCGATGTCGATGCCAAGCCCGCGCGAGGTCGCATAGAGATTTGCGCCGTCGATGAACAGGGCTGTCTTCTCGGGGGTGGTGGAATTCTGCATGGATATAATCTCGTAAAATCAGATCAAGTGTTTCGATAAAATCGGACAATGAATGTCCGACAGCAGACACGATCAGCCAAAAAAATACAACGGCTCTCGAAACTGCCGAAATAGTTTTCGCGATGTGTTGCGGCGACAATGTGGGCGAACGCGATTTTTTTCATGGACTTGAATTGATTTCAAACAGATTTTTTTCGCGCTTTGCGTGCGCCGAACGAACAAGTTATACGCAACGTTTCCGCCGCATAAATTTCCTGCACAAAAGATCGGAACAAAGCATCGAGCACAGAAATTTGTTCCCATCAAGCGAGCGAGACGACTGCTCTGGAACACGCGCGCGGCGCGGCATTCAGGCTCTTTTTCACGCGCCGGAACTCGTTTTCGGACCCGTCTGCGAACGTTTTGCGATCCGGGGCAAGCCTGATGGAGCAAAGGGAAAATCTTCAGCCATCAAACGGAGCGTAAATTTCGTATAAACAATCGCATTTACTGTATTTCCGGGGACGTGCAACTTGTTCGCGTGACGCACCTGCCAGAGTGTCCTATCCTTCCCTACTCGGGTGGGGCGTAGCAAAAATGTCCGTCAGGACATCGGTATCGGCGCTGGTTTCGTCAGCGGCAATTCTTGTGTTGACCGCCGCTGCTACCGCCGCACCTATCGGCGAAGCCGCCTCCGTCGTCCCCGCATCGAGCTACACGCGCGGCGACAATGAACGCACGCTCGCGATCCGCGATTCCCTCGAACAGAACGACCGCATCCGCACCACCGGCAACGGCTCGACACAGATCCGGTTCCTCGACGACACGATGCTCACCATCGGCCCGAATTCCGAGGTGCTGCTCGATCAATTCGTGTTTGACGGAAACCGCGCGCAGAAAGCCACCGTGGAAGTCGTGCGCGGCGCGATGCGCTTCGTCAGCGGCACATCCGATCGTCGCGCTTATGAAATCAAGACGCCGGTCGCCACCATCGGCGTGCGCGGCACGGTCGTCGACATCGGAGTTGTTAACGGGCGCTGGAGTTTCAACACGGTCGATGGCGAGATTACCGCGACGCTGCTGAACGGCGAAAGGCGCACCTTTACCGCGGGTGGTCCGGGATTTGCGATTGGTCCGGCCGGGTTTCTCCCGCTCAACCCGAACGATGCCTCAATGCTCTGGCGGCGTCTCGACGGCGCGCATCTGGCGCTCGCAAAAATTTCCGGCAAGGACCCAAGCGCGCCGCAGGGAGCGGCAGCGGGCAATCAGGGCGGCAACACCGGCAACACCGGGCAAGGCGGCCGCGGACAGAACGGCGGCGGAAACGGTGACGGCAATCGCGGCGGTGACAGTGGCGAGAAGAACGGCGGGGGACCCGGCTCCGGCTCGACCGGCGGACCCGCCTACTCGAATCCGCCTGCGATCACGGTGATCTCGGCCATTCAGGCGTTGGGGCAGATCAGCAATAACATTCTCGGTCCGACCGGTCCGGGCCCTGCGTTTCCTTCATCCTTCTCTGTGCTCAGCATCACCGGCCATGGTGGCGGAGAAATTCCCGGTCCTCCGATCGGTGACGATTTAAACCGGCTCTTTATCAATCGCAGCACGGCGGTCTGGGACGCGGGTGTGAATGGCGCTATCCGCGCGGGCGTGCTGTCCGGCACAAACCCGACTTCGCTCGATCCGGATCCGGTGGCTCTCGCGCGGATTTCCGCGACGGTCTCCGACCTGCATACCGACACGACCAATGGTGCTGAACCGCTCTACCAGATCGGGCGCTGGAACAATGGCGCGCTCGTATACGCGTTTCAGGGCGGTTCCGGTGTTGTAAATCTCAGCGCCAACCAAGGACTGCATTACCTTGTCTACGGTCACACCGGAGGATTGTACAAGGACGCGCAGCAACGGTTCGATTACGGCAGGCAAGTCACGTTCAATCTGGAGTCGGCGACGAGTCCGACCTGGAGCAACGGCCAGAGCGCGCCGGGAAATTTCACCGGATCGCTTGCCGTTATTTTGGGAACGCAGGCCCTGCAATACGGCCTCACCGGCACGATCACGATGAGCGAGGGGTCGATCAACCTTTCGACGCCGGGTGGAACCAGTGATCCCAGTCTCAGTGGCGCCATCGGCGATGTAAGGGGAGGCACCAAAGTAGTCTTTGGATTCCTCCAGTCGGGCAACATCGTGAATACCGGTGGAACGCTGTGCACCGGCTCGTGCATGGGCGAGATCGAATTCGTCAATATCACCAAAGACAAGGTCGGCATCGTCTATACGATCACAAACGGATTGAATTTCGATACCGATCCGCAGATCGATGGCGCTGCGGTGTTCGCAAGCACAACGAATGTTACGCCCGTTCGTCCTGTGGCGGCTTTCGCCGACACCAACGGCGGGCAGCAAGTTTTGTTCACGGGCCGCGTATCCGGGGAGGCGCAGGTCGTCGGCGAAAATACCCAGATCAATTCGCTGAACGATGCAAATTCAAGTCTCTTCCGCACCCGCAATAGTGGAACGGTTACGGATAGCGGTTCCGTGCCGGGCATCATTGCCTGGGAACGCTGGACCGACGGTGTCGTCGCCAGTGAGAACGGCCTCCTGGCCGTTCCGCTGCATGGTGGCTTGCATCTGGTGCATGGCCTGCCGACGCCGTCGGCGAATATCCCGACCGGCGCGGGCGGCGGTCTCAACGTGCAATACAGCCTCGTCGGCGCAACAATCCCAACCGTTGCCGACGGATCGGTTTCGACCGCGATTGCAAATCCGGCGTTCGTTGGAAATGGCGGACCGGGCACCAGCAAGGTCGGCATCGACTTTACCGGAACCACGCCCAAGCTCGGCCTCGATCTCTTCGTACAGATCGGGCAGGGGTTCGGCACCAGCGTCTACAAATTCGGCACGACCGGCGGCGCCGCCAATCCCGCAAGCGGCGGCTTGAACATTACATCGGGAGCGTTTGCGACTTCGGGTCTGACGCTTCCGGTCACGCTGCTTGGAACGCCGGGAGACGGAGTCGCTTCTTGCACTTCCGCGGGCAATTGTATGGCCGGCGTCAGCGGCTTTCTCGCCGGAGTGGAAGCGTCCCATATCGGCTTGGGCTATTTGTTCGGAAATACAACCGGGACGGACCAGTCTCCGAAAGTCAGCGGTGCGGCGGTGTTCGGGCGCGATCTCCCGCTCAGCACCATGGGCGTGTTCGGCTATGCGGATCTGGCAAACACAAACGACAATCAACTACTCGCTTCGTCCCTGATTCATTTCAGCAGGATTCCGTCCGGCAGCCAAACCGCTCAGGACACAGCGATCGTTGCCGATAACAGCACGGTGTCCGGCCTCTCGGTTCAGTCTTTCGACTTGAACGTTTCGATTCCGGGCACGGTCACGGGATGGCACCGGCTCAATATCGGCGGCGCGAACGGAGGGGTCAGCAACGATCAGGGCACGATTGCGGGTGTACTTGGCTGGGAGCGTTTCACCGGCGATCTCCACACGCATTCCAGCAATGGCGGTGGCCCGATGATCAATCTCACGTCCAATCAGGGCGTGCACATTTTGCATGGCGTCGGGGCGACCAACATTCCGACGACCGGCACATACAATTACAGTCTTGTCGGCGGCACGCAGCCGACAGTGGCCGATGGATCAAGTGCACCGGGCACGCTTACCAGCGGCAATGTCGGGGTGAATTTCGCTTCGGCGGCGCCAAAATTCGGCGTCAACCTGAATGTCGCGGTCGCCGGCGGCAATTACAATATCCAAAGCAGCGGCGGTGCTGTGGGTCCATCCTTGGCGGCACCGAATCTTGCCAACGGCGTATTCAGCGCGTCGAACATTCCGACCAGCCTGACAGGCGGTACGAATGTTGTTTGTCCGAGCGGCTGTTCGGCGGGTGTCGCCGGCATTCTCGCGGGCGACATGGCGAAGTCGCTCGGCATCGTCTACCAGTTTGGCAACACCAGCAATCCGTCCAAGGTCGTCACCGGTGCCGCGGGGTTCACGCGGCCATGACGATGCGCACGCCTTCACACTTTCTGCTTGCGGTTTTCGCCGCGGCGATGTTGTTCGCGTCGCCGCCCGCGCAGGCGCAGGTCAGCCCGTTCGATGCGGCGGCGGTGCGCGAGGGCAGCGAACTCGTCGCGCAGAAGAAATTTTCCGAAGCAGTGGCAAGGCTGAAGCCGGTTGCGGGGGTAGCCGCCGGGATCATCGAGTTCGATCTTGCCTACGGCATAGCGCTTCTTGAAACGGGCAAGGAAGCGGAGGCTGCAACGGCCCTTCGCCGCGTGCTTGCGAAGCAGCCCTCGAACATGCTGGCCCGCGCCCAGCTTGCCAGGGCGCTCGCAACATCTGGGAAACTCAACGAAGCCAAGCGCGAGATTGAAGTCGTGCGCGCCCGCGAGGACCTTTCCGAACCGGTCCGCAATGTCATGGACCAGAATCTCAAGGCCATCGACGGCGCGATCGGGCGGCGCGAGACCGAGCGCAAGATGCGCGTAGCACAGGTCGGCCGTCTTGGCGTGGAGGATTCCGCCGCCGTCCGCCGCGCTTCCGAACTCCTTCGCGCGAAGAAGCCGAACGAGGCGCTTGCGATCCTGACGCCACTTGCGGCGAGGCTCGGCGGCGACCCGGATTTCGATTACGTCTATGGCGTCGCGGCCCTCGATGCGGGGCAGCCTGCCGAAGCGGTCGGGGCGCTCCGCCGTGCCACCGAGAACCGTCCCGACTTTCACCTTGCCCGCGCCGAATTTGGCCGCGCGCTCGCGGCGATGGGCGATCTCTCCGGCGCCAAGCGCGAATTCGAACGCGTCCGCGATGTGCGCGGCCTTCCGGCGCCCGTTCGCGATGCTATGGGCCGTCAGGTCGTCGCGCTCGACAGCGCAACCGCGGTACAATCGACGGGCGCGAAAGGCCAGCCGCAAACGCGCGTCACCGGCTATTGGGAACAGACGATCGGTTACGACACCAACGTCAATGGCGGCCCGGCCGCCTCGCAACTGGTCATTCCGGGCCTCGCTTTTCTCGGCAGCGCCACGCTCGATCCGGCGGCGATGCCGAAGGAGGCGGGTTTCTATGAAATCGCGGGCGGTCTCAGCATCGCGCATGCGATCGACAACAACACGGCGGTGTACGCCAATCTTGTCGGCAACCTGCATCTCCTGTTCAGCAACAACGAGTTCAACACCGCCCTCGTCGGCAGCGAATTCGGCATCGCACGGCAGGTCGGCGATATCGGCGTCTTTTCCTTCTCGCTGATCGGCCAGGCGTTCTGGATCGACGAGCACGTCTTCCGTTCGATCTATGGTGCGGCCGCGCAATGGCGGAAAAAGATCGGCGAGTGGGACACGAATGTAGCCTTCACCTATCTCGGCCTCGACTACCCGAACAGCGTCGGCATGAACGCCGACCGCTATACGGTGACGGCCGGCATCGCGCGCCGCTGGGAGAACATGCCGGGTACCCCTGCCATGTCGTTCATCGTCAACGCGGGGCAGGAGATCGCACGCGGCAGCGGCAGCGATCATTTCAGCTTCGATCTCGTCGGGCTCCGCTACACGGGCGAGATCACGCTCTCGCCCCGCGTGATCGCATTCGGGCAGGCGGGCTATGAAGTGCACCGTCACCATGCGGATTATCCGCTCTTCCTGACCACCCGCGACGAGGAGTTGTTCGAACTCCTCGGCGGCTTCGAATTCAAGATGACCGAGAAGATCAGTGTCCGGCCGACGTTGCGCTGGTCGAAAACCCGCTCCAACGTGGACCTCTTCGATAACGATCGCTGGATCGGGACGGTAGCGACCCGCTGGACGTTCTAGTCCTGAGCCCCGGAATACTTGCGCTGCGGCGCAGCACAGGGTATAGCCATCTCGAATCCAGACATATTTTCCGTTTCGGAGATTTAACCGATGGCCCGCGTTACCGTCGAAGATTGCGTCGACAAAGTAGAAAACCGCTTTGAACTCGTGCTGCTTGCGGCCCACCGTGCCCGCATGATCTCGGCCGGTTCCCAGATCACCGTGGACCGCGACAACGACAAGAACCCGGTCGTGGCCCTGCGCGAAGTCGCCGACGAGACCGTCTCGCCGAACGACCTCAAGGAAGAGCTGATCCACTCGCTCCAGAAGTACACCGAAGTGGACGAGCCGGAGCCGGAAGCCGTGCCGCTCATCGCAGGCGCGCCTTCGAGCGGCTCAGGCGACGAGGATGTTCAGATGGACCGCATGACGGAAGAGCAATTGCTCGCCGGCTTGCAGGGCCTGGTTCCGCCGGAAGCCACCCCGGAAGAAGACGAAGGGCCGGCGTGAGCCGTTTTCCCCGCTAAATGCCCATTCGACGGCCCGGCCTTTGCCGGGCCGTTTTGTTTTTGGAAACAAAGACTGCGCCACTATCGGCCTTGCACGGGAACCGTGCGGCGACGATATTTCGTGCTCGCAGGCGACCTGCTCCGCGGGAGTCGGCCTGGCGTGAAGGAAGCAATGGAAGTGCTTGATCAGGCTTCCAAAACGAAAACCAAGGCCAACCGCCCGTTCATGCGTCAGTATGAACTCGTGGAGCGGGTGCGCCGCTACAATCCAAAAACCGACGAGGATCTGCTCAACCGCGCCTACGTCTACGCGATGAAGGCGCATGGCGCGCAGGTGCGTGCCTCCGGCGATCCCTATTTCTCGCATCCGCTGGAAGTCGCCGCGATCCTCACCGACCTCAAGCTCGACGATTCCACTATCGTCGCTGCGCTGCTGCACGACACGATCGAGGATACCCGCGCGACCCGGGCCGAGATCGGCCGGAAATTCGGCGCCGAAATCGCCGAACTCGTCGATGGCCTGACCAAGATCAAGAAGCTCGATCTTGTTTCCAAGCGGGCCGAGCAGGCGGAGCATCTGCGCAAGCTGCTGCTTGCGATCGCAAGCGATGTGCGCGTGCTGCTGGTGAAGCTCGCCGACCGCCTGCACAACATGCGCACGCTGAAATTCGTTGCGGAAGAGAAGCGCAACCGTGTCGCCGAGGAAACGCTCGACATTTATGCGCCGCTCGCGGCCCGCATGGGCATGCATGAGTTGCGCGAGGAACTGGAAGACCTCGCATTCCGCCAGCTTTCACCCGATGCGCACAAATCCATCGAGGCGCGGCTCGCCATGGTGCGCGAAAAGAACCGGCATCTGATCGAGGAGATCGAGGGCGAACTGACCGGTGCGCTGGCCGCCAAGCATATTCGAGCAAAAGTGAGAGGTCGTGAGAAGAAACCCTATTCAATCTGGAAGAAGATGGAGCGGAAAGCGGTAGGATTCGAGCAGCTCTCCGACATCTTCGGCTTCCGTGTGATCGTGAATTCCGTCGAGGACTGTTATCGCGCCGTCGGCATCGTGCATACGCGCTGGAATGTCGTGCCCGGCCGCTTCAAGGATTACATCTCGACGCCGAAACAGAACGACTACCGTTCCATCCACACCACCGTCGTCGGTCCCGGCCGCCAGCGCGCCGAACTGCAGATCCGTACGCGCTCGATGGAAGACGTCGCCGAATACGGGATCGCCGCGCACGCGCTTTATAAAGACACAGGAGATACGGCGACCGAAATGCTCTCGCGCGATTCCGGTGCCTACGCTTGGCTGCGTCACACCATTGAACTGCTTTCGGAAGGCTCCAACCCGGAAGAGTTTCTCGAGCACACCAAGCTCGAGCTCTTCCACGATCAGGTGTTCTGCTTCACACCGAAGGGAAGATTGATCGCGCTGCCCCGAAAAGCGACGCCGATCGATTTCGCCTATGCCGTCCACACCGATGTCGGCAATAACGCCATCGGGTGCAAGATCAACGGCAAGATCGCGCCATTGGTGTCCGAACTCGTCACCGGTGATGAGGTGGAAATCACCATCGGCAAGAGCCAGACGCCGCCGGCGGCGTGGGAATCCATCGTCGTCACCGGCAAGGCGCGCGCCGCGATCCGCCGCGCGACGCGCACGGCCGTCCGCGCGCAATATACCGGACTTGGCCGCCGCATGATCGAGCGCGCGTTCGTCCGCGCCGAAAAGCCGATCTCCGACGACCGCCTCAGGGTGGGCCTCGCGCGGCTCGCGCGTAATTCGCTTGAAGACGTTTATTCCGCCGTCGGCCGCGGCGAAATGAAAGCGGAAGACGTGGTGAGGGCGGTGCATTCGGATTGGCGCGGCGAAACCAAAAAGAAGACGGATGCGGCATCTCCGCGTCCGGCAGGCTGGTTCGCTGCGGCGCGCGAGGTGCTGAAGCTTCGCCGATCCGGTGTCACGAGCGAGCCGGTGAAGATTTCATCCGGCGTCGCCATTCCGATCCGCGGCATCAACGCTGATCTGCCGGTGCGCTTTGCACCGAACGGCGGCGCGCTGCCCGGTGACCGCATTATCGGCATCGTGACGCCGGGCGAGGGCATCACGATCTATCCGATTCATTCTCCGTCGCTCAAAAACTTCGACGACGAACCTTCGCGCTGGCTCGATGTACGCTGGGACGTGGATGAGTCGAAGCCGCAGCGCTTTCCGTCGCAGATCCGGGTGCTGGCATCGAACGCGCCCGGCACGCTTGCCCAGATCGCGCAGGCGATCAGCGAGCACGCGGGCAACATCGACAACATCAAGATGGAACGGCGCTCGCCGGACTTCACGCAGCTCACCATCGACATCGGTGTTTACGACGTGAAGCATCTCAACGCGATCATCACGCAGCTTCGCACCAAGGCCGTCGTTTCCAACGCCGAGCGCGTCAATGGCTGAATCGCGTCCCGTCCGCCTCGGCGTGAACATCGATCACGTCGCCACCATCCGGAATGCGCGCGGGGGCAGGCATCCCGATCCGCTGCGCGCAGCACACGCCGCGATCCTCGCCGGCGCCGACAGCATTACCATTCATCTGCGCGAAGACCGCCGTCACATCCGCGACGACGATCTGCACCGGATCGTCGCGGAGATCGAAGCACCCCTAAATCTCGAACTCGCCGCGACCGAGGAAATGCTCGGCATCGCCCTGAAGGCGAAGCCACATGCCGCCTGCATCGTCCCGGAAAAGCGCACCGAGCGCACGACTGAGGGCGGGTTGGAAGTTGCGGGTGCGAAGACACTGCTGAAACCGATGATCGCGAAGCTGTCGGACGCAGGCGTCCGCGTGTCGCTCTTCATCGAGCCGAACCCTGTCCAGATCGAGGCCGCTGCCGAACTGAAAGCGCCCGTGATTGAAATCCATACCGGTGCCTGGTGCGAGGCCGCGATGAACGGCGATCATGGGGGCGCCAACAAATTGTTCGAGCACATCAGGGCCGCGGCAACCCAGGCGCTCGGTCTTGGTCTCGAAGTCCATGCTGGCCACGGTCTCGACTATCAGACCGCCGAGCGCATCTCGGCGCTGCCGGAAATCATGGAATTAAACATTGGGCATTTCATCGTCGGCGAGGCGCTGTTCGAGGGCCTCGATATTGTGATCGGCGAGTTACGCATCGCCATGCAGCGCGGGCGCGCCGCCGCGAAGTCTCGGCCATGATCATCGGAATCGGTTCCGACATCACCGACATCCGCCGCGTGGAAAAAGTGATTGAACGTCACGGCGAGCGGTTCCTTTCGCGCATTTTCACCGATGTGGAGCGCGCCAAGGCCGAACGCCGGAAGAACCGCGTCGAGACCTATGCCAAGAGATTTGCCGCCAAGGAAGCCTGCGCCAAGGCGCTGGGAACCGGTATTCGCGGCGGGGTCTGGTGGCGCGACATGGGTGTCATCAATCTGCCTTCCGGCCGGCCCACGATGAAGCTGACCGGCGGCGCACTGACGCGGCTCGAAGCGCTAGTGCCGGAAGGGCATGACGCCCGCATCGACCTCACGATGACCGACGAATATCCGCTGGCGCAGGCATTTGTCGTCATTTCCTGCGTCCCGAAGAGCCGCAGCTAGGCGGCGTTGCAACCGGCGGGAGGGCCGTTTATACGCGAGCCTCCTGCAAAAAACCCCTTCATGAGCATGGCCACAAAAAAGAAGACCGAAAGCGGTTTCACCGAGACCGTGCGCGTGATCATTCAGGCGCTGCTGATCGCGCTGGTGATCCGCACATTCCTGTTCCAGCCGTTCAACATTCCCTCCGGCTCGATGAAGGCGACGCTGCTGGTCGGCGACTATCTGTTCGTATCGAAATACTCCTACGGCTACAGCAAGTACTCGTTTCCGTTTTCGCCCGACATCTTCACGGGGCGCGTGCTGGAAGGAAAGCCGGAGCGGGGCGATGTCGCTGTTTTCCGCCAGCCCAAGGACGTGTCGATCGACTACATCAAGCGCGTGATCGGCCTGCCGGGCGACCGCATTCAGATGATCGGCGGCCTGCTGCACGTCAACGGCCAGCCGGTGAAGCGCGAGCGCGTGCAGGACTGGATTTCCGATGAGTCCGACTCCCGCAAGCAGCGCGTGAAGCGCTGGCGCGAGACGCTGCCGAACGGCGTCACCTACGAGACGCTCGATCTCGTCGACAACGGCTTCTACGACAACACGCCCGTCTATCAGGTGCCGGAAGGCCAGTACTTCATGATGGGCGATAACCGCGACAACTCCACCGACAGCCGCGTGCTGGCGCAGGTCGGTTATGTGCCGTACGAGAATTTTATCGGCCGCGCCGAGATCATTTTTTTCTCGATCGAGGAAGGCCGCGCCGCCTGGGAATTCTGGACCTGGCCGACCTCGGTGCGCTGGAGCCGGATTTTCAGCCTCGTCCGATGAAGCGGAAGCAATCCAGAACCGCGCTTGAAGAGCGGATCGGCTACCGCTTCACGGACGACAATTGGCTCGAGCAGGCGCTGACGCATGTAAGTGCCGCTCCCGGCAATCCGAAGCTCACCTATCAGCGGCTCGAATTTCTCGGCGATCATGTGCTCGGGCTCGTGATCTCCGACATGCTGTTCCGCGAATTTCCGAAAGGCGACGAGGGCGATCTGTCCCGGCGTCTCGCCGAACTCGTGCGCAAGGAAACCTGCGCGGAGGTCGCCGCTGAACTTGGTCTCGGAGACGAACTGAAACTCGGGCAGAGCGAGATCAATTCAGGCGGGCGGAAAAAATCCGCGATCCTCTCCGATGTCTGCGAGTCCGTGATCGGTGCGATCTTCTGCGACGGCGGGTATCAGGCCGCATCCGATTTCGTGCAGCGTTTCTGGCACGGTCGGATGCTGAAGCCGCACCGGCCGCTGCGCGATGCCAAAACCATTCTGCAGGAATGGGCGCAGGCGCGCGGCCTGCCGCCGCCGGCCTACCGCGAAGTGGAGCGGCGCGGACCGGATCACCGTCCGGAGTTCCGGGTCGCCATTGATCTGCCCGGCATCAAGCCGACCGAAGGCATCGGCGCCTCCAAGCGCGATGCGGAGCAGGCGGCGGCTTCGGCCATGCTCGTGCGCGAGGGCGTGAACGGGAAGGCGGCGGAAAATGCCTGAAGAAAAACCGCGGGAGCAAACCCGCTGCGGCTTCGTCGCACTCGTCGGCGCGCCCAATGTCGGCAAGTCCACGCTGATCAATCAGCTCGTCGGCTCGAAAGTTTCCATCGTGTCGCCGAAGGTGCAGACCACCCGGACAAGAGTCCGCGGAATCGCGATCCACGGCAATTCGCAAATCATCTTCGTGGATACGCCCGGCATCTTCTCGCCGCGCCGCCGCCTCGACCGGGCGATGGTCGCCGCCGCCTGGAGCGGGGCAGGCGACGCCGATCTGGTTGCCTTGCTCATCGACGCCAAGAAGGGCATCGACGACGAGGCGCGCAGCATCATCGAACGATTTTCTTCCATCGGAGCGAAGAAGTCGCTGGTGATAAACAAGATCGACCTCATGCCGCGCGACCACCTTCTTGGCCTCACGGCGGAAGCCGACAAGCTCGCGAAGTGGGAGCGCATTTTCATGATCTCGGCCGCCAAGGGCGACGGCGTGCAGGATGTGCTCGAATATTTCGCGGGCGCCGTGCCGCCCGGGCCGTTTCACTACCCGGCGGACGAAATCACCGACGTGCCGATGCGCCAGATGGCGGCCGAAATCACCCGTGAAAAAGTGTTCCTGAAACTCCATAAAGAGTTGCCTTACCAGTCGACGGTCGAGACCGACTCATGGAAGGATTTCAAGGACGGCTCGGTGCGGATCGAGCAGACCATTTTCGTGGAGCGCGAGAGCCAGCGGAAGATCGTGCTGGGCGAGGGCGGGCAGATGATCAAGAAGATTTCCATGGACGCCCGCAAGGAGATGGCCGCTGCCCTCGATAAGAAGGTGCATCTTTTTCTGTTCGTGAAAGTGCGCGAGGACTGGGAAAACGACCCGGAGCGTTATCGCGCGGCGGGGCTGGAGTTTCCGAAGGAATGAGCGGATGAAATTTATTGTCGTCCCGGCCAAGCGAACCGCGCGCGCAAGTGCGCGGAGAGCGCGAGCCGGGATCTATAGCCTCTGCGTCGGCGAGTTTCTTATGCCTTGGTGGCTATGGGTCCAGGGTCTCGCAGCGCAAAAGCGCCGCTCGCCCGGGACGACGATTGGGTAAGATATGGAGTGGACCGACCAGGGCATCGTACTCGGCACGCGCCGCCACGGCGAGACGAGTGCGATTGTCGAACTGATGACGCCGGGCCATGGCCGGCACCTTGGTCTCGTGCGCGGCGGGATTTCCCGCAAGGTGAAGCCCATCCTTCAGCCCGGCAACAGTGTGCAGGCGGTCTGGCGCGCGCGGCTCGACGAGCATCTTGGCAATTACACCATCGAGGGCACACAGCTTATTTCCGACCGGCTGATGGGGTCGGCGGCGGCGAGCTACGGCATGCAGTCGGTGGCGGCATTGCTGCGGCTCTTGCCCGAGCGCGACCCGCATCCGGCGCTCTTTCAGGCACTCGCGGCCATCGTCGCCCGTGTCGATCAGCCCTCCGCCGTGGCCCCGCTGATCGTGCAGTTTGAATTGCGATTGCTCGCGGAACTCGGCTTCGGTCTCGATCTCTCCGAATGCGCCGCCACCGGCAATGACGCCGATCTCATTTATGTCTCGCCGAAGTCCGGCCGCGCGGTCAGCCGCGCGGGCGGCGAGGAATGGAAGGAGCGGCTGCTGGCGCTGCCCTTGTTCCTGAAAACCGAGGGCGCGGAAGCCAGCGCCGATGACGTGACCGCCGCATTCGCGCTCACCGGCTTCTTTCTTCTTCGCCGCGTATTCGAGCCGCGCGGCATCCCGATGCCCGATGCGCGCTCATCCTTTCTTGCGACCATCGCCCGCGGCCGTCGGCCTCATCCTGAGGAGGCCGCATCCGATCTCGGGTTTACCCGAGATCGGCAGCTATAAACTTCAAGTCGGCAACAGCCGACTTGAATGCGGCCGTCTCGAAGGAGGGGCCGACCTTCATCCTTCGAGACGCGCACTGCGTGCGCTCCTCAGGATGAGGTCGGTTTTGCTCTTGTTCGCGCTGTAGGCGTTCATTACGAGTAATCCATGGGAAAGCGCATGATTCCCCCGCCCGAGAAGGGCAAGGGCATCGAAATCGTCGAACTGAAGGAAGCGCTGGAAGAGCGCTACTTGGCGTATGCGCTTTCGACGATCATGGGCCGCGCGCTGCCGGACGCGCGCGACGGCCTGAAGCCGGTGCATCGCCGCATCCTGCATGCGATGCGGCTCCTGCGGCTCGATCCCAATCAGGCATTCAAGAAAAGCGCCCGCGTCGTCGGCGACGTGATCGGCAAATTCCATCCGCATGGCGACCAAGCGGTCTATGACGCGCTCGTGCGCCTCGCGCAGACTTTTGCGCAGCGCTATCCGCTGGTGGACGGACAGGGCAATTTCGGCAACGTGGACGGCGATAATGCCGCCGCCATGCGCTACACCGAAGCACGGCTCACCGAGACGGCGCGGCTGCTGCTGGAAGGCATCGACGATGATGCCGTGGATTTCCGTGAGACCTATGACGGCACCGAGCAGGAGCCGATCGTGCTCCCGGGTGCGTTCCCGAATTTGCTCGCGAACGGCTCCACCGGCATCGCGGTCGGCATGGCGACATCGATCCCGCCGCACAACGCGGCGGAATTGCTCGACGCCGCCCTGCACTTGATCGACAAGCCGAAAGCGAAATCCACCGAGCTTCTGAAATACGTCAAGGGCCCGGATTTCCCCACCGGCGGCATTATCGTCGATGACAAGGCGACGATCCGCGAGGCCTATAATACCGGCCGCGGTTCGTTCCGTACCCGCGCGCGCTGGAACGTGGAAAAGCTCGGCAGCGGCACCTGGATTGCCGTCGTCACGGAAATTCCCTATCAGGTGCAGAAGTCGAAGCTGATCGAGAAGATCGCGGACCTGCTCACGAACAAGAAGCTTACGTTGCTTGCCGATGTTCGGGACGAGTCCGCCGAGAATGTCCGCGTCGTGCTGGAGCCGCGCTCGCGCGGCGTGAAGCCCGAGCACATGATGGAGCAGCTTTTCAAGCTCACCGAGCTGGAAACCCGCTTCTCGCTTAACATGAACGTGCTCACCAACGGCCTCGTGCCGAAGGTGGTCAATCTCGCCGAGGTATTGAAGGAGTGGCTCGATCATCGCCGCGTCGTGCTGCAACGGCGCTCGAAGCATCGCCTCGCGGAGATCAAGCATCGGCTCGAAGTGCTCGGCGGTTACCTGATCGCCTATCTCAACATCGACGCGGTCATCAAGATCATCCGCAACGAGGACGAGCCGAAGCCCGTCCTGATGAAGCGTTTCAAGCTTTCGGATGTGCAGGCCGATGCGATCCTGAACATGCGGTTGCGCAATTTGCGCAAGCTGGAAGAATTCGAGATACGGAAAGAGCACAAGGAACTGACCGAGGAAAAAGCGCAGTTGGAAAAGCTGATCGGTTCTCCCGCACTCCAGTGGAAGATGATCGGGAACGAGATCAAGGCCGTGCGCGAGACCTACGGCCCGGCTACCTTGCTCGGCAAGCGCCGCACCACCTTCGACAAGGCGCCGGATGAAGGGGTCGCGCAGGCCGCGACCGAAGCCAGCATGATGCTCGAGCGCGAGCCGATCACCGTGGTTGTTTCCGAGAAGGGCTGGGTCCGCGCGCTGAAGGGCAGGGACGCCGACGTCAAGAACCTGACATGGAAAGGCGACGACGCATTGAAGCTGCACTTCAATGCGGAAACGACTTCGAAGCTCTTGGCCTTCGCCACCAATGGCCGCTTCTACACGATTGATGCGTCGAAGCTGCCGGGCGGGCGCGGCCACGGCGAGCCGATCCGCCTCTATGCTGAACTCGATCAGAACGCGGATATTGTCGATGTGATGCCCTATGCGGGCAAACGTAAATTCCTCGTCGCTTCGCGCAGCGGTAACGGCTTTGTCGTCAGCGAGGATGACGTGCTCGGCACTACGCGCAAGGGCAAGCAGGTACTGAACGTGAAAGCGCCGGATCGCGCTGTTTCGGTTTCCGTCGTGGAAGGCGATTCCGTCGCCGTCATCGGCGAGAACCGCAAGCTGGTGATCTTCCCGCTCTCCGAACTGCCGGAGATGGGCCGTGGCCGCGGCGTGCGCATGCAGAAATACAAGGAAGGCGGATTGGCCGACGCAAAAACCTTCGCGCTGGGTGACGGTTTGACATGGCTCGACTCCGCCGGGCGCAATTTCACCACCAATAAGAAAGAACTCGCCGACTGGCGCGGCAAACGTTCGGATGCGGGCCGCCTTGCGCCCAAGGGTTTTCCGAAGTCCGGAAAATTCCGCTGATCAGCGTCCCACCATCACGCGGTGAAATTCCACCGCGTGCTTAGAGGCCGGAATCACCGCCTCGTTCTCTTCCAGGATCACGATATCTGCGTTGCGCAGCGGCAGGATGTCCTGAGCCGTCAGCCGGTTCTTGATGCGCTTGTAGCCATCGCCGCCGCGCACGCCGCGATAGAGATACGTGTAGCGCTTCAAGTCGGGAAGACAGCCGTGCAGGTTAAGTACCTGCGCGGTCGGACCGGTGAAGCTTCCGCCGATATAAGCGATCTCAAGCGGGCGTTTGTAGGCGGGGCATGACGGTTTTTCGTAGGTCACTTCGGCGACCGGATAGCGCGGGTTCGGGATCAAAACGTTGATGAGGTCCACGAGGTCGCGGTCGAGTCCGCGCGCGATTTCCGAAATTTTGTAGTCCCATTTCAGCAGCGGCAGCGGCGGCGTGAATCCCTGCCGGTTGATCACCGCGAGCAGTTGGTTGGTCGCGAGTGTGTAGCCGATCGCATTCCAGTGCACACCGCCCTGCGGGAAAATGTCGAGCGGATATTTTCCCTTCAGCGCATGCGTAGCGGTCGCGTTGTCCATGAGGTTGATGCCCGCCTCACGCACCATAGCGGTGTAGCTGGGCAGCCACTCCTTGCGGTCGCGCTCGCTATTCGGGCATGGAAAGCGGTGGACGAAAAGTTCAGGCAGGTGCGCGGCTTTCGACGGCGTCAGCTCGTAAATGAAAATCTTTCCTTGCGCCGCGTAGAGATTTTGAAGCTCTTTCAGCTTTGCGATCCAGGCCGGTGCGTTTTTCTTCAGCGCATCGAGATTTCGCGTGCAGTATTCGCTGATGTAATATTTCTCGATCAGATGGCCCTTGTCACCCGCAACGACTTGCTCGTCGCCATAGCGTCCGAACAATGCGCTGCGGATGCTGTTGGACGCTTTGATGAGAACTGGCCGAGACGGGATGGCGTTGGTGACGGCGGTATTCACCATTTTCTGCCAGCTGCCGTCTGCGATGGTTTGAACACGAAACGAAGCCGGCTGCGCCTGTTCCACGACGCCAGCGAGCTTGCCGAAGGTGATTTTCTTTTTTCCGTAGGCATCGGCATAAACATTCCAGAGCGTGAGCGCCGGAACGACGAGCAGCAATCCGATCAGGATGGCGCGGCCGGTATTTTCCGACATCTGAAAGTTGTTGTGCATGTCAGAACCGGAAATAGATGAAGGGCTTAAAGGGGATTGAAAGCGCCTGTCCACACGCCCATACCCACAGCAGCACGATGACGACGGCGCCGGCCATGCGCAACCCCGCGCTGGTTGCGTACCAGCGCTCAAGTTTTGGGTAGAGCGGTGTTGCGGGCAGGAGGCTCAGGAACAACCCGATGGTGACAGCGAGCGGCACTTCCGGGTGGTGCTCGATGTCGAGGATGTTCGCGGATTGCCCGAATATCGCGGCCGTGAATGCGGATAGTTGTTCGACGGATGTGGTGCGGAAAATCGCCCAGCCGAAGGTCACGATAACAAGGGTGACGACCACAGAAACAAATCCGCCGGCCCGTTCGAGCCAGCGCAGCAGGAATATCCGGTCGAGCGTCAGGAACAACCCGTTATAGACGCCCCACAGCACGAAATTCCAGCTCGCTCCGTGCCAGATTCCGGATGCGAGAAAGCAGATCCACAAATTCGCATAGGTGCGGAATTCGCCCGATCTGCTCCCGCCGAGCGGCACGTAAAGATAGTCGCGAATCCAGGTGGTGAGCGAAATGTGCCAGCGCCGCCAGAATTCCGTGAGGGAGCGTGCGGCGTACGGCATGCGAAAATTCTCGCGCAACTGGAAGCCGAGCATCCGTGCCAGTCCAATCGCCATGTCGGAATAGGCGGAGAAGTCGAAATAGATTTGCAGCGAGAAACAGATGAGGCCGAGTACGGCATCGCCCGCGCTAAGCGTGCTCGCATCGGCGGCGAATACGCGATCCGCGAATATGCCAAGCTGGTCGGCGAGCAGGATTTTCTTCGCCATCCCGCGCGCGAAGCGCAGGAAGCCTTCAATCAGGTCCTGCGCGCCGACTTTCCCGGGTTCGGCGATCTGCCGTTCCATCTCGTGATATTTGAGGATCGGCCCCGCCAGCAGCTTCGGAAAGAGAAATACAAATAGCGTGTAGTCTTTGAATGTCGCCGCGGGTTTCGACGTGCCGCGATAGGTGTCCACGAGATAGGAAATCTTCTCGAACACGACGAAGGAAACGCCGATCGGCAGCGCGATCTGCAGCAGTGGGATTTCGGCGCCAGCCAGTGGCTTAAGCGCCAGATTGAGGTTGGCCGCAATGAAGTCGGCATATTTGTAAAAGACGAGGATGCCGAGGTTGCTGACGACGCCGAGCGTCACCAGAAATTTGCGGGCGGCCGGGGTGGTGTTCTCCATGCGGCGCGAGAGGAAATAGTCAAACGCGGTCGAGAGCAGCACCACCGGCACGAACAGCGGCTCGCCCCATGTATAGAAGGCGATGCTCGCGGCGATCAGCAGTATTTTCTTCGCATTCCCGCGGTCGTTCAGCGCGAGAAAAATCGCGAGAAATGCCGGCGCGATGAACAGCGCGAAGAATGGCTCGTGAAACAGCACCGGCGAACGACCCCGAAATTGCAGACCGGCCGCATGCCCCGCCGGACCCGCTTCTCCTATCGCACCGGAATGAGGGCGTCCATCGCATGCAGGAGCGGGCTAGACAGCGCGCGCGGGCCTGCGTTTGGGGCCTGCGATCATGGCGGCAAGCTGGATCAGGCCGCCCAAGAGGGCAATGGTGCCGGCGGCTCCGAGCGAGAGATCAAATCCCAGGAGCGAAGGCAGGAAGGCGGCGATCAGGTAGCCGAAAATTCCGCTCGTCAGCGCCGCCGCTATGGAAATTCTCATCTGGGTTGCGAGGTCATCGGTGAGCATGCGCGCGGTCGCGGGCGGGCACACCATCATGGCGACGAGCAGGATTACGCCTACGGCCTCCAGTGAGACGACGGCAGCCAGCGCCGCCAGCGATACGATCAGCGTGCCGAACAGTCGCGGGGAGAGACCGATGGTGGCAGCGAACACGGGGTCAAAGCTGATGACGCGCAACTCCTTGAAGAAGAGCGCAATGACGGCGGATACCACCACAAGCCCGAACAGCAGTCGCCCGATCTGGGCGGGCAGTTCTTTCAGCGCTACCGGATCGAACAGGCTCGCAAGTCCGGTGGCTGCGGGCCAGATCGCTCCTTCCACATTGCCGAACAGAATGTGGTGCACGTCGAAGCTTGTGCGCGCGACTCCGGTTTGCTCGAGCAGCACCACCCCAAGCGCGAACATGGCGGTGAACACCGCTCCGAGTGCAGCCGAAGGCTCTACCCGCGCCACGCGGCGCAGGAATTCGATCAATAATGCGGAGACCATGGCCGCCGCGAACGCGCCACCGAGCATCACCCAGGTTGCGGCCAGCCCAGTCAGCACATAGGCGATAACGATGCCGGGCAGCACCACATGGCCCATCGCGTCTCCGAGCATGCTCTGACGTGTGAGAATGAGGAAGTTTCCGATCTGCGCGCAGACAAGCGCTGCAAGCGTGCCGGTCAGCATCGCGGGAAGATCGATCTGCATGAACTCGGTCATGCTATGCCCCGCAGCTTGCGCGCGCCCAGCATGCGCGGGATCAGGCCCATCGCGGGACCGAGGACCGCGCTCAGGAGCAGTACCGAAAAGGCAACCAGCACAATCACCGCGCCCGTCGGTGTATCTGGGTACACCGCGGAGATGGCTGCGCCGAAATAGGCGCTCATGGCGCCGAACGCACCGGAGATTACGGTCATACGGCCCGCATGGTTGGACCAGAAGCGCGCGGCGGCGGGAGGAATCACGATCAGCGCCACGATCAGTACAAGGCCAACGACGCGAATGCCGGTTACTACGACAGCAAGGACTAGCGCCAGCACAGTGAGATCGAGCGCCCGCACCGGGAAGCCGTGCGCGCGGGCGAACTCGAAATCAAAAGCGATGAGCGTCAGTTCCTTGAACAGAAGCGTCACGAAACCGATAGCAATCAGCGAGAACACGGAGAGCGTGATCGCTTCATGCCGCAGCATCCCGGCGGTTGCGCCGAGGAGATAGATATCGAGCCCGGCCTGTCCGCCGGTTTTCAATGTCTGGATCACGGTGAGCAGCACGATACCGACGGCGAAAAAGGTGGCGAGAACGCTGGCAATAGCCGCGTCCTCGGTCAGCCGCGTGCGCGTGCTAACAAGCTGGATGGAAATGGCGGCGAGCACGGCGGTTGCGGCGGCTCCCGTGAGCAGGAACGGAAGCGAGCGGCCTGGCAAGCCAAACGAAACCGCGACCAGAAATCCGATGGCTACACCGGGCAGCGTTGCATGCGCGACGGCATCGGCCACGAGCGCGCGCCGCCGCAGCATGGCAAACACACCGACCGTTCCCGCAGCGATACCGAGCGCGGCCGCGCCCAGCATCACAACGACGGTGTTGTATCCCGCCTGCAATAGGAGGACGGAGATAAAGTCCTGGGAAGCGGAGAGGGCTTCGGGCATGGTTCAGCCTGCCACTGGCAGGCCGTAGGTGCGTGCGACGTTCGCAGGGGTGAAGGCCGTCTTCACCGGAGCGCTGGCGATCACGCGGCGGTTCAGCAGCAGCACATGATCGAAGATTTCCGGCACCGAAGACAAATCATGGTGCACGCAGACGACGAGCGATCCAGCGTCGCGCAGCGAACGGAATACCTCGATCATGACTTTCTCCGTGGTGGCATCGACGCCCGCGAACGGCTCGTCAAGCAGATAGGTCTTCGCTTTTTGTGCCAGTGCGCGCGCCACGAACACGCGCTGCTGCTGGCCGCCGGAGAGCGCACCGATCTGGCGGTTTGCGAATTCCGAAAGGCCGACGCGATCAAGGTGCACGCGCGCCTGCTCCCGGTTGGCGCGGCTGACGGGCTTCATCCAGCCGATGCGGCGGTAGAGGCCCATCGCCACCACGTCCAGCGCGGTCGCGGGAAAATCCCAGTCCACGCTCGAGCGTTGCGGCACATAGGCCAAGTCGCCTCGCGCATCCTCGATCGGCTTTCCATGAATGCGGATTTCGCCTTCGGCCGCAGGCACCAGTCCGAGGATCGCTTTCAGCAGCGTGGATTTGCCGGCACCGTTCGGGCCGACGATGGCGAGCAATCCTGTGAGCGGCGCGTCCCAGTTCACGTTCTCGATGGCCGGTCGGCCGTCATAGGCGACGGTCAGGCCTTTCACCGAGAGCGGAGGAATCGTCATTGCTCCCGACGATAGCTGTTCCTTGTCCGGACGCATCAGCAAAGTTCAGCTCACTGGTTCAGCTTGCCCTGCATGCCTCGAGCAGGGGTCTCGACGCCGAAGGCGCGGGCGATGGTGGTGACGTTGTGGTCGAGCATGCCGATCACGGTGCCCTCATAGGTGCCCGGCGCGCCGAGCGCGTCCGAATAGAGTACGCCGCCGATGGCGAGCTTGTGCTTTCGAGCGTCTGCGCCTTCTACAAGCGCGCGCACATTGCGTTCCGGTACAGAGCTTTCCACAAACACTGCGTTCACCTTGCGGGCAGCGACAAGCTGCACCAGCGACTCGATGCGCTTAAGTCCGGCCTCGCTTTCGGTGGAAAGGCCCTGGATGCCTTCGACTTCGAAATCGTAGGCGCGGCCAAAATAATTGAATGCGTCATGCGCGGTTACGAGCACGCGCGACTCCTTTGGCACAGCGGTCAGCAGTTCTCTTGAGTAGTTGTGAATCCGGTCAAGCTCGGCGGTATAGACCTGCGCGCCTTTTTCATAGGCCGCGCGGCCCGGAGCATCGCGCTCGATCAGCGTGTCGCGGATGGCTACGGCGACCAGCTTCCAGAGCTCGGGATCCATCCAGACATGCGGGTCTTTCCGGTCCGGATATTCTTCGTCGGCGAGCAGTCGGCCGTCGGGAATTTTTTCGGCGGCGAACAGGATCGTTTTCGTCTTGCCGAGCAATTTCAGCGTTTCGTTAAGTTGCGCCTCGAGATGCAGGCCGTTCGCGATCACAAGGTCGGCGGCGGAGAGGCGCGCGATGTCGGCGCGGGTCGGGCGATAGGTGTGTGGATCGACGCCTTCGCCGAGCAGGCTCGATACATCCAGGCGGTCACCGCCGATGGCGCGGGCGGCGTCGGCGAGCATGGAGACGGTGGTGACGACGCGCAGCTTGCGTTGTTGCGCGGAAACGTCTGCCGAGCATGCCAGAATCAGCGCGAGCAGGCCGGCCAGCAGAAGGCCTCCAAGCAGGGACCTTGGAAGGATGCGGAAACCGGAGACCATGGTACCTCATGCTATTGCGAACGATTTGCAACAAGATGTAGTGTCGGGACCGATATGTCAATCCGGCAGGGTGAAATTCCGTCGAATGCGTCCGGCGGCCTAATGGCCAAAAAGAATGGGCGGCCCTGGGGCCGCCCATTCGCATTCGGGCCGTCAGCGTTTACCAGTGACCGCGGCGGCTTTCGCGGCGGTTGTGGTGGCTGGAATCGCGCGGGCCATGCCAGCCATAGCCACGGCGCTGATGCTGGCCGCAGCGATACCAGCCGGGACCGTTCCAGCCGAGGGGATAGAAGCACCAGGCGACGGTCTCGGTCATGTCGAGGCCGGTGGTGGCGCCGTTGATGCCGCTGGCGCCGCCGAGCGGGGCCGCATTGGCGTTGGTGGTCACGAGCGAACCGGCGGCGAGGATCGCAGCGGCCGACGCGCAAGTCAGAATGAAGCGATGCATTTTATTTTCTCCCTAAAGTGAATTGGATGCAAGCCAGAAGCTAAGGCCAGCCCGAGTGCTGAACGCGTCCGCTCGTGAAGCGTTCCAGGAATGTTTGCCAAGTCAGATGGTTTTTTCTGTGGCTGAACAAGTGTTCAGAATCGGCGCAGCGTTCGTTTACAACGAACTATGCCTGCAAAAAAAAAGGATCAGCGCGACACTAATTCCCATCCTTCGGGGCTTAGACGTTCCTGGGGAAGGAAGCGGCGCTTGTAGTCCATCTTCGAAGAACCGGAGACCCAGTAGCCGAGATAGACGTAGGGAAGGCCCATACGCTTCGCGCGGGCGATGTGATCGAGGATGATGAAGGTGCCGAGCGAGCGCATCCGTTCGTCGGGATCGTAGAACGAATACACCATCGACAATCCGTCGGAGAGAACGTCGGTGAGTGCCACCCCAAGCAGCTTGCCGCTGCCGCGCTTGTTGATCGCGGTATCCGGTCCGCGCTTGCGATATTCGACGAGCTTGGTGCGGACGTGGCTATCTTCCACCATCATCGAATAATCGAGCACGGTCATATCGACCATGCCGCCATCGGCGTGGCGGTTATCGAGATAGGCGCGGAAGAGGGAATATTGTTCGGCGGTGGGATCGGCGGAGCATTCGGAGCCGATCATGTCTTCATTGGTGGTGAGTACGCGGCGGAAGGCGCGGCTGGGCTCGAACTCTTGCGCGCGCACGCGCACCGAAACGCAGGCACGGCAGGTCTCGCAGGCCGGCCGGTAGGCGATCGATTGTGAGCGGCGGAAGCCGCCATGGGTCAGCAAGTCGTTGACATGCGCCGCACGGTCGCCGACCAGGTGCGTGAAGACTTTCCGCTCCTGCCTGCCCGGCAGATAGGGGCAGGGTGACGGACTGGTCAGGAAGAATTGCGGTGTGTCGCGCGGTTGTTGTGTCACTCTGCTCTGCCCGGATGCCCCGGAATCGTGGACTAGGATCGCGCGACTTTATGGCCGCGTCAAAGATTTCGTGGAGCTGTTTTGCAGGGCTTATTCCGCGCGCAGCCTATTTCCGGCGCAGGCGGGCGGCCCGGTCCTCGTTATTGACGAGAACGGTTCCGGTCAGGAAGTCGTGGGCGAGGCGCCGGGCGGGGTTCAACAGACCCACGATCAGCACCAGCGGCGATAGCGTCGCCATCAGCACGTAGAAGAAGATGACGTGGACTGCGGCGAGCAGGAAATACATCCGGCCGCCGTACCAGGTGCGCATTTCCAGATCCATCGTTCGCATGCCCCAGGTGGCCGAATGCTTTGAGCCCAGGGTTACCGACGTATAGAGCAGCGCCCAGATCACGAAGATCGGCGACAGAATCCAGAACAGCAACCAGCCGAGGCCCAGCGTCACGATGCCAAGTACGAAGATGAAGAAGGCGAGAAGCACAATCGGCCCGAACACAAAGAAGCAGTCGATCAGGAACGCCATGATCCGGCGCGACAGCACGCCGTCGAAATATTCGGGGCTTGTCACCGGATTGAAGAAGTTGGGTTGCTGGCTCGTGCGCGAAGCGTCGGACATGGTTTTCCTCGAATCGTCACTCGCCCATATGGGATGCGCGGACGCATAAACAATATCCGCCAAGCGTAGCACGAAAAAATCCGCCCGGCGTCTGCCGGGCGGATTGCTTGCATAATCAGCGATTCAAGTTGTTGTTGCGCGTAATGGTGAAGCGCGGAAGCTGAAACGGAATACCGCCGCTCGCAGCCAGCCTGCCGCCCAGGAGACTGGCCAGCAGCCCGACCGTGAGTGCCACGAAGCTCGCCAGCGCCGCCACGCTCGCCGATTGCCTTACGCTTTCGGCCATGCGCGGATTGACGTTGCCGGCGTCGATCTGCGCGAAGAGTGCTGCGGCCGGACCCGCCACATGACGGAAGACCGAAGGCGCATTCGCCGCCGCGAACGCCACCATGGCGCTCACGAAGATCAGCGTGAGCGCCCACGCGAGCAGGGCTAGCATCTGCGCCTGCCGGACGTTACGGCCAGCGGCAAAGCCACCCGCCGTGTAACCGCCGGCAAAAGCCGCGACGACCCCGGCCATCGCCCACCAGAAGAAGGCACCCCAGTTCAAGACGCCGGGTGCCGCCCGCGAGGTAAACGTCATCGCGCCGAAGCCCGCGCCGAGCAGGGTGAGCATAATGTGCGCGGCAAGCGCCACGATCATGCCCGCCAGAATTGCGAACCAGGCCGAAGGGCCGGGTGCGGGAAAACTTCCATTCGGATTGTCTGCCATTGACCCCTCCCAAGATTCGGATGCGAAACCATGGGCAATGCGCAGGGCGAAAGGATGTTCGCGGAAAAAAATCGAATATCGGGGAGAATTACGGGCACAAATGCCGCGCACGGCTTTCAAACCGGCTGGAAGCCGCCCGCACCTGATTCGATTCGATGTACGGCATAGCCTTCAGCCTTCAGCGCCTGTTCGATTTTATCAGCATGATTGCGGTCGCGCGTTTCCACGGTGACATCGAGGCGCGCGCCCTTCGCGGGCATATCGAGGAACGTGCGGCGGTGTTCCACTTCGAGGATGTTCGCGCCAAGGCCGCCGAGGAGCGATGCAATGATGCCGAGTGTGCCCGGCTGATCCTGGATCGCGATGCGGAAGCTCACGATGCGTTCCTCGCGTTCCAGTTCGCGCACCATGATGGAGGCGGCGACACGCGGATCGATATTGCCGCCGGAGAGCACAAGCCCCACGCGTTTGCCTTTGAAGCGAGCGGGCTCCGCAAGCACCGCGGCGAGCCCGGCGGCACCGGCGCCTTCCGCCATCGTCTTCTGCAAGGTGAGGAACGCATTCACCGCGCGCTCGATGGTCGCTTCTTCCACGGTGAGGAGGTCCGACACATATTTCTGCACAATCTCGCGCGTGAGCTTGCCCGCGTGTTTTGCGGCGATGCCCTCGGCGATGGTGTTGCCGGCGCAGGGTGTGTTCTTGCGTTTCAGCGCATTGATCATCGAGGGATAGAGCGCGGTCTGCACGCCCACGACTTCGATGCCGGAGTTCATCGCCTTCGCGGCAATCGCCATGCCCGAGATCATGCCGCCGCCGCCGACCGGCACGACCAGCACGTCGAGGTCGGGCTGGTCCTCCAGCATCTCGATGGAAATCGTGCCTTGGCCGGCGATCACCTTTGGATCGTCGAAGGGGTGAACAAGCACCAGCCCGTCCCGCTCGACAAATTCCATCGCACGGGCTTCGGCTTCGGAGAGATTCTCTCCGTGCAGGACGACGCGTGCGCCGTAAGCTTCGGTGGCGGCAATTTTTACATAGGGTGTCGCTACCGGCATCACGATGGTGGAAGCGATACCCAGCTTGCTCGCGAGATAGGCGACGGCCTGCGCGTGATTGCCCGCGGACATCGCGACCACGCCGCGCTTCTTCTCGGCGTCACTCAGGCTCGACAGCTTGATCAGCGCGCCGCGTTCCTTGAACGAACCCGTCGCCTGCAGGTTTTCGTATTTGACGTAGATCTGCGCGCCCGTCAGTGCCGACAGCCGCGGCGACGGCAGCAGCGGCGTGCGCAGGACATTGGCGGCGACGAGTTTATGTGCGGCAAGGATGTCGGCGTGGGTGACGGTTGAATTCATTTTGTTAGAACTAGCACAACCTGCGTTATCCCCGTCACCCTGAGGTGCGAGCGGCACAGCCGCGAGCCTCGAAGGGCCGTTCATCCTTCGAGGCTCGGCGCAAGCTGCGCCTCGCACCTCAGGATGACGGATCAGGCTCAGAGCTTAGTCAACTTCTCCGCCACGCGCGGCGCAAAGTAAGTGAGGATGGCGTCGGCGCCCGCCCGCTTAAAGCCGGTGAGGGTCTCGATCATCGCCTTGTCGCCGTCGATCCAGCCGTTTTGGGCCGCTGCCATGATCGAGGCATATTCGCCGGAGACCTGATAGACGAGCGTCGGCAATCCGAACGCTTCCTTCACGCGCCAGACAATGTCGAGGTAGGGAAGGCCCGGCTTCACCATCAGCATGTCCGCACCCTGTTCGACATCAAGGGCCGCTTCGCGCAGCGCTTCGTCGCCGTTGGCGTAGTCCATCTGGTAGGTGCGCTTGTCGCCCGTCAGCGTCGCATTGGTGCCGACCGCGTCGCGGAACGGGCCGTAAAACGCCGACGCATATTTCGCGGCATAGGACAAAATCTGCGTATCGACGAAGCCGTGTTCGTCGAGCCCCTTGCGGATCGCACCAACACGGCCATCCATCATGTCCGAGGGCGCGACCACATCGGCGCCAGCTTCGGTGAGCACCAGCGCCTGATCGACAAGAATGGCCACGGATTCATCATTGAGAACCCTGTCGCCGGCGATCACGCCGTCATGGCCGTGGCTGGTGTAGGGATCGAGTGCCACATCGGCCACAAGGCCGAGTCCCGGAAATTCTTTCTTGATCGCACGCAGCGCCCGGCAGGCAAGATTATCGGGATTGAGCGCTTCGCTACCGCGCTCGTCGCGCAGTTCGCGGCGCGTGTTTGGAAAAATCGCGAGCGCCGGAATTTTCAGCTTCACCGCGTACTCGGCAACGCGGACAATCTCATCCACCGAATGCCGCTCGACGCCGGGCATCGACGGGATTGCCTCGCGCTTGTTCTCGCCGTCGCAGACGAAGACCGGCCAGACCAGATCGTCAACGGTCAGCACGTTTTCAGCCGCGATCCGGCGCGACCATTCCGCCTTGCGATTGCGGCGCGGGCGAACGGCGAGATCGAGCCGCTCGGCGGCGGCGGGGCGGAGGCGTTCGACTTTGGCTTTGCCTGTGATGGGCGCCATGGCTTTCGTCCGTTTCGCACAGCTTAGCCTAGCGGTGGATGCCCGCTCAAGCGAGCTTCGCCGCCATCGCGCGTTCGTCATCCAGCATGAAATCGCGGGTTAACGGTACCGCGTCGCGCTTCTTCGCGACCAGGATCTGGAAAACCATGTGCGAGCCGTGGAGAAACTCCAGCTCGACGGCGGCCAGATAGAACTCCCACATCCGGCAGAAGCGCTCGTCGTAGATGGCTTTCGCCTTGTCGCGGTTTTTCTCGAAACGCTCGCGCCAGTGCCTGATCGTGTGGGTGTAGTGCACGCGCAGGATTTCGCAGTCGGCGGTCCACAGGCCCTGCCGCTCCACCGCCGCGAACACTTCCGAAAGGGCCGGCACATAGGCGCCGGGGAAGATGTATTTGCGGATGAAAGGGCCGGTGGTGCCGGGCGGCGTGTTGCGGCCGATGCAATGGATAAAGGCGAAGCCGTCATCGGTCAGCAAATCGCGCACCTTGCCGAAATACTCATCGAAATGGCCGATGCCGACATGCTCCATCATACCGACGGAGACGACACGGTCGAACTTGCCTTGCAGGTTGCGGTAATCGATCTCGACAAAATCGACGAGCTTCTCGACGCCGGCCTGCTTCGCATGTTCGCGTGCGGCCTTAAGCTGCTCCGGCGAGACATTGATCGCGGTCACATGCGCGCCGGTGGTTTTTGCGATGAAGATTGCAAAACCGCCCCAGCCGGAGCCGATTTCAGCGACCTTCATGCCGGGCTTCAGTTGCAGTTTGGTGGTGGCGTGAATGAGTTTTTGCTTCTGCGCCATCTCCAACGTGTCGTTTTCCGGATCGCGGAAATAGGCGCAGGAATACTGCATGTCCTTGTCGAGGAAGAGCCGATAGACTTCGGTCGAAACATCGTAGTGATGGCGCGCGTTCTTGGCCGCCTGTCCGACCGGATTCGCCTGATGCCAGCGCCGCAGCCAGAGCCAGAGCTTGCGGATCACGCGCTGCGAGCCGTAACGGGCGAGGGCGGCGCGGTTCACCGAGAACAGCAGGATGAAGTCGCGGACCTTTGATCCGTTTTCGAACGTGAGCGTGCCGTCCATGTAGGCTTCGGCGGCGTACAGCTCCGGATTCCAGACAAGCTTGTTGTAGAGCGACTTGTCATGCAGCCGCATGGTTACGTCCGGGCCCGGCTCGCGTCCGCCAAAGAGATGCAGTTTGCCCTCCGCATCGTAGAGGCGAAGCGTGCCCTTGCGGACGAATTTTTTCATGAGATTGGAGAGAAACCGCACCTTATCCTCGCTTTGTTGCGCGCGGTTTCTTAGCATAATTTGCCGCTGGGCCAGCCCGTTTGCGCCGGAACCGCGACCCGGTTATTCGAGGACGGGGATTAGTCATGGATTTTCACCTGACAGAGGAACAGCGGGCCTTCCAGGAAGTCGCGCGCCAGTTCGCGCGCGACGAGATGATGCCGCGCGCCCGCGAGTGGGATGAGACATCGCATTTTCCGGTCGATACGCTGCGGAAGGCTGCCCAACTCGGCTTCGGCGGCATTTATGTGCGCGAGGATGTCGGCGGCTCTTCTCTTTCGCGCCTCGATGCCACGATCATCTTCGAGGAACTGGCGCAGGGCTGCACGTCAACCGCGGCTTATATTTCCATTCACAACATGGCTGCCTGGATGATCGACGCCTTCGGCGGCGAGGTGCAGCGGAAGAAGTTTTTGCCGAAGCTTTGCACGATGGAGCACTTTGTGAGCTATTGCCTCACCGAACCGGATGCCGGTTCGGACGCGGCGAGCCTCAAGACCAAAGCCGTGCGCGAAGGCGACGAATATGTCCTGAACGGTTCGAAGGCATTTATCTCCGGCGGTGGAACCTCCGACATTTATGTCTGCATGGTCCGCACCGGCGGCGCGGGGCCAAAGGGAATTTCCTGCATCGTGGTGGAGAAAGGCACGCCCGGCCTTTCCTTCGGTGCGCAGGAACACAAACTGGGCTGGAAATCGCAGCCGACCTCGATGGTGATCTTTGAAAATTGCCGCGTGCCGGCGGAAAATCTGATCGGCGTTGAGGGCGACGGATTCAAGATCGCGATGGCCGGTCTCGACGGCGGCCGCCTTAACATCGCGGCCTGTTCGATTGGCGGCGCGCAGTTCTGCCTCGACCGTGCGCTCGACCACATGCGCGAGCGGAAGCAGTTTGGCACGCGTCTCGCGGATTTTCAGGCCCTTCGGTTCAAGGTAGCCGATTACGCGACAGAGCTGGAAGCGGCCCGCCTGATGGTTCGGCAGGCGGCGGCGAAAGTCTCCGCGAAGGAGCCCGACGCCACGCGCCATGCCGCGATGGCCAAACGCTTTGCCACGGATGTTGGCTTCGAAGTGGTGAACGGCTCGCTGCAGCTATTCGGCGGCTACGGATACTTGCGCGATCATCCGGTGGAACGCGTGCTGCGCGATGTGCGCGTGCACCAGATTCTGGAAGGCACCAACGAAATCATGCGCGTGATCGTCAGCCGCGATATGTTGGGGAATTGAGCTTTGGATGATAGGTCTGAAAAAATGCGGCCTGTGAGGCTGCGCTTTACTGCTGGATCGCTCCCGCATGATTTCTGAAGCCGAAATTTTATTCGAACGACACGAAGCATCTGCCGCCGACTTATCCCTCCCCCTGAAAGGGGGAGGGTCGCGAGCGGAGCAAGCGGGGTGGGGGTCGTGCGCGGATCGCGGAGATAGACCCCCACCCAGCTCGCCCGCCATCGCTTTCGCTCCGGCCTCGTACCCTCCCCCTTTCAGGGGGAGGGAATAAGAGTCGGCGCGGTATGCAATCCGAACCCGAAATCCTGTTCGAGCGCAAAGGTGCCGCCGGCATCATCGTGCTGAACCGTCCGAAAGCGCTGAACGCGTTCGGCATGGCGACGGTGCTTGCAATCCGGCCCCGCCTGAAGCTGTGGGCGAGCGATCCTGGTGTCAGCCGCGTCATCATTCGTGCCAACGGCGATCGTGCCTTTGCCGCAGGCGGCGATGTGCGCGCGGTCTACGATCAGCACAAATCCGGAAAGACCGACGACGCGATCGATTTCTGGCGGCAGGAATATCTGATGAATTCCGAGATTCATCATTTTCCGAAACCTTTTATCGCGCTGATCGAAGGCTATGTGATGGGCGGCGGTGTCGGGCTCTCATCGCACGGCGCCTATCAGGTCGCCGGCGACAAATATCAGTTCGCGATGCCCGAAGTTTCCATCGGCCTCTTCCCCGATGTCGGCGGCACATATCTTTTGCCGCGCCTGCCCGGCAAGATCGGGACGTGGCTGGCGCTCACCGGATCGCGCGTCGGCGCGGCGGAGGCGCTTGCATTCGGGCTTGCGACGCACCGCGTCGCTTACGCGGATTTTCCCGCACTCATCGAAGCGCTGGCCGGTGGCGGCGATGTGAGGGGGACGCTTGCCGCGTTCAGCATCGCGCCGGGCGAAAATATGCTCGCGAAATTCCAGTCGCTGATCGACCGCGCTTTTGCCGCCGACAGCGTTGAAGGGATCATGGCCAATCTCGAGCGGGAAGCAAAACGCGGCGGCGACGAGGGCGAGTTCGCGCAGAAGCAAATCGACACAATTCGCACCAACTCTCCGCTCAGCGTGAAGATCGCGCTCGAACAGATGCGGCGAGGGGGATCGATGACCTTCAACGAATGCATGCGCACCGAATTCCGCATCGTGAACCGCGTCGCGCGCGGCCATGACTTCTATGAAGGCGTGCGCGCCATCGTCGTCGACAAGGACAACAAGCCCAACTGGAATCCGGCCTCACAGGCCGATCGCGCGACCGTGCTCTCCCATTTCGAGCCGCTTAAGCCGCCTGCGCGCGAACTGGAGCTTGCATGAGCGTGGTTGATCAGGAGGACCACGAGGGCGATCCGATCGACGCCGCGATCGGTCCGGGTTCGGTTGAGGTCGGTTTATGGCAATGGCGTCTGACCCAGTTCCAGCGCATCGCCGGCGGCTTCATGATTTTGAAGGGCCTGACCTACTGGACGACGCTGCTCGGGGCGGGCGACGGCGAGGGCTCGGCCTTCAGCGAGATGCCGATCGACACGCAGGCGGTCACCATCTTTTTCGCGGTGATCGATCTCATCACCGGGGTGGCACTCTGGCTCGGATCCGGCTGGGGCTCGATGCTGTGGCTGATCATGGCCGGTGTGCAGGTTTTCGCGGATATTCTCGTGACGGAAGTATCCGGCTTCATGGTGCTGCTCACCATGATCCAGCTTCTGTTCGTGGCCGGTTATGTGCTGCTGCGTTTCATGGTGCAGCTCGAGCGTTCTCAACGAAGATAATAGGCGAGGGAGGAAGTCATGGCGAAGATCGGATTCATCGGCCTCGGCAATATGGGACTTCCCATGGCGCTCAACCTCATCAAGGGCGGCCATCGGGTCGCGGGCATCGATCTCAACGCAGAGGCTGTTGCCAGGCTGAAAGAAGGCGGCGGCGAAGCGGGCAAGGATGCCGCGGCCCTCGCGATGGACTCCGATGTGATCGTGACGATGCTGCCGGCGGGCAAGCAGGTGCGCGAAATCTACTTGGGCGTGGATGGCATCATCGCGAAGTCGAAACCCGGTACGCTATTGATCGACTCCTCCACCATCGATGTGGAATCCGCGCGCGCGGTCGCGGCGGAAGCGGAGAAGAATGGTGTGCTGATGGTCGATGCGCCGGTGTCGGGCGGCGTCGGCGGCGCGCAGGGTGGCACGCTCACGTTCATGGTGGGCGGCTCCGACAAGTCGTTCGAAAAGGCGAAGCCGATCCTCGAACTCATGGGCAAGACCATCGTGCACGCGGGTGCCGCCGGAGCCGGGCAGGCCGCGAAGATCTGCAACAACATGATCCTCGGCATTTCGATGATCGCCGTCTCGGAAGCGTTCGTGCTCGCCGAGAAACTCGGCCTCGACAAGCAGAAGCTCTTCGACATTTCCTCGAAATCTTCTGGCCAATGCTGGTCGATGACGACCTACTGCCCGGTGCCTGGACCGGTGCCGACATCGCCCGCGAACCGCGATTACGCCGCGGGCTTCACCGCCGCCATGATGCTGAAGGATTTGAAACTTTCGCAGGATGCGTCGGCATCTTCGGGGGCGAAAACGCCGATGGGTGCGGCGGCCACCAAGCTCTATGAAATCTACGCGGAGTCGGGCGAGTCAGGCCGCGATTTTTCCGGCATCATCCAGTTCATTCGGAATGCCTGATGGTAAGGCCGCGCACCGGACTGGCGTAACGCGGTAAATGACTCGATAAAATCACCGGCCCGTGACAGCCCGTTATCCCGGCTTGGCGCGACATGACGGATCGTTGCCAATTGTGTCGCCCCGGAATGACGCGGAATGTCCCGGTTTGCTGCACGAAGTCCGGCATCGCTCCAACCCGATCCAATCCCTCAACCATTCATCAATGCTGTCTGGTGAGGGAATTTTCATGCTGCGCCGCGAATCCGCGCAAATCCATTTTCATTTAAACCTTCTTTTCCGCGTCTCGGATACAAACGCCACAAGAGCGGGAAACAATTCCGCCTTGGGAAGCAATTTGTGAGGCGTCAAAATGAAAAACGTTGCGCGCGCGGTCGAGGCCGCGGCACCGCGGGAGACCCGGCAGGAACTGGCCTCCCCGTATCTTGAAGCCTTGACGCTCGTCGAGCGCCTGCACCGGCGCTTGCTCGATGTCATCAAGGATGAATTCGATCGTCGCGGACGTTCGGACATCAACAGCGTTCAGGCGCTCTTGCTGTTCAACATCGGCGACAGCGAATTGACGGCCGGGGAGCTGCGCACGCGCGGCTACTATCTCGGCTCTAACGTCTCGTACAATCTGAAAAAGCTCGTCGAGATGGGCTATCTGCATCATCAGCGGTCGCGTCTCGACCGCCGCTCGGTGCGCATCAGCCTCACCGACAAGGGCAAAGAGGTCCACGAGATCGTCAAGACGCTTTACGACAAACACGTCCGCACCCTGGAACAGGTGGGCGGCATCAATTCCACCGACCTGACGGTGCTGAACAAGGCACTGCAGCGGCTGGAACGGTTCTGGACCGATCAGATCCTGTATCGGCTCTGAAGATCAGACTGACCAGTTCCACGAAGAAGTTTCTTGCCAGCTCTGACTTTGAGAGGGCGGAGTTGGTGACCCCGGCGGAAACGCCGGGGCTTTTTCTTTTGAAGAAGCCTGCGTAAAACTTGCTAGGCTTGAGGCTGTTCGAGAACGGAGCCTCCTGTGACTTATCTCGTTATCAAGGCACTGTTGTCCGGCGTTATCGTGATGCTGGTTTCGGAAGTCGCCCGGCGCAGTCCGGGAATTGGCGGGCTGATCGCATCGCTGCCGCTTGTCTCGGTACTCGGCATCATCTGGCTCTGGCGCGACACGGGCGATATTCAGCGCATCGCCGCGCATGCTGAATCGACTTTCTGGTTTGTGCTGCCGTCGCTGCCCATGTTCCTGGTGTTTCCCGCGTTGCTTCGCGGGGGCTTCGGATTCTGGCTGTCACTTTCAGCCTGTTGTCTTCTTACGATGGGCCTTTACGCGCTTACGATTTGGCTTTTGCCAAAGTTTGGGATCGCGCTCTGAGCCATTTCCCGCGCCACACTCCTGCCGCCATATTCGTTAACCATCCAATGTTATTGGGCTGAGGGGTGACTGAGGCTTCTTTGGGGGACCAAAGAGACCCACGCAATGTTTCGTGACCGTTGAAAAGCGGTCAGGGAGCGGGGAACTTGGCTCGCAAATTCACGCATACGATTTCTCGACGCGAACTGGTGGCCGGGCTGGCCGCGACCATGGCAACGGCTGCGCTGCTGCCGCGCTTCGCGCGGGCGCAAAATCTTGACGTACTGAACCAGGGGGCCGAATGGGCGCCGGGATTCGACAGTGGAGCCCGCGCAGCGCCGGTTCGCGGCTCGCGCTACGCCACGCTGACCCAGAGCACGGTGCAGTCGCTCGAAGAAGCGATCAACAATTACTCCATCATCGTGCGTCAGCGCGGCTGGCCGGAAGTTCCTTATGTGCAGCGTCTGCGCGTCGGCACGAGCCATCGTGCGGTGAGCGCAATGCGCGAGCGCCTCATCATCACCGGCGATCTCAATCAGGTCGCCGGGGTGAGCAACGTCTATGACTCCTATACCGAGAGTGCGGTGCGCCGCTTCCAGGCGCGCAACGGTCTGACGCCCGACGGGGTCATCCGCGAATCCACCATCGCCGCCATGAACGTGCCGGCGGAAGTGCGGCTGCGGCAGCTTGAAACGAATATCGTGCGTGTGCGTTCGATGGCGGGTTTTCTCGGCGAGCGCTATGTCGTGGTGAATCTTCCCGCGGCCCACCTCGAAGCGGTGGAGAACGGCAACGCCGTGCTGCGCCATACCACCATTGTCGGCAAGCCGGACCGCGCTTCCCCCGTTCTGCAAGCGAAGATCACCGAAGTGAACTTCCATCCGTTCTGGACGGTGCCCGCGAGCATCGTGCGGAAGGATTTGATTCCGAAGATGCAGCAGGAGCCGGATTATCTCTACAAGAACCGGATCCGCATCTACGACCAGCGCGGACGCGAGTTGGCGTCGAACCAGGTCGACTGGTTCTCCAACGATGCGACCAATTACATGTTTCGGCAGGACCCCGGCGAGCAGAACTCGATGGGCACGATCCGCGTGAACATGCCGAACCCGCATGCGGTCTACATGCATGACACGCCGTCGAAGAATCTGTTCGGCGAGGAATTGCGCTTCCATTCCTCCGGCTGCGTGCGCATCCAGAACATCCGCGATTTCGTGGCGTGGCTCTTGCGCGACGGGGCGGGCTGGACGCGGCAGCATGTGGATCAGGCGATCGCCGCGGGCGAGCGCGTCGATGCCAAGCTCGCGCGTGTGATGCCGGTGTATTGGGTCTATATCACCGCCTGGGCGAACCCCGATGGCGTGGTGCAATTCCGCGACGACGTGTACGGCCACGACGGCCTCGGCATCCGGCCGATGGCGAGCTATCGCGGCTGACGTAAACGACATATTTCCTTCCTAAGCGCGAGTTTTGAATAGATTATTCCCGTCGTTGGGCGGGGATGCGATCATGGCAGCACCAGTGGCGCGACGCGCTGATTTTCTGATGGCGCTGGCCTATGCAACGGACCTCGCGACCGGTCACTCGCGGGATTTTGCGTTGCGCTCCTGCGTGCTCGCGATGCGGATCGCGGATGTTGCGCGCCTCGACGAACAAACGCGCCGCAATGTCTATCATCAGGCGCTGCTTCGTTACATCGGATGCAATGCCGACACGCATCTCCTGGCGGCGGCCTTCGGTGACGAGATCGCGCTGCGCCGCGACCTTCAGCGCATCGATATCGGCAATAAGCCGGAACTTGCGGAAGTGCTTGTCCGCGCGATCACGCGCACTTTTGCCGATGCGCCTCCCGCCGAAATTGCGCGTGCGGTCGAGCGTGGGATGGCCGAAGCGATGCAGGTCAGTGTTCCGATCCTGTCGGGTCATTGCGAAGTTGCGCAAAGGATCGCGGAGCGCATCGGCCTGTCGGACGAGATTCGTGAAAACCTCGGACAGTTGTATGAGCGCTGGGACGGGAAGGGCTTGCCGCGCGGCTTGTTGGGCAATGCGGTCAAGCTGCCCGTCCGCCTCGTCACGCTGGCTCAGGACGCCATCGCGTTGATGGAGGCGCACGGATTTGAGACGATGAAAGAGATGATCGCAAGGCGCGCGGGCGGCGCCTATGAACCGGAGCTGGCTGATCTTTTTCTGAAGCACGCCGAGCAGTTGTTCGAAGGTCTCGACGGTCCCGTAGACCGCGAGACGATCCTGGCGCTGGAACCGATACCCCATGCGGAGTTCGATGAGACGGCCTGCGAGGAAGCCTATCTCGCGCTCGCCGACATGATCGATATGCGGATGCCACACACTTTCGGCCACTCGCGTGCCGTCGCGGCCCTCGCCGGAGCGGCGGGCGCGCGCATGGGTCTTCCCGTGTCTGACATCCGCGCCGCCCGCTGGGCGGCCTACACGCATGATATCGGCGAGCTTGCGATCCCGGTCTCGACCTGGATGCGGGCCGGGACGCTCACCGAACGCGAGACCGATGCGGCGCGCCTGCATCCCTATCATGGCGAGCGTGCACTTGCGGCGCTGGGCGGAGAAGGCAAGGCGGTCGCGGCACTTGTGCTGCGCCATCATGAGCGGCTCGATGGCAGCGGCTATCACCGCTATGCCAAGGCCCAGGATCTTTCGCCCGCGGCCCGCATTCTTGCGGCCGCCGAAACCTTTCAGACAGCGAGGGAAGCACGGCCCTATCGTGCAGCCTTGAGCGATGCGGCCGCGGCCGCAAAACTCCGTAGCGCTGCCCGGGACGGAAAGTTCTGTCCCGATGCCGTGGAGGCGGTTCTTGCCTGTGCCGGTCAACCGGCACGCCGGGAAACCGCCGAGCGGCTGGCCGGGCTGACGCCGCGCGAGATCGAGGTTCTGCGTCTGATCGCGGCCGGGCACACGGCGAAGGAAGCGGCCCGCCTGCTCGACATCGCGCCCAAGACCGCCGACAACCACATCCAGAATCTCTACTCGAAGATCGGCGTCACCACCCGGGCGGCGGCAGCGCTTTACGCGCTCGAGCGGGGCCTGGTGCAGCAGCAAATCTCCGCCGCCTAGGGAATCCTCCTCATGTAGGGGCGGCTTGCTCCCGGCATCTTGCACATCTCGGCCGCACACCGCGGCAATGGCAAGGAGCCGATCCCGAAGTCCCGCCGATCATGAAGGAAGCCGGCCACCTGGGTAAACCGCAAGCGGCTCAGCTCGGCGGCCAGTACAGCGCCTGAACAATCCTTCCCCGACAAAGGAGCAAGCCGATGAAATACGTGATCACCTGGAACGAACGTCCGCAAGGATCGCCGATGGAATACGAGAATGCCCAGAAGCGGATTCTGGAAGTGTTCACCCAGTGGCAGACGCCGAACAGCTTCAAGATCGAGATGTTCGTCATTCGCGTCGGCGACTGGGGCGGCTACATGCTACTCGACTGCGACGAGCCGCTCGCGGTTCACAAGTTCTGCTCGATGCTGCCTTCGTTCGTATTCGAAGCCCGGCCGGTTGTCCCTGTCATGGACGCCGTCCGGGTGGAACTCGAAGCGATTGCATTTCGCGACGGACTCAAAGCCGCGTAAAAATCCGAACGCATGAATTCTTCGTCATGGCCGGGCAAAGGTGTGAAGCGACGTCTTCGCATCAAGCCCGGCCATTTCTTTTTGAAATGGATGGCTTTGATTAGAGCGATGCCGTCTTGGACAATCTCGAAGAATGGGAGCGCACTACCGGGCTTGCGGCCATCTTCAGCCACGAACTCCACGGCTCCGGCGCGATCGTGCCGTTGCTGACCCACACCGGATGCACCTTTCCATCCGCCTGAATCTTACCGATCACGGCGGAAGCACATATTTTGTGCGTTGCGGTGCCCTGAAAATCTTCAAACTGCTCGATCATTTCGACCGATCGAACCCTCGGTAGCGCGTTGCGCGGATCGGCATACCGGCCCATGATCTTTCTTTTATCGAGTCGCGGGCTGGCCTCATGATCGAGAAGCGCCTGGACACCGGCGAAGTCATCATCGAGATGCGGCCCGTTGGGTCCGTGGTCCGGGTGGCGGCGATCGATGTGAAAACCGGCATCGAGGTCGTTGTGATGGGTCCCGCCACCGCCCCTCAAAGGGCGCTTGAGGAACTTGCCATCAACAAGCTGAAAAAGAAGCTTGCAGGCGCATAGCTAGGGGTCCGGCGGATTCCGATACCCTTCATTTTGGGGTTTCGCTATGCTATCCGGCAAATTGGCCGCTGCCCGCAGGGTTCGGGTGGCGGCGTTTCGCGGAAACCGTCTCTGCAAGCCCTGTTTTGGAGTTCCCATCCATGTCACCGACGAATGTCGCGTCGAAAAATCTCGCGGCGGGCGGCTTCTTTTCCGACCGTCTGGAGCAGGCCGACCCGGAGCTTTTCCTCGCGGTGGAAGGAGAACTTGGCCGCCAGCGTCACGACATTGAATTAATTGCATCCGAGAACATTGTGAGCCGCGCGGTGCTCGAGGCGCAGGGCTCGGTGCTCACCAACAAATATGCCGAGGGCTATCCGGGCCGCCGCTATTACGGCGGCTGCCAGTGGGTGGATGTGGCGGAAAATCTCGCGATCGAACGCGCGAAGAAACTCTTCGGGTGCCAGTTCGCGAATGTGCAGCCGAACTCCGGCAGTCAGGCCAACCAGGCCGCCTTCATGGCGATGATGCAGCCGGGCGATACGTTCATGGGTCTGAACCTCGCCGCCGGCGGACACCTTACGCACGGCGCGTCAGTCAACATGTCCGGCAAGTGGTTCAAGGTCGTTCCCTATAACGTGCGGAAGGAAGACCAGCGCATTGACTATGAAGAAGCCGAGAAACTTGCCCGCGAGCACAAGCCCAAAGTGATTGTTACGGGCGGCTCGGCCTATCCGCGCCACATCGATTTCGCGCGGTTCAGAAAGATCTGCGACGAAGTCGGCGCCAAACTCATGGTCGACATGGCGCATTTTGCGGGCCTCGTCGCAGGCGGCGCGCATCCGTCTCCGTTTCCGCACGCCCATGTTGTCACAACCACAACGCACAAGACATTGCGCGGCCCGCGCGGCGGCATGGTGCTGACAAACGACGAGGAGCTTGCAAAGAAGATCAACTCGGCCGTGTTCCCCGGTTTGCAGGGCGGGCCGCTGATGCATGTGATCGCGGCGAAGGCTGTCTCCTTCGCCGAAGCATTACGGCCCGACTTCAAAACCTATGCAAAAAATATCGTCGAGAACGCGAAGGCGCTCGCGGAAAACCTCAAGGGCCACGGCTTTGCGATCACGTCGGGCGGCACCGACACCCATCTGATGCTGGTCGATCTGCGGCCGAAAAATCTCACCGGCAAGGTTTCCGAGCTTGCACTCGGCCGCGCCCGGATCACCTGCAACAAGAACGGCATCCCGTTCGACTCGGAAAAGCCCGCGGTTACTTCGGGCATCCGGCTCGGCACGCCGGCCTGTACGACGCGCGGCTTCGGGGTGAAGGAATTTCAGGAAGTCGGCAACTACATCGCCGAAGTCCTCAACGTGCTTTCGCAGAAGAAAACGGAAGAAGACGCGCTCGTCGAAGAAAACGTGCGCAACAAAGTGGGGAAACTGCTCGAGCGTTTTCCAATCTATCAGTAACGCGCGGGGGCGCGGGGGAGTTTTGTAAATGCGTTGTCCATATTGCGGAAGCATCGATACGCAGGTGAAGGACTCACGGCCGACGGAGGATTCCTCCGTCATTCGCCGCCGCCGCGTCTGTCCGAGCTGCAACGAGCGCTTTACGACGTTCGAGCGCGTGCAGTTGCGGGAAATCACCGTGCTGAAGCGCAACGGCCGCCGCACACCGTTCGATCGCGACAAGCTGATGCGCTCCGTACAGGTGGCACTGCGAAAGCGCCCGGTCGATCCCGAACGCGTCGAGCGCATGGTGTCCGCCATCGTGCGCAAGCTGGAATCGATGGGCGAGAACGAGATCGCGTCCTCGGTCGTCGGCGAACTCGTAATGGAAGACCTGAAGCAGCTCGACGATGTGGCCTATGTCCGCTTTGCGTCGGTCTATCGCAATTTCCGCGAGCGCAAGGACTTCGAGAAAGTGCTCGCCGATCTCGTGCCGGAAGACAGCAATAAGGGCTCCGGCTCTTGACGGCGGCTCCGGTACGCGTGGCCATCGCGCCTGTAGTGGATGAAGCGGAGGACCGGCGGTGGATGGCCGCCACGCTTTCCATTGGCCGCCGCAATCTCGGCCGGACCTATCCCAACCCGGCTGTCGGCGCGATCATCGTGCGGCAGGAAGAGAATGGACCGGTCGTTGTCGGCCGCGGCTTCACCGCGCGTGGCGGACGTCCGCACGCGGAAACCGAAGCGCTGAAGGCGGCGGGCGAGGCGGCGCGCGGCGCCACCATGTATGTGACGCTGGAGCCTTGCGCGCATCTCAGCAAGACGCCGCCCTGTGCGGACGCCATCGTGAAGAGCGGCATCGCGCGCTGCGTTGTGGCGTTGGAAGACCCGAACCCGGAAGTGATGGGTAAGGGCATTGAGCGCATGGAAGCGGCGGGTATTGCAGTGACGGCGGGTATCGGCGCGGAGGATGCGCGCGTCGTCCACGCCGGCCACATTCGCCGGATGCTGGATCAGCGCCCGCATGTCATTCTGAAGATCGCAGTTTCCGCCGATGGAAAGACCGGTCTGAAGGGCCGCAAGCCCGCGCGGATTTCCTGCGACGCTTCTTTTGCGGAAGCACATGTGCTGCGCTCCACCTCCGACGCGATTTTAGTGGGCAGCGGCACGGTGATCGCCGACGATCCGCAGTTGAATTGCCGGCTGCCGGGCATGGATGATCGTTCGCCGGTGCGCGTCGTCCTCGACGGAAAACTGCAAACCCCGCTCGGATCGAAACTGATCAAAACAGCGAAGGAAATTCCCGTCTGGCTGCTCGCGTCGGAAGACGCGCCGCTCGATGCGGAGAAGAAGCTGAAAGCCGCCGGCGCGGAAGTCATCCGCGTGTCGTCCGAACAAGGCCGCATCAACCTGCAAGCCGCTTTGCAGACGCTGGGTGCACGCGGCATCACGCGCCTGCTCGTTGAAGGCGGACCGATCCTTTCGGCGGCACTTCTGCAAAACGATCTCGTGGACGAGGCGATCATCGTGCGCTCGCCCAATGCGCTTGGGGACGATGCGATCAACGCGCTCGAAGGCCTGCCGCTGGAGGCGCTTACGGACTCGCCCAGGCTCAAGATCATCGAGCGCCGCATGGTCGGCATCGACAGCTTGATGCATCTCTTCAGGAGCTGACATGTTCACAGGTATCGTCAGCGATGTAGGCACGCTGCTCTCCGCCGAGGTGAAAGGGGGCGTGCGCCGGTTGCGGATTGCGTCGAGCTATCCCGCTCGCGGCATCGCGCTCGGCGGGTCCATCGCCATCGACGGCATCTGCCTAACGGTTGTTGCCAGGAAAGCGCGCGGCAAGGGTAGCTGGTTCGAGGTCGAGGCGGGCAAGGAGACACTCGCCCTCACTAGCGCCGGCCGCTGGCGGCCGGGCAGGAAACTCAATCTCGAACGCGCGCTGAAAATGGGCGACGAACTCGGCGGGCATCTCGTCACCGGGCACATCGATGGCGTGGCAAAAGTTCTCTCCCGCCAGAACTTCGGCAAGACTTCGCGGTTCACCTTGCGGGCGCCGAAGGAACTCGCCCGCTTCATCGCCCGGAAAGGCTCGGTTGCGCTCGACGGCATTTCGCTGACGGTGAACGGCGTGAAGGGTGCTGAATTCAGCGTCTTCATCATTCCACACACGCTGAAATCGACGCATTGGCATGGGCTGAAACCAGGCGATCCCGTCAACATCGAAGTCGATCTGATGGCGCGCTACGCCGCTCGCCTTGCCGAAGGCAAAGGCACAAGATAATACGTTTGCCATACTATGCACATCGTAGTATCAGGGGCGTATGATCAAGTCCTGGAAGAACAGTACAGCCAGGCGTTTTGCCGAAACTGGCAAGGGTTCGTTTTCGGGACTGGATCGGGAGAGGGCGATTGAGTTGTGGAACATGCTCGATGCTGCTCCGTCTCTCGGCGTTATCAGTCCTCTGAAAAGCGTTGGACTGCACAAATTGAAAGGCGGCCGAAAAGGAGAGTGGGCAATCACGGTCAACGGCCGTTGGCGGATATGCTTCCGTTTCCGCGATGGAAATGCCCACGATGTTGAAATCGCCGACTACCATCGAGGCTAAATATGATCAGGATCCATCCAGGCCGTCTTCTTGCGCGTGAAATGCTTGCACGGAATTTGACGGCAAATGCGTTGGCCCTGCGGTTGCGAGTGCCAGCGAACCGAATTTCCGAGATTGTCAGCGGCCGGCGTGGTATTTCGCCGGAGACGGCTCTTCGTCTTGGCCGTTATTTTGGCACGGGCGCCGAGTTATGGAGCCGCATGCAGGCGGACTATGATCTACAACAGGCTGAGCAGTTGCATGGCAAGGCTATCCGCCGCGAAGTCGATGCGGCCTGACCGCATATGAACCAGCCCGCCCAGAAGCGCCGCAGCGACGAAACGACGATCCTCGGTGCGCGTGTGCTTCTGGTTGAGGCGCGCTTCCATGAAGCGATCGCCGACGAACTGGTGGCGGGAGCACTCGACCGGCTGGATACGGCGCGCGTGAAGGTGGAGCCGGTCCGAGTCCCGGGCGCGCTGGAAATTCCGATTGCAGCCGCGATCCGCCTGCAGGCGGCGCTGGAAGCAGGGCTGCCGTTCGACGGCGTGGTGGCGCTCGGCTGCGTCATTCGCGGCGAAACGGAGCACTTTGAAATCGTCTCGCACCAGTCGGCGCGCGCGTTGATGGATCTTGCCGTCAGCCGCCGGATCGCGCTCGGCAATGGCATCCTCACGGTGGACACCGAGGAACAGGCCTGGGCGCGGGCACGCCGCAACGAGGGCAATGCGGGTGCGGCGGCGGCCTCGGCGGCACTCGCATTGATCCGTATCGCGCGATCGACGACGCGCGCATAATCGGTCATGACCAGCGAAAAACTCATCAAGCGAAGTGCGGCCCGGCTCGCGGCGGTGCAGGCGCTCTATCAGATGGATGTCGCCGGCAGCTCGCTCACGGATATTTTCGCGGAGTTCGAAACCTACTGGATGGGCCGCGAGGTCGAAGGCGAGAAATATGCCGAAGCGGAAGCCGCTTATTTCCGGGACATTGTCGGCGGGGTGCTGCGAGAGCAGCGCACGCTCGATCCGCTGGTGGACGATGCCTTGCGAAACGGCTGGCCGCTGAAACGTGTCGAGGCGGTGCTGCGCGCGGTGTTGCGGGCAGGCGCCTACGAACTCGTGCACCAGGCGAAAGTACCCGCGCGCGTGGTGATCAGCGAGTATGTCGATGTCGCGGGAGCCTTCCTCGACAAGGACGAGACCGGCATGGTGAATGCCGTCCTCGACCAGCTCGCACGCAAGGCACGGGACGGGGAGTTTTCGAGCCCCGCAGGTTAAGTTTCAATGTCATGTCCGCGCAAGCGGACGATCCAGTGTTCAATGCAAGAATTGAATTCTCGGCTTACAATGTGCCAGTGACTACTGGATGCCCGCTTTCGCGGGCATGACAACGAGAAAAAAGTGAACAAAAAGCCCAAACCTTCCCGCGAAGACCTGCTGATCGCGAAATACTTTCGCCCGCTTGCGAATGACCCGGGCGTGCTCGGGCTGCTCGACGATGCAGCGTGGCTGTCGCCGCCCGCCGGACACGATCTCGTGGTGACCGCCGACATGGCGGTCGCGGGCGTGCATTTCTTCACGGACGATCCGGCGGACGCCATCGCGAAGAAGGCGTTACGCGTGAACCTCTCCGACCTTGCGGCCAAGGGAGCCTTTCCGCTCGGCGCGCTGCTTTCGGTGTCGCTGCCGGAGAACACCGGCGAGGAATGGCTCGCGAAATTCGCGCAAGGGCTGGGCGAGGATTGCGACGCCTTCCGGTGTCCGCTGCTCGGCGGCGACACGACGCGCACGCCTGCTTTGTTGACCATTGCGATCACCGCGATCGGTGCCGTGCCTTCGGGGGAAATGGTGAAGCGTTCCGGCGCGCGGGCGGGGGACGTGATCGTTGTCAGCGGCACGATCGGAGATGCGGCGCTCGGCCTGAAACTACGCCGCGATCCGGTGAACCCCGCGTTCGCGAACCTCGCCCCCGCGCTGCGCGGGCATTTGCTCGACCGCTATCTTTTCCCGCGTCCGCGCAACGGGCTTGCGGTCGCACTTCGTGAATTTGCCCATGCGGCACTCGATATTTCCGATGGCCTCGCGGGCGATGTGGCGAAACTCGCTTCTGTATCAGGCGTGCGTGCGGTGATCGAATCCAAGCGCGTTCCATTTTCCGATGCGGTGCGCGCGGCCATCGCGAACGAACCTTCGCTGCTGGAGGTTGCGCTCACCGGCGGGGACGATTACGAGATCGCGGCTGCGGTGCCGGAAGATGCGCTGAAGCCGTTTCAGGACGCCGCGAAAAAAGCGAGCGTCGATCTGACGATGATCGGCCGGCTGGAAGCGGGCGAGGGGATCATCGTGCTCGATCCCGAAGGCAAGCTGATGCAGCTCCAGCAGCTTTCTTTCAGTCATTTCTGATACGTTGAACGCCGCCGGTTTCCATGTATTTTTATTCGCAATTTTAGAGGTGGTATTTCATTTGTTTTGGCGATCACCCGCACCGGAAATTCTGGAGCCGAAGAACAGAGGCGGCTCGGTCGAGCACTACTATCATTTCGTTTACGGGGCGTTGGTTCCGCTTGCTGAGTTTTTCTCAGCGAAAGATTTCAAGAAGAGACTGCGTTTCACCAGAAGCTGCGGACCGCTCACACGGCATATCGTCGAATTGAAGTTTGACAATTTGGTCGTCGTTGAGAAGAGCGCCATCCCGCGGTTGAAGCAGGACTACCGTTCAATCGAACTTCCCGGATATGACGGAGGACGTTTTTACCACACCATCTCGCTTGCCCGAACGCGAGATTTTATGCTTGAGCGATTAAACCTGGAAAATTCGAAGCCGACGCCCAAGGTCGTAATCATCGACCGCGGCACAAGCGATCCATTTTATCAGTCGCGTGAAGCCGATATTCCCACCAGCGCCAATCTCCGTCGTTCGACTCCCAATATGCACGAGATGGTCGCTGCCATGCGGGATCTCGGGACCGATGCCGAACTATTCAAGACAGAGTCGATGACGCTTTCAGAGCAGGCACGGCTCTTCAGGAATGCGGATATGGTGATTGGTCAGCACGGTGCCTCCCTGACCAATGCTCTCTGGATGCGGCCCGGCTCCAAAGTGATCGAGATCACTTCCCGTCAATTCGACAAGTCTTTCTATAATCAGCGCACTTTGCTTGGCTTGCCCTATTTGCTCGTTCCGCAAGCTTCGGATCATGCGCCCGTTGATATTCCGGCGGTATTGCAAGCGGTAAAGCAGCTAAACGCGTAGTGCCCATTGTTTCTGAACACAGAGCGTTTTGAACGCAAAATCCGGCTGATCCCTGTAATGGAAACAATCCCGAATGGGCCGCCGTTAAGTTGAAGGCGACATACAGAGATTCTTGGCGTCTTGCAGCGTCTCCTGCGATTCGCGCCTCTACATGGGGGAAGCCGGGGATCGCCACCCGCCCTAGCGCCTCGTACCCCGTTTTAAGCGCAGAACACTACAACCCCGGGCGGAATGCCGCTGCGGGAACATCCTCTATTGGACCGCCGGAGCATTGCGTCACGGGGCCGGTTTTGGCATGGTCCGCGCCGCTGCGGACCCCCGGGGGGAATGGTCCGGGACGCGGGCCGCGCTTCGCGCGCCGGCGGGAATCCGATCCCTGAACAATCGAATTTTCGAGGTAGCTATGCTTGCTCTCTGGCTCATCATTTTTTGCGGCCTGGCGGCGATTGCTTATGGCGTCTGGGCAACCCAGTCGGTCATGGCGGCCGATGCCGGCAATGCCCGCATGCAGGAAATCGCGGGCGCGATCCGCGAAGGTGCGCAGGCTTATCTCCGCCGCCAGTACATGACGATCGGAATGGTCGGCGCGGTCATCTTCCTGATCGTCGGCTATTTCCTGGGCTGGCTCGTCGCCATTGGATTTCTGATCGGCGCGGTGCTGTCGGGTGCGGCGGGCTTCATCGGCATGAACATTTCCGTGCGTGCGAACGTCCGCACCGCGCAGGCCGCGACGAAATCCCTCGCGGAAGGCCTTGAGCTTGCGTTCAAGTCCGGCGCCATCACCGGCATGCTCGTCGCCGGCCTCGCGCTGCTCGGTGTCGCGGTCTACTACATGATCCTCACCGGACCGCTCGGCTTTGCGCCGAACAACCGCGTCGTGATCGACGCGCTCGTGGCACTCGGCTTTGGCGCTTCGCTGATCTCGATCTTCGCCCGTCTCGGCGGTGGCATCTTCACCAAGGGAGCTGACGTCGGCGGCGATCTCGTCGGCAAGGTGGAAGCGGGCATCCCGGAAGACGATCCGCGCAACCCCGCCACCATCGCCGACAACGTCGGTGACAACGTCGGCGACTGCGCCGGCATGGCGGCGGACCTGTTCGAGACTTATGCGGTCACGGTCGTCGCCACGATGGTGCTCGCCGCGATCTTCTTCGCGGGTCAGCCGATCCTCGGCTCGATGCTGATCTATCCGCTTGCGATCTGCGCGATCTGCATTCTGACCTCGATCGCCGGCACCTTCTTCGTGAAGCTTCCGGCCAATCAGTCGATCATGGGCGCGCTCTATCGGGGCCTCATCGCTTCCGGAATCCTGTCGATTGCGGGCCTTGCGATCGTCACGCACTTCACGATCGGCTTCAACAGTCCGATCAAACAGGCGGACGGTGTCACCTTCACCGGCCTGTCGCTGTTCTATTGCGGCCTCGTCGGTCTCGCCGTTACGGCACTCATCGTCTGGATCACCGAATACTACACCGGCACCAATTTCAGACCGGTGAAATCGATCGCTTCATCTTCGGTCACCGGCCACGGCACCAACATCATCCAGGGTCTCGCGATCTCGATGGAATCGACGGCATTGCCGGCGATCGTCATCATCGCGGGCATCATCGTGACGTTCAAACTCGCGGGGCTGTTCGGCATCGCGATCGCCGTCACCACGATGCTGGCGCTCGCGGGTATGATCGTCGCACTCGACGCGTTCGGCCCGGTTACGGACAACGCAGGCGGCATCGCCGAGATGGCGGGCCTTCCGAAGGAAGTCCGCAAGTCCACGGACGCGCTCGACGCGGTCGGCAACACCACGAAGGCCGTCACCAAGGGTTACGCGATCGGCTCCGCCGGTCTCGGCGCGCTGGTGCTGTTCGCAGCCTACACATCGGACCTCAATTTCTTCATCGCGAACGCGAAGCAGTATCCGTACTTCCAGGGCGTGAAGCTCGACTTCTCGCTGTCCAATCCCTACGTCGTCGCGGGCCTGCTGTTCGGCGGTTTGCTGCCGTATCTCTTCGGCGCCATGGGCATGATGGCGGTCGGACGCGCTGCCGGCTCCATTGTCGAGGAAGTGCGCCGCCAATTCCGCGAAAAGCCCGGCATCATGAAGGGCACGGACAAGCCGGACTACGGCCGCGCCGTCGACCTGCTGACCAAGGCCGCGATCAAGGAAATGATCATTCCGTCGCTGCTGCCGGTGCTCGCTCCGATCTTCGTGTATTTCGTGGTGTTCTTCATCGCGGGCAAGAGCCAGGCCTTCTCGGCGGTCGGCGCGATGCTGCTCGGCGTGATCGTCAACGGTCTGTTCGTCGCGATCTCCATGACCTCCGGCGGCGGTGCATGGGACAACGCGAAGAAGTACATTGAGGACGGCCACTACGGCGGCAAGGGCTCCGAGGCGCACAAGGCGGCGGTGACCGGCGACACGGTCGGCGATCCCTACAAGGATACGGCTGGTCCGGCGGTGAACCCGATGATCAAGATCACGAACATCGTGGCGCTGCTGCTGCTCGCTGTCCTCGCTCACTAGACTTTTCATTGGAGCATGATCTTTTCCGAAAACCGGCAGCCACTTTTCGGGATCATGCTCTAAGCAGAGCCTATAAAATCAAGCGGCCCGTGCTCAGGCGCGGGCCGTTTTCGTTGAAAGGATAGGGGATTGTCAGTTCTGTTTGCCGACGCCGAGCAGACCGCCGAGAATCTGGCGCACAAGGCTGAGATCCTGGCCGCCGGTCGGGGTCGTGCGGCTGACGAAATCGAACAGCTTGCCGTCCTGCACGCCGTAATTGGCGATCTGCTTCACGCGGCGATCTTGGCCGAAATAGACGGCGAGCACGCGCTGATCGATGACTTCAGGATTCATGAACGCCACTTTGCGTTCGGTCTTCTGCGAGATGTAATAGAAGACTTCGCCGCTCACCGTTGCGATGGTGGAGGGGCTTCCGAGCACCAGCAGCACCTGCTCCTGGCTGGCGCCCACCGGCACCTGGTCGAGGGCCGTCTGATCGAAGACGTAGCCGCGCTGGTAGGTGCTCGCGAAGCAGCCGGAAACAAGCAGCGAAAGCGCCAGCGCCGCCGCGATACGGTGGGTTTTGCGGATTGCGGTCCTGCTGTGCGATATTGGAAACAATCCGGCGCTCATGAAACTGTCTCGGGCCAACGTGCCTGTCGCGAAATTGCGCCTCAACTAACCCGCGCGCTCCCCGAACGCAACGCGGTCCGTCTCAACGACTGGTGGAGCTAGATCATGCTTCTGCGTTCCAGCCGGCGTCAGGCTCGACGAGAGACCATTGAGCGTCTCTATGGCGCTATCGTGGCGCAGTCGCGTTTACCAAGTTTTTATACGGATTACGCCGTGCCCGACACGGTGGAGGCCCGTTTCGATCTTCTCGTGCTGCATGTGCATCTCGTATTCCGACGGCTCGCGGAAGGCGATGTCGCGTCGCGTGAAATCGGCCAGCTCGTTTTCGACTACTTTATTTCCGACATGGATGCTGCCGTGCGCGAAATCGGCACGGGTGACATGAAGGTGCATAAGAAAATGCGCGATCTCGGCGAGGCTTATTACGGCCGGGCAAATGCCTACGATGCGGCACTCAAGGAGCAGGGCGAGGCCGCACTCGCTTCGTCGCTGGAGCGGAACATCTACGGCGGCATCGAAGCTAGCCCTGCCGCGGTTCAGCGTCTCGCACACTATGTAAAAGCGGCGGTCGATGGACTGGCGGCGCAGGATGCCGCCGCGATCGCGGGCGGGGTGTTGGCGTTTCCCGATCCTGAAAAGGTTGCCCCATGACGGACGAGATTCCCTGGTCGCATCCAGTTGTCGTTGCCGATTTGCGGAAGGAGAGCACCGAATTCCGCCTGTCGCCGGACGAAGCTACGCGCGCGGCCCTTGCCGATTTCGCTGACGTGATCGCGGTGCCGCAGCTTTCCGCGATCTTTCAGGTAAGGCCGACGCCCGACGGCGGCGCGCTGGTGGAAGGCACGGTTGAGGCGACCGTTACACAGGAATGCGTGGTGTCTCTCGAACCTTTCGACAACAAGGTATTCGAGGAAGTCTCGCTGCTTTTCGTGCCGGAAGGTTCTGTCGTTGCGGGCGCGGAACCGGCCGATCATGAAATCGAAATCGATCCGCCGGAGCAGTTGACGAACGGTGCGCTCGATCTTGGCGTCATTGCCGCCGAGTTTCTGGCGCTCGGAATCGATCCCTATCCCCGGAAACCGGGAGCCGTATTCCAGGCGCCGGAAGTGGGCGCACAGCCTTCCGCATTCGCGGCACTGGAGCAGTTAAAACGCGGAAAAGACGAGGAAAAAGGCTGAACCCAGATGGCGTCCTGCCGCTGTTGTTTCCCCGCCATGAACCGCTATTGTCCCCCGGCTCCGGCGTGCGGCCGGGGATTCCACCGCAAACGAGGCTCTGGCCGTCTGGCCGTTGTATCTGAATGACCAAGCCGGTTCGGATTGCGCTTGACGCGATGGGCGGCGATTTCGGCCCGGACGTGGTCCTTCCCGGGGCCGAGCTTGCCGCCATCAACCGCACCGATACCGAATTCCTGCTGTTCGGCGACGAGGCGAAATTGCGCCCGCTGCTCGACCGGCAAAAGCACCTGAAGCAGCGCGCGAAAATCGTTCACACCCCGGTCGCCGTCCGGATGGGCGACAAACCGAGCAAGGCGTTGCGTGAGGGCCGGCGCAATTCCTCAATGTGGCTGTCGATCGATGCCGTCCGCAAGGGCGAGGCGGATGTGGCCGTATCGGCCGGCAACACCGGCGCGTTGATGGCAATGTCGAAAATCTGTCTGAAGATGATGCCGGGCATCGAGCGCCCGGCGATTGCCGCCGTCTGGCCGACTATACGCGGCGAAAGCATCGTGCTCGATCTCGGCGCCTCCATCGGTGCGGATAAAAATAATCTCGTCGATATGGCGGTGATGGGCGCCGCGACGGCGCGTATCCTGTTCGATCTCGAACAGCCTACGATTGGATTGCTGAATGTCGGCGTCGAGGAAATGAAGGGCGTCGAGGAAGTGCGCGAGGCGGGACAAATCCTGCGCGAGCTGAACTCGAAGGATTTTATCTATCATGGCTTCGTCGAGGGCGACGACATTGGCAAGGGCACCGTAGACGTGGTGGTGTCGGAAGGTTTTTCCGGCAACATCGCGCTGAAGGCGGCCGAAGGTACTGCGAAACAGATCAAAGAATATCTGCGCGCGGCGATGATGCGGACATGGCGCGCCAAGATCGGTGCGTATCTTGCCCGCGACGCGTTCCGTGCGGTGGCGGACAAAGTCGATCCCCGCAAGGTGAACGGCGGCGTGTTCCTCGGCCTCAATGGCATTGTGGTGAAAAGTCACGGCGGAACCGATGCGGAAGGTTATGCGCACGCGATCGATGTGGGCTATGACATGGCCCGGCATGAACTGCTCGCGCGCATCGCTTCCAGCATTGCCAATTCCGAGGCATTCATGAAAAAGAACCTCGCAGAACAGGCGGCATCGTGAGCAAGTTGCGTTCAGTGGTCAGGGGCGTGGGCGGTTATCTTCCGCCAAAGACCGTCACCAATAAGGAACTCGCCGAGCAGGTCTCGACCTCCGACGAATGGATCGTGCAGCGCACGGGCATTCGCGAGCGGCACATCGCGGCCAAGGACGAGATGACCTCCACACTCGCCATCAACGCGGCGAAGGCCGCACTCGCCGATGCCGGCATGACGGCGGCGGATATCGACCTGATCGTGCTCGCCACCTCAACACCGGATCAGACCTTTCCGGCAACCGCGGTCACGATCCAGGCGGAGCTGGGCATCACGCGGGGTGCGGCGTTCGACGTGCAGGCGGTGTGCTCGGGCTTCATCTTTGCGCTCGCGACGGCGGACCGCTACCTGCAGTCGGGCGATTTCAAATGCGCGCTGGTGATCGGCGCGGAAACCTTTTCCCGCATCCTGGACTGGACCGACCGCACCACCTGCGTTCTGTTTGGCGACGGGGCGGGGGCGGTCGTGCTCGAAGCCGTGGAGCAGCCCGGCGAAAAGACCGATCAGGGCATCCTCACCACGCGCCTGCGTTCCGATGGCCGCCATCGGAACAAGCTCTATGTGGATGGGGGGCCTTCCTCGACCGGAACGGTCGGCCATCTCCGCATGGAGGGCAAGGAAGTCTTCAAATACGCGGTCGGCGCGATCACCGACGTGATCGAGGATGCCTTTCGGGTGACGGGCTATACGGCCGACGACATCACCTGGTTTGTCCCGCATCAGGCCAACAAGCGCATTATCGATGGCAGTGCCCACAAGCTGGGCATCGCCCCCGAAAAGATCGTCATCACGGTCGACAAGCATGGAAATACGTCCGCCGCGTCCATTCCGCTCGCTTTGGCGCAAGCCCGGACCGACGGAAGGCTCAAGAAGGGCGATCTCGTATTGCTGGAAGCAATGGGTGGCGGCTTCACCTGGGCTTCGGCGCTCGTCCGCTGGTGAGGACCGACCTGTAACAATTGTGCGTGGCGTCCATGACACACCCGGCCGCAAATGGCGGGACGCCGTTGACCGCCCTGTCAGCCCCGAATATCGTTTGAAAACAGAAACATAAAAGCACCTGTCGAGGCGGCTGGGGGCTGCAATGACGCCGAAGACACTAACTCGCGCGGACCTGAGCGAAGTCGTCTATCAAAAGGTTGGCCTGTCGCGCACGGAGTCGGCTGCACTCGTCGAACTCGTATTGCGCGAACTGACCGACACACTGGCGCGGGGGGAGAATGTAAAACTCTCCTCGTTCGGTTCGTTCATCGTTCGCAACAAGGGGCGCCGCATCGGACGCAATCCGAAAACCGGCGAGGAGGTTCCGATCGAGCCGCGCCGCGTGATGGTGTTCAAGCCGTCCAACATCCTGAAGTCGCGCATCAACGACCGGGCCGACGGCAAGAAGCGTTGAGTGCTGCTGGCCTAACGCGGGCCGCAACACACCATCGTATACGTGGGGATCGCCGCGCGCAGGGTGCCGGCGCGTGGGCCATCGGTTAAACTCCGTACGCGAATCGATATACGTGCCCGCACGCCGGATTGCTGGTCCGCCGATTGGAGCTTCCGTGGAGAAAGGCCCCGACGCCTTCCGCACCATCAGCGAAGTCGCCGAAGACCTCGGCCTGCCGCAGCATGTGCTCCGTTTTTGGGAAACGCGCTTCGGCCAGATCAAGCCGCTGAAGCGCGGCGGCGGGCGGCGCTATTACCGGCCGGACGACGTCGAACTCCTGCGCGGCATCCGCCACCTTTTATACGGGGAGGGCTACACGATCCGCGGCGTGCAGCAGATCCTGCGCGAGCAGGGTGTGCGCCATGTGCAGTCGATCGGGCTTGCGGTCGAGGCGGAGGACGCGGGCAAAATTTCCCACTCTGCACCGGCCCTAGCAGACACGGGCCGCGTCGCAGAGGAAGAACCCGGTGAGCCGGGCGCGCGCAGCCGCAGCGGTCTGATCGATCTACTGCCGTCGCTGCGGCCCGGCCGTCCAGCACCCGAATTGCCGCGCGTGGTGGAGATGCCGGTCCCGCAGCCTGCGCCGCCGAAGGAAACGGACGAGAACATGCCGCCGTTTCCGTTCCGCCGCTCGCAAGGTCCGATCCGTCCTGCGGAGCCTGTGCCGCCCCCGTTTTTAATGCGGCACGCACCTGCTCCGGAAACTTCCGCCGCCCGTTCTGCTCCCGCAAAGCCGGTTGTGCCGGCGGCACCGGCACCCGTGCCGGCGGGCGCAAAGTTTTCCCCGGAGGCGGTGCGGCTGTTAAAGTCCACGCTGTATGAACTCGGCGAATGCCAGCGGACGCTGGACGCCGCGCGGCGCAAGAGTTCCTGATTCCAGCGCGGACCTGCACGCCGGACAGCGGCAGTCCGCCGCTTACACCGTAAGCCGCAGCAACCGGTTCGAGGCAGCATGAGTCATTCCGCGCAGCAAACGAATTCGGAATTCCCTGCCTTTGTTGCGCCTTATGCCGCCGACGATGTCGAGATCGCCCGTAGGCTGCTTCGCGACACACGCATGCCGGCGGCCGATGCGGAGCGGGTAAAAGAACACACGCGCGAACTCGTCACCGCGATCCGCGCGGAGACTGGAGCGTTCGGTGGCATCGAGGAATTGCTGCGCGAATATTCGCTCTCCACCAAGGAGGGCCTTGCGCTGATGGTGCTCGCGGAAGCGCTGCTCCGCGTGCCGGACGCCGCCACGGCGAACCGCCTGATCGAGGACAAGCTCGGCTTTGGCGATTTCATCCACCATGAGGCAAAGTCGAATGCACTGCTGGTGAACGCGTCGGCCTGGGCGCTGGGTGTCGCTGCGAGCATTGTAAAGCCCGAGGACCAGCCCGACAGCATCATCGTACTGCTTGCAAAACGTCTTGGGCTTCCCGCGCTGAGGCTGGCGACGCGGCAGGCGATGCGCTTGCTCGGCAATCATTTCGTTCTGGGGCAGACCATCGAGGATGCGCTGAAGCGTTCGCAGTCCGGCGGCGGTGAAGCGTACCGATATTCCTTCGACATGCTGGGGGAGGGCGCGCGCACAGCGGAGGACGCCAAACATTATTTCGATTCCTACGCGCACGCCATCGAAGCGATCGGCCGGGCGGAAACAAAACAGCGCTTGCCCGAGCGCGGGGGTATTTCCATCAAACTCTCGGCGCTGCATCCGGTTTATGAGGCGCCTAACCGGGAGCGCGTGCGGTCCGAACTTTCGCCGCTTGTGCTCGAACTTGCGCGTCTCGCAAGGTCCTTCGAGCTGAACTTCACCATCGACGCGGAAGAGGCCGACCGGCTTGAACTTTCGCTCGATATATTTCGCGCGGTGCTTTCGGACCGCGCGCTCGCGGGTTGGGAAGGATTCGGGCTTGCGGTCCAGGCGTATCAGAAGCGTGCACGCGAAGTGATCGAATGGACTGCCGATCAGGCGCAGGCGCTCAACCGCCGTCTGATGGTGCGGCTGGTGAAGGGCGCCTATTGGGATACGGAGATCAAGCGCGCACAGGAGCGGGGTCTTCCCGACTATCCGGTATTCACCCGCAAGGCGATGACCGATCTGAATTACACCGTGTGCACGGAATTGCTGCTGTCGAAGCGTAACCGGATTTTCTCGCAGTTCGCCACGCATAACGCCACGACGGTCGCCTCCGTGATCGTGCTTGCCGGAGGTGTGGAGGGTTACGAATTCCAGCGCCTGCACGGCATGGGCAATGCCTTATACAGCCACCTGCTTAAGTCGATGCCGGGTGTAGCGTGCCGGACCTATGCTCCGGTCGGCAGCCACAAGAACCTGCTGGCTTATCTCGTGCGGAGGCTTCTGGAGAACGGCGCCAACTCGTCTTTCGTTTCGGAGACGGCCGATCCGTCCGTGCCGGTGGAGCGGCTGCTGCGATTGCCCGCTGAAATCATCGGATCGCCGGAACACGCGCGGCATCCGAATTTGCGGCTTCCCGCCGAGCTATTTGCACCGGCACGCAGAAACTCCGCAGGAATCGAATTCGGTCATCGTACTTCCGTCGATCGTCTTGTCGCGGAAATGGACCGCAGCGTAGGCGGGATGCGTGCTTGTCCGATCATTGCCGGAAAGGAAACCGAGGGGGCAGCAAGGGAAAGCGAAAGCCCTATTGGAAAATCCGCTGGAATGTGGCGCGTGCTTGATGCGCGCATCCAGCATGTCGATGCGGCATTCGCTTCGGCTGCAAGGGGCTTTACGCAATGGAGCAATATAGCTGCCGCTGATCGGGCCGCTGCGCTCGATCGGACGGCTGATCTTCTGGAAGCGCGCCGCGGACGTTTCCTGCATCTCCTGCAAATCGAAGACGGCAAGACTATCGACGATGCGGTGTCTGAGGTGCGCGAGGCCGTTGATTTCTGCCGGTACTACGCAGCCGAAGCGCGGCGGCTGCTGGGGATCGATACGCGGATGCCCGGTCCGACCGGCGAGACGAATATTCTCGCCTACCGGGCGCGCGGAATTTTCGTGGCGATTTCGCCTTGGAATTTTCCGCTCGCGATTTTCATGGGTCAGGTGACTGCGGCGCTCGCTGCCGGTAACGCGGTAATCGCAAAGCCCGCCGAGCAGACGCCGGTGATCGCCTTTGAGGCGATCCGGCTTCTGCATGAAGCGGGCGTACCTCCCGAGGCACTCCAATTCGTTCCGGGCGACGGCAAGACCGGCGCGCAGCTGGTCGCGCATGAGAAAACAGCAGGTGTCGTGTTCACCGGCTCCACGGAAGTGGCGCGGCTGATCAACCGGTCGCTTGCCGCGAAGGACAATGCGATCGTTCCGCTGATCGCCGAGACAGGCGGCATCAACGCAATGATCGCCGATGCGACGGCACTCCCGGAACAGGTGGCCGACGATGTGGTCAGCTCGGCATTCCGTTCGGCCGGGCAGCGCTGTTCGGCCTTGCGGTTGCTTTGCATTCAGGAAGAAGTCGCGGACGCAATGATCGAAATGATCGTTGGTGCTGCGCGTGAACTCGCCATCGGCGACCCGCGCGATTTCGCAGTGAAAGTCGGTCCTGTGATCGACAGCGAAGCGAAGGCAAACCTGCTTTCGCATGTGGAAGCAATAAAGAAGTCCGCGAAGTTGATCTATGCGGGGAATGTACCGGACAGCGGCCAGTTTGTCGCCCCGCATGTCATCGAACTGAAGCGCGCAGGCGAACTTGCCAAAGAAGTGTTCGGTCCGATCCTGCATGTCGTCCGCTATCGCGAGAGCGAACTGGAACCGCTGCTGGATGAAATCGGCTCCAACGGCTATGGCCTGACGCTGGGCGTCCATTCGCGGATCGAGAGCACGGTGGAGCGCATCGTGCGGCGGATGCCCGCCGGCAACATTTATGTGAACCGCAACATGATCGGCGCGGTTGTCGGCGTGCAGCCGTTCGGCGGACAGGGCCTGTCCGGAACCGGGCCCAAGGCGGGCGGGCCGAACTATCTCCTCCGGTTCATGTCGGAGCAGACCGTTACAACCAATACCGCAGCGGCCGGAGGCAATGCGGAACTTCTGGCGCTGGATGAAGCGGACGAGCCGGGGCTGAATGCCTAGTTTTTGGCCCCGTGCTGGAATAACCGATTGGTCCGTTGCTTACGGTATTTGTTACGGCTATGGACGGCATCGGCAAACCGGCTGACAGTGCCGGGCGGGGGAGTTGAATGAGTAAGGAAGCGATCCTCGAAACCGAGGATCTCACCAAAGAGTTTGCCGGTTTTGTTGCGGTCAGCGGGGTCAATCTTCGGGTCGAACGCGGCACCATTCACGCGCTGATCGGTCCGAACGGCGCCGGCAAGACCACCTGCTTCAATCTCCTCACCAAGTTTCTGAGCCCGAGCAAGGGCCGCATCAAATACAAGGGCAACGACATCACCCATCTGGCACCCGCGGATGTCGCGCGCCTTGGGCTTGTGCGCTCGTTCCAGATTTCGGCGGTGTTCCCGCATCTGACGCTGCTGGAAAACGTCCGCATCGCGCTTCAGCGCGTGCGCGGTGGCTCGTTCGACTTCTGGCGCTCCAAGGGCGTGCTCGACAATCTCAATGAGCGGGCGATGCAGCTGCTGACCGATGTGGGCCTGGAGTCGTTTTCGAACTGGACCGCCGTCGAACTTCCCTATGGCCGCAAGCGCGTGCTGGAGATCGCGACCACGCTGGCGCTCGATCCGGAAATGCTGCTGCTCGACGAGCCGACCGCCGGCATGGGCCATGAGGACATCGACCGCATCGCGGCCCTGATCAAGCGCGTCTCGGCCGACCGCACCGTATTGATGGTCGAACACAATCTGAGCGTCGTGTCGGACCTCTCGGACAAGATCACGGTTTTGACGCGCGGCCGCATCCTCGCCGAGGGCGATTACGAAACGGTCTCCAAGAATCCTGAAGTGCGCGAGGCTTACATGGGAACGGGTCATGCTTGATACCCGCATGCCGCTTCTCAGCGTGAACGATTTGCAGGCGTGGTACGGCGAGTCCCACATCCTGCACGGCGTTAACTTCGATATTTTTCCGGGCGAGGTGGTGACGCTGCTTGGCCGCAACGGTGCGGGCAAGACGACTACGCTGAAATCCATCATGGGCATTGTCGGCCAGCGCACCGGATCGGTGCGTTTCGACAATCAGGAACTGATCGGCAAGACCTCGGACAAGATCGCCCGGGCAGGCATTGCATTCTGTCCGGAGGAGCGCGGAATTTTTGCGAGCCTCAATGTTGAGGAAAATCTCCTGCTTCCGCCGCAAATCCGCTCCGGCGGGCTGTCCCTCGAACAGATTTTCACGCTGTTTCCAAACCTGAAAGAACGCCTTGGCTCGAGCCAGGGCACGAAGCTTTCCGGGGGCGAGCAGCAGATGCTTGCGATCGGCCGCATTCTGCGCACCGGGGCGAGGCTGTTGCTGCTCGATGAGCCGACCGAGGGTCTGGCGCCCGTCATCATCCAGCAGATCGGCAAGACTATTAAGACGCTCAAGGCACAGGGATTCACCATTCTGCTCGTCGAGCAGAATTTCCGTTTCGCTTCGACGGTGGCGGATCGATACTACATCATGGAACACGGTAAGGTCGTGGAACGGTTCGAGAATTCCGAACTGGACGCCAAGACTGAAACGCTCCATGAATATCTTGGAGTCTAACCCGGCGAGAATTCGCCGGTCGTTGTTTGGGAGGAGTCAAAATGAAAACCACAAGCTTAATGGCGTTTGCCGCCGCGATGCTGCTCAGCACCGCAGCGCATGCGCAGATTTCCGACGGCGTCATCAAGATCGGCGTCATGAACGACATGTCGGGCACCTACGCGGACCTCGCCGGTCCGGGTTCGGTGCTTGCCGCCCGCATGGCGGTTGAAGACTTCGGCGCGGCCGCGAAGGGTCTCAAGGTCGAGATCCTCGGCGCCGACCACCAGAACAAGCCGGACATCGGCTCGAACGTCGTCCGCACCTGGATCGACGTCGACAAGGTCGATGTGATCGTCGACGTGCCGACCTCCTCGGTGGCGCTCGCGGTGAACGAAATCGTCCGTGAGAAGAACAAGGTATTTCTGATCTCGGGCGCCGCCGCGTCCAACCTGACCGGCGACAAGTGCTCGCCGAATACGGTGCACTGGACTTATGACACCTGGGCGCTCGCCAATGGTACCGGCAACGCCATCGTGAAGACCGGTGGCGACAGCTGGTTCTTCCTCACCGCCGACTATGCATTCGGCCATGCGCTCGAGCGCGACACGGAAGCGGTCGTGCTGAAGAACGGCGGCAAGGTGGTTGGCAAGGTCCGCCATCCGTTCCCGGGCACTGACTTCTCGTCCTTCCTGCTGCAGGCGCAGACCTCGAAGGCGAAGATCATCGGCCTCGCCAACGCGGGTGCCGACACGACCAATGCGATCAAGCAAGCGTCCGAATTCGGAATCGTCGCGGGCGGCCAGAATCTCGCCGGGCTGCTCGTGTTCCTCACCGACGTTCACTCGCTCGGTCTGAAGACGGCGCAGGGCCTGATCTTCACCGAGGCCTGGTACTGGGACATGAACGACACCAATCGCGCGTTCGCCGCCAAGTTCTCGGCCGCGAACAAGGGCGTTCATCCGAGCATGGTGCATGCCGGCGTTTACTCGGCCGTCACGCACTATCTGAAGGCGGTCGCCGACTTGAAGTCCGATGCCGACGGCAAGGCGGTGGTCGCAAAAATGAAAGCGACGCCGACCGACGACAAACTGATGGGCAAGGGCGAAATCCGTGCCGACGGCCGCAAGATTCATCCGATGTATCTTTTCGAAGTGAAGAAGCCGGAAGAATCCAAGAAGCCGTGGGACTACTACAAGCTCCGCGCCACGATCCCGGCGGATCAGGCGTTCCGCCCGCTCGCGGAAGGCAAGTGCCCGCTGGTCACGAACTAAGCGCAGCTACGGAAAAATCGAGGGACGGGCGATGAGCCCGTCCCTCGAAGCAAAGAACCGCTCATGTTCGAAATCTTCGGCATTCCCTCGCAAGCGTTGTTCGGCCAGCTTCTGCTCGGGCTGATCAACGGCTCGTTCTACGCGCTGCTGAGCCTCGGGCTCGCGGTGATTTTCGGCATGCTGAACATCATCAATTTCACGCACGGCGCGCAGTACATGATGGGCGCGTTCGTGGCGTGGTTTCTGTTGCAGCATTTCGGGCTGGGCTACTGGTGGTCGCTGGTGATCGTGCCGATCGTCGTCGGCTTCACGGGTGTTGTTGTCGAGCGGTTGTTCCTGCAGCGGCTCTACAAGCTCGATCACCTTTACGGATTGCTGCTCACCTTCGGTCTCGCGCTCATCATCCAGGGCGTGTTCCGCAATTACTTCGGCTCAAGCGGCCTGCCGTATCAAATGCCGCAGTCGCTGACCGGCGGTCAGAATCTCGGTTTCATGTTTTTGCCGAACTATCGCGTCTGGGTGATCGTATTCTCGCTCACGATATGCCTGACGACGTGGTTCGTGATTGAGCGCACGCGGCTTGGCGCCAATCTGCGTGCCGCCACGGAAAATCCGACGCTCGTGCGCGCCTTCGGCATCAATGTGCCGCGCATGATCACGCTGACTTACGGTTTCGGTGTCGGGCTTGCGGCGCTCGCCGGCGTGATGGCGGCACCCATCTACAACGTGAACCCGCTGATGGGTGCCGACCTCATCATCGTCGTGTTCGCCGTCGTCGTGATCGGCGGCATGGGCTCGATCATGGGCGCGATCGTGACCGGCTTCACGCTCGGCATCGTCGAAGGATTGACCAAGGTATTTTTTCCGGAAGCGTCGAACACCGTGATCTTCGTCATCATGGCGATCGTGCTGCTGATCCGGCCGGCCGGCCTGTTTGGAAGGACTGCGTAACATGGCAGCCGCAGCACCTTCGATCACCGCTCCCGTGCAGGGCGGACGCAGCAAAAGCGAACTGATTGCGTTCGCGATCATGGTCGCCTTCTTCGTGATCGCGCCAAACTTCATCTATCCGATATTTCTGATGAAGGCGCTGTGCTTCGCGCTGTTCGCGTGCGCGTTCAACCTGCTGATCGGGTATGTCGGGCTGCTATCCTTCGGGCATGCGCTCTATTTCGGCTGGGCGAGTTACGTCAGCGCCTATGCGGCGAAAAGCTGGGGGCTTCCGCCCGAACTCGCGATCCTGGCCGGTGCTGCGACGGCGGGCGGTCTCGGCATCATCGCAGGCGCGCTCGCGATCCGGCGGCAGGGCATTTACTTCGCGATGATCACGCTGGCGCTCGCGCAGATGATGTATTTCTTCGCTGTGCAGGCGCCATTCACCGGCGGCGAAGACGGCATTCAGGCAGTGCCGCGCGGAAAATTGTTCGGCCTGATCAATCTCGCCGACCAGACGAATATGTATTTCTTCGTGCTCAGCGTTTTCCTGCTCGGCTTCCTGCTGATTTACCGCATCATCAATTCGCCGTTCGGCGAGGTGTTGAAGGCGATCCGCGAGAACGAAGCGAGGGCGATCTCGCTCGGCTACAAGACCGAACGCTACAAGCTCGTCGCCTTCGTCCTCTCGGCGACCCTCGCGGGCCTTGCCGGCGCCACCAAGGCCATCGTGTTCCAGCTTGCTTCGCTCACCGACGTGCACTGGACGATGTCGGGCGAGGTGGTGCTGATGACGCTGCTTGGCGGTCTCGGCACGATCTTCGGTCCGGTCCTGGGAGCGTTCTCGATCATCGCGATGCAAAACTATTTCGCTGGCTTCGGCCAGTGGGTGACCGTGATCCAGGGTGTGATTTTCGTGTTCTGCGTGCTCCTGTTCCGCCGCGGCATCATCGGCGAAATCGCCAATGCGCTGAAGATCAGGCTGTGATTTTCAGAAAAAGGCGGCTGGTCGGAGCGGCGGGATTCGAACCCACGACCCCTAGTCCCCCAGACTAGTGCGCTAACCGGGCTGCGCCACGCTCCGACCGGGCCGGCGCGCGGACTATAGTTTCTGGCCCCTGTGCAGGCAACTCTATTGCGGATCGGGCAGGCTCTTTGTGCGGGTGTAATTCGCTAACGTGGCCTTAACGAACAAGGCGTTCACTCGGAGCCGCTTACCTTCAGGACTGCCCCCAGGATCGACTTCATGCCTGCCGTCACCATCGTGGTCCCTTGCTTCAACGGCGGGAAATTCCTGGATGCGCTGCTCGCGAGCATCCACGCGCAGACGTATCGCGATTTTGAAGTGGTGATTGTCGATGACGGCTCCACCGAAGCCGCGACGATTGAAAAACTCGCTGCATTGCCGTCCGGCATCCGTGTCATCCGGCAGGTCAACAAGGGCTTGTCGGCTGCCCGCAATACGGGCTTCGCCGCCGCGAATAGTGATTTCATCCTTCCGCTGGATTGCGACGACACGCTTGAGCCGAACCATCTCGCTGAAACCGTACCGGCCCTGATCGCTGCGCCGGCCGATGTTGGTTTCGTCTACACCGACGAGTGGCTGGTCGGAGATGTCAACGGCATTTCGGAACACCACTTCAACCGCTACGACCAGCTTTTCGTGAACAGAATGTCCTACTGTCTGCTGATGCGAAAAGAAGTCTGGCGGGCCGTCGGCGGCTATGACGAGGCGATGCGCGACGGCTATGAGGATTGGGAGTTCAATATCCGCGTCGGAAAGTTCGGCTATCGCGGGATCAATATTCCAAAACCCCTGCTGAATTACGCTGTGAGCGGCTCAGGCATGCTCATGAGCAAATCTTCCCGCAAGCATGCTGCATTGTGGCAGGCAATTCGCCGGAAACACCCGGAGCTTTTCCGCCCGTCCTCGCTATACAAGCTCTGGCGCGAGGGAGGCACGAGGCTTGGCCTCGTCTATACGCTGGCGCTGTTTGCTGCCGCGTCCATCCTGCCGTCCGCGTGGTTCGGCGCGGGTGTGCACTGGATGCGCAAACGAAAACTTGAGAACCGGAAGCGTCACGCAGACGCCGCTGCGCGGGCCGCCTGATTTCGGAATTTAGCCGAGGAGAAAGCGATGAGCGGGGGCATGCAACGGTTCGGCGGCGGTTATCTGTTTGCCTCGCTCAGACTGCTTGGAATTTTCGCGCTCGTGGCACTCACGAATATCGGCGCGATCGACCATGTAACGCTGCTGATCGAATCCGGCCGCTGGGCAACGCTTAGCGCATTCCTCGCGGTGTGGGCGGTTGCCGTTGTGGCAATCATCGTCGCGGCCTTCCAGCCGTCATTCTGGGTGCGCGCAGCCTGGGCACTTGTCATCGCTCTGGGCGGAGCAGCCGGCTATGCATTCTATCGCGCGAGCGGCAGCCAGCTAAGCATCTTCGATGCCGTGTCGCTGTGGAACGCCCGGCATGAGGCCGGCAGGGCGTTCGAATTCTACAACCAGCACGTCACCGCGTTCGCGCTGACACTTGTTGCGGGGTTTGTGCTGTTTACGTTGCCGCCCATGCGCTTCGCGAGGGCGGAAAAATACATCCGGATGCTCGCACTTGTGCCGATTGTGCCGGTGCTGTTGTTTTCCGGCATTATGTACGCGAAGGAGGGCGGCGGTTCGCGCGGCCTGACCGCGCAATTCGCGCCGTATTCCATCAGTATGCTTTCAGGCGTCAAGATCGCGTCGAATTCGATGCCGCAACGGCGCGCGGTCGAGTGGATGCCCGGCGAGGGCACGCGCGAAATCCCAAAAATCCGCCGCGTGATTCTGCTGGTCGATGAGAGCGTGCGCGCGGACTATATCGATTGGCGCCCCGGCAATCCTTTCACGCCCAATCTCGCCGGCCGCAAGGACCGCATCGTCGATTTTGGGCCGGCGGCGTCCGGCGGAAATTGCAGCCATTACTCCAACGCGATCTTGCGCTTCATGGCGTCGCGCGACGATCTCGGCCGCAAAATTCTGAACAATCCCACGGTGTGGCAGTACGCGAAGAAAGCGGGCTATCGCACTGTTTTTATTGATGCACAGGCCGCTTTCATCCGGCGCATGGCGGGTTATCCCGGCAAGCTGCAAAACTTCATGACGCCTGAAGAAATGGCACAGATCGACGGCTTCAATGCGCTCGACGAAGCCATGCCTGCGCACGCGCTAGACGACGCGCTTCTGGATGTAATCCTGGAGGAACTGAAAAGCGATCAACCGGTGTTCATCTATGCCAACAAGAACGGCGCGCATTTTCCCTACGAAAAAGGTTATCCCGCGGACGCCGGAGTGTTCCAGCCGGCCACGGCGCGGACGCCGGACGAAATCACGGCCAGCCGGGTGAACGCCTATCGGAACGTCATCCGCTGGTCGGTGGATCGCATTCTTGGCCGCCTGTTCGAGGAAGCCGACCTAAGGGACACGGTTGTTATCTACACATCCGACCACGGGCAGCTTTTTGCGAGCGCCTTGTTCACCCAGTGCACGATCCAGAACCCCGATCCGCGCCAGGCGCTGGTGCCGTTGTTCGTGATCGCGCCATATGGGCTTCAGGTCCACCTTGCCGCTGCCAGCAGCGCCAGCAAGGGCCATGGCAGCCATTTCACGATCATGCCGACGGTTTTGCAGCTTATGGGCTACGCGAAAAATGACATCGCGGCGTCTTACGGCCCGTCCCTGTTCGAGCCCAGCAACCAGCCGCCGGCATTCACCTCCGGCGATGTGCTCGGCCTCTTTTCGTCCCATGTGCGCTGGAATGCGATCGACCTCGGCCGCTCCTATCTGGAGCCCGAGGCTGAGCGTTCGTCTTCCGGGGTTACGACCGCCGCCGCGGGAAGCCGGTAACTCAGGCGGCGCGCCAGCGCGCGGTCAGGACAATCATTCCCCAGATGATGCCGAGCATGAGGTAGTAATGCCGCCAGTGGTCGGTATCGATGATGAAGCCTTCCAGCACCGTGCCGGTGAAGGTCGAAAGCGCCAAAATTAGATAGGGCTGCCACGGCGTGCGAACGAATACGGCTCGAAACGCGAAGACGAGCGTCGCGAGGACCATCGTCACATAGGTGATGCCGCCAATCCAGCCGTATGACGCAAAGGCGTTGATATAGACGTTGTGTGGGTCTTGGCCGAGCAGCTTGGCAAATTGCATCGGACCAAAGCCGAACGGCGCCTCCAAGAGTGGCCCCAGCCCTTCGAGTTGCCGGCCGAAGCGGCCACCCTGGCCGGCGTCGTACTCGTTCAGAAGGTTGGCGCGTTCCATGAACATGGCGCCCACCGCGTCGAACGAAAGCAGTAGCGCAAGCAGCATGACCGCGCCTGCGATCGCAATCACGGAATAGCCGATCAGCCGGACGCGGAAATTGGCGCTTTCGCTGGTGAGGAACATCAACACTAACATAAGTGTGGTGGAAAACAGGAAGTGGCCCCAGGCACCGCGTGAGAAGCTGAGGAAAAGGGCCGCCATCAGGATAAACATCGGAACGGCGACGCGCAGCGAAAAGCCAACGCGCAAAAGCCGGTCGATCAGGAACAGGATCGGTAGGATGAGAAAGGGACCGAACACGTTTGGATCCTTGAAGGTGCTCTGGATTCGACCGCCCGTTTCTTCAAAGCCCGGCAGGATGTGGAGATAGACTGCAAGGCCATAGAGCGCCGCACCGACCGCGGCGAAGATATAGCCGGTCCGGATGATGTTCAGCCGGCGAGGATCGTCGGCCACCAGAAACGCGAACAGCACGGCCGTGAGCGCCAGGTAGAACGAGGTGACCATAAAGGTCACCGCCTTGAAGTCGTGCATGACCGGGAGTAGCGCCACGAGGCCGCTGACGTTCCAGATCAGCAGCAAAGCGATCAGCGGTGCTACCTTGCCATCCAGACGCAGGCTGGAAAGCAGGCAGACCACAGTAAGTAGCGCGAAAAACGCCTCGTAAGGCGCCGGTTCTACGAAGACAACCGCGCTGACGGCGAGGGCGAGAAACAACAGGCCATTGATCGCGCGGGCCAGTGCGCTGCGGGTCCGCGGCGGGCGCTGGACGGACCCTGCATAACCGGCCGCGTAGTTCAAAACGCGCTCTCGCTCTTCAGGAGGGCGAATGGGGTCTTGGCGAGAATGTAGAGGTCGAACAGGACCGACCAGTTCTCGATGTAGTAGAGATCGTGTTCCACGCGGCGCTGAATCTTTTCCGGCGTGTCGGTCTCGCCGCGCCAGCCATTGACCTGCGCCCAGCCCGTGATACCGGGCTTCACGCGATGACGCGCGAAATAGCCGTCCACGACTTCGTCATAGAGGCGGTTCGCGGCCTTGGCCTGCAATGCGTGCGGGCGCGGCCCGACCAGCGACAGATTACCTTTGATGGCGACATTGACGAGCTGCGGCAGCTCGTCGAGGCTGGTCTTGCGGATGATGCGCCCGACGCGGGTCACGCGCGGATCGTTCTTGGTGACGAGCTTCGCCGCATGGGCGTCGGTCTTGTCCACATACATCGAGCGGAACTTGTAGACCTCGATCAGTTCGTTGTTGAAGCCGTAGCGCTTCTGCTTGAAGAACACCGGCCCGCGGCTGTCGAGTTTGATGGCCAGTGCCACGAGCGCCATCACCGGCGCAAAAGCAATCAGCATGAGGGTGCCGAGCAACCGGTCGAACATTGCCTTCAGCACAACGTTCCAGTCGGCGAGCGGGCGGTCGAACACGTCGAGTACCGGTACGTTGCCGATATAGCTGTAGGCGCGCGGGCGGAAGCGCAGCCGGCTCATATGAGCCGCTAAGCGCAGATCGACCGGCAGCACCCAGAGCTTTCGCACCATCTGGAGAACGCGTTCCTCGGCGGTGATCGGCAGCGAAACAAGGAGGAGGTCCAGTCTTGTCCGGCGCGCAAATTCCACAAGGTCATCCACATTGCCGAGCTTCGGCACGCCCGCGAGCTCGGGCTGGGAGCGATCGTCGGAGCGATCGTCGAAGAAGCCGCAAATCTGCAGATCGGAATCGGTCTGCGCATTGAGCGCATCGATCAGCGCTTCGCCGGCATGTCCGCCTCCGACCACGACCGTGCGGCGGATGAGTCTGCCTTCACGCGTCCATTTCCGTACCAGCGACGAAACAATGAGCCGGCCGAAGTAAAGCATGAATAAGCCGAACGAAAACCAGGATGCGGCCCAAAAGCGCGAGAACGATCCGTCAAGCTTCGCGAAGAACGATACCGCGAAGGCCGCCAGAAATACGCCGGTCCACGCCACTGAAATACGGCTCAGTTGCGAAACGCGCGTGCGCAAAGCGGCGATGTCGTAGAGTTCGAGCCACTGAAATGTAAGCACGGCGGCAAGCGACAGTCCTCCGATGGCGACCAGGTATTCGAATAGCTCGCCTGTATCGCGCACGTAGACGAGATAGATTGCGAGACCGAGTGCCGCGATCGACAGAAATTCCGCAAGCCGCAGCATGCCCGCAAGCACCACCTGAGAGATGGATGCGGGCACGGGCTGCGCCGCGATCAGCTTTGCAATCGGGCTCAGTTCGCGCGCTGCTTCAGAGCGCGAAGGACTGGACTGCACCTGCTTGCTGAGGTCGCGCGCACTGAACTGAGCCATCGGAATACCTGCACGAATTCATCCGCCACATGGATGTGGCGAGGCAGTTCAAATTAACGGGGAATTCTGTTTGAAGGCTTAACAGACAAATCTTTGTAAAAACTAGTTTTTTCGCTTGTTTGCTGCGGCCTCGGCATAGGCTGCGAGCACGCCATTCGTCATGGCTTCGACGCTGAAGCGCTCACGCACGCGCTGATGCAGGCGCTGCACAAGCGCATCGTCCGGTTCGTTGCGCAGTCTCGACATCGTCTCCGCAAGGGCAGCGGGATCACCCGGTTTCACAAGGCGCGCGGAATCCGGGCCGAATATTTCCGGCAAGCCTCCCACGTCGGTTGCGATCAGGGGAACTTGGGCGCCGGCTGCTTCCAGCGCGACATAGGGCAGGGATTCGGCGCGGGACGGCAGAACCAGAATTTGTCCGGTAGCGAACGCCGCGCGGGCCGGTGCCGGGCCGGGGAAATTGATTTGGTGGGTCAGGCCGGAAGCGTTCACCTGCGCAATGAGTTCATCGCGATCCGGTCCATCGCCATACAGTTGCGCCGATCCGTTCCAGCCGCCCTTGGCAAGGATATTGAGTGCTTCGATAAAGACGTCCGGTCCTTTCAGCGTTCGTAATTCGCCGAGATAGATGAAATCGACCGCGTCCTCTTCCGTTTCGATTTTCTCCAGCTCGTCGGCGCGGATTCCGTTATGGACGACTTTGGCAAACGCGGGCTTGCCGAGTTTTTCGGTGAAGGTTCTAAGCGCGTATTCGCTCTCGAACAGGAAAAGATCGGTCCGCGCTTTCATCAGACGTTCGCTGGCGAGATATGCAAAGCCGACCGGAGAAAGCGCGGAGTAATGCAGGCTGCCGCCGTGCGGCGTGTAAACTTTCAATGCTTTGCTTCCGGAAAGGCGGACATAGGCGCCACCCTTTGCGCCATGACCGTGCAGAACATCCGCCTTTGTTTCGGAAGCGCGTGCGTGGACATGCAGGATGGCCTTCCGGTCGCTGATCCCAATATCGCGGCTCATGGGTATCCGCGATAAGCCGAGCGAAAGTTTTGGCTCCAGCGCCGCAAGGCGTGCGGCGGCCGGATCTCCGCCCGTTGTCGAGTCCGCAAGGATGCCGACGGCGTGGCCGCGTTCCGCCTGTGCCGAAGCAAGATCGCTGACATGGCGGAACAGTCCTCCCACCGGAGCGCGGAGGACGTGCAGGATGCGCAATGCGTCGGCCATTCTTGCTAGAACCAGCGCTCTTCGATCGTGATCGTGTCGCCGGGACGGATCGGATAGGAGACAGGCACACGCGCATGCACGGTCTGGCCGTTGACGATGCGCGCGACTTTGGCGCCGGTGCGGAGCGCCCGCGGGCCGAAACCGCCTGCAATGGCGACCGCGGTCTCCACCGTCATGCCGTTCACATAGGCATATTGCCCGGAGGTGGTTACTTCACCCAGTATGAAGAACGGCCGGAAATTCTCGACCTCGACCGCGACATGCGGCTCCCGCACGAAGCCCGAGCGCAGCCGTGCCGCGATGGAATTGCCGAGTTCGCCGGTCGTCTTGCCGCGCGCCTCTACGGCTCCGATCAGCGGCATGGCAATCTTGCCGGAACCATCGACGGCATAGGAATTCGAAAGACCATCCTGTCCGAATACGACAACGCGCAGTTTGTCGCCGGCATCGAGCACATAGGGGGTCTCAAATGCGGGATCGACGGCCGCCACGCGCGAGGTCGTGACACACGCGGACAGCGTCACGGCAAAGGCGGCGATAAGCAGCAAACGGGCGTACATGGCGGCGCCGGATCCGGATTCGTTTCCGAATTCTTACCGTCCGTATGGTTAATGAATTCTCACAGCTGAACTAAAGCCTGAAAAAACTAATATTATCAGCTACTTGTCATCATCTGCGCTGGTAGCCGGCTTTGCTCGTCCGGGCAATGCCCTGACCCTTAGCGCCAGCGACCACAACCATGCGTTTTGCTTGATGGTCCGCCGGACACGTTTCTTGAACAATTCGGCAAGGGCCGCAGGCTGACCGCGCCAGGTGCGGGCGGCGATGTGATCGAACAGCCGCGTCTCGGTATCGGACCATTCGGATTTATAGCGTTCGTCGCCGATCGTGAAATCGAACTCGCGCAGATTGCGCTCGATTGCGCGCTGCATCAAGTCTCGCAGATGCGCGGCTCCGGGGCCGAAGCGGGAAACTTCGCCCGCATCATAGCTTGCCAGCACGTAATAATAGCGCCCGCGATGTTCAAAGCCGAGATTGATCGAGGCCTGGCAATCGCCGACCATCAGTTTGCTGACATGGACAAACGAGTTAGTCAGCGGGCCCGTTGCGAGATCGAAATAGAAATCCCGCACGCCCGGCTCGGCGAAGAGGTTGGCCACACCCATACGAACGAAAGCGGCTGATTTCTGCTCGACCAGTTTTGCGAAAGTTTTCGCGATCTCATCCGGACCCTCCGCTGTAAGCATGCGGACTTCGCCCATATCACCGAGCTTCCTCCGTTTTGTCCGATCGCGGCGGCGGGTCGAGGAAGAGCGCTTTTCCGAATAGAACGTCTCCCAGTTGCCCCGCAATTTCGTCAGGTGGGCGTTGCTCGGATTCGGCAGCACAGGAAGATGCACAAAAGGATTTTTTTGCGCTCCAATCCGTTCCGGCATTTTCCGCAGATCGGCAAGATCGAACCGGAGTGATGGCTCGTTTTGGATGGCATTGCAGAATTCGCTCCAGACGGCCCTGAAATCCTCCGCGCCGATCCGGCTTTCGAGGCCGGGGGCAAGCAGAGGGCCGCAATAATCCGAATTCTGCTGGCCGAGCCAGCTCAGCTTTTTTGGGTTGCCGGCGATATTCAGCGCGAATGGCGCGATGCAGAGAACTTCCTCGCCAAAGCCGCGCCATACGACGATCAGCGGCAATATTTGGTGGCGCGCACCGATGTGCCTTTGCCATGCCGCAAGGTAGTCGAAACGCTGGAACACGGTACAGTCGGCTTCCGTCTCGAACGATCTCCACAATGGTTCAGCCGATAGCAGGTTGTCGAAAATTTCCACCCAGAGCCCGGCAACCGAAGTGCTCGCAAAAGACAGGCGGGGGGTCGCCGCCGGCTTCAACGCATGACCGGGAGTGTTCGCCGGAAGTAACGCGGTCTCGTCGATCATGTGGGCCCACTGTTCGAGGTCCGGATAGCGGCAACCTCTCTGAAAATTCTCAACAAAGGGTTCGGGATTTGGCTTTTGGCTGTGATATCGCGTGGCTTTCGAGCGGGATCGCGGGCCGATTAACCCGATGGCAACCTTAATAATTTCTTATTGACGGGAGCCGCTTCGCGCGGCGCTAGATTTCATGCGTGGAGTTCTTCATGCGTCACGCTCCTGCGGGCGGCGCCGGTTCGATCCCGGTGATTCAACCCGACAGCCAGTTCGATTTTGCATCGCTCGCCAGGGCGGTGTGGCGGCGTAAATACTGGATCGTGCTGCCGGCGATGGTCGTCGCGATCGTTGCCGCGGTTGTGGTAAGCACGCTGACGCCGCGCTACCGGTCCGAAACGCGCGTGCTGATCGAGAACCGCGAGAGCGTTTACAACCGCCCCGAGGCCGACCGCAACAATCCGTCCGCGGATCGGGTGCTGCTCGACCAGGAGGCGATGCAAAGCCAGGTGCAGCTTGCACTCTCCCGCGACCTTGCGCGCAAGATTGTGGACGACCTGAAGCTCGCGGAAAGGCCCGAATTCAACCCGAACGTTACGAGCGGCTCCATGCTCGGTGAGGTGCTGGCGCTGGTTGGTTTGACGCGCATTCCGCAGAGCGCATCCGCCGACGAGCGGGTGCTGGAGCGTTTCTACGAACGGCTCTCGGTTTTTCAGGTCGAGAAATCCCGCGTGATCGCCATTGAATTTCGCTCGGAAGATCCCGATCTGGCCGCCCGCGTCGCGAACGCGGTTGCCGAAGGCTACCTCGTGGTTCAGCAGAACGCGAAGAAGGATTCGATGCGGCAGGCGAGCCTTTGGCTCGGCGGTGAAATCGAGCGGTTGCGCGGCCGTGTCGCGGAAGCAGAAGCAAGAGTTGAGCGATTCAGGAACAAGGCCAATCTGGTTCTCGGCAGCAACAACACGCCTCTCAGCGCGCAGCAACTGGCCGAGCTGAATTCACAGGTTGCGCAGGCGCGCGCGCAGAAGGCCGATCTGGAATCGAAGGCGCGCTCCATCACCGAAATGCTGCGCGTGGGCAAACTCGCGGAGGCGTCGGCCATCATCAATTCCGACCTGATGCGCCGTTTGAGCGAGCAGCGCTCGGGCTTTCGCGCGCAGCTTGCCGAACAGTCCTCAACGCTTCTCGACCAGCATCCGCGCATCAAGGAATTGAAAGCGCAGATTGCCGAGGTTGAAGTGCAGATGCGCAAGGAAGCCGAGAAGCTGGTCCGCAGTTTCGAGAGCGACGCGAAGATTGCGGGTGCGAAACTGGAGTCGATGCAGCTTACGCTCGATCAGGTGAAGGGACAGGCGGGGGCGCTCGGTGTACAGGACGTGGAGTTGCGCTCGCTGGAGCGCGACGCAAAATCGCAGCGCGATCTTCTGGAGTCCTATCTCGCCCGCTATCGGGATGCGACTTCGCGTGAAAGCCCCGATGCGGTGCAGGCGGATGCCCGCATCGTCTCGCGCGCGAAAGCCGCGTCCACCCCGTATTTCCCGAAGAAGCTGCCGATCATTCTGATTGCGGCGCTTGCAACCCTCATGTGCGGGGTCGCGCTGGTGGCGCTAAACCATCTCCTATCGGCGGATTATTCGTACGCAAACAGGATGGAAGAATTACCGGCCGAGCCGGCCAAGTCTGAGGCGGCGGTAGTTGCACGCGCCGAAGCCCTGCGAGTGCCGCTTCCGCCCGCGGCAAAATATTCGTCGAACGGCAGAATCAAAGAGCATCCGCTCGGCGCTTTGCCGGAGCAAATCCGCAAAGTCGGCCGGGGCATTGTCACTGTCTGCCGCCCGGACGACCGCAGTCCGTCATCGAATGTCGCGATTGAGCTTGCGCGCGAACTTGGCCAGCGCGGCGCGCGCGTGGTTCTGGTCGATCTCGACACCCATGCTGGCGTTTCGGCGGATGTCGTCGCGAATGCAGCCGCACCGGGACTATCCGAAATCCTGACCGCGGACGCGACCTTTGCCGATGCAATCCAACGCGATCGGGCATCCCGAATTCATGTACTCCCTCTTGGCCGTGGCGTGATCGACGCGGCCGCCCTTCTTTCGTCGGAAAGACTTTCCATCATTCTTGGCGCGTTATCGAAGACCTACGATCACGTGGTGATTGCGGCGGCGCCACTGGGCCCATCGGGCGCGGAGCGGCTCGCCCGTTTCAGCCGTGTCGCGGTTCTTGTCGTTCCCGGCAACGGCGAGGCGATGTTCGAGGACGAAGCGGAGACTTTGGTCGCTCGTGGTTTTGCGAATGTGATGGTTGTTGCCGTGAATACGCATGACGATATGCCGAGACGGTTTGCAGCCTGAGATTGACTATCGAGGATTTCGTTGCGATGCCTAGTTACGGCGTAATTCGGGCAGGACTGGAAGCGCTATATTTTTCCGGCGCCCATCATGCGCTGGGCACCATGTTCGGTGGCGTGGGCGCAATCCTGACCATGCATCACGTCAGGCCGGCAAGAAGAGATTCATTTCAGCCGAACCGGATTCTCGAAATCGAAGCGGATTATCTCGACGCCGTGATCGTTCATCTCCGGCGCCGTGGGGTCGATCTCGTCAGCATGGATGAAGTGCACGACCGTCTTGTCAGCCGCCAATTCGACCGGCGCTTTGCCGCCCTGACATTCGATGACGCCTATCTCGACAATCTCCAGCATGCGCTCCCGATTCTGAAAAAACATGGCGCCCCGTTCGCACTTTATGTCGCGACCAGCTTTCCCGATCGTCTTGGGGAATTATGGTGGGTGTCGCTGGAACGGGTGATTGCGAATACAGAGCGTCTCGTGATCGAGATCGATGGCGTGTCGCGGTTCTTTCATGTGGCGTCAGCCGGCGACAAGATGAGCGCGTTCAACGAAGTTTACTGGTGGCTGCGCGGATTCGAGGATGAGGACCGCCTGCGCCGGACCGTCCGCGATCTTTGCGCGCGTTACGGTGTCGATCCGCACGCGGCATGCCGCGATCTCTGCATGGATTGGGCGCAGATCGGCAAGATGGCCGCGGAGCCGCTTTGCACGATCGGCGCGCATACGATCAACCACCCGATCCTCAGCAAATGGCCGGCGGAAAAAGTTCGCACTGAAATGAAACGCAGCGTCGAGGTACTGGCGGATTCGCTCGGCCAGCAGCCGGAACACTTCGCCTATCCGTTCGGCGATGCGTCGGCGGCCGATGCTCGTGAGTTTGAGATTGCGGAGAAGCTTGGCTTCAAGACCGCGGTTACAACAAGGCCGGATGTCCTGCGGCCGGAGCATGGCGAACGCCTGATGTCGCTGCCGCGCATTTCGCTGAACGGCCATTTCCAGGCGGTGCGGTATGTGGACGTATTGATGTCCGGCGTGCCATTCGCCTTGCAGCGCGCGCTCGGCGGAAAAGCCGCCTGATCTGCTTCGGTTATTTAGCGTCGGGTTTCTGCATCCACCTGATCAGGACCGCTGCCGGGACGATCCACACGCAGCCCAACAGCAGAAAGAAAATCAATTGCGCCGGCGCGTAAAAGCGCGAGATCTGCGATTGAGCGAGACTGAGACCGATAAACGGCCAGATCAGCACCCAGACGGTGAGCGTCACCGCGCCGATCAGCTTTCGCGTGCGAATTCGCATGATGGAGTTCCGGCTCCCTGACCAGCGGCGATACGCGCGTTGTCCCGGTCAGTGCGGTTCTATATGCCTCGCACCGGATTGAACATTCGGCGGGACGTGACGGAATGGCGCGGCCCATTTCAAAAAAGCAGGACATGAAGCCCGTGCGGCTATGGCTGCTGGCGGTCGCGGGACTTGTCGCGCTCACCTTGCTCGTCGGTGGTGCAACGCGGCTGACCGGTTCGGGTTTGTCCATCACCGAATGGCGTCCGGTTTCCGGCGTGCTGCCGCCGCTGTCCGAAGGTGCGTGGCTGGTTGAGTTCGAAAAATATAAACGCATCCCCCAATTCAATGCGATCAATTCGGGAATGGATCTCCCGGAATTCAAGTTCATTTACTGGTGGGAGTGGGGACACAGGTTGCTCGGCCGTCTGATCGGACTGGCCTTTGCAATTCCTTTCGTCGTTTTCCTCTGGCGGGGGATGATCGGGCGCGCGCTCGGCTGGAAACTCGGCGGTCTTTTTCTGCTGGGCGGACTTCAAGGAGCCATTGGCTGGTGGATGGTCAGTTCGGGCCTCACGGAGCGCACGGACGTCAGCCAGTATCGGCTGGCGATTCACCTGACGCTGGCCTGCATTATTCTTGCAGCGCTGGTGGCCGTTGCAGACGGCCTTGGCCGGAAGCGAATGGAGCGATCGGACAAATTCACCCGGGTTTTTGCGGCTGGAATCCTTGCGCTGGTGTTTGTCCAGATTTTTGTCGGTGCGCTGGTGGCCAAGACAGGTGCCGGGAAGACGTTCAATACCTGGCCGTTGATCGATGGGCGTTTTTTCCCGCCGCTGGGTGATCTTCTTGTCATCAAACCGGCCTGGCACAATTTTTTCGAGAATGTGCTGACGGTACAGTTCGAGCATCGGATGGCGGCATACGCGCTCTTTATCGCTGCCGCGTTTCACGCATTCATGCTGATGCGCAGCGGCTTGGGTTCAGCAGCCGCACGGGCGCTCGTTCTGTTCGCGCTCGTGACGGCGCAGGCCCTGCTTGGCGTGCTGACGCTCGTTTACGAACTGCCCCTGCCGCTAGCGCTCGCGCATCAGGCGGGAGCCGTCGTCGTGCTGATCGCCGCGACCCTTCACGCGGCCCGAATGGCTTCTTACGCAAGACCCTGATCGAGATCAGCGATCAAATCTTCGACATCCTCGATGCCAACGGAGAGCCGCACCACGTCGGGACCGGCCCCCGCAGCCGTCTTCTGCTCGTCGGAAAGCTGACGGTGCGTGGTCGAAGCGGGATGAATGATCAGCGAGCGCGTGTCGCCGATATTGGCCAGATGGGAGAATAGCTGGACGTTCGATACGAGCCTGACCCCGGCCTCGTTGCCGCCTTTCAGCCCGAACGTGAGCACGGCACCCGCGCCCTTCGGGCAGTATTTCTGCGCGAGCTTGTGCGTGGGATCGGACGGCAGGCCTGCGTAACTGACCCATGCAACGGCCTTGTGGGATGAGAGATATTTCGCGACGGCGAGGGTGTTGTCGCAATGTTTCTGCATCCGCAGCGGCAATGTCTCAATGCCGGTGATGATCAGGAATGCGTTGAAGGGGGATAGCGCCGCACCGAGATCGCGCAGGCTGAGGGCGCGCGCGGCGATGGCGAAACCGAAATTTCCAAACGTCTCCGCCATGACGATGCCCTGATATTCGGGCCGCGGCTTGGAGATCATCGGATAGCGGTCGTCGCCCGCCCATTTGAATTTTCCGCCGTCAACGATCACACCGCCGATGGAATTTCCATGCCCGCCCAGGAATTTTGTCGCGGAGTGGACGATGATATCCGCCCCGAAATCGAACGGCTTGCAGAGATAGGGTGTTGCCAGCGTGTTATCGACGATGAGCGGAATGTTCGCCTTCTTCGCGATTTTTGAAATTCCTTCTATATCCGTGATGACACCGCCCGGATTTGCGATCGACTCGATGAAGATCGCCTTGGTCTTTGGCGTAATCGCTTTCTCAAACGCGGCAAGGTCTCCCGCATCGGCCCAGACCACGTTCCAGCCGAAACTTTTGAACGAATGATTGAACTGGTTGATGGAGCCGCCATAAAGCCGCTTTGCGGCGACGAATTCATCGCCCGGCGTCAACAGCAGATGAAACACGCTCACCTGTGCCGCATGTCCAGATGCGACGGAGAGCGCGGCGGTGCCGCCTTCCAGTGCCGCCACACGTTCCTCAAGCACGTTGCAGGTTGGATTGCCGATGCGCGTGTAGATGTTGCCGAAGGTTTGCAGCCCGAAGAGTTGGGCTGCGTGTTCCACGTCATCGAAGACGAAGGATGTCGTCTGATAGATCGGCGTCGCTCGTGCGCCCGTCGTTGGGTCGGGTTGCGCGCCGGCGTGAACGGAGAGGGTGGAAAATCCGGGAGTGCGATTGGCCATGAGACACCATCTCTAATACCCACAAACAGAATGTGGATATAATTTAAATTCCAAATTCAGATGTTGTTTGTGGCGAAGAAACCAAAAAACGTCAACGGGGCGGTTTGACCGGACCCATCTGCAGGCGCTGCACGCCACCGGCCAGACGTTTTGGGCGCTTGGAGGACAGCGTGCGCGTATTCACGCCGACCCAGCTGATTTCTCGCGAGAGACGCCCGTATTCGATCTTCGGGCAGCGATCCATGATGACGGTCATTCCGGCGGCTTCCGCTTTCGAGGCGGCCTCATCGTTGCGCACGCCAAGCTGCATCCAGAAAACTTTGGGGAGCGGGGAGAGCGCCAGCACTTCATCCAGCACCCTGGGTACGGCTGAGGAGGCGCGAAACACATCCACCATGTCGATCGGCTCGGGCACATCGGCGAGCTTTGCATAAACGCGATTGCCGGCGATCTCGCTTCCCGCGCGGCCGGGATTGATCGGAAACACCTTGTAGCCGCGTTCGCTCAGATACTTCACGACGAACATGCTCGGCCGGTCTTCGCCCTGGCTCGCGCCGACGATGGCGATGGTTTTCACGGAATCCATAGTTCCGCGGATGTGGGCATCGTCGTATTTTTCGTGTTTCATGATGGCCGGATATTCACCGGTCTTCCCATTTTGGCGTGCGCCTTTCCACGAACGCGCCGATTCCTTCCTCGGCGTCGCGGGCCAGCATGTTCTCGACCGCCACATCCAGCGTGAAATCGTAGGCTTCCGGCAGCTCCATATCGAGCTGACGATAAAACGCCGCCTTGCCGACCTTCTGCACATAGCTCGATTTCGAAGCGACTATTTCCGCGAGTTTGATCGCTTCATCGGCCGCGCGGCTGACCGGAACGACACGGTTCACCAGTCCGATCTCATGCGCGCGTTGCGCCGAAATTGGCTCTCCCGTCAGCAGCATTTCCATTGCAGGACCCGCCGCAATTTTTCTCGAAAGCGCCACCATGGGCGTCGAGCAGAAAAAACCGATATTCACGCCGGGTGTCGCAAAGCGCGCGTTCTCGGAGGCGACAACAAGATCGCAGCTCGCCACCAGCTGGCAGCCGGCCGCGGTCGCCAGTCCTTCGACCGCCGCGATCACCGGGACCGGCAAGGTCACGATGGACTGCATCATCGTGGAGCAGTCGCTGAAGATGCTCCTGAAATATTGCTTTCCCCGGTCCGCGTCGGACCGTCGCGCACTCAATTCCTTCAGATCGTGACCGGCGCTGAACACGGGCCCATCGCCTGCAATCACCACCGCGCGAATACTGCGGTCCTCGCGGATGGATTTCAGCGTATCGCTCAACAGGCCGATCAAGGCTTCGGACAGCGAATTCCGCGCCTGCGGCCTGTTCAACTTCAGCAGCGCAATGCCGGCTTGGTCGTTCCGAAGCAGGATGGGCTGATCGGCCGGGGCTGAACTCGGAGCGGGACTGGTCATCGCATTCCTTGCGTTTCGCGCTGGGCATTGTATCCGAAATCGCGGGAAGGGAAGAACCAATGACCAAATTGCGGTTGAAGATGAATCTGGCCGAGCTGGAGGCGTTCCTTTCAAGGGAATTTCCGCAAGGCTTTGGGCCGGGACGGCCGCATTCGATCATCAGCGTCTCGCCGGGGACAGCCAAGGTGCGGCTGCGCGCGGGCGAGGATCAGCTTCGGCCGGGCGGCACGGTTTCAGGGCCATCGCTGATGGGGGCGGCCGACGCGGCGGTCTATGTGGCGATCCTCGCGGTGCTTGGGCCTGTGGCGCATGCAGTCACCACCAACCTGTCGATCAACTTCTTCAAGCGGCCGCAGCCCGGCGACATCATTGCGGATTGCAAGCTGCTGAAGACCGGCAAGCGGCTCGTGATCGGCGAGGTAGCCATGCGCGCGGAAGGCGACGAAGAACTCGTCGCGCATTGCGTGGCGACCTATTCGGTGCCGCCTCGATAGCGCAGTTAGCCTTAGGTAACAAAATACCATAATTCTAAGATGCTGTTATCTTTAACTTATTTTTCTAATGAGTACATTGACGCTGCCATGCGGCGCGTCTAGAACCCGGCTTCCAATCCAATCAATCGGGTCAACAATGAAAACCTTCACGGCCAAGCCGGCCGAGATCGAAAAGAAGTGGGTGCTGATCGACGCCTCCGGGCTGGTCGTCGGCCGCCTCGCCTCGATCATCGCGATGCGGCTTCGCGGCAAGCATCGCCCCAACTACACGCCGCATGTCGATTGCGGCGACAATGTCATCGTGATCAACGCTGAAAAAGCGGTGCTCACGGGGCGCAAAATGGACAAGAAAGTCTATTACCACCACACCGGCTTTCCGGGTGGCGTGAAAGAGCGCACGGCAAAATTCATTCTTGAGGGCAAGTTCCCCGAGCGTGTCATCGAGAAGGCCGTCGAGCGGATGCTCGATGAAGGTCCGATGGCGCGGCAGCAGTTCAGCAATCTGCGCGTTTACAAGGGCACCGCGCACCCGCACGAAGCGCAGCAGCCTGAAACCATCGACATCGGTGCATTGAACCGCAAGAACAAGAGGAGCGCCTGATGGCCGTGGCAGGACAATCGCTGGAAAGCCTAGCCGCGCTCAAGCCGGCCGTGGCCGAAGCTCCAAAGCGCGAGAAGCAGGTGGACGCCCAGGGCCGCGCTTACGCGACCGGTAAGCGCAAGAACGCAGTCGCACGGGTCTGGATCAAGCCGGGCTCCGGCAAGATTCTCGTGAACACGCGGCCGGTCGAAGTCTATTTCGCCCGCCCCGTGCTGCGCATGATGATCCAGCAGCCGTTTACGACGGCAAACCGCACCGGTCAGTTCGACGTGGTCTGCACCGTGTCAGGTGGCGGACTTTCGGGACAGGCCGGCGCCCTGCGCCACGGTATTTCGAAGGCGCTGACCTACTTCGAGCCGGATCTGCGCACGCCGCTGAAGAAGGGCGGTTTCATGACCCGCGACTCCCGCGTGGTCGAGCGCAAGAAGTACGGCCGCAAGAAAGCCCGCCGCAGCTTCCAGTTCTCGAAGCGCTAAGCGGGATATCGGCAACATTCGAAAGGGCGCGCTGCGGCGCGCCCTTTTTTATTATTATTCGACATATTTTGCGCGAAAATTTCCGGTTCCGGCGAAAGCCGGTGCACAGGCTGGCGTCATCAATTCTTCGCAGACGCGGCAGTTCGCTCGCATTGAATCGAATCCCGCAAGCAATCTGAAAGCCGCAGCATGAAGGTTACCGAGACCATTCCTGAATTGGAGACTCGATGGTTCTCGACGTGCCCACCCTCTTCATCGTGTCGATCTTCGTCACGACGATTCTAGGCCTGTTCCTGCTGTTCGCATGGGTGCAGGACAGAAGCATCCGCGCGCTTGCGTGGTGGGGCGTTGCGTATCTGATCGGCGGACTGTCGGTTGCGCTGTTCACGGTGCAGGATTCGCTTTCAAATCCGCTTTCCGTGGCCATCGGAAATGCGCTCCTGTTCGTGGCTTGCGGCGTCATCTGGAGCGGGGCGCGGCTCTTTCATGGACGCGATGTGATGCCGGCATCGATGTTTGCCGGAGCACTGGTCTGGCTGTTCGCGCTGCTCATCCCGGGCTTCATCGAATCCGCCTCGGGCCGGATCGTGCTGTCCTCGATCGCGATTTCCGGTTACGCTTTTATGACTGCCTTCGAGCTTTGGGTGGGCCGCCGGGAAAGGCTTGTTTCCCGCTGGCCGGCGATGTCAGTGCTTTCGTTGCACGGTGTGGTCTTCCTGCTGCCGATCCCGATCGTACTCATTCTGCCTCCGGATCACCGCTATTCCGCCTATTCCGAAGGCTGGTTCGGCATCTTCGCGCTGGAAACACTGTTGTTTGCGATCGCCACCGCCTTCGTCATTCTCACCATGGCGAAGGAGCGTACCGAGCGCATTCACAAGACGGCGGCGACGATCGATCCGCTGACCGAGATCTTCAACCGCCGTGCCCTGCTCGACTCGGGCAGGCGCGTGCTGAACCGTATGGTCTGGGACAAGCAGCCTGTTTCCGTGCTGATGTTCGATCTCGACTTCTTCAAGAAAATCAACGACCGCTTCGGCCATGCCATGGGCGACCGGGCACTTCAGGTGTTCGCGCGCACCGCCGCCGCCAACCTGCGTGCCACGGACATTATCGGCCGGCTGGGCGGCGAGGAATTCGCGGCGGTGCTTCCCGCAACAACGGCCATGTCGGCGCGGGTTGCAGCCGAGCGCGTGCGCTCGGCGTTTCAGGCGGCCGCCGCCGAAATAGACGGTGTTGCGATCCAAGGCACCGTGAGCATCGGGGCGGCCTGCGCCCTCGATCCGAGCGCCGATATCGATGCGCTGCTCGCGCAGGCCGACAAGGCGCTCTATGCGGCCAAGGCGGCCGGAAGAAACTGCGTTGTAATCGCGGGTTTCGATGAAGAAAGCGCCGTTCCGCCGCATGAGAAAACTGAGGACACGCCCGTTTCCGATGCCTCCCTGGAACATGCGAACTTGGTACCCGCGGATCTTCCGGGCGCGATCGAAGCCGCCCGCGCCGCGATCAAATCGGCGGCGTGAAGAATTCTTAACCACGCAAAGCCGCGTATTCCGCTTGTGTTGCAGAAAAACTGATTCAGATTTTAGCGACTGTCTCGACGGTTTTGTAGTGCGTTGCTGCCATCATTCTCCCGATGCGCCGCAATCCTTGCGGCAAGTTCGGGTCGCTTCATGGAACTAGACGTCAAAACAATGTTTGTGGTGACAATTTCGGTCACCGCCATTCTTGGCATGCTCCTGATTTTGTCATGGTACCAGCACCGCAAGATCGAAGCGCTTGCCTGGTGGGGCTGCGCACATCTTGTTGCGAGCCTCGCAGTCTGGATGATTGGCGCGCGCGGGTCGATCGCGCCGTTCTGGTCCATTGAAATATCAAATGCACTTCTTTTCATTGCCGCGGGCATGACCTGGACAGGGGCGCGGCTCTTCGACGGAAACCGCGTCTCTCTGATCGGACTGATCGGTGGTGCGCTGGCGTGGATTCTTGCCGCGCAGAGCGCCGGTTTTATGACCACGCCTTCTGGTCCGGTGATTTTCTCCTCGATGATCATCTCGGTTTACACGTTTGCTACCGCGATGGAATTCTGGCGCGGGCGCCAGGAAAGCCTGCTTTCGCGGTTGCCGCTGATCGTCATGCTGTCGATGCACGGCGTCCTCTATCTCGTGCGCATCCCGCTGACGCTCCTCATGCCGGTTGGCGAGAATGAGCCATTCTTTTCATCGGCTTGGTTTGGCGTGATCGGGCTGGAGTCGCTCCTCTATATGATCGCGACGGCGTTCATCCTGCTTGCGATGGCCAAGGAACGCACCGAGCTGGAGCATAAGGCGGCGGCGATGATCGACCCGCTAACAGGAGTCGCCAATCGCCGCGCGTTCCTGGACGCTGCGTTGCGTCGCCTGAAGCAGCGGACCCGCGATCCGCAGCCGGTTGCAGCACTCCTGTTCGATCTCGACCGCTTCAAGGCGATCAACGATCAATTCGGTCATCCGGTCGGAGACCGCGTGCTGCGGATGTTCTCCGATATCGCGGTTTCCGAATTGCGCTCGACCGATTTGCTGGGCCGCCTCGGCGGTGAAGAGTTCGGCGCGGTGCTGTTCGGCGCTGAAGTGGGTTCGGCGGCTGCAACCGCGGAACGAATCCGCAGGGCGTTTGCCGAATCCAATGCGACACTCGACGGCTATCACATCGGTGCGACCGTCAGTGTGGGTGTGGCCCAGGTGCCGTCGGAACAGCCCGTTGACGTCGAAACATTGCTGACGCGTGCGGACGAAGCGCTCTATGTCGCCAAGGCGCGCGGCCGTAACCGCATCGAAATCGCCGACGCCTATTCGGAAAGCGCACGGGTTGCGCCGCGCGGCGAGTGGACGCCGGCAAAACCTGCTGCAGCCGCGGCCGATCCCCGTCTGGTCGCGATCTCGATGGGCCTGATGCCGAGCCCGACGGTGGTGCCGGACCACAAACCGGCTGCGCAGACTATTCGCCGCCCGGTGCTCGCGAGTGGCGGCAGGGGCTGAAGCTAGACGCCGATTTTTCCGCCGCCTCGCTTTGTGATCGCGACAATCGAAGGCCGCGGCGGCATGTCCGCCTTGAAATCCGGCCAGCGGGTAGCGGGCTTCTCGAAGATGCCCCGGTCTTTGGGGTCCGGGGATTCGCCGGGATGCTGGATCGCCACGAACAGTGTTTCGTCGTCCGGCGTGAATTCAGGCCCGCACAACTCAGCACCTTCGGGACAGCGGTAGAACAGCTTGCCGGTGCCGCGCAAATTTCCTTCCGTCTCCATCGCCCACACGCCGTCAGCACGGCCGGTCGCGGAGCGTGAGTTGCCGTCGGTGGCGATCCAGAGCCTTCCCATGTGATCCACCGCGCAATTGTCGGGCATGCCGAACCAGCCGTCCTTCGTGGTCGCCGACGAGAAGGTTGCACCGACCTTCTCGATCGAGGGATCGCCACAGCGCACAAGTATTTCCCAGGTGAAGCGCGTTGATGCGTGGTCGCCATCCGCCGTATTCATTTCGATGATGTGACCGAAGGCATTGTCGGCGCGGGGATTGGCCGGATCCACCTGATCCGCTTTGCGCCGGGTATTGTTGGTGAGCATGACGTAGATTTTCTGCGTCAGCGGATTGGCCTCGACGTCTTCGGGACGGTCCATCTTGGTGGCGCCCAGCAGGTCGCCCGCACGCCGGCATTCGATCAAAATATCGGCTTGGCTGTCGAAGCCGTTTACTGCATTGAGCGGGCCGCTGCCGTGAACAAGCGGCATCCATTCTCCGCTGCCGTCCGCATTGTACTTCGCGACATAGAGAATTCCGCGGTCGAGGATGTCGCGATTGGCGGAAGGATTCTGCGTATCCACGCGCGCTTCGGTGACAAATTTGTAGACATACTCGAAGCGTTCGTCGTCGCCGGAATAGACGACATAGCGGCCGTCCTTGTTTGTTATTCCCGCAGCACCCTCATGTTTGAAGCGTCCAAGGGCGGTGCGTTTTTTCGGCACCGAGTTCGGATCGAAGGGATCGATCTCGACGACCCAGCCGAAGCGATTGGCCTCGTTCGGCTCCTTCACAATGTCGAAGCGTTCGTCCCATTTGCCCCAGACCTGCCAGTTATCCGGCACGCCGAAGCGTTTGTAGTTGCGTGCTTCGGGATGGGAGTCCTCGAGAGTGCCCCAGAAATATCCGTGGAAGTTTTCCTCGCAACTCAGCCAAGTGCCCCAGGGCGTGATTCCGCCGGCACAGTTGTTCAGCATCCCGAGAACGCTTCGTCCCGGGGGATCTGCCTTTGTCTTCATGCGATCATGTCCGGCGGCCGGGCCGGTAATTTCCATCGGCGTATCGGCATGGATGCGGCGCGCGTACTTGGAGCCATGCACCACGCGCCACTTGCCGTTCTCGCGCTTCACTTCCAGCACCGCGCCCCCGTGCGCGGCCTTCTCGATGTCAGCAAGCTCCTTCGTCATCTTGTCGAAGTTCGCGGACTTGATGTCCTGGCGTCCGATGCCGGGAAACATCAGTTCCTCGTTCGTGTATTCGAGATTCACGGCCAGCAAACCGTGAGCGGATGGATTGGCGGTACCCGGCATCGGGAAGTAGCCGAGATAATCGTTGTTGTAGCCGAGCTGTCCGAGCTGCGCCTTCGCCGTCTGGTTCATCGGCTCGAAAGCGGGCGCGCCCGGCAGCACCGGATCGCCCCAGCGGATCAGGACGTCCGCGTCATAGCCTTCCGCGACGTAATGATTTTCATCGACGCCCGCAGTGACTTCCTTGAAGGCGAAGCTCGGTGCGGACTGGGCACGGGCATTGGGCGAGGCGGTGAGGGCGACAGGGCTTACCGTTGCCGCGATCGCGGACACTCCAAGCAAACCCTTCAGCAAATCGCGTCGGTTGAATCGGGCGGCGATCACATCCCCAAGGGTTGGATTGCCGGAGGCATTGCGGCCCACATTCTCGGATTCTTCCCAGGCCTGCGCGCGCGTCAGATTGTTTTCACCGCTCATGAGGATGCTCGTTTTCCATCATTGCGGCGGGAGGTTAGCGGCATGGAACGACGAGAATATAACAAATTCTCAGGCTTCCCACAGGTGATTGGAACTCGTTAACCATCGGTGCGTTACGCTGGCATCATGATGATCGCAGACCGCCATTCCTCAGAACTCGCCCGCCTCGATGCCGCGGCCCGGGGTGCGGGTCTGGCGCTTGTCTGCCCGCATCAGTCTTCCGACGAATTGCATGGCGCGCTGGTCAAGGATTATCTCGCTCAGCGGTCGCATGGTGCGCCGTTTTATGCGCTTACCGCCGTGGCGTTGGCGGCGGTTGGGTTGCTCGCCATTTTCTGAATCGGTCGAAAAACAAGATTCCAAAAAACCGGGGCGCCTTTTGGGCGCCCCGCTTGAGTCTGGAACCGCTTTGACGCGGTTCGGGAGGAGACTTTTGTACTGACGCGTTTTCTACGGCGAACCGGTTACCACTTCGCCTGAAAACGCTATGTCAGGCCGAATAGTACATGTCGAACTCGACCGGATGCGGCGTGTGCTCGTAGCGGATCACTTCCGTCATCTTCAGGTCGATGTAGCTGTCGATGAAGTCGTCATCGAACACGCCACCGGCCTTGAGGAATTCGCGATCCTTGTCGAGCGCGTTCAGCGCTTCACGCAGGGAGCCGCAGACGGTCGGGATCTTCTTCAATTCCTTCGCCGGCAGATCGTAGAGGTCCTTGTCCATCGCGCCGCCCGGATCGAGCTTGTTCTGGATGCCGTCGACACCGGCCATCAGCATGGCGGCGAAGCCGAGATACGGGTTTGCGAGCGGGTCGGGGAAACGGACTTCCACGCGTTTCGCCTTCGGGTTGCTCGTGAACGGGATGCGGCAGGACGCTGACCGGTTACGGGCGGAGTAGGCGAGGAGCACCGGCGCTTCGTAGCCCGGAACCAGACGCTTGTAGGAATTGGTCGTGGGGTTCGTGAATGCGTTGATGGCCTTCGCGTGCTTGATGATGCCCGCGATGTAGGAGAGGCAGGTCTCGGAGAGGTCGGCATACTTGTTGCCGGCGAACACCGGGGTCGAGCCCTTCCAGATCGACTGGTGGCAGTGCATGCCCGAGCCGTTGTCGCCATAGATCGGCTTCGGCATGAACGTGGCTGTCTTGCCGTAAATGTTCGCGACCTGGTGGATGCAGTATTTATAAATCTGCAGATGATCGGCCATCGTGACGAGCGGGCCGAACTTCATGCCGAGTTCGTGCTGGGCGGAAGCGACCTCGTGGTGATGCTTCTCGACCTTCACCCCCATCTTGGCCATGGCGCCGAGCATTTCCGAACGCATGTCCTGCGCGGAGTCCATCGGCGGAACGGGGAAGTAGCCCTTCTTCACGCCGATGCGGTGACCGAGGTTGCCGCTCTCGTAATCGGTGTCGGAGTTCGAGGGCAGTTCGACGGAGTCAAGCTTGAAGCCGGTATTGTACGGATCGGCCTTGAACTTCACATCATCGAAAATGAAAAACTCCGCTTCCGGGCCGAAGTAAACATTGTCGCCGACGCCGGTGGATTTCATGTAGGCGACGGCCTTCTTGGCCATGCCGCGCGGATCGCGATTGTAGGGTTCGCCCGTCGTCGGTTCGAGAATGTCGCAAACGATCGACATCGTGTTCTCGGCGAAGAACGGATCGATGCAGGCCGTGCTTGGATCCGGCATCAGGCACATGTCGGACTCGTTGATCGCTTTCCAACCGGCAATCGACGAGCCGTCGAACATCACGCCTTCAGCAAACGTCTCGGCTTCGACCATGCTGACGTCGAATGTTACGTGCTGCCACTTTCCACGCGGATCGGTGAAGCGGAAATCGACATACTTTACGTCCTGATCCTTGATCATCTTGAGAACTTCATTAGCGGTCGTCATGGAAACTCACCCCCTGTGTTTTCATTGCCTCGGGGCCCCGAGGTCGTTCGTGGTTTTTTGCAAGTCAGATTGCGTCGGTTCCCGATTCACCTGTGCGGATGCGGATTGCCTCCTCGACATTCGAAACGAAAATCTTGCCGTCACCAATGCGTCCCGTTTGCGCGGCGCGGCGGATCGCCTCAATCGCCTTGTCCACCATATCATCGGACAGGACGACCTCGATTTTCACCTTGGGGAGAAAATCGACGACGTATTCGGCACCCCTATAAAGCTCCGTGTGCCCTTTCTGGCGCCCGAAGCCCTTGGCCTCGGTTACAGTAATACCCTGCAATCCGGCCTCCTGCAGTGCTTCCTTCACCTCATCGAGCTTGAAGGGTTTGATGATGGCCTCAATTTTCTTCATGTCGTTTCCTCAAGCCCTTTCTGATCGTGAGCCTTTGCCCGCGGAAATTGTTAGCAGTTCTCGTGCCAGCGGTTTTATGCGCCTGGAACGCTAAGGAAATCATCAGATTGGTAAAGTCCTGGACGGCTTTTGGCGGGTGGTTGCGAACGGATTGATGAGAGTTTGTGCATCCCGATTAGAAAATATGCAACAAGCTCCCACCGCCGCTCCGCGACGGGGATTTCGTGAAGGTCCGGTTCGGGCAATGCAAGAAGCGGGCTGCTCGTAACAGGGATAAAGAAGGGCCGATATGGCAGGGTGATTGGATGATCGAACTGCTCACGCCGAAGGAAATGGCGGAGGCTGACCGGCTGATCATCGCGGCGGGCACGCCGGGCATCCAGCTTATGGAGCGCGCCGGACGCGCCGTCGCCGACCGGGTTGCCGCGGGTTACCCATTGGGGACCCGGGTCACGGTGGTTTGTGGACCCGGCAACAATGGCGGCGACGGTTTCGTTGCGGCTCGTATTCTGAAAGAGCGGGGCTACCCGGTCGATCTGATGCTTGTGGGCGCGCGCGATGCATTCCGGGGCGATGCCGCGGAAGCCGCAGCAAAATGGCAGGGCGATACGCAGGCGGTTTCCGGGCGGAAGCTTGCGGAAGCCGGAGTCATTATCGATGCGCTGTTCGGGGGCGGGCTTTCGCGTGACCTGACGGGCGATGCGCGGGCGGCCGTGGAAGCGGTTGCGAATGCCGGTCGCCCGGTGATTGCCGTCGATCTTCCAAGTGGCATCGACGGAGCCACTGGACAGGTTCGTGGTGCTGCGGTGCGTGCTACAGAAACCGTCACCTTCGTCCGCAGGAGGCCTGGCCATCTTTTGATGCCTGGCCGGCTTCATGCAGGCAAAATTCGTGTCGCCGATATCGGGATCAAGGATTCAATCATCGGGTCGCTGGCCATCAAGACTTTTGCCAATGAACCGGCGCTATGGATGGGCAAATTTCCGCGCCCTTCCGAACAAGGGCATAAATACAATCGCGGACATGCGCTTGTGGTCAGCGGTCCAGCCTATTCGACAGGTGCAGCCCGGCTCGCCGCACGCGGGGCGTTACGGGCGGGTGCGGGACTCGTTACGGTTGGTGGACCGAAATCCGCGATTCAAGTACTGGCGGCAAGTCTCACCGCGGTCATGGTGCGCGAGGCAAACGGTGTTTCGGGGCTGAAGAAGATCCTGAGCGATCCGCGGATCAATGTAGTGGTGCTCGGCCCGGGGCAGGGTGTCGGAAAAACCACCCGCGACATGGTAGCGGCAGCTGCAAAGGCGAAGCGGAGGCTGTTGCTGGATGCGGATGCGCTGACGAGCTTTGCCGGGAATGCGGCTGGCCTGGCAAAAGCACTCAAAACAGCCGCTGAAACTGTTGTCACACCACACGAAGGAGAGCTCACTCGATTATTGAATGAAATTTTACAAAACATTGAAAACAATAGCAAAATAACTAGAGTATTATATTCCGCAAAGATGCTGGGTGCAACTGTCGTCCTTAAAGGGCCTGACACGGTCGTCGGCACACCGGACGGCAGAGCGTCGATCGCCGCGAATGCGCCGCCCTATCTCGCCACCGCAGGAGCCGGCGACGTGCTTGCCGGTTTCATCGCCGGTCTGATGGCGCAAGGCATGCCTGCCTTTGAAGCCGCAAGCTGTGCCGTGTGGCTGCATGGCGAGTGCGGCCGTGAATTCGGTCCCGGACTGATCGCGGAAGACCTGCCCGAGGTGCTGCCTGCGGTATTGCGGCGGCTGGATAGTGACCCGGCGGAATTCAGCCGACCTTAAACCACGCAGCCATGCCCGCGGCCTGATGTTCCAGCATGTGACAGTGGATCATCCACTTGCCGGGATTGTCGGCGATGAAGGCGATGCGCTCGGTTTTTCCTGGAAGAATGAGCACCGTATCGAGCCAGTATGGTTTCCAGGAGTCATCACGATCATCGAGATGCCGGAAATGGTGACCGTGGATATGAATGTTGTGCGGGAAACGGGTCTCATTCGGAAAAGAAAGCACCACTGTTTGCCCGCGCTTTACCGAGAATAACGGGTCCGGGTCATGTCCTTCCGAGGCTTTGCCGTTGAGCGTCCATGCGATGAAGCGGGGCGCATGACCGTGTGTTCCTTGCGGCCTCGATTGTGTCATCAGATCCCGCATCTTCATGCTCATGGCGCCACCTTCCATGAGCACTTCGAGCCGGAAGGCATTGACGAGGTCCATGCGCTCGGGAAGCGCGTTTGATGGTAGCGGCCTAGCGGGCGGTAACGGTGCAACTCGCTTCGGTTCCGCGACATAGATCAGGCGGGCGATTTCAACCTCTTCGCGCCCCATGTCGATCATGATTGGCGCCGATGTGCCGGACTTCAACTTGGCATCGATGAAAAGATCGCAGCGGGAGCCGGGTGACAGCACAACCCTGGAATTTTCGGCCGGAAACGGCAGCGTCGGCTGGCCGTCCAGTGCCATGACGGTCGCTTCATGCTCTGTAATGCGGACCGGCATGATCCGGGCGTTCGCAGCATTCAGCAGGCGAAGGCGGATGCGTTCATTCTTGCGCACCGGAATTTCCGGCGTGGCCTGTCCGTTCACAGTCAGATAATTCCCGTAGCGGCCCTGATGGGCGGCGTCGTGAAAATTTCCGAAACTTTCGTGGATGCGCCCGTCCTTTTCCAGACGCCAATCATCGAGCACCAGCGCGATATCCTGATCGACTTCGACAGGCTCCGCTTCATCGACAATCAGCAAGCCATGCAGTCCGCGATCTACCTGTTCGCTCGACAGCATATGCGGGTGATACCAGTAGGTTCCCGCATCGGGGAGCGTAAAACGGTAGTCGAAAGTTTTGCCAGGCTCTGCGGGCTTCTGAGTGAGACCCGCTGCCCCATCCATTGAATTTTCGATCCGTATCCCATGCCAGTGAATCGACGTCGGTTGCGTCAATTGGTTCAAAAGCCGGATTCGGATTTCATCGCCACGTCGCGCCCGCAAAATCGGACCGGGTACCGTTCCGTCATATCCCCAGATCTCTGTGCGTGGGCCATCCTTGCCGAGGAGACTGGCGCTTCCTGACTTGGCGGTCAGCGTGCGGAATTCGGCTGGTCCGGCAGAAGCGTGACGGGGCAGCAGGTGGATCAACGAAAATCCGAGGCCGGCAGACACAAAGTGTCTGCGCGAAATGCATCCGATCATAGCCGCCTCACTATAGTTGAAGTCGATAGTTGGCCGTCACTTGGCAGCAGTCTATCCGCGATACGCTTCCGGGGATGGGGGTTTCCGAAATTTAATGTTTCCTTTGAGGAGGGGCTTTAGCGCCCTCCATTTCTTTTGCCCTGCGAAACCAGCATGCTATAGAACCCCCGGCCGGTGCTGGTCGCTGCGGCCCTAAGCCTTTTCCAAGCGGGCGTGGCGGAACTGGTAGACGCGCTGGATTTAGGTTCCAGTGACGCAAGTCGTGGGGGTTCGAGTCCCTCCGCCCGCACCAATGGACTGACGGCCGGTACAAATATTCACGCGAACGAAATCTGGAATTCCGAACCATGCAAGTGAAAGAAACCCTCTCCGAAGGGCTGAAGCGCGAGTATCAGGTTGTGCTGCCGCTGACCGAACTGGATCAGCGCGCGACCGAACGGCTCGAGACGATCAAGGACCGTGTGAAGCTCGATGGCTTCCGTCCGGGCAAGGTCCCGTTGCCACACCTGAAGCGGGTCTATGGCCGCTCGGTGATGGGCGAAGTGATCGAGCAGGCAATTTCCGAGGCCAACAACAAGATCATCAGCGACGGCGGCTTCCGCCTTGCGATGCAGCCGCAGATCAAGCTCGCCTCCGAGGAGGAGGCCGCGGTCAAGGAAGTGATGGAAGGCAAGGCTGACCTTTCCTACACGGTCGCGATGGAAATCCTGCCGAAGATCGAGCTGGCCGATTTCCGCAGCATCAAGCTGGAGAAGCCCGTCGCTCCGGTTGCCGAAGATCATGTGGACGAGTCCCTCAAGAAGATCGCGGAATCGAACCGGAATTTCACCGACAAGGACGGCAAGGCCGAAAACGGCGACCGTGTTGTGATGAACTTCAAGGGCACGCTGGAAGGCGCGCCGTTCGAAGGTGGCTCTGCGGACGAAGTCCCGCTGGTGCTCGGTTCGGGCGGGTTCATTCCGGGCTTTGAAGAGCAGATCATCGGGATGGGCAAGGGCGAGACCCGGACCATCAAGGTCACCTTCCCGAAGAACTACATGGCCGAACATCTCGCGGGTAAGGATGCGGAATTCGAAGTGACCGTGACGGCGGTGGCCGGCCCTGAAGCGATCAATATCGACGACGACTTTGCGAAGGGTCTAGGCCTTGAGAGCGTCGAAAAACTCAAGTCGCAGGTGCGCGACCGGCTGGAGCGCGAATATTCATCGCTGTCGCGCGCCAAGCTGAAACGCGCTTTGCTGGACGCGCTCGACAAGCAGCACCAGTTCGATGTGCCGCCGTCGCTCGTGGAGCAGGAATTCGGCGGCATCTGGTCGTCGGTCACGCAGGAACTCGAACGTCAGGGCACAAGCTTCGCCGACGAGGGTAAAACCGAAGATCAGGCGCGCGAGGAATACAGGAAAATTGCCGATCGCCGTGTTCGCCTGGGCCTCGTTCTTGGCGAAGTCGGCGAGAAGAATTCGATCAAGGTCGCGGACGACGAACTGAGCCGCGCCGTCGTCGAACGCGCCCGGCAATATCCCGGGCAGGAGCAGAAGGTGTTCGAGCAGATCCGGAACGATCCGAACCTGATCGCCGCCATCCGAGCGCCACTGTTTGAAGAGAAGGTCGTTGACTACATCCTCGAACTCGCCACCGTTACCGACAAGCCCGTCACCCGCGAGCAGCTCGTCGCGGACGACGAAGACGACGAGGGTGAAGGCAAGAAGTCCGGCAAGAAGTAGGGACTATTCCCGGTCCAGCCGCTGCAGCCGATAGGCTAAGCTGCGGCTGCGATTCGACCGCCGCCCGTGGAGGACATTCAATGCGCGATCCCATCGAGACCTACTCCAATTATCTTGTTCCGATGGTGGTCGAACAGACCAATCGCGGCGAGCGGTCCTACGATATTTACTCGCGCCTGTTGAAGGAGCGGATCATCTTCATCACCGGTGGGATCGAAGACGGAATGTCGACGCTGGTCGTGGCGCAGCTTCTCTTTCTTGAAGCGGAAAATCCCAAGAAGGAAATTTCGATCTACATCAACTCGCCGGGTGGCGTGGTTACATCGGGGCTTGCGATCTACGACACGATGCAGTTTATCCGGCCCGCCATCTCGACGCTTTGCATCGGTCAGGCGGCCTCCATGGGCTCGCTCCTGCTGACAGCCGGCGCCAAGGGCATGCGTTATGCCTTGCCGAATGCGCGGATCATGCTGCACCAGCCGTCGGGCGGCTTTCAGGGGCAGGCGACCGACATCATGCTGCACGCCCAGGAAATCCTGAACATCAAGAAGCGGCTGAACGATATTTACGTCAGGCATACGGGCCAACCGCTGAAGTCGATCGAGGACGCGCTCGAGCGCGACAAATTCCTTACCGCCGAAGCCTCCAAGGAATTCGGTGTGATCGACCAGGTCATCGACAAGCGGCCGACGGAAGACCCGGTCCCGGTCAAGCCCTGATCGTCGGACTCCCGCCGAGCATAGAACTACGCTAGTCTCCGCCAGTTAAATCGCTCTCCAAGGGCGATGGAAATGCTGCCGGACAACGGCAGTTCAGGGACAGGGAAACGCGAGGGAGACGGCCGTGAATACTGGCCGAGGCGTTTCGCAAATTTGTCTGGGACTTTTTTTGGCCGGCAGCGCATTTGCCGCTGTGTCGGCCTATGCGCAGACACCTTCCTTCAAGGCGCCGCCGCGAACGATCGCCGACATCACCGCCATTCTGGATCAGGAAAAGCCCGACCCGCAACGGATCGCAAAACTACGCGCGCAGGCGGATGCAAACGCTCCGGTGGGCGCCGACGAACGCACGCTGATGAATTTCCATTACGAGCGTGCGCAAGCCTACTCCGCGCTTGGACGGCTGGGTGAATCGATTCAAGAATCAGAAAAGGCGCTTGCGCTCGCGCGGAAAACCGACGTCGAAATAGCGTATCGGGTCGCGCAACATCTGGCGCGCGAGTATCGTTTCGCCGGCGACCATGCGAAAGCGCTGAATTTCCAGGAACAGATGAACAAGGAATTCGTCGGCCCGGGCCGGATGGGACGTGCTTTCAACGGCAACCGGCTGGTTGTCCTGTCGCTGCTGCAGCTTGGACAGATCGAGCGTGCCGAAGGCGTCCTCAATCGTACGCTGCAGCTATTCGAAAAATCCAAACAATGGCCGAACGTCGAGATGTTCCGTCCAAACTGGGCTTCGAACATAGAGGAAATGCGCGCGCGGATTGTCGATGCGCGAGGACGTTATGCCGAGGCGGAACAGGGTTATCACCGAGCCAGTGTTTTGTGGGCGGAATCGATCCGCTTGGCGCAAGCAAGTCCCAACAAGCCTCAGACCACCGGTATGGAGCAGAATCTCGACTACCTGCTTGCTTATGAAGGCCGTGCGAAAATGCATCAGGGCAAGTTCGTCGAGGCGGAATCCGACATTCGGCGGGCGCTGCTGAGCCGTCTTCGCGCCAACGGAAAATTCCACTCGGACACAGCCTTTTTCATCGCCCAGCTTTCGCGCGTGATGATCGAGCAGGGCCGTTACGACGACGCGGAGAAGCTCACCAGCACATCGCTCGAAATCTATCGCGGATTGGGTTACGAGCCCAATTCGCTTTCGATCGTGTCCGTGATGGACCAGCTCGCGGGCGTTTATTCGCTGCAAAACCGCCAGCTCGACGTGTTGAAGCTGTATGAGGAAATCGACAAGTCCATCGCGAATTGGGATTCAAAACGGAAGGAAATGTATTCCTATTCGCGCACGCGCGTATTTGCGTTGCTGAGCGTAGGCAAGACAAAGGAAGGAATCGAGATCGCGCGCGAATACTGGAACCGGATGAAATCCCGCTTCGGCGAGAAGCACCAGAACGCGCTGCTGGCTCAAGGCGTGTACGCAATCGGACTGTTCCGCGCCAATCAATTGAAGGAATCGCTGGAGCACTTCCGCGCCGCGGTCCCGATCCTTGTTACAGCTTCGCGTGAATCCGATGATGAAGATGTGAGCGCTGGAGCCGCGCGTGAACAGCGGATGCGAAATATCGTGGGTACCTATATCGCATTGCTGGCAAAGGCGCCGGAACTGGCAGGCGGGGCCGAGGCGGTGGCAGCCGAAAGCTTTCCGCTTGCGGAAGTTCTGCGGGGCAGGACGGTTCAGAAAGCGCTCGCGGCTTCAAGCGCGCGTGCTTCAGCCAAGGATCCTGCACTTGCGGGACTTGTGCGGCTCGAACAGGACCTTGAAAAGCAGGCCAGCGCGCAACTCGGCCTCATTAACAATATGCTCTCGCTGCCGCCGGAAGAAAGAAACGAGCAGGAACTCAAAGACCTCCGTACGTCGCTCGATACGATCAGAAAGGATCGCTCGAACGCGCGCCGCGATATCGAGAAGAAGTTTCCCGAATATGCCGATCTGATCGATCCGAAACCGCCGACAATCGCGGGCGTGCGCACTGCGTTGAAGCCGGGCGAGGTTTTGCTGTCGTTTTATTTCGGCAACCAGAGTTCCTATGTCTGGGCGATCCCGAAAGAAGGGAAAGCCGGCTTTGCGCCAATTCTCCTGCGCACGCGCGATCTCGAACAGCGGGTGACGGCGCTTCGCAAGGCGCTGGAGCCGCAGGCGTCGTCCATCGACGAAATTCCGGCATTCGATCTGAAACTTGCCAGCGAACTTTATAACGCGCTTCTGAAGCCGGTGGAGGAAGTCTGGAAGCCGGCCAGAAATCTCATCGTGGTGACGAATGGTGCGCTGGGTCTGCTGCCGCTTGGTTTGCTGCCGACGGCTCCCACCGAACTCAAAAAAGGCGAGCATCCGTTTGCCGAATATAAAAACGTCCCGTGGCTCGCGCGCACGCATTCGGTGTCGATGGTGCCGGCGGCGGCGGCACTCATGACGCTCCGGAATCTGACGCCGGGTTCTCCTGCCCGGGAGCGGCTGATTGCGTTTGGCGATCCCTATTTCAGCACTGATCAGGCCAAGGAAGCGGAAAGCGATGCCGCTTCGAAAGTCGGACAGCAGGCGGCGGTCGCAACCCGGGGCGTTCCGTTCGTGCGCCGCAACTCCTCACAGGCGCTAGGTGTGGACAGTGCCGAGCTTGGATTGCTGCCAAGGCTCCCCGATACCGCCGAGGAAGTGAAGTCGATCGCGATCGCGTTGCAGGCAGACCCGAGCAAGGTGCTGCATCTCGGCAGGGCGGCGAACGAAAAGACCGTGAAGAACATGGACCTCTCGAAGTACAAGATCGTCGCCTTCGCAACGCACGGTCTTGTGCCGGGCGAACTGAACGGCTTGACCCAGCCCGCACTCGCCCTGACGGCGCCGGAAGTCGCCGATGTCGATGGCGACGGGCTGCTGACGATGGAAGAAATTCTGGCGCTCAAGCTCGACGCCGACTGGGTCGTGCTGTCGGCCTGCAATACGGGCACGGGTGCCGGGGCAGGGGCGGAGGCGGCTTCCGGGCTGGGCCGGGCGTTCTTCTATGCCGGGACCCGAGCGCTCCTGGTCACCAACTGGTCTGTCCACTCGGTTTCCGCGCGCGAACTGGTCACCGATCTTTTCGCCCGCCAGGCAGCCAATCCAAAACTCGCCCGCGGCGAGGCGCTGCAACAGGCAATGATGACGCTCGCGACGGACGGCGGCTACAAGGACCCGGGCGGCAAGACGATCTTCAGTTACGCCCATCCGCTGTTCTGGGCGCCCTACACCATCATTGGCGACGGTGGCTCTTGATAAGCGATACGGACAGACTACATTCCGCGCCAGTTTAACGGGGGATTGCTCCGATGCGCCAAGCCTTGTTTCCTAAGGTCGTCGCGTTGAGCCTGTTCAGTGCGGTTCTTGCAACGCCGCTGAAGGCCGAAATTCTCATCACCGAAAATGAAGCGGCTTTGCCTGCCGCCGCCGATACGGGACTGACGTTCCGCGGCGTTACGCGCGGGCCGAAAGTGCAACTGGTGTCGCCGGCTCCCGGTTCGGGCACGGTCACTTCTCCGCTCAATCTCCGGCTGAAGTTTGAGAGTTTCGGCGGCGCCAAGATCGATCCCGCGAGCGTGAAAGCGAGCTATGTCAAAAGCCCGTCCGTCGATCTCACGCAGCGGATGCAGAAATTCGTGAAGGAGAACGGCATCGAGATGGACGGCGCCGTCATTCCCCCCGGCGAGCACATCATCAAGGTGGACCTGAAAGACACCGACGGCCGCGCCGGTTCGGCGAATTTCAAGATCAACGTCGCGAAGTAATTCTGAAACGTCCCACTCCGGGGCTGGGGATCGCAGTGCTTTGTCCGTTTTGCGCCGAAGAGGTCAAGGACGAAGCGATCGTTTGCAAGCATTGCACGCGTGACATCGGTATCCTGAAGCCGATCCTTCAGAAGAACGAAGAACTCGAGAAGAAGGTCTGGGAGCTTCAGGCTGAACTCGATGCCCTGAAGGGCAAGTTCGGTTATCAAGAGGCGGAAAGTGCGATCCGCCAGCAGGCCGGGAGCACGGGTGCCATCGGCTGGCTGATCTATTTGTCCGCATTCGTCGTGCTGCCGGTCCTGATCCTGCTGCTTGCGCACTACCTGATGACGGTTCGTTTCGACGTGAACGTGCTCTTTCTGCGCATCGTTTCAATGCTCGTGCCGCTCCCCTTTGGCTTTGCGCTCTACTGGAAATACCGCGCACCCTTTCTGGCACCCGTGCTGATGGGCGCAGTTGTCGGCGTGGCGGCGGTCGCGGGGATGCTTACGGTGATCGGGCTGGTTGATCGCGTCCCGATTGTTCCGCAAGATCAGCGCGAGTGGCAGGAGGCGCTCGAATATGCGCTCAGCATCGCGCTTGCGGTCCTCACGGGCTACATGCTCGCGCGCATCGTGCAGCGCATTTTCCACACAGGGACGAAATCGAGCGGCATTGTGAACAGCATCGCGCGGGAGATTGCCTCGCTGATGGGGCCGGCAGGAAACGAGCAGGGCCTGAAGGCCCGAATCGCCTCGATCGAACAGATGCTCAACAGCGCGGTGACCGTGGCGACCACGCTCGGTTCCATTTATGCGGGTGTAAAGGGCGTCTTGAACTAGGCCGGCACGCTGCCCATCTAGCGTCGGCGAACATGTCCGGCGACCAAATCTGGTGCAGCAGGCGCCCGAAGTTCCCGAAATCTCCGCAATTTGTGCATGGAAAGGCCAATCTGCGACGCAGAGTCTCGCGCCAACGGCATCTCGCTTGCCTACTTGTGTAGATGAGAATCTGGCAGAAATATCCGTCAGTTGGTAGCGTTAATGGATTCTTGGTGCCCCTACCGCTAGCATTTCCGGCCGGTAACGTGCTTCAAGGACCAAAGGCTTTTGGGGCGCACGCGCGTCCAAAGCCGGAAGGGTACGGAGAGGCGAATGAGCAAGATAGGAAGCGACTCCAAGAACACCCTTTATTGCTCGTTCTGCGGGAAGAGCCAGCACGAGGTCCGCAAGCTTATCGCGGGCCCGACCGTGTTCATCTGCGATGAATGCGTCGAGCTGTGCATGGACATCATCCGTGAGGAGAACAAGTCCTCGCTGGTGAAGTCGCGTGACGGCATCCCGACGCCGAAGGAAATCCGCAAGGTTCTGGACGACTATGTGATCGGCCAGGATCATGCGAAGAAGGTGCTCTCGGTCGCGGTTCACAATCACTACAAGCGCCTGAACCACGCGACCAAGCACAACGACGTCGAACTCGCCAAATCCAACATCCTGCTGATCGGGCCGACCGGCTCGGGCAAGACGCTGCTCGCGCAGACGCTCGCCCGCATCCTGGACGTGCCGTTCACGATGGCGGACGCCACGACGCTGACCGAAGCCGGTTACGTCGGCGAGGACGTCGAAAACATCATTCTGAAGCTGCTGCAGGCCGCCGACTACAATGTCGAGCGCGCACAGCGCGGCATTGTTTACATTGACGAGATCGACAAGATTTCGCGCAAGTCCGACAATCCGTCGATCACCCGCGACGTGTCGGGCGAAGGCGTGCAGCAGGCGCTCCTGAAGATCATGGAAGGCACGGTCGCTTCCGTGCCTCCGCAGGGCGGCCGCAAGCATCCGCAGCAGGAATTCCTTCAGGTCGATACCACCAACATTCTGTTTGTCTGCGGTGGCGCGTTCGCCGGCCTCGACAAGATCATTTCCTCGCGCGGCAAGGGTACCTCCATCGGCTTCGGCGCCATCGTGCGTTCGCCGGAGGATCGCAAACCCGGTGAAATCTTCCGCCACGTCGAGCCTGAGGATTTGCTGAAATACGGCTTGATCCCCGAATTCGTCGGCCGTCTGCCGGTTGTGGCGACGCTCGAGGATCTCGACGAGGCCGCGCTCAAGACCATCCTGACCGATCCGAAGAACGCGCTGGTGAAGCAATTCCAGCGGCTGTTCGAGATGGAGAACGTCGAGCTTTCGATCCACGAGGAAGCCCTCGGTGCGATTGCCCGCAAGGCGATCGAGCGCAAGACGGGCGCCCGTGGCCTCCGCTCGATCATGGAAGGCATCCTGCTCGATACGATGTTCGACCTCCCGGGCCTCGAAGGCGTCGAGGAAGTCGTCATCAGCAAGGAGGTTGTGGAAGGGGGGGCGAGACCGCTCTACATTTACACGGACCGGGCCAGCGATGCCGGCGCCGGCGGGGCTTCTGCGTAGCGAGGAAGCCTTGTACCGGTTCAGGGGAAGGAACCCACAAGGCACTTCGGCCAAAGCAGGCCTGCCATACCCGGCCATCCTTGACTTCGATCTGCCCGCTATCCACCTATTGAGCAACAAAACCGCCGCTGGATTCGACGAATCCGCGGCGGTTCGTACCTTGCGCCCGAGCCGGTAATTCTCAGCCGGGACGTTCCGGTGGCTTCGGCGCCAACAGAAAGGAGGAGGGGCCAATGGCAACTCCGAAACCTCGTCCACCGCTCTCCGCGGGCCAAACCCAGGTTTTCCCGGTGCTTCCGCTGCGGGACATCGTTGTGTTTCCGCACATGATCGTGCCGCTCTTCGTCGGCCGCGAAAAGTCGATCAAGGCGCTCGAAGAAGTGATGCGGAACGATACCTATATTCTGCTCGTCACCCAGATGAACGCTGGCGACGACGATCCGGTGACCGATCAGATTTATAAGATCGGCACCCTCGCTTCCGTGCTGCAGCTCCTGAAGCTTCCCGACGGCACCGTGAAGGTGCTCGTGGAAGGCGTCGAGCGCGCCGATATCAAGAACTACAGCGACCGCGCTGAATTCTACGAGGCCGAAGCGACCGTGCTCCCGGCTGAAACCGGCGAGAAGGTCGAAGTCGAGGCGCTTGCGCGCTCGGTCGTCAACGAGTTCGAAAGCTATGTGAAACTGAACAAGAAGGTTTCACCGGAAGTCGTGAGCGTGATCTCGCAGGTCGACGATCCGTCGAAGCTCGCCGATACCGTTGCTTCGCATCTCGCCGTCAAAATCCAGGACAAGCAGGCCGTGCTGGAGCTGACCAATGTCGGCACCCGGCTTGAGAAGGTTTTGTCGCTGATGGAAAGCGAAATCTCGGTCCTGCAGGTCGAGAAGCGCATCCGCACGCGCGTCAAGCGCCAGATGGAGAAGACCCAGCGCGAGTATTACCTCAACGAGCAGATGAAGGCGATCCAGAAGGAACTGGGCGACGAGGAAGGCAAGGACGAACTTGCCGAACTCGAAGACAAGATCAAGCGCACCAAGCTCTCGAAGGATGCCCGCGACAAGGCGATGCATGAACTGAAGAAGCTGCGGCAGATGTCTCCGATGTCCGCCGAAGCCACGGTCGTGCGCAACTATCTCGACTGGCTCCTGTCCATTCCGTGGAATAACAAGAGCAAGATCAAGAAGGACCTGGATTTCGCCCAGAAGATTCTGGACGAGGACCATTTCGGTCTCGACAAGGTCAAGGAACGCATCGTCGAGTATCTCGCCGTGCAGTCCCGCGCCAACAAGCTGACGGGACCGATCCTGTGCCTCGTCGGTGCGCCCGGCGTCGGCAAGACCTCGCTCGGCAAGTCGATCGCCAAAGCGACCGGCCGTGAGTTCGTGCGCGTGTCGCTCGGCGGCGTGCGTGACGAAGCCGAGATCCGCGGTCATCGCCGGACGTATATCGGCTCCATGCCCGGCAAGGTGATCCAGTCGATGCGAAAGGCGAAGAAGTCCAATCCGCTTTTCCTGCTCGATGAAATCGACAAGATGGGCGCGGATTTCCGCGGCGATCCGTCGTCGGCCTTGCTGGAGGTGCTGGACCCCGAGCAGAACTCGACATTCGCCGATCACTATCTCGAGGTCGATTACGACCTCTCGAATGTGATGTTCGTGACGACGGCGAACACGCTCAACATCCCGCCGGCACTGCTCGACCGTATGGAAGTGATCCGTATCGCGGGTTACACGGAGGACGAAAAGGTGGAGATCGCGCGCCGCCATCTGATCCCGGCGCAGATCGTCAAGCACGGCCTGAAGGAAGGCGAGTGGTCGCTCGACGACGCCGCATTGATGCAGCTCATCCGCCGTTACACGCGGGAATCGGGCGTGCGTAATCTCGAGCGCGAGCTTGCCAACGTCATCCGCAAGGCCGTGAAGGAGATCATGGCGGAGAAGAAGGAATCCGTCACGGTCACCATGGACAATCTGGAAAAGTATCTCGGTGTGCCGAAATATCGCTACGGCGAGGCGGAGCGCGAGGACCAGGTCGGGGTGGTCACTGGCCTTGCCTGGACCGATGCGGGCGGCGAGTTGCTCACCATCGAAAGCCTCATGATGCCCGGCAAAGGCAAGATGACGGTCACGGGCAACCTGCGCGACGTGATGAAGGAGTCGATTTCGGCCGCGGCGTCCTATGTGCGCTCGCGGGCGGTCAGCCTCGGCATCGAGCCGCCGATGTTCGAAAAGAAGGACATCCACGTCCACGTGCCGGAAGGCGCCACCCCCAAGGACGGCCCGTCGGCCGGTGTTGCGATGGCAACCGCCATCGTCTCCGTGATGTCGGGCATCCCCATCCGAAAAGATGTCGCCATGACCGGCGAGATCACGCTGCGGGGCAGGGTGCTTCCGATCGGCGGCCTGAAAGAGAAACTGCTCGCGGCTCACCGTGGCGGCATCAAGAAGGTGCTGATCCCGGAAGAGAACGCAAAGGATCTCGCGGACATTGCCGAGAACGTAAAGAGCGGGCTGGAAATCATTCCGGTCAATCGCATGGAGGAAGTGATCTTGCATGCCTTGACGAGGCAGCCCGTGGCGATTGAGTGGGACGAAGTCGCGAACCAGCAGCCGGTGAAGCCGGTTGTGGAAGAGGACGATTCTTCCTCGGTCATCGCCCACTAGGCATCCTCGGATCGACAAGCCGGGCGGCTTTGGCCGCCCGGTTTTTCTTTGGGAATTTCGGATTTGCCGGGCGGGCCGGATGCGGCTAAAGCGTCGGCGAACGGGTGATTAGCTCAGCGGTAGAGCGCTTCGTTTACACCGAAGATGTCGGAGGTTCGATCCCTTCATCACCCACCATTTTCCGCCGATATCAGCGCGCACGGATCGGAAAATCGTAATAACCGACGGGCTGCCCCCCATATTCAAAGTGCCACCACTCGCGGCGATAGTTGCGAAAGCCGTGCTTCGCCATCGCGCTCACAAGCAGTTGCCGGTGGCGCTGTTGCTCCGCCGAGATGGCGGTGCTGCGCGTGTGGCTTTTTTCGTCGAAGCAATCGTAGCCGGTGCCCATGTCCATGCTGTTATCCGGCGCCCGCTGGATTGCAGTTGCAGTACAGGACGCATAATTCGCGCGTGGATCGAATACTGGAATGGTCTGGTTGGATTTCGGGATCAGCGTGAGATCAATCGCCGTCCCGGTCGAATGCTGGGAACGGGAAGCGATGTAGCCCAGCGAGAACAGGTTTCGCTTTTCCAGCTCCGGATAAAAGCGCTTGTTCGGGCCGTCGGGTTTTCCGTCACTGGCCCACTGTGCCATCGCTTTGGAGGCGCGGGCCGGGCGATAGCAATCGTACACTTTCAGTCCAAGACCGTGGCTCGACAGATCCGCCTGAACACGCTTGAGGGCGTTCGCGGAGTCCGCGCGAAGCATGCACTCGGGTGCGTCGTAACCTGGAAGGCGGCGGCCGGTGAAATTGTCCTCACCGGCGTAGCGCATGTCCTGCGCAATGCTGGCATCGACATCCCGAAGATACACAAAGCCCGAAACCGGACGTTCCTGCGCTGGAGCGGAATTCGCCAGAACGATGCTTGCAAGCAGAAGAATTACTGCCGCGCTTCTCATTTTCGGTTGCCGGCGGCCCGTGTACTCACTTTCGGGGTTCGCACGGCGCAGAAAGATTCAACGGCGCTCAACACAGCACTTACGATCTTTTCCTGCTGCTCTGTGCTTGCCATCAGCAATTCTTCGTCGCGATGGATGATGGAGCCTGCCTCCAGGAGCAGCGCCGGCATGGTCGTCATCCGCAGCACGACGAGCTGGTCGAAGCGATAGAGGCCGGCATCCTTGTCGATTAGTTCGCGCATGCGTGCGCCCATGATCTTGTCAGTGTAATGCGGCGTGTATTGCAGCCCGCGATCCTTCAATTCCTTGCCGAGTAATTTGCCGAATTGGATGCTCGCACTCAGTTGCGGATTGTCGCGCGAGACAAACATCGAATGCCCCCTGAAGCGGTCGCTGTAGCGATGCTCGGCTACGTTGAAGATCCACTTCTCGATGAATTTCTCAGGGACGGAGTCGTGATGAATCGACAGGAAAATGTCGCCGCCGGCCTTGTTGGCCGCTGCCACCCGTTTCATCAGGCTCTGGAGAGCAGAGCCATCGGTGATCAGCAGCCGCGTCTTGGAGAATCCACCCTCGCGAAGCCCGCGCTCGATCATCAACGAGAGCCGCAGATTGAAATCGTATTCCGCGACACCCCTTGCGCTGGTGGCGCCGGAATCCTCAAGCGTGTGCCCGACGTCGATGATAGGGCGAAAGCGGGCGTAATCGCAGGCCGCGTTTGGCTTTGCGGGGGACGGTGTCTGCGCGAGTGCCGGTGCGCAAAGGAACGCAGGCACAAGCAGCAGAGCCGCGGCCCACAGGCGCTTCATGACGATCCGATCCTCCGGTAGCCATTATAGCCGGAGCGGGGCGTCAAAACAGGTAGGCGACTGCCTGGAAAAACGAAGACCCGGCGCGCAAGCTCGTTCGAGGCGCACACCGGGTCCGGTAACGGGGCCGCTGGTCTGCGATCAGACCGCTTCCTTGAGTTCCTTGGCGGCGCGGAAAGCCACCTTCTTGCTTGCCTTGATTTGGATTTCCTCGCCCGTCGCCGGATTACGGCCTTTGCGCGCCGCGCGATGACGGACCTGCAGGATGCCGAGTCCGACCATGCGGATGCGGTTTCCTTTCTTCAGATGCTTCACGATCCGGTCGACGAGATCGTTCAGGATCGTTTCGGCCTGCTTCTTCGGAATCTCGTGGCCTTCCGCGAGTTCGGCCGCGAGATGCTTCAAGGTGACCGTGGGATTGGATTTGGCTGCCATGACTGCGCGACCCCTTCTTTTGAGCGTTTGGCGTTAGTGCCGTTTTACAAGTACTTCCAATGTATGGGCATATGCGATTCGAGGCCTTTTAAGCCATAGGTGGCTACCCTGAATCTACCGAAAAATGCCCGTCTGACGGGCTTATCCTTGACTTGTCCGGGGTCGGGGCTTAAGTCCGACGCTTCCCTTGGGGGCGTAGCTCAGTTGGTTAGAGCGCCGGCCTGTCACGCCGGAGGCCGCGGGTTCGAGTCCCGTCGCTCCCGCCATTAAGCCCTCCGTCCGGAGGGCTTTTTCTTTTGTGATAGAAGCATTTACAGCGCTTTCGTAAAAACGCGCCACACACCCAATCCCAGCCGGTTTCGAGCCGCTCACGACCTACGCGCCATCGCTATTTGCGTTCCGATCGCATGAACAAAGACACCGGATTCGGCGGATACAATCCTCAGTTCCGAATACATGAAACTTTTGGGGGAAAAATTCCGCAAAAAGCGGTTCCCGGTTCGGTTTCGGCTTTTTGCAGCCCATGGAAGTCCCGGAATCAATTACCTTTTTTTGATGTTTTGGCAGCCAGCGTGTGAGCTTTTGTAGCCTTGCTTCGCTCTAGGCGCTGGGCTAAGCGATAATAGTCTTTCGAACTGATCGCATGTGCGGAAACGAAGGGCTGGCCGCTGGAATACCAACTTTTTCAGTCGGCGGTGCCGCATCCGCGCGAGGCATAAATGACCGCGCTGATCGTCGATTACCTGCCCATCGTCGTGTTCCTCGGAGTCGCGGCGTTCATCGGTCTGGCGCTGCTGATTTCGCCGTTCGTCGTCGCCTACAGTTCGCCCGATCCGGAAAAACTCTCCGCGTATGAATGCGGCTTCAACGCATTCGATGATGCGCGCATGAAATTCGACGTGCGTTTTTATCTCGTCGCGATCCTTTTCATCATTTTCGATCTCGAGGTCGCGTTCTTGTTTCCCTGGGCGATCACGTTCGGGAAGCTCGGATGGTTTGGCTTCTGGTCGATGATGGTTTTCCTCGGCGTGCTGACCGTCGGCTACATCTATGAATGGCGGAAGGGAGCGCTCGAATGGGATTGATGGCGCCGCCCGTCAGGGGAATTCTCGATCCACGCACCGGGAAGCCGGTCGGCTCGGATGATCCTTTCTATAGCGGCCTGAGCGACGAACTTGCCGACAAGGGTTTTCTCGTCACCACCGCCGACGATCTCATCAACTGGGCGCGTACCGGCTCGCTGATGTGGATGACGTTCGGTCTGGCGTGCTGCGCGGTCGAGATGATGCAAGCCTCGATGCCGCGCTACGACTTGGAACGCTTCGGTTTTGCACCGCGCGCATCGCCCCGCCAGTCGGACGTGATGATCGTCGCCGGCACCCTCACCAACAAAATGGCGCCGGCATTGCGCAAGGTCTACGATCAGATGCCGGAGCCGCGCTACGTGATCTCGATGGGATCCTGTGCGAACGGCGGCGGCTATTACCATTATTCTTACTCGGTCGTACGCGGCTGCGACCGGATCGTGCCAGTGGACATTTATGTACCGGGCTGTCCGCCGACGGCGGAAGCGCTCGTGTACGGAATTCTGCTGCTGCAAAAGAAAATCCGCCGCACCGGTACAATTGAACGGTAAGGCTTGCGTCGGATGGAAGAAACACTTCGCGAACTCGGCGAACACATTACGCGGGCGAACTCCGGTGCGGTCTCGGGCTATCAGATCGCGTATGGCGAACTGAACATCGACGTGAAGGCCGCCGGCATCGTCGAGGTCACGAAGTTTCTCCGTGACGACAAGCAATGCCTGTTCTGGAATATCATCGACATCTGCGGCGTGGATTATCCCTCGCGCGAGAAGCGCTTCGATGTCGTCTATCATTTCATGTCACCGAAGCGGAATTTACGGGTACGCCTGAAGGTGCAGGCGGACGAGGGCGAGGCCGTTCCTTCGATCTGTGGCATATATGTCGGCGCCAACTGGTTCGAGCGCGAGGCCTACGATCTCTACGGCATCCTGTTCACCGGCCATCCTGAACTGCGCCGCTTGCTCACCGACTACGGCTTCGACGGCTATCCGCTGCGGAAGGATTTTCCGTTGACCGGTTTTGTCGAAGTGCGCTGGGACGACGAACTAAAACGCGTCGTCTATGAGCCGGTAAAACTCAATCAGGAATTCCGCAATTTCGATTTCCTGTCGCCTTGGGAAGGCACCGAATATGTGCTGCCAGGGGACGAAAAAGCGAAGGGCACGCCATGAAGCCCTCGCTCAAGCCCGGCCTCAAGCACAAGTTCGCGTACAAGGTTCCTGCGAACCGTACCGTTCCGCACCTTTATCCGGAGGCGGCCGACTTCCAGAAAATGCCGCACGTGTTCGCAACCGGCTATTTTGTCGGTGTCATGGAATGGGCGTGCATCGACCTGATGGCGCCGCACATGGAAGCGGGCGAGGGCTCGCTCGGCGTTCACATCAATATCAGCCATGCGGCGGCGACGCCTCCAGGCCTCACCATCTCGGTCGATGCGGAATGCACCGCGATCGACGGCAAGCGGCTCACGTTCAAAGTGCAGGCGCATGACGGCGTCGACTTGATCGGCGAGGGCACGCATGAGCGTTACGCCGTCATCTGGGACAAGTTCAATTCGCGCGTCGCCGACAAGGCCGCGAAGGCAGGGGCCGCATGATGGCAACCGGCAAATGTTTCTGCGGCGCTGTCCGCTACACCGCCAAGTTGGAAAACCGCAATGTGAGTGCCTGCCATTGCGGCATGTGCCGCCAGTGGTCGGCGGGGCCAATGTTCGCGATCTTTTCAAGCACGATGGACATCGCCGACAAATCCAGTCTCGGGGTCTATCGGTCCTCGGAATGGGCCGAGCGCGTCTTCTGCAAGAAATGCGGCACGCCGCTCTACAATTACCTGCTCGGCAAGGATTTTTACGAGATTTCCGCCGAGACGCTGGACGACAAGAGCGGGCTCGTGCTCGACACCGAAATTTTCGTGGACGACAAGCCGGGCTATTACGTTTTTGCGAACGACACCAAGAAAATGACCGGTGCGGAAATCATCGCCGACATCAGCGCGCAAATGAGGGATTGATTGCGGTTATGAACGAACAGAATACCCGCAACTTCCAGATCAATTTCGGGCCGCAGCATCCGGCCGCGCATGGCGTGCTGCGCCTTGTGTTGGAGCTTGACGGCGAAGTCGTCGAGCGCGTGGACCCTCACATTGGTCTGCTCCATCGGGGCACCGAGAAGCTGATCGAATACAAAACTTATATGCAGGCAATCCCGTATTTCGACCGGCTCGATTACGTCGCGCCGATGAATCAGGAGCACGCCTTCTGTCTCGCGACGGAAAAACTGCTGGGTATCGAAGTGCCGAAGCGCGGGCAGATCATCCGCGTGCTGTTTTGCGAAATCGGCCGCCTGCTATCGCATCTTCTGAACGTCACGACGCAGGCGATGGATGTCGGCGCGCTGACACCGCCGCTCTGGGGCTTCGAGGAACGCGAGAAGCTGATGGTGTTCTACGAGCGCGCATCCGGCTCGCGCATGCACGCGGCCTATTTCCGTCCCGGCGGCGTGCATCAGGATTTGCCCGCGAAGCTCGTGGATGACATCGGCGCGTTCTGCGATCCGTTCCTCAAGGTCTGCGACGATCTGGAAACGCTGCTCACCGGCAACCGCATCTTCAAGCAGCGCAACGTCGATATCGGCGTCGTGAAGCTCGAAGACGCTTGGGCCTGGGGTTTTTCCGGCGTGATGGTGCGCGGCTCCGGTGCCGCATGGGATCTGCGCAAGGCGCAGCCCTACGAATGCTATCCGGAGATGGAGTTCGACATTCCGATCGGCAAGAATGGCGACTGCTACGACCGCTATCTCATCCGCATGGAAGAGATGCGCCAGTCGGCGAAAATCATGAAACAGTGCGTTGAGATGCTGGGCCGCGAGCGGGGGCCGGTGTCGGCGAAGGACAACAAGGTGGTGCCGCCCAAGCGCGCCGAGATGAAGCAGTCGATGGAAGCGCTGATCCACCACTTCAAACTTTATACCGAGGGCTATCACGTGCCGGCCGGCGACGTGTATGCCTGCGTCGAAGCGCCGAAGGGGGAGTTCGGCGTCTATCTCGTTGCGGACGGCACCAACAAACCCTATCGCTGCAAGATCCGCGCGCCGGGTTTCGCGCATTTGCAGGCGATGGATTTTCTCTGCCGCGGCCACATGCTTGCCGACGTGTCGGCGATCCTCGGCTCCATCGACATCGTTTTCGGGGAGGTCGACCGGTGAATTGCAGCGTCTCCTTTTTCTTCACCTCCCCCTGCAAGGGGGAGGTCGGCGCACCCAAAGTCGGATTTATCCGGCTTTGGAATTTAGTGCGCCGGGTGGGGGTTCTTGTTCGCTTCGGCGAGGCGACCCCCTCCCTGACCCTCCCCCTTACAGGGGGAGGGAAGATGGCGAACCCAGTGATTAAGAGTCACCTGCTCTACGGGGGGCGACTCTAATGGCCGTCCGCCGCCTTGCAGAAAAGCAGCCCGCGAGCTTCGAGTTCACGAAGGAAAATCTCGACTGGGCAAAGAAACAGATCGCGAAATACCCGGAAGGCCGGCAGGCTTCCGCGGTGATCCCGCTCCTTTGGCGAGCGCAGGAGCAGCACGGCGGCTGGCTGCCGGAGCCCGCGATTCGCCATGTCGCGGAGATGCTCGGCATGGCGCGCATTCGCGTGCTCGAAGTCGCGACCTTCTACACGATGTTCAATCTGGAGCCGGTCGGAAAATATTTCGTGCAGCTCTGCGGCACGACGCCCTGCATGCTGCGCGGGGCCGAAGACCTGAAGAAGGTCTGCAAGAAGCGGATCGGCGACGAGCACCACGTCACCAAGGACGGGAATTTCTCCTGGCTTGAAGTCGAATGCCTCGGCGCCTGCGTGAACGCGCCGATGGTGCAGATCAATTACGATTACTACGAAGACCTCACGCCTGCATCGTTTGAAAAGCTGCTCGACGATCTCGCCGCCGGAAAAAATCCGAAGCCCGGCCCACAGGTGGATCGCCAGTTTTCGGCGCCCCAGGGCGGGCTGACCACGCTGACAGAAGTCGGGGAGAAAAAATAATGCTCGCCGACAAGGATCGTATTTTCCAGAATCTCTACGGCCAGCATGACTGGGGCCTTGAGGGTGCCCGCAAGCGCGGCGCCTGGGATGGCACCAAAGGCATTCTGGAAAAAGGCCGCGACTGGATCATCAACGAGATGAAGAATTCCGGCCTGCGCGGCCGCGGCGGTGCCGGATTCCCAACGGGCCTCAAATGGTCGTTCATGCCGAAACAGTCGGACGGACGGCCGCACTATCTGATCGTGAATGCCGACGAGTCCGAGCCGGGCACCTGCAAGGACCGCGAGATCATGCGGCACGATCCGCATCTGCTCATCGAGGGCTGCCTGATCGCGGGCTTCGCGATGGGCGCCAACGCCGGCTACATCTACATCCGCGGCGAATACATCCGCGAGCGCGAGGTACTGCAGGCCGCGATCGATCAGGCGTATGATGCGAAGCTGATCGGCAAGAATGCCTGCGGCTCGGGCTTCGATTTCGATCTCTACGTTCACCACGGCGCGGGTGCTTACATCTGCGGCGAGGAGACGGCACTGCTCGAAAGCTTAGAGGGCAAAAAAGGCCTGCCGCGCCTGAAACCGCCATTTCCGGCGAATGTCGGGCTCTATGGCTGCCCGAGCACCGTGAACAATGTGGAGTCGATCGCGGTTGCCCCCGACATTCTGCGCCGTGGTGCGGCGTGGTTTGCGGGCTTCGGCCGCCCCAACAATGCGGGCACGAAACTCTTCTGCATCTCCGGGCACGTCAACAATCCGTGCAACGTCGAAGAAGCAATGAGCATTCCGTTCCGCGAACTGATCGACAGGCACTGCGGCGGTGTCCGCGGCGGCTGGGACAATCTGCTCGCCTGCATTCCAGGGGGCTCGTCGGTGCCGGTGGTGCCCGCGAAGCAGATTATCGACTGCCCGATGGATTTCGATGCGCTAAAGGAATTGAAGTCCGGCCTCGGCACGGCGGCGGTGATCGTCATGGACAAGTCCACCGACATCGTGCGCGCCATCGCGCGGATCTCGTATTTCTACAAGCACGAATCCTGCGGCCAATGCACGCCCTGCCGCGAGGGAACGGGCTGGATGTGGCGCGTCCTGAACCGCATGGCCGAAGGGCGCGCGCACAAAAAAGAGATCGATCTGCTGCTCGATGTCGCGAACCAGGTGGAAGGGCACACGATCTGTGCGCTCGGCGACGCGGCGGCGTGGCCCGTGCAAGGCCTGATCCGCCACTTCCGTCATGAAATCGAACAGCGTATCGACGCGTACTCCGCCCATCCGCATTCCGATTCTGTGCGGGTGGCGGCGGAATAATCTTCATAGGGGAAAATCAAATGGCTACAAAGACCAAGGCGAAGGCGAGACCAAGCCGATCCAAGTCCGCAGCCCGTTCAAGCGGCGGTGCCATGGGTCAGCAGTCGATGATGTTCTGGCTCATCGTGCTGCTCAGCCTGTTGATCGGCATCGTGCTCGCGCGCTGGAACCTGCATTACGTGGCGCTGCTGATCGCGGGCGTTATCGTGTTCGTGGATACCTGGCGGCGCGGTATCGCGCAGCAGCCCCCGGGCATGTTCGGCAAGCAGAATAATTACGGCTTGATGCTCGCGTCGGGCGCGCTGCTCGTGATCGTGAGCCTGACGCAGCTGGTGCAGTTCAAGTAAGGAATCTTTTTTCTGTCCGGCCGGGAATTCTCCGGCCGGACAATAAGAGTGCGAAGCGATGGCAAAGCTCATCATCGACGGCCAGGAAGTGGATGTCCCGCCCGAATACACGCTGTTGCAGGCGTGCGAGGCGGCGGGCGCGGAGATTCCGCGCTTCTGCTTCCATGAACGGCTGTCGATCGCCGGCAACTGTCGCATGTGCCTCGTCGAACTGAAGGGCTCGCCGAAACCTGTCGCAAGCTGCGCATGGGCCGTGCGCGACTGCCGTCCCGGCCCGAATGGCGAGACGCCGGTCGTCAACACCAAGTCGCTGATGGTGAAGAAGGCGCGCGAAGGGGTGATGGAATTTCTCCTCATCAACCATCCGCTCGATTGCCCGATCTGCGACCAGGGCGGCGAATGCGACCTGCAGGATCAGGCGATGGCGTATGGCATGGATAAATCCCGCTACGTCGAGAACAAGCGCGCGGTCGAGGACAAATATATCGGGCCGCTCGTGAAGACGATCATGACGCGCTGCATTCATTGCACGCGCTGTGTGCGCTTCGCGACGGAAGTCGCCGGCGTGCCGGAACTGGGGGCCATCGGCCGCGGCGAGGACATGGAGATCACCACCTACCTCGAACACGCGATGAAGTCGGAGTTGCAGGGCAATGTCATCGATCTTTGCCCGGTGGGTGCGTTGACCTCCAAACCCTACGCATTTCAGGCCCGGCCGTGGGAACTGATCAAGACGGAATCCATCGACGTGATGGATGCCGTCGGTTCCAACATCCGCGTCGATACACGCGGCCGCGAAGTGCTGCGGATCCTGCCGCGCACCAACGAGAACGTGAACGAGGAATGGATTTCCGACAAGACGCGCTTTGTCTGGGATGGCTTGCGCACGCAGCGTCTCGACAAGCCTTACATCCGTGAGAACGGAAAACTGCGCATCGCGACCTGGAGCGAAGCGTTCGCGGCCATCGCGGCACGCGTGAAACGCGCGGGGCCGGACAAGACCGGCGCGATCCTGGGCGATCTCGTCTCGACGGAAGAAGCCTTCGCCATCAAGGATCTGATGACGCGGCTCGGCTCAGCGAACATCGACTGCCGGCAGGATGGCGCCGCACTCGATCCGTCGCTCGGCCGTGCGAGCTATCTTTTCAACGCGACCATTGCCGGAATCGAGGAAGCCGACGGCCTGATGATCATCGGCGCCAATCCGCGCAGGGAAGCGCCGGTTCTCAATGCGCGCATCCGCAAGCGCTGGCGCGCGGGTGATTTCAAGATCGGCGTGATCGGCGAGCAGGCCGATCTTTCCTATGACTACACCTATCTCGGTGCCGGACCCGAAACGCTCGCGACCTTCGCGGACCACAAGGAAGCAAAACTCCAGAAACAGATCTGGCTGATCGGGCAGGGTGTGCTCGCGCGCCCCGATGGCGCGGCGCTTCTGTCCATGGTGGCGAAGGCTGCCGTCTCCGCCGGCGCACTAAAGGATGGCTGGAACGGTTTCTCCGTGTTGCATACGGCGGCGGGCCGCGTCGGTGCACTCGATGTCGGCGCCGTACCGGGCAAGGGCGGAAAGACCGCGGCCGAGATGGCGAAGAAGAAGGCACTCGATGTCGTGTTCCTGCTCGGCGCGGATGAAATCGAAATCGAGCCGGGCGCATTTATCGTTTACATGGGCACCCATGGCGACCGGGGTGCGCATCGCGCCGACGTGATCTTGCCGGGTGCCGCCTACACCGAAAAATCCGCGATCTACGTCAATACCGAAGGCCGTCCGCAGCTTGCGAACCGCGGCGCGTTTCCGCCCGGCGATGCGCGCGAGGACTGGGCGATCCTGCGCGCGCTGTCGGATGTGATGGGCGTAAAGCTTCCTTATGACTCGCTCGCGGATCTGCGCCGGTCGCTCGTGGCCGCGCATCCGCATATCGGCAAGCTCGATCAGATCGTTCCCGCTGACGCCGGCGATGTGAAAAAACTCGCCTCGCTCGGCGGCAAGACAGAGAAGACGCCGTTCAAGTCGCCTGTGTCCGATTTCTATCTGACCAATCCGATCGCACGCGCATCCGCCACGATGGCTGAATGTTCGGCGCTTGCCGCGGGCAAAGCGCGGGAGGCGGCGGAATGATGTTCATTCACCCGTCATCCCGGCCGAGCCGAACGGCGAGAGCCGGGATCGTCCAATGTGAGTTGAAAACGATCCCGGGTCTGCGGCGCGCTGCTTCGCACCGCGCCGCGCCCGGGATGACGGAAATCGGGAAAACGCGCCGATGATCGATTTTTTCTGGACCCAGATTTTCCCGATCCTCATCATCGTCGGTCAGAGCCTGCTGCTGCTGAGCGCGCTGCTGATCTTCATCGCCTATATCCTGCTCGCCGACCGCAAGATCTGGGCGGCGGTGCAGATGCGCCGTGGACCGAACGTGGTCGGTCCCTTCGGGTTGTTCCAATCCTTCGCGGACTTGCTGAAGTTCGTACTGAAAGAGCCGATCATCCCGTCCGGCGCGAACAAGGGCGTATTCCTGCTCGCACCGCTGGTGAGCTGTATTCTGGCGCTCGCGGCTTGGGCGGTGATCCCGGTGCATCCGGGCTGGTCGATCGCCGACATCAATGTCGGCGTGCTCTACATTTTTGCGATCTCGTCGCTTGGCGTCTACGGCATCATCATGGGCGGCTGGGCGTCGAACTCAAAATATCCATTCCTGTCCGCGCTGCGCTCGGCCGCACAGATGGTGTCTTACGAAGTCTCCATCGGCTTCGTCATCATCACTGTTTTGATGTGCGTCGGCTCGCTGAACCTCACCAAGATCGTGGAGGCGCAGGATGGACCGCTCGGCATGTTCCAGTGGTACTGGCTGCCGCTGTTTCCGATGTTTGTGATTTTCTACATCTCCGCGCTCGCGGAAACCAACCGTCCGCCATTCGATCTCGTGGAAGCGGAGTCCGAACTCGTCGCCGGCTTCATGGTCGAATATTCATCGACGCCGTACCTGCTGTTCATGCTCGGCGAGTACGTCGCGATCGTCACCATGTGCGCGATGGCGACGATCCTGTTTCTCGGCGGATGGCTGCCGCCGTTTGCGGTGGCGCCGTTCACCTGGGTTCCGGGCGTCGTCTGGTTCGTCCTCAAAGTCTCCTTCATGTTTTTCCTGTTTGCGATGGCGAAAGCCATCGTGCCGCGCTATCGCTACGACCAGTTGATGCGGCTCGGCTGGAAAGTGTTCCTGCCGATCACGCTGTTCATGGTGGTCGTCGTGGCGACGGTCCTGCAAGTCACCGGTTGGGCGCCGAAATGATCACGGAGAGCAATCATGATTCCTACCTATGTGGCCGGCGCGATCATCGGCGCGGTGATCGGCTATTTCAGCTATCTGTTCGTGATGAGCATGCTGGAGCCGCGGTTGCGGATGACCGATCGTTCCAAGACTCCGGACGAAAAAGCCGATTTCGAACGAAGGATCAGACTGCTTCGAACGATTTTTCTCGTGGTGGAAGTTGTCGGGCTCGGAGCGGCCGGCTTCTTGATCGGCTCGAGCTATCAGCAATGAGCGCGTTCGCGACCGCAGGAGCAGTCCGATGAAACTTGCTAATGCGACACGTTCGCTGTTCCTGTGGGAGTTCGTCTCGGCGTTCGTGCTTGCGATGCGTTATTTCTTTCGCCCGAAATCGACGCTGAATTACCCGTTTGAAAAAGGTCCGATCAGCCCGCGCTTCCGCGGTGAACATGCGTTGCGCCGCTATCCGAACGGCGAAGAGCGCTGCATTGCGTGTAAGCTCTGCGAAGCCATCTGCCCGGCGCAGGCGATCACCATTGAGGCCGGCCCGCGCCGCAATGACGGCACCCGCCGCGCCACGCGCTACGACATCGATATGGTGAAGTGCATTTACTGCGGGCTCTGCCAGGAAGCGTGCCCGGTGGATGCGATTGTCGAAGGCCCGAACTTCGAATTCGCAACCGAGACGCGTGAAGAACTTTACTACGACAAGGAGCGGCTGCTCGCGAATGGCGACCGCTGGGAGCGCGAGATCGCGAACAACCTCGCGCTCGACGCGCCGTACCGGTGAGGAGATCGTGAGCATCGTCGGCCTCTTCTTCTATCTCTTTGCATTCGTGCTGCTCGCCTCGGCGTTCATGGTGATTGCTGCGCGCAATCCCGTGCATTCGGTGCTCTTCCTTATTCTTGCGTTCGTAAACGCGGCCGGCCTGTTCCTGATCCTCGGCGCGGAATTTCTCGCGATGATCCTGGTCGTCGTTTATGTCGGCGCGGTCGCCGTGCTGTTCCTGTTCGTCGTGATGATGCTCGATGTGGACTTCGCCGAATTGCGGCAAGGCTTCATGCAGTATCTGCCGGTCGGCGCGATGGTCGGGCTGATTTTCTTGGTGGAACTCTTGCTCGTCGTCGGCGCGTGGGTGACGGCGCCGAACATCAATGCCGCCATCAAGGCGCCGATCCCGCCGCTTTCGCAGGCTACGAACACCGAGGCAATCGGCCTCGTGCTCTATACGACCTATATTCATTACTTCCAGCTTGCCGGGATCGTGCTTCTGGTCGCGATGATCGGTGCGATCGTGCTGACGCTTCGCCACAAGCCGAACGTCAAGCGGCAGAATATTGCGGCTCAGATCGCGCGCACGCCGGCGGATTCCGTCGAGGTGCGTAAAGTGAAATCGGGGCGGGGACTATGAACCGCATCCATCAGTCATTCCGGGGCGCCGCGCAGCGGCGAACCCGGAATCCAGAAGCGGGCTCAGCGTCTGCGTCTGGATTCCGGATCCGCGCTTTCAGCGCGTCCCGGAATGACGGAATAGAACTGGGGCAGGGGATCTGAGATGGAGATCGGCCTCTCGCATTACCTGACCGTTGCCGCGATCCTGTTCACGCTCGGCATTCTCGGCATCTTCTTGAATCGGAAGAACGTCATCGTCATCCTGATGTCGGTCGAATTGATCCTGCTCGCGGTCAACATCAATCTCGTTTCGTTTTCCGCGTTTCTCGGCGACATCGTCGGGCAGATTTTCGCGCTTATGGTGCTGACGGTCGCGGCGGCGGAGGCAGCGATCGGCCTTGCCATTCTCGTCGTCTTCTACCGCAACCGCGGCTCGATCGCGGTCGAAGACATCAATATGATGAAGGGCTAGCGCATGATCCCGAAAAGTGGAGACCGATTTTCGGATCAGATCATGCGGCGGGTACAAGCATGATTCAGGCAATCGTTTTCCTGCCGCTGCTCGGTTTTCTGATCGCAGGCATTTTCGGCCGCCTGATCGGCGCGCGCGTCGCCGGGCTCTTGACCAGCACGCTGCTCGTGATCGCAGCACTCCTGTCCTGGTACGTATTTTTCAACACGGGTTTCGGCGGCCATGAAATCCGCCTGCGCCTGTTCACCTGGATCGCCGCCGGTGGACTGAGTGTCGATTGGGCGCTGCGCGTCGACGGGCTCGTCGCGGTCATGCTTGTGGTCGTGAACAGCGTGTCCGCCCTCGTTCATATTTATTCGATCGGCTACATGGAAGAAGACCCGCATCAGCCGCGCTTCTTCGCGTATCTGTCGCTCTTCACCTTTGCGATGCTGATGCTGGTGACCGCCGACAACCTCGTCCAGCTCTTCTTCGGCTGGGAAGGCGTCGGCCTCGCAAGCTATCTCCTGATCGGCTTCTGGTATCACAAGCCCGAAGCGAACGCCGCCGCGATCAAGGCATTCATCGTCAATCGCATCGGCGATTTCGGCTTCGCACTTGGAATCTTCGCGGTTTACGCGCTGATCGGATCGGTCGCCTACGACACCATCTTCGCCGAGGCGAAGACGCTGGCCGGCAAGACCATTCCGCTGTTCGGGCACAATTTCGATGCGCTCACGGTGATCTGCCTGCTACTGTTCGTCGGCGCCATGGGCAAGTCCGCGCAATTCTTGCTGCACACATGGCTGCCGGACGCGATGGAGGGCCCGACTCCGGTTTCCGCGCTCATTCACGCGGCGACGATGGTCACCGCCGGCGTGTTCATGGTGGCGCGGCTGTCGCCGCTGTTCGAGCTGGCACCGACGGCGCTGACGGTGGTGACGTTCGTGGGCGCGCTCACGGCTTTCTTCGCCGCCACTGTCGGCCTCGTGCAGAACGACATCAAGCGCATCGTCGCCTATTCAACCTGCTCGCAGCTAGGTTACATGTTCGTGGCGATGGGCGTTGGCGCCTATTCGGTCGGCATGTTTCATTTATTCACGCACGCCGCTTTCAAGGCGCTCTTGTTCCTCGGCTCCGGCTCGGTGATCCACGCCATGCATCACGAGCAGGACATCCGCAAAATGGGCGGGCTCGCGAAGCACATCCCCTTCACCTACGCGATGATGCTGATCGGCACGCTGGCGCTCACCGGCTTTCCGTTCACCGCGGGGTTCTACTCCAAGGATGCGGTCATCGAAGCGGCGTTCGCGGGCCATAACAGCATGGCGCAGTTCGCGTTCTGGATGACGGTCATCGCGGCGGGTCTGACGTCGTTCTATTCCTGGCGTCTCATGTTTCTGACGTTCCACGGCAAGACGCGCGCCGATCACCACACCATTGAGCATGTCCACGAGTCGCCGAAAGTGATGCTTGCAACGCTCGTAATTCTGGCCACGGGTGCCATCGTGCTCGGCTTCGCGTTCAAGGGCGTGTTCACGAGCGAGGACGGCATTACAGGCTTTTTCCGCGACTCGATCTTCTCCGCGAACGGCCACAAGATTCTGGAAGAACTGCATCAGGTGCCGCTGTGGGTGAAACTTGCACCGCTCGTGATGATGATCGGCGGCTTCCTGGTCGCGTATCAGTTTTACATCCGCAAGCCCGAGCTGCCGAAGGCGCTCGCCGAACAGCAGCCGCTGCTGTACCAGTTCCTGCTGAACAAGTGGTACTTCGACGAGATTTACGATTTTCTCTTCGTGCGTCCGGCGATGTGGATCGGCCGCACGCTGTGGAAGCGCGGCGACGGTTTCGTCATTGACGGTTTCGGCCCGGACGGCGTTTCTGCGCGCGTGCTCGACGTGACGCGCAATGTCGTGCGGCTGCAAACCGGTTATCTCTATCATTATGCGTTCGTGATGCTGATCGGGGTCGCGGCACTCATCACCTGGTTCCTGGTGCGGGGGGCAGGCTGATGGCGCAAGGCTGGCCAATCCTTTCCGTCATCACCTTCCTGCCGCTGGTCGGTGCGTTGTTCATTGCGATTTTGCAGGGCGATGATGAAGCCGCAAAGCGAAACGCGCGCTATGTTGCGCTCTGGACGACGCTGATCGTATTCGCGATCTCGATCCTGCTGATTGCGGGCTTCGACCGCGCCAATCCGGGCTTCCAGTTCGTCGAGAACAAGCCATGGCTCGGCGGCACCATCCGCTATCATCTCGGCGTTGACGGCATCTCATTGCCGCTCGTGATCCTCACGACCTTCATCATGCCGCTCTCGATCCTTGCAAGCTTCGGCATCGAGAAGCGCGTGAAGGAATACATGATCGCGTTTCTGGTGCTGGAAACGTTGATGGTCGGCACGTTCGTGGCGCTCGATCTTGTACTGTTCTACGTCTTCTTCGAGGGCGGCCTGATCCCGATGTTCCTGATCATCGGTGTGTGGGGCGGGGCGCGGCGCGTCTATGCGACGTTCAAGTTCTTCCTCTACACGCTCGCGGGCTCGGTGCTGATGCTGCTCGCCATGATGGCGATGTACTGGCAATCGGGCACGACGGACATCGCGACACTGCTCACGCATAATTTCCCGCGCGGGATGCAGAACTGGCTGTTCCTCGCGTTCCTCGCGTCTTTCGCGGTGAAGCTGCCGATGTGGCCGGTGCATACGTGGTTGCCGGATGCGCATGTGGAAGCGCCGACGGCGGGCTCCGTCATTCTCGCCGCGATTCTGCTTAAGCTCGGCGGCTACGGCTTCATCCGCTTCTCGCTGCCGATGTTTCCGCATGCGTCGGAATTCTTCGCGCCGATGATGTTCGCACTCTCGGTGGTCGCGATCGTCTATACATCGCTCGTCGCGCTCATGCAGGAGGACGTGAAGAAGCTGATCGCCTATTCGTCGGTCGCCCATATGGGCTTTGTGACGCTCGGGCTCTTCAGCTTCACCAACGAAGGCGTGCAGGGTGCCATCTTCCAGATGATTTCGCACGGCGTCGTCTCCGGCGCGCTCTTCCTCTGCGTCGGCGTCGTCTATGACCGCATGCACACGCGCATGATCGACGCTTACGGCGGACTTGTGAACCGGATGCCGCTCTATGCGGTCGCGTTCATGATTTTCACCATGGCGAATGTCGGCCTGCCGGGCACGTCCGGTTTTGTGGGTGAATTTCTGACATTGCTCTCCGCATTCAAGGTGAACATTCCGGCCGCGATTTTCGCAACGCTGGGCGTGATCCTGTCGGCCGCCTATGCGCTCTGGCTCTATCGCCGGGTCATGTTCGGTACGCTGGAAAAAGCGAACCTTCAGGACATTCTCGATCTCAACCGCCGCGAGATGATCGTGCTGGCGCCGCTTGTGGTGCTGACGATCCTGTTCGGAGTCTGGCCGGGACCGATCCTGGAGACCAGCGCGAACTCGGTCGCGGCCCTCGTCGATCACACGCGCGCGGCATTGGCTCCGGCCAAGGCAGCGCTCCTGTCGCTGCAATAGGCTGAACAAATGAACGTCGTGGTCACATCCCTTACGCCTGTGTTGCCGGAGATAGTCGTTCTCGGCGGCGCACTGGTGCTTGTGCTTCTGGGCGCCGCGAAGGGCGACAGGATCGCCGGGATCATGGACGCGGCGTGCATTGCGCTCCTTCTGATCGCTGCCGTGCTGGTGATGGCGGTACCCGATGGCCGCTTCGAAGTATTCGGCGGCAGCTTTGTATTCGACGGCTTTGCCCGCTTCATGAAAGTGCTGACGCTCATCGGTGCCGCGGCCGCGCTCTTCATGTCGATCGATTTCTGGAAGAAGGAAAAGCTGCACCGCTACGAATTCGGTCTTCTGGTGCTGACTGCCTCCGCCGGCATGATGGTGATGGTGTCGGCGAACGACCTGATCATGCTCTATATGGGCATCGAGCTGATGTCGCTCTCGCTTTATGTGATTGCGGCCTTTGATCGCGACAATGTCCGTTCCTCGGAAGCCGGTCTGAAATATTTTGTGCTCGGTGCGCTTTCCTCCGGCATGCTGCTTTATGGCGCGTCGCTGATCTACGGCTTTACCGGCACGGTTTCGTTCACCGGCATCGCGGCGGCAGCGAAGTCGCCTTCCACCGGCCTCGTCTTCGGTCTGGTGTTCCTGTTCGCCGGTCTCGCCTTCAAGGTTTCCGCCGTCCCGTTCCACATGTGGACGCCGGATGTCTATGAAGGTGCACCGACGCCGGTGACGGCATTTTTCTCGGCGGCCCCCAAGGTCGCGGCCATCGCGATCTTCGTGCGCGTCGCAACCGGCGCGTTCCCCGGGATCGTGCCGCAGTGGCAGCAGATCGTGATCTTCATCTCGATTGCGTCCATGGTGCTCGGCGCGTTCGCCGCGATCGGACAGACCAACATCAAGCGGCTGATGGCGTACAGCTCCATCGGCAATATCGGTTTCGCGCTGGTCGGCCTTTCTGCAGGCACGGCATCGGGTGTCGCCGGCGTGCTGATCTACATGGTCATCTACATGGCGATGACGCTCGGCACGTTCGCCTGCATCCTTGCGATGCGACGCAATGGCAAGGCGGTCGAGGAGATCGATGAACTCGCCGGCCTCGCGCGCACGCATCCAGCAACCGCCTTCATGCTGGGAGCCATGATGTTCTCGCTCGCCGGCATTCCGCCGCTGGCGGGCTTCTTCGCGAAGTTCTATGTGTTCCTCGCCGCCATCGAGGCGCGGCTCTTCGCGCTCGCCGTGATCGGCGTGCTCGCAAGCGTCGTCGGCGCCTATTATTATCTGCGCATCGTCAAGATCATGTACATGGATGAGCCGAAAGCACCGTTCGAGCCGATGGCGGTACCGCTGCGCGTGGCACTCGGCGTCAGCGGACTGTTCGTGATCTTCTTCTTCATCTATCCGGCGCCGATTGTCGCGGCGGCGCAGGCGGCCGCAAAGTCGCTGTTCTGAACATGAGCGCATTTCCGCCAACCGCGGGCGGAATTCCGGTCGTGGTATTCGACAGGATTGGTTCAACCAACACAGAGGCACTGGAGCGTGCACGCAGGAGCGAGCGCGGACCGCTCTGGGTCGTTGCGCTAGAACAGTCGGGCGGCCGGGGACGGCAAGGACGGGTTTGGATTTCGGAGCCCGGCAATCTCTACGCAAGTCTTCTCCTGCACGATCCGGCTCCATCCGCCGTGCTGCCGGGGATCTGTTTTGTCGCGGCCCTCGCGCTGCATGACGCGCTGCTCGACGTCACCAGCGGGCTTGCGCCCGCACAACTGAAGCTGAAATGGCCGAACGACGTCGTGCTCGATGGACGCAAGATCGCGGGCATTCTGGTTGAAGGCATTGCAGCCGAGGGCAAGCATTTCGCCGTGATCGGTTACGGCGTGAATTGCAGGCATCACCCCGAGCCGACCGAATTTCCGGCGGGCAATCTCCACGATGCCGGTTTTGCCGTCTCTCCGGGCGGACTTCTTGCCGCCCTCGGCAACACGCTGAATGCGCGTCTGGTGGAGTGGAATCGCGGCAGCAACTTCCGCTCGATCCGCGATGCCTGGATCGCGCGGGCCTCGGGCATCGGGACGGCCATTGAGGTCCGCTTGCCTGACCGCACGATTGGCGGCACTTTCGAGACGCTCGATTCCGATGGTGGACTTTTGCTCCGCCGCGCCGACGGCACCCGCGAGACGATCCACGCCGGCGACGTATTTCCGCTGACAGCGATGTGAGGCGCGGTGACTGTAAAGCCGAAAGAACTGGTGTTTGTCCCGATTGGAGGCGTCGGCGAGATCGGGATGAATCTCGCTCTCTACGGCCTGGGCTCCGGGCAAGGCGGCGAATGGCTCTGCGTCGATATGGGCGTGTCGTTTGCCGACGCCGAAGTACCGGGCGTTGACATCATCCTCCCCGACATTCGTTTTCTCGAAGATGAGCGCCGCAACATCGCCGGCATCGTGCTTACGCACGGGCATGAGGATCACATTGGTGCTGTATTCGACCTCTGGCCGAAATTGCGCGTGCCGATCTATGCCACGCCGTTCACGGCGGCACTGATCGAATCCAAGCGCATGGGCGAGCCAGGCGCGCCGCAAATTCCGGTAAAGATCGTGCCGGTCGGCGGACGGATCAAAGTCGGCTCGTTCGATGTCGAATTCGTGCCGGTCGCGCATTCGATTCCGGAAAGCCACGCGCTTGCGATCCGGACGCCGCTCGGCATGGTCGTGCATACCGGCGACTGGAAGCTCGATCCCTCGCCGCTGATCGGGGCGACCACCGACGAAAGGAAATTCCGCGCGCTCGGCGAAGAAGGCGTGCGCGCGGTCATCTGCGACTCCACCAATGCGGTGCGCGACGGCATCTCGCCATCGGAGTCGGAAGTCGCTGAAAGCCTTGGGAAAATCGTCCGCGAATGCAAGGGCAGGGTGGCGCTGACGACGTTCGCCTCGAATGCCGCGCGGCTCAAGGCGGCCGCCCTCGCCGCCGCCAGTGCCGGGCGCGAAGTGGTGATTGCGGGCCGCGCGATGGAGCGCATTGTCAACATCGCGCGTGAAATGCATATGCTCGACGGTGTTGCGCCATTCCGCGGCATGGACGCATTTCATTCGCTGCCGCGTGAGCGGGTGCTGTTGTTGCTGACCGGATCGCAGGGCGAGCCGCGCGCGGCACTCGCCCGGATTTCCGTGAACGACCATCCCGAAATTTCACTCGATCGCGGGGACACGCTGATTTTTTCCTCCCGCACCATTCCCGGCAACGAAAAAGCCGTGAACCGGATCATCAACGCCATGATCGATCAGGGCGTGCGCGTGCTGACGGACCGGACGCATCTCGTGCATGTTTCGGGGCATCCGCGCAGGGGCGAGCTTGAGAAACTCTACGAATGGCTGAAGCCTGAACTCGTTGTGCCGGTTCATGGCGAGGCGTTGCATCTTTCGGAGAATGCGGCACTCGCACGTTCCTGCGGCATCAAGGAAGTGGTCACCTGCCGCGACGGCGATGTTGTGCGGCTCGCACCCGGGCCGGGCCAGATCACCGACGAAGTTCCGGCCGGCCGCCTGTACCGCGATGGCAATCTGCTCGTTTCGGAGGAAGCGAAAACCATTCCCGAGCGCAGGCGCCTGGCTTTTTCAGGCGTGGTTTCAGTTGCGCTGGCACTGGGAAAGCGCGGAGAACTTGCCGGCGATCCGATGATCGATCTGACGGGGTTGCCCGAAGAGGTGGCTCCGGGCCGGCTGATGGCCGATCTCATATCCGACGCGATCTATGATGCAATCGAGTCCCTTCCCAAAAACCGCAGGCGCGACCATGCAGCCGTCACGCAGGCGGTGCAGCGCTCGGTGCGAGGCTCCGTGAATGCCGCATGGGGCAAAAAGCCCGTCTGTCATGTTCTCGTGCTTGAGGTGTAGACTTCGCCTATGATCGGACGGCTCAACCATGTGGCGATTGCCGTGCAGGATCTTGCCGCGGCAAGTGCAAAATACCGCGACACGCTCGGCGCGGAAGTATCCGCACCGCTGCCGTTACCGGAACACGGGGTTATGACGGTCTTCATCACGCTGCCGAATTCCAAGATCGAGCTGATCGCGCCGCTCGGTGAGAATTCGCCTATTGCCAAATTCCTGGAACGCAGTCCTGAAGGCGGCGTGCACCACATCTGCTACGAGGTGGAAAACATTCGGGCCGCGCGCGATCAACTGAAATCCAAGGGCGCGCGCGTGCTTGGCGATGGCGAGCCGAAGATCGGTGCGCATGGCAAACCGGTGCTGTTCCTGCATCCCAAGGATTTTAACGGCACGCTGATCGAAATCGAGGAAGTTTGAATGAGCATCAGCGCAGGCATCGCGATCTATTTTCTGGTCTGGTGGATCGTGCTGTTCGCCGTGCTGCCGTTCGGCATCCGCAGCCAGCACGAACAGGGCACGGTCGAAGAGGGCACCGATCCCGGCGCGCCGCTGGCGCCTCAGCTATTCAAAAAGGCGTTGATCACCACTGTTGTTTCGGCGGTTATTTTCGGCGCCGGTGTGTGGGTGTGGCAGGCCAAGCTCATCACGCTCGACAGTCTGCCGATGCCGTTCGGAAGACTTTCTTATTGAAGCCACCAACGAAAACGGGCGAGCTGTTCGCTCGCCCGCTCCGGTCCCATCGCTTTTTGTTACTGGCTGCTAGCGCTCCATTGCGGTGCGCCGTGCGAGCCAATGCGTTGGTTTCCTCCCGAGACCTGGGCCAAAGCCGACGAGCGAAACCCGTGGCTTCCCAGACGGTCCGCAATCCTGACTCATGTGCAGCAAGTTGTCATTCTTGCAGCGCAAGGATAAAATCTTGCGTTGCAGCAACAGCGGCTCAAGCCCCTCCGGCTAAGCGGCTCTTGTCATTCGCAAATCTTCTGCGTTCACTGCCCGCGATCTCTCCCGCCCAGCTTGAGTCGTGAAATTCGCATGCGTCTTTCCCGTTTTTTCCTGCCGATCCTGCGCGACACGCCGAAGGACGCCGAGATCGTTTCGCACCGGCTGATGCTGCGCGCGGGCATGATCCGGCAGGAAGCGGCCGGGATTTATGCGTTCTTGCCGCTCGGGATGCGGGTCCTCCAGAAGGTCTGCAAGATCGTCCGGGAGGAACAGGACCGCTCCGGCGCCGTCGAAATGCTGATGCCGACCATCCAGTCCGCCGATCTCTGGCGGGAAAGCGGACGATACGAAGATTATGGCAAGGAAATGCTGCGAATCCAGGACCGGCACGAGCGGGACATGCTCTACGGGCCGACCAACGAGGAAATGATCACCGAGATTTTCCGCGCCTCGGTGAAGTCTTACAAGCAGCTCCCGCTGAATCTCTATCATATCCAGTGGAAATTCCGCGACGAGGTGCGCCCGCGCTTTGGGGTCTATCGCTCGCGCGAATTCCTGATGAAGGACGCCTACAGCTTTGACATCGATGCCGCCGGCGCGAAACATTCCTATAACAAGATGTTCGTCGCCTACCTGCGCACATTCGCGCGCTTGGGCCTGCGCTCGATCCCGATGCAAGCCGACACCGGCCCGATCGGCGGCGATCTCAGCCACGAATTCATCATCCTCGCTTCGACCGGTGAGAGCGAAGTTTTCTGCCACAAGGACTATCTGGAATTTCCGGTGCCGGAAGCCGACGTGAATTTCGACGATGTCGGCGGCCTCGAAAAACTGATCGAGAAATGGACATCGCTTTACGCCGCCACGTCCGAGAAGCACGACGCTCCGGCTTTTGACAAGATTCCGGAGGCTAGACGGCTATCGGCGCGCGGGATCGAAGTCGGCCATATTTTCTACTTCGGCACCAAATACTCAGAGCCGATGAAAGCAACCGTCACCGGCCCCGATGGCACCATGAAGCCGGTTCATATGGGTTCCTATGGTATAGGTCCGACCCGGCTGGTGGCGGCGATCGTCGAGGCCTGTCACGACGACAACGGCATTGTCTGGCCGGAAGCGGTGGCACCGTTCCATGTCGGCCTGCTCAATCTGAAGCAAGGAGACAGCGGCACCGACGCCGCCTGTGAGCAACTCTATCGGGACTTTGCGGCGAAGGGAATCGACGTACTGTATGACGACACCGACGATCGCGCGGGGGCCAAATTCGCGACCGTCGATCTGATCGGCCTGCCGTGGCAGGTTCTGGTCGGGCCGAAAGGCCTTGCCGAAGGAAAGGTCGAAGTAAAGCGCCGTTCGACCGGGGAACGTGAAATGCTCACCCCGGCCGATGCGTTGAAGAAAATCGCGGGCTGAGCGGGGGCGTTCAGGAGAGCCAATGGCCGCCAAATCGGGGACCGCACCGTTCTCCGCGTTCGAGTGGATGCTTTCGATGCGCTATTTGCGGGCGCGCCGGAAGGAAGGGTTCATCTCGGTGATCGCGGGATTTTCCTTTCTCGGCATCATGCTGGGCGTAGCCACGCTCATCATCGTGATGGCGGTGATGAACGGCTTTCGCAAAGAGCTGCTTTCCAAAATCCTCGGCCTGAACGGGCACATGCTCGTCCAGCCGATCGACTCCGCATTGACGGATTACACCGTGGTCGCCGAGCGCATTTCCGGCGTGCGCGGGATCACACTCGCCGTGCCGCTGGTCGAGGGGCAGGCGCTGGCTTCATCGCCGTTTCATGCGGGCGGCGCGCTGGTGCGCGGCGTGCGTGAAGCGGACCTGAAACGGCTTCCCGCGATCGGCCCGAACATCCGCAGCGGCACGCTCGACGGCTTCGATGCCGGCCAGAGCATTGTCATCGGCAAGCGTCTTGCCGATCAGCTTTCGGTTCGCGTGGGGGATCAGGTCACGCTTGTCGCGCCACGTGGGTCGGTGACGCCGATGGGAACGACGCCGCGCATCAAGCCCTACAAGGTGGCGGCGATCTTCGAGATCGGCATGTCGGAATATGATTCGGTCTTCGTGTTCATGCCGCTCGCCGAAGCACAGGCCTATTTCAATCGCCCGAACGACGTGACGGCAATCGAAGTCTATACCGACAATCCCGATGCCATCGTTCGCTTCCGCGAAGAGGTGAACAAGGCCGCGGAGCGGCCGATCTTCGTGATCGATTGGCGCCAGCGAAACTCTACGTTTTTCAATGCGCTTCAGGTCGAGCGCAACGTGATGTTCCTGATCCTCACGCTGATCGTGCTGGTTGCGGCACTCAACATCGTCTCCGGCCTGATCATGCTTGTGAAGGACAAGGGCCACGACATCGCGATCCTGCGCACGATGGGGGCGACCAAGGGCGCAATTCTGCGAATTTTCCTCATCACCGGGTCGAGCATTGGCGTCATCGGCACGCTGGTCGGTTTTGGCTTGGGTCTCGCGGTCTGCCTGAATGTCGAGGAAATCCGGCGCTTCATCTCGTGGCTGACGGCCACGGAATTGTTCTCGCCGGAACTTTATTATCTCAGCCGGCTGCCCGCCGATGTGGACAGCCGCGAAACGGCGGTCGTCGTCGGGATGGCGCTCGTTCTCTCCTTTGTTGCAACCATCTATCCGGCCTGGCGCGCGGCGCGGCTCGATCCGGTCGAAGCGCTGCGGTACGAGTGATCGCATGAGCGACACGCCAGCCCTGCATCTGGAGGCCGTCGAGAGGCGGTATGTGCAGGGCAATGCGACGCTGGAGATCTTGTCCGGTGTCACCTTCTCGGTCTGGCCGGGTGAATCCGTGGCACTCATCGCGCCGTCGGGAGCGGGGAAATCGACGCTCCTGCACATCGCGGGCCTGCTCGAGCAACCGGATTCCGGCGAGGTGTTTATCGCTGACCGGCCGACCGTGGGACTTGCGGATTCGGAGCGCACCAGCATCCGCCGCACCGACATCGGTTTTGTCTATCAGTTCCATCACTTGCTGCCGGAGTTTTCTGCAATCGAGAACACGATGCTTCCGCAAATGATCCGGGGACTTTCGCGCGGCGAATCAAAAAAGCGAGCCACCGAACTCCTCGCTTTTCTGGGTCTCGGCGAGCGGCTCGAGCACCGTCCGTCTGAACTTTCCGGCGGCGAGCAGCAACGCGTGGCGATTGCGCGCGCCGTGGCGAACGCGCCGCATCTGCTGCTGGCGGACGAGCCGACCGGCAATCTCGACCCGCACACGGCCGACCATGTGTTCGAGACACTTGCGAAACTGGTGCGGGCGACCGGGCTTGCCGCGGTGATCGCGACCCACAATCTCGAACTCGCGGGCCGGATGAACCGACGGATTACGCTGCAGGAAGGCCAGATCGTGGAACTGGCGTAGTTGCCGTAGTCCACAGGCAGCCAATTATCTTTCGCTTAAGAATCGACATACGCACTTCTTAGCGCCACGATAAATCCATCAACAGAATCGGAGCGGCACATTGGCGGACGCAGGTTTCGTCCATCTTCACGTCCATTCGTCGTTCTCGCTGCTCGAGGGCGCGCTGCCGATTGCGAAACTTGCGGGGCTGGCCGCTGCCGACCGTCAGCCGGCACTTGCGATCACGGACACGGGCAATCTGTTCGGCGCGCTGGAATTCTCCGAAAAGATGGCTGGAACCGGCATCCAGCCGATCATTGGATGCGCACTGGCTGTCGATTTTGGTGATGAAGCCGCGCGCAACGGCGGCCTCGGAATGAGTCAGCGCCCGCAACGCATGCCCCGGCTTGTGCTCCTCGCATCCAGCGAGGCCGGATATAAAAACCTGATCGCGCTGGTCTCAAGGAGTTTTCTGGAAGCCGCCGATCTCGAAGCGCCGCATGTGAAATTCGACTGGCTGGTCGCGCGATCCGAAGGGTTGATCGCATTGACCGGCGGACCCGATGGACCGATCGACAGCGCGCTGAATGACGCCCGCCCCGAGCTTTCAGCCGCAAGGCTCGAAAAACTGGCCTCGGCCTACCAGGGCCGTCTCTATGTAGAGCTGCAACGCCACGGGCTCGATTCCGAAAAGTTGGTCGAGATTTCGCTGCTGGAGCTCGCCTATACGCAGAAACTGCCGCTTGTGGCCACGAACGAACCGTTCTTCGCGACGCGCGATGATTTCGAAGCGCATGACGCGCTGCTTGCGATCGCCGAAGGCAAGCTCGTTTCCGACAGCAGTACGCGCAGGCAGGTGACGCCGGAGCATTCCTTCAAGACCCGCAAGGAAATGGCAGCGCTTTTTGCGGATCTTCCAGAAGCGCTTGCTTCCACCATCGAGATCGCTCGGCGCTGCGCCTTCCGTCCGCGTACGCGCCAGCCGATCCTTCCGCGCTTCACGGTCGGCGACAAAGCGGCTGACGAGGTGGCCGAACTGCGGAAACGCGCGGAAGCGGGTCTGAAGGTCAGGCTCAAAAACCACGGAACCGCACCGGGCCAGACCGAACAGGATTATCGCGACCGGCTCGAATTCGAGTTGAAGGTGATCGGCGGCATGAAATACGCCGGTTACTTCCTGATCGTTGCCGATTTCATCCAATGGGCGAAGCAGCAGGGAATTCCGGTGGGACCGGGGCGCGGCTCGGGTGCGGGCTCGCTCGTTTCCTACGCGCTCACGATCACCGATCTCGATCCGCTTCGCTTCGGGCTATTGTTCGAGCGCTTCCTCAATCCGGAACGCGTGTCGATGCCGGACTTCGACATCGACTTCTGCCAGGATCGCCGCGACGAGGTGATCCGCTACGTACAAGAGCGATACGGACGCGATCAGGTCGCACAGATCATCACCTTCGGCACGTTGCAGGCGAGGGGTGTGCTGCGCGATGTCGGCCGGGTGCTGGAAATGCCTTACGGCCAGGTCGATAAACTCTGCAAGCTCGTGCCGTTCAATCCGGCTGCTCCCTTAACGCTCGAGAAAGCGATCGAAGGTGAACCGCGCCTCCAGGAAGAAGCGCGCAACGATGCGCGTGTACAACGCCTCTTCGCCATCGCGCTGAAACTGGAAGGCCTCTATCGCCACGCATCCACGCATGCCGCCGGCATCGTGATCGGCGACGGTGCATTGTCGGAAATGACGCCGCTTTACCGCGATCCGAAATCCGACATGCAGGTGACCCAGTTCAACATGAAATGGGTGGAGCAGGCGGGTCTGGTGAAGTTCGACTTTCTCGGGCTTACGACGCTGACGGTGATCGAAACCGCGCGCAAGCTGCTCGCGCAACGTGAGATCGATCTCAAGATCGAGACAATTCCGCTCGACGACCGAAAGAGTTACGAGATGATGGGTCGCGGCGAGACGGTCGGCGTGTTCCAGATTGAAAGTGCGGGCATGCGCAAGGCGCTCGCGGAGATGAAGCCGGACCGTTTCGAGGACATCATCGCGCTCGTGGCACTCTATCGTCCCGGTCCGATGGCGAATATCCCGACTTACAACGCCCGCAAGCACGGCAACGAAAAGCCCGACTACATCCATCCGAAGATCGAGCAGAGCCTGAAGGAAACCTTCGGCGTCATCATCTATCAGGAACAGGTGATGCAGATCGCGCAGACGCTCGCGGGCTATTCGCTAGGCGAGGCCGATCTCCTGCGGCGCGCGATGGGCAAGAAGATCAAGAAGGAAATGGCGGCGCAGCGCGAGCGCTTCGTTTCCGGTTCGGTCGAGCGCGGCGTCGATAAGGACAAGGCCGACGAGATTTTCGATCTGCTGCAGCGTTTCGCGGACTACGGCTTCAACAAGAGCCATGCCGCGGCCTATGCGCTGGTTGCGTACCAGACCGCCTATCTGAAATCGAATTATCCAGTGGAGTTTCTCGCCGCCACCATGACGCTTTCGATGGGCAACACGGACAAGCTCGCGGAATTCCGCCGCGAGGCGCAACGCATGGGCATCGTGGTCGAGCCGCCTTCGGTCAACAAATCGGGCCGCGATTTCGATGTGCTGGACGGCAAGATCGTCTATGCGCTTGCAGCCCTGCGCGGGGTCGGCGGCCATGCCGTCGAGGCCATCGTGAAGGCGCGCGGTGAAAAGCCGTTCACCGATCTCGCCGATTTCGCCGAGCGGGTCGAAGCGCGCGCCGTCAACCGCCGCACGCTGGAAAGTCTTGTCGCCTCCGGCGCGTTCGATGAGCTTGAGCCGAATCGTGCCCGCGCCTTTGCCGCCATCGATGGAATGCTCGCGCATGCGCAGCGCACCGGAGCGGCAAATGCCGAGGGCCAGTCGAGCCTGTTTGGCAGCGGCGGCGCCAAGGTATTGCTGCAAACCAAGGCAGCCGAGGATTGGCTGCCGATTGAACGGCTGAACAGGGAATACGACGCGATCGGGTTTTTTCTGTCTGGCCATCCGCTCGACGACTACCAGATCGCCCTCAAGAGACTTCGCGTGTCGCCGTGGATGGAGTTCGCACGCAGCGTGAAGGCCGGACAGGCCACGGGCAAGCTCGCGGCGACCGTGATCTCGCGCGTTGAGCGGCGCACCAAGACCGGCAGCAAGATGGGCATTATCGGTCTCTCGGATTCGACCGGGCATTTCGAGGCCGTGCTGTTCTCCGAAGGGCTCGCGCAATTCCGCGAAGTGCTGGAGCCGGGTACGGCGGTGCTGCTTCATGTAGGTGCCGAAATGCAGGGCGAGGACGTCCGCGTCCGCGTTCACAAGGCTGAACGGCTGGATGACGCTGCGTCGAAAACCCAGAAGGGCCTTCGCGTATTCGTCGCTTCGCACGCTCCGATCGACCAGGTGGCGAAGCGGCTGAACGGCGGCACGACTGTCAAGGGCGAGAGTGCGGGTGAAGTCAGCATCGTCGTGATGCTCGAAGAAGGCCGCGCGGAAGTGGAAGTGAAACTGCCGGGCCGTTATCCGATCTCACCGCAGATCGCGGGCGCGATGAAAGCCGTGCCGGGAGTAGTGGAAGTCGAGGCGCTCTGAATGGAGCCCATGCTCGTTCCACTCTGGCTGAAGATCGCTTACGGCGCATTCGTACCGTTTCTGATCGTCGTTTACTGGCGCGAATACGGCCCCTCGAATTTTCTCTGGCTCTCCGATGTCGCGCTGTTTCTGACAGCGGCCGCCGTGATCTTTGAGATACCGCTGCTCGCCAGCATGCCTGCGGTCGGCGTGCTTCCGCTCGAACTGGTCTGGACTGTCGATTTCATCATCGGCGGAAAGCTTGGGCTTACGAGTTACATGTTCCAGTCGAAATATCCGTTGTGGCTGCGCGCAATCTCACTGTTCCATCTGGCGTTGCCGCCTACGATCCTGTGGCTGCTCTACAAGTTCGGCTACGACGAACGCGCGTTTGCGGCACAGCTCGCGCTGATGATCGTGGTGCTGAGCGTCTGCTTCCTGTTCACGGCGCGCCACCTGAACATCAATTGGGTGTTTGGACCGGGCGAAAAGCCGCAAAAAGCACTACAGCCGTTTCTATATTTTGCGTGCCTGTTCGCCTTTAATGCTTTCTGCGTGATGGTGCCGATGCACTACGCGCTGAAGTGGTTGTTCTAGCAGGCTTTTCCGGCGCAGGGTTTCCCTTGCGCCACAGGCTACCGCCCCCTATAAGCAGCGCATCTCGCACGCGGACTCAGGCGGCCTTGATCCCCAAGGATCGCATCCGGTGCTGGGCGAAAGCCTGGCTCATCGTCCGCGGAGGCTAACCGGAGAGTTGATATGCCTATCCCTGACTTCTCGATGCGTCAGCTATTGGAAGCTGGCGTTCACTTCGGCCACCAATCCCATCGCTGGAATCCGAAAATGGCTTCGTACATTTTCGGCGTTCGCAACAAAATTCACATCATCGATCTCGCCCAGACCGTGCCGCTGATGAGCCGCGCGTTGCAGGCGATTGCCGACACCGTCGCCAAGGGCGGCCGCATCCTGTTCGTCGGCACCAAGCGCCAGGCTTCGGATCCGATCGCCGATGCCGCGAAGCGCTGCGCGCAGTACTACGTCAATTCGCGCTGGCTCGGCGGCACGCTGACCAACTGGAAGACGATCTCGCACTCGATCGCGCGCCTGAAGGAAATCGAGGAGATGCTCTCCTCCGAGGCCTCCGGTAGCGGCTACACCAAGAAGGAGCGCCTCACGCTCGCCCGCGAAAAGGAAAAGCTGGAGAAGGCGCTGGGCGGCATCCGCGATATGGGCGGCTTGCCCGATCTCGTGTTCATCATCGACACGAACAAGGAAGACATCGCGATCAAGGAAGCGCGCCGCCTGAACATTCCGGTGGCTGCGATCATCGACACCAACTGCAATCCGGACGGCATCACCTATCCGATCCCCGGTAACGACGACGCCGGCCGCGCCATCGCGCTTTACTGCGATCTGATCGCGAAAGCCGCGATCGACGGCATCTCGCGCGCGCAGGGCGAGGCCGGTCACGACACCAAACCGCAGGTCGAAGAGACTCTGCCCGTGAAATCCGAATGGAATTTCGAACAGCTTGCCGGCCCGCGCGGAACGCCGGACGATCTCAAGAAGCTTCCGGGCGTCAGCCCCGACATCGAGAAGCAGCTCAACGATCTCGGTATCTTCCACTACTGGCAGGTCGCCACCCTCGACAAGAAGGACTCGCATCATCTCGGCGAGACGGTCGGACTTCCCGGCCGCGTTGACGGATGGACGGCTCAGGCGAAACAGCTCTCCGCCGAAGCAGAGTAAGACGCATGGCCGAAATCAGTGCGACCCTCGTCAAGCAGCTGCGCGACCTCACGGGTGCCGGTATGATGGACTGCAAGCAGGCGCTTGCGGAAAACGGCGGCAATCTCGAAGCGGCGGTCGACTGGCTGCGCAAGAAAGGCCTCTCCAAGGCCGCGAAAAAGGCCGGGCGCGTCGCTGCGGAAGGTCTTGTCGGCGTCGCCATCGAGGGCAAGAAGGGCGTGCTTGTCGAAGTCAATTCCGAGACGGACTTTGTGGCGCGTAACGAGCAATTCCAGGGCCTCGTGAAGCTCATCACGCAGGCAGCACTGCATAACGGCACCGATGTCGAAAAGTTGAAAGCCGCCAGGGCCGGCAATGGCTCGATTGCCGAAGCCATTGCTTCCGCCGTCGCCACCATCGGCGAGAATATGACCCTTCGCCGGGCCGCAATGCTCGAAGTGAAAGAGGGCGCTGTCAGCTCCTACATGCACAGCGCCATTGCAGATGGCATCGGCAAGATCGGCGTGCTGGTCGCGCTGGAGTCGAAGGGCAATGCCGATACGCTGAAGGAAGTCGGCCGCAAGGTCGCGATGCACATCGCGGCGGCCAACCCGGTGGCCGTCGATGCAGCGGGCGTTGACAAGAGCACGATCGAGCGTGAGCGCGGCGTGCTCGCCGACAAGGCCAAGGCATCCGGCAAGCCGGAGAATGTCATCGAGAAAATCGTCGAAAGCGGCCTCAAGACTTTTTACAAGGAAGTCTGCCTGGTCGATCAGGCTTTTGTGCATGACCCGTCGAAGTCGGTTGCGCAGGCGGTGAAGGAAGCCGAAGGTGCCGCTGGCGGCCCGATCAAGATCGCGGGATTCGTGCGCTACGCGCTCGGGGAGGGCGTGGAGAAGCAGGAGCAGGATTTCGCCGCGGAAGTCGCCGCGGCCGCCAAGACGAACTGAATTCAGGACCGGCCGTAATTTTGGGGCGGACGCCATGAGCAAGCCAGCGTATCGCCGGGTTCTCGTAAAGGTGTCCGGCGAAGCCCTCCAGGGCAGCCGGAATTTCGGCATCGATCCTTCGTTCCTGACGGCCATCGCAAAAGACATCGCGGCGACGAAAGCACTCGGTGCGGAGATCGCCGTGATGGTGGGCGGCGGCAATTTCATTCGGGGGGCCACCACCGATCCGAGCATCGACCGTGCGACCGCCGACCAGATGGGCATGCTGGCCACGGTCATCAACGCGCTCGCCCTTGGCGAAGCCATCGACAAGGCGGGGGTCGGGCCACGCGTCATGTCGGCGATGCAGATTTCCGGTTTCTGCGAACCCTATTCCCGCCAGCGCGGCCTGAAGCATCTCGAAAACGGGCATGTCGTGGTCCTCGGCGGCGGCACGGGCAACCCGTTCTTCACGACCGATACGGGTGCCGCCCTTCGTGCGGCGGAACTTCGCTGCGATGCCATGTTCAAGGCAACCAATGTGGACGGGGTCTATGACGCCGATCCGGACAAGAAGTCCAACGCCAAGCGTTTCGACAGCCTCACCCACGATCAGGCTTTGGCCAAGGATCTCAAGGTGATGGATGCGGCCGCCTTCGCGCTTGCCCGTGACGCAAAGCTGCCGATAATTGTATTCTCGATCCGCGAACCGGGCGCGATTGCCGCTGCTTTCGGCGGCAAGGGCCGTTTCACCACCGTCACGCCCTGACGCCCGATATTCACGGCAAAAAGCCTCCGCCGATGCGGGCGCGAGGGAAGGGAGATTGCATGACGAAACCCGGTCCATTTGACCTCGCCGATGTGAAGCGCCGCATGGCGGCCGCTGTTTCGGTTTTGAAAACGGAATTGAGCGGCCTGCGCACGGGCCGCGCCTCGCCGAACATGCTCGAGCCGATCACGGTCGAAGCTTACGGCGCACCGATGCCGCTGAACCAGGTCGCGACCGTAAGCGTGCCCGAAGCCCGCATGTTGTCCGTTCAGGTGTGGGACGCGGGCGTGGTGAAATCCGTCGAAAAGGCGATCCGCGACGCCAATCTGGGGCTCAATCCCTCGACCGAAGGCACCATGATCCGGCTGCGCATTCCCGAACTCAACCAGGAACGCCGTCAGGAATTGGCCAAGATCGCGCATAAATATGCCGAAGCCGCGCGTATCGCCGTCCGGCACGTCCGTCGCGACGGCATCGATCATCTGAAAAACCTGAAAAAAGACGGTCACGTCAGCGAAGACGAGATCAAGCGACACGAGACGGACGTGCAGAAAACGACCGACGCTACCATCGCCGAGATCGATCAGGCGCTCGCAATAAAGGAAAAGGAAATCATGTCCGTCTAATCGCGGACGATCCCGATGCCTGTACCCGATCTTGTTCCCGCCAAAGGCGACGACACGTCACCGCCCGTGCATGTCGCGATCATCATGGACGGGAACGGCCGCTGGGCGGCCGCGCGCGGTCTGCCACGCGCGGAGGGACACCGGCGCGGCGTTGAAGCCTTGCGCAAGACGGTGCGCGCTTCCAGCGATCTCGGCATCCAGTACCTCACGATTTTCAGCTTCAGCGCCGAGAACTGGACAAGGCCCGCGCAGGAAATCAACGACCTCATGACGCTGGTGAAGCGCTTTGTCCGCGACGACCTTGCGGACCTGCACAAATCCGGCGTGCGGATCCGTATCATCGGCGACCGTACCGGTCTCGACTCCGAGATCACCGGACTGATTGCACACGCGGAAATGCTGACCCGGGAGAACCGGAAATGCACGCTTTGTGTCGCGTTCAATTACGGTTCGCGCCAGGAAATCGCCCGTGCCGCGCGCAAGCTCGCGGAGGATTCCGTCAGCGGAAACATTGATCCCTCTCAAATCGATGCCGAACTTCTTGAGGCTCAACTCGATACCGCGGGCATTCCCGACCCCGATCTCGTCATCCGCACCAGCGGCGAGCAGCGGCTTTCGAATTTTCTGCTCTGGCAGGCGGCCTATGCGGAGTTCGTGTTCATGCCGATCTACTGGCCGGACTTCGATCGCGCCGCCCTGGAAGAAGCCATCGAGGAATTTCACCGGCGCGAACGCCGCTTCGGCGGCGTCAACGCGCGGGCGGGAAACTGAACTTGTCAGTCCCGCCCACCGACGCTACTCGCGAAGCCGGTCCGGCAAAGAGCGCCGAACTGCGAAAACGGGTGATCTCGTCGGCGGTCATGGGTATGGCCGCGATTGTTTCGGCTTATCTCGGCGGCACGTTGTTCCTGCTGTTCTGGGCCGCCGCCGCCTACTGGGTATGGTGGGAGTGGACCGGCATTGTAGGTAGCGCACCTCGAAACTTTCTTCTGCCGATCGGTGCGCTGTCGATCGCCATGATGGGCGTGGCACTGCACTTTGATGCCGCGGCCATCGCCGCGGTGATTGCGATCATCGGCGCCGGCATTGCCGCTGCAACGGCAAACGAGCACAGGGCTTGGACGGCAACAGGGATGATCTATGCCGCGCTCGTGCTGATTCCGGTGGTGATCCTTCGCGCGGACCCAAAATTCGGATTGATCGCGGTTGTCTGGCTGTTCGCGGCGGTGTGGACCGCCGATATCGCGGCCTATTTCGCCGGCCGTTTTTTCGGCGGGCCGTTGCTGGCACCTCGCATCAGCCCGAATAAAACATGGTCGGGTAGCATCGGCGGTCTCGCGGGCGGCGTGCTGCTGAGTCTCGCCGTGGCATTCGCAAGCGGGCTCAGCCTGCGGTGGGGCCTGGCGCTCGCCGCGGCAATTGTCGTGATCGCCTCGCAGATCGGCGATCTGTTTGAGTCTTCCGTGAAGCGGCGTTTCGGCGTGAAGGATGCGAGCCAGCTGATCCCTGGCCATGGCGGCATGATGGACCGGCTCGACGGATTTCTGGTTGCTGCTCTTGCAGCCGTGTTGATCGGCATAGCCCGCGCCGGCGCCGGATCGCCCGCACAGGGACTGCTCCTGTGGTGAACACCCAGCCTTCCATTTCAGTTCTCGGCGCTACCGGTTCGATCGGCGACAGCACGCTCGATCTTCTGCGCGCAACTGGAAACAAATTCGAAGTCCGCGCGCTTACAGCGAACCGCGATGCGGCGAAACTTGCGAAGCTCGCCCGCGAATTCGGTGCGCGCTTCGCGGCGGTCGCCGACGACGGAGAGTATTTTCGGCTGAAAGATATGCTCGCCGGCAGCGGCATTGCGGTCGCGGGCGGCCGGCAGGGATTACTTGAAGCAGCTCAGGTGGAAGCCGATACCGTGGTCGCGGGGATCACGGGTGCCGCGGGACTGGCACCCGCATTCGCCGCACTCGCGCCGAACCGGCGGCTGGCGCTCGCCAACAAGGAAGCGCTTGTCTGCGCCGGTGATGTCTTCATGGCGCGCGTGCGCGAGACGGGGGCCAAGATTCTCCCGCTCGATTCCGAACACAACGCGGTGTTTCAGGCGCTTGCCGGTTCGCCCGCGAAAAGTGCGGAAAGGATCACGCTCACCGCATCCGGCGGTCCGTTCCGCAAGACACCGCGTGAGGAGCTGGCACGCGTCACGCCGGAGCAGGCTTTGAAGCATCCCACCTGGTCGATGGGGGCCAAGATCACGATCGATTCCGCGACCCTGATGAACAAGGGCCTGGAACTGATCGAGGCACGGCATCTCTTTTCGGTCGAGCCTTCAAGGCTCGATGTGCTCGTGCATCCGCAGTCCGTCGTTCATGCAATCGTCCGCTTCACCGACGGCTCCATGATCGCGGGCATGTCGATGCCGGACATGAAGATCCCGCTCGCGCATTGCCTCGCCTGGCCCGGCCGCATGGAATGGAAAGCGCCGGTGCTCGATCTGGCGCAGCTCGGCACGCTCGAATTCGAGGCCCCGGATCTAAAGCGGTTTCCGGCCTTGCGGGTCGCGCGCGAGGCGATGGAGGCGGGCGGGGCGGCTCCCGTCATCCTGAATGCGGCGAATGAGATAGCCGTAGAGGCGTTTCTGGAGGGCCGGATCGGGTTTTGCGAGATCGCGGCACTCGTCGAGGCATCACTTGCGCGTGCTGAAAAAGAGAGCTTGAAGGAACCCCGCACGGTTAACGACGCGCTCGCTATTGACCATATCGGAAGAAGTATAGCCTCTGCCCTCTTGCCTCAATTCGCCGCAAAGGCATCCTAGAGCGGTAAGAATTCAGAAAGGACACGAAATGGATTTTTTGTCGGGTTTCGGCGCTTGGGGCGGATCGATGCTGGGGTATGTCATCCCGTTTCTGTTCGTGCTCACCATCGTCGTGTTCTTTCATGAGCTTGGGCATTTCTGGGTGGCGCGCCGCTGCGGCGTGAAAGTCGAGGCTTTCTCGGTCGGCTTCGGCCCGGAAATCGTCGGTTTCAATGACCGGCATGGAACCCGCTGGAAGTTCTCCGCGATTCCGCTCGGCGGCTATGTGCGTTTCTTCGGCGACGACTCGGTCGCGAGTACGCCCGACAGCAAGACCATCGAGGCAATGAATGCACAGGAGAAGAAGGTTTCCTTCTTCCATCAATCGGTCGGGAAGCGCGCGGCCATTGTGGCCGCAGGCCCGATCGCGAATTTCATCCTCGCGATCGTGATTTTTTCGACGGTCTATTTTGTCTATGGACGGCAGACGACCACGCCACGCGTCGACACAATCCAGGCCGGAAGTGCGGCGGAAGCCGCGGGCTTTCAGCCGGGCGATCTCGTGCTTTCGATCGACGGCAAGACCATCGAGAATTTTGGCGACATGCAGCGAATCGTGGGCGCCAGCCCCGGCACGCCGCTGAAGGTGACGATAAACCGCAAGGGAACCGAACTGACCCTGACCGCGACCCCTCTGCTCCGCGAGATCACGGACAATTTTGGTAACAAACATCGCATGGGGATGCTCGGCATTTCCCGTTCGTCAAGCGGTGACGACATCGTCACGGAGAACATTGGGCCGGTCAAAGCCGTCCAGCTCGGCGTCTCCGAAACCTGGTTCGTGATTGAGCGTACGCTCAACTATATCGGCGGCATGATCACCGGACGGGAATCGCCCGACCAGCTTGGCGGACCGATCCGGATCGCGCAGATTTCAGGTCAGGTGGCGTCGATCAGCTTCTCGGCGCTTTTGCACCTGACCGCCGTGCTCTCGGTAAGTATCGGATTGCTCAATCTTTTCCCGGTACCGTTGCTCGACGGCGGGCATCTCGTATTTTACGCCATCGAGGCGGTGCGCGGCCGCCCGCTCAGCGAACGGGCGCAGGAATTCGGCTTCCGGGTCGGACTGGCGCTCGTGCTGATGCTGATGATCTTCGCCACCTGGAACGATCTTCTCCACCTGAAGGTACTCTGAGGCGTTTTAAACGCCTCTTAGGGGTATTCGTTCACCCTGCGACCCTGGGGTTCCCGGAACCCGTTGCCATGCGGCAACTGCGCCCGGGAAATGCCTTGGTTTTGCGTTTTTTTGGGTAGCCCTTCGGGTTGCAAGCCTATGAATAGTCTGCCAAACCTGACTTAAGAGGGTTGGGACGCCGTGTGCCCACGCGCACGGTGAATGGGCGTTGCGTCTGTCAGGCGGAAGCAGGTCGCGTTGAGGATGGGAAGTAAATTGGGGGTTCTCAGGCGGGTCGCGGCTGGCGCGACACTGGCGCTGATGGTGGCGGCTACCGCCACCGTGGGGAATCTCGCCTCCACGCAGCCGGTTTTTGCCCAGTCCGCGAGCACCATCGTTGTGCAGGGCAATCGGCGCGTCGATGCCGAGACCATCCGCAGCTATTTCCAGCTTCGTCCGGGCGAGCGGCTCGATTCCGTGAAGATCGACGAGGCCCTGAAGGCGCTTTATGCGACCGGCCTCTATGAAGACGTCCGCATCAATCAGGTCGGCGGCCGTCTGGTGGTGATCGTCGTCGAGAATTCGACGATCAATCGCATCGCCTTCGAAGGCAACAAGAAGGTCAAGGACGAATCCCTCACCAGTGAAATCCAGTCGCGGCCGCGCGGCGCGCTTTCGCGCCCGACCGTGCAGGCCGACGTTCAGAGAATCATCGATGTGTATCGCCGGCAGGGCCTGCTGAACGTCCGCGTCGATCCGAAAGTCATCGATCAGCCGAACGGCCGCGTCGATCTCGTGTTCGAGATCAACGAAGGCGACAAGACGACGATCAAGAAGATCGTGTTCATCGGCAACAACAAGTTCTCCGATTTCAAGCTGCGCGACACGATCACGTCGCAGCAGACGAACTGGCTGAGCTTCCTGAACAACCGCGACCTCTATGACGCCGACCGCGTCAGCGCGGACCAGGAAATCCTGCGCCGCTTCTACCTGAAGAACGGTTACGCCGATTTCCGCATCATTTCCGCGACGGTCGATCTCGACAGCAAGGAAGGCGGCTTCGTTCTGACGCTCACGCTCGACGAAGGCCAGCAGTACAAATTCGGCACGATCAATGTCGTTTCGAACCTGCGCGACGTGAACGCGGACGATCTGAGCCGGCTTCTGCGCACGAAGAGTGGGGGTACCTACAACGCGGAACAGGTTGAGAAATCGATCGAGCTGATCACGATTGAACTCTCCAAGCGCGGTTACGCCTTTGCGCAGGTGCGCCCGCGCGGCGACCGCGATGTGACGAATTTCGTCATCAACATCACCTTTGTCGTCGAGGAAGGCTCCCGCATTTATGTCGAGCGCATCAACGTGCGCGGCAACACCCGCACGCGCGATCACGTCATTCGCCGCGAGTTCGATATTCTGGAAGGCGACCCCTATAACCGCGTCCTCGTGGACCGCGCCGAGCGCCGCTTGAAGAATCTCGGTTACTTCAAGACCACCCGCGTCACCAACGAGCCCGGCTCGGCCGCCGACCGCATCGTGCTGAACGTGGAAGTGGAAGAGCAGCTTACCGGCGAATTCTCTATCGGCGGCGGCTACTCGACCACGGACGGCGTGATCGGCGAAGTATCGGTGGGTGAACGAAACTTCCTCGGCCGCGGCCAGCATGTGAAGATATCGGCCGGCTACGGCCAGCGCGTCCGCAGCGCCGAATTCTCGTTCACCGAGCCCTACTTCCTCGGCACGCGCGTCGCGGCGGGCTTCGACATCTTCACGAAGACGAACCTGCGTTCGACCTACAACCCGGTTGACCTCACCACCACCGGCATGAACCTGCGGTTCGGCCTGCCGTTGAAGGAAGAACTGACGCTCGGGCTACGCTATTCGATTTACAATCGTAAAGTCGATATCGATCCCAGGTATCGGGACGGATGTACGGTTGATTCAACTGGCGCTCCTATTGTGACTAATCCCACGATTGCGGGCACAACGTGCGATATCGACAACCTTCCTGCTGCAGGTAACCAGCCCGGCAACCTCGCTGAAGTTTCAAACGCGTACAAGCAGCTTCAGGGCGAGCGCCTGACCTCGCTGGTCGGATATTCGCTCATCCACAACAGCCTGAACGAGAATCAAAATCCCACCGAAGGATCCTTCATCAACTTCGCGCAGGATTTCGCCGGCGTCGGCGGCGACGTGAAATTCTTCAAGACCTCCATCGATAACCGCAACTATTTCCCGGTGACGGATGACATCACCGGCATCATTCGCTTGCAGGGCGGTTACATCGCTGGCTGGGGCGGCCATGAACTGCTGGTGCTGGACCACTTCTTCATGGGTCCGAATCTCGTGCGCGGCTTCGCGCCGGCCGGCATTGGACCGCGTGACTTGGGTTCAACCGGCCGCGACGCATTGGGTGGCAGCATGTACTGGGGTGCCAGTGCCGAGCTTATGTTCCCATTCCCGAATCTGCCCAAGGAATTCGGGCTGAAGGGTGCCGTGTTTGCGGACGTCGGAAATTCATGGGGCTATAAAGGCTCTACGACGTTTACCGGTGCAATAGCGCCTGTGCCTTGCCCAAGCGGCAGTTCGCTGAAAGGCTCCATCTGCCTGGCCGATGCCAACCAAATCCGCTCCTCCGTCGGCATGAGCCTGATCTGGGCCTCGCCGATGGGCCCGCTGCGCTTCGACTACTCCTTCGTCCTGTCGAAAGACTCCGCGGACAAGACACAGGCTTTCCGCTTCGGCATGGGGCAGCGTTTCTGATTTCCGCGCGCTGCCCGCGGTCGTTCAATTCATTCTCTCCGGCGGTTCGCGCATGACCGAGCCCATTTTTGCCCGTCCCAGCCAGACGATTACCTTGCAGGAAATCGTTGCGCTCACGGGCGCGGAGCCGTGCGGTTCGTTCGATCCGCTGGCGGTGATCGAGAACGTAAAGCCGCTCGATCTTGCCGGGCCGAGGGATCTGGCCTTTCTGGAGAGTCCGAAGTTTCTCGACGCCTTTCGCGAGACGCGGGCGGGCGCCTGCCTGATCAGCCCGAAATATGCGGGTGAGACGTTGAAGGGGACGGCACTCCTCGTCTCGAAGAACGCCTATTTAGCGTACGTCACCGTCGCGCGCGTCCTGTTTGAATCCTCGCTTTCACCCGTTTCGTCTTTCGGCGCGCGCGGCGTCGATCCCGGCGCTTCGGTGCATCACGAGGCGCGCCTGGAGGACGGCGTGATCGTGGACCCGGGTGCGGTGATCGGTGCCGGTGCCGAAATCGGCTCGGGGACCGTGATCGGCGCCAATGCCGTGATCGGCGCCGACGTGCGCATTGGACGGGATTGCTCCATCGGTCCGGGCGCCACCATTCTCCACTCCCTGATCGGCGACCGCGTGATCATCCATCCCGGGGCGCATCTCGGCCAGGACGGCTTCGGTTTCGTGGCGGGGCCGAAGGGACACCTCAAGGTGCCGCAGCTCGGCCGCGTGATCGTTCAGGATGACGTGGAAATTGGCGCCGGCAGCACCATCGACCGGGGAGCCGGCCGCGACACCATGATCGGCGAGTGCACCAAAATCGATAATGTCGTGCATATCGGGCACAATGTGCTGATCGGCCGCCACTGCGTGATCGCCGGACAGGTCGGCATTTCCGGCAGCGTGAAGATCGGCGACCGTGTCATGATCGGCGGCAAGGTCGGCATGTCCGACCATCTCACCATCGGCGAGGGGGCTGTAATCTACGCGGGCACCGGGCTGATTACGGACGTGCCCGCCGGAGAACACTGGATGGGCTTTCCGGGCAAGCCAAGATTGGAATTCCTGCGCGAGGTTACCGTGCTAAAGCAGCTTGCCGCCAAGGGGCGCGGCAAGCCGCAGCCTTCGGGAAAAAACGACTGACCGGATCGGGCCATGAATTCGACCATGCCAACCAGCCTTGAGACGACCGACATCATGCGGCTCCTGCCGCACCGCTATCCATTCCTGCTCGTGGACCGGATTGTTAACATCATTCACGACGAGTCATGCATCGGCATCAAGAACGTCACCGTGAACGAGCCATTTTTTCAGGGCCATTTTCCCGGCCGTCCGGTGATGCCGGGCGTACTGCTGCTGGAAGGCATGGCGCAGACTGGCGGTGCCGCGTGCGCGCTATGGCAAGGCTTCACGGAGGCGGCGGGCTCGGTTTATTTCCTGACCGTCGATCAGGCAAAATTCAGAAAGCCGGTCGTGCCCGGCGATGTGGTCGAGTATCACATCCAGAAGAAGAACCGTAAAAAGACGATGTGGTGGTTCCGCGCGGAAGCCAAAGTAAACGGCAAGCTTGTCGCGGAAGCAGAACTCGGCGCAATGATCACGAAAGAATAGACCTTGGCAAAGATCGATTCCACGGCGCGGGTCGCCGGCGGCGCGCGGCTCGGCTCGGATGTCGAGATCGGTCCCCACTGCATGGTGGGGCCGGATGTCTCGATCGCGGACGGCTGCAAGCTGATCGCGAACGTGTATGTCAGCGGCGTCACCAGCATCGGCGAGCGGACGACCATCTACCCCAATGCTTGCGTCGGTACGCCGCCGCAGTCGGTGCATTACAAGGGCGAGAAGACAAAGCTCTTCGTCGGCTCGGACTGCATCATCCGCGAAGGCTCGACGCTGAACACCGGCACGGCCGGCGGCCGCGGCGAAACACGGCTCGGCAACAACTGTTTCCTGATGACCGGCTCGCATGTGGGCCACGACAGCATCGTCGGTAACGGCGTGATCTTCGCCAACAACGCAACGCTCGGCGGACATGCGGAGATCGGCGACAACGTGTTCCTCGGCGGCATGTGCGCGGTCCACCAGTTCAACCGCGTCGGCGAGTACGCGGTCGTGGGCGGGCTAGTCGGCGTCACGGAAGACGTCATCCCGTTCGGCGCCGCCATCGGCCATCGCGCGGCGCTGGGCGGACTGAACCTGATTGGCCTCAAGCGGCGCGGTTTTTCACGCGATGCGATTCATCGCCTGCGCAACGCCTATAAGGTTCTTTTTCATGGCGAGGGCGCATTCAAGGACCGGCTCGAAGAGGTCGCGATCCAATACGCCGACGATGCGAACGTGCAGCGCATCGTGCAATTCATTCGTTCCGGCAAGCGCCCGCTGGCGGGCGCTCGCAGCGACGCTGAAGATTGAGCCGTGAGCAGCCGGCTGACATCGGATGACCCGCCGATGCAACATGCGAAGATCGGTATCATTTGCGGCGGCGGCGTGTTCCCGCCGGCGGTCGCCGAGACGCTCACAAAACAAGGCCGCGGCTTTGTTTTGTTTCTGCTCCGCGGTTTTGCCGATGCCGCCGTCGAGCGTTACCCGCATCACTGGCTGAAGCTCGGCAAACTTGGAACGCTGTTCGGCTTGATGCGCAAGGAAGGCTGCACCGAGCTTGTGATGATCGGCAGTCTGGTGCGGCCGGCGATGACGCAGATCGGCTTCGATCTCAAGACCCTGATGCTGCTGCCGAAAATCGCCAGGGCCTATCGTGGCGGCGACAATACATTGCTTTCCAGCATCGCGAAGCTGATCGACGACGAGGGCTTCAGGGTCCGGGGCGTGCATGAAATCCTGCCGGAGCTGTTGATGCCGGAAGGCCCCGCCGGAAGGATTCATCCATCAAGCGACGATGAAGCGGACATTGCGCTCGGATTTGAAATCATCCGCGCGATGGGCCCATACGATGTCGGCCAGGCCGTCGTGGTCGCGGGAAAACGCGTGCTTGCAATCGAGGCGGCGGGTGGGACGGCGGAAATGCTGTCGCATCTGGCTGAACTGCGCGCCAAGGGCCGCGTGCGTTTTTCCGGACGCGCCGGCGTACTCGTGAAGGCGCCAAAGCCGAAACAGGACCGCCGCATCGATCTGCCCGCGATCGGACCCGACACGGTTGCCCAAGCCAACGCAGCGGGCCTGAACGGCATCGCGGTCGAAGCGGGCGGCACCATCATCTCCGATCCCTCTGCAATCGCTAATGCGGCCGATACCGCGGGCATTTTTCTTTCCGGCTACAAGGCAATGCCGTGACGCAGCCACCCACCGAACGGCCGCTCGATGTCTTCATCGTGGCGGGCGAGGATTCCGGCGACAAGCTCGGCGGCCCGCTGATGGCTGCATTGAAACAACAGCTTGGCGGTCACGCGCGTTTTCGCGGGGTCGGCGGCGACGCCATGGAAGCACAAGGACTTAAAACTCAATTTCCGATGGAGGATGTGACCGCCATCGGGTTTGTCGCCGTGCTGAAAAAACTTCCCTTGATCCTCCGGCGCTTGCGTGAAACTGCGGCGGCGGTCGCCATCGCGCCTCCGGACGTACTTCTGCTGATCGACAGTCCGGATTTCACGGGCAGGGTGGCGAAGCGGGTGCGGCGCGTGCTGCCGGACCTGCCCATCGTCAAATACGTTTCGCCGACGGTCTGGATATGGCGGCCTGGCCGCGCCCGCGCGATGCGCCCTTACATCGATCATATTCTGGCGCTGTTCCCGTTCGAGCCGGAAGTTCACCGGCAGCTTGGCGGACCGCCCTGCACCTATGTCGGGCATCCGTTGCTGGAACATCTGCTGGAAATGCGTCCCGCCAGCGAAGACGAGCGCCGCGCGCGGGCTGACGCCGAGAATCCGCTGGTGCTTGTTCTGCCGGGCAGCCGGCGATCCGAAATATCCCGGCTGTCGCAAGTGTTCGGGGAAACCGTCGCGCGCATCAGGGCGCAAAAAACCGGCGCGGAGTTCGTATTGCCGACGCTTCCATCAAGACTGGAGCAAATCAGGCAGGCAGTTTCGGAGTGGCCCGTTCAACCGCGGCTGATTACCAATGAAGCGGAGAAATATGCCGCCTTCCGGCGTGCGCGGGCGGCGATTGCCGCTTCCGGCACGATCACGCTGGAACTGGCGCTGGCCCAGATACCGATGGTGGTCGCTTACAAGCTCCCAACGATCGAGGAAAAATTCGTGCGGGCGATTTCCACCATCGATTCGCCGGTGCTGCCGAACATCCTCCTGAAGGAAACTTTTATTCCGGATTTTCTTCAGTCGAGATGCAAGGCGGCCAACCTGGCTCCGGCGCTGCTCGCCTTGCTGGACGAAGGGGAAGCCCGCGAGAGACAACTGGAAGGGTTCACCCGGATTGACGCGATGTTCGGCATGAGCGGGGAAAATCCGAAAGAGCTGGCGGCACGGACAATCATTCAACTCGTTGAAACGAAAACGGGGCGCAGCGCGCCCCGTTCGTAATCTTCCACCTTCGCTGTTCATTTACGCCGGGAAATCGGGGCGTAGTCCCGTTTGGTCGCACCGGTATAGAGCTGACGCGGGCGGCCGATCTTCTGGTTCGGGTCCTCGATCATTTCCTTCCATTGGGCGATCCAGCCGACGGTACGGGCGAGGGCGAAGAGCACCGTGAACATGGATGTCGGGAAACCCATCGCCTTCAGCGTGATGCCTGAATAGAAGTCGATGTTCGGATAGAGCTTCTTCTCGACGAAATATTCGTCCTTGAGCGCCAGACGCTCCAGCTCCATCGCGACTTCGAGCAGCGGGTCGTCCTTGTGGCCGAGTTCGGCGAGGACCTCGTGGCAGGTCTTCTGCATGATCTTCGCGCGCGGGTCGTAGTTCTTATACACGCGATGGCCAAAGCCCATCAGGCGGAACGGATCGTTCTTGTCCTTTGCGCGCTTTACGAATTCCGGGATGCGATCGACGTGGCCGATCTCGTCGAGCATTTTGAGCGCTGCTTCGTTGGCGCCGCCATGGGCGGGGCCCCAGAGGCAGGCGATGCCGGCGGCGATGCAGGCAAACGGATTGGCGCCGGATGAGCCAGCCAGGCGCACGGTCGAGGTCGACGCGTTCTGTTCGTGATCCGCATGCAGGATAAAGATGCGGTCCATCGCGCGGGCCAGAACCGGGTTCGGCTTGTAGTCCTCGGTCGGCACCGCGAAGCACATGCGCAGAAAATTCGACGCATAATCGAGGTCGTTTTTCGGATACACGAAAGGCTGGCCGATCGAATATTTGAACGCCATCGCGGAAAGCGTCGGCAGCTTCGCGATCATACGGATCGAAGCGACCAGCCGTTGTAAAGGATCGGAAATATCCGTGCTGTCGTGATAGAAGGCGGACAGCGCCCCGACAGAACCTGTCAGCACCGCCATCGGATGCGCGTCGCGGCGGAAGCCCTGGAAGAAGCGGCTCATCTGCTCGTGGACCATCGTGTGACGCGTCACGCGTTGGACGAAATCCGCTTTTTGCGAAGCGGTCGGCAGTTCGCCGTACAGGAGCAGGTAGCAGGTCTCCAGAAAGTCCCCATGCTCGGCGAGTTGCTCGATCGGATAGCCGCGATAAAGCAGAACACCTTTGTCACCGTCGATATAGGTGATCTTGGATTCACAGCTTGCCGTTGAGGTGAAGCCGGGGTCGTAGGTGAACATCCCGGTATCGGCATAGAGCCTGGAGATATCGACAACCGACGGTCCAATCGTGCCGTCGTAAACCGGAAAATCCCAATTCTTGTTTCCGGTGGAAAGTTTTGCGGATTTGGCCGCGGGGTTTTTAGCGTCCATCCGGGTTCTCCATCTGCTGGCGCTGCGCAAGCAGGCAGCGGCCAATATGCAGGGATTAGGTAGTCCGTCCGGTGCTGCACTGCAAGCTAAACGGACCGGGTGGCCACAGCACTTAAGACGAAAGGCTCAGCTGATGGAATTGCTTTCCACCTGATCGGAGAGGCGGGCGAGGCTTTCCTCTCGGCCCAAAATCATCATCACCTCGAACACGCCCGGCGAGGTTGAGCGCCCGGTCAATGCCGCGCGCAACGGCTGGGCGATGGCCGCAAGTTTGAGGCCTTCCTTCTCCGCAAGCCCCCGCACCGCCTCATCCAGCGTGCCGGTATTCCACTCGGCGGCCTTGATGGCCTCAAGCGCCTGCTTCAGAAGGCCGCGCGCATTCTTGCTCAGGATCGTCATTGCCTTGTCGTCGAGTTGCAGGGGGCGGTCGGCCAGAACGAAGCGAAGGCCCTCGGCGATCTCGATCAGCGTTTTTGCCCGCTGCTTCACTTCGGGGAGTGCGGCCAGAACCTGCGGCTTGCGGGCCGACAGACGCTGCTGGAAAAATCCGGCATCGGGCAATTCCTTGACGAAGCCGAGCAGCGACGCAAACAATTCCTCGTCGGGGGTCGCGCGGATATAAAGCCCGTTCAGATTTTCGAGCTTGGCGAAATCGAAACGGGAAGCCGCCCGCCCGATGCGGTCAAGTTCAAAGAGTTTCACCATTTCATCGGTGGTAAACATCTCCTGGTCGCCGTGGCTCCAGCCGAGCCGCACGAGATAATTGCGAAGTGCGGCCGGCAGAAAACCCATCGCGCGATAGGCCTCGACCCCGAGCGCACCGTGGCGCTTGGAAAGCTTCGCTCCGTCCGGCCCATGGATCAGCGGGATATGCGCCATCACCGGCACCTTCCAGCCGAGCGCCTCGTAAATCTGCTTCTGCCGTGCGCCGTTGATCAGGTGATCGTCGCCGCGAATGATGTGGGTGACACCCATGTCGTGATCATCGGCGACGACCGAGAGCATGTAGGTCGGGTTCCCGTCGGAACGAAGCAGCACGAAATCATCGAGGTCCTTGTTCTGCCAGGCCACACGGCCCTGCACTTTGTCCTCGATCACCGTCTCGCCTTCCGAGGGCGCCTTTAGGCGGATGACCGGCTTTACTCCCTCCGGCGCTTCTTTCGGATCGCGGTCGCGCCAGCGGCCGTCATAAATGCGCGAGCGGCCTTCCTTGCGCGCGGTGTCGCGGAGGTTCTGGAGTTCCTCGGGCGAGGCGTAGCAACGATAGGCTTTTCCGGCGGCGAGCATCTGTTCCGCCACTTCCCGGTGACGTTCGGCGCGGGCGGACTGATAGACCGTCTCGCCGTCCCAGTTGATGCCGAGCCAGTTCAGTCCATCGAGGATCGCGTCGATTGCTTGCTTGGTCGAGCGAACCCGATCCGTGTCCTCGATGCGGAGCAGCATCTTGCCGCCGTGATGGCGGGCATAGAGCCAGTTGAACAACGCCGTGCGGGCGCCGCCGATGTGGAGGAAGCCGGTGGGCGAGGGTGCAAAACGGGTGACAATGGGTTCGCTCATTGCGCGGAGGCTCTAGCACAGGGATATGCCGGGGCGAAGCGCTCAACGCTGCGTGCCCTTGGCCTTTGCGCGCGAATTTGGCACATAGCCCATGCCCCATCCAACGCTAGGCTCAATCGGGAACAGGATTCGGAAAACAATGGCGGCCAAGGATTCGATTCAGGAGCCCGGCGCGGATTTTATCCGCGATATCGTGCGCGCCGATCTGGATTCGAAAAAGCACAAGAAGGTCGTCACCCGATTCCCGCCGGAGCCGAACGGCTACCTGCATATCGGCCACGCCAAATCGATCTGCCTCAATTTCGGCATCGCGCAGGAATTTGGCGGCCAGTGCAACCTGCGGTTCGACGACACCAATCCCACGAAAGAAGAGCAGGAATATATCGACGCCATCATGGCCGATGTGCGCTGGCTAGGATTCCAGTGGGACAATCTGTTCTATGCGTCGGATTATTTCGACCAGCTCTTTGAGTGGGCCGAGCATCTGATCAAGACCGGCAAGGCGTATGTGGACGACCAGAATCAGGAGGAAGTCCGCAAGAACCGCGGCACGCTGAAGGAGCCGGGCAAGAACAGCCCGTTTCGCGACCGCAGCGTGGACGAAAATCTCGATCTGTTCAGGCGGATGAAAGCGGGTGAATTTCCCGGCGGCTCGCGCGTGCTGCGCGCCAAGATCGACATGGCGAGCGGCAACATCAACCTGCGCGATCCCACGTTGTACCGGATTTTGCACGCGCATCATCCGCGCACCGGCACCAAGTGGTTCATCTACCCGAGCTACGATTTCGCGCACGGACAGTCGGACGCGATCGAGCACATCACGCATTCGATCTGCACGCTGGAGTTCGAGGATCACCGGCCGCTTTACGACTGGTTTCTGGAAAACCTGCCGGTGCCGTCGAAGCCGCACCAGTATGAATTCGCCCGCCTCAATCTCACCTACACGCTTTTGTCGAAAAGAGTGCTGACCGAACTTGTGAAGGGCGGTCATGTGGAGGGTTGGGACGATCCGCGCATGCCGACCATCGCCGGATACCGCCGCCGCGGCGTGCCGGCCGAAGCGATCCGCGATTTTGTGAAGCGCATCGGCGTCGCCAAGGCGAACAGCGTCGTCGATCTGGGTTTGCTGGAATTCTCGATCCGCGAGGTTCTGAACAAGTCCGCGCAGCGCCGGATGGCCGTGCTGCGGCCGCTGAAAGTCGTGATCGAAAATTACCCGGAAGGTAAAACGGAAGAGCTGGAAGCCGTGAATCATCCGGACAAGCCGGAACTGCGCACGCGCAAGATTAAATTCGGGCGCGAAATCTTCATCGAGCAGGAAGATTTCATGGAGAACCCGCCGAAGAAATTCTTCCGGCTTTCGCCGGGCACCGAGGTGCGGCTGCGTTACGCCTTCTTCATCACCTGCAAGGACGTCATCAAGAATGCCGCCGGTGAAGTGACCGAGCTTCGCTGCTCTTACGATCCGGCCACGAAAGGCGGCAACGCGCCGGACGGCCGCAAGGTAAAGGCGACCATGCACTGGGTTTCGGCGGCGGATTCCGTTCCGGCCGAGGTGCGGATTTACAATCAGCTGTTCAGCAATCCGGAGCCGGATGCCGCGAACTTTGCGGCGCACATCAATCCGGCTTCGCTGGAGATCTTGAAGGAAGCGCGGATCGAGCCCGCACTCGCGAGTGCTTCCGGCGAACCGGTCCAGTTCGAACGGCAGGGCTATTTCACTGCGGATGGTAGTTCGACGCCGCAAAAGCCGGTGTTCAACCGCACCGTCGGCCTGCGCGACAGCTGGGCCAAGGAACAGACCAAAGCTTAAACTCAACTGTCATCCCGGCCGACGCCGGATTTGATCCGGCGGAGAGCCGGGATCGCCATCGTTCTGCTGGAAACGATCCCGGATCGCCGCCGCGCGTCGTCCGGGATGACGGCGTATGCCGGTCTGATAACATCCCCTTCGCGCCGGGCAGGGCGCGTCCATGCCGGATCGGGGCGAGGAAAAAAAACGAACAGCGATACGCGCCGCGGTGCTGGGAGCAAGCCGCGCGGGGGCGGCATTTGGCTTTGGGCTTCGCGGTCTTCTGGTTCCGGCGGGCGAGTGGATCGAGCGGGAGGCGGGCAAAGAAGTCGAGGCCGGCAGGCTTGCGCCCTGGCTGACGGTATTTTTCGGCGTCGGCATTCTTCTCTATTTCGCAGCCCCCGCCGAACCTTCGATCGCAGGGCCGCTGCTGGCGCTCCTGCTGTTCTCGGTCCTGTGCGCAATCTCGCGCGAGCGGCCGTTTGCTTTTGCGTTGCTGCTCTCCTTCGTTGCGATCGCAGCCGGATTTTCAGCAGCATGCCTGCGCGCCGCTTACGTGCATCACAGCGTGCTCACGCGGCCAACCGGCACGCTGACACTGACGGGCTTCGTCGAAATTCGCGATGCGACCGAGCGATCGGATCGGGTGGTGATCCGCCTGACGGGCGCCAGCGGGCGCGGCGCCGAACAATTGCCCGAGCGCGTGCGGGTGGCGATGCGGCGCGGGTTCGCGCCTTCGGTGGGCGATCATATCGAACTGCGTGCGCAATTGCGTCCGCTGCTCGGCCCGGTACGGCCGGGCGGCTACGACTTCGCGCGTGGTGCCTATTTCCAGCGCCTTGGCGCGACCGGGCTCGTTTATGGCCGCCCGAAAATCGTCAGCACCGAGGCGGCGGTTCCGTGGGACATCCGCGTCTATGCCGCGGTTGAAGGGCTGCGCTGGACGCTCGCGAACAGAATTCGCAACGTGCTGCCCGGAGAAAGCGGCTCGGTGGCGGCGGCACTTGTCACCGGCATCCGCGACACCATTCCGCCGGATGTGAATGAAGCGATGCGCGTGTCCGGCCTCTATCACGTCATTTCCATTTCCGGTTTGCACATGGCGCTCGTAGCCGGCGTTCTGTTCGCGCTCGTGCGCGGCGGACTGGCGCTGGTGCCGGGCTTTGCGCTGCGCAGGCCGATCAAGAAATGGGCGGCGGTCGCGGCCCTCTGCGGCGTCACGTTTTATCTCGTGCTGTCGGGCGCGGAGGTCGCCACGCAGCGCTCCTGGATCATGATTGCGATCGTGCTCTTTGGCGTTCTCGTGGACCGGCCCGCACTCACGCTGCGTACGCTGGCCGCCGCAGCCTTCGGTGTGATGCTGATCCAGCCGGAAGCCCTGCTCAATCCCGGCTTCCAGATGTCGTTCGCGGCGACACTTGCCCTGATCGCGCTGTTTGAGCGGATGTCGCCGCTGCTGGCGCAACCCCCTTCACCGGGGCAGAGCGCTTTTTCGCGCTTCAGCGAGCGCGCGGGCAGGTGGCTGCTGCTCGGCGTTGCCACGTCCTTTGTCGCCGGTTTGGCCACGACCGCTTACGTTGCGTTCTACTTTCACCGGGTTGCCCCTTACGGCGTGCTCGCAAACCTGCTCGCGATGCCGGCGATTTCGTTTCTCATCATGCCGTCCGCGTTGCTCTCGGTGTTGCTGCTTCCATTCGGCTATGACGCGCTCGGCTGGCAGCTGATGGGCTTCGGTATCGAGCTGATGCTGAAGGTCGCGCGCTTTGTCGCGGAATTGCCGGGCGCCGAGGGCAGGGTGGCGGCGTTCGGCGCGGGCGCGCTCCTGACCGCGACCGCCGGATTGTTTGCACTCGCGATTCCAATCTCAAAACTCCGATGGATCGGACTTCCGCTGCTGGCCGTCGCTTTCCTGCTCGCGATCCAATCTCCCAGGCCGGACGTGATCGTGGATGCGGAAGCCGATGTGGTCGCGGTCCGCGGCGCGGACGGACGCCTCAGCATCCTGGACGCGAGGAAGGATCGTCTTTCGACGGAAAGCTGGCTTGCGGCCGACGCGGATCCGCGCAAGGCGCGGGACGATCCGGGACGCGCGTTCCGTTGCGATGCGCAAGGCTGCATCGCCCGGCTTCCCGATGGCGCGATCGTTGCCGTTCCCCGGCTGCCGGAAGCATTCGCGGACGATTGCCGCGAGGCGGCACTCATTCTCACGCGCCTGACGCTGCCGCCCGCCTGTGCGGCCCCGCAGATCGACCGCAGGACGCTGGCGACGACGGGTGCGGTTTCCCTTCGACGGGTCGATGGCAGATGGATCGCGGAACCGGTACGGCAGCCGAATTCCGATCGCCCTTGGTACGGACGCGCCAATACGCCGGATGTGAACGCGCTCGCTCGTCTCGAACGGCGGCAAACTTCCCCGCGATCGACAACGGCAGACGAACCGCTCGCGCGCCCCGGCGAAGTGCCGGTGCCGGAAGCCGATCCGGATGATGCGGTGGAAGAATAATTCCATGTCATGCCCGCGCTTGTCGCGGGCATCCCGCTCAGGAACGCATTGCCCCTATAAGCGAGATGGCCGGGACAAGCCCGGCCATGACGTTGAATGTTTGTGGTCGTTTGCGTTTGCGGGAATCAATACCGCCGGATGATGCCGACGAGCTTGCCCTGGATGCGCACGCGATCGGGTCCGAAGATGCGCGTCTCGTAGGAGGGGTTCGCCGCCTCGAGCGCGATGGAGGCGCCCTTCTTGCGAAGCCGCTTCAGCGTCGCTTCCTCCTCGTCGATCAGGGCCACGACAATGTCGCCCGTATCGGCGGTGTCGGCTTTCTTGATGAGGGCGGTGTCGCCCTCGAAAATGCCGGCTTCGATCATGGAGTCGCCGCGGACTTCCAGCGCGAAGTGATCGCCGGTCGAAAGCATCTCCGGCGGCACATGAATCGTGTGGCTGCGGCTCTGGATCGCCGAAATGGGGGTGCCGGCGGCGATGCGGCCCATGACCGGGATCGCGATCGGGCGGCCACTGTCTTCGTCGCTGGTAATGGCGCGGACCTTGCCGAGGCTGCCTTCGATCACATTCGGCGAGAAGTTGCGGCGGTTGCTGGCGAGGCTCGGCGTGCTCGACTCCGGCAGCTTGAGCACTTCCAGGGCGCGGGCGCGGTTGGGCAGGCGGCGGATGAAGCCGCGCTCTTCCAGCGCCGAAATCAGCCGGTGGATGCCGGACTTGGAGCGCAGGTCGAGTGCTTCCTTCATCTCCTCGAACGAGGGGGGAACGCCGGTTTCCTTCAGGCGCTCGTGGATGAAGCGGAGCAGCTCGGCTTGCTTGTTGGTCAGCATTTTTGGGCCTTTGGCGGGCGTTTCGACGAATCGAAACAAAGCATGAACGTATGTACCCGTTCCTGTTGCGTTCCGCAACCATAATTGGGTGCGAACCATCCAAAGCCAGATTCGGGTGAGCGAGCCGTTAATCCGCGAAGCGGATGACCCCGCAAAGGCTTCCCTTGGCCGCCGCCGGCGCATTCGGCGTGCGGATCAGCAATCCATCGGCGCTGACCAGGAAGGCCTGCATGGAGCTGTCCTGCAAGCCGATCGGTGCCGCGATCAGCCGGCCGTCGTCCGTCCGGCGGATTTTTGCCCGGACGTAATCCTGACGATGATCGTTTGCGGGCATCTCCTCGCCCAGCGTCGCCGGTTCGATCGCGGGCAGAAAATCCATTCGTCCCTGCATCTTGCGCAGCAGCGGCGCGATGAACAAAAGCCCGCACACAAACACCGCGACCGGATTGCCGGGGAGGCCAATCAACCGCAGCCTGTCTTTTCGCGCGAGCAGGAGCGGGCGGCCCGGCCGCAAGGCGACGCGATGGAAATGCAGCGGAATGTTTTCGGCTTCCAGCGCCTTCGCAATCAGATCGTGATCGCCGACCGACGCCCCGCCGAGCGTCACCACCAGATCGGCCTTCGTTGCGCTGCTGCGGATGGCATGGACGATATCCTCCAGCCGGTCGCGAATGATTCCGGCCTGGATGATTTCGGCGCCCTCGAGTTTGAGCAGCGCCGAAAGGCCGATGGGATTGGAGGCAATGATCCGGTTCGGATCGCCGCCGGCTCCCGGCTCCACGAGTTCATCGCCGGTCGCGATGATCGCAACGCGCGGGCGGCGCGCAACAGGCAGCGTTGCATGATCCATCGCCGCGGCCAGCGCCAGATCGCGAACGCTCAGGCGGCAGCCCGCTTCCAATAGTATCTTACCCGCTTGAAAATCGAGGCCGCGTCTGCGGATGAATTTCCCGGCTTGCGAGGAAGGCAGTGCGACGGAATCTCCATCCCGGTTTGCATCCTCCTGCGCGACAACCGTATCGGCGCCTTCCGGCACCACGGCGCCGGTGAAGATGCGCACCGCTTCGCCCGGTTTCAGCGCGCGCTCAAAAGCGTGACCGGCGGCGGACTCGCCGGCGACACGCAGCGAATTGTTCGCGCCCGTCAGATCGCAAGCGCGCGCCGCATAGCCATCCATCGAAGACATGTCGGCGGGCGGCTGATCGCGCTTGGCGGCGAGCGGCTTTGCGAGAATGCGGCCGTGCGCGTCAGCGACCGCAATTTCCTCGCAAGGAAGCGTCTCGACACCTTCAAGGACGCGCGCAAGCGCCTCCTCAACGGGCAGAAGGCCGCTGTGTCTCATCGAGTTCCTATTTTTTCTTGGCGCGCGCGCAGACGAAAGCATTCAGCGCGGCGATTCGTTCGGGCTTGTAAACTTCGCGCGGACTGCTGCGCCAGTCTGCCCAGGTCGAAGCCTTAACGTCGGCGTCGTTGCGATTGTTCACGACAGCTGCGCCATCATACATCTTGCGGAAGAAATGTTTGTTGGCATCGCATTGGGTCGCTTCTTTGTGCTGGTGGATGACTGAGGTGCCGGCGGCATTCAGCTCCCGCGTCTTATAAAGCGTGTACCCATCCTTGTCGGTAAGCAGGCTATCGGTGTCGACGTAGAGCTGTCCGTCAACCTTGACCCACTTCTCCGCTAGTGCGGGCTGTGCCATTGCGAGCAACACGAAGATTACCGGAAGGAAACGAAGCATCGAAATTCCCCCATCGTTGTATTGTTGAACTAATTCTCTTTGGCTCGCCAATCGCCCGATTTGCCCCCGGTTTTCTCGATCAACCGGATGCCTTCGATGCGCATTCCCTTTTCAGCCGCCTTCACCATGTCGTAGATCGTGAGACAGGCGACGCTGACGGCGGTGAGCGCTTCCATCTCGACGCCGGTCGGGCCGGTGACTTTCACGGTCGCGCGCACCAGAAGGCCCGGAAGTTTTTCATCGGCGGCAATTTCCACTTCCGCCTTGCTGATCGGCAGCGGATGGCAAAGCGGGATCAGCTCCGATGTTTTCTTCGCTGCCATGATGCCGGCGATGCGTGCGGCACCCAGCACGTCGCCCTTCTTGGCGTTGCCCGACAGCACGAGTTCGAGCGTCGCGCGGGTCATCACGACTTTGCCCTCGGCTACGGCCACGCGCTCGGTTGCATTCTTTTCCGATACATCGACCATGCGGGCTTCGCCGCTCTTGCCGAGATGGGTGAGGGTTTTTTCCGCCATGTTTCCTCAAGCCGTTTTCGCGCGCGCGGGTTCGCGCTTCAGGAGTGCGCGGGTCGCAGCGGTGACATCGGCATTGCGCATCAGGCTTTCGCCGACAAGGAATGTGCGCACGCCCACGGCGGCGAGGCGCGAAAGATCGGCGGGCGTGAAGATCCCGCTTTCGCCGACGATCAGGCGGTCCTGGGGGATTTTGGGTGCCAGTTTTTCGGTTGTCTCCAGCGTCGTCTCGAACGTGCGCAGGTCGCGGTTGTTGATGCCGATCAGTTTCGCACCGAGCTTCAGCGCGCGGTCGAGTTCGGCCTCGTTATGCACTTCGACCAGCGTATCCATGTTCCAGTGCACAGCCGCCGAATACAGCTCGCGCGCGACCCGGTCGTCGACGGCCGCCATGATGATCAGGATGCAGTCTGCACCGAGGGCGCGGGATTCCGCCACCTGATAGGACTCGTACATGAAATCCTTGCGGAGTGCGGGAAGGGCCGTCGCCTCGCGCGCGGCGACCAGGAATTCCGGCGCGCCCTGAAACGAAGGCGTGTCCGTCAGCACGGAAAGACAGCTCGCACCTCCGGCGGCGTAGGCGCGGGCGAGAGCAGGCGGATCGAAATCCTCGCGGATCAGCCCGCGCGAGGGGCTCGCTTTCTTGATCTCCGCGATCAGCGCGTAATCGCCGCGCGCGGTTTTGGATTCCAGTGCCGCAAGAAAGCCACGCACCGGCGGTGCAGCCTCCGCCGCCGCTTCGACCTTGGCCTGCGGACGCGCGCGCTTCGCCGCGGCAATCTCCTCGCGCTTGTAGAGGCCGATCTTTTCGAGCACGTCCATCGTCAAGCCTTGTTGGAAACGCTGACGAGTTTGTCGAGCCGCTTTTTCGCTTCGCCGGAATCCACCGACTTCGCCGCCAGCGTAACACCTTCCGCAATGTCCTTGCCCTTGCCGGCCACGACCAGTGCGGCACCGGCATTGAACATAGCGATGTCGCGATAGGGACCGGGCTTGCCTTCCAGCACGCCTTTGAGCGCCACGGCGTTATCCGCCGCCTCGCCGCCCTTGAGGTCGCCGGGCTTCGCTGTTTTCAGACCGGCGTCTTCCGGCTTGATCTCGAACGTTCTCACCCTGCCGCCGGAAAGCTCCGCGACGTAAGTGGAGCCGGTCGTGGTGATCTCGTCGAGACCGTCGGAGCCGTGCACGACCCAGGCGCGCTCGGAGCCGAGCGCGCCGAGCACCTGCGCCAGCGGCTCAATCCATGATCGCGCGAAGACGCCGACCAGCTGCCGCTTTACGCCGGCGGGATTGGAGAGCGGGCCGAGCAGGTTGAAAATCGTGCGGGTGCCGAGTTCGACGCGCGTCGGGCCAACATGCTTCATCGCGGGGTGATGCCCCGGCGCGAACATGAAACCGATGCCCGCCTCGTTGATGCAGGTGGAAATCTGTTCAGGCGTGAGTTCGATCTTCACGCCGAGCGCGCCCAGCACGTCCGCAGCACCCGACTTCGAGGAAAGCGCGCGGTTGCCGTGCTTCGCAATCGGCACGCCCGCACCCGCCACGATGAACGCGGCACAGGTGGAGATGTTATAGGAGCCGGCCGCATCGCCGCCGGTGCCGACTACATCGATTGCATCAGCAGGTGCTTCGACGCGCAGCATCTTCGAGCGCATGGTGGAAACCGCACCCGTGATTTCATCCACGGTCTCACCGCGCAGCCGCAGCGCCATCAGGAGTCCGCCCATCTGCGCGGGCGAGGCCTCGCCCGACATCATCTTGTCGAACACATGCGCCGCCTCGTCGCGCGAAAGCGTGGCGCCGGTCGCGACCTTGCTGAGCAGCGCGCGGAAACGTTCCATTTATTGGCTCTTCTTCTTGGCCGCGTTCCACTCCGCGGCGAGATCGAGAAAATTCTTCAAAATCACCTGGCCCTGTTCGGACAGGATGCTTTCCGGGTGAAATTGCACGCCATGCACCGGATGCTTTCTGTGCGAGACGGACATTACGAGTCCGTCGTCCGTTTCGGCGGTGACTTTCAGGTCGGCCGGCATCGTATCCCGTTTCACGACCAGCGAGTGATAGCGCGTGGCCTCGAATGAGCCGTTGATGCCGCGCATCAGGCCTTCGCCCTGGTGGTGCACTTCCGAGAGCTTGCCGTGAACGGGCGAGGGTGCCCGCACCACGTCGCCGCCGTAAGCGGCGCCAATCGATTGATGACCGAGGCACACGCCGAGGATCGGCGTGTCGCCGCCAAGCATCTTGATCACATCCAGCGAGATGCCGGCTTCCTTCGGTGTGCAGGGACCGGGTGAAATCACAATGGCGTCGGGTTTTTGCTTTGCAATTTCTTCGACGGAAATTTTGTCGTTCCGATACACTTCGACCTCGGCCCCCAGCGCGCCGAGGGCGTGCACCAGGTTCCAGGTGAAGCTGTCGTAATTGTCGATCAACGCGATTTTCGGCATGTGAGCCCCGGAAAGATTGCGTGCCAGTTTGCATCCCGGCCCGTCAAGCGCGGGTGTTGTTGCCACTACTGGCGAGGCCGAGAAAGACGGCTATCGCCCGATTGAGTCGGATAATATCTTCGTCACCGAGATGGCCGATGCGGCGTCCGAGCTTTGTCTTCGGAATCGTCGTTATCTTATCGGCCATCAGATATGATGGCGCTTTCAATGCATTTTCCTCATTCGGTACGACCAACAGTCGGAATGTGGGCGCGGGCGGGTCGTCACTCGTCAAGGCACAAATGGTGATCGAACTGGTGGCATCGAAACGATCGTCTTGAATAATCACGACAGGCCGTGGCTTGCTTGTATAGTCGGGGCCGCCCGCAGCCGTCCAGATTTCGCCCCGCTTCAATTACGTGTCCGTTCGTAAAGGGCATCTGGGTCAGTAATGGAGTCAATAAAGGCCTGATCCTCTGACTCATTCGGGCTATTTGCGACCGCAAGTGAATGCTTGTGCGCCTCGGCGGCAAATTCTGGCGAGCGAACGTCCGGCAGCCAGAACTGCACCGGCCTCAGTCCCTGTTTGCGCATGCGCGCGCGATAGGCGTGTACCTTGTCGCGCGACGACTTCGGCCGCGACCGGGACTTTGAGCGGGGGGCAGGCTTGCGCGGCATGGCCGGTTCCGTGGTTACAGTAACCCTCAGGCGGGTTACAGTAACCCTCGGACGCCCGTGCCGCAACTCACTCTACAAATTCCACCCGGTCCGGCACCCGGTTGAAGGCGATCTTGGCGCCGAGATATTGCAGGGTGACGCCGTGCTGCGAGGCCGGGGCGACGGTGCCGCGCCCGTAGCGGGTCACGAGCTTGTCGAGGGCGGTCCACAATGCCTCGCCACGCGAAACCCCGTCGGGCCGGCGCGCGATGAACAGATCGGCCGAGCGTTTCTCAATCGGCACCAGATGGTGCAGCCAGATCGAAACTTTCTTCAGCGGTTCATGCCGCCCGTTTTCCCGGATCATCTCCAGCCAGAATTTTTCCAGTTGCTCGAGCAGAACGAAACTGTCCTGCGTCGGCGAAAAAGTCGTGTCCGCCACAAAACGCGGCGCGCGTTCGGGCCGCGCCGAAAATCCGAGCGCGCCCGCGGCATCGCCATAGCGGCGCAGCCGCACGGCGGCTTTCAGCAGCAACGCACGGGCGACGATGCGCGCGTGTTCCGGCGGACGCATGCGGGGCGACAGCATGCGGCTGTGCCCGATGGAGCCGCGCCGGGTTTCACCCTCGGGCAGTTCATAGCCGTGCAGCGCATACCAGAAGCGCTCGCCCGCCACCGAACCCCAAATGATGCGCGCCTGTTTGGGTGCCAGCGCCCAAAGATCGGCAATGCTGGTAACGCCCGCGTTGAAGAGATGCTGCTCCATGCTCCAGCCGATGCCGGGCAGGTCGATCAGTTTCAGCTTGAGCAATGGCCCGGGCAATTCCTCCGGCGGGAGCAGCACCAGCCCGTCGGGCTTTTGCAGCTTGCTGGCGATTTTCGCGAGCAGCACCGTCGATGCGACACCGACCGAGCAGCGCAGCGCATCGCCGACCTTGGCGCGAATGCCGGCCTTGATCGCGCGGGCAAGTTCGCGCGCGTTCTCGGGTTTGCATTCGTCGCCCATCAGGCGGCAGGAGGCCTCGTCGATCGAACGCTCCTTCTCGATGGGCAGGTGGTTCTGCACCTCGTCCATGATCCTGTGGTGATATTCGACATAGAGATCGTGGCGGGCATCGATGGTGATGAGGCCGGGACAGAGCTTCTTGGCCTCATAGATGCGCATTCCGGTCTTCACGCCGAAGGCCTTGGCCTCGTAGCTCGCGGCAATCGCGCAGGTGGCGTCGGTATTGGCGATGGGCACGACGGCAACGGGCTTGCCGAGCAGGCGGGGGTTCACCTGCTGCTCGACGCTCGCGAAATAGGAGTTCAGATCCAGAAAAAGATAGCGAAGGCCGCTGACGGGACGGATTTCGGTACGCATATGGACTAACTCCGGGTGGGCCGGAGAGCCTAGAACATAACAGGAACATTTGGGAAGTTCGAAAAGCGGGAATTGCCGGCTATTTCAACCGCGGGGTGTCCGGCTGAAGCGCACCGCTTCCTCGGCCGCGCGAAACAAAGCCCGCGCCTTGTTCTCGCATTCCTTCTGTTCGGAGGCCGGATCGGAGTCCGCGACGATGCCCGCCCCCGCCTGCACGTACATCCGCCCGTCCTTCACGATGGCGGTGCGGAGCACGATGCAACTGTCCATCGAGCCGTCGGCGGCGAAATAGCCGACCGCACCCGCATAGAGACCGCGGCGGTCGCGCTCCATTTCGTCGATGATTTCCATGGCGCGCACTTTCGGCGCCCCGGAAACGGTGCCTGCGGGAAATCCCGCGACCAGCGCATCGATGGCGTCGTGCTTCGGATCGAGTTCGCCCTCGACGTTGGAGACGATGTGCATGACCTGGCTATAGAATTCCAGAAAGAATTTATCGGTGACTTTCACGGTGCCGATTTTGGAGACGCGGCCCGCGTCGTTGCGGCCAAGGTCGAGCAGCATGAGATGCTCGGCGCGTTCTTTCGGGTCGGCGAGCAACTCGTCGGCGAGCTTCTTGTCCTCGGCGGGGGTGGCGCCGCGCGGGCGGGTGCCGGCGATCGGCCGGATCGTGACCTTGCCTTCGCGCGCGCGGACGAGAATTTCCGGGCTGGAGCCCGCGACGGCAAAACTGCCGAAGTCGAGGAAATACAAAAATGGCGCGGGGTTCACGCGGCGCAGCGCGCGATAGAGCGAGAACGGCGGGAGTGAGAAGGGCGCCTCGAAACGCTGCGACAGCACCACCTGGAAAATGTCGCCCGCGTAAATGTATTCCTTCGCGCGGCGGACCAGGTTCTCGTAGTCCCTCGCCGGCGTATTGGAGCGCCGCTCCAGCGGTCCCGGCTCGGACCAGACATCCGGCGCGGTCTTCTCGATCGAAGCATCGAGGTCGCGCACGATGTGCATGATGCGGTCGCGCGCCGCTTCGTGCGCCTGAACGGCGGGCATGCCTTTTTCCGGGCGCACCGGCGTGATGATCGTGATGGAGTCGCGCACCGCATCGAACACGACCACGATGGTAGGCCGCACCATCAGCGCGTCGGGAATGCCGATCTTGTCGGGTTTTGCCTCCGGCAGCCGCTCCATCAGCCGCACGGTTTCATAACCGAGATAGCCGAACACGCCCGCCGCCATCGGAGGCAGTTCCGGCGGCACCTGCAGTTTCGATTCCGCGAGCAATGCGCGCAACGACTCCAGCGGCGGCTCGGATACGGCCGTGAAATCCTCCGGTGCTTCCTGCGGATTGCGGTTGATCGCGGCTTTCGATCCGTTGCAGCGCCACACTACATCCGGCGCAAAGCCCAGCACGGAATAGCGGCCGCGCACCGCTCCGCCTTCGACGGATTCCAGCAGAAACGAATTGGGCCTTCCGCCGGAGATTTTCAGAAACGCCGACACCGGCGTTTCCAGATCGGCGACCAGGCTCGTCCATACGAGCTGCGGTTCTCCGCGATCGTAACGGTCCGCGAAGGCCGCCGCCGCCGGCTGAACGTCCATGATCAGTTTCCGGTGGCGCCCGTCACGTTGCGGAAGGCGGCTTCGTTGATGCTGACACCGATCTGCTGCTGCAACTGCATGACGTACTGAACCAGCAGATCGTCCTGCAGATTGTTCGGCAGCGATGCGATGCGGGCCGACGGAGCGCCGCCGGGCGGGGGCAGGTTGATCGCCGTCACCCGGAAGACGATGCGGCCCACCTGATCTTCAGCGATGCCAATCCCGGCCTTGCCCTGCGCCGTCTCGAAGATTCCAGCGAGGGTGCGGGCGTCGATTCCTTCCGCGGTGGAGCCGCGGGTCAGCTTGTCGCGCGTCTCCAGTTTCAGTCCTTGCGCCACCGTTTCGAATTTCTCGTTTGCATCGAGGCGTTTCTTCATGGCCTCCGCGCGCTCGGCGAGGCGCTTCGCCACTTCGTCGTCCTTCCAGCGTTGCTCGACGCGGTCGCGCACTTCTTCGAGCGGGCGGTCGCGCGAAGGCGTGGTGGCGGCGACTTCGTACCAAGCATATCCGCCGCCGGCGCGAAGTTCCACGGGATCTGTTTCAGTACCCACCGGGGAGGAGAAGGCGGTGCCAAGAACCTGTTCCAGGCCCAGTACGTTCGTGACCGGCTGGCCTTCCGGCGTGCGCCCGCTGCGGTCGACCGCGTTCACGGTCACGACCTTGAGCCCGGTCTTGGTAGCGGTTTCGGTCAGGTTCGAGCCGCCCGCGCGTTCGTCCTCGATCTTGTCATGCAGGTCGAGGATCGCGCGGCGGGCACGCTCGCTGGTGAGCTGTTTTTTTAGCGCATCCGATTGCTCGGCGAAACTCGGCTCTTTGCCGGGAACGATCTTGCCGACGCGGATCAGGGCGATGCCAAAGCGCCCTTCGACAGGATCGCTGGTTTTGCCTTGGGGCAGGGCGAACGCCGCATTGGCGATGGCGGGGTCGGCGATGTCGCGCTTCGCGACGACGCCCAGCGACATGTCGCTCGCGCTCAGGCCGCGCTCGATGCCGATGGCTTCGAATTTTGCGCCACCGTTGATCTTTTGGACGGCGGCCCGCGCTTCCTCGACCGTCGGAAATACGATCTGCTCGACTTCGCGGCGTTCCGGCACCGAGAGCCGGTCGCGTTGCGCTTCAAATGCCTTTTTGAGGTCGGATTCCGAAATCTCCAGCGTTCCGGCAATCGCCTCCGGCGTCAGCGTGAGCAGAACAAGCTTGCGGTATTCGGGCGCGCGGAACGATGCCTTGCGGCTCTCGAAATATTCCGAGATCTGTTCCGGTGTCGGGTTCGGAATGTTGCCCGCGGCCGCGCGGTCGAGCACGATGAACTGGACGGAGCGCTCTTCGCTTTCGTGGCGGCGGATTGCGACGCCGATAATCTCCGGTGCGAGGATTTCGCCGCCGAGCGCACGGCCGATCTGCTGCCGCAGCGCGAAGCGGCGCTCGACGCCGAGGTAGCGATCCTCGGTGAAAAAATTAGAGCGCAGCACTTCCTCGAAGCGGTTGGCATCGAATTGGCCGTTTGCATTCCGGAATGCGGGATTTGAGTGGACACGCTTGATCAGGTCTTCGTCGCTGATGGAAAGGCCAAGCGTACGGGCGTACTCGTCAAAGGTGTTCTCCGCGACGAATTCGCTGAGGATCTGCCGGTCGATGCCGAGCGCACGCGCCTGCTCACTGGAGATGTTGCGGCCGACCTGGCTGCTCAATACGCGCAGGCGGTCGCGATAGACCTCGCGGAACTGTTCGAGACCGATCCGCGTGGAACCGATCTTGGCCACATCGCGATCCGCGAAACGGGTGAAAACGTCGGCGATGCCCCAGATCGCGAAGGAGACGATCAGCAGTCCCATCAGAATTTTTGTGACCCAGCCTTTGGCGTGCCTGCGAAAAACGTCCATCATGAAGCGGTTCGGGCTCCCAACGACTTAGCGGTGGTGAAGTTCGCGGGATAATAGGGATGGGGGGCACCCGCCGCAATGCGCGAAGCCATTGTTTGCGCGCGTCAAATGGGTCTGCTACCCGCCATCATCGGATCGTTCGGGGAGCGGTATGGCGAGCCTGAGGCGGCCTTTGGTGGCGGGGAACTGGAAGATGAACGGGCTTGGCGCTTCCATGGCCGAACTGGAGAAAATGATACAGGGCTTTGAGCCGGCACTCGCTGCCAGGCTCGACCTGCTCGTCTGCCCGCCGGCCACCCTGATTGCCCAGTTCGCCTGGAAATCGAAGGGCTCGAAGATCGCCATCGGCGCACAGGACTGCCACGCCAAGGCTTTCGGCGCGCATACGGGCGATTTATCGGCCGAGATGCTGCGCGATGCCGGTGCCAGTGCGGTGATCGTCGGTCACTCCGAGCGCCGTGCGGACCACGGCGAGACGGACGATGCTGTCCGTGCAAAGGCGGAAGCCGCCTGGCGCGCGGGCCTGCTCGCCATCATCTGCGTCGGCGAAACGAAGACCGAGCGGGAGGCGGGCGACACACTCCCGATCGTGGGGCGGCAGCTCAAGGGATCGGTGCCGGAGAAGGCATCGGCGGCCAATACGGTCATCGCCTATGAGCCGGTCTGGGCCATCGGCACCGGCCTGACCCCCACGGTGAAGGACGTTGAGGAAGTCCACGGCATGATCCGCAAGGAGTTGGTGAAACGCTTCGGCGAGGCCGCCAGCGCCATCCGCATCCTCTATGGCGGCTCCGTGAAGCCGGATAATGCCGCAACGCTGCTCAAGGCCGCCGACGTGGACGGCGCGCTGGTTGGCGGGGCAAGCCTCAAGGCCGGCGATTTTCTCGGGATTTCAAGGGCCTATAGCGGAGGCCGCTGAGAAACTGATTCAACACGTTCAGAAAGTGATTCAAGGCGGCTACTTCCATATTCGGCGTCACCCTGAGGTGCCCGGCGCAGCCGGGCCTCGAAGGATGCGCCGTCATCCTTCGAGACTCGGCGCCATAGCGCGTCGAAGACGCGCGTGAACGCGCTTATGGCGCCTCGCACCTCAAGATGACGGTTTGGGACTTATCCCCTTACGCTAAGAAAATTTCTGAGCCATTTCAGCGCCATAAAATACTTAATCCCCCTCCCTCTGCAGGCATTTTAAAATCCACCCGTCTCGATCCAGATAAGGGGCGCATGCGCAGCGTTCTCATGTGCGGATCGGGAGCGGTGGCTCTGAATGCGGGCGTAACGCACTCGCACCGGAGCGGCCCAAGCCGTTCGTGCCCGATGCGCCGACCGCGCATCACAGGCATCCGGGTCTGGCGCTTCCCGTGGGCCCAACCACGGTCGCGCCGGTGTGGTGCCGGCAGCGGTGGATAGAGCAGAAGTCCGTTCGTAGCGGGCTTGGTTAGTCCACCGGGGTTCGGATGGAGCAAGCCTAGAAACACCGCGTGCGGGACGCCGGAAGCAATCCGGCACCTGCGGTGAAGACCTCCTGTGTGTTTCTTTCACTCACACACAGGGCCGTGGGGATCGGATTTCCCCGGCGTCCCGCGCCGCCCGTTTTGGCGGCGAGACTGACGACGACCCGGGCGTAAAACGCGTCGCGGGAATATTCTCGCTTGTCATTCCGGGGCGCGGAGAGCGAAGCAAGCCGCGAGCCCGGAATCCATAACCTCCGAGCAAAATAATGGACACTGGGGTTATGGATTCCGGACTGCCTCGCTTCGTTCCGGCATCCGGAATGACAGATGCTGTTTGACATGCAACCACGAATGGACGTTCCCCGGACGGCTGACGAAGTCAGCCGAGCCGGGGGCCAGAACGGCAAGCGCATGCGATTCCTGGATCCCGGCTCGCGCTCGCAGGCTTCGCCGCTCGCTTGGCCGGGACACGTTAGAAAATGCTGTATAAAAACCGCCTCGGGCGCCCCGGAACCTTGCAAAATAGGCGCCGGATACAAATCTAGCGTTAGGGTTGGCATCAGGGATGCTGATCGTGTATGGCTCCGCCCGGCTTTAGGGCCTTTCAGGAAAATCCATGCAAACGGTTTTGATTGTCGTCCATCTTTTGATTGTGCTTGCCATGATTGGCGTCGTGCTGTTGCAGCGCTCCGAAGGCGGGGCGCTCGGCATCGGCGGCGGTGGCGGCTTTATGTCGAACCGGGGCAGCGGCAACCTGCTCACGCGCACAACCGCGATCCTTGCAGCCTTGTTCTTCGTGACCAGTCTCGTGCTCTCGATCCTGGCGGGCTGGGGCCGCGGTCAGGCGCCTTCCTCGATCATCCGGCAGACCGCCCCGGGTTCCCCCAGCGCGCCGGCAAGCGGCGGCGGATTGCTCGACTCGCTGAAACAGCAGTCTCCTTCGGGGCCGCAGGTACCGCAGTCGAAGTGACACCAACAAAAGGGCCGGGGAACCGGCCCTTCGGTTTTTTGGGGTAATCAATCCCCGGAAAAATCGGACGAAGAAAAAAATTCGCTCGTCGAATCGTTCGTAGAGGAATACAGGTTGGCTCCCATGGCGCGGTACATTTTCATCACCGGCGGCGTGGTCTCCTCGCTCGGCAAGGGTCTTGCGTCCGCCGCTCTCGGCGCGCTGCTGCAAGCGCGCGGCTACAAGGTGCGGTTGCGGAAGCTGGACCCTTATTTGAATCTCGATCCCGGAACGATGTCGCCGTACCAGCATGGCGAAGTGTTCGTGACCGACGACGGTGCCGAGACCGATCTCGATCTCGGACACTATGAGCGTTTCACCGGACGGCCCGCGAACCGGATGGACAACATCACCGCCGGGCGCATCTACCAGAATATTCTCAACAAGGAGCGCAAGGGCGACTATCTCGGCGCGACCATTCAGGTCGTTCCGCACGTCACCAACGCGATCAAGGATTTCATCCGCGAGGGCAACGATGGCTACGACTTCGTGCTTTGCGAAATCGGCGGCACCGTCGGCGATATCGAGGCGCTGCCGTTTTTCGAAGCGATCCGGCAGTTTGGCATCGAACTGCCGCGTGGCCATGCGGTCTTTATCCACCTGACGCTGCTACCGTTCATTTCCAGTGCGGGCGAACTGAAGACGAAGCCGACGCAGCATTCGGTCAAGGAACTTCGCTCCATCGGCATTCAGCCCGACATACTCCTTTGCCGAACCGACCGGCCGATCCCGCCGGAAGAGCGCCGTAAGCTCGGCCTGTTCTGCAACGTGCGCGAAAGTGCGGTGATCGAAGCGCGCGATGTGGACAATATCTACGCCGTGCCGGAGGCCTATCACGCGGCCGGCCTCGACACCGAAGTGCTCGCGGCATTCGGCATCGCTCCAGGATCGCAACCAGAATTGTCCCGGTGGAAACTCATCAACGAGCGCATCCGCAATCCGGAAGGCGAAATCACCATCGCGATCGTCGGCAAGTACACCGGCATGAAGGATGCCTATAAGTCGCTGATCGAAGCGCTCTCCCATGGCGGTGTTGCGAACAAGGTCAAGGTCAAGCTCGACTGGATCGAATCCGAAGTGTTCGAGAAGGAAGACCCGACGCCGTTCCTGGAGCATGTGAACGGCATCCTTGTCCCCGGCGGCTTCGGCCAGCGCGGCGCGGAAGGCAAAATCCGCGCGGCGCAATTCGCACGCGAGCGGCATGTGCCGTATTTCGGCATCTGTTTCGGCATGCAGATGGCCGTGGTGGAAGCTGCGCGCAATCTCTGCGGCATTGAAGCAGCAAACTCCACGGAGTTCGGCGAGACGAGCGAGCCGGTCGTCGGTCTGATGACCGAATGGCTGAAGGGCAACGCCCTCGAAAAGCGAACCTCCAACGGCGATATGGGCGGCACCATGCGGCTCGGTGCTTATCCGGCTACACTCTCGCGCGGAAGCCGTGCGGCGGAAATTTACGGTGTGACGGAAATTTCCGAGCGTCACCGGCATCGCTATGAAGTGAATACGAACTACAAGGGCCGCCTCGAGCAGCGCGGCATGCGTTTTTCAGGCATGTCGCCGGATGGCGTGCTGCCGGAGATCGTCGAGTACGACGACCATCCCTGGTTCGTCGGCGTGCAGTTCCACCCCGAGCTCAAATCGCGCCCGTTCGAGCCGCATCCGTTGTTTGCTTCGTTCGTGGGCGCCGCGGTCGAACAGAGCCGGCTTGTCTAGTCAGACGCCGTCAGTTCTTTCAGCCAGTGCATGATCGTGCTGCGGCCTTCCCGCAGGGCGCCGATGTGATCGGTCTGCAGCACCACCAGGCGATTCATCGGATTTTTCGGAGCGCGGGCGTAAACATTTGGAATGCTGCGCTGGCTCTGGTCGAAGGTGGCCGACACGATCAGCAGCGGCACGTTCAGCTTCGCTGAATTGTCCGGCATGACGCCCGGTGAGTCCGGCGCCAGAAAACTCAAATAGACGTTCGGCGTCGCCGTCACCAGAAAGTGCGGCTTGCCGGTGTTGCGGTCGGAGAACTCGGTTCTCACGTCGCCCTTGCCGGCGGCCACAAGATCTCTTGCGTCCCGCACGCTCTTGTTGATTTCCGGAATGGCGTTGGAAAGAAATTCCGGTGAAGGAGCCGGCACAATCGCGATCACGCCCTTTAGCCCCTCGCGGCGCGCGCCGTAGGCCAGCGCGGCGTTGCCGCCGAGACTCATGCCCATCACGACAATCGCATTCGCCCCCCGTTGGCGGAGCTTTGCAGCGGCGGGGTCGATTTCAGCGATGCAATCGAGATAGGCCTTGTCGTAAATGCGAAGGTTCGACCAGCACATTTCCGGCCGTTCGAAGTCAATGCCCGCCTTGGCAAGCGCTTCGGCATAATCCGCGAACTGTTCGGGACGCCCTTCCTTGCCGTGGATGAGAACGATGCCCGTCTTGGCGGGCGCCTGCGCAAGCGCCACCGCAGAGAATAGACATGCGATACCTACGAAACAGCAGCGAACGAAGCACATGGAAGCGGCCGCCCAATCTGGTAGCTTGACCAAAGCGACGGATTCCATACGGCATTTTCGGGCAATGACCAAGATCACACCGGGGCGCGGCCTCGATCACGCAGCGCACCTTGTGCGCGATCTCGACGGGACCGCGGCTTTTTACGAGCGGGCGGGCTTTCAGGTGGGTGCGCGCAACCGGCATCCGTGGGGCACGCATAACCGTCTCATACAATTTCCGGGCTTCTTCGTAGAAATCCTGACAATCGGCGAGCCGGATAAAATCGCGGCCGGGAAGCCGGGAGAATTTTCGTTCGGTGCGTTCAACCGCGATCTGTTGCAGCGGCAGGGCGAGGGCCTTTCTTGCCTGATCCTGGAGGGAAAAAGTCCGTCCGCGGACAAGCAGGGGTTCGATGGAGCGGGCTTTGGCGGCTTCGATATTTTCAGGTTCGCTCGCAAGGGCAAGCGTGCGGACGGAAGCGAGACCGAAGTTGGGTTTGAGCTTGTATTCGCGGCCGAGCCAGCTTCACCGAATGTCGCGTTCTTCACCTGCATGCAGACGCACCCGGAGAATTTCTGGTCGGCGGATTTTCAGCGGCATCCGAACGGCGCCACCGGCATCAAGACAGTGGTGCTGACCGCTGAAAACCCGACGGACCATCACATTTTTCTCAGCGCCTTCACCGGCGTACGGGACATCCAGTCGAGTTCGCGGGGGATTTCCATCAACACACCGCGCGGGCAGGTGCAGGCGCTCGACCCGCGCGCGTTCAAGGACACCTTCGGCTTTGAGGCGGAGCGCGATCCGGGCTTGAGTTTTTCCGCGCTGGTGTTCGGCGTCCGCGATCTTGCGCAGACCAGAAAGTTTCTGACCGATAGCGGCCTGAAGTTTCGCGAACAAGGCGAGCGGCTTGTCATCGGGCCGGACGAGGCGCGGGGGGCTACGCTCGCTTTCGAGCGGAGTTGACCCCAACAACAGATAGGGACAAAAGTCCGCCCGTGAACAAACCCGTCACCGATATGAAGCCCAATCCTGTCGTTTCCGTCGGCTCCGTCCGGTTTGGCAACGACCTGCCGCTCACGCTGATCGCCGGCCCCTGCCAGATGGAGAGCCGCGAACATGCGCTGGAGACGGCGTCGGCGCTGAAAGAGATCGCGGCAAAGCTCAAGATTGGCCTGATCTATAAGTCCTCCTTCGACAAGGCGAACCGCACCTCCGCCAAGGCCGCGCGCGGCATGGGCATGGAAAAATCCCTCCCGGTCTTCGCCGAGATCAAATCGAAACTCGGCATTCCGACGCTGACCGACATTCATGACGAGAGTCAGTGCAAGCGCGTCGCGGAAGCGGTCGATATTTTGCAGATCCCCGCGTTTCTCTGCCGCCAGACGGATCTTCTGATGGCCGCAGCCGCCACCGGCCGCGTCATCAATGTGAAGAAGGGCCAATTTCTGGCGCCGTGGGACATGACCAACGTGGTCGCGAAGATCACGGGTGCAGGCAATGCCAATGTACTTGTGACCGAGCGCGGCGTTTCCTTCGGCTACAACACGCTCGTCAGCGACATGCGCGCGCTGCCGACGCTCGCGAAAATCGGCGCGCCGGTGATTTTCGACGCGACCCACTCGGTGCAGCAGCCGGGCGGGCAGGGTGCATCTTCCGGCGGCGAGCGCCAGTTCGTGCCGGTGCTCGCACGCGCGGCGGTCGCGGTCGGTGTAGCGGGCGTCTTCATTGAGACGCATCCCGATCCGGACAAGGCGCCATCCGACGGTCCCAATATGGTGCCGCTCCGGGAAATGGAATCCCTGCTTGCGGAATTGCAGGCGTTCGACCGGGTTGCGAAAAAATACTGAAACTTCTGCGAATTCAAATATCAGCCGCGTCCGCGATACAGCGGCACACCCTGATCGGGCGCCCACAGGCCCTTCGGCATTTTCCCGGTCTGCCAGAACACGTCGATCGGCATGCCGCCGCGCGGGTACCAGTAGCCGCCGATGCGCAGCCATTTTGGCGCAAGCAGCTTCACCAGCCGCTTGCCGATCTCGACCGTGCAATCCTCGTGGAAGGCGCCATGGTTGCGGAAACTCGCGAGATAGAGTTTCAGCGATTTCGATTCCACGAGCCATTTCCCGGGCGCGTAATCGATCACAAGGATCGCAAAATCCGGCTGGCCGGTGACCGGGCAGATCGAGGTGAATTCCGGCGCCGTAAAGCGCGCAAGATAATCCGTGTCCGGGTGCGGATTCGGCACCCGGTCCAGCACGGCCTTTCCGGGCGATGCGGGAAGGCGCGAGAGCTTCCCCAGATGAATCGTGGCTTTGGTTTTTTTGGCCATTTCTGAACTCCGGCGCGGAAACTAGCCGATATTCCGGCTGCGCGGATAGGCGCTCTTTGACAGCGCGCGCCCGTCTTGTAGAAGCGCATCGCTCCACCGGAATCCTCTCATGACCGCCATCGCCAATATCCGCGCCCGCGAAATCCTCGACAGCCGGGGCAATCCCACTGTCGAGGTCGATGTCACGCTGGAGGACGGCTCGATGGGACGAGCGGCGGTGCCGTCCGGCGCATCCACCGGCAAGCACGAAGCGGTGGAACTGCGCGACGGCGACAAGAAGCGCTATCTCGGCAAGGGTGTGCGCAAGGCCGTGGACGCGGTGAACGGCGAGATTTTCGATGCCGTGGGCGGCATGGATGCGACCGGGCAGTCGAAGATCGACGAGACGCTGATCGCCCTGGATGGCACGCCGAACAAGGCGCGGCTTGGCGCGAATGCGATTCTTGGCGTTTCGCTGGCCGTCGCGAAAGCGGCGGCGGTGTCGGCCGATCTTTCCTTGTATCGCTATGTCGGCGGCGCCAGCGCGCGCGTGCTGCCGGTGCCGATGATGAATATCGTCAATGGCGGCGCCCATGCGGACAATCCGATCGATTTTCAGGAATTCATGGTGATGCCAATCGGTGCACCATCGTTTGCGGAAGCGCTGCGCATGGGTGCGGAGATTTTCCACACGCTGAAGAAGGGCCTGAAGGATGCAGGCCACAACACCAATGTCGGCGACGAAGGCGGCTTCGCGCCGAACCTCGCCGATGCCGACGCCGCGTTGTCGTTCGTGATGAAGTCGGTCGAGCAGGCCGGCTATCGCCCCGGTGAAGATGTGGTGCTGGCCCTCGATTGCGCCGCGACGGAATTCTTCAAGGGCGGAAAGTACGTGTACGAAGGCGAGGGCGAGACGCGCGATCTGGAAGCGCAGGTCGAATATCTCGCCGATCTCTGCCACCGCTATCCGATCCGCTCGATCGAGGACGGCATGGCGGAAGACGACTGGGACGGATGGAAGCTTCTTACGGATCGCATCGGCGATCGCGTGCAGCTTGTCGGCGACGATCTGTTCGTCACCAATGAGACCCGCCTGAAGGAAGGCATCGCCAAGGGCGTAGCCAACGCGATCCTCGTGAAGGTGAACCAGATCGGTTCGCTCACCGAAACGCTCGCTTCCGTCGAGACCGCGCATCGCGCTGCCTATCGCGCCGTAATGTCGCATCGCTCCGGCGAAACCGAGGACGCGACGATTTCCGATCTCGCCGTCGCCACCAATTGCGGGCAGATCAAGACGGGATCATTGGCTCGCTCGGATCGTACCGCGAAATACAACCAGCTCCTGCGCATCGAGGAAGAACTCGGCAAGGAAGCGCGCTACGCCGGCCGCGCGGCGCTGAAGGCGCTGGCCTGATTTTTCCGGATTTAGTTTTCATACAGCGGTGACGGAGCGCCTCATCCTGAAGAGCGTCCTTCTTTCTTATCCCTCCCCGTTCCGGGGAGGGTGGCGAGCGCGTAGCGCGAGCCGGGTGGGGTTTTGTTTCGCGCCGCGCCCCCACCCCGTTCGCCTTTACTTCGTTCGGCGAACGACCCTCCCCTGAAGGGGAGGGATAAGAGCGATCGTTCGCGCGAGCGGTTTTCGCTCCGCGTTTTGATTTTTTTCGTGCCGCGAACCGGGTAAACCCGGCGCGCGGGACGGGGAGACGGAGCGCCGAAAGGCGCACGGTCTTCCGTAGGTGCCTGCTCTGCGAAAGCAGGCGTCGCCTTCCAGCGCTCCATCGCGGCGGCTTTTGGTTCTTCGGGACCATGCTTCCGGGACCGGACAAAGCGGGTATCGCCGCCGTTGCGATGAGCTTTCGCTCACCGATTCCGGTCCCCATTCCAGCCACCACAAGTCGGGTTTACCCGACTTGTGATTTTAAATGGCAGCGGGGCGTAGTGCCCGCGGATGGTGACCCGAGCCTCCCGGTGTTTTGCTTGCGAGGCAAAACAGCAGGCGCCGCCTCCCGCTCCACAAACAAGACGCCTCATGAGTGCGTCCCCGGTGAGCGGGAGTGATGCGGATTGTACGGGAGGTTTTGGGGACGGGGATAAGGGCAGTTAAGTCCATGGAAAATCAGCGGGCTGTTCACACAATCCTCATCCTGAGGAGCCCGCCGCTCATCCTTCGAGACGCGCCCTGCGGGCGCTCCTCAGGATGAGGCAAAGAGAGGCAAAAAGGCGGGCGTCTCGAAGGATGAAGGCTTGCCTGCCGGGCGATCCAGTAATCAATGAGAACAAAATTGGCGCCTGCGTTTACTGGATCATCCGCTTGCGCGGATGATGACAGATTGTGGTGATGGCCGGGACTTCAGGCGCGAAGACAGCACTTCGCGCCTTTTGCCCGGCCATGACGATACCATTAACCCCCGCGCAACCCATCTGCCCGCATAACCTCCCCATGCTCTCCCGCACCCGCCTCACGCGCATCCTGCAGAACATGGCGCTGTTTCTCGGCGCGGCTGCAATCATCGGCTATTTTTATATGCAGACTTATGACGGGAACTACGGCCTTGTCGCGCAACGGGCATATGAGCAGGAGATCGTGAACATGACGGTCGAGCGCGACGCGCTCCGCACCAGCCGGATCGACTGGGAACACCGCCTCGAACTTCTGCGCAGCGACCGGCTCGACCCGGATTTGCTCGAGGAGATCGCCCGGCGCGATCTCGGTTTCGTCAAGCCCAACGATTTCGTCCTGCTGTCTCCCCGTTGAAATGGAATTTCGTGCAGACCCGCGAACGGGATATTCCGTTGCGCGGGAATGGCCGTATTCCGGTTGTGCATGGCTTTCCTAAAGCGTTTCCTTGGCGCGCGACAGAAAATTGCGCTAGGGTTTTTCGTCAGGGAGAACGCCAAAGATGCCCGCCGCCGCCAAATCCTCCGACGCGCCGAAACCCGCTTCCTCCAAATCAGGCAGCGCCGTCGCCAGTCTCAGCATCGAGGATGAGGTACGCGCCTATCGGGAAATGCTCCTGATCCGCCGCTTCGAGGAAAAAGCCGGCCAGCTTTACGGCATGGGCCTGATCGGCGGCTTCTGCCATCTCTATATCGGCCAGGAAGCGGTCGTCGTCGGCATGCAGATGGCGCTGGAAGAGGGCGACCAGATCATCACCGCCTATCGCGATCACGGCCACATGCTGGTGACCGGCATGGACCCCAAAGGCATCATGGCCGAACTCACGGGCCGCCGCTCCGGTTTTTCCAAGGGCAAGGGCGGCTCGATGCATATGTTCTCCATCGAGAAAAACTTTTATGGCGGCCACGGCATCGTCGGCGCGCAGGTGTCATTGGGCACCGGCATCGCCTTTGCCAATCGCTATCGCGAGAACAGGCGCGTGTGCCTGACGTATTTCGGTGACGGCGCAGCCAATCAGGGCCAGGTCTATGAGAGCTTCAACATGGCCGAGCTCTGGAAGCTGCCGGTCGTCTACGTGATCGAGAACAACAAATACGCGATGGGGACGGCGGTGAGCCGGGCTTCCGCGCAGACGGATTTTTCCAAGCGCGGAGCCTCCTTCAACATTCCGGGCGAGCAGGTCGACGGCATGGACGTGCGCGCGGTCAAGGCGGCCGGCGACCGCGCGGTGAAATTCGCGCGCGAAGGCAACGGCCCGTACATTCTGGAAATGCTCACCTATCGGTATCGCGGACATTCGATGTCCGATCCCGCGAAATACCGCACCAAGGACGAGGTCGATAAATTCCGCAACGAGCATGATCCGATTACCATGATCCGCGCGCGGCTCATTGAGACGAAACGTGCAAGCGAAGACGAGTTGAAGAAAATCGACGGCGAAGTGCGCACCATCGTCAACGAAGCCGCCGAATTTGCATCGAGCGATCCGGAGCCGGATGTGTCCGAGCTTTGGACCGACGTAACGCGTTAAAACCCGTAAACTGACGGTCCTTGGGGCTATGCGTGTAATTACAACAGAAATGTATTTTGAGCCCGGACAAATTCACGGTGCAACAAAAAAAACTTCTAAAATCAATCCAGGATTTGCTGCCGCATTCTTCGGCGCTCCAGATGTAGAGCCTGTACGTTCAGATTTAGACTTTGAAGGGGTCCAACTGTTCAGGACCTTCGAAGGCGAGTTTGATTTCAATGAAGATGAGTTCGCAATCTTTTCTGATACGGTATTGCGTGGAAAAACCTTCACTTTGTTTGACAATATGGCTGTCTATCCAAAACAGACAGCAGAAGGCGAGATCGCTAGTATTTATCAACTCGAACGAAGAAACCTCTACAACCGTCAATTTTCGAATTTTATCTTAGACTCGGACATTGTTTATGAGAGTTCTCCACCAAAGGGCATACAAGTCCGACAGATTATTAAATCAGCTACTGGCGCGGGGATCGGACTATATTTGGGAATTAATGGTCCTAGCGAACCGCTCTTATTCGTTTCCGTTCCTTTCGGCGTAATACTGATGGGATCTGCTTTTGGAGTTGCTAAGGCGTTCGAGAAGGGAATTAATCGAGTAGTCGAGCGAAAATTCAAGAAGTGGTCGAAATAGGTTGTTCCATGCCCATCCAAGTTTTGATGCCCGCGCTCTCGCCCACGATGGAAAAGGGCAACCTCGCCAAGTGGGTGAAGAACGAAGGCGACACGGTGAAAGCCGGCGACGTCATCGCCGAAATTGAAACCGACAAGGCGACGATGGAAGTCGAGGCGGTGGACGAGGGGGTGCTTGGAAAAATTCTGGTTCCCGCCGGCACCAACGATGTCGCCGTCAACACGCCGATTGCGGTGATCCTCGCCGAGGGCGAGAAGGCGGGCGATATTTCGGCCGCGGCAGCGCCATCGAAGAAGCCCGTCGTCCCGGCCGAGCAATCGCGAGAGCCGGGACCGGCATCCGCAAAATCGCCAGCGGTCCCGGATCGCGGCGAAGCCGCGTCCGGGACGACGGTTCAAATTCCAGCCGCACCCCGCGCCGAAATCGCCAGCGACCCCGACATTCCCGAAGGCACCGAGATGGTCACCATGACCATGCGCGAGGCGCTGCGCGACGCGATGGCCGAGGAAATGCGCCGCGACCAGGATGTGTTCGTGATGGGCGAGGAGGTCGCCGAATATCAGGGCGCCTACAAGGTCACCCAGGGCTTGCTGCAGGAGTTTGGCGCGAAGCGCGTGATCGACACGCCGATCACCGAGCACGGATTCACCGGCCTTGGCGTCGGGGCGGGTTTTGCGGGGCTGAAACCGGTCGTGGAATTCATGACCTGGAATTTCTCGATGCAGGCCATCGACCAGATCGTGAACTCGGCGGCGAAGACGCTTTACATGTCCGGCGGGCAGGTGAAGTGCCAGATTGTGTTCCGGGGACCGAACGGTGCGGCCGCGCGGGTGGCGGCTCAGCACTCGCAAGATTATTCTGCGTGGTATTCGCACATTCCGGGACTGAAGGTGATCGCGCCCTACACGGCGGCGGACGCAAAGGGATTGCTGAAGGCCGCGATCCGCGATCCGAACCCGGTGATCTTCCTCGAGAACGAAATTCTCTACGGCCGCTCGACGCCGGTGCCGAAGCTCGATGACTTCGTGCTGCCGATCGGCAAGGCGCGCATCGCACGTGCCGGCAAGGACGTGACGTTCGTGAGCTGGTCGATTGGCATGAACTACGCGCTCGGCGCCGCCGAGGAACTGGCCAAGGACGGCATTGAAGCCGAGATCATTGACCTGCGCACGCTGCGCCCGATGGACATGGAGACGGTGATTGAATCGGTCAAGAAGACCAACCGCTGCGTCACCATCGAGGAAGGCTGGCCGCAGTCGGGGGTCGGCGCGGAGATCGCGGCGAAGATCATGGAGCAGGCGTTCGACTGGCTGGACGCACCGGTGACACGCATCACCGGCAAGGATTTGCCGATGCCATACGCCGCGAACCTCGAGAAGCTGGCGCTGCCTTCGGTGCCGGAAGTCGTCGAGGCCGCCAAGTCCGTTCTGTATCGGTGAGCTAAACAATGCCCGTCAACATCCTGATGCCAGCGCTCTCTCCGACGATGGAGAAGGGCAATCTCGCCAAATGGCTCAAGAAAGAGGGCGACACGGTCAAGGCCGGCGACGTGATCGCCGAAATCGAAACCGACAAGGCGACGATGGAAGTGGAAGCCGTCGATGAGGGCACGCTTGGCAAGATCGTGGTCGCGGCGGGCACCGCCGATGTGCCGGTGAACCAGATCATCGCGGTGCTGCTGGAAGAGGGCGAGGACAAGTCGGCGATTGCGAATGCGCCCGCGGCGAAAGCGGAAGCATCAAAAGCGGAATCGAAGCCCGCGCAAAAACCCGCCGTCCCGGCTGCGGCAAAGCCGCAAGCCGGGACCGTCATCGGCAAGCCCGCGAGCGATCCCGGCTCGCGCGCGCCGCAGGCGCGCCCGGCCGGGATGACGAATGGCTCTGGCGCGCGCATCTTCGCGTCGCCGCTCGCCAAACGCCTGGCGAAGGAATCCAATATCGACGTATCGCGCATACAGGGCTCCGGCCCGCATGGGCGCGTGGTCGCGCGCGATGTGGAGCAGGCAAAATCCGGCGGTGCCGCGATGCGTGCGCCATCAGGCGTTCCCGCTGGCGGTGCAACAATTGGGATTCAGGCGCCGAGCGACGCGCAGATCCGCGCGTTCTACGAGGAAGGCTCTTACGACTTCGTCCCGCATGACGGGATGCGCAAGACGATTGCAAAAAGATTGCTGGAATCGAAGCTCACGATCCCGCATTACTATCTGACCGTCGACATCCAGATCGATGCGCTGCTCGACGCGCGCAAGGAAATCAATCAAGCGGCACCCCTGCAGGACGGCAAGCCGCGTTATCGTCTGTCCGTCAATGATTTCATCATCAAGGCGCTGGCGCTGGCGCTCGTCAAAATCCCCGATGCCAACGTCACCTGGACGGAAGCCGGGATGCTGAAGCACCGGCATGCCGACATCGGTGTCGCGGTCGCCATCCCGAACGGGCTGATCACGCCCGTGATCCGCAAGGCCGACGAGAAAACGCTGGCGGTGATCTCGAACGAGATGCGCGATCTCGCGGCGCGTGCGAAAGACAAGAAACTGAAGCCCGCCGAATATCAGGGCGGTGCCGCGGCGGTGTCGAATTTGGGCATGTACGGCATCCGCGAATTCGCCGCCGTCATCAATCCGCCGCACGCATCCATTCTGGCGATCGGCGCCGGCGAGGAGCGGGCGGTCGCGCGCAAGGGTGAGATCGTGGTCGCGAACATGATGACCGCCACCTTGAGCGTCGATCATCGCGCAGTCGATGGTGCCCTCGGCGCGGAACTGCTTTCGGCCTTCAAGGAAATCGTCGAGAACCCCGTCCGCATGATGATCTGAGGCTGCTTGACGGTCACCCGCCGGGCTTGCGACAAGTCCGGACGGGGAAACCACCATGAGCGATGCCAGATCGCCTGAGCCGCCGCCGGCCAAATTCAGCTACCTGAAGCAGAACTCGTTCGCGGTCGTGTCGTTTTTCGTCGCCGCACTTTCGCTCGTTACGTCGTTCTATCAGGGCTATCTCAACACGCGTTTTGTCGAGCTTGTGCAGTCGGGCGTTTCGCGCTCCGAGACCGCGCGCACCTGCAAGGAACTGATCGACGGGTATTTCCAGGTCAAGCTGAGGGCGGCGATGCTTGCGGCCGCGGCGGAGCGGGACAAGTCCGCGGCGGCGCTGTTTCCGTTCGAGTCGGAGATGGCGAATGCCGTCAGCCGGTTCGCTGCCCTTGGCACCTATCTCGCGAATTTCCAGGGCGAAGAAAAGCGCGCGAAATATTCGGAGCTTTCCGCGGAAATCAAAAATGTCGCCGCAGCGGCACGCACCGCGCCACCTGCTTCCGTCGAAAAGCTATTCGAGAAGGCAGACGGCATGTTCTATGAGATGAACACCGACTGCGTCGGCAGCATCCTCCGGTAACGATGCACGAACGGCGAATTACGGCCTCACCGCCTCACGCGCAATTCGTGCGGACAGCAACTGGCTGACGGAAACGACCGCGGCAATTCCGGCGCCGATTACATCCGTGACAAATCCAGGATCGATCAACAGCAACCCGCCGACTATCATCAAAGCCCGCTGCCAGTAATTGGCGGCCGTGATGAAATAGCCGTGCAACCCGGCTGCAAACAGCAAAATGCCAAAGCTCGCTGTGCAGAACGCCATGATGATGGATGGCCAGTCGCCGATCATCATCAGCGCAGGTTCATAGACGATCATGAATGGCACGATGAACCCGGCGGCGCCGATCTTCACGGCCGCCCAGCCGCTCTTCCATAGATCGGCTTTCGCCAGCCCCGCTGCGGCATAGACCGCGAGCGCCACCGGCGGCGTGATCGCCGAGAGCACCGCGAAATAGAACGCGAACATGTGAGCCGCGGGCGGGATCACACCGAGCTTGATGATCGCCGGCACGAGCAATGCCGTCATGATGATGTAGGCCGGCGTGGTCGGCATGCCCATGCCGAGCACAATGCCCGCGATCATCGTCAGCACGAGCGCCAGCAGCAGCGTTTCTTTCGCGAGACCCACTACGAATTGCGTGAACACGATGCCGAGGCCCGACAGCGTCACAACGCCGATGACAATCCCCGCACACGCACAGGCGCAGGCCACACCGAGCGCGTTTCGCGCACCATCCCTGAATGCATCCAGCAGATTGGGCAGGTTGACATAGCCGCGGGTGGATTTGCGAAGTGCGGCCACCGGGAAACACACCAGCGTTCCCGCCAGTGCGGCCAGCGGCGCGCTATAGCCCGAATACATCACGAACAGGATAGTCAGCACCGGAATGAAAAGATGCCCGCGCTCGCGGATCACCATGCGGAGCCTAGGAAGTTCCGCGCGCGGCAGACCCACGAGACCCCGGCGCTTGGCTTCGAAATGCACGGCGGCAAAGCAGGCGACGTAATAGAGGATCGCCGGAATAATCGCCCAGATCACCACCTGGCCGTAGGAGACGGCCAGAAATTCAGCCATCACGAAAGCGGCCGCGCCCATGATCGGCGGCATGATCTGGCCGCCGGTGGACGCCGTTGCTTCGACACCGGCGGCGAAATGCGGAGGAAATCCGGAACGCTTCATCAGAGGAATCGAGATCGGCCCGTCCACCATCACGTTGGCGACGGCGCTGCCCGAGATCGTACCGAACAGGCTGGAACTGACGACCGACACCTTGCCGGGACCGCCAGCCGTATGACCGGTCAGGCTCATGGCGAAGTCCATGAACAACTGGCCGGTGCCCGTGCGCTCCATGAAGCTCCCGAACAAAACGAAGATCAGTACGTAGGCCGCCGAAACCGAAAGCGGAATCCCGAAAATGCCTTCGGTGGTCATGAAGAGCTGGTCGAGCAACCGCTCCGGTTCGAGTCTCGCGATAAAAAGCCCGTAGAACAGGAAAACCATAGCGGTGATTGGCAGCGCCCAGCCGATCACGCGGCGGGTCGCCTCCAGCACGATCGCCGTCATGATCACCGCCATGGTTTTATCCATGAGCGACAGATCGTCGATGTAGTAGATGCGGGTGACGATGTATTCGTAATTTACAAACAGATAGACGATCGGTGCGGCGCCAATCAGAAGCAGCGCGTAATCAAGAAGGCTGGGCAGGCGGTTATCGACGTATCTTTGCTCGTCGGAAACCGGGCCTGCGTGCTTCTTGACCGTCATCCGGTACAGCAGGAAAACCAGCACGATCGCGAACAGCAGGTGCATTCCGCGGAAATAAATCGCTTCGGGCGTACCGAATGCGATGGCTCCGATGTGATAGAGAGCCATCGCAATGGAAATCACGGTCACGGCAAGGCGCACGAACGCGCCGTGATAGAGAGTGGCTTTCATTGATGTCCCCTTAGCCATCCGCGAAGCGTGCGGGTATAAAAAACCGGCGCGGTGTTATCCGCGCTCCGCGCCGGTTTTTTTCTCAGTTCGACATCACAGTGATGCCGGCTTCCTTGTAATATTTCGCAGCACCCTTGTGGAACGGAACGCCGATGTCTTCGGCCATCATCTTCGGCGTGAGGGTGCTGATCGACTTGTTGATCATCGCCATCTGCGGGATGTTCGTGGCCATCGCCTTGGTCATCGCATACACGACGTCTTCGGGCAGTTTGCACGAAGCGACGATATGGGTCGCATAGCCGATCACCTGAACGTCCTTGTCCTGCTTCGGGTAGGTGCCTTTCGGGACCGTCACCAGTGTGTAGCCGGGGTTGAGCTTGCGCATCGGCTCAAGCTGGTCGGCAAGGTCGAGGAGCTTGATGTCGCGCGCGGAGGCAAGATCCATCACCGCACCCGATGGAATGGTGGTGCCAAGCGTGAAGGCGACGGCATGGCCGTCCTGCACCTGCGCGACCGCGTCGGTGTAGGAGACGAAGCTCATCTTCACATCGTTGTAGGTCAGGCCGTTCACCTGCAACCACTGCTTGGTGATTTCCTCGGCGGTGTTACCGCGCGGCTGGGCGGCGAGCGCCTTGCCCTTGAGGTCCTTGGCGGAGGTCACGCCGGAGTCGGCGCGCACGACGACCTGGAAATACTGCGGATAGAGCGTCGCGACATTGCAGACGTTGGTATGCTTCTTGGTGAAGGGCGCGTTGCCCGCGAGCGCATCGACCGTCGAGATCGAGTTGCCGAAGCCGACTTCGGTCTTGCCTTCCTCGATGCCGCGGACGTTGGCGATGCCGGCACCCGGAAGCGACTGCACGGAGAGGCCGGGCTTGGCCTTTTCCCACAGGTCCTTCAACTGGCCGCCGAGCGGCACCCAGACACCGCCCTGCGGGCCGGTCATCAGCTTGATTTCCTGCGCCGGCGCGGCGCCGGCAAATGCAAGCGCAACGGTACCCGCAAGCAGAATGGTCTTCATGTTGGACTTCATGGCGTTCTCCCTAGGAATTCCTGTCCGGTCTCAAGCCGGTTGGGCGATAAGCTACGCTGGCAGGCGGGCATTCCACAAGCTTCCGGGGCTGTTCTAAAGCTACTTTTGGTGGTGCGCCGCACGCATCAATCAAACGCATGGGCGCCCTGCCTGCGCGGCATGTTCCGGCCGCCTATATTTTGCAATGTTGGGCCATAAAACAGGCAGCAGGAACCCCGCATGAAGCGATGGCCTTGGATTTCGCTGGTGGCGGGGGCGGTTATGCTACTCAACCCCGTCGGCTTCGGGTTTTTACGGAATGCCTTTTTCAGCGGCGAACAACTTTCGAGGAATATCGCGCAGCCCGTCGCGTTCAGCCTGTTCGCGGCGATCGCGGCTGCCATCGCGCTGGAATGGTGGCTCCGGCGGCGAAGCAGTTAAACAAATTCGAGACAGACCAAACGCATTCCTACGGAGAAGTCAGTGGCAGATGCTTTCGACGTATTGATTATCGGCGCGGGGCCGGGCGGCTATGTCACCGCCATCCGCGCCGCACAGCTCGGCTTTAAAACCGCCGTCGTGGAGAAGGCGCAGCTGGGCGGCATCTGCCTGAACTGGGGCTGCATCCCGACCAAGGCGCTGCTGCGTTCGGCGGAAATCTATCACTACATGCAGCACGCCAAGGATTACGGCCTGAGCGCGGAAAAAATCGGCTTCGATGCGGCAGCCATCGTGGCGCGTTCGCGTGGTGTCTCGAAAAAACTTTCCGACGGCGTCGGCTATCTGATGAAGAAGAACAAGATCACCGTCATCGACGGAGCGGCGAAAATCACCAAGCCCGGCGAAGTGAAGGTCGAAGGCAAGGGCGCCGGCACCTATCAGGCGAAGCACATCATCATCGCCACTGGTGCGCGGCCTCGGATATTGCCGGGGATCGAACCGGACAAGAAACTGATCTGGACCTATTTCGAGGCGATGGTGCCTTCAAGCATGCCGAAGTCGCTGCTCGTCATGGGCTCCGGCGCCATCGGCATCGAGTTCGCTTCTTTCTATCGCAGCTTCGGCTGCGAGGTGACGGTGGTGGAATTGCTGCCGCAGATTTTGCCGGTGGAAGACGAAGAGATCGCGGCCGCCGCGCGCAAGCGTTTCGAGAAGCAGGGCATGAAAATTCTCACCGGCGCGAAGGTGACGAAGGTCACGAAGAAAACGGATTCCGTCGTTGCCGAGATCGAGGATGCGAAAGGTGCCAAACAGAGCATCGAAGCGGAACGGCTCATCTCGGCCGTCGGCGTCGTCGGCAATATCGAGAATCTGGGACTGGAAGCATTGGGCGTGAAAACCGACCGCGGCATCATTGTCGCCGACGGTTATGGAAAAACCAATATTGCCGGCATCTATGCCATCGGCGACGTGGCCGGGCCGCCGATGCTCGCGCACAAGGCGGAGCACGAGGGTGTCATCTGCATCGAGGCGATCAAGGGGCTAAAGCCGCATGCGCTCGACAAGAACAAGATTCCGGGTTGCACCTATTGCGTGCCGCAGATCGCTTCGGTCGGCCTGACCGAGAAGAAAGCAAAAGAGCAGGGGCGCGAAGTGCGCATCGGACGTTTTCCGTTCCTCGGCAACGGCAAGGCCATCGCGCTCGGCGAACCCGACGGCCTGGTGAAGACGATCTTCGACAGGAAAACCGGCGAGTTGCTGGGCGCGCACATGGTCGGCGCGGAGGTGACGGAATTGATCCAGGGCTTTGTCGTCGCGATGAACTGCGAGACCACCGAGGAAGAACTGATGCACTCGGTGTTCCCGCATCCGACGCTGTCGGAAATGATGCACGAAAGCGTGCTGGACGCCTACGGGCGGGTCATTCATGTATAGAACATCTGAGTCTTAGGGGACCCATATGAACTCGCAATCCTACGCATTTCTCTCGCAGCCGGGCGTCGGCTTCTTCTCCATGCTGATCATCGGCCTGATCGCCGGCTGGATCGCCGAAAAGGTCACCGCGAGCGACCACGGGCTGTTCACCAACCTGATCGTCGGTATCGCCGGCGCTTTCATCGGGGGCAAGCTCGCGGAAGTGCTGAACATGCAGGTGTTCGGATTCTTCCAGACGCTGGTCGCCGCCTCGATCGGCGCGATCATCTTGCTTTTTGTCTGGCGCGCGATACGGGGAAGATCATCGTAAGGGATTTCCGCTAGAACACCGCCATGGCCAACGTCATCGACACACTGAGCAAGCGGCCGCGCCATCCCGAGAAGGCGCATCGCCCCGATACGCCCTTTTCGCCGAAGCCCGCGTGGATTCGCGTGAAGGCGCCGGGGCCGGGTGCGTTCGACGCGACGAAGGACATCGTGCGCGAGTTCGGGCTGCACACGGTCTGCCAGGAAGCGTCGTGTCCGAATATCGGCGAGTGCTGGGCGGTCAAGCACGCCACCTTCATGATCATGGGCGACACCTGCACGCGCGCCTGTGCGTTCTGCGATGTAAAAACAGGTCTACCGGGGCCGCTTGATGCAGCCGAACCGGAGAAGGTGGGACGCGCCACCGAGAAACTCGGCCTCAAGCATGTCGTGGTCACGTCCGTGGACCGCGACGATCTTGCCGATGGCGGCGCCGAACATTTCGCGGAAACGATCCGGGCGATCCGCACGTTCAGCCCCGGCACGACGGTCGAAGTGCTGACACCGGATTTCCTGCGCAAGGAAGGTGCCCTTGAAATCGTCGCCCGCGCCAAGCCCGATGTGTTCAACCACAATCTGGAAACCGTGCCGTCGAAATATCTCACCGTGCGGCCGGGGGCGCGCTACTTCCACAGCATCCGGCTCTTGCAGCAGGTGAAGGAAATCGATCCGACGATCTTCACCAAATCCGGCATCATGGTCGGGCTCGGCGAGGAGCGGAACGAAATCCTCGCGGTGATGGACGACCTGCGCTCCGCCGACGTGGACTTCCTCACCATCGGTCAATATCTCCAGCCGTCGCGCAAGCATCACGCGGTGATGCGCTACATCCCGCCGGAGGAATTCGACGGCTACAAGACCGTCGCTTACTCCAAAGGCTTCCTGATGGTTTCTTCGTCGCCGCTGACGCGCTCCTCGCATCATGCGGGCGAGGATTTCGAGCAGCTGCGCGCGGCGCGCAGCAAAAAACTCGGCGTCTGATGCCTTCGTTCAGCACGAAACGCCGCGTGCGCCACGCGGCCGCGGACATGTTCGACCTCGTCGCCGATGTTGAGCGCTATCCTGAATTTGTGCCGCTGTGCGCCTCCCTGAAGATCATCAAGCGCGAGGACCTTGGCGAGGGCACCATCGTGCTCGTCGCGGAGATGGGGGTCGCCTACAAGCTGTTCCGTGAAACTTTCACGAGCCGGGTTACACTCGATAAACCAAGGCTCGAAATTCTGGTGGAGTATCTTTCCGGGCCGTTCCGGTCGCTGCAAAACCGCTGGACCTTCAAGCCGGTGGATGAACGGGCCTCGGAAGTCGGCTTTTTCATCGATTACGAGTTTCGCTCCCGCACTTTGGCCCTGCTCATGGGTGCGGTATTCGACACAGCATTCCGCCGTTTCGCCGAGGCCTTCGAGAAACGGGCGGACGAGGTCCATGGCCGGGTAAGCGACGGTTAAGCAAGCCTCTCTAGCGTCATGGTCGGGAGTGCCGTTCATGACAACAATCGACCCCGCCGTATCATCCGGGCTGCACGGGCGCGTGATCGCGCTCCGCTATGCGCCCGCACTGTTCGCCGTAACGATGTTTACGTCGGCGCTGCTCTTGTTCGCCGTGCAGCCGATGTTCACGAAGATGGTACTGCCGGTGCTTGGCGGGGCACCGTCGGTGTGGTCGGTGGCGATGGTGTTCTTCCAAACGGCATTGCTGGCCGGATACGCCTACGCGCATTTTCTCGCACGCACGCTGGCGCCTGCAAAAGCGGCCTATGTCCATCTCGGATTTCTGGCGCTCGCGGTCGTGAGCCTGCCGATCGGCGTGGCGGCGGGCTACAGCACACCGCCATCGAGCGGTATCGAATTCTGGCTGGTCGCACTCTTTACGGCCTCGATCGGGCTGCCGTTCACGGCCCTCGCGGCGAGCGCGCCGCTGCTGCAAAGCTGGTTCGCCGTCAGCGGGCACGAGCAGTCGAAGAACCCTTACGTGCTCTATGCGGCGTCCAATCTCGGCTCTTTTGCCGCCTTGCTGCTCTATCCGTTCCTGTTCGAGCCGGCGTTCACGCTGCACATGCAGGCGGCACTGTGGACGTTCGGTTTTGCCATGCTGACGCTGCTCGTCGGTGCCGCGGCGCTGACCGTGACGCAGGTGAAGGCCGCGCCTTCCGCAACGGCCGAACGCGGTGCGGAATTGTCGTGGAACGAACGGCTCAACTGGATCGCGCTGGCGGCCATTCCTTCGGGGCTTGTGATCGCGGTCACGGCGCACATCACCACCGATGTGGCGGCGGCGCCGTTCCTCTGGGTGATCCCGCTCGCACTTTATCTTCTGACATTCGTGATCCTGTTCCGCGACCCGCCGCTGATCTCGCCGTTCGTCGCGGCGACGATTGCGCCGTTCATCGTGGCGTTCCTGTCGATCAGCATCCTGCTTGGCGACAAGACCTACTGGCTGACCAGCATCGGCTTGAACCTGTTTGGCTTCATGGTGCTGGCACTGCATTGCCACGGACAACTATACGCACGCCGTCCGGCACCCGCGCGCCTCACGGAATTCTACCTGCTGATTTCCGTCGGCGGCGTGATCGGCGGCGTATTCGCGGGTCTTGTTGCACCGAACATCTTCAACAACACCTGGGAATACCCGGTGCTGATCGTGGCATCCGTGCTCGTGCTGCCCGGTGCGTTCGCGAAGGGCCTGCAAGGTTTTCTGCGGGCGTCGTGGCCGATGCTCACTCTTGCCGGCGCGATTGCGGTATCGGTGTTCCTGTTCGACGTGCGGCTGCCATCCGGCAGCGATATGTTCTTCCAGCTTGCACTTGCTGGCCTCACCGGCCTGATGATCTGGAAACGCAATCAACCGGCCCAGCTCTTCGGCTTCGTTGTGCTCGCGTTTGCCGTTACCGGTTTCTGGCAACCGGGGCTGAAGCGCATCGAAACCTCGCGCAGCTTTTTCGGTGTCCACAAGATTGTCGAGAGCGAGGACAGGACGCACCGGCTCCTGTTTCACGGCACCACGATCCACGGCGCGGAAAAAGTTCGCAATGCCGATGGCTCTCCCGTTGCCGGCAAGCCGGAAGCGATCACCTACTACTACGAAGGCGGTCCCTATTCGGACGTTTTCGCGGCCGCGCGCGAAGTGCATGGCCGGCTGAACCATGTCGCCGTCGTCGGCCTCGGCGCCGGTTCGCTCGCTTGCTACCGGCGCGAAGGCGAGAACTGGTCGTTCTTCGAGATCGATCCGGAGGTCGTCCGCATCGCGCGCGATCCAAAACTCTTTCGCTTCCATACCGAATGCGCGCCGGAGACGCCGATCGTGCTGGGCGATGCGCGTCTCACGCTGGTCGCCTCGAAGCAGCAATATGATGTGATCGCGCTCGATGCGTTTTCATCGGATGCCATTCCGGTGCATCTGCTTACCCGCGAAGCCTTCGCCGGGTATCTGCAACGGCTTGCGAAGAACGGCATTATCATCGCGCACATTTCCAACCGTCACATGGAGCTGTCGCAGGTGGTGGGCGCGGTCGCCGCCAGCCACGGTCTTGTCGGTTATGTGAAGCTCGACCGCACGCCGCAGAGCATTCTCGTCAGTTTCAAGGCGAACGCACACCTTGCCGTGCTGGCCCGCTCCGAAGCCGATCTCGGCAGCCTGCCGCAACGGGAAGGCTGGAAGAAGATCGAGCCGGGCGATGTGGCCGTGTGGACGGACGATTACTCGAATATCCTCGGCGCGATCTGGAACAAGAAATTCGCGAAGTGAGTCATTTCGGAAGCCGCGCAGCGGCTGTCCGGAATCCAGCGGACTTTCCGGATGCCGGGTTCGGCGCTACGCGTCCGCCCCGGAACGACATTACTTCGCGGCATCCATCGCAAGGGAGAGAGCGATCAGCACGGAACTCCGGCGGATTTCGCTGCGGCCGGGATCGCCGAAACGCATTTCCCGGTGCAGTACCTGACCGCCACGGCGCGCGGCGGCGAAATGCACAAGCCCGACCGGCTTTGCGGGCGAACCGCCGCCCGGCCCAGCAATGCCGGTCACGGCGATGGAAATATCCGCCGGAGAAACCTTCAGCGCACCTTCCGCCATCGCGCGGGCGCATTGCTCGCTCACCGCACCGTAGAGATGGAAAATCGACGTGGGCACGCCAAGCACGGTTTCCTTGGCGGCATTGGAATACGTCACGAAGCCGTGCTCCAGCACATCGGACGAGCCCGCGATTTCGGTTACAGCGCCCGCCACGAGCCCGCCGGTGCAGGATTCCGCCGTGACCAGCGTGAGCTTCCGGTCGCGAAAAAAATGGAGCAGTTTTTTCGCCGCGTCCTGAACTTCCGCGTCCAGCATTTCAGCGCCCCAGCGGAAGGCGGACGGTGGCGCTTGCCATCGCGGCAATGCCTTCGTTCCGTCCGATGAAACCGAGCCCTTCGGTCGTCGTTGCCTTCACATTCACGCGCGAAGGATCGACGCCCGCGATTTCCGCGATGCGTTGCCGGATCGCGTCGCGATGCGGGCCGATCTTCGGCGCTTCGCTGAGAACCGTCACATCCAGATTGGCGATCGCCCCGCCGCGCGAAAGCACGAACGAAACCGCGTGCGCGAGAAACCGGTCGGAGGAAGCGCCGCGCCAGCGTTCGTCGGACGGCGGAAAGTGCAAACCGATATCGCCTTCGCCCATTGCACCCAGAACGGCATCGGTCAACGCATGCAGGACCACGTCCGCATCGGAATGGCCGACGACTCCTTTAGCGTGCGGGACTTTCACGCCGCCGAGCATCACATGATCGCCGGGACCGAATGGGTGCACGTCGAAGCCGGTGCCGTTGCGGATGTCGGGTCTTGTCATGAACTCTTCGCCCGCGAACCGGGCAAAATCTTCCGGCGTCGTGATCTTCACATTGCCGCGCTCGCCCTCGAACGTCGCCACCGTGATCCCGGCCCATTCGGCGAGGGCGGCGTCATCGGGAAAATCGTCGCGCTCCGCGTCGCGCGCGGCCCGGTGCGCGGCGAGTAGCTTGTCGAACGCGAACGCCTGCGGCGTCTGCACGGCGCGCAATTCCTCCCGCGCCAGCGTCTCCATCACCAGTCCGTGGCTGTCGACACGCTTCACGGTGTCGGTGACGGGAAGGGCGGGCACGGCGGCGCCCGTTCTGAGCGAAGCTTCGATGGCGCGAGAGAGCAGTGAAGGCGATGGGTGCGGCCGGGCGGCATCGTGAATCAGCACGATCTCCGGAGCGTGCCTTGCGAGCGCTTCCAGGCCCGCCAGCACCGATCGTTGCCGTGTCGCGCCGCCGGATACGGCGGGCAGGCATTTCCTCAGCCCGGCGCTTGCCTGGCCGAAATCCGCGGCGTGATCGGGGTGAATCACCGGCTGGATGGCTTCCACCTCGCTGCTTGCCTCGAACAGTTCGAGCGAGCGCCGGATCACCGGCAGGCGGTCGAGGCTGCGGTATTGCTTCGGGATTCCCGGCCCGGCGCGGGTTCCGATGCCTGCGGCGGCGATGATGGCGGCGGTTCTCATCCTGCCTCTATCCGGTGCCTAGCGTCTGGCGTCCAGTCCTACCCATTTTGACGCATAGGCGAATTTCCTTGGATTTGGCGATTGCAACGCACAAAAGCACTTGCGCCAGAAAGCGTGATTTGACTAAGATGTATGCAGAATTATCTTGGCCTAGATTTTAGGCATCAACGGGTAGCAAGTGATCGACCTAGACCCCAAGACTTCCCTTCCTGTCGGCCCGCATTTGCTCGCAAACCGGGCACTGCTAGCCCCTATGGCAGGGATCACCGATCTGCCCTTCCGAAAGGCTGCCTCACGCTACGGCGCGGGACTGGTGATCTCCGAAATGATCGCGAGCGAATGGCTCGCGGGCGGTGCCGCCGAAGCCATGGCGCGCGCCGAGGGCGAGGATGTGGGCCTGCATGTCGTGCAACTCGCGGGCTGCGAGCCGCACTGGCTCGCGGAAGGTGCGCGCATCGCCGAAACCGCCGGCGCGTCGATCATCGACATCAACATGGGATGCCCCGCAAAGCAGGTGACATCCGGCCAGGCGGGTGCTGCCTTGCTGCGCGATCTCGATCTTGCGACGCGTCTTTTGGAATCCGTCGTCGCGAGCGTGAAGATTCCCGTGACGCTGAAGATGCGTCTCGGCTGGGACGAGCAGTCCATCGTGGCTCCCGAACTTGCACGCCGCGCCGAAGCGCTCGGCATCGCGATGGTAACGGTGCATGGCCGCACGCGCGCGCAATTCTATCAGGGACGCGCCGACTGGAGCGCGATCGCGGCGGTGAAGGATGCGGTGAATATTCCCGTGATCGCGAATGGCGATCTTCTCACTTTCGAAGATGCCGACCTGATGCTCGAACAGTCCGGAGCCGACGGCGTGATGATCGGACGTGCCGCGCGCGGCCGTCCGTGGTTTCCGGGGCAGGTGGGTCATTATCTTGAAACGGGTGAGCGACTTTCCGATCCGCCGCTCGCCGAACAGCGCGATCTGCTGCTGGAACTATACGAATCATGGCTCGCCCATTCGGGCCGTGAGCGGGGCGCGCGCGAAGCACGCAAGCACATCGGCTGGGCGCTGGAAGCGGGCGCTGTCTCGTTCGGCCGCGCTACCGATTGGGCAAAGCGGTGGCGGGCGAGCCTGCTCGCGGAAAACGATCCGGCGGCCGTTATGCGCGGCATCTCCAATGCCTACGACGATCTCGGCTGGAGTGCCGCCGCATGAGCAAAGCCAATGTCCAGCGCATGAATATGTCCGCAAGCGGCGCGGAAGCAGTGCTCAATGCGTTGCCGCACCCGGTGCTGACCGTCGGCCCCGACGGCCATGTCGTCGATGCGAACGTCGCGGCAGAAGCCTTTTTCGCCGTCGGCGCGCCGGTGATGCGGCGGCACAAAATCAAGGAGTTCGTGCCATTCGGAAGCCCGCTGCTGGCCCTGATCGAACAGGTGCGGACGCGCGGCTCCGCGGTAAACGAATATCGCGTCGATCTTGGCACACCGAGGACCGGCAGCGAGCGCGTGGTGGACATTCTCGTGGCGCCGATGATCGAGCGGGCGGGCGAAGTGCTGGTCGTGCTGCAGGAGCGCACGATGGCCGACAAGATCGACCGCCAGCTCACCCATCGTGGTGCCGCCCGCACGGTGACGGCACTCGCGGCGATGCTCGCCCATGAAATCAAGAACCCGCTCTCCGGCATCCGCGGGGCGGCACAACTCCTCGAGCAATCCGCCGACGAGGACGACCGCACGCTGACACGCCTCATCTGCGACGAGGCCGACCGCATCGTGAAGCTCGTCGACCGGATGGAAATTTTCTCCGACGAGCGTCCGATCGAGCGCGAGGCTGTCAACATCCACGCCGTGCTGGAGCATGTGAAGCGGATCGCGATTTCGGGCTTCGCGCGCTACATCCGCATCAACGAGGAGTACGATCCCTCGCTGCCGCCGGTGTATGCCAACCGCGACCAGCTCGTGCAGGTCTTCCTGAATCTCATCAAGAACGCGGCGGAAGCGATCGACGACGCGGCCGAGGGCGAGATCGTCCTGACCACCGCTTTCCGTCCCGGCGTACGCCTGACGGCTCCCGGCACCACGACGCGCGTAAGCCTGCCGCTCGAATTCTGCGTCCGCGACAACGGTCCCGGCGTGCCGGAAGACCTGATGCCCCATTTGTTCGACCCGTTCGTCACGACCAAGACCAGCGGCAGTGGCCTCGGTCTTGCAATGGTTGCGAAGATCGTCGGTGACCACGGCGGCATCGTCGAATGTGACAGTCAGCCCCGCCGTACAACGTTCCGCGTACTGATGCCGATTTACAGCGAGGCCGGCCCGGAGCCGGCGGAAAAGTCGTGAGGTTCTAGTCCATGCCATCCGGCAGCATTCTGATCGCAGACGACGACGCCGCCATCAGGACCGTGCTCAATCAGGCACTGTCCCGGGCCGGTTACGAAGTCCGTTCCTGCGGGAACGCCGCAACGCTGTGGCGCTGGGTCAGCCAGGGCGACGGCGATCTCGTCATCACGGATGTCGTGATGCCCGACGAAAATGCGTTCGATCTTATCCCGCGCATCAAGAAGCTGCGGCCCGAGCTGCCGGTCATCGTGATGAGCGCGCAGAACACCTTCATGACGGCGGTGCGCGCATCCGAGCGCGGCGCTTATGAATATCTGCCAAAGCCCTTCGACCTGAAAGAACTCACCGCCATCGTCGGGCGCGCGCTCAGCAATCCGAAGCGCTCCGAAGCGCCCGCCGCCAAGGTGGAGGAGGGCGACCTCAACATTCCGCTGGTCGGCCGCTCGCCCGCCATGCAGGAAATCTACCGGGTGCTCGCGCGCCTGATGCAGACCGATCTCACCGTGATGATCGCGGGCGAGTCCGGCACCGGCAAGGAACTCGTTGCGCGCGCGCTGCACGATTACGGCAAGCGCCGCACAGGCCCGTTTGTGCCGATCAACATGGCGGCGATCCCGCGCGATTTGATCGAAGCCGAATTGTTCGGGCACGAGAAGGGCGCCTTCACCGGCGCCAACACGCGCAATCCCGGCCGCTTCGAACAGGCCGAGGGCGGTACGCTCTTTCTCGACGAAATCGGCGACATGCCGATGGAAGCGCAGACGCGTCTCCTGCGCGTGCTGCAACAGGGCGAATACACCACCGTCGGCGGGCGCACGCATATCAAGACCGACGTGCGCATCATCGCGGCGTCCAACAAGGACCTGCGCATCCTGATCCAGCAGGGACTGTTCCGCGAAGACCTGTTCTTCCGGCTGAACGTCGTACCGCTGCGCTTGCCGCCGCTGCGCGAGCGCGCCGAAGACGTGCCGGATCTTGCGCGCCACTTTTTCTCGCTCGTGGAACGCGAAGGCCTGCCGCACAAGCAACTCGATGCCAGCGCGATCGAACGGCTGAAGCGCTACCGCTGGCCGGGCAATGTGCGCGAACTGGAAAATCTCGTGCGCAGGCTGGCGGCGCTGCATCCGCAGGATGTGATCGGCGCGGCCATCATCGATTCCGAACTTTCGCAGCCCGCGATGGCTCCCGGCGGCGAGGGCGGCACCGAGGAAGACCTCGAAGCCTCGGTCGAGCGTCATCTCAACAAATACTTCTCGGGCTTCGGCGACAATCTCCCTCCGCCCGGGCTCTATCACCGCATCCTGCGGGAGGTCGAAACGCCGCTCGTTTCAGCCGCCCTTGCGGCCACGCGCGGCAACCAGATCAAGGCGGCGGAGCTGCTCGGCGTGAACCGCAATACGCTCCGGAAGAAAATCCGCGACCTCGATATCCAGGTGATGCGGACGATGCGGTAACCTTCCCAATCGCGCCAGCTTGGCTTTTTAGACCATTCAGGCCTATCGTCTGTCACATTTTTGCACCAGTGTTGTCGCACGGCATCATATGCCGTGTTGTTCGGCTGCGTGGTTCCATGACTGAAACGAGCGTCAAATCTCCCAGCGCACCTGCTTCGGCGCCGTTCCCGCGGCCGCCGCGGACGTGGAGCGCCTATTTCGCGCCGGCCGCGGTGATCCTGGCGCTGCTTTCCGCGCTGGTAACGTTCCTCGTCCTCACCGGCCTCACGGCGATTTCGCCGACCCACAATGTCGTGGTCACGGTGCTGCTCGGCAATCTCGCGACCGCCATCATCCTGCTCGGTGTCATCGCCTGGGAAATCCTCGGCCTTGTGCGCGCGCGCAGGCGAGGGCGGGCGGGCTCCCGCCTGCATGTGCGCATCGTGCTGCTGTTCGGCGTGATCGCGACCGTCCCCGCCATTCTCGTCGCCGTCATCGCCTCCATCACGCTCGACCGCGGTCTCGACCGCTGGTTCACAGGCCGCACGCGCGACATTATCGAAAATTCCGTCAACGTCGCGCGCGTCTATGTGCGCGACCACGCGTTCACGATCCGCTCGGACGTTTTGCAGATCGCCAACGATGTCGGACGCAACCGCGCGATGTTCGACAAGGATCGCGTTCAGTTCCGCCAGTTGCTCGGTGCGCAAGCGGTGCTGCGCGGGACACCGGCGGTCATGCTGATCCGCTCCGACCGCAGCCTGATCGAGCGGGCCGACATCAATATCGGCCGCGACTTCGTGGTGCCGCCGAACATCGACCCGAAAATCTCGACCAGCGAGAACCCGCTGCTGGTGCTTGCCGACACCAACGACTTCGCCTTCGCGATCGCGCCGGTGCCAAATTTCGTGGATACCTTCGTCTATGTCGCGCGCCTGATGGATCCGCGCGTGATCCAGTATCTGCAGGAAAGCGAGCAGAGTGCGCTCGAGTATCAAAGCCTGGAGCAGCGCCGCGTCGGCGTGCAGGTGGCGTTTGCGCTGATGTATGCGCTGATCGCGCTGATCCTTTTGCTCTCGGCGATCTGGCTCGGCATCAATTTCGCAAACCGGCTGGTGGCGCCGATCCGCCGGCTGATCACCGCCGCCGATCTTGTCGCTTCCGGCAATCTCTTCGTACAGGTGCCGGTGCGCCGGGCGGAGGGCGATCTGGCAAGCCTCGGCGAGAGCTTCAATTCCATGACGCACGAACTGCGCTCGCAGCGAGACGACATCGTGCGCGCGCGCGACCAGATCGATGCACGGCGCCGTTTCTCCGAGGCGGTGCTTGCCGGCGTCGGAGCCGGTGTCATCGGCCTGAATCCCGAAGGCCGTATCACCATCGTCAATCGTTCGGCCGAACGGCTCACGGGCCGCGCCGAGGACGAACTGATCGGCAAGGACGCGGTGGGCGCCATTCCGGAACTGAAAGAACTCATCCATCAGGCAATGAACGGTGCGCCCCGCGCGCAAGGCACCATCACACTGACGAGAGCGGGCCGCGAGCGCACGATCAACGTGCGGGTCACGACGGAGTCGTCGCCCGAGACGCAGCATGGCTACGTCATCACGCTCGACGACATCACGGAGCTGGTGACGGCCCAGCGCACCTCCGCCTGGGCGGATGTCGCGCGCCGCATCGCGCACGAAATCAAGAACCCGCTCACGCCGATCCAGCTTTCGGCGGAACGGCTGCGGCGCAAATACGGAAAGACGCTCATCCACGACAGGGAAATTTTCGAGCAATGCACCGAGACCATCATCCGCCAGGTCGGCGACATCGGACGCATGGTGGACGAATTCTCGGCCTTCGCCCGGATGCCGAAGCCGGTGCTGGAACAGCAGGATCTCGCGGAGACCGTGCGGCAGTCCGTTTTCCTCCAGCGCGTCGGCAGTCCCGACATCGATTTTGAAACGGAACTCCCGAACGGGCCGTTGCCCGCGAAATTCGACCGCCGTCTCGTCTCGCAGGCGCTCACCAACATTCTGAAAAACGCGACCGAGGCGATTGCCGGCGTAGCCGAAGAACAACGCGGCAAGGGAAAGATTATCGTCCGCGTCGTGCGCGAGACGGAATTCATCCATGTCGATGTGATCGACAACGGCGCGGGCCTGCCCAAAGAAAACCGCGAGCGGCTGCTCGAACCCTATGTGACGACCCACGAGAAGGGCACCGGGCTCGGCCTCGCGATCGTCGGCAAGATTCTCGAAGACCACGGCGGCAGGCTCGAACTGCGCGACGCCCCGGCCGTGGAGCAGGGCGGGCGGGGCGCATGGATGCGTCTCAGCTTCCCGCTAAGCGACCCCGCCGCAACGACCGCGGCCACTAAGAAACAGGACGTCTCGGCGAAATGACCAATATGCGAGTTGAATAATGGCGAACGACATTCTGATCGTTGACGACGAAGCCGACATCCGCGAACTCGTGGGCGGAATCCTCGAGGACGAGGGCCATGCCGTGCGCACGGCGAAGGACGCCGACGAGGCGCTGACGGCGATCAACGCGCGGCGGCCGAACCTCGTGCTGCTCGACATCTGGCTTGAAGGCAGCAAGCTAGACGGGCTGGCGCTGCTCGACGTCATCAAGGGCCAGCACAGCGATCTGCCGGTGGTGATGATTTCCGGCCACGGCAACATCGAAACCGCGGTTTCCGCAATCAAGCGCGGCGCCTACGATTTCATCGAGAAGCCGTTTAACGCCGACCGTCTGGTCGTGGTCGCGAGCCGCGCGCTGGAAACGCTGCGGCTGCGGCGCGAGGTAAAGTCGCTGAAGTCGCAAGCCAACGCGCATATCCTGGTCGGCAATTCGCCGGCACTCGGACAGTTACGGCAGACCATCGACCGGGTCGCCCCCACCAACAGCCGCATTCTCATCATCGGGCCGTCGGGTGCCGGCAAGGAACTCGCCGCCCGCTTGATCCATGCAAAATCCGCCCGCGCCGAGGGGCCGTTCGTGGTCATCAATGCGGCCGCGATTACACCGGAGCGCATGGAGAACGAACTCTTCGGCGTGGAAGCGAACGGCGCTTCAGGCAAGATCGGCGCGCTTGAGGAAGCCGACGGTGGCACGCTCTTCCTCGACGAAATCGCCGACATGCCAATGGAGACGCAGAACCGCATCCTGCGCGTACTCACCGAACAGAGCTTCCAGCGCGTCGGCGGCACCACCAAAGTCACCGTCGATGTACGGATCATCTCATCGACCAGCCACAATCTCGAAGCGGAAGTGGCCGCGGGAAGGCTGCGGCAAGACCTCTATCATCGCCTGAGCGTGGTGCCGATCCGCGTGCCGCCGCTGTCGGAACGGCGCGAGGATGTGCCGGCACTCGTCGAGTATTTCCTCGATCATATCTCGGTCACGACCGGCCTGCCGAAACGGCAGGTCGGCGAAGACGCAATCGCGATCCTGCAATCGCATGACTGGCCCGGAAACATCCGCCAGTTGCGGAACAACGTCGAGCGGCTGCTCATCCTCGCGGGCGGTGACGCGGATGCAACGATCACCGCGAGCATGTTGCCGCCCGACGTGGGCTCGCTGGTGCCGAACATGCCGAACGGTGCCGGCGGCGAGCATCTGATGAGCCTGCCGTTGCGGGAAGCGCGCGAGATGTTCGAGCGCGAATATCTCGTCGCGCAGATCAACCGTTTTGGCGGCAACATTTCGCGCACGGCGGAATTCGTCGGCATGGAACGCTCGGCGCTGCATCGCAAGCTGAAGGCGCTCGGCATCGAAGAACGGCCGCGGTAATTTTGATTTTTAGTCGGGCATGACCTTGTCCAAAGACCGGTTCCCACTTTTTGGGGTCATGCCCTGATGTCCCGCATCGCTTACGTCAATGGCCGCTACGTTCCGCATGCCCATGCGATGGTGCATGTGGAGGACCGGGGCTATCAGTTCGCCGACGGCGTATACGAAGTCTGCGAGGTGAGGGACGGCAAGCTCGTGGACGAGCGGCGGCACATGGAGCGGCTGCAACGCTCGCTCTCCGAACTGCGCATCGCGATGCCGATGGCCACGAATTCCCTACGCGTGGTGTTGCGCGAAGTCGTCCGGCAAAATCTCGTGGGCGACGGGCTGGTCTATGTGCAGGTCACGCGCGGCGTGGCCCGGCGCGATCATGCGTTTCCCACTACACCGGTAAAACCAGCCCTCGTCGTCACGGCAAGGAATGTGAGCCGCGCCAAATCCGATGCGCAGGCGGAGGCGGGGATTTCGGTCGTCACGGTGCCCGACAATCGCTGGAAACGGGTGGACATCAAGACGGTCGGCCTGCTCCCGAACGTGCTTGCGCGGCAGACCGCGCGCGATCGGGGAGCGCGCGAAGCCTGGTTTGTGGATCGGGAGGGCTTCATCACCGAGGGCGCTTCCAGCAATGCGTGGATCGTCACGGCTGCGGGCACGCTGGTCACACGCTCGGCGAACAGCGGGATCCTGCGCGGCATCACCCGCACGGTGACGCTGGAAGCCGCGGGCATTGCAAAACTCGCGGTGGAGGAACGGCCATTCACGGTCGCTGAGGCCATGGCGGCGAAAGAGGCGTTTCTTACGGCCGCCACGCAGATTGTGATGCCGGTTATCGAGATCGACGGCAAAAAAATCGGCGACGGCCGGCCCGGTCCGGTTGCCCTGGCACTCAGGGCGCGATTTCACGACAAGGCGGAGATCGGCGATTAGTCATGCGTTGCCCAATCGGCGGGCACCCGTGAATTTTCCTTGCGCGATTCCGGCAACGGGCATCTAATCGCCGGAACTCCGTCGGCATGACCGCACGGAGCCAATAATAATCGCTGGCCTCAAGAAAAAGGAACAATGGCAATGGCGGAACGAGCACAAAACCTGCAAGACACCTTTCTCAACCACGTCCGCAAGAGCAAGACTCCGCTCACGATTTTCCTCGTGAACGGCGTGAAGCTGCAAGGGGTCGTGACGTGGTTCGATAATTTCTGCGTGCTGCTGCGGAGGGATGGTCATTCGCAGCTTGTGTACAAGCACGCCATTTCGACCGTGATGCCCGGCAACCCGATCCAGTTGTTCGAGCCTGAAGAGTCGGTCGCGGACCGCGTTTAGTTGAAGCCGCAGCCGCCGAAAGTGCGCGGGGAGAAGGGAACGGACGTTCCCCGGGGCTCTCCCGAGCGCGTCGTTGTCATCGTTCCGCATTTCGGACGCGGCAGAAAACCCGCGCCCGACAGCGGACGCCGCATCGAGGCGCGGCTGCATGAGGCGGTGGGGCTCGCGCGCGCGATCGAACTCACGATCGCCAGTGCCGGCATCGTCAATGTGAACCAGATCAAGCCCGCCACCTTTCTCGGCAAGGGCAAGGTTGAGGAAATCGCGGGCATCGTGCGCACCGCGGAAGCGGGGCTGGTCTTCGTCGATGCCGCCCTCAGCCCGGTGCAGCAGCGCAATCTCGAAAAGGAATGGTCCGCGAAGGTGGTGGACCGCACCGGACTCATTCTGGAGATTTTCGGCGAGCGCGCGCAGACCCGCGAAGGCACCTTGCAGGTGGAGCTTGCGCATCTGAACTACCAGAAGAGCCGGCTTGTGCGTTCATGGACGCATCTGGAGCGCCAGCGCGGCGGCTTCGGCTTCCTCGGCGGCCCCGGCGAAACGCAGATCGAGGCCGACCGGCGCATGATCTCCGACCGCATCAAGCGCATCGAAAACGAACTGGAAGGGGTCAAGCGCACGCGCGATCTGCACCGCAAGGACCGCCGCCGCGTGCCGTATCCGATCGTGGCGCTCGTCGGCTATACCAACGCAGGCAAATCCACGCTGTTCAACCGGCTGACGCAGGCCAACGTCGCGGCCGAGGACATGCTCTTCGCCACGCTCGATCCGACGCTGCGCGCCGCCGACCTGCCGCATGGCGCGCGGGTGATCTTTTCCGACACGGTGGGATTCATTTCCGAATTGCCGACGCTGCTCATCGCCGCTTTCCGCGCGACGCTGGAAGAGGTGATCGAGGCGGACGTGATCCTGCATGTGCGGGACGCGGCCGACGACGACGCCGAAGCGCAGGCCAAGGATGTCGCCTCGATCCTGAAGGAGTTGGGCATCGATCCCAACGATTCCACCCGGCTGATCGAAGTCTGGAACAAGATCGATCTGCTCGATGAAGGAGGCCGCGCGCGGCTGGAGAATCTTGCCGCCCGGCGCCCGGAAGAACGGAAACCGCTGCTGGTTTCCGCGATCACGGGCGAGGGCATCGAGGCGCTGTTCGACGAAATCGAGAAGCGGGTGGTTGCTGGGCGGTCCACGCTCGCGCTGGAACTCGATCCCGCGGACGGCGCGGGCCTCGGCTGGCTGCACCGGCAGACAGAGGTGCTGTCGCGGGAAATGAACGAAGACGGCAAGCTCAGCGTGACGGTGCGCGCCGATCCGAGCAGGCTTGGTGAAATCAGGAAGCGGTTTCCGTCGGCGGCGTAGTTAACGGCGCTCCGCTTTCTTCGCTTCGTTCCAGAGCGCGTCCATTTCATCGAGCGTGGAATCTTTCGGCGCGCGTCCTTTTTCGGCCAGCGCCTTTTCGATGGACGCAAAGCGCCGCTCGAACTTTGCATTGGCGCCGCGCAGCGCGGCTTCCGCATCGACGCCGGCATGGCGCGCGAGATTGGTGACAGCGAACAGCAAATCGCCGATCTCCTCGGCCGATTTCTCCCTGTCGCCGATCACTTCTTCAAGCTCGCGCACTTCCTCGATAATCTTTTCCAGCACCGGCTTTACATCCGGCCAGTCGAAACCGACGGCGGCGGCCTTGTCCTGAAATTTCTGGGCGCGGGACAATGCGGGCAGGGCCAGGGGCACGCCATCGAGCGCGCTCGCGGCTTGCGCGGGCTTCGCCGCCCGCTCCTGTTCCTTGATCTTTTTCCAGAGCGCTTTCACTTCCGCCGGCGCCAGATTGCCGGCATCGCCGAATACATGCGGATGCCGGCGGATCAGTTTCTCGGTGATGGCGAGCACCACATCGCCGAAATCGAAGCGGCCTTGCTCCTCGGCCATGCGGGCATGGAAGACGACCTGAAGCAGGAGGTCGCCAAGCTCATCGGGCAGGCCGTCATTCAGGTCGCCGCGCGCGATCGCATCCGCGACCTCATAGGCTTCCTCGATCGTGTAGGGAGCGATCGTTCCGAAGGTCTGTTCCAGATCCCACGGGCAACCGGAGCCGGGTGTGCGCAGCCGCGCCATGAGTTCGATCAGCCCAGCGATGTCGCGCGATGCCTTGATCATGGGCCGTCGATAGCAGACCGGCACAGGCTGGTCGCGCGATAGGCGAAGGGAGCGCTGGATTGGCTGGGGACTGCATTTACCTATCCGGCTTTAGCCCCATCTTGGATTCGCATAAGACATATTATGGAATATTTTATGGCGATGTTTCACTTCACATACCTAGCCCCAATTTGTTGTGACGCTTGTGAGTCCCAAATGGCTCGATTTGCGGTAACCTTTGACTTTACGGAGGTTCCCCATGAACAAGCTATTTGCCGCCGCAGCTACAGCCGCCCTTTTGGCCGCTGTTCAACCCGCTTCCGCGATGTGCGGCGGCGGTCAGCAGGCCCAGACACCCGGCAACACCATGTCTACTGGCATGATGTGCGGCATGCCTGCCGCTGCCGATGACCCGATGTCCGACAAGCCGAAGGCGCAGCAATCTGGGATGTGCTCGTGCTGCCGAAATATGGCGATGATGCCGGGTGGCAATTCCGGGTCCGGGATGCAGCATATGCCCGGCATGGAGATGCCGAAGAAGTAATTTACTTCGCCCGCTTCGACTTGGGCGCCGCGACCTTCCTGAAGGCGCGATCCGCGCCCTCTTTGGTTTCGTCGGCCCCACTTTCGTCGCGGCCGAACTGCACGACCTCGCGCATACTTACAACGCCATGACCGCCGAATTTGAGCGTCTCGCCTATCTCGACCGTCTCACGGGCCTGCCCAACCGCCGCTATCTGGAGCGCAACCAGCTCGAACGTCCCGACCTAGCCGCGGGCAATACCCGGAATGCGCTTCTCGCCATTGACCTCGACGGCTTCAAGCCTGTGAACGACACTTACGGCCACGCGACTGGCGACCGGGTGCTCACGCTGATCGCACGGCGCATCGCATCGGTCGTGGATCAGCGCGGTCTGCTTTCCCGTGTCGGCGGCGATGAATTTGTTGCCATCGTGCCGATGACGGCGAAGCAGGACCGGGCCGCCATCGCGGCACTGGGAGAAGAAATCCGGGCCGCCCTGGAGCAACCCATTGAACTCGACGGCAATCGCATTCCTGTCGGTTGCAGCATCGGCATTGCGCTGGTGCCGGACGACGCCCGGACGCTCTCCGGCGCGATGGTCATGGCCGACGCGGCGCTCTACGCCGCCAAGCGCAACGGCCGCAATCTCGTGGTGGATGGCGTGCCGCCGCTCGCTTCGGAAGCCCTCGGCGAGGAAGAGCCATCCCATTGGGCCGCGCTGGAACTGAACCATCGCTGGTGACGGATTCTGATTTTTACAGAGATACCAGCGGGGCTTTTTTCTCAAATCACTTTAAGTGCTGGAATGCACTATAATAAGCTATTGATTTAACTCTATTTTCAGCCGGTCAAAGGCCGGTTCGATCGAGGCGGGCAATTCAGCCGCCAGCTTCGCGAAATCCAGATCGGTGTGCAGGTTCGTCAGCACGGCACGGCGTGGGCCGACGCGCTTGATCCACTGTAGCGATTGCTCGACCGAGAAATGGCTCGGATGTGGCCGGTAGCGCAGCGCGTCCACGATCCAGACTTCCAGTCCCGATAACGCTCCGACGCTTACGTCAGGCAGCGCGCTGACATCGCAGGAATAGGCGAGGCCGCCGAAGCGGAAGCCGAGCGTGGTGATGTCGCCGTGCTGCTGAAGCACCGGTAGCGCCGTCACCGGCCCGCCCTCGCCCTCGATTATCACCGGCGTGCCTGCCTCGATCCGGTGCTCGCGCAGGATCGGCGGATAGTCGCTGCCGGAAGGCGCCTCGAAACAATAGCTGAACTTGTTGCTGATCTCGGCGGAAGTGGGGGCGTCCATATAGATGTCGACGCGCTTGCGGTTGTGCAGAAAGAGCGGACGCAGGTCATCGATGCCGTGGGTGTGGTCGGCGTGTGAATGGGTGAGCAAGACGCCGTCGATCTTCTCGACCGCTTCGTCGAGCAACTGCTCGCGCAGATCGGGCGAGGTATCGATGAGCACGGTTGTCTTGCCGTTTGGCCCAGTGCGTTCCACGAGCAGCGAACAACGCCGCCGCCGGTTCTTGGGGTTGTTTGGATCGCAGGCCCCCCAGCCCTGGCCGACCCGCGGCACGCCCGCCGAAGAGCCGCAACCGAGGATGGTGAACACGACCGGCATCGTCAGACCGGGACTTTGGAGAACAGCCGGAAGAAATTCGCGGTCGTGATGGCCGCGATTTTATCCGCGCTGACACCGCGCGCCTCCGCCAGCACGCGTGCGGTCTCGGCGACGTAAGCCGGTTCGTTGCGCTTGCCCCGCCACGGACCGGGCGCGAGATACGGCGCGTCGGTCTCCACGAGAATCCGTTCCTCGGGCAACGCCGATGCGATCTCGCGCAGCGCCGCACTCGCCTTGAAGGTCAGAATTCCCGAGAACGAAACATAGCCGCCGAGCGCCACACCACGCTTGGCGAGGTCCGCGCCGCCCGTGAAGCAGTGGAGCACGAAAGGGAAGCCGCCCTTCCCGCTTTCCTCCTCCAGAATGCGCGCGACGTCGTCGTCGGCCTCGCGCGCGTGGATCACGAGCGGCAGGCCGGTCTCGCGCGCCGCGGCGATGTGCATCCGGAAGCCGCGCTCCTGCGCGTCGCGCGGGCTGTTGTCGTAGTGATAGTCGAGGCCAGCCTCGCCGATCGCGACGACCTTTGCACCGCTGGCGATCTTCAGGAGATCGGCCTTGGTGACATCCGGCTCCTTGGCCGAATGATGCGGGTGGGTTCCTACCGAAGCGTAAACGTCCGGAAAACGCTCGGTGATGGCCTGTAGCCGGTCGAATTGTTTCACCTTGGTCGAGATCGTCACCATCCGGCCGATCCCGGCGGCCCGGGCGCGGCCGACGATCTCATCCAGTTCCGGCGCGAATTCCGGGAAGTCGAGATGGCAGTGGCTGTCGACGAGCATCAGGTGGGCTTTTCTTCCGGCTCGACGTAACGCGGGAACACGCCCGAGGGTGCCGGCAGCGGCGTGCCCGCCTTCAGGCGGCCGGCCTCGCCGAGGTGCGCGAAGCTGCGCGCGTCTTTCGGAACGCTCAAAAGATCGAGGAGCTTGCCCGCCCCTTCCGGCACGAAAGGCTGCGCCAGGATCGCGATCTGGCGCGTCACTTCGGCCGTCGTCCAGAGCACCGTCGCCATTTTCGCCGGGTCGGTCTTGCGCAACTCCCAAGGCGCCGCCGCCGCAAAGTACCGGTTGGCATCCGCCACCACGTTCCAGATCGCTTCGAGTGCCCGGTGCAACTGCTCTGTTTTCATTTCCTCGCGCACGTCTTTGAGCATTGCATCGGCGGCAGCGAGCATCGCCTCGTCCTCGGCCGATAGCGCGCCCGGCGCTGGCACCTTCGCCTCGCAGTTCTTGGCGATGATCGAGAGCGAGCGCTGCGCGAGATTGCCGAGATTGTTGGCGAGGTCCGCATTGATGCGGTTCACGATCGCCTCATGACCGTAATTGCCGTCATGGCCGAACGGCACTTCGCGCATGAAGAAATAGCGCAGCGCGTCCACGCCGTAAGCCTCCGCCAGCGAAAACGGATCGACCACGTTGCCGACCGATTTCGACATCTTCTCCCCGCGGTTGAACAGGAAGCCGTGGCCATGCACGCGCTTTGGCACTTCGAGACCGGCGGACATGAGAAACGCCGGCCAATAGACCGTGTGGAAACGCACGATGTCCTTGCCGATGACATGAATGTCGGCGGGCCAGAATTTTCTGAACGTCTCCGAATTCTCGTCGGGATAGCCGACACCGGTGATGTAATTCGTCAGCGCATCGACCCAGACATACATGACGTGGCCCGGCGCATCCGGCACCGGCACGCCCCAGGTGAGCGAGGTGCGGGAGATCGAAAGGTCCTGCAGGCCGCCCTTCACGAAACTCACGACTTCGTTCTTGCGCGTTTCCGGCAGAATGAAATCCGGCTGCTCGTAGAGCTTCAGCAGCTTGTCGCCGTAGGCGGACAGCTTGAAAAAATACGTCTTCTCCTCGGTCCACTCGACCGGCGTGCCCTGCGGGCCGACGCGCACATTGTCGGGACCGACGGTTGTTTCGCCCTCGCCGTAGAAGGCCTCGTCTCGGACTGAGTACCAGCCCGCATAGGTGCCGAGATAAATGTCGCCCTTCTCCTGCATCTTCTTCCAGATCGCCTGGCTTGCCCTGTAGTGGGCGGGCTCGGAGGTGCGGATGAAACGGTCGTAGGAGACGTTGAGACGGTCGCACATTTCCTTGAAACGGGGACTGTTGCGGTCGGACAATTGCTTCGGCGAGATGCCTTCCTTCGCCGCCGTCTGCGTCATCTTCATGCCGTGCTCATCGACGCCGGTCATGAAGAACACGTCCTTGCCGTCGAGCCGCTGGAAGCGCGCGATCGCATCCGACGCAATCGCCTCATAGGCATGGCCGATATGCGGGGCGCCGTTCGGGTAGGAAATCGCCGTGGTGATGTAATAGCGTTTCGGGCCGGACGCCTTCCGCGTGGCCTGTTTCGCCGCAACCGGTCTGGTCCTTTTCGGGGCGGATGGCCTAGATACGGTTTTCCGGGGCGCGGATTTTTTGCGCGCAGGTTTGAACTGTTTGCGCGCGGCTTTCTTCCTTGCCGGCTTCTTCAGCTTGCGCTTCGGCTTGGACGCCTTCTTCGCGCGCTTTTTCTTCTTCGCCATCGACAATTCCTCGGTTGCGCGCGCGTCAGTTGCGGGCCGCCTCGGCGAGCATGGAGAAGACCTGAAACACGAGCGGCCGACGGTCGAGATTGAAAGCCTCGGCCTCGACCGCTGCGCGGCGCACTTTTTCCCATGTCTCGGCATAGCGCGCAAGGCGCGCGGCCTCGCCGCCGGCCGTATCGGTCGCGGCGAGCGCCAGCCAGTCCTCCACCGTCTCGGAAAAAACCTCCAGCCCGCGCTCGCGCTGGACCTTGTCCGACAAGGTGCTGAGCGAAGCGCCGTCCACCTGCGGCAGCTTGTTCAGCATTTCAATCGTGAGGCTGCGCACTTCGAGGCCCTCGGCCAGCAGCAACTGGATCGCACGCCGCACGCTCCCCGCACTGGCGCGCGCCGCCTGCCCGATCTGGTCCCGGGGGAGATCCGCAATTCGATCGGCAACATTCTGAACTGCTTCTATGACTTCCGCATGATCGAGCGGGCGCAGGAGAATCCGCCGGCAGCGGGAGCGGATCGTCGGCAGCAGGCGTCCCGGCGAATGGGAGACGATGATGAGCAGCGAATTTGGCGGCGGCTCCTCCAGAATCTTGAGAAGAGAGTTCGCGCCGAAGCGGTTCAGCTCTTCCGCCGAGTCCACGATGCAGATGCGATAGCCGCCGCGCGCGGCGGTGGAGCCGAAAAAGGAAACCGTTTTCCGCACCATGTCGGCGGGAATTTCGCTCGGTGCCTTCTTGCCTTCTTCCGGCGAGACGCGCCGCAGCACCAGCAGATCGGGATGCGACATCGCCATGACCTGGCGCGCAACCGGATGCTCCGGATCGACGGCAAGGCTCTCCAGAGCCTTTGCTCCGGGTTCCGTATTGGCGAGCAGGAAGCGCGCGATGCGATAGGCGAGCGTCGCCTTGCCGATGCCTTCCGGCCCGCCGATCAAAAGCGCATGCGGAAGCCGCCGCGCCTGCCAGCCCGAGAGCACGGCTGTTTCCGCTTCGGCGTGGCCGGTGAGCTGGAAGATTTCGCGCGGATGCGGCACGCCTTCGAGGCGGTCGGCTTCCTCGATATCGCTCAACCCGCCGCCCTCGGCGTTGCCATCGCGGGCTGCAGCGTCCGCATGAGCCGTTGCGACACCTGCATCCACACCGCCATCGAAACGGCATCCGGCGTCTTGCCCTTGCCGGCTTCAATGATTACCCAGCGCTCGGGCTCGTTTTCCGCGAACCGCTTGAAGGCTTCGCGGATCCATTGCTTCGTCTCGTCGCCCTCACTCTCGAAACGATCGGCTCCCTCGCCGCGCGTGGCCGCCCGCTCCTTGCTCGTCTCCGGCGACACGTCGAGCAGGACCGTCATGTCGGGCAAGAGGCCGCCGAGCGTCAGGCGCTCCATCGCGCGGATCAGCCCCATGTTCACGCCGCCGATGATGCCCTGATAGACGCGGGTGGAATCGATGAAGCGGTCCGAAATCACCCAGGCACCGCTTTCCAGTGCGGGACGGATCAGTGTGCTCACATGATCGTCGCGGGCGGCGGCGAACAGCATGGCTTCGGCTTCAGCACCCAGCGGCTTAGCAAAACCCGACAACAGCACATGGCGGATCGCTTCCGCACCGGGCGAGCCGCCGGGCTCGCGCGTCACCACCACTTCGATGCCGCGCATGCGCAGCCGGTCGGCGAGGCGGAGGACCTGCGTGCTCTTCCCGCTCGCGTCGCCGCCTTCGAACGTGATGAATTTGCCGCGCGGCTTTGCCATCGCTATCTCTTCAGTATCGAATTCATGCCGCTTCTGACGAAGCCGATCGCCGATTCACCGACGTTGTCCATTGCACGTTGAAAAAGCGATCCGCTCGCTACGTCGGCACCCGCGTAAAGCGGCGTGTCGAGTGCCACCCGGTCGCCGCGGAAGACCCGGAGACGGGCGACCTCTTTGCCTTTCTCCACTGGCGCCCGCAAGGGCCCGGTATAATAGACCCTTGCGATCACCCGGTCAGCGGCATTGCGCGCGGACAGGAGCCTGATTTCACCTTTACCCACAAGCGGAACGCGGCCGCTCTCGCCGCCATAAACACGCGCCTCGGTGACCGTGACACCTTCCCGGAACAGCGTGCGCGGCTCGAAATTGCGAAATCCCCATTCCAACAAGCGCTTGCCGTCATCGACGCGTTCCTTCGCGCTGTCGGCACCGTTGATGGCGAGGATCAGACGCTGGCCGTCCTGCACCGCTGTGCCCACCAGCGCATAACCGGATTCCTTGATGTAGCCGGTCTTCATGCCGTCCGCGTTGATGTTCATGTCCAGCAGCGGATTGCGGTTCAACTGGCGGATCTTGCTCCAGGTGATTTCGCGCTCGCTGAAATAGTGCATGTATTCCGGATAGGTGCGGGCGATGTGCGCGGCGAGTTTCGACAGATCGCGCACGGAAATCACCTGCTCGGGATCGTGCTGGCCGGTTGAATTCCTGAAATCGGCGGAGGTCAGGCCGAGTTCACGGGCGCGCTCGTTCATGCGGCGCGCGAACAAATCCTCATTACCCGCCAGCGCTTCGGCGAAAACGATGCACGCATCGTTGCCGGAGGCGACGGTGATGCCCTTGATGAGATCCTCCACGCGGATGCGCGAATTGACGGCGGCGAACATGGTGGAGCCGCCGGAAGGTGCGCCCCCCCTGCGCCACGCATTGGCGCTGACGGCCAGTTGCTCATCGAGCTTGAGATCGCCGCGCTTCAGTTCGTCGAAGACGATTTCGAGCGTCATCAGCTTGGCAAGGCTCGCCGGATGCGTCGGACGGTCGGCGTTGCGCTCATAGAGTACGGAGCCGCTCTCGTAGTCGAGCAGGATCACGGCCGAAGAATTCACCGCGAAATTCGGGGATATCTGTGCCCGCGCGGGAAGTGCGAACCCGCCCAACGTCATCAGATACGCGGCCGCCAATAAGCGAAGGAGAGCCATTTTCACGCGCATTGCCTCTATCCGTCCGCCCCGCCGGACAGACCCATAGCAAGCCGGGATTACACGGATCAATCGGGAGCAGAAATCAGTAGAGGCCGCGCCCGGAAGCGATCGGGCTGTCAATCGGCCGAGGATGGCCGGGTTGGTCGTAAGCGGCGTTCGGCAACGGCCGGCGCTCATAGCCGCCCGCGGCCGAGGCCATCACCATCGGACGGCTTTCCCGCGGCGCTTCGCGCAGCGCGGGCGCATTCTGCGGATAGCGGCCCAGATCGAACGGGCGTTCCGGCGGCTGGGGCACATTCGCCGCCATCTGCCGTCCGGGAAACGAGGCGGGCTGCGACGGCACGAATGGACCGCCGGACGCCACCATGACCGCGGACGGCGCCGGTGCCGGCGATCCGTCGTGGCGAAGCGTCGCGGCAAGCCGCATGTCGTCGCTGCCCTTGATGTTCGCCGGGCCGACATATTCCACGCGCACGCGCGCGACCCCGTTATGCCGGAAGCCGAGCATGTCGGCGGTGCGCGCGGACAGATCGATGACACGATCGCTGTGAAACGGGCCGCGGTCGTTCACGCGGACGATGATCGAGCGGCGGTTCGCGAGATTGGTCACGCGCGCGTAGCTCGGAATCGGCATCGTGGTGTGCGCGGCTGAAATGGATTCCTTGTCGAAGATTTCGCCGTTCGCGGTCAGCCTTCCGTGAAACTGGTCGCCGTACCAGGAGGCGATCCCCTCGGACTGATAGTTCGGATTGTGCTCGGGGATATACTCGCGGCCGCCGATAATGTAGGGCTTGCCGACGCGATAGTAGCCGCCGCCCTTCGGGATCGCCTCGCCGTCCTCCACGACGCGCGGGCTCGACGCCACTCCGTATTTCGGATCGACGGAGCGGGCGAATTTTCCGCTCGTGTTGCAGGCGCCGAGAAAGAGGCAGGCGCAAATGGCGGCACCCGCGCGCAGCATCCGTGCGCGCGCTGAACCGGACGAGCCATGTTGTTTGGTCTGGTTCAGCCCCATCGCCGCTACTAAAACCGAAGCACGCAACGCACTGCGCGAACGCAGCAAACTTCCGTGCCATCTATCCGGACGCCGCGCCCGGATTCCCCAATTGATTGAATAGTATCGCGAAAATGACCGGTCCAGTGCGGCGAAAGTACGGCCCTGTGCGGACATGGTTAATCCGCGGGCCGCTGGATGCGAGTTCCCTCCCGGATCGTCCGCTACGCCTGCCTGGAAGCAGCCCAGACGCCGGCGATGATCAGGAAGAACCCGGCGAAATGATAGATCTGCAAATGCTCGCCAAGAAAGGCGCTCGCCATCACCGCACTGTAGATCGGGATCAGGTGCAGGAACGGCCCACCGCGATTCGGCCCGATCATCGCAATGCCACGCTGCCAGAACAGGAATGCGAGCACACTCGTGAAGATCGCAAAATAGAGCAGCGCCAGTACCGTCCAGAGGTTGATGACAAACGGCTTGCCCGAAGCGATCTCCCACATCGAAAACGGGATCATCGCGATCGATGAAATCGCGCCCATCATGAAGATGAAGGTGAGCCAGTGAAGCTTGGGGAGTTTTCTCAGCACCACCGAATAGACGGCGAACAGCACCATATTCAGGAAGATGATGATGTCGCCCAAATTGAAATCGAGTGTCGTCAGCGTGTGATAATCGGCGCGCGTCAGGATCAGCAATACGCCGAGAAACGAAACCAGAATGCCGATGGCCTGGAAGATTGCGAGCCGTTCGCCGAACAGAACAGCGCTCACGGCAACGATCGCAACCGGCGTGATCGAATTCAGCACCGAAACGTTGAGCGCCGTCGTCAGTTGCAGGCCGACATACTGGCCCGCTCCGAAGATCGCGCCGCCGGTGAGGCCGACAAACAGCACGGTCTTCCAGTGCTTCCTGATCTTCGGCCAGTCCCGCATCACATGCGGACGGGCGAACGGCCACAGCAAAATGCAGGGCAGCAGCCAGCGAAATCCTGAAGTCGAGAACGGCGGGATCAGCCCCGCGATGGCACGCCCGATGATGTGATTGCCGGACCAGAACAGCGCGGCGAGCGAGAGCAAAAGATATGGATTGGCAAACATGGTTGCCGGTGCCGGACTGTTTTTCTTCACGCGAGGAAGATTCCGCTCATTGAAACAGCCGGATGGCTGCGAGCGACAGATACGCGCAAAGCGTGAACACCACCAGCGCGCCCTTCCCATCGACGAAGCGATCCGAGAAATTCGGCAGGATCAACGGCGCCACCAGCGCGCCCAAACCGCCGGCGATGACGGCCGCGTACCACGGCGTACTCGTGAAGACGAGCCAGATACCCGCCATGACCGCGATCAGCACGAGCAGGATCGAGCCATGCAGCAACACCCCCCCCTTGCCGCCCGCAAACTCAGGTTTTCTTTCTTCCTTCGGAAAATGATCCACCGCGGAAAGCAGGTGCAGGCTTGCCGCCAGAAGCAGCGCAGCAAAAGACAGGGCGACGAACCAGGCGTTGAGGGTCACGGAAGTCTCTTGAACAGAGGGCTTTAGCCTTCTAACATATGAGACATATATCACACGTACAAACAAAAAATGTTCGGGGAACGGAATGTCGAAGGAGAAGGAAGCCGGCGGTGCCGCCCCCGCCAAGCGCGAGAAGCGCACCATTACCGAAATCCGTGACTCGAAAAAGACCGGCGAGAAAATGGTCTACATGTCGGTACCGGACTACACCTCCGCGCAGTGGGCGGAAATGGCCGGTGTCGATGTCGCGGTCCTTGGCGACAGCCTTGCGATGATTGCGCACGGACACAAGAGCACCGTCCCCGCCACCATGGACATGATGGTGATGCATGCGCAGGCGGTCCGCCGCGGCGCGCCGAATACGTTCGTGCTCGGCTGCATGCCCTATCAAAGCTACAACACGATCGACCGCGCGCTCGTCAACGCCACGCGCTTCATGCAGGACGGGCTTTCCGACGCGGTGAAACCGCAGGGCGGAAAATCGCAGGCGCATATTCTGAAGGCCCTGGTGGATGCCGGCATTCCAACCGCTTCGCATATCGGCCTGACGCCGCATACGGTCGCGATGTTCGGCGGCTTCAAGATTCAGGGCCGGACGGCGGACGCGGCGATGAAAATTCTGGAGGACGCTTTCGCCATTCAGGACGCGGGCTGTTTCATGCTTGAATTCGAGGCGGTGCCCGCCAAAATCGCGCGGCTGATTTCGGAACAGCTTGAAATTCCGACCATCGGCATCGGCGCCGGTGTCGGCACGGACGGTCAGATTTTGCTTTGCTACGACCTGCTCGGCGTGTTCACCGACTTCAAGCCCAAGTTCACCAAGCGCTACGCGAAGCTCACCGAAGTCGCGGTCGCGGGGATCAAGGAATATGTGAAGGAAGTGAAGGAAGGCTCCTTCCCTGACGACGAGCATTCCTACAGTATCAACGACGCGGAGTATGAGAAGTTTGCGTCGATGGTCTCCAAGCGCCGCCAGATCTAGGAACCGATTGAATGACCAAACACGTTGCGGTCCCGCGCAAGACCCCCAAGGTCCAGTCGCCCGACACGCTCACCGACCAGGCCTATCGCCAGATCGAGGAGCGCATTGTCACGCTGCGGCTGAAACCCGGCGAAGTCCTTTCAGAGCAACAGCTTTCCGGCTCGCTGAAAATCGGCCGCACGCCGATCCGCGAAGCGTTGCAGCGCCTGTCGCTGGAAGGACTGGTGCGCATCCTGCCGCGCAAGGGCATTCTGGTTTCGGACATCAATCCGCGCGAGCAGTTGCTGGTGCTGGAAGTGCGCCGCGAACTGGAGCGCCTGCTCAGCCGCGCAGGCGCGGAACGGGCTACCGCCGGCGAGCGCGAACTCCTGAACGAAGTCGCACGCTCCATGGATCGCGCCGGCAAGATGAGCGACGACATCGCTTTCATGCGGCTCGACCGCGATCTCAACCATCTCATGGTCGAGACGGCGCATAACGATTATGCCGCGCGCGCGATGAAGCTCTTGCAGGGCCTCTCGCGCCGCTTCTGGTACATGCATTACCGCGAGGCGGCGGACCTGCCGCTCTGCGCGAAGCTGCATGCGGAGCAGGCCCGCGCCATCGCGAAGGGCGACCCGGCCCGCGCAGCCAAGGCTTCCGATCAACTCATGGATTACGTGGAGACGTTCACACGCGCGACCGTGTGAAGGCTGATGGGAAACACGACGATGTACGAAGGCAAACGCACAATCGATGGACTGCTGGTGACGGCCGACGGAAAACGGCTTGAAGAGCATTATGAGGTCAAGCGCTTTACGAAATACGGGTTTGAGTGGACCTACGAGGGGGAAAGCCCGCAGCAGCTCGCGCTCGCGATCCTCGTGGACTATCTCGGCGACAAGGAGCGCGCGATCGCGCTCTCGGAGCCGTTCATGAAATCGGTGGTCGCCAACATGGACAACGACTGGAAATTGTCGGGCGAGGAAATCGACCGCGCCATCGAAGCCATCGAAAAACAGTAGCCAAAACAATCGGCACGGCGCGGCCTCCGTAAAAGTTTGGACTGTTCACTGACATAGTACTGATATATCATCTTCACAAAGACAGCCGGGATGAACCCGGCACGAAGGGGAGAGAAACATGAAACTGACACGCCGCAATCTGTTGAAGTCCGCCGCAGCGGTTGGCGTTCTCGCCACACCGGCCGCCGGCATTTTCGCCCCCGCCATCGCGCAGAACAAGCCGCTGAAGATCGGCGTGCTCGCTCCGCGCACGGGCCTTGCCGCCAGCCCCGGCATCAGCGGCATCCGCGCCGCCGAATGGGCCGCGGAGAAAATGAATGCCGCAGGCGGCATCGCCGGCCGCAAGGTGCAACTCGTCATCGACGAAGAGACTTCGCCGAAGGACACGATCGAGCGTTTCTCGCGCATGGTGCAGCAGGAGCAGGTCGATCACGTGCAGGGCATCGTTTCCACGGGCGTCGCACTGGCGCTCGGCCCGGTGGTCGAAGAGTCCCGCGTGCTCACCATCTTCTGGGACGGCACGACGCAGGACGGCGTCGTCGAGAAACTGCCGAACCCGAAATATCTCTTCCGCAGCACCGACAACGAATGCGAGGCCGTGATGGCCTCGATCCTCGCGATCAAATATTTCAAGGGCCAGTTCAAGCGCGTCGCGGGCATCAACCCCGACTACTCCTACGGCCGCAACAACCAGGCCGCGTTCGTGGCACTCCTCAAGCGCTTCAACATCGAGCATGAACTGGTGACCGAGCAGTGGCCGAAAGTCGGCACGATGGACCTCACGAGCCATGTCGCCGCACTGCAGGCGGCAAAGCCCGACCTCATCTTCTCGTCGCTCCTGTTCGCGGATCTGCCGATCTTCATGAAGCAGGCGGACGCGGCGGGCCTCACCAAGAGCGCCAAGCTCGTGTTCCCGGCCGCCGGCTGGCAGCACACCGCGATGAAAAAGGATTTCACGCCGGAAGGAATGCTGTTCGGCCACAACACGCTCTACTTCAACAATCCGAACGCGAACGCCACCGCCAAGGAATTCGTCGGCTGGTACGAGGACAAGCACAAGGACTACCCGAACTGGGAATCCGACCGGGCCTACTTCTCGATGATTTCCTACCAGCAGGCGGTCGAAAAAGCGGCGAAGGCCAAGGGCGGCTGGCCGAGTGTGGATCAAATCGCCGAAGCAATGATCGGCCTCGAAGTCGAAAGCCTCGGCGGCAAGGGCGGCTGGCGCAAGGACAAGATCGCCGACCAGACCTTCATCCAGGGCCTGACCACGCACAAGAACAAGTATGACTTCGTGACGCTCGACAAGTTCGACACCATGTACTCGACCGACCTGCAGAAGCCGGCCGGCGCGGACTTCTGGGAGTGGATCAAAACCGCGAAGTTCGGCATCTAATCGGCTGGCACCGGTGTCAACGTCAGCGTTTGCAAACATCCTGCTCGGCGGCGTTTTTCACGCCGCCGTGCTGTTTCTGGTCGCCGCAGGCCTGCAACTGGTCTTCGGCGTCCAGAAAATCCTGAACCTCGCATGCGGCTCGTTCTACGCGCTGGGAGCCTTCTTCGGCATCACGGTCACGACCTATGGCGCGCGCTACGGCATGCCGTCGTGGATGCTGCTGCCGGTGCTCGTGCTGAGCGGGATCGCGCTTGGCGTGATCGGTCCGCTCATCGAGCGGCTCCTGCGCACAGTCTATGACCGCGACGAGAGCTTCCAACTTCTTCTCACCTTCGCCCTCCTCCTGATGTTTCAGGATGTGCTGCGCTTCTTGTGGGGCGCCAACCCGCGCACCATCAGCGTCGATTATTTGGTGTACGGCAAACTTACCCTCGGCGACTTCAGCGTGCCGGTCTACAACCTGCTGGTGATCGCATCGGCACTTTTGATCGCGATCAGCCTTTACGTTTTTCTTCAGCGCACGAATTACGGTCGCATCCTGCGGGCGACCGCCGAAAACCGCGCAATGGCGGAATCGCTCGGCGTCAATGTGCGCAATGTGTACGCAGTGGTGTTCACGACCGGCACCATCCTCGGCACGATCGCGGGTGCGCTTGTGGTGCCGACATCCGCCGCCTCGCTCGACATCGCGGTTGAACTCGTCGTCGAAGCGTTCGCCGTCGTCGTCATCGGCGGACTCGGCTCCATGCCGGGTGCCCTTGCCGGCGCCCTCGTCGTCGGCCTCATTCGCGCATTTTCATTGGTGATTTATCCCGAGTTCGAACTGCTCGCGACCTATCTCATTGTGATCGGCGTGTTGTTGTGGCGGCCCGCGGGATTGTTCGGCAGGCAAGCGACATGAACCGCAAAACTTCCGTGATCCTGGTCGCCCTCGTGGGTGTCGCGGGTCTTGCTCTCGTGCCGTGGCTGGCGCCGCCCTTTTACTCCAGTTTGCTGATCTCGTTTTTCGCTTATGGCGTGGCGCTGCTCGGCTTCAATCTTCTGTTTGGCTACGCGGGCCTGCTGTCGTTCGGCCATGCGATGTTCATCGGCATGGGCGCCTACGGAACCGCCGTGATCGCGGGCGTGCTCGGCATCAAGCATTTCGAAGTGGCGCTCGTCGCCGTGATGATCGGCGCGGCGCTGATCGCCGTTCCGATCGGCTGGCTGTGCGTGCGCTACACCGGCATCTTCTTCGGCATGCTGACGCTGGCCTTCGGCATGCTGTTCCACTCCTTCCTGTTCAAGTTCTACTTTTTAACGGGTGGCGACAGCGGCATGCGCGTGCCGCGCATGAGCATTCTGGGCTTGGAGTTCGCGCAATATAACAAGATCGGATTCCTCACCGGCCCGTTCTTCTATTATTGCCTCGGACTGCTGGTGATCGCGGGCTTCGTGATGTGGCGGATCGTGAATTCGCCGTTCGGGCTGCACTTGCAGGCGCTGCGCGACAATCCGCGCAAGGCCGAATATCTCGGCGTGCGGGTGCGGCAGGCGCGGCTCGCGGCGTTCGTAATCTCGGCGGCCTTCGCGGCGGCCGGCGGCGCGATCATGGGCCTTCGCATCGGCCTTGCCGATCCTGAACTTGTGTACTGGACGCATTCCGGCCAGCTCGTGTTCATGACGATCCTCGGGGGATTCAATCACTTCTTCGGTCCGATTATCGGAGCCCTCGCCTATGTGCTGCTCCACGACCAATTACAGACGCTGACGCAGTACTGGCGCTTCGTGCTGGGTGCCGTACTGGCGATCCTTGTCATTGGATTCCCGGCCGGGATCGCTGGACTGTTCGACCGGCTGGCCGCGAACAAGGAACAGAAGCAGGCGGCGTCATGAACGTCATCCTGGAAACCAGAAACGTCGGAAAGTCCTACGGCTCGTTCCGCGCGCTTGATAATGTGAGCATCAAGCTTCACGAGGGCGAGCGGCTCGCCATCGTGGGGCCGAACGGCGCGGGCAAGACGACGCTCGTGAATCTCCTCACCGGCCTGCTCACGCCCACCGAGGGAGAGGTATTCTTCAAGAGCGACAACATTCGCGGCGCCGATCCGGTCGATCTCGCCGAACGCGGGCTCGCGCGTGCCTTCCAGCTCGTGCATATTTTTCCGAAACTGACAGTCGCCGAAACCATCGCCGCCGCGGTCATCACGCGCCAGAAAAAGCGCTGGAATTTCTTTTCGGGTTTCCTGAACAGCGAAGAGACGCAGATGCGTGTCCGCGAGGTCGCGGGGATCTTCGGGCTGAGCAACCGGCTCGAATCGCCATCCCAGCTTCTCTCGCAAGGCGAGAAGAAACTTCTCGATGTCGCGTCCGCCTTCGCGCTCGTGCCGCAAGTCATTTTGCTGGATGAGCCGACTTCCGGCATTTCGACCGCCGACAAGCACCGCACCATGAAAACGCTGATCGCGGCGGGAGAAAAAGCGGGCGTAAAGGCGATGATCCTGGTCGAACACGACATGGATCTCGTCGCGACCTATTCGGACCGCATCGTGGCGCTCGCGGAAGGCCGGGTGCTCGCCGACCTGCCGCCCAAGGAATTCTTCGCCGATCCAAAAGTGGTCGAAACCGTCGTGGGCAAACTGAGGACCGAGTGATGCTCAGGATCAAGGACCTCGTCGTCGACATTCAGGGCAGCCGCATCCTCCGCGGCCTTTCGCTCGAGGTGAAAGCGGGCGAACTCGTCTGTCTCGTCGGGCGCAACGGTGCGGGCAAGACCACGACATTCCGCACCCTGATGGGATTCCGCAAGGCGGTTTCCGGCTCCATCGAACTCGACGGCAAGAACGTGCTTGGCCTGCGCCCCTATGAGATTGCGCGCAGCGGCGTCGGTTTCGCGCCGGAAGAAAGCGAAGTGTTCGGCGAACTGACGGTCGAGGAAAACATCGCGATGCCAAGCTGGCGCGAAGTGGGCGGCACCCGGGCCGATCAGAACCGCATTGCCCTCGCCTATGAGATATTTCCCAAGCTGGAACGCTACCGCAAGCGCGGCGGGCAGGAGTTGTCCGGCGGCGAACGCAAGATGGTGTCGATTGCCCGGGCGCTCGCCTCCAACCCCAAACTATTATTGCTGGATGAGCCGACCGAGGGGCTTTCCCCGGCCATCGTTCCCTCCATCGTGGACGGGATCGCCTCGATCCGGGCGCTGGGGCATTCTGTGTTCATCGCCGAATCGAATGTGCACCATGTTCCGAGCTTTTCCGACCGGCTGTACGTCATCGAGCGCGGCGAGATCATCTTCTCGGGCCGTCCAGCGGAAGCCACGAAAGACCCGGCCGTTGCGGCGGTGATTCAAGGCGGGAACCTCGCTCCCACACACTGATATTGAAAAGCGGACCCATTGGTGATAGATGTGTGATATATCAGTAGAAGCCCCCGGAGCGCCTCCGCCCGGCGCACCGGTGACAGACTCGGAGACCGGCCATGATCAGTGAACGCCAGATCGCCTTCCGCAAGGAATACCGCGCCCGCATCATGGGCTGGTATGACGGCTACTTCCACATCGTCATCATTTACGCGATGGGTGCCGCCGCCTTCTACATCTACCTGCAGCACATCCAGAACGTGACCTGGAAGGAATGGCTGACCATTCCGATCGCTTTCCTGTTCACCAACCTGTTCGAGTGGGCCGTGCACAAATACATCATGCACCGGCCGATCAACATCAAAGGTCTGCGCGCGGTCTATGAGCGCCACACCCTGAACCACCACCAGTTCTTCACCGACGACGAGATGCGCTTCCGCGACCACAAGGACTGGCGCGTGACGGTGTTCCCGCCCTACGCGCTGGTGGTGTTCATTTTGATGTCGCTGCCGGCGGCACTCATCCTCGGCAACGTGTTCTCGCCCAATGTCGGCTGGCTCTTCATGTCCACGACGACCGGCATGTATCTCATCTACGAGTTCATGCATTTCTGCTGCCATGTGGATGAAAACTGGTTCGTGCGGAACATGCCGTTCGTCAACACGCTCCGCCGCCATCACACCGCGCACCACAATGCGCGGCTGATGATGGAAACCAACATGAACCTCACCTTCCCCATCGCCGACTGGCTGTTCGGCACGTCCGACGTGAAGCGCAGCCTGATTGGCACGCTCCTCAACGGCTACGATACGCGCTATCTGCGGACGAACCTGCGCGGCACACCCCGCCGTCCGGACGAGGCTGCCGCAGCGCCCATCGGCGCCGACTGACGGAGGCCGCCGTGCCGAATGACGTCAAAGCGATCGTCTCGGTGATTGTCGTGATCGTCGCGGCCTTGCTCGCCTACTGGAGCCAGTCGCCGGTCCGCGCGGACTTCGGACACTTCGTCATGATCACGGCTGTGCTGATGGTGATCGCGATGTGGGTGTTCCCGGAAGCCGGCGTGAAAAAGGGCGATGTGAAGAAGCTGAAGTAAAGCCTTTGGGCATCGGCAGCTGAAAGGACGCGGCCCGCTGCGTCCTTTTGCTTTTCGGCCCGGCTGCACAGCCCAGTTCGGGCCAATCTTCCGCTCGCAAGCCGCCGCGAACATCTGTAAACACGGCGGCGGAAGGATGGCCGAGTGGTTTAAGGCAGCGGTCTTGAAAACCGCCAGTGGCGCAAGTCACTCGTGGGTTCGAATCCCACTCCTTCCGCCACCCCTACCCTTGTATTGGATACTTGTGCCGATTTTTCGCGGGTTTCTTTTTTCCCGCTGTCAAATCCATCCCACACTTTGACAATTTCTGTTCCCATTACGTCCCTACCTTAGCCTTGGCACGGATCGCCAGCTTGGATTGGTCGGCGGCTCGGACATAGACCGAAACCTCGTTCACGCTCTCATGGCCGCTGATCGCCATAATCTCGCGCTCAGTGCATCCGGCCTCGGCCAGACGAATAAGCGCCCGCTTCCGCAAACCATGGGCGCTGTAGCCCCTCAGTCCAGCTTTGTCGCATATCTCGCGAAACCAATTCCCGAATCCCGCTGCGCTGAATTTCTTGCCGAGCGCCGTCTCCAGGAAGAACACTTTTCCAGCCGCGCCCGCCGTTAGCTCAATCGCAAGTTCCGAAGCTGCATCAATCGGGATCGTTAATTGCTTTTTGGTTTTCTGTTGCGTGATGTGAAGCCCACCGGCCCATAAATGCCGATGCTCCATCGTCACTACATCGCTGCGCCGCTGGGCCGTGTCCAAGAGCATCACCAGCGCAAGCCGCGCCCGCGATCCTGATGGATACGTTTCCCTGAATTTATTTACTGCTTCCTCTGTCCACGGCTTGAAGCCCTCGGCTCCGCGCTTCCGCTTTGGCCCCCTAACCGCTCGCGCTGAATTGGCTTTGCAGAGATTGATACTCTGCGCGGAGTCCAACACGCACCGCAGGACATTGAGAAAGTTTCTCGCCGCTGCTGGCGTCTTTGCTTTGTCGTTCACGAATTTCTGAATGTGCCAAGTTTCCAGCGTGGCTACCGGCAAGTCGCCATAGTCGCGCCTGAACCGTTCCAATATATTTCGATAGGTTTGCCGTGTTGACGATGCGAGCGTGTGAAAGGCTGCACTGTTGTAGTACGCCACCGCAGCCGCATTGATGCTGCCGGGCTTCGTCCGTTTCTCGCCTGTAGCCAATGGTAAACCGTCCAACGCGGCTTGATATGCGGCCATGAATTCTTGTGACCCTGGCTGGCCCGCAAGTCGCGTCCGTCTCAACCCGCTACGTCGGAAATAATAGTAAGTTTTCCCCGTAGCTTTATCCGTCCACCGCTGGACATGCTTTAGCCGGATCATCGCGCCGCCTCGTCCCACGGATTGCCCTCGCCCAATTCAGCTTCCCGCGAAGCAGTCGGCACACACCGTACCACGCCCGTTTTCAAGTCCAGCTCGATTGCCACGTTGTCCCCATAGACGGCTCGCAGGGCTTTCGCCCCGCGAACCGCCGTAGCTATTGTGAAGGGTGCCTTGGTTTTCAACGCTTGCCCTTTTCCGTCATTTCGCCTTGTCTGCTAGCCGCTTCAACGCCTGAAGCAGCGTTGCCAAGTTAGAAGGCTGTACGACCACGTTAGAATCGTAATCGCCGTGTACGCCTTCCTGCGCTATTGTGATTGATCCGGCCCGGTTCCAAAAAACAGCAATCGCGGGCTGCTCTTTGATGCAGATAGCGGCGTCGTCGCCGTGCCAATCAATCTCTCTAGACTCATCTTCGTTCGGTTCGTCTGCGGATCGAGCGTCGATCCGTTGCAGCTCGGATTCCGGGACCATTAAAAGCGGCCCGCCACTCTTTGTGTGATCGACAAAGAATCCCGTCTCCGGTGGCTGCGGATTGATGCCAAGGGTATCCGGCGGGGTTTTATCCCCGCCGTTGTTTCGCTTCGCCATGTTCGCCGGAGCAAGGCTAGACGGCGCAAAGATTTCCGATTGTTCACTTCGCATGACGCGGCCCCTTTACGCTCTTGAACGTCGCCGGGGCGTTGTCCGATTTCATGCGAAGGCCGGTCAGCTCGTAACCGTCCAGCAATTCGCTGTGCGATTTCGTCCGGCGGTTTGGGTGTCCGGCATGGTGCGGCAAGATCATGCTGACCGCCTTTCCAGAACCTCGACCTTGGACGCCAGCCGATAGCGTGCATGGGTGCCGGGATATGGTCCCTTATGCTTTTCGCGGATCGTTTCAATTTCGACGCCCTGGCCCCGAAGGGAATAGACGTAGTGGCTCCATCGCGGCGCGGGCCGCTCAATAGGTGTAACGCCCGACTCGCCAGCCTTCGCCAGCTTGTCCAGCGTCCACGCCTCGCGGCCCTGAAACTTCCGTTTGCGTCCGTTGATCTTGGCGGTTAGTTCGATGACCTCAGCGGGCATGATGACCCCCCCACAAGTTCGCAACGTTGCGGGGTACTCGCACATAAACTGAACGCCGGAGCGGACCTAAAAAAACGCTCTTGCGTCGAAACGCTGGTTTGGTATTTCTCATTGTACTTGTTCCTACGCGCCCGGTTCCCTCCTCCAGAGGGGCCGGGCGTCTCGTTTATGAGACGCCCTGGCAATGGGCACGATACACACTAGGCACGATCTAATGCCTCAGCATGGTGGCTCCGGCCGCGCACATCCCCCAACAATGTCGCGATATATAATTGCCACATGCCCTGCTCGGAATCGGCTGTATGTAGCTTGGGCAAAATATCCGCTTGGATCGTGCTTTCGCTAATCTCAAAGCCAAGGCGAAGTGCGGCCTTATGAACGATTGAGCAAGCACTTTCGTAGGGCGTGATTGTTTCCCATCCGTCCCGTTCGTCGGCTCCTAGAATTTTTGAATCGTTGCGGGATTCGCAATAGCCCCGTTTTACAGCGTCCACCATCGCTGCGGCAAAGGCCATGTTGCGGCCCGTCAAATCGCCGTGCTGATTTTTACTCTTGCGCCGTTTTAGATTTGCCGCCGTGGCTTTTTCTATGCGGGCCGCGCAGTCTAAAAGCTGACGCTTCACAAAAGATAGGTCATCTATACTCAGAGATTGGAACTTGAATTTATTAGGATTCTTACGGATCATCGCGTCGGTCTTTATAGCGCGATATTTAACTTCCTCAGTCGATAGGCCCTCGAGAGAGCCGAAGGCCGCGTCAAACTCTGCGCTACTCTCCGTCTTGTAAGATGAGCAAAGCGTCTCCGCTATCTCACGCAAGCGGCTTGCCCCTACATTGCTCTTAAATTGGACCTCGTAAGCATCATTAGTTTCGGCAATCTCTAAGCCACGCCGGATAATCTCGCATGCGCGATTAATAGCAATCTCAGCCCGCCGAATTTCCATTGGGTCGGTGGCGTTCGGGTTCTCGCTAGGCCTGGTCATGCGTCGCACTTTCGCGCACTGTGGGGAAAGTAGCGGCACCCGGTCAGTGCAAACCGGTGTTCGGGAGCTACCCTAGCCGCCTTTGAATCATAGAGACTTGCGCCGGAATCCGTCGTTCTAGCGCACGTGTTGTCCCCACAACCCCCAGCTTTGTGGGTAACATAGTGCGATGTAAGCAATTGTGATTAAACGGTTTTTAGCGGTTCCATATAGTGAAACACAACGTGAACATCTTCATTGATTCAGCCGCCCGCCCTGAAAGCCAAACGCAGCACGCAATGCGGACTCCGCGCCAATTGGCATTCGGGCCGCGTTAGCCGCCTGCTCGTCCAGCATCTGTTGGACTAGTGCATCTCGATTGGGTCCAGTCGCGCCAAGCCGGTCGGTCAATGCGCGGTCAAGTCTGCGCTGCCCGCCCGCCGTAACCGCTTGCCAAAGTCCACGCGCGCCACCCGTAGCCGTAGCCGCCGCCGCGCCAGCAATCGGATTGCCGCCACTCATAATTGTTCCGGTCATCCCCGCGACCATTTCCGGCGTGATGTTGCCTGGCCCGCGAACGCGCGTCATTTCCTCCGCGATAATTCGTGGAGCCGTCTGGGAGTTTGCAATCAGGTCATTGTAGGTACGGCGGAACGCCGCTTCCCGATCAACCGCGTTCATTACGCCGTCAGCTTCAGCGCGCCCAAATATTTGCGCCAGCTTTTCGTGATTCCATTTGCCTTCGGACTTAACCGCGTTGCGGATCGCATTCACGTCATAGACGGACGTTCCTAGAATCCGGTCGATTTCGGCGCGCGTTCCCATTCGCAGAGAGGCTTGCTGTGCTGGCGTCATACCCGCCATCGCTTGTCTCAGCTCGCTAGGGCGCATCGCTTCCGCGCCGGTCGCTAGTACCTGGCCGCCCTGATTCAGAGCGTCACGCTGTCGGGCTAGTTCTTCAAATCTTGCGTCAACTGCCTTTACGCTTGGGGCCGCAGCACGGATCGCGTCGTCAACGGCTTGTCGATATTCGCCAATTAACCGGAGCGCATTGTTCTGGCCCTCAAAGCGCGGGGCCATGTCGTCAATCGCTTGCCGTATGTTTAGCAATTCTTCCGGCGACGTTTTTAAGCGCCGCTGATCAAAGAACATCTGGCGAATGTCATCTAAGGCGCGGCGGGGCGCGCCGGCCTCGCGGGCAATATCTCGTTGCAGCGAGTCCAGAATCGGCCGCACGTCGCCGCTCGGCATATCTCTAACCGCCGCCGTGTAGTCGGGGCCAAGCTCTCGCTGTGCTTCCCTGATCCGCAATTCAACACGAGAAGGCGCAACCGGCGGCCCCAAAGTAGCGCGAATATCGCTCTGTAATCTTTCAGGCGTTCCTAAGTGACGATCCGTTACAGCGGTTCTGAGTTGTTCGGATGCGGAGCCGGGCCGCTGCACAACGCCCTGCGCCGTCTGTTGCAGCGTCGGATTTGCCTCCAAAAGGAAGGCGTCGGGGCCAAGCTCTCGCAGCGTTGCTTGCGCTTGCGGCGTGAGCATATCGCCAACAATTTGATCCGCCCTCGCGTTCGATCCAAGCGGCGGCGTTCGGATGCCGCCAGCAAGTCCGCCAGCGATGCCCCCGCCAATCCTGAAAGCGTTTTCCCATCCTTCCGGCGCAATCTGCCCTGCCGTCTCGGATGCAAATGCCGGGGCCATAACGCCACCGATAACCCTGCGAGCCGCGCCGCCCGGTGCCAGTGCGCCAGTCGCAAATTGTCCAGTAGTGCGGGCGTATTGTCCCGCGAGTGAATCGGAAGCTGGCATTTCGCCAGTGATCGGCTTGATTGCGTTTAGAACGTCGCGCGTCGTCGGGGCCATTGGTGACGGACGCGGGCCGCGCGGCGCAAAGCCAAGTTTCTCAGCGCCCCAATCAATTCCAGCGTCAATCAATCCGCGAACGTCGCCCTGTAGGCCAGGAATAGAAGCCGCGCCCTCGACAAGCCCATAGCCTAGCTGTGTCGCAACATCGCCCGCCGTTCCCGCAGCCGATGCCTGTATCGGTTCGCCGTTTGTGTCCGCCGTGCCGTCGCGAAGGCTGCTGTTCGACGGATCGTGCGAGTTTCCGCGGTTGCCGCCGCTCTTTAGGAGCGTAAGCAATTCATCGTCCGATAGATCGGAAACCACCCCGCCCCGTGACGGCTGCGGAGTTTGTGGCGCTTGCGATTGCTGCAAGAGCCCCATGATCTGTTCGTTGGTAAGAGATTCCAGATTCATGCGTGACCCTCGGCGGCGAGGATCGCCAGCGCGTCTTCGTGCTTGTGGAGATTGGACGGTCCCGGCAGGGTGATAGCTGCAAACTTTTCAGCCGAGCCGCAATTGAACTTACGGGTTTGCTCCATGCCCTCTAAGAACCCGTCATCATTGAATGGATCGCGCAAGTCGATACCGGCACCCGTCAGGACTTTCCGGGCATACGCCTCGCCAAGACCGAAAGCTTCGCAAAGTGCGCCGATGCCATATGCGACACAACGCGGGCCAGTAATTCCGCTGTATTTTGGTAGCCTCCCAATTTCGCGGGCGAGTTGATATTTAACGCGCAACCGATTGGCAGCCTCGATCCCGTGAGTTTCATTCTGCCGTTGCACGACTAGCCGGAAAGCATCGGATGACTGGCTGACCCCTCCAAATAGTCCCCCGACAACAAAGGTCTTTGCGCCCTCCGTCTCTGGGTACAATTCGATATGCGCGGCTTTCACTTCTGCCGAATCCAGCCATTCAGGACAAAACACATAGACAAGTCCGGGGCCACTCGCCCCCATCATGATGGAAAGCGCCTCGGTTTCATCCTGTAGCTTTTTGATCGCCGCCCTAGTGACCACGGGATTCCCCCATCAATCGCAGCACAAGATTCTCCGCGAGAAATTCCGCTAGAACCGGGTCGCCATCGTTCACGCAATCCTCAATCAGAACGCGCGTCTCGTTAATCTCTTTCTGTTGCTCATTCGCCAGCCGGACCAATTCGACCAGGCGAGTCCACTCAGTTTCCACGCCGCGCCTCCATCTTTGCAGAGAGCGCCGCGAGCTGTGCTTGCACGTCTTCAAGCGTGCCGCTTTCAATGCAGGCCCGAATTTCGCGCAGGATGTAAACGTATTTGGTGGCTTCCTCTGCCGCTATGGTCCGCTTAAGCGCCAAGCGATACATGCGCGCCATTTCCGCCCGCACCTCTGCGAGCGTCGATAGCTTCACCTCCCCCTGGGGGGATAGGGTGTCCGTTTTCTTGTTATCGTCTTTGGACTTAGCCACGGTCTGCACCTACTTAATCAGTCCGCGCCGACGCGCTTCGGCTTGCAAATCGGCGGGGTTGAACTGTGGGGTCGCACCCGCTCGCTGCGGCATTCCGAATGACGGGATAACCAAATCCTCGCGAAGCCCTGAGCTGCCGACGATATTTCGGTATTGCGCCACGTCGCGGTCGTAGGCGGTTACGTAGGAATCCAGTGCGCCCTTTGCTTCCGCAAGGATTGCTTGCCGGACCTCGGGTGCCAGCCTTCCCTTGCCGGTCAGGAATGATTGAACTTGTGCGCGGTATTGCTCGGGGAGCGTGGCGACATTCTGCGCCATGCTCACTTCGGATTCGCGCACTACGCTCGTCGGATCAAGGGTCTTCATCAGGCCAAACACAAGCGAAACGTCGGACGCGCGATTGTCACGCTGCGCCGCTGCCGTCATTGAGTCATACCGTGGTGCGACCTCTGCCATTGCCTTGTAGCTCGGCAGGGCGCGAATCTCTTTCCGCAAGTCCGCCGTATCGCTGAAACCCGTGTTACCAGGCTGCTTGACGTAACCGCGCGCTTCCGGGGAACGCGGGTCAATGCCCATCGCCCGCATGGTCCGAATAGTGTCCGGCTCTTTGTTCTGTCCATCGCGTTGCACGCCAAGGCTTTGCGTTCGGTAATCCTGATCGGCCGCGAACTTCTCGCGCTGCAGGCCAATGGATTCATCGTGTCGCCGTGTTTCGAGCGCATCGCGCTTGTCGCCGCGAATAACGTCATACAGCCGGGTAGCCGTTTGCGTATCGCCAACGCGCATTGCTTCCGCCGCCGCGCCTTGGAGGTCGCCTTGCGCCGCCAATTCGCCCGCGCGCTTGCGTCCAGTCATCGCCTCAAAGAGCGCTGCGTCTTTACGCCCTTCGACGAACGATCCCCACGGATCGAGCTTGCCAACCAAATTCCAATTTATTTCTGCCATTATCTATCTCGCCGTTGTCCATCTCGCTGCTTCGCATATTCGGAAATGTCGTCTTTATTCGCCAACTCAGCCAAACCTTTTGAAGGCGCTGCCCCGCCTCCCGTGAGTGGCTTAAATGGGCGCGGTGCTTTAGTGACGGTGCGCGGCTCGGCACGCGCGCTGGGGGCGGCCCCGCCTTGGTGCCCAGCCAGGTATTGTTCGGCACGCCCGATTGCGATTGCGGCTTCCCGCTCTGGAAGCGAATTCAAATAATCCAAAAGTTGCGGGTCTTTCGCAAGTTCATACGCAAGACGCGGGCCTTGCTTACTTTCAAGCACTAAGGCCGCAACGGGAGGGGAAATTTGCGCGTCACCCGCCGCCTGGATCGTTACGTCAAAGTCAGGCAGTTGATCCCGCACACTTTCGACACGCGCCTCAAACGCGCCAACCTTTCGGATATGGCTCTGCATGTTCGGATCGCCGCTGGCCTTCACATATTCCAGCTCCGCACTCAGCGCCTCCATTTTTCGCTTTAGGCGCTGATTGCGCGAAGGCCGCTTGCCGCGCTCCTGATTTTCCTTGTCCTCTCGCTCCGCCTGTTCCTCGTCTTTCTGGAACTCGACATAATCCGTAATGTCGTCTTTCTCTGCCAGCTTGCGCTCATATGTTTTATCGAACTCGTCAGAATCTCCGATCCTGTCGCGTTCCTGGCTTGGAGGGTTCTCGCCAGTATTGGCGTCCAAGTCTCCGGTGCTTTCTCCCGCGCCCGTTTGCGGTTGCGTATCCGTGGCGGCCCCCGTGTTACCGGCTTGCGCGCCTTCGATTCCGTCTGTCATTTTTGTCCCTTCGGCGTTCCCTGCGATGAAGCGGGCCGCACATTTTCGGTTTTGCGTTTAACCTCTTTGGCTACGGGACTAACCGAAGCTCCTGGGTCAACGCCGTTTTGTTTTCCGTTTACTGTCCACGAATAAATTTCCGTGCCGTCACGCTGCGTCAGCCGCGCTCGATACGGAACAGGTGCGTAAAGCTCTAACCGCATATTGGCGCGGGCGAGCTGGATAGGATTTTCTTCTGCGATGCCGCCGCCGGGGGCACTCGTTATTTTTTCCGGCCCGCCGGTTTTCGGATTGAGAATGTGCAAAAGCACATTTTCTAATGTGTAGTGCGGTCCCGTTGGCGACAAATACCAGTCGCTTGAAAGCTCGATCCGCACGCGGGGCGGCGCGACTTGCGCCGCCTCGGGCGTTTGTTTGGGAGACAAACTTTTGCGGCGAGCAGCGTTCATCCCGCAAGCTCCGCCCTGGTTTCAAGCGCCGCGACCGGCGGGGCTGCGAACCGCTTATGCTTTGCCTCGGCAAAGTCGATTATTATTGCGGTTGTAATTACCTTTCGCCGCGCTCTAATCGCGTTCTCGACGAGATTCGCCACCGCCGATATTTCGGCGAACGCTTCCGGCGGCGCTGTCTTTAGTTCATCCCGACGCATTTTCGGCCAGCCCTTTGAATCCATTTCGGACCCAATGTATGGCCTGCCGCGCCTAGGCGCATGGTGGAGCGCGTTGCGCAGAGTCCCCAACGCGCGTGGAAGGGCGGTTTTTTCTCGGTTAAGAGCCGCGTCGGGTTATCTCTTGATCCATCGTCGCGTCAAATAGCTCTTGAACTTCAGCGCGGGCACGCTCTGGACCTCCATTTGCGTTGTAGGCCCGCTCTTGCATGATGACGCGGTAAGCGTCGCGCCACGGCCCCGCCTTGCGCGTATGGCTGAATATCGCCAATTCGCCCGGCGTTAGGCTCGCCTCGCAGGCAGCAATGGCTTTGCGGTCGAGAAAGTCGCTGATCGCTCGCGCGATACCCAATGTACCCTCCTATCGCTTCGCGGTCCGTCTCAGAGCCTCGTCAGCAATCCAGTATAGTTCTCGCTGCTGCCTGTTACCGCCCGCCCGTGCAGCCCCGACAATGACCATTTCCAGAATCGGGGGCAATAAGTCCCGCTCATGTGCCGCCAGCTCGGCTACCAGCGCGTCCATGCTCTGCTGGATCGTGGCGGCTAGTTCGACCGCTTTGGGCCTTTCGTTCAATTAAGTTTCTCCAAGGCATAAGCCACCAGACGCCTGACCGCTTCCGACCATGAAGGCTTATCCGCCTGCTTCTTCGCCCAAGCCTCGATTGCGGACGATTGCACATAGGACATGCGGATCGCTCGCAAGGGGTCTTTCCCCGTTGCGGGCCGACCGCGCCTCTTTTTAGGTATAACCTTTTTTCTTGACGCCATTATATATAGGTTATACCTTTATTCAGCTTGCAAAACAAGCGGCCCGCCTCGGTGCGCTAACACCGAAACGGGCCTAACCCTCAAATGGGAGTAGCCACATGAAGGCTAAGGGAAAGAATACAAAGGCAAAGCGCCCCGCGAAAGTCGATCCGGTCTATTCCGCAATCATGGCCCACCTTGAGGCTTACCGGGCATGGGGCGCCGCGCTCGAGGTTTCGTCGGAGCTGCCCGAACAAAGCAACAAGGCCGCGCACAAGAAAACGACGCGGGCTTGCCGCTTGGAAACAAATGCCGCCGCCGCGCTGGCCAACGTGGTGCCGACTACCATGGGCGGGGTTATGGCGCTTCTGTCCCATATCAACGCTTGCAGCGCGGGGCAGGTGTCCACAAACGGCGGGAAGGATTACTATTCCGTCGAACTCTGGCCGGATACCTTGATAGACGACTCGATCAAGACAAAACGCGGCAAGCCGCTTTCTATGCCGTTCGCTTTCTGGATTTTGCGGAACATTGAAACCGCCCTCCGCAAGCTGGACAAAGCGGGAGTTTCGGCATGAAGAAATTACCGAAGCGCAACCTCGACAAGATCGAGAAACCAAATAGAGATGCCTAACAGTAAGGAATCTAAACCTAGAGCCGTTCCGGTCATTCCGGGGCGGTTTTCTTTTGTGGGCCGCCGTGCTTCGCTCTTCTATCCCTCATCTAGTTTCGTCTAGGGCGTGGACTCATAAACGGCCAGCCGAACGCTGAAATGCGTAGCCGCTCAATGTCCGTTATTGGGGGTAAAGCGGGCATCGTGTGGACTTGTCGCCATGTCCGCTTTTGACCCTAGCAGACATAGGGTGTACGAAATCGTGCCGGTGGCTGGCGATTTTGAACGGTCGATGCCGGATGCACGGCGTATAGTCGCCGGGAGCACCGAAGGGTAACAAGAATGCCCTCAAGCACGCGTCCTATACGGCAGAGGCAATTGCGCTTCGCCGATCGGTTTCAACGCTTATCATCTTGAGCACGGCGGCGGATTTTCCCCACAATCGGAGCAACGGCTACATCTTATACCCGGGCTTTTTGTAGAGCGTTGCCTCTTTTAGTACGATGTCAGGCTGAAAAACCTTTTTCGCCCAATCGCTGCTTTCAACTTCTTCCATAGCAACGGAAATCGCGTCAGCGCCGTAGTGGAGCGTTTGAACCAGGGTTTCTGTGATTGCATCAGCAAGGCGCTGTTTTTCTATTTCCGACTTTCCTGGCCAAAGTTTTATGATGACATGCGGCATCATACCTTCTCCTTGCCGTTCGGCGGGGGGACTGAGTTTGTACCGCGAGCAACTATTTTTAGAAACCCGTCGAATGACCTTTGCAACATTATGCGTCGCTCATCTCGGGGGCATGCTCCGGCGGTTTTCTTTTCAGGAACAGCGGCGCTTTGCTACGTGGCGAAGACATCGGGCGAATTATTTAATGCAAAAATTACGTGCGGTACCTTTGGCCTGCACCCGGTTTCGTTGACACCCGCCTAAGCTAATCCTGCCTTCTGCTCGAACTCCATCGGGCTCAGATATCCGATCGTAGAGTGTCTGCGCTTCGGATTATAGAAGCGCTC
>JALHMF010000002.1 GCA_022844205.1 Xanthobacteraceae bacterium | reverse complement strand
ATCCGGCGCATCTGCGCCTCGGAAAGCAGGACCAAATCAGTCATGGCGACACCTCCTTGCGTCACCATTGAATCAATCGATCATCTGATCCGCAAGTATTTAATAGGTCCTGAGCCTAGATAGTGATCGGCGGGCGACGGCGGACGATAGTTGGTGAGATTCAGAATGCCGACATCGACCGCGGCGAGCGTCACGCGCGCGGATTCACCCGATGCGAGTCCTGTTACTGTGACCGGCACGGTGAGTTGCGTATGCGGGCGAATTTGCGCTGGGACATCGAGCTTTACCTGCAAGGTACGTTGCGCGCGGGAAACGCCGAACCATGCGACGCCGACCGAACGGCCCGGCATACGGGAAGCGGCCACATCCATGGGGCGGTGATGGAACGCGACGATGTAAGCGCCCGGTCCCCAATCCTCGCCGACTTTAAACGTCGTGCGTGTGCCGCTCGCGGCAGACTGCACATAGTTGCGTGCAAGCACCTTATCGCCAACAACAATTACAGTGGCGCTGCCGCCGGTGCGCGGCGAGATGTTCACCGACAGCGTATCGCCAGGCGCGTATTCGGTCTTGTCGAGCGAAAGCTCCAGACGATCCGGTGTATCGGCGGTCGCCTCGCCGGCCCAGCCGGCGTCGAAGACGAAACTTGTTAAAGGACCGCCGGTTTCGCCGGTGCTGACTTCGAGCCGGTAACGTCCATACGTGACTGGTGAAGAAATTTTCGCGGGCGATCCCGCGAGCGTATCGAGACGTCCGTCCGCGATCTTACGCGTGGAGCGAACCGGCTCATAATCCCAGGAGCCGCCGGAGCGGTACCACTGATAGCGGGCCTCGATCTTGAACAGCTCCCACTTCAGGCCGCTGCGCGCGACGAGCTTTCCATCCGCATCCGCAAGCACGATTTCGAAGCCGGCGTTTTCGCCTTCACCCGCGCGGTCCCGGAATTGCGGGCGCACGCCGATCATCGGCGCTTCCGGTTTCACAGGAAGCGTGAGCCTGCGCTCGATCGCACGGCCTCCGGGCTCCGCCATGCGAACGAGAATTTGTGCTTCCATCGGGCGCGAGGAATTCGCCACCACCGGCAGTTCGACCGGGATCGCCGAATGGCCTTTCGCGTCGGTGCGCGGAAGGTCGTTCAGGGGGCGGCGCACGGTGGTGAACTCATCGTCCACAAGGCCAAAGCGGTAGCCCTGCAGACCCGGACGGAACTGCGTCGTGCGGATTTCGATTTCTCCTTCGAGATCGAAATTCGCGGTCGGCGTGCCGAAAAGATAGCGCCCGTCGAGATCGACAGTCACCGGCTTGCCGCGCACGATCTCGCTGGCGCCCGATTTCAGCGTGAACTCAATCCGGTCCGGTACATAATCCTCGACGAGAAACGCCGTCTCGCCAACCGGCGCGGATTTCGGATCGGTGTAGGCGCGAATACGCCAGGTGCCGGTCATGGCGCCGCCGAGCAGTGGAATATCCATGCTGCGGCCGCCGAGTTCGTCTTCTTTAATGGTCTGCCGCCGGTCCTCGACGCCATTGGGGCGGGTGACGATGAAGGTGAGCGGCACATTAATGACGGCGCGCGCCTGCGGATCGCGCAGCAATCCCGTCAGCCGCACGGTCTCTCCGGTACGATAGACTCCGCGCTCCGTGAACAGCATCGCGTCGAGCGCGCCCGGCGTGGAACGGCCCGCGACTCCGCGATCGGAAAAATCGAACGCCGGTTCATTCAATGACAGGAATGCGTAGTCGCCGGGTTTCTTTTCCGCGATGACCACAGCCGGAGACGCGCCGCCCGTGCCTTTGACCAGGCCGTTTTCAAAACGCGCCGAGCCTTGCGCGTCGGTCTTGCGGGTCGCGAGAATTTCATTGTTCTTCGCCACCAGACGCACTTCCGCATCGGCAACCGGCTGGGCATTGCCGAGCGAACGGACAAATACATCCAGTCCGTCCTTGCTCAACACCGAAGTCATGCCGAGATCGGACACGACGAACCACTGCGTCGCGCGAGTCGTAAAGTCTTCCTCGCCGTCGCCGCCCTTGGGCGCGTCGAGAATGCCGGCGGTCATCGCATAGACGCCGGGCGCGAGATTGCCGAGCGCCTCGTCCACCGGAAACGCGGTCGTGATGTCCTTGTTCAGCTCGGAGACGACTTCCAGCTCGCCCTTGTAGATACGTTCGCCGCGGCTCTGCGCGATGCGGTTTGCCTCATAGCCTTCGAGATTCTGGCGGAAGTTTCCGTCAATCGCGAACGGCACGAGCGCGCGGTCCCCGATTCGGTAAATCTCAACGCCGACCTTGCTGGTGTTGACGGTAACAACGGGAATCCCGCGCTGGCCGGTACGCGGCAAAACATAAGCGCGACCGGTGAAGCGCGCGTTCGGCTTGCGGTCGCGGACATAGACGACAAGTTCCGCCGTACGGCGAAGCGTCTCTCCGGTCGCGGACGGAACGCCGCTGCGCAACGTCACTTCGTATCGTTCGCCATGCTTCAAGCCGTCGGCGCAAAGCTGGCGCTCCGAGCCGCTAACGGCAGGCTTCGAGACACCCGCTATCGAGATGAATGGAGAAAAATCCGTGCGCTTCGCCAGTTGTTCGGAAAACTGGATGCAGACGCGCGGCGCGCCGGCGTCGGAGTCGACCGTATAGTCGAGCAGACGGAATCCGTTTTCCTCCCGGATTTTTTCATAGAGCGTGCGCAGCTCGGATACTTCGCGCAGTTCGAGGCTTGCCTTTAGTGTGTCGAGCGAAGCACGCCATAACTGCCGCTCCGCATAGACACGGCCGATGATCGAGAGCGCATCGGCTTCGTCGTTTTTCGTCGCTGCACGACGATAGGCGATATAGGCGGCGGCGAGCGAGCGGTCGCGCAACTCGTTGCGCTCGGTGCTGTTGGCCGGATTGATCACAAGCAAAGTGCGCGCAAGACGCAGCCACGCCGTGATGTCGTTCGGACTCTGGCCGGTTAGCTCGCCGAGCCTTTGCGCGGTGAGTTTGGGATCCTTTGCGTTCGCCGCGGCATCGATTTCCTTGCGGAGATCGGCCTCCGTCTTTGTGCGCAGGGAAGCGTCTCGCCTGACGCTTGCTTCCAGCCGGCGCGCGCCTTCGTTCAGGTCGCTGCGCCAGTAGGGTTTTTCTGCTGCGAATGTCTGGACGGGAATGAGGAAAAAGAAGGAAGCAAGAAAGGCCGAAAGCAACGCGTGCATCGATTTCTCCCACCGCTGCGGCGTGGAATGATCATAATGCAATCTTGTTCGGACTGTGTTCCGGCAAGCGCCTTATCAAAATAATTCCGTTTGAAGGAAATCCGGCCTGTAGCGTGTACTTCTTGCAGATGCGAAAGGCGTCTACGACGAGGACGGATTTCCGCCGTCGTCAGCCGCGTTTACGATGGCGGCAAGATCAGGAATTTTCGCAGAATTACCGCCTCGGGGCGAGCGGTGCTGGCGGAGGGGGCGGGATTCGAACCCGCGATACGGTTTCCCGCATACACACTTTCCAGGCGTGCGCCTTAAACCACTCGGCCACCCCTCCTTCAAAGCGCGCGGAATATACTCCCGGAGGGACGGGACACAAGCAAAAGCGGGCGTTGCACACCGGCCCGCGAGGCGTTAGTCGAAGGCTGCAGGTCGAACATGTTCAAGTTTCTCTCCCGCTTTATCGGACTCTGGCTGCTGGCAGGCGCCTTCGTCGCGTTCGTAATCGACGGCGCCCGCTCGATCGGCGCTTCCAGGCTCGTCTTTATGCCTTGGATCGAAGCGTGGAGTGCCGTTCACCCCGGCAGCCTTGAGCGCACCCAGCGGGTCATCGAATACAATTTCTCGCCGTGGATGTGGGAAAGCGTCTTGCTGAAAGTCCTGAATGCGCCGCTCTGGCTGGTGCTCGGCGTATTGGGAACGGTCCTTATCCTGACTGGTCGAAAACGCACGCATTCGATCGGCTATTCCTCCCGCGAATGAACGAATCATCGCGCGACCGTGATCGTTGCGTGGCGCTGCCTGCCGTGCGGACTGGCGTTTCAGCGCCTATATTTGTCTCGAAACGCGCGGCCCAACGCGCGAAGCCACAGGAGCAGCCATGTTCTCCTTCAGAAAAATGATCGATATGCCCACTCCCTCGACGGCTCTTGCAGGCCGGCCCGACGAGATCCCAACCGCGGAGCGCCATGCTGTGAACGGCCGCGCGCTGAAAGGCCCTTATCCCGTCGGCCTTGCCACCGCGATGTTCGGTTTCGGCTGCTTCTGGGGCGCCGAACGCGTATTCTGGAGGATACCGGGCGTATGGATCACTGCCGTCGGTTATGCCGCGGGTGTGACACCGAATCCGACCTATGAAGAGGTTTGCTCGGGCCGCACCGGGCACAATGAGGTTGTGTTCGTCGTCTATGACCCGAAACGGGTGACCTACAGCGAACTCCTGAAAGTATTCTGGGAAGCGCATGACCCGACCCAGGGCATGCGGCAGGGCAACGATGTCGGCACCCAGTATCGCTCGGGCATCTACGTGTATGACAAGGCCCAGCGCGAAACTGCGGAAGCCTCCAAGGCGGATTACGAGAAGGCATTGCAGGATAAGGGCTATCAGGGAATCACGACCGAAATCGTCGATGCGCCGGAGTTCTACTTTGCCGAGAACTATCACCAGCAATATCTGGCGAAGAACCCGCACGGCTACTGCGGGCTCGGCGGCACCGGTGTCGCCTGCCAGATCGGGACCGGCGTCAACGCGAACTAGACGCCTTGCCTTATCGCCCTCCGCCGTGTCATCGATTCCGCATGACCGGCGGAGGGCGAGATGATCGAAAAATATCTTGAACGAGCGATCTTCCAGAGCCGCTGGCTCATCGCGCCGTTTTACTTCGGGCTGATCGGAAGCCTTTTCATCCTCCTCTACACATTCGTTCGAGAATTTTTTCACTTCGTCGTTCACGCAACCACGGCGACAGAAGCCGACGTCATCCTTGGCGTGCTGGCGCTCATCGACCTGTCGCTGACGGGCAACCTCGTGCTGATCGTGGTTTTTTCCGGGTACGAAAACTTTGTTTCCAAAATCGACCCGAAAGGCCACCCCGACTGGCCGGAATGGATGACCAAAATCGATTTCTCGGGGCTCAAACAAAAATTGATGGCTTCGATCGTCGCCATCTCCGCCATTCAGGTCCTGAAGGCGTTCATGAACATCGACAAGAATTTCAACGAAAAGACGATCATCTTTCTTATCGCAATTCATTTGGTATTCGTAGTGTCCAGCCTGTTGCTGGCCTGGACCGACATGCTCGGTGATGGGTCCAAGAGCAAGCATGAGGAAGACAAGGCAAAATTCAAGGAAAAGCGGAGCCCGGGCAAAAGCCGTTCGAGCAGGCACGGTTGATTACGCTGAAGTGGCGCACCCGAGAGGATTCGAACCTCTGACCTCTGCCTTCGGAGGGCAGCGCTCTATCCAGCTGAGCTACGGGTGCAGGCCCGGAATTTCCATAAACGATCAGGCGCGCTTACGCAATTTTGGCCGCAAGCCGCTCCAGCCTTTCGCACATTTCGCTTCCCGGATCTGCCAGAGGATCGAGTACGGTGAAATGGTTGGCGCGCGGTACTTCCTTATACAGCGTCGCGACTCCGGCCTTTCCCCATCGATCAACAACGTCCTTGCTCTGACGGAGAAACTCTCCGCTTTCATCGCCTCCGACCCATGCTTCCAGCGTCCGGCCAGCGTCCACGTTCCAAAAGAGAGGTGACACATTCAGCATCTCTTCCCGCTTCAGCCGCAAATCCTGATTCATGCTGACGTGAAGCATGGGCTCAAGATCGAACAGTCCCGAGATCGAAAATCCGCCCGGCACAAAATCAGCGGGTAAATCCGGAGCAAGACTTTTCCAATCCGTGGCGACGAGACATGCAGTCAGATGCCCGCCGGCAGAATGACCCACCGCCAGAATCCTGCGCTTCAGGCGACGCCCGAGAAAGATCGCCGCCGACTGAACCTGCGCGATGATCTGCGCGATCGTTACCTGCGGGCAGAGATCGTATCCGGCGAACGCCATCGCAAGCCCTCGCGCATTCGCGCCGGCTGCAAAGTGGCTGTGCATCGAGGGATCGAGCGCACGCCAATATCCGCCATGAATAAAGAGAATGATCGGCGCATTGCGATCGGCCAAAGGCCAGAACAGATCGACATACTGGCGTTCGCTCGGCCCGTAGGAAATACGCTCTTCGGAATTCCTGTGTCCCGCACGGAACTTTGCGGCGGCTTCCGTCCAGCGCTTGAAGATTTCCGGATGTTCCGGCACGCGCGCACGGTTGTTATATTCGACTTCAAAATCGACGTTCGTCATTTACTTTTCCCCGCCGGAAAAATTTTCTCCGAAACCGGCCGTAAGAGCAAGCAAGGCAGTTGCCTTCGGAGTCTGCCGGTTTAGGATCGGCTGAGGATTCGCACGTGGCCCTTCCCGTATTCAACACCGAAGCGCTTGAGCGCAGCATTGAAACCGCGCCCGGCATACGGCGCGGCGCGCTGCGTCTGCTGCATGCGCTGGGATTTACCGCGGTGGCCGAACTGCCACTCGGCTCGGGACGGCGCGCCGATCTCGTGGGGCTCGGCGCTGGCGGTGAAATCTGGATCGTCGAAATCAAATCTTGCCTGGCCGATTTCCGCTCAGACCGGAAATGGCATGAATACAGGCTCTATTGCGACCGTCTGCTGTTCGCGGTCGCTCCGGAATTTCCCGCACCCGCCCTGCCCGAGGACGCGGGCCTGATGATCGCGGACGCTTATAGCGGAACGCTGATCCGCGAAGGCGGACTGCACCCGATCGCTGCGTCCCGGCGAAAGGCCATGCTCGTGCGCTTCGGCCGCGCGGCTGCGGCCCGGCTGGCGGCCCTTCACGATCCGGGATTGACGGAACCGGCGCTGCTTTAGGCGGAATTATCGCGGCGCGCGCTTGGCGAGAATGCGCTGCAAGGTGCGGCGGTGCATGTTGAGACGGCGCGCCGTCTCCGAAACGTTGCGGCCGCAGAGTTCATACACGCGCTGAATGTGTTCCCAGCGCACGCGATCGGCCGACATCGGCTTTTCGGGCGGCTCCGCCTTCTGGCCGGGCCCGGCGGTGAGTGCCGCGTAAACGTCGTCGGCGTCAGCAGGCTTCGCTAGATAATCCACAGCACCCAGCTTCACCGCCGTCACGGCGGTTGCGATGTTGCCATAGCCGGTAAGGACGACGGCACGCGCTTCGGGGCGGCGCTCTTTCAGTGCGGAGATGACTTCAATGCCGTTCCCGTCACCGAGCCGCATATCGACCACCGCATAATCGGGCGACATCGCCGCGACCTGTGCGAGTCCCTCCGAAACGGACTCCGCCGTGGTGACGGAGAAGCCGCGCGATTCCATCGCTCGCGCCAACCGTTCGAGAAACGGCTTATCGTCGTCAACGATCAGCAGGCGGCGTTCGATCTTCGTCTCCATCGGAAGCATAGACATTGAAAAACGCTGAGGGGTTCGGGCAGGATGTAGGTCCCCGCTCCGGCGGTGGCAAGTGCATAGCACGTTGCCGGTCAGGCGTTCTGCGCTGAACCGGCTCTTACACCGCTGAGATTATGCTCGAAAGTCTCGCGTGACCAGCGCACGAGCACCATAGCCCCGGTGTGCGGATACATCCGGTTTTGCAGCGACACGCTTGCTCCGGTTCGCTCCAGAAGCGTTTTCGCGATGAAGAAGCCGAGCCCCAGCCCTCCGGGAGGGTCGTCGTCCTGTCCGCTGCGGCGTACGCGGCTTGTCACATAAGGTTCGCCAATGCGGTTGATCACTTCAGGCGCGAACCCAGGTCCATCGTCGATTACCGAGATCGAAACTTCGTCCTGGTTCCATACGGCAGAGACACTGACCCGCTCGCGCGCGAAATCGACGGCGTTCTCGACGAAGTTGCCAAGTCCATAAAGAATCGCGGGGTTGCGGGCGATCACAGGCTCGTTCGCGCCGCCACCCGGCGTTTCGACGCTGATTTCGATTCCGAACGGACGATGCGGCGTCACCACTTCATCGAGGAGGTGCGTAAGCGGCATCCGATCGAACGGCGCATCGCCTGCATCGAGCGACGTCAGCGTGCGCAGGATCGAGCGACAGCGTTCGCTCTGCTCCCGCAGCAATTTCACGTCACCGAGATGAGGAGAGTCCGCCGGCAGATCCCGCTCCATCTCTCGAATGACGATGGCGATGGTCGCAAGCGGCGTGCCGAGTTCATGCGCGGCAGCCGCGGCGAGCCCGTCCAGCGCGGTCAGATGTTGCTCGCGCGCGAGCACGAGTTCGGTTTCGGCGAGCGCATTGGAAAGCTGGCGCGTTTCCTTCGTCACCGCCCAGGCATAGCCGCCGATGAAGGCAACCGAGACAATCACCGACGCCCACATACCGACGATGAAGAGTTTTGGCGGCATGAAAGTGGAATTCGCCGACCACGGCAGCGGATGGTACACATTCGCGATCAGGGACGCGAGAATCACGACCAGAATACCTAGTACCAGTGTTGTGCGCGGCTTCAATGCGGTGGCGGAGATGAGAACCGGCGCCAGGAATAATTCGCTGAACGGATTGCCGAGTCCACCGGTCAGATACAGAAGCAGCGCCAACTGCACGAGATCGAAGCCGAGGATCACGCCGGCTTCACGATCCTCTACCCGCTGCACGCGCGGCTTGCGAAGCCGCAGTGCAAGATTGGTCGCAGCGGTGACAGCCACGATCGCCAGCGCCGACCAGATCGGCAGCGCGAAGCCGAAGCCCCAATGGACGGCGACCAGCGCGAATGCCTGCCCCGCCACCGCGAGCCAGCGCAGCCTGACCAGCGTATCGAGCCGGATGCCATAGGGCCTTGGCCCGATCAATTGATTGCCGACCCCCGCCATGCTTCAACCCACCGCTTCGGAACGAACCGCCACACTTCCATGTTCTTGCAGGACTATATAGCAGTTCCCGCGCGCCGTTGATCGTCGCCGCTCACCGTGAAAACTAGGCATGACCATTCCCGCAATCGAGGGCCAGAAGCTTTGCAAGAAATACGGTGACACCCTTGCGGTGAACGAGATCGATTTCTCGATCGCTGCCGGATCAATCATCGGTCTCCTCGGCGGCAATGGTGCCGGCAAGACCACGACGATCGGCATGATTATGAGTCTCGTCACGCCGACGAGCGGCAGCGTGCGGGTATTCGGTGCCGATATGTCGAAAGAGCCGTACCGGGTCCTGCACCGGATGAATTTTGAAAGCCCGTATGTCGACCTGCCCCACCGGCTCACCGTTCGCCAGAACCTAAAAGTTTTCGGCATGCTTTATGGCGTTGCTGGAATCGACGAGCGCATTTCCTCGCTTGCCTCCGATCTGGCTCTCACGGAATTCATCGACCGGCCCGCGGGCAAACTTTCGGCGGGGCAGAAAACGCGCGTGGCACTTGCGAAGTCGCTCGTGAACGATCCCGACCTTCTTGTACTCGATGAGCCGACCGCATCGCTCGACCCAGACACCGCCGACTGGATTCGGGGCCATCTGGAACGTTATCAGTCGCGAAAGAATGCAACGATCCTGCTCGCTTCGCACAACATGGGCGAAGTGGAGCGTCTCTGCGACCGCGTCATCATGATGAAGCGCGGAGACATCGTGGACGACGGATCGCCGTCGCAATTGCTCGCTCGTTACGGCCGTCAGAACCTGGAGGAGGTTTTTCTCGACGTGGCGCGCGGAAGGCGCGAGCCGCTGCCGGAGAAGGAAGCCGCGTCATGAGCGAGACGGCGATTGCCCTTTCTCCACAACGCATCGGCGCAATGGTGCTGCGCCACTGGTATCTGTTGCGCTCTTCATGGCCGCGGCTGCTGGAGCTGATTTACTGGCCCGCCGTGCAGATGGTGATGTGGGGTTTTCTCCAGATTGGCGTCGCGGCGAAACCCGGCGCGCTCGCCACCACCGTCAGCACGTTCCTCGCCGCGTTTCTTTTGTGGGACATCCTGTTCCGCGGGCAGCTCGGCTACACGATGTCGTTCCTGGAAGAGATGTGGTCGCGTAACATGCCGAACCTGATGATCAGCCCGCTCAGGCCGGTCGAGTTCGTCATTGCGCTGATGGTGATGAGCATCGTGCGGCTCGCGGTCGGACTCGTACCGGTCACGATCATGGCGATGATCTTTTTCGGCTATAATTTCTGGGGACTCGGATTCGCGCTCGCCGCTTTTTTCGCCAATCTGCTGCTGACGAGCTGGGCCGTCGGTATGTTCTGCTCCGGCCTAGTCTTGAGGAACGGTCTTGGCGCGGAAGGGCTCGCATGGAGCCTGATGTTCATCCTGCTGCCGCTCGCTTGCGTCTATTATCCGGTCAGCACGTTGCCGGACTGGCTCCAACCGGTGGCATGGGCGCTACCGCCGACCGCCGTGTTCGAAGGTATGCGCGCGCTCGTGATCGAGCAAACCTTCCGGCTCGACCTGATGCTATGGGCGCTAGGGTTGAACTTCTTGTGGATCACAGCGGGTGCCGTAAGCCTCGCATGGCTTCTGGGTGAGGCACGCAAGGCCGGTTCCTTCCTGCAAATCGGCGAGTAAGACCTTCGCATAACGCGATCTTCACTGCTTGCCGGTTACATTGACTCACATGCCTGAAGCCCTATGTTGCATTGCAACAGGCGGGCTTAGGGACAAGGGCCGGGAACAAACAGCATGGCCATTGGCGTATTTGGCGGCGCACCAGATATTACGTCCGAAAATCCGGTCAGCACTACGCCACTTTACTGGATGTATGAGTGGGGCCATGCCGCACTCGATCCTTCGCGTGCGATAGCCGACGCCACACGCCTCTATTTCAAGAATCCGCTCAATCCGTTCGCGCACACAACGTTCGGAAAATCCATGGCCGCGGGCGCGGAAGTCTACGAGCGCTCGATCCGCCGCTACGGAAAACCTGAGTGGGACATTACCTCGGCGCTGGTCGGCGGCGAGCACATACCGGTCCATATCACGCCGGTTTGGGAGCGCCCGTTCTGCAAGCTTCTGCATTTCGAGCGGCACTTCGAACATTCGCCGCGTTACAAGCAGCCGAAAGTCCTGATCGTCGCGCCAATGTCCGGCCATTACGCCACGCTGTTGCGCGGCACCGTCGAGGCATTCCTGCCGCGTCATGACGTGTATATCACCGACTGGACCGACGCGCGCATGGTGCCGCTCGCGCAGGGACGCTTCGATCTCGACGATTACATCGATTACGTCATCAGCATGCTGCATCGCCTCGGCGGCGACTGCCATGTGATCGGCGTCTGCCAGCCGTCGGTCCCCGTGCTTGCCGCCGTCGCGTGCATGGAAGCGCAGGATGACCCTTATACGCCCCATACGATGACGCTGATGGGCGGACCGATTGACACGCGCATGAATCCTACCGCCGTGAATAAAGTGGCGGAAGAACGCGGCATCGAATGGTTCCGCCAGCATGTGATCGCCAAGGTGCCGTTTCCGCATCCCGGCTTCATGCGCGAGGTCTATCCGGGCTTTTTGCAACTCACCGGCTTCGTGAGCATGAATCTCGACAAGCATCTCGACGCGCACAACTCGTTCTTTAAGCACTTGGTGCAGGGCGACGGCGACGGCGCGCAGAAACACCGCGAGTTCTACGACGAGTATCTCGCGGTGATGGACCTTACGGCGGAATTCTATCTGCAAACCGTGGAAACCGTCTTCATCCGTCACGATCTGCCAAACGGCACGATGACTCATCGCGGCACGCCGGTCGATCCGTCGAAGATCAAGCGCACCGCGCTGCTCACGATCGAAGGCGAGCACGACGACATTTCCGGCAGGGGCCAGACCGAAGCCGCCCACAAGCTTTGTTCCGGCCTCCCGGCCGATATGAAGGTGCATTATCTCCAGACTGATGTCGGCCATTACGGCGTCTTCAACGGTTCGCGGTTCCGTGCGGAAATCGCACCGCGCATCGCGGATTTCATCCGCTCGCACGAGCCGAAGAAAAACGCGAGCGCCGTTGCCCGCGCCGCCGCCGAATAATCTCCTGCTTGCATCCGCTGTATAAATCGAATTGCCTGATGTGAGTTCGATTCGGATTCACAAAAGCCGATGCAGCTTTTCTTCGCGAATTTCCTGAAACCAGCGCCAGCGGCGAAAGAACCGCGGCGGCTCGTGGTTTCTTGCGAGAACCAAGCCTACGAAATCGTCTTGCAGCGCCATCCGCGCGCGCGCCGGTATACATTGCGCGTGCGCGAGGCGCAGCGCGACGTGGTGCTCACCATGCCGCCGCGCGGCAACCTGCGCGACGCCCGTAATTTCGCCGAGCGGAACGTCAACTGGATTTCGACGCGGCTGAAGCAAATTCCAGAACCCGTTCCCTTCGCAGCGGGCGCCGGCATCCCGCTGCGCGGCATCCTTCACCGCATCGAGCACCGCCCGAGAGCGCGTGGCACGGCGTGGCCGGAGCTCTCGGCTGACGGCGTTTCGCTGCTCTGCGTGGCGGGACAATCCGCGCACATCGCCCGCCGCGTGCGGGATTTCCTGAAGCGGGAGGCGAAGCAGGATTTGCTGGCCGCGACACGGCGGCATGCGCAAACGCTCGGCGTTGCAATTGAGCGCGTGGGATTGCGCGACACGGCGAGCCGGTGGGGGTCGTGTTCCTATGACGGTGCCCTGAATTATTCATGGCGCCTGATCATGGCGCCGTCTTTCGTGCTGGATTACCTCGCCGCCCATGAGGTCGCGCACCGGCGCGAACTCAATCATTCGGCGCGTTTCTGGCGCGTGGTGGACGAGTTGACGACGGAGCGGCGCCGCGCCGAAGCATGGCTCAAGGCGCACGGCAATTCGCTGCATCGCTATGGCGCGAAAACAATCTAGCGGCGGCCCAGCAAGCGATCGAGCAGCCAGTTATCCATGGATGCGTCGTCACGTCGCGGCTGCGGTGGACCCGAGACGGGTCCGTCGATCACCGGCGCCTGTGGCACCGGATAATTTCCAAGACCACGATCGTTGGTACCGGGCAGCGCAACCGGCGGAACGCCTTCGTGGGCAGGACGCATCAGGCGATTCCAGATGTCCACGGGGATACTGGAGCCGGACGCGCGCTTGGTCGGCGAGTTGTCGTCGTTGCCAAGCCAGACGCCGGTGATCAGACGGCCGGTGTAGCCGACGAACCAGGCATCGCGGAAATCCTGGCTGGTTCCGGTTTTTCCTGCGGCTGGCCAGCCCGGAATTTTCGCGCGCTGCGCGGTGCCGGTGAGCAGCGTTTCCTCCAGCATGCGATTCATCATGGTGAGGTGCGGCGGCGCAACCACGCTGCCGCCCCCGGAAGAAGAGCGCGCGAACAGGACCGAGCCGTCGGCTCCTCGCACACGTTCAACTACATGCGGGACAACACCGATGCCTCCGTTGGCAAACGGTGCATAGGCGGAGACAAGCTCCAGCAGCGACACTTCCGAAGTGCCAAGCGCGATCGAGGCATTCGGGGTGAGTTTCGATGTGATGCCGAGCCGGTGCGCGGTCTTGATCACGGCGTTCGGCCCCACTTCGAGCCCGAGGCGCACCGAAACCGTGTTCAGCGAATGCGACAGCGCCGTCGTCAGCGATACCGGTCCCTTGTATTCCTTCGTGTAGTTTTCCGGACGCCAGCCCTTGATGTTGATCGGCGCATCCTCGCGGACCGTATCGGGCGTCAGACCGCGCTCCAGCGCCGTCAGATACACGAATGGCTTGAACGCGGAACCCGGCTGGCGCTTGGCGCTGATCGCGCGGTTGAACTGGCTGTCATTATAATTTTTCCCGCCGACGAGCGCGCGCACCGCTCCGTCCGGGTCCATCGCAACCACCGCGCCCTGCGTCACGCCAAACTTCTCGCCCTTTAGTGCGAGTTCGTCGGCGAGTGCGCGCTCGGCCTGTGCCTGCAAAACAGAATCGATCGTGGTCTGGACGGTAATGTCCTTGCCGGCGCGGCCGACCAGTTCTTCCAATTCGTCCATGATCCAGTCGGCGATGTAGCCGGCCGAACCGAGGCCATCGTGCTTGACGATGGTGAGCGGGCGGGAGCGCGTGATCTTCACCATCTCGTCGGTGATAAATCCGGCATCCACCATCGCCTGCATGACAAGCTCCGCGCGTTCGCGCGCGAGCTTGGGATTGCGATTGGGCGCGAGACGCGACGGCGCCTTCACGAGACCGGCGAGCACGGCTGCTTCGCCGAGCGTCACCATGCGCGCGGATTTTCCGAAATAGCGCTGCGCGGCCGCTTCGACCCCGTAAGCGCCGGAGCCGAAATAGACGCGGTTCAGATAGAGTTCGAGAATCTGGTCCTTGGAGTAGGAAGCTTCCAGCCAGAGTGCGAGCACTAGCTCGTCGAGCTTGCGCGCAAGCGTGCGCTTTTCGTTGAGAAAAAGATTCTTCGCGAGTTGTTGCGTGAGCGTGGAACCGCCTTCGCGCAATGCCATCGAAGTGAGGTTTACAAAGACTGCGCGTGTGAAGCCGATCGGATCGAAACCGAAATGCGAATGAAAGCGCCGGTCCTCGATCGCGATGAAGGCTTGCGGCAGATAGGGCGGCAGCCCCGCAATCGGAACCGCCACGCCGCCCGTATCGCCGCGCGTCGCGAGGACATGTCCGTCCATACCCACAATCGAGATGTTCGGCGGGCGTTTCGGCAGCACCAGCGTTTGCAGGGACGGCAGCCGCACGGTCTGCCAGACGAGCAGTCCGACCACCGTGATCAGGCCCCAGATCGTGAGCACGACGCCCCAATAGAAAAACCGTCCGATCAATCCGCGCTTCGGCTTGCGCGATTTCGAAGGCCGCGGTGTCTCGCGCCGAACGGAGCGTTCCGCGCGTTCATCATTATTATGAGAGCGCGAGACGGCAGCGCCGCCCGCGCGGTCGCGGATATCGAGCCGCAGGCTAGAGAGCGACCCGAACGTGTCGATCACCGGCTCACGGCGTGCGCGTGTGCGCTTCCTGAAAAACATATCCCCTCGTCACGCGCTCTCCGCGCGCAGTTAAGGAAACCTAAATCGGGCGATTTAAGGCAGGGTTAAGCGGCAAAGAGCGCGCTTATGCGGACCTTTTAGAGCGGTCGGACGCATCCACCGGTTCGAACGCCGACAACAGGGCACGCCGGATCGCGGCCTGCCGCTGAGGGGAAACGATCTTCGCTCCCGTGAGGTCGGTCACATAGAAGACGTCGATCACGCGTTCACCGAAGGTCGCGACGTGAGCCGAGGCAATGTTGAGGTTCAGGCGCGAAATCGTGTTTGTGAGGTTAAAGAGAAGCCCCGGCCGGTCGAGGCCGATTACCTCGATCACCGTATGCCGGTCGGACCAGACATTGTTCACGTTCACTTCCGGCTCGATCATGAAGGCGCCGTAGCGCGATTTCGGCGCGCGGCGCGCGATCACTTCCGGCAACTGTGCCTCGCCGCGCAAGGTGCGCTCGATGCCGTCGGCGATGCGCGAGGCCCGGCGCTCTTCGTCTTCGTCGCGGTCGAATTCACGTGAAATCGAAATCGTATCGAGCGCCAGACCGTCCGTGGTCGTGAATATCTGCGCGTCCACGATGTTGCCGCCGGCGACGGCACAGGCGCCCGCAATGATCGAAAGAAGCCTCGGATGGTCGGGCGCAAGGATGGTCAGCTCCGTGACGCCGCGCTGCTGGTCCGCCTTTGCGGCCGTCGCAAGCGAGCGGCCGGCCTGTTCGGATGCATCGAGAAAATGCGCATGTTCGATCTTGTTATCGATATCCACCTTCAGCCAGTAAGGCGGATAATGCTTCGTGATGTAGCGCTCGACCTTCGCCGGGTCCCAGTCCTTCATCGCCGCGCGGAATTCCGCCTGTGCCATCTCCACGCGCTTGGAACGGTTCACTTCCGAGAAACCGCCGGTGAGCACCGGCTCCGTTTCATAATATAGAGTGCGCAGGAGCTGCGACTTCCAGCCGTTCCACACGCCCGGGCCCACCGCGCGGATGTCGGCGGTGGTCAGAATAAGGAGCATCTTCAACCGCTCGAGACTTTGCACCACCGCGACGAAGGATTCGATCGTCTTGCGGTCGCCGATGTCGCGAGATTGGGCCACGGTCGACATCACGAGATGCTTGTCCACGAGCCATGCGACGGTTTCGGTGTCGGCCGCATTCAAACCCAGACGCGGGCAAAGTCTGCGAGCGATGCGGGCACCCGCGATCGAATGATCCTCCAGGCGGCCCTTCGCGATGTCATGCAGGAACAGCGCGATGTAGAGAAGATCGCGGTTCTTGATACCGGGCATCAATTGGTTGGCGAGGCCATATTCCGGATTGGTGCCCCGCTCGATTTCATGCAGCACGCCGATGCAGCGCAGGAGATGCTCGTCAACCGTATAGTGATGATAGAGATTGAACTGCATCATCGCGACGACGCGGCCGAACTCCGGCACGAATTTTCCAAGCACACCGGTTTCATTCATCCGGCGCAGTACCGTCTCCGGCGTATTGCGGGAACTTACAATTTCGCGAAACAGCCGGTTCGCTTCCTTATCCTCGCGCAGTTCCGCGTCGATCAGCTTCAAGGAGCGGCGCGCGAGATGCAATGCGTTCGGATGCAGTTCGAGATTGTGGCTGTCTGCGATGTGAAAAATGCGGATCAGATTGACCGGATCGCGCTCGAACGCCTCGTCGTCCACCACATTGAGCCGGTCGAAGCTGACAATGAAATCGTCACTGCCCTTGATCTTCCAGCTCTTCTTGCGGGTCAGCGTCGCGACCACGCGGCTCAAGCGCGGCACGGGTGCGGCCTGCTGCTGCTCGAGGGCCGCGCACATGATGCCGGTGAGATCGCCGACATCCTTAGCCACGAGGAAATAGTGTTTCATGAAACGCTCGACATCCTGCATGCCGGGATGCTGCGTGTAGCCGAGACGCTCGGCCATCTCGCGCTGGACATCGAAGGAAAGCCGCTCCTCCGCGCGGCCAGTGAGAAAATGCAAATTGCAGCGAACCGCCCAGAGAAAATCCTCGCAGCGGCGGAACAGCGAAAGCTCGCCGCCGGTAAAAACGCCCTTCCCCACCAGTTCGGCGGTGGAGTTCACACGGTACACATATTTCCCGATCCAAAATAATGTATGGAGATCGCGCAGGCCGCCCTTGCCTTCCTTGACGTTCGGCTCAACGAGATAGCGCGACTGGCCGGCGCGCCTGTGGCGTTCGTCGCGCTCGGCGAGTTTCGCGGTGACAAATTCCGCGGTGCTTCCCTGCACGATGTCCTTGTTGAAACGCTTGACCATTTCCTCAAATAGCTTTTCGTCGCCGATCAGATGGCGCGCCTCCAGAATCGTGGTGCGGATCGTGATGTCGGCCCGCGACTGGCGGATGCACTCGTCAATCGAGCGCGTGGCATGGCCCACCTTGAGACCCATGTCCCAGAGCGCATACAGGATCGCCTCGGCAACGCTCTCGCCCCAGGCTGTCTGCTTGTAGGGAAGAAGAAAAAGCAGATCGATGTCGGAGCCGGGCGCCAGCAAGCCGCGGCCATAGCCGCCGACCGCGACAATCGCCATACGCTCGCTCGAAGACGGATTTTGCGATTTGTAGAGCGCGCCCGCGGTGAATTCGTGCGCGATCCCGATGATCGTATCCATCAGGGATGAAAGGCCGGTTGCGCATTCCCGACCGGAGCCGCTCGCCAGCAACTGCTTTTCCGCGCGCTCTCGTCCCTCGACCAGGGCTTTTTTCAGCGTTGCCGCAAGCAAGGCACGCAAGGCGCCGGCATCCTGCTTTTTCTCGATCTCGGCTGCGATTTCAGCGCGCACAGCCGCCCCGTCGATCAAGTCCGGAGGCGCAGAAGGCTGCCCACGGTGGCGGTTCGGTTTGGTCATGAAAGAAATCCTGCTTCGACCCGAATATCCGATCTGTCCGGGCAAGTCATATGTGGTGCTTCAATTGGGCTTTCCTGCTTATAATTACCTATTTATTTTGTGATTTAATATATATTGACATTAATTGAATGTACGTTGAAATAATTCAACGCGGTTCACACGTTGTTATCCGCAGCGCTTGTAATTCGCGTATCACCTGCTGGAGCACCCAAATGATTTCGCTCTTTCGTTTCTTCCGAACATCCATCGCCGCACTGACTATCGCGGCCGCTTCGCAGGCGGCAACGGCGGGTCTCGGCGAACTCCGCATCGACTGGGCGACCTACAATCCGGTTTCCATCGTCATCAAGAATCAGGGCCTGCTCGAAAAGGAATTCGAGAAGGACGGCACCAAGATCCGCTGGGTACAGTCGCTCGGCTCCAACAAGGCGCTTGAGTTCCTCAACGCCGGATCGATCGATCTTGGTTCGACCGCCGGCTCCGCAGCACTCGTCGCCCGCATCAACGGCAATCCGATCAAGTCGATCTACGTCTATTCACGTCCGGAATGGACGGCGCTCGTCACTCGCCCAGACAAGGGCATCAAGACGGTCGCCGACCTGAAGGGGAAAACCGTTGCGGTCACGCGCGGCACCGATCCACATATTTTTCTGGTGCGCGCGCTCGCCGACGCAAAACTCACCGACAAGGATGTCCGTTTCGTCCTTCTGCAGCATGCCGACGGCCGTCTCGCCCTCGCGCGCGGCGATGTGGACGCATGGGCGGGTCTCGACCCGATGATGGCGGCCGCCGAAATCGACGACGGTGCCACGTTGTTCTTCCGCAAACCGGAAGCCAACACCTGGGGCATCCTCAACGTGCGTGAGGAATTCGCCCAGAAGAACCCGGACGTGGTCGCGCGCGTGCTCAAGGTCTATGAGCAGGCCCGCAAATGGTCGCTGCAGAATCCGCAGGAACTGACGAAGCTTCTGTCGGAAGCAGCGAAAATTCCGCAGAATGTCGCGGAGAAGCAGTTGAAGGAACGCACCGAACTTACGCATAGCGCGATCGGCAAGCCGCAGCATGATTCTATTCTCGCGGCGGGCCTCGCTCTCCAACAGGCCGGTGTCGTAGCCGCCAATGTGGATGTTCGGAAAACGGTGGATGAACTCATCGATACGAGCTTCAATTCGAAGCTGACGAACTGAGAGCGTTGTTGATGAGTGCAATCGAGCGTACCGGCGCCGCTCCTCAGGTGGCGCCGGTTGCTGTTTCCAGAAAAAAGAAACGCAGGAACGGCACGCATATCCTGCTGGGGATTGCTTTGCCGGTTGCGCTCGCGATTGGATGGGAGTTGGCCGTCCGTTACGGCCTCGCACAAGGGCGTTTAATGCCGCCGCCGAGCCGCCTCTTCCGCACGCTTTATGAACTTGCGATCACCGGCGAACTCTTCCGCCATATCGGTGCAACGCTCGCGCGCGTCGCCGCCGGATTCTTTTTCGGCGTCGTTGCCGGCACGCTCGTTGGCGCGATTGCCGGCGCCTCCCGCCTCACGCGGGAGATTATCGACCCCAGCCTGCAAGGATTGCGCGCCGTCCCCTCCATCGCGTGGGTGCCGCTTTTCATTTTGTGGCTCGGCATTTTCGAGGAATCGAAGATCGCGCTGATCGCGGTCGGCTGTTTCTTTCCAGTCTATCTCGGCGTACTGGGCGCGATCCAGTCCGTCGATCGGAAGATCGTGGAAGTCGGGCGCATCTTCCGGCTGTCGCCGCCGGCGCTCGTTCGCCGGATTCTTTTGCCGGCGATTTTGCCCGCTTATGTCCTGAGCCTCCGTCAGGGACTGGGTCTTGGCTGGATGTTCGTCGTAGCGGCCGAATTCATGGGTGCATCCGAAGGCCTTGGCTATCTCCTTGTGGACGGCCAGCAGCTTGGCAAGCCGGACCAAATTCTCGCCGCGATCCTCACCTTCGCGGTGCTCGGCAAGATCACCGACGGCATCCTTGCAGCAAGCATCGTTCCGTTTCTCACCTGGCAAGACGCGTTCGCGCAAAAACGGTGAAACGATGCTGCTCGTCGAGTCCACCGACAAAATCTACCCGAATGGCACGCGCGCGCTGGAACGCGTCAGCATGGAAGTGCATGAAGGAGAGATCGTGGCGCTCGTCGGCGGCTCCGGTTGCGGCAAGAGTACGCTGTTGCGCCTTGCCGCGGGTCTCGACCAGCCTACGCGCGGGCGCATCCAGCTCGACGGCGAAACGATCACTGCTCCGCATCCGCTTGTTGGAATGATTTTTCAGGAGCCAAGGCTGCTGCCGTGGCTCACCGTCGTCCAGAATGTCGGCTTTGGAATCGCCGGCCGGCCGAAAGTGGAGCGCGAGCGGCTTGTCGCCGAGACGCTCGAACGGGTCGGCCTGAAGGATTATGCACATTGCTGGCCGCGCGAGCTTTCTGGCGGACAGGCGCAACGCGTCGCGATTGCCCGTGCGCTGGCACCCCGGCCGAAGGTGCTCCTGCTCGACGAACCTTTTTCCGCGCTCGATGCCTTCACACGCGCGAGCCTGCATGAACATCTGATCGATCTGTGGACTGCGTTCAGGCCGACGCTCGTTCTCGTGACGCACGATGTGGAGGAGGCCGCGTTCCTCGCCGATCGAGTCCTGGTGATGCAACCGCGGCCTGGACGCATCGCGGCCTCGATCGACGTTCAGCTTGCACGCCCGCGCGACCGTTACGGTAATGAGGTCGAGGCGCTGAAGCGGCGAATCCTCAGCGCGCTCGACATGAGCCTGCGAGTCCGCAGCATGGGCGAGGAACTGGCGCCGGCCGCTGCGATCTGACATAGACACCGAAATTCAGACGAGGATCATCATGGACGCGACCGAACTCCGCGAATTGCAGGCTCCCCTCAAGGACAAATATCGCAAGGAGCCGGATGCGGCTGTCATCACGCTGAAAGCGAAAGGCGCGCTCGACGAGGGGATATCCTGCAAGGTCGAAACTGGCCGCGCCATCGCGGTTGCGGGACTGCATCCAGCGACCGGCGGGTCGGGACATGAATTATGTTCAGGAGACATGTTGCTGGAAGCGCTTGTCGCGTGCGCAGGCGTCACCGTGCGCGCCGTATCCACCGCACTCGGTATCGATGTGCGCAGCGGCACGGTGGAGGCGGAAGGCGATCTCGATTTTCGCGGCACGCTCGGCGTGGACAAGGAAGCGCCGGTCGGATTCCGTTCGATCCGCGTGAAGTTCACGCTCGATACCGACGCGCCGCAGGAACAGGTCGATAAATTGCTGAACCTGACCGAGCGCTACTGCGTCGTGCTGCAGACGGTGCGGAATTCCGTCGCCACGGAAGCCGTCATCGCGCGCAAAGCCTGATTATTTTTTCTGTTCGAGCGATTTCAGTTTGTAAAGCGCTTCGAGCGCATCCTTCGGCGTGAGTACGTCAGGATCGATCTTCGCGAGCGCTTCGGCGACCAGATCGGCTTGCGGCTGCGCGTTTCTCATAGATGAGAACAGCGGAAGATCGTCGATCAGTTTTTTCGAAGGCGATGAACGATCCGATGCTTCCAGTTCAGCGAGCACGATTCGAGCGCGTTCCACTACGGCAGCGGGCAGGCCTGCAAGCTTTGCCACCTGCACGCCGTAGGAACGATCCGCCACACCCGGCGCCACCTCGTGCAGGAACACGACTTCGTTCTGGAATTCTTTCACGCGCACGGTCGCATTCACGAGCCGCTTCAGTTTTGCCGACAATGCAGTGAGCTCATGGAAGTGCGTCGCGAACAGCGTGCGGCAACGATTTATTTCATGCAGGTGCTCGAGGCTCGCCCAGGCAATCGAAAGCCCGTCGAAGGTCGCCGTGCCACGGCCGATCTCGTCGAGGATCACCAGCGCGCGTTCTTTTGCCTGATTGAGAATCGCCGCCGTCTCCACCATCTCGACCATGAAGGTAGACCGCCCGCGCGCGAGATCGTCGGCCGCACCCACGCGCGAGAACAGCCGGTCGACGACGCCGATATGCGCGCGCCTGGCCGGAACGTAACTTCCCATCTGAGCGAGAATGACGATCAGGGCGTTCTGGCGGAGGAACGTGGATTTGCCCGCCATGTTGGGCCCGGTGACAAGCCAGATGCGTCCCGCTTTTTCACCTGAAGGCGACGAGAGGTCGCAATCGTTCGGAACGAACGGTCCGCCGTCGCGGCGTAAGGCATTCTCGACCACGGGATGCCGCCCGCCTTCGATCTTGAAGTTGAGCGAGCGGTCGATCTGCGGGCGAACCCAGTTGTCGCTTTCGGCCAGATCCGCGAGTGCTGCAACCACATCAATGCGCGCGAGGGCATCGGCAACGGCTTCGAGCGTTTTCGATACTTTCAGGACTTCCGCGCTCAGTTGCTCGAAAATTGAAAGTTCAAGCGCCAGCGCTTTGTCGGCGGCGCTGACAATGCGATCCTCGATCTCGCCAAGCTCTGTCGAAGAGAAACGCATCGCGCCGGCGAGCGTCTGGCGATGGATGAATTTCTCCCGCCACGGCGGCGCCATCAGTTTTTCGCCGTGCTGCGCCGAGACTTCTAGAAAATAGCCAAGCACATTGTTGTGCTTGATCTTCAGCATCTTGATGGAAGTCTCGTCGGCGTAGCGCGCCTGCAGCCCTGCGATCACCTGACGCGAGTCGTCGCGCAGCTTGCGTAAGCTGTCGAGATTCGTATCGTAACCGGGTCTGACAAAGCCACCGTCGGCTTTCTGCAGCGGCAATTCATCGGCGAGTGAAGCGCTCAACAGTTTCTGCAATTCTGGCTTGGGCGAAGCCAGCGCCTTTGCCGATGCAGCGATTTCATTCGGTTCGGATTTCAGCAGCTTCGCCAGCGATAAAGCGGCATCGAGCGAGTCGCGGATCGCGGCGAGGTCGCGCGGCCCGCCGCGTCCTACAGATAATCTTGCCAGTGAACGCGAAAGATCGGGAGCGGCGCGCAGCAGCGCGCGAACCTCGATCCTCAATTTTGTCTGCTCGACGAAATGTTTCACCGCATCAAGCCATTGCGTGATCGTATCCGGATCGGTCGATGGGCTGGCAAGCCGCGAGGCAAGCAGACGCGCGCCAATCGAGGTTGCCGTGCGATCGATGACCGAAAGCAGGCTTCCTTTGGTTTCTCCACCGAGCGTGCGGACGAGTTCGAGATTGGTGCGGGTCGCGGCATCAATGGAAAGAACGGCTTCCGCGTGTTCGCGCGTGGGTGACGCGATGGCAGGCCGCTTCCCAATCTGTGTCCGCTCAATGTACGTCACCGCCGCGGCGGCGGCCGTGAGTTCAAGCCGGCTGAACTGGCCGAACGCTTCGCTCGATGCGATTGCAAAGAAAGACGCGAGCCTGCGTTCCGCGGTCGTGCCGTCGAACACGTCCCTGCCGACCGGCGTCACCGCCGGGAGCGAACGCCAGTAGGCGCGCAGTTCCGGATCGTCATGCAGCGGGTCCGCGAGAATGATTTCACCCGGCTCCAGCCGCGCGATCTCCGCCGACAGTTGCATCGCGTCGCGCTCGGCGACGTGAAACTCGCCCGTCGAAATATCGACCCATGCGAACCCGTATGCGTCAGCATCACTCGAAGTTCGCGCGCGTGTGACTGCAAGCAGCCAGTTGTTGCGGCGCGATTCGAGCAGACTGTCTTCGGTGAGCGTGCCCGGTGTCACCAACCGCACCACGTCGCGCTTCACGACGGATTTGGAGCCACGCTTCTTTGCCTCGGCGGGATCCTCGATCTGCTCGCACACCGCGACGCGATGACCGAGCACAATCAAACGATGCAAATACTCGTCGGAACGCTCTACCGGCACGCCGCACATCGGAATGTCCTGGTCGAGATGCTTGCCGCGCTTGGTGAGCACGATGCCGAGCGCGCGCGACGCGGTCTCCGCGTCGTCGAAGAACAATTCGTAGAAGTCGCCCATCCGGTAAAACAGCAGGCAGCCCGGATTGGCGGCCTTGATCTCGATATATTGCTCCATCATCGGCGTGACGCGCGCGGGAGTGAGGGCCGGATTGTCTCCGCCCTCGCCTGTCGCAATTGTTTTTTGCTCGCCGTGCATGGCTGGACGCTAGCAGATCGAAGCCCGCCGATCAGCGGCCGCAGCGGAAGTCCTTGTGAATCCAGCACTTGCTCGGCTAACGTCGGAACCTTAGCCGCCGTTGCGGCAGTGCAGGAATTCCAGATGGACGACTCGAGCAAGAAAACCCGCAAGCCGGCAGCGAAAATCCGGCCCGAACGCCCGCATTTCACCGACCAGGAAGCGCTCGAATTTCACAGCCGGGGCCGGCCGGGCAAGCTCGAAATCATGGCCACGAAGCCGATGGCCACGCAGCGCGACCTTTCGCTCGCCTATTCGCCGGGTGTCGCCGTACCGGTGCTGGCGATCGCGGAGGACCCGAGCAAGGCATTCGATTACACCGCTAAGGGCAATCTCGTTGGCGTCATCACCAACGGCACCGCGATTCTCGGTCTCGGCAATCGGGGCGCGCTCGCGGCGAAGCCGGTGATGGAAGGCAAGGCGGTACTGTTCAAACGCTTCGCCGACATCGATGCGTTTGACCTCGAGGTCGGCACCGAAGATCCCGATGAGTTCATCAACTGCGTTCGCTATCTCGGCCTGACCTTCGGCGGCATCAATCTCGAAGACATCAAGGCGCCGGAGTGCTTCATCATCGAGCAGCGCCTGCGCGAACTCCTCGACATCCCGGTTTTCCATGACGACCAGCACGGCACCGCGATCATCGCGGCGGCGGGCGTCATCAACGCGCTCAACCTTACGGGGCGCGATATCGGCACGACGAAGCTCGTGGTGAACGGTGCGGGTGCATCGGGCATCGCGTGTGTCGAACTGTTGAAATCGCTCGGACTCAATCCGAAGAACGTCACGCTCGTGGACACCAAGGGCGTCATCTATCAAGGCCGAAAGGAGGGCATGAACCAGTGGAAGTCGGCGCATGCCATCGACACCAAGGCACGCACGCTCGCTGACGCGTTTAAGGGTTGCGACATCGCTTTCGGGCTTTCGCAGAAGGGCGCGTTCACGCCGGAGATGATCAACTCGATGGCGCCGAACCCGATCATCTTCGCGATGGCGAATCCCGATCCGGAAATCACCGTCGAGGAAGTCGCGGCAATTCGCGACGACGCCATCATGGCGACCGGGCGCTCCGACTATCCGAACCAGATCAACAACGTACTCGGCTTCCCGTACATTTTCCGCGGGGCGCTTGATGTGCGGGCGACCACGATCAACATGGAAATGAAGATCGCGGCCGCCAGGGCGCTGGCCGATCTCGCGCGCGAGGACGTTCCGGACGAAGTCGCCGCCGCTTATGGCGCGCGGCCGAAATACGGCCCGGACTACATCATCCCGGTTCCGTTTGATCCGCGCCTGATTTATGCCATTCCGCCGGCCGTCGCGAAGGCCGCGATGGACACCGGCGTCGCGCGGAAGCCGATCGTGGACATGGATGCCTACAAGCATCAACTTCGCTCGCGGCTCGATCCGGTCGCAGGAGTACTCACGCGCGTATACGAGCGCGTACGGCGCCAGCCGAAGCGTGTGGTGTTCGCGGAGGGCGAAGAAGAACAGGTCATTCGTGCCGCGGCCACGTTTGCCAATCAACGGCTCGGTACTGCGATTCTGGTCGGCCGCGAAGATCGCATTCGTGAAGCCGCGGCGAATGCCAATCTCGAACTGCACGACACGATTGAGATTCACAACGCCGCGCTATCCAAGCGCAATACCGAATATGCGAATTTTCTCTACGAGCGCCTGCAACGAAAAGGGTTTCTATTTCGCGACTGCCAGCGTCTGGTGAACACCGAACGCAACCACTTTGCGGCCTGCATGGTCGGGCTGGGCGACGCCGATGCGATGATCTCGGGCGTCACGAGAAATTATACTGTCGTTCTGGACGACATTCGTCACGTCATCGACAACAAGCCGGGCCATCGCGTGATGGGTCTTTCGCTCGTACTCGCCCGTGGCCGCACGGTGCTGGTCGCGGACACGGCCGTCACCGAAATGCCGGAAGCGAATGAGTTGGTGGAGATCGCAATCGAGGCGGCGGGCGTCGCACGGCGCCTCGGCTACGAGCCACGCGTCGCGATGCTGGCATTCTCGACGTTCGGTCATCCGCCGGGAGAACGCAGCATCCGCGTGAAGGAGGCCGTGCGCATCCTGCATGAGCGCCGCGTGGACTTCGAAGTCGACGGCGAAATGAGCGCCGAGGTGGCGCTGAACCGCGATCTCGCCGCGGCCTATCCGTTCAGCCGTCTCTCCGGTTCCGCGAATGTTCTGATCATGCCCGCCTTCCACTCCGCCGCCATTTCCACGAAGATGCTGCAGGAACTGGGCGGCGCCACGGTGATCGGCCCGCTGCTGGTCGGCTTGGACAAGCCGGTGCAGATCGTTCAGCTCGGCGCGAAGGATTCCGATCTTGTGAACATGGCGGCTCTCGCTGCGTTCAACATCAGCGGGTGATGTTCTCGCAATCTATCATTTAACGTCATGCCCGGCGTTGTGCCGGGCATGACGAAAACATCAGACCTTCAATCCGTTCTCTCTGGCAAGTTCGCTAAGCTTGCGCTCGGGCCGCGCGCCGATGTGAGAAATCACTTCGGCTGCAGCCATCGCACCGAGCTTTGCTGAAGCGGCATGCGGAAACCCTTTTGCAAAACCGTAAAGGAAACCGGCCGCAAACAAATCGCCGGCGCCCGTGGCATCGACCACGCGTTCGATCGGAAACGCCCGGACACTTTCTGTCCTGTCGCCAGCTGCGACCACTGCACCTTTCTCGCTGCGTGTGACCACGGCTAGCGTTGCATCATTTTTCAAGGCAGCGAGTGCCGTGTCGAAATCGCTCGTCTCATACAGGCTTTTCAATTCGCTCTCGTTCGCGAAAACGAGGTCGATGGTCTTCGTCTTTATGAGGTCCAGAAATTCGGCGCGATAGCGACCGACGCAGAACGCATCCGATAGCGTGAGCGCAACCTGCCGGCCCGCGCCATGCGCGATCTTCGCCGCCTTGCGGAACGCTTCCTTCGCCTGCGCGGGATCCCAAAGATAGCCTTCGAGATAGGTGATGGCCGCGGCCGCCACTTCATCCTCGTTCACATCCTGTGGCGTCAGGTTCTGAGCGGCACCGAGATAGGTGTTCATCGTGCGCTCGCCATCCGGCGTCACGAGCACGTAGCAGCGCGCGGTGGAGGGGCCATCTTTTGCTGGAGAGGTGTTGAAGCTCACGCCCGCGGCGCGAATGTCATGGGTAAATGTCTTCCCCAGTTCGTCATCCTTCACCTTGCCGACGAACGCTGCACGCCCGCCGAACGACGCCACCCCTGCAATGGTGTTAGCCGCCGACCCGCCGGAAATTTCCGTGGCCGGGCCCATCGCATCGTAAATCGCTTTCGCGCGCGGCTCGTCGATCAGGGACATGGAGCCCTTCGCCATTTTCTGGGCGGCCAGAAAATCGTCCTCCGTGCGCGCGAGCACGTCCACGATCGCGTTGCCGATGCCCAATACGTCGAACTTCACGTCCGCCATGTTGCCCTCCAAGCGGGAGGGCCTAGCAAAGCGCTTGCCGCGCCGCAATGTTGCGCTTGAGCGGCTGGCATCCGCATGGCATGACCCTGCGCGCAATCAAGCGGGGCGACCAATGGCCAGGTTCAAGGAGCGGGTGTTTTCAGGGGTGCAGCCGACCGGCAACCTGCATCTCGGCAACTATCTCGGCGCCATCAAGCGGTTCGTCGAACTGCAAGAGAAATACGAGTGCATCTACTGTGTCGTGGACCTGCATGCGATTACGGTCGCGCAGGACCCGGTCGAGTTGACCCACAACATCCGCGAAGTGACGGCCGCCTTCATCGCCTGCGGCATCGACCCGAAAAAACAGATCATCTTCAACCAGTCGCAGGTTCAGGAGCACGCCGAGCTTGCCTGGATCTTCAACTGCATTGCCCGTATCGGCTGGCTCAATCGAATGACGCAGTTCAAGGAGAAGGCCGGCAAGGACCGCGAGAACGCTTCGATTGGTCTGTATGCGTATCCGGTACTGATGGCCGCCGACATTCTTGCTTATCGCGCTACGCATGTGCCAGTCGGCGAAGACCAGAAGCAGCATCTCGAACTCGCCCGCGACATCGCGCAGAAATTTAACAGCGATTTTTCCGAACGCATTAAGGCACTCGGACACGGAGAGACGTTCTTCCCGATGACGGAGCCGCTAATCTCCGGGCCCGCCACGCGCGTGATGTCGTTGCGCGACGGCACCAAGAAAATGTCGAAGTCGGATGCTTCGGATTATTCGCGCATCAATCTTACGGACGTGGCGGACGAGATCGCGCAGAAAATCCGAAAGGCCCGTACCGATTCAGAACCGCTGCCTTCGGACGAAAAAGCGCTGGAGGTGCGGGCGGAAGCCGACAATCTCGTCGGCATTTACGCGGCACTCGCCAACAAAACGAAAACCGCCGTGCTTGCCCAATTTGCCGGCGCGCAGTTCTCAAAATTCAAGGAAGAACTGACGGCGCTGTCCGTCGAAAAGCTCGGACCGATCGGCTCCGAGATGAAGCGTCTCATGCAGGACACGAAATATATCGATTCGGTTCTCGCCAACGGCTCGGCTCGCGCGCGTGCCATCGCCGCGCCGATCCTGAAATCGGTCAGGGAAATCGTCGGATTCGTCCAATCCTGAACGCCACATTTGCGAACTTGTGAATTCGTGCCCGCGCATGGCATCGTGCCGGTGCATCGGCGGAATCAGAATGAGCCTGAAGCGCAAAAGCTACGAGCCCGGCCATCACCGGAAGTTTCTCGTCATCGTCGATGAGACGCCGGAATGTGACCGCGCGGTCTATTACGCGAGCCGCCGCGCCTCGCGTACCGGCGGCAAGCTCGTGATGCTAGCGGTGATTTCCGTGGGCGATGTGAACCAGCAATGGCTGGGCGTCGGCGATCTCATGCTGGAAGAGGCGCGCGAGGAAGCCGAGGGCCGGCTCGATCATTATGCCGCCCGCGCCCGCAATCTTGCGGGCGTCGATCCCGAGCGGGTCCTGCGGCAAGGCGTGAAGGCCGAGGAAGTCGTCAAATACATCGAGGAAGACGAGGATATTGGCATCCTGGTGTTGGCCGCCGGCATCAGTGCGGAAGGTCCCGGCCCGCTGGTGACTTCGCTCGCCGGCGTCGGTTCCGGCACATTTCCGGTGCCGATCACGATTGTGCCCGGGAACCTCAAGGACGAGGATCTCGACGCGATCGCCTAAGGCCCTTTCGGAACCGGTCTGAAAGCCCTAAATAAGGTTCGATACCGAACCGGGAGCGACAGCCGCGCCCGCACGGAGGCCGACATGTTCATTCAGACCGAAACCACGCCGAATCCAGCCACGCTGAAATTCCTTCCCGGCCGAACGGTCATGGAAGCAGGCACGCTCGATCTGCGCGATGCGCGCGGCGCCGATCAATCCCCGCTCGCCGCACGGCTGTTCGCGGTGGAGGGTGTCGGCGGCGTCTTTTTCGGCCAGGACTTCATCACGGTCACGAAGAGCGCGGGCGAGTGGGCGCATCTGAAGCCCGCGATCCTCGGGGCGATCATGGAACATTTCCTTTCCAACGAGCCTTTGCTCCGCACAGACGGTGTTGCAATCAAGACCGACGCCGATGACGAGTTCTTCGAGGAAAAGGACGCGGGTACCGTCGCCACCATCAAGGAATTGCTGGAGACGCGCGTGCGTCCGGCCGTTGCCTATGACGGCGGCGACATCACGTTCCGTGGCTTCCGCGACGGCATTGTGTATTTGAACATGAAGGGTTCATGCGCGGGCTGTCCGTCCTCAACCGCGACGTTGAAGAACGGGATCGAGAACCTGTTGCGCCATTTCGTTCCAGACGTCGTCGAAGTTCGCCCGGTCTGATTTTTTGTTCAGGGACACGGGCCGGGCAGGAATCATTGTCGTCGTCCGAAACCGATATTGACCCAAACGAGCCAACGCCGTCCGATGCGACAAAGCCGGACGGCGAAACGCTATCTGCTGATGGGACTGTTCCGTCCGCCGAACCAGCCCGAGAAACCGCTCCCGCAACCTCGCCCGGCTTTCATCGTCTGCTTGCCGTCGATACGGCGCTCGGTGCCTGTTCGGTCGCCGTGTTCGACCGAAAGCAGGATCAGCCGATTATCGTGCACTCTTTACCGCTTGCACGCGGCCATGCCGAGGCGCTGTTGCCGATGATCGAACAGACGATGCGGGAATCAGAGACCACCTTCGATTCACTTGGCAAAATTGTTACGACCGTCGGGCCCGGCAGCTTCACGGGCCTGCGCGTTGGCATTTCCGCAGCCCGCGGCTTCGGCCTTGCCTGCAACAAACCGGTAGTCGGCGTTTCCACGCTCGCCGCGTTCTGCGCTCCCTACATCACGGACGGCGACACAACACCTGTGATCGCCGCAATCGATGCGCTGCATGGGAATATTTATTTCCAGATGATCGGTGTAGGTGGCCGCATGCTCGTATCGGCGCGCGTCGCGAGCCTGAGCGAGGCGATCAGGCTCGCCGCCGTCGGGCCGGTGAAGATCGTTGGGTCGGGAGCGAACCTGCTCGCCAGCCGCTGGCCTTCGCAGGATGTCGCCGCTCCCGTCCTCGTCGATTCAAGGCCGGCCCCAGACATTGTCTGGGTCGCTCGTATTGGCGCAATCGCTAACCCCGAGACGGCCAAGCCGCGTCCGCTTTATCTGAAAGCGGCCGACGTACATCCCCAGACCGCACACCGGTTGCCGCGCCAATGATCGCGCTCATGGACAGGTTCCTCGGCAGATCGGAGTCTGCGGTGTTGCCTGCAAGGGCATCCGACGCTGCCGCCATTTCATCCGTGCATTGTCTTTCATTCCTGCATGGCTGGGGCGAAAACGAGGTCGAACGGCTGCTTTCGGATCGGGCGACACTCGGCCATGTCTCGCGGCTGAACGGCGGCTCAGGTCCGGTGGTTGCCTTTATCCTGTCGCACGTAGTTAACGACGAAGCCGAAATTCTTGCGATCGCGGTCGCCCCCAATATGCGCGGCAGGAAAATCGCGGAGAAGCTCCTGGCCAAGCACCTTGGCAGGCTCGCCGCACTCGGAGTGCGCAAGCTGTTTCTGGAAGTCGATGAACAAAACGCCGCGGCGCGGCGGCTTTACGCGAGTGCCGGATTTCAGGAAATCGGGCGGCGCGACGGCTATTACCGCCGCCCGGAAGGAAATGCCGCTGCGCTTACGATGCGGCGCGATCTCGCCTGAGCGAGTGGTGGACGCGGCGGGCCATCGACCCTAAATTGCGCGTTCCTAACAGCGGAATCGGAATGGCCGGAGATAAACCCTCAGCGATCGAAGCGGCGTGCATATCAAAGGGCATGCGCATGACCGAGCAGCGCCGTATCATCGCGCGCGTGCTGGGCGAGGCGCAGGACCATCCCGATGTCGAGGAACTCTATCGCCGCGCGGTTAAAATCGATGAGGAAATTTCGATTTCCACCGTTTACCGGACCGTGCGCCTCTTGGAAGACGCAGGCATCATCGAGCGTCACGATTTCCGAGAAGGCCGCTCGCGCTATGAACAGGTTCCGGAAAAACATCACGACCATCTGATCAACCTGCGAACCGGCGAAGTCACCGAATTTCGCTCCGAAGAAATCGAACGTTTGCAGGAGACCGTTGCCCGGAAGCTTGGCTACAAGCTCGTCAATCACCGGCTCGAACTTTACGCGGTGCCTCTCGATGACAAGAAAACTTGAGACTGCATGCTGCGAACGGCATTTGTCCTGACCGGGATCGCCGCCTTTGCGGTCGTTGCCATTCCCGTTCAGTGGATCGCGTTGAAGCTGCGGCTCCCCTTCCGTAAATCGCTGCCGTGCGTGTTTCATCGCACGGTGCTGCGTCTCATCGGCGTGCGGGTAATCGTGCGCGGCGTGCAGGCGAAGCACCGGCCGCTCCTGATCATCTCCAATCATTCGTCCTATCTCGATATCTCGGTGCTTGGCTCCCTCATTCCGCTGATCTTTATCGCGAAGGCGGAAATCGCGGACTGGCCTGTCTTCGGTATGCTCGCAAAACTGCAGCGTTCGATTTTCGTGGACCGGACGAAACGTCATGCGACCGGGGAAGTGAACAAACGGATCGCAAAACATCTTTCGGATGGCGACCCGGTCGTCCTCTTCGGCGAAGGCACCTCGAACGATGGCAACCGCATTCTTCCGTTTCGCTCCGCGCTGATCGGGGCAATCCGCACGGCGCTGGATGAGAACGGAAATGCGTTCGTGCAGCCGATTTCTGTGGCCTACATCCGCTACCAGGGCGTGCCGATGGGCAGGCAATTCCGTACGCTCGCCGCCTGGTACGGCGACATGGACATGATCGCGCATCTGAAACGCTTGATCCGCGAAGGCGTCGTCGATGTCGTCGTAACCTTTGGCCCGGCCCGGTCCATTGACAGCACAATCGACCGAAAACTGCTCGCGCGCTCCGCGGAAGATGCGGTTCGCCGCATGACGGCAGACGCACTCGCAAGCCGGGAACCGAGCCTTTTTCCACCGGTTTCCATGCCCGCAAAAACCCGCTAATTTGTCTTCCAGCAGGACAGCGGGTGAGCAACTGGACCAATGGATTCGGTACAAGCGGCGCAATACGCGGCGCTGAAAGCGTGATGAGCGGAACCCGCAAGCTCTACATCAAATCGTTCGGTTGCCAGATGAACGTTTATGACTCCCAGCGCATGACGGATGCGATGGCGCGCGACGGTTACTCGGTCACGGAAAATCCTGCCGACGCCGATCTCGTTATTCTGAACACCTGTCATATCCGGGAGAAGGCCGCGGAGAAAGTTTACTCGGAACTCGGCCGCCTTCGCCTCATGAAAGAGCAGGCCGTGAAAGACGGCCGCCGCATGGTCGTCACCGTCGCGGGCTGCGTGGCGCAGGCGGAAGGCCAGGAAATTTTGCGGCGCGCACCCGTCGTCGATTTGGTCGTCGGCCCGCAGAGCATCCACAAATTGCCGGACCTCCTCGCCCGCGTGAACAAGGGAGAGAAGCCGGTCGAGACGGAATTTCCGCTCGATGACAAATTCGATTTCATGGCGCCGGCGTCGAAGACCGCCACGACCGCACGCGGCTACAGCGCGTTTCTTACCGTGCAGGAAGGTTGCGACAAGTTCTGCACCTTCTGCGTCGTGCCTTATACGCGAGGATCGGAAGTCTCGCGCCCCGCAAAAAAAATAATTCTCGAAGCGGAACGTCTGGCCGATGCCGGCGTGCGCGAGATCACGCTGCTCGGCCAGAACGTCAACGCCTATCACGGCGAGGGACTAAACGGGCAGACCTGGTCGCTCGCGGACTTGCTAGAGAAGCTCGCTGGAATCAGCGGGCTGGAGCGGTTCCGCTACACGACGAGTCACCCGCGCGACATGCGCGACGACCTGATCGCTGCCCACCGCGACAATCGCAAGCTGATGCCGTTCCTGCATCTGCCGGTACAGGCAGGATCGGACAGGATTTTGGCGGCAATGAACCGCAATCACACGCACGACGATTATTTCTCGCTGGTTGAGCGCATCCGCGCCGCACGTCCCGACATTGCCATGTCGTCGGATTTCATCGTCGGCTTTCCTGGCGAAAGCGACCGTGACTTCGAGGACACGCTCGATCTCGTGAAGCGCGTCAGCTTCGGCCTTGCCTATTGCTTCAAATTCAGCCCGCGGCCCGGCACGCCCGCAGCCGACATGCCGCAAGTCGATGAAGGGTTGAAAATCGAGCGGCTGGCGCGGCTGCAAGTGCTACTCGACCAACAGCAAAAGTCCTTCAACCTCGCCTGCATTGGCCGGGAAACGGAGCTGCTCCTCGAAAAGCGCGGGCGGCTGGATGGCGAGATCGTCGGACGATCCCCATATTACCAGCCGGTCCAGGTGAAGGCCGATGCCTCGATGATCGGAAAGATCGTGCACGCTAGAATCACCGAAATCGGCGAACACAGGATCGCCGGAGAAATGATTTCGCATTCGCCCGCTGAAGTGGGCATTTCACATTTGCCCGCTAAAATGGGCATGGCCGATACGGTTACGATCGGAGGGACCTAGTTGCGCGGATCAGGCTCGGACATCAGCCACATGAAACCGTGGAAACAGGACGTGGAGACCGCCGCGCAAATCGTTGTGGCCTTCGACGACAACCAGCTCGCGATGCGGCTGTTCGGCCGTCACAGTGAAAACCTCGCACTCATCGAGCGCAGGCTTGGTGTCGCCGCCGACCAGCGCGGCAATCACGTTACGATCGAGGGACCGCGCGAGGCCTGCGAACAGGCACGCCTCACGCTGGAGTCGCTCTATCAGCAGCTACGCGACGGGCACGACTTGACGTCTGGCGATGTAGAAGGCGCGATCCGGCAATCGCTTTCCAGGCCCACGAAAGCCGAAGCGGAAGCCGGCGAACGCACTGGCTTCGAGCAGTTCCGGCTCAGGAAGCGTCTCGTCCGCGCGCGAACGGCGGGACAGGACGCTTACCTGCGCGCGCTTTCCAAGAACACGCTCGTCCTTGCGACCGGGCCCGCCGGCACCGGCAAGACCTGGCTCGCGGTTGCCTATGCCGTGCTGCTGCTGGAACGGCGCGAAGTTGACCGCATCATTCTTTCCCGTCCCGCCGTGGAAGCCGGCGAACGGCTCGGATTTCTCCCCGGCGACATGCGCGAGAAAGTCGATCCATATCTGCGCCCGATCTACGACGCGCTGAACGACCTGATGGATCGCGGCATGGTGGAGCGCGTGATGCAATCGGGCGAAATCGAAATCGCGCCGCTTGCTTTCATGCGTGGCCGCACGCTTGCAAACGCGGCCGTGATTCTGGACGAAGCGCAAAACGCCACGCCGATACAGATGAAGATGTTTCTCACCCGGCTTGGCGAGCATTCGCGCATGATCGTTACCGGCGATCCGAGCCAGATCGATCTTCCCAACGGGCAGGCGTCGGGCCTCGTGGAAGCGGTGAACCTGCTCTCCGGACTCGAAGATGTCGCGCACTGCGCATTCTCGGCGGCGGACGTGGTGCGCCACGAACTCGTTTCGCGCATCGTTTCCGCCTATGACAGCGCGGATGCTACGAAAAAGCGCGAGCCGCGCTGATGCCGGTCAAAGTGGAAGTAGCGGCAGACGCCGCTGGCTGGGAGACGATTTCCGGACTTAACGATGCGATCCTAAATTCGCTGCAAACTGCCAGCGATGAATTCGGATTTTCCAATGCCGGGTTCAGCGTGCTGCTGACTGGTGACGAGCAAATGCGCGCACTCAACAAAAACTGGCGCAGCGCCGACAAGCCGACCAACGTGCTCTCGTTTCCGGCGGCGCAAACCCCACTGCAGGCCGACGGATTTCTCGGCGACATCGCGCTCGCTTATGAAACAATAATCCGCGAGGCCGCTGATGAAATGAAAAAGCCGCTGCATCACGTTACACACCTCACCGTTCATGCAGCATTGCATCTCTTCGGGCTCGACCATCAGGACGCCGCGGAAGCCCAGGCGATGGAAGCCCGTGAGCAAAAAATCCTGGCAAGGCTCGGAATTCCCGACCCTTATGCCGCGGGCGATCAGAGGCTGGCGGAATCAAAATGAGCAAAAGCGAAGCCGAAATCTCGAAGCCCGGACAGAACGACGCGCCGCGCGGACTTATCCGCTGGTTCGACCGACTGAAATCGCTGCTTGGCCTGCGGACCGCTTCCATCCGCACCGACCTTGAGGAAGTGCTCGCCGAAAAGAAAGTCAGCGAGACTGAATTCACGCCGGTCGAGCGCACGATGTTGCAGAATATCCTGGCGCTCGAAGAACAGCGCATCGGTGACATCATGGTGCCGCGCGCCGACATCGTGGCGGTGCATCAAGGTATCAAGATCGGCGAGCTGTTGAGCGTATTCGCAAGCGCCGCCCATTCACGGCTTGTCGTGTATGACGATACGCTGGATGACCCTACGGGCCTCGTTCATATTCGCGACGTCGTCGCGTATTTAACCACGCGCGCCCTTGTCGATCATGAAAATGCAGAGCGCGCCGGGACTTCGCTGCCTGCCGGTCTTGACCCGCGCAATGTCGATCTTGCGGTTCCGCTCTCGACGACACAACTCGTGCGGCGCATCCTGTTTGCGCCACCATCGATGCCGGCGATTGATCTGCTGGTAAAAATGCAGGCCACACGTGTGCATCTGGCGCTCGTCATCGACGAATACGGCGGCACCGACGGCCTCGTTTCCATGGAAGACATCGTCGAGCAGATCGTCGGCGATATTGAGGACGAACACGACGACACGGAGCCCGCGCAAATCGTCCCGCAAGCGGACGGGAGTTTCGTCGCGGATGCGCGCGCAAGTCTCGACGAGGCGAGCGAGAAGATCGGCGCGGAGTTCGCCGCTATCGAGGCCGCGGAGGAAGTGGACACGCTCGGCGGCCTGCTGGTGTTGCTCGCCGGACGGCTCCCAGTACGCGGCGAGATCATTCCCGGCCCGGGCGAATTCGAGATAGAAGTGCTCGACGCCGATCCGCGAAAGGCCAAGCGGCTGCGGATTTATCGCCGGGCACCCGAACGGCCCGGTATGCAGCAGGGCAAGAAGGAAAGCACGCCCGCGCCAGCCTTGGCTCCCGGCCAGCGCGATTCTATGGTGCGCGCGGTCAAAGCGGCCGACGATTCGTCCCACTAAATAAAAAAGAGCGGCATGAACGCGAAGCTAGCAGCACTCGCTCGTGCAGTCGTACTGGCGTCGGGCTGGCGGCGGCGGCTGATTGCGTTCGGGGCGGGTGCTGCCTCCGCGCTGGCGATGGCGCCGTTCGATCTCTGGATCATGCTCGCACTCACCTTTCCCGTCCTGGTCTGGCTGATCGACGGTAGCGGTGGCGGTCGAAGCGGACTGCGCGCCGCATTCGCCGCAGGCTGGTGGTTTGGCTTCGGTTATTTCATTGCGGGACTTTTCTGGATTGGCAACGCGCTGCTGGTGGAGGCCGACCAGTTCGCCTGGTTGTTGCCTTTCGCGGTCGCGGGCCTTCCAGCGGGTCTTGCGATCTTCACCGGCATCGGGACGCTGTTCGCGCGCCTGCTCTGGACGCAGGGCGCGTTGCGCATCCTCGCATTCGCGGCCGGCCTGCTCATCGCTGAATGGCTGCGCGGGCACATCCTCACGGGCTTTCCATGGAATGCGTACGGATACGCGCTCGCCTCCGTGCTGCCGATCGCGCAAAGCGCCGCCTATGTCGGGCTCTGGGGCCTGAGCTTCATCGCGTTGCTCACGCTTGCAACGCCTGCGCTGCTTGCCGATCCGCGCGAAAAGTCGCGGCATCCGCTTTTGTGGCCCGCGCTCGCTGCACTTTCACTAGCGCTTCTTGCGGCCGCCGGTTCCTACCGGCTGTCGAATGCCGAGACGCGCCAGGTTGAGGGTGTGCGGCTGCGGCTGATGCAGCCGAACCTGCCGCAAGACGATAAATTCAATTACGCCGTGAAGAAAAAGGTGATGGACCTTTATACTTCGCTGAGTGACCGCGCGACGCGGCCCGAGAGCCAAGGAGTGCGCGATGTCACGCATTTGATCTGGCCGGAATCGGCGTTTCCGTTTTTGCTGGAGCGGGAATCGGATGCACTTGCCCAAATCGCCGATCTCCTGCCGCCCGGTGTCGTGCTCATCACAGGTGCCGCGCGCGGCGAACAGCGGCAGGGATCGCAGCGAGTTTTCAACAGCATTCGTGTTATCGGCGACGACGGCGCGATCCTTGCGACCTACGACAAGGTTCATCTCGTTCCGTTCGGCGAATATTTGCCGTTTCAGAATTTTCTCGAAAGTCTCGGCTTCCAGCAGCTCACCCGCGTTCGCGGCGGTTTCACGCCGGGCAGCGCTCGCCGCGCACTTTCCATTCCACGGCTTCCGCTGGCAGCACCGCTGATCTGTTACGAGATTATTTTTCCGGGACAGGTATTGCCGGAAGGCCGCCGGCCCTCATGGCTTTTGAATCTGACAAACGATGCCTGGTTTGGAATTACGCCGGGACCGCATCAGCATTTCGCACAGGCAAGGCTGCGAACGATCGAACAGGGATTGCCGCTGGTTCGATCCGCGAACAATGGAATTTCCGCGGTTGTCGACTCGTTTGGACGAATCGTCGCGTCAATGCCGTTGGGCAGCGCAGGCGTGCTTGATGCCCCCCTGCCACAATCGATTGCGCCGACGATTTACGCGCGCACCGGTGACCTCCCGGTAATGCTCACGATAACAATATTTACTCTGTTTTTGGGGCGCTCGCGGCTGCAAAAACTTAAGCGGCCAAAGGCTTAGTTCATATTCCGAACATGCTGTGCGCACTCGTCGCAGCAATGCCAAACACAATTGCTTTCTGAACCAATGCGATTCGAGTAAGTAATTTTGTGATATATTAGCGAAAGCATGATGACGAAGAAATCGCCAAATCCGATCGATCGCCATGTCGGCAGCCGCATTCGCATGCGCCGCATGATGATCAGCATGAGCCAGGAGAAACTTGGCGAAAAGCTCGGGATTACATTTCAGCAAATTCAAAAATATGAGAAGGGAACCAACCGCGTCGGTGCGAGCCGCCTGCAGCAGATCGCGATCGTAGTAGGCGTTCCGGTTTCTTTTTTCTTCGAGGGCGCGCCGGTTCCGGATGGCTCCGCCAGTGGTTTTTCCGACAGCGCGAACCCCGCCTATGTTTCTGATTTTCTGGCTACCTCTGACGGCCTCGCGCTCACCAAGGCTTTCATGAAAGTGCGCGATCCCAAGGTCCGCCGCCGGATCGTGGACCTTGTCGAAGCGATGGTCAGCGAAGAGACCAAAGAGTCCAAGAAGTAACCACCTTCGCCACCTGGATTTTGCTATCCTCGCGCGAACCGACGCGAGGCACGAATGCAATCGGAAAGCATGTCTCCCACGAAACGCCGGGCCTTCTTCGGGCGGCGCAAGGGGCACAAACTTCGCCCGCAACGCGCGGAACTGATCGAGCACACGCTTCCCTCGCTGGCACTCGATCTCGCAACTCCCCCGCCTGACCGGCTTGAAAAGCTGTTTCCTCAAGTCGCGACGAACGTGGCGCTTGAGATCGGCTTTGGCGGCGGGGAGCATCTCGTGCACGAAGCAAGATCGCGGCCGGAAACCGGGCTGATCGGGGCAGAAGCGTTCGTGAACGGAATGGCGAGCGCCCTCTCCGCCATCTCTTCAGCCGGGCTTGCGAATATTCGGTTGTACTTCGGCGATGCAATCGAACTCCTGGACTGGCTGCCGGACCAATCGCTCATGCGCGTGGATCTCCTCTATCCCGATCCATGGCCGAAGCGGCGGCACTGGAAGCGCCGATTTGTTTCAGATGAGCGCGTGCGCCAGTTCGCCCGAATCCTGAAACCCGGAGGAAGTTTCCGTTTCGCCTCCGACATCGAAAGCTATGTCGAATGGACGCTTGTCCATTTTGCCCGTTCAAAGGATTTTGAATGGAGCGCCGCGAAGGCCGACGACTGGCGGCTTCCGTGGCGGGCTTTTCCAGGCACACGCTATGAAACAAAAGCAAAGCGCGAGGGGCGTATTCCGGTCTATCTCACATTCCGGCGGCTCTAGCTCGCCGTCTTCATTCCTTCGCGGCCCTGCCAATGCCGGATCACGCGCCGCGCGGTGGAATAGGACAGCCGGTTGAAGTCGCTGCATACTTCCTCGACTTCCTTCGCGGATAGTTTTCGTCCGCTTGGCCGGATCATCAGCACAACGCGGACGGTCATCCATTCGAAGCCAAGCGCCTTGAACAGGATCAGAAACGGCTCGATCCGGTCGCCGTTCATCAGCCAGTCCACCGTGTCGAGCGGAACGCTGCTCAGCAGGGAGAGTGCCGCGACGGTTTCCTCATAGCGCCGCGACTTCGCAAGGCCATGCAGATGATCTTCGTTGAGCTGGCCCGCGTCGGACAGCATCCGCATCATGCGCTGTGCCGCGACGAAATTATGCGGGGCTGGAGCGTCGGGATTGATCTCGTGAGAAACCTTGGTGAGGATTTTCTGGATCTCGCCGCGCATGTCGGGTGCCGCAATCGAAATGAGGCGGCGTTGCACCATGTCGCTCGCCTGCAGCACGAGCATGCGGAACAGCGGGCGCGGGATATCCGGCCGTTCGCCCACGCGGTTGGCAAGCGCATCGTCCGTGCCCGCCTTCTCGACGAGTGCCGCAAAGCCGCTTTCGGAAAAGTTCGCACCGGCATTCGACGCGACGTTGAAAAGCACCGAGCTGTCGCCGCGATCGACAAGAATATCCGTCACTACCTCCGTAACCTGCGCACGGTTTGAGACGGCAAGGAGATGTGCTTGGCTTTTCGTCCGCACGATCTCGAGAAGTTGCTCTTCGCTGAGACGGCCGGAGCGGACAAGCACGGGTCCCGCGACCGAGATTTCGTCATCCAGCGCGAGACGGCCGATTGTTTTTGCCGGAGCATTCTCGACCAAGGCCAGACGCCTGGCCAGCTCCGCGCGCGCCTTGACCTCGATCTCATCCGCGAGACGCAGGATTACCTCGTCAAACAGTTCGATGTGTTGTTCGTTCAGTTGCGGCGAGCGGTCGGTAAAGAGTTCCGTCACGCGGCGGATGGTCTGCGCGCATTGGTCGGTGGAGCCGCACTGGATCGCGTGTTCAAGTTCGGCGATCAGGGAGTCGCGGCCGGCCACTGGCAATCCTGAAAAAATTGAACCAAAGAAGCCTGAAAAAGGTCCGTTCAGGCTATCCGACAATCCTGAAGAATGGGTTAGAAGCTAGGAAATTGGCCTTAACGACGTGCCTTGGTGGCCCTTGCGCCCCCGTCATTCGGCGCTATATTCCCGGCAACAACATCATCTCATAGCGATCTGGTGATCGGATATTGGGAGAGTGGGCCCCGGCCGGGACCCGCTCTTTTTTGTTACTTGCGCCGCACACAAACAATGAACGAGCACGAAACAACGAACGAACAACTCGAAGAGCCCCGCCTCATCGGCGAGAAGGGCATCTCCGCGCGCGTCGCGGCGATCATCGAGCCAGTGCTGATCGGGCTCGGCTACCGGCTTGTGCGCGTGAAGGTTTCAGGCCGCGACGGCTGCACGGTGCAGATCATGGCCGAGCGCCCGGACGGCACCTTTCTGATCGAGGACTGCGAGACGGCATCCCGTGTGCTTTCACCCACGCTCGACGTCGAGGACCCGATCCAGACCGGATACCGGCTTGAGCTTTCCTCGCCCGGCATCGACCGGCCGCTCGTGCGGCGCTCCGATTTCGAACGAAATGCCGGCCATGAGATCAAGATCGAGATGGATGTGCCGGTCGAAAGGCGAAAACGCTTTCGCGGCGTCCTCCTCGGTGCCGAAGGCGATTACGCAAAAATTCGCGTGGATGCCGAAGGCGGACCGGTGGAGATCAAGGCGCCGATCCGCGACATGAGCGAAGCAAAACTCGTGCTCACCGATGCGCTGGTCGCCCAATCCCTGAAGCGCGGAAAAGACGCCGCGCGCGGCGCAAAGCCCGCGCAGGAAAACCAGAATTCCAATTCACCCCATCCCGCGGCAGCAAGCCGCTCGAACGTTTAGACAGCACGAGGAGACGCCAGATGGCAGCCGTCAGCGCAAACCGGCTCGAACTGCTTCAGATCGCCGAAGCCGTGGCGCGCGAGAAGTCGATCGACAAGGGCATCGTGATCGCCGCGATGGAAGACGCGATCCAGAAGGCCGCACGCTCTCGCTATGGCAGCGAGACGGAAGTGCGGGCCGAGATCAATCCGAAAACCGGCGAGTTGCGGCTTTCGCGTCTCCTGCTGGTCGCGGACCAGATCGAGAATGAAGCCACGCAGATCAGCCTCGAAGAGGCCCGCCGCAAAAACCCCGCCGCGCAGCCGGGCGACTACATCGCTGAATCGCTGCCGCCGCTCGAATACGGCCGCATCGCCGCCCAGTCGGCGAAACAGGTGATCGTGCAGAAGGTGCGCGATGCCGAGCGCGACCGGCAGTACCAGGAATATAAGGACCGTATCGGCGAGATCGTCAGCGGCGTCGTGAAGCGCGTCGAATATGGCAACGTTGTCGTCGATCTCGGCCGCGGCGAAGCGATCGTGCGGCGCGACGAACTCTTGCCGCGCGAAATCTTCCGCAACGGCGACCGGGTGCGCGCCTATGTCTACGACGTGCGCCGCGAGCCGCGCGGCCCGCAAATTTTCCTGTCGCGGACGCATCCGCAATTCATGGCCAAGCTGTTCGCGCAGGAAGTGCCGGAAATCTACGACAGCATCGTCGAAATCCGCGCGGTCGCCCGCGATCCGGGATCGCGCGCCAAGATCGCCGTGATCTCCCGCGATTCGTCGGTCGATCCGGTCGGCGCCTGCGTCGGCATGCGCGGTTCGCGCGTGCAGGCGGTGGTGAACGAGCTTGCCGGCGAAAAAATCGACATCATCCTCTGGTCGGAAAATATCGCGACTTTCGTCGTGAACGCGCTGGCGCCGGCGGAAGTCGTCAAGGTCGTGCTCGATGAAACGCGCGAGCGCATCGAGGTCGTCGTTCCCGATGCGCAGCTTTCGCTCGCCATCGGCCGCCGTGGCCAGAATGTCCGCCTCGCCTCGCAGCTCACCGGCTGGGACATCGACATTCTCACCGAAGCCGAGGAAAGCGAACGCCGCCAGAAGGAATTCGCGGAACGCACCAATACCTTCATGGAAGCGCTCGACGTGGACGAGATGGTTGGCCAATTGTTGAGTTCCGAAGGCTTCGGCTCCATCGAAGAACTTGCGTTCGTGCCGGTGCAGGAACTCGCCGGCATCGAGGGGTTCGACGAGGAAACCGCCGCCGAGTTGCAGACCCGCGCCCAGGAATATCTTGCTAAGATCGAAGGCGAAATCGATGCCAAGCGAAAGGAGCTCGGCGTTGCTGACGAACTGCGCGAAGTACCGGGTGTAACCAGCAAGATGCTCGTCACCTTCGGCGAGAACGGCATCAAGACCGTGGAAGATCTTGCCGGCTGCGCGACCGACGATCTCGTGGGCTGGGTCGAGCGCAAGGATGGCGAAAATGTTCGCCAGCCCGGCATACTCGATGGCTTCGGCCTTGAACGCGATCAAGCGGAAACGATGGTGATGCAGGCGCGCGTGAAGGCGGGCTGGGTCGATGCAGCGGCCCTGACACCGCCCGAAGCGCCGCCGGCGGAAGAAGCCGAAGAGAAAGCCGAAGGCTGATCGATGCTGGCCGCCGTGGAACCTGACGAAACCGATAACGGTCTTGCCGCCTCGCGCGGCGAGGTCGAGCGGCTTTGTCTGGCGACGCGAGAAGTGAAACCGGTGGACCGGATGATTCGTCTAGTCGGCGGCCCTGACGGGCGGGTCGTGGCCGATCTGGAGCGGAAGCTGCCGGGCCGAGGTGCGTGGATCACCGCGACGAAAGCGGCACTTGAGAAAGCGATCGCGGAAAAAGCGCTCACGCGCGCCTTCCGGGGAAAGGTTTCCCCCCGTCCGGACTTGTCCAGCGAAGTGGAAAACCTACTTGAGAAGGCAGCACTGGCTTCGCTTTCGATAGCGAACAAGGCCGGAGCCGTCGTCACAGGCTTCTCCAAGATCGAGAAGGCGCTGATGGAACAGAAAATCGCCCTGCTCCTTCATGCCAGCGATGCCGCAACGGATGGCGTCCGGAAGCTGCAACAGGCCGCCGGACGCACCGAAGCCGCCGGAAAACCACGTCCGGCCAGCCTTTCCCCATTTGCAGGCGAGCAATTGGACTTGGCGCTCGGGCGGTCAAATGTGGTACATGCAGCCCTGCTCGCGCACCCCGTCAGCACGGCTTTTCTTTCGCGCTGTCTGCGACTTGATCACTGGCGGAACGGTGGTCCGGGCGGCGAGCAATTGGCGCCGGAACCGGGCGCCGGACAGAACTGACAGGAACTGGAATGGCCGACACGAAAGACACTGGCGAAAAGACCCTGCGCGTGGCGCCGAAGACGCTCACGATCAAGCGGACAGCGGGCAAGGGTACCGTGCGCCAGAGCTTCAGCCACGGCCGCTCCAAGGAAGTGGTCGTCGAGACGGTCAAGCGCCGCGTCGTCGGTCCTGCGACCGAGGCGAAGGAGCCCGCGCCGGAAATCCAGAAACCCGCGCCGCGTCCAGCGTCTGCCGCTCCTGTAGAAACCGCGAAACAGACCGTAGCCCGTCCTGCACCATCCGCCGATGCAAAACCTTCCGGCGTCGTGCTGCGCACGCTGACCGAGGAAGAGCGCATCAACCGTATGAAGGCGCTCGGCGACGCACGCGAACGCGAAGCCGAAGATCGACGCCATGCGGAAGAAGATGCAAAGCGCCGCGCCAGCCGCGACGCGGTCGATCGCGCCGAACGCGACGCCGCTGAAAAGCGCAAGCATGAGGAAGAATCCCGCCGCGCCTTCGAGGAAGAGAAGAAGCGCAAGGCGGAGCAGGAAGCGCGCAAGCGTTTCGGCGAAGATCCGACCAAAGTGCCCGTCGTTCGCGGGCCGCTGACCCTGGAAGAGGACGAAGACGGGCCGCGCTCCAAACACCGCGGCAGCAAGGCGGCTCCGCCGCCCAAGCCAACGCGTACGGGAGGCGAAGAACGCCGCCGTGGCCGTCTCACCGTCGTCACCGCATTCACGGAAGGCGACGAGCGTCAGCGCTCGATCGCCGCGTTCCGCCGGCGCACGCAGCGCATGACGGGTCATCGTCCTTCGGACGAGCCGAAGGAAAAGATCATTCGTGAAGTCGTGCTCCCGGAATCCATCACGATCCAGGAACTGGCCAACCGCATGGCCGAGCGCGGCGTCGACGTGATCCGGCTGCTGATGCAGCAGGGCCAGATGCTGAAGATCACCGACGTGATCGACGCCGACACGGCGCAACTGGTCGCCGAGGAAATGGGCCACACCGTCAAGCGCGTTTCCGAAGCGGACGTGGTCGAAGGCCTGTTCGATACCGCCGACGATACGGCTCACATGCAGCCGCGTCCCCCGGTCGTGACCATCATGGGTCATGTCGACCACGGCAAGACTTCGCTGCTCGATTCCATCCGGCAGACGGATGTTGTGTCGGGCGAAGCCGGCGGCATCACGCAGCATATCGGCGCCTATCAGGTGACCAACAAGTCGGGCGCCAAAGTCACCTTCATCGATACCCCGGGCCACGCGGCATTCACCGCCATGCGTGCGCGCGGCGCCAAGGTCACCGATCTCGTCATTCTTGTGGTCGCGGCCGACGACGGCGTGAAGCCGCAAACCATCGAAGCGATCAATCACGCGCGCGCCGGCAAGGTGCCGATGATCGTTGCGATCAACAAGATCGACAAGTCCGACGCCAAGCCGGAACGTGTCCGCACCGAACTCCTCCAGCACGAGGTGCAGGTGGAATCGCTGGGCGGCGACACACTCGAAGTGGAAGTGTCGGCCACCAAGAAGATCAATCTCGACAAGCTGCTGGAAGTGATCAGCCTGCAGGCCGAAATTCTGGACCTGCGCGCCAATCCGGATCGTCCTGCCGAAGGCACGGTGATCGAAGCGAAACTCGACCGCGGCCGCGGCCCGGTCGCAACCGTGCTCGTACAACGCGGCACGCTGCGCGTCGGTGACATCGTTGTCGCCGGTGCGGAATGGGGGCGCGTGCGCGCGCTCGTCAGCGACCAGGGCAAGCAGATCGAAACGGCCGGTCCTTCATTGCCGGTCGAAGTCCTCGGTTTTGCCGGCACACCGGAGGCGGGCGACCGTCTGGCGGTCGTCGAAAACGAAGCCCGTGCCCGCGAGATCACCGACTATCGCCAGCGCGAACGCCGCGAAAAAGCGTCGGCAGGCATGAAGACCGGCGGCTCGCTCGAACAGATGATGAGCCAGCTCAAGACCACCGGCCGCAAGGAATTCCCGCTCCTCATCAAGGGCGACGTGCAGGGCTCGGTCGAGGCGATTGTCAGCGCGCTTGAAAAACTGGGCACTGAGGAAGTGATGGCGCGCGTGCTGCATGCGGGCGTCGGTGCGATCACCGAATCCGACGTGACGCTCGCCGAAACCTCGGGTGCCGCGATCATCGGCTTCAACGTGCGCGCCCACAAGGAAGCGCGCGAGAAGGCCGAGCGTTCGGGCAACGAAATCCGCTACTACAACATCATCTACAACCTCGTAGACGATGTGAAAGGTGCGATGTCAGGCCTGCTCGCGCCGATGCTGCGCGAAACGGCACTCGGCAAGGCCGAAATCCTCGAAGTGTTCGACGTCTCCAAGATCGGCAAGGTCGCCGGCTGCCGCGTGACCGAAGGCAAGGTCGAGCGCGGCGCCAATGTCCGCCTCGTGCGCGACGACATCGTCATTCACGAAGGCAAGCTCTCCACGCTCAAGCGCTTCAAGGACGATGCCCGCGAAGTACTCGCCGGTCAGGAATGCGGCATGTCGTTTGAATCCTACGATGACATCCGCAAGGGCGACCTGATCGAATGCTACCGCGTTGAGAGCATCAAGCGCACGCTTTGAGCTGACCGCAACTGGAACGCCGCTTCCGGTTCAATCCCGGAACGGCGTGATGCCATGAAAAAACACCGCAGCGAACATCCATCGACCCCAGGCCAGCGCCAGTTGCGCGTGGGCGAACTCATCCGCCATGCCCTATCCGAAGTGCTGACGCGCGGCGCTGACTTCGACAAGGTGCTGGCGAAGAACATGATCACCGTGCCCGAAGTGCGCATGAGCCCCGACCTGCGGCTTGCGACCATCTATGTGATGCCGCTTGGCGGGCGCGACAAGGAGGCGGTTCTCGAGGCGCTCGGTAACAACCGCAAATACCTGCGCACCGAAATCGCCAAACGCGTGAACCTGAAATTCGCGCCCGACATCCGCTTTCTGATCGACGAGCGATTCGACGAGGCGGAACGAATCGAAAAACTGTTACGCTCGCCGGAAGTCGTGCGCGACACCGCCCGCGACAAGAACAGGAATTCCTGATGCAGACACGCATCGAGCGGCGGGATGTGCACGGCTGGATCATCCTCGACAAGGCCGTCGGCGAAACGTCCACCGGCGCTGTCGGGGCGATCAAGCGCATCTTCCGCGCGAAGAAAGTCGGACACGCCGGCACGCTCGATCCGCTTGCCTCCGGCGTCCTCCCCATTGCGCTCGGCGAGGCGACCAAGACCGTTCCGTTCGTGATGGACGGACGGAAGATCTATCGCTTCACCGTTCGCTGGGGCATCGAGACCGACACCGACGACGCCGAAGGCCGGTCCATGCAGAATTCCGATCTTCGTCCCGACCGGAATTCCGTGCTTGCGCTGCTGCCGGAATTCACCGGCGCGATCGAGCAGACGCCGCCGCGATTTTCCGCGCTGAAGATCAACGGCGAGCGTGCTTACGATCTGGCGCGCGCCGGCGAGGATGTCGATCTTGCCTCGCGCGAGATCGAGGTTCACTCACTGCGGCTTGTCAGCTCGCCCGAGGCTGAACATTCGGTTTTTGAAGTAGAATGCGGAAAAGGCACCTATGTGCGCGCACTCGCGCGCGACATGGGCCGCAGGCTCGGCTGCTTCGGGCATGTGACAAATCTGCGCCGGACGATGGTTGGGCTGTTCGATGAGCAGCGCGCGATCTCGATCGATGCGCTGAAAAAAATCTCCGAGCAGGAAGGCGAAGCAGGTCTCACCCCTGTGCTGCTTCCGGTCGAGGCCGGGTTTGGATCGCTGCCTGCGCTGAACGTCAGTAGCAACGACGCCCAAAGGCTGACGCAAGGCCAGCCGGTTCTCCTGCGCGGCCGCGACGCGCCCATCATCGAGGGTCTTGTTTCGGTCAGCGCGCAGGGCGCGCTTATCGCGCTCGCCGAAGTCGAACACGGCTCGCTCAAGCCGAAGCGCATCTTCAATTTGCCCCGATAAGCGTTTGTGTCTGGTTTTGCTCACTTTTTCCGTACTGGTACGGAGCGCGAATATCGGTATATTCCCGCCAGTTGAATCGCCTTGTGCGGTCAACCTTGGCGACAAGGCTGGACGACATCCCGGCCACTGCCGTCCCCATAAACCCGAACAGAAGGAACATCCGATGTCGATTACGGCTGAGCGCAAGCAGGCGCTTGTAAACGACTATGCCACCAAGAAGGGCGACACCGGTTCGCCCGAAGTACAGGTCGCGATCCTCACCGAACGGATCAACAACCTGACCGGCCACTTCAAGAACCATGTGAAGGATAACCACTCGCGCCGCGGACTGTTGAAAATGGTCGCGATGCGCCGTGGACTTCTCGACTATCTGAAGTCGAGGGACGAAACCCGTTACCAGAAACTGATCGAGCGGCTGGACATTCGCCGCTAATCGCACGCCGCGCGGTGATCGCACCGTGCGGGCCCGCGGCGGCAGGGCCGCCGCATCACCGAAGGAAGACAAAAGCCATGGCAGGATCGTTGGATGCTCACCTCATGCCGCGCAACCGCGCGGAGGCGAGCATCTTGCCGTCTTGCCCATGGCTTTTCGTCTCCGCAAGCCATGGAAAAAATCTATGTTCAACATTCATCGTGAAGAAATCGACTGGGGAGGCCGCAAGCTAGTCCTCGAAACCGGCCGCGCCGCGCGCCAGGCGGACGGCGCCGTGCTCGCCACCTACGGCGACACCACCGTTCTCGCCGCCGTCGTGGCGGCAAAAGAGCCGAAGCCCGGAATCGATTTCCTTCCGCTCACCGTCAACTACCAGGAAAAATTCTACGCCGCGGGACGCATCCCGGGCGGCTACTTCAAGCGCGAACGCGGTCCGACGGAACGCGACACGCTGATCTCGCGTCTCATCGACCGTCCGATCCGTCCGCTGTTCGCTGACGGCTGGCGCTGCGACACGCAGATCACCATCAATGTGCTTTCGCACGATCTCGAAAACGATCCTGACGTCGTTGCGATGGTGGCGGCTTCGGCCGCGCTGACGCTTTCCGGTGCGCCGTTCCAGGGCCCGATCGGCGCGGCTCGCGTTGGCTTCATCAACAATGAGTACGTGCTGAATCCGCAGATCGACGAGATGAAGGAATCGAGCCTCGAGCTCGTGGTCGCCGGCACCGCCGATGCGGTTCTGATGGTCGAGTCGGAAGCGAAGGAACTTCCGGAAGAAGTCATGCTCGGCTCGGTGATGTTCGGGCACCGCCATTTCCAGCCGGTGATCGACATGATCATCCGCCTCGCGGAAAAGGCGGCGAAGGAACCACGCGAACTGAAGCTCATCGACAACAGCGCAATCGAAAAGAAGATCGCTTCGCTGGTTGAATCCGACCTCCGCGCCGCCTATTCGATCCGCGAGAAGCAGCAGCGCCACAAGGCGGTTGATGCCGCCAAGGTCAAGGTGAAGGAAGCCTTCACTCTGGCCGAAGATGACAAGGATGCACCGGCGATCACGCGTGTGATGGGCGTGTTCAAGGAACTCGAAGCCAGGGTCGTGCGCAACTCGATCCTGGACACCGGCAAACGCATCGACGGCCGCGACGGCAAGACCGTCCGTCCGATCGTCGCGGAAGTCGGCGTATTGCCGCGTACGCATGGTTCCGCACTCTTCACCCGCGGCGAAACGCAGGCGATGTGCGTAGCCACGCTTGGCACCGGCGAAGATGAGCAGTTCATCGACGCGCTTACCGGTACCTACAAGGAACGGTTCCTGCTGCACTATAATTTCCCGCACTTCTCCGTCGGCGAGACCGGCCGCACCGGCGCTCCGGGCCGCCGCGAAATCGGTCACGGCAAACTCGCCTGGCGATCAATCCATCCGATCCTGCCGGCTGCGCACGAGTTTCCGTACACCCTGCGTATCGTGTCGGAAATTTGGGAGTCGAACGGCTCAAGCTCGATGGCCACGGTCTGCGGCGCCTCTCTCGCGCTGATGGATGCGGGCGTTCCGCTCCGCCGCCCGGTTGCTGGCATCGCGATGGGCCTGATCCTGGAAGGCAAGAAGTTCGCGGTGCTCTCCGATATTCTCGGCGACGAGGATCATCTCGGTGACATGGACTTCAAGGTCGCGGGCACCGACACAGGCATCACCGCGCTTCAGATGGACATCAAGATCGCCGGCATCACCGAAGAGATCATGAAGGTGGCGCTGACACAGGCCAAGGACGGCCGTCTGCACATCCTCGGCGAAATGGCCAAGGCGCTCACCACCGCTCGTCCGGAGCTTGGCGAACATGCTCCGCGCATCGAAGTGATCCAGATCCCGGTCGATAAAATCCGCGAAGTGATCGGCACTGGCGGCAAGGTCATCCGCGAAATCGTGGAAAAGACCGGCGCCAAGATCAACGTGGAAGACAACGGCACCGTGAAGGTCGCCTCCTCGAACGGAGAGGCGATCAAGGCCGCGATGAACTGGATCAAGACCATTGTGTCGGAACCGGAAGTCGGCACCATTTACGACGGCACCGTCGTGAAGGTCGTGGACTTCGGCGCCTTCGTGAACTTCTTCGGCCCGAAGGACGGCCTCGTCCACATCTCGCACCTTGCCCCGCGCCGCGTGAACAAGACGTCGGACGTCGTCAAGGAAGGCGACAAGGTGAAGGTGAAGCTTCTCGGCTTCGACGATCGCGGCAAGGTGAAGCTCTCGATGAAGGCCGTCGATCAACAGACCGGCGAAGACCTTGAAGCGAAGCAGAAGACGGAAGGCGAACCCGCCGGCGCCGCCGAGTAAGCTCTCAAGAAATTGAGTCATGCGGGGCGGCCTTGCGGCTGCCCCGTTTCATTTCCGTGCGGTTTTCTGCGCGAACACCGCCTTCACAACCTCGCCAAGCGCCCGGAAATCCGCCTTGCGCGGTGATGTCTTCCGCCAGGCAAGACCGATCATCCGGCTGGGCCGCGGCTTCACGAACTGGATCAGCTTCACGCGCGCATCGCGCACTTCAGCGTCCGCCGCCACTTCCGGCACGAGCGTGATGCCGTAACCGCTGGCCACCATCTGCATCACGGTGGCGAGGCTCGTGGCGCCAAGCGTGGTCGATGCCTCCGACCGCGCCATCCCGCAAAAGGCGAGCGCCTGATCGCGCAGGCAATGGCCTTCTTCCAGCAGCAGCAGCCGCCGCGGATCGAAATCATCAACGGAGATCTGCATGCGTTTCTGCAAGGGATCTCCCGCCGGCACGGCGAGAAGGAAGCTGTCCTCGAACAGATTGAGCGCTTCCACATCGGCCGCTTCCGCAGGGAGCGCCAGCATCACCGCATCAAGATTGCCGCGCGCTAGTTCATCGAGCATCGGCTTCGTCTGCGTCTCGCGAAGCTCAAGTCGCAGTTTGGGATACTTTTTTTGCAACAGGGGGAGGATGCGCGGCAGCAGATACGGGCTCAGCGTCGGGATCACGCCAAGCCGCAGCACGCCGCTCAGCGCATGCGTGCCTTGCCGGGCGAGATCCATAAGGTCGCGCGTGGCGATCAGGATCTTCGTCGCGCGCTCCACGATCTCTTCGCCTTTGGACGTGAGGACGACCTCGCCGCTGCAACGTTCGACCAGATCGATCCCCAGCGTCTGCTCCAGTTCCTTGATCTGCATGGAAAGGGCCGGCTGCGAGATCGAGCAATCCTCCGCCGCGCGGCCAAAATGACGATGCCGGGCAAGTGATTCCAGATACCGAAGCTGGCGAAGGGTAACCGCACTCATCAGTTTTTCTTATCATAAATTGGATTTATTACAATTAGACCTTATCCAAGGAAGCGCGCAGGTTACTCCCAGTTTGCGTCCGGAAACGGCCGGATCGTATTTGGGAGGTGTTGATGTCCAAAAAACCGCAACTGACGACCACCGCCGGCAACCCGGTCGGCGACAACCAGAATTCCATCACCGCCGGCCCGCGCGGACCGGTGCTGCTGCAGGACTATCAACTCATCGAAAAGCTCGCGCACCAGAACCGCGAGCGCATTCCGGAGCGCACGGTGCATGCGAAGGGCTGGGGTGCCTACGGCACGCTGACGATCACCGGCGATATTTCGAAATACACGAAGGCAAGCGTGCTCCAGAAGGGCGCCAAGACCGACCTGCTCTTGCGCTTCTCAACGGTCGCAGGCGAAATGGGTGCCGCCGACGCCGAGCGCGACGTTCGCGGCTTCGCGATCAAGTTCTATACCAAGGAAGGTAACTGGGATCTCGTCGGCAACAACACGCCGGTGTTCTTCGTGCGCGATCCCTACAAGTTCCCGGACTTCATCCACACCCAGAAGCGCCACCCAAAGAGCAACCTGCGCTCGCCCACCGCGATGTGGGATTTCTGGTCGCTTTCGCCGGAGAGTCTGCATCAGGTCACGATCCTGATGTCGGATCGCGGACTGCCTACCGATGTTCGCCACATCAACGGCTACGGTTCGCACACCTTCTCGTTCATCAACGCCAAAAACGAGCGCTTCTGGGTGAAATTCCATTTCAAGACGATGCAGGGCCACAAGCACTGGACCAATTCGGAAGCAACGCAGATCGTCGGCCGCACGCGCGAATCCACGCAGGAAGACTTGTTCAACTCCGTTGAAAAAGGCGAATTCCCGAAGTGGAAGATGCAGGTGCAGATCATGCCGGAAACGGATGCCGGCAAGCACTGGTACAATCCGTTCGACCTCACCAAGGTCTGGCCGCACGGCGACTATCCGCCGATCGACATCGGCGTGCTGGAGCTGAACCGCAACGCGGAAAACTATTTCGCCGAGATCGAGCAGGCCGCGTTCTCACCGTCGAACATCGTGCCGGGCATCGGCTTCTCGCCCGATAAAATGCTGCAGGCGCGTATTTTCTCCTACGCGGATGCGCACCGCTATCGTCTCGGCACGCATTACGAGCAGCTCCCGGTCAACGCCGCGCGCTGCCCGGTGCATCACTATCACAAGGATGGCCCGATGCGGTTCTTCGAACAGAAGGCCGGCAATGTGGACGCTTACTACGAGCCTAATTCGGTCAGCGGTTCGGCCGAGCAGGATGCTCGCTATAACGAACCTGTGCTCAAGATCGACGGCAATGCCGACCGCTACAGTCATCGTGACGGAAACGACGACTACAGGCAGGTGACGGCGCTGTTCAATCTGTTCGACGCCGCGCAAAAGGACCGGCTCTACCTGAACATTGCCGAGGCGATGTGGAGCGTACCGGAAGCAATCGTTGAGCGGCAGATGGAGCACTTCGCGAAAGTGCATCCGGACTACGCCAAGGGCGTACGGGCGGCACTCGAGAAGATGACCCGCGCGAAAGCATCCGAAACCGCGCAGCAGCAGAAGATGCCGCACGGCGTGCAGGCCGCCGAATAAACGGCTTACAACTTACGCAAAAAGGATAAGGGCAGCCTGCGTGCTGCCCTTTTATTTTTCTTTTTTGCAAAAAGTAGGTACGCACTTCGCCTAGACCTTTCACCTGCACAGTTCCACGTTCATCGAAGTAGAATGCATCCTCGGTTGCCGCGCGAAACTGCTCGCTCACTTGAATGCGGCCGGCAACGCCTGGGATTCCATGCGCGAAGCGACATTCACGGCGTCACCCCAGGAACCAGAACAAAAACTGCCGCCACTGTTCGATGCCCAGCGGCTACGTTATCGCCAAGACGATGAAGACGATGCATCAGCAGATGGCCGCCTGTCCAGGAGTTCGCGGAGCTTGGTCATCGCGATCGCGTCTACTGATACAGCAAGGATGCGCCCGCATATCGCGGGCAGCGAAATTATAGCAGAGCATAAAATTGGATTGCAGGTCGTCGGACCGCCGGAACGGGGAGATTACTCGGCGGCTTTTTTCTCGTCGCTGAAATTCTGATCCTTCAGCATTTCCGGCCGGGGCATTGCGACTGTGTTGTAGCCGCAATCCACGTAATGGATTTCCCCGGTGACGGCCGAGGAAAGATCGGAAAGCAGATACAATGCGGCACCGCCGATCTCGTCGATGGAGACCCCGCGCCGCAACAGCGAATGCTGGTTCATGTAATTGAACATGACGCGCGCGTCGGTGATGCCGGCGCCCGCCAGCGTGCGGATCGGGCCGGCGGAAATCGCATTCACCCGAATGCCTTGCGGGCCGAAATCGGCCGCGAGATAGCGCGTGCTTGCTTCGAGTGCCGCCTTCGCCACGCCCATTACGTTGTAATTCGGCATCACGCGAGTGGCGCCGTCGAAGGAAAGCGTCAGCATGGCGCCGCCGGGCGGCATCAGCTTGGCTGCGCGCCTCGCAAGCTCCGTAAAGGAAAAACAGGAGATGTGCAGGGTGCGCTGAAAGTTCTCGCGCGTCGTGTCGGAATAGCGGCCCTTCAATTCATTCTTGTCGGAGAAGGCGACTGCGTGAACGAGAAAATCGAGCCCGCCCCATTTCTTGGCGATATCGGCGTACACCTTGTCCACCGAAGCGATGTCCTCGACATCGCAGGGCAGGCAAAGATCGGAGCCAATCGACTCGGCCAGCGGTTTCACGCGCTTGCCGAGCGCTTCACCCTGATAGGTGAGCGCCGTGCGCGCGCCTTCCGCCGCCAGTTTTTTTGCGATGCCCCAGGCAATCGAATGATCGTTGGCGATGCCGACGATCAGACCGCGCTTGCCGTTCATGAGACTCATAACCTACGCGCCTCTCCACTCTCTTCCAATCAGTCCGCGCTTCACGCGTCGAGCCGCTTGAACGCAATCGTTGCGTTGGTGCCGCCGAAGCCGAACGAATTGGACAGCACGCACCCGATCTTTACGTTGTCTTTCCGTTCGCGAACGATGGGTATATCCGCGAAGGCAGGGTCGATTTCCTCGATATTGGCGCTCTCGCAGATGAAACCGTTGTTCATCATCAGGAGCGAATAGATCGCTTCCTGCACACCCGTCGCACCCAGAGAATGCCCGGTCAGCGCCTTGGTCGCCGAGATCGGCGGGCACTTGGCGCCGAAGGTTTCGCGGATCGCCTCAATTTCCTTCTGGTCGCCGATCGGGGTCGAGGTCGCGTGCGGATTGATGTAGTCGACCGGAATTTTCAGGTCTTTCATCGCCATCTTCATGCAGCGCACGGCGCCCTCACCGGACGGGGCCACCATGTCGTGACCGTCGGAAGTAGCGCCGTAACCGGCGACTTCGCCGTAAATCTTGGCGCCGCGGGCCTTGGCGTGTTCCAGTTCTTCCAGCACGAGCACTCCGGCGCCGCCTGCGATCACGAAGCCGTCGCGGTTCGCGTCATAGGGCCGCGAGGCCTTGGCCGGAGTGCCGTTGAACCCGGATGACATGGCCCCCATCGCATCGAACAGAACCGATAGCGTCCAGTCGAGTTCCTCGCAGCCGCCGGCGAAAATGACATCTTGCTTGCCCCACTGAATCAGCTCGTACGCGTTGCCGATGCAATGGTTGGACGTGGCACAGGCCGACGAGATCGAATAGTTCACGCCCTTAATCTTGAACCAGGTCGCAAGTGTCGCCGACGCGGTCGAGGACATCGCTTTCGGCACGGCGAACGGGCCGACACGCTTAGGGCCTTTGCTGCGCGTGGTGTCGGCGGCTTCGACGACCGTACGGGTAGAAGGCCCCCCCGAGCCCATGATGATGCCGGTGCGCTCGTTGCTGATGTCTTTTTCCTCGAGCCCGGCGTCACGGATTGCCTGATCCATCGCGACGTGATTCCAGGCTGTTCCGCCGCCATGGAAGCGCATCGCGCGGCGATCGACGATCGCCGCAGCGTCGCAATTCGGCGCGCCATGGACCTGGCAGCGAAATCCCAGCTTCGAATAATCCTCAGCGAAGGAAATGCCGCTCTTGGCCTCGCGCAAGCTGGCCAGAACTTCCTGAGTGCTGTTTCCGATGGACGAAACAATGCCCATCCCGCTGACAACGACCCGCCGCATGTATGCCTCGCCGTATGGTCACGTCATTGCAGAAGACAAATTCCCGACGCCGAACATCAGGCCTTTGCCGCGGCCGGATCCAGATCGATCCGGAACAATCCAACCTTCAGGTCGCTTGCCCGATATATGACTTCTCCATCGGCCGATAGCCAGCCATCGGCGATGCCAAGCACGAGTTTCGAGCGCATGACCCGCTTCAATTCGAGGCCGTAAATTACCTTTTTCATGGTGGGCAACACCTGGCCCGAGAATTTGATCTCGCCCACGCCAAGCGCACGGCCCCGGCCCAGCGAGCCGGTCCAGCCCAAGAAGAAACCGAGCAACTGCCAGAGCGCATCGACGCCAAGGCAGCCGGGCATCACCGGATCGCCTTTAAAGTGGCAGGGAAAAAACCAGAGGTCCGGCTTGATGTCGAATTCGGCGCGCACAATGCCCTTCCCGTACTCGCCGCCCTGCTCGGAAATCTCGGTAATCCGGTCGAACATGAGCATCGGCGGTAGCGGCAACTGGGCATTGCCGGGGCCAAAAAGCTCGCCTCTGCCGCAGGCAAGCAACTCTTCGTAACTGAAATTCGATTGTTTATTCGTCATTGTTCCGAAAGAAGTGGTTGGCGTTCGGGCTGGATGTCAACTAGACCCGGTTCCTAACACAGCGATACGGCTCCTCAAAGCGAGGATAGGCATGGTGGAAACTATTGGAATCGAACACGAAACACCCCACCTGAGTTCGTGTTGCATGGCCGGGATGTCGGCCTTATTATGTGGAAAATTGACCCTAAGTGCTGGGTTTGTCTAGCCAGTCAGGTTCTGGCTATTACGGCTTTTGAGTATCGGATCGGACATGAACGAAACTCCGCGCAGAGTTGTGTTTGAAGACGGCCGCGTCGAACTGCCGGTGGAACGGCTTCGCGTCGAACCGGCTGCAGGCCGCCGAACGGGCTGCCCATTCCACGATGTCCGCGAAATGCTCCGCGAAGTCGGCCTGCGTCCGACCCGCCAGCGCCTGGCACTTGGCTGGCTTCTCTTCGCCAAGGGCGACCGCCACATCACCGCGGAAATGCTGCACGAAGAAGCGCTGCGCGCCCGTTTCCCGGTTTCGCTCGCCACCGTTTACAACACGCTGCACCAGTTCACCGAAGTGAGCCTGCTGCGCGAAGTCGCGGTGGACGGCTCCAAGACCTATTTCGATACCAACTCATCCGAACATCACCACTTCTATGTCGAAGGCGACAGCAGGCTTCTCGATATTCCGGGAGCCGAAGTGCTGGTCGATAAGCTGCCGGTTACGCCGGAAGGCTACGAGATCGCGCGCATCGATGTGGTCGTACGGCTCCGCCGCAAGAGCGCCTGAACAAAACTTCCGCTTTCTCAGTCGATGGTCTCGTTGGGATAGACGCCCCACAGTCTTTGCTGCTCGACATATCCGTCGAAGCCCTGGCCGCTGACGCGGCACCATTTCCCGTCGCAGTTCTTTGCCGAGGCGAGCACACTTGATTGCAGTTCGGCGACGACCCGCGCTTCCCTGCTGGCGTTTGCATAGAGCGGGAATGAAACGTTCCGCTGCGATGGCGCCACGAGCACCATGCGCCGGCCCGACAGCAGCGAGTGGAACACCCAGCCTTCGGAACCTTCGGCATCGCGGATGCGGCGCCAGTTCTCCGCCTCGGCGGTGATCTCGACCGGGAGACCCGCGCGCGTGAAGATGAACGTCACTTCGTGACCGCGCGACGGCCCGCCGCGCACGTTCACTTTCTCCGTCTTGAGACTTGCGAAGCGCGGTACCGGCAATCCGGTCTGTATCTCGGCCTGGCCGAGCGCGGCCGGCGAGTGAACGATAAACATAGCCAGCAAAAGCCCGGCTTGAATTGTCCGCGGCGGAAATTCGATCTTGTTCATGGAGAATGCTGTCCCTGTATTGACCAACTGCCGTGCCGTCCCGCGAGGCTTGCCGCCGGTTTGTGATTCAGGTTCCCTCTGATAGGAAGAATCGCTGGTCCGGCGGACATGGGAGTGTCAGCCGAGGCGGTTAAATTTAAGTCACCGGAAGGGTTCCACCCGGCCAATGCCGAAAAAGAAGCCGCTTGTTGTGGTAACAAGGCGTCTCCCCGGAAACGTCGAAACGCGCATGCGCGAGCTGTTCGACGCCCGCTTGAACGACACCGACAAACCCATGACCAAGGCGGAACTGGTCGAAGCGGTGAAAACCGCCGAGGTGCTGGTGCCGACTGTCACCGACCAGATTGATGCGGAGGTAATCGCCGCGGCCGGACCCCAATTGAAATTGATCGCCAATTTCGGGAACGGCACCGATCATATCGACATCGCTGCGGCGGCGGCGAAGGGAATCACGGTCACGAACACGCCGGGCGTGCTCACCGAAGACACCGCCGACATGACGATGGCGCTGATTCTCGCTGTCCCTCGCCGCCTTGCAGAAGGCTCCGGCGTACTGACGGGCGACAACGAATGGAGCGGCTGGTCGCCGACCTGGATGCTCGGCCGCCGCATTTCGGGAAAGCGTCTGGGCATCATCGGCATGGGACGCATCGGCAGCGCCGTCGCCAAGCGCGCCCGCGCCTTCGGACTGCAGGTGCACTATCACAACCGCCGGCGAATCGCGGCCGATCTCGAGGAAATGCTGGAGGCAACATACTGGGAAAGCCTCGACCAGATGCTCGCTCGCATGGACATCGTTTCGGTGAACTGCCCGCACACGCCCGCGACCTATCATCTGCTCTCGGCGCGGAGGCTAAAGCTTATGCAGAAGGACGCCTACATCGTGAACACCGCGCGCGGTGCCGCGATCGACGAAAATGCACTGGCAAAGATGATCGAGGCGGGCGAACTCGCAGGCGCAGGCCTCGATGTGTTCGAGCATGAGCCCGCGGTGAACCCCCGTCTCGTGAAGCTTGCGAGAATGGGCAAGGTCGTGCTGCTGCCGCATATGGGCTCGGCCACGATCGAAGGCCGCATGGACATGGGCGACAAAGTGATCGTGAACATCAAGACGTATATGGACGGCCACCGCCCGCCGGATCGTGTGTTGCCCGCGGCGGCATGACTTCAGCGCGCGTACAGAGATAAATCCCGGATCGACGGATTTTTTCCCGACAGCGGATTGGACGGATCCCACCGGTATTCGAGCATCTCGAACCGCATTGAGCGCGCGTCGATCATCAGCAGGCGTCCGACGAGACTTTCCCCAAAGCCCACGATCGCGCGGATGACCTCGAGTGCCGCAAGGCTGCCCGCAACGCCCGCAAGCGCCCCGAGAATCCCTGCCTGCGAGCAAGTGGGAAGGGAGCCATCCGGAGGCGGCTCCGGGAAAAGACAGCGATAGGTCGGGTTCGGCCCGCCCTTGGTATTTTTTTCGTGCGCACGGATGGTCGTCAGCGTCGCATCGAAGGTGCCGAGGGCGGACGTAATCAGCGGCCGCTTTGCCAGATAGCAGGCGTCCGAAACCAGATAGCGCGTCGCAAAATTATCCGAACCGTCGAGCACGATATCGTAGGCGGAGATGAGCGTGAACGCATTGGAGGCATCGATGCGCTTCGCATGGGTCTCGACCTTCACATGCGGGTTCAGTTTCGCAATGGCTGAGGCGGCGCTTGCGGTTTTCTGCATACCCAGATCTTGCGTGGCGTGGATCACCTGCCGCTGCAAATTGGAAAGAGAAACCAGATCGTCGTCCACTACGCCAAGCGTGCCGACCCCTGCCGCGGCCAGATAAAGAAGTGCGGGCGAACCGAGCCCGCCCGCGCCAATGACGAGCACCCGCGCCTGTTGCAGACGGGCCTGCCCCGGCCCGCCCACTTCGCGGAGCACGATGTGTCGGGCGTAGCGTTCAAGTTCGTCCGGCGAAAGAGCCATGCGGATGCTTCTAGGACTTCAGCGCGGTGCCGTCACGCGCAGTTGAAGCGCCGATATTGGCGCAACCCGCAGAACCGTGCCACCCTTGCGGACATGAACCTATGCAAAACATTGCAAATCGCTTTGCTTGGATTGCCGATGGTCGCACCCTCCGCGGTGGCGGCGCAAAATCCCGCCACGGAAGAACGCTGCCCGCGTCTCGTGGCGGAAGTACCGTCCCGCATCATCCGCGCGTCCTTGAAGCGGGAAGAAGTCCGCATCACCTTCATCGGCCATTCGACCTTTCTGATCGAGAGCGCCAAGGGTGTGCGGATCGCGACCGACTACAACGACTATGTACGGCCGCGCGAAATTCCCGACATCGCCACCATGAACCGGGCGCACTCCACGCATTACACGAACAATCCGGATCCCGGCATCAAATATGTGCTGAAGGGCTGGGGCGCGCCTGACGAGCCAGCGCGGCATGATTTTTCCTATGAAGACGTGTGGGTGCGCAACGTCGTCACCAATATCCGCGACTGGGCGGGCGGCACTTCGCTGCATGGAAACTCGATCTTCGTGTTCGAAATCGCAGGAGTCTGCATCGCCCATCTAGGCCATCTGCATCATACGCTGACGCCGCAGCACATCGATGAACTGGGCCGCATCGATGTGGTGCTCGTGCCGGTGGACGGCACGTTCACGCTGAATACGGAAGGCATGGTGGAGGTGCTGAAGCAGATCCAGGCGCCGCTTGCGATCCCGATGCATATTTTCGGGGAGCACACGCTGCACCAGTTTCTCGCCACGATGGGCTCGATCTACGAGATCGAGCGCAGTCCTTCGGCGTCGATCGAACTGACGCGCGACAGTGTGCCGAAAAAGCCAACAATGCTGGTGCTACAGGGCCGCTAGAGCGGCGTAAGGTCAGACGTCCACGCTGGCAAACAGCGCGTTCTGCTGGATGAAATCGCGGCGCGGTTCGACGACATCGCCCATCAGCTTGGTGAAGAGGTCGTCGGCCTCGTCCATTTCCTTCACCTTCACCTGCAGGAGCGAGCGGGCGTTTACGTCGAGCGTCGTTTCCCAGAGCTGGTCCGGATTCATTTCGCCAAGGCCCTTGTAGCGCTGCAGCGACACGCCCTTGCGGCCGGTGGCCGTGACGGCATCGAACAGCCCGACCGGACCGAACACGGCCGCTTCCTCGCCCTTGCGCGAAATCCGCGCGGGCCGCGCGTAAATCTCCTGTAGCCGCGGCGCCAGCGCATCGAGCTTGCGCGCGTCGGCGGAGGCGAGAAACGCCTGATCGATCGCGACCACTTCCTTCACGCCGCGCACGGTGCGGGTGAAGTGAAAACCCTCCGGTCCGGAGGTGCCTTCCCAGCCGCGTTCGGTGTCCTCGGAAAGCACGTCGAGACGCTTTGCGACATAGCCGGCGGCCTGCTTCGCCTTATCCGGATCGGACAGGATCGCGGGCGAGAGCGCGCCCGCAATCGCGATCTGCTCCACGACCAAGCGGTCATAACGCGGATGCATGGAGCGAAGTGCGGAGCGCACGCTGCGGGCTTCGTCCAGGATCGAGGCAAGATCGTTGCCGCCCCTCTGTGAGCCGTCCGCAAGCTTGAGCAAGGTATCCTCAAGACCCGTCACTACGAGATAATCGTCGAGTGCGCGGTCGTCCTTCAGATACTGCTCGGACTTGCCGCGCGAGATTTTGTAAAGTGGCGGCTGCGCGATGTAGATGTGGCCGTTTTCGATCAGCGCCGGCATTTGCCGGAAGAAGAAGGTGAGCAGCAGCGTGCGGATGTGGGAGCCGTCCACGTCGGCGTCCGTCATAATGATGATCTTGTGGTAGCGCAGTTTCGCAATATCGAAATCGTCGCGGCCGATGCCAGTGCCGAGTGCGGTGATCAGCGTGCCGATTTCCTGGCTCGACAGCATCTTGTCGAAGCGCGCGCGCTCGACGTTCAGGATTTTCCCGCGAAGCGGCAGCACGGCCTGAAACACGCGGTCGCGTGCCTGCTTGGCGGAGCCGCCGGCCGAGTCGCCCTCGACGATGAAGAGTTCGGATTTGGCGGCATCCTTTTCCTGGCAGTCGGCGAGCTTGCCGGGCAGCGAGGAAATATCGAGAGCGCCCTTGCGGCGGGTCAGTTCGCGTGCCTTGCGCGCGGCCTCGCGCGCGGCGGCCGCCTCGACCACTTTCGAGAGCAACTGCTTGGCTTCGGCCGGATGCGTTTCCAGCCAGCTTGAGAGCGAATTTGCGACAACGGTCTCGACCACCGGGCGCACTTCCGAGGATACGAGCTTCTCCTTGGTCTGCGACGAAAACTTCGGGTCCGGCAACTTCACCGACAGCACGGCGGTCAGACCCTCGCGGCAATCCTCGCCGGAAAGCTCGACTTTTTCCTTTTTCGACAGCCCGGAAGTTTCCGCATAGCGAATCAATTCGCGCGTCAGCGCCGCGGCGAAGCCGGTGAAATGCGTGCCGCGGTCGCGCTGGGGGATGTTGTTCGTGAAGCAGAGCACGCTCTCGTGGTAGGAATCGTTCCACGAGATCGCTGCTTCCACGATAATCTTTTCGCGCTCCGCCTTCATCATGATCGGGTTCGGAATCAGCGACTGCTTGTTGCGGTCGAGATAGCGCACGAACGCCTCGACGCCGCCCTCATAGCGCATCTGCTCATAATGCGGTTCCGGCCCGCGCAGGTCGGCCAGCACGATCGTGACGCCGGAATTCAGGAACGCCAGTTCGCGCAGACGGTGTTCGAGGGTGGCGAAATCGAATTCGGTCTTGGTGAAAATCTCTCTGCTCGGCATGAACACGACCTTGGTGCCCTGCTGGCCCTTGGCGTCACCCACCATCTTCAGAGGCTTTTCCGCATCGCCGTCGCGGAAGCGCATGAAGTGTTCCTTGCCGTCGCGCCAGATTGTCAGTTCCAGCCAGCTCGATAGCGCGTTCACCACCGAAACGCCGACGCCGTGCAGGCCGCCCGAGACCTTGTAGGAATTCTGGTCGAACTTTCCGCCCGCATGGAGCTGGGTCATGATCACTTCGGCGGCGGAAATTTTTTCCTCCTTGTGAAGGTCGGTCGGGATACCGCGGCCGTTGTCCACGACCTGCACGGAGCCATCGGGATTGAGCGCCACGCCGATATCGGTGGCGTGGCCCGCAAGCGCCTCGTCGATCGCGTTGTCGACGACTTCGTACACCATGTGGTGGAGGCCCGAGCCGTCATCGGTGTCGCCGATATACATGCCGGGGCGCTTGCGCACGGCATCGAGGCCCTTGAGGACCTTGATTGAGTCTGCGCTGTAATCGTCAGACGGCTTGGCGTCCGGTTTTTTCGCGGATTTGCTCATGGACCCTGGGGGCTCGAATCGCTCTTGAAAGCCAGCCGAAGTGTACCCCAAGACAAGGGCATTTGGTGGCCAAATATGCTCCTCGTAGATAGGATTTAAATTAAAGAAAACAAGGGTTTAGTCGAGGACCGGAGATGATTTTGTCCGGGCGGAATTCCGCCGCGTTTTTCCAGTGACAAACGGACGCACCAAGGCCCGCTCAGGACTTCCACAGAACGCCCGGACTGACCAAAAAATGCTGGCGCTCGCCGCCGAGCGCGTTGAACGCGGAGAGATCGACCCCTGTCATCCAGACCTGCGAGCCGAGCACGCGAAGCCCGTTCAGCAGCGCCGCGCGGCGGTCTTCGTCGAGGAAGGCGGAAACGTCGTCGAGCAGGACGAGAGGAGCGCATCCATGCATCGAAGCGACGAGCCGCGCGTGCGAGAGAACAAGGCCGACCAGCAGCGCCTTGCGTTCTCCGGTCGAACAGCGGCCGGCCGGAATCTGTTTCTCGAAATGCGCGACACTCAGGTCGGAGAGGTGCGGGCCTTCCAGCGTGCGGCCGGCCGCCTTGTCGCGCGGGCGGGCATCGCGGAGGCTCGATCTGTAACGTTCCTCGATTTGCAGCGCCGGGGCCGACAGCAATTCCTCGTCGAGCCAGCCCGCAAGATGCAGCGCCGCACTCGGAAAAAGCGAATTGGGTTCACGCGAGGATTGGATCTGCCGGCTGAGCCGCTGCACTGTTTCCGCCCGCGCCGCCGCCACCGCGACGCCCAGTTCGGCGACCTCGTGCTCGATCGCGTCGAGCCAGCGCGGGTCGGGGGAGTTTTCTTCCAGCAAACGGTTACGCGAGCGCAGCGCGCGCTCCAGCCCGTTCACGCGGCTTGAATGCTCGGCATCGATGGCGAGCACGAGACGATCCAGGAAGCGTCGCCGCTCGGAGGCGGGGCCGAGAAAGAGCCCATCCATTTCCGGCACCAGCCAGACGACGCGCAGGTGATCGGCGAACGCCGCCGCCGAATTCGCTTTCTCACGGTCGATCCGGTAGCGGCGGGTGGGGTTGCCTTCTTCCGGCGTGGGATCGATGCCGGTGCCGAGTTGCACAACGCCGAGTGCCCCCTCCACTTCCGCGGACACCGCCCAGGAGCCGTCGCCTTCGCTTGCCGCAACATCGGTCAAGGTCGCCCGGCGCAGGCCCCGGCCCGGCGTTAGAAACGAAATCGCTTCCAGCACATTGGTTTTTCCGGCCCCGTTCGGACCGGTGAGCAGCACGGGTAGCCCGCCCGCAACATCAATCGCAGCAGTGCGGTAGGAGCGGAAATTCGCAAGCTGGAGACGGCTGACCTGCGCGCGCATTGGCGGAGCGTTAGAAGTCGATGGAGGCCGGAGCGAGGCGTCGGTGCTCACACCCGCATCGGCATCAGCACATAGAGCGTGCCGGATTTTTCGCTGTCTTCAAGCAAAGTGGGCGAGCCCGGATCGGCGAGCTTGAGGCGCGCCTTGTCACCCTCGAGCTGGTTGGTGATGTCGAGGAGGTAGCGGCTGTTGAAGCCGATATCGAGCGCCTCTGAGCCGTAATCGACTTCGAGTTCTTCGGTGGCGCTGCCGGAATCCGGATTGGTGACGGACAAAGTAAGTTTGCCGCTGGTGAGCGATAGCTTCACCGCGCGGCCGCGTTCGCTCGAAACGGTGGACACGCGATCCACCGCGGCAGCGAAATCGCTCTTGTCTACTATCAATGTTTTATCGTTGCCGGTCGGGATCACGCGGCCGTAATCCGGGAAGGTGCCGTCGATCAGCTTCGAGGTCAGTACAACGGAGCCAAGCGAAAAACGGATTTTGGCGGGTGAAAGCTCAATTTCCACTTCCTCGCCCGCGTCCTCGATCAGCCGCTGGATTTCCGCGACGGTCTTGCGCGGCACGATTACGCCCGGCATGCCGGAAGCCCCCTTCGGCAGCGGGAGTTCGGCCTGTGCCAGCCGGTGCCCGTCGGTCGCGACCGCCCGCAGGCGTGCGTTCTTTTCATCGACGGCATGCAGATAAATTCCGTTCAGGTAATAGCGCGTTTCTTCGGTCGAAATCGCGAACTGCGTCTTGTCCACCAGCCGCTTCAGATCGGCGGCCACGACCTTGAATTTGTGCGGCAGTTCACCCGCGGCGAGATCGGGGAAATCGGTTTCCGGAAGCGCCTGAAGTGTAAAGCGCGAGCGGCCGGCGCGGACTTGCAGCGCCGACTTGTCGCTGCCCGACTGCAATTCCACCTGCGCGCCTTCCGGCAGCTTGCGCACAATGTCGTAGAACATGTGCGCGGGCACCGTGGTGGCGCTCGCCTGCTTCACCTCGGCGGGGATCGTCTCCACGATTTCAAGATCGAGATCGGTCGCTTTCAGCTCCAGGCCGTTTTTGGTGGCGCGGATCAGCACGTTCGCGAGGATCGGAATCGTATTCCGGCGTTCGACGACCCGGTGGACATGCGCAAGCGCCTTGACGAGTTCGGCTCGCTCTAAAGTGACCTTCATGCGCGCTGGATCCGGGTCATTCGTTCTGAAAGCAATGGCGCGGACTTAGCGCCGGTTGCCGGACGACGGAATTTGGCCGCTTGCGCCGGAATCCGCAAGACCGGAGCCGCCGGAATCGGCGGTTTCCCAGGTTCATTCCTGCAATTGGCGCTTCAGAACCTCGATCTCGTCGGCAAGCCCCTTGTCGCCCTGCACCAGCCCTTCGATTTTGCGCACCGCATGGAGAACCGTGGTGTGATCGCGGCCGCCGAAGCGGCGTCCGATCTCCGGCAGGGAGCGCAAGGTCAAGGTCTTTGCGAGATACATCGCGATCTGGCGTGGGCGGACCACGTTCGCCGTCCGCCGCGATGAGAGCAGGTCGGCGCGGGAAACCCCGTAATGCTTCGCCACGATCCGCAGGATGTCCTCGACCCGGATGCGGCGGGGATCGGCCGGACGCACCAGATCGCGGATCACCTCGTCTGCCATCTCGATGGTGACGGGACGGCCGCTCAACTGGTTGTGCGCCATCAGGCGGGTGACGGCGCCATCGAGATCGCGGCCGTTCTGGGTAATCTGGATCGAAACGTGTTCCATGACCGCGGGCGGAACGTCGAAGCCCGGATGCTGCAGTTTCATCGCGGCGACGCGCGACTGCAAGATCCGCAGGCGCAATTCCGCTTCCAGCGTGCCGATCTCCACCACAAGGCCGGCGGCAAGGCGCGAGCGCACGCGCTCCTCGAGGCTTTCCAGTTCGGAGGGCGTGCGGTCGGCGGCGATCACGACCTGGCGGCCGGCATCCACCAGCGCATTGAGCGTGTGGCAGAACTCCTGCTGCACCTTGGTGCCCTGGAGAAACTGCATGTCGTCGATGATGAGAACGTCGATGCCGCGCAGCGCCTCCTTGAAGGCGATCGCGGACTGGTTCTTCAGTGCGGCGACGAAGCCGTACATGAATTTTTCGGCGGTCAGATACACCATGCGGCGGCCGCTCGCTTCGCCCGCCCAGGCGACCGCCTGCAGGAGATGCGTCTTGCCCATGCCGACGGCGGAATGGATGTAGAGCGGATTGAAGCGCGCCACGGTGCTGCTGTCGCTTTCGGCGACCTGCTTCGCCGCCGCGTGCGCCAGTGCATTGGAGCGGCCGACCAGAAACGTCGCGAAGCTGAGGCGGGAGTCGAGCGGCGAGCCGGAGTTGCCCGCCCGTACCGCACCGATCGCGCCCACGGTGAAGGGCGGGCGGCCCGCACGATCCGGCGGCGGCGCGCCATTACCGGTAACGGGTTTCGCGGCATCTTCCATGCGCGACAGCGTCGATCTCACCACCAGATCGATTTTTTTGATGTCCGCGATCTCCGCGACCCAGAGCTTCATGAGCTTGCTGGAGTAGTGGGTGTGGATCCAGTTGCGCAGAAAGCGTGTGGGTACCGACAACCGGATGCAGTCGTTCGTGCAAGATTCCAGCGAGATGCTCGTGAACCAGCTCGTGTACACGTCCTCACCGACTTCCGCCCGCAGCTGGCGGCAAATCCGATCCCAACTGACGACGAGGGTTTCGGGCATCGTGGTTTTCTGCTCCGGCCGGGGCAATGCCATCGCGAACTCCGATTTCAAGCGGCCAAGTCCTGCTCGATGCGCCCGTCTCTGGGCGAAGCACCGGAGCGGCCTGACTGATTTTTAAGATTAAGGGTTTGAAGCTGTCGGCGCCTTGATGCTCAACTTCGCATCGGCGCAAAAATGATCGACCTTCGATCAAAACCAAAAATATGCTCGCAATCTTCGGCAATGGAACCCGCGCTCACGCACGGTCTCTTGAAATCGGACTTCTTTACGAAGCCAGACCGCCTCTGCATTTCAATCATGACCGCCCCGCTCGCCATCCAGCGCCCTGGATGGCGTCATTTCGTTTCTGAAGCTCAGTTTTAGATCGTGCCTCGATTTTGCGCCGAGCATTGCTCGACGTTGGTCCTCGAAGCGTACGCGCTATTGCCGACAACTTCCGTTCACGCCTTGCCTTCACTCAACGGGAGCCCGGTGTCTCATCGATCGCCGCGGCTCCCGGTGACAACTCCTCCCTCCAATGATGCGCTGGAGATTGGAGAAAATCCTGATCGTGACGAAATGGTTACATTGGTGCTTTGGAGCGTCAACGAGATTCATTGCTTGAATTCCGCAGCAAATCTGACTCAAGCACGGGTAAAAAAAATTCAGAGACACCCGTAGGTGCCCAACGCCATGACTCTGTTTCAGAATTCCGCGTAGAAATGATTTTCTGTGGCGCTTGTGACAAAAAAGGAACCGCTTCAAAAAAAATTTCCAGCGCAGACGCCCAATCGGGGAAAATTGAACCCCGCGGAGCAATTAGCCAGCAAGGTTCTGGATGATATGAAATTTTTCTGATCGGATTTTCAGGTAGCCGTCTTTTGCGGGCTTGCAAGATGACGCGACGGCAGAAATTTTTTCAGCGGTCAAGCGGCGGTAAACGTCAAGGAAAGACCATTTACGGCGTTGTCACGGCAAATAACCGTGATTGCACCGCCTATTTCATGCGGTGCAGTGCAAATTCCAGACAGGCCGGAAAGAAAACTAGCTGCCGAGCTTCTTCACGCGCTTGGAGAGGCGTGAAACTTTGCGGGAAGCAGCCTTGCGATGGATGATTCCGCTCTGGCCGGCGCGAACGATCTCCGGTTCGGCGACCTGTAGTGCTGCGGAAGCCTTCTTCGCGTCACCCGAAGTGATGGCATCCTCCACCGCGCGCACGAATGTACGCATACGCGAGCGCCGCAGGGTGTTTACGCTGGTGCGATGCGCAATCTTGCGGGTCGCTTTCTTTGCCGATGAAGTATTCGCCATCTCTCTAGACCTGATCCATGCCGAGTGGAGGCGTTGCCGCCCACAGACCCGTAGCTGTTACCGGAAATTTATGCGCCCGGCCAAAGGCCCAGCGCGATTGGAGCGGAACATAGTGGGGGGCTTGGCAGCCGTCAACGCGAGAAAAGCCCCGTCTAGCGGTGTTTGAAATCGGCTTTTCGCTTCTCGACGAAGGCCGCCATGCCCTCCTTTTGGTCGGCGAGCGCGAACAAGGCGTGAAAAACGCGTCGCTCAAACCGGATTCCTTCGCTTAACGTGGTTTCCAGCGCCCGGTTGACGCTTTCCTTCGCCACCATCGCAACCGGAAGCGACATGTTGGCGATCTCATCGGCCGCTTTCATCGCCTCGCTCATCAGATCGGCGGCGGGAACGACCCGCGCAGCCAGACCGGACCGTTCAGCTTCGGCGGCATCCATCATCCGACCGGTCAGTATCAAGTCCATCGCTTTGGATTTGCCGACGAGATGCGTTAGGCGCTGGGTTCCCCCGGAGCCCGGGATCACGCCAAGCTTGATTTCCGGCTGGCCGAATTTCGCGTTGTCGGCTGCGATGATGAAATCGCACATCATTGCAAGCTCGCAACCGCCGCCGAGCGCAAAGCCCGCCACCGCCGCCACCACCGGCTTGCGGGTGCGCGACAGCCGCTCCCAGGACTGAATGAAATCCTTCAGATAGACGTCGGGATAGTTGAAATCCTGCATCTCCTTGATGTCTGCGCCGGCCGCGAAGGCTTTTTCGGAACCCGTGAGGAGTATGCAGCCAATCGCATCATCGCTCTCAAACTGGTCGAGCGCCTCGCCGAGTTCCGCGATCAGCCTGGCGTTGAGCGCGTTCAGCGCTTTCGGACGGTTGAGCCGGACGATGCCGACCCGGCCCTTGGTTTCGACGAGGATGTTTTCATAGCCCATCGTTACTTCCTCCAGCGCCTGTTTTCCGCTTTTGACCAGCGAACCGCGTTCCCCGGATAAAATCAACGCTGGCAAACGGGACAATAAAAAGTGGAACGGCCCGTCTGCACGATGCGCCGGATCGTGCCGTTGCAGCCGCGGCGCGGGCAGCGTTCGCCCTCGCGGTCATAGACCCGGAAATTATGCTGGAACATGCCAAGCTCGCCGTTGGTACGGCGATGATCCCGCAAGGAGGAGCCACCGGCTTCGATCGCATCCTTCAGCACCGTTTTGATGCCTTCGGCCAGCTCCCTCGCAGAAGCGCGCGGCACGCCCGATTTTTCGGCGATAGTGGAGGCGCGTTTTTTCGGGGAAAGTTTGGCCCGGTGCAGCGCCTCGCAGACATAGATGTTACCGAGACCGGCGACCACACGCTGGTCGCTAAGTGCGGCTTTCAGACTCGTTGCCTTTCCCTTGCAGGCGCGGGCCAGCATCGAAGCATCGAACTCGTTGCCGAGCGGCTCCGGCCCGAGGTTTTTGATCAACGCATCGTCTTCCAGACTGGCACGCGGCACAAGCTTCATAAAACCAAACCGGCGAGGATCGTTGAAGGTGATCTTGGCGCCCGAACTCATGTGAAACACCACATGGTCATGCTTGGCGTCTTCCGAGCGCGGATGATGGAAACTGCCGGGCACAGTATTGGCGCTGTCCTTGCCGATCCGGAACGACCCGGACATGCCAAGATGCATCATCAGTACTTCGCCCGAGGAAAGGTCCGCGAGGAGATACTTGGCGCGGCGGCCAAGGCCGAGAATCTTCTGCCCCTTCAGGCGGGCGGTAAAGTTTTCCGGAAACGGCCAGCGCAGATCGGAGCGGCGCGTTTCAGCCCCTTTGATGACGAAGCCTTCCATCACAAGGGCCAGACCGCGCCGGACCGTCTCGACCTCGGGCAGTTCGGGCACGTTCACGATCTCCTTAACTAGGCGAGCGTTCTGATAGCGCCTGACAGGCGTGCGCGCTATGGTCCGCGCCGATCGGAAATCCCATGGCCGGCAAGCATAAAGAGTCCACCCATTTCGGCTTCCGCGACGTTCCGCTGGAAGAAAAGCAGTCGATGGTCGATGGCGTCTTTCACAGTGTGGCAAAGCGCTACGACCTGATGAACGACCTAATGTCGGGCGGGCTGCACCGGGCCTGGAAGGAAATCCTTGTCTCCAGGCTCCGGCCGCCGAAAAGCGACCGCGGCTTCCGCCTGCTCGACGTCGCGGGCGGCACCGGAGACATTTCGTTCCGTACCTTGAGTGCCGGCGGACCCGGCACGCGCGCCATCGTTGCCGACATCAATCAGGAAATGCTCGCGGTCGGCCGCGAGCGGGCGGCGGCGCTGCCATTCGCCAACCGGGTAGAGTTCGTGGAGGCCAATGCCGAAACGCTCCCGTTTGCCGACAGGCATTTCGATGCGGTCACCATTGCTTTCGGGATTCGCAACGTGCCGCGCATTCCCGTTGCCCTTTTTGAAATGCACCGCGTTCTCAAGCACGGCGGACATTTTCTCTGTCTCGAATTTTCCTCGACCGATGTGCCGGTGCTGGACGAAATCTATGAGGCCTATTCCTTCCATGTGATCCCGCAGCTCGGACGCGCGGTGACGGGTGACGCGGATTCCTATCGATATCTCGTGGAATCGATCCGCAAATTCCCCGACCGCGAAACTTTATCCGACATGATCCGCAAGGCGGGTTTTTTGCGCGTGAACGCCACCGCCCTGACCGGAGGAATCGTGGCCCTGCATTCCGGCTGGCGGCTCTAGGCGAGCAATGTTCAACGCCATCACGCATTTCTTCAGGCTAATCCGGGCGGGCTTTGTGTTCGCGCGAGAAGGCGTGCTCGGTCTTCCCGATCCGCAGGCGCTGCCACCGGGGCCGCGGTTTGTGCTGAAGATCGGGCGATTGATCGAACGCAGGGATGCGGGCGAAGGTTCAGCCCGGCTCGCGGCGGCACTAACAAAACTCGGGCCCACTTACGTGAAGCTGGGGCAGTTTCTAGCCACCCGCCCGGATGTAGTCGGCAAGGCCATCGCGAAGGATCTTGAATCGCTGCAAGACCGCATGGCGCCGTTCGGCCAGCAGGACGCGGAGAAAGCGATCCTGGAATCGCTCGGCAAGCCGGTTTCGGAGCTTTTTTTGTCGTTCAGCCCGCCGGTGGCAGCGGCCTCCATCGCGCAAGTCCATCGCGCGGAAATCAACGACGCCAAGGGCGCGCGCACGGTGGCCGTAAAAGTCTTGCGGCCAGGGGTCGAGCGCCGGTTTCAGAACGATCTTGATTCCTTCTTCTTCATTGCCCGGCTCGCCGAGCGGCATTCGGCCGAAGCCAAGCGCTTGCGGCTGGTTGCCACCGTGGAGACACTCGCGCGCTCCGTCACGATGGAAATGGATTTGCGGCTGGAAGCCGCGGCCTATTCAGAGCTCGCCGAAAACGCCAAGGACGATCCCGATTTTCGCGTGCCCAAGGTCGATTGGGAGCGAACGGCGCGACGCGTGCTGACCACGGAATGGGTGTCCGGCATTCCTCTTAATAACCAAGACAAGTTGCGCGAGGCGGGACACGATTTCGTCCGTCTCGGGCGCGTGCTGATCCAGTCGTTTCTGCGGCAGGCGATCGGGCATGGATTTTTCCATGCGGACCTGCATCCGGGAAACCTGTTCGTGGACTGCGATGGCCGGCTGGTCGCGGTCGATTGCGGAATCATGGGCCGGCTCAATCCGAAAGAGCGGCGCTTCCTTGCGGAAATTCTCTTCGGTTTCATCACGCGGGACTGGTATCGCACGGCAGAAGTGCATTTCGAGGCGGGCTATGTGCCGACACATCATGCGGTCGAGGATTTCGCGCAGGCGATCCGCGCCATCGGCGAGCCGATCCACGACCGGCCGGCGGATGAAATCTCCATGGCGAAGCTGCTCACTCTTCTGTTCGAGGTGACGGCCCTCTTCGACATGCGCACGCGCCCCGAACTCTTGCTGCTGCAAAAGACGATGGTGGTCGTCGAGGGCGTTGCCCGCGCGCTCGATCCCAAGCTGGATATGTGGGCCACCGCCGAGCCGGTGGTGCGCGATTGGATCGAACGCCATCTCGGCCCGGTCGGCCGGATCGAGGATGCCGCGACTGAACTGGGCGGCATCGGCAGACTGATCGGTGCTGCCCCCGGCATCCTGACCCGTGCGGCGGGTACTATAGAGCGACTGGACGAGCAGACCCGCGAGGGACTGGTGCTTGCCCCCGAAACGGTCGAGGCCATCGGCCGGGCTGAGGCCAAACGTGGCCGCTGGACAACGCTGGCTTTGTGGGTGATCGCGGGCCTGCTCGCGGTCTGGCTGTTTCGCTAAGCCATTGATTCACGTGGTTTTTTATGAGGCTGCTAAGCCCTTTGCGTTCTCACCGTAAATTGTCGTAATATACAGGCTTAGTCTGATAATTAGACGGCGGTTGGCGTTCTGCATGTCACTTGCGGGCAAAAAGCTACTCCTCATCATCGGTGGCGGCATCGCCGCCTATAAAAGCCTCGATCTGATCCGCCGCCTGCGCGAGCGGGGTGCCTCGGTGCGGGCGGTGATGACGGGCGCGGCGCAGGAGTTCGTCACCCCTTTATCCGTGGGCGCGCTCACGGGCGAAAAGCCTTTCACCGAACTCTTCGACGCGGCCAGCGAATTCGATGTCGGCCATATCCGGCTCGCGCGCGAGGCCGATGTAATCGTGGTGGCGCCCGCCACCGCCGACCTCATGGCGAAAATGGCGAACGGTCTCGCCAACGACCTCGCGACGGCGATCCTGCTCGCTACCCATCGGCCGGTATTGGTTGCGCCCGCGATGAACCCGGCGATGTGGACGCATCCGGCGACGCAGCGAAACTTCGCGCAACTCATCGCAGACGGAATTTCCGCCATCGGCCCGAATCAGGGCGAGATGGCGGAAAGCAACGAGACCGGTACCGGTCGCATGGCGGAGCCGGTCGAGATCGTTGCTGCGGTTGAAAACCTGATCGCGATTGCTCCGGATAAAAGTTCGCTCAAAGGCAAGCGCGTGCTCGTGACGTCGGGACCGACGCGCGAGCCGATCGACCCGGTGCGGTTCATTTCCAATCAGTCGTCCGGCAAGCAGGGCCATGCGGTCGCACGCGCGGCGGCGGCGGCGGGTGCCGAGGTCGTGCTGATTTCGGGCCCGGTCGAACTGCCGGATCCTTCCGGTATCAAAACCATTCACGTGAATACCGCCGCCGAAATGCTGAAGGCGGCGGAAGCTGCACTGCCGGTCGATGTCGCGATCTGTGCCGCTGCCGTCGCCGACTGGAAGATCGACGACGCAGCACCGGAAAAAATGAAGAAGGCCAATGGGGGGCCGCTGACGCTCTGCCTGTCCGAGAACCCGGACATTCTGAGCACCATCGCCCATCACAAGCGCCGCCCGAAACTCGTTGTCGGCTTCGCGGCGGAAACCGAAAAGATCCTCGACAACGCCAAAGCCAAGCTCGCGAAAAAAGGCTGCGACTGGATCGTCGCGAACGATGTCTCGCCGGAAACCGGCGTCTTTGGCGGCGAACGCAACACCGTGCATCTCGTCACCCGCGAAGGCGTCGAGGACTGGCCGACACAAAGCAAGGAAGCGGTGGCGGGCGCGCTCGTGCGCCGTATCGCCGATACGCTGAAAAGGGCGGGCAAATGAAAGCGATGTCGGTGTCATTCGTGGAGCTTCCGCACGCCGCCGGCCTGCCGGGCCCGGTTTACGCAACGAAGGATTCCGCCGGAATCGATCTTCTTGCCGCGGTCGCGGAGAACGAACCGCTGACCCTAAAACCCGGCGAGCGCGCGGCGGTGCCGACCGGCCTGTCGCTGGCGATTCCTTCCGGCTTCGAGGCTCAGGTGCGCCCGCGCTCCGGCCTCGCCCTCAACCACGCGATCACCGTACTCAATGCGCCCGGCACCATCGACGCGGACTATCGCGGCGAAGTGAAGGTGATCCTGATCAATCTGGGCACGGAAAATTTCGTCATTACCCGCGGCATGCGGATCGCGCAGCTGGTCTTCGCGCCGGTCGTGCAATCAGCGCTGGAGCGGGTGCAGACTTTGGATTCAACCGCGCGGGGTGCCGGGGGCTTCGGCTCTACGGGCACCACGCTCGACCGTAAAACCGGCTGAGGAGAAGATGGCACGACTGTCCGAAAAAAGTTTGCTTGCGGTCGCGGCGGTGATCGATGTCGCGATCCACGCACGCGGCCAACCGGTTGCAGCAAAGGCGCTCGCCGAGCGGCACAATCTTCCGCCGCGGCACCTGGAGCCGGTGTTGCAGGCGCTCGTGCATGCCGGAATTCTCAAGGGCGTGCGCGGGCCGCGCGGCGGCTACGAGCTTGCGCGCGAACGGCGGCGTATTTCGGTGGCGGAGATCGTACGCATCGCCGAAGCGACCAACGAGGACAAGGACGCTTCCGTGCCCGCCATCGTGCGCGATGTGATTTCTCCCGCGGTCGCCGAAGCCGAAGCGATCTTTGAAAACTCGCTTTCGTCGGTGACGATCGACCGTCTCTGCCAGCAGGCCGAGAAAACCGGCCTGATCGAACCGGCGGCGCATTCCGACTTCACGATTTAAGACTGAATACAGGAGTTCAATATGGCCGAGCCCGCACGCAAGCCCCGCGCACAATCCGCCGAACAGGCCCCCGGCCGCGGCCGCATATTCGATTCCATTACGGAAACCATTGGCGACACGCCGCTCGTGCGCCTGAACCGGCTGCCGCAGCAGCGCGGCGTGAAGGCGAATATTCTCGCGAAGCTCGAATTTTTCAATCCCATCGGCTCGGTGAAGGACCGCATCGGCGTGTCGATGATCGACGCGATGGAAAAGGCCGGCGCCATCGACAAGGACACCGTGCTGGTGGAACCGACCTCGGGCAACACCGGCATCGCGCTCGCCTTCGTCGCGGCGGCGCGCGGCTATCGTCTGATCCTTGTGATGCCGGAATCGATGTCGCTGGAACGGCGCAAGATGCTGGCGCTGCTCGGCGCCGAACTCGTACTGACCGATCCGGCGAAGGGAATGCGCGGCGCGGTCACCAAGGCCGAGGAACTGATCCGCGAATTGCCGAGAGCCGCGATGCCGCAGCAGTTCAAGAATCTCGCCAATCCTGAAATCCACCGCCGCACCACCGCCGAAGAAATCTGGAACGACACCGGCGGCGCGGTCGATGTCTTTGTCGCGGGCGTCGGCACCGGCGGCACCATCACCGGCGTCGGCCAGGTGCTGAAGCCGCGGAAGCCGTCGCTTCGCATCGTCGCCGTGGAGCCGGAAGATAGTCCGGTGCTTTCTGGCGGCCAGCCCGGACCGCACAAAATTCAGGGTATTGGTGCGGGCTTCGTGCCGGAGGTGCTCGATCGCTCCGTCGTCGACGAGATCATCACGGTGGGCAACCAGACCGCGTTTGAAACCGCACGCGAACTCGCGCGCTTCGAGGGCATTCCCGCCGGCATTTCGTCGGGTGCGGCCATCGCCGCCGCTTTCGAAATTGGAACCCGGCCAGAATATGCGGGCAAGAACATCGTGGTGATCGTTCCCTCCTTCGCCGAGCGCTATCTCTCAACTGCCCTGTTCGAAGGGCTTTGAGGCAAAATTCCGCGCGCGCGGAATCAAAACGCGAACGAAAGGTTAAAAGGGGCCAAGTAAGCGCACCCGGCCGCTCTTTTATTTCGATTTTTCGCCGCTTTCCTCTTCTGCGCTGACTCCACCCGGGGTTAGATTCCCGGGCGATTCGGGTGAAGGTTCAGCGAAGGCGAAGGCGGGGAATGCCGGGTCTGTCGGTCAGCGGTATCGGAGCACGCGCATCCCTGCGCGGGCGTTGCAGCCGCGTGCTGATTCCGGCGTTTTTTCTAATGCCAATCGTCTCCTCTTCGCAGGCAGCCGTGACCGGCTTCGAGAGAATCGATTCCGCGTTGCAGTCTTTCGCGAACCACGAACTTGCAATGTTGGCTTTTGTCGCTGGCGTATTCCTGTTCGCGGCGATCTCTGCCATCGCCTTCATGCGCCTGCGTACCCGCACCGGCCTGCAACTTTCCGCATCAAGACAACAGATCGCGGCCTTGCGCGAGGAAGCCGATCTGGCGCTTGCCCTCATGCAGACCGATCCGCAGGTGGTGGTGCTCTGGCGCGACCACCGTTCGGAGCCCGTGATCATCGGCGAGACGGCGGAGATCACCGGGCATGCGGGCGCGCGGCGCGTGCTCGTGTTCGGAAGCTGGCTCGATGCCGCACGCGCCCATTCCATGGATGTCGCCGTTGATGCGCTCCGCCAACGCGGTCAGTCCTTCAAGATGCTTATCGTCAGCACGCGCGCGCGCCATATCGAAGCGGAAGGACGGCCGATCGCCGGTGCCGCCGTATTGCGGCTCCGCGACGTCACCGGCGCCAAGCTCGATCACGCCGCTCTTGCCGAACAGCATCGCGCGCTTGCAAACGAAGTCACCGGGCTTCGCAGACTGCTCGACGCATTGCCGACCCCAATCTGGATTCGCAACGCGGAGGGAAATCTCGCTTATGCCAACCGCGCCTTTGCAACCGCGGTCGAAGCCGCCGACGCGGGCGAAGCATCCGCGCGCGGGCTGGAATTGCTCGATGGCGAATCCCGTATGGAGGCCGCGCGCCTCCGTGCGGGCGGTGAGGTTTTCTCAAAGCGGCTCGCGCTGATCGCGGCCGGCGAGCGACGCGTCTTTGATGTGCTCGAAGTGGGCGGCGGCGAGGGTGCCGCAGGCCTCGGCATCGATGTCACCGAATCCGAGCGGATGCGGGCCGAACTCAACCGCGTCGTCAGCGGCCATCGCCGCACGCTCGATCAGCTTGCGACCGCGGTTGCGATCTTCGGCGCGGATGAGCGGCTGGTCTTTCACAACGATGCGTATGCGACGCTGTTCCGGCTGAATTCTGCTTTTCTCGACGAACGCCCGACGGATTCGGCGATCCTCGACCGTCTGCGCGCCGAGCGGCTGCTGCCGGAGCAGGCCGACTTCCGTGGATGGAAAAAACTTCTGCACGAAGCCTATCGCGCGACCGAGATCAAGGAGCACGCGTGGCATTTGCCAGGCGGCCGCACGCTGCGCGTCGTCACGGCGCCCAATCCGGAAGGCGGCGTCACGTATCTCTTCGACGAACTGACGGAAAAATACGATCTCGAAAGCCGCCACAACGCGCTCATCCAGATCCAGAGCGAGACCCTGGATGCGCTCACTGAAGCCGTCGCGGTGTTTGGCAGCGACGGGAAACTGAAACTTTTCAATCGTTCCTTTGGCGAGTTGTGGACGCTGCCGCAGGAGCAGCTTTCCGAACGTCCGCACATCGAGGCGATCGGCAATCTCTGCAAGCCGTATTTAAGTGCCAGCGACGCGGCGTGGACCGCAATCCAGCTCGCCGTCACCGGCATCGGTCAGCGCAATCCGGTCGTTCGCAAGCTGGAACTGAAGGACGGGCGCGTACTCGACGGCGGCGCGATGCCGCTCCCCGACGGCGGCTCGCTCGTGACCTTCCGCGACATCAGCGATCGCAATCGCGTGGAGCGCGCACTGATCGAGCGCAACGAAGCGCTGGTCGCCGCAGACGCACTCAAGAACACATTCGTCAGCCATGTGTCCTACGAATTGCGTTCGCCGCTGACGACGATCATCGGCTTTGCGCAGTTGCTGGACGATCCGGTGATCGGCCCGCTCAACGAAAAGCAGCGTGAATATCTTGCGCACATCACGGATTCGAGTTCGGCGCTGCTTGCGATCATCAACGACATTCTAGACCTTGCGACCATCGATGCCGGAGCGATGGCGCTAGACCTTGCCGAAGTCGATGCCATTACCGCAGTGGAAGCCGCCGCCGAGGGAGTCCGCATTCGGCTCAGCGAACGCGGCGTGCGTCTGAGCATCCGGGTTCCGGGGGATGTCGGCAGTTTCGTCGCGGATGAAAAGCGCGTGCGGCAGGTGCTGTTCAATCTCCTGTCCAATGCGATCGGTTTTTCACCCGAAGGCGGCGAGGTGAAACTGACGGCGGAGCGCAACGGCGGCGAAATCCTCTTCACCATCTCCGACGACGGGCCGGGAATACCGCCGGAACTAAAGGGCCGCGCGTTCGAGCGGTTTGAAACGCACCGGGGCGCGTCTCATCACCGTGGCGCGGGGCTTGGCCTTTCGATCGTACAGTCGTTGATGGAGCTGCATGGCGGCCGCATCGCCATCGACTCCAAGCCGGGAAAAGGTACTGTGGCCGTCTGCGCTTTCCCGATCCATGCCGAACTCGGATCGAAGGCCGCCGAATAGAGCCTGAATGCCGAACTCGAACATTCCGCGCGCCACCTGGGATATCGAGCTAACCGACGAGGATGCGACCCAGCACCTCGCGATGGATATTGCCGTATCGCTGGCGCCGGGTGATCTCGTCACGCTCTCCGGCGATCTCGGCGCGGGAAAGACCACCTTCGCGCGCGCGGTGATCCGCTATCTCGCCGCCGACCCGGACTTGGAAGTCCCCAGTCCCACTTTCACGCTGATGCAGATCTACGAACTGCCACGTTTCCCGCTGATCCACGTCGATCTTTACCGCGTGACTACCGTTGCGGAACTGACCGAGATCGGCTGGCGCGATGCTGCCGAAGGCGCGGTCGTCCTCGTGGAATGGCCGGATCGCGCGGCGGCACTCCTGCAGGCCGACCGGCTCGATGTCGCCCTCATGCTCTCGCCGCGTCACGGTCCTTCCTTCCGGCGCGTGCGGCTCACGGGATATGGCGCATGGGCGACACGGCTTGCGCAGCTTCGCTCCGCGCGAACGCTGCTGGACGCGTCCGGCTTTGGCTCTGCGCTACGCACGCATCTTGAGGGTGATGCTTCGAGCCGCAGCTACGAGCGGCTTTATTTAACGGCCGGCACCGCTGTTCTCATGAAGCATCCACCACGCTCGGGCGAGCCGAAGCTCCGCCACGGCCGCACCTACAGCGACACCGCGCATATTGCGCAGAACGTCCGGCCGTTTGTCGCGATGGCGCGGGGCTTGCGCGATCGCGGCTTCAGCGCGCCAGAGCTTTATGCCGCCGATCTGGAAGGTGGCGTGCTGCTCTTGGAAGATTTCGGCAGCGAGCGGCTCGTCACCGAAGCCCATGCGCCGATTGAAGAACGCTATGCAACTGCAATCGACGTGCTGATCGCGCTGCATATGATCGACTTGCCGGAAAAGCTGCCGGTAGCGCCCCGTATCGAGCACAAGCTCCTTCCGTACGACCTTGATGCGTTTCTGATCGAGATCGAACTTCTATTCGACTGGTACCTGCCCTATCGCGGCGGAAAGCAGCCGGACGCGGCTTCGCGCGAGCAGTTTCTCACCGACTGGCGGCTGATGCTCGCCCAAACGCTGGCCGAGCCGAAAACCTGGGTGCTCCGCGACTTTCATTCACCGAACCTTATGTGGCTGCCCGACCGCACCGGAATCCAGGCGATCGGCCTTCTCGACTTTCAGGACGCCGTGTTGGGACCGGCCGCTTATGACGTCGCCTCGCTCCTGATGGATGCGCGGGTCGATATTCCCGACGCGATGGAGCTTCGCCTGCTTTCCCGCTATGCGGCTGGCCGGCGTATCCGCGATCCGAATTTCGACCCGGCGCATTTTGCGGCGCGTTATGTGATGATGGGCGTGCAGCGCGCGACGAAAATCCTTGGCATCTTTGCCCGGCTCGACCGGCGCGACGGCAAGCCCCACTACATCCGCCACCTGCCGCGAATCTGGAATTATCTTCAGCGCTGTTTCAGTCATCCGTCGCTGGAAAATCTCGCCGCCTGGTACAACGCAAATGTCCCGCCGCCGGCGGGGTATTTGCAAACATATTCCGGCGATTCTTCGCAGACGGCCAGACATCCTTGAGCGCGGTCCCGACATTACGCGTGCCTGAATGCGCGATGGTGCTTGCCGCGGGTTACGGCAAGCGTATGCGCAATCTCACCTCCAGCAAGCCAAAACCGCTCGTCGAATTCATGGGCCGCCCGCTGATCGATCATGTGATGGATCGCCTCTCGCAGGCGGGCGTAAAGCGCGCCGTCGTGAATGTGCATCATTTCGCGGATCTTCTTCAGGAGAATTTGAAGGGCCGCGCCAATCCGGTCATCGAAATTTCCGACGAACGCGGCGAATTGCTGGAAACGGGCGGCGGCATCAGGAAAGCGCTGCCGCTGCTCGGCGGCGGTCCATTTTTGCTGGTGAATTCCGACAGCCTCTGGATCGAAGGCGAGACGCCGAACCTGCTGCGGATCGCATCGGCCTTCGACCGCAACACAATGCGCGCCTTGCTGCTGCTCGCATCCACCGGCCGCTCGATCGGTTACGATGGCCGCGGCGATTATGCGTTGCAGCCGGATGGAACCATCGAACGGCGCGCAGCGGACGGCACGGCGCCTTATGTATATGCGGGTGTCGCGATCCTGACGCCTGAATTTTTCGAACACGCACCGCAGGGCGCATTCCCGATTGGGCAGCTATTCGATCGCGCGGAAGCGAATCGCACGCTTTACGGGCTGCCGATGGACGGAACGTTCCTGCATGTGGGTACGCCGGAAGCCGTGACCGCCGCCGAACAAGCGATTACCGCCGCGCAAGGATGACGGAAGCATTGCTTGCTCTATAATGCGCGCATGTCGCGCCGGCCCCATGTCTTTACGATCCCGCCTTCCATACCGTTTCTTCCGACATTGGCCGCCGCAATGCTCGACGGGCGGCTGGTGCCGGGGTTTGCGCCGCGGGCGGAGCCGCTGAAACTCGCCGGCGCCACGGTATTCCTGCCGACACGGCGCGCGGCACGCGCATTCGAATATGCAATCCTCGATGCGCTGGGCAGCGATGCGGCGCTGCTGCCGCGCATCGTGCCGCTCGGCGACCTCGACGAGGACGCGCTCGCATTTTCCGAGGATCAGCCGGCGGAAGACGTCTTGCCCGCCGTCTCGGTGACGGAGCGGCGGCTGGTGCTGGCTCGGCTCGTTTCCAAGTTTGCCGAATCCGGCCGCGTCGCCACATCGGCGGCATCGGCGATCCGGCTCGCAGATGAACTGGCGCGGCTGTTCGACGACCTCGCCATCGCGGGTATTTCCGTCGAAGGCCTGAAGGATGATGAACTGCCGGAGCATCTTGACCCCTTTTGGCAAGATTCGATTCGTTTTGTCCGGATTGCATCGCAGGCGTGGCAGGATCATCTCGCGGAAAACCGCAAATCCGATCCCACCGCGCGGCGCGATCTTCTGCTTTCGCGCAAGGCCGAGGATTTAGGAAAACGCACCGGCGGACCGTTCATCGCAGCCGGATCGACCGGCACCATTCCCGCCGTCGCCAATCTTCTGGTTGTGATCGCAGGACGCGAAGATGGCGCCGTGGTGCTGCCGGGTCTCGACACACGGCTCGATGAAGATTCCTTCCGGATGATTCAGGGGATCGAATCCAAGAGGATCGACGCTTCTTTTGGCCATCCGCAATTCGGCCTCAGCCGACTGCTCGGCAAACTCAAGATCGCTCGCGGCGATGTGCAAGTTCTCGGTGGCGAAGGTGACGCTGCGAAGGAAGTGTATCTTTCCGAATCCTTCCGGCCCGCCGAAAGCACCGATCTCTGGCAATCGCGCAGTGACCGGCTGCCGGACCGGGAAGCCCGGGCCGCGATCTCCTCGTTGACCCTCGTCGAGGCCGCCGACCCGCGCGAGGAAGCGCTGGCAGCCGCGATCATTCTCCGCCAGGCGGTTGAAAATCCCGGCGCACGCGCGGCCTTCGTCACGCCGGATCGTTCGCTCGCCCGCCGCGTCGCGGCGGAACTTCGCCGCTGGGACATCGTGGTGGACGATTCCGCGGGCATTCCGCTTGCCGAGTCTGATGCGGGCCGGTTCGCGCGCCTCACGGCTGCCGTTGCCGCACGGTCGCTGGCGCCGGTGGAGTTGGTCGCGTTCCTGCGGCATCCGATGAACAGGATCGGCGGCGATCGTGCGGCCATCGATGCGCTTGAATTGGCGGCGTTGCGGGGACCGAGCCCGGCCGCGGGCATTGATGCCTTGATCAGGGCCGTTCACCGCGCGCGCGGGGAAAAGCATCATCGCCGCGATCGCCGATTCAAACTCACTGACCCGCAATGGGAAGCGGCGCTTGCGCTCACCGAGCGGATCAAGTCTGCGCTTGCGCCGCTGTTGCGTTTCCCTACGGTCGGGAAAGTTTCCTGCCACGAACTGATCGCCGCACACCGGGATTCTCTCCTCAACTGCGGGTTGGATTTCAAGCGCGACGGCTCCCATGGCGCGTTCGAACTTGGTGAGGCATTCGCTTCGCTGACGCTTGCAGGAAAGTCGTTCGAGCTGGACTTGCGCGGTTATGCCGGCGCCTTCGCCGAACTCCTGCAAGGCGAGCAGCCGGTGCGGCGCGAGTTCAATCCCGACGACCGCATCCGCATTCTCGGCCCGCTCGAAGCGCGCCTGCTGCAAGTGGACCATATTCTCCTGGGCGGATTGAACGAGGGCACCTGGCCGCCGGAAACCCATGCCGATGCCTGGCTCAACCGTCCCTTGAGAAAACGGCTCGGTCTCGATCTGCCGGAACGCCGCATCGGGCTTGCAGCCCATGATTTCGTCCAGGCAATCGGCATGGGCAACACCGTGCTCACGCGTGCGAAGAAACAGAACGGCGTCGAGACGGTGGCGTCGCGCTTCCTGCAACGGCTTGCGGCGATCGCACCGAAGGATGCCTGGGAGAGCGCGAAAGCGCGTGGCGACGGTCTTGTCGCCATCGCCCGGGCGCTAGAAAACAGGATTACACTGCCGCGCGTGAGCCGCCCTGCCCCGACACCGCCCGCCGCCGTGCGTCCGGACCGGCTCAGCGTCACGGACATCGAAACCCTAATCCGCGATCCGTATTCGATTTACGCCCGCGACGTGCTCGGCCTCTCGCCGCTGGAAGAAGTGGCCGCTGACCCCGGTGCCGCCGAACGCGGCACCATCATCCATGAAGCTTTCGATGCGTTCGCGCGCACGGTGCCGCAGGCGCTTCCCGCCGATGCGCTCGAAAAACTTCTAGCCGCGGGAAAGGAAGCATTCGCGCGGATCGCCGACTATCCCGAGCTGCGTGCCTTGTGGTGGCCCCGTTTCGTGCGCGCGGCGGAATGGCTGGTTGGCGAGGAAGAGGAACTGCGCAAGGACATCGACCGCGTGTTTGGCGAGGAAAACGGCTCTCTAAAGTTCGACATGGGCGGGCGCGAGTTCACGCTCACCACCCGCGCCGACCGTATCGATCTCCGGAATGACGGATCGATTGCGGTGATCGATTACAAGACCGGCACACCGCCATCGCTTGCGCAGGCGATGAGCGGGCTCGCCCCGCAGATGCCGCTCGAAGCCGCCATTGCCAAGAGCGGCGGCTTCAAGGCTCTGAAGGCGGCATCGATCGCGGAGATCATCATCCTCAATCTCGCGGGCGGGCATCCACCGGGAAAGGTCGTTCGTATCGATCCAGCAAAGGCAAAGGGCGGCGCGCGGGATTCTGCCGGCAATCCGATCATGACGTGCGATGAGTTGGCCGATGCCGCTCGCTCGAACCTCGAAGTGCTGATCAGGGTCTTTGCCAAAGCCGAAACGCCCTATCTCTCGGTGCCCCGCCCGAAATGGCGCGGGCGCTTTGGCAAATACGACCACCTCGCGCGCATCAAGGAATGGTCCGCGAACGAAGAGGGTTCGGAATGAGCCCGCGCGGGGAAGTCTCCGCCGACACCCGCGCGCGGCAGGAACGCGTGTCCGATCCCGCCGTGTCGGCCTGGGTGTCGGCGAATGCCGGATCGGGCAAGACCACAGTGCTGGTCCGCCGGGTGATCCGGCTCCTGCTCGCGGGCAATCCGCCCTCACGCATCCTCTGCCTCACCTTCACCAAGGCCGCCGCCGCCAACATGGCGAACAAGGTTTTAGGCACGCTCGCTGACTGGGTGCGGCTCGACGACGAGGCCCTCGCTCGCCGGCTCGCTGCCATCACGCCGGAGCAATGTTCGCCGGCACTACGCTCGCGCGCACGGCGGCTATTCGCGGCGGCACTCGAGACGCCGGGCGGCCTGAAGGTGCAAACGATCCACGCCTTTTGCGACCGCGTATTGCACCAGTTTCCGTTGGAGGCGGATGTACCGGCGGGCTTCGAGGTGCTCGACGACCTGCAGGAAGAAGAGCTGCTGCGCCGCGCCCGCGACGCGGTGCTGATCAATGCTTCGGAAAACCCCGAGGGAGACATTGGCCGGGCGCTTGCCACGGTCGTCGCCTCGGCGAGCGATGACAGTTTCGGCAAGGCGCTCGGCGAATGCGTACGTTCGCGGCGCAAGCTGAAAATCGTCGCGGAGTTGGGTAGCGAGGCGCTGGCGCAATCGTTTGGCCTTAGGCAAGGCACTTCGGTCGCGGGGGTCATCGGGGAAATTCTGGACGGCAGCCTGTTGCCGCAAAGCGGATGGGGAACGCTCGCGGCCACGCTGCAGGAGTTTGGCGGCAACGCGAAGAAATGCGCGGAGCGGTTTTTGACTGCCCACCGCGCGAAAAACCGCGAAGCCCTGGTTGAATGTTATTTCGCGATCTTCTTCACCGGCGAGGGCGGACTTCGCGACGACAGCGGCTTCGCGGCCGACAAAGTACGCCAGACCAATTCTGATTTGTTCGACCGCATTTTTGAAGAGCGCAAACGCGTGGCGCCGCTCCGCGACAAGCTCTTCGCCGCGCGCGCGCTGGAGCGCACCGCGGCGCTGCTCAGGCTCGCCCATGCCGTTATGGAGAAATTCGATCAGGCGAAGCGCGAGCGCGGCGCGCTCGATTATGGCGACCTGATCGATAAGACCGCCGACATGCTGAACCGCAATGGTTCCGGGTGGGTGCTCTACAAGCTCGATGGCGGCATCGACCACGTACTCGTGGACGAGGCGCAGGACACGAGCCCCGAACAATGGAGCGTGATCGAAAAGCTGACGGAAGAATTCTTCGCGGGGAAGGGCGCGCGCGAGGACCGGGAGCGCACGATTTTCGCCGTCGGCGACGAGAAGCAGTCGATCTTCAGTTTTCAGGGCGCGGAGCCGGGGAAATTCGATGAGAAACGAAAGACGTTCAAGGAACTGGTTGAAGGTGCTGGCGGGAAATTCCAGCCGGCAACACTAAATCTCTCCTTTCGTTCGGCGCCCGGCGTATTGCAGGCGATCGACACCGTGTTCAGCCGCACCCAAGCGAATAAGCATGTTTCGAGTGACAGCCGCGTTCCGCCGCATGAGGCGATCCGCAGCAAGGCGCCGGCGCTTGTCGAAATCTGGGACACCGAGAAGCCCACGCCCGATGATGGGAAAGATCTTCCGTGGTACGCGCCGCTCAATGCCACAAGCGAGGCAAGCCCGACCGTCAAACTCGCCCAGCGCATTGCGCGCGCGGTGAAAAACTGGACCGAGGGAGAGCTTGTTATCCAGGATCGCGACACGGGCGAGCTGCGCGTGCCGCATGCCGGCGATGTCATCGTGCTCGTGCGGCGGCGCGGTCCGCTGTTCGACGCCATCCTGCAGGAGCTGAAATCGATTGGGCTCACGGTGGCGGGCGCCGACCGGCTGAAACTCTACGACCACATCGCGGTCATGGATCTTGCGGCCCTTGGTGACGCGCTTCTGCTCGAAGCCGACGATCTGGCCCTCGCCTGCGTGCTGAAGAGCCCGCTGTTCAATCTTTCCGAGGACGATCTTTTCCTGCTCGCCCACCAGCGCAAAAGCACGCTGATGGCTGCGCTGCGCGAATATGCGAACGGCGATGCGCGCCTTGCGGAAGCCGAGACGGCACTCGACCGGTGGCGGAAGGAAGCCGTCTTGCTCCGTCCGTTCGATTTTTATTCGCGCGTGCTCGGACGCGACCGCGGACGGGAGAAGATTCTCGCCCGGCTTGGCCATGAAGCGGCGGATGCGATCGACGAGTTTCTCGCCCGCACGCTCGCCTATGAACAGATCGAGACGCCTTCGCTCACGGGATTTCTGAGTTTCCTGCGCCGTGCCGGCACCGAGGTGAAGCGCGACCTCGAAGTGGAGAGCAAGACCGTGCGCGTAATGACGGTGCATGGCGCAAAGGGTCTGGAAGCGCCACTTGTCATCCTCGCCGACACGACTTCGATTCCCGACGGCAGCAATACGCGGCTGCATGACATCCCGGATAGCAAAGCGTTCGTGTGGGCGGGAAAAACAGGTTTCGATTCGTCGCGCGAGATGGCCGCAAGGGAGGAGGCAAAGGATGCGCGCGAGGCGGAATACCGGCGTCTTCTCTATGTAGCGCTCACCCGCGCCGCCGACGCGCTGATCGTCTGTGGCGCGGAAGGCAAGGATAAACTGAAGGATGGCTGCTGGTACCGCCTCGTGCGTGACGCCCTGGAAGCGGGCGAGCCTTCCGCGCTGATCGAAACCGAAACGAACTATGGCACGGTCCTGCGCTGGCGCCCGCAGGAGATGAAGGCGGCAACCCGAAAAGATTCCACCACGCCGGCGGACGTGAAGATTCCGGCCGTCCTTGAGCGGCCGGCTCCCGCCGCAAAGAGGCCTTCCGCCCGCAAACATCCGTCCGATTACGATGAAAAGTATGATGGAGAAGCGGCGGAGAAATCCGCGCCACGGGCAAGGGCGATGCAGCGCGGCGATCTCATGCATCGCCTGCTGGAGTTCATTCCCGCCCAGCCGGAGGCGGTGCGCCGGGAGCGGGCCATGTATTTCCTGAAATCCGCCGCTATCGACTTCACTCCTGCCGAGCAGGAGAAACTGATGGCGGACGCCTTGGCCGTCATCGCCCATCCCGGCATGGCCCCCCTGCTTGGCGCGCAGAGCCTACCGGAGGTTCCGTTTCTGTACCGGGAGCCGAACGGCGATGAGATCAGCGGCCGCATCGACCGGCTCTATGCAAAGGGCGAGGAAGTGATCTTCGTGGACTACAAGACCGACGCGGTTCCCCCCAAAACCCCGGCACAAGTGCCCGAGCGCTACAGGACCCAGCTTCTTCTCTACCGGAAAGCCCTGCAGGCGGTGTTTCCCGGCAAAACCATCCGCACACTCCTCGCCTATACGACCGGGCCTCTGGTGCATGACTTAAGCGGCGCGGTGGATGACGGCTCACCACGTTGTGATGCGCCTTGACGGCAGCGACGAGCGATCCCTACGTAGGAGCCAACCGCAAGGGATTCCCCCTTCATCGGCGCCAGAAGATTTCCGCCAATTCGAGAGGTTGTCATGGCCGTAGAGAAAGTTTCCGACACGTCATGGGATAGCGACGTGCTGCAGTCCAAGGAACCCGTCGTTGTCGATTTCTGGGCGGAATGGTGCGGCCCCTGCCGTCAGGTGGCGCCGGTGCTTGAGGAAGTCGCCGGCGAACTCGCGGGCAAGGTGAAGATCGTGAAGCTGAACGTGGACGAGAGCCCGAACACGGCGTCCAAATACGGCATCCAGTCGATCCCGACTCTGATGATTTTCAAGAACGGCGAGATGACCGCGCGCCAGATCGGTGCGGCACCAAAGGCGAAGATCGTGCAGTGGATCAACGGCGCGATCTGAACCACATCGAAATTTAAATATTAGAACTCCCCGTGATCGCTCGCGGGGAGTTTTTATTGCGGCGGGGTGCCATTCGCTTCCAGCACCTGCCCCGCGAGATAAAGCGAACCGGTGATCAGAACGCGCGGCGGCGATTCCAGATCGAGCGCACGGACGCGCAGGAGCGCCGCCTCAAGGCTCGGCCCCGCTTCGGCGGAGATGCCGGCCTGTCTTGCAAGGGCCGCGATCTCTTCCGGCGCGCGGGCGTTTTCCGAATTCACCGGCACGGCCAGCAAATGCCGGGCGATTCCGGCAAAGCTCGAAATAAAGCCGCCCGCGTCTTTTGTATTCAGCATGCCGACGATCAGCACCAGTGGCGCCGACACGCGTTCCTCGATCCCGGCAAGGCTCGCTGCCACCGCCTGACCGCCGGCTGCGTTGTGGCCCCCATCGAGCCAGAGTTCGCTGCCGGCGGGCAATTTTGCCAGCAGCGCGCCGGATGAAAGTCTTTGCATCCGCGCCGGCCATTCGGCGCTCGCAAGGCCCGTCTCGAACGCCGCCGGCGGAATTTTGAAGTGCGAAAATCGCAGCGCCGCGATGGCGCAGCCGGCATTCTCGACCTGATGCGCGCCGAGCAGGCGCGGAGGGGGGAGATCGAGCAGTCCGTCGTCGTCGGAATAGACGAGCCGTCCCGCTTCTTCATGCGCGTGCCAATGGTCGCCGGAAACGGCGAGCTTCGCGCCCACCTTCCTGCCCGCACGTTCGATCACTTCCAGCGCGGCCTTGTCCTGGCGCGCGATGATGGCGGGCGTGTTGCGCTTCAGGATGCCCGCCTTCTCCGCTGCGATTCCGATGAGCGAAGACCCCAGAAAATCCGTGTGGTCGATGGAAACGGGCGTGATGATCGTCGCCACTGCGCGCTCGATCGCGTTGGTCGCATCCAAGCGCCCGCCCAGTCCCACTTCCAGCAGCAGTACGTCCGCGAGATGCCGCGAGAAGATCAGGAATGCCGCCGCCGTCGTGATCTCGAAAAACGTGATCGGATCGGCGCGATTGACTGTTTCACATTCGGAAAGCGCACCGACCAGTTCCCCGTCGCCCACGATCCTGCCGCCGCCTTTCGCGCCGAGCCGGATACGCTCGTTGAAATTCACGAGATGGGGCGAGGTGTAGACATGAACAGAGAGTCCGGCCGCTTCCAGGATCGCACGCAGGAAGGCGACGGTGGAACCTTTGCCGTTGGTGCCGGCGACATGGATCACCGGCGGCAGCTTGCGTTCTGGATTGCCGAGCCGGGCCAGCAAATTCTCGAGGCGGCCGAGCGAAAGGTCGATTTTCTTCGGATGAAGCTGGCCGAGCCTTGCGATCAGTTCGCGCGCCTGATCGGCAGAGTTCCCGCTCAAACGGCCCCCGTCAGGAGCAACTGGTCGGGTGTCGGCTCCGAGGGCTGCTTCGTCAGCACGCGGCAGAGACGGGAAATCGTCGCCCGCATCTCGTGGCGGTGGACCACGAGATCCACCATGCCGTGATCGCGCAGGTATTCGGCACGCTGAAATCCCACAGGCAATTTTTCGCGGATCGTCTGCTCAATCACGCGCGGGCCCGCGAAGCCGATGAGGGCTCCGGGCTCCGCGATCTGCACATCGCCTAGCATCGCATAGGAAGCGGTAACGCCCCCCGTTGTCGGGTTGGTCAGCACCACGATGTAGGGCTTCTTCGCCTCACGCAGCATCTGCACGCCGACGGTCGTGCGCGGAAGCTGCATTAGCGAGAGCACCCCTTCCTGCATGCGTGCGCCGCCGGACGCCGCGAACAATATGAACGGCGACTTCTTTTCGACGGCGGTCTGCAATCCTTTGACCACAGCCTCGCCCGCCGCCATGCCGAGCGAGCCGCCCATGAAGTCGAAATCCTGTACGGCGATCACGACCGGCAGGCCTTCCATGCGGCCGAAGCCAAGCTTTACCGCATCGTTCAGTCCGGTCTTCGTGCGCGCATCCTTCAGGCGATCCGTATAGCGGCGCTCGTCGCGGAATTTCAGCGGGTCCACCGGCACGTCGGGGACAGCGATGTCGAACCAGGTCTCGCCGTCGAACATCGATTTCAGGCGCGCGGTGGCGCTCATGCGCATGTGATAGTTCGAGCCGGGGATCACCCACTGGTTCGCTTCGACGTCCTTATGGAAGACGAGCTGGCCGCTTTCCGGACACTTGATCCAGAGATTTTCCTTGACGTCGCGGCGCTGAAGGAGATTGCGGATTTTCGGAACAGCGTTCGAGATCCAGTTCATGCAATTACTCCGCCGCCATCCGCCGCGCGGACTTTACACCGGAAGCAAGGGTTGAGACGAGAGCGGTAGCAGCCTGAACGGTGTGGGCGCTGGCGCGGCCATCCTTGTCGAGGCTGCCGCGCACCGCGTCGACCAGCGCCGAGCCAACGACCACGGCATCGGCACCGGCACCTTCCGCGATGCCGCGCGCATGTTCGGCGGTGCGGACACCAAAACCGACGGCAATCGGGAGTTTGGTGTGACGCTTGATCCGCGCCACCGCGCCCGAAACCTTGGAGGTTTCCGGTGTCGCGGCTCCCGTGATGCCGGTGATCGAGACGTAATAAACGAAGCCCGATGTATTCTTCAGCACCGCCGGCAGGCGCTTGTCGTCGGTGGTGGGGGTCGCGAGCCGGATGAACGCAAGACCCGACTGCATCGCCGGAATGCAAAGCTCTTCGTCTTCTTCCGGCGGGAGGTCGACGACGATCAGCCCATCGACGCCGGCGGCATTCGCATCCTTCAGAAATTTCTCGACGCCGTAGACGTAGATCGGATTGTAGTAACCCATCAGCACGATCGGGGTAGCGCTGTCCGTCTTGCGAAAATCGCGCACAAGCTCGAGCGTCTTCAGCATGTTCTGACCGGCCTTCAACGCACGCAGTCCGGCGGCCTGAATGGCAGGCCCGTCCGCCATCGGATCGGTGAAGGGCATTCCCAATTCGATGATGTCGGCGCCCGCTCCCGGCAATGCCTTCGCGATCGCGAGCGACGTTGAATAATCCGGATCGCCGGCCATGATAAAGGTAACAAGCCCCGCGCGGCCTTCGCGCGCAAGATCAGCAAAGCGCTGGTCGATGCGCGCGGTCATTTTTTGGTTTCCAGATACTGCGCGACCGCATCCAGATCCTTGTCGCCACGGCCGGAAATATTGATCACCATGAGATGATCCTTCGGCTTCTTCGGCGCGAGCCTCATGACCTGCGCCAGCGCATGGGCGGGCTCGAGTGCCGGAATGATGCCTTCGAGCTTGCTGCAAAGCTGCAGCGCCGCGACCGCTTCGTCGTCCGTGGCTGACAGAAATTTCACCCGGCCCATGTCGCTGAGCCAGGCGTGCTCCGGCCCGATGCCGGGATAATCGAGGCCCGCGGAAATGGAATGCGCCTCGGCGATCTGCCCGTCGGAGTCCATCAAGAGATAAGTGCGATTGCCGTGCAGCACGCCGGGCTTGCCGCCCGCGATCGAGGCGGCATGCTGTTTGTCGAGTCCATGACCCGCCGCTTCGACGCCGTAGATTTCGATGTCCTTGTCGTCGAGAAACGGGTGGAAGAGGCCCATCGCGTTCGAGCCGCCCCCGATGCAAGCGACGAGCGAATCCGGCAGGCGACCCTCCGCTGCCATCATCTGCTCGCGCGTTTCTCGGCCAATCACGCACTGGAAATCGCGCACCATCGCCGGATAGGGATGCGGGCCGGCGACCGTGCCGATGCAATAAAATGTATCCGAGACGTTCGTCACCCAGTCGCGCAGCGCCTCGTTCATCGCGTCCTTCAGCGTCTTCGACCCAGAAACAACGGGCCGCACTTCGGCGCCGAGCATTTTCATTCTGAAAACATTCGGCTTCTGCCGCTCGACGTCGACCGCACCCATGTAAACAATGCATTCAAGCCCGAAGCGCGCGCAGAGCGTCGCCGTGGCGACACCGTGCATGCCCGCACCCGTTTCCGCGATGATGCGCTTCTTGCCCATGCGGCGCGCGACCATGATCTGGCCGAGCACGTTGTTCACCTTGTGCGCGCCGGTATGGTTCAGCTCCTCGCGCTTGAAATAAATCTTCGCGCCCTTGAGATGCTCGGTCATGCGCTCGGCGAAGTAGAGCGGCGAAGGGCGGCCGACATAATGCGTGAGATAGCCGTTCATTTCGGCGTGGAATGCCGGATCGGCCTTGGCGTCGTTGTACGCCTTCTCCAGTTCGAGGATCAGCGGCATCAGCGTTTCGGCGACGAAGCGGCCGCCGTAAATGCCGAAGTGTCCACGATCGTCGGGACCGTTGCGCAGCGAATTCGGATGAACGTTCATGACGCTTTCTCCAGTTTCTGGGCCGCTGCCCGCGCATTCGCGACAAACGCCTTGATCTTCGCCGCGTCCTTCATGCCGGGCGCGTCTTCAACGCCGGATGAAACATCGACCGCATCGGGATGCACCGTCGCGATTGCAGCGGCGACATTCGAGGGATCGAGACCGCCGGACAGCATGATCGGTCTTGTACGCTTCATGCTGGCGAGCAAATTCCAATCGAACGACTTGCCGTGGCCGCCCGGCCGGGTTGCGTCCTTCGGCGGCTGCGCATCGAACAGGATCCAGTCCGACACGGCGGCGTATTGTTCGGCCGCGCGCAAATCCTTTTCAGAGGCAATCGGCAGCGCCTTCATCATCGGACGTCCGTAGCGGGCCTTCAAGGCGGAAACGCGCTCCATGCTTTCGCGGCCATGCAGTTGCAGGATATCCGGCGAGACTTCCTTGAAAATTCCTTCCAGCAACGCGTCGTCAGCATCGACCGTCAGCGCGACAACCTTGGCGCGGCCGCGCGCTATATCGGCGAATTTCGCCGCGTCAGGCAGCGAAACCGCGCGTGGACTAGGCGGGAAAAACACCAGCCCGACGTAATCGGCGCCCGCTCCCACGGCCGCTTCCATCGCAGCTAAGTCGTTGATCCCGCAGATTTTGATCTCCACCATGCTTTTCGATGACACGGGCTAGGCCGCTTGTCTACCGGACTAGCGCGCGGCTATTCCGAGCCGTTTCCAGGCGAGTATGGCCGCAGCCAGATCTTCGAGTGCCGTGCCCACCGATTTGAACAGTGTGATCTCGTCCCGTCCCCCGCGGCCTTTCACTTCGCCCCGGCAAAGCTCGAATAGATCGCCCTGGATATCAGCCTCGCTGATGACCTCGTCCCGCAGCGGCTCGATCAGGTCGCCAGGCTCATGCAGCGCATGATGGGTATCTACGAAGATGCGCGAACGGCGGATCACTTCGTCGTCGGACTCGCGCATCGCCGGCTTGAAGGCGCCGACAAGATCCACATGCACGCCGGGCTTAAGCCATTTTCCGAATAGTACCGGGCTTTGCGCACCGGTGACGCAGGTCACGATATCGGCTTCGCCGACGGCCTTCTCGAGATCGGGAACGGCGCGGGCATTCAGTCCGTGCCTGTTCATTTCCGCTGCCACGGCATTCGCGCGATCGGCTGTGCGATTCCACACCAACGTCTGCCGGATCGGACGTACGCTTGCATGGGCGCGGGCAAAGTAAGGAGCCAGCGCTCCGGCGCCGACGATTAGATGACTGCTTGCGTCCTCACGCGCGAGATATGTCGAGGCGAGCGCGGAAGCCGCTGCCGTCCGCCAGCGGGTAAGAATGCCGCCGTCCATGACTGCCAATGGAAGACCGGAGTCCCCCGCCAGCAAAAGATAATTCCCAGTGAGACTCGGAATCCCCTTGGCGAGATTCTCCGGAAAGATCGTGATGACCTTGATGCCGACGAAGGCGTCGCTCTCGCCGCCGGTCCAGGCCGGCATGATGAGGATCGTCGCCTCGTGCTCGGGGCGCGGGATGTAATGATGATGCCGCTCGGGGATCGTGACATCCGCCCGGAAGGCGTCGCGGAGCGCATCGATGAGTGCTGGAAAATCAAACCCGGAATCGATTTCCGCCGCGGAGATGAACCGCACGGATTAGTTCGCGATCCGGTCGTTCATGCGGGTGAGGTCGCGGCCGCTGGAGAAATAGTCGGCCTTGGCGCGCTCGGTCTCGTCTTTCAGGCGGCTCATATCGCGCTCGGCTTTTAGCGCGGCCATGCGCCAGCGCATTTTGCCGAAGGAAACGACCAGACCGCCGATCAGGACCCCTGCAAACAGCGAGCCGAGGATGACGAGAAAGAGCGGCATGCTCATCGCGTAAGCCGGTGCCTCGCGCGAAAATGGGTCGAGCGACACGGTAACCCACTGCCGGTTCGCGACGGCAAACAGCACAAAGATCAGGGCAAACGGCGCGACGACGATCCAGAACAGCAGTTTGCGCATGATCGAGAGTCCAATGTCTCTCAGCTTTTTAAAACGAAGCGGCCACCCCGCGGGTGAACCGAACGGTTACTTGCCCGCGCGGCGGTTGAGACGTTCGCGCATCTCCTTACCGGTCTTGAAGTAGGGAACGACCTTTTCCATGACCTTCACCTGCGCGCCGGTACGCGGATTTCTGCCGGTGCGGGCGGGCCGCGACTTTACCGAGAAGGCGCCGAAACCGCGCAGTTCCACGCGATCGCCGCGTGCGAGCGCGCGCGTGACTTCGTCCAGGATCGCATCGATGATGTTTTCTACGTCGCGCTGGTAGAGATGCGGATTGGCTTCAGCAATCCGCTGCACGAGTTCCGACTTGATCATTGTTCCGGCCGCCCTCGGAGCAAAAACCCAAATGAAACAAACGGGTTGCCTCAATCATTCCGCAAAGGGAGGCTGCCAGAGCGCTAGAAGCCCGTCAAGTTGTGCCCGCGCGGCGGCGCCCGCCAGAGCGTCGCTCCCGACGAATGAAGCGAGCGAATGCATGCCGGCAAGTTCCAGCACGGAGGCGAGCGTCGAAAGCCAGCGGAATTCGGAACCGAGCGCGCGCGTGCGCCAGTCGCGGATTTTCAGATTCTTGGCTACGTCTTTGTTATTCGCGAGCCATTCGCGGGCCGCGCGCTCGTCGCCGATCTGGTCGATGAGACGGAGCGGTAAAGCCTGATGGGCGGTGAAGACTCGCCCGTCGGCGGCGGCTTCGAGGAGCTTTGGGTCGAGGTTGCGGCGCTCGCGCACGAGGTCCTTGAACCAGCCGTAGCTGTCGAGGACGAGGCCGCGCACTGCGGCACGGGCTTCGGGGCTGGTCGGCTCGTAGCCGTTGGGTGCGGCTTTCAGCGGCGAAGACTTGATCTCCTCGACGGTGACGCCGACGCTCTTCAGCAACTCGTGCAAATTCGGATACTGGAAGATCACGCCGATCGATCCGATGATCGCGTTACGCGGCGCGACGATATGATCGGCGGCGATCGCCGTGATGTAGGCGCCGGACGCGGCTGCTCCCTCGACCACCGCTACAACCGGTTTCTTTTCCGCGAATCGGCGAAGCCCCGCATAGAGCGCCTCGGAGCCCGCGACTGTCCCGCCCGGGCTGTCGATGGTCACGATCAACGCCTTGGCGCCGGAATTTGCGATCTTCTCCAGCATCTCCAGCCGTTTCCGGTCGTTTCGAATCAGTCCGCCGACGGTGATGCGCGCGACGTGCGGGCTCTGCTCGCCGATATAGGCGCTGCCCCCGGCGAAGCGGTAGATGCCGGCAATCGCGACGACGGCCGCGACCAGCGCCAGGCCACGCCAGAGAACGAGTTTCCGGCGCAGGCGGCGCCGGTCGATGATGCTGTCAGCGTTGAGGGACATGGCGATCCTCCGATAGGGAAATTTGGCCGAAACTAGCGCCGGGCACATGGCGCCTTCAAGGCGCGGGCATAAACGCGGTAATCGAAAAGAAAACGGCCGGCTTATGCCGGCCGTTCAACCTTCAAATCACGAAGAAGTTCACTCTTTCTTGCCACCCGCCCGCTTCAGGGCGGTGCCGAGAATGTCGCCCAGCGTGGCGCCCGCATCGGACGAACCGTATTGGGCGACCGCTTCCTTCTCCTCGGCGATTTCCAGCGCCTTGATCGAGACCGAGACCTTACGGGCACGCTTGTCGAACAGCGTGACGCGGGCATCGACCTTTTCACCAACGGCAAAACGATCCGCACGCTGCTCGCCACGGTCGCGGGAGAGGTCCGAACGCTTGATGAAGGACGTGAAGTCGGTGCCGATGATCTTCACATCGACACCGGCATCGGAAACGGCCGTCACTTCGCAGGTCACGACGGCACCCTTCTTCAGGTCGCCGGCATCGGCGAACGGATCGCCCTGTGTCTGCTTCACGCCAAGCGAAATGCGTTCTTTCTCGACGTCAACGTCGAGAATGACGACCTTGACCATGTCGCCCTTCTTGTATTCCTCGATCGCCTGCTCGCCCGGACGGTTCCAGTCGAGGTCGGAGAGATGGACCATGCCATCGACCTCGCCTTCGAGGCCGAGGAAGAGACCGAACTCGGTCTTGTTCTTCACTTCGCCTTCAATGGTGGAGCCAACCGGATGCTTCTCAGCGAACGAGTCCCAAGGATTGGCAAGCGTCTGCTTCAGGCCGAGCGAGATGCGGCGCTTGACCGAATCCACTTCGAGCACGGCGACTTCCACTTCCTGCGAGGTAGAGACGATCTTGCCCGGATGGACGTTCTTCTTCGTCCAGGACATTTCGGAAACATGTACGAGGCCCTCGATGCCGGGCTCCAGTTCCACGAACGCGCCGTAGTCGGTGATGTTGGTGACGCGGCCCTTGACCTTGGAGCCGACCGGGAACTTGGCTTCGATGCCTTCCCACGGATCGCCCTGCAACTGCTTCATGCCGAGCGAGATGCGGTGCGTCTCGTGATTGATCTTGATGATTTTGACCTTGACCGTCTGGCCGATCGCCAGCACCTCGGTCGGGTGGTTCACGCGGCGCCAAGCGATGTCGGTGACATGCAGGAGGCCGTCGATGCCGCCGAGATCCACGAACGCGCCGTAGTCGGTGATGTTTTTCACCACGCCGTCGATCACCTGACCTTCTTCAAGGCTGGAGACCAGTTCCTGACGCTGACCGGCGCGGGTTTCCTCGAGCACGGTGCGGCGGGAGACGACGATGTTGCCACGCCGGCGATCCATCTTGAGGATCTGAAACGGCTGCGCGTTGTGCATCAAGGGACCGATGTCGCGAATCGGACGGATGTCCACTTGCGAGCGCGGCAGGAAGGCCACCGCGCCGTCGAGATCGACGGTGTAACCGCCCTTGACCTGATTGAAGATGACGCCCGTGACTTTCTCGTTCGCGGTGAAAGCCTTCTCGAGCTTGACCCAGGATTCTTCGCGGCGGGCCTTGTCGCGCGACAGAACCGCTTCACCGAGCGCGTTCTCGATGCGGTCGAGGAAAACTTCGACTTCGTCGCCGACCTTCAGCGCGGCTTCCCGGCCCGGCCCGGCGAATTCCTTCATCGGGACGCGGCCTTCGGTCTTCAGACCGATGTCGATCACGGCGATGTCTTTTTCGATGGCGACGATGGTGCCTTTAACGACCGAACCTTCGGTGAGGTTCGTACGGCTAAATGACTCCTCGAGAAGGGCGGCAAAATCCTCACGAGTGGGTTGCGTAGCGGTAGCGGGCATTCATTCTCCTAAAACGGCGTGATTTGAGCGCGTTCGAAGCCGCGCCATTCTTAGCGGCGGACCACGCTCAGAGCCTCTTGGAATGCGGCTTCTATATCCAAACCGGTGGTATCGAGCAAGACCGCATCCGGAGCGGGTTTCAGGGGTGCGAGCGGCCGGCTCTGATCGCGCTCGTCGCGCTTTTTAATGTCGGCCAGCACCTGCTCATAAGTCACAACCACGCCCTGCCCCGCGAGTTCCCGGTGGCGCCGTTCGGCTCGGACTTCCGCACTCGCGGTCAAGAACAATTTGCGATCCGCGTTAGGGGCGATGACCGTGCCGGTGTCCCGGCCGTCGAGAACCGCTCCTCCCGGCTGGCGGGCGAAATCCTGCTGAAGCTTCAGAAGGGCCGCCCGCACCCCCGGAATCACGGCCACCCGGGATGCGGCTTCGCCCACCTGATCGCCCGAGAGGCGCTTGCGGTCGAGTTTGGCTAGATCGATCAAGGCCGCGATCCGGGATGCCGCCGCCGCGTCGTCGAGCGGCAGGCTTTGCGCCAGCATCGCTTCTCCAACGGCTCGATAGAGAAGCCCGGTGTCGAGATGCGGCAGCTTGAAATGCGCCGCGATGCGCCGCGCAAGCGTGCCTTTCCCCGATGCCGCTGGCCCGTCGATGGTGATGATCATGTCAGCGGATTTCAGCGCCGAGCCCGCGCATCAATTCCGCGAAGCCCGGAAAACTAGTCGCCACGAACGAGGCATCGTCCACCGCGACTTCCTTTTCGCTCGCAAGACCCATTATGAGAAAGCTCATAGCGATCCGATGATCCATATGGGTCACCACCGTACCGCCGCCTCTCACCCGGCCCCGCCCGCGCACGATCAGATCGTCGCCGTCGATTTCATGCTCGACGCCATTGGCCTTGAGGCCGGCGGCGACGGCGGCGAGACGATCGGATTCCTTCACGCGTAATTCTTTGAGCCCGCGCATCCTCGTCTCGCCTTCGGCGAAGGACGCGGCCACCGCAAGCACCGGATATTCGTCGATCATGGAAGGCGCGCGTTCCGGCGGGACGTCGATGCCTTTCAGTTGCGAATGGCGGATGCGCAGATCGACTACAGGTTCGCCGGCACTGTCGATCCGGCTGATCTCCTCAATATTCCCGCCCATTTTCCGGAGCGTATCGACGAGACCGTAGCGCAGCGGATTGGCGAGCACGCTTTCGAGGATCAGATCGGATCCGGGCACGATCAGCGCCGCCACCAACGGAAACGCGGCGGAGGACGGATCGGCGGGCACGAGAATTTTCTTCGGCTGCAATTCCGGCCGCCCCTTCAGCCGGATTTTCCGGCCGTGCACGCCGTAAGGTTCGGTTTTTATGTCCGCGCCGAAATAAGCGAGCATCCGCTCGGTATGATCGCGGGTCGCTTCCTTCTCGATTACCGTCGTCTCGCCAGGAGCCGACAGCCCGCACAACAGCACCGCCGATTTCACCTGCGCCGAGGGAACCGGACTCTCAAACACTATAGGGATCGGATCGCGTGCCCCCTTCATGCGCACCGGCAGCCGCCCGCCCTCTTTCTCATCGACGATCACCGCGCCCATTCTTGCGAGCGGATCGAGCACGCGCCGCATCGGCCGCCGCCGCAGGCTTTCGTCGCCGTCGAATGTTGCGATGATCGGATGGCCGGCGATGACGCCCATCGCCAGACGAGCGCCCGTGCCTGCATTGCCAAAATCCAGCGGCCGCAGCGGTTCCAGCAGCGAACTGATGCCCACTCCGTATACAATCCAGTTTCCGGGCGCCTGGCGCTGAATAGTACCGCCCAGTGCGGCGCAGGCGTGGGAGGTTGCGATCACATCCTCGCCCTCCAGCAGACCCTCGATTTCGGTCCGGCCAACCGTGAGCAACCCGATCAGCATGGAGCGGTGGGAGACCGATTTGTCGCCCGGAACGCGGGCACGACCTCTGATCCCGCTGCTTTTCCGGGCAACCAGCGGCATGGCCTGATCCGCGGGCCGGGCGGCCGAATGCATCTTCCAATCCTCGTGTGACGGGCGAGCCTGTAGCACGCGTCTTTTGTCCCGTCACGGATAGGCGAAATCGTGTTTTTGCGCCTTGACACTCACTGGGGTGCGGTCCAATGGAGCAGCCCGAATTTTCCTTTAATGGAGCAGTCGTTTTGGCGAAGCCCGAGCTTGGCGTTAAGCGAGTTTGCGGGAGCTGCGGCGCGAAATTCTACGATCTCGCGCGCAGCCCCATCGTCTGTCCTAAATGCAACACCGTGTATGAGGTCGCACCTCCCTCACGCGCGGCAAGCCGTGCCGCGGCCGCTGCGGCCGCTGCGCCGGTGGTTGCCGCCGTCGTCGAGGAGGAGCCGGCACCGGTCAGCACGGAGGTGATCTCACTCGAGGAAGCCGACGCGGAGAACACCGGGCGCAAGGCAAAGGCGGCACCCGCCGACGGCGATGCCGATATCGAAGCCGATGAAGATGTAGAGATCGAAGCCGCGGACGAGGACGACACCTTCCTCGAAGAAGAGGAAGAAGAACCCGGCACCGTCTCCGATATCATTGGCGAAAAGGTCGAGGGAGACGACGAGACTTGAGGAAGGGCGGGCCGTGTGCTTCATGCTCGGCCCCTCCGACGCGAACAGATTTGGGGCCATAGCTCAGTTGGGAGAGCGCTTGAATGGCATTCAAGAGGTCGGCGGTTCGACTCCGCCTGGCTCCACCAAGCGAACGACAAAAAGCCGCCCTCAGGGCGGCTTTTTTGTTGGCCGTTGCGAAGCAGTTTCCACATCCCCATATCCAGGCAGAAGAATTGAGGCGCCTGAACAGGGCCTCATCGAAGTCGCTAGGATCAGGACTTTGGGAATGTCACGGATACCGGCGCTCACCAGCCCTTTTCTCCTCGGTTTCGAGGAGATCGAGCGGACGCTTGAGCGGGTCGTCAAAGGCTCAGACGGCTACCCGCCATACAATATCGAGCGTCTGCCCAAAAGCGATGCCAGGCCAGAGTGTCTGCGCATCACGCTGGCGGTGGCCGGTTTTTCCCGCAGCGAACTCGACGTCACGGTCGAAGACAAGGAACTGGTGATCCGCGGCCGTCAGGCTGAAGACACCAAAGAGCGCGTTTTCCTTCACCGCGGCATTGCCTCGCGGCAATTCCAGCGCACCTTCGTGCTGGCCGACGGAATGGAAGTCGTGGGGGCGGAACTGACCGACGGACTTCTGTCCGTCGATCTCGAACGTCCTGATACCGCGCGCACGCCTCGCCGGGTTGAAATCTCGAACGGCAAGACGGCGTGAAACGTAAGGAGTAAGCCATGAACAAACAGACAAACCAGAAGCCCGATGTGACGCTCAGCCCGGAAGCCTTCGCCATTCTTGGCGGTGGCGAGATCGCCTATGTTCGTCCGATCAACTCCGAGGACGTGAGCTCGCTCTTTCCGCAGGCGCCGAAGCTCGCGCCGGGCATGAAGCTGTTCGCGCTCCATGCCGCCGACGGCACACCGATCACGATTGCGGATTCGCGCGCAGCGGTCGAGGCTAACGCTCGCGAGCATGAGCTTGCCATGGTGAGCGTGCACTGAAGCCGCACGCCCGAAGCGCAAACCCCCTTAAATTTTGAAGAATGACGGCGCCTTCCGCTCAAGCCGCGTGGCTTTTTTCGCTCAAGCCGCGTGGCTTTTTTCGCTCAAGCCGCGTGGCTTGCCGGGGGCGCCGTCAGGATTGCGTGCAGCGCACCCGCGTCGCGGGAGCCGCGGAGCTGCTTCGCGGTGCGCTGGTCGCGCAGCACACGGGCGATCCCGGCAAGCGCCTTCAGGTGATCGGCACCGGCACCCTCCGGTGCCAGCAGCACGAACACGAGATCGACCGGCTCGCCGTCGAGCGCACCGAAATCAATCGGCTTATCCATTCGTGCGAACACACCCGAAATCCGCGCCAGCTTCGGCAGCTTGCCATGCGGGATCGCAGCACCGTGCCCGACTCCGGTCGAGCCTAGGCGTTCACGCTGCAACAGCGTTTCAAAAATCTCACGCTCTCCGAGGCCCGTGAGTTCGGCCGCCTTCGCCGCAAGAGCCTGCAACGCCTGCTTCATGTTGGCGGCCTTCAGCGCAGGAAGAACCGCTTTCGCGGGCAATAAATTCTCAAGCGGCATGTTTTTGATATCCAAAGCGGAACCGTTACGGCACTGAATGCACTAAAAAGGGTCCGAAGGCGCGGGACCATAGGTGCGGACCCCCTTTGGGTCAACCGAAGAAATCTGGAATTCCTCAACGGCCGTGAACGGTGCTTTTTTTCTCGCGGCGGCGTTGAACGGATGAAGGAATACGCATCGATTCGCGATATTTCGCGACCGTGCGGCGCGCGATTTCCACGCCCGCGTCACGCAACCTTTGCACAATCGTATCGTCGGAAAGCACGTCGTCGGCACTTTCGGCGTCGATCATCTCCTTGATTCGGTGGCGAACCGCTTCGGCAGAATGCGCTTCCCCGCCCTCTGACGAAGCGATCGAGGACGAAAAGAAATATTTCAGCTCAAAAATTCCGCGCGACGTCGCCATGTACTTGTTCGCGGTGACACGCGATACGGTCGATTCGTGCATTCCGATTGCGTCGGCAACCATGCGCAGATTGAGCGGGCGCAGATGCTGGACGCCGTAGGCGAGGAACGCATCCTGCTGGCGCACGATTTCCGTGGCTACCTTCAGGATTGTCTTCGCGCGCTGATCAAGCGCGCGCGTGAGCCAGGTCGCGGTCTGCAGGCATTCGGCGAGAAAGGCTTTTTCCTTCTCGTTCATCGCGTTCTTTGACACGGTGGAATAATAGGTCTGGTTCACCAGCACTTTCGGCAGCGTGTCGGAATTCAGTTCCACCGCCCAGCTTCCATCGTGATGTGGACGCACGAACACATCGGGCACGATCGGCTGCACGACGCCACCGCCGAAGGCGAGGCCGGGCTTTGGATTAAGGCGGCGGATTTCGCCCACCATGTCGAGGATATCGTCCTCATCCACGCCGCAAACCCGCTTCAGTTCGGCGAAATCGCGCTTGGCCAGCAAATCGAGATGCTCGATCAGCTTGCGCATGGCCGGGTCGTAGCGGTCGCGCTCGCGGAGCTGGATCGCAAGACATTCGGCCAGATCGCGTGCGCCAACGCCTGGCGGATCGAAGGTCTGCACGATCTCAAGCACGGTCTCGAGATCCGGAGCGGGCGCGCCGAGCTTTTCGGCAATGCTCGCAATATCGCTGCGCAGGTATCCTGCCTCATCTACAGAGTCGATCAGGTGCTGGCCGATCATCCGATGCACCGGGTCGCTGATCGCGAGATTTAGCTGCCGTGAAAGATGTTCGGCGAGGCTCGTTTCCGCGGAGACGAAGGATTCCAGATTGTAGTCGTCGTCCTCGCGGCCGCCGCGTCCGGTGGAAGCCCATTCGGAATAGCCGGGCATTTCCGGTTGAGCGGCGCTGCCGGCACCCGTTTCCTTTGCGTCATCCGGGAAGACGTTTTCCATATTCGCTTCCATCGGATTTTCGGTTTCGTTACGGTCGGCAACGGAAGACGATTCCGGAAGCCAGTCGTCCCGGTTGCGATCTACACCCGACAATTCGCCGGACTCGTCCGTTCCGGCGCCGGCACCCTGCTCGCCGCCTTCCGGCCGCTGCGGTTCGTCGACGCGCTCCAGGAGCGGATTTTTCTCCAGTTCGTTGTCGACATAGGCAGACAGATCGAGGCTTGAGAGCTGCAAGAGCTTGATCGCCTGCATCAGCTGCGGCGTCATCACGAGCGACTGGCTCTGGCGCAGCTGAAGTTTTTGCGAAAGTGCCATCAGGCTCTCCGCACGCTCGTTGCGCGAAGCGCGCGCCTGTTCAAAGCCGGAACTCCTCGCCGAGATAGAGGCGGCGGACTTCGGCGTTCTCCACGATCTCGTCCGGCGAGCCTTCCATCAGGATCATGCCGGAATGCACGATATAGGCGCGGTCCACGAGCCCAAGCGTTTCGCGCACGTTGTGGTCGGTGATCAGCACGCCGATACCGCGCGTCGTCAGGTGACGCACGAGCGAGCGAATGTCGCCGACGGCGATCGGATCGATGCCTGCGAACGGCTCGTCAAGCAGCATGAACGAGGGCCGCGTCGCGAGCGAACGCGCGATCTCGCAACGCCGCCGTTCACCGCCGGAGAGCGAGATCGACGGCGACTTGCGGACGTGAGTGATCTTGAATTCGTCGAGCAGCGAATTGAGTTCCTGTTCGCGCTTGCGCTTGTCGGACTCGATTACTTCGAGCACCGACATGATGTTGTCTTCGACGCTGAGCCCGCGGAAAATGGAGGCTTCCTGGGGGAGATACCCGATGCCGAGCCGCGCGCGACGATACATCGGCAGGCCGGTGACGTCGAAACCGTCGAGTGCGATCCGGCCTTCGTCGGCATGAACCAATCCGACGATCATGTAGAAGACGGTCGTCTTGCCGGCACCGTTCGGGCCGAGCAGGCCCACCGCTTCGCCGCGGCGGACATGAATGCTTACATCGCGCACGACCTTGCGCGTGCCGTAGGTCTTGGAAAGACCGCTCGCGCCAAGCGTACCCTCGCGCATTTCCAAACGCGGCTGCTGACGTTGCGGTTGCGGCGCGCGGCGTATCGGCGGCGCCTTTCTTGGATCGGGTGCGTAACGTTCGGCTTGTGGCGCGGACGGATGATAATTCTGCGGTTGCGGCGGAGCCTGCCTTGGCTGCGGTGTATGACGTGGAGCCGGTTCGGCATACGCGCGGCGATCGACAGGCGCGCGCTCGGGCGGAGAGCGATCCATCGGAGCCCGTTCAAGGGGCAGCCGCTCGGCGGATTTCCGTTCGACCGGACGCCGTTCGACGGGCGCCTGCCGTACCGGCGGCGCCGGACGGTCGAGACGCCATGCATCGTCGCCCGATGCCGCCTCGTCGGCCTCGGGTTTGGAGCGGAGCCAAGAAAGGACTTTCAGCACGATTCTTGCTTCTGAGCCTGTTGTATCCCCAATGGCCTCATATTCCCTCCGCCAGCCGGTGGCAACGCAGGGAAGAGCCTGGCTCCAGCAAAACGATGACTTGAGGGCTGGGCCGGGGCCTGAATCCGGCTTTGCAGCGGCGGATTCTACTTCTTCGGCTCTTTATCCTTAACGCTGGATGGGACGAAAAGGCCCTGCACGCGACCGGCCGATTCGAGCCGAGAGAAGCCGGTGTTGAGGTCGACGATGATCTTGTCGGCCTTCATCACGTTCGGTCCCTGGCTCACCACGACGTTGCCGGTGATGGTCGCGGTGTTGCTCGGCATGTCGAACACGCCGGTGTCGCCGGTCGCCTTCTGGTCCTTCGCCGTGATGGTGATGCCGCCGATCGCCTCGATCTTTTTGATCTTCTGGTTCGAGGGCTTGCCGCCCTTCGTGGTCTGCACGGCCTCCACGCTCTCACCGCCCTTGGTCTTCTTCGAGAGCGAGCCCTCGTAATAGACCTTCAGCTTGGGCGCGCGCATCGTGCTGTCGCCCTGCTTCACCGTCACATTGCCTTCGAAGATCGCATAGCTCTGGCGGTCGTGAATTTCGAGCGAGTTCGCCTCGATCTTCACGGGCTCCTTGCGATCGCGGCCAAAGCCCTGCATCGCGTTCGGGAGCACGTTTTCCTCGGCTTTCGCGCCGGCCTTCTGCGCAAGTGACGAAGTAACGGGTGCGGCCGTCAGCAGGACGGCGGCGGCCAGAAACGCATACGGAATTTTATCGGACCAGTTCATCGCTTGCTGCCCCCGGTGGCGGTTTTGGAATTTTCGGCGCCGGGTTTTTCCTGCGGGGGAAGCTGCATGTTCACCACGACACCTCCGTCGAAGATCACGACGGAGCCGTGCTCCTGGATTTCCGCGCGGGCGGCTTCAAGGCTGCCGTCAGGGAACGTCGCGTTCACTGGATTCTTGGTCACCATTTTTCCCTTGCGGACCTCGATGAAGGCGTCGTTGAGATAGATGTGGTAGCCGGACTCCGAGTGAATCTCGATGCCGCCGTGCAATTGCAGGTTCTCGGCTTTGATGTCGTAGACCCCCGACTTCGCGCGCACCTCGGTGCCGCCGCGGCTCGCCTGATCGACGTTGCCGTGAATTCCATTCAACTCGACGATGTTCGGCTGCGTCAGGTCCTGCGTCGCCGACTCCGCGGTGATGTTGTAGGGTTTCTTGTCGCGCGTGAAACCGGTAAGCTTCGGCGCTTCCATCGTGATCTTGTTTCCTTCAATCGAGAGCTTGGAAAATTCAACCGGCAACTGACGGTAAATCCGGAGCGGATCGACCAGCAGGATCAGCGCCACGATAACGACCCCGGCAAGCACGAGTGCGGGTAATGCGATGCGAAGGAACCGCACACGCTTCGTGTGCTTGTGGGCATCCTTCAATGCGGAGCCGCGCGCCTGCGGCGCCCCTTCCCTTGCATAGAGGGTGGCGGTGGCAGCCCGAAGATCTGGCGCGATCCGGTTCATGCGTTGCCCGTCATCCGAGCCATGAAACAGCTAAATGAGGCGAAATCCCGCGAAACGGGGGACCGAGAATCAATCAAAACCCAAGATGCGGCCCAATCCCGCATGGCGCAAGCAAACACCGCTTCACGAGTGGGCGAATATGTCTTCCTCGCCCCAGCCGGCGAGATCGAGCTTCGCCCGTGTCGGCAAGAAGCGGAAGCAGGCCTCGGCGAAGGAATCGCGGCTCTCGCGCGCGAGCATCTGATCGAGGCGCTCCTTCAACTGGTGCAGGTACAGGACATCGGAAGCGGCATAGGCGACCTGCGCCTCGGACAGCGTTTCAGCCCCCCAGTCCGAACTCTGCTGCTGTTTGGAGAGATCGACGTTCAGCAGCTCTTTCACGATGTCCTTCAGCCCGTGCCGGTCGGTGTAGGTGCGGGCAAGACGCGAGGCGATCTTGGTGCAATAGACCGGCTCCGGCATCACGCCGAAGGTCTGGTAGAGCACGGCGACGTCGAAGCGCGCGAAGTGAAAAAGTTTCAGCCGGTTCGGGTCGGTGAGGAGTTTCACGAGGTTTGGCGCGCTTACGCCGCCCGCGGGCATCTGCACGACGTCCGCCGAGCCATCGCCGGGCGACAGCTGCACCAAGCAAAGCCGATCGCGCGCCGGATTGAGGCCGAGCGTTTCGGTGTCGATCGCGACGACCGATTGATAGGCCGAGAGGTCCGGTAGGTCGCCTTTGTGCAATCGGATGGTCATGCTGGCCGCGTGCGCCCGGTTTCAGCCGGAAATCCCCGGCGGCCGGGACCATAGCGCAAATGAATGTATGAATCGTAGCCGTTCATCGAAGTGGTGATTGTGAGCTGGTGCCCAGGAGAGGACTCGAACCTCCACGATCTTGCGAACGCTAGCACCTGAAGCTAGTGCGTCTACCAATTCCGCCACCTGGGCACAGGCGATGGGCTTAACGGGGCGATAGGTAGTGCTTCGGCTTTCCGCTTGTCAATTGATCTGCGGCGAAAGCGACGCTTCTGGACCTCTAATCGCGGGTCTAGTATCGCTCGCGAATACATCTCAAGCACGCGGACGCACGGGACCGGGAAATGGCGGGCATGGATCGGCTGGTGACGCTTTACGGCGGCTCGGGTTTCATCGGGCGGCACACGGTGCGGGCACTCGCGAAAGCAGGATGGCGCATCCGGGTCGCGGTGCGCAGGCCCGATCTAGCGAACCATCTCCAGCCACTTGGCGCGGTCGGCCAGATTCATGCGGTGCAGGCGAACCTGCGCTTTCCGGAATCGGTGATGCGCGCGGCCGAGAGTTCGGCAGCCGTCGTCAATCTCGTCGGCATCCTGCACAAGAGTGGTGCGCAGACCTTCGACGCCGTACAGGCGGAAGGTGCAGCATGTGTCGCCGAGGCGGCAAAGGCCGCAGGCTCCCGGCTCGTGCAGATGTCGGCAATCGGAGCGGACAGAAATTCAGCTTCCGCCTATGCCCGCTCCAAAGCAGAAGGCGAGGCAATGGCATTGAGCACCGTGCCGGATGCGGTTGTGCTTCGTCCGTCCATCGTGTTCGGTCCCGAGGACGATTTTTTCAACCGCTTCGCGTCGCTCGCGCGTTTTTCGCCGGCGTTGCCGCTGATCGGTGGCGGGCACACGAAATTCCAGCCCGTATTCGTCGGCGATGTCGCCGCTGCGATCGTGGCGGCCGTCGAAGGCCGCGCGCGGGGGGGCACGATCTACGAACTCGGCGGCCCTGAAGTGAAGACCTTCGCGGAACTGATGCGGACGGTGCTGGAAGAAACCGGCCGCAAGCGGCTCCTCGTTCCGCTGCCGTTCAGCCTCGCAAACTTCAGTGCGTTGTTCTTCGAGCTGATGCCGAAGCCGATGCTGACGCGCGATCAGGTCCGGCTTCTTCGCACCGACAATGCCGTGTCGGCAGAGGCCGAACGAGAAGGCCGCACGCTGCGCGGGCTCGGGATTACACCCACCGCGATGATGACGGTGCTGCACACATATCTCTGGCGCTACCGCAAGGCGGGGCAATTCACCAAACCCACAGCCTAAGTCAGCCGACGATTGCCAGCGCGATCAGTCCGAGCGCACCGACTACGATCCGCCACAGCGCGAACAGGCGGAAGCCCTTGCGCGAAACAAAATCGAGCAGCCAGCGGACGACAAGCATGGCTGCGCAGAAAGCGGCGATAAATCCCAGGACGATGATCAGGCCATCGTCGAACGATAGTACCGCGCGGTTTTTATACAAATCATAGGTGAAGGCGCCGAGCATCGTCGGCATCGCAAGAAAAAACGAAAATTCCGCCGCAGCGCGGCGCTCGACGCCGAGCAGCAGCGCGCCGACGATGGTGGAACCGGAGCGCGACGTGCCCGGCACCAGGGCCAGCGTCTGGAAAAGGCCGATGCCGAGTGCCGTGAGTGGTGGGATCCGCATCGCGTCATTGTATTTTGCTTTAAATTTCATCCGGTCAACAAAGAAGAGAACGATTCCTCCAAGAATCAGCATGACGCAGATCGTGCGCGGGCTTTCGAACAGCACGCTCTTGATGAAGCCGTGCAGCAGGACGCCCAGGATGGCCGCCGGCACGAAGGCAAGAACAACCGCGATCACGAAGCGCCGCGCGGCGGGATCGGACGGCAATGCCAGCAGCACATTCCAAAGCTTGGTGAAATAGACCGCGACCACCGCGAGAATCGCACCGAGCTGAATCAGAACTTCAAAGCTTTTGCCGCGGCTTTCAAAGCCAAGAAAATGGCCGGCTAATAGAATGTGCCCAGTGGAAGAAACGGGGATGAATTCTGTCAGGCCCTCAATCAGGCCTAAAAGCACGGCCTCCAGCAATAAGGTCAGGGTCATGATGGATTCCGTGCGCGGGCCATTTCCGAATCAAGATGCGACTGTTAACCGGCAATCAAGTGGACCTGCAATTCGCCTCTTGCAGCGACTGCCCTAGGATCGCCGTGTTCGAGGGCATCTGTTAACCCGTCCTTCCATAAAATCCGGTTTATGCAGCTTATCCAGCACAGCTTTTGTCCGCATTCCCGATTCATCCGGCTGGTGCTGGGCGAATACGGGCTTACTGCCGAACTCGTGGACGAACCCGTGTGGGAGCGACGCGCGGAATTCCTGACGCTCAACCCAGCCGCCACTACACCCGTCCTGATTGACGACGGTGTGACGATCGTTGGCGTGCAGCCGATCGCGGAATACATCGACGAGAAATATGGCGAAGCTGCCGGCGCGATGAGGCTGATGCCATCCGATCTCGCCGGACGCGCGGAGGTGCGGCGGCTGATATCGTGGTTCAACGACAAGTTTTTCGCCGAGGTGTCGGAATATCTCGTGCAGGAAAAAATCCTGAAACGAAATCTGTCGGCGACCAATGGCGGCGGCGCGCCCGACTCGGGCGCGATCCGTGCAGCGCGGGTCAATGTCGGCTATCATCTCGGCTATATCGGCTGGCTGCTGAAGTCGCGGAACTGGCTCGCGACCAACCGCATCACCTACGCCGATCTTGCCGCGGCGGCGCATCTTTCGGCGGCCGACTATCTCGGAGACGTGCCCTGGAACGAGGACGAGAGCGCCAAGCAATGGTACGCAAGGATCAAATCGCGTCCGGCGTTTCGCCCGCTGCTCGCGGAGAGCCTGCCGGGACTCGCTCCGGCACCGACTTACGCCAACCTCGACTTCTGAATCCGGCCGTCATCAAGGCGGCGCTGATCGAGCGGGCGCGCGCCGAAGGCTTTGACGCGGTCGGCGTCACGCGGGCGGACGCGCTGAAGGATCAGGTTTCCTATTTTCGCAGCTGGCTGGATGCAGGCTCGCATGGCGACATGGACTGGCTCGCCACGACAAGCGAGCGGCGCGAAGACCCACGCATACTCTGGCCTGAAGTGAAACGCATCGTCACCTTCGGGCTGAATTACGGGCCGGACGAAAATCCGCTTTCTGTGCTCCAACAGAAAGAGCATGGCGGCATTTCCGTCTATGCGCGCGGAGATGACTATCACGACCTCATCAAGGGCAAGCTGAAGCGGCTCGGCCAATGGCTCGGCTCGCAAACACAGAGCGAGTTGAAGGTCTTTGTCGATACCGCGCCGGTGATGGAGAAGCCGCTCGCCGAAGCCGCCGGTCTCGGCTGGCAGGGCAAGCACACCAATCTTGTATCGCGCGCGCATGGCTCGTGGCTTTTTCTCGGCGTGCTGTTCACGAATCTCGAATTGCCCCCCGACGAAAAGGAGGCGGATCACTGCGGCACTTGCCGCAACTGTCTCGATGTTTGCCCGACCGCGGCGTTTCCCGCGCCGTACCAGCTCGATGCGCGCCGCTGTATTTCCTATTTAACGATCGAACATAAAGGACCGATCCCATTTGAATTGCGCGCCTTGATGGGCAACCGTATCTACGGCTGCGACGACTGCCTCGCGGTCTGCCCCTGGAACAAGTTCGCGCAAGCGGGACACGAAGCACGGCTCTCCGCACGTGATGAAAACCGCGCACCGGCTTTGAGGGAATTAGCCCGGCTCGACGATGCGGAATTCCGCATGCGCTTCACCAAAAGCCCGGTCAAGCGCACCGGACGTGAACGGTTCATCCGCAATGTGCTGATCGCCATCGGCAACAGCGGAAGCGCCTCACTCGTCCCTGAAGCATCGCGCTTGCTGAATGATCCTTCGCCGCTGATCCGGGGTGCCGCCGTCTGGGCGCTGTCGCGGCTGCTGCCCAAGAACGAATTTTTATCTGTCGCGGAAATTCGCGCACAGGAAAAAGATGCTTCTGTAATGGAAGAGTGGAATCAGGCGCTCGCCTGAATGCTTTCCAGCAATTCATCCACGACGCGGAACAGACGCTCCAGATCTTCCGGCCGCGACAGGCGATGATCGCCGTCCTTCACCAGCGTCAGCACCACATCGTCCTGCGCAAGGCACGAGACGAGTTTCAGCGCGTGCGCGTAGGGAACGTCGGGGTCCTGCGCGCCTTGCAGGATACGAACGGGACAGCCGAGTTCAATCGGCTTGTTGAGCAGGAGATGTTTGCGCCCGTCCTCGATCAGTGCGCGCGTGATCGGGTACGGGTCCTCGCCGTAAGCCGAAGGCCGCTGCCACGATCCTGTTTCCTCAATCTCGCGTTTTGTCTCCGGCGAGAACTGCGCCCACATCAGATCCTCGGTGAAGTCTGGTGCGGGCGCGATCAGCACCATGCCGGCGAGGCGCGCGGCCTGCTTCTTCGCCGCGAGCGCACGCGCGTGCAGCAGCGCCATCCAACCGCCCATGCTCGAGCCGACCAGAATCTGCGGGCCTTGCGTCTGGGATTCGAAAACGGCCGCGGAGTCCTCGAGCCAGCTTGAGATGGTGCCGTCCTCGAATTTTCCATCCGACTCGCCATGGCCGGAATAATCGAAACGCACATAACCGCGGCCGGTACGGGCACAGTAATCGGCTAGTGCCTGTGCTTTCGTTCCGTTCATGTCGGATTTGAACCCGCCGAGCCAGAACAGACCGGGCCCGGTGCCGGCGAGTTTACGGACGGCGATTCCACGCGCGGCAGCCCCGGTACCGGCCTGAACGATCAAACGATTCTCATGCATCATCGGGGCGTTAAACGCCGCCGTTATAAAGGATGCAAGACTGCCTTGCCGCTGCCGTAACTGGAATTTAGAAGCGCGCTGTGCCCGATGATTCGAAGGACCGTTCCAGCCGCATGAATCCGCACCGTCCGCTCACCGTCGTCCAGATCGTCCCCGATCTTCAGTCGGGCGGCGCGGGGCAGAGTGCCGTCCAGATGGCGCAGGCACTCTGCGAGCGCGGCCACCGCAGCATCGTCGTCACCGAAGGCGGAAGGCTGGAAGGCGAAGTGGTTCGCGCCGGTGCGCGCCTCGTGCATCTTCCGGTCGCGAGCAAGAGCCCGTCACAGATTTTTGCAAACGGCCGCGCGCTCGCCGAACTCGCCCGCGAAAGCGGCGCGGATCTTTTCCATGCGCAGAGCCGGGCGCCCGCATGGAGCTGCCTGATCGCGCGCCGTCTCAGCCGCGTTCCCTACGTGACGACCTACGACAACAATTTCCGCGAGCAGCATTCCTTGAAGCGTCTCTACAACAGCGCGATGGTGCGCGGCTCGAAAGTAATCGCGCTTGGCGAGCGGATCGCGAAACTGATCGAACTTCGTTACGGCACCCCGCGCGATAAAATTGCGATCGTGGACCGCGCGGTCGATCTTTCCCGGTTCGATCCCGACACCGTTAGCGAGGAACGCCGCACCGTGCTCGCGCGCAACTGGTCGCTGGAGCCGGATGAAAAAGTGGTGCTGCTGCCGGGCCGCCTCACGCGCCGCAAGGGTCCGCATGTGCTCGTCGATGCCGCGCTCCAATTGCGCGAGGCGGGCCTGAAGGGAATCGTATTCGTGTTCGCGGGCGAAGGGCAGGCCGGCAGCGGCTATGCTGCCGATCTCTGGGACCGGGTGCATCAGGCCGGCATCGCGGACCTCGTCCGCTTCGTCGGCCATTGTCCGGACATGCCCGCCGCCTATTCGCTCGCCGACCTCGTGGTCGCCACCGTGCTGCAGCCGGGCGGCCCGCAGCGGGCGGTGCTGGAAGCGCAGGCGATGCAGGTTCCGGTTATCGTCTCCGATGGAGAAGAGCGCGGCGATATCCTGCTGGCTTCACCCTTCGCAGCGGAGGCTGCCTCCACCGGCCTGCTCTATCCGGCGGGCAATTCCGGCGAACTCGCGCAGGCGCTCTTCAAGCTCCTCGCCATGGGCAAACCTGCTCGCGCAGAAATGGGCGAACGCGGACGCGGCTTTGTCGCCTCGCGCTTCCCGCGGCAGGCATTTGTCGAGCGGATGCTCTCGGTCTATGCCGAGGTTGCAATGGAACGACGCGGTCCTACATCTGTGGCGCAGGCGTTGACTTAAGCCCCTTTTCTCTCAATCCTGCCGCTGTATCCCGCCAGCAGGCTCGATACGCATCGTCAATTGCACAGGAGACGACACCCATTCGCAGGCCAATGAGAGCTGCGGCGCCCGTCCAGAAAGACGGCCCGCGCGTTAACGAAGAAATCCGCGTGCGTGAAGTACAGTTGATCGACGCGGAAGGCACCAATGTCGGCGTGACCCCCATCAACGAGGCGATCGCGAAGGCCAAAGAGGCCGGTCTCGACCTTGTCGAGATTTCGCCGAACAACAATCCGCCGGTCTGCAAGATTCTCGACTACGGAAAGTACAAGTACCAGGCGCAGAAGAAGGCGGCCGAGGCACGCAAGAAGCAGAAGACCGTCGAGGTCAAGGAGATCAAGCTCCGTCCCGGCATCGACAAGCACGATTACGAAGTAAAGATGCGCGCGATGCAGCGGTTCTTCGAGGAGGGCGACAAGGTGAAAGTCACCTTGCGTTTTCGCGGCCGCGAAATGGCGCACCAGGAGCTGGGCTACAAGCTCCTGAACCGGCTCAAGGAAGACATGGGCAAAGTGGCCAAGGTAGAGGCCGAACCCATGTCCGAAGGCCGCCAGATCGTCATGATCCTGGCCCCGCGTTAACCGAGCCGATTCCATCGCTTGAAATAAGGGGCCGTCTCCGCTATCGAGACGGCCTTCGAGCCGCCCGGCCATCCAGGGCTGCCGTGGCGGCTTCGAACGCTCATTTCACACGAATGAGGATCGGCCCGCGGGCTTGCCCGCGCTCGATCCATGGAGAGCCAAATGCCCAAGTTGAAGACCAAATCGGGCGCCAAAAAGCGCTTCAAGCTCACCGCGACCGGCAAGCTGATCGCCGGTTACTCGGGCAAACGCCACGGCATGATCAAGCGGACCACCAAGCAGATCCGCCAGAACCGCCGCACGTTCGTCGTGTCCGAAGCCGATGCACGCAAAGTCCGCAAATACTTTCTGCCGAACGGCTGAGCTTTCGCGCTAACCCAATTCAGGAGTCCGATCCATGGCCCGCGTTAAACGTGGCGTAACCTCACACGCCAAGCACAAGAAGACCCTCAAGGCGGCGAAAGGCTTTTTCGGCCGCCGCAAGAACACGATCCGCGCCGCGAAGGCTGCCGTCGACAAGGCGATGCAGTACGCGTACCGAGACCGCAAGGTGAAGAAGCGCACGTTCCGCGCGCTCTGGATCCAGCGCATCAATGCGGCAACCCGCGAGAACGGCCTGACCTACGGCCGATTTATCGACGGCCTCGGCAAGGCCGGGGTCACCGTCGACCGCAAGGTGCTCGCCGATATCGCCGTGCGCGAACCGGCCGCCTTCAAGCTGCTCGTCGACAAGGCCCGCGCCGCTCTCAATTAAGTGGAGCATGATCCATCCCGAAAACCGGTATCCACTTTTCGGGATCATGCTCTGAGCGGCTTCCTGCCTGCCGGGGCTAGACCAGCGGGGTGCATCACCGGCACCGCGCTGCTTGCCTTTGCGGGCGTTCAAGGCACATTCGCACGCGGTTGATTCCATGGCCGATCCTTTGACGCTCGAATCCGAACTCCTCGCCGCCGTCGCCGCCGCCCAGGATGAGGCAGCGCTGGAAGCGGTACGCGTCGCGGCACTCGGCAAGAAGGGTTCGGTTTCCGAACTCCTGAAGACGCTCGGCACGATGACGCCGGACGAGCGCAAAACCAAAGGCGCTTCGATCAACAAGCTGAAGGACGCGGTCTTTGAGGCGATCAATGCGCGGCGCGATGTCCTGAAGAACGCCGCCATCAGCGGGAAGCTTGCCGCCGACAAGCTGGACGTGACGTTGCCGGTACGGCTTGCCAGCGCCGAGCGCGGACGCATTCATCCGATCAGCCAGGTGATCGATGAAATTACGGCCATCTTCGCGGCGATGGGCTTCGCGGTCGCCGAAGGCCCGGACATCGAAACCGACTTCTATAATTTCACCGCGCTGAATTTCCCGTTCGGCCATCCCGCGCGCGAAATGCACGACACGTTCTTCTTCAATCCGAAGGAAAACGGCGAGCGGCTGTTGCTGCGCACGCATACGTCCCCGGTGCAGATCCGGACGATGCAAAAACAGAAGCCGCCGGTCAAAGTCATCATTCCGGGCCGCACCTACCGGAAGGACTCCGACCAGACTCACACCCCGATGTTCCATCAGGTCGAGGGACTCGTCATCGACAAGGCCTCGCATCTTGGTCATCTGAAATGGATTCTGGAGGAATTCTGCAAGGCGTTCTTCGAAGTGCCGCAGGTGAAGATGCGTTTCCGGCCTTCCTTCTTCCCGTTCACCGAGCCGTCGATGGAGGTCGATATTCAGTGCGACCGCAAGGGCGGTGAAATCCGTTTCGGCGAAGGCACTGACTGGCTTGAGATTCTCGGCTGCGGAATGGTGCATCCGAATGTCATGAAGAACTGCGGCCTCGATCCGAACGAGTATCAGGGCTTCGCCTGGGGCATGGGCATCGACCGCATCGCGATGCTGAAATACGGGATGCCGGACCTGCGCGCGTTCTTCGAAGCGGACGTGCGCTGGATCGAACACTACGGATTCCGGCCGCTCGACTTCCCGACATTGGCGGGAGGGCTGAGCACGTGAAATTCACCCTCGCCTGGCTGAAGGAACATCTGGTCACGGAAACGACACTCGACGAAATCGTCGAGAAGCTGACGATGATCGGGCTTGAGGTGGAGTCCGTCGAGGACAAGGCGAAGTCGCTGGCGCCCTTCAAAGTCGTGTCGGTGATCTCGGCCGAGAAACATCCCGACGCGGATCGTCTTCGTATCTGCATGGTGGACACGGGTTCAGGGAAACCGACGCAGGTGGTCTGCGGCGCGCCGAATGCGCGCGCGGGCATGAAGGGCGTGTTCGCGCCGCCCGGCGCCTACATTCCCGGAAAAGAACTCACGCTCAGCATCGGCAAAATCCGCGGCGTCGAAAGCCACGGCATGCTCGTCTCGGGCGCGGAACTCAATCTTTCCGAGGACCACGACGGCATCATCGAGCTGCCCGCCGATGCGCCGGTCGGCAAGGCCTACGCGGATTACGCGGGACTCGGCGACCCGGTGCTCGACGTCGCGATCACGCCGAACCGCTCCGATTGCCTCGGTGTGCACGGCATCGCACGCGACCTCGCCGCGGCGAGAATCGGCGAGTTCAAGGACGAAGCCGTCAAGCCGGTCGCCGGAAAATTTCCGTGCCCGGTGAAAGTAAAACTGGAATTCGCGAAAGACCCGTTCTGCCCCGCTTTCGCGCTTCGTCTCATCAAGGGCGTGAAGAACGGCCCATCGCCTGAATGGCTGCAGAAAAAACTTCGCGCCATCGGGCTGCGCCCGATCAACGCGCTCGTGGATATCACGAATTTGCTGACCTTCGACCGTTCGAGGCCGCTGCATGTGTTCGACGCGAAAAAGGTGAAGGGCAATCTCACCGTCCGCCGCGCCAACAAGGGCGAGAAGATCGCGGCCCTCGACGGCAAGACCTACGAGCTTGATTCCGAGATGTGCGTCATCGCCGATGAGAGCGGTGTCGAATCGCTCGCCGGCATCATGGGCGGCGAATCGAGCGGCTGCTCGGAGGCAACCGTCGATGTGCTGGTAGAATCGGCACTTTGGGAGCCTGCCAACATCGCGCAGACCGGCCGCAAGCTCGGCATTAATTCGGACGCAAGGTTTCGTTTCGAGCGCGGCGTCGATCCGGCCTTCTGCGTGCCGGGGCTTGAGCTTGCGACGAAGCTCATTCTCGACCTTTGCGGCGGCGAGGCCTCCGAAATTCATCTCGCGGGCGCCATTCCCGACACCGGCCGCGTCATCGACTTCCCGTTCGGCCATGTGAAAAAACTCTCCGGCCTTGAAGCCTCTGCCGCCGAATCGAAGCGCGTACTGAACGCGCTCGGTTTTTCCGTCGCCGGTAGCGGCGACACGGTGAAGGTTTCGCCGCCAAGCTGGCGCGCGGATGTCGAGGGCAAGGCGGATCTCGTGGAAGAAGTCGTACGCATCCTCGGCGTGGACCGTATTCCATCGACCCCGTTCGAGCGCGGCGCGGATGCGTTCAAGCCCGTCCTCACAACGATCCAGAAACGTACGCGAGCCGCGAAGCGCGCGCTCGCGGCGGCGGGGCTTGTCGAAGCCGTCACCTGGTCGTTCATCTCCAAACAGCATGCAATCGCTTTCGGTGGCGGCAAGCCTGAGTTGGCACTCGCCAATCCCATCGCGGCTGAACTCTCCGACATGCGGCCCTCGCTCGTGCCGACGCTCGCGATGGCAGCGCAGAAGAATGCGGATCGCGGGTTAGCCGATGTGGCGCTGTTCGAAATCGGCCAGATTTTCTACGGCGACAGGCCGGAAGATCAGGTTATTGCGGCCACCGTCGTCCGCCGTGGCACGACGAAGGCGAACGCAACCGGCCGCCACTGGTCCGGCTCCGCGAAATCCGTGGATGTATTCGACGCGAAGGCGGACGCCCTCGCGATTCTCGCCAGCGCCGGCGCGCACGTGGACAAAGTGCAGATCGTGGCGGGCGGACCCGCATGGCTGCATCCGGGACGCTCGGGAACCATTCAATTGGGTCCGAAAACGGTGCTTGGCTATTTCGGCGAACTGCATCCATCGGCGCTGGAAGCGCTCGACGTGGATGGCCCGCTCGCGGTCGCCGAAATCATCCTCGACCGCGTACCGGAGCCGAAGGCGCGGCCGACGCGCACCAAAGCTAGACTGGACCTCTCGCCGTTCCAGCCGGTGTCACGCGATTTCGCATTCGTTGTGGATCGCGATGTCGCGGCCGCCGACATCGTGCGGGCGGCGGAAAATGCCGATAAAAAACTCGTGAGCGGCGTCGAAGTATTCGATCTCTATGAGGGCAAGGGAATTCCCGACGGCAAGAAATCCATCGCCATCGCCGTCACCCTGCAGCCGCGCGAGAAGACGCTGACGGATGCCGAGATCGACACTGTCGCGAAAAAGATCGTCGAGGAAGTGACGAAGAAGACGGGCGCTACGATCCGCTCCTAAGCGCTACTTTTTTCCTTTCACCGGAGCCTGCTTCGGCGCGAGATAACGCAGTGCCGCGTCTGCCGCGCGCTCACCGGTGACCCAAGCACCAGCGACGGAGCCATACCAGGTCTCGTGCACCGCTTCGCCCGCTAGAAACATACGGTCGAACAGCGGCTCGGCAAGAATGCGGCGGCTGTTTCCTTTTCCGGGTACTGCCGCCGAAGTGCCGCCAAGGATCAGCGGATCGGAGGACCAGCGGACAGCCTCCGCGCGGCCAAGATATTTCCTGGCCTGCGCGCCAAAATGTTCGGCGATCTGATCGGCCACGAAAGCGCGCATGGCCGCTTCGCCCTTGGCGGACATCTCCCGCCCGAACGACCCCGTGAATTCCGCAAAGCAGAGATCGCTGCCGCCCGCGCGCCCGACGAAACCGACATTGCGCGCGTCCATGCCCTTGAACAGAATCCGCTGGTCGTTCGTGAAGCGGAATGGATTGCCCTTTAACTCGAAAATCAAACGGTCCCGCGTGCCGAGCGAAAGCGCTTCCGCCGCGTCGAGCGTGCGTTTCGGAAGGGCGGTGTCGAACTTGAAGCGGCCGGAGGCGAGCAAATTGCTGGAAACCGTAACGATCACGGTCTCGGCACGGATGTTGCCGCGTGATGTTTCCAGAAAAATCGGTCCCCGCGCCGCCGGCCCGATCCGGATGACGGACGATGCCAGCGTGACTTTAAGCGGACGCGCGACGGCCGTGAGCAACTGCCCCAGCCCGGTGCGGCAGACCACTTCATCCGGCTGGTCCTCCAGCCGCGCGAAGTCCACGGTCGAAACATTTTCCAGATTTTTTGAAACCGCGTTCGGCCCGAGCGCGAAGCCGACGGTTCTCGTCCAGTCGCCGACATCCGGCATCGCCTGGCTCGCGGCGATGTCGCGTCCCGCCTCTCCCGCCGCCGAGATGGCTCGGTTCGCGCGCCGCAAGGCGGCGGTGAAGGCATCGTATTCGCTGTCACGCGCCTCCCGCTGGCCGACATAAATCCTGCGGAACGGAGACGCGTTCTGGAGTTCAAGTTTTTCCAGACGACCGAGGGCCACCAGCGGATTGCGTCCCGATGCCGACATGAAATGGGCGCCGCGGTCATGTTCGATCCCGAAGCCTCCGCGTCCGCTCCACACGCGCCCGCCTATGCGGTCCGAGGCTTCGAGCAGCGCGTACGTCCTGCCCGCCGAGGCAACCCGTCTCGCCGCCGCGATGCCCGCGGCACCCGCCCCCACGATCGCCACGTCCACATCGCCCGAAGCCGGTACCTGTCCCAGTGCCTGCGCCGCCGTGAGTGACACCGAGCCGGCCAGGAACCCGCGTCTTGAAAGATGCCGAATCATTCGTGAATTCGCTTTGAAAACAGCTGGTTAGCGGGGGATCGGAGCAATGACAGCAAGCAGTGCAACAAAGCCCGTGAACGCGATGGAAACTAGCGCCGGGTTAATCTCGCGGAAAGGGAATTTGGAGGGGGAGTACCGCGTACCGGTTCCCAGTATTGCATGGGCGAGCGCTTTCTTAGCCTGATCGGGCACAGGATTGTCCGTTACCTCGAACAGCCTTCGGCTGGCTATGAGCCGTTTACGCCGAGCGATCCCACGGCCCTTGCGCGCGTGCTGAAGCCCGGCGATGTGCTGCTGGTGGAAGGCAATTCCCGCGTTTCCGGTGTCATCAAATATCTGACCCAGTCCACCTGGTCGCACGCGGCCCTCTATGTCGGCGACCGGATCGGGCGCACGAACGATGCCGGCGAGCCGCATGTGTTCGTCGAGGCCGTGCTCGGTGAAGGGGTCGTGACAGCGCCGCTGTCCAAGTACGAGATGTTTCATACGCGCGTCTGCCGGCCCGCAGGCCTCACCGATCATGACTGCGAGCGTGTCGCGAACTACATGATCAAGCGGCTCGGTTACAATTATGACGTCAAGAACATCATCGACCTGATCCGTTATCTCGTGCCGATGCCAATCCCTGCGCGTTTCCGCCGACGTCTCATCGCGCTGGGCTCAGGCGACCCGACAAAACTCATCTGCTCCTCACTAATCGCGCAGGCATTCGACGTGGTGCGCTATCCGATCCTGCCCAAGATAGAACTCATCGGCAGCCGAGAGACGCGCCGCGAGATCCTGCACATCCGTCATCACTCGCTCTATACGCCGCGCGACTTCGACATCTCGCCCTACTTCTCCGTCGTGAAGCCGACCATCGAATCGGGCTTCGACTACAAGCGGCTGCGCTGGGCCAACCTGCCGAAAGCGACGCCTACGCGTGCACCGGCTTGCGGGGCGGAGGCAACGCTTGTGCCGGAAATGCCGAAGCGGCCGGAAACCGCGCTTCCAAACTGATTCATTAAAAGCTGACGTGACGCGGCGGAGCGGGGCGGCTAAATTCAGCCGCAAGCAGAGTCTCTCTTGCGTCTGTCGCCCTCCCGCCTGCCGGATTCCCGATGATCGAAGATTTCGTCCGCGCTTTCGCTCAGACTTTTTCGAGCCCGCTCCGGCGCATCCTGCTGAAGACAGCCGCGCTCTCGGCGCTGCTGCTGCTGGTGCTCGGTGTCATCATGCAGACGCTCATCAGCCGGATGATTTCTCTACCACAGCCGTTCGAAATGGCGCTCGCCATCGCAACGGGTCTCGGCCTGATCGCGGGCGCCATCTACCTCATGGGTCCGATCAGTTCGCTCACGGCGGCACTTTTCCTGGATGAAGTAGCCGCGGAGGTGGAGCGCACCGATTTTCCCGCGGATCCGCCCGGCCGCGCGCTGCCGATGGCGCAGGCGCTCGTGCTGTCGGCAAAATTCTTCGGCCTCGTGCTGCTCGTGAACTTTATCGCACTGTTGCTACTGCTTGTGCCTGGCGTGAATCTCGTCGCGTTTTTTGTGGCAAACGGCTTTCTGCTCGGACGTGAATTTTTCGAGCTGGCGGCGATGCGGTTCCGGTCAGTCGAGGAGGCCAGGAAGCTCCGCCGCGAAAACGCCGTGCGCGTCTTCCTTGCCGGCCTGATGATCGCGGGTATCGTGATCGTGCCGGTGCTGAACTTCATCACGCCGGTGCTCGCCACCGCCTTCATGGTGCGCGTCCACAAGCGGCTCGGGCCGACGCGCGAGATCATGGCGCCGGGACGCTAGATGCGTTTCTCCGGCCAGCGGCAGAGATCGTTGATGATGCAGCGTGGGCAATCCGGCGCCCGCGCCTTACAGACATAGCGGCCGTGTAAAATCAGCCAATGATGCGCGTGCCGCTTGAAACGGTCCGGGATCGCTCTCTCAAGACCTAATTCAACCTCCAGCGGATTTTTTCCGGGAGCAAGACCTGTGCGGTTCGCAACGCGGAAGAGATGCGTATCGACGGCAATCGTGTGTTCGCCAAACGCAATGTTCAGGACGACATTCGCGGTCTTGCGGCCAACCCCCGGCAATGCCTGAAGCGCCTCGCGCGTCCTCGGCACTCCGCTGCCATGTTCAGCGATCAGCTTCTCCGAAAGCGCGATCACGTTCTTCGCCTTGGTGCGATAGAGGCCGATGGTCTTCACCAACTCCCGCACGCGCGGTTCGCCGAGAGCCGCCATTTTCTCCGGCGTGTCGGCAAGCGCAAACAATGCGGGCGTCGCCTTGTTCACGCCGGCATCGGTCGCCTGCGCCGACAGCACGACCGCAACCAAGAGCGTGAACGGATTAAGATGGATCAGTTCGCCCTTCGGCTGCGGATTAGCGCGGGCAAAGCGCGTGAAGGCTTCCACGACTTCTGCTTCGCTCCAGCGGACGGAGGCCTTTTGCCGCGCCTTCTTCGGCTGCGTTTTCTTCGCGCCGAGCGGGTACTTCTTTCGTGCCATCGATCCCGTATAGTGGCTGCATGAACCATGGCAACCGGCCGGTTGAACCTGTCCTCTACGAAGCGACGTTGCGGCCGCACCGTTCGCTGAGCAAGCCGGGATTTCTCATCGTCATGGCCGTGCTCACCGTGACGAGCTTCGTCTCGGGCACGGCCTTCCTGATGATGGGCGCCTGGCCGGTGTTCGCCTTCTTCGGCTTGGATGTGCTGCTCGTCTGGTGGGCGTTCCATGTGAACTATCGCGCGGCAAAGGCGCACGAAAACATCTTCGTCACCGGCAGCGAATTGCATGTGCGAAAGGTTTCCCGCAAGGGAGCCGCTCGCGAGACAAGTTTCAACCCGCGCTGGACGAGGCTGGAAGTGGACAAGGACGAACTGTCCGGCGTGACGCGCGTCGCCGTGGTGTCGCGCGGAACTTCGCTATCGCTCGGCGGCTTCCTGCCGCCGGTGCAGAAACTGGTGCTGGCCAATGCCCTTGCAAAGGCACTTGCCGAGGCAAAACGCTAGTCAACGCGGTGGAATCGGGTGGCTTGATGCGGTTGCTTCTGCTGTTCTCCTTGCATGAACACATCTCACATCCTTGCCTTGGAACCCGGCCGTAACATCATGCGCGCAGATAGCGGCAGCGACTACGAAACCGTGCGTCAAGCCATCGAATATATGTCCAAGCGCTTCCGCGATCAGCCGGGAGCGGAAGAGATCGCCTACGCAGTCGGCTCCAGCCCTCGCGCCTTGACGGACCTCTTCCGCCGCTGGTGCGGACTGACGCCGAAGGAGTTTCTATCCGCCGTCACGCTCGATCACGCCAGGCGTGTTTTGAAAGAGACCCCGAGCGTGATGGAGGCGACCTACGAGCTTGGCCTCTCTGGTCCCGGGAGACTGCATGATCTCTTCGTCGTGCATGAAGCGATGTCGCCGGGCGAGTGGAAGAACGGCGGCGCTTCGCTTGAGATCACCTACGGATTTCATACGTCCCCGTTCGGGCGCGCGCTCGTAATGACGACGCCGCGCGGGTTGTGCGGGCTTGCCTTCGCGGACGGGGATGGCGACCGCGCCACGCTCGATGACATGCGTTCGCGCTGGCCGAATGCGCGTTTCAACGAGAACTCCAGCGCAACAAAAATTCATGCCCGGCGTATTTTCGATGCCTCGAAGTGGCAGCGCGAGACGCCCTTGCGAATTGTATTGATCGGCACCGATTTTGAAGTGCGCGTGTGGGAGCAGTTGCTCACAATCCCGATGGGCTGCGCTTCGACCTATTCGGCAGTTGCCACGAAAATAGGGAAGCCGAAGGCTTCGCGCGCCGTCGGTGCCGCGATCGGCAAGAACCCGATTTCGTTCGTGGTCCCCTGCCATCGAGTCGTTGGCAAATCGGGTGCGCTCACCGGCTATCACTGGGGACTCACCAGAAAACGCGCGATGCTCGGCTGGGAGGCGGCGAAAACTCAGGCCGCGAGATCGAGCCTCTCGGCGACCGTCGAATCCGCCTGAAGGCGATAGAGAATCGGCACACCGGTCGCCAGTTCGCGCTTGATGATCGATTCCGGCGTGTGCTTCTCCAGCACCATGATCAGCGCGCGCAGCGAATTGCCGTGCGCCGCCACCAGCACGCACTCGCCGCGGAGCACGCGCGGTAGAATTTCCTGCACGTAGTAAGGAAGTGCCCGTGCGATGGTGTCTTTCAAACTTTCGCCGCCGGGCGGCGGCACGTCATAGGAGCGGCGCCAGATCAGCACCTGCTCCTCGCCCCATTTCTTGCGGGCCTCGTCCTTGTTCAGGCCGTTGAGGTCGCCGTAGTCGCGCTCGTTGAGCGCGATGTCCTTGAGAATAGGAATGTCTTTCTGGCCCATCTCGTCGAGCATCAGATCGAGCGTTTTCTGCGCGCGGATCAATCCGGAGGTGAACGCCACATCGAATTTGATTTTTTCAGCGAGCAGACGCCGGCCCGCCGCTTTCGCCTCCGCGATGCCGGTTTCGGTCAGGCCCACGTCGCGCCAGCCGGTGAACAGGTTCTTGAGATTCCATTCGCTCTGGCCGTGACGGACAAGCACCAGCAGACGTTCGCTCATAACAACTCCGATCAGCTCCCGAGGCCTAGCACGTCGGCCATGGAATAAAGCCCCGGCTTCCTGCCCTGCGCCCACTTCGCGGCGGCGAGCGCGCCGCGCGCGAAGATCATCCGGTCCTCGGCCCTGTGCGAAAGCTCGATGCGTTCGGAATAACCGGCGAAGATCACCGAATGATCGCCGACCACCGTGCCTCCGCGCAACGTCGCAAAGCCGATGTCGCCCGCCTTGCGGGCGCCGGTGTGGCCGTCACGCGCGCGAACCGAACGCTTGTCGAGATCGATGCCGCGCCCTTCCGCAGCGGCGCGACCTAGCAACAGCGCCGTGCCCGACGGCGCGTCGATCTTCTTGTTGTGATGCATCTCCAGGATTTCAATATCGAAGTCCTCACCCAGTGTCTTTGCGACCTGCCTCGTGAGGGCCGCGAGCAGATTGACGCTCAGGCTCATATTGCCGGACTTCACGATGACCGCCGACCTCGCTGACGCCGCGATCTTCTGTTCTTCGGCGGCTGTGAAACCCGTCGTGCCGATCACATGGATCAGCTTCGCGTTGGCGGCCAGCGCAGCAAGCTCCAGCGTCGCGGCGGGAATCGTAAAATCCACGATCGCGTCGAATTTGCCGGCGAAGGCGGCCGGATCGGCGTCAATCTTCACGCCGTTCGCGCCGATGCCCGCAAGCTCGCCGGCGTCCTTGCTAAGATCTGGGGCACTCTTGCTTTCAAGCGCACCCGTTACGGCAAAGCCCTTCTGTTCGGATGCCGCGCGGATTAACGCGCGGCCCATCCGGCCACCGGCTCCGGCGATCAACAGGCGCAAATCAGCCATGAAAACTCCCCTTCGCGCGCGGTATAACGCGCGGAAGGCGAACGGGAAAGCGGCAGACGGAATTATGGTTGCGGGCCGTCGTAGCCCTCGATAACAACGATTTCGCCGATACCTTTACCGATGCGAAGCGCTTTGGCCTTCTGATATCCCGGCGAATGGTAGCATGTCAGTGCCGCCTCATAGCTCGGGAATTCGATCACGACCACGCGCGACCGTAGGCTGCCTTCGACCGCTTCGGTTTTGCCTCCACGCGTTAGGAACTTGGCGCCGAATTGACGGAATGGCTCGGCATTCGCCGCAACGTAGGCCTTGTAACCGTCCATATCCGTGACATCGATATTGGCCACCCAGTAACCCTTCGCCATCCTCGTCTCCCTCTACTTTTTCGCCTGCGCAATTTCCGCGACGATAGCATCGGCCGCCGCTTTCGGATCGGGGGCGTCAACGATCGGACGCCCGACCACCAGATAATCGGCGCCGGCGGCAATCGCCTTGGCCGGAGTCATGATGCGCTTCTGGTCGCCGGCAGCGCTGCCGGCCGGGCGAATGCCGGGGGTCACCAGCAATAGCGAATTGCCGACCTGTTTTTTCAGCATCGCCGCTTCGGCGGCGGACGCCACGAGGCCGTCGACGCCCGCAGCCTTCGCCTGCTCGGCGCGCTTGGCCACCATGTCTTTGATGCCGAGGCTGTAGCCCGCTTCCTTCAAGTCCGCGTCGTCCCAGGACGTGAGCACAGTGACCGCGAGAATCTTAAGCCCGCTTTTTCCGCGCGCGTCCGCGGCCGCCTTCATCGTCTGCGGAAAAGCATGCACGGTGAGAAACTTCACGCCCAGCTCGGCCGCGCGTTCGGTCGCGCGAGAAACCGTGTTGCCAATGTCATGGAGCTTCAGATCGAGGAAAACATTCTTCCCGGCTTGGGCAAGATCTCCGGCGAAGCCGAGCCCGCCCGCCATCACGAGTTCGTAGCCAATTTTGTAAAAACTCACCGCCTCGCCGAGCCGGAGTACGGTGCGTTCGGCCTCAGCTACGCTCGCAAGATCGAGCGCTACGATCAGCCGGTCACGGGCGGGAAGAGACAAGGCTCGCCTCAAACATCTGCTTCGGCGAAAGCGATAAGCCTGCGCAAGCTGGAGCGCAACATCGCTCCCGTTTTTTCGTCCTTCAAATTTCCGTCTTCCTCGAAAGCGGTCCCGGCACCGCTCACCGCCACCTGATCTGGCAATACCAGCGCGCCTAAACCGAGTTCGAGCACCTGCCGCAGCGCCATCAGGCCGCGATAGCCGCCGAAGCGGCCGTTGGAGGTGGAGCCGAGCGCGAACACGCAACTTTTGAACGGGTCGGCCGAACCCTTCATGCGCGAGATCCAATCGATCGTGTTCTTCAAGAGCGGCGGGATCGAGGCGTTGTATTCCGGTGTTGCGATATAGACGCCGCGATGCGCGAGCATCATCGCATGCAAACGGCGCGCGGCTTCCGGCGTACCCGCCCGCGCTTCAAGATCACCGTTGTAGATCGGCATGTCGTAATCGGAGAGCGAGATCAAACTTACATCGGCGTCGAGCAGCGCCAGTTCCTTCGCGGCGATGGCCGCGAGCTTTCCACTGAGCGCGCCGCTTCTGGTGGAGCCTGCGAATACGAGGACGCGAGCGCGTGGCATCAATCGGCGCGGTACACCCAGACGCGCGCGGGCGGAATGTTCATCCAGATTCGCGGCGAAGAACTCATGCGATAGCGCCGCGAAGGAATCGGCGCCGTCATCGCATAGGTGAACTGCACGAACGGTCCGCCCGAACGCAGCATCTTCAGCGCGGTCTTCAGGAGCCGCAACCGCGTGAACAGCGGCCGCGTCATCAGCGGCAGACACGATACCACCGCCGCGAGGGGCTGGGTGCTTACGCCCGCAAGCGTCTTGCCGAGGGAATAGGCGTCACCCTGGATGACTTTTGCGCCGGGAAAGCGTTTTCGCAATAATACGCAGAATTCAGGATCGTATTCGACGAGGATCAGGCGCTCCGGCGCAATGCCGCGCTCTACGAGCGCTTCGGTTACGGGACCCGTGCCCGGTCCAAGCTCGACAACCATTCCGGGGATCGCCGGATCGACCTCGGCGGCAACGGCGCGGGCAAGTGCCTTGCCCGAAGGAGAAACCGCACCGACCTTCAGGGGGTGCTGTAACCAGGTCGCGATGAAGCGCACCTCGTCGTCGAGGCGCAGCTTCGGCTGCCTTTTTGCGATCGCGCGCTGCATGGATTTCGTTACTGCCCCTTGGCCGGATATTATGAATGTACACGGTTCGCCGCTGTCACACTATCGCCAAACGGACGAAGCCCCCGCGAGCCGGCCGCAACCGTTTCGCTAATCGAAGAATTCCCGCATTTTAGCGAAGAAACCCGCCGTTTCCGGCTGGGTGTCCTTGGAACTTTCTGTTTCAAATTCTTTCAACAGTTCACGCTGGCGTTTGGTGAGCTTTTGCGGCGTCTCCACCGCGACCTGCACATACATATCCCCGCGCGACTTGGAGCGGAGCACGGTCATGCCCTTGCCCTGCAGACGGAAACGTTTCCCGGTTTGGGTGCCTTCCGGCACCTTTACCTGACTGCGGCCGCCGTCGATGGTCGGCACCTCGAAATCGCCGCCGAGGGCCGCCGTCACGATCGAGACCGGCACGCGGCAATAGAGATCGGCGCCCTCGCGCTGGAATACGGCGTGCGGCTTGATGGACAGAAAAATATAGAGATCGCCCGCGTCGCCGCCCCGCAGGCCCGCTTCGCCCTCGCCCGCAAGACGAATGCGCGTTCCGTCCTCGACCCCGGCCGGAATATGCACTTCGAGCATACGTTCCTTGGTGGTGCGCCCTGCGCCGTTGCAGGTTTGGCAAGGCGTTTCGATCACGTTGCCGCGGCCCTGACAGGTTGGGCAGGTTCGCTCCAGCGTGAAGAAGCCCTGCGACTGGCGGATGCGGCCGGCGCCATTGCACATGCGGCATTGTGACGGTTGCGTTCCGGCCTTGGCGCCGCTGCCCGAACAGGTTTCGCAAACGACGTTGGTCGGCAGGCGCACCTGCGCGGTCTTGCCGGCGAACGATTCTTCAAGCGTGATTTCGAGATTGTAGCGAAGGTCGGCACCGCGCTCGCGCATCGAGCCGCGTGCGCCGCCGCGGCCACCGGCCATGCCAAAAATGCCTTCGAAAATGTCGGAGAACGCCGAGCCGAAGTCGTTTCCAAATCCAGCACCGCCGCCGCTCTGTTCGAAAGCCGAGTGTCCAAAGCGATCGTAAGCAGCACGCTTCTGCTCGTCTTTCAGGACGTCATAGGCTTCGTTGATTTCCCGGAACTTGAGTTCGCATTGGGCATCGCCGGGATTCTTGTCCGGATGCCATTTCATCGCGAGCTTGCGGAAGGCGCTCTTCAGCTCGCCGTCGGTGCAGGTGCGTTTGACGCCGAGCACCTCGTAATAATCGCGCTTGGACATTGCTGAATCAGTCTCCAAACGCGCAAACCCTCTCCCCTTGCGGGAGAGGGTGCCGAGCGAGCTTTAGCGAACGAGGCGGGTGAGGGGTCAGTGCAAGCATTTCGCCAATGACATTGTATGTTCTCTGCCCCCTCACCCGGTCCCTCGCTTCGTTCGGGACCGCCCTCTCCCGCAAGGGGAGAGGGCTAACTTATCAGGCCGACTTCTTCTTGTTGTCCTTGTCATCGACCTCGGTAAATTCCGCGTCCACGACGTCTTCCTTTTTCTTGTCGGCGTCGCCGCCGCCCGAGGCGTCGTCACCGCCCTTGTTTTGCTGGGCGGCGTACATCGCCTCGCCGAGTTTCATGGCAGCCTGCGCAAGCGTCTGCGACTTCGCCTTGATCACCTCGGCATCGTCGCCCTTCAACGCTTCCTTCAGGTCGGAGAGCGCGTTTTCGATCGCGGTGCGGTCGCCGGGTGAAACCTTGTCGCCATATTCCGACAAAGACTTCTCGGTCGTGTGCGCAAGCGCATCGGCCTGGTTCTTCGCTTCAACGCTTTCGCGGCGCTTCTTGTCGTCGGCCGCGTGCGCTTCGGCGTCCTTCACCATTTTTTCAATGTCCGCCTCGGTCAGACCGCCCGAAGCCTGGATGCGGATCTGCTGCTCCTTGCCGGTGCCCTTGTCCTTGGCACTGACATTGACGATGCCGTTCGCGTCGATGTCGAAGCCGACCTCGATCTGCGGCACGCCGCGCGGTGCGGGCGGAATGCCGACGAGATCGAACTGTCCGAGCATCTTGTTGTCGGCCGCCATCTCGCGCTCGCCCTGGAACACCCGGATCGTGACCGCGTTCTGGCTGTCCTCGGCGGTGGAGAAGACCTGGCTCTTCTTGGTCGGGATCGTGGTATTGCGCTCGATCAGTCGCGTGAACACGCCGCCCAGCGTCTCAATGCCGAGCGAGAGCGGGGTCACGTCGAGCAGGAGCACATCCTTGACGTCGCCCTGCAGCACGCCGGCCTGAATCGCGGCGCCGATGGCAACGACCTCGTCCGGGTTGACGCCCTTGTGCGGCTCCTTGCCGAAGAGCTGCTTCACGGCTTCCTGCACCTTCGGCATGCGCGACATGCCGCCGACGAGGATCACTTCGTTGATCTCGTTCGCGGAAAGACCGGCATCCTTCATGGCGCGCTTGCACGGCTCGATCGTCTTCTGCACGAGATCGTCGACGAGCGCCTCGAACTTCGCGCGCGTCAGCTTCATCGTCATGTGCTTCGGGCCGGACTTGTCCGCTGTAATAAAGGGGAGATTAATTTCGGTCTGCGTCGTGGAGGAAAGTTCGATTTTCGCCTTTTCGGCGGCTTCCTTCAGACGCTGGAGGGCGAGCTTGTCGTTACGCAGGTTGATGCCCTGCTCTTTCTGAAATTCGTCGGCGAGATAGCCGACGAGCCGCATGTCGAAGTCCTCGCCGCCGAGGAACGTGTCGCCGTTGGTGGATTTGACTTCGAAGACTCCGTCGCCGATTTCCAGAATGGAAATATCGAACGTGCCGCCGCCCAAGTCATAGACAGCGATGGTGCCCGCGGCCTTTTTATCAAGGCCATAGGCAAGGGCTGCCGCAGTCGGCTCGTTGATGATGCGCAGCACTTCAAGGCCGGCGATCTTGCCGGCATCCTTCGTCGCCTGACGCTGCGCGTCATTGAAGTAGGCGGGAACCGTGATGACGGCCTTCTCGACCTTGGAGCCGAGATAAGCTTCCGCCGTTTCCTTCATCTTCTGAAGGATGAACGCGGAAACCTGCGACGGAGAATACTGATCCTTGCCGTCCGAGACCCAAGCATCGCCGTTCGACGCTTTTACGATTCCATAGGGGACAAGCTTCTTGTCCTTCTCAATGATCGGATCGTCGTAGCGCCGGCCGATCAGACGCTTGACCGCGAAGAATGTTTTTTCGGGATTGGTGACCGCCTGGCGCTTGGCCGACTGGCCGACGAGACGCTCGCCGTCGTCCGAGAAGGCGACGATCGAAGGCGTGGTGCGCATGCCTTCGGCGTTCTCGATTACCTTCGGCGTCTTGCCTTCCATAACGGCGACGCACGAATTGGTGGTGCCCAGGTCGATACCGATGACCTTCGACATGACTTACCTCATCTTTCCGGCAGGCTATCCGGGCCCTTGATGGCGCCCGCGCAGCCTCCAACGCAGGGATTTGCCGCGGAAGCGGCGTTCGAGGCTGATATAGGCAGGGGTATTACAGGCCGCAAGACAAGTTGTATTGCCTCGGGGCCGGAATTTTCAACGAAATCAGGCTTTAAGAATTGGCTTTTTCGGGTTGTTCCGGACCTGCCGTGCGAGCCAAAACGCGAAAAGACAAAGCACCAGAAAGGACGCCGGGATACCGGCCAGTCCCATCAACACGCAGGACACCGGCAGCGCCCAGACAAGGCCGAGGATCAGTCTGCCGGCGACGGAATCGGTCCTCGACCAAAGCGCGATCAGAACCGGCGTCAGCACGGTCATGTCGTACACGAACAGATAGGGCGAGGCGATGAAGGTCGCAGCGATCGCGCCCGCGGCGATCAGCGTGCGGTCACCGGTCTTCACAAGCAGCCAGATCAGAAACGCGATGGCGCCGATCGTTGCGGGTAACTGGACGAGCCAAGCAGCCGAGGAATCAAGGCCAATGAGCCGCGCGTTCATGAACGCCGTCGGCATCATGCTCATGAAAATTCCGTCCATTTTCGTGAACACGAACGCCTGATAGGGAATCGCCTTTTCGATGTAGCCGCTGAAGACCTGCGGGCCGTAGAGGAGCGCCGTCATCGCGAGAAGAAGTCCCGCCGTGGCACAAGCCGAGCCAATGACCGTCCAGCGCCGTTCGAACAGCAACAGCACCGGTAGCAGGATTCCGAGCTGCGGCTTGATCGTCAGAAAACCGAACGCGATTCCCGCCATCGCCGGCCTTCGCTCGATGAGCGAAAGTCCGGACCACATCATCGCCGCGGTGAAGAAGCCGTTTTGACCCGTGATGAGGTTGACGAGACCGGCCGGCGCCAATGCGAGTGCGGCGATCTCGAATTTTCCCGCATTCGTGCGGGAAGAGCAACAGAGATAGATCGCAAGACCCGCCATGGACCACACGGCAAGTGCGGGCACATAGGAGAACGCCGCGAGCGGCGCGATCATTGGAAGAATGTGCGGCGGGTAGGACCAGTTATGCGGCGGCAGATCGATGCCGAACAACTGCTGCAGGAAAACGCGATAGGTTTCGTTGTCGAAAATTCGGTCGAGCGTTCCTGCGGACGCAGCCTTCGCGGCCGCCCACATGTTCACGAAATCCCGGCCGATCAGGTTGCCGGTGGAATCCGCAACACCGCTCGTCGCGGCGAGATAGGAAAAGAGAAAGCCCGCGGCTAACCCGGTCCAGATCGCATAGGCAGCAAAGACGAGGCGGTCGCACTTCATGAGGCCGGTCCGACGGGAGCAATCGAATCGGCGCATTCTAGCGCGAATGCCGCGGTTTCAGTCCGCCGCGCTGGAGACCCGGTCGCGGTTGAGTTCCTCGAGTGCGGCCATGGCCCGTTCGAAATGCCGCCAGCGATTGAACTGATTGACCTTCGCACTCATCGTATTCACCGGCAGCCAGAGCCGGTCGCCGAGCCCGTCGATCACCACCAGACGGCCGCCATGCCGGTCATGAGCAAGGACGATGTTGCTTCCCTTGATGTCGGTGAAGACGATGTTGTTCTCGATCACACCGTCCCGCAATTCGTGCAGCATTCTGCGAAGCTCGTCGTTCAGCCCATTTTTTTGGACGATCTGCTTGACCGTCGGCGCAAGACCGCCAGCGCGGTCGCACAGTTTCTCGACGACGATCCCCATGCCTAGATCGGTTTCGGCCTTGCCGTAAAATTTCTGGATGAAGGAAAGTTCGTGCAGGTTCTTGCGGCGCAGGGATTTGTATTCGGCGACTTCGCGCGAGAGCGTCTTGTAGGGACCCGAACTCCGCCACGCCTTGTACCAGGCTTCGCGGCGACTCCTCGCCTTCTCGGTTAACACCTTCACCAGCAGATTTTCGTCGTGCGGATGCTGATAAATGTCGCGATACGAGCCCGCCGCAATCGGCCGCAGATGGCCCAGTTCCAGTAGAGGCGGCGTGGAATGGTTCACGATCAATCCGGCTTCTTTGAAGGGTTAATGGCAGCCGAGTATCAGTTCGCCTGGCCGACGTCTTCGCCGTTTTTACCTACTGGTGCCGGCGGCATCTTCGAGCCGCCCTTGGAGACGCCGACGAGTGCGGGGCGCAATACGCGGTCGCCGATCGCATAGCCGGTCTGAACGACCTGCACAACGAGACCGGCAGGCACGTTCTGGTCCGGCACTTCGAACATGGCCTGATGGAAGTTCGGATCGAATTTTTCGCCGGCCGGATCGAGCTTGCGCACACCATGCTTCTTCAGCGTCTTCTGGAATTCGCGTTCGGTCAGTTCCACGCCTTCGAGCAGCGATTTCAGTGTTCCCTCGGCGGCGGCGCGGGCGTCGGGCGCGATGGTCTCCAGCGCACGGTTCAGATTGTCGGCGACGGCGATGGCGTCTCGTGCAAAGTTCGCAATCGCGTAGGAGCGGGAATCGGCGACTTCGCGCTCGGCGCGCTTGCGGACGTTTTCGGTTTCCGCCGCCGCGCGCAGATAGCGGTCGCGCATGTCGGCAAGCTGCTTCTGCAATGCAGCCTTCTCATCGGTTTGCTCGGCCTCCACCGGAGCGGTTTCCGGCACCGTCTGCGCAGGTTCAAGCTTGTCGTCTTCAGCCATCAGTCTCGTCCAATTGATTGAATTCAGCCCCGATATCGGGGTTGAAGCGGCGGAAATCAAGCGGTTTGCTTATTTGCTGAGGACTTCGCTCACCACCCGCGCCGTGTAATCGACCATCGGGATCACCCTTCCATAATTGAGGCGGGTCGGGCCGATCACGCCGAGGACGCCCACAATGCGGCCATTACTATCCCGGTAGGGCGCCACGATGGTGGATGACCCCGAAAGCGAGAACAGCTTGTTCTCGGAGCCGATAAAAATGCGCAGGCCATCGGCGGATTCCGCCTTGCCGAGGAGATCGATGACCTCGCGCTTGGTCTCCAGATCGTCGAACAGGAGCCGCACGCGCTCCAGATCCTGCATCGCCTTCAGGTCTTCAAGCAGCTTGGCATGGCCCCGGACGATCAGCTTGCGGTCGGCGCTGTCGCCGCCCGACCAGCTCGCCATGCCTGCGGCCACGATCTTCTGAGTCAGCTCGTCGAGTTCCATCTTGGCGGCGGTGAGGGCCTTTTCCATTTCGGCCTTTACTTCGGAAAGTGTGAGGCCGCGGATATGCGCGTTGAGAAAATTCGTCGCCTCCGTCAGCGCCGAAGCAGGCAAATCGGGGGGGAGATCGAGGATACGATTTTCCACCTGGCCGTCGTCGGAGACGAGCACCACCAGCGCCCGGCCCGCTTTCAATCCGACAAACTCGACATGGCGCAGACGGGGATCGCTCTTGGTCGCCATCACGACGCCGGCGCCGCGCGTAAGCCCGGAAAGAAGCTGGGATGCTTCTGCAAGGACCGAGTCGAGGCTTTCACCGCGGGCCGCCTTCACCTGTACTTCGATGTTGCGGCGCTCGTTCTCGCTGATATCCCCGAATTCCATCAGGGCATCGACGAAAAACCGCAGGCCGGTTTCGGTGGGCAGCCGTCCCGCACTCGTATGCGGCGCATAGACAAGACCGAGCGCCTCCAGGTCCGCCATCACGTTGCGGACCGAGGCGGGCGAAAGCGTCATCGGGATGATGCGGGAGATGTTACGCGAACCGACCGGCTCACCGGTCGCAAGGTAGCTTTCCACGATACGCCGGAAGATCTCGCGCGAGCGCTCATCGAGCTGCGCCAGGCTCACATTTGTGGAACCGATCGGGACGTCGACGGACAATTTCCGCTCCGTTCTCCAGCCTCCGCCGATTATGTGCAGTCTCGCAATCGGAAGAGCAAGGGCGCCCCCTGCAGGCAAAGCGGCCTTGTAGGAACCCGCCGCCACCCCCTACAAGTGCGCGAAATCTTCAAAGGGAGCGATTCATGCGTCCAAGCTGCCGGGCCAGCGATGAAATGCGGGCCATCAGTTTCGAGCGCGGCGTATTGCGCCACGCCGAAGGCTCCTGCCTCGCAAAATTCGGCGACACGCATGTGCTCGTAACCGCGACGCTGGAGGAAAGGCTCCCGCCGTGGCTAAAAGGTCAGGGCCGCGGATGGGTCACCGCCGAATACGGAATGCTTCCGCGCGCGACATCGGAGCGCACACGACGCGAGGCGAGTGCCGGCAAGCAGTCGGGTCGCACGCTTGAAATCCAAAGACTGATTGGCCGCTCGCTCCGCACCGTCACCGATCTTGTCGCATTGGGGGAGCGCCAGATCACGCTCGACTGCGATGTCCTTCAAGCAGATGGCGGCACGCGCACCGCATCCATCACCGGCGCATGGATCGCGCTTCACGACTGCATTGCCTGGATGAAAGCACGGAAGATGGTCACGAAGGAGCCGCTGAAGGATCATGTCGCGGCAATTTCCTGCGGCATCTACAAGGGAACGCCCGTTCTCGACATCGATTACGCGGAAGACTCCGACGCCGACACCGACATGAACTTTGTCATGACCGGTTCCGGCGGCATCGTGGAGATTCAGGGTACCGCAGAAAAGAACCCGTTCTCGGAAACCGAGATGGCGCAGATGATGACTCTCGCCAAGGAGGGCATCGCGCGGCTGATTGAGTTGCAGAAAATCGCGGTTGCCTGATGGCGCGCAAGCTTGAGGGCCGCGTCGTGATCGCAACCCACAATCCGGGGAAGCTGCGGGAGATGCGGGAACTGCTTTCACCGCACGGAATTGAAGCGGTCTCCGCCGGCGAACTCGGATTGCCGGAGCCCGACGAGACCGGGACCACCTTCCAAGCCAATGCCATCATCAAGGCCGAGGCTGCGGCGCGCGCCGCAAAACTTCCGGCACTCTCCGACGACTCCGGCCTTGCGGTCGAAGCCTTGCACGGTGAACCGGGGATCCATTCCGCACGCTGGGCCGGGCCGGACAAGGATTTTGCCCGCGCCATGCGCATGGTTGAGGAGAAACTTGCGGCGAAAGCCGCGAAAGCACCGGCGCAGAGGCGCGCTACCTTTCTATCCGTGCTTGTGATCGCCTGGCCAGACGGTCATCTGGAAAAATTCGAGGGCCGCGTCGATGGAACACTGGTCTGGCCGCCGCGCGGCAGCGCGGGCTTTGGCTACGATCCGATGTTTCTTCCCGACGGCCATGCGCGTACATTCGGCGAGATGACGGCGGAGGAAAAGCACGGGCTTCCGCCGCGCGGCGAAGGTCTTTCGCACCGTGCTCGCGCTTTCATGCAACTCGCAAAGGCCTGCCTTGGCTGAAACGGTCACCCTCGAACGCAATGCCGCGCCCACGCCGAATGCGGATGACGCAGGCTTTGGCGTGTACGTGCACTGGCCTTTCTGCCTGTCCAAGTGCCCGTATTGTGACTTCAACAGTCATGTTCGCCACGAGAAACCGGACGAGGGGCGTTTCGCGCGCGCCATCGCCCGCGAGATCGAACATGCGGCTTCGATCACCGGGCCGCGCGAAGTCGTGAGCATTTTTTTCGGCGGCGGCACGCCTTCGCTGATGAAACCGGACACGGTCGGCGCGGTGCTCGAAGCCATCTCGAAGCATTGGACCTTCGCGCCCGGCATCGAGATCACGCTGGAGGCAAATCCCACCAGCGTCGAAGCAGAGCGCTTCCGCGGTTATCGCGCCGCGGGCGTCAACCGCTTGTCATTGGGCGTGCAGGCTCTCGACGACGCGGCATTGAAATCACTCGGGCGTCTGCATTCGGCGGATGAAGCGCTAAAAGCCGTCGCTATCGCGAGTAAGAATTTCAATCGCGTATCCTTCGATCTGATTTATGCGCGCTCCAGCCAATCGCCGGAGGAATGGCGCGCGGAACTGAAACGCGCACTCGCGGAAAACATCGAGCATCTTTCACTCTATCAACTCACGATCGAAGATGGAACGCCGTTCGCGGCCCTTCATCGGGCCGGAAAACTCGTTGTGCCCGAAGGCGATCTCGCCCGCGCGCTCTGGGACGTGACGCAGGAAACCTGCAACGCTGCCGGCCTGCCCGCCTATGAGGTTTCCAATCACGCACGCCCCGGTGCGGAGTGCAGGCATAATCTCGTCTATTGGCGCTCCGGCGAATATGCAGGCGTCGGTCCCGGCGCGCATGGCCGCTTGCATGACGGCGCAAGGCGCCGCGCAACCGAAACCGAAAAACATCCAGAGCAATGGCTGCGGTTCGTGGAAGAAAACGGCCACGGACTTAGCGTGAACGAGGAACTCGGCGCAACCGAACGCGCGGACGAATTTCTGCTGATGGGCCTTCGCCTGGCCGAAGGAATCGACCGGAAAAAATTCATCGCGATTTCGGGCCGCGATTTCGATGCGGAGCGGCTGGCAATTCTGCAGCGCGAAGCCTTGGTCGAGGCCACCGCTGACGGGAAATTACGCGTCACCGCGAGCGGCTTCCCGCTTCTGGACGCAATCGTCGCCGATTTAGCTTCTGATTTTTAAAGCATGCCTCCGAAAAGCGGGAACCTTAAAGCGCCGCCGCCACGGGTTGGCCGAAGGATTTTGGCGCGGGGTTGATCACCCGGGCGGTGCCGTTGCGGATTTCCAACACTGCAAGGCCGCGCTCGCAGGTGCCGTCCGACTTGAAGCGAAACACGCCGTCAATGCCGTTGAAGCCGGACGGATTCGTCAGCACTTCCTCGGAGAAGCGGTTCGGGCCTTGCGTCTTCACCAGGGCCGCGACCAGCGACACCGCGTCATAGGCGAGGCTCGAAGTGCGCAGCGGGTCCTGCCCGTAACGCGCACGGTATCTTTGTGCGAAATCGCGGAAGCCGCTGACGTCGGGAGCGGCGAACCAGGCACCGTTCATGTTCGGATCGGAAAAGAGTTTCTGCTCGTCCCAGAGCCAGGTGCCCATGAACTGGATGCGGCGCGGCGAGACGCCGTTCGCGTTCAATTGCTGGATCACCTGCGGGGTCACTTCCGGCGCGTCCGCCAGAAAAACGGCATCGGCCTGCCGCGCGGAGGCCGCGACCTTGCGCACCGCTTCCCCGATGCGGTTCGGATCGTTCGGATAATGTTCGAGCGCCACGACGCGTCCGCCGCGCGCGGCCACAGCCTGCTTGAAGCTACCCTCCACCACGGCGCCATAGGCGCTGTCCGGCAATACACTGATAAACGATTTTCTTCCGTTGCTCGCCGCATAGGAAACCATGCGGTCGACTTCCGTTTCGGGAAGGAAACTCAGGAGATAGACGCCGCGCGCGGCGACGTTGCTGTCGGTCGAGAATGCGATCAATGGCACGCCGCGATTGCGGGTCGTCTGTCCGGCCGCTGCGACCGCATGGCTGAGCAGCGGTCCAAGGATGATCTCCGCACCTTCGCTGAGCAACTGTTGCGCTGCGATCTGCGCGCCGAGTGCCGTGCCGTTGTCGTCCTTCACGATCAGCTGCACGTTCGCGCCGTGAAATTCGGCGAGGGCCAGATCGGCGGCATTCTTCATGGATTGGGCGGCCGCACCGGCGTTGCCGGACGCGCTGAGGGAAAGGATCACGCCGACCTTCACGCCGCCGGCCACGCCGGAAGGTTGGGGATTCGCGCCGAAGGGCGCTGACGACTGGTCGCCACCGAAGGAAGGGCCGCCCGTCAGCGGAGCGTTCGTTCCCGAACAGGCGGCGAGCAGGAGTCCAAAGAGGCCCGCAAACCCGATTGCGCAGCGGCGCGAAGCCGCTGCTGGGCGTTTTGCTTCCCCCTGCGCACGCGAAAACATCCGGTCCCCGGCTGGTGGCTTTAGCCCTGTAATCAAGCGGGCAATCTGGGACAGCATCATGCCCATGTCAAAGTTACTGGCCCCTTTCGAGCCAAAAACCCTTCTGTTGCCGGGCCTTAGGGCGGGCTAGAGTCATGGCTGGCGCCGCCATGAAGTCTGATCGCGAAAATCGCAACGCCGTCATCCTGCCGGTTCTGGAACCGGTGAAGCTCGCTATGGGTCTGTATGTGGTCGCGACCCCGATCGGAAACCTGACCGACGTCAGCCTCCGCGCGCTCTCCGTGCTTGCCAGCGCCGATCTCGTGCTCTGCGAGGACACCCGCATCACTAGCCGGCTCCTGGACCGCTACGGTCTGAATTCTTCTCTGCTTGCCTATCACGACCATAATGCGGCGGAGGTCCGCCCGAAGGTGCTCGCTCGCCTTGCAGAGGGTGCGAGCGTCGCCCTCGTGTCGGATGCGGGAACTCCTTTACTCTCGGACCCCGGCTACAAGCTCGTGCGCGAAGTGGTCGAAGCCGGCCATAAAGTGTTTCCGGTTCCCGGCGCTTCAGCGGCACTTGCCGCACTCGTCTCGGCGGGGTTGCCGACGGATCGTTTCTTTTTTGAGGGGTTTCTTCCCCCGAAACCCGGCCAGCGCAAAAACCGTTTGACCGAACTCGTTTCGATCCCCGCGACGCTGATCTTTTACGAAACGGGGCCGCGGCTCGCGGAAAGCCTGTCTGATCTTTCCACCATCCTCGGGGCACGCGGCGGCGCCGTCTGCCGCGAGATGACCAAAACCTATGAAGAGGTACGGCGCGGCATGCTCGCCGAACTTGCCTTGCATTATAAAGACGCCGCCGAGCCAAAGGGCGAGATTGTCATCGTCGTCGGACCGCCCGATCCGGACGCCGAGAAAATTTCCGACCAAGAGATCGACGCGATGCTTGCAAGCGCCTTGAAGAAATTTTCCGTAAGGGATGCCTCCAACCTGATCGCCGCCGAAACCGGGTTACCGAAGCGCGATATCTACAAACGCGCGCTCGCACTCGATTCTTTGGACGGAAAAAAGCGATGAGTGAGCGCACCGCGCACCCCCGCAGGCAGAAGGCGTTCCGGCTCGGCATGTCCGCCGAGGGCAAGGCGGCACTCTTTCTGAATGCGAAAGGGTATCGCGAGATCGCCCGCCGCTGGAAATGCCGCGCGGGCGAGATTGACCTTGTCATGAAGCGCGGCGCATTGATCGTTTTCGTGGAAGTGAAGGCGCGGGCGCGCATCGACGATGCGGCAGAATCCGTCCTGCTCCGTCAACAAAGGCGCATCGTTGCGGCGGCGGGAGCGTGGCTTGCGGCCCACCCCGAACATGCGGGATACGATATGCGGTTCGACGCGGTGCTCATTGCACCGCGTTCGTACCCAAGACATATCGAGTCCGCTTTCGAAGCGGAAAGCTGAGCGGAGGAAAGCGTGGCTCTCAACGTCGCCGTCCAGATGGACCCGATCGACCGCATCAAGATCGCGGGCGATTCAACGTTTGCCGTCCTGCTTGAGGCGCAGGCGCGCGGTCACAAGCTTTCCTATTACACGCCCGACAAGCTCTCGATGGTGGATGGCCGCATCATCGCGGGCGTGCAGAAACTCGAAGTGCGCGACCAGCAGGGCGATCATTTCACGCTCGGCGATGCAGGAAGCACCGATGTTTCCAGCTTCGATGTGCTGCTGTTGCGGCAGGATCCGCCGTTCGATCTCGCCTACATCACGACGACGCATCTCCTGGAGCGCGTGCATCCGAAAACATTGGTGGTGAACAATCCGGCTTCGGTGCGGAACGCGCCGGAGAAAATATACGTCACCGAATTCACCGAGCTGATGCCGCCAACTTTGCTTTCGCGCGACCTCGAGGAGATCAAGAAATTCCGCGATCGGCACGGCGATGTCGTGATGAAGCCGCTCTACGGCAAAGGCGGAGAGGCCGTGTTCCTGCTGCGCAAGGGCGATCTGAACTTCGGCTCCTTGTTCGATTTGTTCAGCGTTACCTTCCGCGAACAGTGGGTGATCCAGAAATTTCTTCCCGACGTGAAGCACGGCGACAAGCGGATCATTCTGGTTGACGGCGAATTCGCGGGTGCGGTGAACCGCGTGCCGGCGGATGGCGACCTGCGGTCGAACCTGGTGCGCGGCGGCTCGGCAAAAGCAACCGACCTAAGCGAGCGCGAGCGCGAAATCTGCGCACGCATCGGTCCTTCCCTGAAAAAAAGCGGCCTGATCTTCGTCGGCATCGACGTGATCGGCGGATTTCTGACGGAGATCAACGTCACTTCGCCGACCGGCGTACGCGCGATCAAGAATCTCGGCGGCCCGGATGTCGCCGCGATGATCTGGGACACGATCGAAGCGAAGCGAAAGCGCGGATAGCGGGTCGCCAGATGAATTCGTTTTCGCGCATCCTGCTTTGTGTTTGCATCCTATGCGCGATGACAGGCAAAACGCTTGCGGGCAATTGTTCATTCGGAAAGCGTGCGCCGATCACCGTTCATCACAACGGCTTCTGCAAATTCGATTTCGACACGCTTTCCTATGCGGGTGCCCCCGCGCAGCAGGCTGCGTGTCTGCTGACCCCGGTCGGGCGTGCAGGGCATCTTGGCAAGTCGCGCCAAACAGTGCCGGCGTTTTTCGCCGAGCTTGTCGGCACGTCGCGCGAGCTGCCGGAGCGCGATGTGCTCGCGGTGGCGCTGAATGAAGCGAAGCTAAATGAGATGGCGGCCTCGCTCGCCAAACCCGTCTCGCGCGGACGTGACAACGATCCGGCCGCGCGGGCCGCCACCTATTTCGTGATTCACGATACCAGCACGCCGAATTACGGCGACCTGCCCTGGCCCGTGAACATCGACACCGATCCGAAGATCAATAATCTGAAACGCTACGCCTGCGACAACGACATCGAGCGCGCGCATGTGTTCATCAACCGGGCTGGTGAGGTGTTATTCGCGCACGACTTCGGGGTGCCGTGGCGCGCGACCAAATTCGAGACGGCCCAGAATTTCGGCCTCGCCTTGCGCGGTCTCTATCTGCACATAGAACTGATCCAGCCCCGCCGCCGCGCCGCTGATTTCCGGGGCAAGAACGATTTTGAAGCCCCTTCGCCCGGTTTCAGTCCCGCGCAGTACGATACCCTCGCCCTCGTTTACATAGCGGCGAGCGTGCGGGCGGGGTTTTGGATGATACCGGCCTTTCATTCGGTGATCGACGAAGGTATCCGCGAGAAGCACGACGACCCGCAGAACTTCCGGCTGGAGGACTTCGCGGCGAGCCTTGAGCGGTCCCGGAATGGACTGAAACAGCAACGCTGACTGGGACCTGTCCCTGGAACTTTGTTCTCTAAATGTTCTTGCCGGCACAACCATTTTTCGATACTGTGCGCGCGGAGGTTGGGGGATGGTCCAGCATGTTGCGACCGTTGCTTTCGAAGGCGTGGAAGCGCGGCCGGTGGACGTTCAGGTCCAGGTCGCACCCGGCCTGCCGGCCTTCAACCTTGTCGGCCTCGCCGACAAGGCGGTCTCGGAAGCAAAGGACCGCGTGCGGGCCGCCCTCATCGCATCGGGCCTCGCACTCCCCGCCAAGCGAATCACCGTCAACCTTGCGCCCGCCGATCTCCCCAAGGAGGGCAGCCACTACGACCTGCCCATTGCGCTCGGGCTGATGGCTGCAATCGGAGCCATTCCCTCCGATGCGCTTTCCGGTTTCACGGTGGTCGGTGAACTCGGCCTCGACGGCTCCATTGCGCCGGTCGCAGGCGTACTGCCTTCGGCCGTCTCAGCCAATGCACAGGGCAACGGCCTGATCTGTCCGAAAGCCTGCGGGCCGGAAGCCGCTTGGGCCAGTCCCGAAATGGAAATCTTGGCACCCACTTCTCTGATCCAACTCGCCAACCATCTGCGCGGATCGCAGGTGCTCTCGCGGCCCGAGCCCAGAATAAAAACCCTCGTGGAAGAAACGCTCGATCTCGCCGACATCAAGGGACAGGAGTCGGCGAAGCGCGCGCTGGAGATCGCTGCCGCGGGCGGGCACAATCTCCTGCTTGTAGGCCCGCCGGGTGCCGGCAAGACCATGCTCGCCGCCCGGCTGCCAACGATCCTGCCGCCGCTGACGCCCTCCGAATTGCTGGAAGTCTCGATGGTCGCTTCGGTCGCGGGCGCGATCGAGGGCGGTGCGCTCACCTCCAAGCGTCCGTTCCGCCATCCGCATCATTCGGCGAGCATGGCGGCGATGGTTGGCGGCGGATTGCGCGCGCGTCCCGGCGAAGTCTCGCTCGCCCATCTGGGCGTTCTGTTTCTGGACGAAATGCCGGAATTTCAGGGACAGGTTTTGGATTCGTTGCGGCAGCCGCTGGAGTCCGGCGAAGTGGTGATCGCGCGCGCGAACCACCGCATCACCTATCCGGCGAAACTTCAGCTCGTCGCCGCGATGAACCCCTGCCGCTGCGGGCGCGCCTACGATCTCGGCTTCAATTGTAAGCGCGGAACGAATACGCGCTGCGCTGCAGACTACCAGTCAAAGCTTTCCGGACCGCTGCTCGATCGCATTGATCTGCACATCGAAGTACCCGCCGTTTCCGCTTCCGATCTCGTACTTCCGGCACCTTCCGAAGGCAGCAGGGAAGTGGCCGCCCGCGTGGCGGCAGCGCGCGCAATCCAGGCGGCGCGGTTCGCCGCCCTCGGACGCGCGGAGCTTCGCGTCAACGCCGAAGCGAACGGACCGTTGCTGGAACAGATCGCTTCCCTCGACGCCCCCGGACTAAAACTCCTGCGCGATGCCTCGGATGCGATGCGTCTTTCGGCGCGTGGCTATCATCGCGTACTGAAAGTCGCCCGCACCATCGCGGACCTCGACGGCGCCGAACACGTCGGCCGTCCGCATCTTGCGGAGGCGCTGGCTTACCGCGCCCTGAACGACCGCATGGCCGCGGCCGCCTGATCGTTCAAGTTTTAACGATCATGCTTAATTTTCATCAACCCTGATTCCGTTTTGAAGATGGAACCCCGGCGATCCAATCCTGCGTTAAGTACCGGATGCGATGCTCCAGACGGGAGCAAGCATGGGAATTTTCAGCAGCCATCGCGGGCGGAAGCCCCGCGGATTTGTTCGCAGCGCGGCACTTTTTGCCGCGCTCGTCGCAGTCTCGTTTCATGCGCACGCATCCGAGCAGGCTGTCGCTCCCTATGAAGGCGGCGAGGTCGGACTCGCGGGCATGCTCGCGGGACTCCTGATCTTCGCGCTCGTCGCTCTCTACAATCACCAGCGCGCCAATCGCGGTTTCGCGGCGCGCATCGCCGAGCTGGAAAAAACCCTCGAGGCGCGCGACGACCGCATCTGGTCGCTGGAGGAAACCCTCGCCCGCGCCACCGAACTCGTGGACGCGCAGGGCGATCTCGTGGTGCGCGAGGACGGGCTTGGCCGCGTCACACATTTGAGCAGCGCCGCCTGCGCGCTTCTCGGCAAGCGCGCCGATGAAGTGACCGGCCGCACTACGCGCTTCGACGTGAAACAGGAAAGCCCGAAAACCGGTCATGCCGACGGCTCCATCACGTTCGATCAGGAAATCGGGTCCGCGCAGGGCGCGCGCTGGATCGCATGGAAGGAAGTCTCCATGCGCGACGAAAACGGCTACGTTATTGAAACCCAGCGCGTCGGTCGCGACGTCACCGCGCGCGTGAAGGCGGAACGCGCCCTCGCGGAAGCGCGCGAGACGGCGGAAGCCGCAAGCCGTGCCAAGTCGCGCTTCCTCGCCGTGGTCAGCCACGAAGTGCGGACTCCCTTGAACGGCATTCTCGGCATGGCGGGACTGCTGCTCGACACCAAGCTTTCGCCCGAACAGGAAACTTATGCGCGCGCTGTAAAAACTTCCGGAGATGCGCTGCTCGGCCTGATCGAGGAGGTTCTCGATTTTTCCAAGATCGAAGCGGGGCGGCTCGAAATCGAATTCGTGCCGTTCGAACTTTCCACGCTGGTCACCGATGTCGTTGAGTTGGTCGCCCCGCGCGCGCAGGCAAAAGGCATCGAGATCGCCGCCGACATCGCCGGCGATCTTCCGGCGAAAGTCGCCGGTGACGCGGCGAAGCTCCGGCAGGTGCTGCTTAATCTTGCAGGCAACGCCGTGAAGTTCACCGACGAAGGCGGCGTCTCGGTCGTGGTGGAACGTACTGAAAGCGGTCTTATCCGGTTTGAGGTAAGCGACACGGGCCCCGGCATCGGCGCTGAGGCGCGTGCGCGCATCTTCCAGGAATTCGAGCAGGGCGACGTGACCCTCGCCCGCCGTCATGGCGGCACCGGCCTTGGCCTTGCGATCGCGGCACGCATTGTCGAAGGCATGGGCGGCGAAATCGCGCTGGATAGCAGCGAAGAAAAAGGCTCGCGCTTCAGCTTCGCGGTGGAACTGCCGGAAGTCGATGCGGGCTGCGTTGTGGAACCTGCGGGCGATCTCCTCGGCGCGAATGTCCTCGTCGCCTCGCCTTCTCCCGTCGTCGGCCCGATGATCGCACGCAGGCTTTCGAAGTGGGGCGCGAACGTTTCGCTCGCGTCCAACCTGGAGATTGCGAACGCGCTTCTACCGGAGCGCGACTGGACCCATGTGCTGGTGGACCGGACGTTCGGCGCCGCGGAAGCGGCAAGCCTCGCGCAATCGAGTAAACGCTATTCGCGTTATCGCCATATCCTGCTGTCGCCCGCCGAGCGCGGGGAATTGCTGGAACTGCAGGCGGCTGGATTCGAAAGCTATCTGATCAAGCCCATCCGTACGGTGTCGCTCGCGGCACGGCTCACGACGCCCGCCTGGTCGCCGCCGCTCGTGCCCGAACTTGATTCGATGACCGGGCAAATCGCCGTGTCATTGCGTTCGCTCATGGTGCTCGTCGCCGAGGACAACGACATCAATGCGCTGCTGGTGCAGGCGCTCCTCACGAAACTTGGTCATATCCCCACGGTGGTGGCGGACGGTGTCTCGGCCGTCACTTCCGTTGCGACCGCGCACGCGATGGGCGCTCCGTTCGACCTGGTCCTGATGGATCTGCATCTGCCGGGCCTAGACGGTCTGGAAGCGACGCGAAAAATCCGCGCACTTGGAACCGAAGGCGGCAACGTGCCGGTCATCGCGCTCACCGCCAACGCATTCCCCGAAGACCGGGACGCCTGCCTCGCATCCGACATGGATGAATTCGTCACCAAACCTGTCAGCCGCGAGCGCCTGATCGAGGCGATGGAAAAGGCAATCGCCGCCCGCCGCGCCGAGCGTCTTTCGCACGCGATCTGAAATGTTCCGTCAGAGCTTGCGGAGTGCCACCGTCTTGATCTGGTGGTCGGCGCCTTTTTCCAGAATCAAGCTTGCGCGCTGCCGCGTCGGCAGGATGTTCTCGTGCAGGTTCACGAGGTTGATCTTGCGCCAGAGCGAGAGGGCCGCATCCCGCGCTTCGCCTTCGCTGACGCTCGCGTATTTGCGGAAATAGGATTTCGGATCCTTGAACGCCGTCTCGCGCAGCCGCATGAAGCGTTCGACATACCAGTCCTCGAGCACGCTCTCGTTGGCGTCGATGTAAACCGAGAAATCGAAAAAGTCCGACACGAAGGGAATCGCCTTGCCGTCCTTCGGCAGCGATCCGCCCTGCAAGACGTTCAGGCCTTCGACGATCAGAATGTCCGGCCGATCGATCTCGATGAATTCCGACGGCACCACGTCGTAGACAAGATGGCTGTAGACAGGCGCGCGCACCGGCCGGCCGCCGGCCTTAATGTCGGAAAGAAAGCGCAGCAACGCGGCAATGTCGTAGCTTTCCGGAAAGCCCTTCTTCTCCATCAGTCCTTCGCGTTCGAGCACCGCGTTCGGCAGCAGGAAGCCGTCAGTGGTGAGCAGATCGACTTTCGGCGTGTTCGGCCAGCGCTGGAGCAGCGCCTGCAGCACGCGGGCGGTGGTGGATTTTCCGACCGCGACCGAACCGCCGATGCCGATGATGTAGGGCACCTTCGCGTCCTCGGTGCCGAGGAAGCGCTGCATGGCGCGGAACAGCCGCTGCGTTGCCGCGACATACATCGATAATAGCCGCGAAATCGGCAGGTAGATGTCTTCCACGTCGCGCAGCGAAAGCCGGTCGTTGAAGGCTTCGAGATCGGCGACCTCGGCGCGCGTCAGCGTCATCGGCGTGTCTTCGCGCCGCATCGCCCATTCATCGCGGGAGAAGATGCGGTAAGGCGATAGCCCGTTATCGACACGCTGTTCCATGAATCGTTCCGAAGCCCGTCAGTCCTTGCGGCGCGATTCTTTTTCGTCGATGCCCGAACGCGCGGTGCGCGTTTTCAGTTCGGCATAGACATCCGAAAGCGCCACGCCCCGCGCCTCAAGAACCACAAGGAGATGATAAAGCAGATCGGCGGATTCCGCGATCAGGGCCTTGCGGTCGCCGGAGATGGCGGCAATCGCGGTTTCCAGCGCTTCCTCGCCCAGCTTCTTCGCGCATTTCTCCGGGCCTTCGTCGAGCAGCTTGCGCGTGTAGGAACGCTCGCCGCCCGCGCGGGCGCGTTCGGCGATGATCTTGGCTAGCGTTTCCAGCTTGAAATCGGCCACGAGCGTTTCCTTTCTCCCGCGCACTATCAGGGATCGAGGCGTACCGGCAAGCCCGCTTTCGCCATAAAGGATTTCGCTTGGCCGATGGAGAATTCGCCGAAGTGAAAAATGGACGCCGCGAGCACGGCGGTAGCCCCGCCATCCCGGATGCCTTCGACCATATGCTGAAGGTTGCCGACGCCGCCAGAAGCGATCACGGGCACGGCAACCGCACTGGATATGGCATGGGTGAGCGGCACATCGTAACCGGACTTCGTGCCATCGCGGTCCATGGAAGTGAGCAGGATTTCTCCCGCACCGAGGCTCACCACTTCGCGGGCATAATCCACCGCATCGATGCCGGTCGGATTGCGGCCGCCGTGGGTGAAAATCTCCCAGCGGCCGTGTTCGCCGGGCTTCGACACGTTCTTCGCGTCGATGGCGACCACGATGCACTGGTCGCCGAATTTCTCCGCGGCTTCCTTCACGAATGCCCGGCGCTGTACGGCAGCCGTATTGATCGAAACCTTGTCCGCTCCCGAGGCAAGAAGCGTCCGCACATCTTCCACCGTGCGCACCCCGCCGCCGACCGTGAGCGGCATGAAGCAGGCTTCCGCCGTACGCCGCACCGCGTCGAGCAGGATGCCGCGCTTCTCAACGCTCGCGGTGATATCGAGAAAGCAGAGTTCATCGGCACCGGCGGCGTCATAGGCCTTCGCCGATTCCACCGGATCGCCGGCGTCGCGCAAATTTACAAAGTTCACGCCTTTCACGACGCGGCCGTCCTTTACGTCGAGACAGGGAATGACACGGACCTTGAACATCAGGCGGCCTGCTTCAGAAGTTCGAGGGCTGCCTTCGCATCGATGCGGCCGTCATAGAGTGCCCGTCCGGCGATGGCGCCCTCTAATTTGCGGGCGCGCGGCTCCAACATTTTTTTTACATCTTCAATGGACGCAAAACCGCCGGATGCGATGACCGGAATGTTCACTTCGTCCGCAAGCGCGATCGTCGCGTCGAGGTTCAAGCCCTGCAACATGCCGTCGCGCTCGACGTCTGTGTAGATGATCGCGGCAACGCCCGCGTCCTCGAACATGCGGGCGACTTCAACCGCGGTAAGGGTTGTTTCTTCAGCCCATCCCGCCACTGCGACCTTGCCCGCGCGCGCATCGATCCCGACGGCGATGCGGCCCGGAAATTGTTTCGCGGCTTCTTTGACAAGCTGCGGATTCTGCACGGCCGCCGTTCCGATGATCACGCGGCGGATGCCTTCACCGAGCCAGGACTCGATCGTTTTGAGATTCCGGATGCCGCCGCCAAGCTGCACCGGGATCTTCACTTTTTTCAGAATCGCCGCGACCGCGAATGCGTTCACTGGCTTGCCGGCAAACGCGCCGTCAAGGTCCACGAGATGCAGCCACTGAAAACCCTGATCCTCGAACGCGCGCGCCTGTGCCGCCGGATCGCGGTTGAACACGGTCGCGCGCGCCATGTCGCCCTGCTGTAGGCGCACGGCTTCGCCGTTCTTCAGATCGATGGCGGGAAAGAGGATCACGGCTTCCAGCGTAAAAAGTTCGCGAGCAGCGCCAGTCCGAGTTTCTGGCTCTTCTCCGGATGAAACTGCGTTCCCGCAATGTTGTCATGCGCGACGATCGCCGTAATCGGTCCGCCATATTCGGTGTCCGCCACGAGGTCGTCGCTGTGCTGGGGTGCGAGCTGATAGGAATGCACAAAATAAGCGTGCAAGCCGTCCTGCCCTGTATGGATCCCAGCGAGCAGAGGGTGTTCGTGGCGCGCGATCAGCGTGTTCCAGCCCATGTGCGGAATTTTCAACGCGGCGTCTGACGGTGCGATGCGATCGACGACGCCCTTGATCCAGCCCAGTCCTTTTGTCTCGCCGTGTTCGAGTCCTTTTTCGGCAAGCAGCTGCATGCCGACGCAGATGCCCAGGAAAGGCTTTCCCTTCTTGTGGACGCCTTCGGTCATCGCCTCGACCATGCCGGAGACAGCATCGAGCCCGCGCTTGCAGTCCGCGAACGCGCCGACGCCCGGCAGCACAATGCGCTCAGCGCGCGCGACATCATCAGGGTTGCTCGTGACGATAATCGATTGGTTCGCACCGCATTCGCGCGATGCCCGCTCCAGCGCCTTCGCGGCGGAGTGCAGATTGCCGGAACCATAATCGATTACCGCAACCGTCATCGCCTCGCCCCGGGCTCAGGGAACAGGCCGATCACCGGATTGCCCTGCGGCGCAATGCTGGACGCAGGACCGGGTTTCGTTGACGACGGAATATCGGGCGGGGTTAACGGGCGCTCAACCGCGTTTTCGTCCTTCACCCACTCCTCAAAGAAACGCTGCTCGGCATCCTCGATCTCGTCGGCCATGACGACGCCGGCGTCGCGATATTGTTTGCGAACGAGCTTGCGGCGGCGAAGCTCGCTCGCCTCGAACGCAATGATCAGCGACGGCAGCCAGAGCACGAACGCCGTCGCGGTCGGATTCAGGCCGAGCCATTGCGCGATCAGGCCGAGCACAATCATCGCGGCTAGCCAGAACAGAAATCCGATCCATAGTCTGTGCCAGAGCAGCCAGAGCGGCGTGAAGAAAAGCGCCGGCCAGGAAAATTTTTCCCGCAGGAAAACGATTTTCTCGGCCGTCTCGCTGTTCTTTCCGCCATCGGCGGGTACGAACACGAGCCAGGTTTTCATCACGCTCTCCGTTAGCCGATGCTGCCCTTGGTGGAGGGGACTTCGCCCTTGGTCGCGGGATCGATGGCTACGGCCATCCTGAGCACGCGCGCGAGCCCTTTGAAGCAGGACTCCGCCACATGGTGCGAGTTGTCGCCGTAGAGCGTTTCGACATGCAGCGTCACGCCCGCGTTCGCCGTGAACGCCTGGAAGAATTCGCGCACGAGATCGACGTCGAAGTCGCCGATCTTGTCGCGTGGAAATTCGACCTTGAACACGAGCACCGCCCGGCCGGAAATGTCGATGGCAACGCGCGTCAGCGTTTCGTCCATCGGCATAAGGGTGTCGGCATAGCGCGTGATGCCGCGCATGTCGCCGAGCGCCTTCTTCACCGCCTGACCGAGCACGATACCTGCGTCTTCCGTCGTGTGGTGATGATCGACGTGCAGGTCACCCTTCGCCTTCACGCTGATGTCGATGCGCGAGTGGCGGGCGAGCAGTTCCAGCATGTGATCAAGGAAGCCGATGCCGGTCGCCATTTCGGCGCGACCCGTACCGTCGAGGTTCACCTTGACGGCAACTTCGGTTTCCTTGGTGGCGCGGGTAATTTCCCCCGTGCGCATGGCAAAGCTCCTTGAATGGCGCGGGTTCTAGCAGCATCGAAAAGCCCGCGCCACACGCCCGCGGGCCGTCGCTACGATATGGTTTGCATGCAGCCGGTGAACACCTAGATAACGCTGACCCCGGGAGCCCGAATGAGCGAGAATCAGACCCCCAGTTTCCACGGAACGACCATTCTTGCCGTCCGCAAGGGCGGGAAAGTGGCTATAGGCGGCGACGGACAGGTGAGCTTTGGACCCACGATTGTGAAGGCCAACGCCCGGAAAGTACGCCGTCTCGGCAGCGCCAATAATGTGATCGGCGGCTTTGCGGGGGCCACGGCCGATGCCCTCACCCTGTTCGACCGGCTGGAGCAGAAGCTCGAGCAGCACCGCGGCCAGCTGGCCCGTGCCTGCGTTGAACTGGGCAAGGACTGGCGCACGGACCGTTATTTGCGGCGTCTCGACGCCATGATGCTGGTGGCCGACAAAGACGTGACATTTCTTCTGGCAGGTACCGGCGACGTGCTGGAGCCGGAGAACGGCATCGCCGGCATCGGCTCCGGCGGCTCCTATGCGCTGGCCGCAGCCCGCGCGTTCTTCGAACATGAGCAGGACGCGGAGAAGATCGTGCGCAGGAGCCTCGACATCGCCGCCGACATTTGCATCTACACCAACCGTAATGTCACCATCGAAACCATCGATGCGGGATGATCCGAACCAAATCAGTTTCGTTCCGGTGGAGCCGCAACATTACCCTCTCCTCCAGCGGTGGCTCGATGAACCGCATATGCAGGAATGGTGGGGCGAGCCCGATGCGGAGCTTGGCTACATCCGCGACATGGTCGAGGGACGCGACACAACACGGCCCTTCCTGATCGCTATGGAGGGAGTTCCCATCGGCTACATCCAGTACTGGTTCATCGGCCATCACCAGAACGAGCAATGGATCAAGGACCATCCGTGGCTCGCGGAATTGCCCACGGAAACGATCGGAGTCGATCTCTCGATCGGTTGTCCGGAGAAACTTTTGGGGGGCATCGGTTCAAAAGCGCTTGCCGCCTTCGTCGCTGCGCTGCGCGCGAAAGGCCATGAGAACATCATCATCGATCCGGACCCCGACAATCTGCGGGCCGTGCGCGCGTACAGGAAAGCCGGTTTCCGTCCTGTGCCGCGTCTGGAAGGGCGCACCGGCGATGTGCTGATCATGCAGCACGATCCTCAGGCAAACGAGAACCAATGACCGACTTCTCCCCCCGTGAAATCGTCTCCGAACTCGATCGCTACATCGTTGGGCAAAACGACGCCAAGCGCGCGGTCGCAATTGCATTACGAAATCGATGGCGCCGCCTGCAGCTCGACGGTGGGTTGCGGGAAGAAGTCATGCCGAAAAACATCCTGATGATCGGGCCTACCGGCATCGGCAAGACGGAAATCTCTCGGCGTCTCGCAAAACTAGCGGGGGCACCTTTTCTCAAGGTCGAGGCGACGAAATTCACCGAGGTTGGTTATGTCGGCCGCGACGTCGATTCCATCATTCGCGATCTCGTCGAAATCGGCATCGCGCTCGTGCGCGAGAACAAGCGCCGAGACGTGGAAACGAAGGCGCACGGTCTGGCTGAGGATCGCGTGTTGAATGCGCTGGTGGGTCCCGGCGCCAGTCCCGCCACGCGCGAGAATTTCCGCAAGAAATTGCGGGCAAACGAACTCGACGACAAGGAAATCGAGATCGACCTCTCGGGAGGCCAGGGCGGCGGCATGCCGATGTTCGATATTCCCGGCATGCCCGGCGCGCAGATGGGTGCCGTCAACCTCGGCGAAATGCTCGGCAAGGCGCTCGGCGGTCAGCGCCGCACGCGCCGCGTAACGGTGAAGGAAGCGCATCCGCTCCTGCTCGCGGAGGAATCCGACAAATTGCTGGATCAGGATTCCCTCGTGCAGGAAGCGATCCGCATGGTGGAAAACAACGGCATCGTGTTCCTCGATGAAATCGATAAAATTTGCGTACGTGACGGTGCGCGCGGCGGCGCCGATGTGAGCCGCGAAGGCGTGCAGCGCGATCTCTTGCCCTTGATTGAAGGCACCACGGTCGCGACCAAGCATGGTTCGGTGAAAACCGACCATGTGCTCTTCATCGCATCCGGCGCATTTCACGTCGCGAAGCCATCCGATCTCCTGCCGGAATTGCAGGGACGCCTGCCGATTCGCGTCGAGTTACAGCCGCTCACGCGCGACGACTTCCGCCGGATTTTAACCGAAACCGAGGCGAGCCTGATCAAGCAGTCTGTGGCCTTGCTCGCCACGGAAAAAGTCGATCTCGTTTTCACCGAGGACGCCATCGACGCACTCGCCGACGTGGCGGTCGAGGTGAACACGAATGTGGAGAATATCGGGGCGCGCCGTTTGCAGACCGTGATCGAGCGTGTGCTCGACGAGATCAGTTTTTCCGCGCCCGACCGCGGCGGCGAAAAGATCACTATCGATGGCGATTACGTACGCAAGCAGGTCGCGGATCTCGCGAAGAACGCGGATCTGTCGCGCTATATTCTTTAATTACGCGCCCGTCTGATCCGCACATAGAGCGCACCGCTGCCGCCATGGGAGCGGGCCGCTTCCTCGAGCCCGATCACGATTGCACGCAGGGAAGGCTGCGAGAGCCACATCGGCACTTCACGCCGAAGCGCGCCGGTTTCTTCGCCGTATCCGTCTGAAGATTTTCCGCGGCCCTTGCCGGTGATCACAAGCGCGAGGCCGACGCCGTCGTCCTGAGCGTCGTAGAGAAATTTTTCCAGCCGGCGGCGGGCTCGCTCCAGTGTCATGCCATGCAGATCGAGGCGTGCACCGATTTCGACCTGTCCGCGCGCCACACGGCTGCGCGCGCGGCGGTCGAGAGTCACAAGCGGGGGCGGCGCTTTTGCCACCGGCTTCTGTTCTTGAAGCACCGGTTTTTTGCTGCCGCCGGAGGTTTTCGGTTTTTTGGCAGAAGCAGAAGCCTCGATTGCATCGGCCTCGAATGCCTGCGGCATGGGTGAAGCCTTCAAAGGCTTCGCCGACCGCTTCACCTGATCCCACAGGTCGCGATCCTCGCCGGTGAGATTTTTCCGGTTCTTCCCGCTCATTTTTTTGGACGCGGCTCCGGCAACGGGATGGGATCGATCAGCCTCGATGGATCCAGCGAATGCGGCACCAGCATATAGAACTGTCCCGGATGCCGGATTCTTCCAGCAACCGTGCCTGCTTCCAGGCCTGAGCCGAAATAAATGTCCGCGCGCGCCGGTCCGATAATCGCACCGCCCGTATCCTGCGCCAGCATCAGACGGCGGAATTTTGTGTCGGGCTTTTCGCTCTCGATCGGCAGCGACGCATCGATCCAGAACGGAGTGCCGTAAATGTGCAGGAAACGGTCCACCGCGATGGAGCGATTTTTTGTCAGCGACACGCCCTGCGCACCGATCGGCTCCGCGTCTGGTGCCAGTTCGCTCGCCTCGCGGAAAAAGATATACGAGCGGTTCATCCGCATCAGCTCGCGGCCTTCTTCCGGGTGCTCGGCGATAAAGAGCCTGATCTTGTCCATGCTCATTTCGTCGGCGGGAACGATGCCTCGTTCAATGAGCGAGCGCCCCACCGCGTAATAGGGATGGCCGTTCTGCGCCGCGTAATTGATGCGCATCAGCTTCCCGTCGGTGAGCCGGATGCGCGCCGATCCCTGAATATGAATGAAGAAAGAATCGATCGGGTCTTTCACGTAACAAATTTCTAGCCCGCGCCCCTTGAGCGCGCCGCCGTCGATGGAGGCACGGTCGTGGAAGGACGCGATCTGCGCGCCGCTACGGACTCCGGTTTTGGTCTTGCGCGCGGAAGTGCGCACCGGCCGGTTGATCTTCGAGGGCTTCTGCGCGCGGCTGATCAGTTCGCCGGGCTTGCGATAGATCGGTTCATAAAAACCGTCTTTGGGCGTAAGACTGCCCTCGATCTCCGGCTCATAGTAGCCGGTCAAAAAACCCGCGTTCTCGCCCAACCGCGAAATCCGGACGGGGCGGAAATTCTGCTCGAAGAAAATGCGCGCCGCGAGCAGGCTCACCGGCTCGCGATAAAGCGAAAGCCGCCCGCAGGCTTCGCGCAGGCCAAGCTCCATGGGCCGCATCTCGGGATTTTCCTGCCGCCGCAGCAGTGCCTGGCAGCTTCGGCGGAAGGCTGATAGCGCCGAAAGCTGGTCGTCGTCGTTCCAGCCGTCGAGATCGGAAAACGCGACCGGCTCCAGAACGGTATCGGGGATTTTCAGCTGCGCATCGGCGCGGAGCGTGCTTGCCGCGAGCAGGCCGATCGCGGTGACGCACATGATCCATGTGCGCGCCGGGTTCATACCGTCAGTGCCTCAGGAGGTTTCGGTCGCAACGAGCTTCCAGTTCGGATCGCGGGTGCCGAGTTCACGTGCGAAGGTCCAGACGTCGATCACTTCGGTGACGGCTTCGGGATTTCCGTCGATCGGCTTGCCTTCCTTGTCGCGCGTGACGGAGACGAGCTGCGAAACAAAGCGCACCGTCACCTGCGCCGATCGATCCTTCAATTCGGCGCCGGTGATCTCAGCCTTGTCGATCGATACGAAACGCGACTCCATCGTCTCCCCGCGATTTTCACGGTCGGCGATGGCGGTGGCGAATCCGTCGAACACGTCCTTCGCCAGCAGATTCTTCAGTGTGCGGCGGTCGCCTTCAGCGAAAGCGCCGACGATCATCTCGTAAGCCGCTTTCGCGCCGCCGACGAATTCAGCAGCATCGAAACCCGGCTCGCGCTTTGCAATTTCCATCAGACCAGCGGCCGCGGCCGAATCCGCCGGTACAATACCGCCCAAGCGGTCGCCGGCTGGAGCATCCGTTTCGGCGGACTGCGGCGATGCATCGTTGTTGCGACCCGGCAGGGCCACGACCTTGTCGCGGCCCGGCACCGGCTTCACTTGGTCGCGGGTATAAGGATCGTAGGGTGGACGCTCGTTGCCGGTACGCTGGCCAAGCACAGAGCGCAGCCGCACGAAGATGAACACCGCGAGTGCGAGGAAAATTATGGTGTAAATATCAAACACTGAATTATGACCGGGCCACTTTCAGAAGAAGGATTCCGCCGCAGGTGCAGGCACGGCGATCAGTGAGACAGATATGGGGAAGTGCGACAGCATTCCAAGCCTTCGTAGCCCCCGCCCCGCATTTTAGAACTTAGACGATCCTGGCCCCGCACGCCAACTAAACCCTGCGTTTCGTGCGCAAAAGTCACGTTTTGGTCATTCTTGTAGGCCTTTGGGAAGCATGTTAGCGACACCCCGCCCGCCGATCGGCGGATTTCCCAAGCCCATGCGGAGACTTTGATGAACGATACCAACGAGAGCGCTGGAACCGCCGGTGCACCAGCCCTCAACGTCATCAGCCAGTTCATCCGCGACCTCTCGTTCGAAAACCCGCGCGGCGGCGGCGCGGTAATCCGTCCCGATCAGCCCCCGGCGTTGAACGTGCAGGTGAACGTCAACGCGAAGCCCCTCTCGGACACCGATTACGAGGTGGACCTCATCATCGAGGCGAAGGCGGAAATCGCGAACAACACGGCGCTTTTTGCCATCGAACTTCAGTATGGCGGGGTTTTTCGCATCCTGAACGTGCCCAAGGATCAGGTCCATCCGGTCGTTTTGATCGAGTGTCCGCGCCTGCTTTTTCCTTTCGCGCGCCAGATCATCGCCGACACCGTCCGCAACGGAGGCTTTCCGCCCCTGCTGCTGGATCCGGTCGATTTTTCCGCGCTCTATCGACAGCGCCTGCAGGAGCAGCAGGCTGCGCAGAATCCGAACTGATTACCGCTTCAGCGCGTTCGAGTCTGCAATTGTGATGTAATCGCGCCAGATCGCAGAAGTTCCAAGCTCCGCAATGAAAGCGGCGTGCGTAGCAATCTCCTGCTCGCTCGCCAAAGATGGCAGCGGCTCGGGCCGTGCGCGTGATGCACCCGCAATGCTCGCAGCGCGCCGCGCAACGGTAATCTCGGCTAGGCCGAGTTTCGCCTGACGGCCGCCAATCAGTTCACTGTAAACTTCCGCCAGCAGTTCGGCATCGAGCAGGGCGCCGTGTTTGGTGCGCCTGCTGTTGTCGATGCCATAACGCACGCAGAGATCGTCAAGTTTATTGCCGCCCCCCGGATGAAGGCGGCGCGCGAGCGCCAGCGTATCGATCAATCGTTCGCGTGCGATCTGCGGACGTTTCGCGCGGTCGAATTCGGCGTTGAGAAACATGCAATCGAAGCCTGCATTGTGAATGACGAGCTTCGCGTCGCCGAGAAATTCGATCAGCTCGTCGACTGCATCGGCAAACAGCGATTTGTCGGAAAGGAATTCGCGCGTGAGGCCGTGAACGGCGTGCGCCTCCGCCGGCATGTCGCGTTCGGGGTTGAAGTAGCGATGAAACGTAACGCCGGAAGGAATCCGGTTGATGATCTCGACGCAGCCGACTTCGACGATGCGATGGCCCTGCACGGGATCGAGGCCGGTGGTTTCCGTATCGATGACGATTTCCCGCATCAGGTCAGTTCCCGCTTTTTCTTCGGCAGGCCCTGCTCGCGCAGGATTCCGAGAATGTTCCGAACCTGGCTGCGGGCCGACTCCAGACCGCTGCTGGAGTTCACAATGAAGTCCGCACGCTGCCGTTTTTCCGAATCAGGCATTTGCCGCTTCAGGATGGCGGCGAATTTTTCTTCTGTCATGCCCGGCCGTTCAAATATCCGCTGCCGCTGCAATTCGGCCGGCGCGGTGACGACGATCACCGCATCGACCTCTTTTTCGGCGCCGGTTTCAAATAGAAGCGGAATGTCAAACACCACGATGTCGGAGCTGATTTTGCCGGCTTCACAGAGGAACTTCGCTCGCGCCTCGCGGACGAGCGGATGAATCAATGCTTCCAGTTTCGCGAGGGACGCCGGATTTCCATAGACTTGGGCCGCGAGCTTCTCTCGATCGATTTTGCCTGCGGCCGTGGTGCCGGGGAATTCTTGCTCGATCAGCGGCACAGCCTCGCCCGCGTAGAGCCGGTGCACCACGGCATCGGCATCGAATACCGGCACATTTTCCTCGGCGAACATGCGCGCAGTCGTGGATTTTCCCATCGCCGCGGAGCCGGTGAGGCCGAGCACGATCATGGGCGGCCCTTTGCTCCGAGATCCTGCAACAGGACCGCGCGCAGCGTGCCACTCACCTGTGGCCGGACACCAAACCACTTTTCAAATCCGGGCACAGCCTGATGCATCAACATGCCAAGCCCGTCCACGACGCGCAGTCCGCGCTTGCGCGCCGCGGCAAGCAGCGGCGTTTCCAGCGGCACATAGACGATGTCGTAGACGGTGGCGGTCGATTTCATCGGTTTCAGATCGATTTCCAGCAACGGCTGTCCGGTCATGCCGAGCGAGGTTGCATTTACCAACAGCGAGCCCTCGCGCAAGCGCTTCGGCAGTTCGGACCACGCCGAAGCCACAACATTCTTGCCAAATTCCGCCGCGATGACCTCGGCGCGCGGCAAGGTGCGGTTCACGACGTGGATTTTTGCAACGCCGCGTTCGATCAGCGCATAGACGATGGCGCGGGCGGCACCGCCCGCGCCGAGAACCACCGCAATGTTTTCGTGCTGGTTCCAGTCGGGTGCCGCTTCATCGAGATGGGCGAGAAAGCCATATACGTCCGTGTTCATCCCGTGCAGGTCGCCGTCCGCAAGCCAGAGCGTGTTCGCCGCTTTCAAGTAAGACGCGACCGGATCGGCGCGTTGCAGAGCCTTGAATGCCGCTTCCTTGTGGGGGACCGTGACATTGGCGCCGACATAGCCCGAGGCGGAAAAATTCTTCAGGAACGCCGCGATCTGGTCCGGCGGCACGTCCTGGCGCAAATAGTCGCCTTCGATCTTCAGTTCGCTCAGCCAGTGGCGGTGAATGAGCGGCGAGCGTGAATGCGCGACCGGATGGCCAATGACGCAGGCGCGGCGGAAACTCACGAGACCACCCAGCCCTGCTTGCGGAAAAAAGCGAGCAGCGGAACAAGCGGCAAGCCGAGAACGGTGAAATGATCGCCTTCGATTTTTTCGAAGAGATGAATACCGAGTCCCTCGAGCTGGTAGGCGCCAACGGAGGTTCTCACCCTGTCACCGGCTTCCTTGAGATAAACATCAACAAATTCCTGCGAGAATGGCCGCATGGTCATGCGAGCGGTCTGCACCGTCTCGAATACGATCTTTCCGTTCTCGGCCACCGCAAGTGCTGAATGCAGTCCATGCGTGTTGCCCGCGAGTGCCTTCAGTTGCTCGCCCGCGCCTTCGAGCGACGCGGGTTTAGAAAATCGGCGTTGGCCTAGTGCCAGCGTCTGGTCGGCCCCGAGCACGATGCCTTTTTTGTTCTTGGCCACGGCAAGTGCCTTTTCGCGCGCCAATAATTGCGCCACCGCTTCGGGAGAGGCACTGCCGGCGGATGCTTCCATGCCGCGTTCGTCAATATTGGCCGGATCGATCGTCACGGGAATCCCGGCGGCCTCCAGCAGGCTGCGCCGCACTCGGCTCTTGGAGGCAAGGATCAAAGGCTCGCCGTGCCAGAGGCTCATTAGGCCTGCCCCGCCTCGGCGACTTCGCGACGTTCGCGCAGAAGCGCAATGACGGCCGCAGCAGTTTCCTCGATCGAGCGGCGGGAGACATCGATGACCGGCCAGTTGTGGCGGGCGCAAAGCTGCTTTGCGAGCGCAATTTCCTCCGATACCGCATGACGGTCGACATAGGCCGAATCGGGCTGATCCGCCTTGAGGCCGAGCAGACGGTTCTGGCGAACGGCAACGATGCGTTCGGCGCTGGCAAACAGTCCCACAACCAACGGTTTCACAAGCGTCTCCAGTTGCGGGGGCGGCGCAATACCCGGCACCAGCGGAATATTCGCGGTGCGGACTCCACGGTTGGCGAGATAGATGCTGGTCGGGGTCTTCGATGTGCGCGACACGCCCACCAACACGACTTCCGCTTCTTCGAGGTTCTCCGCGTGCTGACCGTCGTCATGCATCATGGTAAAATTAAGCGCGTCGATGCGCTTAAAGTATTCCGCGTTGAGCATGTGCTGACCACCGACGCGCGGGGTCGATTCCGCACCGAGATAGCTCTGGAACAGGGAGAGCACCGGCCCTAATACCGAAAGACAGGGCACGCCGGTGGTCTTGCAGTGTCCTTCTATCTTCCCGGCCAGCTCGCGGTCTACGAGCGTATAAAGAACGATGCCGGGATTGGTTTCGATCGAGGTGAGTATCGGTTCGAGCTGTTTCTGGTTCCGCACCAGCGGGTAAACATGCTCGATCGGCGATACGGTCGCGTACTGCGCGCAGGCAGCCCGGCCGACCGCGAGCAAGGTCTCGCCGGTCGAATCCGAAACCAGATGAAGATGGAAATAGCTCGGGGGCTGGGTCTTCTTCGTCATCGCCTACATATCCACTGGCCTGTGGATTCAGCGAGAGAAGGGCATGGGTTCAGGGGCCGCGCAAGGGAGCTGCTTGTATAAGGTGCCGATCCGTCCACATTCGCTTTCGCGAGGATAATTCAGACAACAGCCTGTGGGAATCGGGGAAGTGCGATTCCCTTTTTATAAAAAGCGGCTTCTCGCATTCAAAAAAGTACAGGCTGGTGGATTAAATGTGCGCTAAAACTGTCAACGCTTTGAGGTGCTCTAATAATAACAAACGAAGATTCTAGATAAGGATTGGAAGTGAAGAATCTTTCCGGGAAATCAGGTTCATCGCTTCTCGATGTACTCCATGGACACTCAACGTCGATCCCCCCCCTTTGGTTCATGCGCCAGGCGGGGCGTTATCTTCCTGAGTATCGGGAAGTCCGCGCCCAGGCGGGCGGCTTTGTCGAACTCTGTCTGGATCCAGCGCTTGCCTCCGAGGTGACGTTGCAGCCGGTTCGCCGGTTCGATCTCGATGCTGCGATCATCTTCTCGGATATTTTGATCGTTCCGCACGCGTTGGGCGTGAAACTCTGGTTCGAGGAAGGAGAAGGTCCCCGTCTCGAGCCGGTGAATGACGAAAAATCCTATTCAGCGATGCAAGATCGTCTCGCCCCCAGTATCGTGGAGCCGGTCTATGAAGCGCTGGGCAGGGTCCGTGCCGCGCTGTCTCCCGAAAAGACTTTGATTGGCTTCTGTGGGGCGCCCTGGACGGTGGCGACCTATCTCATCGCCGGAAGAGGTTCGCAGGATCAGGCGGCCGCAAAAAATCTTATGCGCGCCAATCCGCAACTGTTTCAGAAGATCATCGACCGCATTGGGGATGCCACCGCGACCCATCTCGCGGGGCAGCTCAAGGCCGGCGCCAACGTCGTGCAGATTTTCGATACCTGGGCTGGTTCTCTCGATAAGGACGGTTTCGAGCAATGGTGCGTCAAGCCAACCGCCCGCATCGTGGAACAGCTCCGCAAACTTGTTCCCGATGCAAGGGTGATCGTGTTTCCAAAGGGCGTCGATACGGAAAGTCTCGAGCGGCTGGTCAAAGCCTGTGAAGCCGATGGCGCCAGCCTCGATCCAGATGCAAACCGAAGGGCGGTTCGTGGGAAGCTATCTGGTCAATGCGTCCTGCAGGGCAATCTAGCGCCCGAAACGCTGCTCGACGGCGGCGCGAAGATGGACCGGGAAATCGACGAGATCATGCAGGACTTCAAGGGCATCCGGCACATCTTCAATCTCGGCCATGGCATCCTGAAGGAAACGCCCATCGCGAATGTCGAGCGCATGGTCGCCCGCGTGCGGGGCCGCTGACGATGTACGAGTGGATCAAGGCGCTGCATGTGATCGCTGTGATCTCCTGGATGGCGGCGATGCTCTATCTGCCGCGGCTGTTCGTTTATCACTGCGAGGCCGGGAAGGGTTCGCCGCAATCCGAAACGTTCAAGATCATGGAACGCCGGCTGCTGCGTTTCATCAGCAACCCGGCGATGGCGGTAACGTGGCTGACAGGCCTGTGGCTCGTGTATGCGGGCGCGTTTCACAAGGCCGGGTGGTTCATCGGGAAGTTTCTCCTCGTCATGGTCATGTCGGCGGCGCACGGACTGTTCGCCAAATGGGCCCGTGAATTCGCGGAAGACAGGAACACCCGCCCTGCCCGCTTCTATCGAATCGCCAATGAAGTGCCGACGCTGCTCATGATTGCGATCGTCGTGCTGGTCATCGTTAAGCCGTTTTAACCGGGTAGTTTCCGGTCTTGCGTCGGACTCCGGCCTTGCCTATGTTCTAAGTCCTTCCCTAACGCAGGCGCACGCGCTCCAAGAAATCCGGTCACCCGTGACTGGTGCGCCGGATCAGGGTTCCCAACCCCGCGTCTTTCCGCCTGCGATTCCCACTCTCTTTTTCCGGACGGTCTTTTTGATTCCGTCCGTCGAGGTAAATCCCCATGCGGGAAATAAAATTACAAGATTTGAAGGTGAAGACGCCGGTCGAGCTGCTCGCCGTCGCCGAAGAAAACCAGGTCGAGAACGCCTCGACCATGCGCAAACAGGAATTGATGTTTGCGATCCTGAAACAATACGCCGCCAAGGAAATCGACATCATCGGCGAAGGCGTCGTTGAGGTCCTGTCGGATGGCTTCGGCTTCCTGCGTTCACCGGACGCGAACTATCTCGCCGGGCCGGACGATATCTACATTTCGCCCTCGCAGATCCGCCGCTTTTCGCTCCGTTCCGGCGACACGGTCGAGGGACATATCCGCAGCCCGAAGGACGGCGAACGCTATTTCGCGCTCCTCAAGGTCAACACGATCAATTTCGAGGACCCCGAGAAGATCAAGCACAAGGTCCACTTCGACAACCTGACCCCGCTCTATCCCAATTCGCGGATCAAGATGGAGCATGACGACCCGACCAAAAAAGACTTATCCGCTCGCATCATCGATATCGTGGCGCCGCTCGGCAAAGGCCAGCGCGCGCTCGTGGTGGCACCCCCGCGCACGGGTAAGACGGTTCTGCTGCAGAACATCGCCCACGCGATCACGGCCAACCATCCGGAGTGCTACCTGATCGTGCTTCTGATCGACGAGCGGCCGGAAGAAGTCACCGACATGCAGCGTTCGGTGAAGGGCGAGGTGGTGTCCTCCACCTTCGACGAGCCGGCCACACGCCACGTCCAGGTCGCCGAGATGGTGATCGAAAAGGCCAAGCGCCTCGTGGAACACGGCCGTGACGTCGTGATCCTGCTCGACTCCATCACCCGCCTCGGCCGCGCCTACAACACCGTGGTGCCAAGCTCCGGCAAGGTGCTGACAGGCGGCGTCGATGCCAATGCGCTGCAGCGCCCCAAGCGCTTCTTCGGTGCGGCGCGCAACATCGAAGAGGGCGGCTCGCTGACCATCATCGCCACCGCGCTGATCGATACCGGCTCGCGCATGGACGAAGTCATTTTCGAAGAGTTCAAGGGCACCGGTAACTCGGAAATCATTCTTGATCGGAAAGTATCAGACAAGCGCGTGTTCCCGGCGCTCGACATCACCCGCTCCGGCACCCGCAAGGAAGAACTGCTCGTGCCGCCGGATGTCTTGAAGAAGATGTACGTGCTCCGCCGCATCCTGAACCCGATGGGCACGATCGACGCCATCGAGTTCCTTTTGGACAAGCTGCGGCAGACCAAGAGCAACAGCGACTTCTTCGACTCGATGAATGCGTAAGGACGATCCGATATGGCCGCCGGTGTCTGCGAACTCTGCGATGCCGGCGGCATCATTCTTAAAAACAAATTTGCCTATGTTCGCCCCGAGCATCGTCCGCTCGTCGCGGGACACCTGATCGTCGTCCCCTTCCGGCATGTCGCCGGTTATTTCGAAATGACCCTTGAGGAAAAGCACGCGGTGGTCGAATTGCTCGACCAAGCAAGAATTTTCCTCGATCAAGAATATCGGCCGGACGGTTACAACATTGGCGTGAATATCGGCGCCGATGCTGGCCAGACGCGGATGCATGTCCACATACATCTGATCCCGCGCTTCAGGGGCGATGTGGAAAATCCGAGCGGTGGCATCCGTGCCGTGCTGGCGAAGCGGAAGAGCTAGCCGCTTGTCATCGCCCGGCTTGTTGTACGGCCATCCACGTCTTTGCTGCAAAGAAAGTTATGGCCGAGCCGATCGCGCCCAAGACTTCATTGTTCTGCGCCGAGTTTCCCCCACCCACCCGCTCGCTACGCTCGCTTTCCTCCCCCGCATAGGCGAGCGAACGCTCGCCGTCCGCGAGCTATGGGGGAGGGATAGGGAGGGGACTGTTTACGCTTCAACTTAAACGATTCAATTTCCCCGGCTCCGTGATCGGCAGCGAGCAACTCTCCCCGACACAAACAAACGCCGCGCCCTCTTTCGGAGCGGCTTCCAGTTTTGCCCGCGCTGGATGACTCGGGGAAATTGCGGCGGCGTTTTCTGCACGCAGCAGCGTCCGGTCGAGGAACGGCATCGCGAGTGCGGCATTCGCAAACTCTTTCGTGCGCTCGCCGGTGACGACGATCTCCTTGTGACGGAGCCGCAGGTCGAGCGCATTCAGGAGTGCTGCATGGCTGAAGAGGTTTTCGGCAGCCTGTGTGAGCGTGCCGTCAAACAGACGATCTGCGCGCTCGCGATATTGGTCATCCCCGCTAAGCAGCGAAAGCCGGATCAGGTTCTGCGCCATCGTTGCATTCGGATTTGGCAGCGCGTCATCGCGTGTTAGCGCCAGCCGCACGATCAGCGCCTTGGCGTCGTCCGCCGTCAGGTAGTAGCAGCCGCTTTTCTCCGCGTGATGCCGCTCCAAGAGCGCGGTCCAGCTTTTCGCTTTTTGCAAAAACTCGTCCTCGCCGGTCGCTTGATGCAGCGCGATGGCGGCGCGGATCATCGCGGCGTAGTCGGATGAAAGGCCCGGAAATACGAGCCGCCCTTCCCGGTAGCTGTGTCCGAGCCTGCCGTCGCGCGACATCGATTCGGCAACGAAACGGAAGGCACGCTTTGCCATCTCGACCCAGCCGCCCTCGCCGAGCATCGCACCGGCATTGGCGAGGGCCGCGATCATCAGCCCGTTCCAGTCGGCCAGTACCTTGTCATCGAGGCCGGGGCGGACTCGTTTTGCGCGAGCTTCCAACAACATCGCGCGCAGCTTGCGCAGCCGCGCGTCGTCGCAGGAATTGCGCGACGGGTTGTTGAGCCGATTGAGAATGTTGTGGCCTTCGAAATTGCCGCCAGCGGTCACGTCGTAGATCGAAGCGAAATAGTCCGCGTCCTCCTTGCCGAGAACGGATTCAATTTCGGCGAGCGACCAGACGTAGAACTTGCCCTCTTCGCCTTCGGAGTCGGCATCGAGACTCGAGGCAAAACCTCCGCCCTCGACGGTCATCTCGCGGGCGAGCCACTCCACCGTTTCCACCGCCCGGTCGCGGAACAGCGCATTGCCGCTTCGCATATAGGCCAGCGCCAGCAGTTCCAGGAGCTGGGCGTTGTCGTAGAGCATCTTCTCGAAATGCGGCACGAGCCAGCGATCATCCACGGAGTATCGCGAGAAGCCGCCACCGAGGTGATCGTAGATGCCCCCTTCGCACATCCGCTCAAGGGCGAGTTCGACAGTCTCGAAATATTTGGAGGCGCCGCTTGCCCCCTCCCTATCCCTCCCCCGCTCGCGGGGGAGGGAAGCGAGCGTAGCGAGCGGGTGGGGGCCAGAATCGCGCTCTCCCGCCCGCCACAGCAATTCCAGCATCGAGCACTGTGGGAATTTCGGCGCGCCTCGCAGGCCGCCATTTACCGGATCGAACAAGCCCGCGATCTTGGTCGCGATCTCGTCGAGCTGCGGCCGGCCGAGCGTGACCTGGCCTTCCACATGGGCGCGTTGCCCCAGACGCTCCACCAGCACCTTGCGATTGTTGTCCACCTTGAGCGGCTCCTCGCGAAAAATCCTCGCGACCTGGCGCAGTACGTCCACGAAAGCCGCGCGGCCATAGCGCGCCTCTTTCGGAAAATAGGTGCCTCCCCAGAACGGCTCGCCCTTCGGCGTCAGGAACATCGTGAGCGGCCAGCCGCCCTGCTCGCCCATCATGTGCAGGGCGTTCATGTAGATCTCGTCGATCTCTGGCCGCTCCTCGCGATCGACTTTGATGTTTACGAACAGCTCGTTCATGACGGCGGCGGTGGCGGCGTCCTCGAAGCTTTCGTGCGCCATCACATGGCACCAGTGACAGGCCGCGTAGCCGACCGAGAGCAGGATCGGCTTGCCGCTCTTTTCCGCCTCCGTCAGCGCTTCCGGCGACCACGGCCACCAGTGGACCGGATTGTCCTTGTGCTGGATGAGATAGGGGCTGGTCTCGCGTGCGAGCCGGTTCTCGGGCATTTTGGTTTTTCCTCGGGCCTTCTTTCCTGGCGAACTTATCACGCGTGAACAGCGGACACAGAATGAACGCGCCAAAGGCCGATACGATCTATGCGCTGTCGAGCGGCCGGCTGCCCTCGGCGATTGCGGTGGTGCGCGTCTCCGGCCCGCGCGCGGGGCAAGCATTGAAGATGCTTGGCTGCAAATTGCCGGAGCCGAGGCGTGCGGCGCATGCGGTGCTGCGCGATCCGGCCAGCGGCGAGATCATCGATGATGCGTTGGCGTTCTGGTTTCCAGCGCCAAAAAGCGAGACCGGCGAGGATGTGGTCGAGATTCAGATGCATGGCGGCCGTGCGCTCGTGGCCGCTGTTTTTCAAGTACTTGGGAACATTGAAGGATTTAGGCCAGCGGAAGCGGGCGAATTCACGCGCCGGGCGTTGCTCAACGGAAAGCTCGATCTGACGGCCGTCGAAGCGCTCGGCGATCTCATCGCGGCGGAGACCGAAGCGCAGCGGCGCCAGGCGCTGCATCAGTTTCGCGGCGCACTCGCCAAGCAGGCCGATGACTGGCGCGAGCGGTTGCTCGATGCCCTTTCGCTCATGGAAGCCGCCATCGACTTTTCCGACGAAGGCGACGTGCCGGAAAATCTCCACGCATCCGCGGTGCAGGTTATCGGCGAGATCGCCGGCGAAATGGATGCGGCACTCGCGAGCGCCCATCGCGGGGAGAAATTGCGCGAGGGTTTTGTGGTCGCGATTGCGGGCCCGGTGAATGCGGGCAAGTCCACTCTCCTCAATGCGCTGGCCAAACGGGACGTGGCGATCGTCACCGATATTCCCGGCACCACGCGCGATCCGATCGAAGTGGCGCTCGATCTTAAGGGTGTGCCGGTGTTGCTCGTCGATACGGCGGGCATCCATGAGACCCGCGATCCGGTCGAAGTCGAGGGAATCCGCCGTGCGCTGGCGCGGGCGCATGCGGCCGATCTCGTTCTGTGGCTGGTGGACGCGGAGGACCGCTATCCGCCAAAGCCGCCGGCGGGTCATGGTCGCAGCATCACGGTCCGCACCAAGGCGGATCGGTTGGCAACGGGGATCCAATCCGATGCATCGGTTATTTCATCGGAAATTTCCGGTGCGCTTTTCATCTCCGCGCATACGGGCGCTGGCATGGAGCAGTTGCTCGAAATCCTTGCACGCGAAGCGGAAGCGCTCGCGGGCGAGCCGGCCCTCGTCACCCATGCGCGCCAACGGCATGCGGTGTCCGATGCGCGTGACCGGTTGCGTTCGGCGCTGCAAATCCGGTCTTCGGGGGCCGAAGAATTGATCGCGGAAGAGCTGCGTCTGGCGGCCCGGGCGATGGGGCGCGTCACCGGACGCGTCGATGTGGAGGAAGTCCTCGATCGGGTCTTCAAAAACTTCTGCATTGGTAAATGAAAGGTTAACGCTCCGATTCGGAGCCGGTTTGATTCACGTGAAACAGGGGGTTCTGACTCACGTGAAACAACCGTTGGGCCTGATCTGTCCCCGCTCCGTTCACGGAATAATTTACCTCGGTTTCACGTGAAACACGGCCCGCTTTGACTGAAGCAAACCGCTTCGATACAGCCACGCTCATGAGCGAAAAATTTGATGTGATTGTCATTGGCGGCGGCCATGCCGGCTGCGAAGCCGCGGCTGCGGCGGCGCGCATGGGCGCGCGCACGGCGCTCATCACGCATCGTTTTTCGACCGTTGGCGCGATGTCCTGCAATCCCGCCATCGGCGGATTGGGCAAAGGGCATCTGGTCCGCGAGATCGACGCACTTGATGGCCTGATGGGTCGCGTTGCCGACGCCGGCGGAATCCAGTTTCGGATGCTCAATCGGCGCAAGGGTCCAGCGGTACGCGGTCCCCGCGCACAGGCGGATCGCAAGCTTTACGCCGCGGCGATGCAGCGGGAGATTCTTGCGATGGAAAATCTCAAAGTCATTGAAGCGGAAGCCGACGACCTGATCCTGAGCGGTGGAAAAGCTGTGGGAATCCGCACCGCCGATGGCCGTCAATTCGGGTCATCCGCTGTGGTGTTGACTACGGGGACATTTCTTCGTGGGCTCATTCATATCGGCGAGAAAAAAATTCCCGCGGGCCGTGCCGGCGAAGCGCCGGCGATGGGGCTTTCCAAGACGCTCGAAAAGGCGGGCTTTGCGCTGGCCCGCCTGAAGACCGGTACGCCGCCGCGTCTGGACGGCCGGACCATCGATTGGGCTTCGCTTGAAATGCAGCCCGGCGACGATCCGGCGGAGCCGTTCTCGATGCTGACCGAAAAAATCACCAATCCGCAGGTGTCATGCGGCATCACCCGCACGACGAATGCGACGCACGATCTGGTCCGCGCCAATGTGCACCGCTCCCCGATGTATTCCGGCCAGATCGGAAGCCGGGGTCCACGATATTGTCCATCCATCGAAGACAAGATCGTCCGCTTCGGGGATCGCGAAGGGCACCAGATTTTTCTGGAGCCGGAAGGTCTCGACGATCCGACGGTCTATCCGAACGGCATCTCCACTTCGCTGCCGGAAGAAATTCAGCTCGCGATCTTGGCAACCATTCCCGGGCTTGAGCGCGCAACGATGCTGCGGCCGGGCTACGCCATCGAATACGATCATGTTGATCCGCGCGAGCTTCATACTACCCTAGAGACGAAGCGCATTCCGGGGTTGTATCTTGCGGGCCAGATCAATGGCACCACGGGCTACGAAGAGGCTGCGGCGCAGGGACTAGTCGCTGGCCTCAATGCAGCCCGCAAAGCCGGTGGAAATGAAGGCCACGTCTTCGACCGGGCCGAGGCCTATATCGGCGTGATGATCGACGACCTCGTTACCCGAGGCGTGACAGAGCCCTATCGCATGTTCACTTCGCGGGCGGAGTATCGGTTGAACCTGCGCGCGGACAATGCGGATCAGCGGTTGACTAGGTGCGGCAGGGAAATTGGCTGCGTCGGTGCGAAGCGTGCGAATTCCTTCGATGAAAAATTCGCGAAGCTGGAGGCGGGACGCGCGCTCGCTCACTCGCTTTCGATCACGCCGCACGAGGCGAACAAGCATGGCTTCGCGTTGAAGCTCGACGGCCAGCGGCGGAGCGCATTCGATTTGCTTTCATACCCGCAAACAGAAATTGCGGCTGTGGCGTGCATCTGGCCTGAGCTTGGAAAGCTTGAGCTGAGGATAGCCGAGCAGCTGGAAATCGACGCCAAGTATTCGGTTTATCTAGATCGTCAGGCAGAAGATGTGGAGCGCTTCCGAAAGGAAGAGGCACTCGGCATTCCTGGCAGTATCGAATATCGCTCGATCCCAGGCCTCTCGAATGAGTTGCGCCAGAAGCTTCACACCGTGCGTCCCTCCACCATCGGTCAGGCCAATCGGATCGAAGGCATAACGCCAGCGGCACTCGCTTTGATCACACTCCACTCCCGCCGACTGGCCGGATGAAATCTGTCTCGGTGAATTCCGAGGACCGCGCAGCGGCGCTGCGAATGGCAGGGGTTTCACATGAAACAGTTGTGCGTCTCGACCAGTTCGTGGAGCTGTTTTTACGGTGGCAGAAGGCAGTGCAACTCGTGGCGCCGTCCACGATTCCTAAGCTCTGGACGCGCCACATCGCAGACAGTCTTCAGCTTCTAAATCTCGCGCCGGACGCTCGGACGTTCGTGGATCTCGGCTCGGGAGGCGGCTTTCCAGGTCTTATCCTCGCCATCGCGCTTTGCGACGCACAGGACGCAATTGTGCATCTGATCGAAAGCGATTCGCGCAAGGCGGCGTTTCTCCGCGAGGCAGTCCGCATGCTTCACTTGCCCGCTAAAGTGCATGCGGAGCGGATCGAATCGGTGGCGAAACAAATCGGCCGCGTCGATGTCGTCACCGCCCGTGCGCTTGCTCCCTTGCCCAGACTGTTGGAGATGGCTGAGCCGTTGATGGCAGATAAAACAGTCGGCTTATTTCTTAAGGGACAAGATGTAGATAGGGAATTGACCGAGGCCGCTAAATCTTGGAACATCCGCGCGAAATTGATCACGAGTCGAACCGACCCGTCCGGAAAAATCCTCCTGGTGCAGGACGTTAACAAGGCACCGCGGAAAAGCGAGCCATGAGCAACAATCGCCCTCGCGTTCTTGCCATCGCCAACCAGAAAGGCGGAGTCGGCAAGACAACCACCGCCATCAACCTCGGCACTGCCCTCGCCGCGATCGACGAACGCGTGCTCATTGTCGATCTCGATTCGCAGGGCAACGCCTCGACCGGTCTTGGCATCGACCCGAAGAATCGGACGCGCTCGACCTATGACGTGCTGACCGGGGAAGCGCCGCTCGCGGAAACGGTTTTGCAAACGTCAGTACCCAATCTCTTCATTGCTCCATCGACGATGGATCTATCCGGCCTCGAACTCGAAATCGCGAATCAGAAAGACCGGGCTTTTCGTCTGCGCAATGCGATCGGTGGTTTGCAAAAAGCCGAGCGCGGCAAGGACGGAAAAGCGGCAAGCGAAGGTTTCAGCTATGTGCTGGTCGATTGCCCGCCTTCGCTCAATCTTCTGACGATCAACGCGATGGCTGCAGCCGATGCGATCCTCGTTCCGCTGCAGTGTGAGTTCTTCGCGCTAGAAGGATTGTCGCAGCTTCTGAAAACCGTGGAGCAGGTGAAGGCGAATTTGAATCCTTCCCTCACCATCCACGGCATCGTGCTGACGATGTACGACGCGCGCAACAATTTGTCGGACCAGGTGGTGGCCGACGTTCGCCAGTTTTTTGGGGCGAAAGTTTACGACACGATCATCCCGCGCAACGTGCGCGTGTCGGAAGCGCCGTCCTACGGCAAGCCGGTTCTGCTCTACGACTTCAAGTGCGTTGGCAGCCAGGCCTATCTCAAGCTCGCAGCCGAGATCGTGCAGCGTGAACGCACGCTCGCGACCTAACAGAAACCAGTTCGACGGATAGAGGTGAACCTTGGCTATGGCGGAAGAATCACCCCGCTCGCGACTCGGACGAGGACTCGCAGCACTCATCGGTGACGCAGGCGATGAGGCGAGCGCCGTAGAACGCGCGCGCGGTCAGCGCCGCGTGCCAATCGAATACATTCGCGCCAATCCGAAAAATCCGCGGCGTCACTTCAACGAGACGGAGCTTGAAGAGCTTGCGTCTTCGATCCGCGCCAAGGGAGTCATTCAGCCAATTCTCGTCCGTGCGGTGCGCGGTCAGGCGGACGCCTTTGAGATCATCGCCGGCGAACGCCGCTGGCGCGCGTCGCAGAAAGCCGGTCTGCACGAAGTTCCGATCATCCTGATGGAGATCAGCGACAAGGAAGCGCTGGAAATCGCCATCATTGAAAATGTTCAGCGCGCTGATCTCAATCCGCTCGAAGAAGCGCTAGGGTACGATTCGCTGATTCAGCAGTTCGAATATGCGCAGGCGGATCTTGGTAAAATCGTCGGCAAGAGCCGCAGTCACATCGCCAACACGCTGCGTCTTCTGAAGTTGCCGGACAGCGTGAAAAAGCATTTGCAGGAAGGCCGCCTCACCGCCGGCCATGCCCGTGCGCTGCTTGCGCACGACAATCCGGAAGCGCTCGCCAAGGCGATTATCGAAAAAGGCCTCAACGTGCGCGATGTGGAGGCGCTCGCCGGCGCGCAGGCCGAAGCCAAGGGCCGTCCGCCGAAAAAGCGACCGCGGGTTGCCAAGAGCGCGGATGTGCGTGCGCTCGAGAAAAAACTTTCCGATACGCTGGGTTTGTCAGTCGAAGTGAACCACCGCAACACCGGCGGCGAGCTTCGCATTCGCTACAAGACCCTGGAGCAGCTCGACGCCCTGGCCCGGCGGCTCGGAGGCCGGCACTAACGTCTCGCTCGTTTTGGTGAAGCGCCTCTCCCGCTCTTTGCAAGCGAGAGGATTGCGCGTTCGGCGATCGATTGTGCGAGGTCCGGCGTGCGGCGGATTGTAAGTGTGGCGGTGCCAAAATCGGCGAGCATCTTTTGCAGCGCCTGCGGACTAAATCTTGAAAGCGCGCGTTCGACCAGCGGCTTCCGGCGAAAATGAATTTGCGGTTTCTCGTTGTCGATGACGCGTGAAACGGCGATGCCGCGTTCCACCTGCAAGCTCAGCCGGTGCAGGTTGAAAAGATGCCATATGGCGGCATTTATCACGCGGTCCGGCGCCACGCCGGATTTCATGGCCTTCGCGTAGGCGGTCAGTGCGGCTTCGGCGTTGCCGGCGGCAGCCGAATCTAGAATGTCATCGAGTGCGAGAGCGGATGCATCGGCGATCACCGCCTGTACGTCCTCGAACTGGATGCGTTTTTTGCCCTGCGCGAAAAGAATGAGTTTTTCCAATTCGGAACGGGAGGCGAGCCGGTCAGAACCGATCAGCCCGATCAGGCTGTCGAGGGCGTCGGGGTCGATCGACATGCCTGCCTCGGACACAGACTTCTCGATCAGTCTTGCGAGATCGCGTTCGCTGTCCTGATAGCAAGGGATCACCGTCGCCGCTTTTGCCGCTTCCAGCAACTTGCGCAGCGGCGCGCCGCGCTTCAGATCGCCGGCCTCGATGACGATCACCGATTGCTCCGGGAGATCGTCGAGCAAGGGTTCAATCGCTTCATTGAAGGCACGCGAACCCGCGCGGACATGAACGAGGCGGCGTCCACCAAACAAACCGATCGTCTTCACTTCATCGATCAGCCTTGCCGGATCGGATGCGAGCAAGTCGCCGTCGAGCGGCACCAGCGCGAAGGGATCGTCCTTGCTGGTGTTGGCGGATTTCAGCAGCGCCAGCACACGTTCATGCACGAGGCCTTGGTCCGGTCCGTAAACAAGGATAATCGGGCGGCGCAGATCCGGGCGGGTGATGAAAGCTTCGATTTCGGGGACGCGAAGCGCGACCACAGGAATGCCGTCAGGTGCGGGTGAGGAAGAAGGTCGCGAGGCGGGAGCGGATCTGTTCGGCCACGAGTTTTGCGGCGCGGTTTTCCGCGTCGCGCTGTGCGCGCACGCGGGCGTAGCGCTGCGGGCTGCGGTCGAGGGTGACGCGGGCGAGCGCCTTCTCAGTGAGAACGATTTTTCCGTTCACCACGTCCTGCAGCTTATAGAGCACGTCGAACGAGATCGTCTCGGATTCCGGACGCCCCGATGTGACGTCGACGATCGGATTAATCGCGTTTGTCGTGACGATCATCGTCAGCCGATAGGGCGCGCCCGGCTGGTTTCCGGCGCCGCCGGTGAGTTCGAAAATCAGATCGTTGCGAAGTTCGTTACCAATGCGCCCGTCGATGGAGGCCACGTCCACGTCTTTCAGCGTATCGCGCAACGACGGGCCCGAACCGAATAACGGCGTCTGCGCATACATCGGCTGGAACTGGCAGCCGGCAGCGGCAGCCGCAAACATACAGATTGCGACGGTGCGGACGGCGAGGTTCGTTCGGTTACGCGACGACATTCACGATCCTCTGCGGCACGACGATGATCTTTTTCGGCCGCTTGCCTTCGAGCGCTTTTTTTACGGCGTCAAGGGCGAGTACGGCTTTTTCGATATCGGCATTGTTTGCATCGCGCGGCACGGTAACGTCGGCGCGCTTCTTGCCGTTGATCTGAACGGGCAGGGTGATTTCATCTTCCAACAGCAGCGAAGATTCCAGTTTCGGCCAAGCCTGTTCGGTGACGAGATTCTTGTGGCCGAGTGCGCTCCAGCAGGTCTCGGCGAGATGCGGCATCATCGGCTCGGTGATGCGGATCATGATGTCGCCGGCTTCGCGGAAGGCATAAGCGAGGTGGGCGGAAGGCTTCGCGCCGCCGGTTTTGCTCACGGCGCTGCCGAGCGAATTCGCGGCCTCATAAATATGCGCGACGCAGCGGTTAAAGCGGAGTTTTTCAATGTCCTCGCCGACACGCGCGAGAGCAGTGTGCGCCGTCTTGCGGATGGCGGTTGCTTCGGCGCCGAACTCGGCGGGCCGTGAAACATTTTCCGGGGCTGCAATTTCAGCGATTTCATTGGTGAGCCGGTAAAGGCGCTGCACGAATCGATGCGCGCCCTGGACACCTTCTTCGGTCCAGATCACGTCGCGTTCTGGTGGGCTATCGGACAGCATGAACCAGCGAGCCGTATCGGCGCCGTAGGTCGAAAGTATGTCGTCCGGGTCCACAGTATTCCGCTTGGATTTCGACATTTTCTCGATGGCACCGATACTTACGGGCTCTCCATTGGAGAGAAGGCTGGCCGTACGGGCGTCGCCCATGCCCTCGATGCGGATCTCGGCGGGGGAGACGAATGTGCCGTCCTTTGTCTCGTAAGTTTCGTGGACAACCATTCCCTGTGTGAAGAGGCCCTTGAACGGCTCATCCAGATCGGCGTGGCCGGTCGCCTTCATCGCGCGGGTAAAAAAGCGCGAATAAAGCAGATGCAGGATCGCGTGCTCGACGCCGCCGATATACTGATCGACGGGCATCCAGTAATTCACCGCCTTGGCGTCGGTTGGCGTCTTCGCGTCGGGTGCTGTGAAGCGCAGAAAATACCAGGACGAGTCGACGAAGGTATCCATAGTATCGGTTTCCCGCCGCGCGGCGCCTGAACATTTCGGACAGGAAACTTTTTTCCAGGCTGCGTGGCGGTCAAGCGGATTGCCGGGGCGTTCGAATTCGATGTCTTCGGGTAGGACAACTGGCAGGTCCTTGTCCGGCACCGGCACGACACCGCACTTCACGCAATGAATGACCGGGATCGGACAGCCCCAGTAGCGCTGGCGGGAGATGCCCCAGTCGCGCAGGCGATACTGAATCTGCCGTTGTGCGACCGGACGATTGCCGCGCGTCTCTCTCTCCAGACGCTTCGCGACTTCTTCCTTGGCTTCCTCGATGGTCATGCCATCGAGAAAGCGCGAGTTCGCAAGTCTGCCTTCGCCGTCATAGGCTTCCGTGCCGATTTCGAAAGTCTTGGGATCGATGCCTTCCGGCACCACGACCGGCAGGACTGGCAATTTGTATTTGCGCGCGAAATCCAGATCGCGCTGGTCATGCGCAGGGCAGCCGAAGATGGCGCCGGTGCCGTATTCCATCAGTACGAAATTCGCGATGTAGACTGGCAGCTCCCATTTGGCATCGAACGGGTGCTGCGCGCGGATACCGGTATCGAAGCCGAGCTTCTCGGCCTTGTCGATCGCTTCCTGCGCGGTGCCCATCTTCTTGCATTCCTCGATGAATGCAGTCGCTTTCGGATTCTGCGCGGCAATCGATTTTGCCAGCGGATGATCGGGCGAAATCGCGACGAACGAAGCGCCGAACAGCGTGTCATGCCGCGTAGTGAAGACCTCGATCTCTCCGTGACCGCCTTGGGGCTTTGCAAGCATGAACCGGCACAGCAAGCCTTCCGACTTGCCGATCCAGTTCTTCTGCATGAGGCGGACTTTTTCCGGCCAGCGGTCGAGTGTGTCGAGCGCGCTTAACAACTCCTCCGAATAATTGGTGATCTTGAAGAACCACTGGGTCAGCTCGCGCTGCTCAACTTCCGCGCCGGAGCGCCAGCCGCGGCCGTCGATGACCTGCTCGTTGGCGAGCACGGTCATATCGACCGGGTCCCAGTTCACTTTCGACGTTTTCCGCTCGACCAGCCCGGCTTTCCAGAAGTCGAGAAACATCTTCTGCTGGTGCTGGTAGTAGCTTGGGTCACAAGTCGCGACCTCGCGGCTCCAGTCGAGTGACAGCCCCATCGACTTCAGCTGCTTCTTCATCGTGGCGATGTTTTCGTAGGTCCACGCTTTCGGGTGGACCTTGTTCGCCATCGCCGCGTTCTCGGCCGGCATGCCGAACGCATCCCAGCCCATTGGATGCAGGACGTTATGGCCCTTGGCGCGCATGTAGCGCGCGACCACGTCCCCCATCGTGTAGTTGCGGACGTGGCCCATATGGATGCGCCCCGAAGGATAGGGAAACATCTCGAGCACGTAGTATTTGGGGCGCGGGTCGTCGTTCTTCGTCTTGAAGATTTCGCGCTCGTCCCAGATTTTCTGCCAGCGGGGCTCGGCTTCGCGGGCGTTATAGCGTTCGGATTTCATGCGATTCAGGATGGGGTCTTTTTTGCGACCGGGCGGACTAGGCCATGGAATCTCCGCTGCGGTCAACGGTTTAGCGGGGGAACGATTGCGGGCACATGGCCGATCCTTAAGATGCATGAAACGCTGGAGAGCCGCCCTTGCCAGTCCTGAAAACCGCGACCGCAGAACGGCTTGTCGCCATCCGTGGCGAGATCGCAGATGCCTGCGAAGATGCCGGCCGCGACAGGGGGGCGGTGACGCTGGTCGCGATCTCCAAGACATTCGGCGAGACGGACATCCTACCGGTGCTGGAGGCAGGCCAGCGCGTGTTTGGAGAGAACCGTGTGCAGGAGGCGCAGGGCAAATGGCCTGTCTTGCGCGAGGAATATCCGGGCATCGAACTGCATCTTGTCGGGCCGCTGCAATCCAACAAAGCCAAGGAGGCGGTGGCGCTGTTCGATGTCATTCATACGGTTGATCGTGCGAAGATTGCAGGCGCGCTGGCCGACGAGATGAAAAAACAGAATCGCAAACCCCGGCTGCTCGTTCAGGTGAATACCGGTGCGGAGCCGCAGAAGGCCGGCGTGCTGCCGGAAGATACCGATCGGTTTCTGAAAGAGTGCCGGGAGAAATTTGGCTTGAACATCGAAGGCCTGATGTGCATTCCGCCGGTGAACGAAGGCCCTTCGGCGCATTTCGCGCTCACTCAGAAGATCGCGAAGCGGAACGGTCTTGCTTTGCTGTCGATGGGGATGAGTGCCGACTTTGCGATTGCGATCAAATTCGGGGCAACCCATGTGCGGATCGGTTCGGCGATCTTCGGCGAACGCGACTAGCTCCGGCCCTTCCATCAAGTCTTGATGAAATCGCTGCTCTAATCGACTGCATCATTGGTCGCCCACGAAGCAAGCACGACACCCATCATTGGCCAGTTGCCCGAGAACAGAATCAAAAAGCCGTCGCGACACCACGGCGAAACAGTTTCCATTCTCCGAGCAGCTCCAGAAAATCTCTCCAGAGATTGCCGCTGGGTGGAAAGCCGATCAGTTTTTTGAGCCAGCCCATCGGGGTTTCCCTCTAAACAAAGGGGCTTCCCTCTAAGCAATTTCGATCCGCGTGTTGCGGGACAACGAAGGAAGCAAGCGCCTCAAATCCGAAGGACGCAATCCTACGCAGCCGGCGGTCGGCTGGAAACCTTCGCGCGCGAAATGGATGAACACCGCACTGCCGAGATTCGTGATGCGCGGCCGCGTGTTGTGATCAAGCTCGATAATGAGATCGTAGAGATGATCCTCGCGATGCAGCCGGTCGGCACTGCTGCCCCGCGCAACGCGGACCGGACGATTATAATTCCGGTCCCGCGGGTCTTCGCACCAGCCGTCGTCCGGCTTGATCCGTCGAACCGGTAACCGTGTAAACGCGCGCGGTGAGCGGTCGGCACGCCACCAAAGACGAATCAGACGGAAACTTCCGCGCGGAGTGGAGCCGTCGCCCTCGCGCTTGTTCGCCTTGATGCCCGCCCGTCCAAGCGACACCGGGAGCGTCAGATGTCCCGCCCGGAGCAGCCCGCGCGCGCGGTTTCCGGGTTTTGCGGCGGCCCGGATCGTGTTCAGGCTGCGCCTGCGTTTGCTGTTCATCACGTTTCCGTAGATAGCTGGCCTGCGGCTTGCGGTGCTGCGTACCGGTATGTCTAGTTCCGCGTTTCACCCGGCAGGCCATCTGGCCTAGCCGGGTCAATGTTGTAAACTTACGGTAAGGGCCTTGGGAATCATGCCTAACGCACGCAAAATCCTGGTGGTCGATGACGATCCCGAGCTGCGTGAAGCGCTCGTGGAGCAGCTCGCGCTGCACGAGGAATTCGACACCATTGCGGTGGAATCCGCCCAGGGCGCGATCCAGGAAGCAAAAGCCGGGCACATCGATCTCGTGCTGATGGATGTAGGACTGCCGGACATGGACGGTCGCGATGCCGTGCGGGTCCTTCGCAAGAACGGATTCAAGGCGCCGGTGATTATGCTGACGGGGCATGGCACCGACTCCGACACGATTCTCGGTCTGGAAGCGGGGGCCAACGACTACGTGCCGAAACCGTTTCGGTTCGCCGTGCTGCTCGCGCGCATTCGCGCTCAGCTACGCAGCCATGAAGCGAGCGAAGACGCGGTCTTTCCGATCGGTCCTTACAGCTTTCGTCCCGGTGCAAAGCTGCTCGTCAACGAGAAGGGCTCGAAGATTCGCCTTACGGACAAGGAGACCGCAATCCTGCGTTATCTTTTCCGGGCGGGGCAGAAACCGGTATCGCGAGAGATTCTTCTGCAGGAAGTCTGGGGCTACAATTCCGGCGTGACGACGCACACGCTCGAAACGCACATTTATCGCTTGCGGCAGAAAATCGAGAAAGATCCGGCCAACGCCTCGCTGCTTGTCACCGAGGCCGGTGGCTACAAACTTTTGCCCTGAGGCAAAGGGAATGGCGCTCGATCAGGACATCGACTTTCTGGGCCGCATTCCGACCTTTCATGTGATCGGGCGAGAGGCGCTGCGCATCATCGCGATCAGCGCGGAGCGTGTTCATCTGCAGACGGGCGAAATCCTGTTCGAGGAAGGAGAGCCGGCCGATGGCGGCTATGTCGTGCAGGCCGGCGCGATCGTACTCAGCAGTGCGCGCGACAAGCAGCGGCAGGACGCGGTGGTCGCGATCCCCGGTACGCTGATCGGCGAGACGGCGCTGATCGTGGATACGATCCGGCCGGCGACGGCAACGGCAGCACAGCCTTCGACGCTGCTCAGAATCCCGCGCGGGGTGTTCCTGAGAATGCTTGAAGGGGAGCCGGGTGCGGCGCAGGCTTTGCGCAAGGTCATCGCGACCCGACTCGAGGCAGCGATCAGCGAACTCGATCTCGTGGCGCCGAATTTCGCGGGAAAGCCCGAGACCTTGCCCGAGACGGGCTAAAGATCGAATTTCACAATGACCGGTACGTGATCCGAGGGCCGCTCCCATCCGCGCGCCTTGCTGAGGATTTTCATTTCCTGTGCGGCACCCTTTAGCGAAGAACTGGCCCAGACATGATCGAGCCGGCGTCCGCGATTGGATTCGAGCCAGTCGGCGGCACGATAGCTCCACCACGTGTAGAGCTTTTCCGGCTCCGGAATGAACCCGCGCATCACATCGATCCAGCGACCCGCTTCCTGGGCGCGTGTGAATTTTTCAACTTCAACAGGCGTGTGGCTCACAACCTTCAGCATCTGGCGGTGGCTCCAGACGTCGTTTTCCAGCGGCGCGACATTTAGGTCGCCGACCAGAATAGCGTTTTTGCCATTCGCGGAATCGCGGTTCGCCGTGCATTCGACCAGTTCGTCGAGGAAGTTCAGCTTGTGCGCGAATTTCGGATTGAGCGCGGGATCGGGGATGTCGCCACCGGCCGGGATATAAAAATTGTGCAGTGTGAACGATTCCGACAGTCCCGCGCCGCGATTGAACTTCACCGCGATATGGCGCGCATCTTCCTTGTCGCAAAAGCGGTCGCGCGAAAGCGATTCGAACGGTCGCCGAGAGACGACGGCAACGCCGTGATAGCCCTTCTGCCCGTGCAGCGCGATGTGGGGGTAGCCGAGCTTTTCAAACTGTTCGTGCGGAAACACTTCGTCCGGGCATTTGGTTTCCTGAAGACAGAGAATGTCCGGCTCTGAGGATTTCAGGAACTTGCGGACAATCGGCATCCTCAGGCGAACGGAATTGATGTTCCAGGTCGCAATGCTGACCACCATCCCGCCGCCCGCGCGCTTACTGCTGGATGGTCGGGAAGCGCTCGTAATTGATCTTGAACAGCGCGGGATCCGGCTTTTGCTTGGGGTTCAAATTGAATACTGACACGGTGGTGTCGTAGCCCTGCGGGTCGGTGACCGTCCACTGCTTAAGCTGGCTGTCTTCGGTGCCGAACATGATCATCAGCCGGTGCGTGCCGACGATCGGATGTTTCTCTTCGAGGGTGACGGTCGTGAACAGGCTGTCCTGAAAGACGCCGACGACATTCGTGTCCTTGGCGAGGTCGATCTTGTTCGACAGCAGGAATTTCAGCGGCGTCTGCGAGAGCGGATAAAGATCCTGCGTCGCGAGCTTGCGGTCGCGCACCACGACCGAACTTCCGTCCGAGATCAGTTCGACCGGACTCGGAGGATTGTAATCGAAGCGTACCTTGCCAGGCTTCTGCATATAGAAGTCGCCTTCGGTGCGTCCGCCGTCCGGTCCGATCTGCACGAAATTTCCGACAAGCGTCGTGATCGAGTTGAAATACGAATTCACTTTCTCGATCAGTTTTTTCTGGTCGTCGGGCGATTGAACGACGGGCGACGGCGGGCGATTCATCGCCGCCGGATTGATCTGCTGCGGTGCTGCCGGAACGGTAGCAGCGACACCCGGACGCGGCGCGCCGTCCCGCGAAGGCGGGAACGGCGCCGTGTTTGGAAGCGATTGCGCAGGGAGTTCTGCAGGCAACATCGAGACACCCGCGAGCAGGAAAACAATCAGGGTCAGTTTTTTTGCGTTGGCCGAACGCATCTCATTCTCCCGGCGGAAAAGCGGTCCGCCGCAATGTTTCTTCGAGGACTGCTGTGGCGATTTGACGGTGGCTCTGCCCTTCGTCAATAGGCTTCTAGGCGCGTTCGTTCACGAGGATCTCACGTTTCCCGGCGTGATTGGCCGCGCCTACGATGCCTTCCTTCTCCATCCGTTCGATGATTGACGCGGCACGATTATAGCCGATTTGCAGGCGGCGTTGCACGTAGCTAGTGGACGCCTTGCGGTCGCGGACGACGATTTCAACCGCCTTTTGATAGAGATCGCCGCCTTCGCTCTCGCCGAAAGCGCCCTTGTCGAACACCGAACCATCCTCGCCTTCTGCGGGTTCCGCAGTGACGGCTTCCAGATATTCCGGCTCGCCCTGTTCTTTCAGGTGCTGGACGACGCGCTCGACTTCGCGATCCGAGACGAACGGGCCGTGGACGCGGGAAATTCGGCCGCCACCGGCCATATAGAGCATGTCACCCTGGCCGAGGAGCTGTTCAGCGCCCTGTTCGCCGAGAATGGTGCGGCTGTCGATCTTCGATGTCACCTGGAAGGAAATGCGGGTCGGGAAGTTCGCCTTGATCGTGCCGGTGATGACATCGACGGACGGACGCTGGGTGGCGAGCACTACATGGATGCCGGCGGCGCGCGCCATCTGGGCGAGGCGCTGGATCGCACCTTCGATGTCCTTGCCCGCGACCATCATCAGGTCCGCCATCTCGTCGACGACCACGACGACATAGGGCAGGGGATCGAGGGGCATTTCCTCTTTTTCGTAGATCGCCTCGCCGGTCTCGCGATTGAATCCTGTCTGCACGGTGCGGACGATTTTCTCGTCCTTCTCGCGGGCGTCGGCCATTCGAGAGTTGTAACCGTCGATATTGCGGACCCCGACTTTCGACATTTTCTTGTAGCGGTCCTCCATCTCGCGCACGGCCCATTTCAGCGCGATGATCGCCTTGCGCGGATCTGTGACGACGGGAGCGAGGAGATGCGGGATTCCGTCATAGACGGAAAGTTCCAGCATTTTTGGATCGATCAGAATCAAACGGCACTCGTCGGGCCTCAGCCGGTAGAGCAGCGAAAGGATCATGGTGTTGATCGCGACCGACTTGCCGGAGCCGGTGGTGCCGGCGATCAGCAAATGCGGCATACGGGCGAGATCGGCGATGACCGGTTCGCCGCCGATGTTTTTGCCGAGGCATAGCGGAAGCCCCGCGTCGGACCGCTTGAAATCGGTTTGCGAAAGAAGTTCGCGCAGCACGACCTTTTCGCGGCGGGGATTCGGCAGTTCGATGCCGATCGCGTTGCGGCCCGGTACAACGGCGACACGGGCCGACACCGCGCTCATGGAACGGGCGATGTCATCTGCGAGGCCGATCACACGGGACGACTTGATGCCGGGCGCGGGCTCAAGTTCGTAGAGTGTCACAACGGGGCCGGGGTGCGCATTGACGATCTCGCCCTGCACGCCGAAGTCCTTCAGCACGCCCTCAAGCCTCCGGGAATTTTCCTCAAGCGCCGCCTTGGAGAGAGCAGGAGCTCGTTCCCTTGGAGCCGCGGCGAGCACGTCGAGCGGCGGCATCTCATAATGGCCGCGCCGCGCGCGAGAGGCGACCCTCCGCTTTGGCGCTGGCGCGGCGCGTCCGTAGCGGGGCTGCGCGACCTCTTCGTCATCTTCGTCTGCTTCACGCGCCTCGAGCTTTCCCATCACTTCGGAGAGCGAAGGTTCGCGTCGCGCGGATAACCGCGGTGCACTCGATGCTTCGCGCGCGAAGATTTCTCCAACCAGCGCGCGCAGCGAAGAGACTTTTGTACCCACGCTTGTTCGAGCTGAAAGCCTCGCCTTCAGCGCGTAGAAAGCGTGCGCGATGGCGCCAAGCGAGATCATCGAGCCGGCGGTCTCTTCCTCGTCTTCGTCAATATGCTCTTCCTCCCGCCGGCCTGAGAGTGCGACCCCGCATGCGAGCGAAAGCGCGATCACACCGAACAGCGCGGAAACAAGTCCGATGAAAATGCGCAACTCACCGGAGATGTTGCCGCTTGCGAGCAGTGAAGGAAGTTTCAGCAGCGTGTCGCCCACGACACCGCCAAGATGAGTCTGCAGCGGCCATTTCGGCGTAACCGGAAGCGAGGAGGCGAATACGGCGGCAAGCGCCATGCCCGCCACCCAGGCGACAATGCGGGTTTTCACATAAGCGGTCGGGCGATGCGTCAGCGTCTGCCATCCCCAGACGGCAATCGGAAGGATCGCCGCCATCGCGGCAATGCCGAGCGACTGCATCAAGAAATCGGCAACAACCGCGCCCGGGCGGCCGAGCAGGTTACCGATCGGCGCATCGAGCGCGTGATTGTAGCTCGGGTCATCGACCGACCAGGTTGCCAGTGCAGCGATCAGGGCGGCGGTCAGTGCGATCAGCGCCAGCCCGCCGATTTCGGCCAGCCGCCGGCGCAACGCGCCGCCGATGTGATCCGGCAGGATGCTGTTGGTGCGATGGCTCATGGTCCGCATGACTTTTTTCCGCTTCAGCCGTGAATGTCTGCGAGGCGGTAGAGCGCCTCTTCGGTGATGGCGAGGTCGTCAACGAGGGCGGCGCGCACGTATCCTGCGCCCGGGTTGTTTCCGTCCGGGGTCGGAAGCGCGAGATAGCTGCCCGGTACGACGCGTAGGCCGCTCTTGCGCCAGAATTCGAGTGTCGCGTTTTCGTCATCGTTGTATTTTGTGACATCGAGCCAGAGGAAGAATCCGCCTTCAGGCCGCCGATAATTGAAACGACTTCCAAGAATGCGATCCGCAAGATCGAATTTCGCGCGATAGAGCCGGCGGTTTTCCGCGACATGCGTTTCATCGCCATAGGCCGTCACCGCGACTTCCTGCACGGGTTCGGGCACCTGGGGCGCCGCGACGTTGCGCAATTCCATGAAAGCCGCGAGGAACGCGGGATCGCCCGCGGCAAAACCGCAACGCAATCCCGGCAGGCTGGAGCGTTTGGAAAGCGAGTGAAATGCGACGACGCCGGAGAAATTTTTACCCGCGGCTTCAAGCACGCCTGCCGGGGCCTCATCCTTCAGCCAGATGTCGGAATAGCATTCGTCGGCGAAAACCAGCGCGCCGTGTTTGCGTGCCCGCGCGACAAGATTTTCGAGTGCCGAGCGCGGCACCACGGAGCCTTGAGGATTGGCCGGAGAGCAGACAAAGATCACCGCCGCACGGGCGAAGAGATCGTCGGGGATGGCGGCGTAGTCGGGGATGAACCCGCGATCGCGCGTTGCCGGAAGTGCGATGGGCTCGCAGCCCGCGATTTCCGCGCCGGCGCCGTAAACTGCATAGAACGGATTGGGCAGCAGCACGATGGATTTCTGTTTACCGAGATAGCGGCGGGCGGCGATGGCGGCGAGAAACAGTCCCTCACGGCTTCCATTCAGGACAATCACCTCGGAATTCGGATCGAGCGCACGCGAAAGTTTGTAACGTTTGCCGAGCCATGTGGCCGCCGCCTCGCGGAAACGAACGGTGCCGCGGGACATGGGGTACTTGCCGAAGAGTTTGTTGTGCTCAAGCAAAACGGGTGCGACGAAAGCAGGAATCGGGTGACGGGGCTCGCCGACAGACAGATTGATCACCGCCTTGCCCGGCGAAATGCCTGCCAGCAATTCGGTGAGGCGCACGAACGGAGAGCGGCCGGACGCATCCGCCGCACCGCGCCGCCCGGCGTGTTGTCCCTTGGTCATGGTTTTCGACCCGCGCACTGATACAGGCGTCCACCCTAGGAAGGGCGGGTTAAGGGGCGATTAACCATCGGCCAAAACGACAAAGACCCCGGTTTTCACCGGGGCCTTTGCTGACTGGTAGGAGCGGGCGTCTGAGGCCACCCGCCCTATCGATCAAGAGTGATAGGCGCGTTCGCCGTGGTCGTTGATGTCCAGACCCTCGCGCTCCACGTCCGGCTTGACGCGCAGCCCGACGATGATGTCGACGATCTTGAACAGGATGAACGAGATGATGCCGCTCCAGAGGAGCGTCACGGAGACGCCCGTGAACTGCGAAATCATCTGCGCACCAAGGTCGTAGTCGCCGACCTTGTTCGTTACGTAGTCGAACACACCGGTGCCGCCGAGCGCGGGGTTCACAACGATACCCGTGCCGAGTGCGCCGATGATGCCGCCGATGCAGTGGATGCCGAAGACATCGAGTGCGTCGTCGTAGCCGAGTGCGTTCTTCACCGCCGTGCAGAAGAAGAAGCACACGACGCCGGCAATGAGGCCGAGGCAGATCGCACCCATCGTACCAGCGAAGCCCGCAGCCGGCGTGATGGCGACAAGGCCTGCAACCACACCGGAGATCGCACCGAGCAGGCTGGGCTTGCCTTTGACCACCCACTCAGTGAGGGTCCAGGCGAGTGCCGCAGCGATGGTGGCAACGAAGGTGTTGACGAAGGCAACGACTGCGGAGCCGGCTGCTTCCAAGTTCGAACCGGCGTTGAAGCCGAACCATCCGAACCAGAGCATCGCGGCGCCGATGTAAGCCATCGGGAGCGAGTGCGGAGGCATCAGATCCTTGCCGTAGCCGATGCGCTTGCCAACGACGAGCGCACCGACGAGACCGGCAATGCCGGAGTTGATATGAACGACCGTACCGCCGGCAAAATCGAGTGCGGCAGCGGAGAAGATATAGCCCGCATCCGCCATGACTTCATCGAGCTTGGCCTGAGCCGCAGCCTTGCCCGCGGCCGGAGCCGCAGCCAGAGCTTTCGCAGCCGCATCAATCGCGTCGGGGCCCGCCCAGTACCAGACCATGTGTGCGATCGGGAAATAGACGAACGTCACCCAGAGCGGGATGAAGATCGCGATCGCCAGAAACTTGGTGCGCTCGACGAGCGAACCGAGCAATAGCGCAGCGGTGATTGCGGCGAACGTCGCCTGGAACATCACGAATACGAGTTCCGGAATGGCAACGCCGACCGAGAAGGTGGCGGCGGGTGTATCGGGCGCGATACCGGAGAGGAACACCTTGTCGAATCCGCCGATGAAGGCCGAGCCGCCGGTGAAGGTGAGGCTGTAGCCGTAGAGCACCCAGATCAGCATTACGATGCAGACCGTATAGAGCACCTGCATCAGTACCGAGAGCATGTTCTTCGAACGAACCAGGCCGCCGTAGAAAAGGGCGAGGCCGGGCACGGTCATGAACAGAACGAGGACCGTCGCCACCATCATCCAGGTGGTGTCGGCCTTGTTGATTGGCGGGGCGTCGGCGGCAAGCGCAGGCACAGCGACGAGGATCGCCGCAAGCAGCGCGGGAAAACCCGCGCGAAGCCAGTTCGTAGCCTTCATGAGGAAACTCTCCGTTCCGTGGCTGAATGAATCAGAGCGCGTCTGCATCGGTCTCTCCCGTGCGGATGCGCACTGCGTGTTCGATCGGATAGACGAAGATTTTCCCGTCGCCGATTTGGCCGGTCTTCGCGGCCCCCGTGATCGCACCGATCACTTTCTTGACTAGGTCGGATCCAACCGCCACTTCGACCTTGAGCTTCGGCAGGAAGTTCACGGCGTATTCAGCGCCACGATAGATTTCCGTGTGCCCCTTCTGCCGGCCGTAGCCCTTGACCTCTGTAACGGTCAGACCGTGAACGCCGATGCCGGTGAGGGCGTCGCGCACCTCCTCCAGCTTGAACGGCTTGATGATGGCCATAACAACTTTCATGTGGTTCCTTGTCCCCGTGAGATCCCGTTCAGACGCAGAAAGCGCCCGTCAGGCGTTCCGATGGGGCTCGTGCCTCGAAAACCGCATTTACGCGCCCCCGGGCCTAAGCCGGGGCAGTGGGATTCAAGCGCCGTGCCAGACTCGATTTTTCTGAGGAATCCGTTGAATCGACGGGGCTTTTCGGGAGGGGATTTGACTGCCCCCAGAGGCTTCAGAGCGAAGCGCGTGAATCCGCGCCAAGGCCGCCTAATTCGTAGGCAGGTACAAGCAGACCGCAACATTTAGCTGTTGGATGGCAAAATCCGGACGGTGTTTTTGCCGGTGTACGTCTCACTTCAATGGAAAAGCCGCGCGCATCCGCAGATGCACGCGGCTTTGTCCGAAGCCGTACTCAATTTACGACTGTACTGACTCTCCGTGCAGCGTGATGTCGAGGCCCATTCTCTCTTCATCCGGTGAAACGCGCAGCGGCGTGAACAGGCTGACGATTTTCAGCAGCACATAGGTCGCGGTTCCGCACCAGAGTGCCGTGACCACAATGCCGAGCAACTGAATCTGGATCAGCCCTGAATTCCCTTCGAGCAGGCCTGCGCTGCCGCCGGGATTTTCAGACGTTGCCGAGAGCGCTCCGACCGCGAAGATCGCGGTCAGGAAAGTTCCAAGCGCGCCGCCGATGCCATGAATGCCAAAGACGTCGAGACTGTCGTCGTAGTTCATTCGCTGCTTTAGCCAGGTCGAACCCCAGAAACAGATTCCACCCGCAAGCGCGCCGATCACGAGGCCATGCCACGGCAACACGAAGCCCGAAGCGGGCGTGATCGTGCCTAGGCCGGCAATGGCACCGGAGATGATGCCGAGCACGGATGGCTTTGAGCGCGTCCACCATTCGCACGCCATCCAGACGAGCGCGCCGGCACATGCCGCAAGATGCGTCGCGACGATCGCCATCGTCGCGCGGCCGCCGGAGCCGATGGCCGAGCCGCCGTTGAATCCGAACCAGCCGACCCACAGCAGTCCCGTGCCAATCACCGCAAGCGACAGATCGTGCGGTGACATGTTCTCCGTGCGGTAGCCACGGCGGGCGCCGAGGACGGCGCAGGCGACAAGTCCCGCGATACCCGCATTCAGATGCACCACAAGGCCGCCTGCAAAATCCATTACGCCCGCGGCACCCAGAAACCCGCCACCCCAAACCCAATGCGCCACAGGCACATAGACGACGAACAGCCAGCCCACCGAGAACAGGAGAAACGCGGAGAAGCGCATCCGGTCGGCCACGGCTCCGGCCACCAGCGCAACGGTAATGATCGCGAAGGTCATTTGGTAGATCATGAACAGGCTTTCGGGGATGTTCTTCGCCAGTGCGTTCACCGAATTCATTTCCATGCCGAGCAGCAAGAAGCGATCGAGCGAGCCGAGCACCGCGCCATCGCCGACGAAGCTGAGGCTATAGCCGGCCACGGTCCACAGAATAGAGACGACCATCACCGCCGCGAGACTCTGCGCCATCGTCGCGAGAATGTTCTTCTTCCGCACCATGCCCGCATAGAAAAGGGCGAGTCCGGGAATGGTCATCATCAGGACGAGCGCGGTGGCCGCGATCATCCATGCGGTGTCGGCTGCGTCGATGGTCGAGGTTTCGGCGAAAGCCGGCGAGGCGAAGAATATGACCGCAACGGCAGTTGCGTACGCGCAGCTAGAGCGCGCACCCGGAAAGGTTTTCATGGAAGCCCCCATTTGAATGTGACGCGTTCAGAGTGCGTTGGCGTCGGTTTCGCCGGTGCGGATGCGCAAGGCGTGCTCGATCGAGTGGACAAAAATCTTTCCGTCGCCGATCTGGCCGGTCTTCGCGGCGTTCTTGATGGTTTCGACCACCTTGTCGGCGCGGTCGGAGCTGACGGCTATTTCGATCTTCACCTTGGGCAGGAAGTTCACGGCATATTCGGCACCGCGATAGATCTCCGTATGGCCCTTCTGGCGGCCATAGCCTTTGACCTCGGTGGTGGTGATGCCCTGCACGCCGATGGCGGTGAGCGCATCGCGCACGTCTTCGAGCTTGAAAGGTTTGATGATGGCGATGACGAGCTTCATGGTCGTTTTCCCCCGGGCGGCGGGCAATGGCGGATCGCATCCGTCCGCTGCCTCGTTTTTTGGCAGCCGCTCCGTGAACGACGATACCGGGAAACTGCCGAAGAATTAAGCGCGGAAAACCCCGTCAAACCGGGGAATAACCGGATTTGGATCAATCGCTGGGCAAATAGCGGGGATAAAAAAGGAGAACCTTTTCAGCTTTGCTCGCGCCGTTCGCGGATCAGGCCTTCCTGCGCGACCGAGGCGACGAGGGTGCCATCGCGCGAATAGATCAGCCCGCGCGAAAGCCCCAATGCGTTTTCGGCATTGGGGGCGTCCTGCGCGTAAAGCAGCCAATCGTCGGCGCGGAATGGCCGATGAAACCAAAGCGCATGATCGAGGCTCGCGGCCTGAATGTCTTTCGCAAACACCGTGCGGCCATGCGGAATCAATGCGGAGTCCAGCAACGTCATGTCCGACGCATAGGCGAGCACGCATTGATGGATCGCCGGGTCGTCCGGGAGTTTCGAGGTCGCGCGAATCCAGACGTTGAATTTCGGATCGCGGTGCTCACGCGAAATGTAACGGGCATATTCCACGGGACGCAGTTCGATCGGACGTTCGCGCTCGTAATATTTGCGGACCGGGTCCGGCATCATCGGCAGCACGCGTTCCTTCACATCCTGCTCGTTCGGCAACTGCTCCGGGCCGGGAACGTCCGGCATCGGCGCCTGATGAGAGAAGCCCTTTTCATCGCGGTGGTACGAGGCCGACATGGAAAAAATAACGCGCCCATGCTGGATCGCCTTCACGCCGCGCGTGGTGAAGCTGCCGCCGTCGCGGATGCGGTCCACCTGATAGATGATCGGAACCTTGGGATCGCCCGGTAGAATAAAATAGGCGTGCAGCGAATGAACCGCGCGTTTTTCGACGGTGCGGGTCGCTGCGACGAGGGCCTGCCCGATCACTTGTCCCCCGAACACGCGCTGCCAGCCGACCTGGGGCGAGCGGCCGCGAAACAGGTTCACCTCAAGTTGTTCGAGGTCGAGGATTTCAAGTAGGTCCTTCACGGCGCTGAGCATGGGGGCCTTGGGAGAAGACTTCGGGGAATTGCCAAAGCCGGATTGCGCCGCGCGTCCGCTCGCGTCAAGAGACGGATAGGTTCGCACCCCATGCATGACGCGCTAGAATAGGGAATGGCCCAGAAACCTTCGCAAAATTTCCAGCAAAATTCCGACGTTACGATTGCCGGCGCCGGAGTCGCGGGCCTCGCACTCGCGGCTGCACTTGGCCACGCGCTGAAGCCTAATTTCAGGGTGACGGTCTGCGATGCGGCCCTGTCACGCGAGCCTGCGGCCGACGACCGCGTTTCGGCGATTGCAACCGGCGCGCGCCGGCTGCTTGAAACGCTCGGCGTATGGCAGCGGCTGAAGGGGCCGGTGCAGCCGATCCGTGAAATGGTGATTACCGACAGCCGCCTCGATGATGTGGTCCGACCGGTGTTCCTTGCGTTTGAGAAGAACGAAGACCCCAACGAGCCGATCGCGCACATGGTGGAGAATCGCGATCTGCTCGTTGCACTGAGAACTTCAGCGCAGGAAAGCGGAGTCGTTTTTGAAGCGTCCGCGATTGAAGGTTTTGAGAGCGGAATTGAATCGGTGGAAGTGCTACTCGCGAACGACACCGCGCTTAACAGCCGTCTGCTGGTCGCGGCCGACGGCGGGCGCTCGAAACTGCGTGCGCAGGCTGGAATCAAAACCGTGTCATGGGATTACAAGCAGTCCGGCATTGTTGCGACCATCGGCCATGCGCGCGATCACGAAGGACGAGCCGAGGAACATTTTCTGCCGGCGGGACCGTTCGCGATCCTGCCGCTTGCGGGCAAGCGGTCCTCGATCGTGTGGACCGAATCCATTGAAGAAGCCGCGCGGCTGGTGGCGCTTCCGCCTGCGGATTTTCATACCGAACTGGAGCGGCGGTTTGGATTGAAACTTGGCGAGATTGAAGTGTTGTCAAAACCGAAGGCGTTTCCGCTCGGCTTTACCATTGCGCGAAAATTTGCGGGGGATCGGCTGGCGCTGATCGGCGACGCAGCGCATGTCATTCACCCGATCGCGGGTCAGGGATTGAATCTCGGCATCCGCGATGTCGCGGCACTCGCCGAATGTATTGCCGATACGGCAAGGCTGGGATTGGACCCCGGCGCACCGGAAGCGCTCTCCCGTTATGAACGGTGGCGGCGGTTCGACACACTGGGCATGAGCTTCGCGACGGATGGATTAAACCGGCTGTTCTCGAACAATTCCGGCGCGCTGAAAGTCTTGCGCGACGTCGGCATGGGTCTTGTGGACCGGATGCCGCCGCTGAAGGAATTTTTTGTGAAGGAAGCCGCGGGCCTCACCGGCGAAGTGCCAAAGCTCCTCCGCGGCGAGGCGCTCTGATTTATTTTCTTGCGAGTTCGGATTCGTCGAGCTTGCGCGCCTCTTCCGGCAGCATGATCGGAATGCCGTCGCGGATCGGATAGGCGAGCCTTGCCTGCCGCGAAACCAGTTCCTGCTTCGCGCGGTCATATTCCAGCGTACCTTTGGTGAGCGGGCACACGAGGATTTCCAAGAGTTTCGGGTCGATGGCCTGGGCGGTATTGCTCATGTCGGCTCCTATTGCAGGGACTTCTCGCCGTCGCCTTTATTCTCCGCAAGCGAAATCTCTGTGACAGCGATGAGAATGTCCGCCCGCGCCTTTAGATCCGGGGCTTCCAGCAGGGCCTGTTTTTCCTTGGCGCCGTAGGGCGACATCATGGAAAGGCCGTTCACCAGCGCTTCGGTGGGGGCGTCCTCGATGCCGGCCCAGTCGGCCTCGATGTTGTTTTCCTTGAGATAAATCGCGAGCGTGCGCAGCAAGCCTTCACGGTCCACCACGTCCGCACCGGCGTTCGGCGTGAAGTCATCAGGGAAAGCGCTGAAATCGACACGGCACTGGCGGTAAGGGGTCGTAACGCTCAATTCCTCGATGAGCACGAAACGCGCGATGCCCGTGAGCGTGATCCCGTAGCGGCCGTCGCCCGACTCGGAAAATTGCGTCAGACGGCCGAGGCAACCGATTTTGTAGAGCGAGGGATGGGCCGCTTTTTCATGGGGATTATCCGGCTGGATCATGCCGATCAATCGCTCTCCCTTGATCGCGTCATCGACCATCGTGAGATAGCGCGGCTCGAAAATATTCAGAGGCAACTGTCCGCGCGGCAGCAGCAGCGCGCCGTGCAAGGGGAACAAGGGGATGACAGCCGGAAGCTCGGAAGGATTGTACGTCCTGTTCGAAGCCATGGCCCGCTCCGGATTCCCCATCACGAGAATAAAATCGAAGAAAGTTTCTTGCGGCCTTCGATCGTTGCAGCATCGGCGGCACCCCACGCCTCGAAGAACTGAACGAGTTGCTTGCGGGCGCCGTCCTCATTCCATTTACGGTCGCGGCGAATAATTTCCAGCAGATGATCGGCGGCGGCATCGCGCTGGCCCTTACCGTTCAAGGCAATGGCGAGATCGAAACGTGCCTGGTGATCGAGCGCGTTGGCGGCGACTTTCGATTCAAGTTCGCCAAGGTCGCCGACGCTCGCCGCTTGTTCGGCGAGTTTAATGGCGCTGCGCGCGGCGGATACCGAAGCATCGTTCTCCCTGGTTTTCGGAACGAGGGCGAGCGTTGCCTTCGCGTGTTCAAGATTGCCTGCTTCGATATGTGCGCGGGCCAGGCCCGAAAGGGCGCGGATGTTTTCCGAATCTTCCGCCAGTACCTGCGCATAGATTTCCGCCGCCGTGCTTGTTTCGCCCCTGCTGAGCGCATCTTCCGCGCTTTTCAGAAGATCGATTTCGCCGCCTTGCATCTTGCCGATGAGTCGTTCGATGAAGGCGAGGATCTGGTTTTCCGGCAAAGCGCCCATGAATCCGTCCACCGGCTGGCCGTTTTTAAAGGCGAACACGGTCGGAATGGATTGAATGCCGAGCTGCTGCGACACCTGCGGGTGCTCGTCGATGTTCATCTTGACGAGCTTCACCTTGCCCTTGGCGGCCTTCACGACTTTTTCCAGGACAGGCGTCAGCGTCTTGCAGGGGCCACACCACGGCGCCCAGAAATCGACGAGGACGGGACGGGTTTTTGATTCCTCGATCACGTCTTTCATGAATGTCTTGTCGGTGGTGTCCGAGACGAGGTTGCCGGCCGGTGCCGGACTCGCGGACACGGCTCCTTCAGTAAGCAGCATTGCAGGCTCCAGTGCTTGTTCAGCCCATAAATGGGAGCATCCGGGGCCGAATGCAAATGGTCAGGTAGCCTCGGGCTGCGGGCTTCGTTCCGGCCCTGAGACGTCCAGTACCAGAGGCTCATGGCCGGTTTCGCGCAGGAAGCGCAGCATGTCGGCGGCCTCGATGCGGGTGGTTGCGGTATTCACCAGCGGATGAAAATTCAGCGTGCCGCGCTCCATAAGCGCGCTATCGAGGATCACGGTAACGCGTCTTTGCTTATCGTTGATCGCGCCAAAGGGCGTGACCGAACCTGGCTCTACGCCGAGCATCTCCCGCATCGCCTCGGGCTTGCCGAACGACAGCCGGCCCGACGCGCCGATCCGGTTGTGAAGCTGCTTCAGGTTAATCTCGGCATCTTTCTCGGCGGAAACGAGGAAGAGGCAGCTCTTCTTGTCGACCAGAAAGAGGTTCTTGGTGTGGGTGCCTTTGAGTACGCCGTAAAGCTTGCGGGATTCTTCGACGGTAAAAACGGCCTCGTGCCGCACCGTTTTGGTGCGGATTCCGAGCCGGTCGAGGAAGGCTAATAGTTCATCCGGGGTGGTGGCCATGGCGGAAAAAACCGGCAGGGTGCTTAACCCCTTCATCTAGCGAGCGGATTGTATTTCCGGCAAGCTCGTCGAGTTCCGGTGCGCTGGTTGCATTGGGCGGCTGCATTTGGCATAGAACCGCCGGTGGACGGCCAGTACAAGGATCGGCCGCCGTGAATTCCCGGATGCGGGTGTAGCTCAGGGGTAGAGCACGACCTTGCCAAGGTCGGGGTCGAGGGTTCGAATCCCTTCGCCCGCTCCAATTTTCTCTCATCGACAAAACGCGAAAACTGTCCGCGCCCAACGGCGCGCGGCAGCGCTGTTTGGCGCATTGCTGTTTTATGTGAAATACTGTGCGGACGCTCGCTTGTATTTGCGCCCGCGGATATGAGGATCGAACTCAGCCAACAAACGGGGTTTTCAATGCCGACTGTGTTCACCGGCAGTTTGCGCGCTGCCCTCGCCATTTTCTCCGCCGCTTTTCTGCTCGCCGGCTGCGGCATCAACAATATCCCGACCGCCGAGGAGCAGGCCAAGGCGAAATGGAGCGACGTGCTGAACCAGTATCAGCGCCGCTCCGAACTGATCCCGAACCTCGTCGAAACGGTGAAGGGTGCCGCCCAGCAGGAGAAGGACGTGCTGATCGGCGTCGTCGAGGCGCGGGCGAAGGCGACACAGATCAAGGTGGATGCCTCGACCGTCAATGATCCGGCGCTGTTCAAGCAGTTCCAGGATGCGCAGGCGGCACTCTCCGGTGCGCTCGGCCGCTTGATCGCAACGGTCGAGAATTATCCCGAGCTGAAATCGAACCAGAACTTTTTGACGTTGCAAGCGCAGCTGGAAGGCACCGAGAACCGCATCGCCGTCGCACGGCGCGACTACATCGAAGCGGTGCGCCTCTACAACACTGAACTGCGCACGGTGCCGGGTGTGTTCTGGGCGATGACTGTCTATCGCAACAACAAGCCGATGGAGACGTTCACGATCCCCGAGGCGCAGATGACCGTGCCCAACGTGAAGTTCACCAAATAGCGTTGTCCTGACGGTTGCGGGGGCAACGCAAGATGTGTGCGAGGCCATTGTTTTTCCGGCGGAGCGGCGGTGTTGCGATAATCGTCGCCGTGCTTGTCTGCTTCGCGGGTATCGCCTTCGCGCAATCGATCGTCTTTCCGAAACTGAGCGGCCGCATCGTCGATGAGGCAAAACTCCTCGACGGCCGGCTGCGCGCCGAAATCGATGCGCGGCTCGCCGAACATGAAAAGAAGACTACCGATCAGGTCGTCGTCGTCACGCTTCGCTCGCTGAGTGGCCATGCCATCGAAGACTACGGCTATCAGCTCGGGCGGCACTGGCAAATCGGTCAGAAGGACAAGAACAACGGCGTGATCCTGATCGTGGCGCCGAACGAGCGGCGTGTGCGGATCGAGGTCGGCTATGGGTTGGAAGGCGTGCTGCCGGATGCGGTGGCGAATTTCATCATCCAGAATTCGATCCTGCCGCGTTTCCGCGCCAACGATTTTCCCGGTGGTATCCGGCGCGGCGTAGAGGATATTCTCCAGGTTCTTTCGGGCGACGCGGAAGAATGGAAGCGGCGGGCCACGGTGCGTTCGCCATCGCGTGAGGCGGACTGGACCGCGCTGATTCCCCTCATCATTTTCGGCTTCATCCTGTTTCTCGTGATCGTCTCGATCCTCAACGATATTTCGCGGGGCTTTGGCTCGAACAAGCGCGGCAAGGGATTTTGGGAAACATCGCGGGGCGGATCGTATTCCTCGGGTGGATCGAGCGGCGGTTTTTCAGGCGGCGGAGGGGGCTTCTCCGGCGGCGGCGGGTCGTTCGGTGGCGGCGGATCGTCGGGGAGCTGGTGATGGCGGATTTCATACTGACGCCGGAAGACGATAAACGCATCACGGGGAGCATCCGGGACGCGGAGAAAAATACGTCCGGCGAAATTTTCTGCGTGCTGATGCGGGCGTCCAGCGACTACCGGATGATCCCGATCGCCTGGGCGGCCCTTGCAGCGCTACTCGTGCCGATGCCGCTTCTGTATTTCACGCGCATCGAGGCGACCACGATCTACATTTTCCAGCTCACCGTGTTTCTGGTGGTCATGCTGGTGCTGCTGCTGCCGGCGGTACGTCTGCTGATGGTTCCGAAGCGCACGATGTTCGAGCGCGCCCATGCCGAGGCGCAGCGGCAGTTCGCGGCGCACGGGCTGCACCGTACCGAAGCGCGCACGGGCGTGCTGATCTTCGTCTCGCTCGCCGAACACTATGTGGAAGTCGTGGCCGATATCGGTATCGCTGCCAAGGTGGAACAGGAAGTCTGGGATCGCGTGGTGAAACTTCTTACGCAGGCGATGAAGCGCGGAAAAATTGCCGACGGTTTTATCGAAGCGATCACCGTCTGCGGCGAGTTGCTCGCACAGCATTTTCCGCCGGGCGCGATCAACCGCGACGAGTTGCCGGACAAACTAGTGCTGCTCTAATGCTTAGCGTCCCATATCGTAATATTCGGCGTTCGGTTTCATCTCGACCGCGCTCGCGATGCGGTTCGACATCGAAAAGAATCCCGCAACGGCGGCGATGTCCCAGATGTCGCGCTCGCTGAATCCGACATCGCGCAGGGCTTTGCGATCTTCTTCCGCGATTAGCCAAGGTTCGACCGCGAGCCTCCAGGAAAAATCCAGCATCGCGCGGGTGCGGCCATCCAGTTCGGCCGCGCGGTAGTTCGCGACCATCGTTTCGGCGAGCATTTTGTCGCCGGAGAGTTTCCGCACTGCGGCACCGTGCGCGACAAGGCAATAGTGACAATGGTTGGCGCAGGAGACGGCGACCGCGATCAGCTCGCGTTCGAGCTTGCTGAGGCCGGAAGGAGCCAGCATCAAATTGTCCGACATCGCGACAAACGCCTTCAACTTTGCGAGATCGAACGAATAGGCCTTTAGCACGTTGGGAATGAAGCTTAATTTTTCCTCGCATTTGGCGAAATACGCCGTCATCTCGGCGTCGAGCGCCGCGGGAGAAAGCGGCAGCGCCATCACGTTTTCATCTTTGCTGTTTAGTTTTTTTGGCGTCCCAGCGGTTTTGTGCGTCACGGTACCCTCCCTTGATCCATGAAAACTAACAGCTCTTCAACACGACGCAAAAAGAGCCCCTCGACAGGTTCACCCGGCGAGACGATGCTCCGCGCCTCTGGCCGGTCCGATTCGCCGCCGCCGGCTGGCCGCGAGGCTGCGATGGAAGGCGATCTGTTGTCTTCGAACGACTCCCAAAGCCCGCTGTTGCGCGAGGCGACGATGCTTGCGGAAGCCGCGGGCGCGCCGCGCGGGTTCGTGGAAGCGCTTTATTCAGGAACGGCAGCGGAAGATCTTCGTCTCTATAGCGCAGCCGAACTTGCCGCAGCTTCCGCCGGCGCTTTCAAGCATCTGACGAACCGGACGCCCGGACAGCCAAAAATCCGGCTGGACAATCCGCCGTCCGTCGGTCCGGACAGGGCGCTTGTCGCTACGACCGTCATCGACATTACCAACGACGACATGCCGTTCCTGCTCGACTCGGTGATGGGTGAACTCGCCGAACAGGGGCTTGCCGTGCAACTGGTCGCGCATCCGATCTTTGCGGTGGACCGCGGTCATGACGGAAAACTGAAATCGTGGCTCGGTCTCGCTTCCGCCAAGGGAGGAATACGCGAGAGTTTCATTCACTTGCATGTGCAGCGTATCGACGAAACGCAGCACGCCGGAATTCGCGACGCACTCCAGAAAACGCTGTCGGATGTACAGGCGAGCGTTCGCGACTGGAAGGAAATGCTTGGTCGCGTGCAGGCGGCGACCCGCGAACTGGTCTCTTTACCGTCTCCGCTGCCGAAAGAGGAAGTCGAAGAGGCACGCGAGTTTCTTGAATGGCTGATCGGTGAAAATTTCCTCTTCCTCGGCACGCGCGAATACGCGTTAAAGGATGGCGACAATCTGGAGCCGATTTTCGAGACGGGGCGCGGAATTCTGCGCGGGAAGGAAACGCGCGTGCTGCGGCGCGGGGGCAGGCTAGTAACCACGACGCCCGAACTCAGCGAATTCCTGCGCCGCCCGGTGCAGCTTATCATCACGAAGGCGAATGTGCGCTCGCGGGTGCATCGCCGCGCCTACATGGATTACATCGGCGTCAAGCGTTTCGACGCGACGGGCAGGCTGACGGGCGAACTTTGCATCGTCGGACTGTTCACCTCGACTGCTTACACACGCTCGGCGCGCTCAATCCCGTTTCTGCGGCGCAAGATCGAAAACGTTTCGCAGCGTGCCCGGCTCGATCCCTCGAGCCATTCCGGCAAGGCGCTGGTGAACGTGATCGAGACCTATCCGCGCGACGAGCTGTTCCAGATCGACGAGGAGCAGTTGTATCGCTTTGCGATCGAGATCATGCAGCTCGACGAGCGACCGCGCGTTCGGGTGCTCTCGCGCAAGGACAAGTTCGACCGCTTCGTCTCGGTGCTCGTTTACGTTCCGCGCGAGCGATACAACAGCGTGACGCGCGAACAGATCGGCGCCTATCTTGCTGAAACCTTCAACGGGCGCGTGTCGGCTTTCTATCCGTTCTTTCCCGATGGTCCACTCGCGCGCGTCCACTTCATCATCGGCCGTGATGAAGGTCCGACGCCGGAAATCGATCGCGCTGCCCTCGAAGCCGCAATCGTGCAAATCGTCCGCAACTGGACGGATGAACTGGCGGCGAAACTTTCGGCCGAATTCATATCCGGCAAGGCTTTCGAGCTTGAGCGCAATTATCGCGAGGCGTTCTCGGCGGCTTATCGGGAATCGTTTACGCCCGAAGCGGCGGTGAAGGACATCCGGATTCTGGAATCGCTGAAAAACGATCGCCGGCTCGCCATCGACTTCTACCGGCGGGAAAGCTCGGGCACTGATTGTATCAACCTGAAAGTCTGGAGCTGCGGCAGGCCGATTCCGCTTTCCGAGCGCGTGCCCGTACTCGAACATATGGGCTTCAACGTCATCAATGAGCGCACCTATACGATCGAGCCGCGGCACGAAACGTCTTCGCGGGCCTGGCTGCACGACACGACGCTGACGCGCGCAGGCGGAGGCGAAATCGATCTCGATGCGCTCGATGGCAGGCTGGAATCCGCCTTGATCGCCGTCATGCATGGCCGTGCGGAAAGCGACGGCTACAATGCGCTGGTACTCGCCGCCGGATTGTCGTGGCGCGAAGCGGTGCTATTGCGAATGCTGTCGAGGTATCTGCGGCAGGTGCGTGTTCCGTTCAGCCAGGACTATCTCTGGAGTACGATGCGTCTCCATGCGGGTATTGCGAAGAAAATCGTCGGCATGTTTGAGACTCGCTTCGATCCGCGACTTGCGATCTCGCCGCATGAACGCGGTGTGAAGGTGAACGAAATCGCCGCCGAGATCGAGGCCGAGCTGGAAGACGTGCAGAGCCTCGATGAAGACCGTATCCTCCGGCGCTTTATGAATCTTGTACAGGCGGCGGTGCGGACGAATTTCTACCAGATCGGGGAAGATGGGCAGCCGCGGCAGACGATCACGGTCAAGTTCGAGAGCCGTAAAATCCAGGACCTGCCCGCGCCGAAGCCGCTCTTTGAAATCTTTGTGTATTCGCCGCGGGTCGAGGGCGTTCATTTGCGTTTTGGCAAAGTCGCACGCGGCGGTTTGCGCTGGTCGGACCGGCCGCAGGATTTCCGCACGGAAGTGCTCGGCCTTGTGAAGGCGCAACAAGTGAAGAACGCCGTGATCGTGCCGGTGGGTGCGAAGGGCGGCTTTGTGCCGAAACGGATGCCCGCAGGCGGTACGCGGGAAGAAGTGATGGCAGAAGGCACGGCCTGCTACGAGATTTTCGTATCAAGCCTGCTGGAGCTGACAGACAACATCGGGCCGAACGGAATCGAGCCGCCGGATAACATCGTGCGCCACGATGCGGACGATCCCTATCTTGTTGTCGCCGCCGACAAGGGCACCGCGACTTTCTCCGATCTCGCCAACAGCATCGCGATCCGCCGCGGCTTCTGGCTGGGCGACGCCTTTGCGAGCGGTGGGTCGGTCGGCTACGACCACAAGAAAATGGGCATCACCGCGCGCGGCGGGTGGGAAGCGGTGAAGCGGCATTTTCGCGAGATGGATGTCGACATCCGCACGACGCCGTTCACGGTCACCGGTGTCGGCGACATGTCCGGCGACGTGTTCGGCAACGGTATGCTGCTGGAGAAGACGATCAAGCTTGTTGCGGCTTTCGATCACCGGGATATTTTCATCGACCCGTCACCCGATCCCGAAAAATCGTTTAAGGAGCGAGAGCGCATGTTCGCGCTGCCGCGCTCGAGCTGGCAGGATTACGACAGGTCGCTGATTTCGAAAGGCGGCGGCGTGTTTCCGCGCAACCTGAAGAAGATTCCACTATCGGCTGAGATGCGCGCGCTTCTGGGAATCGAGACAGCCGATGCAGCACCCGCCGAGGTGATGCAGGCGATCCTGAGAATGCCGGCCGATCTTCTCTGGTTTGGCGGGATCGGCACGTATGTCCGTGCTTCGTTCGAAACCGATGAGAAAGCCGGGGACCGCGCGAACGATCATATCCGTATCGCGGCCAACGAGCTACGCTGCAAGGTGATCGGCGAGGGCGCCAATCTCGGCATGACGCAATTCGGGCGCATCGAGGCGGCGCGGGCCGGCGTGCGGCTGAATACCGACGCGATCGACAATTCCGCCGGCGTCAACTCTTCGGACCTTGAAGTGAACCTGAAAATCGCGCTCGGCATTCCGGTGCGTGAGAAAAAACTCAGCCTCCCGGATCGCAACAAACTGCTTGCGGAGATGACGCAAGATGTAGGCCTTCTCGTGCTGCGCAATAATTATCTCCAGACTCTCGCGCTTTCGCTGGCGCAGCGGCGAGCCGGCGAAGACCTTGGTTTTGAAAAGCGCCTGATTCAGACGCTTGAGGCGCGCGAGTTGCTTGATCGCGCGGTGGAGTTCCTGCCTTCGGATGGCGAAATCGCAGAACGCCAAATGCGCGGGGAGGGACTGAGGCGCCCTGAACTCGCCGTCACGCTCGCCTACGCCAAAATCACGCTCTACGACGATTTGCTCGCTTCAGATGTGCCGGACGATCCCTATCTCGCGCGCGAGCTTGTCCGCTACTTTCCGAAAGTCGTCTCGCATCGTTTTCCCGAGGCACTGGCGGTACATCGCCTGCGGCGCGAGATCATCGCGACGATGCTTGCGAACTCGATCATCAATCGTGGTGGCCCGTCGTTCGTTGTCCGCATGATGGACCGTACCGGCAAGAGCGCGCCTGATATCTCCAAAGCCTTTGTGGCTGTGCGTGATGCATTCGGCATGACGGCGCTCAACGGCGAGATTGATGCGCTCGATGGCAAGGTTGCGGGCGAAACGCAGCTCGCACTTTACTCGGCCGTGCAGGATTTGCTGCTCGACCGTGTCTCATGGTTCTTGCGGCGGGCGGATTTGAAGTCAGGGCTTGAAAAGGCGGTAAGCCGATTCCAGACCGGGATCGAGGCGCTGGAAATGCTGCTCGACAAGATTCTGTCGGCTGAGCAGAAAATCTTGCGTGACAAGCGCGCGGCCGTACTTCTTGCTGCAAAAGTGCCGGAGCCGTTCGCCCGCAAGATTGCAAACCTGCCGCTGCTGGCTGCGGCGCCGGATGCGGTGCTCGTTTCCGGCGAAACCGGCAAGCCGCTGCAGGATGTAACGCTTGTCTATTTCAGCATAAGCGCCATGTTCGAAATCGACCGGCTGATCGAACAGGCGAAAGAACTCGAAACCGAAGATCATTTCGACCGCTTGGCGCTCGACCATGCCGTGAGCGAAATCGCTTCGGCGCTTCGCAGTATCACCATCCAGGTTTTGGAGGCTGAAGCGGGCGATGAAAGTGTTACGGACAAGTGGGTCGAACAGAATCGCGAGGATGTGGAGCGCGTTCGCAGCGGCATGCGGGAAATCGCAGCTTCAGGATTGACCTTGTCCAAACTCGCAGTCGCTGTAAGTTTGCTCGACGATCTCGCCGGGCGCTGAATTCATCGGAATATCCATGGCACGAACGAACTCCGCCGCGCGCGGCAAGGGCGCGGTCAAGGCGACGCAGAAATCGGCTTCTTCCAAAGCGATTTTCGGTTGGGTGATGTTCGAATGGGCTTTGCAGCCCTACTTCACGCTGATCACGACTTTCGTGTACGCGCCTTACTTTGCGGCGAGCATCGCAAGCAACCCGGCGGAAGGACAGGTGCTGTGGGGCTTTGCTTCGAGTGCGGCCGGGTTCGTGATCGCAATCATGGCGCCGGTACTCGGCGCAATTGCGGATGCATCGGGACGGCGCAAGCCTTGGATTGCATTTTTCGGCGTGCTGATCGTGATCGGCTCGAGCCTGCTGTGGCTGGGCAAGCCCGGTGACCAGAGTACGGTCTTCATCGTGCTTGCGGGCTTTGCCATCGGCGCGGTCGGCGCGCAGTGCGCCTCCGTATTCGTGAATTCCATGATGCCGACACTCGTGCCGCGGCGCCGCATGGGCTGGCTTTCCGGCACCGGCTGGGCAACGGGCTATCTTGGCGGCCTTGTCAGCCTTGTCCTCATGCTGGGCTTCATCGCGGCGAGCCCGCAGACCGGCAAGACGCTGCTCGGATTTACGCCGCTGTTCGGCCTCGACGCAGCGGCTCGTGAAGGCGACCGCATCTCCGGCCCGCTGAGCGCGATCTGGTTTGTGATTTTCGCGCTGCCGCTTTTTCTGTTCACGCCGGATGAACGCATGAAACTTCCTCTGAAGGCCGCGGTCGAGCGCGGTCTGCGTACCTTGTGGGAGACGGTTCATCATCTTCCGCGCTACCGAAACGTCCTGCTTTTTCTGATCGCCAACATGATCTACGCCGATGGTCTCGTCGCGCTGTTTGCGTTCGGCGGCATCTACGCCGCCGGCACGTTCGGATGGAGCGCCATCGAACTCGGCATTTTCGGAATCCTGCTCACGATAACGGGAACGATCGGCGCTTATACAGGCGGCAAGCTCGACGACCGCTTCGGATCGAAGGCGATCATTCTCGCGGGTCTTGGTCTGCTGATCTTTGCGTCCGTTGCGATTCTTTCAATCACGCGCGACCGGATCGGTTTTGTGTTCGAAGTCATGCCGCCGGTGGACGGGCGTGGCATTTATGGATCCGCGGCGGAAAAAGCCTATGTCGCGGTCGGTCTGCTGATCGGGCTTGTCGTGGGGCCTCTGCAGGCCGCGTCACGCACGCTGCTTGTGTATCTCGTGCCCAAGGATCGTGTTACGCAATTCTTCGGGCTGTTCGCGCTGAGCGCGAAAGTGACCTCGTTCATCGGCCCTTTCATGGTGGCAGCGGTGACGGCGGTTACGGCCAGCCAGCGCGCGGGCATCTCGGTGCTGGTGGTGTTCTTCCTCGCCGGCGGCTGGCTGCTGACGAAGGTGAACGTTAGAGCATGACTCCCCAAAAGTGGGAGCCGGTTTTCGGAACGGGTCATGCTCAAACCAGCTAATGCCGGAAGTGGCGGACGCCGGTAAAGACCATCGCGATATTCTTTTCGTTCGCCGCCGCGATCACTTCGTCATCACGCATTGATCCGCCAGGCTGGATCACGGCGGTGGCACCCGCGTCGATCGCGGCGAGCAGTCCGTCGGCAAAGGGAAAAAATGCGTCGGACGCAACGACGCAGCCCTTGGTGAGCGGCTCGGCACGGCCGGAGGCCTTCGCGGCATCCATCGCCTTTGAAGCAGCGATACGGGCGGAATCGATGCGGCTCATCTGGCCCGCGCCGATGCCTACCGTGGCGCCGTCCCTGGCATAGACAATCGCATTCGACTTGACGTGCTTCGCGACGCGGAACGCAAATTTCAAATCAGACAATTCTTCCACGGTCGGCTTGCGCTTGCTCACGGCCTTCAATTCAAGCCCGTCCACGACGGCGTTGTCGCGCGATTGCACCAGCATGCCGCCCGCAACGGAGCGGAACGTCAGGCCGGCCGCGCGTGGATCGGGCAGTCCTCCCGTCAGCAATAAACGAAGATTTTTCTTTGCGGCGACAATGGAGATCGCCTCTTCGTTTGCGTCGGGGGCGACGATCACCTCGGTGAAGATTTCCACGATCGCTTTTGCGGCCTCCGCATCGAGTGTGCGGTTCATCGCAACAATCCCGCCGAAGGCGGATACCGGGTCGCAGGCCAGCGCCTTGCGATAGGCGTCGGCGAGGTTCTTTCCTTCGGCCACGCCGCAGGGATTGGCGTGCTTCACAATGACAACAGCAGCGCTGCGTTTCTGTTCAAATTCGGCAACGCACTCGAAAGCGGCGTCAGTATCAGCGAGGTTGTTGTAGGAAAGCTCCTTGCCCTGAACCTGACGCGCGGTCGCAACGCCGATGCGTTTATCAGAAGACGTGTAGAACGCGGCGGTCTGATGCGGATTCTCGCCGTAGCGCAGGCGCTCCGCCAGACGTCCGCCGAACGCGCGCCACTGCGGCGCGTCGGTGTTGGTCTGCTCGGCGAACCAGTTGGCGATCGCTGCGTCGTAGGTCGCCGTGCGTGAAAATGCCTTGGCTGCCAGCAGCCGGCGCAACGCGAGCGTCGTACCCTTGTGCGCGGTGATTTCTGCTAGCACCTGCTCATAATCGGAAGGATCGACCACGACCGCGACATCACCGTGGTTCTTGGAAGCGGCGCGGATCAGGGCCGGTCCACCGATGTCAATGTTCTCAATGCATTCCTCAAGCGTGCCGCCTTTCGCGAGCGTCTCCTCGAACGGATAGAGATTCACGACGAGCAGATCGATCGGCTCGATTCCGTGCTTCGTCATCGCATCGATATGGCTCTCGTCGTCGCGCACCGCGAGCAGGCCGCCATGCACGTGCGGATGCAATGTCTTTACGCGGCCGTCCATCATTTCCGGGAAACCGGTTACCTCGGAAACGTCCGTTACTTTCAGGCCCGCTTCGGACAGCGCACGGCTCGTTCCGCCGGTCGAGACGAGTGCAACGTCCTGCGCTGCAAGCGCGCGCGCGAATCCGATCAGTCCGCTCTTGTCGGAAACGGAAATGAGGGCGCGTCGGACAGGGCGGATGCGTGACATTCGTCGGCTCAAACGGACCGTCGCGGCAGCGCGGCCTCAGAACAAAGAGATACCGGACCAAGGTCAAAGCGGCAATTCCGGCACGCTGCTGTTTTCCCCGCGTTCGCGTGCGGCCTTCGAGGCGCGCACGAAAGACCATACGACCCGCGGCATTCCACGGGCCTGGCCGGAGATCACAATTTGCTCCGAGCGCCGAGGCCCGTCGGTTGCCGGGAGAAAAACGCTTTCCTCCAGTTCGACTACGGCGCCCGGCGCATTAAACAACCAGCTTTCGCTGCCGGGCAGGGCGAGCAGCACGCTTTCACCATCGGTGCGGCGGCTCGCCTTGACGTTCGGATGCAGGTGGAAGCGGATGGCGAATGCGTCCTTCGCTTTCTTGGGGATGTCGCCGCCATCCGGCGCAAAAAACACATCTTCTCCATCCAAGCGGGTGCCGTCCTGCGCAAGCCGCCAGGAGCGCTGATGAACGACGGAATAGCGCGGGCCGTAACCGTCGTGGCTCGCGCGCACTACAATGGAGCCATCGCGGTCGCCGCGAACTACCTTTACGTCTTTCGGCCCGTCGATCACCGGAGCACCGAGGAGCTTCTTGTAAGCGTCGCTGGCGAGGAACCGGCAGGAAGACTCGTTATTAAAGGTGACGGTCGAGTGCGCGGCAGTGGCGCGTGCGGCCTGCCGCCAGGTGTCGCGATTCATGGTTGGCATGCCGCAGTTGATGACGATGCGGTTGCGCGCGTGTGAAAGTTCAAAAGAGAGACATCCGGCGTGCGCCTCCTGCGATACCGACATCATCGGCGGCCTTCCGGTATCCGCAATCACGAGGCAAGAGCCGGCTTCCATCCGCTGGTAACCGGAATGGGCGGCATTCGCGACCGGCGAGCCGCGCGCGTCGTCGTAGGCGAGAACCGTGGCGAGCATGTCGCCCGGTGTGGCGCCCATGCCGTTGAACAGTGCAAACGCGCCGTCGCCGTGCCGGAAGAAGCGCAGCATCGGCATCATGCGGTCGATCGCGTTCAAGAGAGCCGGCGGGGGCGGGACGCTTCTGGCCTCAAAAGATTGCCGCAGCGGCAAAAGGTCGATCAGGATTTCGATGAGTGCCGCCGGATTGCGGCTGATATGCCCGCCGTCGGGCAGGACTTGCCGGTTGAGTTCTTCTTCCAGTTTGCGGGACGCGAATTTCAAAAGCCGCTGTTCGCCGGAAACGCAAAGCCCCGCAAAGCACAGCGCAATCGCCGTGAGCAACCGCGGATAGCCGTCGCGTATATCGGGATAGCAGGCGCGCAGGAAACGCACCTGTCTTGTAAGGCTGCGGAGAAATTTCCGGTAAAATAGATGATCCGCGCCTTCGAGAATGAGCGGTGCCTGCGTCAGCCAGCAGATGACGCGGCGCGCGACGATCTCGGGCTGCCACCCGACCGGATGGTAGGTGCCTTGCAGCGTGATCCAGTCGGCGACGAGTGCGCGCGCATTGACCTTCGCGATGGAAGTCCCGGCCGAACGGAGATGGCGAAGCCAGCTGAACGAAAGAAACGCATCGCTCCATTCGCGCGATGGAGCCGCAAGCTCGAACGGCGAGTGGCCCTCGGTCATCAGCACCTTGCCGCAAAAAGCAAAGCGGCCGGCATAGAATTCGCTCGCAAGAGTCGGATCGCCGGTTCGCAAATCTTGCGGCGCGATCAGGAGCCGTTCAGGCACCTTGACGCGAAAGCGCCAGCGATAATTCGGATTTGACGCGAGCCGGGTGAGAAAACGGCGCCAGCCATGCCGAACGACCGTGAGCGCGAGCCGGACCCGCTCGGGAGGATTTCCACGGCTCATTCGCGATCACCTTATTACTCCCCCAAGGGCGGCTTCCGCCCCGCTTCCCCCGGCGACAACATATCGGACGCGAGTCCGCTGTCCACTTTGGATTGGCTGTTCAGGGAAGCCGTTGCAATCGCGAGGAAAAGAAGCCGTCGCAGCCGCTCATGCGAGGCTCTGGATTCGGCAGGTGACAGGGCAGCGTGCGCAGGTCGCCCTGCGGCGAGACGAGTGATTCGAATCCACCAATTTCATCCACACGGACCGGTATGCGAACAAAATCTAGATTCCGCGACAGGAATTTTTCAATCTGCTGCTCGGATTCTTCCGGCTCAAGCGAGCAGGTCGCATATACCAGCAAGCCTTCCGGTTTTGTCAGTATGGCGGCGTTGTCGAGGAGTCTTTCCTGCAAGGTGATGAGTGCCGACAGGTCATCAGGGCGCTTCTGCCAGAGAATTTCCGGATGCCGCCGGATCGTGCCAGTGGCGGAACACGGCGCATCGAGCAAAACCGCATCGAAGGGTTCGCTTTTCCACTCCGCTGCGTTGGCGGTGATCACTTTCGCGGAAAGATGCAACCGTTCCAGATTCGCTTGCAGCCGCTTCAGGCGGTTCTCCGAACGGTCCACCGCCGTGACCTTCGCGCCCATTGCTGCAAGCTGGGCGGTCTTCCCGCCGGGTGCGGCGCAGAGATCCGCGACTCGCAAATCCTTGACGTTCCCAAGCAAACGGACCGGCAAAGACGCCGCCGCGTCCTGAACCCACCATTCGCCTTCTTCATACCCGGGAAATTCAACCACATGGCCGCCTGAAGAAAGCCGGACGGTTCCGTTCGGCAGCATTTTTCCGCCCAGTTTTTCCGCCCAGGCAGCCGCATCACTTTTCACACTCAGATCGAGCGGCGGCTCCAGTCGGTGCGCGGCGGCAATGGCGTGCGCAGTTTCATTTCCGTAGTGCTTTTGCCAGCGTTCAAACATCCATGGCGGCGTGTCAGCTTCCCCTTCGTATTGTTGCAGCAGGCTGTCGCGGTCGCGCGCAATCCGCCGCAGAATCGCGTTGGTCATATTCTTGTAGCGGCCGCCGCGTTCCAGCGAAGCGAGCCGCACGGAGAGATCGACCGCGGCGTGATCCGGTACGTCCAAAAAAAGAATCTGTGCTGCACCCAGCAACAAGGCAGGCTCAAGCAGCGGCGCATCCTTCGGCAGGCCGCGTTCAGCAAGCGCGTTGATGATCGCCCGCAGCGAGCCAAGGCGGCGCAGCACCGTTGCCGTCAACATGCGAACGAGTGCCCGATCGCGGTCGGTTAGGTCGCGGATGTCCGAGAGACCATGCGCAGAGTCGAGTGTCTCGTCCAGCGGCCGGCGGTTCTTCAGAACGGCGACGAGCGCCTCGGCCGCGACTTTGCGTGCGGCGAAGCCCTGCACTTCTGCGGGAGGCTGAACGCTCTTCTGCGTTTTTGGCTGGGGCGCGCGTTGTCTGGCTTTGACCACGCCTGTTCTTAACGCAGCGCGCCCTTAGTGCAACTCAGCCCCACGGACCGCCTCGTTTCGACCAGGGTCCACTGCCGGAGGACGGCGCCATGCCGCCGCCCTGACCCATTGTCCCCGCGAGCTTCTGCAACTCGGCGATGCGGTTCTCGGTTGCGGGGTGGGTGGAGAACAGGTTGTCCATGCGCTCGCCTGAGAGCGGATTGATGATGAATAGATGCGCGGTGGCGGGTGACGCTTCCGCCGTCTCGTTCGGAATCTGGTGCGCCATGTTGGAGATCTTGGCGAGCGCCGAGGCAAGCGCCATCGGCTTGCCGCTGATCTCGGCGCCGGCGCGGTCGGCTACGTATTCGCGCGAGCGGCTGATCGCCATCTGCACGACCATGGCGGCGATCGGAGCAAGGATCACCATGGCAATGGTGCCGATGGCTCCCAGCGGATTGTTGTTGCGGTTGCCGCCGAAGAACATGCCGAAATTGGCGAGCATGGAAATGGCACCGGCGATTGTCGCCGTGATCGTCATGATCAGCGTGTCGCGGTTCTTCACATGCGCGAGCTCGTGCGCCATCACGCCCGCGATCTCGTCGCGTGAAAGCGAGTTGAGCAGCCCGGTGGTGGCGGCGACGGCGGAATTCTGCGGATTGCGCCCGGTCGCAAACGCGTTTGGCTGCGGGTTGTCCATCACGTAGACTTTCGGCATCGGCAGGTTCGCGCGTTGTGCCAGTTCGCGGACCAGGCTGACGAATTCGGGCGCGGTCTGGTCGTCAACCTCGCGCGCGCCGTGCATCGAGAGCACCATCTTGTCGGCACCCCAATAGGCAAAGAAATTCATGCCAGCGGCGACAAGAAAGGCGATGATCATCCCGCCTTCGCCGCCAATCATGAAGCCGACGCCCATGAACAGGGCGGTCAGACCGGCGAGCAGGATGGCGGTCTTCATGTAGTTCATCGTTTCCTCCGGGAACAACGGCGTAAGCCGCACGTTTTCGCCCCGATAAAAGATGGGATGGCAAAGGCGTCCGTGCAAGACTTGACCAGCGGGCCTCCATAAGTGTTCTGGGAAGCCATGAGCGACGCAGAAAAAGGCGCCAGAAAGAAAGCCGCAGCAGAGCGGGCGCTCGCCGAAGCGGCCGCACGCCGCGCCGATGCCGAGGCGCAGCGGAAAGCCGCGCCGAAGGAAACAGGCGGGCGCGACGGGCCCGATCCCGTCCGCTACGGCGATTGGGAAGTGAAGGGAATTGCCAGCGATTTTTCCTGAGCGCGCTTTTGCATGACGCACTCGTTCCGCCGCGTCTGGTTCACGATTCTGATCGGGCTCACGGGAATTTTTCTCGGTCTGGCGCTCCTCGAATACATCAAGCCTTTCGATCTAGAAGAGCCGCCGGGTTATCTCACCAAGCTGCATCTTCAGCTTCTGAAGCGCGATCCCGAGCGCTGCTTTTCAGCACTCGAGCGCAACAAGATTGATTTCCGGCGTATGCAGCCGGAAAAGCGTGAGAACGGTTGCGGGTATGACGACGCGGCACAATTGATGAATTCAGGCGTGCGCTACGGCAGCAACATCATGCTGCGCTGTCCGGCGCTGCTCGGCGTTCTGCTGTGGGAACGGCATGTGCTGATACCGGCGGCGCAGGAACATTTCGGCAAAAAACTGATGTCCGTGCGTCATGTCGGCACGTATTCCTGCCGGAACGTCAACCGCGAGAAATTGGGCCGCCTGAGCGAGCATGCTTTCGCGAACGCAATTGATATTGCGGGCTTCACGGTCGAAGGCGGCACTGTCATCAACATCGGAAAGGACTGGAAGGATGAAGGCGCCAAAGGCCGCTTCCTGCGCGATGTCCGCAAGGGGGCCTGCCGGATATTCGGCACCGTGCTCTCGCCCGATCACGACGCCGCCCACAGCAATCACTTCCATGTCGACATGCGGCTTGCGGACGTTTGCCGTTAAGCGCAACGTCGTCCGCGCGTGAATCTCGGGGCGGGGCGTGCGCCTGAAATTTTCCAGACGGAAACTGCTGCAGACAGGGGCGGCTTTCGCCGCACTATTGACTGCGCCGAAGCTCGCAGCCGCCGCCGTGAAGGCCCGGCGGCTTTTTCCTGAACGATGCAAGCCGGCTCAATGCGGTACGCGTCTCACGCAGCCAGATCGTACAGGCATGCAGATGGATTCGGATTGGGTCCGCCGACCGCCCGGAATGATCAAAATCAGGCGCTCTTGCGCTTGTTCTGCCGGTTGTTGACGAGGTCGTCGACCACGGCGGGATCGGCGAGCGTCGAGGTATCACCCAGGTTGCTGAATTCGTCCTCGGCGATCTTGCGCAGGATGCGGCGCATGATCTTGCCGGAGCGCGTCTTGGGCAGGCCCGGCGCGAACTGGATCAGATCGGGTGATGCGATCGCGCCGATTTCCTTGCGGACCCAAGCCACGAGTTCCTTGCGCAGTTCTTCCGTCGGCTTTTCGCCCGCCATCAGCGTGACATAGGCGTAAATGCCCTGGCCCTTGATGTCGTGCGGATAGCCGACAACCGCGGCTTCGGAAACCTTCGTGTGCGCGACAAGGGCACTTTCCACTTCCGCCGTGCCCATGCGATGGCCCGAGACGTTGATCACGTCGTCCACGCGGCCGGTAATCCAGTAGTAGCCGTCTTCATCGCGGCGGCAGCCGTCTCCGGTGAAGTATTTGCCGGGATAGGTCTTGAAATAGGTGTCCACGAAACGCTCGTGGTCGCCATACACCGTGCGCATCTGCCCCGGCCACGAATCGGCGATACAGAGATTGCCGGTGGTGGCGCCCTGCTGCACGACACCGTTGGCGTCGACGATTTCCGGAATGATGCCAAAGAACGGCCGCGTGGCGGACCCAGGCTTCAGTTTGGTGGCACCCGGCAGCGGCGTAATCAAAATGCCGCCCGTCTCCGTCTGCCACCAGGTATCGACGATCGGGCAGCGGTTGTCGCCGACGACACGATAATACCACTCCCAGGCTTCCGGATTGATTGGCTCGCCGACAGAGCCGAGCAGACGAAGTGACTTGCGGCTCGTCTTCTTCACCGGCTCATCCCCCGCCTGCATCAGCGCGCGGATCGCGGTGGGGGCGGTGTAGAAGATATTGACCTTGTGCTTGTCGCAGACATCCCAGAAGCGCGACATGCTCGGGTAATTCGGCACGCCTTCGAACATTAATGTAGTCGCGCCGTTTCCAAGCGGACCATAGAGAATATACGAGTGGCCCGTCACCCAGCCGACATCGGCGGTGCACCAGTAAATATCGCCGTCGTGATAGTCGAAGACATATTTGTGCGTCATCGCGGCGTAGAGCGAATAACCGCCGGTGGTGTGCAATACGCCCTTCGGTTTTCCGGTGGAGCCCGAGGTGTAGAGGATGAACAACGGATCTTCCGCGTTCATGGGTTCGCACGGGCAATCGGCGGAAACGGCTTTTGCTGCTTCGTCGTAATAGACGTCGCGGCCGGCTTTCATCTCAATCTTGGCGCCGGTGCGCTTTACGACGATGACCGATTTCACGCCGCCGGCCTTGTCGCAGGCGGCGTCGGTGTTGGCTTTCAGCGGAACTTTCTTGCCGCCACGGAGACCCTCATCCGCGGTGACGACGACGGTGGATTTGCAGTCGTCGATGCGGCCGGCGAGGCTGTCCGGCGAGAACCCGCCGAACACGACCGAGTGGATCGCGCCGATGCGCGCGCAGGCGAGCATCGAATAGGCCGCCTCCAGAATCATCGGCATGTAGATGGTGACGCGGTCGCCCTTCTTGACGCCTTGCGCCTTCAGCACATTGGCGAAGCGGCAGACTTCGGCGTGAAGTTGTTTATAGGTGATCTTCTTGTCGTCTTTCGGATCGTCACCCTCCCAGATGATCGCGACCTGATCGCCGCGTTTTTCCAGATGGCGGTCAATGCAGTTGTAGGCGGCGTTGGTGACGCCATCCTCGAACCATTTGATCGAGACATTCTCCTGCGCGAAGGAGGTGTTCTTGATCTTGGTCGGTTTCTTGAACCAGTGGAGACGCTGCGCCTCGGCCGCCCAGAACGCAGCAGGATCCTTGATGGAGCGCGCGTACATTTCCTTGTACTTGGCGTCGTCCAGATAGGCGCGGCTCTTCCAGTCAGCCGGGACCTCGTACACTTTCTCGGACATCGTTTCCCCCTACTCGACTGACGGGTCAGCTTTGCTGCCCGCCGTTTTTATAAAGTCGCCCCATATAAGCAAAAACAGCGCTTTCAGGACAAGGAACAAGACCCTCGACTTTGGTTGCCGTGCGGCAAATCCTCCTTGGAATTACGAGCCAAAAGCGCCGATTACGGCACCCATGATCAGCAGCACACCGAGCCAGTGACCGGAATCGATGATCGTGAGCATGGCCGGGCGCATCCCGAATGCGTTGTTGACGGCGATCACTGTCACGACGAAAGCGACCCAGACATGCGCCGCCGTGACCATGCCGCCGCGGACGTTGACGGGTCCGAGATGCGCGATCAGGCCGGCAAGCATGAAAGCCATCCCGAGTTCGGCGACAATGGTGGTGATGTAGAGACTGGCTGGGTGGCCCTGCACCTGCGAGCGCTGCACTCCGCTCGCCTTCAGCCAATGCTTGGAAAGCGTGCGGTAATAGACGGCGCCAAACAGGAATGCCGCGAGGGCTGCAAGAACTACCGCGAGATAATTCATGCTCATATCGGTTTCCTCTCCGGCTGCATTACGGCTTGCAGCCGCCGAGTTTGCAGACTGCTGCCCATTCCGCGGCACTGACGGGCTGCACGGAGAGACGAGAATTGTTCAGCAGCGCCATTTTGGCGAGGGCTTTTTCTTGCTTGCACATGGTGAGCGTCACCGGCATGGGCATGGGCGAGATTGCCTTCACGACCACCATTCCGAATTTACCGGTCTTGTCGCTCGGATCTGGCCGATACTCGCCAATGATCTCAGCCATGCCGACGACGCTCTTTTCCTCGCCGGAATGATAGAAGAAGGCGCGGTCTCCGTTCTTCATCTTCGTCATATTCTGCTTGGCTTGATGATTGCGGACACCTTCCCAGCCGGTGCCCTTGGCGCCGGCTTTCACCTGGTCGTCCCAGGACCAGGTGCCGGGCTCGCTCTTGATCAGCCAATACGCCATCGCTCAGGTGCCCGGCTTGCCGACGACCCACCGCCATGGGCGGAGTTCGACCGAGCTGAAAAGATTTGCCTTCTGGTAGGGATCCTCTGCCAGGATTTTTTCGGCGGCGTCCTTGTCGCTTGCTTGAAGGATCAATAGTGAGCCGATCATGGTCTCACCGTCATCGCTGAGCAGTGGTCCGCATACTTCAATCGAACCGGATTTCGCGCGCAGATAATCCAGATGGGCGGCGCGGTTCGCGAGTCTTACTGGTTGGCTGTCGGGCTTGTCGAGGCAAAGGGCGACAAAATGCATCGCGGTCTCCGGGAATCACGGCAAAGCTATTCACTCCGGACTTGTACGTCCACCGGCCAGTTTCAGATTTCGGAACCCACAGGCCGGGCAAGCAGGCGGGCGATGGCCTCGCCGATTTCGGCCTTGCCTTGCAGAATGTCATCCACGGCTTCCGCGATCGGAATGTCGATGCCATTCGTGCGGGCGAGTTCGACAAGAACCGACGCGGTAAAGCTGCCTTCAGCAAGTTTCCCGCCGCTGGCCTCCACCACGGTTTTGCCCTCGCCCAGCGCCACCCCGAATGCGTAGTTGCGCGACTGCGGAGAAGACGCGGTCAGGATCAGATCGCCGAGACCCGAAAGTCCCATCAAAGTTTCCGGCTGGGCGCCCAGTGTGCGCCCGAGCCGTGCCATTTCGCCGAAGCCACGGGTGGTGAGGGCCGCATGGGCGCTCGCGCCAAGTTTGCGGCCCACGGCAATCCCCGCCGCGATCGCATACACATTCTTTGCCGCGCCGCCGATCTCGACGCCGCGGACATCGTTCGTATGATAGACGCGGAAAGCAGGCGAACGCAGCGCTTCCGAAAGGGAAGCGGCAAGTTCTTCGTCGTTCGCCGCGAGGGTCACGGCCGTCGGCAGTCCACGCGCCACGTCGGAGGCGAAGCTTGGACCCGATAGGATCGCGGGCACACATTGCGGTGCGGCCTCGGCCAGAATCTCGGTTACGAATTTGCGCGTGCCCTGCTCGATGCCCTTGGCGCACACGACAACCGGCGTGCGTCCCTTCAATACTGGCGCGAACAAGCGCATCGCCTCGCGGCAGTTCTGCGTCGGCACCACAAGCAGCATGACATCGCAAGCGGCGATCTCGCGAGGAGAAGAAGAAATGGCAACGCCAGGCTCCAGCGGAATACCGGGCAGGAAAAGTTCGTTGACGCGTTTCCCCCCGATCGCCGTGGCAAGTTCAGGGTCGCGCTCATAAAGAGTGACCTGATTGCCGGCGCGGCTTGCGGTGTTGGCGAGTGCCGTGCCCCAGGCGCCGGCTCCGATCACGCCAATTGATTTGGAAGTGCCCATGCGAACTCAGGCCGTTTTGCGGATGGGCGAAGCACCGAGCGGCCAGCGCGCGCGCGGGCTCGCGTCGAGGCCGTCGGAAAAGCCGCGAGCGAGCCGTTCCGCACCGGCCCAGGCGATCATCGCGCCGTTGTCGGTGCACAGTTGCGGCGGCGGAATCACGAGGAGGGTGGACATCGCGTCGGCGACACCCTGTAAGGACCGGCGGATCGTGTTGTTTGCCGCGACGCCGCCTGCAACCACAAGCGCACGCGGCCGCCAGGGACCGTGCTGGAGAAGCTTGAGTGCCACGCCAACGCGATCGGTGAGCACATCCACAATCGCTGCCTGAAAGCTTGCGCAGAGGTCGTTGATCGTTTTCACCGTGAGCGGGCTCACGCGTTCGGCTTCGAGCCGCACCGCAGTCTTGAGCCCCGACAGCGAAAAATTTGGCTCGCGGCGCCCCTGCATCGGGCGTGGAAGATTGAAACGGCGCGGATCGCCATTCGCGGCACAGCGCTCCACCTCCGGCCCGCCGGGATAAGGCAAGCCAAGCATCTTCGCCGTCTTGTCGAAGGCTTCGCCGAGTGCGTCATCGACCGTGGTGCCAATCAACGTGTAGCGGCCAATGTCTTCAACGGAGACCAGCTGCGTGTGCCCGCCGGAAATCAGCAGCAGCAAATAGGGAAACTCGACCCGGTTCGTAAGCCGTGCCGTCAGTGCATGCGCCTCAAGATGATTGACCGCGACCAGTGGCTTGCCCATGGCAAGGGCAATGGCCTTCCCGGTAGTGAGGCCGACGATCACGCCGCCGATCAGTCCCGGTCCGGCCGCCGCCGCGACCGCATCGAGCTGGGAGAACTCCACGTTGGCCGTTTCCATCGCCCGGCGTATGACTTTATCGACAAGCTCGACATGGGCACGGGCGGCGATTTCGGGTACGACGCCGCCAAAATCGCGATGCTGTTCGAGCTGCGAAACCACGACGTCGGAAAGAATCCTCCCCAAGCCGTCGTCGCTGCGCTCCACCACGGCAGCCGCGGTCTCGTCGCAGGTGGTTTCGATCCCTAGAACCAGCATCAAATATTTCCGCGGGCCGGCCGGCCCTTCCGGCCAGCCCATAGCAGGAATTCCGGTTCCCGCCCAACAGTGTGCTATTCCAGACAAAGCATGGCTGGGACAGACAAGATCAGGATCGGTACGCGGGGAAGTCCGCTTGCCTTGACGCAATCCGAGAACGTGCGCGCGCTGCTAGCGGCCGCGCACGGACGTTCGCCCGACGATTTTGAGATCGTGATCGTGCGCACGACCGGCGACACGGTGCACGACCGGCCGCTGGCCGATATCGGCGGCAAGGGGCTGTTCACGAAAGAGATCGAAGAAGCCCTGCTTGATGGCCGGATCGACCTTGCCGTGCATTCGGCGAAGGATGTGCCGACCTTTCTGCCGGATGGTTTGCGGCTGGCGGCCTGCCCGCCCCGCGAAGATCCGCGCGATGCTTTTATTGGCGGGGCGGTGAAATCGCTGAAAGAGCTTCCGGCAGGCGCTGTGCTTGGCACGGCATCCGTTCGGCGCAGCGCATTAGCGAAGCGGCTCAATCCGGGAATCGAAGCAAAACTTCTGCGCGGCAATGTGCATACGCGGCTGGATAAAGTCGCGAACGGCTCGTTCGACGGGACACTTCTCGCGCTCGCCGGCTTGCGGCGGCTTGGCCTCGCTGATCGCGCAACCGAAATTCTGGACCCGAATGAATTTCCGCCTTCCGCCGGACAGGGAGTTGTAACGATCGAAATCCGGAGCAGCGATTCCGCGACGGCGAAAGTCGTTTCGGCCATCGATCACGAGGTCACTTCGATCGCACTTCGCACGGAGCGCGCGTTCCTCGCCGAACTGGACGGTTCTTGCCGTGCGCCGATTTCCGGTCATGCGCAGTTAGAGAACGGACGTATTTCATTTTATGGACTAGTGATCTCCCCGGACGGAAAGAATTTTGCCGACACGCGCCGCGAAGGACTCGTTGCCGATGCCGAGAAGCTCGGTGCGGATGCCGGCCGCGAGTTGCGCGCGCGCGCCCCGGCGGGCGTGCTGACGGCCTGATCCGTGCGTGTTCTAATCACCCGCCCTGAGCCCGACGCAACAAGCACCGCCAAACGGCTTGCCGAAATGGGTCACGATGCACTGGTCGAGCCGTTGCTTGTGCTCGAACGGGTCAAGCCAAATATTCCGGCCGGTAATTTCGATGCCATCGCTGTAACCAGCGCCAATGCGATGCGTGCGGCGGAAAACCTGCCCGGAATCGACGCGCTGTTGGGCGTGTCTGTGTTCGCGGTCGGGGCTCGAACGGCGGAGGCAGCTAGGGCAGCCAGATTCGATAAGGTCACTTATTCCAAAGGTGATGTAGCGGACCTCGCAAAGCTGCTGGCCGAAACATTGAAGCCCGGGTCGCTTGTCCTGCATCTCGCGGGCGAGCATCGAGCCAAGGAATTTTCCGTGCTGCTTGCTCCGGCGGGTATCGAGGCGGTCACGCTGGTTCTTTACCGAATGAAGGCCGTAGCCTCGTTTTCTAAGGCCGCGGCAGAAGCAATCGGCAAGGGATCGGTGAACGCGGTGATACACTACTCGCCCCGCAGCGCCGCGGTGTTTGTGACGCTGATGCAACGCGCGGGACTGGAGAAGCAGGTTCCCGTTATCCGGCATCTTTGCCTTTCGCGCGCTGTCGCGGAGCCGCTCCAGGCCGCGGGCGGCAAGTGTGAGATCGCGGCCCGGCCGGAAGAGAAGGCGCTTTTGGCGCTGGTATGAGCGCCAAAGGTTGCGGCGACTTCGCCGGAGGTCTATTTCATAAAGCCAACGCGCGAGGAAACATGGCTGAGGGGGATCGTCCGGACGACATGCCTCCAGGCGGCAAGAGCGAAAAGCCGCGCCGCCCGCCGCCCGTGATCGAGCTTGAAGCGAAGGAGCTGGGAGAGGACGGCGGCAAGGCGCAGCCGAAGCCGAAACCGGAGCCTGCGCCGGCTTCCGCCAAGCCGGACAATTCCGATGCAAAATCGAAGAAAGCCGGGATGAATCTTGCGGCCTTCCTTCCCTCGCTGATTGCCGGGGCCATTGGAGCCGCTGCCGGTGCGGCCATCGTCTTTTTTGCACTTCCTCAGTTTGGCCAACCGGCGGGACCGCAGGACGCCTCCCTTTCGCGGGAAATCGCGGCCCTGAACGCACGGATTGAAACTCTGTCGAAACGGCCCGCAGCAGAAGCGGAGAATCCGGCGATCGGCCAGCGGATCGACAAGCTCGCGGCTTCCATCGCGAATGCTGAAAAGCGGCTCTCGGAAAATGAAACGCGCGGTGGCACCACAATACCGGGTGCTACGGCAGATTCCTCAGCCGACGCGGTTTCCAGGGAATTGCGCGAGGCACTTGCTGAACTGCGGAAAATCGCCGCGCAGCAGGATCAGCCCGCCATTGCGACGGCGATCCAGTCGCTCACTGCCCGTATCGGCGCGCTTGATGAACGCGTTTCCTCGCTCACCACCGCAAGCAAATCGTCGGTGAGTTCGGAGATCGCCAGGGAAATTCTGGCGCTTAATACGCTTTCCGCCGCAATCAATTCCGGCAAGCCATTCGTGCAGGAGCTTGCCGCCGCCCGTGCTGCTACCGGTTCACGTGGCGCGGCACTCGATGCGCTGGAAAAATCCTCCGCCAAGGGAATTCCAGCCGTAGGCATTCTCGCCAACCAGTTTTCAGCGCTCGCGCCGAAACTCTTGCGCGGCACCGAAGACGCAAGCGGTTTTATTTCCAGGCTGTATGCCAATGCAACGCGGCTGGTCGAAGTCCGCAAGATCGGTGACGGAACTGGCGACGGACCGGAAGCCGTCGTCGCACGAATGGAAAGCGCGCTCACGCGCGGCGATCTCGTCGCCGCCGTTTCGGAATTTGCAAAATTGCCGGAGCGTTCGAAATCGGAAGCATCAAGCTGGATCGCCACCGCCAATGAGCGCTTCGCCGCCGAGACAACGGTCAGGAAACTGATCGAGACCATTCTCGTATCGCCGGAACAGCCGAAATCATGATCCGCATTCTGTTCTTTCTGGCTGCTGTCACGCTGATCGCACTCGGTGCGGCCTGGATCGTGGACCGGCCCGGCGAGGTCGTGATGACCTGGCAGGGCTGGCGCATCTCCACGTCGGTCACGGTGGCGCTCGTAGCACTACTTGCATTGATGGCAGCGATGATCGTGGTTTGGTCGCTGCTGCGGTATTTCGCTTCGGCGCCGCATCGCATTTCGGAATACGTCCACGAGCGGCGGCAATTGCGTGGCTGGAAGGCGATCTCGCGTGGAATGATCGCGGTCGGTACGGGGAATGCCCATGAGGCGGGCCGTTCAGCGAGTAGCGCGCGGAGGCTGCTCGGCAAAGAGCCGCTGGTTCTTCTGCTTTCGGCGCAGGCCGCACAGCTTGGCGGCGACGCGCAGGCGGCGGAGGCGGAGTTCCGCAACATGCTCGGGCATGAAGATACAAAAGCGCTCGGGCTGCGCGGGCTCTATATCGAGGCGCGCCGCAGGAACGATGCGGTGGCCGCGTTCTCGTTCGCGGAGGAAGCCGCCCGCACCGATCCTTCGCTGGCATGGGCCGGTGAAGCGCTGATCGAATTCAATTCGCGCAACGGCGCGTGGGATGGCGCGCTAGAGGCGCTCAATCGCCAGATCGAAGCGGGCGCCGTCTCCAAGGTGGAAGGAAAACGCCAGCGTGCAGCACTCATCACCGCGCAGGCGATGGAATCCGAACTTACCAATCCGGCCCGCGCGCGCGAGCTTGCCGCACAGGCGGCAAAACTCGCACCCGATCTCATCCCGGCGGTAACACTTTCAGCACGTCTCGAAGGACGCGAAGGCAATCTTCGCCGCGCGAACAAGCTCGTCGAAAAAGGCTGGGCGTTGCAACCGCATCCCGATCTTGCGGAGGCGTATGCGCTGCTCAGTCCCGGCGATACGGCGCGCGACCGCCTGAAGCGGGTGAAGTCACTCGCAAAAAAAGCGCCCACCAATCCGGAATCGATGTTCGCGGTGGCGCGTGCAGCCATCGACGCCAACGATTTCAAGCAGGCGCGTGAGATGCTGGAGCCGTTGCTTTCCGATCCGACGCAGCGCACCTGCATGCTGATGGCCGAGATCGAAGCCAAGGAATTCGGCGATCACGGCAAGGCGCGCGAATGGACCGCGCGCGCGGTGCGCGGCAAGCGCGATCCGGCGTGGGTCGCGGACGGCTACGTTTCCGAGCGATGGCTGCCGGCCTCGCCTTTGACCGGCAAAGTGAATGCGTTTTCCTGGATCGTGCCGCCTGAGTCGCTAGGCGGACCGGTGCTCGTCCAGGACGCGGCGGCGAAGCCCGTCACTCCGATGCCCGCCGGCAAGATCGAGATCGAGGCCCTAAAGCCTGCACCGTCGAAGCCGTTATCCCCGTCTGGAACCGCAGCCGAAACTTTGCCCAGGCCAAAAGCCGAATCAAAGAGGGCATTCAGCCCTGTGGTGGCCGAGCCCCCCTTGCCGGACGATCCGGGGCCGGAACTGGACGGCGATGCGCCAGCGCCCCGCAAGCGGTTCAGTCTCCTGGACTGGCTTGCCCGCCCGGCTTCTTGAAAATTAAGGGTTGCCCCGCTATCAGGGCGGCAAGCCGCAATAGCTCAGCTGGTAGAGCACGTCATTCGTAATGACGGGGTCGGGGGTTCGAGTCCCTCTTGCGGCACCACTTCTGAAACGGCGGTACGGCTTCGCTTTTTCATCGGCAATGTGCGCGACCTTTCCCGCGTCGAACTCGTCATGCGCGATATCGATGTCGTGGTACACGCGGCGGCGCTGAAAATTATTCCGACCGCCGAATACATCCGTTCGAATGTATCCTCACCAATGTCCACGGCGCGGAAAACGTGGTGAAGGCCTCGCTCCGTGCCGGTTAGGCCAGTTTCCGCAAGCGGTCGTCTATGCCGATCAGGCGCGCAAGAAAGCCCCCAACGATCCGAAAGCGACGCAGCTCTATCAATCGCTGCTGACGCGGGGCGGCAGCAAGGGATCGGGCAAAGAATAATTTACTGTTTTACGCTTTTTAGCACACGCACGGACTTGCCTTCGAGCCAGGCTGCGATGTCTTCCACCGCCTGTCCGTAAAAGATGCGATAGGTCTCTTCGGTGACGTAGCCGAGATGCGGCAGGCCGATCACGTTCGGCAGTCCGCGCAGCGGATGGCTGTTTGGCAGCGGTTCCGCATCGAATACGTCGAGACCCACTCCCGCGAGCTTTCCGTTTTTCAGCGTGTCGATCAGCGCGGTTTCATCCACGATCGGCCCACGCGAAGTGTTCACGAGAACGGCGCCCGGCTTCATCAGCGCGAATTGCTTTGCGCCGATCAATGCCCTGGTTCGTTCGCTGAGCACGAGATGAATTGAAATCACGTCGGACCTCTTGAGAAGATTCTCCAGCGATCCCGCAAACTCCACGCCGGTTTCAGCGCAACGCTCGGGCGTCAGGTTCTGGCTCCACGCCGAAACCTTCATGCCGAAGGCGAGACCGAATTTTGCGAGCTTCGCGCCGAGCTTGCCGAGTCCAAGGATGCCAAGCTGCCGTCCATTCAGTTCGCGCCCCAAGGTCGTCTGCCATTTGCCGCCGCTGCGAAAGAGCGATGCTTCATGCGGGATATGCCGCATCAGCGACAGGATCAGCCCGAAGGCCAATTCGGCGGTAGCGCCGACCGAGCCTTCGGTCCCGCAAACCGTCACATCGTGGTCGGCGGCGGCCTCCAGGTCGATGGCCGCATTCCGCATGCCGGTGGTGACCAGCAGCTTCAGTTTGGGCAGGCGCTCGAACAGGGCGCCGTCAAACGCCGTGCGCTCGCGCATGGCAACGATGACTTCGGCGTCGGCGAGCGCATAGACGAGGGCTTCGCGGTCCAGAATCGGCTCGCTGCTGACGCGCCATTCCACTTTACCCTTAAGCTGGCTCCAGTCGGCGCTATTCAACGCCACGTTCTGGTAATCGTCGAGAATGACGCAACGGATCATCGAGCCCTCCAGTATCTGATGTTCCTTAGTGCGTCCGGCAATTTTTGGCCAGATTGCACGGCCAAAGCGGGTTCGCTATGGAGTGCGGATGTTCGAATCCCTGAGCAAGTTCATCGGCGAGATCGTTGGTGCCGAGAAGGAAACGGCTTCCTTCGACGAGACGGAGACGCGGCTGGCGGCGGCCGCACTGCTTGTTCACGTTGTCGTCAGCGACAACGAGTTCAATCCGGCCGAACGAGGGCGGCTGCGTGATGTGCTTTCGTACCGCTTCGCCATGGAGGCGGGAGACGCCGAGAAACTGATCGAGGCGGCGACCCGCGCCGACAACGAGGCGGTCGATCTCTATCAGTTCACGAGCGTGCTGAACCGGCTGCTCGACGACGAAGGCCGCAAACGCGTGGTCGAGATGATGTTCGAAGTCGCCTATGCCGACGGGGAATTGAGCGAGTTCGAGGACAACGTGGTCTGGCGCGCGTCGGAGCTTCTGCATATTCCCGCGCGCGACCGCGTGACGATCCGCAAGCACATGCGCGACGAAATCACGGACAAAGAAAACCAGTCGTGAATGGCGTCACGCTGATCACCGGTGCGTCTCTGGGAATTGGTGAGGAACTTGCGTACGCGGCGGCTTTGGCTGGACGGCGTCTTGTCCTGACGGCGCGTTCCGATCAAGGATTGGCCCGTGTCGCGGATGCAGTTGCCGCGAAAGGCCATCCGCGTCCCGACACGATACCGCTCGATCTTTCGCTGACGGGGTCTGCGGACAAAATCGCCGAAATGCTGGCCGCTAAAAATCTGAGCGTCGCCGAACTTGTGAACAATGCCGGCTACGGTCTTTCAGGCGAACTCGAAAATTTAGATCGCACGGATCAGCTTGGCATGGTCGATCTGAATGTCCGCGCGCTGACCGACCTGACCGCGCGTTTTCTCCCGGAAATTATCGATGCGAAAGGCGGCATCCTGAATGTCGCTTCCGTTGCGTCGTTCGTGCCCGGTCCGGGCATGGCGGTTTATTACGCGAGCAAGGCGTATGTGCTTTCGTTTTCCGAGGCCCTCTACGCCGAACTAGACGGCCGGGTACGGGTGACCGCACTTTGTCCCGGCCCGACGCCGAGCGGTTTTCAGGAGCGGGCAAGACCCGGCAGCAAGCGCCGGATGTTTCCCGGAATTCCGCACACTTCCGCTACGCAAGTCGCGCGCGAGGGCTGGCGCGGTTTTGAGCGCGGCAAGCGGGTGGTGATCCCGGGCTTGTTCAATAAGATGATCGCGTTTCTTGGGCCGCGCCTGCCGCGGCCGCTGATCCTTGCTGCCGCCCATTTCCGCGCGAGAAAACAGCGGTAATCCGCACCTTGAAAGGGCTTGCCGATTCATGCCACCGCTTGGATACAGGCAAGCGGCATTCGGCAATGAACCGGAAAATTCTGGCGATCCTCCATCAGGAACACTCGACGCCCGGCCGTCTTGCGCATCGCCTCATCGAACGCGGCTTCAGCATCGACGCGCGCCGCCCGCGCTTCGGCGACACGCTTCCCAAAACCCTCGACGAACACGATGGCGTCATCATCTTCGGCGGCCCGATGAGCGCCAATGACGACGATCCTTATGTGCGCGAGGAAATCGAATGGACCTCGGTCGCGCTGGAGGAACAGAAACCGTTTCTCGGCATCTGTCTCGGCGCGCAGGTGCTTGCGCGAAATCTCGGCGCGAAGGTGGACTTCCACCCGGAGGGGCTGGTCGAGGTCGGCTATTACCCGCTGCGGGCTACGCCGGAGGGCGAAAAACTCTTCGATTGGCCGGATTACATCTATCAGTGGCACCGCGAGGGCTTCGATCTGCCCGCCGATGCCGTGCGGCTCGCGGAGAGCGACACGTTTCCCAATCAGGCGTTTCAATATGGGCCGGCCGCCTTCGGCATCCAGTTCCATTGCGAAGTAACGCATCACATGATGTGCCGCTGGACCACGCGTGGCCATGAGCGCCTGACCCTGCCGAATGCGCGTCCGCGAGAGGATCATTTCGAGGGCCGCGCGATCCATGATGCGAAGACCCAGCGCTGGCTCGATCAGTTCCTCGATTACTGGACGGGCCTGATGCAGCCGGCGGACGAGGAAAAACTTTCGCAAAATGCGAATTTCCTCGCAAAATGAGACGCGCGAAGCGCGCGGGTGATTTCAGCTAAACCAGATTTTGAATCGCGGACGGGGCGACCCACGACATGTCGCGGGCAGCGTGTTTTTTCGCGGTGGCAACCGGCTTGCTGACAGAACCCAGCCGGCATCTGGTTTTTGCGTAGCCGGTCAAAACAATCGACGGGAGACGGCTGGAATGACCCCTCCGGCCGTCTCCCGTTCGTTTTTTGGCCCACAGCAAAAAACCCGGCTGCGCCGAGGCTTGAGCGTAGCGAATAACGGGGAATGGTGGAGCCGAGGGGAGTTGAACCCCTGACCTCCGCATTGCGAACGCGGCGCTCTCCCAACTGAGCTACGGCCCCGAAATCTGGGATGTATCGCCGGAGGGTCTAGTCCGCCATTTGGAAGGGTGTCAAGGCGACGGCGGCCCGATGTTGCTTAAGTTGGACGGGAAAATATGTTCCCCGGCCTTTTCCGCCGCTTCGTGCACGGCTATTGATCGAGCATCGGTCCGCTGGAGTGTCGTATGAATCCGTTCTTCTGGCTTATCTCTACTATCATCACGCTTTACATCTGGATCTTGATCGCGTCGGCGGTTTTGTCTTGGCTGATCGCATTCAATGTCGTGAACCCGTACAACAATGTGGTTCGCACGATCGGCGATGCGCTCTACCGGCTGACCGAGCCGGTGCTGCGCCCGATCCGCAGCGTGTTGCCCAACCTGGGTGGACTCGACATTTCACCGGTGATCCTGATCCTGATCCTGCTATTCGCCGAGCGCCTATTGTTCTGGGCCTTCAACTGAGTTGAGTGGCGCGAGACTCTGACGAATTTCGCAAGATCGCTGCTAGTTGTTGTGCGCGACTCCGAAAGGCGGGCGCGATTCTATCGGCGGCATTGAGACGCTTTCCGACGGTCAATGTGTGAAAATGCGCGTGCGTGCGCCAGCTGACAGCAAACGATTCGCTAAGAAAACTGCTGGCTAAAACCGCTAAGATTCCCGCGTCCAGCCCTGAAGATCGTTCAGGGAGAGACAGTGCGAATCAAAACGTTTCGGTAAGCTGAAACTCAGCCGAAATTATCGCAAGGCTTGAAGAAATCGTCAGCGCGCGGAAATCGACCCGGTAAGACTCTTCAGCGCATCCAGGCGAAGGCGACCTTGTCGAGAACCTTCTGGCCGAAGCGTTCGGTCGATCGCGCGACGGCGCGACCGCCCATGGAGCGATAGAAATTCACCGCGGGATCGTTGTCGGTGAGCGCCCACACGACGAGACCGGAGTGACCGGCCTGGGTGAGGTCGCGTTTCGCCATCGCGAACAGTTTCCGGCCGAAGCCGATACCCTGATATTCCGGGCGGAGATACAGTTCATAGACTTCTCCGCCATAGGGCAGGCTCTTTGCGCGATTGCGGCCATAATTCGTGTAGCCGGCGATCTCGTCGCCGAACATCAGGAGTGAAATCCGCGAGCCGCGGCGGATGGCGGCGTCCCACCAGGACGGGCCACGGCGGGTCACGAGCTTCTCCAATTCCGGTCCCGGAATGAGGCCGAGATAGGCCGTGCGCCAAGCCTCGTCGTGGGCCTCGGCGAGAGGCACTGCATCTTCGGCCCGCGCGCGGCGGATATCGATCAGGACCGTGCTCATGTCCCAATCGAAGCAAAGGCATGGCCCCGCTTCAAGGCTTTCGTTAACGGAAGGTTAATTAGGGACCGAAGTGCGACCTATTGGTCACACCCGGCTTTCAGACCCCTTCGGCCTCGCGCGTCCGCTCTTCTTTCTTGCGTTCGTTCGGGTCGAGCAATTTCTTGCGCAGGCGAATCGACTTTGGAGTTACTTCAACCAGCTCGTCGTCCTGAATGTAGGCCAGCGCCTTTTCCAGCGTCATGCGGATCGGCGGCGTGAGGCGCACGGCTTCGTCTTTGGAAGTGGTGCGGATGTTGGTGAGTTGCTTGCCCTTGAGGATGTTGATCTCAAGATCGTTGTCGCGGGTGTGCTCGCCGACAATCATGCCGCGATACACTTTCCAACCTGGCTCGATCATCATCGGCCCGCGGTCTTCCAGTTTCCACATCGCGTAGGCGACGGCTTCGCCGGATTCGTTCGAGATCAGCACGCCGTTGCGGCGGCCTTGGATGTCGCCCTTGAACGGCGCATAGGAGTGAAAGAGGCGATTCATGATCGCGGTGCCGCGGGTGTCGGTGAGCAACTCGCTCTGATAGCCAATCAGGCCGCGCGTCGGCGCGTGGAACACGAGACGCACACGGCCGCCGCCGGACGGCTTCAGTTCGGTCATGTCCGCCCGGCGCTCCGACATTTTCTGCACGACGATGCCGGAGTGCTCTTCGTCCACATCGATCACGACCTCCTCGATCGGCTCTTCCAGATTGCCTGCATCGTCCTTGCGCAGCAGCACCTTCGGCCGCGACACGGAAAGCTCATAGCCTTCGCGGCGCATGGTTTCGATCAGGATGCCGAGCTGGAGTTCGCCGCGGCCGGCGACTTCCATCGAATCCTTGTCATCGGATTCGCGAACGCGCAGCGCGACATTGCCTTCGGCTTCGCGCAGCAGGCGGTCGCGGATCATGCGGCTCGTCACCTTGTCGCCCTCGGTGCCGGCGAGCGGGGAATCGTTCACACGGAAAGTCATGGCAAGCGTCGGCGGGTCGATCGGCTGCGCCTGGATCGGCGTTTCCACGGCGGGATCGCAGATCGTTTGAGCGACCATGGCGTTCGGCAAGCCCGCGATTGCAACGATGTCACCGGCTTCCGCTTCGTCGACCGGAACGCGCTCAAGCCCGCGGAACGCCAGCACTTTGGTGATGCGGCCGGATTCGACAAGCTTGCCGTCGCGCTCCAGCACCTTCACTTGCTGGTTTGGCCTGACACTTCCAGAACTGATGCGGCCGGTGATGATACGACCGAGATAGGGATTGGCTTCCATGATGGTGCCGAGCAGGCGGAACGGGCCGTCTTCCACGTTCGGCGGCGGCACATGGCTGAGCACGAGCTCGAACAGCGGCTTCATGCCGTCGTCATGCGAGGCTTCGAGGCTGGTCGCCATCCAACCCTGCTTGGCGGAACCGTAGAGAATCGGGAAGTCGAGCTGCTCGTCGCTGGCGTCGAGTGCCGCGAACAGGTCGAACACTTCGTTGACGACTTCGACCGGACGGGCGTCGGGCCGGTCCACCTTGTTGATCACAACAATGGGCTTCAGGCCCATCTTCAGCGCCTTCGACACCACGAACTTGGTTTGCGGCAGCGGGCCTTCGGCGGCGTCCACGAGCACCAGTGCGCCATCCACCATATTCAGGATGCGTTCCACCTCGCCTCCGAAATCGGCGTGGCCAGGCGTGTCCACTATGTTGATGCGGGTGTCTTCCCACAGCACCGAAGTCGCCTTGGCGAGAATGGTGATGCCGCGCTCGCGCTCCAGGTCGTTGGAGTCCATCGCGCGTTCCGTGACTTTCTGGTTTTCGCGATAGACGCCCGACTGCTGCAGCAGGCGATCGACCAGCGTGGTCTTGCCGTGGTCGACGTGAGCGATAATGGCAACGTTGCGGAGCGACATTGTTGAATCAATCTCTGGCGGGGTGGAAGCGGCGCAATCTAGCGATCAAAAATGACATGGCAACCCAATGCCAATGCGGCCCATTCGCCTATGGTGTCCATTTCAGGCGGGGCGGCGCCCCCATGGGCCGAAGGCTTTATCACCGCGGGCCGACTGAATGAGCATCATCTCGCCGAGGTTTTCGGCGGTGAGAAAGCCGACGAGACGCCCTTGAACATCAGTAACACCCACTACCGGCTTGGATTGAGGGCCGGTCAGGCATTTGAGGGCTGATTCCAGTTTTGCCCGGGCGGGAACGGTCGGGATGTCCGTTTCCATGACTTCCAGCACCGGTGTGTCGGGGCCCTTGTCCTTGAGGGCGCGGATCATCGCATCGCGGGTGAGGACGCCGCGCAGGTGCTCGCCCCCATCGACAATCGGGAACTCTTTCTGGGTCGAATGGATCAGCGCGTCGAGCGCATCGCTCACGCGAGACTGGGTGTTCAGCGATTGGAACCTGGTGATCATCGCATCGGAAACGAGGGTGCCGCGAGCAACCGAACTTAGTTGCGCATGACCCGCTTCGCCGGAAGCGGCGAGGAACACGAACACCGCGATGATGACGAGCATGAAATTGCCGGTGATGATGCCAAGCAGCCCAAACAAAATGGCAAATCCCTGTCCGATGCCAGCGGCGTATTCGGTGGCGCGGGCGAAACCGAATTTGATCGCAAGCAACGCGCGCAACACGCGCCCGCCGTCCATCGGAAAGGCGGGCACCATGTTGAAGAGAACGAGGAAGATGTTGGCGCCGGCAAGCTTCGCCACCATCGAGACGGCGGGGTCCTCGATTTTTGTCAGGCTGGCGACATCGACGGTCGCGCCGAGATAGAGCAGCAACACCGCCGCGATCACGACATTCACGAGCGGCCCGGCAATGGCGACGACGAGTTCTTCGGAAGGCTTTTCGGGAATGCGTTCCAGGTTGGCGATGCCGCCGAACGGCCAGAGCGTCACGTCCGGCGTCTTCACACCGTAGCGGCGGGCTGCGAAGATATGGCCGAACTCGTGCAGCAGCACGCAGAGGAACAGCAGCGAGACGAAGGCAACACCTTCCCACGCCGCTTCCGTGCCTCCGCGCTGATAATAGGTGACCCAGATCCAGACCAGAAACAGAGCGAACGTGGCGTGGATACGAACCGCCGTTCCGGCGACGTATCCGACGGTGAGGGACCAGGGCATGAAATCTCCAGCGCGCGGCGCGAACCCGCTCTAGATAGGCACGGCTTCGTGACACCGCTAGCGGCAGGATGATTCTTATTTCTTGTCCATCTTCCGCTTGCGCATCCCAAAAGTGCGCAGTCTCAAGGCATTCAACTTGATGAAGCCCTGCGCGTCGCGGTGGTCGTAGGCGACGGCGCCTTCCTCGAACGTCACAAGGTCCTGATTGTAGAGCGAGTAAGGACTGTCGCGACCGGTGACGGAGACATTGCCCTTGTAGAGCTTCAGTTTCACGCGGCCGGCGACAAATTCCTGACTCTTATTAATGAGTGCTTGCAACATGTCGCGTTCCGGCGCGAACCAGAAGCCGTAATAGATCAGCTCCGCGTAGCGCGGCATCAACGCGTCCTTGAGGTGTGCGGCCTCGCGGTCGAGCGTGATCGATTCAATGGCGCGATGGGCGGCGAGCAGGATCGTGCCGCCGGGCGTCTCGTACACCCCGCGCGATTTCATGCCGACAAAACGGTTTTCCACGAGGTCGAGGCGGCCGATGCCGTTCGCCCTGCCGAGTTCGTTCAGCTTGGTCAGCAGCGCTGCGGGAGATAGCTTCTTGCCGTCAACCGCGACCGGATCGCCCTTTTCAAAGTCGATGGAGATTTCCGTCGCCTTGTCGGGCGCCTGCTCCGGCGAAATCGTGCGCTGGTAGACATACTCCGGCGCTTCGACGTTCGGGTCTTCCAGCACCTTGCCTTCCGAGGATGAGTGCAGAAGATTCGCATCGACCGAGAACGGCGCTTCGCCGCGCTTGTCCTTGGCGATCGGAATCTGATGCGTCTCGGCGAATTCCAGCAGCCTCGTGCGCGAAGTCAGATCCCATTCGCGCCACGGCGCGATGACGTGGATGTTCGGATCGAGCGCGTAATAGGTCAGTTCAAAACGGACCTGATCGTTGCCTTTGCCGGTCGCGCCGTGCGCGACCGCATCGGCGCCGGTCTTGTGCGCGATTTCGATCTGCTTTTTTGCAATGAGCGGCCGCGCGATGGAAGTGCCGAGCAGATACTGGCCCTCGTACACCGTGTTCGCGCGGAACATCGGAAACACATAATCCCGCACGAATTCCTCGCGCAGGTCTTCGATGTAGATGTTCTCCGGCTTGATGCCGAGCAGCACCGCCTTCTTGCGCGCGGGCTCCACTTCCTCGCCCTGGCCCAGATCGGCGGTGAAGGTGACGACCTCGCAGCCATAGGTGGTCTGCAGCCATTTCAGAATGACCGAAGTGTCGAGACCGCCCGAATAGGCCAGCACAACCTTCTTGATGTCTTTTTTCATTGCTCGCCCCGGAAAACACGACACCGAACCGGGCCGTTATATGCGGGCGATGCGACGACGCAAAGGGAGGCTAAAGATCGCGCCAGCCGCCCGCGCGGCGGCCTGCGATCAGCCAATAGACGAAGCCCGCCGCGATGCCGGCCGCGGCCATGAGTTCGGTGTTGCCGGTGCGCGGAAGGCCGGCGCTCACCTCCGGACTCCATTCGATAAAGCCCGCCCAGTACGCGCAGGACACACCGATGGCTGCGCCGGCGACGGCGTAGAGTACGAGCCAGCGCCAGCCGAATGCCTCGGTGATCAGGATGGCGATGGCGGACGGCACGAAGGCGATCGCCGCGACGACAACGCTCGTCGCGACCATCAGGAACCAAAGTACCGGCCATTCGTCCGAACCCGGAGGCGGCGTGGAAAGACTGGGGCTGACCGCACCAAAGACGAGCACAGCGCCCGCGGCGATGGTCGCGATCCAGTAGGCGAACAGGACGATGAAAAAGCGGACAAGGATGTTCACGATCAATCCGTCATCGCCATGGCACGCAGCGCCATGCGCTCCCGTGCCGAGAGCTTCTGCGTTTCGGATTTGAGCTGGCCGCAGGCGGCGAGGATGTCGCGCCCGCGCGGCTTGCGCACCGGGCTCGCGTAACCCGCCTTGAACACGATCTCGGAGAAACGCTCGATCGTGTCCCAGTCGGAGCATTCGTATTTCGTGCCGGGCCAGGGATTGAACGGAATGAGATTGATCTTGGCCGGAATGCCCTTGAGAAGCCGCACAAGATCGCGCGCGTCTTTTTCGGAGTCGTTCACGCCTTTCAGCATCACATATTCAAACGTAATGCGGCGCGCGTTCGAGACGCCGGGATAATTCCGGCAGGCGTCGAGCAGAACCTTGATCGGGTATTTCCGGTTCAGCGGAATGATCTCGTCGCGCAGTTCGTCGCGCACGGCATGGAGCGAGATTGCGAGCATCGTGCCGCTGGCATCGCCGAGCCGGCCGATTTCCGGCACGACGCCGGAGGTTGAAACCGTGATGCGGCGCTTGCCGATCCCGATGCCTTCGCCGTCGGCGATGATCGAGATCGCATTCGTGACGTGATCGAAATTGTAGAGCGGCTCGCCCATCCCCATAAAGACGATGTTGGTGACCAGACGCGGTGCCTCGCCCTCAGCCGCGGTGCCCTCGGCGCGCGTGGCGCCCGGCCATTCTCCCAAACGATCCCGCGCGATCATCACCTGGGAGACTATTTCGGCGGCGGTGAGGTTGCGCACGAGGCGCTGCGTGCCGGTGTGGCAGAACGTGCAGGACAGCGTGCAGCCGACTTGTGAAGAGATACAGAGCGTGCCGCGGTCGGATTCCGGGATGTAGACCGCTTCCACATCATGCGGCTTTTCGCCGGCCGTTTCGGCCGGGAGCCGGATCAGCCACTTGCGGGTGCCGTCGTTCGATACCTGCTCGACGGCGACTTCCGGCCGATCGAGCGAGAATGTTTCCGCAAGCTGCGCGCGAATGTCTTTCGAGACATTGCTCATCTCGTCGAAATCGCGCGCGCCACGGAAATAGATCCAGTGCCAGAGCTGCGAGACGCGCATCTTGCGCGCGTGCTCGGGCACGCCGATTTCGGCGAGCGCCTGCGCAAGCTGAGCGCGGTCCAGTCCGATCAACGATCGTTTCATGGGCTCTTTGAAAACCTCGCGCCGATAGCCGCCGGCGTCCTGCGGTCTACTTGCATTCCTGCGCGACGCGGTCCAGCGCCTGCGCGAGCCCGGTCAGCGAATAGCGGTCCACGGTCTCGTTGCCGCGAATGGAGGTCGTCTTCAGCACGAGTTCGCGGCCCTTGCGGAGCGCCTCGATCAGGCGGCCTTCCTCGGCGACGTTCCGGATCCAGATCCCGCCATCCTTGCGGGCATAGAGCACATAGGAGTCGTTGCCCACTTGCAAAGAGGGGTCGGCATCTTCCTTGAGCGGAAAACCGGCCAGTACGCTGAATTCGTTGCGGACATTGTCGGCCGGACGGGTGCTGATGAACATATAGGCCGGATCGCGTTTCAGGCCGGAGGGCTGACGGTCCTTCGGCTGCGACAGCGCAAAACAGTTTTTCCCGCTTCCCAGCCCCACATAGACGCCCCAGTCGCCATACTGGCCGATCATGGATGCGGAAGCGGCCTGCGCGAACGCGCGCTGCGGCGAGAACAATACGGCAGCCGTGAACAACAGGCCGGCGAACAGGAACAGTCGGGGTTTCATGGGTGGATACCTTCCCGGTCTTTCGCTGCGATGTCATCCCCTTGGAATCAATAAACGCCATGGCCGCAAGCGCCAAGCCGTTTGGCGCCTGCATCATGGACGAGCCGCCGAAAATGGCGCAAAAATCGGACTCTTTCCTCCCATCGAATCGTGAGGTTTTGCCGATGAAGGCCGTTCTCTGCCGCCGATTTGGTCCGCCCGAGGGGCTAGAATATGCCGATTTGCCGGACCCGGTTGCGGGCGAGGGCGAAGCGGTGGTGGATGTGAAGGCGGCGGCGCTGAATTTCTTCGATACGCTGATCGTGCAGGGCAAATACCAGATCAAGCCGCCGCTTCCGTTTTCGCCGGCGGCGGAATTCGCGGGCATCGTAAGTGCGGTAGGCGCGGGCGTGAGCAGCGTCAAAACCGGCGACCGGGTGTGCGGGTATCATGCGTATGGCTCCGGCCGCGAGAAAGTCTGCGTGCGGGCGGAGACGCTGGTGAAAGTTCCGGCGGCGCTAGAGCTGGAGCGCGCTGCAGGCTTGATTGTCACGTATGGAACTGCGCTGCACGCGCTGCTCGATCGCGCGCAACTGAAGAAAGGCGAGACGCTTGCGGTGCTGGGCGCCGCGGGCGGCGTTGGCCTCGCCGCGGTGGAAATCGGCAAGATCACCGGCGCGCGCGTGATCGCCTGCGCCTCATCGCAAGAGAAACTCGATTTCGCGCGGCGGCACGGCGCGGACGAAACGATCAATTATTCGACCGAGAACCTGAAGGACCGTTTGCGGGCGCTGACCGACGACCGCGGCGCCGATGTCGTGTTCGATCCGGTCGGCGGTCCCTTTTCAGAAGCCGCCGTGCGCGCGACCGCGTGGGAGGGAAGACATTTGGTCATCGGTTTCGCCAGTGGCGAAATTCCGAAACTGCCGCTCAATCATGTGCTGCTGCGCGGCTGTTCGGTCGTGGGCGTGGCGTGGGGAAATCTGACCCGCCGCCATCCGGCACGGCTGCGCGCGTTCATCGAACAGACGATGGCATGGGCGATTGATGGAAAAATCTCGGCGCATGTGGACAAGACCTATCCCCTTGCGAAAACCGTCGAAGCCCTCGGCGCCATTGCCCGGCGCGAGGTGAAGGGCAAGATCATTCTGACGGTCTGATTATTTCGGATTCTCGATCTCGATTTCCGAAAACGCGCGTTTGGCCGCTTCGCGGTGTTCCGGCTTGATGTGCGAGGATACGAGCTGGAGGGTCGCCGCGAAAACGGCCGCGTCGTCGCCGAAGCCGAGGGCAGGCAGGAAATCCGGCAGCAGGTCTGTCGGCACGATGAAATAGGCGAGTGCTGCGATCAGGGCACCGCGGACATGCGACGGGGTCTGCTTGTCGAACGCGCAATAATAGGAAGCGATGGCGTCCTCGGCGAAGGGAATGCTTCCCGCCAGCGGGCGCATTTTTTGCCAAAAACGGCGCGCCAATCCTGCCGCATCCCCGGCAAATTGATTCGAATATTCCTGTGCTTTTTCGAACGTGGACAAAGGTTCCTCCCTCGACCAACCAGACCAGATTCAAATGGCTCTTGACGGCCCGGCCCGCAAGAGGCGTCAGGAACCGGCGATCCTGTCCATCGCCTCGGCGAGTTTCACGTCGAGTTCCGTCAGGCCGCGGGCGTCGTGAGTCGAAAGCGTCACCTCGACGGTCTTGTAGACGTTGAACCACTCAGGATGGTGGTCGAGCTTTTCGGCCGCAAGTGCTGCCCGCGCCATGAACCCGAAGGCTTCGCTGAAATTCCTGAAGACGAATTTTTTCGTGATCGCTTCGCGTCCGGAAACCTCGCACCAGCCCGACAATTTGGCCAGCGCTTGCTGCCGTTCGTCCGCTGAAAGTTTCTGTGGCCGCATGGCGATCTCAGTCCTCAAGCGGGTAGGCGGCTTCCACTACATACGGCCCGCCGCCGGTGGAGGCGCGCGAGGAGAACAGCACGAAGCGCGACACCTGGAAAGGCGGACTGCGGAACGGTCCGCGCGCAGCCAGATAATCCGCGACCTCAAAGGTTTTGGAGTCACGCAGGCGCGCCAACGTCACATGCGGCGTGAATTTCCTCGATTCCGGCGGCAGGCCGATCCGTTGCAGCAGGCGTTCAAGCTCAGCCTGCAGTTCGATCAGTTCGGGGTTCTGCCGGGCCGCGGCAAACACCGCGCGCGGTTTCTTGCCGCCGAACTGGTCGAGCCGGTCGAGCACGAGCTCGAACGGACGGCGGCGCACATCGTCCAGCATGTGCATCACGTCGCGGGCGATGCCGCCGTCCACGTCGCCGATGAAGCGAAGCGTGAGGTGATAATTCTCCGGGTCGATCCAGCGCGCGCCCGGAATCCCGCCGCGCAGCAGCGACAGTCCCTGCGTGATCGGGGACGGAATTTCGATGGCCGTGAACAGTCGCGGCATGAATTACTTCTTTCCGTCCTTCGCCTTCACCCGTTCGATCAATTTCTCGACGGAAGGAAGAATTCCCTTCACGATAATATCGACGCCCGCCGCACTCGGATGCAAGCCGTCCTTCAGATTGAACTTGGCCTCGGCGATAATGCCGTCGAGAAAGAAGGGATAGAGAATCAGATTATTCGATTTGGCGAGGTCGGGAAAAATCCCGTCATAGGCCGCCGCGTATTCGCCACCCATGTTGGATGGAGCCCGCATACCCGCGAGCAGGATTTCGATGTTGCGTGCGCGGAGCTTCTGGACGATCTGTTCCATCGCCTTCCGCGTGACGGCAGGGTTCACTCCGCGCAGCATGTCGTTCGCCCCCAGCTCCAGGATGACCGCCTGTGTGCCTTCGGGGATGGACCAGTCGAGACGGGAAAGTCCTCCCGAAGCCGTGTCGCCCGACACACCGGCATTGGCGATTCGCACGTCATAGCCCTTTGCCTTGAGGGCGGCCTCCAGCCTCGCGGGGAATGCCTGCGACTGGGCGAGGCCATAGCCCGCGGTCAGGCTGTCGCCGAACGCGACAATACGGACGGGATCCGCGTGCGCTGCCCCGGCGTAGAAACAGACGAACGCACACAAAGCCGCGAGCAATGCTAGGAACGGCTTGCCTGGCCGCGACAACGCCCCATTTTTGACCGAGCCCTTGCGGGCGACCAATACCGAACGGAAAGAGTGCATGGATCAAAGCCTCATCAATCGCCGCGTGGAGCCGCCCGCCATTCGCATCGAAGGAGTCGATCTCTCGCTCGGCACCGGAGCTGCCCGCGTACATATCCTCAAGAATGTGTCGCTTCAAATATCGCGCGGCGAAGCGGTGGGTCTGGTAGGGCCGTCCGGGTCGGGCAAATCGACGCTCCTGATGGTGATGGCCGGACTTGAACGCGCAGGACAGGGCCGGGTTCTGATCGCCGGCGAGGAAATTTCAACGCTCGACGAAGATACGCTCGCGAAATTCCGCGGACGTTCCATCGGGATCGTGTTCCAGTCGTTTCATCTGATCCCGACCATGACGGCGCTGGAAAACGTCGCCGTGCCGCTCGAACTCGCCGGACGTAGCGATGCCTTCGAACGCGCCCGCGCGGAACTCGCAAGCGTCGGTCTTGGCGAGCGGTTGGACCACTATCCAGCACAGCTTTCCGGCGGCGAGCAGCAGCGCGTGGCGCTGGCGCGCGCGCTGGCGTCCGATCCGGCGGTTCTGCTGGCGGACGAGCCGACTGGAAATCTCGATGAAGCCACCGGCAACGAGATCATGGATCTCCTGTTTGCGAAGCATGTCGAACGCGGCTCAACACTCGTGATCGTGACGCACGATCCCGCCCTTGCGCGCCGCTGCGGCCGTATCGTCCGGATGCACTCCGGCGTCGTCGAAGTGACGCCCGCGAAGGCCGAAGCGAGAGCCGGCCGCGCATGAGCGCAGTGATCGAATCATCGCCTCCAAGATTTGGCCTCACGCTGCGGCTGGCGCTGCGCGAATTGCGCGGCGGCGTGCGGGGCTTTGGTGTTTTCCTCTCCTGTCTCGCGCTCGGTGTCGCGGCGATCGCGGGTGTCGGCTCCCTGTCACGCGCGCTTTCCGATGGTCTGGCGCGCGAGGGAGGCGTCATTCTTGGTGGAGACATTTCGTTCTCGCTCGCGCATCGCGAGGCGACGACGGAAGAATTGCAATTCCTGGAAAGCCGCGGCCGCGTTTCGCGGGTCGCCACCATGCGCGCAATGGCGCGCGCGAACGGCGGCGGCGCCACGCTCGTCGAACTGAAGGCGGCGGACAGCCGTTATCCGCTCGCGGGCACGGTGAAGCTTCAGCCGGACATGCCGCTTGCGGCGGCGCTCGCGAAAAAAAGCGAGACCTACGGCGCTGTCGCCGAGCCTGCGTTGCTCGCGCGGCTGAAACTCGCGCACGGCGACACGGTTACCATCGGCAACAGTTCGCTGGGGATTGCGGCAACCCTGGAGTCGGAGCCGGACAGGCTCGCGGCCGGCATCGGCCTTGGACCGCGGCTGATCGTTTCCGAGGAAGGATTGCGTGCCACCGGCCTGTTGCAACCGGGCAGTCTCGTTCGCTGGACTTATCGTGTCCGCCTCAACGATCCCTCGGAAAGTTCGCTGGCGGCGATGGTGGAGACGGCGCGCACCAAATTTCCGGAAGCGGGCTGGGAAGTGCGCACGCGATCCGGTGCCGCGCCAAGATTAGAAACGAACGTCAAACGGTTCGCCGAATTTCTCACCCTGGTCGGGTTGACCGCACTGCTCGTCGGCGGTGTCGGTGTCGCCAATGCCGTGAAACATTATCTCGACCGCAAGCGCGGCTCCATCGCAGCCCTGAAAGCGGTCGGCGCTTCGGGTGGAACGATCTTCCGCATTTATCTCACGGAAATCCTGATCATCGCGCTCGCGGGTGTGACGATCGGACTGGTCATCGGAATGGCGATGCCGTTCCTGGTCGAGCGCGCGTTTGGCGCCGTCATTCCGATTCCGCTTGTGCCGGCACTGCATGCCGACGTGCTGGCGCTTGCGGCACTCTACGGCCTGACGGTCGCGCTCGCCTTCGCACTTTGGCCGCTTGGCCGGGCGCATGACGTACCCGTGTCAGCGTTGTTCCGCGATGTGATCGATCCCGACCGCCGCTGGCCGCGCCGCCGCTATGTCGTGCTCGCAGCCCTTTCGATCGCGGCACTCGTGGCGCTCACGATCCTCACCGCGGAAGTTCAGCGCGTCGCGGTGATTTATGTTTTTGCCGCCACGGCTGCGTTCGTCGCACTGCGTCTTCTGGCGCTTGCCTTGATGGCGATCGCGCGCCGGCTGCCACGGCCGCGTTGGCTGCCGTTGAAGCTTGCGCTGTCGAACATTCACCGGCCGGGGGCGCTGACGCCGAGCGTGGTTTTGTCGCTCGGGCTGGGACTTTCGCTCCTGGTGACGCTCGTGCTGATCGAATCGAATTTGCGGCGTCAGCTCACGGCTACGCTGCCCGACAGGGCGCCGAGTTTCTTTTTCCTCGACGTGAATTCCGGCGAGGCGACGGATTTTTCATCTTTCATCCGTGCGCGGGTTGGCGATGCAAGGCTCGATCAGGTTCCGATGCTGCGCGGGCGGATCGTGAAATTGAAAAATATTCCGGCGGAAGAAACAAAGCCCGATCCGGAAGCGGCCTGGGTGTTGCAGTCGGATCGCGGCATCACCTACGCGGACGAAATTCCTTCCGGCTCGAAAGTCATCGAGGGCTCGTGGTGGCCGAAAGATTACAATGGCGAGCCGCTCGTCTCGATGGAAAAGCGGATCGCCGATGGGCTTGGCCTGAAGATTGGCGATACGATTGCGGTAAATGTTCTCGGCCGCGTGATCGAAGCGAAGATTCATAATCTCCGCACCATCGAGTGGGAAAATCTCGGCATCAATTTCGTGCTGTTGTTCTCGCCCAATACCTTTCGTGGCGCTCCGCATACATCGCTGGCAACGCTCACCTATGCGCAGGCCGCAAGTGCCGAGAAAGAGCTCAGCCTTCTGGAAGCGGTCGCCAACGAATTTCCGGCGGTCACGACGGTGCGCGTGAAGGAAGCGCTGGAGGCAATCAATTCGATCGTCTCCGATCTCACGCTCGCGATCCGAGGCGCGAGTACCATTACGCTGCTTGCCAGCGTGCTTGTGCTCGCGGGCGCGCTCGCCGCCGGCCATCACAGCCGCGTCTACGATGCGGTGATCCTGAAGACGCTGGGCGCCACCCGCCGCACGCTGATTACCGCCTATGCGCTCGAATACGCCTTCCTCGGTCTGGCCACGGCGCTGCTAGCCGCGGTGGCGGGGGGAATCGCTGCCGCCTATGTGGTCGAGCGCGTGATGCGATTCCGTTTTGAATTTGATCCGTCCGCGGCACTGCTGGCCGCGGGAGTGGCGGTGTTGCTGACGGTCGCTTTCGGACTTTTGGGCACCTGGCGGGCTTTGGGCGAAAAGCCCGTAAAAATACTTAGGAATCTGTGACAGTACTGCTTACTGAAATCCAATTATTAACGGCTCACGGATCGTTGCAGAAGTTTCACTTGCCGCGACAAATCGTGATCACCATATTAGCCTTGAACTCACAGCGGGGCCTCGTAAAGAGGCTGCTGTCTTGTGGGAGGAGAGAGGTCCAAAGATGTCTGACTACAACACCAATCCGGCTGCCCGTTACGGCACGACCGCCGCTCGCGACCGGGTGGCGGTGGATGCAGGCCTGCGCGCCTATATGCTCGGCGTCTACAATTACATGGCGATCGGCCTTGCCGTGACCGGCCTGTTTGCGCTCGGCGTATACATGCTTTCGGTCACGGGCGATGCTTCGCTCGCGGCCAAGGGTGCTTCCGGCGCCGCAGCCCGCATCGGCAGCCAATATCTGACCGGTATCGGCTACGCGCTGTTCGTTAGCCCGCTGAAGTGGGTCGTAATCTTCGCCCCGCTGGCGCTGGTATTCTTCCTGAGCTTCCGCGTCGACCGCATGAGCGTCAGCGCGGCACAGGCGACCTTCTGGATCTATGCGGCGCTGGTTGGCGTATCGCTGTCGATCCTGTTGCTCGTCTACACGCACACCTCGATCGCCCGCGTGTTCTTCATTACGGCGGCTTCGTTCGGTGCGTTGAGCTTGTGGGGTTACACCACGAAGCGCGACCTGTCCGGCTGGGGCACGTTCCTGTTCATGGGCCTGATCGGCATCATCATCGCGTCGCTGGTGAATATCTGGCTCGCGTCCTCGATGCTGCAGTTCATCGTCTCGGCAGCCGGCGTTCTGATTTTCGCCGGCCTCACTGCCTATGACACCCAGCAGATCAAGGAAATGTACGACGTCAATGACGACAGCACGGTCGCCGGCCGGAAGTCGATCATGGGCGCGCTGCGTCTCTACCTCGACTTCATCAATCTGTTCATGATGCTGCTGAACCTGTTCGGCCAGCGCGACGAGTAATTCGCAAACAAGCAATCGAAAGGCCCCGGCATTGCCGGGGCCTTTTTCTTTTGCGTTACCCATTGTCATCCCGGGTCTCGCACGAACTTTGTCCGCGCTCGCCCGGGATGAGGTGTGTTGCACTCGTCAATTGACGATCTTGAGCGGGTCGATGGCGCGCAGTACCCGGTCGAGATCGTGGCCGCGCTTCAGTACAAGCCCTGACGAAGTGACGACCGCATAGGCGCCCTGGCGGCGCGCGCGGCCCGGATCCTTCTCGATCCGGTACAGCGGTACTTCGGCGGCGCGGCGGAAAATCGCAAACACCGCCCGGTCTTTCAGAAACTGGATGGCGTAGTCGCGCCATTCGCCGGCGGCAACCTTGCGGCCGTAGAGATTCAGGATTCGCGTCAGTTCTTGGCGATCGAATGTGACCCGGTTTCCGGAGGACGTTCGCGGTTTGCGCGATTCGCCTCCGGGGAAAGCTATCGGTTCAACATCCGCCAAAGGCGCCTCCTGATCCAGAACAGACACTCTTCTCGGGGTCATGATCGCGCCGGGCACCGCCAGGTTCAAGCCCCCCGGAATTCGCGGGATTTCCCAGAATTTGGGGCCTTCACGGGTTCGTTAAGAAAATCATAATCTCGCCCGAATTCAGCCCCCGCTGCGCCAAAGCGGTCCGCGAAAAGAGTGGCTCGTAGCCTCCGGGCCGGTTCGCGTGAAGTTCCGGTTTATCCCAGCCCCCCAGCCCCCCGGGCTTTCGCGGGCCGGCCCAACTAATTTTCCGCGTACGGTTCAATCCCCATTCTCGGGCCGCTTCAACAGCGGCCCTTTTTTTGTAGGGAGTTATATCGTGAGCAGACATCCGCAAAATGGCCCTACCTTCTCGAAGGCTCCGAATAAGAGGCGAAAGCCTATGACAGATGAGGAACGAGCAGTTTATCTGTATCGAAAAGATGCAGAGCTAGAACAAATAAAGCGTGACGCCGAAAAATCTAGGAAGTTTCATAAGCTTGTAAACGAAGTCGGCCTATTGCGCGCGCTTGGACTAAAATAAATTAACGGATCTGGATGATCGCGGCGCCACGGATGGGTCCGGGCATTTCCTTCGAGCCGTTCTGAACCAGCACCACGCAAGTGTCCGCCCCGGCCATTTCCAGTTCGGCAATGCGGATCGATGCCGTCATCGCCTTGCCGTTCCATTCGCCGAGCGACTGCCAGGCGCGCACGGCGTTCACATACGTAATTGTATTGCCGCGGTTCTCGCCCTTCTTGATCTTCACCGGCACGGATTTGATGACGCTCAGCACCCACACGGTTGCCTTCTCGCCTTTGCCCGCACCGATGACGAGATCGAGATTGGCGGCGTTATGCTTCAGGGAAACCGGGACATTCAATTTTTTGGAAACATCGCTTGATGAAATGATCGCGTCGATCGCCGAGCGGTTGCTGCCGATCGCCTCGGCGACGCCGTTGATAACGGCCTGCGGCGTATAAATCTGCCGGTCGCTCCGCATGGCGGAGTAACCCTTCTGTCGTTGCGAATGCTCGCCGAGCGCAAGCGTGTCGCGCCAGCCGAGATAATCCCAGTAATCGACCGGCATGCTGAGCGCGATGATCTTTTCATCCTGTGCGAGATCGCCGAGCAGCTTGTCCGCGGGCGGACAGGAATTGCAGCCCTGGCTCGTGAACAGCTCGACCACGGCCTTTACCTCGCCTGCCTTTACGGGGGTTCCCGTAAGGACGGCGATTGCCGCAATCAGTCCTGTCAGCTGGCCAAATCTCATGCTTCGCTTCTCTTGCCGCGAACCGATGCTTGACGAATAGATCGCGGAAGGCATCACCGCCAAGTCAATTCGGGGTGACACTGCGCGTATGCCAAACGCTAGCAACCCGCAGCGTCAGGCCGCGAGTTGCCTGAGAACGTAATGCAGGATGCCGCCGTTCTTGAAGTAATCCAGTTCGTCGAGCGTATCGATGCGGCAGGTGAGCGGAACCCGCTTCACATTACCGTCAGCGAAGGCGATCTCGGCCGTGAGCGTCTGCCGCGGCTTGAGGCCGCCCGCGATGCCCCGGATGGTCACGCGCTCGTCGCCCTTCAGCCCGATCGACTGCCAGGAGCTTCCGTTCTCGAAAGTCAGCGGGACGATGCCCATGCCCACGAGATTCGAGCGGTGGATGCGCTCAAAGGACTGGGCGATCACGGCCTGGATGCCGAGAAGCTTGGTGCCCTTGGCCGCCCAGTCGCGCGAGGAGCCGGTGCCGTATTCCTTGCCGGCGAATACGACGAGCGGGACTTTTTCCTGCTTGTAGCGCATGGCCGCGTCGTAGATCGGCATTTGCTGCTTGTCGGGATAGTGGATCGTCACGCCGCCCTCGACGCCCGGCACCATCTGGTTCTTGATGCGGATGTTGGCAAACGTGCCGCGCATCATGATTTCATGATTGCCGCGGCGGGTGCCGTACTGGTTGAAGTCGAGCACCTTGACGCCGTGATCGATCAGGTACTTGCCGGCGGGCGAAGCCGCCTTGATCGAGCCCGCCGGCGAAATGTGGTCGGTGGTGATGGAGTCGAGGAAGAGGCCGAGCACGCGCGCGTTCACCACATCGTTGACGGCGTCCGGTTTCTTGCTGATGTGGGTGAAGTAGGGCGGGTTCTGCACATAGGTAGATTTGGAATCCCATGCGTAGGTGTCGCCTTTCGGCACCCGGATCTTCTGCCAGAAGCTGTCGCCCTTGAAGACGTTGCCGTATTTTTTCTGGAACAGCTTCTTGGAAATCGACTTGCGGATCAGCGAGGAGATTTCCTTCGAGGTCGGCCAGATGTCTTTCAAATAGATTTTCCTGCCGCCCTTGCCGATGCCGATCGGCTCTTTCGCAAGGTCGATCTGCATGGAGCCTGCGATCGCATAGGCGACGACGAGCGGGGGCGAGGCGAGATAGTTCGCGCGCACATCCGGGTTCACGCGGCCCTCGAAGTTGCGGTTGCCGGAAAGCACGGCGGCGGCGACGACATCGTTCGCCTGAATCGTCTTTGAGATCGCATCCGGCAACGGGCCGGAATTGCCGATGCAGGTCGTGCAGCCGAAGCCGACGAGATTAAAGCCGAGCGCGTTCAGGTCTTTCTGCAGACCGGATTTTTTCAGATATTCGGCAACCACCTGCGAGCCCGGGGCGAGCGAGGTCTTTACCCATGGTTTCACCTTCAGGCCCTTGGCACGCGCCTTGCGGGCGAGAATGCCAGCGCCGATCATCACGCTCGGGTTCGAGGTGTTGGTGCAGGAGGTGATGGCGGCGATCACGACGTCGCCGTGGCCCATGTCGAATTTCTTGCCCTTCACCTTGAAGCGCTTGTCGATCTCGGCCGACTTGCGGAATTCCTTGTCGAGCGAATCCGCAAAACCGGCCTTCACCCTGGAAAGCGACACGCGATCCTGCGGGCGCTTTGGTCCGGCGAGCGAGGGCTCGACGGTGGAAAGATCGAGCGTAAGCACATCGGTGAATTCCGGGTCCGGCGTGGACGATGTGCGGAAGAGGCCTTGCGCCTTGGCATAGGCTTCGACGAGCTCGACCTGTTCCTTGGCGCGGCCGGTCTCTTCCAGGAAGCGCAGCGTTTCCGTGTCGATCGGGAAGAAGCCGCAGGTCGCGCCATATTCCGGCGCCATGTTGCCGATGGTGGCGCGGTCCTCGAGGGCGAGGGCGCCGATGCCGGGGCCAAAGAACTCCACGAACTTTCCGACGACGCCGTGCTTGCGCAGCATCTCGGTGACGGTGAGCACGAGATCGGTGGCGGTGACGCCTTCCTTCATCTTGCCCGTGAGCTGGAAGCCCACGACTTCGGGAATGAGCATCGAGATCGGCTGGCCGAGCATGGCGGCTTCGGCTTCGATGCCGCCCACGCCCCAGCCCAGCACCGCAAGTCCGTTCACCATCGTGGTGTGGCTGTCGGTGCCGACCAGCGTGTCGGGATAGGCCACCTCAACGTAACCCTTCGCGGTCTTTTCCTTGCCGACGAACACGGTGCTCGAAAGATATTCGAGATTGACCTGGTGGCAGATGCCGGTGCCGGGCGGTACCACGCGAAAATTGTCGAACGCGGCCTGGCCCCATTTGAGAAAGCGATAGCGCTCACCGTTGCGCTTGTATTCAAGGGCCACGTTTTTCTTGAAGGAATTCGCGCCGCCGAAATAATCCACGATGACGGAGTGATCGATCACGAGATCGACCGGCACCAGCGGATTGATCTTGTTCGGATCGCCACCCAGCGTCTTCATCGCATCGCGCATCGCAGCGAGATCGACCACCGCCGGAACGCCGGTGAAGTCCTGCATCAGCACACGGGCGGGGCGGAAAGCGATCTCGCGCGAACTCCGCTTCTTCTCCAGCCACTCGACGACGGCTTTCACGTCGTCTTTTTTTACCGTACGGCCGTCCTCGTGACGGATCAGATTCTCGATCAGGACCTTCAGCGAAAACGGGAGCCGGGAGAGCCCCTTCAGGCCGTTATCCTCGGCCGCCTTCAGGCTGAAGTAATTGTAGGAACGCTTGCCGGCCTTGAGCGGCTTGCGGCTTTTGAAGCTGTCGAGAGAGGTCACGGTTCAAGTCCCAAAATGCGCGGCGAAGCTGCCGCGAGCGGTGGTTCCATGCTGTATATAGAGCGAATTAAAACGGCGGTCACGGAGCCGCATCGCCGCTGGCACAGGAGGCCGTTGCAATCCCGCTGTGCGGCCGGAAGATGTTGAAAAGGCTCGGTTTTTGGTGACCCGAAAATAGAATAAAGCGTTGGCGACCGCTTGATTGCGGCGGTCCGTGGTATGTCTCGCACCGGTTCTTGGATAAACAAAAAGTATGATCCAGCTCGTTGCCGAGAATCTTGCCTGTGTCCGGGGCGGCCGCCGCGTGTTCGATGGAATGAATTTCCAGTTTAGCGGCGGGGAAGCGGTCGCGATTACGGGCGCGAACGGCGCCGGCAAGACCTCGCTGTTGCGTCTGGTCGCCGGACTGCTGCCCCCAGAAGCCGGTTCGGTCAGCCTGAAGGGCGCCGGGGAGGATATTTCCTCTTCCGTACAACTGATCGCCCATCTCGACGGGCTGAAGGGCGCACTCACGGTCAGGGAAAATCTCGTCTTTTCGTGCGAATTGCTGGGCGGAAGCAATGGCAATGTCGAGTCTGCGCTGCACACCATGAATCTTGCAGCACTGGCAGAAATTCCGGCGCGCATGCTATCGGCGGGACAGAAACGCAGGCTGGCACTTGCGCGCCTGATCGTGACGAAGCGTCCGTTATGGCTGCTGGACGAGCCAACCTCGGCGCTCGACGCCGAAAGCCAGAACACGCTGTTTCAGATCATCGACACGCATACAGGAACTGGCGGCCTTGCGCTGATCGCCACTCACGCGGCGTTGCCGTTGAAGAATCTGCGCGAGTTCAGAATCGGTGGGGTCGCGCAATGACCGGCGCTCTTCGCGCGGTGCTGATGCGCGATCTCAAACTTGCATTTCGCGCCGGTGGTGGTGCCGGGCTTGGGGTCGTTTTCTTTCTCGCGCTGATTGCCGTCGTGCCGTTCGCAGTCGGGCCCGACTTGCCGCTGCTCGCGCGGATCGGCCCGGCACTGGTCTGGCTCGGCGCGCTGCTCGCGACGCTTTTGAATCTGGACCGGATATTTTCCGCCGACCGCGAGGATGGAAGCCTCGATCTGCTGCTGCTGTCTCCCGCGCCGCTGGAATTGATTGCCACCGCGAAAGGTATCGCGCACTGGCTCGCGACCGGATTGCCGCTCGTGATCGCGGCACCGATTTTGGGTGTGATGCTGGGCGTGGAGCCGAAAGCACTGCTGGCGCTCTCGCTCACGCTCTTGATCGGGACACCGGCGCTGACATTTCTGGGACTGATCGGCGCCGCACTCGCCGCGATGCTGCCGCGCGGCGGATTGCTGGTCGCGGTGCTGATCCTGCCGCTGACGATCCCGGTGTTGATCTTCGGCGCGGCGGCGACTTCGGCGGCGGTTACCGGCCCCATGTCGTTTGGCGTACCGATCCGTCTCCTCGCGGCAATTTCACTTGCCGCGCTCGTGGCGGGGCCGGTCGCCGCGGCCGCCGCCATCCGGCAGTTGCGCGATTAGCGCGAGGTTGCGAACTTTGCGGCGAACCGGCGGCGGTTTCGCCGAAAAATGCTCCCGGGAGCGCCCCCTTCAAGACACATTGGACTCCGAATCTTCGTCGCGAGGGAGTGTACGTCCATTGTGTAAGCGTATGCGTGGGAGTGCGTATCATGTTGTCTGCCAGGACATTCAATTTGCTGGCGAATGTCTCGCTGACGGCGGGAATCTTTTCGCTCGGCATTTCGGCTTCGCTTGAATTTTCGCGATGGACGCGGGGAGAAGCGCGCGAAAGCGTTTCAGCCATGCGCGATTACAATGAAGAAAACGCGCCGGAAATCATGCCGGCTCGCTTCTCGATCTCCAACGGTCTGACGGAAGGCGAAGCGGTCGTCCGCGCCGAAGATTCAGCGCAGCCGATACGGGTCGCCAGCCTGAACAATATGAGCGTGATCGCGGGTGCCGCACGCATCGCTGCCGCACCGAAGGAAGCCAAGCTTGCCGCACTTCCGGCAAAGGCGGGCATCCTCTTCGAGGAGCTTGGCCGCAAGGTTTGCATCGGCGGAACGATGTGCGAGGAGCACTGCCGCGTCGAAGCCGATGGCTGCGAGACGCGGCCGACCTACACGATCCGGCTGGAGCGGTCGGTGTTCATTTCCGCCGTGCAGCTTTACGCGCACGACCAGGTGGGGCCGACGCGGCGCGCGAGCCTGCTCGTAAAGGTGAACGGCGAGGCGATCGGCAAGACCGAGGTCTATCGCTACGGTTCCACGGTCACCGTAAAAGTCGGGCGGGTGGGGCAACTCGTAAGCGTCGAATCCATGCACGCCATTCATGGTTTCCAAAGCGGCGGCGAGGAAGCCGTGATCTGGGACGTCTATGTGATGGGCCGCGAACCGCGCTGAACCAGGGGTAACCCGTCACATTGCGAGCAGGCGTCCGGCGCTCTACAAATCCGCGCATGGCGCTTCTCGACCTCGCCAATCCAAACCGCTTTCTCGCGTTTGCACGCGTGTCGATCCCGGTTTTTTCCGGGCTCGCCGCGGTGCTGCTTGGATTTGGCATCTGGCGCGGCTTCAACGTGCCGCCGGACTACCAGCAGGGCGAGACCGTGCGCATCATGTTCATCCATGTGCCGTCGGCCTGGATGGCGCTCGGCATTTACACGCTGATGGCGATCTCGGCGCTCGGCACGCTTGTCTGGCGGCATCCGCTGGCGGATGTCGCGGCGAAGGCGGCGGCGCCCATTGGAGCGGCGTTCGCGTTTCTCTGCCTCCTCACCGGTGCATTGTGGGGTCGCCCGATGTGGGGCGCCTACTGGGTGTGGGACGCCCGCCTCACCTCGATGCTTGTCTTGTTTCTGTTGTATCTCGGCGTGCTGGCGCTCTGGCGCGCGATGGATGAGCCGGGTCACGCGGCGCGCGCGGTGGCGGTGCTGACGCTGGTGGGATTCGTCAATGTGCCGATCGTGAAATTTTCCGTCGACTGGTGGAGCACGCTGCACCAGCCAGCCTCGGTGTTCCGGCTCGACGGGCCGACCATTCATCCGGTGCTGCTGACGCCATTGCTGATCAGTGCCCTCGGATTTCTGGCGCTGTTCCTCGCGCTGCATCTCGCCGCCATGCGCAACGAAATCCTGCGCCGCCGGGTTCGCACCATGCGGATGCTGGCCGCTTCGGGTTCTCACTGATGGATCTCGGACCGCATGCGAATTTCATCCTGCTCGCCTATGCGGCGGCAGCCTTCGTGCTTTCGCTGCTCGTGATCTGGGTGGTCGCCGATCACCGCGCGCAGGTGCGCGCCATCGACGCGCTGGAATCGAAGGGCGTCAGCCGGCGTTCGGGAGCCCGCGCGCGATGAGTGCCACTTCGGCGCAACGAAAACTGCTGCTCCTGTTGCCATTCGCGGCGTTCGCGGCACTTGCTGCATTGTTCTTCTTCCGGCTCGGAGCGGGCGACCCATCGCGGCTGCCGTCGGTGCTGATCGGCAAGCCGGCACCTTCGCTCAGCTTGCCCCCGCTCGGTGGTTTGAACATGCCGGGACTTGAACCGGAGGCGTTCAAAGGGCGCGTTACGCTATTGAATGTCTGGGCGTCGTGGTGCGCGCCCTGCCGCGACGAGCATCCGTATCTCGTGCGGCTTTCCGCGGACAAGCGGATTTCAGTCGTCGGCATCAACTACAAGGACACCGAGGAAAACGCCCGCGCCTTCCTCGCGCGTTTCGGAAATCCCTATGCGGCGATCGGCGTGGACCGCGCCGGACGCGCGGCGATCGAATGGGGCGTCTACGGCGTGCCGGAAACCTTTATCGTCGGCCGCGACGGAAGAATCCTGCACAAGCAGATCGGTCCGATCGACGAGCGATCTTTCCCCGCGATCCTGAAGGAAATCGAAAAAGCCGCGAACTAGGGCCAAAACTCATAAATCTCGTAACTCATTGAGTTGGAATCACTTTTGGATTCCTCGCCGGTCGTGGCATGTGAAAAGCGCGAGTCATCTCAAGCGGTTACGTTTTATGAGTCTTGACCCTAGTCTTTCTGCGGCACGGCGTGTTTTGCGATCAACGGCGCCTGCGCGATGGCGAACAGGATTGTCGCCGGCACAAACCCGAACGTCTTGATCGCGACCCAGGTGTCGGTCGACACCGAGCGCCACACGATCTCGTTCGCGACCGCCATCAAGACGAAGAAGATCGCCCAGCGCCAGGTGAGCTTGCGCCAGCCTTCCGCATCGAGATGGAAGAGGCTGTCGAAAACAAGTGCCAGCAGCGAGCGGCCGGTCCACAGGCCCGCGAACAGGATCGCGGCGAACATCGAATAGATGATCGTCGGCTTCAGCTTGATGAAAATCTCATCCTGCAGATAGAGCGTGAGTCCACCGAAGACCATGACTACGACGGCCGAGACGAGCGGCATCACCGCGATGCGGTGCGCCACGAGATAGGTGATGACAATGGAAAGGATCGTGGCGGCCATGAAGATGCCGGTCGCCGCGAAAATTCCCCAGCGGGAATTGACGAAGAAGAAAAGCAGAAGCGGGCCGAGATCGACCGCAAGTTTGAACAGGGGGTTTAATTCGGTGGGACGCTGATTTGATTTGCTCATGGCGTCTTGATGCGTTGTCTTTTCGATCCGATCAAGCGATTCAATATCCCTCTCCCACCCGGCGCACTGCTTCGTAGTTCGCCACCCTCGCCCTTCAGGGGGAGGGATGAGCATTGGGCAGGCCCACCAGCGCGCGCGAGAATTCGGCGGCGTCGAACGGGGAAAGGTCGTCCACTCCCTCACCGACGCCGATGAAATGCACCGGCAGGCTGAATTTTGCGGCGACGGCGACGAGGATGCCGCCGCGCGCGGTGCCGTCGAGCTTGGTCATCACGAGGCCGGTCAGGCCTGCGGTTTTTACGAAGGCCTCGACCTGCGATAGCGCGTTTTGGCCGACGGTGGCGTCGAGCACAAGGAGCACGGCATGGGGCGCGGTGGCGTCGATTTTCTTGATCACGCGGATGATTTTTTCAAGTTCGGCCATCAGCTCGGTGCGGTTCTGCAAGCGTCCGGCGGTGTCGACGATCAGAATGCCGGTTTTTTCCGCGCGTGCTTTTTCCAGCGCCTCGAAGGCGACACCGGCGGGATCGGAGCCCTGTTCTTTTGCGATCAATGTTGCGCCGGTGCGTTCGGCCCATTTGCCGAGCTGCTCGATGGCGGCCGCGCGAAACGTATCGGCGGCGGCGAGCATCACTTTATGTCCTTCGGCGCTGTAACGTGCTGCGAGCTTGCCGATTGTCGTGGTTTTGCCGGAGCCGTTCACGCCGGCGACGAGTAGCACGAAGGGTTCTTTCGTTGAATCGATTTCAAGCGGCTTCGCCACAGGGGCCAGCAATTTCTCGATTTCAGAGGCCAGCAGCGACTTGATTGCTTCGCCGGAGATTTCGGCGCCATGTTTTGTCCTGCGCATGCTGGCGACGATTTTCGATGCCGTATCCACGCCGAGATCGGCCTCGATCAGCAAATCCTCCAGCGACTCCAGCGTCTCGTCATCCAGACGGCGATGCGAAAGGCTGTTGATGCCGTCGCCGAGTTTCGACGCGGTACGCGAAAGGCCGGATGTCAGCCTGCGCCAGAATCCGCTCATGCCGCGAGCAACCGGCGGCCGTCATGGCCGGCAATGGTGACGTCGATCAGGCTGCCGCGCCCAGCGGGTTTTGACAGCCGCACGGGCATGAAATGTTCGCTGTGGCCTTCGATGCCTTCGGCGCCTTCCGCCAGCACGCGGCGGCGGCGGCCGATCTCATTTGCAAAGTGACGATGCAGTGCCCGCTGCCCCGCTTCGCGTAAAATCTTCGCCCGCTCCTTCACCACCGCGCGCTCTACCTGCGGCATCCGCGCTGCAGGCGTGCCCTTGCGTGGTGAGAACGGGAATACGTGAAGAAATGTAAGGCTGCAGTCTTCGACAAGTTTCAGTGTGCTGGCGAAATGCGTTTCCGTCTCAGTCGGAAAGCCTGCGATGAAATCCGCGCCGAGCACGAGATCGGGCCGCAGGCGGCGCGCTTCGTTGGCAATGTAGATCGCGTCGGCGGACGAATGACGCCGCTTCATACGCTTGAGAATAAAATCGTCGCCATGCTGCAGCGAAAGATGCAGATGCGGCATCAGCCGGTTTTCTTCCGCTAGCGCCGCGAGCAAATCGGAATCGATCTCGACCGGATCGAGCGAAGAGACGCGAAGGCGCGGCAGTTCCGGCACATGGTTCAGGATCGCACGCACCAGCGCGCCGAATTTCGGCGCACCGGGCAGATCGCCGCCCCATGAAGTGAGATCGACGCCGGTGAGCACCACTTCGCGGTATTCGTTTTCGACGAGCTTGCGCACTTGGGCAATCACTTCGCCCATCGGAACCGATCTTGAGGGCCCGCGGCCATACGGAATAATGCAGAAGGTGCAACGATGATCGCAGCCGTTCTGCACCTGCATGAAGGCCCGCACATGGCCTTCGAAACCGTCGACCATGTGCAGTGCGGTTTCGCGCACGGAAGCGAGATCGTCGATCTTCACTTTTTCTTCCTCGCCTAACCCGAAATCGAGCGCGCGTTTCGCCTCTAACCAAATGTCTGGAGAAGTTTTGGACACGTTCCCTAGCACGCGGTCGACTTCGCCCATCGCCGCGAAAGTGTCTGGCTCGGTCTGCGCCGCGCAGCCGGTGACGAGAATCTTCGCATCCGGCCGTTCGCGCTTCAGGCGGCGGATGGTCTGCCGCGCCTGACGCACGGCTTCACCGGTGACAGCGCAGCTATTGATAATGATGGAGTTCTCAAGGCCGGCTGCTTCCGCATGACGGCGCACGAGCTCGCCTTCGCCGATGTTCAGGCGACAGCCGAAGGTGACGACCTCGATGCTCACGCGCCCACCTTCGGCGCTAGCATCTTCGCATCGACCTTGCCGGAAAATTCCGTCGCGACCGGCCCGGTCATCAAGATGTGATCATCGCGCTCACGCCATTCGACGACGAGGTCGCCGCCGGGCAGCGTGACGCGCAGCTTGCGATTTACTTTCTTCAGGCGCGCGGCGGCGACGGCGGAGGCACAGGCTGCGGTGCCGCACGCCTTGGTGAGGCCGGCGCCGCGCTCCCAGGTGCGGACGACGATGTGATCGCGGTCCACGATCTTCACGAGCGAGATATTCGCGCGCTCCGGGAAGATCATGTGGTTCTCCAGCATCGGCCCGAAGCGCGCGAGATCGTAGGCATTCACGTCGTCCACCCAGAAGATCGCGTGCGGGTTGCCGACGTTCACGACCGACGGCGAATGCAGGATCGGCTGGTCGATCGGGCCGATCTGCAACTCGATCGCGCGGGTGTCGCGGAATTCCTCTGCGAGCGGAATTTCATCCCAGCCGAAGCGCGGCTTGCCCATATCGACGGTGACGGTTTCCGGGCCGTCGATGCGGCAGGTGGAAAGCCCGCTCTTGGTTTCGAAGTTCACAACCTGCTTGCCGGTTTCGGCACCCGCTAGAGCCGCGATGCAGCGCATGCCGTTGCCGCACGCACCGGCTTCAGAGCCATCCGAATTGTAAATGCGCACGAACGCCTCGGTGCCCGGAGTCTTCGGCGGGTAGAGCGCCATGATCTGGTCGAAGGGCAGGGCTTCCGGCTTGGCTAGCGCGCGCGCCTCTTCCGGCTTCACGGCGACCGGCTCGGCGCGCAAATCCAGAACGAGGATCTCGTTGCCGAGTCCGTTCATTTTCACGAAGGGGCGGTTTGCGAGCGTGCTCATGGAGGGTTCGCCGGGTTCGGCGACTTATATGGCGAAGGCCGCTTCAATTTGCGAGTCAAGGTAACGGCCTGTCATCACCGGGCCGCCGCGAAGCGGCGAGACCCGGTGATCCCGATTATAAGGCACAGCATTACAATCCTAAGCGAGATCGCCGGGACAAGCCCGGCGATGACAACAAATACGCTCAAATCTCCCACACCTCCCCCGGTTGCAGCCTGCGGAAGCGTCCCGCCGGTATGCCCGCCGCTTTCAGCGCCACGTCATGCTCGCGCACGGGAGCGTCATAGGCCTCGCCCGACATGCGGAATGTGCCGAAGTGATGGGCGAGCGCGAACTCGGCGCCGGTGTCCTGGAACGCCTGCACGGCTTCCTCCGGATTCATGTGTTGATCCTTCATGAACCAGCGCGGCTCATACGCGCCGATCGGCAGGATTGCGAGCTTGAACGGGCCGAATTTCGCGCGCGCCATTTTGAAATGATGGCCGGTGCCATAACTGGAGTCGCCGACATGATAGATGCGGCCGGCGGGCGTCTCGATGATGAACGCCGACCACAGCGCCTTGTTGCGGTCCATCAGCGTGCGCGCGGACCAATGACGCATCGGTGCCTGCGTGACTGCGATGCCCGGTGCGATCTGCACGGTCTGATACCAGTCATGCGCTTCTGCCGCGATGGAAGCGTCATGTGATTTCATGATCGTATCATTGCCGAGGGGCGTGATGATGCGCACGCGATGTGGCGTGGCAAGCGCCGACAGCGTCGCGACATCCAGATGGTCGTAATGCGCGTGCGAGACGAGGATCGCGTCGAGCGGCGGCAGCGCGTCGAAGGCAACGCCCGGCACATTGCGTCGTTGGGGGCCGACCATGCTGAATGGCGACGCGCGTTCGGACCAAACCGGGTCGATCAGGATGTTCTTGCCGCCGGTCTGCAACAGGATCGAAGCGTGACCGACAAAGGAAATGCGCAGCGTCCGGTCGTCCACGCGACGCGGCGGCTTGTCGGCGAACGGACTCGGCGCCTGCTCCGGCCAGTTCGGCTGGTAGCGCATGGTCCAGAATTTAAGCCGGTCGTTGAGGCTCTTCTCGCCAGCGCTGTGGATGTCGAAAAAACGCTGGCCGTCGAAATGATCCGAGTGCGGGCCGTCGTAATAGCGGGCCTGACTGGACGGGAGATAAAGTCCGCCGCCCGCGACGAGCGCGGCTCCGGTCCCCAGTGAAAACAGGCCGCGGCGGGTTATTTTCATGGGCCGAAACAATCCGTTTCTTTGGGCCCGTTTGGCCCGGAATCAGGCCGATTAGCCTGCATTTCTTGACTTGAACAGGGCAGCATCGTACCCCTCACGCACTTTCTACCGAGAGAAGCTCTCTCGACTGAGCGGGACTGGGCGATTGCCCTTGATTGAGCCCGCAGGTCACCGCCCGACAGCGCAATGCGCCCTCGGGCGCGTTCGGCGTTTGGAACTGCCTCATCCTGAGGAGCCTGGCGCAGCCGGGCGTCTCGAAGGATGAGGCGAATGGGAAAATGGACCCGTCCTTCGAGACGCGTGCTGCGCACGCTGCTCAGGACGAGGTCGAGTGAAAAGATGTTCGACACGCTCACCAGCCGCCTCGGCGGCATCCTGGACAAGCTCACGAAGCGCGGCGCGCTTTCGGAGGGCGACATCTCCGAGGCGCTGCGCGAGGTGCGCAAGGCGCTGCTGGAAGCCGACGTGGCACTCGAAGTCGCGCGCGCCTTCATCGAGCGCGTGCGGGAGCGGTCGGTCGGCGTCGAAGTGATCCGCTCGGTGACGCCCGGCCAGATGGTCGTGAAGATCGTGCACGACGAACTCGTGCAGACGCTCGGCTCCGATGCAAAGCCCATCGACCTGAATGCGGCGGCCCCCGTGCCGATCCTGATGGTCGGGCTGCAAGGTTCCGGCAAAACGACGACCACCGCGAAGATCGCGCGGCGGCTGACCGAGCGCAGCAAGAAGCGCGTTCTTTTGGCGTCGCTCGACACGCGCCGCCCGGCGGCGATGGAGCAACTCGCCGTCCTCGGCGGGCAAATCGACGTTCAAGTCCTTCCGATTGTCGCCGGTCAGAGCGCGCCGCAGATCGCGAAGCGCGCGATGGATGCAGCGCGGCTTGGCGGGCACGACGTGGTGATGCTCGACTCCGCCGGCCGCACCACGGTCGACGACGAACTGATGCGCGAGCTTGCGGAAATCAAAACGGTCTCCAGGCCGCATGAAATTCTGCTGGTAGCGGATTCGCTCACCGGACAGGACGCGGTCGCGACTGCGCGGGCTTTCGACCAGAAACTCGGACTGACCGGTATCGTCCTCACGCGCGTTGACGGCGACGGACGCGGCGGTGCGGCTCTGTCCATGCGGGCGGTCACCGGCAAGCCGATCAAGCTGGTCGGCACCGGCGAAAAACTGGATGCGCTGGAGGACTTCGATCCCGCGCGTATCGCCGGCCGCATCCTCGGCATGGGCGATATCGTTTCGCTGGTTGAGAAGGCCGCCGAGAATATCGACGCGGAAAAAATGCGTGCGCAGGCGGAGAAAATGCGCAAGGGCGCATTCGATCTTGCGGATCTGCGCGAGCAGCTTACGCAGATGGAAAACATCGGCGGCATGGGGGCCATGCTCGGCATGCTGCCCGGCGTCGCCAAGGCGCAGGACCAGATCACCAATGCGGGCCTGAACGATTCGATGCTGAAGCGCCAGAAGGCGATTATCGATTCGATGACGCCGAAGGAGCGCAAGAATCCCGACGTGCTGAAAGCCTCACGCAAGCGCCGAATCGCATCGGGCTCCGGCACCAAGGTTGAGGAGATCAATCGCCTTCTCAAGATGCACCGCCAGATGTCCGACATGATGAAGGCCGCCGGCAGCGGCAAGCGCGGCGGCATGATGGCAGGGCTTGGCAACATGCTCGGGATGGGCGGACAGCCGAGCCCCGAAATGATGCGGCAGATGGCGGCGAAAATGTCGAATTTGCCGAATGCCTTGCCGCCGGGCTTTCCGACGGCGACTGGCGGATTGCCGGGAAGTTTGCCGGGCCTTGGCGGCACGCTGCCGGGGCTTGGCGGCCCGAAGAATCCAGAGAAGAAGAAATGAAGCCGAACGTAAACCCAATCCGTCATTCCGGACGCCGCCAAGCGGCGATCCGGAATCCAGAAGCAAGCTTACAATTTGCATCTGGATTCCGGGTTCGCTCGTTCACGCTCGCGCCCCGGAGTGACAAATCCTGAAAGGAAAAACACAATGCTCGTCATCCGTCTCTCCCGCATGGGCGCGAAAAAGCGTCCGCAATACAAGATGGTGGTGGCCGACTCGCGCTTCCCGCGCGATGGCCGCTTCATCGAGAAGGTCGGCACCTTCAATCCGCTGCTGGCGAAGGACTCCAAGGAGCGGCTCCAGATGGATCTGGAGCGCATCAAGCACTGGATCTCCAAGGGCGCGCAGCCGAGCGACCGCATCAAGCGCTTCCTCGATGCCGAAGGCGTGTTGAAGCGCGAGAAGCGCAACAATCCGGAGAAGGCCATCCCGCGCGCCGAGCGCAAGAAGATGGCGGAAGCCGCCGCCGCAGCACCTGCTCCGGCGGCCGCTCCCGCCGCTGCCGCGCCTGCGCCTGCCGCAGCAGCTCCTGACGCTCCGGCGAGCTGACGTCGGGTGGGCGAAAAGCGAATCCTCGTCGCGAAATTCGGCGCCGCTCAGGGCGTGCGCGGCGAGGTGAGACTTTTCGCCTTCATGGACGATCCGGATTTGATCCGGAAACTCGGCGTGCTGGAGGACAAGGCGGGCGAGCGGCAGTTCAGGATTCTCTCTGCCCGTCGGGGCAAGGAATATCTCGTCGTCACGCTTGAGGGCGTGACCGACCGGGACGCCGCCAAGAAACTTACCCATACCGAACTGTTCGTCGCCCGCGACCGGCTGCCGAAGCAGAAAGACAAGAACAGCTTCTATCACTCCGATCTGATCGGGCTGCGCGCGGAAGACGGCGCCGGAAATTCGCTCGGCTCGGTTACCGCCGTTCAGAATTTTGGCGCGGGCGATCTTCTGGAGATCAAACCGGCGGACGGCGGGGAATCTTTTCTGCTCCCGTTTGTCGACCGGTTTGTTCCGCTCGTGGATGTCGATGGCGGGCGCGTGGTGATCGAGGTGCCGGAAAATTTCTTCGCCATCGAAACGGACGAAGCGGCAGGGAGCATGCAATGACGTGGCGTGCTTCCGTGCTCACGATCTTCCCGGAACTGTTTCCGGGACCGCTGGGCGCGAGCCTGGCGGGGCGCGCGCTGGAATCGAAAATCTGGACCTGCGAAGCCGTCGATATCCGCGATCACGCCACCGACAAACATCGCTCCGTCGATGACACCCCGGCCGGCGGCGGTCCCGGCATGGTGATGCGCGCCGACGTGCTGGCGAAGGCCATCGACGCGGTTGCGCCCGCCGATGACACGCGCCCACGCATCCTGCTGTCGCCGCGCGGCAGGCCGCTCGATCAGAAGCGGGTACGGGAATTGGCGGCCGGTCCCGGCGTCACCCTCATCTGCGGCCGGTTCGAGGGCGTGGACGAACGACTGATCGAGGCGCGCCAGCTCGAAGAAATCTCCATCGGCGACTATGTACTCTCAGGAGGCGAGGTGGCCGCTTATGTGCTGCTCGACGCCTGCGTGCGGCTCCTGCCCGGCGTCATGGGCAAGGAGGCGTCCGGCGAGGACGAGAGTTTCGAGGCTGGGTTGCTGGAATATCCGCAATATACGAGGCCGCAGACATTCGAGGGCCGGGGCATCCCGGAAATCCTCACCTCCGGGGATCACGCGAAGGTCAAAGCCTGGCGGCGGGCGGAGGCCGAGCGGATCACCAAGGAGCGCCGCCCCGACCTGCTAAAGAGCCGCAAAAGCCCCGTTCCCGAAAGGGAATGACAAGGGTTTCGACATATCGTATATGCACCGCCGATCCCTACTGGACAGAAGGCTGCGCTTCCGAGCGCTGAGATTGTCATGAACATCATTCAGACCTTAGAGCGCGAGGAAATGCAGCGCCTCGGCGCGGAGAAAGACGTGCCGGAATTCGCCCCGGGCGACACGCTTCAGGTCAACGTGAAGGTTGTCGAGGGCGAGCGCACCCGCATCCAGACCTATGAAGGCGTCTGCATCGGCCGCCACGGCGCCGGCCTGCAGGAGAGCTTCACCGTCCGCAAGATTTCCTACGGCGAAGGCGTCGAGCGCGTGTTCCCGGTTTACTCGCCGATGGTCGATTCCATCGAAGTGGTCCGCCGCGGCAAGGTCCGCCGCGCCAAGCTCTATTACCTGCGCGATCTGCGCGGCAAGAAGGCCCGCATCACCGAGAAGCAGGATTTGCTGCAGGCGATGGGCGCCGGCGCGCCGGCGGAAACCGCCGCGAGCGCCGAGCCCGTGGCTCCGGTTGAAACGGCTGCCGCCGAGACCAAGTAAGTGGAATGAAACCGCGCACGCTCTACGACAAGATCTGGGACGACCATCTCGTCGATCAGCAGCCGGACGGCACTTGCCTCCTCTATATCGACCGCCACCTCGTGCATGAGGTGACGAGCCCGCAGGCCTTCGAGGGCCTGCGCATGACCGGCCGCAAGGTGCGTTCGCCGGAAAAGACGCTCGCCGTCGTCGATCACAACGTGCCGACGTCGGACCGCTCCAAGGGCATCGACGATCCGGAAGCGGCCGAGCAGGTCGCGGCGCTCGCGAAGAATGCCAAGGATTTCGGCATCGATTATTTCAACGAACTCGATAAGCGGCAGGGCATCGTCCACATCATCGGGCCGGAGCAGGGCTTCACGCTGCCCGGCACCACGATTGTCTGCGGCGACAGCCACACCTCGACCCATGGCGCGTTCGGCGCGCTTGCGCACGGCATCGGCACCTCCGAGGTCGAGCATGTGCTCGCAACCCAGACGCTGATCCAGTCGAAGGCGAAGAACATGCGGGTCAACGTCGACGGCAAACTGCCGGAGGGCGTTGGCGCGAAGGACGTTATCCTCGCCATCATCGGCGAGATCGGCACCGCCGGCGGCACCGGCAGCGTGATCGAATATGCCGGCGAAGCGATGCGCGCGCTGTCGATGGAAGGCCGCATGACGGTCTGCAACATGTCCATCGAAGGCGGTGCCCGCGCGGGCATGGTGGCGCCGGACGAAAAGGCCTTCGAATATCTGAAAGGCAAGCCGCGCGCGCCGAAGGGCGAGAACTGGGACGCGGCGATGCGTTACTGGGAAACGCTGCGCACCGACGACGGCGCGCATTTCGACCGCGAAGTGAAGCTCGATGCGGCCTCGCTGCCGCCGATCGTGAGTTGGGGCACGAGCCCGGAAGATGTGGTTTCCATCAGCGGGGTCGTACCGAATCCCGACGAAATTGCCGACGAGCGCAAGCGCGCCGCGAAACAACGCGCGCTCGACTATATGGGCCTGAAGGCCGGCACCAAGATCAAGGACATCAAGCTCGACCGCATATTCATCGGCTCCTGTACCAACGGCCGCATCGAAGACCTGCGCGTGGTGGCGAAGATCGTCGAAGGCAAGAAGGTGCATGCCGATGTGCAGGCGATGATTGTGCCGGGCTCGGGCCTCGTGAAATTGCAGGCCGAAGCCGAAGGCCTCGACAAGATTTTCAAGGCCGCCGGCTTCGACTGGCGCGAGCCGGGCTGCTCCATGTGCCTCGCGATGAACGCCGACAAGCTCTTGCCGGAAGAGCGCTGCGCTTCCACATCTAACCGCAACTTCGAGGGCCGTCAGGGCTACAAGGGCCGCTCGCATCTTGTGTCGCCGGCGATGGCGGCGGCGGCGGCGGTTGCCGGGCATTTCGTCGATGTGCGCGAGTGGCCGCGGGTCTGAATTTTTTCCGGCTCAAATGAAAACAGGCGCGTCCATGACGCGCCTGTTTTTTGTTTAAGCGATTCGGCTTAGCGCCAGTAATACGGATAACCCCACCAGAACGGATTATGGTGCCGATGATAGCGCCAGTGGTGGCGGTGATGCCGGCGATGGCGTACTTCTTCCACACCGGAAATTTCCGTCTGCGCGGCCGAGTTGGCTTGCGCCGCGGGAGCGCCCGCGACGGCTGCCTGCGAAGGCTGGGCAGCGGAAATCGCCAGTGCCGCGATACCAGCAGCGGCGAAAAGTTTCAGTTTGTTGGTCATGGCATCCTCTTATCATGCTCAGTTATTTGGCTTAACGATCTTTCGCTGATCGCGTTCCCCCTTGTTGCGATCATGACAGCGCGCCCATGAATTTCGCCCGAGGCGCGCATTCACCTCTGGTTCAGCGGAAAGCCCCACTTCCGGCGCAAAGGTTCCCGCGATAAAATTATCGATGCAGGAAAAATATGATGGCGTTGAAATCTGGGGCAAGCGGGTGGGCCGCGCGCTCGGATGGAGCGTTGCAGCATTGCTGCTGATGTATCTTTTCTGGAGCTGGTCGTGACCGCGCGCGATCCCGCCTCATGGCAACCGGCGAAAGCGCCGGACATTTCCGATTTCGAGATCATCGCCTCAGCGGCTTATGCGGGTCTGCCGGAGAATTTCCGCGCGCTGTGCGAAGGTGTCGTGATCCGCATCGAGGAATTTCCCGATGAAGATGTGATGCGGGACATGAATCTCGAAAACCCGTTCGACATTCTCGGCCTTTTCACCGGCGTCGGCCTCGCGCAGGATGGCGCGATTGAGGAATCCGGCAGGCTTCCGAACACCGTGCATCTCTACCGCCGCCCTATTCTCGATTACTGGGCCGAGCACGACGAGGCGCTCGGCGCGATCATCACGCATGTCCTGGTGCATGAGATCGGCCACCATTTCGGACTTTCGGACGAGGACATGGAACGGATCGAGGCCGCGGCCGACGAAGCCGCCGCGTAATGCTCCGTTTGCGCTGCTTCACGCAGCCAGCGTCTGTGTATAGCGCGGTTAGGGCGCGATTCTCCCGCGTGATATTTTCAAGCGTCGTTCTGATTCTCAGCCTGAATCAACTCTAGGGGGACGGCCATGTCGCTAACAGTTCTCGCCTGGCTCGCCGTGGGGGCCTATGCGCTGCACATTGTCGAGGAACACATTCTCGGCTGGCAGGGATGGGCGCAGCGTTCGATGAATCTCTCCATCGATGCTGACTCCTACGTCATCGTTGAAGTCGCGTTCCTCGTTCTCGGTGCAATCGCGGCCATGCTGGCGCAGGTGGCACCTGTCTATGCGTTGGCGTTCGGCGCTTTCCTGCTGATCAACGTCACGTTCTTCCACCTACTGCCGATGCTGATCTCCGGCGGAAAATTTTCGCCCGGCATCCTCACTGGCATCTTCCTGTTCTATCCCATCGGCTACTACGAATTCGCCGGCACCAATTTGCCGCAGAATTCGCTGATCCTCGCGATTGTGATCGGAGCGGCCGTGATCCTGTGGCCGGTGCTGCTCCTGAAGCTGCGCACCCAGCGCTATTTCCAGGACGCATCGGGCCGCAAACGGCGCTAATCCATGAACGGGGCCGGCTTGCCCGGCCCCGTTCACCCCATTTCCATTGAAAAACCGACTGGATGGCCGCCATGCGGCGAGGGCCATTGATCTGCCGCGCGCAGCCGCTAGAAGAAAGCCCGAAACCGCAAACCGGGCTTTCAGAATGGACAAGTTCACTACCCTTACCGGCGTCGCCGCACCGCTCAAGACGATCAATGTCGACACCGACATGATCATCCCGAAGCAGTATCTGAAGACGATCAAGCGCACCGGCCTTGGCAAGGGCCTGTTCTCGGAGATGCGCTACAAGGACGATGGCAGCGAGAACCCGGATTTTGTCTTGAACAAGCCGGCCTATCGCAAGGCGCAGATCCTGGTCGCCGGCGACAATTTCGGCTGCGGTTCCTCGCGCGAGCACGCGCCGTGGGCGCTTCTGGATTTTGGCATCCGCTGCGTAATCTCCACATCGTTCGCGGACATTTTCTACAACAACTGTTTCCAGAACGGCATCCTGCCGATCAAGGTATCGGCGGAAGATCTGGACAAGTTGTTCGATGACGCCGAGCGCGGCGCCAATGCCACGCTCACCATCGATCTCGCCAAGCAGGAAATCAAAGGTCCGGACGGCGGCACCATCAAGTTCGACATCGATTCTTTCCGCAAGCATTGCCTGCTGAACGGCCTCGACGGCGTCGGGCTGACGATGGAAAAACGCGGCAAGATCGACGAGTACGAAAAGAAAGCCGCGCAGTTGCGGCCCTGGATATAACGGAATCAACCATGGCTGTTCATAAACTGCTGCTGCTTCCCGGCGACGGGATCGGCCCCGAAGTCATGGCCGAAGCCAGACGCGTGATCGGGTGGCTGGAGCAAAAGAGAATCGCGAAATTCTCCATCGAGGAAGACCTCGTGGGCGGCGCCGCCTACGACGCGCACCGGAAATCCATCTCGGAAGCGACGATGGACAAGGCGATGGCGGCGGACGCGATTCTGATGGGCGCCGTGGGCGGACCGAAATGGGACAACGTGCCCTACGACCAGCGGCCGGAAGCGGGCTTGCTCCGGCTGCGCAAGGATTTGGCACTCTTCGCCAATCTGCGTCCGGCGATCTGCTATCCGGCGCTTGCGGACGCATCAAGCCTCAAGCGCGAACTGGTCGAGGGCCTCGACATCGTGATCGTGCGCGAACTGACGGGCGGCGTCTATTTCGGCGAGCCGAAAACGATCACGGATTTGGGCAACGGCCAGAAGCGCGCGATCGATACGCAGGTCTACGACACTTACGAGATCGAGCGCATCGCGCGCGTGGCTTTCGACCTCGCGCGGAAGCGCGGCAACAAAGTTACCTCATCCGAAAAGCGTAACGTGATGAAATCCGGCGTGCTGTGGCATGAGGTCGTCAATCAGGTGCATCAACGCGAATTCAAGGACGTGCAGTTGGAGCATGTGCTCGCCGACGCACTCGGCATGCAGCTTGTGCGCAACCCGAAGCAGTTCGATGTGATCGTCACCGATAACCTTTTCGGCGACATGCTTTCGGACGTTGCTTCCATGCTCACCGGCTCGCTCGGCATGTTGCCGTCGGCTTCGCTCGGCGAAATGGATTCAAAGACGAAAAAGCGCCGCGCGCTCTATGAGCCGGTGCATGGCTCCGCGCCGGATATCGCGGGCAAGGGCATCGCCAATCCCATCGCGATGATCGGATCGCTCGGTATGGCGTTGCGCTATTCGTTCGGACTGACGGATGCCGCGGATATGATCGAAAGAGCGATCGCGAACGCACTCGGCAAAGGCCTGCGCACGGCCGACATCAAGGGCGATACGGCGAAATCCATCGGCACGAAGGAGATGGGTGACGCGATCCTAAACGAACTGGACAGGCTCGCCGCTTAAGACGACCTTCGCGTCTCAGTATTCATACCAGCGCAGCAGCGGCCAGCGGTCGCCACCAAGCATGTTCTCGCTTCCGGGCGGGCCGTAGGTCGGTGCGCGCATGTGCGGGCCGAATGCGTAATAGTGATAATTCATGCTGCCCGGCTTTACCGTGGTACCGGCATCGAGATAGCTGCGCTTCTTCACAATGATCTGGGTGCGTTTTTTCTGCGTCGCGCCGCTTTGAGCTTCGGCGGGCACAGCCGCGATCAACAGGCCGAGTGTGGCGGCGATGGCGGAAAAAGACGCAAGACGCATATTTACCCTCATTGGTGGCAGCGATTCCGGGCAGGATAACCCGCTTTGCATTGCGGCAATAGTGGTTCCTGCGCAATGATGCAATGCATGTTGAGTGCGGGGCGTTCCTCGCCCTACAATTACATATTCGGTTTGCCGCAAGTGAACCGAGCCACGCCGAAACAAAAAAAGCCGCCGCGAGCGGTGTAATGGGAGGCACCAATGACCAATAAAATCGAACGTTCCTTTGAGGAACTTTATAAGGACGATCCCGAACGCGCCGATGCCGTCGTGCTCGGCCGCAAGCCGGGACCCGACCGCCGCGGATTTCTGGAGGGTGCCGGATTGGCAGCACTCGGCGGACTGGTCGGAAGCACGATTCCATTCGGACAGAACATTCCGTCGGGCTTCATTCCGGCAGCTCTCGCTCAGGACAAGGGGGCCGCGCCGGCACCTGCGCCAGCACCGGCACCCGCAGCAGCTCCGCCCGCACCCAAAGGGCCGGTGATGCTGGATTTCCCCGGCAAGGACAAAGGCCTCGTCGTCATCGGCGACAAGCCACTCGTTGCCGAAACGCCCGAGCATTTGCTGAATGACGACACGACACCGAACGACAAGTTCTTCATCCGCAACAACGGATTAATTCCGGATGAGACTAAGGAAGGCGACAAATGGAAGATCAAAATCGACGGCGAGGTGAACAAGCCAATTGAGATTTCACTCGGTGAGCTGAAGTCCAAGTTCAAACCCATCACGCAGCGCATGGTACTCGAATGCGGTGGCAACGGCCGCTCGTTTTACAGCCCTCGCGCCAGCGGTAACCAGTGGACCAATGGTGGCGCGGGCGCAGCCGAGTGGACAGGTGTCCGACTCGCTGACGTTCTTAAGATGGCTGGTGTGAAACCCTCAGCGATTTTCAGCGGTCACTATGCTGCTGACCCGCACCTCTCCGGGGATACCTCGCGCCCGGCTATTTCCCGTGGTGTGCCCATCAAGAAGTTGATGGATCCCAACAACATGATCGTCTGGGCCATGAACGGGAAGCCATTGCCCAACATTCACGGATATCCTGTGCGCCTCGTTATCCCCGGATGGCCCGGCTCCGTTTCCAACAAGTGGCTGACCCGCATCTGGCTTCGTGACAAACCACATGACGGGCAAGGCATGGGCGGCACCTCCTATCGCTTGGCGATCAAGCCCATGGTCCCCGGCGACAAACCGGACATGAGCAACTTCCGTGATCTGGAGTCGATGCCGGTTCGATCCATCATCACGTCACCTTCTAACGGCACCAAACTCGCCGCGGGTACCCGGTCAGTAAATCTCCGTGGCGCGTCATGGGCGGGCGACTATACGGTTCGTCAGGTAGATGTATCTGTTGACTACGGAATGAGCTGGCAGCGCGCCAACCTCGCTCCGCAAAAAAATCCATTTGACTGGCAGCGCTGGACCGGAGCCGTCAAGCTTCCTTCCGATGGCTATCACGAGGTATGGGTTCGGGCGACCGACTCGCGCGGCGTGATGCAACCGCACGTGGCGCCGTACTGGAATCCTCAAGGCTACGGCGCAAATCCGTTTCACCGTGTCGCAGTTCTGGTGGGGTAAGAAGTTGTCCGAGTCGATTGAACCAATCGGGCGGGCGGCTTTTGCCGTCCGTCTCTTATTTGCGGGCTTCGTTGCGTTCTATGTGAGCGTTCATCCGCACTCAGTTGCCTTTTCGCAATCTCCGGCTTTTACGCCGAAGGAAGAAACGCCGGAGCAGTTCCCGGATTTTCCCAATCGGGAAGAAGCCTTTTACATGTGCTCCGCATGCCATGCCTTCGGTCTCGTCGCGCAGCAAGGCATGAGCCGCCCGCGCTGGGACGGAATTATTGATTTCATGAGCGAGCGGCACGGCATGGCGAAGCTCGATGAGAAAGAGCGCCAGCCGCTGCTCGACTATCTGGAGAAGGCTTTTCCAGAAGCCCCGCCACAAGGCTGGCAGAATCCGTTTTTGAAGAAATAGTTGTTCCGTCATGGCCGGGCTTGACCCGGCAATCGCGATTCATTTGGCACAGAGTTTCCTGTTCGGGATGCCCGGGGACAAGCCCGAGCATGACAACGATCAGCGCCCCGCTACGCGGCCGCGCAGTTTCGGATCGGGCTTCGAACTCAGCCAGTCGGACGAATGTTTTAGCGTCGGGCTGACCAGTGCGCTCTGGGTGCCGCAGTTGCCGCGCTTCAGTTCAGCCTTGGCAAAAAGATTCGCCAGACGCTCGTCCCCGCCGGCGCTCATCAATGACAAACGATCCAGCACGCAGGCGAGCGTACCGTGCGCCACGAGTTCCGGGCCTCCGTTGCACCACCAGGCGATAAGCCCGAGCTGAGCATCGGACCAGGCGTTGGCGACCGCGACGCAATTCCGGTTTCCGTCGGCGCCCTTCACGTTCATCTCGATTACCGAGAGCGGGCCGAATTTGGTGTTGAGCCGGTTCGGGGTTTCGAGCAGTTCGGCATCGATCGCGGATTCCGACGCGACGGCGGTGACCGCCTCCAGTGCGTCGAGTTCAAGCGGTGCTTCGCCGCCGGGGCGATAGAGCGCCACGCGCACATAGGCGCCGTTTTCAGACGGGTTGCCGAATGTCAGATAATCCTTGCGGCCGCCGCCTTCCTTGTGACGGCGAACGATATATTTCTGCTCAAGCCCTTCGAGCTGCGGCGCTTCGAGCGCGAACGCGCCGTGCATGCGGGTGATTTCCACCCACGGGCTCGCGGGTTTCTGCGCCTCGATCTGGCCGAGCACGGGCGGTGTCGTGAAGGTGACGAGGTTGCTGTAGAGCATCACCGCCATGATCCCGACCGAGCCGTAGGCGAGTGCCGTCGAGCCGGGCATGTTCGGGCGGCGGGGCACCCGGTCGCGCAAGGCCGCCATGTGATCGATGCAACGGAAAATCGCCTCGACCATGCGGTAGCCCGCATGGGACAGGCGTTCCTGCCATAGCTGAAGAAAGTCGCGATCGGGCACCGGCAGCCGCTCCCCTGACATCGGCGTTGCGAGATGCCTGCTTCTCGCGTAGAAGCCGCTGCGTTTCGGTTTCGCGCGCGGGGTTGCCGCGGCGAAATCTCTGCGGAGAGTCAACGATGGGTTACAAGGTCGCGGTCGTGGGCGCCACCGGCAATGTCGGCCGGGAAATGCTCAACATTCTGGCCGAGCGCGGGTTCGCGGCGGATGAAGTGGTTCCGCTTGCTTCCCGCCGCTCGATGGGTGTCGAAGTCTCGTATGGTGAACGCATCCTTAAAGTGAAGGCGCTGGAGCATTACGATTTTTCCGACACCGACATCTGCCTGATGTCGGCGGGCTCATCGATTTCCAAGGAATGGTCGCCGAAGATCGCGGCCAAGGGCTGCGTCGTGATCGATAACTCGTCCTGCTGGCGCTACGACGCGGACGTGCCGCTGGTCGTGCCGGAAGTGAATCCGGACGCGGTCGAAGGTTTCAAGAAGAAGAACATCATCGCCAACCCGAACTGCTCGACCATCCAGATGGTCGTTGCGCTGAAGCCGCTGCATGACCGTGCGACGATCAAGCGTGTGGTGGTCGCGACCTATCAGTCGGTTTCGGGTGCGGGCAAGGACGGGATGGATGAACTGGATCGCCAGACCAAGGGCGTTTACTCGCTCAGCGATGTAGAACCGGCAAAATTCTCCAAGCGCATCGCCTTCAACTTGATCCCGCATATCGACGTCTTCATGGACGACGGGTACACGAAGGAAGAATGGAAGATGTCGGTGGAGACCAAGAAGATTCTCGATCCCAAGATCGAGGTTACAGCGACATGCGTGCGCGTGCCGGTGTTCGTCTCGCATTCGGAAGCAATCAATGTCGAGTTCGAAAATCCGATCTCGGCGGACGAGGCGCGCAATATCCTGCGCGATGCGCCGGGCGTGCTGGTCGTCGACAAGCGCGAAGATGGCGGCTACGTCACGCCGCATGAAGCGACGGGCGAGGATGCGACTTTTGTATCGAGGATTCGCGAGGACAAGACCGTGAAGAACGGTCTCGCGTTCTGGTGCGTGTCGGACAATCTGCGCAAGGGTGCCGCCCTCAACGCGATCCAGATCGCGGAGGAACTCGTGAACCGCAAGCTGCTGAGCCCGAAGAAAAAGGCGGCTTAATCCAACACGTCATCCCGGCCGAATGCCGCAGAGCGGCATGAGAGCCGGGATCGCCTTCAGATACTTAATGTTTGGACGATCCCGGCTCGCGTTCGCCCGCCACAGCGGGCTCACTTGGCCGGGAAGACGTTTTGCTAAAACCTCGGCGTTGCCATCGCCGCCGCGTGTTCGTGTGCGGCGACAGGCATGAATTTTCCGCTCTCGCGCTCGTACACAAGCAGGGTGCCGTTCGTCACGCCGAAATAGGCGGCGTGCAGCTGGAGCTTTCCCCGGCCCGCGAGAATGTTCACGCAGGGAAACGTCATCAGGTTGTCGAGCGTCTTCACGAGCGAGGCCTGTTCGAGCCGTGTGAGATACTGCTCGCGCGTTTCATCCGGCTGGCGCGGCGGGATCGAGTTTGCCGCCGGCTCGATCAGCTTCATCCAGTTGCCGATGAAATCGCCCGGAGATAACGGCTCGCCAGGCTCGGTGAAGGCGCTGATGCCGCCGCATTGCGCGTGGCCGAGCACAACGATGTGTTTCACGCGAAGTGCCTGCACGGCGAATTCGAGTGCCGCTGAAACCGCGCGCTGCGCGCCGTCAGGCGAATAGGGCGGAACGAGATTGGCCACGTTGCGGGCGACGAAGAGTTCTCCCGGTGCCGCGTCGAAAATCACTTCCGGCGATACGCGGCTGTCGCAGCAGCCGATCACCATGACTTCCGGTTTCTGCCCGGCCTGCGCCAGCTTCTTATAGCGATCCTGCTCCGCGGGCAGCCGCTCGCCCAGGAACTGGCGGTAGCCTTCGACAAGGCGTTCTGGAAACTGCAAGCAATGCTCCACAACTGACGAATGGCGTTATTCGTGTGGAGTCTTGGCATGAGATACCAGCGAAGGCTAGTTTGCCTTTATGCTTTCCATCCGCCCGCGCCGCAGCGTTCTCTATATGCCCGGCTCCAATGCGCGGGCGCTTGAGAAAGCCAAAACGCTTCCGGCGGATGCACTCATTCTCGATCTGGAAGATGCGGTCGCACCGGAGGCGAAGTTTGCCGCGCGCAAGCAAGTGACGGACGCGGTGCGGGCGGGCGGGTTCGGACCGCGCGAGGTCGCCATTCGTATCAATGCGCTGGACACATCATACGGCGCTGAGGATCTCGCCGCGGCCGCGGCTGCGAAACCGGACGCGGTGCTGGTGCCGAAAGTTTCCTCGCCTCAGCAATTGCGGCTGATCGGAAAGTTTCTCTCCGAACTTGGCGCGCCAGAGAGCGTCGCCGTCTGGGCGATGATCGAGACGCCGCTCTCGATCCTGAACATCCGCGAGATCGCCGCCGTGTCGCAGGAGCCGGTAACACGACTGATAGCGTTTATCCTCGGCACCAACGACATCGCACGCGAAACCCGAACCGCCATCGTGCCCGGACGATTGCCGATGCTGCCGGCGCTCACTTCGGCGATTTTCGCGGCCCGCGCCTTCGGTATCGACGTGATCGATGGCGTTTATAACAATATCGAAGACTCCGAAGGCTTCGCGCGCGAATGTCGGGAAGCACGGGAGCTTGGCTTCGACGGCAAGACCTTGATCCATCCAAAGCAGATCGAGCCGTGCAACGAAGTGTTTTCGCCCGGCCCCGAAGAAGTGGCGCAGGCAAAGGGAATCATCGCGCTGTTCGAGTTGCCGGAAAATCGCGGCAAGGGGGCCATCGCCCATGAAGGGCGCATGGTGGAGCGGCTGCACGCGGAAATCGCGGCCCGCACCGTGGCATTGTCCGAAGCGATCTCCGCGTGCTCCGGAAAAAAGTCATGAACGGGCTTGGCAATTATTTCGAGGATTTTCACAACGGGCAGGTGATCCGGCACGCGACCCCGCGCACGGTGACCACGGGCGATGTGGCGCTTTACAACGCGCTGTTCGGTTCGCGTTTTGCGGTTCAATCGTCCGACGAATTCGCGCGGGCGATCGGATACCCGAAAGCGCCACTCGACGATTTTCTTGTCTTCCACATCGTATTCGGAAAGACCGTTCCCGATATTTCGCTCAATGCGGTCGCCAATCTCGGTTACGCTGCCGCGCGCATTCTGGCACCGGTTTATCCGGGCGACACGATCTATGCGGTCTCGGAAGTGATCGGCCTGCGCGAGACCTCGAACCGGCAGTCGGGCGTCGTCTATGTCCGCTCCACCGGCTTCAAGCAGGACGGCACCGAGATCGTGGACTATGTGCGCTGGGTGATGGTGCGGAAAAAGCATGAGTCGAGCCCGGCACCGGAGCCGCTGGTGCCGGTGCTGCCCTCGCATATTCAGCCGGCGGATTTGGCCACGACTATCCCCGCGCTCGACATATCCAAATACGATTTCGCGCTGGCCGGCAGTCCGCAACGGCTTGGCGATTTCCAGCCTGGCGACCGCATCGATCACGTCGATGGCGTTACGGTCGAGGAAGCCGAGCACCAGATGGCGACGCGGCTCTATCAGAATCCCGCACGCATTCATTTCAACCAGTGGGCGGAAGCGGCCGGAAAATATGGCCGCCGCCTGATTTACGGCGGACATGCGATCTCGCTCGCCCGTTCGCTCAGCTTTAACGGCCTCGCCAATGCGTTTCATCTTGCAGCCGTCAATTCCGGACGGCATGTCGCGCCGCTCTTTGGCGGCGATACGGTCTTCGCATGGACGGAAGTGCTCGATGTGCAACCGCTGCCATCTCGAAAGGAACTGGGCGCGCTTCGCCTTCGCACGATCGCGACCAAAAACCGCCCTTGTCTCGATTATCCCTACAAACACGACGAGGAATATGATCCCGCCGTCATTCTGGAGATCGATTACTGGGCGTTGATGCCGCGCTGATCGAAGCCGGTCATGCTGAACTGGCGGAAGAAGCGCCAGATTTCTTCCGCCGCGTCGATGGCGTGGCTGCGCTCGCCAAGAAAAATTGAAACGAAGGTTTCACCCCGGCCGGGCTGATACGAGGGCGGCATGTGGCCGCCACCCTTGATCTGGTAAAGCTCGACCGCCGCCCCGTCCCTGCACAGCGTCCATTGCCGGACGGTGACGCTCGGCAAGCTGCCATCGCGCGTCGGGATGCCGATGTCGGCTGAATTCATGCAGCCGGCAAGCTGCGCGTAGAATCTGGCCGTATCGAGCGCGGACATCAACGGCGCGCCGGGCATGGCCATGCCGAACCAGGAACTGATCGGATCGAGCGTGCCGTGCATGACGAGTGCGGGCGGCGCCCGCAACGGGCGGCAGGTTTGCCTGTACCTTTCCGGCGCCGTCGCCGCAATGATTGCGATGGCGGTGAACAGTTCCGAATGCAGGCACGCCATTTTCGCGGTCATGAAACCGCCCATCGAGAGGCCGGTCAGGTAAATCCGGTCCGGGTCGGCGAGACCTTCGTGGATCAAGGAGCGCGTCAAGCCGCGCAGAAATGCAACGTCGTTGCCGGGTCGGAAGGCGAATTCCAGCCGGATGATCCCCGGGCGGTCGTCTTCCCAAACGCGGTTTTGCCCTTCGGGATAGACGGCCACGAACTGCTCGCGTTCGGCGATGCGGTTGATGCCGAAATCCAGCTCGAATTCGGCGGCGGTCTGTGCAGCGCCATGCAGCGCGATGACGACAGGCACGCGGCCGCCGCGAAGGGTGGATGGAATAAAAACGCGATAGCTGCGGTTCTCGCCGCCGACGTAGAGGCTCCGGACCTCGGATGCGGCCGAGACCGGTTTCACCGGGAGAAAAACAATCCCAGCCAGCAAAAGAAATGCCGCAGCGAGCTTGCGAGCGAAAGTTCGTTGCATCGGGAATAATATAACAGATTTACGCCCCGGCGCGGAGATGCGTCACAAGCTCGCGCGCATAGGGCGGTAGTTCCTCGAATTTTCGGGTGACGATCGTGAGATCGCGCACGGCCCAGGCATCGGCGAGCGGCACCGCCACGATGTGCATCGCGCGCTCCGCGCGGCGGGCGGTTGTCTCCGGCACGATCCCGATGCCGACGCCGGCCTCCACCATGCGGCAGACCGCATCGAAACTGCGCAACTGAATTCTCAGCCGCAGAGGCCGCCCGATGCGGGCGGCCTTGTCGGCAAGGAAGCGCTGCAAGGCGCTGGAGCGGTCAAGTCCTACGAAGTCGCGGTCAAGGACGCTGCCGAATTCAACCTTGGTGCGTTCCGCCATCGGATTGTCTTCCGCAACCACGAGCACGAAGCGATCGCGGCGGAACGGATAGGTTTCGAGCGAGCCGGTATCGACGGTGCCCGCGACGATGCCGAGGTCGGCCACTCCCTCCGCGATCAGGCCGACGATTTCATCGCTCAACCGCTCTTCCAGATCGATGCTGACGGTCGGGTGCGAAGCGAGAAACGAACTGAGTGAATCCGGCAGGAATTCCGTCAATGCGTTGGTGTTGGAGAGCACGCGGACATGCCCCGCGAGGCCGCCGGCGTAAGCGCCAAGGTCCTCACGCAAGCGCTCGGCCTGGCCGAGGATTGTGCGGGCGTGTTGCAACAGAGTCCTGCCGGCGGGGGTTGGCGACACGCCCTGCCGCGAGCGAACGAGCAGTTCCGCGCCGAGCGCATCTTCCATATTGCGGATGCGCGTGCTGGCTGCTGCCAGCGCTAGATTGGCGCGCTGGGCCCCGTGGGTAATGCTGCCCGCTTCGACGATGTCACGAAACAGGCTGAGGTCGGCGAGGTCGAACCGCATGGCGATTCCTTCGTATATCGCGAAGGAATGCTACGCCAAACAGTAATTGTAATAAATAAATTGAGCGGTATTCTTTCGCCATTCGCGAAGTATAGACCGGAAAGCGTGGAAATACGCCATTTTCCACCCACGTTCCCGGCCTTGTCGTAGCATCTGCGCAGACGCGCACCCGGAGACGAGCGAGTGGCGGAAATACGAACCCGAAATCCGAGGCCGCTTTCCCCGCATCTGCAGGTCTATCGCCTGACGATGACGATGGCGATGTCGATCCTGCACCGGATCACCGGCGCCGCACTCTATTTCGGAACCATCCTGTTCGTCTGGTGGCTGTTTGCGGCGGCGACGTCGCGCGGGTTCGAAGCGCTCAACAGTTTCTTCGACACCTGGTTCGGGCAGCTGATGCTGTTCGGTTATTCGTGGGCGCTGATCCATCATATGCTGGGCGGCATCCGGCATCTCGTGTGGGATACGGGCCGTGGCCTTGGCCCGGCCGAGCGCGAGTTCTCCGCCTGGGCGACCATGGTCGGATCGATCTCGCTCACGGTGATGGTCTGGATTCTCGGCTTGACGTTGCGAGGCTGATGCAATGACGATGCGCTCACCCCTTTCGCGCGTGCGCGGCCTCGGTTCCGCGCATTCGGGCACCGAGCATTTCCTGACGCAGCGGATGACGGCGATCGCGAATGTTCCGCTGGTTCTTTTCTTCGTCTATCTGCTGGTGACTTTGGCCGGCCGCAGCCATGCGGCGGTGTCGGCCACGCTCAGCAATTCGACGACGGCGATCTTCCTGCTTGCCGCGATCCTGTCGGTGGTGATCCATATGCGCATCGGCATGCAGATCATCATCGAGGATTATGTGCATCACGACGGACTGAAAATGTCGCTGATGATGGCAAACACGTTTTTCTCGATTGCGATCGGCCTGTGCGCGGGCTTTGCGATCCTCAAGCTGAATTTCGGGCTGTAATCATGGCGGCGAACGGAAGCAAGCAGCCTGAAGCGCCGGCCCTCGGCGGATCGGCCTATCCGATCACCGACCACACCTATGACGTGGTGGTGGTGGGTGCCGGCGGGGCGGGCTTGCGCACGGTGATCGGCTGCGCCGAAGCGGGGCTGCGCACCGCCTGCATCACCAAGGTTTTTCCGACGCGCTCCCACACGGTCGCCGCGCAGGGCGGCATTTCGGCATCGCTCGGCAACATGGGTGCCGACGACTGGCGCTGGCACATGTACGACACCGTCAAGGGTTCGGACTGGCTCGGCGATCAGGACGCGATCGAATATCTCTGCCGTCAGGCGCCTGCCGCCGTCTACGAACTGGAGCACTGGGGTGTGCCCTTCTCGCGCACGGAAGAAGGCAAGATCTACCAGCGCCCATTCGGCGGGATGACGACTCACTTTGGTAAAGGCACCGCGCAACGTACCTGTGCCGCCGCTGACCGCACGGGCCACGCGATCCTGCACACGCTTTATGGCGCGTCGCTGAAGCACAAGGCGGAATTCTTCATCGAATATTTCGCGCTCGATCTCATCATGGACGAGGACGGCCGCTGCCGTGGCGTGGTTGCGCTGAAGCTCGACGACGGGACCATTCATCGCTTCCGCTCGCACAGCACCGTACTTGCGACCGGCGGATACGGGCGCAGCTATTTTTCCTGCACCTCGGCGCATACCTGCACCGGCGACGGCAATGCGATGGTGCTGCGCTCCAACCTGCCGCTGCAGGACATGGAGTTCGTTCAATTCCACCCGACCGGCATTTACGGCTCCGGCTGCCTGATCACCGAAGGCTCGCGCGGCGAAGGCGGCTATCTCGTCAATTCCGAAGGCGAGCGCTTCATGGAGCGCTACGCGCCTTCAGCGAAGGACCTTGCATCCCGCGATGTGGTTTCGCGCGCGATGACCATCGAAATCCGCGAAGGGCGCGGCGTCGGCAGGGAAAACGACCATATCTATCTGCATCTCGATCACCTCGATCCAGCGATCCTGCATGAGCGGCTGCCGGGCATCTCCGAAAGCGCGCGCATTTTTGCGGGTGTCGATGTCACGCGCGAGCCGATCCCGGTGCTGCCGACGGTCCACTACAACATGGGCGGCATCCCGACGAATTATCACGGCGAAGCGATGAGCAAGAAGAACGGTGCGGGCGAGCAGACCATCCCGGGCCTGATGGCGGTCGGCGAGGCGGCATGTGTATCCGTGCACGGTGCCAACCGTCTCGGTTCCAATTCATTGACCGATCTCGTCGTGTTCGGCCGCGCCGCCGCGCATCGTTGCGCGGAAGTCGTCACCCCCGGCGAAAAGCACGCCGACCTGCCAGCCAACTCGGCCGAGAAGGCGCTCTCGCGGCTCGATCATTATCGCTATGCCAAGGGCTCGACCCCGACCGCCGACCTTCGCCTCAACATGCAGAAGGTGATGCAGACGAATTGCGCGGTGTTCCGCACCGGCGAGGTGCTGGAAGAGGGCCACAAGAAGATCCACGATCTCTACGGCGGTGTTGCGGATATCAAGGTGACGGACCGCTCGCTGGTCTGGAATTCCGATCTCATCGAGACGCTGGAGTTCGACAACCTGATGGCGCAGGCGGTGGTGACGGTGGATTCGGCGCTGAACCGCACCGAAACCCGTGGCGCCCACGCGCGCGAGGATTATCCGGAGCGCGACGACAAGAACTGGATGAAGCACACGATGGCCTGGCTCGATACAAAGACCGGAAACGTGAAGATCGATTACCGGCCCGTGCACACCTACACGCTCACGAACGAAGTGCAGTACATCGAACCGAAGAAGCGGGTGTATTAAGCGTCATGGTGCAGCTCACGCTTCCCAAGAACTCCAAGGTCGGCGTTGGCAAGATTTGGCCCCGCCCGAAGGATGCCAAGCGCGTCACGGAATTCCATATCTATCGCTGGAATCCCGATGACGGGCAGAACCCGCGTATGGATACCTATTTCGTGGATCGCGACGAATGCGGCCCAATGGTTCTCGATGCGATCATCTGGATCAAGAACAGGATCGACCCCACGCTTACGTTCCGCCGCTCCTGCCGCGAGGGCATTTGCGGTTCCTGCTCCATGAATATCGCCGGCCTGAACACGCTCGCCTGCACGAAAGCCATCGACGACGTGAAAGGCGCGGTGAAAATCTATCCGCTGCCGCATATGGAAGTCGTGAAGGACCTCGTCCCCGACCTTTCGGTGTTCTATGCGCAACACGCTTTCATCGAGCCGTGGCTGCAGAACAAGGTCAGCGCAACGCCGGAAAAAGAATGGAACCAGAGCCACGAGGACCGCGAGAAGCTCGATGGTCTTTATGAGTGTATTCTCTGCGCCTGTTGCTCAGCGTCCTGCCCAAGCTACTGGTGGAACGGCGACCGCTATCTCGGGCCTGCGGTGCTGCTGCAGGCCTATCGCTGGCTGTCGGACAGCCGTGACGAGGCGACGGGCGAACGGCTCGACCAGATCGAGGATCCGTTCCGGCTCTATCGCTGCCACACGATCCTGAACTGCGCGAATACCTGCCCCAAGGGCCTCAATCCAGCGAAGGCCATCGCCGAGATCAAGAAGATGATGATCGCGCGCCAGCTTTGAGGTGCTGATTCGAACCCGTCCGCCTTCTATAGACGGACGAAACTCGCAAGCCAGGACGGCAAATTGATCGATCACGTCGGATTCGCCATTTCAGATTTTGAGAAATCGAAAGCGTTTTATCTCAAGACGCTCGCACCGCTCGGCTATGTGCTCGTGATGGAAGCAACGGCGGAGCAGGCCGAGAGCGGGTTTCCGGCGGCGGGGTTCGGCAAGGACGGCAAGCCGGATTTCTGGATTGGCGGCGAGGGCTTGCTCGACAAGCCGCTGCACATCGCGATCTCAGCGGACAATCGCAGCGCCGTCGATGCTTTTTATCAAGCTGCAATCGCCGCCGGTGGAAAAAACAACGGCGCACCCGGGCTGCGTCCGCATTATCATCCGGACTATTACGCCGCCTTCGTGCGCGATCTTGACGGCCACAACATCGAAGCGGTTTGTCACGCGCCGGCTTGAATTGCCACAACCGCCAGAAAGCAGAAGCCGCGCGTCGATGAAGACACGCGGCTCCGGCTTGATTCGAAGTCTTCTTTAGCGAAGTTACTTCTTCTTGCGGGCCTTCGACTTCTTCGCCTTCATCTTCTTTTTGCGTTTTGCCATGGTGCGCCTCTTTCTGGATTTGTTCGCGCGGGATTTTGCGCGCGTGGTCTTCTTCGAAGAAGACTTTTTCTTCGTTGAAGACGGTTTGGGTTGCTTGGGTTTTGCAGAAGTTGGTGCCGGCGCCATCGGGGAAAGACTTGCCGTGCCGGATGTAGCATCCGACGATTCCCTCGGTTTGATTCCGAACATGCCAACCATTGGACTTGTAGGAACGTTATTGTCGGACTTTGACATCCGCGCCTCCGAATCAAGCAGGCGTGGGCAACATCGCGCAACAAATGTGAAATTGCCAACAGAAAAAGCAGATGTTGCGTATTGTGCACTTGGCAGACACGAGCGGTGGTGAATCAAACGCGTTGTCTTTGCATCGCAAAATTGAATGCTTTCGATTCAAAACGCTTGTGCATCCTGAAATTGAAACGCTGAAATATGATTTGCGTTCAATTGCTTATTCAATCGCTGCAAAATCGGAAGCACGCAAGCGCACCGCGCGCGCAATCGGTGTAAGCAAAGCCATTCGCGATCAAACGCATGCGCGCAACTTCTTCCACAGGCATGCAAAAAACTTGCGTCACAAGATGGATTCCGGCGCGTGAACGGGTGAAATCGAGCGAGTTAACCGTCCAGTTGGGTCAAGTGATTCGCACTGTACGACGCTGTAACGCCAAGCATGTCACGCTCGTTGACCCGCAATCCTTCGCGGATTTCAGCCAGCCAGCGGCGCGGTCATTGTGTCAGCCGGGGATAAAAACCGGAAACCGGAAGAGAGTTCTGTCAGGCGGTACGGAGCATTCTCGACTGAACGTCGAGGATCGCCGTCGCATAGCCGTGGCCGTCGGCGATCCACTCGCGCATCAGGGAGAGTGGCGTCGGACCGGTGTTGGCGACTTCTCCGACCACTTCATCGGCTTCGAAGCGCAGATCGGCTTCGTATTTCTTCGCGATTGCCTGCATGCGGCGGTTTTCAGCGAGGCAGCTCATATAGATCGTACGCACACCACGGTTCTTCGCGGCGAGAATCGTGCGGTCCAAGAGTGCCGAGCCGACGCCGTGGTTCTGATAATCCTGCTCCACGCTGAAAGCGGCTTCCGCTTCGGCGGGAAAGCCCCTGCCGAAGGGACGTAATTCGGCGGCGGCACGCAGTATTCCGTCCGCGAAAAATCCATGCACGACCGAATTCGGACCGAGCGCGCGCGCAGCATAGTTCGAGATGAAGAACTCGTTCACCGGGGAGCCGAAACGCGAGCGGCGGCTGTCGGAATCGAGCCGCAACAGATGCTCGCGAAAAGACTTCGCCTCGCCGATCCACAATTTGCGGATCGTGCCGGGGATTTCGGATTCGTCGCGCTCATCCAACCAGCGCATTCTGTTCTTCGCTCCTTCGCTTCTCGGGGCCGTGCACAGCGATTCATGCCTGCACTATTCCTTATCGGGTTCGATCTATATTTATGTGTCCGTGCTTGGGTTTATCGGTATTGCTGCCATGCAGCGGAAGCATGACGTGTGACGGGCTTTTCCTTGCTACGGGCGCGTCAGGCGGTCGCGGAAAGATGAAGATCCGTTAACGAATGGGGCGACGCGTGTGGGGATTGCTACGGACGTCTAATAAGCGCGGCGGAATGCAGCGGCTGGACTCCGTTTCATGAGCGCAATTGCCGAACGCTACGCCGCACGCGTCGCGGCGGGAGAGATCGAGACCGATCCCGGGCAGTTGCGGGTGATCGGCCGTCTCGAGCGTTTGCAGGACGAACTTTCACAAAACCGGCCCCGACTGAAATCGTCCACGCTCGGCTGGCTGATGGCGAAGGGTCCGCGCGTCACGCCGCGCGGGCTGCACATCTGGGGCGATGTGGGCCGCGGCAAGACGATGCTGATGGACATGTTCTTTGCCGATGCGGTGGTGGCGAAAAAACGCCGCGCGCATTTCCACGAGTTCATGGCGGACGTGCATGAGCGGGTCCGGGCGCTGCGGGAAAAACTGATATTCGGCGAAATCACCGCCACCGATCCGATCCGGCTTGCCGCCGAGCAGATTGCTGGCGAAACCGATCTACTTTGCTTCGACGAGTTTCACGTCACCGACATCGCCGATGCGATGATCCTGGGGCGGCTGTTCGAGAAACTGTTTGCACACGGGCTGGTGCTGGTCGCCACCTCCAACGTGCCGCCGTCCGACCTCTATAAGGACGGTTTGAACCGCGCGCTGTTCCTGCCGTTCATCCGGATGCTGGAGGATCACCTCGATATCGTGAAGCTCGATGCGCGGGCGGACTTCCGGCTCGAAAAGCTGACCGGCGTTTCGGTCTGGCATTCGCCGGCCGACAAGAAGGCACGGTCCGAGATCGACAAGGCCTGGAAACGGATCGCGGGCGCCGACGGCGGCGATCCGCTCGACATTCCCATGAAGGGACGCTCGATCCATGTGCCGCTTGCGGGGGGCGGGGCCGCGCGCTTTTTGGCTTCCGACCTGCTGCATCAGGCGCTGGGGGCGACCGATTTCCTGCGCATTGCCCAGACCTTCCATACGCTTGTGATCGAGGACATTCCGGCGCTCGGCGACGACCAGCGCAACGAGGCGAGGCGCTTCATTCTTCTGGTTGATACGCTCTACGACAACGGCGTGAAGCTGATCGCATCCGCCGCCGGCGAGCCGGAAGCGCTTTACACCGCGGCCGAGGGGCGTGAGGCTTTCGAATTTAAGCGCACGGCTTCGCGGCTGCATGAAATGCGTTCGGCCGAATACCTCGCGCGGCCGCATGGGCGTGGAGATTCAAAGGCTTCCGGCGCCACCACCGGCCTCGTCGATACATAAGACTGATACGTTCGCCGTGCTTGAACGCCTGTTCCAAAGGCGCTACTCAAACGCGCGACAAAGCCCGTCAAACCCTCACATTCAAAGCGTTTTCAACCATGGCTAGATCGAAAATCGCCCTCATTGGCGCCGGCCAGATCGGCGGCACCCTCGCACTTCTTTCCGGCATGAAAGAGCTTGGCGACATCGTCATGTTCGACATCGCCGAAGGCATCCCGCAAGGCAAGGCGCTGGACCTTGCGCAGACTTCGCCGGTCGAAGGCTTCGACGCGAAGCTCTCCGGTACGCAGTCCTATGAAGGGATCGAAGGCGCTGACGTCGTGATCGTTACCGCAGGCGTGCCGCGCAAGCCGGGCATGAGCCGCGACGATCTTCTCTCCATCAACCTCAAGGTGATGGAGCAGGTGGGTGCCGGCATCAAGAAATACGCGCCGAAAGCCTTTGTGATCTGCATCACCAATCCGCTCGATGCGATGGTCTGGGCGATCCAGAAGGCCTGCGGCCTGCCGAAGAACATGGTGGTCGGCATGGCGGGTGTGCTCGATTCCTCGCGCTTCCGGTATTTCCTCGCCGATGAATTCGCGGTTTCGGTCGAAGACGTGACCGCGTTCGTTCTGGGCGGCCACGGCGACACGATGGTGCCGCTGGTTCGCTATTCGACCGTTGCGGGCATTCCGCTGCCCGATCTCGTGAAGATGGGCTGGTCCACCCAGGACCGCATCGACGCGATCGTGCAGCGGACGCGCGACGGCGGTGCGGAAATCGTGAACCTCCTAAAGACCGGTTCCGCGTTTTATGCGCCGGCGGCTTCAGCCATCGCGATGGCCGAAAGCTATCTGCGCGACAAGAAGCGTGTGCTTCCCTGCGCCGCGTATCTGAAAGGCGAATACGGCATCCGCGATCTTTATGTCGGCGTGCCTGTCGTTATCGGTGCCAAGGGCGTCGAGCGCATCGTCGAGATCGAAATGGACCGCGGCGAAAAGGCGATGTTCGAGAAGTCGGTTGCTTCGGTGCGCGGTCTGGTGGACGCCTGCCTTAAGATCGCACCTGACCTCGGCAATAAGTAAGACGTAGCGCCTTTCATTCATTGAGACGCCCGCCGGAACGTTTTCCTCGGCCTCATCCTGAGGAGTAAGCCCTCGCGTCGCGCCTATGGCGCGCGCAAGGATTAAACTCCGCGAGCGTCTTGAAGGATGGGCGAGGTCGCGCTGGCGAGCGAAGCGAGCGGTCCGCGCGACAGGGTTAAACCTTGGCGCGCCGGGCTCTCGCCAAGGGCTCGACGGCGCGGCGCTCCTCAGGATGAGGCATAGTGAAGACGATTGATCATTTTCCAGTCCGGCTTATAATTCTTGGAATAATGTATAACGATAAAGCCTAACCTTAGGGGGAGAGCGGTGAATATCCATGAATATCAGGCGAAATCTGTGCTGCGTGCATTCGGCTTGCCCGTACCGCGCGGCGTAGCTGCATTTTCAGTCGCTGACGCGGAAAAGGCGGCGAAGGAACTGGGCGGACCGGTCTGGGTCGTGAAAGCCCAGATTCACGCGGGCGGCCGCGGCAAGGCCGGCGGGGTCAAGGTCGTGAAATCGATCGACGATGTGAAGGCGGAGGCCAAGCGCCTGCTCGGCTCGACGCTGGTCACGCACCAGACCGGCCCGGTCGGCAAGGAAGTGAACCGCCTCTACATCGAGGAAGGTGCGGCGATCGAGAAGGAGTTCTATCTCTCGCTGCTCGTCGATCGCGAATCCTCCAAGGTCGCTTTCGTCGTTTCCACCGAAGGCGGCATGGACATCGAGAAAGTCGCGCACGACACGCCGGAAAAAATCGTCACCTTCACCGTCGATCCGGCGACCGGAATCATGCCGCACCATGTGCGCAATCTCTCCAAGGCGCTCCATCTCGGCGCCATCGACCAGAAGAAAGTCAGTGCGCTCGTCAATCTGCTCTACAAGGCCTTCAGCGAGAAAGACATGAGCATGCTCGAGATCAATCCGCTGATCCTGACCAAGAGCGGCGATCTCGTCTGTCTCGATGCCAAGGTCTCGTTCGACGACAACGCGCTGTTTCGCCATCCCGAGCTCGCCGAACTGCGCGACGAGACGGAAGAAGACGCCAAGGAAATCGAAGCGCACAAATACGACCTCAACTACATCGCGCTCGACGGCACCATCGGCTGCATGGTCAATGGCGCCGGCCTCGCGATGGCGACCATGGACATCATCAATCTCTACGGCGAATCGCCGGCGAACTTCCTCGATGTCGGCGGTGGCGCCACCAAGGAGAAAGTGGCGGCGGCGTTCAAGATCATCACCGCCGATCCCAAGGTAAAAGGCATTCTCGTGAACATCTTCGGCGGCATCATGCAGTGCGACGTGATCGCCGCCGGCGTGATCGCGGCGGTGAAGGAAGTCGGCCTCAAGGTGCCGCTGGTCGTTCGGCTGGAAGGAACGAACGTGGAGCTTGGCCGCAAACTGATTTCGGAGTCGGGCCTCGATGTCATGCCCGCCATGGACCTCGACGACGCCGCGCAAAAGATCGTCAAGGCCGTGAAGGGAGGCAAGTGATGTCCGTCATCGTCAACAAGCACACGAAGGTCATCTGCCAGGGCTTCACCGGCAAGAACGGCACCTTCCATTCCGAGCAGGCCATCAAATACGGGACCAAGATGGTCGGTGGCGTTGCCCCCGGCAAAGGCGGCTCTACTCATTTGGGCCTGCCGGTGTTCGACACCGTCATGGAGGCGAAAAAGAAAACCGGCGCCGATGCGAGCGCGATCTATGTGCCGCCGGCAGGTGCTGCGGACGCGATCTGCGAGGCGATCGACGCGGAGATCGCGCTCATCGTCTGCATCACCGAGGGCATTCCGGTCATGGACATGGTCCGGGTGAAAAAGTCGCTTGCCGGCTCCAAATCGCGCCTGATCGGCCCGAACTGCCCTGGTGTCATCACACCGGACGAATGCAAGATCGGCATCATGCCGGGCCACATCCACAAGCGCGGCAAGGTGGGCATCGTCTCCCGTTCGGGCACGCTTACTTATGAGGCGGTCTTCCAGACCTCAGCCGAAGGTCTAGGCCAGACCACTTGTGTGGGCATTGGCGGCGATCCGGTGAAAGGCACCGAATTCATCGATGTTCTGGAACTGTTCCTTGGCGACAAGGAAACGGAGTCCATCATCATGATCGGCGAAATTGGCGGTTCGGCCGAGGAAGATGCGGCCCAGTTTCTCAAGGATGAGGCCAAGAAGGGCCGCAAGAAGCCCATGGTTGGCTTCATAGCAGGTAGAACCGCCCCGCCAGGACGCCGTATGGGTCATGCGGGCGCCATTATTTCGGGTGGAAAAGGTGGCGCGGACAGCAAGATTGCAGCAATGGAATCGGCTGGTATCCGTGTCTCGCCCTCACCGGCCCGGCTGGGCAAGACTCTCGTAGAGGTTCTAAAAGGCTGATAGACAAGGTTATCTTCGGGGAGCGGCGCCCCGAATCGACCGGGTTCGGCCGGGCCAGCGTTCATGTGGACGCAAGGTTCGCCGTGCAAAGTGTCGACGGGGTGCACTCCCGGGATTGAATCATGTCCAGAGAAGACAAGAACGAGGCCTTCCTCAACTCTTCGTTCCTCTATGGCGGCAACGCCGCCTATATCGAGGAATTGCAGGCTCGCTACGAACAGAATCCATCCTCCGTCGATGCGAGCTGGCAGGCTTTCTTTTCCAGCCTGAAAGACGAACGCAACGCGGTGCTGAAAAGCGCCAAGGGGGCTTCGTGGAAAACGCCGGGCTGGCCGCTCGTCGCCAACGGCGAACTGGTCGCGGCCCTCGACGGCAACTGGATCGAAGTCGAGAAAAAACTCGGCGACAAGATTTCCGCCAAGGCGCAGTCGAAAGGCGTTGAGCTCACCTCCGCCGATGTGCAGCAGGCGACACGCGACTCGGTGAAAGCGCTGATGATGATCCGGGCCTTCCGTGCGCGCGGCCATCTCGATGCGCAGCTCGATCCCTTGCAGCTCGAGCCGAAGCAGCCGCATCCGGAACTCGATCCGAAATCCTACGGCTTCACGGAGACCGATCTCGACCGCAAGATTTTCATCGACCATGTGCTCGGTCTGGAATTCGCGACGCTGCGGGAAATGGTGGCGATCCTGACGCGCACCTACTGCAATACGATCGGCGTCGAGTTCATGCACATCACGGGACCGGAAGAAAAATCCTGGATTCAGGAGCGCATCGAAGGTCCGGACAAGGAAGTCACCTTCACGCGCGAAGGCAAGCGCGCGATCCTGAACAAGCTGATCGAGGCGGACGGCTTCGAGAAATTCATCGACGTGCGCTACACCGGCACCAAGCGCTTCGGCCTCGATGGCGGCGAGTCGATGGTTCCGGCCCTCGAGCAGATCATCAAGCGCGGCGGCGCGCTCGGCGTGCAGGACATCATCCTCGGCATGGCGCATCGCGGCCGCCTGAATGTGCTCGCGCAGGTGATGGGCAAGCCGCATCGCGCCATTTTCCATGAGTTCAAGGGCGGCTCCGCCAACCCGGATGAAGTCGATGGCTCCGGCGACGTGAAGTACCATCTCGGCGCTTCCAGCGACCGCGAGTTCGACGGCAACAAGGTGCATCTGTCGCTGACGGCGAACCCGTCGCATCTGGAAATCGTCAATCCGGTCGTGCTCGGCAAAGCGCGCGCGAAACAGGACCAGCTCGCCGATCAGCCGCGCGGAGACATCGTGCCGCTCGACCAGCGCGCGCGCGTGATGCCGCTGCTGCTGCACGGCGACGCGGCCTTCGCCGGTCAGGGCGTCGTGGCCGAATGTTTTGGCCTCTCCAGCCTGCGCGGCCACCGCGTTGCCGGCTCCGTGCATTTCATCATCAACAACCAGATCGGCTTCACCACCAATCCGCGCTACGCGCGCTCGTCGCCGTATCCCTCGGATGTCGCGAAGATGATCGAGGCGCCGATCTTCCACGTGAATGGCGACGATCCGGAAGCGGTGGTGTTCTGCGCGAAGGTTGCGACCGAATTCCGCCAGCGTTTCCACAAGCCGGTCGTGATCGACATGTTCTGCTACCGGCGCCACGGGCACAACGAGGGCGACGAACCGTCCTTCACGCAGCCCTTGATGTACAAGAAGATCCGCTCGCATCCGACGACGCTGGAGCTGTATTCGAAGAAGCTAGAGCAAGAGGGCGTTGTCGCCCCCGGCGAAGTCGACAAGATGAAAGCCGACTGGCGCGCGAAGCTCGATGCCGAATACGAGGCGGGCCAGAACTATCGTCCGAACAAGGCGGACTGGCTCGACGGCCGCTGGGCCGGATTCAAGGCAACGCACGACATCGAAGACCCGCGCCGCGGCAACACCGGCTATCCGCTCGATCAGTTGAAGGATATCGGCAGGCGCATCACGACGCTTCCCGAGGGCTTCAATGCGCACAAAACCATCACGCGCTATCTCGACAACCGCCGCAAGGCGATCGAGGCGGGCGAGGGCATCGACTGGGCGACCGGCGAGGCGCTTGCCTTCAGCACCACGCTGCTCGACGGAAATCCGGTTCGTCTCTCCGGTCAGGACGTGGAGCGCGGCACTTTCTCCCAGCGCCACACGGTTCTGTACGATCAGGAAAGCGAAACGCGCTTCACGCCGTTCAATAACCTGCGCGAGGGTCAGGCCCGCTACGAGGTCATCAACTCGATGCTCTCCGAAGAAGCCGTGCTCGGCTTCGAATACGGCTATTCGCTCGCGGAGCCGAATGCGCTGACGTTATGGGAAGCGCAGTTCGGCGACTTCGCGAATGGCGCGCAGGTGGTGATCGACCAGTTCATCTGCTCGGGCGAGCGCAAGTGGCTGCGCATGTCGGGCCTCGTGCTGCTTCTGCCGCACGGCTACGAAGGGCAGGGACCGGAGCATTCGTCCGCGCGGCTGGAGCGTTTCCTCCAGCTCTGCGGCGAGGACAACATGCAGGTCGCGAACTGCACGACGCCGGCGAACTACTTCCACATCCTGCGCCGCCAGTTGAAGCGCGATTTCCGCAAGCCGCTCATTCTCATGACCCCGAAGTCGCTGCTTCGTCACAGGCGCGCGGTATCGAAGCTCGCGGAAATGGGCGCCGACACGACCTTCCACCGCATTCTGTGGGATGACGCGCAGCTCGATCCGGCTTCGCCGATCAAGCTCGTGGCGGATGAAAAAATCCGCCGCGTGGTGATCTGCTCGGGCAAGGTCTATTACGACCTTCACGAGGAGCGGGAGAAACGCGGTCTCACCGACATCTACATCCTGCGGCTGGAGCAGCTTTATCCGTTCCCGTTGAAGACGCTGGTGGCGGAACTCTCACGCTTCAAGGGTGCTGAGATCATCTGGTGCCAGGAAGAGCCGCGCAATCAGGGTGCGTGGGCTTTCGTGCAGCCCTATCTCGAATGGGTGCTGGAACAGACGCATTCGGCGAGCCGTCGCCCGCGCTATGTCGGGCGTCCGGCGTCGGCCGCGACGGCGACCGGTTTGATGTCGAGTCACTTGAAACAATTGAAGGCGTTTCTCGACGAAGCGCTGGCATGATTTTCGTCATGCCCCGCGAAAGCGGGGCATCCAGTAAACGATGGGTACGAGGGAAACAATTTCGTCCGGCGGATACTGGATCATCCGCTTTTGCGGATGATGACATTACGGGTTGAGGATAAGACAAATGGCCACTGATATTCGCGTACCGACGCTTGGTGAATCGGTAACGGAAGCGACCATCGCCCGCTGGTACAAGAAGGCGGGCGAAGCGGTCGCTGTCGACGAGCCGCTCGTGGAGCTGGAAACCGACAAGGTAACGGTCGAAGTGCCGGCACCCGCTGCCGGCGTGCTGGAGTCGATTGTCGCGAAAGACGGCGAGACGGTCGGCGTCGGCGCCGTGCTCGGCTCCATCGCGGAAGGTGCCGGGGGTGCGAAGGCCGCCGCGAAGCCTGCGGCTCCGGCCAAGGCTGCTCCGGCTGCTGTGCCGGCCGCGAAAGCCGCGGCTCCCGCGGCACCAAGGATTTCCGGCGATACGCCGATGCCGCCCTCCGTGCGCCGGGTTGCGTCCGAGAGCGGAATCGACCCCGCCAATGTTGCAGGTTCGGGCAAGGACGGACGCGTGACCAAGGGCGACATGCTGGCGGCGGTTTCGGCCGGCACTTCGTTCAAGCCGGCACCCGCGCAGGCGCGGGCACCTTCTCCGCAGTCGGACGCCGAGCGCGAAGAGCGCGTGCGCATGACCAAGCTGCGCCAGACCATCGCCACAAGATTGAAGGAAGCGCAGAACACCGCCGCAATGCTCACCACGTTCAACGACGTGGACATGAGCGGCGTGATGAACATGCGCGCCCATTACAAGGAAGCGTTCGAGAAGAAACACGGCGTGAAGCTCGGCTTCATGGGCTTCTTCGTAAAGGCCTGCATCCAGGCGCTCAAGGAAATTCCCGCGGTGAACGCGGAGGTCGATGGCGGCGATCTCGTTTACAAAAACTACTATCACGTCGGCGTTGCCGTCGGCACCGACAAGGGTCTCGTGGTGCCGGTGGTGCGTGACGCCGATCAGTTGTCCATCGCCGAAATCGAAAAGACCATCGCCGACTTCGGCAAGCGCGCGCGCGACGGCAAGCTCGCGATCGGCGACATGCAGGGCGGCACCTTTACGATCTCGAACGGCGGCATCTACGGCTCGCTGCTGTCGACGCCGATCCTGAATGCGCCGCAGTCCGGCATTCTGGGGATGCACAGAATTGAGGAGCGCCCGGTCGCTGTGAAAGGCCAGGTCGTGGTGAAGCCGATGATGTATCTCGCACTCTCCTATGACCACCGCATCGTCGATGGCCGCGAGGCCGTCACCTTCCTCGTGCGCGTGAAGGAAAACCTCGAAGATCCCGCGCGGCTGGTGCTCGACCTTTAAATCATAGCTGTCATGCCCGGCCTTGTGCCGGGCATCCCGCTCAGGGAAGTAATGCCAATCTAAGCGGGATGGCCGGGACGAGCCCGGCCATGCCTTTGAAGAGAACATAGTCGGAGTCATTTCATGTCCTACGATCTCATTGTCATCGGCACCGGCCCCGGCGGCTATGTCTGCGCGATCCGCGCGGCACAGCTCGGCATGAAGGTGGCGGTGGTGGAGAAGGACAAGACCTTCGGCGGCACCTGTCTGAATGTAGGCTGCATTCCCTCCAAGGCGCTGCTGCACGCTTCGCATTTATTCGAGGAAGCCGCGCACGATTTCGCCGGCATGGGCATCGGCGTCTCCAAGCCGAAGCTGGACCTCGCGCAGATGCAGAAATTCAAGATGGAAGGCGTCGATGGGAACGTGAAGGGCGTCGATTTCCTGCTCAAGAAAAACAAGGTCGATGCGCATTTCGGCCGCGGAAAAATCCTCGGTCCGGGCAAGGTGGAAGTCTCCACCGGCAACGGCAAGACGCAGGTGCTCGAAACCAGGAACATTGTCATCGCCACCGGCTCCGACATCGCGCGGCTGCCGGGCATCGAGATCGACGAGAAGCGCGTGGTCTCATCCACCGGTGCACTCGATCTGACCAAAGTGCCGGAGAAGCTCCTGATTGTCGGCGCCGGCGTGATCGGGCTTGAGCTTGGCTCGGTCTGGCGCCGCCTCGGCGCGGAAGTCGAAGTGGTCGAGTTCGTGGACCGTATTCTCCCCGGCATGGACGCCGAAGTCGCACGCCAGTTCCAGCGCATCCTGGAAAAGCAGGGCATGAAATTCCGGCTCGGCGCCAAGGTCACTGGCGTCGATTCCAGGGGCAAGCGCCTGAAGGCGACGATTGAGTCGGCGGCGGGTGGAAAATCGGAATCGCTGGAAGCCGACGTCGTGCTCATTTCCATCGGCCGCGTCCCCTACACGGAAGGACTGGGTCTCGCCGAAGCGGGCGTGCAGATCGATAATCGTAAAAGAGTGGTCGTGGACGATCATTTTCAGACGAATGTGAAAGGCATCTATGCCATCGGCGACGTGATCGCCGGGCCGATGCTCGCGCACAAGGCCGAGGATGAAGGCATCGCCGCCGCGGAGATCATCGCGGGCAAGGCGGGTCACGTGAATTACGACGCGATCCCGAACGTGATCTACACCTATCCGGAAGTCGCCTCCGTCGGCAAAACCGAGGAAGAACTGAAGCAGGCCGGCGTCGCCTACACATCCGGCAAGTTTCCGTTCACCGCCAACGGCCGCGCCAAGGTGAACAAGACGACCGACGGCTTCGTGAAGATTCTCGCCGATGCCAAGACCGACCGCGTGCTCGGCGTGCATATTGTGGGGCCGGACGCCGGCACGATGATTTCGGAAGTGACACTGGCAATGGAATTCGGCGCATCTTCCGAAGACATCGCCCGCACCTGCCACCCGCATCCCACACTTTCGGAAGCGGTAAAGGAAGCCGCGCTGGCCGTCGACAAGCGCGCGATTCATATGTGAATCCCTGTCGTCCCGGCCGAGGCGAAGCCGAGAGCCGACACCCATAATCTCCGTCGAATAGATAGATTTGTGAGTATGGGTCCCCGCTTTCGCGGGGACGACAGTTACCTTTCATATTGAATGCACGATCTGCCCGCGATTGGCGGAGGGGCCAGCCAAGCCGGGCGATGACGATTTGATTATTCACGATTGTCTGCTTTCGAGTTCTGCAAGTTCAAGGGCTTGCCAAAAACTTATCCCCGCATCCGCCCGCGCGACTATCTTCCGCGCGTCCCGTTCGCGAGGGGCGCTTCTAGAGGCGTCTTGAAAGCGGAACGGGATCGGCGCCTCCGTGCATGGCCGCAACCATGCGCCGGGGCGGCATGGGGCTCCACCCGGCGAGACTAGGCTCGCCTGCCGGGAGCACGGCTGACGGAGAGGCGGCAACGCCTCACGAAAAGCGTGGCCCATGCCGGAAGGAAAACGCCGGACCGGAGTGCCTGAAGGCGACGCGCGCATTTGCCGATGCGCGAAACCGAAGACCCTTGCGCTTCCGGGCGCTCCGGTCCCCTCATTCAAGCCTCGCGCGGTTTTCCGCAGCGGGAACGCATCACATCAGATGAACCGCATGCGGCGCGAACAAGCCAATTGCCATGAAGCCAATGCCGACAATGCCGAGACCGCCGGCGAGAAAGGTCAGCGCCATCACGCCGGTAATCACGGTGGCGGACGCCAGCACGATCGCGATCTGGAATGCGGCGGAGGCGAATTCATAGTGATGATATTTCGCCATGAAGAGATCGCGCTTCTCCTCGGTCTTTTTCGCGCGGGCGGCGAGTTCGCGACGGCCTTCCTGCGTTTCCGGTTCGGTGTCGTAGCGGTTGGCGGTGGCGTTCCAGTCGGCGACGCGCTTCTCGCGGGTGGCCTTGAGCGCGGGATCGTTCGTCGCGGGCAGGTCCGTCGCCATGCTTTCGGCGGCGGTGCGCACGGCGGTCATGCGAATCGTCTTCGCCTGAAAGAACGCCCAGAGGTTCGACGCCTCCACGTTATAACTGATCGCATTTGTCTGCGCGCTTTTGCCGAGCGTCTCGGAAAACGCCAGAAACAATGCAAGCACGGCGATCAGCAACGCGATCTTCTTGTTGTTGCCTTCCAGATGCGTCGCGTGATGGGCGGCTTCTTCGGATTTTGCGGCCATGATCTTTCTCCCCGGCTTCGTTTTATGACGGCTCCACGACAAACCCGCGACAGCGGGCGTCAGCCGCGCGCGCGGGGATGGGCGGATTTATAGGCCTCTATAAGCCGGGTGGAATCCACTTCGGTGTAAATTTGCGTTGACGTGAGCGAGGCATGGCCGAGCAATTCCTGAATGGCCCGCAAATCGCCGCCTCTGGCCAGAAGGTGGGTCGCGAAAGAATGCCTCAGCGCATGGGGCGTGGCTGTGGAGGGCAGGCCGAGCGCGCCGCGCATCCGTTCCATCGCGAGTTGCACGATGCGGGGCGAAAGCGGTCCGCCTCTCGTGCCCCGGAAGATTTCCTCTTCGGGTGAAATCTTGAACGGGCAGGTGCTGGTGTAGTCCTCGATCGCCTCCAGCACCTGCGGCAGCACGGGGACCATTCGCGTCTTGTTGCCCTTGCCTAAGATGGTGAGCGCATCGCCTTTCCCCGGCTTTGGAATGTCGCGCCGTTTCAGGCTGAGCGCCTCGGAGATCCGGAGGCCGGAGCCGTAGAGCAGCGCCATCACGGCGGCATCGCGGGCCAGCACCCACGGCTCGCGCTCCTCGCCGGCGCGGCTTGCGGGGTTGGAGACGGCGCGCGCGGATTTCGTCGAAAGAGGTCTTGGCAATGAGCGCGGCACTTTCGGCGCGCGCACGGCGGTGAGTGCGGCCACTTTTCCAAGTCCCTCACGTTCCAGAAACCGGCCGAACGATCGTGTCGCCGCCAGCGAGCGCATGAGGCTGCGTGCCTCAATGCCGTTGCGGCGGCGATACGCCAGATAGGCGCGCACATCCGCGGGCGTCAGTTTCGAGAATTCGGCGAGTTTCGGCTTGTGGCCGAAATGTCCCGCGAGAAAACACAGGAACTCCGCGACGTCGCGGCCATAGGCTTCGAGCGTTTTCGGCGCGAGACGGCGCTCCACGCCGAGGAACGCGAGCCAGCGCGCGCCCTCGTTCGCTAAGTCTTTCGCGGCTGCGGCCGCGATCGAGGCCTTGGCCTGTTCCAGAATTTCGCCGGCTGTTGCGGGCATCTGTCTCGACACCAAGTATGCTGTGGCCCGTTCGCGGATTCGATACGCTGGAAACCGATGTCTGAACGCAAAGCCGACGTGCTCGTGCCTGTGGCCGTCGACTCACCCTATACCTATCATGTCCCCAATGGCGTTTCGCTGAAAGCCGGGGACATCGTCGCCGTGCCGCTCGGCACGCGCCGCGTCATCGGCTGCGTATGGCCGGAGCGCCAGCGCGAGCTACCCGCCAGCGCGAAGCTGAAACCCATCTCCGCTCTGCTCGATGTGCCGGGGCTCTCGGCGGAACTCGTGAAATTTATCGACTGGGTGGCCGACTACACACTGGCGCCGCGCGGCATGGTGCTTCGCATGGCGCTGAAGTTCGATGAAGCCGGAGAGAGCACGAAAGTGGGCGTGCGGCTATCCGGCCTTTCCCCGAAGCGCGCCAGTGCGGCGCGCGGGCAGGTGCTGGCGCTGCTCGCTGATGGAGTCGTTCGGAGCAAAGCGGAAACCGCACGCGAAGCGGGCGTCAGTGTGTCGGTGGTGAACGGCTTGCTCGACGAAGGCGTGCTGCAACAGGCGGAGATTTTGCCGGAGCCGGTGACGCTGCCGCCCGATCCGGATCATGCGATGCCGAAACTCAGCGAGCCGCAGGCGCAGGCGGCGGGATTATTGCGTGAAGCAGTCGCTGCGAAGAATTTTTCGACCCATCTGCTCGATGGCGTCACCGGCTCCGGCAAGACCGAAACCTATTTCGAGGCGGTGGCGGAAGCGATCCGGCAAAAGCGGCAGGCTTTGATCCTGCTGCCGGAAATCGCGCTGACCGCGCGGTTTCTGGATCGCTTCGCGGAGCGGTTTGGCGTGCGCCCCGCCGAATGGCATTCGCAGGTGGCGCCCCGTAAGCGCGCGCGCATATGGGAAGCGATTGCGCGCGGCGAAGCTTCGGTGGTGGCGGGTGCGCGCTCGGCGCTGTTTCTTCCGTTCCGCGATCTCGGCCTGATCGTCGTCGATGAAGAGCACGACCCAGCCTATAAGCAAGAGGACGGCGTGCACTATCATGCGCGCGACATGGCGGTGGTGCGAGGTTCGCTGGCCGGTGCGGCTGTCGTTCTGTCGTCGGCCACACCTTCCATCGAGACCGAGGTGAACGTCCGGCGCAAGCGATACAGACGCCTGCATTTGCCGGAACGTTTCAGCGGCAGTGCGATGCCGAAGCTTGAGGCAATCGATCTGCGGAGCGATGGGCCATCGAAGGGACGATGGATCGCACCCAAGCTCGAAGCGGCGATGCATGAAACGATCGGAATCAACCAGCAGGCGCTTCTGTTCCTGAATCGCCGCGGCTACGCGCCGCTGACACTTTGCCGTACCTGCGGCAACCGGCTGCATTGTCCGGCCTGCGACGCCTGGCTGGTCGAGCATCGCCATCGCCGCCGTCTCGTCTGCCACCACTGCGGTTTTTCAACCACGCCACCCAACGCATGCCCGAAATGCGAGGCGGTGGATTCCTTCGTCGCCTGCGGACCCGGGGTCGAGCGGCTGGAGGAAGAAGTGCGCGCACTCTTTCCAAAGGCGCGCACGCAGGTCTTGTCGAGCGATCTCTCGGGCGGCGTGGAGCGCATCCGCGCCGAACTCGATGCGATCGAGCGGGGCAAGGTGGATGTGGTGATCGGCACGCAATTGGTGGCCAAGGGCCATCATTTCCCGTCATTGGCATTGGTCGGCGTGATTGACGCCGATCTCGGGCTCGGCAACGGCGATCCGCGCGCGGCGGAGCGCACATTCCAGTTGTTGCACCAAGTGGTTGGCCGCGCGGGCCGCGAGGATACGCCTGGCCGGGGTCTGTTGCAGACCCATCAGCCGGATCATCCGGTGATGCAGGCGCTGATCGCGGGGGATCGCGACGCGTTCTACAGCCGGGAGATCGAGGAACGGGAAAAGGCCGAACTGCCTCCGTTCGGGCGGCTCGCGAGCCTGATCGTCTCAGCGTCGAGCGCGCCGGAAGCCGAAGGACATGCGCGCAAGCTGCTTGCGAACGCGCCTCGCGATGAAAACGTGCGGGTGCTCGGTCCGGCCGAGGCGCCGCTGGCACTCATCCGGGGGCGTCACAGATACAGGCTGCTCGCGCGCTCAAGGCGCGGGTTCGATCTATCCGGCTATATCCGGTCGTGGCTTGCCGTTGGCCCAAAAGCGAAAGGCAGCCTGCAGGTGACCGTGGACATCGATCCCCAATCGTTCCTCTAATCCTGGGCATGATCTTTTTCAAAAACCCGTGCCCACTTTTCGGGGTCATGTATCGCGCCATGAATTCACCGGGGTCGGCTTCGATAGCTGCCCACGGCCCCGAAAATTCAGGCCGGTGAAGCCGCGAAGCTGCATCGGCCTGACTATTTTCTGCGCTTCCAGAAAGTGCGAGGAACCCTTGTGCCGCAACGGTTTTCGCGCCGCGACAAAGCGTCCCGTATGTTGCACCCGCATAGTCGCCGTGTTACTCAACCGCGGCTTCGAAGGGTGCAGAAAAAAGCTGCCGCCCTTCTTCGATACCAGCACGTAAGTCATACAATGGGCCTCTGCCGTTGCGCGCAGAGCCAACCCGAGGAACAGACTTGGCCAACGAACCGATCGTCTCCGGTATGGCGGGCCGTTACGCGACGGCCCTGTTCGATCTTGCGCTTGAAGAAAAAGCGCTGGATCCGGTGCTGGGCGATCTCAATCGTTTTTCCTCGATGTTGGACGACAGCAAGGACCTCGACCGGCTGGTTCGCAGCCCGGTGTTCAGCGCCGACGAACAAGCCAAGGCGCTCAAGTCCATCCTCGAAAAATCCGAAATTTCCGGAGTCGCCGCCCGCTTCTTGATGCTGGTCGCGCAGAAGCGCCGCCTGTTTGCCGTGCGCCAGATGATCCGCGGTTTCCGTACCCTCGTCGCGCGCCACAAGGGCGAAGCGCGGGCGGAAGTGACGGTGGCCGAAAAGCTTTCCGACGAACATCTGAATGCGCTGAAAGACGCGCTCAAGTCCGCGACCAAGAAAGACGTTGCCCTCGATATGACGGTCGATCCAAGCATTCTCGGCGGCATGAAGGTGAAGCTCGGCAGCCGCATGATCGACGCTTCGCTGAAAACCAAACTCAACTCGATCCGTATTGCGATGAAAGAGGCCCGGTAATGGATATCCGCGCCGCGGAAATTTCCGCGATCCTGAAGGACCAGATCAAGAATTTCGGCAAGGAGGCGGAAGTCTCCGAAGTCGGGCAAGTGCTTTCCGTCGGTGACGGGATCGCCCGCGTGTTCGGCCTCGACAACGTGCAGGCCGGCGAAATGGTCGAATTCGAGAACGGCATCAAGGGCATGGCCCTGAACCTCGAATCCGACAACGTCGGCATTGTCATTTTCGGCTCCGACCGGGACATCAAGGAAGGCCAGACGGTCAAGCGCACGCGCGCGATCGTGGACGTGCCGGTCGGCAAGGAATTGCTCGGACGCGTGGTCGATGCTCTTGGCGAGCCGATCGACGGCAAGGGTCCGATCAAGTCGAAGACCCGCTCGCGCGTGGACGTGAAGGCGCCGGGCATTATCCCTCGCAAGTCGGTGCACGAGCCGATGGCCACCGGCCTCAAGGCCATCGACGCGCTTATTCCCATCGGCCGCGGCCAGCGCGAGCTGATCATCGGCGACCGCCAGACCGGCAAGACGGCCGTGGCGCTCGACACGATCCTGAACCAGAAGGCGCTGAATGCCGGCAACGACGAGAAGCAGAAGCTCTATTGCGTCTATGTCGCCATCGGCCAGAAGCGCTCGACCGTCGCCCAGTTCGTGAAGGTGCTGGAAGAGCAGGGCGCCCTTGAATATTCCATCATCATCGCCGCCACCGCTTCGGACCCGGCGCCGATGCAGTTTCTCGCGCCGTTCTCGGGCTGCACCATGGGCGAGTATTTCCGCGACAACGGCATGCACGCGGTCATCATCTATGACGACTTGTCGAAACAAGCCGTCGCTTACCGCCAGATGTCGCTGCTGCTCCGCCGTCCGCCGGGCCGCGAAGCCTATCCGGGCGACGTGTTCTATCTGCATTCCCGTCTGCTGGAACGCGCGGCGAAGATGAACGAGGACAAGGGTGCCGGCTCGCTGACAGCGCTGCCGATCATCGAGACGCAGGCCAACGACGTGTCGGCCTACATTCCGACCAACGTGATTTCGATCACCGACGGCCAGATCTTCCTCGAGACGGATCTCTTCTACCAGGGCATCCGTCCGGCGGTGAACGTCGGTCTGTCGGTGTCGCGCGTCGGTTCCTCGGCGCAGACGAAGGCGATGAAAAAGGTCGCGGGCAAGATCAAGGGCGAGCTTGCGCAGTACCGCGAAATGGCGGCCTTCGCGCAGTTCGGATCCGACCTCGACGCCACGACACAGCGCCTGCTCAATCGCGGCTCGCGTCTCACTGAATTGCTGAAGCAGGCGCAGTTCTCGCCGTTGAAGATGGAAGAGCAGGTGGTCGTGATCTGGGCCGGTACCAACGGCTTTCTCGATCAGCTTCCGTTGAACCGCATCAAGGCTTTCGAGGACGGTCTGCTCTCGAATTTCCGCTCCAAGCATGCGGATGTGATGGAGGCGATCCGTTCCTCCAAGGACCTGAGCGACGACACCGCCAAGAAGCTGAAGGCGGGTGTCGAAACCTTCGCCAAGAGCTTCGCGTGATGCCGGACGTTGCCGACATTTTTTCCCTCCCCCTTTTAGGGGGAGGTGAGGAGTTCAGTTAATGGCTTCGCTCAAGGAACTGCGCAATCGCATCGCCTCGGTGAAGGCGACGCAGAAGATCACCAAGGCGATGCAGATGGTCGCTGCGGCGAAGCTGCGCCGCGCGCAGATGGCCGCGGAAGCGGCGCGCCCCTATGCGGAGCGCATGGAAAAGGTGCTCGGCAACATTGCCGGCAGCATCACGCCGTCGCCGGAGTCGCCGCGCCTGATGGTCGGCACCGGCAAGAGCGACGTGCATCTGCTGCTGGTCTGCACCGCCGAGCGCGGCCTTTGCGGGGCGTTCAATTCCTCGATCGTGCGCCTTGCCCGCGAGCACATCGTGCGGCTTCAGGCGGAAGGCAAGACGGTCAAGATTCTATGCGTCGGCCGCAAGGGCTTCGATCAGCTTCGCCGCCAGTATGAAAAGCAGATCATTGAAGTCGTCGATTTCAAATCCGTGCGCTCGCTTGCCTACGAGCACGCCACCCAGGTCGCGAACAAGATCGTCGCGCGCTTCGAAGCCGGCGAATTCGATGTCGCCACGCTGTTTTATTCGCGTTTCAAGTCGGTGATTTCACAGATCCCCACGGCGCGGCAGATCATTCCGCCGGTGTTCCTCGCGCAGGAAAAAAGCACCGGCCCCTCCGCGATTTACGAATACGAGCCGGAAGAGGAAGACATCCTCACCGAGCTGCTGCCGCGCAACCTTGCGACCCAGATTTTCCGTGCGCTGCTGGAGAACGCGGCTTCCGAGCAGGGGGCCCGCATGAGCGCCATGGATAACGCTACGCGCAACGCGGGCGACATGATCAAGAAGCAAACCATCACTTACAATCGCACCCGCCAGGCGATGATCACCAAGGAACTGATCGAGATCATCTCCGGCGCGGAAGCGCTTTGAGCTAGAGCCGAGACGAGGAAGCCATGGTCACCACCAACACCGCCGGAAAAGTCACCCAGATCATCGGCGCCGTCGTCGACGTGCAGTTCGACGGGCATTTGCCGGAAATTCTGAACGCGCTGGAAACGAAGAACAACAACCAGCGCCTCGTGCTGGAAGTCGCGCAGCACCTGGGCGAATCCACCGTTCGCACCATCGCGATGGATTCCACCGAGGGCCTCGTGCGCGGCCAGCAAGTCTCCGATACCGGCCAGCCGATCGCGGTGCCGGTCGGCGCCGGCACATTGGGGCGCATCATGAACGTGATCGGCGAGCCGATCGACGAGGCCGGTCCGGTAAAGTCCGAAGGCACTCGCCCGATCCATGCGCCGACGCCGAGCTACACCGATCAGTCGACGGAAGCGGAAATTCTGGTCACCGGCATCAAGGTCGTCGATCTGCTGGCGCCTTATGCCAAGGGCGGCAAGATCGGCCTGTTCGGTGGTGCCGGCGTCGGCAAGACCGTGCTCATTCAGGAACTGATCAACAACGTCGCCAAAGCCCATGGCGGCTTCTCGGTGTTCGCCGGTGTCGGCGAGCGCACGCGCGAAGGCAACGATCTTTATCACGAGTTCATTGACTCTGGCGTGAACAAGAAGGGCGGCGGCGAAGGCTCCAAATGCGCGCTCGTGTTCGGCCAGATGAACGAGCCGCCCGGCGCGCGCATGCGCGTGGCGCTGTCCGGTCTCACGGTCGCCGAGAACTTCCGCGACCAGGGGCAGGACGTGCTGTTCTTCGTCGACAACATCTTCCGCTTCACGCAGGCAGGCTCCGAAGTGTCGGCCCTGCTCGGCCGCATTCCTTCGGCGGTGGGCTATCAGCCGACATTGGCCACCGACATGGGCGCCCTACAGGAGCGCATCACCACCACGCAGAAGGGCTCGATCACTTCAGTGCAGGCGATTTACGTGCCGGCCGACGACTTGACCGATCCGGCGCCCGCGACCTCGTTCGCGCATCTGGATGCGACCACGGTGCTGTCGCGCTCCATCGCGGAAAAGGGAATCTATCCGGCGGTGGACCCGCTCGACTCCACCTCGCGCATGCTTTCGCCCCTGGTTGTCGGCGACGAGCATTACGCGGTTGCGCGTCAGGTGCAGCAGGTGCTCCAGCGCTACAAGGCGCTGCAGGACATCATCGCCATTCTCGGCATGGACGAGCTGTCGGAAGAGGACAAGATCGCGGTCGCCCGCGCCCGCAAGATCGAGCGCTTCCTCAGCCAGCCGTTCCATGTCGCCGAAGTCTTCACCGGCTCGCCCGGCAAGTTCGTGGAACTCGCGGATACGATCAAGGGTTTCAAGGGTCTGTGCGACGGCAAGTATGACCATCTGCCCGAAGCCGCTTTCTATATGGTCGGCACCATCGAAGAGGCGGTCGAGAAGGGCAAGAAACTCGCAGCAGAGGCGGCATAACATGCAGATCGGAGGCCGCAACGTCAGCAACAAGGCAGCGCTGCTCGCGATCGGGCTGATCGCCGGCCTGCTGGTCGGTTACGTGACGCGGCCTGAATCCGCGGAAATCCGCATCGGCGGCATGAGCATCGAAATCACCGGACGCGGCATCGAATCCCGCCGCGACGGCGAACTGACCAGCAGTCAGGTGCAGCACGTCCTGCTGTTCACGGTGATCGGCGGTCTGATCGGGCTGGGCCTTGGCTTCGTGGCCGATGGCCGCCGCATTGGTTGAATGAAAGGCGCGCACAGCTAATGGCTACCTTCTCATTTGAACTCGTCTCGCCCTCGCGCCTCGTCTTTTCCGGCGAGGTGGAGCAGGTGGACGTGCCGGGTGCCGAGGGCGATTTCGGCGTGCTCGCGGGCCATGCGCCATTCGTGGCGACGCTGCGCCCGGGTGTGCTGACGATCCGCGACGCCGGCGGCGCCCAGCGGCTTTTTGTTCGGGATGGTTTTGCCGAGGTGAGCGCGAAGGGACTGACGATCCTCGCCGAGACGGCCGTCCCGGTCGAAAATCTCGACCGCGATGCATTCGCCACTGCCATCAAGGACGCCGAAGCAGCGGTTGCGTCCGCCAAGGACGATGCCGCGCGCTGGAAGGCCATCGAGGCGCTGGATCAGATGAAGGCGGCCGCGGTGCAGCTTGCGGACGCGGGAGCCGCGAAGCACTAGTTGCGATCATTCCGGGGCGCGCCGCAGGCGTGAGCCCGGAATCCAGAAACATTCACTGAACTTGCGTTTGGATTCCGGGTCGGCGCCCGCCGTCCCGGAATGACGGAAAAATTTCGGCGCGCGTGAATTACTTCACCGGCTTCGCATATTTCCCGAGTTCCTCGATCACCCGCCCATAGACGTCCTGCTTGAACGGGATGATCAGGTCCGTCAGGCCCTCGACTTTCTCCCAGCGCCATTCATTGAATTCCGGTTTATGCCCGCTGCCGGGATGTTCGACATCGATCTCGGAATCCTTGCCGGTGAAGCGCAGCGCGTACCATTTCTGCTTCTGGCCGCGATATTTGCCTTTCCATGCCTGACCGACGATCGTGCGTGGGATGTCGTATTTCAGCCAGCCCTTGCTCGCGCCGAGCTTCTTGACGGATCTCACGTTCGTTTCTTCGTAAAGCTCGCGCAGCGCGGCTTTATAGGTGTCCTCGCCCTCGTCGACTCCACCTTGCGGCATCTGCCAGGAATGCGTGTTGTCCACATGCTCCGGCCCCCCGCCGAAACGGCGGCCGATAAAGACGAGGCCCTTCGCGTTGACCAGCATGATGCCGACGCAGGGACGGTAAGGGAGATTCTCGTAGTCCTTCACGCGGGAACTCCGGCGCTCAGCTCTGTTTCTGTCTCGCCAGAATAGCGCTGATCGGCACCACGATCACGCCGCGCGCTTCGGCGGCCCTGGTCCAGCGGGCGATGCGCTCAATGGAGATCGGCAGCGCCCCGGAGGTGCCGATCGCGTAGCCTTGTTCGGCGGCTATTTTCTCCAGCCGTTCCAGCGCATGGTCGATCTCCTGCCAGGTCGGGTGCGCGTCGATCACGACATCGCCCTTCAGGAAGGGCAGTTTGTTCTCGGCGAGAATCTTGGGTGCGAGGGTTCGCTGCGAGGATCCGTCATCGAAATAGAGCAGGCCGCGCTTGCCGATGTCGCGCAGGACGGGGGCGAGGGCGGTATCATTGGCGGTGAAACGGGCACCCATGAAATTCGTGACGCCGACATAGCCCTGCGCCCTGCTCAAGAACCAGTGCAGCCGGTCGAGATTCTGCTCGGTCGAAATCGTCGAGAGAAGTGTCTGCGGGCCGGGATCGTTGTCGGGATAGTCGAAGGGCTCCATCGGTACCTGCAGCAGCACTTCATGTCCGTCGCCGCGCGCTTTGGCGACCCACTTCGGCAGTTCCGCGCCGTAGGGCATGAAGCCAAGCGTCACAACGGCGGGAAGTTTTGCGATCGCCTCACCGGTTGTGGCAGCGCCAATACCGAGTCCGCCGACCACGATGGCAATCCGCGCACCCTTTCGCTCCGCGGCAGCGCCGGGGGCAGTCTTGGCGAACACTTCCATCGGTTGCGCGCCGTCCGGGCCGATCTTCGGGATCGAGCCGTGGCGGGAATACTCCGCAAGCCGCGGATCGAGCGGCGCGCTGCCGACCGGCTTTTCGCTATCGGCTCCGGGTGTCAGGATGACTTCGCGTTTGGCACCGCTTTTCCCGTCGATGATGGTTACGGTCTGGCCGCCAGCCTTGGCTTCAGCGGTTGCGGATTTTTTTGCCGCGTCCATCTTCGCCGCGGAGGCCTTGGCCGATGCATCCGGTGTGTTGATGCTGGCAACAGCACGCGGCTCGCCGCCCAGGGGATCATCCACCAGCGCGACCCAGCCGAGCGCGAGGATCAGTACCCCTGCAAGCACGGATGCAAGCAGCGGAACAAACGGCAGCTTCCATCGCGCCGGAGTGCGGCTCGCGCGGTTGGTACCGAGGGGTTTTCCGAGATCGTCTGCCACGCCGATCCTCAACGAATCGCGCGGATTCTACCACGAGCCTCAAAGCAAAACCCCGCCCGGTTGTGCCGGGCGGGGTTCCGAGAAGCGGTCAAAAGCCGCTTAGTTCGGGATCGGTCCGCGCACGCTTGGCGGGAAGGCCGAATTCTTCTGTACGCCACGAAGAAGGTCGAGGGCGAGCAGCAGCTGTTTGTCGTCCTTGGAGTCCGGCGGGATGTAGGCCGGCGATCCGCCTTTTTCTTCTTCTTCCTCTGTGCCCTTGAGATGGCCACGGAGCGAGGCCTCGCCCCTGGTTTCGATTTTGCCCTTCAGGTCGTCGGGCAGGTCCTGGATCAGCTCGATGTCCGGGGTAATGCCCTTGGCCTGAATCGAGCGGCCCGACGGCGTGTAGTAACGCGCGGTCGTGAGCTTCAGTGCGCCAAACTGGCCGATCGGGATCACGGTCTGTACCGAACCCTTGCCAAAAGAACGGCTGCCTAGAAGCGTCGCCCGCTTGTGGTCTTGCAACGCGCCCGCGACGATTTCCGAAGCCGACGCCGAGCCGCCGTTGATCAGCACGATCAGCGGCTTTCCGTTCGTGAGGTCGCCCGCCGTGGCATTGCGGCGCTGGGTGTCGTCCGGATTGCGGCCGCGGGTGGAGACGATCTCACCGCGTTCCAGGAACGCATCGGTCACCGAGATTGCCTGATCGAGCAGCCCGCCGCCGTTGTTGCGCAGGTCGATGACGTAACCCTTCAGCTTGTCCGCCGGGATCTTCTTCTTGATCTCGGCGATGCCTTCCTCGAGTTGCGCCTTGGTACGCTCGCCCTGAAAGCTCGTGATGCGCAGGTAGCCGATGTCTTCGCCTTCGATGCGCGGACGAACATTGCGGATCGAGATGATCTCGCGGATGATCTTCACTTCGACCGGCTTGTCCACACCCTTGCGGGAAATCTTCAGGTTAATCGCGGAATTGACCGGCCCGCGCATTTTTTCGACGGCCTGTTCGAGCGTGAGACCCTTCACCGGATCGTTGTCGAGGTGGGTGATGAGATCGTTCGGCTGGACGCCGGCGCGGAAAGCGGGCGTGCCGTCCATCGGCGTCACCACCTTCACGAGACCGTTTTCCATCGTGACTTCGATACCAAGCCCGCCAAACTCGCCGCGGGTCTGGGTCTGCATGTCACGGAAGTTCTTGATGTCGAGGAAGGCCGAATGCGGGTCGAGCGAAGTCAACATGCCGTTGATCGCGTTTTCGACCATCTTTGCTTCGTTCGGCTTCTCGACATATTGCGCGCGCACATGCTCGAAAATGTCTCCGAACAGGTTGAGCTGCCGGTAGACATCCGAACTTGCGGCCTTTGCGGTCGCATTCAGCAGAATTCTCGGCTGGGCGATTACAAGGGCAACGAGTGCGCCGGCAGCGGCTCCGAGAAAGAACATTGAAAATCTACGCATTATCCGCGCGCCTTTTCGTTTGCGGTTTCAGCCCACCAGGGAGTTGGATCGATCGTGTTCCCGTCCTTGCGAAACTCGATGAATAGAATTGGGTCGGTGGAAGTGTCCGATGCGGACGAGGACATCCTTGGTCCCCCCATCACCGCGACGGGCTCTCCGATTAGCACGAATTGCCCCAGTTCCACGGTGATTTGTTCCATACCTGCCAAGAGCACATGATACCCGCCGCCGGCGTTTATGATCAAGAGACGTCCATAAGAGCGAAACACGCCGGAATAGACGACCCAGCCATCGCATGGCGAAATGACTTGGGTTCCAGCTGCCGCAACGACCGAAACGCCTTTTTCCTTGCGGCCAGCCTCGTCAGCGGCACCATAATCACGCACACGTGTTCCGTCGACCGGCAACAGTAAACGGCCTTTCGCCTGCGCGAATGGAATCGCGGGACTGATACGGCTGGGGTCGCCGATGGCGCCGAGCTGTTTTTGACCCTCGGTGAGCTTGCGTGCGGCTTCCGCAGCCCGCGCTGAGGCTTCGATTTCCTTTTCCATGCGCGTGACAAGTTCGGTGACACTCTCTACTTGCTTTGCCAGGGCGAGGGTGCGCGCACGTTCGCTTTGCAGCGTTTTCTCTGCGGCAGCCTGCTGGCGCTGACGTTCCTCGACCAGGGCGGACAGACGGATGCGATCCTGTTCCTGCAATGCCCGGTCAGAACTCAGGATGTCGCGCTCGGCCGCGATCTGCGCTCTCAGCCTGCGGAGTTCGGCCAGATCGTTCACCAGCGTCTCCGCCTGCCCGCGCAATTCGGGGATGACAGCATTCAGCAAAATTGCCGAGCGCACCGAGGAGAGAGCGTCCTCTGGCCGAAGCAGGATTGCAGGTGCCGGGTTTCGTCCGATCCGGGTGAGCGCCGCCAGCACTTCCGACAGTACTTCGCGCCGTGCGGCAAGGGAGCCGTTGATCTCGTTCTCGCGCGCATCCAACGGGACGAGGCGCGTTTCGGTCGCGGCGATCTTGCGGTCCAGTTGCCGCATTTTCTCCGCGGCTGTCACCAGTTCTTGCGTAAGCTTTGTGCGGTCACCTTTGATCGTATCGATCTCGGATTTGATCTGGGCTTCGGCGGCTTTCTTGCGGTCCAGGTCGCTGCGCAGGATTTCGAGTTCGCGCTGGCGCTCGATTTTTTCGGCCTCGCGTGCGCTCTGCGGGCCTTTTTGCTCCTGGGCGAGGACAAGATTCATTCCACTGCAAACAACGCCAAAAAGTAGCGTTGCCATGACCGCCTTGCGGCCAAAGCACGGCAATGAAGCTTTATGGGTTCGGCGAATCATCGTCAGGCGCGATGATAGGGGTGTCCGGAGAGAATGGTGATGGCGCGATAAATTTGTTCGGCCAGAAGGATACGGACGATCTGGTGCGGAAACGTGGCGGCTCCGAAAGAAAAGCTGGCGTCGGCTCTTTTGACAAAACCTTGATCGAAGCCATCGGCACCTCCGATCATGAGGGCGGTGGCGGGGACGGCCGCATCGCGGAAGGCCGCGAGCCTGGCCGCGAATTTTTCGCTGGTAAGGGCGCTGCCCCGGCTATCGAGCAGGATGGTGCGTGCGCCCTTGGGCACGGCTTTCAACAGCTTTTCGCTTTCTTCTTTCTGGCGTTCGGCGGAACGGCGGGCGCTGCTTTCTGCGACCTCCACCACATCGACGGGTGAGAGGGAGACGGCACGACCGGCGGCATTGGCCCGCTCGAGGTAACGCTCGATCAGCAGCCGTTCGGGTCCGGCTTTCAGCTTGCCGACCGCGACGATCACGAGCCGCATGAACGAACCGTCTCAATTTTCCTCGGAACGCGTCCGGGTCCACATCTTCTCGAGATTGTAGAAATCGCGCACTTCAGGCCGGAACACATGAATGATCACGTCGCCCGCATCGACGAGAACCCAGTCGCAATGGGGCAGCCCCTCGACGCGAACGCGCTTGTTGCCGCCCTTGTGCAGGGCCTCCGTCAATTGATCCGCGATCGCGCTGACATGGCGGTGCGAGCGGCCGGAGGAGACAACCATGTAATCGGCGAGGGTGGATTTTCCGGAGAGGTCGATGGTGACGGTTCCGGTTGCTTTTGCGTCATCAAGCCGGGACAGGATCAGCGCGAGTGTCGCCTCGGCTCGGGCATCTTTGGAAACAACCCGCTTGCGCGGTTTCGCTTGGGTAGCGAGGTTTGAAAGGATTTTCTGCCTCTTCGGTTTGGAAACCTTCCCATGTTTTGGCTTGCGCGACTTCATCCGGGACTTGGGTGATTCGCGGCGCCGCTTTGATTTTACGCGCTTTGGAGGAATGGTTACAATCCTTCTGGTATCAGGAACCGGTGGATCGCAGCTTGGTCGAGGACATGGCCGACTTCAAGCCGTGCAGGAAAACCCAGGCAGGAGCGGAGGACGCTGCGAGTGAGCCGGCATTTTGTTCTGGCAAACGCGCTTGTGACAAGGCGATGGCAGCCGGAGAGGCGAGGGCGCGCAAACTCCATCCGGCACGATCGGCAACCGCAAGGGGAATAAGGTTTGCCAGTTCGCGCCAGCGCTTCCACAGATGGAGTTGAGCAAGATTGTCCGCGCCCATCAGGAATACAAAGCGGATGTCCTTATATTGTTCCGTCAGCTTCGAGACGGTATCGAATGTGTAGCGTGTGTGAAGCGACGTTTCGATGGCCGTGACATCGATTTTCGAATGCGTGGCGGTCTCCCGGGCGTGTGCGAGCCTTTCACTGAGCGGTTTCAGGCCGGCTGCATCCTTCAACGGATTGCCGGGGCTGACCATCCACCAAACACGATTGAGTCTGAGACGGCGTAGTGCCAGCAGGCTGATCGCGCGGTGTGTCTCATGCGCGGGATTGAAACTGCCCCCGAGCAGTCCGATGCGCATGCCGGGTGCGATGAGGAGTCTGCCGGCGCCGGTCACGGCCGCGTCTGTCCCGCGCCGTGAACGCGATATTTGAACGAAGTGAGCTGCTCGACGCCGACCGGGCCGCGTGCGTGCATCCGGCCGGTGGAGATGCCGATCTCGGCGCCGAAGCCGAATTCGCCGCCGTCGGCGAATTGGGTCGAGGCGTTGTGGAGCACGATGGCGGAGTCAACTTCGTTCAGGAATTTTTCCGCTGCCTCCTTGTCTTCGGTGACAATAGAATCCGTATGATGCGAGCCGTATTGCTCGATGTGTTCTATGGCGTCCTGAACTCCATTCACCACTTTCGCCGAGATGATCGCGTCGAGATATTCCGTCGACCAATCCTGCTCGGTGGCGGCCTTCACACGCTTGTCGATGGCGCGGGTCGCATCGTCGCCGCGGATTTCGCAACCGGCAGCGATCAGCATTTCAACGAGCGGTTTGAGATGCGTGCCGGCCAGCGCGCGGTCCACGAGCAGCGTTTCCGCCGAACCGCATACGCCGGTGCGGCGCATCTTGGCGTTCAGCACGATCTTTTTCGCCATCTCCAGGTCGGCGGGCGCGTGCACATAGACGTGGCAGATGCCTTCGAGATGCGCGAACACAGGAACGCGCGCTTCTTTCTCTACGCGCGCGACGAGGTCCTTGCCGCCGCGCGGGACCACGACATCGATCGTGCCATTTAGACCGGTGAGGATTTCGCCCACCGCCGCGCGGTCGCGCGTCGGCACAAGCTGGATCGCGTCGGAGGGAAGGCCCTGGCTTTTCAACCCGCGCACCATCGCCGCGTGAATCGCCTGCGATGACTGGAAACCTTCCGAGCCGCCGCGCAGGATTACCGCGTTGCCCGCCTTGAAGGCGAGCGCGCCTGCATCGGCGGTGACGTTCGGACGGCTTTCGAAGATGACCGCGATCACGCCGAGCGGCGTGCGCACGCGCTCGATCGTCATGCCGTTCGGACGAGTCCAGGAGGCAATTACGTCGCCGACGGGGTCTTTCAGATTGGCCACGACCTCAACGGCTTCAGCAATTCCTTCTATCCGCTTCGCATCGAGCGAAAGCCGGTCGAGGAAAGCGGGCGTCGCTTTCTCCGCCTGGATCGAGGAAATGTCCTCGGCATTCGCCTGCAAGATCGCCGAAGCGCTTTCGCGGACGGCTTTCGCGGCCGCGCGCAGCGCGGCCGTCTTTTTCTCCGGGGCCGCGAGCGCGAGCTTGCGCGCGGCTGTACGGGCGCGCTTGCCCATGTCGAGCATTAGCGCATGAATATCGATATCGGAGCGCGCGTTCATCTCACTCTCCGGCCATCACGAGATCGTCGCGATGGATCATTTCGGAGCGTCCACGATAGCCCAGAATGTCCTCGATCCGCTCGCTGTTCTGGCCGACAAGGCGCACGGCATCCTCGCGGTCATAGGCGACAAGGCCGCGTGCGATCTCGGCGCCATCCGGGCCGCGCAGGATCACCGCGTCGCCGCGCGCGAACGAGCCGTCCACACGGGTAACGCCCGCGGGCAACAGGCTCTTGCCCCGGCGCAGGGCCGCGACTGCGCCCGCATCGAGATGGATCGCACCCTTTGGTTCAAGGCTGCCGGCGATCCATTTCTTGCGCGACGTCACAGGATTTGCGGGCGTGAGAAACCAGGTGCAGGGCTTCCCTTCGGCGATTCTACGGAGCGGATGCAGTTCACGCCCCGACGCGATCACCATATGCGTTCCCGCCGCGGTCGCGATCTTCGCCGCCTCGATCTTGGTGCGCATCCCGCCGCGGGAAAGCTCGGAGCCGGCGTCGCCGGCCATTGCCTCGATCTCGGTGCTCACCCGCGCAACCACGGGAATCAATTTCGCATCGACGCCGTCGCCGGGCGGGCGATCGTAAAGACCGTCGATGTCGGAGAGCAGCACGAGCAGATCGGCGCTGCACATCGTGGCGACCCGCGCGCCGAGCCGGTCGTTGTCGCCGTAGCGGATTTCGGTGGTTGCGACCGTGTCGTTTTCGTTGATGATGGGGACGGCTCCGAGTTCGAGCAACTTCGCAATCGTCGAACGCGCGTTGAGATAGCGGCGGCGCTCTTCGGTGTCGCCGAGCGTCAGCAGAACCTGTCCCGCCGTGAGATGGAAGCGCGCCAGCGTTTCCGCCCAGGTGCGGGCCAGCGCAATTTGCCCAATCGCGGCCGCGGCCTGGCTTTCTTCCAGACGCAGCGCGCCACGCGGCAGTTTCAAAACCGTGCGGCCAAGCGCGATGGCGCCCGACGACACAATAATAAGTTCGACGCCGTCCTTCGCACGGCTCGATAAGTCTTCCGCGAGTGCCGAAAGCCACTCCTGGCGGATTGCGCCCTTGTCGCTGTCGACCAGCAGCGAGGAGCCGACCTTCACGACGATGCGGCGGAAGCTTTCCAGTTTGGGTGTTAGGGACGCCACGACAAAGACTCCGTGCGGCGTTCGTCCTTCCGGTGTTTCTCGATGACTTTCACCAGCGTGCGCAAAGCCGATTCGACGCCTTTGCGTGAGTGCGCTGACAAAACGAGCGGTTCCGTCTTGCAGGCCTTCTTCAGTTTGGCTTTCTGCTCGGCCAGAATCTTCGGCGTCACGGCATCGGCCTTCGAGAGTGCTACGATCTCGGGTTTATTTTCGAGTCCTTCGCCGTAGGATTTCAGTTCCTTACGGACCGTTTTCCACGCCTTGCCCGCGTCGTCGCCGGTCACGTCAACCAGATGCAGCAGCGCTCCGCAGCGCTCGACATGGCCGAGGAAACGATCGCCCAGGCCCGCACCCTCATGCGCGCCCTCAATCAGGCCGGGAATATCCGCGAGCACGAACTCACGCGCATCCACGCGCACGACGCCAAGCTGCGGATGCAGCGTCGTGAACGGATAATCCGCGATCTTCGGCTTGGCCGCGGAAACGGCGGCGAGAAAGGTGGATTTCCCCGCATTGGGCAAACCGATCAGGCCGGCATCGGCGATCAGCTTCAGGCGCAGAAAGATTGTCTTTTCGAGTCCGGGAAGGCCGGGATTGGCGCGGCGCGGCGCGCGGTTGGTCGATGACTTGAAATGCGCATTGCCGAACCCGCCATTGCCGCCTTTGAGGAGGGTGATCTTTTCACCCACGGCCGTGAGATCGGCGAGCACGCTCTCACCGTCCTCATCGATCACTTGCGTGCCGGCGGGCACTTTCAAGACGATGTCCTTGCCGTTGGCGCCGGCGCGATTACGGCCTGATCCACCGGTGCCGTTCTTCGCCTTGAAGTGCTGCTGATACCGGTAATCGATCAGCGTGTTCAGGCCGTCGACGCATTCGACGATCACGTCGCCGCCGCGTCCGCCGTCGCCGCCATCGGGACCGCCGAACTCGATGAATTTCTCGCGGCGGAACGACACGGAGCCGTTACCGCCGTCGCCGGAGCGAGCATAGACTTTCGCCTCGTCGAGAAATTTCATTTGGCTTTGCGCTCCATCACGACGACGCGGTTCGGCAGGTTTGTGCGTCCCCACGACCGCAGCGCGGACCAGGTGCTCTTGGTCAGACGGAAGCTGTCGGCGGGTACCGATGCGCCCAGGGAATGGATGCGGCAGAGCCGCGCCCCGGTCCACTGGAAGCCGCACTTGTCGAGCACGCTGCGCGAGGCCTCGTTGGTAACGCGGCAGCCCGCCGTCAGCGTTTCAAATTCAGTCGAGGTGAAGACGTGGTCGATCATGGCGCGCACGGCCTCGGTGGCGAATCCATGCCCCCAGTGAGGCTCGCCAATCCAATAGCCGATTTCGGGGGTGCCCGCTCCGGTCACGTCGTAACCGCATGCGCCCACGAGTTCGCCTGCCTTCTTGCAGACGGCGAGGGTCAGCCCTCCGGTCGCGGCCGCGCGGATTGAGATCCACTCCACCGCGTCCTGCAGCCCATAGGGATGCGGGATCGTCGAGGTCATTTCCGCGATTTTGCGATTATTGGCGAGCCCGGCCACTTTGTCCGCGTCGGCGGGGCAAAGTGCGCGCAGTACGAGACGCTCGGACTCGATGGCGAATGCGGCGGCCCCGGTTTGGGGAGTGGCGCAGGTCATCTGAACGGCAGTCATCACAGGCTCCTTCCAAAATGCGAAGGGGAGACGTAACCCGTCTCCCCTTGAACTGGACCGCTCTTTGGAAGGTCCACCGGTTTGACGAGTTACCGGTGGATTCTTCGCTAATCTCCACCGTTTATTTGGCTGCAGCCTCCGGCATCGGGACTACGGCTACCGTTACGCGGTCTTTGAGGCCGGAGCGGAATTTCACTTCTCCGTTCACGAGCGCGAACAGGGTGTGGTCCTTGCCGATGCCGACATTGGGGCCGGCGTGCATCTTGGTGCCGCGCTGACGGACAAGAATGTTGCCGGCAATAACCTGCTCGCCGCCGAAACGCTTCACGCCGAGTCGTTTGCCCGCCGAGTCGCGCCCGTTGCGGGAGGAACCGCCTGCTTTCTTATGTGCCATCGCTCTGCTCCGAAATTCTCTTCGTTTTTAACACCACACCAGTGTCTGGTGAAGGGATTACTTCTTTTTTGCTTTCTTGGCTGGGGCTTTCGTTTTCGCCTTGGCTTTCGCCCTCGGCTTGGCGTCTTCCTCACCTTCGGCCTTGGCCGCTTTTGGTTTTGGCTGCGGTTTCGGCCTTGCGGTCATGTTGGGCTGCTTGCCGTCGCTCAGGATCTCGGTGATCCGGATGAGCGTGAAGCTGTCCCGATAGCCCCGCTTGCGCTTGGAATTCTGGCGGCGGCGCTTCTTGAAGGCGATGACCTTGTCGCCACGCTTGTGGTCCACCACTTCGGCGGCGACCGTCGCGCCGGAAACCATGGGCGAGCCGATCGAGGGCTTGTCGCCGCCCATCATGATGACGGGAAAGGTGACAATATCGCCCGGCTTGGCGTCGAGCTTGCCGACCTGGAGCGTTTCTTCGGCGGCGACCCGAAATTGCTTACCGCCCGTCTTGATGACTGCGAACATCGTCGTATTTCCGAATTTTGGGTGCTGGCCGCTGCTTTGGCCGGCAATAAAGCGCGCGGACCCGTGGACCCGCGCTTTCGGCGATGCTTATGGGGGGAACAGCCAGGACTGTCAAGAAAAGGGGCTGAAATGGCCCCTTCCTGCCCATTTTGCCGCGCGAGCCAGCAGCGCCGCAAAAGCCCGTGAAATCGGGGCCTTCGCTTGTCTGTTATCCCCCCGTCCTTTATCTACCGGGCATCAACCGCGCTTGCATCGAAGCGTTTTTTCGGACCACGGAGAGGTGGCTGAGCGGTTGAAAGCACCGCACTCGAAATGCGGCATACGGGAAACCGTATCGTGGGTTCGAATCCCACCCTCTCCGCCACTCCACATTCCAGTTTTACCGGACACGTCGCGCAGTTCTGCCCGCAAGGGGCGGGACCGCTCTCTGCGGCCCCGCGCACCTTCTGCTGTTCTGCTGCCTGCATGATCAGGCCGCATTCTTGATCGCAACCGGCACGCGGTTTGCCAGACGGTTGTCGTATTCATTGGCGAGCGCATGCAGCGCCGCCGCACCGTCCCCCGCAAAAGACGGCCCGTGCATGAGGGCCAGCGTCTTCGGCGCGAACTTCGCGAGCGAGCGGATCGTCGCGCCCATGCCCGGATTCAGCGCCGAGTACTGGAAGATGTTTTCGGCTTCCATGGCGGGAGTGACGATGTCGCCGCCGTGGATCAACGCGGGGCGATCACCGAGCTGGGTGAACAGATCGCCCACCAGCAGCGTGCCGGTCGATTCTTCATACACAACGCCGGCGTCCCAGCCGTGCGGCGTGTGAGGCGTGTCGATGTAGCGGACGCGCCTGCCGCCGATGTCGACGACCTCCCCATCCTGCAACACACGCGGCGCCTTGTCCGACATGTCGTTCAGGGAGACCATGACGCCGGTCTGGCCGTGAGCGATTTCCGCATTCGGCGCCACCTTGAGCCATTCGTTCATGGCGCCGCATTCGTCGGCCTCGTAATGGCCGAAGGTGATCCAGCGCAATTTCTCCGGCGGGATGATCTTGCGCACCGCCTCGAGGTTGAGCGGGAACATCTTGCGCAGGCCGGTGTGGAACATCAGCGGCTCATCGCCGAGGATGAGAAACTGGTTGAAGGCGAGGCCGGCGGGGGCTGCGATCTCCGGCACATAGGTCGAGAGGCGGTAAATGCCATCGGCGATTTCAGCGACTTTGGTTTCCATGACAGTTCTCCTGTGGGTTTGAGGCCTTAAATTTAGTAGAACAGATATGTGCAATGAAATTTAGGACTTGTCAATATTCATTGCACATAGTAGTGTATCTAAATTGACATGGCACGGACCTATCATCAGAAGCGCCGGGCGGAGCAGCAGGCTGAGACGCGGCAGCGCATTGTCGAGGCCGCCGTCGAACTGCACAGCACCATAGGGCCGGCGCAAACGAACATAAGCATGGTCGCCGAGCGCGCGGGCGTTCAGCGGCACACGCTCTATGCTCATTTCCCGGACGAGCGCAGCCTGCTGATGGCTTGCTCGGGACACACGGCAGAGCTTTTTCCGCCGCCGGATGCGGCGGCATGGAGGGACATTGCCAATACAAACGAAAGGCTGACGGCGGGGCTGAGCGCGATTTATGGCTGGTTTGAACGAAACGCTTCGCGGTTGTCCAATGTATTGCGCGACGCCGAAATCCATCCGTTGACCAAGGAGATCAGCACGCTTCGCTTCGGCCCAGTCATGAAAGTCTGGAACGAGGTGCTCGGTGCAAAGCTGAACGTGAAGCAGCGGGCGATGCTGCGGCTGGCATTAAGCTTCTTCACCTGGCGAACGCTGGTTCAGCAGGCCGGCCTCGAGCAGAACGCCGCTGTAGCGATGATGGTGCAGACGATCGAGAGCGTGAAGGAAAGCTGAACGGTTATTGCGTGCTTGCCCGTACCAGGTCGAAAGCCGGGAATGTGGCGCGCGGGAATTCACCCTTGCGATAGGCGGCGAGCCTCTCGGGATCGAGACTCTCCATGAACTGCACAAGTTTCGTGTAAGTCACACATTTCACCTCCGGCAAGCCGCAAACGGTGCGGGCGAAGGCGAGCAGCGCCTGATTGTAAATCCCGCCCTGGAACGTCGAGAAATGATGCCCGATGTGAACGGGCGCGCGGTTCCCTGTGTAATTGGCGCGCAGGTAATTCATGTAAGTCGATTGCATCTGCTCGCGAAACAAAGCGTGTTGCGAAGGATTGTTAAATGCGCCGGACTGAGCGACGTAAAAATTATAATCCATCGACAACGTCATCTTGCCTGAGCCGGCGATCCGCAGGCTTGCTAGATTGAAACGCCAGATGCCGTCCTTTTTGTCCGGCCATTCATGCGCGTGACCGACGCCGCTCGCATCATAGGCGAACTTGCTTTCGCGCATGGCCTCGAACAGGCCGGGACTGGTGCTGAGATAGGGCGCGCGAAAGCCGGCGACCTCGGCCGCCGGAAATGCAAACGAAGCTGAATCCTCCAGCTCGTTGTTGCGCGCGATGTTCTGGAACAGCGAACGGTGGATACTGAATTCCTGCGACCAGTCGGCCGCCGACCACTGGCGCCCGTCAAAATGTCCGACGGCGTGGGAAGCAATTTCATGGCCGTCCCCGTGCGCGCGATTGATGAGTTCGATACGGGCGCGGATGTCTTCAGGCGGGCCACCAAAATTGATTTTCGAAGCGCCCGCCGGATTGCGCGGACCGGAATAAATATGGCGCTTTCTGTCGGCGAGGAAATTCGTGCCGCTGACGAAGAACGTGAAATGCACGCGCGGGCTGTCGCGGTTCATTTCCTCTGAAAAGGAAATCAGCTCGCGCCAGCGGTCGAGTTCGGTGCAGTTGTCGTAGGAAAAAACAATGAATTGCGGCGGACGTTCGACTTCGGCGGCACTGGCCGCCAATCCGAAAGCCGCACAGCAAGCGGCAAGGAAACCACCGAACAAACGCATCCAACGCCCCCGCATGGATGACGGATGCTAGGACGAATCCGGGAGAGCGTAAACGGCTAGGATTCAGGCGTTCTGTTCGGTCTCCCGCTTGTTCATTTCGGCGCGCTGGCGGGCGACTTCGTCCAGCGTCGTTTTCAGCTCGGGATGGCGACCGATGAAATCCCGGAAGTCCTTTACGTCGAGGGTCAGGAACAGGCAGTAGTCGATTGCCGTCACGTCGGCGCTGCGGCGTCCGCCGCTGAGCAGCGCCATCTCGCCGAAGAAATCGCCTGGTCCGAGATGGATGGTTTGCGAGCCAACCGATACTTCGACCGCGCCTGAAGAGATGAAGAACATTTCGTTCGCCACATCGCCCGCACGGATCACGCGTTCGCCCGGTGCCGCCGAACGTGGCTTGAAGAGTGCGAGCAGTTCCGCGCGCTGAATCGGGTTGAGGCTCGCAAAGACCGGAAACTTGTTCATCATCTCGCCGGGCTGCAGGCTGAGATTGACCGGCTGCGCTTGCTTGCTCGCCGCGGAAAGCTTTTTTTGCAGGGAAGCGAGCCGCTCGCGCCGCGCAGGTTCTCCACGCGCGGTCAACGGGAATTTGGTGCTGAACCACAACGTCAGCGGCTTCACGGCGGTGAATGCCAGCGCATTCAGCGTGATCGACAGCAGTGCGCCCGCGAGGATGAGATCCTTGCCCTCGGATGGCAGCAAACCGAGCGTCATCCCCAGCCCCGCGAGAATGAAGGAAAACTCACCAATCTGAGCGAGACCCGCTGCAATGGTCAGCGCACTTCCGGCCGGCATGCCAAGTATCAACGCGAGCGAGAAGGCCGTGACGGATTTGCCGATCAGGATCACGCCCAACACTGCCAGCACATGCAGTGGCTCCCGAATCAGGATCGAGGGGTCGAACAACATTCCGACCGAAACAAAGAAAAGGACCGCAAAGGCATTTTGCAGCGGCAGCGATTCCTCCGCGGCGCGATGGCTGAAGTCGGATTTGGAAAGCACGACGCCCGCGCAGAAGGCGCCGAGCGCAAAGGAGACGTCGAATACCTTGGAGGCCGCGAAGGCAATTCCGAGCGCCACTGCGAGGACGGAGAGCGTGAACAGTTCGTGCGAGCCGGTTCGGGCCGCGCGCCCCAAAAGCCAGGGCACCAGGCGGGGACCGAACAGGAAAACGATTGCGCCGAAGGCGCCTACTTTTCCGAGCGTGAACAGGATGGAGAGCGCCAGATTGCCGTCCAGCATTCCGTTCGCCTGGGCGGTCTTGCCGCCCAGCATCCCCGCGAGCGCGGGTAGCAGGACGAGAACGAGCACCATGACGAGGTCTTCCACGATCAGCCAGCCGATCGCGATGCGTCCGTTCGCAGAGTTGACCAGGTTGCGCTCGTCCAGCGCCTTCAGCAGCACAACCGTACTTGCGACCGACATACAGAGACCGAGCACGAGTGCCGTGCCGAAGCTCCATCCCCAGCTGGTTGCAACCAGGACTCCGATCGTGGTGACGACGGTGATTTGAACGATCGCTCCGGGAATCGCGACCCACTTCACCGTGAGGAGGTCGGTCGCGGAAAAATGAAGCCCGACGCCGAACATCAGCAGGATGACACCGATTTCTGAGAGCTGACTGGCCAACCCGGCGTCAACGACAAATCCGGGCGTGTACGGGCCGACTGCGATGCCGGCGACGAGATATCCGACAAGCGGCGGCAGCTTCAGCCAGGTCGCGACGAACCCGAACGAGAAGGCGAGTACCAGGCTCATCACGATCGTGACGATGAGCGTTGTCTCGTGTTCCATATTCCCCGCGTTTGCTTTGCCTGGCGCGGCAGATGACCGGCGCCGTTCGACCGCACAACCCGGCTCCATTGTTATGAAGTGCGCGCGCCAATCGCAAGGCGATTGTTCCGCCATGGCGCATTGAAATGCCCATTAACGTCTACACTTGCGGTATCCTCCGGCCGGCGCCGGGACTTCGCTTCATTCTGCCGGGTGTGTAACGTCCTTCACGGAACGGGGACCGGGATATGGTTGTTCGCGCGACCGGATTTTACGCGCTGCTGGTGGGGACGGTGATCGCGGGAGCGCTCTTGATCCGCCATGCCGATCCCTTTGCCATCCAGGGGCTGCGGCTGATCGGCTTCGATACCTATCAACGCCTGGCGCCCCGCGAATACGATCCGTCGGTGCCCGTGCGGATCGTCGATATCGACGAACGCTCGCTCGCCATGCTTGGCCAATGGCCGTGGCCGCGCACCGTCATGCGCGATCTTGTGGACAGACTGCGCGAGCAGGGTGCCGCCGCCGTAGCCTTCGACGTTCAGTTCTCGGAGCCGGACCGCACATCGCTTGAAGAAGTAATGAGACGCCTGCCGCAGGATCAGGCGGCAAGGATTCAGCCGATCATCGCCGGCCAGCAGACAAACGATGAAGTGTTCGCGGCCGCGTTGAAACAGGTGCCCAGCATTCTTGCGATCGCGCTTGCGGGCGGCGAGGGAAGTTTCGGCACGAAGATGAAGGCGGGCTTCTCGTTTGCGGGCGACGATCCGCGTCCGTTCATTCCGCCGTTTACCACCGGAGCCGGCAACCTCAAATTGTTCGAGGATGCCGCAACCGGCATCGGTTCAATTAACTGGCGGCCCGACCGCGACCAGGTCCTGCGCCGCGTCGGGCTTGTGTACCGGGTCGGCGATCAGTTCGTGCCGGCCTTGTTCGCCGAGGCGCTGCGTGTCGCGCAGGGCGCCTCTTCGTTTCTGCTGAAGGCATCGAATGCGAGCGGGGAGACCGCCTTCGGACAAACGACCGGTCTGAATCACATTCGCGTTGGCTCGCTGGAAATTCCCACGGACCCGGACGGCGGCATCTGGCTCAAATTCCGGCCGAGCAAACCGGATTCTTATATTCCGGTCTGGAAACTGCTGGCCGGTGAAATTCCAAGGGATGAGATCGAGGGGCGCATCATGCTGGTCGGCACCAGCGCGCCGGGCCTGCTCGACCTTCGGGCCACGCCACTCGATTCATCGATCGCCGGCGTCGAGATCATCGCGCAGTCGATCGAACATGTGCTGTCAGGCGAATTCCTGACACGGCCCGATTACGCCTACACCATCGAGCAATTCGTGATCGTGCTGTTCGGTTTGCTGCTCGGACTGGCACTTTACCGGGTGTCCGCGCATACGGCGGCACTGATTGGACTCTCGGCGATTTCGATTCTGCTGCTTGGCGGCTGGATCGCTTACAGCCGCTTCGGCCTGCTGCTCGATCCTGTTTTTCCCGCACTGGCACTTTTATTTCTTGTCGCCGCCGCAACTTTCTATGTGTACCGGCGGGTGGAGGTTCAGCGCGGCGAAATCCGCGGCGCGTTCAGCCGGTATGTCGCGCCGGCGGTGGTGAACGAACTGCTCGCCAATCCGGAAAAGCTCGAGCTTGGCGGCGAGGAGCGGGAACTGACGCTTTTGTTCTGCGATGTGCGCAACTTCACGACGATCTCGGAAGGCCTGTCCGCGCACGATCTGACCAGGTTCATCAACGAACTGCTCACACCGCTCACGGACATCATCCTTTCCCATCGCGGTACCATCGATAAATACATGGGTGATGCGATTATGGCGTTCTGGAACGCGCCACTCGACGAGCCAGAACATGCGACACAAGCCTGCCGCTCGGCGATCGATATGGCCGCGCGCATGGCCGCTCTCAACGATTACTGGCAGAAGGAAGCCGATGCGGCGGGTCGGCCGTTTCCGCGCGTGAGCATCGGCATCGGCATCAATACCGGCCGCTGCTGTGTCGGCAATCTCGGCTCCCTGCAGCGCTTCGACTATTCGGCGATCGGTGACGAGGTGAACGTAGCCTCCCGCTTCGAAGGATTGTCCAAAGCCTATGGACTGACCGCAATCGTCGGCGAACGAACGGTCAACGAGATGCGGGGTTTTGCAGCGCTCGAACTCGATTTCGTACGGGTGAAGGGCCGCGGCCGTCCGTCACCGATTTACACTTTCAGCAATTTGCTCGACGCCGATGAGAGCAAAGCCGCGCATCTGCGGCATACGCATAATGAATTCCTGGAACATTTCCGGGCGCAGCAATGGGCCAAGGCCGAGGCCGCGATTGCAGAATGCCGCAGCCTCGGGATCGCGCGAATGGAGCATTATTATTCGCTGTTCCTGTCGCGGATTGCGGCCTTCAAGGCTGACCCGCCTCCCGAAAACTGGGACGGCGTATACACAGCCCATGAAAAGTAGTTGCCAGCTTCACTTTGGAAATGTGAACTGCCATCCGGAGCGATTTGCGGAGGAGAAGGACGTTCTGTGAGCCAAGATGTCAAATTGCTGCTGGCGGTGCTGCTGATCCTCCAGCTCAAGCATTTTTTGTGCGATTTCGTTTTGCAAACGCCCTATCAGTTTATGAACAAGGGCAAGTACGGGCATCCCGGCGGCATCATTCACGCCGGCCTGCATACGCTTACATCGACGCCGATCTTCTATGTTATTCAGCCGGGCTGGCTGGCCGCCACTGCGATCATGCTGGGCGAATTTCTCGCGCACTATCACATCGACTGGTTGAAAGAGCAGACCGTCAAGCGCAAACGCCTGAAATTTCCACAGGCTGAATACTGGTGGACGTTTGGCGCCGACCAGGGACTTCACCAGTTGAGCTATCTGGCGATGGCAGCCGCGCTTGCGTTTGCTGCGGGGCTCTGATCAGAACGGATTTTGAAAGAAGCCCGCGTTTTTTAGTAGCGCGTCTGGAACGTCATCGTGACGACGTGGTTCCTGAAATCCTCCGAGGCAACCGGACCCGGAGGATCGGTCTTGATCTTCAGGTCACGGTGTTCGAAGCGATAGTCGAAGCGAAGGTCGGTGCGGCTGTTCAGGAACTGATGCAAGATCAGCGCAGCACCCGGAACGATCAGCAATTCCTCGCGCTTCGAGTCCACCCCCGCCAACGGGTCGAAGGCCTTGCTGTAATCGCGATGGGCAATCGTCAAGGTGCCGCCGAGGCTCGCGGCCGGCAAGACCTTGCGGTAATATTCCGTGCGCAGGCCGACTTCATTGAAGCGGCCCGGTTGCAACGGTTCTGCGTTGATGATCGAGAACGCAGTGCCCGGAATGTCGCTCCAGCGATAGAACGGCGCGAACAGGAATGCGTCGTCGCCGAACAGGCCGATGGCGGAGAACTTCCAGATCGCTTCCGCGAACGGCCCTTCAGTAACCGGGAAGTGGCTGTCGTATTGGCGATAGCCGCCGCGCAGCCGCAGGCTGTTGCTGTAGGCCCCGGTCGGAACATTCTCGAAGGTGAGGCTCGCGGATGCTTCGCCGTACAGCGCGCGATGATCGAAGTAGGCGCCCGCGGCGCCGACGGCCGCGTGCACGAATAATTTGTCACTCAGGAAAATCAGCGGGCCGGTCTCGCCTCCGGCATAGCCATAGCTGAGGTCGCCGTTGTCGAAGTAAACCTGTCCGGCAAGATTGCCGATCGTGCGCCAGCGCGTCGTTCCAAGCGTGCGGTCGTCCTTGATCATCGCGCGGCCCAACAGAAGGAAATCGCTGCCGCTGCCGCCGTTCACCCGGCGAGGGTTGGATTCCCAGGCGGCGCCGTATTCAAGAAAAACCTGCGTGATGTTCGGCAGCACACCCTTGGTTGCGCGGATGATCCCGAGGCGGGCCGGCAGGTTGGCGGGATCGAGATCGAGCACGCGCTCATAGGCGGCCAGCGCCTTTTCCGGCTGTCCGGCATCCTCGGAGGCCTGGGCGTAACGCAGGTTCAATTCAACATTGTTCGGGTCGCGCATGATTCCCGCGTTCAGGCGCGCAAGCTCGTCCGCCGATGCAAGGGTGACGGTTGCCACCAGCAGGACGATCACAAAAAAACAGAATTTTGCAGCAGACTTCACGGCCCAAAAACCCCGAAAACGCGGCCAATTGAGATTCGCCGAAATAAAGCATAGGGGTGATTTGCGCGCCAGCCGCGAAGGGACCGGGCGGTACCGGACACTCTTCAAATTGGACCGGCAAAAGCATAGGATCGTTGCGCCATGAACACAGTCTCCAGAATTCTCGCAGGTATGTTTGCAGCCGCATTCGTGGCCGCCTCGCTCGCTGCCTTCGCGGGGGAAGCATCCGCCCAGAAAATCGGCGTGGCTTCCGCCGTCCGCAACGAAGTCGCAGGCGTTCAGGGCGGCGCGCAGCGCGCGCTCTCGAATGGCAGCGATGTGTCCGCTAACGAACGTATTCGAACCGGTGCGGCCAGTACCGCGCAGTTTCTCTTCCTCGACCAGACGACGCTCAGTGTCGGCGCGCAGTCCGAAGTGGTGCTGGACCGTTTCGTGTACGACCCCAATCGCGGAAACGGAAAGGTCGTGGTCAATGCGGGCGTCGGAGCATTCCGTTTTGTGAGTGGCGCGCAAAAATCGACCGCGTATGAAATCCGCACGCCGGTCGCCACCATCGGCGTTCGTGGCACCGTGATCCACTGGATCGTGAAGCAGCTTTCGCCGGGCGTGTACTGGGCCGTGTTCTTCGTGCCGCAAGGCTCAATCGTGATCAATTTCGGCGGCAAGACGTTCACGCTGAATGCCGGCGACGCGATCACCTATTCGACCTCAACCGGATTGCAGGGTCCTTACAAGATGGATTTCTTCAACGAGCGGTCGATGCAATATGTGTTCAACGGAACGCTCGACCTTTCCACGCTGATCAATTCGCTGGGCCAGTCCCGTTGCGCGAACAACAACTTTTGTTACGGCCAGTAAAGCCGGCCCAAGCGCAGGTCCTTATATCGGCGCTCAACGAATGCCCGTCATGAAAACCCCACCTGCGCCGCCTGTAAAAATTGTGCGCGACGGGCAGATCGCGGTCGTGACGATCGACAATCCACCGGTCAACGCACTTTCCACACCGGTTCGCGATGGCCTGCTCGCGGCGTTTTGCGAACTGGCTTCGGACTCCGCAGTTAAGGCAATTGTTATCACCGGCGCGGGCAGCGATTTCATCGCGGGTGCTGATCTGAAGGAAATGTCATTGCCGCCGATTCCACCATCCTTGCCGGACGTCATTCTGGAAATGGAGAAGTGCGGGAAACCAATTGTGGCGGCTCTGAAAGGTTCAACGCTCGGCGGCGGTTACGAATTCGCGCTTGCGTGCGATTATCGGCTGGCGGCAGCGAACGCCGTCGTCGGTTTGCCGGAAACGAAACTCGGCATCATTCCGGGTGCCGGCGGCACACAGCGGCTTCCGCGACTTGTCGGAGTCGCGAAAGCAATTGAACTCATCACAGAAGGTAAAAGACTGAAAGCAAACGAGGCGCTCTCACTCGGCATGATCGACGCGATTGTTTACGGTGACTTGCTGGCGGAAGCAAAACTGATTGCAACCCGTCTGCCAAAACGCCGCCTGTCAAAATCGCCACTGGTGTGTTCGACGGCGGACGAAATTTCGGCTGCCGCCGCCGCCGCTACCAAGAAATCGCGCGGATCGAAAAACATCGAAGTTGCCATCGAAACCATCCGCCAAAGCGAGCATGTGCCGTTCGATCAGGCCGTGCAGAACGAGCGCGAAGCATTCCTGATGCTGCGCGAGAGCGACGAAGCCAAAGCCTTGCGGCATCTGTTTTTCGCCGAAAGGGAATCGCGAAAAGTGCCGGGCATCGCCGATGCGAAGCCGCGCGAGATTAAGCGCATCGTCATTCTCGGCGCCGGGACAATGGGCGCCGGCATCGCGGCAAGCTTCGCGGATGCGCGATATGAAGTGACCGTGATCGAACGCGACAAGATTGCAGCGGGTGCGGGAATGGATCGCATTCGCGCCATCTACCAACGGCAAGTCGAGCAGGGGCGGCTCACGCAGCAAGCGGCGGACGAGCGCTTGACTCGGGTTGCGCTGACGGACGACTGGGAATTCGTGCGCGAGGCGGATCTCGTCATTGAAGCGGTGTTCGAGGATATTGCCATAAAGACGGAAGCATTTCGAAAGATCGATACGCTGGCAAAACCGGGCGCGATTCTCGCGACCAACACCTCCTATCTCGACGTCGATCAGATCGCGGCGGTGACCAAGCGCCCCGAGGAAGTCGTCGGGCTGCACTTCTTTTCGCCCGCGAACGTCATGCGGCTTCTTGAGGTCGTGCGCGGCGCCAAGACCGCGCCGGATGTTTTGGCAACCGGGCTTGAGATCGCGCGCAGGATCGGAAAACTCCCCATCGTCGCGGGCGTCTGCGACGGCTTCATCGGCAACCGGATTTTCTCGGTCTATCGCCGCCACGCCGAATACCTGATGCTCGATGGGGCGTCGCCGGAGGAAATCGACCGGGCGATGGAGAAATTCGGCTTTGCGATGGGGCCGTTCGCCGTCTCGGACCTTGCCGGTCTCGACATTGCCTGGGCGATGCGCAAGCGCCGCGCCGCCACCCGGCATCCCGACGAACGCTATGTGGAAGTGGCCGACCGGCTGTGCGAGCAAGGGTTGTTCGGGCGCAAAACAGGCCGCGGCTGGTATGTTTACGAGAAGGGCACGCAGCCCGTACCCAATCCCGAAGTCGTCAAGCATCTGGAAGCCGAGCGCGCCGCGAAGAAAATTACGCCCCGCAAATTCACCGATGCGGAAATCTCACGCCGTCTCATTGCCGCGATGGCAAACGAAGGCGCGAAGGTGCTTCAGGCCGGCATCGCATTGCACGCATCGGATATCGATCTCGTGTTCGTCAACGGATACGGCTTTCCCGCCGCCAGAGGCGGGCCGATGTATGCCGCCGACCGCATCGGTCTCAAAGAGATACTGCAGGAAGCAGAAGCGGCTGCGCGCGTAGGAGGTGTGGGGTCGGAAGTGGCGCCCTTGCTCTCGAAACTTGCAGAAAGCGGCGGCAGTTTCTCCGACGCTTTGCGTTAGCCGAACTTCCCTGAACCATAGTTCATCTATTCCGGGGACGAACGCGCTTGCGCGCCTTCCTCCATGTAATATGCTTCATCTTGCCTGGAGAATACGGAAGGATGGTTTTCTCTATCTAGCGAAGACCATCCGCAAATTTCACAAGCGCGGCGAACGCGCAGTTCGGTTCGTTGAATTTGGCGCACCCCGGGAGGGTGACGGCCAGGGAGGAAATCGATGATCAATAAAATTACCGGGTTGTCCCGGCGCTATGCCCCCGTTCTGGCGGGAGCAAGCATGGTGGCCATTGCCGCGCTTGCACTTTCGGCTTCGCAGACGGCCGCCCAGCAGAAGACCGTGAAGATCGGCTTCGTTAGCACGTTCAGCGGACCGACCGCTGTGATCGGCAACGATATGCGCAATTCTTTCGAGCTTGCGCTTGACCATCTCGGCCGCAAGATCGGCGGTCTTCCGGTCGAAGTGATCTACGAAGACGACGCGCAGAAGCCGGATGTCGGTTTGCAAAAAACGCAGAAATTGATCGAGTCCGACAAGGTGGACTTCATCGCCGGCTACATCTGGTCGAACGTCTTGCTCGCTTCGCTGAAGCCGATCGTCGACTCCAAGACGATGCTGGTGATCGCCAATGCGGGCCCGTCGCAGATCGCAGGCGAACTCTGTTCGCCCTACGTCTTTTCGACTTCCTGGCAGAACGACCAGACGCCGCAGGCTGTCGGCGAATACATGAACCAGAAAGGCGTGAAGACCGCCTATCTGATCGGACCGAACTATGCGGCCGGCAAGGACATGCTCGCGGGCGTGGCTTCGACCTTCAAGGGTCAGGTGGTCGGACAGGACCTGACCAAGTGGCCGGATCAGCTCGACTTCTCGGCTGAGCTGTCGAAGGCGCGCGCGGCGAAACCGGACGCGGTATTCGTGTTCTATCCGGGTGCCGCTGGCGTTCAGTTCCTCACGCAATACTCGCAGGCGGGTCTCAAGGACCAGATCCCACTCTACACGGCCTTCACCATCGACGAGCTGTCGCTTCCGCGGCAGAAGGAAATGGCGATTGGCGTACCGGGTGCCCAGCACTGGGTGAACGATCTGCCGTTCGACCAAAACAAGAAGTTCGTCGCGGACTTCAAGACGAAGTACAAGTCCTCGCCATCGTTCTACGGCGCTCAGTCCTATGACGCGGCCATGCTGATCGACAGCGCGGTCAAGGGCGTGAAGGGGAATCTGTCGAACAAGGACGGTATGCGCGACGAAATGCGCAAGGCCAACTTCGCGTCGGTGCGCGGACCCTTCAAATACAATAATAATCACATTCCGATTCAGAACTTCTATCTCCAGGATGTGGTGAAGGGCGCGGACGGCGAACTCGTGCTGAAGACCGTTGCCACCATCGTGAAAGACAGCAAGGACCGGCACGGCGACAAGTGCCCGATGAAGTGGTGATCTGAACAAACGGCCCGGACGGCGGTATCAGCTGTCCGGGCCACTTTATTGATTGACCGGACCCATTGCGGGCGGCAGCTTAAGCGCTATGCTTCTTTTTATCGAACAATCCCTGAACGGATTGCAGTTGGGCCTGCTGCTATTCCTGCTGGCTGCGGGCCTTACGCTCGTCTTCGGCATCATGGATTTAGTGAATCTCGCGCACGGCTCGCTCTACATGCTGGGCGCGTATTTCGCGGCGACATTCGCGGCGCTGACCGGAAGTTTTGTCGGCGCTATTTTTCTGGCTCTGTTCGCCACGCTCCTCGTCGGCATGGCCGTGGAACTGATTGCTTTGCGCAGGCTGTACGGGCGCGACCATCTCGACCATGTGCTCGGCACGTTCGGCCTGATCCTCTTTTCAAACGAAATGGTGAGGCTGATCTGGGGACCGGCGGGAATGAACTTGCCCTTGCCGCCCTGGCTGAATGTGCCGCTGCAAATCCTTCCGGGCGTTTATTATCCGAGCTACCGGCTGCTGATTATCGCGGTCGCCCTGTTTGTCGCCGTGCTGCTTTATCTTGTCGTGATGCGGACACGGATCGGCATGCTGATCCGGGCCGGCGCTTCCAACCGCGAAATGATCGGGGCGCTCGGCATAAACATCAAGCTTCTCTACACGTTCGTGTTTGGCATCGGCGCTGCACTCGCCGGCCTTGCCGGGATGATGCAGGCGCCGATCCTCACCGTGCAGATCGGCATGGGCGAGAATATTCTTATTCTTGCTTTCGTTGTGATCATCATTGGCGGGATCGGTTCGATCCGTGGTGCGTTCGTCGCCGCCATTCTCGTGGGCCTGATCGATACCGTGGGCCGCGCGTTCCTGCCGGATGTGCTGAAGCTCTTTCTCTCCAACTCCGCCGCCTCCACGGCCGGACCGGCATTGTCGTCGATGCTGATCTACCTCGTGATGGCAGTGATCTTGGTGATGCGGCCGGAAGGTCTGTTCCCTGCGGCAAGCAAATGAGCAGGCTCTTTACAGTGCGCAACGTCGTCGTGGTGGCGTTGCTCATATTTCTTGCGCTTGTGCCGTTCTTTGCCGTGCTGACGGGAAATGCGTTTCTGACGACGCTGTTCACGCGGATCGTGATCCTCGCCATCGCTGCGGTAAGCCTCAACCTGATCATGGGTTTTGGCGGCATGGTGAGTTTCGGTCACGCCGCCTATCTCGGCATCGGGGGATATGCGGTCGGCATTCTCGCCTATGAGAAAGTCACCTCCGCGTTTATCCAGTGGCCGGTGGCGCTGGTTGCCTGCGCCATTTTTGCGCTGATTACCGGCGCGCTCTCGCTGCGCACGCGCGGCGTCTACTTCATCATGATCACGCTCGCTTTCGCGCAGATGATCTATTACGTCGGCGTCAGCCTCGATCGTTATGGCGCCGACGACGGATTGACGATTTACACCCGCAGCCAGTTCGCGGGGCTTATCAATCTCTCCAACAGAACGGTTTTCTACTATTTTTGTTTCGCCTGCCTGATGGGAACGATCTACCTCGTCTGGCGCATGGTGAATTCGCGCTTCGGCATGGTGATTCAGGGCGCACGCTCGAATGACCGGCGCATGCGCTCGATCGGTTTCCCAACCTATCGCTACCGGCTCGTCTGTTTCGTGATTGCGGGCGTGCTGTGCGGGCTTTCGGGCGTGCTGCTCGCCAATCAGGCCGACTTCATCAGCCCGGCCACGATGCACTGGACGCGTTCCGGCGACCTTATCGTGATGGCGGTACTCGGCGGAATGGGCTCGGTCATCGGACCGGTGATGGGGGCGGTCGCGCTGCTCGTTCTGGAAGAGACGCTGCCGCACATCATCGGCGCGGTTGGCGGCTTTGTCACCGGCAAGTCCATGGTTGCGGCCAAGGAATACTGGGCGCTGATCCTCGGTCCGATGCTGCTGCTGGTGGTGCTGTTCGCGCGCGGCGGCATCGATGGACTGCTGCGGAGGTTCGGCCGTGACTGAAGCGCTTCTTCAGGTCGAGGGACTGACCAAACGCTTCGGCGGCGTCATTGCCTCGGATGCCATCACAATCGATGTCAAGCGCGGCGAACTTCACGCCATCATCGGACCGAACGGTGCGGGAAAGACCACGCTGATCGGACAGTTGACCGGCGAGATCACGCCGAACACGGGCAGCGTGCGTTTCGATGGCAGCGACATCACCGCATTGCCGACCTATCGCCGGAGCATGCTGGGGCTTGCACGCTCGTTCCAGATCACGTCGCTGTTTCCCGATTTCAGCGTGATCGACAACGTGGCGCTGGCCGCGCAGGCGCATGACGGCCACTCGTTCCGCTTCTGGGCGGATGCCCGCGAGCAGCCAGAACTGCGGGAGGCGGCGATGATCGCGTTGAAGCGCGTGGGCCTTGCGGATCGCGCAAATTTGCTTGTCGCGAAGCTGAGCCATGGCGAACACCGTCAGCTGGAGATTGCAATGGCGCTCGCGACCAAGCCGCGGATGCTGCTGCTGGATGAACCGATGGCGGGGATGGGGCCTGACGAGTCGAGCCGCATGGTCGCGATGCTGAAACAATTGAAGCAGGAACTTACGATCCTGCTCATCGAACACGACATGGAAGCTGTGTTCGCGCTGGCCGACCGCATCACCGTGCTTGTCTATGGGAAGGTGATTGCGTCCGGCACGCCGGATGAAATTCGCGCGAACGCCGAAGTGATCCAGGCCTATCTCGGCGAACGCGACGCGGAGGCGGCCAATGGCTGAGAGCCTTCTCTCCGTCGACCGGATCGAAACCGCCTACGGCCTGAGCAAGGTGCTGTTCGGCATTTCGATCTCTGTCGGCCAGGGTGAGATGGTCACGCTCATGGGCCGCAACGGCATGGGCAAGACCACGACCGTTCGCTCGATCATGGGACTGACGCGCGCGTCTGCCGGCAAGATTCGTTTTGGCGGAAACGACATCCAGAATTTCGAGTCGTACCGCATCGCCAAGCTCGGCATCGGACTGGTGCCGGAGGGCCGTCAGGTTTTTCCGAATCTCACCGTGCACGAGAATCTCGTCGCGACGGCCGCGAACCGGCTCGCGGCCCGTAACCCGTGGACGGTCGAGCGGGTCTACAAATTCTTTCCCTCGCTCGAAAAGCGCACCGGCAGCATGGGCAATCTTCTGTCCGGCGGCGAGCAGCAGATGCTGGCGATCGGGCGCGCGCTGATGACCAATCCGCGGCTGCTCATTCTGGACGAGGCCACGGAAGGACTGGCGCCGCTGGTGCGGGCCGAAATCTGGCGCTGCCTCAGCCAGCTCAAACAGGATGGCCAGGCGATCCTCGTGATCGACAAGAATGTCGATGCGCTTACCCGTATCGCCGACCGTCATTACATCATCGAACGCGGACGTGTCGTCTGGGAAGGCGATTCGAGAAAATTATCCGCCGCCACCGACATCCAGCACCGCTACCTCGGAATCTAGATTTCCGAAAGCAGCTTCAGCATTTCCTTCAGGTTCTGTGAGGGCGTCTTGCCCGCGGTGTCGATGACGATGTCCGCCTTGGCATAGAGCGTTTCGCGGCTCTTCAGGATCGTCAGCAGGTCGTCCATCGCGCGGTTATTGTCGGCCATCGGCCGCAGGTCGCCCTGATCGATCACACGCTGCATGTGCTCGTCGGGCGATGCCTGCACCCAGATCGTGAAGCAGGAGGCCATCAGCAATTCGAAGGTGGCGGGTTCGGTGACGAGCGATCCGCCGGTCGCCAGCACGAAACGTTCATGCTGCTGCAGCACGCTCTCAAGTGCCGCGCGCTCCAGCCGCCGGAACGTCTCTTGCCCGAACATCTCGAAAATTTCGCCGAGCGCCATGCCGCTTTGTTCTTCGACGATCTTGTCAAGCTCCACGAATGGCACTTTCAAGTGCGTGGACAGCGCGCGGCCGAGCGTGGACTTGCCACCGCCGCGCAGGCCGATCAAGGCGATGCGTCGGTTGCGAAGTTCATTCGACATGCCGCCAAAACGCTTCAGGAGTATCTCGCGCGCTTCCGCGATCTCCGCAGGCGAAAGCCTGTCGATCAATTGATCGAGCAGCAGCGCCTCCACCCGACGGTCGGGGCGCTCGTTCAGCAATTCCGAAACGGGGATGCTCATCGCCCGCGCGATGCGGCGCAGGAGCGTAATGGAGAGATTGGCTTCGCCAGATTCCAACTGCGCCAGATAGCGCTCGGAGACTTCCGAATGATTGGCAAGCGTTTTCCGCGAAATTCCGCGCCGGCTGCGCATGATGCGCACGCGCTCCCCCAGTTCGTTCAGGAACGGATCGGGCTGCGCGGTATCCGGCGTGCTTCGCCGGTCGCGCTCCTTGGTGTCGGGGCTATTCTTCATTTCTGGATCGCTTGCGTGCAATATAGTGCATGTCCATAATACATAGACCGGAAGCACACTCAATCGCGGTGAGGCCGTGACTCAACAGCTTGGAAATTTTCTATCCGGCCGCTGGCAAACCGGCGAAGGAACGGAAACACAACTCACCGACCCCGTTTCCGGAGAAAAGCTTGCGACCGTCTCGGCGCGCGGCCTCGATCTGGCGTCCGCACTGGACTTTGCGCGCGTGCGCGGCGGTGAGAACCTGCGCGCTCTCGATTATGCAACGCGAGCGAAACTGCTCGACGATGTCGCAAATGTGCTGATCGCGAAGCGTGCGCGTTACGAAGAAATCGCCATCGCCAACTCCGGCAACACCAAGATCGACGCCGCCATCGATATCGACGGGGGCATTGGTACGCTGAAATACTTCGCGAAGGTTGGAGCGGGCCTTGGTGAAACAAAGTCGCTCCTGGATCAGGGGCCGGTGCATCTTGCCAAGGACGAAAAATTCCAGGCAATCCATCTCCTCGTACCGCGGCGCGGCGTCGCCATTCATATCAACGCATTCAATTTTCCAAGCTGGGGTTTGTGGGAGAAGGCGGCGGTATCGCTGCTCGCGGGCGTCCCGGTGCTCTCCAAACCTGCTTCCTCCACCGCCTGGCTTGCGTATGAGATGGTGCGGGACGTCATCGATGCGAAGGTGCTTCCCGAAGGCGCGCTCAGCCTTCTTTGCGGAAGTGCAGGCGGGCTTTTCTCGCATGTCACGGCGGATGACGTCATTGCGTTCACAGGCTCGCACGATACGGCGCTGAAAATCCGCGGCGACAGAAACGTCATGACACGCAACGTGGCGGTGAATGTCGAAGCCGACAGCATCAACGCGGCTTTGCTCGGTCCCGATGCGGCTCCCGGCTCCACCGCTTTTGATGCGTTCGTGAAGGAAGTCGTGCGCGAGATGACCGTCAAAGCCGGGCAGAAATGCACGGCGATCCGGCGCGTGTTTGTACCCGCCGAGCGGGCAGCGGCGATGGCTGAGGCGCTTTCGGCAAAACTTTCTTCGATGCAGGTCGGCGATCCGCGCAAGGCCGAAACCCGGATGGGTCCCCTGGTGAACCGTTCGCAGCAGGCGGCGGTGTTCGAGGGCATCGCGATGCTCGCTGCCGGCGCAAAAACGCTCACAGGCGGGAAGGGCGCTCCAAAGATTGAAGGCATCGATCCGAAGGTTTCGGCGTTCGTAGCGCCGACCTTGCTGCAAGCGGCCGACGGCTCCGCATCGGCCGTGCATGACATCGAAGTGTTCGGCCCGGTTGCGACGATCGTTCCCTACAAGAATGAGGCTGAAGCCTTCACGCTCGTTCGCCGTGGCGGCGGGTCGCTGGTCGCTTCCGTATTCGGCACGGATACGGATTTTCTTGCGCGTGCCGCGCGGGAACTTGGCTATGTGCATGGACGCATCCTCGCGGTCGATCCATCGATCGCATCGAGCCATACCGGGCACGGCATCGTCATGCCTCAATGCAATCACGGCGGGCCGGGCCGTGCGGGGAATGGCGAGGAACTGGGCGGGCTGCACGGCCTGCGGTTCTATCATCAACGGGTTGCCGTCCAGGGCTCGGCCGAAGTGCTGTCGAGCTTGACCAAGGAGGCCACGCCCATTCACTAAAAAAAGCGGCCATAAAAAACAGGCCGCAGAGTCGGGGAGAGAGATGACGGTTTCGCTGGAAGAACTCACGCACCGCCGGCCTTACAACGCGGCCGATGAATTCGTTGACGCCAACGTCGCGAACGGCAATGGCGGCCGGATGGCGTTCAAGGACGCGGAGCGCTCGCTTACCTACAGGCAGCTCCAGGAAGAGACCTGCAAATTCGCAAGCGGCCTGCAGGCGATCGGATTGAAGCAAGAAAGCCGTGTGCTGTTCCTGATGCTGGATACGGTGGATTTCCCGATCGCGTTCTGGGGCGCCATTCGCGCCGGCGTCGTGCCGATTCCGGTCAACACGCTACTCTCCGCCGATCAGTACGCCTACATGCTGGAGGACAGCCGTGCGGAAGTGCTGTTTGTGTCGGCATCGCTCGCAAAAACGGTCGAACCGATTCTTGGGAAAATGCCATGGCTGAAACAGATCGTCGTTTCGGGCGGCGATACGGATATTTCCACCGGTAAAATCCAGAAGCATACATTCGAAAACATTCTTGCACGCGGGAACGCGAAACTCTTCACGGCACCTACGCTCTCCGATGAAGTTGCCTTCTGGCTTTACTCGTCCGGCTCGACGGGAAATCCAAAGGGAGCCAAGCACGTTCATGCCAGTCTGATGGTGACGGCGCGCACCTATGCCCAGGGTGTACTCGGCATCACCAGGGACGATGTCGTCTATTCGGCCGCAAAACTGTTTTTCGCCTACGGCCTCGGCAATGCGATGACCTTCACGATGGCGGTGGGTGCTTGCGCCGTGCTGCTGCCGGGGCGGCCAGCACCGGATGCGGTACTCGACATCATCAAGCGCGAGCAGCCGACGATATTTTTTGGTGTGCCGACGCTGTACTCAGCGTTGCTGGCGCACAAGGACATCGGCAAGGGAGCCGGCTCAAAGCGTTTGCGACTTTGCATTTCAGCCGGCGAGGCGCTGCCGCCGCATATCGGGCAGAAATGGAAAGAAGTGGCCGGACACGACATTCTTGATGGCATTGGTTCGACCGAGATGCTGCACATTTTCCTGAGCAACCGCCCCGGCGACTTGCGCTACGGCACATCGGGCAAGCCTGTGCCGGGCTACGACGCAAAGATCATCGGCGAGGATGGTGCCGAACTTGGCAACAACGAAATCGGCGAGCTCATTATCCGCGGCGCGTCTGCTTCGGACGGCTACTGGAACCAGCGTGACAAGACGCGCCGCACATTTGCCGGGGAGTGGACCTACACCGGTGACAAGTACATCCGTGACGACGACGGCTTCTACCAGTGCTGTGGCCGCACCGACGACATGTTCAAGGTGAGCGGCATTTGGGTATCTCCGTTCGAGGTGGAGGCGGCGCTCGTTTCGCACGATGCGGTGCTGGAAGCGGCCGTGATCGGCCGCGAGGACAGCGATGGGCTGATCAAGCCCAAGGCTTACGTCGTGCTGAAGGAGGGCGTTACTTCGGACGATAAACTGTTCGAATCCCTGAAGGAGCACGTCAAATCGCGCGCGGGGGCCTGGAAATATCCGCGCTGGATCGAATTGAGGACCGATTTGCCGAAAACTGCGACCGGCAAGATCCAGCGCTTCAAGCTGCGCGATGAGGACTCAAAACCGGTGTAGTGCGATATGGAACGCGTATTCACCATCGGCGGCAAATGCATCGAGGCGAGCTGGCATGGACCGTCCCCGGATCGAGCGCCGACGCTTGTGCTGCTTCATGAAGGATTAGGCTGCGTTGCGATGTGGCGGAATTTTCCCGCATTGCTCGCCGAACAGAGCGGCTACGGCGTACTTGCCTATTCACGTTACGGTTACGGTAAGTCCGATCCGGTGATGCTGCCGCGTGCGCTAAGTTACATGCACGATGAGGCGCTTCAGGTCCTGCCAGGCGTGCTAGACGCGGCTAATATCAAGAAGTGCATTCTGGTCGGGCATAGCGATGGCGCTTCGATCGCCACGATCTATGCTGGCGGTGTGCAGGATTTCCGCGTGCGCGGACTTGTGGTGATGGCGCCGCATTTTTTCGTCGAGGATATTTCGATCCGCAGCATTGAGGCGGCGAAGGTGGCGTATGAAAAAGGCGATTTGCGGCAGCGCCTCGCGAAATACCATGGCGATGTTGATGTGGCGTTCCATGGATGGAACGATGCCTGGCTCGATCCCGGTTTTCGCGGATGGCGCATCGACGATGCGGTCGCGCATATTCGCGTGCCGATGCTTGTGATCCAGGGCGACAAGGACGAATACGGCACCGCCGCGCAGCTCGAACTGGTGAGGGCCGAAAGCTACTGTCCGGTGGAAATGCTGCTTCTGAAGGACTGCCGCCACTCGCCGCAGATCGATCAGCCGGAGCGGACGCTGGAAGCGATAGTGGGCTTTGCGCGCCACCTCCTCGCCTTCCACGAAGGTCTGCGGCCAGTGGCCTAAACTGCAAGTGCTTGAATTTACGCGTTTATAAATTCGTCATCGGCACGAAAATGCATTGCGAGCATATCAACATGCATTATAATTCATCTAAGGTAAAAAAGCCTTCCGGAGCGCGCCGATGCCTCAACAGATCGATTTTCAGACCGATCCTAGCCGCTACCGGCATTGGAAGATCGAGCTTGATGAAGATGTCGCCAATCTCGTGATGGACGTCGATCCCGCAGGCGGCCTGTTCGAAGGTTACGAGCTGAAACTCAATTCCTATGATCTCGGCGTCGATATCGAACTATACGACGCTGTGCAGCGCCTACGCTTCGAGCATCCCGAAGTGCGCGCTGTCGTGATCAAGTCCGGCAAGGAAAATGTTTTCTGCGCCGGCGCGAATATCCGCATGCTCGGCAAGTCTACGCACGGGCACAAGGTGAATTTTTGTAAATTCACCAACGAGACTCGCCTCTCGATCGAGGATGCGACGGAAAATTCCAGACAGACGTATCTTTGCGCGGTGAACGGAACCGCCGCCGGTGGCGGCTACGAACTGGCGCTTGCCACCGACTACATCATGCTTGTGGATGACCGGCGTTCGACCGTCTCGCTCCCGGAGACGCCGCTGCTCGCCGTGCTGCCGGGAACCGGCGGGCTGACACGCGTCAGCGACAAAAGAAAAGTGCGCCGCGATCTTGCGGATTTCTTCTGCTCCGTCGAAGAGGGTATCCGCGGCAAGAAAGCGGTGGACTGGCGGCTCGTTGACGAAGTGGTCCCAAATTCCAAATGGAATGAAGCGGTGAAAACACGCGCGCACGAGATCGCGAGCAAGTCCGACCGCCCGAAGGATGCGAAAGGAATCAAGCTGACGCCGCTCGACCGCAAGATTGACGGTGATTCAGTGAGCTACCCGAACGTTTCGATCGAGGTAAAGCGCGAGCAAGGCATCGCGTTTGTGACGGTGCGCGCGCCGAAGGATTTGGCTCCTGCGACGCTTGAGGCAGCGCATGCGCTGGGTGCTGCATTCTGGCCGCTTGCGCTCGCACGCGAACTCGACGACGCGATTCTGCATCTGCGCACCAATCAATCCGAAGTCGGCATTCTCGTCTTCCGCACCGAAGGCGATGCAGAGGGGGTGTTGAGCCACGACGCCTTCCTGATTGCGCATCAGAACGACTGGCTGATGCGTGAAGTCCGTCATTATCTGAAACGAGTCTTGAAGCGAGTGGACGTGACGGCAAAGAGCCTGTTCGCTCTGGTTGAGCCCGGCACTTGTTTTGCCGGCACACTGGCCGAACTCGTGCTCGCCGCCGACCGCTCCGTGATGCTGATTGGCAGTCGCGAAGGCGACAATCGTCCGCCTGCTGCGATTGTTCTGGGGGAAGCCAATTTCGGTTTCTACCCGATGGGCAACGGACTCACGAGGATGCAGACACGCTTTCTGGGTGAACCAGAAACGGTTGAAAAGTTGAAAGCGCGCATCGGTGAGAAGATCGAAGGCGATGCGTCCGAGGCATTGGGCCTGATCACCTTTGCCTATGAGGATTTCGACTGGGACGACGAACTGCGCGTGATGTTCGAGGAGCGCAGCAGTTTTTCTCCTGACGCGCTTACAGGCATGGAAGCGAACCTGCGGTTCGCCGGGCCGGAAACGATGGAAACGAAAATCTTCGGCCGGTTGACGGCCTGGCAAAACTGGATTTTTCAGCGGCCGAATGCGGTTGGTGAAAAAGGTTCGTTGTCGCTGTACGGGTCGGGCGTGCAACCGACGTTCAATAAGGAGAGGGTCTGACCATGAACCTGATGAATGTAGATTACGACGGACTCATTCCGAACAATGTCGGGCTCAATGCCGATTCGCGCGTCAAGAAGGCGCTGGAAAAGTGGCACCCGGGTTACATCAACTGGTGGAACGATATGGGGCCGGACGGCTTCCAGGGGTCGCTCGTGTATCTGCGTACTGCCGTCAGCGTGGATCCAAAAGGATGGGCGAAATTCGATTATGTGAAGATGCCCGATTACAAATGGGGCATCCTGCTCGCCCCCCAGGTGAACGAGCGCAAGATCGCATTCGGTGCGCACAAGGGTGAAAACGTATGGCAGGAAGTGCCGGGCGAATATCGCGCGATGCTACGCCGTCTGATTGTCATCCAGGGCGATACGGAACCGGCATCGGTGGAGCAGCAGCGGTTTCTCGGTAAGACCGCGCCTTCGCTCTACGATATGCGGAATCTTTTCCAGGTGAACGTGGAAGAGGGACGTCATCTCTGGGCGATGGTTTATCTCCTGCAAAAATATTTTGGTAGCGACGGCCGCGACGAAGCGGAGGCGCTATTGGAGCGCCGCTCAGGCGACGAAGATTCCCCGCGCATGCTTGGCGCCTTCAACGAAAAGACGCCCGATTGGCTTTCGTTTTTCATGTTCACCTACTTCACCGACCGGGATGGAAAGATGCAGCTCGAGGCGCTTGCGCAATCGGGCTTCGATCCGCTGTCGCGTACCACACGCTTCATGCTGACCGAGGAAGCGCATCATATGTTCGTTGGCGAAACTGGCGTTGGCCGCGTGATCGAACGGACATGCGCGGAAATGAAGAAAGCCGGAATCGAAGATCCCCACGACATCGCAGCCGTGCGAAAGCTCGGCGTGATCGATCTGCCGACCTTACAGAAGAAGGCGAACCTGCACTTCTCGCTGACACTCGATCTCTTCGGGAATGAAATTTCGACCAACGCGGCCAACGCGTTCCACGCAGGAATCAAGGGCCGTTTCCGGGAAGACAAGCTTGAGGACGATCATCAGCTTGAAAACGGCAGCTATCCCTTGCTTCGCTTCGCCGATGGCAAGATTGCAAGGCAGGATGTGCCTGCACTCTCCGCGCTTAACATGCGTCTTCGTGACGATTTCGTGGACGATTGCAACGGCGGGGTTGGCCGTTGGAACCGGATCATTGAAAAATACAATATTCCATTCGCGATCAAGCTGCCGAGTGTCGCATTCCATCGGCACATCGGGGAATTTTCGAGCATGGAGGCCGATGCTGATGGCAACCTTGTGCCGGGTGACCAGTGGGATAGCGTGAAAGAAAAATATCTGCCCTCCGAATCCGATCGCGATTTTATTGAAGACCTGATGAAACCCGAACTTGAGCCCGGAAAGTTCGCGAGCTGGATCTCGGCACCGAAGGTAGGAATCGACAACAAGCCGGGCGATTTCGAGTACGTGAAGATTTCAGACTGAAGCGAACCCGAATGACTGCGCCGGTCAAACAACACCTGATTGATCCAGCGGTCTGCATCCGCTGCAACACCTGTGAGGCTACTTGTCCTGTCGGTGCGGTCACGCACGATTCCAACAACTACGTCGTGGATATCGACAAATGCAATTTCTGCATGGATTGTGTTTCTCCATGCCCGACCGGCTCGATCAATCACTTCGTGATGGTGCAAAAACCGTTTTCCCTCGATGAACAGTTTTCGTGGACGGATTTGCCAGAAGTTGGGGCGGGAGAAAGTGGTTATGGTGATGCGGGTGCGGCCATCGAAGCGGTCGATGAAGAAGCGGCCGCATTGCTTGCCGATGCGCATAAAGGCTCTGGTGGGAAGGTTCGTGCGCCGGCCTCTTCCGCGAAGCCCCGCATCAATCTCTTCAGCCGCAGCAATCCGATCGAGGCGACCGTCACCGGAAATTTCCGGCTGACCGCGGAGAATGCCAGTTCGGACATCCGCCACATCATTCTGGATTTTGGGGCGAATGCTTTTCCCGTGCTGGAGGGTCAAAGCATCGGGATTGTATTACCCGGCACCGCAAAAAACGGAAGGCCACATCCAATGCGTCTTTATTCGGTGGCGAGCCCGCGCGATGGCGAGCGGCCCAATACCAATAATCTTTCGCTCACGGTGAAGCGCGTTGCGGAAAAAAACGCCGACGGAAGCGAGCAACGCGGACTTGCCTCCAACTATGTCTGCGACCTGAAGCAGGGCGACAAAGTGAAAGTCGCGGGCCCCTTCGGCTCGACTTTTCTGATGCCGGACGACCCGGCTGCGGACATCATCATGATTTGCACGGGTACCGGTTCCGCACCGTTCCGGGCATTCACCGAACGCCGCCGTCGTTCGATGCCAAGCGCTCACGGAAGGCTTTATCTTTTTTTCGGTGCGAGAACCCCTCAGGAATTGCCCTATTTCGGCCCGTTGCAGAAAGTGCCGAAGAAGCTGATGGATCAGGAACTCGTGTTTTCACGCATCGACCCTGTAAAAAAAGAATATGTGCAGGATCGGATGCGTACGCGCGCGTCCGATCTTGCCATGCTGTTGAAACGCGGCACGACGCATATTTATGTCTGCGGACTGCGTGGGATGGAAGAAGGCGTGGAGAAATCGTTTGAGTTCATCTGCGCGCAATTTGGAATTCACTGGCACGAGACCCGCGCCCAGATGCGTGACCAGGGGCGCTATCACGTAGAAACTTACTGAACATGCGCGTCGCCATTCTCGGGGCGGGACCGGCAGGGCTCTATCTCGGCTATCTGTTGAAACGCCGGTACAAGAATGCGGACGTGCGGATTTTTGAACAGAATCGTGCGGACGCCACCTTCGGCTTCGGCGTCGTATTCTCGGATCGCGCGCTGGAATTCCTGAACGAGGACGATCCCGAAACCTATCAGGCGATCAGCCCGCTTCTGGAATCGTGGCGCGACATCACGCTGGTTCATCGCGGCGAGCGGATCGCGATCGATGGAATTGGTTTTGCCGCCATCGGGCGCCTGCAATTGTTGCGGTTCCTGCAGAAGCGGGCTCGCGATGCCGGCGTTGAACAGGTTTATGAGCGCCCGGTTGCCACATTGCCGGAACTTGCGGACGTGGACCTGATCGTCGGCGCCGATGGTGTGAATTCACTGGTGCGGCGGACTTATGCAGACCGGCTTGATGCGAGCGTCGAATATCTCAACAACCGCTTCGCATGGTTTGGCGCGGCTAAGGAATTCAGCACGCTCACACAGACTTTTTGCGAAGCGGACGGAGGTTTCTTCAACGCGCATCATTATCGCTATCAGCCCGGAATGAGCACGTTCATCGTTGAGACGGATGCAGAAACGTTTGCCAAAGGTGGCTTCGAGACAATGAACGAGCAGGAGACGATCGTGCGTTGCGAACGGATTTTTGCGGATGCACTCGACGGAACCCGACTGATCTCGAACCATTCGATATGGCGCAGATTTCCGGTGGTGCGCTGCGGACGCTGGAGCGAGAAAAACTGCGTCATCATCGGAGACGCCGCGCACACCGCGCATTTTTCTATCGGATCGGGCACGCGGCTTGCGATGGAAGATGCCATCGCATTGGACCGGGCGCTTGCGGATGGCGGGGGCAATATCGGCCAGTCGCTGGAACGCTACGAATCCGCCCGCAGGCCCGTCTTGGATAAGATTGTCAACGGAGCCGTCGCCAGTGCGGGTTGGTACGAGAATTTTCCCGAGCACATGCAACGCGCGCCGCTCGATTTTGCGATGAGCTACATCACGCGATCGGGTCGTATCGAGCCTGACAAATTGCGCCGTCTTTCCCCTGGCTTTGTCGCGCAATACGAAGCGAGCGGCCGCGTTCTGAACTGAATTCAGCGCTTCTTAGCTTTTATATTTGCCTTTGCCCGCGCGGATGGAGGTGGATCGCCTCCGTCATTCACCGCAAAGCAGGCGTGATAGAGATCGGCCGGTATTTTTTTGTCGTTCGCACAGCGGTCGAACATCTCGAGTTCGGATTCGTTGCTGTAATAAATATACGGCCCGATCAGATAGCGCGAGCTGCCGCCGGGTGAATTGCCATAACGGTCGATCTTTCCTTTCTGGGTTGGATCGGCTGCGATGATCGCATCGCGCAATTCTTCACCCTTGATGAAATTATCGGGTAACTGGTCGAACGGGCCGTCGAAATAATTGTTGATATCGGCATTGGCACCGAATACGCCGACGAGAATCTTTCGCGGTAATTTGTGATCGCGATAGTAGGCAAATCCGGTGCGCCTCCCGATCAGCAGACGATCGCCCTTGCCGGAAGGCACAAGCTCATCCGCCACCTGGATCGTTTCGTCGAGAAGGTAGTGAAAGAGTTTTAACCGCGCATTGAAGACGAGAAAAAAGCGGATACCGGATTCATCGAAAATGGGACCGATAAATTTATCGTCGGAGCCGAGCGCTTCTGCGGGCGGCACGGCCGCCGAAAGATCGTTGAGGGTGAAGAGCACGCTCTTGGCGCCGGACGTTACCCGATAGAGCAGCGGTTCCACCTTCTCGACGATCACGCCTTCATCTCTTCCAAGCAGCGCATAGCTCACGCCCTCACGCGATTTCCACTCCGTCAGCTCGACAAAGTAGGCGAAGTTGATCTTGCCGTTGTCGCGGTTTTCCGGATCGAGCCGGAAGTTGCCTGCGTAGCGTATGCCGTTGTGAAAGAAGTAGAAGTAATAGTAATTCTCCGTCGGAAAGACCGTGACGCGATCCGGCAGGCTTCCCAGAACCAGATCGAACATCTTGCGCGTGTCGTCGACAGGGATCGATGTCCGGCGCGTCACGTCTTCGATGTAGGACTGGTTTGTGTGAAATTTCGGCGGCTCGGTTTGCGCTAAAGCCGACGGCGCGATGAGATAGAGCAAGACTACCAGACCGGGAAACAACCTGCTTTTCATTGCATGACCCTGGAGTTTGAACTGCACGCCATCACACGGCTGCTTGCAAACGATTGAACAGGCGGATCGTTTCCCTTGCCTGCAGCGGCATTCTCGTTCAGTTTTCGCGAAGATTGCAGCAAAAGAAGCGTTGCCTGTTACTGCCTGGGATTCAAGCCGAATTTGCCCGGGCCAGAAAGCCACAGGTCCTGTGAAAGTTGCAGCCAAAGCCGCCGCCGTGCGATCAAGAGCCCTGCAAGGAGCAAACAATGCGGATCGACGCCAATCATTTTTTCCCGAAAGCCTGCTTCCAGAAAATCGAGGAGGTCGCTTCGGGCCACAAGGACATTGGCAAACGTATCCGCAACATTCCCGCGATCCACGACCTCGACGCACGCTTCCGGTCGATGGATCCGTTCAGCGATTACAAGCAGATCATTTCCGTTGCGCTGCCGCCGCCGGAAGAATTCGCACCAGCCAGCATGAACGAGGATCTGTGCAAGATCGCCAACGACGGAATGGCGGAGCTGTGCGCGAAGCATCCCGACCGTTTCTGCGGGTTCGTGGCGTAAGCGCCATTGCTTGCCGGGGCAATCAAAAACTTCTGCAAAACATTCTCCCCGATGGCGTTTATGGTGTTTTCACCAATCTAAACAGAGCGTAGCCGGCTTTCAACGTGCCAGCGGGAACTGCCGGATCGGCCATTGATCTCTCCATTCGCCACGATCAATGATGGGATCATGAAATCTCCAGTTCTCGTAATCGACATGGGCGGAACGAATACGCGCTTCGCTCGGTCGCGTGGCGGCCATCTCGAGGCCGTTCACATTGTCTCCAACGATCAATTCAGGAACATCTTCGATCTTTTCGGTGAGATGATGAGGGTACTTGCACCTTGGTGGCCAGCTTCCTGCGTGCTGGCCGTCGCAGCACCCGTCGACAGCGATTACGTGATCCTGACCAATCGCGCATGGTCATTTTCACAGCGGGAATTGCGCAAGAAGTTCCGGATCGGGCGGATGCTGGTGGTGAACGATTTCATCGCGGTCGCGCATTCGGTTGGTGCGCTGAAGGCGTCCGAACTGTTCGGTGCCGGCGGGGTCAGGAGCGATCCGAGGCGGGCGGTGCTGGTCTGCGGTCCCGGCACCGGGTTTGGTTCGGCTTTGCTGCTGAAAGGCAAGAACCGCGTTCATGCCTTCGCCAGCGAGGCCGGCCACATGCGGCTGGGTGCCATCACGGCGGATGAAATGCACGTGATCGAACAAATATCGAGAGAAACCGGTGCGGTTGCGGTCGAGCACATCCTATCGGGTCCCGGTCTAGTACGGTTGCATCGCATTCTCACCGGCGAACAGGCCGGTTCCGAAGCGATCATCGGCGCCGCGCATGAGCGTAGTAAAACCGCGCGCAGCACAATCGATCTCTTCCTGCAATTTTTTGGTCGGGTCGCGGGCGATCTTGCCCTTGCCTTCGATGCGCGGGGCGGCGTTTTCATCGCGGGCGGACTTGGGCGCTCGCTCGGGCCGTTCATCCCGAACTCGCCTTTCCGAAAGGCGTTCGAGGATCATCCGCCCTACCAGAACCGTCTCATGGCCATTCCCACCAAAGTCATCATTCACGAAACGCCGGGGCTGCTCGGCGCCGCAAGGTTGACCGCCGAACTGCCGCCGCGCGGCTAGGTCACGAAAAAGCTGCGTCCGCTTCCCGCTCGATGCTGGCCGTTTCAATGCCGAGGGAGGCGAGTGTCGCGTTGATATGCGGCGGCAACGGCGCGCTCACCGTTAGCGGGCCTTTTTTATTCATCGGCAGCACGATGCGGCGGGAATGGAGATGCAGCATCGGACCCGAAGGCGGAGCGGGCTCGCGTCCGTAAATCCTGTCGCCCAGCACCGGAAAGCCTGCGGCCGCGAAATGCGCACGAATCTGGTGCGTGCGGCCGGTGAGCGGCGAAGCCGCCACTACGGAAAAATTCTCACCGCGCCGAAGAACCCGCCAGTCCGTGATCGCCTGCTGGCCTTCGGGATCGACCGCGACCCACCAGCCGCGCGTGGGAGAGCGCTTTTTCAGCTTCAGTTCGATCCGTCCGCTTTCTTCGGAAGGCGAACCGCGAACGACCGCAACATAGGTTTTGCCGACTTTGCCCTGCGCGAAGAGATCGCCGAGTTTCGCCAGCGCCTTGCGATGACGTCCAAGGACGAGACAGCCGGACGTGTCCTTGTCGAGCCGGTGCGCGAGTTCAGGCGGATTTGGCAATCCGAAGCGCAGGACATCGAGATGATCGGTCAGCGTCTCGCCACCCTTGGGGCCGTGATGCACGGCGATGCCCGCCGGCTTGTCGAGCACCAGCACAAGCCCGTCCCGATGCAGGAGCCGCGACAGGATTTCCTCATCGGTGACGATCGGTTTCAAACAAGCCCCATTTCGGCGAAAGCGGATGCGTGATGGATCGCAGAATCCTCGCTGAAGCAGCAATAGACGATGCGGAGGCGGCGGCGGGAAGCAGAGACTTCCGCGATTGAGGTTGCGACGGCGATCTTCGCCGCCCGTTCCGCCGGGAAGCGATAGACGCCGGTGGAGATCGCGGGGAAAGCGATGGAGGAAAGATTGTGCGTGGCGGTGAGCGCCAACGAATTCAGGTAACATGCCGCGAGCAGTTCATCTTCTCCGCTCGTGCCGCCGTGCCAGACCGGCCCGACGGCATGGATCACATGACGGGCGGGCAGCAGATAACCCCGCGTGATCTTCGCTTCACCGGTCGCGCAGCCGCCGAGGATTTTGCATTCGGCCAGCAGTTCCGGCCCGGCAGCCCGATGGATCGCTCCATCGACGCCACCGCCTCCGAGCAACGAGATATTGGCGGCGTTCACAATCGCATCGGTATCCATGTGCGTGATGTCGCCGACCGCTACTTCAAAGCGCGCGCCGAGGCGTTCAACAACTAGATGCGTGCGTGGTTTCATCAACCGATTTTATGCGGATCAGCGCAATACCGCTAGGCAAGCTCGCGGCGCAGATCGAGCGAGCCGCGTTTGCCGATGGCCGAGAAGTGACGCTTGAGGAAAACTTCCGCCGTGGTTCGTCCCATATCGCACAAATGCAGGAAGAACGGCCACTCGGTGTTGAATTTCGAACTGGATGTGAGCTTTGTCAGTTCGTCGTCGCCGGCAATGCGATGCAAGCGGACGTTCCGGTAGTCGGTATTGCCGCTCCAGCGGCCCATGAAGCCGCGCTCGATCATGCGACGGACAAATCCGATCGCGCGAAATTCCGACAGCAGCGAGGCATTAAAGGTGATCTCGTTGACGCGATTGAGGATGTCGCGGGCGGTCTGCGGGATTTCATCCCGCGTGACCGGATTGGTCTGCACGAGGATCACGTCTTGCGTGCCGGCGTTGCGAAAGAACGGAAACAGCGGCGGATTGCCGACATAGCCACCGTCCCAGTAAGGCGTGCCGTCAATCTCCACCGCCTGGAACAGGAACGGAAGACAGGCGGAGGCCATGACGACATCGGGCGTGATTTCATTCGTATGAAAGATTTTTGCTTTGCCTGATCTTACATTTGTGGCGGAAACGAACAGCTTGATGTCCTTGCATGCGCGCACCGCTTCAAAGTCCACTTCGCGTTCGAGGATTTCGCGAAGCGGATTGATCTTGAACGGGTTGAAATCGTAGGGAGAGACAAATCGGCTGGCGACGTCGAGCGCGAGAAAGAACGGGTTCTGGTCCATCGACCAATTCCCGAGCATGCGGTCCATCAGACTGCGCTGCATGGGGTTCATGCGGCCATCGCGCGAGATCGAGCGCCAGAATTTTTGCAGCGCCTCGCGCGCGCCGTCACGGCCACCCGATTTATACCCGGACGCAAGCACGACGGCGTTCATGGCGCCGGCACTCGTGCCCGAAATACCTTCCACGGTTAGCCGCTCGTCTTCGAGCAGCCGGTCGAGGACGCCCCAGGTAAACGCGCCGTGCGCGCCGCCACCCTGCAAAGCAAGATTGACGGCCTTCTTGGCCTTGCCGCTGCGGCGGAATACCATCAAGGGGTGAGCTTCGCCTCCCTCATACGGCGGTCCAGCCGCCGTCGATCGAATAGGAACTGCCGGTGATGGTTGCAGCCGCATCGCTGCACAAAAAGACCGTCAGTGCGCCGATATTTTCCGGCCGGCTGAATTGGTGCATCGGCTGTTTCTCGGAGAGAAGCGCCAGTTCTTCTTCTTTCACGGTCTTCCCGGACGCTTGCGCGCGGGCAGCGATCTGCCTCTCGACAAGCACTGTCAGCACCCAGCCGGGACAGATCGCATTGCAGGTGATGCCGTTGTTGGCGACTTCAAGCGCGACACTTTTCGTCAGGCCGATGATGCCGTGTTTTGCCGCTACATAAGCGGTTTTCTGCGGGCTTGCGACCAGCCCGTGCGCGGACGCGATGTTGATGATGCGTCCCCATTGGCGCCGCTTCATGCCCGGCACCGCAGCGCGGATTGTATGGAAGGCGGAAGAAAGATTGATCGCGATGACCTGATCCCATTTCTCAACGGGGAAATCCTCCACTGGAGAAACGTGCTGAATGCCCGCATTGTTCACGATTATGTCGAGCGAGCCAAATTTCTTTTCAGCTTCCGCCATCATGGAGGCGATTTCCGAAGGCTTCGTCATGTCCGCAGACGAGTACGCGACTTCGACGTTCGCTTCTGCGGCGATTGTCGTGCGGAGTTTCTCGATCTGTGCCTTGTCGCCAAACCCGTTCAAAGTGACGCTGGCACCTGCATTGGCGAGCGCCCGCGCGATCGCTTCGCCGATGCCGCTGGTCGATCCGGTCACGAGGGCGTTCTTTCCCTTCAGCACGATGAACTCCTATATGGAAGGACTGAATGGGATGGCGGGGCATCGCTTATTGTGCGTTGCACCATAGCTATCGCACCGAGGTTTCTCAAGTGGGTCTGGCGTTCTAGAATGTGACGAGAAAAGCCGATGAAATCAGGTTTTCCGAGCCCCGGTCACGATCACGCGCTCTGCGTCGCCGATACGCTCACGCACGCGGAGAAAACCTGTGACGTGCGCGGCGTTCGGCTGACGCCGCTTCGCCGCCGCGTGCTGGGAGTTCTCGCAGCGAGCCATGCGCCGGTTGGAGCCTACGATATTGTGGAGCGCTTGAAGAAAACCGGCGAGGCGGCACCCGCCATGTCGGTCTATCGCGCGCTCGATTTTCTGGTCGGCGAGGGCCTCGCGCACCGGATCGAGAGCCGCAACGCCTTCCTTGCTTGCAATCGGGGTCATGGCGGCGACGAGATTGTCGTGTTCCTGTTATGTGAACGCTGCAGCACGGTCGCGGAAGTCACTTCCAGCGCGGTGGGACGCGACCTTACCAAGGCTGCGAGCGCCGTCGGCTTCGAGGCGCATGCGCCGGTCCTCGAGATCAAGGGTCTTTGTGAAATCTGCCGCAGTCCTTCAGCATCACAGGAACGAATTGCTTGAACCGTTCTCCGAACCCATCTGAATTCTCCGCGGCGCCCGCGCCGCGCCGGCACTCGGTGGGCGTACGCGTGGGCGAGGTTCAGGTCGGTGGCGGTGCGCCGGTCGTCGTGCAGTCGATGACGAACACCGATACAGCGGATGTGAACGCCACCGTGCGGCAGGTCGCCGATCTTGCGCGCGCGGGCTCCGAGCTTGTGCGGATTACCGTGGACCGCGACGAAGCAGCCGCTGCAGTGCCGAAGATCAAGGAGAAGCTGCTCACGATGGGTGTGAAGGTGCCGCTGATCGGCGATTTCCATTACATCGGCCACAGACTTCTTTCCGAACATCCCGGCTGCGCCGAGGCGCTCGACAAATACCGGATCAATCCCGGCAATGTCGGCTTCAAGGAAAAGAAAGACCGGCAGTTCTCCGCGATCGTCGAGTTTGCGTTGAAACTTGGCAAACCAATCCGCATCGGGGCGAACTGGGGTTCGCTCGATCAGGAATTGCTGACCAGTCTGATGGACGAGAATTCACGTTCCAGCGCACCGAAAGATGCGCGCGAAGTGACACGCGAAGCGATGGTGCAGTCCGCGCTGCTCTCGGCTGCCCGCGCAGAAGAAATCGGACTTGGCCGTGATCGCATCATTCTGTCCGCGAAAGTGTCTGCCGTGCAGGATCTGATCGCGGTCTATGCCGAACTTGCGCGGCGCTCGGATTACGCGCTGCATCTCGGCCTGACCGAAGCCGGCATGGGATCGAAGGGGATCGTCGCTTCCAGTGCCGCCATCGGCGTGCTGCTGCAGCAGGGCATTGGCGACACGATCCGTATTTCGTTAACACCAGAGCCGGGCGGCGACCGCACGCGCGAAGTACAGGTCGCGCAGGAGCTTTTGCAGACGATGGGCTTGCGGACATTCGTGCCGCTGGTGGCGGCCTGTCCCGGCTGCGGCCGTACCACCTCTACGACATTCCAGGAGCTTGCGCAGAATGTGCAGAGTTTCATCCGCGAGCGGATGCCCGAATGGAAGAAGCAATATCCGGGTGTTGAAGGCCTTACGGTCGCGGTGATGGGCTGCATCGTAAACGGACCAGGTGAATCGAAGCAGGCGGATATCGGCATTTCCCTGCCGGGAACCGGCGAGCAGCCGACCGCGCCCGTCTTCATCGACGGCAAGAAAGCCACGACCTTGCGCGGAGAGAATCTCACAAACGATTTCAAGAAGCTGGTGGAAGATTACGTCGTGCGGCGCTGGAGCGCCGTTCCGCCGCCCGCAGCCGAATAGGCTTCAGTTTTTTCTTTCCGCGACGAAGCGCGCGCATTCGGCAAGTACCGCACCACGTTCGCCGAACGAATCCAGCGAAGCGACCGCTTCCGCGACGAGAGCACCGAGCCGCTTTCGTGCAGGCTCAACCCCCAGCAATGATACAAGCGTTGCCTTGCCGAGTTTTGCGTCCTTCGCGGCCGCCTTCCCGAGGCTCGCGGCATCGCCTTCGGCGTCGAGCAGATCGTCCGCGATCTGGAAGGCAAGTCCCAGCGCGCGCGCGTAGTTCGTAAGTGCCTTGCGTTCGCTCTCGCTGGCCTTTCCCATGATCGCACCCGCCTCGCAGGCGGCGGCGAGCAGTGCGCCGGTTTTCATGGCCTGCAGACGCTCGATCTCCTCCAGCGACAGACGAAGCGGTTTTCCGTCTGCGGTGAAACGGCCTTCGGCCTCATGATCGAGCATCTGACCGCCGGCCATTCCGCCCATGCCGGAAGAGCGCGCGAGGAGACCGATCAATGCAACGCGAATGCTGTCTTCCGTGCCGCCGGCCATGTCAGCGATCAGTCCGAAGGCGAGCGTCAACAAAGAGTCACCCGAAAGAATAGCGGTCGCTTCGCCAAATTTCACATGCGATGTCGGACGTCCACGCCGCATCGCATCGTTGTCCATCGCCGGCAGGTCGTCGTGGATCAGCGAATAGCAATGGACGCATTCGAAGGCAGCACCGACGGGTAAAGACGCGGCCTGTGGAACGCCGAAGAGTGCCGCGCTCTCGATAACCAGAAAAGGCCGCAGCCGTTTTCCGCCCGTCGCGGAATAGCGCATCGCTTCCATGAGCCGGACCGGCCGTGCGATTTCACCGGGCAACGGATTTTGATCGAGATACCCCATCAGCGCCGCTTCCGTGGCAGTGGCCACATCGTTCAGGCGTTGTTGGAAAGCGCTCGCGGGGTTAGACATGCTCCGATGATAGCACGCATCTTTTCCGTCCTGTTCAAGCTCGCGCTCGCCTATGTGCTGGCGGTGCTATTGCTCGTCACGCTCTATGCCTATGTGCCGCCGGTCTCGACGCTGATGATCTGGCGTTGGGTCACGGGCCAGCAGGTGACGCGAAACTGGCGGCCCCTGGAAGCAATCTCGCCCAATCTCGTGAATGCGGTGGTGGTGAGCGAAGACTCGCGCCTGTGTTTTCACTCGGGCATCGACTGGCGCGAACTGAAAGATGCAATGCGCGAGGCGGATGAACCGTTCGAGGCACGCGGGGCTTCCACCATCGCGATGCAGACCGCGAAGAACCTGTTTCTCTGGCCGGGACGGCAATTCATCCGCAAGGCCATTGAAATGCCGATTGCGATGTACCTCACGCTCGCCTGGCCGAAGCAGCGGATCGTGGAGGTCTATCTCAACATCGCCGAATGGGGTCCGGACGGGGAGTTTGGCGCCGAGGCCGCCGCGCGCCGCGCCTTCAACAGGACCGCCCGCGATCTGGGCATGGAGGAGGCTTCCCTGCTTGCGGGAACCCTGCCCAGTCCGCATTTGCGCAATCCGGCGCGGCCCGGTCCGGTGCTGCGCCGTGTCACCGTCCGCAATCTGGCGGCGGTCCAGCAGGACGGGGGCCTTTCCACCCAATGCCTTGGACTGCGCCGGTGAACCGCACTGGATAGGCTGACAGCGATCCTCTATAAGGCCGCGATCCCGGCGCCGGGCCCAGTGGCCGTGGCAGTTCCTCAGGAGAAGAAAATGGCAGTCCCCAAGCGAAAAACCAGCCCGTCCCGCCGTGGCATGCGCCGTTCGGCAGACGCTCTAAAAAATCCGTCCTATGTCGAGGACAAGGATTCCGGCGAACTGCGCCGCTCGCACCATATCGATATGAAGACCGGCATGTATCGCGGCCGCCAAATCCTGAAGCGGAAGGCCGACGCCTAATCGCGTCTGCCCTCATCGAAGCCTGAACTCACGCCCCCGCTCAGGAGACGATCATGTGGACGAGCTTTCCGTTATTTCTGATCTCGTTCGCGATTTACAACATGGTCGTGTTCCTGACGCCCGGCATGTCGTGGGCGACAGTGCTTCTGTCAGTCCCGATGCAGTCCGGCGCGACCTGGGACATTTCCATTGGTGATGCGCTGATCGCGCTTTCGCTGGTTTTCCTGTTCTTTGAAGTACTGAAGGCGACCAGCACAAGCCAGCGCTCGCTGTTCGACCATCTTTTATCGACGGTGGTGTTCGTCGCCGCACTCGTCGAATTCCTGCTCGTGAAGGAAGCGGCGACTGCGGTGTTCGCGACACTCTTGATGATCTCGCTCGTCGATGTGCTCGGCGGCTGGTCGGTTTCCGTGCGCAGCGCGCGGCGTGACTTCGCGGTCGATCGGCATCCCGAAGACACCGTCTGACTAGGATCAAACGATGCAGCGTATAACCTTGCGCGCGGGTGCTTGCGCCTGCGCGGCAAGGCCATAGACACTCGCCGCTTCAGCGGGATCAGCTCTCCGCCGCGCTCGCGTGAAAGGATGATCTCCGGCGCTCGCCGCAAGCTGGGCAAGGACGCTTGCAAGGGGGCGGGTGCTCGGCTGCTGTTCCACGGACGGACGATCGACGGATCGAACGGCCAAGACGGCGGGCAGGTTGCGCCCCGTATTGGCCGCTTCCTGTGGCGCTGCAAACCGCTTTGCACGCCCCTCTATTCCCACATTCACGCTTGCCGAGATTCGCATGTGAGCAACTCCGTCCCGTTTTGGGACACAACGCACTTTTTCATTGAATGCGTTGCAAGCCCCGGGCCGAAGGGCGCTCACCCGACATTAAGGGGGTAGGGCTATCCAAAAGGGTGAGGGCCCGCAGGACGCGGGGCGGAGTGAATTTCGTGCAAGCCAAACCGCTAGCAGAAACCGTTGGCACCAGCGCAAACTTCAGTGCACCGGTCCGGCCCCCCAGTCCGGTTTCTCCGACCGCGCTGGCGCCAGCCGATGCTGCGGCGATCGCAGCGGCCGCGGGCGATGCTTCTTACATTTGGAATCTCGCAACCGACGAATTGCGTTGGAGCGCGAATGCGCCGCTCGTTCTTGGCGTCGATTCGCTTGCGAAAATCAGCACCGGTCGGGTGTTTGCGGCGATCCTCGATCCTGCAAGTCCCGCCAACCGCTACGACGAAATCATTGGCTCGGTGGCGCGCGATGCAGGCTCAGGCGTTGCGTATCAGCTTTGTTATTCTCTACGCGTCCCCGATCGCGAACAGCCTGTCTGGGTTGAAGATACGGGCCGCTGGTTCGCCGGCGCCGACGGCAAGCCTTCGCGCGCCGCCGGTGTAGTGCGGGTCATCACCGAACGTTATCTGCGCGAGCAGCTTCTCGCAGAGCTTTCCGCGGTCGATAGCCTCACCGGCGAGATGAACCGCAACAAGCTCGGCAAGGTGCTGGAGGAAATGCTGGATCGTGCGACCCGCAGGCGGGGCAGCGTGGGCCTCTTGCTGATCGGGATCGACGACCTGAGCCGCATTAACCGTTCCTACGGGTTCGATACGGCCGACCAGGCGATCCGCGCGGTGGCCGAACGCCTGCGCTCGCGTAAGCGCTGCAGTGATTCGCTGGCCCGTTTCTCCGACACGAAATTCGCGATTGTGTTGAGCGATTGCAGCCCCGACGATCTTGCGGTCGCAGCATCGCGGTTTGTGAATGCCGTGCGCGAGGCGCCGATCGAGACACCTGCCGGACCGCTCACCATTTCCGTAACGGCAGGCGGCGTGATCGCGCCACGCCATGCCCGCAATCTGCAGGAAATGATCTGCAGTTCGCAGGAGGCGCTCGAGCTTGCGCGCGAATCCGGCCGCGGCAGCTTTCGCGTGTATCAGCCGAGCGTGGAGTCGGAAGCGCACCGGAAAGAAAACACGCGTGTCACGGATCTGATCGTTTCAGCGCTGAATGACCGCCGTGTGAAGCTCGCCTTCCAGCCGGTGGTCATTGCAAAGGACCGGCGCGTCGCGTTCAAGGAGTGTCTTGTGCGCGTGTCGGAGCCGGACGGCCGCGAAGTGGACGCGATAACGATTTTGGCAGTCGCCGAAAAGCTCGACCTTGTGCGTCTGATCGATCACCGTGTGATGGAATTGGCGGCTGAAGAATTGCGGAGCGATCCCGCACTTGTGCTGTCGCTGAACGTTTCGGCCTCCACGGTCCACGATCCGGTCTGGCTCGCCGCCTTTGCGGCGGAGATGCGCAACAATCTCGGCTCGCGACTGATTGTGGAGATCACTGAATCCGCCGCGATCCGCGATGTGGAGGCGGCACGCCGCTTCGTCGCGCGGGTAAAGGGCTTTGGCTGCAAGGTCGCGATCGACGACTTCGGTGCGGGGTACACATCGTTCCGCAACCTGCGCCGCCTCGGCGTCGATATGGTCAAGATCGACGGGTCGTTCGTGGCCAATCTCGAGACCGCGCCGGACGACCGTGTATTCGTGCGAGCGCTCCTGGAGCTTGCGCGTGAACTAGGACTGGAGACGGTCGCAGAATGGGTGCAAAGCGAAACCGCCGCGTCCACGCTCGTCAGCTGGGGATGCGATTATTTCCAGGGAGCACTGGTGGGCCTGGCGGAAATACCGGTGAGGGACTCAGACAACGAGGCCGGGGACCGCATCGGAGCGGCCGGCTAAAGGCTTATTTATCGTTGCGTTCGCCGAGACGTTCGAGACGCTTCTGCATTTCGTGGACCTGCTTCTTCAATTCGTTGATGTCTTCACCGCCCGCGCCCGCGGCTGCGGCGTCTTCCATCATGCCTTCCTTCTTCGCGAAGGGCAGGAACATGGAGAAAGCGCGCTCGAACATCTCCATGTTGCGGCGGACCTGATCCTCCAGCATGTTGAAGCCGCCGGTACTGAAGCTCTTGGTCATCTGCTCGCGGAATTTTTCCTGTTCTTTGGTGAAGCTGTCGATCGACACTTCGAGATAGCGCGGCAGGAGCGTTTGCATGCTGTCGCCGTAGAAGCGGATCACCTGCCGCAGGAATGTGATGGGCAGAAGGTTCTGTCCCTTGTTCTCTTGCTCGAAAATAATCTGGGTCAGAACCGAGCGGGTGATATCCTCGCCGGTCTTCGCGTCGAAGACCACGAAGTCCTCGCCGTCCTTGACCATCACGGCCAAGTCTTCGAGCGTCACGTAGGTGCTCGTTCCCGTATTGTAGAGCCGCCGATTGGCGTATTTCTTGATGGTGACAGGTTCTTGCGTCTTGGACATGTCGCTCAAAAAATTCCTGTTAGCGGACAATGGTTCCCGGCGATCTTTCACCTTAGGACGTTTCCCGGGGTGGGGCTACCCATTTGTCGGCGGGTCTTCCGAAGGCAGTAAACTCCCTTTCTCATATTGACATCGCACGCATCGGCTACCAACGATGGCGGTGAAAGATGGACACCGCGCCAAATCCAGCACCCGGCGCCGCATGGAGAAACCCTCATGAGTGAAGACGTTGTTATCGTAAGCTCGGTCCGCACCCCAGTTGGTGCTTTCAATGGCGCGCTGGCCGGTCTTCCGGCGCATCTGCTGGGCAAGGTTGCAATTGAGGCGGCGCTATCGCGCGCCGGTGTCGAGCCGGGCCGTGTTTCCGAAGTCATCATGGGTCAGATTCTGACGGCAGGGCAGGGACAGAACCCTGCCCGTCAGGCCTCTATTGCGGCGGGATTGCCCGTCGAGATTCCGGCATGGGGCGTCAATCAGCTTTGCGGTTCCGGCTTGCGGGCGGTGGCACTCGGCTATCAGGCGATCGTCAACGGCGATTCCGAAATCGTGGTCGCCGGCGGACAGGAATCCATGAGCCAGGCTCCGCACTGTGCGCATCTACGCAACGGCACGAAGATGGGCTCGCTCGAAATGATCGACACGATGATCAAGGACGGGCTTTGGGATGCCTTCAACGGCTACCACATGGGCAACACCGCCGAAAACGTCGCAAAGCAGTGGCAGATCACCCGCTCGCAGCAGGATGAATTTGCGGTCGCCTCGCAACAGAAGGCGGAAGCCGCGCAGAAGGCCGGCAAGTTCAAGAGCCAGATCGCGCCGGTGAAAATCGCATCCAAGAAGGGCGACATCATCGTGGATGCGGACGAGTATCCGCGCCACGGCACGACCATGGAAACGGTCGGCAAACTTAGGCCCGCCTTCGAGAAGGATGGCTCCGTGACGGCCGGCAATGCTTCCGGCATCAACGATGGCGCTGCCGCGCTTGTGCTGATGAGCGCTGCGCAAGCGGCGAAGGAAGGCCGCAAGCCGATCGCGCGTATCGTTTCCTGGGCGCAGGCCGGCGTCGATCCGTCAATTATGGGCACGGGACCGATCCCGGCTTCGCGCGCTGCGCTGAAGAAGGCCGGCTGGAAGACGGACGATCTCGATCTGGTGGAAGCCAACGAGGCTTTTGCCGCTCAGGCCTGTGCCGTGAACAAGGATATGGGCTGGGACACGGCCAAGGTGAATGTGAATGGCGGCGCCATCGCGATCGGTCATCCGGTCGGCGCGTCGGGTGCGCGCGTCCTCGTTACGCTGCTCGCGGAGATGGAGGCGCGCAACGCCAAGCGCGGCCTCGCCACGCTCTGCATCGGCGGCGGCATGGGGATTGCAATGTGTGTCGAGCGCGGCTGATCAGATCGCGCCGGCAGTTAGGGGAGGAAGTGGAAGATGAGTCGCGTCGCTTTGGTGAGCGGCGGCACGCGCGGAATCGGTGCCGCCATTTCGAAGGCTTTGAAGGCTGCCGGCTACCAGGTGGCCGCGAACTACGCGGGCAACGATGAAGCGGCAAGCAAATTTAAGAATGAAACCGGCATTTCCATCTTTAAGTGGGACGTGAGCGATCACAAGTCCTGCGCCGCCGGTATCGAAAAGGTTCAGGCGGATGTCGGCCCGGTCGATGTGCTTGTGAACAATGCCGGCATCACCCGCGACGGCATGTTCCACAAGATGACCGCCGAACAATGGACGGCGGTCATCAACACAAACCTCAATTCGCTGTTCAACATGTGCCGCCCGGTGATCGAAGGCATGCGCGAGCGCAATTTCGGCCGTATCGTCAATATTTCCTCGATCAACGGCCAGAAGGGGCAGATGGGTCAATGCAATTATTCGGCGGCGAAAGCCGGCGAGATCGGCTTCACCAAGGCGCTGGCGCAGGAGAATGCGCGTAAAGGCGTCACCGTGAATGCGATTTGCCCCGGCTATATCGGCACCGAAATGGTGCGCGCGATGCCCAAGGACGTACTCGATAAGGCAGTGCTGCCGCTCATTCCGCTCGGCCGTCTCGGCGAGCCGGAGGAAGTCGCACGATGCGTCTTGTTCCTCGCGTCCGATGATGCCGGTTATATCACGGGCTCAACGATTTCGGTGAACGGCGGCCAGTTCATGGCTTGACGTTCAGCCGGGCAGGAAGCTTGGCGGCGCCAGTTCGAATCCCGAAAATTCAAAACCGGGTGCAACGGTGCATCCGACCAGCGTCCACGCCCCGAGCGATTGGGCGGCTTGCCACGCTATCATTGGCACCACGGCCTGCGGCCGCTGGCCTACCGCCAGATCCGTGCCAAGCACGACGCGCTCAATGGTGCATCTTTCTTCAGTAAAAACTTCCAGCGCAAGGGGTGCTCTGGCATGCCAGTGCCAGGCTTCTGCCGCATCCACGCGATGCCAATGCGAGCGTTCGCCCGCGGCAAGCAGAAAATAGATTGCTGTCGATAGGGAGCGGCCATTGATCGTGCGCGGATCGCGAAACGTCTCGCGGAAATGTCCGCCTTCCGGATGCGGCTTCAGGTCCAGAAGCCGGATCACTTCCTGGGCGGAAAGGCTTCCGTCGATCATTTCAGCCTTTGAAATTGTTTTTCCGCTCGCGCAGTTCCGTGAATACGGCGGCGGGATCGGCGCCCTTCATGCCGAGGGCTTCCGCGACTTCGGTGTTGTCCGGCCGCAGGAACGGATTGGTTTCGCGTTCTTCCTGCATCATGGAAGGAACGGTTGGTTTTCCTTCAGCACGGGCCCTCTCGATTTCAGCGAGCCGCCTTTTCAGTGCGGCGTTTTTCGGATCGACCGTCACGGAGAAGCGCGCGTTGGAGAGTGTATATTCATGGCCGCAATAGAGCTTCGTGTCGCCCGGAAGATCGCGAATCTTGAGGATCGACTGCCAGAGCACGGATGCGGGCCGTTCGAAGGACCGCCCGCAGCCGAGCGCGAATAGGGTGTCGCCGGCAAACAGCAGCTTTTCCTGCTCGAACCAGAACACGATGTGACCCGCCGTGTGGCCAGGCGTTTCAAACACTTTCGCCTTCATGTTGCCGACGGATACGACATCGCCTTCGGCGACCTTGCTGTCGATCATCGGAATTTCGCTCGCCTCGCCGCGCGGACCGATCACCGTGGCACCATACTTCTTCTTGAGCGCGGCAATGCCCTGCACGTGATCGCCATGCTTGTGCGTGATCAGCATATGCGTGAGTTTCCACCCGGCCTGGTCGAGCGCGGCCTCGATTGGCGCCGCCTCAGGCGCATCGATCAGCACGGTGGTGTTGGTGTCCACTTCATGCAGGATCACCGCGTAGTTGTCGCTCAGGCACGGCACGAGCCGGATTCTGACGGCCATTGATTACTCCGATTTTTCAGTATTCGGCGAAACTAACACGGGTAGCGCGTCCGGCAAGGCAATCCGCCGATTTGGACACCAACACGCGACACGCTATTTGTTTTCCTGCAGCGGCCGGAGTGCGGGGATGTATCAGGATATAGTCGATCTGCGAGGGTTCTATTCGTCGCCGCTCGGCCAAGTGACGCGGCGGCTCGTGAATCGCGCTATCCGCGGCCGATTGCCCGAGGCGCGCGGTATGCGCGTTGTAGGACTGGGTTACGCAACACCTTATCTCGGCATCTTCCGCGATGAGGGCGAGCGCACGTTTGCATTCATGCCCGCCGTGCAGGGCGTGATGAAATGGCCGACCAAATTGCCGACGCTTTCCTCGCTCGTGCATGAAACGTTGCTGCCTTTGCAGGATGCGAGCATCGACCGCGTGATCGCGGTGCATGCGCTGGAATCGACCTTCCACGCCGCCGAGATGTTACAGGAAGTCTGGCGTGTGCTCGCCGGCGGCGGGCGGCTTATTCTCGTGGTGCCCAACCGGCGCGGCATCTGGGCGCGCATGGATACCACACCGTTCGGACATGGCCGGCCCTATTCCAAATCGCAGCTTGTCGGGATTTTGCGCGACGCGCTGTTCACGCCGGTCGGTTGGGACGAGGCGCTTTGGATGCCGCCTTTTGCCGCGACGCCGCTGCTGCGCACTGCGGTCGCGTGGGAACGCGTGGGCAAGACACTGTCGCTGCCTTTTGCCGGCGTTCATGTTGTGGAAGCGGCCAAGCAAGTCTGGCGGCCGGTGCAGGCGAGAAAAGTGAAAAAAGCCGACCCGGTGCTGGTACCCTCTGCGGAACCTGCGGGAATCTAAACCTATTTCTTGCGGGAAAGCAGGAATACCGCCTGCTGGCCGAAGAGATTCCACAGCCACCAGGGTGCCAGCCAGCGCACCGGCCATCCGCGCGCGTTCAGCGCCACGGCGCGCTCCATCTTCACGTCGATCTCGCGTGCCAGCTCGACGAAGTCACGGATCGTGCAGAAATGAATGTTCGGGGTCTCGTACCAGCTTTCCGGCAGGTTGTCGGTGACGGGCATGCGGCCCCGGAACAGAAGCTTCAGCCGGATCTTCCAGTGGCCGAAATTCGGAAACGAAACGACCGCATGGCGCCCGATGCGAAGCATTTGCTCCAGTACATAGCGCGGGCGCCGTGTTGCCTGCAGCGTCTGGGACAGGATCACATAGTCGAACGCATCGTCGGGATAATTGGCAAGGTCGATGTCGGCGTCGCCCTGGATCACCGCAAGACCCTTGGCGACACAGCGGTTGACGCCGGCTTGCGAAATTTCAATGCCGCGGCCGTCCACTCCGCGTGTTTCGGCAAGCAGGTTAAGAAGCTCGCCATCTCCGCAGCCCACGTCTAGTACGCGTGCGCCGTTCTTCACCATGTCCGCGACCAACACATGGTCGACACGGCGTTCTTTCGGCGTAAGCGGTTCGGTGCGGGTGAGCATTTCGGCCAAGCCTTCCGCCTAGAGCCCGCGCGAGCGGGCGGCGGATTCGAGGAAGCCGCGCGTGATGGCGAAGAGTTCCGGCTCGTCGAGCAGGAAGGCGTCGTGACCCTTGTCGGTTTCAATCTCAGCGAAAGAAACCGATGCCCCCGATGCATTCAGCGCGTGCACGATCTGGCGGGCGTCGCTCGTCGGGAACAGCCAGTCGGATGTGAACGAAACGACGCAGAAACGCGAGCGCGTACCTTTGAATGCGTTGGCGAGCACGCCTCCGTGTTCACCGGCGAGATCGAAATAATCCATCGCGCGGGTGATGTAGAGATAGCTGTTCGCATCGAAGCGATCGACGAAGCTCGAACCCTGATGGCGCAAATAACTTTCCACCTGGAAGTCGGCATCGAAGCCGAAGGTCAGCGCCTGACGGTCTTGCAATTGCCGGCCGAATTTCCGGTGCAAGGCGGCGTCAGAAAGATACGTAATATGCGCGGCCATGCGCGCGACCGCGAGGCCGCGGCTGGGATTGCGTCCTTCGACCAGATAACGGCCGTTGCGCCATTCCGGATCGGCCATCACCGCCTGACGGCCGACTTCGTGGAACGCGATGTTCTGCGCGGAGTGGCGCGCGGCGGTGGCAAGCGGCAGCACGGCGAATGCGCGCTCGGGATAGCTCACCGCCCATTGCAGCGCCTGCATGCCGCCCATCGAACCGCCGGTGACGCATAGAAGCGTGTTGATGCCGAGATGGTCGAGCAGCATCGCCTGCGCGCGCACCATGTCGCGAATGGTAACGACCGGAAGTGAAAGCCCGTAAGGCTCGCCGGTTTTCGGATCGCGGGAAGCGGGGCCTGTGGTGCCCATGCACCCGCCCAGCACGTTCGAGCAGATGACGAAATAACGGTTGGTATCGATCGGCTTGCCGGGACCGATCAGCGTTTCGCCCCAGCCGGGTTTCTTGGTGACCGGGTGCTCGCTTGCGACATACTGGTCGCCTGACAGCGCATGGCAGACGAGGATGGCGTTCGACTTCCGCGCATTCAGTTCGCCATAGGTCATGTAGGCGATCTGGAACGGGGAGAGATCGACGCCGGCATCCAGACGAAGCGGCTTGTCGGGGCCGAATTTGACGAGTTGCGAGCGCGGCTCATCGGCCTCGCGGCGGATGGCCTTCGCGCGGTTTTCAGGCGCTTCGAGATCGACGCGTACAACGCTCATAACGTCCTCAGGCGCCTGCCTTTTAGGCCCCGGCGGGCAGTAGAGCTAGGTAGGGCGGCGTTAGCCTGTCAATGTTTTCTTTGCGTTCCGTTAGCGCCGCGCTATCAGGGCGCCGCACTCGTTTGGCCCAGAGATATGTCCGAAACCGGTAAAACCAAGGCGAAAGACGGTCAGGCCCTGACGCTCGGCGACCTGCGCGCCGAGATCGACCGCATTGATGCCGAGATCCACGAGCGGCTGATCGAGCGCGGCGAGATCATCGGCGAACTGATCAACGTCAAGGGCACGCAGGATTCCGGCGCTGCCTTCCGGCCCGCCCGCGAAGCCGAGATGATGCGCAGGCTGGTGCAGCGCCATCGGGGCATCCTGCCGCTCGACACGGTCGAGAGCATCTGGCGCGTCATCATCTCCACCTTCACGTATGTGCAGGCGTCTTACTCCGTGCATGCCGACATGTCTGGCGGCGATGCGGCGGTGCGCGATTCCGCCCGGTTTCATTTCGGCTTCACGGTTCCGTTGATTGCGCATACTGGCGCTGGCGCCGTGATTGCTTCCGTCGCTGCGTCGCGCGGCGATCTCGGACTGGTGCCGGCGAAAAGTGTGGCGACGAGTACTCCGTGGTGGACCGCTCTGGAGAACGAAAAATCTCCGAAGATCATCGCGCGTGTTCCGTTCGTCGAGCGCAGCAATCATCCCGCTTCGTTTCCGCTATTCGTCGTTTCGCGGCCGGTCGAAGCCGCTGTCACGGAAGTCGAGACGTGGAGCGTGCGGGTCGCGGGTTGGGCTCCTTTGGCTGCACGCGCAGTGTCCGCATTGGCGGAGGCGCTGGTCGTGCCCGACGCAATCGATGGCGCGGCCTTGCTTCTGTCGCTTCCGCCGGGGCGAAAGCTTCCGGAGGTTACGGACGCGCTCCAGAAAGCGGGCTCGACCGTGCGTGCCACCGCCCTCGTCGGCGGTCATGCGAACCGCTATACCGTCTGATCGCAAACCGGATTTGAGTCATGAGCGCAAGCGAACGGCCCACACCGCGGGCAGGAGTTTTGGACATCAACGCTTATGTGCCCGGCCGCAGCCATGCGCCGGGGGCGGCAAAGGTGCACAAGCTCTCTTCGAATGAGACGCCGCTTGGGCCGAGTCCCAGGGCCGTGGAGGCGTTCCATTCGCTTGCTGACAAGCTCGAGCAATATCCCGACGGCGCTGCGACGGCGTTGCGTGAGGCCATTGGAAAAACATTCGGCCTCGATCCGTCGCGTATTGTCTGCGGCTGCGGTTCGGACGATCTCCTCAACTTGCTCGCGCACGCGTATCTCGCGCCGGGCGACGAGGCGATTTTCACGCGGCACGGCTTTCTCGTTTACCGGAACGCCACCCTTGCCGCTGGCGGCAAACCTGTGGAAGTGGCCGAGTCGGATTACACGGCGAACGTGGATGCGATCCTCGCGGCAGTGAGTGCACGCACGCGGGTTGTGTTCATTGCAAATCCGAACAATCCGACGGGCACCTACATTTCGCATTCGGAGATGCGGCGCCTTCAGGCGGGTCTGCCGCCGCGCGTTCTGCTCGTGATGGATGCGGCCTATGCCGAATATGTCCGCCGCAACGATTATGAGGCGGGAATCGAGCTCGTCGCCACCTGCGAGAATGTGGTGATGACGCGCACGTTTTCGAAAATCTATGGATTGGCGGGGCTACGCATCGGCTGGATGTACGCGCCTGAGGCGGTGGTGGACGCGATCAACCGCGTGCGAGGTCCCTTCAACGTCAACGCGCCGGCGATCGCCGCAGGCGTCGCGGCGATGGGCGATCCCGCGCACACGGAAAAAGCGGTCGCACACAATACGCAGTGGCTCGGCTGGCTGACGGAAGAGATCGGTCAACTTGGGTTGAAGGTCACGCCGAGTGTCGCGAACTTCTTGCTGATCCACTTTCCGAAAGAAAAGGGAAAAACAGCAAAGGACGCGGACGAGTTTTTGGTGAAGCGCGGACTCGTGCTGCGCCGGCTCGAAGCCTATCACCTGCCTGACGCGCTGCGCATGACCGTCGGCGGCGAGGAAGCGAACCGCCTGGTAGTGGGCGCGCTGAAATCGTTTCTGAATGGAGCGGCGCGTGCCTGATTCCGGGCCAATCTTCGAAAGGATTACGCTGATTGGCGTGGGGCTGATCGGCTCCTCCATCGCGCGGGCGGTGCGGGCGAAAGGCGCCGCGCGAACGATTGTTGCGACCGCGCGCTCAGCGAAAACGCGTGAGCGCGTAAGAGAACTAAAAATCGCCGATCAGGTCGCCGAGACGAATGCCGCGGCGGTGAAGAACGCCGATCTCGTGATCGTTTCAATTCCTGTGGGTGCCAGCGGCGAAGTGGCGAAGGAGATCGCTTCGTCGCTGAAAGCTGGCGCTATCGTATCCGATGCAGGCTCGGTGAAGTCCGCCGTCATCAAGGAGATGGCTCCGCATTTGCCTAAAAACGTGCATTTCGTACCGGCGCATCCGGTCGCGGGCACGGAATTTTCCGGTCCCGATGCGGGTTTTGCCGAACTTTTCGAAAACCGCTGGTGCATCCTGACGCCTCCCGCCGGAACCGAGCAAACGGCTGTAGAGCGCCTGAAGCTTTTTTGGGAAACGATCGGCGCCAATGTCGAGGTAATGGACGCCGAGCATCATGATCTCGTGCTCGCGATCACGAGCCATCTGCCACATCTCATTGCCTACAACATCGTCGGAACGGCCGCGGATCTCGAGACGCATACACGCTCCGAGGTGATCAAGTTTTCCGCAGGCGGCTTTCGCGATTTCACACGCATTGCCGCTTCCGATCCCACCATGTGGCGGGACATTTTTCTGCACAACAGGGACGCCGTGCTGGAAATCCTGTCGCGGTTTAACAAAGATCTCGATGCTCTGGTAAACGCGATCAAGGCTGGCGACGGGCAGACGCTGTTCGATACGTTCACCCGCACGCGTGCGATCCGGAAATCGATCATCGAGGTCGGTCAGGATACAGCGGAGCCGGATTTCGGGCGGCGGCAGGGCACGGGTGAGGAAGTCGCCATTCCGCGGCCTTATGCGAGCGACTGAATTGCCGGTGTGAGCGCGGCCCCATGACCGACTTGGAAGACGGCGATCTCTGGGTGTTCGGCTACGGCTCGCTAATGTGGCGCACCGGTTTCGATAGCATCGACCGGCGGCCGGCGAAGCTGATCGGCGCGCATCGTTCGCTCTGTGTTTATTCGCACAATCACCGCGGCACCCCGGAGAAGCCGGGCCTCGTGCTCGGACTCGATCGCGGGGGAAGCTGCCGCGGGGTCGCGTTTCTGGTCGAGGCTAGAAACGCCAAATCCACGCTCGCCTATTTGCAGGAGCGCGAACTGATTACAAAAGTCTATCGGGAAGCGGTACGGCCGGTCGAGCTGCTGGACGGCAAGCGTCAGCGCGTGCGTGCACTCTGCTATCTCGTTGACCGTTCGCACGTTCAGTATGCGGGCAAACTCGCGCTGGAAGCGCAGCTCAAACTGGTAAATCAGGGCATTGGAAAATCCGGCGCGAATCCGGACTATGTGATCGAGACGGTGCGGCACATGCGGGAACTGGGCATCCGCGACGAGGCGCTGGAATGGCTTTCAACAAGACTCGACCGCGTCAGGCCGCCCGCCGATTGATGAAATGCAGGGCCGGCGTGAATTCCATCAGCGCCGAGAGATCGCGATAGGCTTCCATCAGATTTTCGACGCCACCATTCACGAGATGTATATGGATTTCATCCGTGCCGTGCGGAGCGGCGCTCGCACGGTGTCCAGGTGCCGCACCAATCACGGCCGGACCCTGGGGGGTGTGACGCACAAATAGCGCAACAGCATCCTCATAGGCAGGGACGCCGCCGACCGGGAAACGGGTGCAGGCGTAACGCTGGCCCGACATGCCGCGCCAGAAATGGAATTTGCGGGCGAGCGCGGGATCGCGTGCCGCCTGCAGGGGGCCGGCATAGCCCGGCTCTAAATTCTGGATGTTGAGTTCGATAGTCATGTCCTGCCCGGTCCCAAAACGCTTTTGAATCACAGGAGAACAAAACTAGAACAAAATTAGATTTTGTCAAGCAGGAGATATATTCCCGGCTTTCAGCCAGCTAATGCCGGGGACATCAGGCTTGGTTCCTGCCAAGCTCTGCTTCGCCTTGGGCAAGCAGGCGGGCGCTGGCCGATTCGATCTGGTTCTGCAGGCGTTTCAGGAATTCCTCGGCAGGTATACCTGGAGGAATCGGCGGCAAAAACTCGACGCGGATCGTGCCGGAATGAAATTCCCAGCTCCGGCGCGGCCAGTAGCAGCCGGTGTTCAGGGCGACCGGCAGACACGGCACACCAAGCTCCCGGTAGAGATGCGCGACGCCGAATTTGTAGTTCGGCTCGGCACCCGGCACCCGGCGCGTTCCCTCCGGGAAAATGATGATCTGGCGCCCCTCGGCGATTTTTTCCTTTGCGTGCTCCGTCATTGCGATGAGCGCGGCCGAGCGTTTTCCACGGTCGACAGGAATCATTTGCGCCTTCTGCAGGAACCAGCCGAAGAACGGTAGCCAGAGCAATTCGCGTTTCAGCACGAACACCGGATCGGCAAAGAGCGTAGGCAGTACGAATGTCTCCCACACCGATTGATGTTTCGATGCGACGAGCAGCGGTCCTTTTGGGATTCGATCGAGACCGATGAACTCGTATCGGATTCCGCAGATCACCCGCAGCAGCCAAAGGCTCGAAGCGGTCCACGAACGCACCATTAGCCAGATCATGCGGCGCGGCAGGAAGAACAGCGGTAAGCCTATCACGATGTGAACGAGGATGTTCAGGTAGAACGAGACATTGAAAAGAGTTGCCCGGATGAGCTGCACGTTGAAACCGCCGGTAAGATTGTTAATCAGCTTTCGCCGGTGATGATTCTGCCGAAGATGTTCAGGGGGTCGATGCGAACTCGAACATAGGCCACGATATATTTCACATATTCGAAAAACAGAAGCCTCGCTGTCGAGGAATCGGACCACCAAGGCTCGTCGCGCATTTTTTCGCTGATCACCGCTTGCGGTATCAACTTCACGCCAGGAAGCTCTTTTTCCGTCTCCACAAGCGCGCGTGGCATGTGCCAGCCGGACGTCACAAGGATCACGGATTTGAATTTGTTCTCACGTACCCAGCGCGAAGCCTCGAAGGCATTGCCGATCGTGTTCTGCGCGCGGTGGCCGAGCACGATGCAGCAATCGAACAGGCGTTCGAATTCCGGGTTGGATTTCACGATCTCGACGCGCGTTGTGTTCGGATTGACGCCGGAGATCAGCAATTTCTTGCCGTATCCCGCCGCGAGCAATTCCATCGCGTCCACGATGCGCGAAGCGCCGCCCGTCAGGACCACGATGGCATCCGCTTTTTCGTGAAGTTTTGTTTCGACCCGCGGGATCGAGTTCGCGAACACGATGAACCCTATTCCCGTGAGCACCGCGAAAATACCGGCAAGAAACGCAAGCCGGCGGATCCAGCGAGTGATGCGCTGGAAGCCCCTTGTCAGTGCGCTCGGTTCTTGCTGGCCCTGATCGCTCAGCGGTGTCTGCACGGTTTGCGCTCCTGGCCTCAATCTACCGCAGGCTAAGTTGCATGGTTAGCCATCAATCGATCGAACGAATGGTGCGGAAAACGGTGACGCGGGCTGCCACGGTCGCAATGATGACGACCATCAGCACAACAACCGCGATGCCCATGTATCCAGCCGGTTGCAGCATCAGCTGGCCGATCAGGGCGGCTGTGTTTCCGGTGCCTGGGACTTTGGACAAGAAATCGGGAGTAATCGCGGCAATAGCAAACAGGGCTGCTGCGGCAATACCTCCTGCCAGAGCGCCTTTCAGTGAAGCAATCAGGAAGTGCTTCTGAAACACAGTAGCGATAAAGGAATCGCGGGCGCCGACGAAATGCAGCACTTCGACAATCGCCCGGTTTCCGGACACCGCACTTCTCGTCGCGAAGATGACGGATAAAGCGGTGGAAGCGAGTACGAGGAGCAGGACTAAGGCTCCGCCAAACAGCACTCCATCGGACATCGCCGAAAGACGCGCACTCCAACCACGATGGTCGTCGAGCGAGGCGTTCGGCACTTCTTTCTTCAACGCTACGCGCAACGAATCGAGATCGGGTTCCACATCGTCCCGGATCCGCGCAACGATGATGCCCGGCACCGGCAGTGTATCAAGTTCAAGACCCCGCCCCAGCCATGGCTCCAGCATCCTTCCCGTTTCCTGCGCACTCAGAATCCTTACATCGGCGAGACCCGGGAAATTGTTTGCGACAACAGCCACCTTGGCGGTTTCCGCAGCTACATTTGCCCCTTCACGCGCACGAATTTGTATCGTGATTTCGCGAGCGAGATCCGAACGCCAATGCGTGGTCGCATCTTGTACCAGCGTGATTGAGGCAGCGGTGATCGCAGCGAGGAAGGTCATGATCGCGATCACCGTGATCAATGCCCGACCGGTGACCGTTCCGGCGGGCACGATCGGAGCGGGTTCGCCAATATTTGATGCTGCGAGCCGTCGCTGCATTGCGCCTTTTGGCAATGGTTTTTTTTGCGCGCCGTTAATCGTCATAGAGACGGCCCTCGTTCAGCACGAGCCTGCGCGCATCGAACTGTTCCATCAGCGAGAGATCGTGAGTCGCGATCATCACCGCTGTGCCCGACTTATGCAGTTCGGTGAACAAATGCAGCAGGCGCTTTGCGAGCGGCGGGTCGACGTTTCCGGTCGGCTCGTCAGCGAGCAGCAATTCCGGGCGCCTGATCAGCGCACGCGCGATCGCTACGCGCTGCTTCTCGCCGCCTGACAATACCGGCGGCAAGGCGTGCATCCGCTCGCCCAACCCAACCCATTGCAGGAGTTCGATGACTTCCGGGCGATACGTGCGCTCGTCGCGCCCGAGTATTCGAAGCGGCAGCGCCACGTTGTCATAGGTCGTCATGTGATCCAGCAGCCGGAAATCCTGGAACACGATCCCGATCTGGCGCCGCACGTCCGCGACGGTGTCCGGTTTCAGGCCGGAGACGTCATGGCCGAAGAGCGTGATGAGGCCACGGGTGGGACGCTGCGACAGGAAGAGCAAACGCAACAGGCTGGACTTCCCGGCACCGGATGGTCCGGTAAGAAACTGGAAGGAGCCTTTTTCGATCGCGAAGGAAACGTCCCGCAACACTTCGGGACCCGTTCCGTAGCGAAGGCCGACATTCTCGAATCGGATCAAGCGTCCCCCGGGGCGAATCGACCGCGCCAATCTAGCGCCGGACCGCGGCCTTATCGCAAAGTTCAGATGCCGAATTAGGGCCAAAATGCTCGAGGATCCGCCGTTATCCGTCGGAATTATTGCCCGCGGGATCGTTTCCAACATGGTTATCCGATCGTTAACGAACGGCCCTCACAATCCGTCCCGATTGCCGTAACCCTCGCGGATTGCCATGCAGCTTGCCTGTCCTTCCTGTCAGACCGCCTTCCATGTGAAGCCTGACGCGCTTGGCGCCGAAGGCCGCAACGTGCGCTGCGCCGTCTGCCGCAATGTGTGGTTTGCGACTGCGGCCGATATTCTCGCGCCCGTCAGGGAGCTTGTTGCGGCGGACGAAATCATGCACCCCGCCGAACCTCCGGCACCGATCGCGCCTATCACCGGTCTCATTCCCGATCAGGACCGGATCGAGTGGAACGAGACTTCGCTGGTGGATATGCCGGGTGCGCCGCCACTTGCACCTGCAATGCCGGCCGAGGGAAAAAATTCAGGGCCACGGCCCGCCACGCGGAAATCCGGTATTCGTTCGAAACCCGCGCGCAAGCCGGGCCGATCCAAGCTTCTGACGCTCAGCGCGATCCTTGCCGCGATGCTTACCGTTGCAATCGGATCGAGAACGACCATCGTTCGTGCGGTTCCTGATCTTGCGAGCCTCTATGCGGCGATCGGTCTTCCGGTGAATCTGCGCGGGCTGGAATTTTATGGTGTGAATACCGGAAGCGAAGTTCAGGATGGCATCACGGTTCTAGTCATCGAAGGGGAGGTTGTGAACGTCACACGGCAGCCGGCAGAACTTCCGCGGCTGCGGCTCGCCATTCTCGACCACAACAAACGCGAACTTTATTCCTGGACTTCGATGCTGCCCCGTTCAATCCTTGGCGATGGTGAGCGAATCGCATTCCGAAGCCGTCTCGCTTCTCCGCCAGGCGAAGGCCGCGAGGTTTTGGTCCGGTTCCTCAGCCGCAGCGATCTGACGTCCGCCCGCTGAAAAAGGGTATCAATGGCGCGTATTCTCATTGCCGATGACGAACAGCCCGTTCGCGATCTGTTGGCGCGAGCCTTGAAGCTCGATGGTCATGAAATCGAAACCGCACCCGATGGAGCGGCGGCCCTCGATATTCTTGGCGCAGACGGTCCTTTCGATCTGTTGCTGACCGATATCCGCATGCCGGTCATGGACGGGGTGGCGCTGGCGTTATCTGCGTCGCGCGATCATCCGGAACTCGTAATCGTGCTAATGACCGGTTATGCGGGTGAGAAGGAACGCGCGCAGGGGCTGAATGCGCTCGTGCATGACGTGATCCTGAAGCCCTTCACATTGCCGGAGATCAAGGAAAAACTGAAGGGGGCACTCGAGACGCGCAAGGCGCGTCCAGCCTTCGCCTGATTCTTCAGAAGTCGCGCAGTAGCCGCTCGATATAGTCGAGTTCGAGCCTGGGACGCATCTGCTCTCCGAGGCGTCGGCGCAGTTCCTCAAGCACACGCCGCGCACGCTGGACGTCGATTTCGTCCGGCACTTTCACCGTGAAGTCGTCGCCGTATTCGCGCGAGCGTATCGGGCGTCCCAGGGGATCGGTGCGTTCGGCGGATTCGGCCTGAGGACCGCCCGGCTCGCCGGGGCCTTCTCCCTGCCCGCCCTGTTGCATGGCCTGCGCCATGCTCTGCGCTCCGCGCCTTAGGTTTTGCAGCGCGCGGCCTTGTCCTTCGACAGCACCTTCCGCATCGCCATCGCCAAGCGCTCCTTCGGCATCGCGCATCGCCCGTTCGGCGCGGCCGAGCGCTTCACCGGCTTCGTTTCCTTCGCCTTCGCCGTTCTGCCCCTGACCTTGCTGGCTTTGTTGACCCTGCTGCCCGCGCTTCAATTGTTCAAGCATTTGTTCAAGCTGCTGGCGCAGACCCTGCTGGCCGCGCTGGAGATCCCCCATGCGGGGGCGGCCACGCTCGCCCTGCTGACCTTGTTGGCCTTGCTGCCCCTGTTCGCGATTGCGCCGGTTGTTCTGGCCCTCGCGCCCCTCGCGGAAGGTGCGGTCGCGTAGCCGCTGCTGCTCCTGAATCATGCGGCCCAACTCGTCGAGCATTCCTTGCTCGCCGCTGTTCTGATCGCCACGCGCCTGACGATTGCGGGACAAGCCGTCCAGCATCGCCTGCATTTCGTCGAGGAGCTTGCGTGCCGCATCGCGCGAGCCCTGCTTCGCAAGACTCTCGATCTTGTCGAGCATGTTGCGCAGGTCCTGTGGGCGAACGGTGCGCGTATTGCGATCGAGCGGTCGTGATTCAGTGGTGCCGTCGCGGCGAAGCTGTTCGGCGAGCTGCCGCATGAAACGGTCGAGCGCCTGGCGAAGATTGTCGGCGAGACGCTTGATCTCGTTGTCGTCGGCGCCGCGTTCCAGCGCCTGCCGTAGCGCTTCCTGTGCGGCGCGCAGATCGCGCTCCACGTCCGACAGCGTGCCGTCCTCGATCAGCACGGCGATTTCCCAGAGATAATCGACCACATCGCGTAGTTCGTCGTCGGTCTTGGCGATGTGCAGGCGCGTTGTAGCAGTACTGAGGCCGAGGAAAATCGAAGACTCCGGCGTGAAGCGCTCGGGCGCGATCATCAAAGCAGTGAGCGCCTTGTGCACGTCCGTGCGGGCATTCGCATCGAAGGCGAGGTTGCGGCGCTGCTCGACGAGCGCGCGGGCGAGCGGCTTGCTGAAGGCGCGTTCCGGCAACTGGACTTCAACCGCTTCGCTGAAACCCTCGTTGCCGCCGTCGTCCTTCGCCGACAGGATCACGTTTGCGACGATACCGGCCCACGGATGTTCGGTCAGGTCCTTGCTTGCCTGTCCGGCTCCAGCGCGCGTGCGGGCCTGCGGAAGCGGCAGCGGGAAATCCGGCGGGCTGACAAGCGGACGCGGCGAGGGTGTTCCAGGTTTCGCAACCGGCACCCTGCGCGAAAATTTTGCCTCGGCGGACGACACGCCGTAATCGTCCTCAACCTTGTAGGCGAGTGACAGGGAACTGCGGCCGATTACTTCCGGCTCACGCGCATGCACGATCACCGGCGCGCGATCGGGGATCGATCCAAAATTCCACGTAGCGATGCCGGCGGGCAGATTGCGGACGGTCACGCCGCCGTGGTCGGTAATCTTGAAATGGCGCTCGACGCCCGTTTCAGCGGAAGCGGTCTGCGTCTCCGGCTGTTCTTCGGTGAGGCCGCCGGCGACAACAAGGTCCAAGGCTTTCACGCCTGTCGCTCGCACGATCAGCACACTTCCGGCGGGCACGGAAATCGACGCGATCTCTCCGGGGGCCGGCGCATCGTGGCGGATACCGGGAAGGAGAACGGGGGGGCGGCCCGTATATTGCGGCGGCGTTACCCATGCGTCGACGCGGTAGAGCTTGGACGTGATGGCCCCTGTCCAGTCGAAGGCCGCCGCGATCCGCCGCGTGCGCTCGCCTTCCGCCATGAAAAATGTGACAACGCAGGCGAGCAGCACGAGTGCGCGTAACGCGAAGGGGTCGCGCGACGCAAGGCCGGGTTTCGGCAAACCCGCGCGCAAATTTTTTGCAGCGTCGGCTGATTTGAGAAGATGCGCGCGCCACAGCGTGTCTGCAACGGGATCGTCTCCACCCGCCGCGATCGCATCGACCATCGCGGTCGCCGGGCGATGCTCGCGTCCCGAGCTGCGATCGAGACGGCGCAAGGCCTCGGCGTCTCTCGGCAAGTGCAGGCGGACGACGGGAACGAAGCACACGATCAAGGCAAGTGAGAAAATGCCAAGCCCGATTATGCGGGCGAGCGGGGGGATCGAAATCCAGAGACCGGCCCAGGAAAGTGCCAGGAAAACACCGCATGCCACGGCAACTGAGGCGAGCAGCGGCCATATGCTTTCCCAAAGCAAAGCCTGCCGGGCACGGAGTACCGCAGCCGCGAACATCCTTCGCGTGCCTTCAGCGTTACCCGCCGGGGAATTTTTCGGCTCGCTGCTTTCGGGCATCGGGCTCAAGTGACGTGCTCCTTTCGCCCCCACACTCCAATTCTAGCACGGGCGGCGCGAGGCTAAAGTGAACTATGGCAAAGGTGGCCTGAGCGTGACGATTTGCGCTGTCAGCTTTTGAGCCAGGGGGCCAGCCGGTCGAGGGAAATGATTGCATCCGCCTCAAACCTTTCCCGAACAATAGAGAAATCCTTGCCGTTCACCAATATTTCGGGAACCAGCGGACGGGTGTTGTAGGTGGAGGACTGCACTGCCCCGTAGGCGCCTGCGGTCATCACCGCGAGGAGGTCACCTTCTTGTGAGGGCGGCATCTTCCGGTCGAGCGCCAGAAAATCCCCTGATTCGCAGACCGGACCGACAATATCCACGGTCACTTCTTCCGTGCCGGCCTTCGGCAGGCGCACAGGGCGGATGTCGTGATAGGCCTCATAGAGGGTCGGCCTGATCAGTTCGTTCATCGAAGCATCGACGATCACGAAGCGCTTTGCTTCGCCTTCTTTCACGTAGATTACGCGCGTGACGAGGATGCCCGCGTTGCCGACGATCAGGCGCCCGGTTTCAAAAATCAGTTTCAGTCCGAGCGAACGCGTGTGGCGCTTGATGATCTCGGCATAAGCGGAGGGAAGCGGCGGTTCCGGATCGTTCGGGTGATAAGGAATACCGAGCCCGCCCCCGAGGTCGATGTGCTCGAGCTTGTGGCCGTCCGTCATCAGATCACGCGCAAGTTCGGCGAGCAGCGCGGTTGCGTTGTCGAATGGAGCGAGGTCCGTGATCTGGCTGCCGATGTGCATATCGACACCCGCCACGCGAATGCCGGGCAGCTTCGACGCGATCTTGTAAACTTCGCGCGCGCGAGAGACCGGGATACCGAACTTGTTCTCTGACTTCCCGGTGGCGATCTTCCGATGGGTCTTTGCGTCCACGTCCGGATTCACGCGCACGGATACCGGCGCGGTACGGCCGAGCGCTGAGGCGACTTCCGAGAGCGCTGAGAGTTCCGGCTCGCTTTCCACGTTGAAGCAGCAGATGCCGGCCTTGAGCGCGGCAGACATTTCAGCACGTGTTTTGCCGACGCCGGAAAACACAATCTTGTTCGCGGGTACGCCTGCGGCGAGTGCCCGCTTTAATTCTCCCCCGGATACAATATCTGCGCCTGCGCCAAGGCGCGCGAGGGTCGCGATCACCGCCTGATTGGAGTTTGCCTTCAGCGCATAGCAGAGCAGCGAAGGCACATCGGCGAAGGCTTCGGTGAACACGCGGTAGTGGCGAGAGAGTGTTGCCGTCGAATAGCAATAGAACGGCGTACCCACGTGCTCCGCGAGCGCGGTCAGGTCAACGTCCTCGGCAAAAAGGACGCCGTCTCGGTAATCGAAGTGATGCATCGGCCTAGAAAATTAGAGCAGACTGTCGAGGATGAAAGGCTTGTCCGGTACAACGGATTTTGCGCCGGTTTTCGCAGGCGAGCGTTTGTTGCGCGCCTCCCGTTTTTCCTTTTCCCATTCCGGTGGATTTTCTGGAGGGAGAAGAGAAAAACTGGTACCGGACTGAACGGCACTCTTCTCGGGCGCGGGCCGGGATGATGCCGGTGCATCGGCATCGGGAAGATTGGCCGCGCGGGGTGGCTCCAGCGCCGACTTGATTCCGCAACCGGCAAGCAGGATCGCCATGGCGGCGATCATGGCTGCGGTCTGCGGAAGGTAAGTGCTGCGGCGAGAAGAGGTCACGTCATTTCCCCGAATTGCGTCGCAATATAACGGAAACTTATGGCGGTGCGAGGGCAGGCGCCTTTCTATTTTTTCAGCTTTTTCAGCCATTTACCGGCTTGCGAACGAACATTCACGGGCGAGGTGCCGCCGAAGCTGGTCCTGCTCTTCACCGAGCTTTCGACGGACAGAACTGAAAAGACGTCTTTGTTGATGCGTTTGTCCACCGCCTGCATGTCGGCAAGCGGAAATTCGTGCAGTTCCACACCGGCTTTCGTTGCCTTCGCAACGATCTTGCCGGTGATCTCATGGGCTTCCCGGAATGGAATTTTCAGCCGCTGCACGAGCCAGTCGGCGAGGTCGGTCGCGGTGGAGAAACCAGTGGAGGCGAGCGCCTTCATGCGCTTCGCATCCGGCTCCAGATCCTTCACCATGCCGGCTGTGGCGTTGACGACGAGTGAGAGCGTGTCGAGCGCATCGAAGACACTTTCCTTGTCTTCCTGCAAATCCTTCGCGTAGGCTAGCGGCAAGCCCTTCAGCACGACCAGCAACTGCACGAGCGAGCCGATGATGCGGCCTGCCTTGCCGCGCACGAGTTCGGCGGCGTCCGGATTGCGCTTCTGCGGCATGATCGAGGAGCCGGTAGTGAAACGGTCGGATAGTTTCACGAAGCCGAACGACGGCGACGTCCAGATCACGATTTCCTCGGCGAAGCGCGAAAGATGCGTGGCCGCGATCGAAGCCGCTGCCAGCGTCTCGATCGCAAAATCGCGGGATGAGACGGCATCAAGCGAATTTGCCATCGGCCTGTCGAAGCCGAGCGTCTTCGCGGTCATGTCGCGGTTTATCTTGAAAGAGGTGCCTGCGAGCGCCGCGGCCCCGAGTGGGCTCTCGTTCATGCGCTTGCGTGCGTCCGCAAGCCGTCCCCGGTCGCGCGCAAGCATTTCCACATAGGCGAGGAGATGATGGCCGAAGGTGACGGGCTGTGCCGGTTGCAGATGGGTGAACCCCGGCATGACGACGCCGGCGTGTTTCAATGCCTTTTTTGCAAGGGCGTGCTGAAGGCCAGCAATATCCGTATCAAGCCGGTCAATCGCGTCGCGGACATAGAGCCGCAGATCGGTCGCCACCTGATCGTTGCGCGAGCGGGCGGTGTGCAGGCGTCCCGCAGCAGGGCCGATCAGATCGCGCAGCCGCGCTTCCACATGGGTGTGTATGTCCTCAAGCGCGCTGGAAAACTTGAATTTCCCCTTTTTGATCTCTGACAGAATCGTGTCTAGACCTCTTGCGATCTTCTTCGCATCGTCCGCCGCGATGATGCCTTGCTTGGCAAGCATGGAAGCGTGGGCTTTCGAGCCTGAGATGTCCTGGGCGAAGAGGTGGCGGTCGAAATCGATCGAGGCGTTAATGGCCTCGAGAATCGCATCGGGCTCCTGCCCGAAAAGACCGCCCCACATGCGCTTGGTCATGGCTTCCATCCCGATAAGGAAAGACGATTGATGAATCCGCCTTCCCCGAATTCCGCTGACCCGAAAGACAGGAAGATGCCGATGATGCGGCTCCTGCTGATCGCCGCGCTATTGGGCGCGGTCGCCGGGCTCGCGGCGGTATACGGGATAGGGACCGTCAAACGCAATGGAACAGCCGCGGGTACCGATTCCGCATGCGCCGATGCGGTTAATGCCGCGCGAAAGCTGGAGCCTTTTGCGAAGGGGGAAGTCGCCGCCCTTTCACCCGCCACGCAGCCCCGCCGCATGCCCGAACTTTCCTTCCGGGACGGATTGGGCAAGCCCATGAAGCTCTCCGATTTCCAGGGCCGCACGGTGCTCGTCAATCTCTGGGCTACCTGGTGCGTGCCCTGCCGCAAGGAAATGCCGGCACTGGATGAACTGGAGGCAAAACTCGGCGGAGCCGACTTCACCGTGGTCGCCGTCAATATCGACACCGGCGACCGCGAGAAGCCCCGGAAATTCCTGAACGACATCGGCATCAAGAAGCTTGCCTATTACGAGGACCCGCAAGCGAGCGTCTTTCAGGAGTTAAAGCGCGTGGGCCGTGCGGTGGGATTGCCGACTTCCATTCTGGTCGACAGGAAGGGCTGCGAACTGGGCGTGTTGTCCGGTCCCGCGGAATGGTCGAGCGAGGACGCGCTGGCGCTGGTGCGGGCGGCGATGAAATAGCGGTTACGCGGTGGTATCGGTCAGCGCGCCGAGGCCCGATAGCTGATTTCCGCCGATGCTGCCGGTAGCGGCTTTCAGCTTCGCCTGCGCCTCCGCCTGAATGCGAGCGAGAACCTGCTTCACAATGATTTCGTTCAGACCTTCGCTCTGGGCTTGCTTCGTTGAAAAGACGGATGAGCCGTAGCTGTTGATGTTGCTGACAATCGAACTCACCGCTTGGCGGTTCAGACGGCTCATGTTCGAACCGTGCGAGCGCTTGTAGTACGAGCCCGGAACGTAGCTCGCGTTCATGCCATGATATCCACGGTCTCGCCGATGCCCGCCTGAACGGCGGTCGCCATCTGCTTCATGTTGGCTTCGGCGGCGGCGAGCAGTTTCGTGACCATAGTCACGTCCGCGATCTGTTGCTTCTGCATGAGCCGCGCGGCAAGTGCCAACTGCGCCTGACCCATGCGGGCAGAAATCATGCCGGAAGCGATCGCTGCGGGATCCATCCGGCCAGACTGCGGAAACGGGGTTAAAAAAAGGTTTTTGAACGAGGCAAGGCCGGAAACGGGTGGCAAAAAGTCCGTGTTTGCTGCATGACGGCCATCATCGGACGACTCCCAACGGCATCTGCTTATGGCTCAAAATATACGCATGACCACTAGCGCATGGCTGTGGCTGCTTGTTCTTTCGGTGCTGTGGGGGGCAGGATTCTTTTTCAACAAATTGCTGGCTGATGAAATTCCTCCTTTGTCTGCGGCGCTCGGCCGGGTTGGGGTCGCGGCGGTCTTTTTGCTTGTGCTTGTCCGGATCATGAGGGCTTCGTTCAACGGACTTTTTCGCGCCTGGCCTTCATTCCTGCTGCTAGGCCTGCTTCAGAACGCGATCCCTTTCAGCCTTATTCTTTGGGGTCAGGGCTTTATCGCGAGCGGGCTAGCGTCGATCCTGAACGCGACCACGCCTTTGTTTACAATTCTGATCGCGCACGCGGCCACTGACGACGACAAGCTGTCAGGCGCCCGTATCGCGGGGCTTCTCGCTGGATTCGCAGGTGTCGCCGTCATGATCGGCCAGGATTTGCTGCAGGCGATGGATGTGAATGTGGCCGCCCAGCTTGCCTGCCTGCTCGCCGCTTTTAGTTATGGCCTTTCCAGTGTTTATGCCCGGCGTTTCAAGCGCGAAGCGCCGCTTCCGGTCGCCACCCTGCAGCTTTGGGCATCGACGCTGATCCTTGTTCCGATCGCAGCGTTGATCGACAAGCCTTGGGCGTTACCGATGCCATCGGCGACGGCCGGGGCCGCGATTCTCGGCGTTGCGATTTTCTCCACCGCACTTGCCTTCATCATTTATTTTCGCGTCCTGGCACAGGCAGGTGCGACGAATACGATGCTGGTTACGTTCCTGGCGCCCATATCCGCGATCCTGCTTGGTGCCATCGTTTTTGGAGAGCGGCTCTCGTTGCATCACTTTGCAGGAATGGCCGCCATAGCGCTGGGGCTCGCGTTAATTGACGGCCGACCGGCGCAGTTCATCGGCGCAAGTTTCCGAAAATAGGCTCACTTAAAAAATCGATTGCAGGCTTGACGTCTGCATTCACGCGTATATACTTAACTATATGGTTAAGTATAAAAACGCAGCACTGGACCGCACTTTCTCGGCGCTTTCGGACTCGACGCGCCGGGCGATCCTGGCGCGTCTCGGCACCGGCAGCGTTTCGATCAGCGAGCTTGCGAAGCCATTTCCGATGTCGATGCCCGCGATCATGAAGCATCTCGATGTGTTGTCGGATGCAGGTCTGCTCACACGCGAAAAGAACGGCCGCGTCGTCGCCTGCCGCCTGAAGGCGGAGCCCATGCAGGAAGCGATGGACTGGCTCGGCTATTACGAAAAATTCTGGACCGAGCAGCTCGACCGCTTGGCCGCGTTTCTGGAGGAAGGATCATGCCCACCGCATCCGGGACTAAGCCAAGTCTTACCCTCAAACGACGCCTCAACGCGGCGCCCGAAAAAGTTTTCGCGGCGTGGACGGACCCCGCGCAGATCATGAAATGGTGGGGACCCGGCAACTGCGGAGATCACCGCGTAACCACCGACCTGCGCGTCGGCGGAAGGTTCTCCGTCGGCTTCCGCACGCTCGACAATGGTGAGGATCATCAAGTCAGCGGCGTGTATCGCGAGGTCGTGCAGAACGAAAAACTCGTCTTCACCTGGGCATGGCAGAGCACGCCGGAACGTGAATCGCTTGTGACCGTTACCATCAAGCCGGACGGAGAGGGTTCGATCCTCACGCTGCTGCATGAGCACTTCTTCGACGAGGCGGCGGCCACCGGCCACAGCCGTGGCTGGAATGCCTCGCTCGACAAGATGCAACAGATGTTCGCCTAAGTACGGAGTGGATCATGCAACACGCAGTGGTATCCCGCGAAGAATGGCTGAAGGCGCGCAAGGCGCACCTGAAGAACGAAAAGGCGCTTACGCGTATGCGCGATCTGGTTTCGGCTGAACGCCGGAAGCTGCCGTGGGTAAAGGTCGAAAAGAACTACGTCTTCAACGCGCCGGATGGGAAGAAGACGCTTGCTGAACTCTTTGATGGCCGCAGCCAGCTCATCGTCTATCACTTCATGTGGAGGTGGGATTTGGGGCAGGGATGCCCAAGCTGCTCGCTGATCGCAGACCATATGGACGGGCCGAACATCCATCTAGCCAACCACGACGTGACGCTGGTCGCAATTTCGCGTGGCAAACTTGCCGGTCTCGAGGCGTACAAAAAACGCCTTGGCTGGAAATTTCCGCTGATCTCTTCCTACGAAAGCGATTTCAATTTCGACTTCCAGGTTTCCTTCACGAAGGAGCATCTGGAGTCCGGCAAGCTTCCGTATAATTACGAGATTTTCGAAGACCCGAAATATTTCTCGGACGAACTGTCGGGAGCCAGCGTTTTCTACAAGAATGATAACGGCGAGGTCTTTCACACGTATTCGAGCTATGCGCGCGGTCTAGACATCCTGCTCGGCGTCTACAATTTTCTCGATCTCACGCCGAACGGCCGTAATGAGAACCAGATCATGGAGTGGGTGAAGCGTAACGACGAGTACGAACAGCCGGCCAAGGCCGGTCCCTGCTGCCATGGCTAGATTCGGCGACTGAATTTCAAGACGAAAGAAACCAGAGGAGAGAAGATATGAAATACGTCGATGGATTTATCGTCCCGGTGCCGAAAAAGAAGGTCGGCGCCTATCTTAAACTCGCGAAGCTTGCCAGCAGGGTCTGGATGGATCACGGCGCTCTCGGTTACGTCGAAGCGGCCGCCGACGACGTGAAAAAGGGCAAGTGGACCTCGTTTCCACGCAGCGTGAAGATGAAAGCCAACGAGACGGTGTTCTTCTCGTACATCGTCTACAAGTCGCGCAAGCACCGCGACGGCGTCATGAAAAAAGTCATGAAAGACAAGCGCCTCGCGCAGTTCATGGATCCAAGCAAGATGCCGTTCGACGGCAAACGCATGATCTGGGGTGGGTTCAAGGTCCGCGTCGAGTTCTGAGGAGAAACGATATGTACAATCTCAATCCCTATCTCACCGTGAAGGGCGCGGCCGATGCGATCGCCTTCTATGAAAAGGCGTTCGGCGCCAAGGAAACGCACCGGCTTCCCGCAGAGGACGGCAAACGCCTGATGCATGCCGAAATTGCCATCAATGGCGGCCAGCTGATGTTGTCCGACGATTTTCCGGAACATGCCGAGCAATGCGGCGGAGGCGTTGTGCTGCCGAGCGTGGACAAGCCGTCCTCGGTCGGCATCGCCCTGCATTTTGCGAAAGCCACCGACATCGACGCTGCCTTCCAGCGTGCCGTCGATGCCGGATGCCGGAGCTTGCAGAAACCGGAAGATATGTTCTGGAAGGCGCGGTTTGCGATGGTGCTCGATCCTTACGGCCACCGCTGGATGCTGAACGCGCCGCTCTGAAATCAAATCGACAGGTGGTTCAATGGATATCCAGCCGTTCCTGATTTCGCGTGTTTTCAATGCGCCGATCGACAAGGTGTGGGAAGCCAACACCAACTGCGAACACCTCAAGCACTGGTGGGGGCCGAAAGGTTGCAAGGTGATCTACTGCAAGATCGATGCGCGGGCCGGCGGCGTCTTCCATTACTGCCTGGAATTTCCGAACGGACTGAAGATGTGGGGAAAGTTCGACTACCTGAAGGTCGAGCCGAAGACGAAGCTGGAATTCATCTCCTCGTTCTCGGACGAGAATGGCGGCATCACCCAGCATCCGATGGCGCCGGATTGGCCGCGCCGCATGATCACAATCGTCGAGTTCGCGGATGAGGGCGGCAAGACGAAGATGAGCGTGAACTGGAAACCCTTTGAGCCGACCGAGGCGGAGCTTCGCACCTTCACGGAAGGCTTCGACTCCATGCGGCAGGGCTGGACCGGCACGATGGAAAAGCTGGAAACATATCTCGCATAAATTTAATTTTAGGGAGATGACCGCGATGCCGCTCTCGATCACCGCGCTTTACGCCGGCATTCTGGCGCTGATCGTGCTGGCCCTGGCGATCAACGTCACGGTGCACCGGGTCAAGCTGCAAGTGTCGCTCGGCGACGGCAGCAAGCCGCAGATGCTGCGCATGATCCGCCTGCACGGCAATGCCGCCGAGTATATCCCGTTGGCGCTGCTGCTGATGGCGATCTACGAGCTCAACGGCGGCTGGCCCATGGCCCTGCACATCGTCGGCATCGCGCTGGTCGCCGGCCGCGTTGTGCAAACCGGGGGCATGTGGGCCACCGACATGCCGAACATCGGACGCCAGATCGGCCAGAGCCTGACCTGGCTCTCGCTCGCAGCGCTGGCGGCGCTGAACTTGTGGAAGGTCGTGTGAATCACCCGCCCTCATCCTGAAGAGCGCTCCGAAGGAGCGCGTCTCGAAGGAGGAGGGCGGCCTCATGGTTCGAGACGCGTCGCTTCGCGACGCTCCTCACCATGAGGCCGAGAGAGGTTGTCATGTACTTCGGCTTTACCTTGTCGGCACAGGCTTGTCGCCGCGATAGTCGTAGAAGCCGCGCTTGGTCTTGCGGCCGAGCCATCCGGCCTCGACATATTTCACGAGCAACGGGCACGGACGATACTTCGTGTCCGCGAGTCCTTCGTGCAGCACCTGCATCACGGAGAGCACTGTGTCCAAGCCGATGAAGTCGGCGAGTTCGAGCGGACCCATTGGGTGATGCGCGCCCAGTTTCATGGCGGTGTCGATCGCCTCGACGTTACCCACGCCTTCATAGAGTGTGTAGATCGCTTCGTTGATCATCGGCAGCAGAATGCGGTTGACCATGAAGGCGGGGAAGTCCTCGGCGACGGCGAAGGTCTTGCCGAGCCGCTTCACGTATTCCTTCGACATTTCGAAGGTTTCGTCCGCGGTGGCGATGCCGCGAACGAGTTCGACCAACTCCATCAGCGGCACGGGATTCATGAAGTGAATGCCGATAAACCGCTCCGGCCGGTCGGTCGAGGCGGCGAGCCGGGTGATGGAAATGGACGACGTGTTGCTGGCGACCACCGCGTCCTTTTTCAGGTGCGGCGTGAGCTCGTGGAAAATCTTCCGCTTTACTTCTTCCTTCTCGGTCGCGGATTCAATGACGAGATCGCATTCGCCGAGCTGTTCCAACTTGTCGACAGCGGAGATGCGGCCGAGCGCCGTCTTGCGCGCGTCCTCGGTGAGAATGCCCTTGGAAATCTGCCGGGCCATGTTGCCGTTGATGGTGGCGAGACCGCCCTTGGCGCGTTCGAGATTCACGTCATGCAGCACCACGTCGTAACCCGCGACGGCGGATACATGCGCGATGCCGCTGCCCATCTGGCCGGCGCCGATAACCCCAATTTTGCTGATCTTGATCGCCATATCTGATCCTGCGGCCTAGCTTGTAAAAAGGCTTTTACGACGAAGCCGGGCGACACGCCATTCCCGATTCGGACGCCTCACTTCCCCGCCTTATCCAGCTCCTGTGCTAGCTCCGGCAAGATCTGAAAGAGGTCGCCGACAAGGCCGTAGTCGGCCACCTGAAAAATCGGTGCCTCCTCGTCCTTGTTGATCGCAACGATGACCTTGGAGTCCTTCATGCCGGCAAGATGCTGGATCGCGCCGGAAATTCCCACGGCGAGATAAAGCTCCGGCGCCACGACCTTGCCGGTCTGCCCGACCTGCCAGTCGTTCGGGGCATATCCGGCATCAACCGCCGCGCGCGATGCGCCGACAGCCGCGCCGAGCTTATCGGCGACGGGCTCGATGTATTTTGCGAAATTTTCCTTGCTGGCGAGCGCGCGCCCGCCGGAGACGATCACACGAGCGGCGGTGAGTTCCGGGCGATCCGATTTCGAGAGTTCTTCCGAAACAAAACTCGACAGAGCCGGGTCGCCCGCGCTTTTCACCGGCTCTATGGGAGCACTACCGTTCGTTGCTGCTGCCGTGAACGACGCGCTCCGCACCGTGACGAGTTTCTTCTTATCGGAAGACCGCACCGTCTCGATTGCGTTGCCCGCGTAGATCGGCCGTTCGAATGTGTCTGCGGAGACCACTTTCACGATGTCGGAAATCTGCATCACGTCGAGCAGGGCCGCCGCGCGCGGCATGTAATTCTTGCTGGTCGTCGTCGAGGGCGCGAGGATGGCTTCATACGCGGGAGCCAGCGACACGATGAGATCGGCCATCGGTTCGGCGCGGCGGTTCGCATAGGCCGCGTCATCGGCGATCAGCACCTTCGCAACGCCGTCCAGTTTAGCGGCGGCGTCCGCCGCAGCCTTGCAGCCGGAGCCGGCGACCAGCACATGTACATCGCCGCCGATTGCCTTCGCGGCGGTGAGCGTTTTCGCAGTGGCGCCGTTCAGCGACCTGTCCTCGTGCTCGGCGATCAAGAGTGTGGTCATCAAATCACTCCGGCTTCGTTTTTCAGCTTGTCGATAAGTTCGGCGACGGAGCCGACCTTCATGCCGGACTTGCGTCCCGGCGGCTCGCTCGTTTTCAGCACTTTCAGGCGCGCTGAAACATCGACGCCGAAATCGGCAGGCGCCTTTTCGTCAATCGGTTTTTTCTTCGCCTTCATGATGTTCGGCAGCGACGCATAGCGCGGCTCATTCAGGCGCAGGTCGGTAGTGATGATCGCGGGCATGTTGAGCTTCAGCGTTTGCAAGCCGCCGTCAACTTCGCGGGTGACGAGGACGTGACTGCCTTCGATCACGACTTTCGATGCGAACGTACCTTGCGGCCATTTCAGCAGTGCCGCGAGCATTTGTCCGGTTTGGTTGCAGTCGTCGTCGATCGCCTGCTTGCCGAGGATCACGAGGCCAGGCTTCTCCGCTTCGACGATGCCCTTCAGGATTTTTGCAACGGAGAGCGGTTCCACCGTGCCATCGTGTTTCACGAGGATGCCGCGGTCGGCTCCCATCGCGAGGCCGGTGCGGATCGTTTCCGCGGCGGCGGCAGGTCCAATCGAAACGCAGACGATCTCGGTAGCCTGACCTTTTTCCTTCAGGCGGATCGCCTCCTCGACGGCGATCTCGTCGAAGGGGTTCATCGACATTTTCACATTCGCGAGATCGACGCCGGAGCCATCCGCCTTCACGCGGACCTTGACGTTGTAATCAACCACCCGTTTGACCGGGACGAGAATTTTCATGCGCAACCGCTCCGCGCCGGAAAGCGGCGCAAGCTATGGCTCCGTTTTTGCCGAGTCAACTTGCGCCCGGTGCCGGAAGGTCGCGGTCGAACAGCGGCACGCCCGGGCGGCGGAGAACGACGATGAGCAGAGCGCCCATCGCGAGTCCGCCGACATGGGCCCACCACGAGATCGGGCTGTCAAAATCGAGCAGCACGCTGCCGATTTGCAGAAGCGCCCAGAATCCGAGAAGCCACATCGCACGCAGCTTGACCGGAATTCGCCCCAGCGCGAGCACCCACACTTTCACATGCGGGTGGAGCACAAGATAAGCCGCGATGATGCCTGCTACCGCGCCCGATGCGCCGACCAGCGGCATTGTGGAACCTGGCATGGAGAGGTAGTGCGCCAAGCCGCCTGCGACCCCACAAAGAACGTAGAAAGCAATGAAGCGGAAACGGCCCATTGCGTCTTCAACATTGTCGCCAAACACCCAGAGGAACAGCATGTTGCCCAAAAGGTGGATCCAGCCGCCATGCAGGAACATGTAGGTCACAAAAGTGATCTCGGGCGGAATGAACCGGTAACCCGGCAGAATCGGGATGTCCTTGTCGATGCTGTCCGGCGTGATGCCGAAGGTGATGGCAGCAAGTTTCATTCCGTCCGCGATAAAAATGCCGGACTGGAAGAAAAGGAAAATCGCAACATTCAATACGATCAGCGCGCGCGTGGCCCACGCGGTCTTGTAGTAGCGCAGCGGATTGTAATCGTAGATGGGAACGAACATGCGGGGTTCAGCGGTTCTCGCCGGGCTTCCAGAGGATGTCGGCTTTGCCCTTGTTGTTGGCGTAGCGTCCCGCCACGAACAGGAAGTCGGAAAGCCGGTTCACGTATTTGCGGGCTTCAGGCGAATCCATTTCGTTGGCGGTGTCTTTCAGCTCCACCATCATGCGTTCGGCGCGGCGGCAGACAGTGCGGGCAAGATGCAGATATGCGGAAGCAGGACTGCCGCCGGGTAGAATAAAAGACTTGAGCGGATCGAGTTCGCTGTTCAAAAGGTCAATCTGCTGTTCCAGCCAGTTCACTTGCGTTTCGGTGATGTTGAGGCGAGCCCCGCCGGGCCCTTTCTCGGCGAGGCAGAGATCGGCTTCGACATCGAACAGATCGTTCTGGATTCGCGCAAGCATTGCATCGAGTTCGGGGAGTGCCGCCGTATGCAGCCTTGCGATACCGATGACCGCGTTTGCCTCATCGACGGTGCCGTAAGCGGCGACACGCAAATCATATTTCTTGCGCCGTTCGCCTGAGCCGAGCGAAGTGGTGCCGTCGTCGCCGGTACGGGTGTAGATGCGGTTGAGGACGACCATGCCGTCTATGCCCCTCGATTTTGAACATTCTAGCCGCTTTCGATCAGCGGCCCAACATCCAGATCGTGAACATAATCACGATGACGGCGATGAATTGCAGCAGCACGCGCATCCGCATCAGTTTTTGCGATGTGCTGGCTGAGCCGCTCTGCGTCATGTTGAGAAGGCCGAAGAGCAGAACGATCGCGACCGCGCCGATCGCGGCGGGAACGATGAAACTTTGCAGAGCGCTCGCCATGGAAACCCTTCTCGGCAAATTAGCCGTTCATGCGTGCGATTTCCGCGTTTAGCAACGCGGCAAACAGCACCCATGCGAGATAGGGAACGAGAAGCCACGCAGCAAGAATGCTGACCCTGCGCGTTTCCCAAAGGGTCGCTGCAATGAGGACCGCCAGCAAAACAATCGCGACCAGCCCGCCCTTCAGCGATTCAAAATGGAAGAAAACCCAGGGCCACGCGACATTCGCAGCCAGTTGCGCGGCGAACAGGGAGACTGACCGCGTGCGGGCCGCTGAAGCCGGCGAGACGAAAATCCGCCAGAGCGAAATCGCCATCAGCACATAGAGCGTCGTCCATGCGAACGGAAACACGTAATTCGGCGGCGTAAAGGAAGGCTTTGCAAGCTGGGCGTACCAGCCCGCAAGCTTTGGAGTCGTAGCAACGCTTCCGGCGAACGAGACAGCCGTCACCACCAGGAACGCACAAACGAGAAGGACGGCGGAGCGAAGCATCGTTGCTTTATACGTCATGGATTAGCCGGCGGACAGTCATTTAGGAGCTGTTCCGATTTTCGCTTTCAGTTCGCGGAAATGGCCGGATCGTTCGGTCAGATGGCCATCCCAGGCAGCGTCCGGTTTCTGGCCATCGACGGTTCTGAAATAGGCCTGCATCAGCGAAGCGATGATGAACGGCTCGAGAAACGCCTGCTTCACGCTCCATGCAAATACCGCAGCAAGCAGGATCGTGACAATGGAAGAACCGCTCGGTGACGCATAGGCGAAGGCCGCGGCCGGTGTCAGCGCAAACAGGAAGACGACGAACGCCAATCCGTAAGCGATCGCGGAAAGCAGAAGCGCGTTCTTGATCATCTTCCAGTGGTTCTGCGCATAGAGGATGAGAGCGTCTTTTGCGCCGGCGAATGGGTCGGTGGCGCGCGTGCGGATGTTGTAGGCGAGGATGATCTCGTCAACAAAGCCGACCGCGACTTGCAGGATCGCGTTCACGATCGAAACGACTGCACCGCCAGTGCCGGGAAGGATCATGTTCGCGAAGTTCGCCAATCCCACCAGTGTCCGGATTACGCCGAGCACCAGACGGTCGACGACAAACAGCACGCTGATCTCGATGAAGCGTTGTTGCACGACACCGATCGCGTGGCCGATCTGCCCCTGGCCCGCGGGGAAGGCGCGTCCGTCATAAAGCTGGACGAGTGCCGCGATGTGACCCGCCTTCACAAGATAGAGAATGTATTCCCGCAACCACCAAAGAACGAAGGTGGTGAGCGAGAAGCCGCCGATGGCGCCCCAGAAAGCGCCTGCCGCCCTTGCATCCGCCAGCGCGCCAATGCCGAAGCCGAGACCGGCACTGCCGCCGGTGGCGACCACATAGGCCGCCGCGATTCCGAAATAGACCGCCATGCGCAGCAGCATGAACGGAAAGGTCCGCAACACCAGCCGCAAGCTTTCCGAAATGGAGAAATCGAGCATTAAATTTTTGTTTCGCTAGTTCGCGCCTTCAAGCAGACGGCGCGCGATCACCTGCGCCTGAATCTCGGCGGCACCTTCGAATATGGAAAGAATGCGGGCATCGCAAAGTACCCGCGACACCGGATATTCGAGTGCGAAGCCATTGCCGCCGTGGATTTGCACGGCGCTGTCGGACGCGGCCCAGGCGATGCGCGCGGCGAGGAGTTTTGCCATGCCTGCCTCCAGATCGCAGCGGCGGCCGGAATCTTTTTCACGTGCCGCGTGATAGACGAGCTGGCGCGCGATCAGGATTTCGGCGGCCATCATCGCGATCTTGTCGGACACGCGCGGAAACGACAGGATCGGCTTGCCGAACTGGTTGCGCTCCTTGGCATAACGGAGCGCCAGATCGAGCGCCGATTGCGCGACGCCCACGGCGCGGGCCGCCGTCTGGATGCGCGCGGATTCGAAGGTCTGCATCAGCTGCTTGAAGCCCTGCCCCTCAATGCCGCCGAGAAGATTTTCCGCCAATACCTCGAAACCGTCGAAGGCGATTTCGTATTCCTTCATGCCGCGATAGCCCAGCACTTCGATCTCGCCGCCGGACATTCCTTGCGCCGGAAACGGGTTCTCGGCTGTGCCGCGCGGTTTTTCCGCGAGGAACATCGATAAGCCTTTGTAGCCGGTTTCGTTCGGATTGGTGCGCGCGAGAAGCGTCATCAAGTCCGCGCGTACCGGATGGGTGATCCAGGTCTTGTTGCCGTAGATTTTGTAGACATCACCTTCACGTACCGCGCGCGTCTTTAGTGAAGCGAGATCGGAGCCGGTATTCGGCTCGGTGAATACGGCGGTGGGCAGGATTTCGCCCGACGCGATCTTGGGCAACCACTTTGTCTTTTGCGCATCGGTGCCGCCGGCAAGGATCAGTTCCGCCGCGATTTCAGAGCGCGTGCCGAGCGAGCCGACCGCGATCCACCCGCGGGACAATTCTTCGGATACGACGCACATCGATTCCTTGCCGAGCCCGAGCCCGCCGAATTCTTCCGGAATCGTCAGGCCAAATACGCCAAGGTCCGACATTCGCTCGATGATTTCGAGCGGCACATATTCGTTGGCAAGGTGCCAGCCCTGCGCATACGGGAGCACCTGTTCGGAACTGAAGCGCTGCATTTCGCTGCGCATGGCCTCCAGGGTTTCGTCGAGACCGCTCGCGCCGAAGAGCGCCAGGCCATCGCTCGTCGAAATCAGATCGATCAGCCGTGCGCGTGTTGCAGGCGCGGTTCCCGCTGCAATCAGGGACTGCACGGCTGGCGTCCTGAACGAAGCGATCTGCTCTTCGCTCAGTCCGAACGATGAGAGCCGGACTGTCTCGCTCTGGCTCATCGGAATGCCGCCAAATATCTGGGCGAGATATTCGCCAAGCCCGATCTGGACGAGCAGTTGAGCGGTCTCTTCGAACTTCCCTTCCGCTTCCATCCGGCTGGAATAAGCGGCGAGCTGGCGGATCGCCTCCACATAGGTCGCAAGCCAGGCGAGGCCATGCACCGCGAACTGCTCGGTCTCCAAGGTTACAGCGGACAGTTTTCCTCCCTCGCTTACGCGCGTGCGGAGGCGGCTGGAAACGGCGGCAAGGATTGATTCGGACGCCAAAAGCCCCCCGTTTGCAAGCTTGGTAATGTCCGGTTGGTTCTCGGTGGCGGTACGGGAAGGCGACGAAGGCATTGTCTGCTCCGGTTCGCGGCCATGTAACCGGCTCTCTGCGCCTTGCACAATCGTGAGGCACGCTGTCAACGCATTGTTAACCAATACGCGATTCCATCCTTCCTAGGGGGAACGCCACGGCCGGGTAAACCGGCTCCACACTATCAATCCCCGTAATTTGGCCGTTCGACACCCGCCGGAGCACGAGATGGATTTCTCTCGCGTCAAGAATTTTGTGTCGCACTACGTCATAACGGCATTGCGGATGACGACGGCGCTCAGCGTGCGCGCGCGCATCGTTGCGATTGCATTGATCCCGGTGCTTGGCCTGGCGATTATCGGCGCTGCTTTCTTCGCAGGTGAACGAGATGTCGACTCTTCCTTTGAAGGTGTACGCGAGTCGTCGTTACTCGCGGACGTAAGCAGGGAGCTTCGCGTCGGCCTGTCTGAAATGCGCTATGCCGCCCGCGAGTTTGCGATCAAGCCGGACGAAGATCGGATAAAAACCTTCAACGACGCACACGCCATGGCAGTCCGCAGCCTAGACGCCATCGAGGCAAATCTGAATGCCAGCCACGAAATTGCAGTGCTTAGCCGCGCTTCCATCGAAAAGGCCTCAGGCGCCAGCAATGACATCAACATCGCTGAATTACGGATCAAGGTATCGGTTCTCAAGAATAATTTTGAACAACTCCTGAAAGAACAGAAAAATCTGGGCTGGGATTCCAGCGACGGAATCCAGGGCAAGCTGAAGGAATCCGCCGCAGCTGTGGAGCGCATCATCAATCTCGATATGTCCTGGCTGCAAGAGATCGAGGCAAAGCGTCTCTTGTCGTCGTTGCTCGTGATGCGCCGCTACGAAACGGAATTCAAGCTGGACCGTTCGAGTTTTCTCGAAATCTCGTTCTTTTCGGAGCACGAGAATTTTTCGAAGAACCTGAAGACTGTCATCGCCGCTGACATCATGAAGAGACAGCTCGTCGATCAAGTTCAGGTTTACGTCGATACTTTCAAGGAGTGGTCGAGCGCCTTGAGTAAAGTGCATCCGCTCGTTGCGCTGATCGAGATCGACGCCATGGAAATGCTGCCTGTATCGGACAAGCTGATCGATCTCGCCCGGCACCGGGAGCGCGTGTCTTCGGCGGCCCTCAGTTCTTCGCAGACAAGAACGAAAACAGTCATCATTACGGTTGGTGCACTTGTGCTGCTTCTAAGCCTTGGGTTCAGCTGGCTGATCGGCCGCAGCATCACGAAGCCGCTGGTCGAGCTTGCAGGCGTCATGCGTGCGCTCGCGGACGGCGACAAGAACACGCACATTCCGGCCACAAAGGCGAAGGACGAAATTGGCGCCATGGCGCGAACGGTTCTTGTGTTTCGTGACAACGCCAAGGAACGCGAAAGACTGGAAACGCAGCAGCGCGAGGCAGCCTCACAGCGCGAGAAGCATTCGGCAAAGGTCGATCAGCTTGTGCGCGCTTTTGCCGAAACCGCCAATACCGGGTTGGCATCCGTGCGTACCGCCGCAAAAAGTCTCGCCGAATCCGCCGACAAACTCAGCCAGACGGCCGAGCAGGTAGGCACCGAAGCTGAACGTGCTGGACGTGCCGCGGGTGCGGCATCCTCCAACGTGTCGCAGGCGGCCGCAGCCGCGGAGCAGCTTTCCAGCTCCGTCTCTGAAGTCGCGCGCCAGACCGCGACCTCGACCGAAGTGGCCGGCCGCGCCGTTGCCGAAGCCAAGCGTTCCGTGAAGATCATGGGCAATCTCAGCGATGCGGCAAGCCGCATCGGCGAAGTCGTCGGTCTCATTCAGTCGATCGCCGGGCAGACGAACCTGCTTGCGCTCAACGCGACCATCGAAGCCGCCCGTGCCGGTGAAGCGGGCAGGGGCTTTGCGGTCGTCGCACAGGAGGTAAAATCGCTCGCCGCACAGACCGCGCGCGCGACCGAAGACATCGCCCTGCAGATCGGCTCCATCCAGGAAGCCTCCTCGGATGCCACCCGCGCCATCGACAATGTCAGTTCCGTCATTGAAGAAATGTCCGCGATGGCCGCCTCGGTCGCCTCGGCGGTGGAAGAGCAGAACGCCGCGGTCGTTTCTATTGCGAACAATGTGGCGCAGGCTTCGGACGACGCTGAAGCGGGTGCCGGCGCCATGCGCTCGGTGGAGGACGCCGCCTCCGGCGCACTCACGACGGCCGGGGATGTCGCCGGTATGTCGAAAGAGCTTCGCAGCGAAGGTGATCGCCTCGACGCGGCGATCAAGCAGTTCCTCAGCCAGGTCCGGGCCGCGTAATCCTGATTCCCTCGCCCGCCGCGATGTGAGAAATTAGGCCCGTGCCGGGATCAACCCGGCGAGGGCCTTAATGCATAAAATCTGGCAGATCGCGGCCGAAGCCTTCGACCGCTTCAACGAAGACGACGGCTGGGCGATCTCGAGCCATATCGCGCTCTCGGCGCTGATGGCGATGTTCCCGTTCCTGATTTTCGTGGGCACGCTCGCGGCACTTTTCGGATCGCAGGAACTCGCCGAGGAGACGGTGCGGCTGCTGCTCGAAACCTGGCCGAAGGAAGTCGCCGTTCCGCTCGGGGACGAAATTCATGACGTACTCACAAATCTTCGCCCGGATCTTCTGACGTTCAGCGTGGCGCTCGCGATTTTCTTCGCATCGAGCGGCGTCGAAAGCCTGCGGATCGGACTCAACCGCGCGTATGGCGTGCGTGAAGTGCGGTCGTGGTGGCTGCTGCGGCTGGAAGCGATCCTCTATGTGCTGCTCGGCGCCACGGCGCTGCTCGTGCTTTCCTTCCTGGTCATTCTCTATCCGCTGATCTGGAAGACCGCCGTCAAATATTTGCCGGTGCTCTCGCAATTCACATTCGTTCTTGAATTTTATCGCTTCTTCACCGCATCGGTTATTCTGGTGATTGCGCTTTACGTCCTGCATAAATGGCTGCCCGCGGGCAGCCGAAAGACGCTGACAATCACGCCCGGGATCGCCGTTACACTCGTGCTCTGGCTAGCCTCGGGAATTGCGTTCGGCCGTTATCTCGCCGCCTTCGCCTATACCTATGTGACCTACTACGCGGGCCTCGCGTCCGGCATGATCGCACTGGTATTTCTCTATTTCGCGGCGATGATCTTCATCTACGGCGGCGAGTTGAATGCCGCGATCCTGCGTTCGCGCCAGCACAAGGGACGAAAACCGCGCAAGTTCTCGGGTGGCCGGTAAGACCATGAAATGACTGGATAAGCGCGGATGTGGCCGAAGCCAGGCCACTACTTATCCCCTGCCGGAAATTCAAGCTTACGTCAGCGTGACCTGCCCTGCTTATCCTTTAGTATGGACCATGCGGATTCGGCGATACTCGCCGGCAACGCGGATAGGGACGTCTCGACTCAACAAACATAAGGAGGGCGCAATGGCGCTCGAAGCACTTATTGTCTTGCTCATCATCGGCGCAGTTGCTGGCTGGTTGGCTGGCATGATCGTCAAGGGTTACGGCTTCGGATTGATCGGCAACATTATCGTCGGCATTGTAGGTGCCGCGATAGCAAGCTGGTTGTTTCCATACCTCGGCATCGGCCTTGGCTCCGGCATCGTGAGATCTATCATCCACGCCACGATCGGCGCCGTGATCCTGCTGTTCCTCATCGGACTCGTGCGCCGCTGAACTCGAATAATGCGAAGGCGGCATGCGCGCCGCCTTCGCTACTTGCGGGTAATCGCCGGGCGCGGTCCGGCGTGTTAGCCACGGGGCATGATACCGGCTTAACCGCGACGAATCCCCTTGGATCAAGCGTTTCGCATCGCTGAAATCATATTGCCGGTCTTCGGCGTGATGGCGCTTGGCTATATCTCCGCATCGAGCGGGCTACTCAAGAAGCAAACCGCCGAAGGTGTGTCGGATTACGTGTACACGATCGCGATTCCGCTTTTGATTTTCCGCACGCTGGCGGAAGCAAAATTCCCGGACGAACTGCCCTGGGCCTATTGGTTCGTGTATTTTGCGGGCGCGTTCGCGTCCTGGTTCCTGGTTCAGTTCATCACTGCATTCTTCTTCAAGCGGCGGACGAAAGAATCGATCATCTACGGCGTCTCTGCGGCGCAGTCGAACATCGTGCTGGTCGGCATTCCGGTCGTGCTGACCGCGTTCGGCGAAGCGGGTGCGGTGCCACTGTTTCTGCTGGTGGCGGTCAACCTGCCGATCATGCTGGCGACAGCATCGCTGATGATCGAGGGAAGCGGTGCGGGGCTTACGAAGAAATCGCTCCTGAAACTCCTTCGCGTATTGGCCACCAATCTTGTTCTGATCGGGTTTGCGGCTGGCTTGTTCACCCGCCTACTGGGCTTTGCGCCCACCGGAGCCGTGAAGGGCGTCGTCGATCTTGTCGCGGCGTCGGCCGTTCCTTGCGCGCTGTTCGCCATGGGACTGTCGCTGCGCCATTACGGGGTGGCGGGCGACTTCAAGGTGTCGGCGCTGATCACGGCCTCCAAACTTCTGCTGCATCCGCTGATCGCATTTCTGATCGTGCGTTATTGGCTCGAGCTGCCACCGGTATTTGCGGGCGTTGCCATCATGTTTGCTGCGATGCCAAGCGGCATCAATGCTTATCTCCTTGCGGAGCGATATCGAACGGGTGTCGCGGCTAGCGCCGGCGCGGTTTCTTTATCAACCATGCTCTCGATCGCATCGCTGGCATTCTGGATGTGGATGCTCGGATTGGGTATTCGCTAGAGGCCGACCGTTCTTCTCACGTCGGCCCTGGTCCATCCCTGTGAGCGAAGATCGCGAAGCGTCGTCGCTGGATCGCGTTTGGCGAGCTTTTTCCCATCCGCGTCCAGAATCAGCCTGTGATGAAAATAATTCGGTGCCCGAAGTCCGAGAATTTCCTGCAGCAGCCGATGGATCGACGTCGAGTGATAGAGGTCCATCCCGCGCACGACATGGGTTACGCCTTGCAACGCATCGTCGAGCACTACGGCAAGATGATAGCTCGCTGGCGTTTCCTTGCGGCCAAGGATGACATCGCCCCAGCGCTCGGGATGCGCTTCGACTTCTTTTTCATCGCCGTTCCGTGTCTCCCGCCAGGAAAGCGGCTTGGAAATTTGTTCGAGCGCCTTTCCAGTATCCAAGCGAAGTGCATAAGGCTCGCCGCTTTGCTCGCGCCGGGCGGCATCTTCCGGCGATAGACCAAACTCGCGCGAGAAACGCGGTCCGCCGTCGGGATCGCTAGCCGTGATCATGGGCGCGAGATCGGCGCGGGTTTCATAGGAGCTGTAGAGCAACCCATCTGTTTTGAGTGTATCGAGAGCATCTGTGTATTCGCTGAAATGCTCCGATTGCCGCCGCACGGGTTGTTCCCATCCGATGCCAAGCCATTCGAGGTCCTCGTAGATGGCCTGCTCGAATTCAGGCTTGCAGCGGGTAGGGTCGATGTCCTCGATTCGCAGAAACAGCCGTCCGCCCGCTCTCTTCGACATGTCGAAGTTCAGCAGCGCGGACAGTGCGTGTCCGAGATGCAAATAGCCGTTGGGCGAGGGCGCGAAGCGGAAGACGGGTAGCGGCATGGGTCGGCCATCAATCATGTCATCATCCGCAAAAAAGCGGATCATCCACTAAAGCTTTCGCTTGTGTATATCGACTGCGGTGATTACTGGATGCCCCGCTTTCGCGGGGCATGACAATGGGATTGATATTGACCTCGCGCATCGATACCGAGGCCGATCTGGCCCGTGGTCTCGCCGAATTGATAAAACTCGATCCGCGGCTCGCGGACATTGTTGCGGTATCCGGCCCACCGCCGCTGCGCCGGAGGCAGGGCGGTTTTCCCGGTTTAGCTTCCATCGTCTGCTCGCAACAGCTTTCCACCGCGAGCGCGGCGGCGATCTGGAAACGGTTGGAGCTTGCCTTCGATCCGTTCCACCACGATGTGATCGCCGCCGCCCGAGCAGACAAGTTGAAGCGAGCCGGCCTTTCCGGCGCGAAGATCAAGACATTCAGGAATATCGCCCGCGCCGTACGCGAGGGTTCGCTGCGTATTGAAATTCTCGCCGATATTTCCGCCGAGGATGCGCACGAGGCGCTCGTCGCTGTGAAGGGCATCGGCCCTTGGACCGCCGATATTTATCTCCTGTTCTGCATCGGCCACGCGGATGCGTTTCCGGCGGGCGATCTGGCGCTTCAGGAAGCCGCCCGCATTGCGTTCGGGAAACGGAAGCGCCCCAATGCGAAACAGCTTGAAGAAATCGCAAAACGCTGGAAACCATGGCGCGGTGTGGCGGCGCGTGTGCTGTGGTCCTATTATCGTGTCGTCAAGAATCGCGAAGCTGTGCCGATCCTCCCGAAATCCTGAAAGGAAGTTTGATGGCCGCAAGTCTCGATGGCCCTCGTCTCGAGCCGCGTTCCGGCAATGCGAAGCAACTCGTTGTGTTCCTGCACGGTTACGGGGCGGACGGAAACGATCTGATCGCATTGGGCCAGGAATGGCAGGAGCTTCTGCCGGAAGCGGCATTCGTTTCGCCGCATGCGCCGGAGCCATGCGCTGGGGCGCCAATGGGCCGTCAGTGGTTCGAGCTTACTTTCCGTTCGCTGGATGAACGCTGGCGCGGCGTGAACAAGGCGGGGCCGTTGCTCGACGCATTTCTCGAAGCGGAGCTTGCTCGCCGCAATCTTGGCCCCGAATCACTGGCGCTCGTCGGCTTCAGCCAGGGCACCATGATGGCGCTCCACGTCGCCTTGCGGCGGGAAAAGCCGCTCGCGGCCGTTGTGGGTTACTCGGGCATCTACGTCACGCCAGAAAGCGCGGATGGCCCCGACAAGGCCAAGGCGGAAATTCGCTCCCGGCCGCCGGTTCTGCTGGTTCATGGCGCGCAGGACGATCTCATTCCGGCACAAGCGCTGTTTGTGTCGGCAAACCTGCTTGCTGCAGCAGAAGTGCCCGTCGAATGGCATCTCTCTCCTGGTGTGGGACACGGCATCGACGGCGAGGGGCTGCGGCATGGCGGCGCGTTTCTCGCCAAAGCCTTCTCCAAGAGGAAGTAATTGATCCGGCTTCACAAAGCCGTCGCCAACCCGATATATTCCCGGCCAGCAAAATCGGTCGGCGCTCAGGGCGCAAGCCGCGCCCTAGTCGCCTCCCGGGTTAAGGGAGTGCAGCGTGAACTTCGTGGTGTCGCCAGGTGGCTGGCCCGCGCTAGTACTGAATGCGGACTACCGTCCGCTGAGCTATTATCCGCTGTCGGTCTGGTCTTGGCAGGACACGATCAAGGCCGTGTTCCTCGATCGCGTCAACATCGTCGCCCATTACGACAAGGCCGTTCGCAGCCCCACGACCGAAATCATCCTGCCGAGCGTGGTGTCGCTGAAGACTTTCGTGAGACCGGCACGCAATCCCGCCTTCACGCGGTTCAATGTTTTCCTGCGCGACCGGTTTTCTTGCCAGTATTGCGGCTCCCGGGATGATCTCACTTTCGATCATCTCAATCCACGGTCGCTTGGCGGGCAGACGACGTGGGAAAATGTCGTCACCGCGTGCTCGCCCTGCAATCTGGAAAAAGGCGGCAAGGGGCCACGCGAATCGAAGATGTGGCCGGCGCAGATGCCGTTTCAGCCGACGGTGAACGATCTGCACCGCAACGGCCGCTCGTTCCCCCCGAACTACCTGCACCAGAGCTGGATGGATTATCTCTATTGGGATACCGAGCTCGAGCCTTGATCTCGGGCGCCGGCCGGCGGCGCGATTATTTTCAGCGGACCTGCAATGAAAAACGAAAAGCTGGTGGCGACGCGCTCTGCTTTTTGCCGCTTCAGCACGGTGCAAACGCGCTGGGCAGACAACGACGTCTATCACCACGTCAACAACGCGGTTTACTACGTTTACTTCGACTCGATCATTAACCGCTATCTCATCGAGGAAGGCGGGCTGGATTTTTTAAAAGGGGAGACGGTCGGCCTTGCGGTGGAGACGGGTGCGCGTTTCCACGGCTCGTTTGCGTTTCCGGAAACGATCGAGGCGGGTCTTGCCGTTGCCCATATCGGCAATTCATCGGTGCGTTACGAGATCGGCCTGTTTGCAGTTGGTGAAGAAAAAGCGCGGGTGGAAGCGCATTTCGTGCATGTGTTTGTCGATCGCGCAACCCAGCGTCCGGTTCCGATACCGGAAAAAATCCGGGCGGCGCTGACAAAGATCAAGCGCTAAACTTTGCTGTCACGCCTGCGCGGAGCATGACAATACTCAAAATACAATCACCTGACGCACCGCCTCGCCTTTATCGAGGCGATCAAAGCCGAGATTGATGTCGTCGAGTTTCAGCCGGTCGCTCATCAGCCGGTCCACGGGGAGTTTTCCCTGCCGGTAGAGCGCGATGTAGCGCGGCAGGTCGCGCAGCGGCACGGCGCTGCCGATATAGCTGCCTTTCACCGTGCGTTCTTCGGCGACAAGGTTTACATGCGGGATCGCGAAGGTGGCCGTGGGCGGCGGCAAGCCTGCGGTGATGGTCGTGCCGCCGCGGCGCGTGATCTTGTAGGCAAGCTCCATCGCCTTCACCGAACCCGCCATTTCAAATACGAAATCGAGCCCGCCCCTGGTGGCTTCCCGAATCTTTTCCGCAACGCCGCTTTCGCCCGCATTGAACGTATCGGTCGCGCCGAGTTGGCGCGCGAGGGCGAGCTTGGCGTCCGACAGATCGACGGCGACGATGCGTTGGGCGGCCGCAAGCTGTGCGCCGAGCAGGGATGCAAGCCCTACGCCGCCGAGACCAATTACCGCGGCCGTCGTGCCTGGAGGCATCCTCGCCGTGTTCACCACGGCACCGACGCCCGTCAGCACCGCGCAGCCGAAGAGTGCGGCTTCCTCCAGCGGCAGTTCGGGATCGATCTTGATCAGCGAGCGGCGCGACATCACCGCGTATTCGGCGAAGGCCGAGACGCCCATGTGATGATGAACCGGTGTGCCGTTCCGTTTCAGGCGGCGCTGGCCGGAGGCGAGCGTGCCGGCTGTATTCGTCGCGGCGGCAGGCTCGCACAGCGCCGGCCGTCCCTCGGCGCAAGGCAGGCAGTGCCCGCAACTCGGCACGAACACCATGACGACGTGATCGCCCTTCTTGAGGTCTTCCACGCCAGGGCCGAGTTTTTCCACAACGCCTGCGGCCTCGTGGCCCAGCACCATCGGTGTCGGGCGCGGGCGGTCGCCGTTGATGACGGAAAGATCGGAGTGGCAGAGGCCCGCCGCGGCAATGCGGATCAGGACTTCACCGTAGCCGGGTTCATCGAGTTCGACCGTTTCAACCGACAACGGCTTCGATTTTGCGTAAGGCTTTGCCGCGCCCATCTGGTTCAGAACGGCGGCCCGGATGCGCATTATTTCTTTCCCCGCGCGGCGTTGAAGGCGAGCACGGCTAGTGCCGCGGAGATCAGCGCGTTATAGCCCGCGAGCGAAATGCCGAGAATCCGGATCGGCGCTTCGTTGCAGGGTACGACGCGCGCACCTTTCAGCGCTTCGATCAGGTTGCCTCCGCCCGCGCCAACAGCGCCGGCCGCACAGGTGGTCGGTCCCTGCCACCAGCCCCATTCAACGCCCGAATGATAGACGCCGAACAATGCACTCCCGGCCATTAGCACCGCCAGCGCGTAGAGACCGTAGACGGCAAGACCCGCGCGGATCCGGTCGCGCGCGAGAAAGCCGGCCGCCAGCGCAAGCGGGATGGCGATGTAGTAGGGAATGCGCTGCTGCAGGCAGAGCGGGCAGGGCTCGAGCTTGATGACGTATTCAAAGAACCACGCGCCCAAGAGCGTTGCCGCCGCTACGGCAGCGATCAGGAAGGCAATGGCGGAGCGGGGCGATGTGCGGAAACTGCCGCGAATTGCTGCGATATTCATGGCCGGAAAATACCCGTTCCGGCCGCCAAGTCTATGATAGGAATTTCCGTTGAGAGCGCGCTTGCCGCACCCGCAATCGCCGTTATAAGCATCCCCCCGGTGCCCCCGTGGCGGAACTGGTAGACGCGCCTGACTCAAAATCAGGTGGCCGCAAGGTCGTGCTGGTTCGATTCCGGCCGGGGGCACCAGCATCCTGTACATCGCGATAACCGTGCCCGGGCTTACCCGGCCAGACTTGCTTGCGCGGCTTGCCCGAGTACGATAACCGGAGGCTTCTGGAAGCCTGAGTATGTTTGAGGTGCTCTAAAATGCTGGCTGCGCAGAATCTCACCCCTGACAAGCTGGATATTGCCATCCGCGAACCGTTTTTTATTTTTGAGTTTCACGACATCTTCGATCTCGAAACATACGAGGCGCTGGATTCAAACTTTCCGAAGAAGGCGCTGTTTCCCGCGACGTGGGTCGACCGTGGCGGCAAGAGCCACATGAACAGCAAGATGCCGGAATTCGCGGATTTTACGAGCAAGACTCCGGTCTGGCTGAAACTGTACGAGAGCTTTTCCGATCCGGAAGTCGTGCACAAGCTGTATGACCTGACCCATTCGGTTTCGTCCGAACGTCCTGCGAGCGAAAAGAAGCCCTGGAAGATCGACGAAAAATCCGCGCCGGAAGGATTTTTCCGCAAGCCGCTCGCGAAACTCAATCGCATGAAAAGCAACCTGCTCGGCAATACGCCGGTGCGGCTGACCTTCGAATTTTCCTACCTCGAAGCCGGTTGCTACATCCCGCCCCACACCGATGTTGCGGGCAAATTGATCTCGCTGATGATCTACTTTCCGGACAAGGCGGTGGATTATTCTTCCGGCGCCGGTACGGAATTCTATCAGGGCAAGGACCAGAAGGCGGCGCAGAGCGGCTGGAAAGCCGGCATGATGGACGATCAGGCTTCGAAGGAATTTCTCGACAAGCACGAGACCTTCTATACGTCTGATTTTACGCCGAACAAACTCGTTGGCTTCATCAAGTCCTCGAATTTGTGGCACGGCGTCAAGAAGCTCGAGCTTCCACGCGAAGTGACGCGGCGCTCGCTGAACGTCAATTATTATCTGGCCTGAGCGAACGTACAGCGGGTTACACAGAGGCCGCATGTTCGTGCGGCCGCGCGTGTTTTATAATTCTAGCAAAATATCCTGCTTGCTGCGCCAAGTCTGGCGATAGCCCGCCTTGATCAGCTCTCCAATGCAATCCCTCTCCCATCGGCTGGCGAGCAGGATTTCCATCATGATTTTCTTCGGCCACTTTTCCTCTGGCATCGAGGCCACATAAGGAAGCAGCGCGCGGTCTTCGTAGCCCTCAATGTCGATCTTGAGCGCGTCGATTTTTGAAACATTGGCGGCTTCAACGATCTTGGCGAGGGTCGTCACCATGACCTTCACCGGCTCATAGCCGGTCATTTGGGTCGCGCACGACCGCCCCAGATGTTTGGGGTCCACATGCAGCGTTAATACGCCGGGCTGGTCGCCGACGGCGTCTCCCACAACGTCGATATTGGAAAAATTATTCGCGCGGATATTGAAATGCAGACGATCGCTCATCGCAGTGATGGGCTCGATGGCGATGACCTTGCCGGCTGGGCCCACTTTTTTCGCCGCGTACAAAGCAAAAATTCCACAATTTGCGCCGACGTCGAAGAATACGTCGCCCGGGCCGAGGTCTTTGGTGATGAGGTTGAGGGTGTCGATTTCCTTCAAGCCGCGTTCGACGACGGCACGCTCGGACGTATTGTCCGCAACGTGGCAGCGCAGGCGCAGGCCATCCACGTCCACGTCGTAGACACCATCGCTCGAAGCAAGAAGGTTGCGGAGTAATCTTTTTAGGCGGCCTCGCGCAATGCGGTTTCGAATCGCGCCAATGTAGATGGATGCGAGAATGCCAGGCTTAGCGGTGCCCCATTCGGATGCTGCATTCATTTCCGCTTTGCCTGTAATTCGTGAAGTTTTAATAGCGCCTCGTCGAGGACAGCCCTCCAGTCTCTACGGTTCTTACCGGCGATTCGTACGCTTGGAAACCACGGCATCCGGTCGCTGAGTACCGGCTGATTGCGACGGAACCAGTCATCACGCAACACGACTGTTGGGGTTGCAAGCGCGCCGCCCACATTGGCGAGCGTGTTGATTATGGTGATTGTACCGTCGAGTGCGGCGACCTGAGCCGCGAAGCCGTCCATATCCACCAGTTGATCGATGTTCGGGTCGGTAATCACGCGATTCCTGCCAAGGATGTTTACGTCCGAGGCGACATTTCCATATTGCAGTGAAACAAAGGTTGCATCGGTCCGGTGAATGAAATCGCGCCAGTGTTGCAGGGAAGGCATTTCCTTGCCGTGGTGCGAGCTGTACCAGCAGATGCCGATGAGCGGCTTTGTGCGATCGCCCTGCCTGGCCTGATATTTTTTCCGCAGTGCTGCGGCCAGTTCCGTATCGACCAGCAAAGGCTTGAAGTCCGCGTCCGTCAGATCCGGCTTCATGTCGAATTCAGCAAGCAGATAGGCCGGCAGTGCGACAAAATCGACTTCGCCATGCCCGATTTCAGCGGACGATGAATAGATTTCGAGACCGGGAAAGGTGCGACGGTAGGTCGGGATCAGGCGCTTCTCCACGATGACGATCGTCCGCCGCGCGCGGCCGGTCAGTTGTGCAACGATGTGCGCGCAACGATAGCCAACGCCCATGCCGCTCCCGGCAACCTGATTCAAATTGATCAGCAACGTCTTGCTGGAAAGGTTTTCACCGCGCCATTCGTTCGGCAGGATCTTTGCGTTGGCGGCGGCTTTGGAGAACCACAACTCCGCGCTTTCCCGATAGCAACCGACGCGCTCCAGCGCGGCCACCATGTCTCCGATTGTATGCTTGTCGCGAACCTGTTCGGCGATCTTTGCAACTGTCAGGACGCGCGTTTTTACCTCCGGCCAATCTGCGGCGTTGACTGCTTTCCGGTAGGTGGAATAGGCGATGGCGAGTTTCGGACTTTTGAAGAACCGGACGACCTGCCGACGCATTCTCTTGCGGCGGTCGCGCTGACGCATCAAGCGGGTCCATGCGTCCTGCGAGAGCCAGGATGGTTTTTTGATCATCGGAAGCCGATGGGTTCGCGCATCAGGCCGGAATCAGTCTTCTGACCTGTTCGAGATCACCAAGCGTATCGACGGAAATGGCGTTGTCATCCGGCGTGCGCACCATTGCGACCTCATACCCGTGTTCAAGAAAGCGGAACATCTCGACGCCCTCGGCGAGTTCGATCGGTCCGGGACGGTGGGCAGCAAAAGTTTCGAGACCGCGCTTTCGAAAGGCGTACAGCCCTAGCTGGCGGTTGTATTCGGCGAAGCCATCCTTCGGATACGGAATCGGCAGGCGCGAATAGGACAGCGCCAGTCCGTCGGCCGTCATGATCACCTTTACGGCGTTCGCATTCACGACTTCCGCCGGGTCGTGAATCGGCTTGTAGCCGTTGGAGGCGAGCACGCGCGGGTCTTTGATGTTTAAAATCGCATCGGCAACGATATCGATCGCTTCCGGTGCGATCATCGGCTCGTCGCCCTGCACGTTCACATAGATATCGGCATCGACGGTCTTGATGCATTCCACCAGCCGGTCGGTTCCCGTTGGGTGGTCCTGACGGGTCATGATGAAGGGGATGCTGAATTTCTTGCAGGCGTTCGCAATACGTTCGTCGTCGGTGGCCACGTACACTTCATGCAGGGATTTCGCTTTCTTCGTCTGCTGGAATACATGCCAGAGCATCGGCTTGCCATGAATGTCGGCGAGCGATTTTCCGGGGAAGCGCACCGCGCCATAGCGGCAGGGAATAATGCCTAAGACCTTCATCCTGTCGAACCTTCATTCTTTGCCGGTATGAGTTTTAGCAAATCCGTCATGCCGGATAATTTCCAGCAGCCATCAGCGGGCGTCTGCCCGTATCCCCATTCGGCATGGGCGTAGTCGACGCCGGCACGCTTGGCGGCTTCATGGTCCGCGGCCATGTCGCCCACATACAAAGTTTCTGCCGGATCGACGCTCGTTTGCGCCATTGCCATCAGCAGATGATCGGGCGCCGGCTTGCCGCGGAGCTTTCCGTCCGGCGCGTGCACGCAAGTGAAATTCACCGGCAACATCGCAATGATCGCGTTGGTCCGAAGTTGATCCTTGGACGTGACGATGCCCATTTTCATGTTTGCGGCTTCTAGTTTCGTGAGTGTCTCCGCGACTTGTGGATAGAAGCGAAGTACATTCAGATTCTCCATGGACGCAACACGAAAGACGCCTTCAATCGCCGCCGCGCGTTCGGAAAGACCAAGACGCTCCATGATCACGGAAAATGGCCGGCCAATCTCCGCAAAGTATCGTTCGAAGCCGACATCCGTGCCGAAATGCTCGCAAACGCGCTGCCATGAACGGCGCATGTTTTCTCGCGAATCCAGCAGCACGCCGTCCAGATCGAAAAGCACAAGCCGCTTCTCGTGCCCACTATGCTTGGCTGCCACGCTGTGCTCCGGGAAAAGTGGCCGATGTACCGCCTCCGGCGGCACCGAAATCCGGGTGACGTTTAATGGATGGGAAAGGCTTGGTCGACAGGAAATATCGGATATCCGGACCATACGCTGCAAGGGACACCGCAGGAGCCAGGGTCAGAAACCGCTGTCAGGCCTGCTCTTTGCGTCGGAAAATCGCATTGTGCGAGATTTGCTTAAACGAGGCGCCTTTTTTCAGCTTCACCTCGTCTGATGGCGTGAAGTGGCGCAGGTCCAGCCGGTAACCACATTCGTTCATAAATGCGTTTATCAGAGCGTCCTGGCCGACATTGATCTCCACTTGAACCGCCTTCGGTTTGTCTGGACCGCTGAGCAGGCCACGCATGCCGCGCAGAATCAGAGGCTCGTTGCCGTCAACGTCGATTTTCACCAGCGTGGGCGGTTCGATGACTTTTTGCGCGATCAGCCAGTCCACGCTCACGGCGGACATCATTTCGGATGCGACCGGACTGAAGCTGCGATCCTTGCCGGCAATGTTGCTGTGCCCGAGCTGGCTTCCGCTCGAAGCGGATTTCAGCGAGGCGTAATTGAACCGGATAACTCCCGGCTGGTCCGAGACAGGCGAGGTGAAGACTGTCATCCGGTCGGTGAGCTTGCTCAGCATCACATTCTGCATCAGCGTCGCCGCGTTGAAGCGATGCGGCTCGAACGAATACACTTTCCCGGAAGGCCCCACGCGGTGTGCCGCGGCGATGGAATAGACGCCGACATTCGCGCCGATGTCCATGAAGACGCTGCCGGGGGTCGCTTCGCTGTCGATCCAGCGCATTGTTCCCTCTTCCTTGACCCAGAGCGACATCACGCGTTTGGCGTCCCATTTCGTTGTGCAGAGGTAGGTCGAGGCAAAACCCTTGTCGTTCAGACGCACCTTGATGGCGAACAATCCGCGCATCGTTTCGGATATCGCGAGAAAAGCTTTCTCTAACTGATTGAGGTCGCGGCAGCCGTTGGTCTGAAACAACACGATGGTATCCTGTGCCCAATGCGCGATAGTGCTAATCCAGAATGCGCAGGGAGTACAGGTAGCCCGTTCGCTGGGGCCGGTTGCGTTAACGGGGCGCCTTGGCGGAAACAACGAGTCGCTGCGCGTAAAGCGAGCCGGGGCTTGCAGCTGTTTCCCAGAATTTTCTCGCTTCTTCACCGGCGGCCTTGCGTCCGTGTTTTCTGCAATACAGTTTCAACGGAATCGCCAGGAACCGGTCAAGCATCCGGATGCCGCGCTTCTCGAAGCACGGATGCAGTTTCACGTCGGTGAAGCCCGCGAGGGTCAGGTAGAGATGCAACTGCGGCCAGCTCCAAGGCATGATGTGCATATGCGTGCCGCGCTTGATCTTGCCGGCGAGTGCCGGGAAGCCGGGATAAAAGCCGCGCATCATCATCTTGAAGCGCGAAGCCGCATGCCATGTGTTCGGCGTAGTGATCACGACGGTTCCGCCGGGCTTTAGATGATCGCGAATGGTCTTCAGGATCAGGCCTGGATTGGAAACATGTTCGAAGCCCTCGCAACTGACGACCATGTCGTACTGTCCGAGCGAGGCGGGAATTCCGTCGTCGAGATCAGCTTGATGGAAGTTGCGATAGCCTTCCGGGCGGGCGTCGAACAGGTCGATGCCGTCGATCGCGATCTCGGTTGAATTCAAATCCTTCGCCAGCCAGCCACCGCCGCTCGGCATGTCGAGGATCGCGCGGGCATTCGCCTCGCGCGCGATCCGGCAAACGATCGGCTGGTAGGATTTCATGAAGTCACCTGTTGCACGCCGCGCTTCCGCTTGGCGGCGGCCTCTTGCAGCACCTTTTCCATCGCGTCAAGCATCGCTTGATCGCTGAAACGAGCAATCACGTGTTTACGTCCGGTTTCTGAAAGTTGCCGCGCGAAATTTGCGTCGCTCAGTATTTGTACGATTCCATTTGCAATTGCTTCCGCGCTTTCGGGTGTTACGAGAATACCGCTCTCTCTATCTTTCACGACTTCCGGAATTGCGCCCACGGCTGTTGTAACGACGGGAAGGCCGCAAGCCATCGCCTGCACCAGCGCCTGCGGAACTCCTTCGTGACCCGTGGACGGAAATACAAATACATCGAACGCCTGCAACCACGGCAGCACATCTTTCTGCTGGCCCGTGAAGGTCACGCGCCGCGACAAGCCCTGCTCGTTAACGAGTTGGTGCAGGGCCTCGTTCTGCGGGCCGTCGCCGACAATGATTAAATGAGCGTCCCGCAGACGCGGATTGTTCATCGCCGTGACGAGAAAGCGGTGTCCTTTCCAGCTTCGCAGCGTGGCGACAATTCCGATGACCGGTCCCCGGCTTTTGATGCCCAGCTTTGCGCGCATCTCTGCGCGGTTGCCCGGCTGGAAGCGGGACATGTTCGCGCCGGTTGGAATCGAAAGCACAAAATCGGGTTTCAGCAGCAGCGTGTTCAGCAGGTGACTCCGGATCGCTTCGCCCGTGGTAACAACGCGGCTCGGCACTTTTCCATAGAGCCAGCGGTTGAACGGTCCTGCCGCCACCGGCGTCGAGATATGGCGCGTGCGCACAATGGGAATTCTGGGCCGCAACAGCCTCGTTGCAAAGGCAGTCAGCCAGCTGTCGCTCGAACTGTGCGTGACCACCACATCGGGTTTCAGATCCGCCAGCAAGGTTCGAAGCGCCAGCAGAGAACCAAGCCTGCGGCGGTTCAGTGGAAGCGCGTGCACCGGGATGTTTCGGTCTTTCGCCGCCTGCACCAGCGGCGCTTCTGGGGCGGCCACGACATGCACGTCATGCCCGCGTCCGATCATACCTGCGGACTCATCGAGGATGCGGATTTCCTGACCGCCCCAACCCGTCGAGGCTTCGGTATGCAGGATGCGCAATTTTTCTGGATAGAGACTTGGCGACGGAGTCATGCGTCAAGTATTTGATAGATGCGAAGCATGCGGTCAATCATGGACTCGATGCCGTAATCGCGGGCGATGGCGTTGGCCTCGAGGATCGTGCCTGGTTTCGAAGCAAGATCGAGGGCGCGGCAAATGGCATCGGCAAAACCGGGCACATCATAGGTATCGCGGACCAGCGCAAGATCGAGCCGTGCGGCGGCGTCACGCGCCCCGCAGCCCGTGCTCGTGACGACGGGAAGCCCGCAGGCAAGCGCTTCGACGACCGTCGACGGAAACGGATCGTAGACGGTGGGAAGGATCAACGCGTCAGCGGCCGCATAATAAGGAACGGTGTCCTTCATGGGACCGATGATGCGCAAACGATCACCCAGTCCCGCGCGCTCGGCCTGACGGCGATACGCATCAGGTTGCTTGTCATTGCCAACCACCCAAAGCTCGGCGTCGGCTTTGCTTTCGGCGAGGGCCGCGATGGCGGTATCGAGGCCTTTGCGTTTGTAGCCTGAGCCGACGAACAGCAGCACGGGACGATTCATGTCCGTGCCCAGCTTGCGCCGGATTTCCTGGCGGTGCACTTGGCGTGCGTCCGATGAAAAACGAACGAGGTCAATGCCGTTTGGAACCTGATGGATTTTTTCTGTAGGCACCGAATAGAGACGACGGATTTCATCGGCGACCATTTGAGAATTCACGATCACCGCGCGAAGGCGCTGGCTCGTGAACATTTCATGCTCCAGCGCAATCACGCTGCGATGATAGGGATTGAGCCGCAATGCTGCCGCGGAAAGCCCCCCCAGTCCGCGGGCACGATGCTCGATGAATGCCGCGTGGGAGCCGTCGCCGGCGCGAAAAATATCGCAGCAGGGCATGCGCTCATGGGACTGCACCAGCGCCGTGGTTTCGGACACCAGCAGCTTGCAAGCCGCATCGGCAAAGCGCCGTTCGCGTGAGAAGCGCGGGAAGCGGGGTGGATTGCAAGAAATGAAATCGATATCCTTTCGCTCGGTCCATGAGCGGCCGAGCAGGGAGACTTTCACGCCGTGCGACAACAGCGCAGTGATCGTGCGGTCGAGGATCAATTCGCCCCCGCCAAACGGATTGAACCGTTGCCGCACAAACACCACGCGCGATGGCGTGCTTCGGCTCTGGACTGAATTCCGGGGGTCGGGCATGGTCCGCCGCGCTGTCGTCCAACAAAATCCGGATTGGTTGTGCCTCGCCTGTCCCTGATCGTCATTACCAAGAACGAGGAGCTTCTGATCGAACGCTGCCTGCGTTCGGCGAGCTTCGCAGACGAGATTGTCGTAGTCGACAACGGCAGTGCCGACAAGACGGTCGAAATCGCCCGCTCGCTTGGCGCCCGGGTGATCGAAACGGCGGACTGGCCGGGCTTCGGCCCGCAGAAAAACCGCGCGCTCGATGCGGCGACGGGGGACTGGATTTTTTCGCTGGATGCCGACGAATGGATCGAAGCGTTGCTGGCGGACGAAATCCAGAAGGCGCTGGCCGATCCGAACGCGGCCGATGGGTACATGATCCCTCGCCGCTCCCGCTTCTGCGGAACGATCGTTGCTCACTGCGGCTGGTCGCCAGATTACGTGCTGCGTCTCTGGAAGCGCGGCAGGGGGCGCTTCGTGGAAGCAAAGGTGCATGAGCGCGTCGAACTGAACGGATCGGTTTCGCGCATGAAACAGCCGATCGAGCACGACGCGATTGCCGACCTTGACGATGCGCGGGAAAAGGCCAGCCGATATGCCGCAGCCGCAGCGGCTGAGATGGTAAGGAAGGGCGAGCGGCCAACGCGACTGAAAGCGGTCGTGCGCGCAGCTGGCGCCTTCCTTCGCACGTATCTATGGAGAGCCGGATTTCTCGATGGCGCGACCGGCCTGCGGGTCGCCCGCTACAACACCGATTATACGTACCAGAAATATATGCGGGCGATGCAGGACGGGGCGGAGCGGAAATAGTTGCTTCACGCGATGCGCCAAAGCCGTTTACGGGTGCTGCTCACCAATTGCAAATAGAAATTCAAGAGTCTCGCGCGCTGCAGATCCCATACGCTGACTTCATTTTGAATGCTTGCCGATTTTTTCTTTAGTGCGACCAAGCGCTCTTCGTGAGCGATCTTCTCGTAATTCGGGTTCTGCTTAAGAAAGCGATCTGTCGCCATCACCACGCCCATGAATTTCGGTTCGTAGTCGTGCAGACAGACAATGCCGCCAGTCTCCAGCAAGCTCGTCCAGGCGAGATCTTCGGTGACGTGCGCCAGTTTGTGGGAGCCGTCAATGAACATAAAAGAATATGTTTCACCGGCTTTTTTGGCGGCATGAAAAGCGGGCCAGCTTTTGCCGATCCTGAATTCGACTTCGTCCGGATCGACACCCGCCGACGAAAGATTGCGTTTCACCTTTTCAAGCTGATCTGGGAAATAGGTCATCGGATCGATAACCACGAAACGCGGACGCTTCTCCGCCGGGTAACAGCGCATCATTTCCTTCAGCGTTCCGCCAGCGGCGGTGCCTATTTCCAGATGACGGCCGGAGAATTCCGACTGACGCAACAGCCGGAGCAACGCGGCCATTTCGCGTTCGCTGATTTCGGATTCTAACGTGGAAGCGGAAGCTCTCATGTCTGTAGCTTATGGGGGGATCGGTGCTATGTACAAGCCAGCGGAGAGCAGAAAGTATGCGGCTGATCGGCGCCAGAGCTTTGGATGCGATCGTTCGACCCATCAAGCGGATGGTTCGTTCGAAGCCGCACAATATCAAAAAAATCATCCCCGAAATTTCCGATGCCGAAGCAGCGCTGATCGCGCGCTACCGGCCCTACACGATGACCAGCGTGGAGCGGCAATGGGCGCTGATATCCGCACTTAAATATATCAATCGGGGAAAGATCGAAGGGGACATCGTGGAGTGCGGGGTTTGGCGCGGGGGCAACATGCTGATCGCCGCGGACTTTTGTCGCGCGTCCAAAGTGCGGCGGGACATCCACCTCTTTGATACCTTTACGGGCATGTCCGAGCCTACCGACAAGGACGTTTCGATTTCGGATAAACCGGCGTCCTCGGAGTATGAGGGCCGCAAAAAGGACGGTTATACGGATTGGGATTATGCCTCGCTAGAAGACGTAAAGCGCAATTTCAGTCAGGCCAATCTTTCCGACGGCTCTGTGCATTTCGTGAAGGGCAAGGTCGAAGACACGTTGCGGGTCGCGGGCAACATTCCGGAAAAAATCGCACTGCTGCGCCTCGATACGGACTGGTACGAATCCACGAAGATCGAGCTTGAAGTGCTCTATCCACGGCTCGTTAGGGGCGGAGTTCTCATCATCGACGACTACGGCCACTGGCAAGGAGCGCGTCAGGCCGTTGACGAATATTTCAAAGGAATAAATGCGCTGATGAATCGTATCGACTACACGGGTAGAATGATGCTTAAAACATAAGTTCCCGCCAGCCTTATAAACGTCATCAAATTGTGACCTATTGCACCCGTTGTCCTCACTGTTACAATAAATTTCATGCGAAATATCACAGACTTTACGTTTGGTGTCTTCGACTACGATCGGTATTGGCAATCACGCACCCCTTCTGTGATCGAAGTGAATTATTCAACTTAGCAGAGGCAAATTAATTGGATTTATCTAGAAGAAGCAGATATCTGGCGTCTATTCCGACTTCTGTGTTGCATTCGATAAAACTGAATCTGATCAACACAGAAAGTACATTGAGCCCCTGCAACAACTACAAATCACTTAAACCAAACGATATTCCAGCGATCTTGCTGGTCCGGAATGATCGTCCATTTCTGCCATCGCTACTGCAACATTATCGAAAAATCGGAGTTGATCGTTTTTTAATTGTCGATGATCAATCGGAAGACGGCTCTACGGAGTATTTATTGAGCCAGCCGGACGTAAATCTACATCACTCACATCTTCGCTACGGCGCGGCCGCGCGAGGAAAAATCTGGAGAAATGAACTTCTTAAACGATACGGCACTAAACGTTGGTACCTAAGCATCGATTCCGATGAGTACCTACTCTACAATGATATGGATAATTTTAATTTGCGCGATCTCATCCGTTGGTTGGAGCAAAAAAGGATGAAACGGCTTGCTTCATTCATGCTGGATTTTTATCCTGAACTTCGAATTAGAGAAGCGCAATATTCCGAGGGAGAAGAACCCTGGAAATTAGCAAATCATTTTGATGCGGAAGGCTACCAAGTCGAAAATCATCGACTGGGAATTAAAATTACTGGTGGCGTTCGAGGCCACACGTTTGGGCTAAGACCAATGCTGCAAAAATTCCCTCTTTTTTATAATGACTGCCTAACCGGTTACTTTAAAACGATTCACTTCCCCTCTCCGTATTGGCGAAATTTTGGACCTGTATATTCCGTACTTGCACACTTTAAATTTTTTGGAGATTTCTTGGAGCGAGCCTCGAATGCAGTACTTGATAAGAATTACTGGAGCGGAGCCCGGCACTATCAGGTACAACACAAGAAGATATCAGAGGATCCGAACTTTACGTTCATGACCCCAGAGTCAGTAAAATACACAGGGCCCAGTCAATTCGCAGAGCTTGGCCTTGCCAAAAAAATTGTTTGGTAGTTGACGTTCTATTGGATTCAGGAGATTGGCCGTGCTGAAGCTCGAAAAGTCTGAAAAGTTTAAAAAAAAAATACATGCGTCGATGGTTCCAAAATATCAATATGCATTTCGGCGAATTTTTTGGCCCAGTACGGTTGAGTTGGGCGGCTTCAGACTTTTAACCGATCGCAGACGCGTGAACTCTCAAAGTGTAAAGTTGATTTATCGAGGGAACTACGAGGCCGAAGAGAGATTAATCGTAGAGGAAATTGTAAGGCCCGGGGACCGAGTTCTCGAAGGAGGAGCCGGCATGGGGCTAATAACAATGACAGCTGCACGCATTGTTGGGCATGAGAATATTGTCTGCTACGAGCCAACGCCTGCTAGCTTTACAATTCTGTCGGAGAATTTGAAAAACAACGGATTCTCCATAGAGGCCCGACAGAAAGCCTTAGGGCTAGCAAGCGGAACAGCAAAATTCCATGCTCAGGATGATCTGCTCTCGTCAAGTTTTTTTGCACGTGAAGGTGCTGGAAAAAAAATTGATGTTTCTGTTGATGCAATCACTGATGCTTTGACCGAAAGCGGCGCCAATGTTTTGATCTTGGATATCGAGGGAGCAGAAATTGAATTGCTCAACAACGCCGCATTTCCAAAGGTAGAGAAAATGATCGTCGAGGTGCATCCGCAAATTGTTGGGTTAGAAAAAGTTTTCATAACTATCGCAAAACTCGAGTCTTGCGGATTATATTTACGTAAACAACTTAGCTACGGAAAAATCTTAGTTTTTCTAGCAAAATAGATGAAATGAGATGCTGATCAAGAAGCGGCCAAACTGGCTTCCCGAACGAGTTTGGATAAGTTTTATGCGACGCCGTGATCTTAGAAAATACTATCGCCGTCAATTTCTCAGATTTATTCGAAGTCCTAGTCTCGCAGTTGCATATTCGGACTACCGAAAGGCCATTAAACGCGCGGACTGGTTTTCAACAAAGCAAAGCTCACTCCATATCACAGAAATCGCGCGTCGTGTTGGTGATCGTCGTGCTGTTCTTGAAATGGTGCATGCCCTTGAGCGAGTTGGCTGCTACCAAGAAAGTGCAAAATTGTGGCTTACTGAAATTGCTCCATATCAACGAAAGTATTCGAACGAATGGAGAGGCGAGAATCTGTCAAATCAAAAAATCATAGTTGATTTGAATCAGACTGCGGGCGACGGACTAGGCGTTGCGTTTCGCTGCTCGCCTCTGCTGCGGAAAGTTTCATCTATAGCAAAAGATACGGTTGTTATAATTGAGCCGAGATTAATAAAGACCTTTCAAAGGAGCTTTCCCGAGATTCGTTTTGAAACTTCAAATGATAGAATTGAATTGGATTCCAGTTATTTTGTACTCCTTCCAGCTGCGCTGATAGCCTTGTTTGCACCAAAAGAGAATTTACCAGATCCAGAATTTCATGCGCTGATACCCAATCAAGAGAAAGTCGCTGAATTCAAAAAGAAATACCTTTCAGCGCAAAGTGCTTTGAAACCCGTGATTGGAATCTGTTGGTATAGCTCGCATCATGGAAAAGATTTGCCTAGCCTCGGCCAATGGCGGGATTTCATAAGCAGGCATCAAGCGACATTTGTATCGCTTCAGTATGGTAATGTTTCATCTGCGGTTGAAATCTTTGGTCGAAACCGAATTATTGTTGACCCCTCGGTCAATCAGCTCGTCGATATGGACACATTTATCGCTCAAGTGGCGTCTCTAGATGGTGTCATAACGATTATGAATACGTTGGCGCACGTAGGCGGGGCGCTTGGCGTGCCGACCGTTGTTATTCGAGACGATTGGTTTCGGCGGGACTTGCCAGTATTGGCGGATCGCTTGCCCTGGTATCCAAACTTGCGCGTCGCAGGACGTAATCGTCGCGAATGGCCAACAGTATTCGATGAAGCTCTGAAAAAATTTCTAGAGATGGAAAAGTCGAATTATTTGTCGCCTAAAATGTAATTTTCGGCGCATAATACTTAAGTTTATGCGATGGCGAGCACGCGCTAAATCTCAACGGTTGCCTCCAATAGAGCCGTCACAGAAACCTTTTTGCACGAACCCGCCGGCAGACGTGGTATGAAAAAGGATTTAGTGTGCTGAAGTTAGTCGATCTTGAAACCGTGTTCCCGGGGCCAGCTCATCTTTGTATCGCCCTCGAATATGTCGAGGGCCGCACTCTTTCGGATGTTTTGTCCGACTTGCTCGTCGCGGCCAATGAGAAGCTTTTTTTTGGTTCAGAACCTCTTTCGCGAAGCCAACGCGCGCCATATCCGGATGTTTGCCGAGCGGGATAGAAGACTGATTAAGTATGACGCAAACCTTCGGAACATGATCGTGCGCGATCGGAAGATTTTCCATGTCGACTTTGAATGCGGAAGAGTGCTTGAAACGCTTTTGCGCGGTGCTGCGCGTGAAATCTCGCGCTATGCTACCGATTTGATCCGCGCGATGGGCAGGGAGCATGCAGATGCAGTAAGCTTCCTCTTGGTTAAAGAGTATACTCACTCTAACGTTCTTCAGAAGATCGTTCGCGACGGGAGCAAAAAAAACCGATCCCAAGAATCATTTTTCTGTGCGGGACTTGGCACCGCTGCTGGCGCGGGCGGCCGATTAAGCGGCGATGTCAAAACATCCACGCCACCATCACAAATCCGATCACGATGATGGCGAGCACACCGAGGGTCACCCATTCGAGCCGCTTCTCGATAAATTCACGCGCCTGCTCTCCCCAACGGTGCAGCAGGAAAGCGAGGAAATAAAAACGGGCACCCCGGGTGATGATTGAAAGCACCGTAAACCAGAAGAGATTATATTCCGCGAAGCCGGCGGTGATCGTCACCAGCTTGTAGGGGATAGGCGTCAGTCCCTTGATCAGGATCACCCAATGCCCCCACTCGGCGTAGGCAGCGCGAAACGCATCTGACTTCGTGCCATAGCCGTAAAGCTCGATGACCCATTTGCCGATCGAGTCGTACAGCAGGTAGCCGATGGCATAGCCGAGCAGGCCGCCGAGCACCGAGCTGATCGTGCAGATGAATGCGTAGTAGTAGGCGCGGCTGGGACGTGCGAGGCACATCGGCACCAGCATCACGTCCGGCGGAATCGGAAAAAACGAACTCTCCGCGAATGAAATGCCCGCCAACGCCCACGGCGCGGACTTCCGCTCCGAGAGCGCCAGTACCCAATTATATAGACGGCGAAGCATCGGAGCCTTCCGGATCAGAACGAAAGCCTGTGGCAGATAACGATCGTCAGCGGGAGAGGACGCGGCGGGCGCGCTGGTGCGGCGGATTGGTCATCATACGTTTGGCATGAGCCACGGATTTCTTGGGCAGTTTTTCGGCGATTCCGAACAATTTTTCGCGCCGGTCGAGTTCCGCCCAGACTTCCTTCGGTTCCACGCCAGCTTCCACCCACAGAACAACCAGATGATAGACGAGGTCCGCACTTTCACGGATGACCTCGCTGCGCTTGCCGGCGACAGCCTCAAGCGCCACTTCAACCGCCTCTTCCGCGAGTTTTTTTGATATTTTGAGCGTGCCCGATTGCAGGAGCCGAGCGGTCCGGGAGGAACTGAGATCGCTTGCGCGTGCAGACCGGACCGCATCGTGCAGACGGCGAACCGAATCAATCATGCCTGCAACATATCCTGGTAACGCTCGGGCGCGAATCCCCCCGTTAACCCAATGGCCTAGAGGCTGTTTTGTCCATCCAGCGGTCAGCGGATCGCATCCAATGCCCAACCGGTGGGCAGCGGAGACCAAACGGTCACCCTCGCTTGCTCTCTGATGCGGCATGGTCTTTGCTATTGTTATCCGAGAACGCGGCTCGGTGCCGCGCCGGAGAACGGGAGATCGTCATGAGAGGGTGTGTGAGTGCCGCCGCAGCAGTTCGCCGCGCGGCAGCCGGTGTTATCGCGGGGTCGATGATGGTGGCGTTCGCCACCGCTGCCTTCGCGCAGCAGCCGATCAAGTTTACGCTCGACTGGAAATTCGAAGGACCGGCCGCACCGTTCGTGCTCGCGCTGGACAAGGGTTATTACAAAGCCGAAGGCCTCGACGTCACGATCGACACGGCGGGCGGCTCGCTCGAACCGCTGAACCGTATTGCGTCGGGCACCTACGACATCGGCTTCGGCGACATCAATTCGCTGATCAAGTTCCGCGATGCCAATCCGGGCGTGCCGATCAAGGCCATCTACATGGTCTACAACAAGCCGCCGTTCTCCATCGTCGGCCGTAAGAGCCGCGGTGTGGCGAAGCCGAAGGATCTCGAAGGCAAGAAGCTTGGCGCGCCCGCGCCGGACGGTGCCTATGCCCAGTGGCCGATCTTCGTGAAGGCGAACAACATCGACGCTTCCAAGGTCACGATAGAAAACGTGGGCTTCCCGGTGCGCGAGCCGATGCTGGCCGCCGGCCAGGTCGATGCCATTACCGGCTTCTCGTTTTCCTCGTACATCAACCTGAAGGACCGCGGCGTTCCGGCCGACGACATCGTCGTGCTGCTGATGGCCGACTTCGGCGTCAATCTCTATGGCAATACGATCATCGTGAATCCGAAGTTCGCCGCCGAGAAACCCGATGCGGTGAAGGCATTCCTTCGCGCCTTCACCAAGGCGCTGCAGGAAACCGTGAAGTCGCCGGCGACCGCCGTGGATTCGGTCGTGAAGCGCAACGAAGTCGCGAAGAAGGATGTCGAACTTGAGCGTCTTAACATGGCGATCAAGGACAACATCATGACCGACGAAGTGAAGAAGAACGGCTTTGGTGCCGTCGATCTCGCGCGTCTGGACGGTGCCATCGAGCAGATCGCATTGACCTTCAGCTTTAAAGCAAAGCCGAAGGGCGCCGAGATCTTCGACGCCTCGTTCCTGCCTGCCGCCGATACGCGGAAGGCCAACTGATCGAGTGAAGTAACACCGGGGAGTGGGGGTCTGTGACCGCGTTCGTCGATCTAGCTGCGGTCAGTCATATGTATGGCGGCGGTTCCGGAACACTTGCCGTTGACGATCTGACACTTTCCATCGGCCGCGGCGAATTCGCCGCGGTCGTTGGTCCTTCAGGCTGCGGCAAATCCACCTTGATGAAGCTTGCGACGGGTTTGCAGTTCCCCTTCAAGGGAACTGTCGCTGTCGCAGGCAAGAAGGTGAGCCAGCCGGTGAAGATCGCGGGCATGGCGTTTCAAGCGCCGACCCTTTTGCCTTGGCGCACGACCTTGGAAAACCTCCTCCTTCCGCTGGAGATCGTGCAGCCGCATCGCAGCGAACTGCGGCGCAAGCGCAAACAGTATGTCGAGCGTGCGGAAAATTTGCTTGCATCCGTCGGATTGGGGGGGCAGAGCGAGAAATACCCGTGGCAGCTTTCCGGCGGCATGCAGATGCGCGCTTCGCTGTGCCGGGCGCTCATCCATGAGCCACAACTCTTGATGCTGGACGAGCCGTTCGGCGCGCTCGACGCATTCACACGCGAAGAACTTTGGTGCGTGATCCGCGACCTGCACGCGACGCGACAGATCACGGTTGTTCTGGTCACGCACGATCTGCGCGAGGCGGTGTTTCTTGCAGACCGGATTTTCGTGATGTCTGCGCGTCCTGGGAAAATCATCGCCGAGCGCAAGGTAGAGCTGGTGCGTCCGCGCGAACTTGAAATTACTTTCCAGAACGAATTTCAGGGCATCGTGCAGGAATTGCGCGACCATATCGTGAAGGCGCGGCAATGAACCAGCGCCTTCCGATCATGGTTCGCCTTGCACCGTGGCTGTTCACGATTGCGCTGCTCGTGATCTGGGAAGCCTCGGTTTATATCTTCAAGATACCAACTTTCTTCCTGCCGCCGCCTACCGCTGTGGCCAAGGCGTTCTACGATTACTGGTGGCCGATCTATAACAATTCGCTTTTCACGCTCTCCACCACGCTGATCGGCTTTGCGCTCGCGGTCGGTTTCGGCCTGCTGCTCGGCCTTGTGATCGGCTGGTCGCGGACGATTTATGCCGGCATCTATCCGCTGATGATCGGCTTCAACGCGATCCCGAAAGTCGCTGTGGTGCCGATCCTCGTGCTCTGGTTCGGCATCGGGTTCGTGCCGGCAGTGCTGACGGCGTTCCTGATCTCGTTCTTTCCGATTGTCGTGAACGTTGCGACCGGGCTTGCCACCATCGAACCCGAACTGGAGGACGTCCTGAAGGCGCTTGGCGCGTCCAAGCTCGACATCATGCGCAAGGTGGGCATCCCGCGCTCGCTGCCTTATTTCTTCGGCTCGCTGAAAGTAGCGATCACCTTAGCCTTCGTAGGCTCGGTGATTTCAGAGAGCATCGCTTCCAATTATGGCATCGGAAACCTGATGCTGCAGGCACAGGCCCAGTTTCAGGTGCCCCTGATTTTCGCCGGGCTTGTGGCGCTCGCGATCGAGGGCATCGTGATGTACTGGGCCATGGCTGTGCTGGAACGCCGCATGACCGGCTGGGCGCAGCGTTCGGGCTTTGCCCAAGGCTGAATAAGCGCAAGGAACGCTGGACGAACCCGGTGTTGCCGTTGCCGATGGCTACGATCCCGGTACAGTGCGCCGCATCGATCGTCCCGCCGGAAGCCCATGAACTTCATCAAACTCTATGGCCGCGTTTTCACGATGCTCGGCCCCGAGCAAAGGCTCGGCACATTTCTCGCGTTAGCCAACATCCTGCTGGCGGTCGCGCAATTTGCCGAGCCGATCCTGTTCGGCAAGATCGTCGATGCGCTGGTGACCGCGCAGGCGGAGAAGCGCGTTCCCTCAACGAACGACTTGCTTACGCTGCTCATCGCCTGGGCGGCGTTTGGACTGTTCACGATCGCGGCCGGCGTCACGCTGGCGCTCCATGCCGACCGGCTCGCGCACCGCCGCCGGCTCGGCATCGTCACCAACTACTTCGAACACGTATTGCAGCTGCCGCTCGCCTATCACGGCGGTACGCATTCCGGCCGTCTGATGAAAGTGATGCTGCAAGGCGCGGACACACTTTGGGGGCTTTGGCTTTCCTTCTTTCGCGATCATTTTGCGGCTTTCATCGCGATGATCGTGCTGCTGCCGATTGCGGTCTATCTGAACTGGCGGCTCGGCAGCCTGCTCGTTGGTCTGCTGATCGTATTTGCTATTCTCACTTCCTACGTGCTCCGGCGCACTGAAAAACTGCAGCTTGGCGTGGAGCGCTACCAGTCCGATCTTGCCGAACGCACCTCCGATGCGCTCGGCAACATCGCGCTGATTCAGAGCTTTACGCGGGCGGACGCAGAGGTGCGGGACGTCAGGAACGTAGCGAACAAAGTGCTCGCCGCGCAGTTGCCCGTGCTGTCGTGGTGGGCGGTCGTTTCGGTGTTGACCCGTGCCGCGACCACGATCACCATTCTGTCGATCTTTCTGGTCGGCACCTGGCTGCACATTCAGGGCCTTGTGACTATCGGCGAGATCGTCACTTTCGTGAACATCGCCGGCATGTTTGTCGGCAAGCTGGAACAGGCGGTCGCTTTCACGAACCGCCTTGTCCTGGATGCGCCACGGCTCAAGGAATTCTTCGATGTGCTCGACGCGGCCCCGGCCGTGCGCGACAAGCCGGGCGCAACCGACCTTGGCCACCCCAAGGGGCTTGTCGAATTCGAGGAAGTCTCGCTTTCCTATGACGGGAAGCGGGCGGCGGTTTCCGATCTTAGCTTCCGCGTGGAGCCGGGCGAGACCATCGCAGTGGTCGGCGAGACGGGTGCCGGCAAATCCACGGCACTTGCGATCCTACACCGTGCCTTCGACCCGCAACACGGAACCGTGAAGATTGACGGGCACGACATCCGGGATGTGACACTGGTTTCGCTGCGGCGAAATATCGGCGTCGTGTTCCAGGAAGCGCTTCTGTTCAACCGTTCGATCGAGGATAATCTCAAGATTGGCCGTCCCAATGCAACGCAGGACGAGATCATGATGGCGCTGGAGCGGGCGCAGGCGACGGAATTCATCCAACGTACGCCCGAAGGCCTTCAGGCGAATGTCGGCGAGCGTGGACGTGCGCTCTCCGGCGGCGAACGCCAGCGGCTTGCGATTGCGCGCGCGCTTCTCAAGGACCCGCCGATCCTGATCCTGGACGAGGCGACGAGCGCGCTCGATGCCACCACCGAAACCAAGGTGAAGGCAGCACTCGATGAAGTGATGAAGGGGCGCACCACCTTCGTGATCGCCCACCGGCTCGCGACCATCCGCAACGCCGACCGCATTTTCGTATTTCACGAGGGCAAAATCGTCGAACAGGGCTCGTTCGATGAACTGGTGAAGCTGGATGGTCGCTTTGCCAGTCTCGCCCGCGCGCAGTTCATGGTCGCGGAAACCGCGAAAGCGGAAGCTGTGCCGGTCAAGCGCGCGGACTGAAAGCAAAACGCTCGTTTTCAGACGGGTGCAAAGTACTTTTCAAAAAGCTGCAGATATTTTGCGCGGTCGGGGTCGATTTCGCGAAAAATGTTCTCAGCCGATCCAATTCCGAATCCGATGCATCCATGAGATGAAGATGTAACTGGCTATCTGAACTCACATCGCCCAGCGATCGGATCAGGGGGGCGCAAAATTCGCAAAATAGCTGTAGTTGCAGGCAAGGTAGATGATTGGCTGATCAGAAAAACTCCGTGCGGATTGCATTCAAGAGGTCTATCGCACTCGTTCGAGAATGCTGACGTAATTGGCGACGGCGGCGCCACCCATGTTGAAGACGCCGCCAAGACGTGCGTCCTTCACCTGCATGTCGCCCGCATTGCCGCGCAACTGCAGGGCGCTGATCGCATGCATCGAGACACCGGTGGCGCCGATGGGATGGCCCTTCGCCTTGAGGCCGCCGGACGGGTTGACCGGCAGTTTGCCGTTTTTCTCGACAATGCCTTCTTCGAGGAGGCGGGCACCCTGTCCGGGCTTTGCGAGGCCCATCGCCTCATATTCAATAAGCTCTGCGATCGTGAAACAGTCGTGCGTTTCGACGAAAGAAAGATCGCCGATTTTCACACCGGCGGCTGCAAGGGCGCGCTGCCATGCTTCGGCGCAGCCCTCGAATTTCAGGATGTCGCGCATGGAGAGCGGCAGGAAATCCTGTGCGTGGGCGGCGGCGCGGAACATCACCGCAGGCTTGCCCAGCTTCACCGCAGTCGCTGTGTCCGCGAGCACGATCGCGGCTGCACCATCGGAAACCAGCGAGCAGTCAGTGCGTTTCAGCGGACCTGCAACGCGCGGGTTCTTTTCGCTTTCGGTGCGGCAGAAATCGTAACCGAGGTCCTTGCGGATCTGTGCGTACGGATTGCCAACACCGTTCTTGTGGTTCTTCGCTGCGATCTTAGCCAGCGCATCGGATTGGTCGCCGTAAGCCTGGAAGTAGCGGTCGGCGATCCGGCCGAAAATTCCGGCAAAGCCTGCGGGTGTATTTTCCTCCTCGGCGAGATAGGAAGCCTTGAGGAGGATGCCGCCGATTTCCGCGCCGGGTGTGCGCGTCATCTGTTCCACACCGACCACAAGCACGATCTTCGCGGTACGCGCGGCGATCGACTTCAGTCCCTGGTGCACGGCGGCGGAACCGGTCGCGCAGGCATTTTCAACCCGAAGTGCCGGCTTAAAGCGAAAACCGGGATCGGCCTGCAACACGAGCGAAGCAGTGAAATCCTGCGCGCTGAATCCGGCGTTGAAATGCCCGAGCACGATCTCATCGACGTCGCCGGCTTCGATGCCCGCATCGGTGAGCGCGTCACGCGCGACCCTTACAACGAGGCTTTCAACAGTTTCGGCATCCAGTTTGCCGAAAGGGGTATGCGCAATACCGACGATGCAGGCGGACATGGAATTCTCCGGCACAATGTTCCAAGTAATATAGGCCGAGTTCCGCCCGACGGCGAGAAACTTTGCCTCTCCCCCCGGGAGAGGCTAGGAATAGCCCGCCCTAAGCAGAACTGTCGCATTTCCGCCATCGTCGGAAAGCACGCCGGTAAACACGACGGAAAATGAGTTCGATGGCCGCGACCCGGAAGCCTTTTTTTATTGGCCTAACGATTGCCGCCCTCTCCGCGGTGCTCTCGTGCGCGGGTGCCCAGGCCGGTCCTTATCTTGTGATTGAAGCAGATACCGGGAGAGTGCTCTCGCAGTCGGATGCGGGAAAACCTTGGTATCCGGCATCGGTCACGAAGCTGATGACCACCTATCTCGCGTTCAAGGCGATGCGCGATAAGAAGGCGGAAGCGGGCACGCTGCTCACTGTTTCGGAAAATGCGCTCGCACAGCCGCCATCCAAGATGGGCTTTCCAAAGGGTTCCGAGATTACGCTCGACAATGCGATCAAGATTTTGATGGTGAAGTCCGCGAACGACATCGCGGTGGTGATCGCCGAAGGCATTGGCGGCAATGTAGATAATTTCGTTCTGCAGATGAATGCTGCGGCCGCCAAACTTGGAATGAGTGGAACGCATTTCACCAATCCGCACGGATTGCCCGACGAGAACCAGTTCACGACCGCGCGCGACATGGCGATTCTGGCGCGTGAAATCCTGCGCGAATTTCCGGAATACGAATTGTATTTCCGCATTCCTGCCCTTCAGCTCGGAAAACGTATCCTCGCGAACCACAACAAGCTCATTGACCACTATCCTGGCGCCGACGGCATGAAGACCGGCTTTATCTGCTCGTCGGGGTTCAACGTCGTTGCAACCGCGCGCCGCAATGAAAAGCGACTGATCGCGGTGGTGTTCGGCGCGACCACTTCCGTGAAGCGCGCGGAACATGCTGCCCGTCTGTTCGAGCGCGGCTTCGGGCGGAACCTCACGATCGCGTCTGTGCTCGGCAAGGACCCGGTCGTCATCGATGCGGTCACGAATATCCCGGGCACGCCCTTCGATATGCGCGACGATATGTGCGGCCCGAAGAAAAAACGGAAGAAGCCGTTAGCTGACGACGATTTTGTTGACGACGATGATGACGACCCGGAAGCCGCGGCGGCGGCCGAGTCCGAAAACCAGAAGCCTGGAGCGATCAAGAAAGTCGTGGCGCTCGTGAAGAAGCCCTTGCTGAAGGATTTGCCGGCTTCGATGCCGCCGATCCGCGTGTTCCTCGGTTCGTCGCCGGCCGCGCAGGCGAACAGCGCCCTCGAGCCGAAGAAACAGACACCACAAAAGAAATCGAAGGACGCGAAGGACGCGAAGTCCGCAAAGGATAAGAATACCAAAGGGATCGCGGGCGGAAAGCCGAAGGCAGAAAAAGGCACGAAGGGAGCCGATGCGGGCGATGAGAACACCAGCCCGTTTGTCACTGTGACCGAAGCAAATCCGAAACATCAGCTTGCTTCCGCTGGTTCGGAAGCGGGTGTTTCGCTTGTGGCGTTGCGTGGAACCATCGAAGAAGAGGAAGAATCCAATCCCGGTGAGACGGTCCTCTCCGGCCTCGTGCCGAATCCGGGCGTGGCGCTGGCCGTCGGCGGTCCGCTGATTGCGCCGGATGTCAGCACCGTGATGGCCCGCACCATCGATCTGCCGGCCGAAGTGCGCCTGCCTCTCCCGCGGCCTCAGGCCAGACACTGACGAATGAGCACGGTTTCGCGCACTCCTCCTGAGCCTATTCCGCTTACGGTGATCACCGGTTTTCTGGGTGCCGGTAAAACAACTCTTCTGAATAAAATTTTGCGCGATCCGGAATTCGCGGACACCGCCGTTCTCGTGAACGAGGTCGGCGAAATCGGAATCGATCATCTGCTGTATGAAGTGATCGACAGCGACGTGGTGCTCCTGTCCAGCGGATGTCTCTGCTGCTCGGTGCGCGGCGATATCGTCAATTCGCTCGAAGACCTGCTGCGCCGCCGCGACAATGACCGCATCGTCCCCTTCAAGCGCGTCGTGATCGAAACGACGGGACTCGCCGATCCCGCCTCCGTCCTGCACGTGGTGATGACGCATCCCTATCTTGTGCTGCGCTTCCGTCTCGATGGCGTCGTCACCGTTGTCGATGGTGCGAATGGGATGGCGACGCTCGACAACCACGCCGAGGCGGTGAAGCAGGCCGCGATGGCTGACCGCATCGTGCTGACGAAAACGGACATTGCGTCAGATACCGGCGCGCTGCGCGAGCGGTTGAAGCAGCTCAATCCATCCGCGCCTGTCCTCGACGCCGCCAGGGGCGAAGCGACGGTGAAGGCGCTCACGGGGGCTGGCCTCTACGATCCCGAACGCAAAATTCCGGATGTCGCACGCTGGCTTGCCGAGGAAGCCGTCAACGGTGCCGAGCAGGCGGGCAAGGGTCACACGCACGACCACAGCCGTCACGATCACCGCATCCGCGTATTCACGCTGGCGACCGAAGCCGCGATTCCGGCCTCCACGCTTGAACTGTTTATTGATCTCCTGCGGACGGCGCATGGTTCGAAAATTCTGCGGCTTAAGGGCATCATAAAGCTCGCCGAGCAACCTGAGCAGCCGGTGGTCCTGCACATGGTGCAACATATCTTGCACCCGCTCGCGCGGCTTGAAGGATGGCCGGACGACGACCGCCGCTCGCGGCTTGTGTGCGTCACGCACGATCTCGAACCCGCAAAAGTACGGCGTATGCTCGATGCGTTTCTTGGGATACCGGCGGTGGATGCGCCGGACCGCGCCGCACTCACCGAAAATCCGCTGGCGCTGGGCCGCTAGTTTCCGATTGCCCTTGCCAAGATGCTGTGGCCCAGAAATGCTGCCGCAACGAATCGGGAACGCACGATGGGTTTTTTCGACCGCCTGAATCGCGAATATACCGGGCTGCGCAGCGTGCTTCGCGCGCTGAAGATGACAACCCCGATCGGGCGAAATCCCGGCCGTGTCTTTCCGCATGTGATTGAGGAACTCGCCGAACGTTTCGGCGACAGGGAAGCGCTCGTTTCCGCCCTCGAAAAGCTCACCTATCGCGAATTGAACGAACGCGCGAACCGCTATGCCCGCTGGGCGCTGGCGCAGGGCTTGAAGAAAGGCGACGTCGTTTGCCTGTTGATGCCGAATCGGCCTGAATATCTCGCGGTCTGGGTCGGCCTGACGCGCGTGGGCGCCGTCGTTTCGATGCTAAATACCAATCTGACGGGGGCAGCACTCAGCTATTGCATCGCAATTGTCGAGCCGAAGCAGATCATCGTCGACGCGGCGCTGCTGGCGCAATTCCGCACGGCCGATCTCGCCCGGGCGAACGGCGCGAAAGTCTGGCTGCACGGAAAAGTCGAAGCGGACTGGCCGTCGATCAGTGAAGCGGTTTCAAGGTTCGACGGTGGCGCGCTTTTGGAATCAGAACGTGTTTCGCTTTCCATCGAGGACCGTGCGCTGTTCGTTTACACGAGCGGCACCACGGGAATGCCGAAGGCGGCCAACATCAACCACTACCGAATCATGGCGATCTCGCACGGCTTTTCCGGTGCGATGCATACCAGAGCCGACGACCGCATGTATATCTGTCTGCCGATGTATCACACGGCGGGAGGCGTGCTGGCGCCGGGAGCGGTGCTGCTCGCGGGCGGTACGGCGGTCATCCGCGAGAAATTTTCTGCGCGCGAATTCTGGGACGATATCGTTCGCTTCGATTGCACCATGTTCCAGTATATCGGCGAACTCTGCCGTTATCTCGTCATGGCACCGCCATGCGAGGCGGAGAAGAAACACCGCCTGCGCCTTTGCTGTGGCAACGGCTTGCGCCCCGATATCTGGAAGACCTTTCAGGAGCGTTTTCGCATCCCGCGCATCATCGAGTTCTATGCGGCGACCGAGGGCAACGTCGCGCTGTTCAATTTCGATGGAACGGCCGGCGCCGTCGGGCGCATTCCCTGGTATATGGCGAAGCGGTTCCCGACCGCGATCGTGCAGGTCGACGTCGATACCGTAGAGCCGATGCGCGGCCCGGACGGACGTCTTGTGCTTGCGCCGCCCAACGAGCCGGGCGAACTCATCAGCAAGATTCTCAACGATCCCTCCAAGCCCGCCAACCGCTTCGAGGGGTATGCCGATCCTGAAGCGACGAAGCAGAAGATCGTTCGGGATGCCTTCGAAAAAGGCGACGCCTGGTTTCGCACCGGCGATCTGATGCGTCAGGACGAACTCGGCTATTTCTATTTCATGGACCGGCTCGGCGACACGTTCCGCTGGAAAGGGGAGAATGTTTCGACCACCGAAGTCGCCGAGGCAATCAACACGTTTCCCAGCGTGAAGGATACGACCGTCTATGGCGTGCACGTTCAAGGCAACGAGGGCCGTGCTGGCATGGCGGCAATCGTTACGGAAGCAAACCCCGATCTCGCAAAGCTGCGCGAGCACATTGTCCGGTCGCTGCCGGAATATGCGCGGCCGCTGTTCATCCGTATTCGCGGAGCGCTGGAACTGACGGGCACATTCAAGCAGCGCAAGGTCGATCTCATGCGCGAGGGATTCGATCCGGCGGCAAGTTCCGACGAGATTTATTTTAGCGATCCGGCCACCAAATCGTTCGTTCGGGTCGATGATACGCTTCAAAAGCGGCTGAGTTCTGGCGCCGTTCGGCTCTAGGCTGTTTTTTTGAGCCGGCATTAACTTTAACAATCGGTTTCAGTTTCGCGCGCACCTCGCCTTACCCAAGGGTTTCTTAATGCCGTCCTGCTAATTCACGCCGACATTTCAGGCAAGCCAGCGAGAGAGCATTGTCCATCGCAAACCCCAGCGAAGCCGGATTAGGCAGTCCGCGGTCGCGTCTCAGCGAGCTGGCCGGGCACATGCGGGCGCTGGTTACAGGCGATGGCGACGATGCGGTCGCAAAGCGCATGGCCGGTATCGCCTTTTTCGTGCGCGTCGTATCCGCGGCACTGATTTTCGCTTCGCAGATTTTTCTTGCGCGCTGGATGGGCCGTTACGAATTCGGCATCTATGTATATGTATGGACCTGGGTGATCCTGATCGGCGGTCTGGCGCCGCTCGGGCTTGCCTATTCCACGCAGCGCTTCATTCCGGAATATATCGCGCGCAACGATGCGGGCCTGCTGCGCGGTTTTCTGTTCGGTAGCCGCGCGCTCAGTTTAGCGCTCGGATCAGCGGCGGCGGCGCTGGGCATTGGGGTCATTCTCCTCCTTGGAGAACGCGTCGGTGAGAGTTTTCGCGGGGCGTTCCTATTTGGATTCGCGTGCCTGCCGATCTTCGCCCTTTCGAGTTCGCAGGATGGAATCGCACGCTCTTACAACTGGTTCAATATCGCCATGGTGCCCGGCTATGTCGTGCAGCCGATCCTTATTCTGGCGCTGCTCACGGCCGCACATATGAGCGGGATGAAAACAAGCGCCGTTACAGCAATGGCGGCGACGGTGATCGCGATCTGGACGATGGTTCTCGTGCAGGGATGGTTGCTACAGCGCCGGCTTTCCGCGCGCATAGAAAAAGGTCCGCGCAAGTTTGAAGTCTCGCACTGGTTCAAGACGGCATTGCCGATCTTCATGGTGGATGGCTTTTATTTTCTCCTCACCTACACCGACATCCTGGTTCTGGAACTGTACCTCGGGCCGGAAGAAATCGCGACCTACTATGCGGCCACGAAAACATTGGCCCTGATAGCATTCATCTATTTCGCCGTGAACGCGGCTTTTGCGCACAAATTCAGCCAATATCATTTTGCCGGAGAGAAAGAAAAGCTGGAGAATTTTCTGGCGCTTGCAACGCGCTGGACCTTCTGGCCTTCGCTCGCGGCCGCGATCGTGATGCTCTCGCTTGGCCACTGGATCCTGTTGCTGTTCGGGGAAGATTTCGTTGAAGGCTATCCGCTGATGTTTATTCTGGCCTTTGGCCTGCTCGCGCGCGCGGCGGTCGGCCCGGCTGAGCGTCTCCTGAACATGGTCGGCGAGCAGCGTGCCTGTGCGGCGGTCTATGGAACGGCGTTCGTCACCAATCTTGTTTTGTGTCTCATTCTCGTTCCGTTGATCGGCATCGAGGGGGCCGCGATCTCGACTGCGACGGCAATCCTGCTCGAATCGGCGCTTCTCTTTTTTGTGGTGAAGCGCAGGCTCGGTCTGCACGCGCTGGTCTGGCGCTGGTAACGGCAGCTGGTGGCGATGTCCATGAACCGGTCCGTTCTGCAAACAGAAATCCTCCCAGATACGCTGAGCGCCGAATGGAAGCGCGTTGTCGGTCTGAGCGAACGCGATCTTTCGGACTGGCAAGATCTGACTGTCCGCGCGCTGGAGCCAAATGTTTTCCTCGAGCTTGCTTTTGCCATGGCTGCGGCGAAAATGCCCGGTCAGAATCCCGGCGCCGTGCTGGTGCGCGAAGGATCGCGCCTGATCGGATTGTTTCCCGGCGAGGTGGAAGGTATTGCCAACGGGCGCGCGGTGAATACTTTTGTGATGTGGACGCATCCGTTCGCGCCGCTTGGTACGCCGCTTGTGGATGCGAAGCATGCCCGGGATGCGGTTGATACATTCCTGAAATTTCTTCCCTCCATCCATGCCTCGCCGCGTCTCGCGCTGTTTCCGCTCCTGAACGAGAGCGGCGAATTTGCACGCGTGATGGGCGAAGCGTTGTCAGCCAGCAACCGCAGCGTCAGGCGTTTCAGCGCGCACGATCGCGCGGCTTTCTCCCCGCTCATGAGAGACGCCCCGGCGCTTTCGGCGAAAAAAACAAAAGAGCTGCGGCGCCAGCGCCGCCGGCTTGAAGAAATGGGTGAGCTTAACCACAAACCGGTTACGGAGCCGGAGGATATTTCTGCAGCACTGTCGGAATATGTTTCGCTGGAAGCGAAAGGCTGGAAAGGCCGCAAGGGTAGTGCTGCGCAATCGCATTCGGATACCGAAGAATTCATGCGCTCGGCTGTTTCCGGTCTTGGCGGTAAAGGACAGGCGCGGATTGATTTTCTCCGTCTGAACGATGTTCCGATCGCCGCAGCGATTACGCTGTTTTCCGGCAGCGAAGCCTGGTTCTGGAAAATTTCCTACGACGAGGATTTTGCGCGCCATTCGCCGGGCGTTCTGCTCGCGCTCGATCTTACGGAAGATTTGCTCAAGCAAACGAATCTCGCACTTGTTGATTCCTGCGCCGCCGCCAACCATCCGATGATCGATCATCTGTGGGCGCGGCGTATCCGGATCGCCGATTGGCTGGTGCCATTGTCGGGCCAGGCGAGTTTCGCTGCCGGGATCGTGTTTGAAACCGCCCGGCGGATGTCTGTCGCCGGTCTGAAAGCGACGCGCGGCCTGATTCGCTAGGTTTGTTCCCGCAACAGGCGGCGGATCACTTTTCCGGTTGTCGTCAGTGGCAGTTGGTCGATGAACGAGACTTCGCGCGGATATTCATGCGCGGAAAGCCGCGTGCGGACGAAATCTTGAATCTCTTTTGCAAGTTCGGGCGAAGGCGCATGCCCGGGCTTCAACACGACGAACGCCTTGACGATCTCGGTGCGAAGCGCGTCGGGTTTGCCGACCGCTGCCGCCAGCGCCACAGCGGGATGGCAGATCAGGCAATCCTCAATCTCGCCGGGACCGATGCGGAAACCCGCGGACGTGATCACGTCGTCGTCGCGGCCGATGAAACTGACATAGCCTTCGTCATCGGCCATGCCCTGATCGCCGGTGGTCATCCAGTCGCCGATGAACTTGTCGCGGGTGGCTTCCGGCTTCTTCCAGTATTCGAGGAACATCACCGGGTCGGGACGCAGGATCGCGATCTGTCCAAGCTCGCCCGGCTTGCAGACACTGCCATCCTCGCGGATGACCGCGACCTCATGGCCGGGTACGGCCTTGCCGATGGCGCCGGGTTTCGTGATTCCTATCGCGCTGCATGACGACAGCACGATGTTGCATTCGGTCTGGCCGTAGAACTCATTGATGGTGAGGCCGAGCACGTCGCGTCCCCATTCGTAAGTTTCCACGCCGAGCGCCTCGCCGCCGGAGGCGACCGTACGCAAATTGAGTTTGTGTTTCGGCCGCCCCGCACCGCGCATCATCCGGAGTGCAGTCGGCGGAATAAAAGTGTTTCGCACGCCCGCTTCGCTCATCAGCGCATAGGCCTCGTCGGGATCGAATTTATCGGTCTTGCGGGCTACGACAGGAACGCCGTGCGCGAGGCCGGGAAGCAGAATGTTCAAAAGTCCTCCCGCCCACGCCCAGTCGGCCGGCGTCCACATCCTGTCGCCCGGCTGCGGCAAGAATTCATGGTGATATTCGACCCCCGGGAAATGCCCGAGCAGTACGCGGTGTCCGTGCAGCGCGCCCTTCGGCTGGCCGGTGGTGCCGGATGTGTAAACCATGAGTGCCGGATCGTCGGGCGACGTATCGACCGGCGTGAAGCCGCTCGCGGCGCGGGCGAGCGTGCTTGCAAAATCGAGCACGCTGTCGGCTGCGCCATCGACGGAAAGCACCAATTTCAGTGCCGGCAGGTCTTTCCGGATGCCGTCGAGCTTCGCGAGGCCAGCCTTGTTGGTGACGACCGCGCACGCGCCGGAATTGCCGAGCCGATAGGACATCGCATCGGTGCCGAACAGAGCTGCGAGCGGCACGGCGATGCCACCGATCTTGTAGATCGCGAGATGCGCGATCACAGTTTCCGGCGATTGCGGAAGGATGATGGACACGCGGTCGCCGCGTTGCACGCCGTTCGCGATGAGCACATTCGCAAGCCGGTTCGATTGCTCGCTCAGGTATCCATAAGAAATGCCGTCAAAGCCGCTCGACGGTTTCCCGATGATCAGTGCAACGCGATCAGGCTCCCGCGCCGCCCATCTGTCGCAAGCGTCAACCGCGATGTTGTAGTGCTGCGGAATCTGCCAGCGGAATTTCGCGCGCAGCGTCTCGTAGTCTCGCGCCTCAGGCAGCATGTTTCCCCGCTTACGTCAGGCGGCCGGTTTCGTTAGTTCGCAGGCTCGGCCAAGATCAGCGCCCAAAATACCCGGTATTTCGATTTTGGCGTATAGGCGCTCGCAATCCCAAAGCGGGTCGCGCCGGGAAGCAGCATGTTCTTGTTATGGGAGGGAGAATCGCGCCACCCGGAGAATGCTTCGGCCAGGGTGTGGTATCCGGCGCTGATGTTTTCCGCTGAACGGGCAGCATTGAAGCCGGACGCCTTCAGGCGCTGGACGAAGCCGCGGCCACCCGGATCGTGGGTGACCTTGTCGGCAGCCACCATGCGGCGGACCTGGTCGCGGGCGGCGGCAATGAGTTTATCGTCGGGTTCAACCGCGGGCAGCCCCTTGGAGCGGCGATAATCCGAAAACAGCGATGCCGCGGCCGCTACGTTCACTTCCGAATTCGGCTGTGCGAGGTTCTCGTAAAACGCAGGAGATTTCTCCACCTGCTCGACTACGCCACCGCAGGCGGCGAGCAGAATCAGGGTGGACGCGATAAAGCCGAGCGGAAGGAATTTTATCATGATTTCTGCGAGCGGCCCTGCAGCAGTTCGCCGAGCGTATCGGCCGTTCCGTTGTCCCCGCGGACGATGCGGATCTCCGGCTGCTGTTGCGACGGAATCTTGATCCCCGCCGCCTTGAACTCGCGAAAGATGGCGAAGTTGATCTCGCTGGTCACATTCAGCCTCTGATTGACGTCGCCCACGACACCGCGCAATTCGAAGTTCATGGCGTTGTCGCCGATCTTTGTAAACAAAACATTGGGCTCTGGATTCTTGAGGAACTCGCTGCGGGCATTCGCGATGCCCAGCAAAATGTTCTTTACCTGTTCTGGATCGGAATCGAATGCGACGGCAACCGGCAGCACGAGCCGCCCATGCTTGTTGGTGTGCGTCCAGTTTTTCACAGCACCTGTAATCAGGTCGGAATTCGGGAGAATCACCGTCGCGCGCTCGAAGGTTTCGATTTCGGTCGAGCGGACGCTGATTTTCTTCACGACGCCTTCCTCGCCCTTCGTGACGATCCAGTCGCCGACCCGGATCGGACGTTCGGTCAGAAGAATAAGACCGGACACAAAGTTCGAGACGATCGCCTGCAGGCCGAAGCCGATGCCGACGGAAAGCGCGCCCGCGACGAGCGCCACGTTTTCAAGGTTGAGGCCAAGCCGTCCGAGTGACAGCGAGATGGTGATGATCACGCCGGCATAGCCGATGATGGTCGCAATCGAGTTTTGCAGGCCGGGCTCAAGATCGGTGCTGGGCAGTACCGAATTGCCGATCCAGCGGTGCACAACACGGACAAAGGCGAATCCAATGACGAGAATCAGCACCGCTGCGAGCACGTCTACGAACAGGATTTTCGTCTTGCCGATCTCAATGCCGAGTGCCACGCGATCAAGCGTGCCGACGATGTCGATGGCGGATGTCGTGATCGTGCCGACGACGAGGAAGGCTGCGAACACGAGCAGCAGCGCGCGCAGGAAACCTGCTAGCAGCGTCGCGATCAGATCGAGCGTTTTTGTCTTGATGCCGAGCGTTGCAGCGACCGCGCGGCGGCGGCCGGATTCCTCGGTGAGGCCGCGCCCCATCCATGCGTCGATCAAAGCTAGGCCGAGATAGAGGGCCGTCAGCACGACCGCGGCCATTGCCATGCGGTCCGATACGAATGCCGCGAAGCGGATGAAGCCGGTAAGCAGCGCGATCGCAATCGTGGCGGTCGCGACCCAGCCGGTGAGCCTGATCCAGGGCGGCAGGTCTTCGCCGTCGCCGCTGCTCTGGCTGCTGTGGGTGAGCAACGAGTGGGCGATCAGGGAAGCGATCACGAAGCTATAGATCGCACTGGTCAAGATTGTCAGTGCAAGCGGCGCGGATAGCGTCCGGTGCAGCACGTTAACGAACAGGATCACCGCCGTCACGACGACGGTTTTCGAAATCAGCGAGTGAAGCCGCCGGGCCGGTAAATCGTTTAGTGCCGGCAGGCGGAGGCTGCGGTCATGCGGGGCCAGTACGGCACTCGCAAGGCCCCGGCCGGCCGATGCGAAGATCACCGCTGCGAGCAGGCCGTATAATACATTCGATGCGCTGCCGGTCAGAAGCTCGAAAGCGGAAAGCGTTTCGATGACGACGAGCGTTGCGATTGGCGCCGCCGCCGAATTCAGCACAGCATCGCGGAATGCGATCTGGGATTTTTTCAGCAGCGTGAACGATGTCGCATCGGCGTGTAGCGGATAGGCCGCGATCCGGCTGCGGACCGCTTTGCGCAGGAAGAAAACCAGTCCGCCTGCAGCCATCGCTGCGAGAAGAGCGAGTGTCGCCCCCAGATAGCCCGCGCGGGTGACCACATGCTCGCGCCATTCGGATATGAGGTAATTGAAGCTCAACACCTCGAACGGCACAGCGCGGTATGCCGAAATCCAGAGCGAAGGATCGATCATACTATCGGCGCGTGAGAACAGACGGTTGGTGAAGAGCGCTCTACGTTGGCGTTCAATCCGGTCTGTGAGTTGGTCCGCCCGCACGGACAACAGCCGCGACTGGCGCAGCGTGCCATCGAGTTCTTTCTGCAACGCCCCCTGCACCCTGCGCTCGCTGGCAAATGCAGGGTTCTCGGTGGCCGGATCCGCGGGTGGCGAGCCAAGTTCCTTTAATCTCGTTTCTGTTTCGGTGAGCCGCAGCGCTATCTCGTCGCTGAAGCCGCGCACGTCGTCGCGCAGCGGCTCAATCTCCTCGCGCAGCGCGAGCAAAGTTCGGCGGCGCTGATCGGATGCCGCGAGCACGCCTTCGATCTGATCGAGCTTGATCCGGATCGCCTCGAGCCGCGTGTTGATCGTTTGCAGCCGCTCGTCGGCAGAGAATACCCCCGCAATCGACAGAAACAGGAAAAGCGGAATTGCGATTGCTGGAAAAAGACGGCGGGGGAAAATCGGTTTTTTCTGAATTGTCTTGAATTGCATTCTTTCTGCCTCAGCCAGCGACAATCGGGCGCCGGTTCCGGAACGGTGGCGGTCCCGGGAAGACTCGAACTTCCGACCTTCGGTTTAGGAAACCGCTGCTCTATCCGGCTGAGCTACGGGACCGCTATGGGTCCCCTTAGCACAGGCGGAATCGGCGCGCATCGCGCGGCATATGGCGCAATAAATGGGACCATATTGCGCCGGGCTGCCATTGCCGCAGAATCGCCGCCATGACGCCTTTGGTAAGAGCGGTCGCCTGAAAGGGTCCGGGATGGGGTGGCGTGCAGCACGGATTTTGCCGGCGGTTGCGGGGATGTTCTTCGTCGCCACTGCAACTGCGGTTGCGGAACCGGCGCGAGCGCTGGATCGCTGCGCGGGAAAAAACGCTGTGAATTATCGTGTTGCCGGTATCCGTGATGGAAACACAATCGTGACGGAGCAGGGCGTAGAAATCCGGCTTGCCGGAGTCGTGGCCCCGACAAGTCTCGATGCCGATCCGCAGGCAAGTGCGCGCGTGGAGAAAATGCTCGGAGAGCTTTTGATGGGGAAGTCTGTTTCCGTTCGTACAAGCAACGACAAGCCGGACAGATATGGACGCATTACGGGCCAGATAGAAACGGACGGAAAGTGGGTGCAGGCAGCGCTGGTGTCGTCAGGCGAAGCGCGTGTAGCGTCTCATACCGAAGGCGGCGAATGCACGAAATTCCTGCTTGCGGCCGAACGGGAAGCCCGCCTGCGGGGTGCTGGCAACTGGTCCGACCCCCGGTTCGCGATTCATGGCCCTTTCGACCTTGCCGAACTCAAGGCCGCCGAGGGACGTTTCATGGTCGTGGAGGGGGTGGTGCGGCGGGTTGGCGAGTCCGGAGGACGCGTCTATCTCGATTTTGGCACCCGGTTTAACGAGGATTTTTCGGTGATCGTCCCCCGCGAGGCAAATAAGGCGTTTACCAGCGCAGGGATAGATTTGCGGGCCCTTGGAGGGGTCCGGTTGCGTGTACGGGGTATTGTTTCAATTCAGGGCGGGCCAGCAATAGTGCTTCGCGACCCCCTGGCTCTGGAATTGCTGAAGGCTGGCGGCGCATGAGTTTGTGGCAGATGAGTTCGCCTTACGAGGCGTTGCGCAAGGGAGCGCTCGCAGTTTTTGTGTTTGGCCTTGCGCTCGCGGGCTGTGCGGCACTCGATCCCGAACGGATCGGTCTCAGCGATGCCGGATCGCCGCGCGATGAAGTTGCCACGCAACTCCCACCAGCGCAGCGCCGGGAGCACGAGCGTCTGGTCACAAGTTACGGCGGCGTCTATCGCGCCCCCGCGCTGGAATCCTTGATCGCCAAGACCGTCGAGCGGCTCTCTTCGATTTCCGAAAATCCCAGCGTCAAATATCGTGTGACGATCTTGAATTCGCCCGCGATCAACGCTTTCGCTTTGCCCGGCGGCTCGCTCTACATCACCCGCGGACTCGTCGCGCTCGCCAACGATACATCCGAGATCGCTTCGGTACTAGCGCATGAAATGGCACATGTGGTTGCGCGCCATGCGTCGAGCCGCGAGGAACAGATCCGGCAGGCGGTGATCGAAAGCCGGGTGATCTCCGATGTGCTGAGCGACCCCAATCTCGGCGCGCTGGCTTTGGCGAAGAGCAAACTTTCCATCGCCACTTTCTCGCGCGGGCAGGAGCTTGAGGCGGACGCCGTCGGCGTCGGCATCTCGGCGCGCGCGGGCTACGACCCTTATGGGGCATCTCGCTTTCTGACGGCGATGGGAAAATACGCGGAACTGCGCGCGGCCGCGACGGGTGCGGAGTCGCTGCGCGACCGGATGGATTTTCTCTCTAGCCACCCTTCGACACCGGAACGTATTTCGATCGCGTTCTCCAATGCGCGGCAATACATAGCGCCGGAATCGGCTGAGCGCGACCGCAAGACGTATCTGGATTCCTTGGAAGGGGTCATTTATGGCGACGACCCGAAAGAGGGCTTCGTTCGCGGGCGCCGGTTCCTGCATTCCAATCTCGGCTTCACTTTCACCGCACCGGAAGGATTTTCGCTCGAGAATACCCCGCAAGCCGTACTGGGTGCGACAGCGAGCGGTAAACAAGCGCTCAGGCTCGATGCGGTACGTCTTCCCGCGCAGCTTGCGCTCAGCAGCTACATCGCGTCCGGCTGGATCGACGGCATCGACCAGACTTCGGTTGAGACGCTGGAGATCAATGGCTTCCCCGCCGCGACGGCGGTGGCGCGCGGCGAGCAATGGTCGTTCCGGCTGTTTGCGATCCGCTTTGGCAGCGACGTCTACCGGCTGGCGTTCGCCGCGCGCGAGATGTCGCCTGCGGCCGAAGCGAGTTTCCGGAATGCGGCCGGCAGTTTCCGCAGGCTTTCCGTGGAGGAGAGTAAGAATGCCAATCCCTTGCGCATTTCCATCGCGCGCGTGGGATTGCGCGACACGGTGGAGAAGATGGCCGCCCGCATGGCGGTACCGGACAAGAAGCTGGAACGCTTCCTCATCCTCAACGGTCTTGATCGCAACGCCCAGCTCAAGATGGGCACGCTTGTGAAACTCATCACCGAATAAAGAGAAAGCCCAGCTTTCGCCGGGCTTTTTTTAACGGGTTTGGCTTTTGCCATCTTTTCAGGCGGCTTCTTCCTGCGCGTCGTCATCGCCGGTTTTCGGCGTGCGGCGCGGGCCCTTCAGCAACTGCGTCTCGATCTGCTTCGTTGCTTCGGTCTCGGTGATGTCCTCGACCGCGGCGAGTTCGCGCACCATGCGGTCGAGTGCGGCTTCATACAGCTGGCGTTCGCTGTAGGACTGTTCCGGCTGGCTTTCGGAGCGGAAGAGATCGCGCACGACTTCCGCGATTGCGATAAGATCGCCGGAATTGATCTTCGCTTCGTATTCCTGCGCGCGACGGCTCCACATCGTGCGCTTGATGCGGGCGCGGCCCTTGAGGGTTTCGAGCGCCCGCTTCACGATATCCGGTGGCGCAAGCTTGCGCATACCGACCGATGCGGCCTTGGAAGTGGGCACGCGGAGCGTCATTTTGTCCTTGGCGAAGCTGATCACGAACAGTTCGAGCTTGAAGCCCGCGACTTCCTGCTCTTCGATCCGCACGATCTGACCGACACCGTGGGCCGGATAGACGATGCGTTCGTTCGTCCGGAAACCCTGACGGCTGTGGCTCTGACGCGGGGTAGTGGGCGCGGGGGACTTCTTGGCCGGCATTTGCACCTTGCTCCTGTTGCCCATGGGGCTACTCCAACACAACTAAAGCCTGTAACAGCGACAATTCTCTACCTTCCCGCTACTGGCGGGTTGCCCCGATTGGCATGCGCAACGGCTCTGTACCGATAAAAACAGCCCCGAAGGAACTCGCGGCGCGGCTGAATGTCGACGTTGTTGTATATATAGCACAATTTCGCTAAAAATCAAAGCCTTGCCGTGGTGCGATAACGGCGCAGCCGCGAATTGGTTAGCAGCGGCCCAAATTAGGTTCGAATCCGATCAATCGCCTTTGCCCGGGTTGGCCGAGAATTCCGCTTCCTTGCCGGGCTTGCCTTCCCATTCCTTCGCGTCGGCCGGGGCGTCCCGCTTCACCGTGATGTTCGGCCAGATTTTCGAGTATTCTGCATTCAGGGCAAGCCACTTCTCCACGCCCGGCACGGTATCGGGCTTGATCGCCTCTACAGGGCATTCCGGCTCGCAGACGCCGCAGTCGATGCACTCGTCCGGGTGAATGACGAGCATGTTCTCGCCTTCATAGAAGCAGTCCACGGGACACACTTCCACGCAGTCCATGTATTTGCAGCGGATGCAGGCGTCATTGACGATGTAGGTCATTCAAGGCTGTCCGTATAACGAGTTTGTGCAGCATCTATCTAGGACGGCTTGCGGAATCCGCCAAGTTCAGCCGTTCGTTCCTTAGTTCCGTCCGCGCAAGCGATCGACTGCGCGGCGGTCCTTCTTGGTCGGACGCCCAGTTCCTGGTTCTCTACGCAAAAGATCGGGAATGGATTTCTTTTGCTCTTTCGGCGGGCTGAGATCCTCGAAGAGACATTTTGCATCGCTGGAGCCGCCGTGGCGCGGCGAGAAGCCGATCACACGCAGGACTTTCACTACATTGGGCAGTGCAATCGTGAGCACGTCGCCGGGCCTGACCGCACAGGCGGGAGCCTTTATCCGCTGTCCGTTCAGGCGAACATGTCCTGACTGGGCGAGTGCGGCTGCCGATGCGCGGGTGCGGACCATGCGTGCGTGCCAGAGCCAGCGATCGATGCGCTGACTTTCCGCGGACGCGGCCGTCAATCAGGCCTCATCCTTGCGGCCAGCTTCCATCTTGGCTTTCAGTTCGAGCAGCGCCGCGAACGGAGAGTTCGGATCGATCGGCTTGTCACGCGGACGCGGCGGCTCGCGGAAATTTTCGTTGCGCGGCTTGCGCGGTCCGCGGTCCTTGCCGTGATGCGGGCGCTTGCCTTCGCGGGGTTTACGGTCGGGGCGTTCATGCCGCGGCCGCGCATTCTGTTCGGATGGCGCTGAGTCGCTTACCGCTTGTTCGCCTCCAGTTGGGGCCGCGGCTTGTTGCGGGCGCGGGCGTTCCGGCCTGCGATTGCGTTGCTTCGGGCGGACGCCTTCCGGACGCCCCGGACGCCAGACATCAATCAGTGCGGGTTCTGCAGGGGCTTCCGCGGCCGTTTCAGTAGAGGCTGTTTCCTCAACCAATGCCACCTCGACGCTCGGAGCCGTCTGAACCTCCGCTTCAACCACATCCGGAACGGCATTTTCCCCCGGTTCGATGGGCTTTCCCGCATCGGCCGCAGGTGGCGGTTCGGCTGCGGGGGCGGCGGGTTCCGGTAACGGCGGACGGCGGTCCAGACGATAGCCGAGCGAGCGGAGGATTGATGCGAAGTCTTCGCCCGAACATCCCGCGAGTGAAGTCATCGCCACGGTGACGGTGAAGCCGCGGGCGTCGAAGGCACCGGCCGGTTTCTCGCCGGGGGCGGCGGGACGCCATGAGAGGGCAGGACGGATCAGGTCCGCTAGCCGCTCCAGAATATCGACACGCACCGCGCGGTTGCCGCAGACCCGGTAGCCGATGGTGCGGTAAAGCGTCTTCGGGGTCTCCGGCTCGATCGCGATGGAAGTCCGTCCACTCGATGCGATGCCCGGCAGCGAGTCGAGGCCAGGCTGGTCGAGTCCGCCGTTCTTCAGCGCCCACAGCAGCAGCGCCATGGTACGCGGCGCGGGCTTCAGGAGTGCGGGCAAATAAATGTGGTAAGCCCCGAAACGGATTCCGTATTTGCGCAATACCGCGCGCGTTTCCTGATCGAGACCCTTCACCTCGTCGGCAACCTTCTGTCGTTCCAGCACGCCGAGATTCTCGATAAGCTGAAATGCGACACCGCGGGCGATACCAGTGATGTCCTCGGCCTTGCCGAGTGCGGTGAGCGGTCCGAGCAACTTGTCGATATGGGTCTTCAGCCAGAGCGTCAGCCGCGCGTCCACCCTGTCACGCGCGGGACCCGTGAGCTGTTCGTCGGCCAGAATTCGTAGGCGCGGCTCAAGCACAGCTTCGCCCGTCGTCAGCTTCGCCACCGCCTCGCCGACCCAGCGGATCGCGCCGTCATTGGAGAGGATGAACTGCTCGTCGGCCGCTTCCGAAAGCCGCTTCGAGCGGGCCTCGATTTCGCCGGCGAGCGCCTTCTGTGCAGCGGCACGCAAGGCTTTTGCGTCCTGCGATGCGCCGGAGGTGTCGGGCGCGAACTCGAAGCCATGCAGATGTCCGATCACGTGGCCTTCAACGGTGACCTCGCCGGTCTTGCTGATTTCGGTATTGAGCATCGCGTTTTCCCGGAGCCGCTTCATCAGGACGCTGGTGCGCCGGTCCACGAAACGTTGGGCCAGCCGCTCATGCAGTGCGTCCGAAAGCTTGTCCTCTACTCCCCTCGTGATGCCTTGCCATTGCGCGGGATCATCGAGCCAGTCGGCACGGTTGGCAACGAAGGTCCAGGTCCGCACCTGTGCGATGCGGTTGGAGAGGGTGTCGATATCGCCATCCGTCCGATCCGAGAGAGCCACCTGGCTCGAGAACCAGTCGATGGGAATCCTACCCTCTCGCATCAAGAATCCATAGAGGGTTTGAATCAGCTCGGCATGTGCCGCCAGCGCTACTTTCCGGTAGTCGGGAACCTGACAGACCTGCCACAAGCGCTCAACGGCGGCGGCGTTGGTGGCAAAAGCTGTCACATCTTCTTCTTTTGAAAGCCGTTCCAGCACGCGAACGTCGTCGGCGGTAGGCGCACGAGTGAGCCCGTCTTCGATCGGCGGCATCGAGAGGCTCTCAACCAGCGCGCGGATCGAACGGAAATCGAGCCGGGAATTCCGCCACTGAAGCACGCGTATCGGCTCGAAGTCGTGCGCGACAAGGCGTTGCACGGTTTCGTCGTCGAAAGGCGGGCAGCGGCCGGTGGTGCCAAAGGTGCCGTTGCGCGTCGCGCGGCCCGCGCGCCCGGCGATCTGCGCGAGTTCGGACGCAGAAAGCTGCCGGTACTGGTAGCCGTCGAATTTCTTGTCGGATGCAAAGGCAATGTGATCCACGTCGAGATTGAGGCCCATGCCGATCGCATCAGTGGCAACGAGATAATCGACGTCCCCGTTTTGATACAGTTCGACCTGTGCGTTCCGCGTGCGCGGTGACAGTGCGCCCAGCACGACAGCGGCACCGCCGCGCTGGCGGCGGATCAATTCCGCGATTGCGTAAACCTCGTCCGCTGAAAAGGCGACGATGGCGCTGCGCCGGGGCAGGCGGGTGATCTTCTTCTCGCCCGCATAGTCGAGAATCGACATTCTCGGCCGCTGTACGATATCCGCGCCGGGCAACAGTTTTTCGACGAGCGGCCGCACGGTGGCAGCGCCGAGAATGAGCGTTTCCTCGCGGCCGCGAATATTCAAAAGACGATCGGTGAAAACGTGACCGCGCTCGAAATCGCCCGCGAGCTGCACTTCATCGATGGCGGCGAATGCCACATCGAGATCGCGTGGCATGGCCTCCACGGTCGAAACCCAGAATCGCGGGGTAGCCGGCTTGATGCATTCCTCGCCGGTGATCAGCGCAACTTCCTTCGCGCCGACGCGCTCGACGCAGCGGTTGTAAACCTCGCGTGCGAGCAGCCGTAGGGGCAGGCCGATGACCCCGCTCGAATGAGCGAGCATCCGCTCGATGGCGAGATGGGTTTTGCCGGTGTTGGTCGGACCGAGCACGGCGGTCATGCCGCGGTCACGCTGCTGTCTTGCCGCTGCCGGGCGAGAGGAAATAAGCGAAGAATGCTGCACTGGCGGTATCAGTACACTTTCTGTCCCAAAATGCGACGGTCGAAGCGTACGGCCGCGAATTCTGGAAAGGTTTGGAACGTGCTGTGAACGAATCGCGCCCGAATCGGTGTTGCAGTAAGATTCGGATTTCGTTCCCGGCTAGATATTGGGTTGTTTTTCCAGATTGCTACGAAAAGATGCGCATGCGCCGCACGGATCGGCGAAAACAGACGAATTCCGTTAACATTTGGACGTTTACTCGGGCAAATCGGCTGGACTATTTCGCGGCGTCCTTGACGGCGGGTTTTCCGTTCGAAAATTGCGTCGCCTGCACGATAAGCGTACCAACAGTGTTTCCGATCGTCACCTTGGCGGGCACGACCACCCGCGATTCACCGACCTGCGCCAGCCACACGAGAATGTTCTGCTGGCTCGTGTCTTTCACTTTGCTTGCGCGGTGACCGGCAACGGGGATGTAGTTGACCTTGCACACCGCGAGAAGGCCGGAGAAACCTTTGATGTCCTTCGCCTGCTCGGTGCGGTCGAAGGTCAGCACAAGATTGTAGCGGATGCGTCCGTCGTAAATGGGAAGCGTGCGATTGCATGCTTCTGGTCCGGACACACTACCTGTGCCCGGCACGGGCATCAGCGCCGCACTCATCGGGTCCAGCACGTTTTTCAGGTGTTCGTCGGTGACCGCCACGCGATCCTTGCTGCTGGAAGTGCGGGGTGGAAGGACAGTCGCTTCCTTGACCTGTCCGTTGCTCATCACAAGCCGGATATCTTCCCACTTCTCGCCGCTTTCGGAGGCGGTGGAGAAGGTGGAGGGAACGACCTTGCCGCCTCCGAAGCGGCCGCGCGCGGATGCGGTGCCTTTGCCCGGGCTGAGGATTTTCAGCATGCCGGCCACAGCCCCGCTGCCGGAAGCCGAATACCCTTCATTGTTGATCTCCAGGTCCATCGCGCCTTGTCCGACGGAGATGCCTGCGAAGGAGACCGCATAACGAATCTCCGTCCGGCTTTCGGCCGCAATGGCCGACGCGGAGACCGCCGCGAAAAGGCAAGATAAGAAGAGGCGCGGCATCATGGCCGTCATTCCTGGCGCGGCACGAGTCGGCCGGCGAAGCAGTCGGGAATCAACATACTACGGAACGGCATTTTTTTCCGCCCGCGCGGCAAAAAGACGGCGCAGGCCAGCCATGCCGGGAACCAGGCCTGTGCCAGTCAGGCCGGAACCTACTCCTTGACGCTTTCGCGGCCCCTTACTAAGACCTTCCCAACTCTCGAACATGACCCGTGAGCGCAGCGGTTACGGACCCGGCGGCTTGGGGCTTTAGCGAAGGATTACGACCATGTCGCGCCGTTGCGAATTGACCGGCAAAGGGGTTCTCGTTGGCCACAAGGTCAGCCACTCCAACATCAAGACCAAGCGCCGGTTCCTGCCGAACCTTTGCAACGTGACGCTGCAAAGCGATGCGCTCAAACGCAATGTGCGTCTCCGCGTTAGCACCAACGCGCTGAAGTCCGTTGACCATCGCGGTGGTCTCGACGCCTTTTTGATGAAGGCACGGGATACCGAGCTTTCCCCGCGCGCGCTCGAACTGAAGAAGAAGATCAAGGCCGCGGCAGCGAGCTGACATTCTGAACTTTCCCCGGGCGAGCCGTGCGCAGCGCGGCGAAGACCCGGGGTCCAGAAATCATTGACGGAAATCCTGGCGTTAGAACTGCCCACCGGCTCGGCTGGCTGCGCCAGCCGTACGGGAATGCAATGCTCCCGAATATGCGGCTCGTATCTCCGGAGGCGGGCATGCGTCGAACTATTCGACAATCGCAAAGCGCAGCAGGACCGTCCGCTGCAGCAGCGTATTGAAATTGTCGTCGGACAGGATTGTAAGAATCGTTTCGCCGGCCGCATTCCGGTGCGCGGCGATCGCTTCCATGTTGTCGATCTCGTAGCCGCCATCGGCCGCGAACAACACATCACCCTCCACCCGTACGCCGGGCTTTATCCCGGAGAGCGCTGCCCGGCGCACGCGCATGTTTACGCCGCGGGTGAGCGAGAAGTGCCGCTCCAGCACGATAAGCTGCCCATCCGGGGTGATCGTGGCGTCGGTCACGTCGAAATCGTCCAGCCTCCGAAAGGTGAACTCGCCTGGTGAAGGCCCGCCGATCAGAAATGCCGGGTTGTCGTCGGTCTTCGATACGCCCTGTTCCCCAAGTGCGATGAGGGTGCCGGCAAGCGACATGCCTATTGGAACGAAGGCAAGCCCTTCAAGGCCGCCATTAGAGGGTAGCTTCTTCACGCCTGGCGGCACCGGTACCTGCTCGGCTCTGGCAAGCAGGCCGTTCTTCCCAAAGTCGAATTTCAGAATTTCGTTCACGCGCTCGACGCCGAGATAGATCGTGTTCCCGTCGCGGGCCATCGACTCTGTATCGTAGCGGCGGCTTTCGCCCGCGGGCTTGCCGTCCGGTGCAATCACCGGCGCGATCGCTGCTTTGCTGATACCCGTCGGCCTGTCGCCGTTCGCTTCGATCGTTCCGCTTAGCCAGAAGCCGCGATCGGTAACGGCCAAGAACTGCTTTCCGTCGGGGTCGATGGTCATGCCCGACAGGCCGCCGAAATTTCGGTTGGGCGAGGTCAGCACCAGACCCCCGCGAAATTCGAGTTTGCCGAAGCGGCGGCGATCGGGGTGGCGCGTTTCAAAGGAATCGATCAGCGTCGATTTGATCTCGATCAGGAGCGGACCGGGGGTTGCGGTTTCCGCCTTGAGCGGGGCAACGCAAACGGCAAGCGCCAGCAAGCCGATGGCCGTTCCCTTCATATTTCGAATTTTCATTGAAGCCTGCGTCTGCCGCCGCGGGAAGGCGGTGCGGGCACGGTTTGCTCGTCGAAAAGTTCGGCGAGTTTTTCCGTCATCGCACCGCCGAGTTCCTCGGCGTCCACGATCGTGACCGCGCGGCGATAGTAGCGCGTCACGTCATGGCCGATGCCGATGGCGATCAATTCGACCGGGGAGCGCGTCTCGATGTCCTCAATGATGTAGCGTAGATGCCGCTCCAGATAATTTCCAGGATTAACCGAAAGCGTGGAATCGTCCACCGGCGCGCCGTCGGAGATCATCATCAGGATTTTACGGGACTCATGCCGCGCCAGGAGCCGCTTGTGCGCCCAGTCTAGCGCTTCGCCGTCGATATTTTCCTTCAGCAGGCCCTCACGCATCATCAGGCCGAGATTTTTGCGCGCGCGGCGCCATGGGGCGTCAGCGGACTTGTAGATGATGTGGCGCAGGTCATTGAGGCGGCCCGGAGTGGCCGGCTTGTTTGCCGCAAGCCAGGCTTCGCGCGATTGCCCGCCCTTCCAGGCGCGGGTGGTGAAGCCGAGAATTTCCACCTTCACGCCGCAACGCTCCAGTGTGCGCGCGAGAATGTCGGCGCAAGTGGCGGCAACGGTGATGGGACGCCCGCGCATCGAGCCGGAATTGTCGAGCAGCATCGTGACGACCGTGTCGCGGAAGTCAGTGTCGCGCTCGCGCTTGAACGAAAGCGCCTGAAACGGATCGACGATCACGCGTGCTAACCGGGCCGGATCGAGGATGCCCTCTTCCAGATCGAATTCCCAGGCACGGTTCTGCTTGGCGAGCAGCCGCCGCTGAAGCCGGTTCGCGAGCCGCGCCACCACGCCCTGCAGATGGCTGAGCTGCTTGTCCAGATAGGAGCGCAGACGCGACAGTTCCTCGGCGTCGCAGAGTTCTTCGGCGCCAACCGTTTCATCGAAGCGCGTGACGAACGCGCGATAGTCCGGGCCGCGCGGCTCGTTTGAGCCGTTGCGATTTTGCCGCCATGGCTCCGCGCTGTCGCTGGTATTGCCTGCATCGATTTCGTCCGTGCGGTCGGCGGAAGGAGCCTCGTCGGTATCCGTGACGGATTCGGAAATATCGTCGGCGGCGAGCTTGGAATCTTCCTTCGAGGCGCCGTCCTGCGCTTCGTCGGTTTCGGCGGCACCCTGCTCGCTTGCTTCCTGTTCGCCCTTTTCCTCATCATCCTCACCGGAATCTTCCTCCCGGTCGGAGGACTGATCTTCGCCCATTTCGAGCGAGGTCAGAAGTTCGCGCAAGGCTTCGGCGAACGCGCGCTGGTCCTCGATCTCCTCGCCCAGGCGATCCAGCTCGCGGCTTGCGCGGCTCTCGATGAATTCGCGCCAGAGATCGACGATCTTGCGGGCGGCCGCGGGCGGTTCCTGCCCGGTGAGGCGCTGGCGCACGATCATGGCAACGGCATCCTCGATCGGCGCATCGGCGCGGTCGGTGACATCCTGAAAACCGCGATGATATTTGTCCTCTAGCATCGCGCCGAGATTGGCGGCGACGCCCTGCATGCGGCGCGAGCCGATCGCTTCCACGCGCGCCTGCTCTACCGCCTCGAAGACGGCGCGGGCGGTATTACCTTCCGGCAGCATGCGGCGATGAATGGAGGGATTATGGCAGGCGAGCCGTAGCGCCATGGAGTCCGCGTGCCCGCGCAACACGGCGGCGTCGCTCTTGCTCATGCGGCGCGGCGGCTCCGGCAGCCGGATGCGTTGCGCCGTCATCGACGGCTTCTCCGCGGCGAAGGCGACTTCCAGTTCGGGCTTACCGGCAATCGCGCGCGCGCAACCGGCGACCGCGCGCTTGAACGGCTCGGACGGAGATTCGGTCCCTTTGCCTTTTCCCGTGTTTGGAATCGACATTCGTTATGACAGCGCGACGTTCACCGTGGACTCGGGGAGTTCGCGGCCAAAGCTACGCTGGAAGAACTCGGCGACCAGCGGACGCTCGAGTTCATCGCATTTGTTGAGGAAGGTGAGGCGGAAGGCGAAGCCGATATCGCTGAAAATTTCCGTGTTTTCCGCCCAGGTAATGACCGTACGCGGGCTCATCACCGTGGAGAGGTCGCCGTTCACGAACGCGGAGCGGGTGAGATCGGCGACGCGCACCATCTTGGAGATGGTCTCGCGGCCTTCGGTCGTGCGGTATTTCGGATTCTTGGCGAGCACGATGTCAACTTCCTTGTCGTGCTGCAGATAATTCAGCGTGGTCACGATCGACCAGCGGTCCATCTGGCCCTGGTTGATCTGCTGCGTGCCGTGATAGAGGCCGGTCGTGTCGCCGAGGCCGATCGTGTTTGCGGTTGCGAACAGACGGAATGCCGGATGCGGGCGGATCACTTTATTCTGATCTAGCAGCGTCAGGCGGCCAGACACTTCAAGCACACGCTGGATCACGAACATCACGTCCGGGCGGCCTGCGTCGTATTCGTCGAAGCATAGTGCAATATTATTCTGGAGCGCCCACGGCAAAATGCCATCGCGGAATTCCGTGACCTGCTTGCCCTCCTTCAACACGATCGCGTCCTTGCCGACGAGATCGACGCGGCTGATGTGGCTGTCGAGGTTCACGCGGATGCAGGGCCAGTTCAGGCGCGAGGCGACCTGCTCGACATGCGAGGACTTGCCGGTGCCGTGATAGCCGGAGATCAGGACGCGGCGGTTGTGCGCGAAGCCGGCGAGGATCGCGAGCGTCGTGTCCTTGTCGAATACATAATCCGGATCGAAGTCCGGCACATGCTCGTCCGGTTTGGAATAGGCGGGCACGTCCATATCGATGTCGAGGCCAAAGACCTGACGCGCCGACACCTTCATGTCGGGGAGGCCGCTTACGTGCTGATTGGCGGTAGTCATTGCCGCTCCGTTGGCCGAATCCGCCAAAAAGCGGCTTATCGGTCTGATTTGAGGTCGTACGCTGGATGTAGGGACAATTTAGCAGAAACGCAGCAGCCATTGAAACGGGGCCGATGGACCAATTATCGCGATGAAAACGCTGGTAAATCGGGCGATCGGACGGTCTGATAACCGCTGCGGCGTTAACGCTACCTTTCAAGGCCAAAGGCCGGTCAGCAGAAACCGGCGCTCTTCAGATAGTTGTAGGCGTGGATTACGACCTTCAGCCGCTCCTCATAGGTGCGGTCCCCGCCGTGGGCGTCAGGGTGGTGACGCTTCACGAGTTCCTTGAAACGCGCCTTGATCTCCACGGGCGTTGCATGGGTCTCAAGTCCGAGATCGTTGAACGCCTTGCGTCCTGCGCTGTGAACCACGCGGCCTTCAGGAACTTTGGGCTCGACGCGGGCGAAACCTTCCACTCCCTCGGCGATGTTGAGCGGATCGGTGAACGTAAAACCACCGGTGGCCGCGTCGCCGCCGCCGGCACGGCGCGAAGCGTTCATGCCCATCTTCCAGGTCGGGCGGTTGCCGGTGAGCGCATCCTTCTGGAACGCCGTCACCGCGTCGTCGGAAAGACCCGCAAAGTAGTTGTAGTTGTTGTTGTACTCGCGGACGTGATCGATGCAGTAGCGCCAGTATTGGTTCTCATGCCCGCGGCCCTTCGGGGCGCGATGGAGACCGGGCTTCTTGCAGCCCGCCCACTCGCAAGATGGCGCTTCGCGCTTCTGGCGGCGGTTCTTGTCCGGTTTTACCCGGATTTTGTCGAAGAGGGGCGAGTCAAATTTCATGGAGGGATTATGTGCGCGGGAGCGTTTGGGAACAAGGCGGCAATAGAAACTAGACAACGACAGTTTGACGCGAAGTTGACGGGAACGCGGATCGCGCTCTATTCGCTTGTATATGGGTACTGTGGAGCGAATCCAGAATAGCCTGACGAGCGGACTTTCGCCTGATCGCCTCGAAGTGATCGACGAGAGCGGGCAGCATGTGGGGCACGCGGGTGCGATCCCGGGCAAGATCACGCATGTGCGGGTGAAAGTTACGACTACGGCCTTTGCAGGCAAGAGCCGGATCGAACGGCACCGCGCTGTGAACGAATTGCTGAAAGATGAGATTGCCGCAGGCCTGCATGCGCTCGCGATCGAAGCGAAAGCGCCGGGCGAATGAGCAGGATCCCGAAAACCGGAAACCGGGTTTCGGAAAAGATCATGCTGGAAAGCGGGTTCAGGCGGCGCGGCCCGCGGGTGCCGGTTCCTTGCGGACGAGCGGCGACACGCGCAGTGACATAATCCGGTTACGCGTTTTTCTGAGCACTTGAAAACGATAGCCATGAAAGGTGAACGTCTGGCCCGCCTCAGGGATCAGGCGGGCTTCGTGAATGACAAGGCCGGCGACGGTGGTTGCCTCGTCGTCCGGTAATTTCCAGTCGAGGGCGCGGTTCAGGTCGCGGATCGGCACCGAACCGTCGATGGTGAACGAGCCGTCCTGATGCCGGCGCAGGTCATCCATCGCCGCATCGTGCTCGTCGGAAATATCGCCGACAATCTCTTCGAAAATATCTTCCAGCGTCACCAGTCCCATCATCTCTCCGTACTCGTCCACGACGAGCGCGAAATGGGTCTTGCGGCGAAGAAATGCCTTCAATTGATCGGTGACTGGCCGCGTCGCCGGCACAAACCATGGCGGCGTGGCGAGTTTGGGGATGTTGATCTTTGCGGCGTTGCCGCCTGCCGCCTGCAGTGCGCGCAGTAAATCCTTGGCGTGCAGAATACCGACGATATTATCGGACGTATCGCGCCAGAGCGGAATGCGGCTGTAGCGCGACTCCAAAACCTCATGCACGATCTTCTCGGCCGGATCGTCCGCGTTGATCGACATCATTTTGGTGCGGTGGAGCATTACGTCGGAAACTTCCAGTTCTTTCAGGTCGAGCAATCCGCCCAGCATGTCGCGGTCGGATTTGACGACGCTTCCCTCGCGGTGAAGGACGTTGACCGTCTCGCGGAGTTCATCGTGCGCGGTCGCGCCGTTCTTGCCGAACCCGGCGAGACGAGGGATCCACCGAACAAGCGTCTTCATGGCGAAGAAGACCCGGCTTACGAGTTCGAAAATCCAGGAAAAGACGCGTGCGAGCATGGCTGTGATCAGGCGCTGTTCAGCGCATCGGCAAGCAGTTGACGGACGATTTCCGGCTCGACTTTCGGCTCGACGAACGCCTTGCCGATGCCGCGCGCGAGGATGAATACGAGAACGCCCCGGCGGACTTTCTTGTCCTGGCCCATGAGTTCCAGAAGTCCGCTTGCATCCGGCAATGCGCCGGGAATTTGCGAGAGCTTTATCGGCAGGCCGACGGCTGCAAGATGCGCTTCCACGCGTTCGGCGTCCGCCTTCGGGCAAATGCCTAGACGCGCGGAGAGCTGGAATGCCAGAACCATGCCGAGTGCGACGCCCTCGCCGTGCAGCAACCGGTCGGAAAATCCGGTTGCGGCTTCGAGCGCATGGCCGAACGTGTGGCCCAGATTCAGCAATGCCCGTTCGCCGCTCTCGCGTTCGTCGCGGCCGACGATAGCGGCCTTTGCCTGGCAGCTTTTTGCAATGGCCTCGATGCGGGCATCGCCGCCCTTAAACACGTCGCCCCAGTTCTTTTCCAGCCAGTTGAAGAAAGCCGCGTCGTTGATGAGGCCGTATTTTGCCACTTCCGCATAACCGGCACGGAATTGCCGCTCGGGAAGCGTGTCGAGAAGGCTGGTATCGGCGAGCACAAGCAATGGCTGGTGAAACGCGCCAACAAGATTTTTCCCGTGCGGGCTGTTGATGCCGGTCTTGCCGCCGACCGAGGAGTCGACCTGCGCGAGCAGGCTTGTCGGGACCTGTACGAGGTCCATGCCACGGCGGGCGATGGCGGCTGCGAAGCCCGCGAGATCGCCTACCACGCCTCCGCCCAAAGCGATCACGAGATCGCCGCGCTCGATTTTCGCGGCAAGGATCGAATCCACGACGCGCTCGATCATCGGATAGCTTTTTGAGCTTTCGCCTGCGGGGATCGTCGTGCGGCTGCTGCGTATATCCGCCGAGCCAAGCGATTTTTCGAGGCGGTCCGCGTGCAGCTTGCCGACATTTTCGTCGGTGACGATCACGGCGGCGGCGCCGGGGCGTAGCCTGGAAATTCTAGGCCCGGCCTCGTCGATGACGCCGGGACCGATCACGATTTCATAACTGCGATCGCCCAGCTCGACCGTGACGGTCCGCATGGCCTGCTTTAGCGCAACGCTCATGACTGAGCCTCTTCTTCACGCGCGCTCAGCCAGCGATCGAGATTGTCGGTGATTTCATCCACGACTGCCTCGTGCGGTCCTTCCCGGGAAACGACGATGATATCCGCTTCCTCGTATGTTTGCTCGCGCTCGGACAGGAGCCGTTGCAAAACGCCTTCAGGGTCGTCTCCACGCAGCAGCGGCCGGTCGTTTTTTCGCTTCACGCGACGAAGCAGAATTGGAATGTCCGCTTTCAGCCAGATCGATACCGCGTGTTTTCGCGACGAGGCGCGCGTTTCGGCGTTCATGAACGCGCCGCCGCCGGTCGCAATTACCTTTGGTGGGCCGTCCAGCAGGCGGCCGATCACGCGTGCTTCCAGCGAGCGGAACTCCGCTTCTCCGTGCTTTGCGAAAATCTCCGGAATGGTCATGCCGTTCGCGGCTTTGATGATCTCGGCGTCGGCATCGAAAAAGTCCATGCCGAGTTTGGGGGCAAGCCGCCGTCCGATGGAGCTTTTTCCCGAGCCGGGCATGCCGACGATCATGATCGAACGCGCGCCGAGGCGGGTGCGCAACGATTTCGTGTCCCCTTGCTCGTGTTCCATGTCGTGTGCGGCGTTCATGCGGGGTGCGTCCGGTCAATCAAGGCGGGAAACTACAGCATCGGGTCATGAGGGCAATTGCGGCGCTTAAAAACTTGGCCGCGATGGTCAATGCTCGCCTATAACAGCTTATCGTCCGTCCGAATCGGCCCCGACATGCCAAGCCTGATCCGACTGCTTACCATTCTAGGAATTCTAGCGGGTCTGGCGCTTGCCGGCATCTGGTCGCTCGCCAATCTGATCCAGCCGGAGACGCGCGAGATCACGATCACCATTCCGCCCGACAGGATCGGAAAGTAGGCGGCGCGCATGGCCCAGCAAAAACCTTTCCAGCTCGTCGACCTGTTCCTCGACATGATGGCGACGGAGCGGGGGGCAAGCCGCAACACGCTCGATGCCTATCGGCGGGACCTTGAGGATTACAGCGCCTTCTTGGCCGAGAAATCGCTTGGCGTCGAAACCGCATCGACCGAGCACATCCGCGCCTATCTTGCTGTCCTTGCAAAACGCCATCTAGCCGCACCGTCGGTCGCGCGGCGTCTGTCGGCGGTGCGCCAGCTTCATCGTTTTTTGTATGCGGAAGGAAAACGGAAAGAGGATCCAGCCGCCGTTCTGGAAGGACCGCGCCGCGGGCGGCCGTTGCCGAAAATTCTGAGTATCGATGAAGTCTCGCGGCTGCTCGATACCGCGCATGCAGCCGCAAACAACGAAAATGTTTCCGTGACCGAGCAGCTTCGCGTCTCGCGTCTCGTCTGCCTGCTTGAGGTTTTGTATGCGACGGGATTGCGTGTTTCCGAACTCGTCGCGCTTCCATCGTCGTCGGCGCATGCGGAAGGCGGCACGATCATTGTTCGAGGCAAAGGCAACAAAGAGCGGCTCGTGCCACTCGGAGAGGCCGCGCGCAGGGCGATGAAAAACTACCTTAAGCTTCTTGGAAAGGCGCAGGCCGGGGTCTCGCGCTGGCTGTTTCCGTCATTCGGCGAGAGCGGGCATTTAACGCGGCAACACGCGGCGCGCGAACTGAAAGCACTTGCCGAAGCCGCCGGGATCGAACCACGCAAGATGAGCCCGCATGTGCTCCGGCATGCCTTTGCCAGTCACATGCTTGCGAACGGCGCCGATCTTCGCGTCGTGCAAGCGCTGCTCGGCCATGCCGATGTTTCGACCACGCAGGTTTACACGCATGTGCTGGATGAGCGGCTGAAAAGTCTAGTCCGCGACCTGCATCCTCTGACCGACGATTGAGCGGGTTTTGCCTGCCTGCGTTTGACTTGATATAGGGGCGGGCGGTTCCCCCATCCATTGCAGTCAATGCGCACATATCTCGATTTTGAAAAACCCGTCGCCGAACTCGAGGCCAAGCTCGAGGAACTGCGCGCTATCGGTGCGGGCGGAGAACCGGTATCCGTTGGCGACGAGATTGGCCGGCTGGAAATCAAGGCGAAAGAAACGCTGGCGCAGCTCTATGCGAACCTGACGCCCTGGCAGAAAACGCAAGTCGCACGCCATCCCCAGCGCCCGCATTTTTCGGATTACGTCGCGCAGCTCATCACGGATTTCACGCCGCTCGCGGGCGATCGTAAATTCGGCGAGGACGAGGCGATCATCGGCGGCTTCGGTCGCTTCCGGGGATCGAGCATCTGCGTGATTGGTCACGAGAAGGGCTCCACCACCGAAGCGCGCATCAAGCATAATTTCGGCATGGCGAAGCCGGAGGGCTACCGCAAGGCCGTGCGGCTGATGGAACTTGCCGACCGATTCGAAGTGCCAGTCATTTCACTCATCGATACTGCAGGTGCGTATCCCGGCATCGATGCGGAGGCGCGGGGACAGGCCGAAGCGATCGCGCGCTCGACCGATGCGTGTCTTAATCTCGGCGTTCCCAACGTGGCGACCATCATTGGTGAGGGTGGCTCCGGCGGCGCCATCGCGATTGCGACGGCGAACACGGTCATCATGCTGGAACACTCAATCTACAGCGTCATCTCGCCGGAAGGAGCGGCATCTATTCTGTGGCGCGATACCTCCAAGGCGCAGGAGGCGGCGACCAATATGAAAATCACCGCACGCGATCTTGAACGCTTCGGGGTGGTGGATCTGGTGGTCGCGGAACCCGTTGGCGGAGCGCATCGCCACGCGGACGCCACAATTGCTGCGGTGGGCGACGCAATTGCAAATTCCTTCGAGAGGCTGAAATCCCTGTCGAGAGAGGAAATCAGGACCCGCCGGCAACAAAAATTCCTCGCAATTGGCCGTAAACTCTAAACATCCGAGGGGAAAGGGGGCGATTCATCCCGATTCCTGAAAGTTCCTAATGACCGCGCCGGTCTGAGTCCGGTTCTTGCGGTAACCAGTCGTCAAGGGTAACGCTTTAGCCAATGACGGTGCCATTCAGAGACGGGTCCGGGAGTTTCGCGTTGAGCCGTACATTCCGCAATGGAGCCAGAGGCTTCCTGCTCGCGGCGGTTTCAGCCGTCGCGCTTGCGGGATGCGTCTCCGATGACGGCGGTATCGCAAACGGTTTCGGGCCGAAGCACCTGCAGCAGCTCTCTCCCGCGATGGTCGCCCAGATCGAGCAGAAGGGGATGGCGAAAAACTCGCCGATCCTGCTCCGCATCTACAAGGAAGAATCCGAGCTGGAGGTCTGGAAGCTGACCCGCGCCGGCAAATACGAAGTCCTCAAAACCTATCCAATCTGCCGCTGGTCGGGAGAGCTTGGGCCGAAGTTCAAGGAAGGCGACCGGCAGGCGCCGGAAGGCTTCTACACGATTACGCCCGAACTACTTCAGCCGCGTTCCAGCTATCACCTTGCCTTCAACATGGGTTACCCGAACGAATACGACCGTTCGCACGGACGCACGGGCGCGCATCTGATGGTGCATGGCGACTGTTCCTCGCGCGGCTGTTACGCGATGACCGACGAACAGATTTCCGAAATTTTCTCGCTCGCCCGCGAGGCGTTCGACGGCGGCCAGCTTTCCTTCCAGGTGCAGGCCTATCCGTTCCGCATGACCGCGAAAAATATGGCGCGTCACCGCAAGAACCCGCATCTCGCCTACTGGCGGATGCTGAAGGAAGGCAGCGATCATTTCGAAGTGACGAAGACCGCGCTGAAAGTCGATGTCTGCGACAAGCGTTATGTGTTCAACGCGCACCTCGTCGATCCGTCGCGTCCGTTCAACCCGTCTAGCCAGTGCCCTGCCTATCAGGTGCCGGCTGAAACGTCGAAACTTGTGGCTGCGAAGAAACAAGCCGACGAACGCGAATTCACGATGCTTGCCAACCTGAACATCCCGGCCGCGCCGATCGCGACCGGTCAGGACGGCGGCACGAACTCGGCTTTTGCATTCGGCGGCCCCGGCCGCACGACGCCGGTCCAGCGCCCTGTCGAAACCCCGAATGCTGTCGCAACTACGCCGGCGCCGGAAACGACCTCTGCAACTACGCCGCGCCGCACGGCGGCCACGCCGACCAGCGCTTCCGCGAAGAAGACCAAGAACGCTTCCAGCACATCGCTGAATCCGCGGTCACGTTCCGCCGGTCTCGGTGGAAACGATGCCGACGACGATCAGCCGGCACCGCCGACGCAGCGGCCCGCGCCGCAACAGCGTCCAGTATCCCCGCAGACACTGCCGGGCGCTTCGCCCATTCTGTCGTCGGGCGGATTCTCTTTCACGAACTGAAGATTATTGGCTAACGCGCAGCCGACGCGCCCCCTCAGGCGAGACGTCCGTGACACTGCTTGTATTTCTTGCCGGAGCCGCAGGGGCAAAGTTCATTGCGGCCGACCTTGCCCCAGGAGTTGGGGTCTTCGGCTTTGCGCGTTTCAGGCGCGCTGCGCTGTGCGGAGGCTCCCGCCACGGAAGCAGCGGCCAGCGCCATCTCGTCCTCGCCGGTGGTCGGATTGATGTGATGGGCTTCCATCGGCGGAAGCTCGTCCATCGTCGGCGGTGAGGATACGATTTCGACGCGCAGAAGCTGGGTGGTGACCCCTTCGCGCAGGCGGGTCAGCAGGGCATCGAACAGCGCGAACGCCTCTGACTTGTATTCCTGCAACGGATCGCGCTGTGCGTAGCCGCGGAAACCGATGACCTGGCGCAGATGCTCCAGCATCACGAGATGCTCGCGCCAGAGATGATCGAGCGTCTGCAGCAGGATCGACTTCTCCACATAGCGCATGATCTCGGGGCCGTATTTGGCGGCCTTCGCGGCCATCACTTCGTCGGCCTCGCGGGTGATGCGCTCGCGCACCTCCGCATCGGCAATGCCTTCTTCCCTGGCCCATTGTTCGACCGGAAGCTGGAGGCCGAGCGCGCCTTCGACGGCCGCTTTCAAGCCTGGCGTGTCCCACTGCTCGGGGTAGGCGTTCTCGGGAATGTGGCGCGCGACGAGATCGGAAATGATCGAGTGCCGCATGTCCGCGACGGTGCCGGATACGTCCTGATCGCGCATCAGTTCAATGCGCTGCTCGAATACGACCTTGCGCTGGTCGTTCATCACGTCATCGTATTTCAGGATGTTCTTGCGGATGTCGAAGTTGCGCGCCTCGACCTTCTGCTGAGCTTTCTCAAGCGCCTTGTTGATCCAGGGATGGACGATCGCCTCGTTCTCCTTGAGGCCGAGTTTCGTCAGCATCCCGCCGAGTTGATCCGATCCGAAGATGCGCATCAGGTCGTCTTCCAACGAGAGGAAGAAGCGCGATGCGCCCGGATCGCCCTGACGGCCGGCGCGGCCGCGAAGCTGGTTGTCGATGCGGCGGGACTCGTGGCGCTCGGTGCCGAGCACGAACAGGCCGCCGGCGGCGAGCGCCTTTTCCTTCAGACGCGCAACTTGCGACCGGATATCGGCGATGCCTTTTTCACGTTTTGCCGGATCCGCGACGTCCTTAAGTTCCTGGCGCACACGCATGTCGGCGTTGCCGCCGAGCTGAATGTCGGTGCCGCGGCCGGCCATGTTAGTGGCAATGGTGACGGCGCCCGGCACACCGGCCTGCGAGATGATGTAGGCCTCCTGCTCGTGGTAGCGGGCGTTCAGCACCGCGAAGACCTTTTCGCCAGCGGTTTTCTGGTCGCCGTCATACAGCGAGGCAAAGGCGTTGGGGTCGGAGAAATCCGCCTGCTTCCAGCCTTCCTTGCGCAGCGCTTCGGCAAGGCTTTCGGATTTCTCAATCGAAACGGTACCGACCAGCACGGGCTGACCGCGCGTCTTGCAGTCTTTCAGCAGTTCGATGATTGCCCGGTATTTCTCCTGTGCCGTGCGATAGACCTCGTCGTGCTGGTCGTCGCGCAGCATTGGCCGGTTGGTCGGTACTTCGATCACTTCAAGATTGTAGATGTCGCCGAATTCCGCCGCCTCGGTGTTGGCGGTACCGGTCATGCCCGCGAGCTTTTTATACAGGCGGAAGTAATTCTGGAAGGTGATCGAGGCCAGCGTCTGGTTTTCCGGCTGAATCGCAACGTGTTCCTTGGCTTCCAGCGCCTGATGCAGGCCTTCCGAATAGCGGCGTCCCGGCATCATGCGGCCGGTGAACTCGTCGATGATGACGACTTCGTTGTTGCGCACGATGTAATCGCGGTCGCGCTGGAACAGCTTGTGGGCGCGCAGCGCCTGATTGACGTGATGGACAACCGACACGTTGTCGATGTCGTAGAGCGAGTCGCCCTTCAGCAAGTCCGCTTCCTTGAGCTTGTTTTCAAGAAATTCCGTGCCGGTCTCGGTGAGGTTGGTCGCGCGCTGCTTTTCATCGACCTCGAAATGCTCCGCTGCGAGCAGCGGGATGAATTTGTCGATCGTGTTGTAGAAGTCCGAGCGGTCGTCGAGCGGGCCCGAAATGATGAGCGGCGTGCGTGCTTCGTCGATGAGAATGGAGTCGACTTCGTCCACGATCGCGTACACATGCCCGCGCTGCGCCATCTGGTTCAACTCGTACTTCATGTTGTCGCGCAGATAATCGAAGCCAAGCTCGTTGTTGGTGCCGTAGGTAACGTCGCAGGCGTAAGCCGCCTGGCGTTGGGAATCGTCGAGGCCGTGAACGATCACGCCGACGGTGAGGCCGAGAAACGTATAGACTTGGCCCATCCATTCGGAGTCGCGCTTGGCGAGATAATCGTTGACGGTGACGACGTGCACGCCCTTGTCGTTCAGCGCGTTCAGATACACCGCCAGCGTCGCGACGAGGGTCTTGCCTTCGCCCGTCTTCATTTCGGCGATGGCGCCCTCATGCAGTACCATGCCGCCGATGAGTTGGACGTCGAAATGCCGCTGTCCAAGCGTGCGTTTGGCGGCTTCGCGTACGGTTGCGAAGGCGGGCACAAGCAGGTCGTCGAGACTGGCGCCGTCCGCAATCTGCTTACGGAATTCAGCGGTGCGCGCCCTCAGGGCTTCATCGGAGAGTGCCTCGAGTTCGGGCTCCAGCGCGTTGATTGCCTCCACTCTCGGCTCATATTTACGAACACGCCGGTCGTTGGCGGAGCCGAAAATCTTGCGTGCAAGCGAGGCAATCATCTTTTTTTCCTGTCGTCCGCCGCTCGATCAGCGGAGGCCGAATACTGTTATCCGGAGTTCCTCGGAATGGGGAACGGTAGTGCAGCCAAAATGCGATGGTTTCTCGGCAAACCGGCCGGTCACATCAACGTGTTTATAGGGAATTCCGGCGTGATCCCGGAGAGATATGAACCGGCCCCAACCTTGTCAATTGGCCGCCGGGCGCGACATTTCGCGTGAAAACGTCCGCCAAAGCCTTGATTCCATGCTAGAAGCATGCGCAACGAACCCGCATCCGCCAGTTTCCGCGCCCGAAATCGCCGGACAGCCCGAGGAATTTCAATGATCCGACTGAAGACGCAACTCACCGCTGCCGCCGTGGCAGCAGCCCTGTTCGCTGGCGCCGGTCAATTGCACGCGCAAAAGGCAGCCGATGCGGTCGTGGCCAAGGTGAATGGCATCGAAATCCTTCAGAGCGATATCGATACCGCCGACGCTGAAATTGGCGCGAACCTCCCCGCCACAAGTCTGGAAGCGCGGCGCGACGCGCTCGTATCCTATCTCGTGGACATCAATCTGCTGGCGAAGGCCGCCGAGGACAAAAAACTCGCCCAGGCTCCAGGCTTCGACCGCAAGGTGGAACTCGCCCGCAAGCGCGTACTGATGGAAGCGCTGATGGAGGAGACTTCGAAGTCCGCGGCAACCGAAGGCGAAATGAAGAAGCTTTACGACGACTCGGTGAAGAAAATGACGCCGCAGGACGAAGTCCGCGCGCGTCACATTCTTGTGGAGACGGAAGAGAAGGCCAAGGAATTGCTCGGCAAGCTGAAGGGGGGCGCGGATTTCGCGACGCTGGCGAAGGAAAACTCCAAGGACCCGGGTGCCGCCGATGGCGGCGATCTAGGGTACTTCACCAGGGAGGGGATGCTGCCCGAATTCTCGGAAGCGGCATTCAAACTCGAGAAGGGCAAGATTTCCGATCCGGTGAAATCGCAGTTTGGCTTTCACATCATCAAGCTGGAAGACAAGCGCAAGCAGCCGGCCCCGGCCTTCGATCAGGTGAAGCCGCAGATCGAGCAGTTCATCGGGCGTAAGGCGCAGGCTGAGCTTGTTGCGAAGCTGCGCGAAGGCGCCAAGATCGAGCGCTTCGACGAGGTCAAGCCCGCACCCGCCGCTCCGGCGGACAAAAAGAACTAATCGCGCAGATGTCGACGACCGTTTCGCCACTGGCCCCGGCGGGTACTCCGGAGCTTCCGCCGGTCGCGGGCGTCCGTCTCGCGACCGCCTCCGCCGGCATCCGCTATGAAGGCCGCACGGACGTCCTGCTGGCTCTCTTCGAAAAGGGAACGACGGTCGCGGGTGTCCTGACGCGTTCCAAATGCCCGTCGGCGCCGGTTGAATGGTGCAAGGTGCGGCTGAAGGCGGGCAAGGCGCGGGCGCTGGTCGTCAATGCCGGCAACGCCAACGCCTTCACCGGTTCCAAGGGGGTGGCGGCGGTGAAGCACACCGCGACGCTCGCCGCCGAGGCAAGCGGCTGCAAGCCGAACGAGGTTTTTCTCGCTTCCACCGGCGTGATCGGCGAGCCTTTGAACACAGATGCAATCGCGCGCGTGATGCGCGGCGCCGCACTCGCTGCCCGTCCGGAAAACTGGAAGGCGGCCGCTCGCGCCATCATGACGACCGACACATTTCCGAAGGTCGCGACGGCTACCGCCATGATCGGCAGCGTGCAGGTCCGCATCAACGGAATTGCCAAGGGCTCCGGCATGATCGCGCCGGACATGGCGACGATGCTGGCCTTCGTGTTCACCGATGCGCCGGTCGCCGCTTCCGCCTTGCAGGCGCTCTTGAAGCGCGAGGTGGTGGATACATTCAACGCGGTCACGGTCGATGGCGATACTTCGACGTCGGATACGCTGCTGCTGTTCGCGACGGGTGCCGCGGCGGCGCGGGGAGCGCCCGTTATCAAGAGCGCCGGCGACAAAAACCTCATCGATTTTGCGCGCGCGCTTCATGTGGTGCTGGCCGATCTTTCCGAGCAGATCGCCCGTGACGGCGAGGGTGCCCGCAAGCTCGTCCGCGTGCATATCAAGGGCGCCGTATCCAAGTCCTCAGCGCGCAAGATCGCTTTGTCGATCGCCAACTCTCTCCTCGTGAAGACCGCGATCGCCGGCGAGGACGCGAACTGGGGTCGGGTGGTTATGGCCGTCGGCAAGGCCGGCGAGCCGGCCGACCGCGACAAGCTCTCGATTTTCTTCGGCGAAATCCGCGTGGCGCACGCGGGGGCCAGAGATCCGGCTTATGATGAAAAAAAGGTTTCCGTTTACATGAAGCGGGACGTGATCGACTTAACCGTCGATCTGAGGCTTGGAAAAGCGACCGATCGCGTGCTGACCTGCGATCTCACCAAGGAATATGTGGCAATCAACGGCGATTACCGCAGTTGAGCGATCCGCCTTTTGCTGCGATTGGTAGCAATCGCGCTAGCGCGAAATTAACGTCCTCCCTGTATCCAAAACAACGAGTTTGCACGTGAAGGTCGTACTGGTCGCCGCCTGCGCACTCGTCGATGTCGATGGGCGGGTGCTTCTCACCCGCCGCCCGGAAGGAAAGACACTGGCGGGCCTGTGGGAATTTCCCGGCGGCAAGATCGAAGCGGGTGAACTCCCGGAGCAATGTCTGATCCGGGAACTGAAGGAGGAACTCGGGATCGAGGTAAGTCCGGACTGTCTCGCGCCGCTGACATTCGCGAGCCATGTCTACGAGGACTTTCATTTGCTGATGCCGCTCTGGATCTGCCGCCGCTGGCAAGGAATGGCGACCGCGATGGAGGGTCAGGAACTTGCCTGGGTAAAACCGCAACGGCTGAAGGAATATGCGATGCCGCCCGCGGACGAGCCCTTGATCCCGCATCTGATTGAACTTCTCGCCACGCCCGGCGGATGATAGGCGCAGAGAGTCGGTTATGCAGTTTGTGAGCGTGCGTATGTTAGAAACCCTGAAGCGCTTCGCCAAGGAAGAAGGCGGCAGCACCGCGATCGAATATGCGTTGATTGCGTCCGGCATCTCGATTGCGATCGCCGCCTCGGCCTATTCGCTCGGCTCCACGCTGCGCGACGATTACTTCGGCAAGGTCGATAACGCGCTCAAGTAATCAGGCCTTATCCGGTCGCGATTTTTCTCCAGCGGATGTCTCCGTTGTGCCGAGCGCGTCCGCGAGCCGCGCCTTCGCGGAGCCGGGACGCAGCGGCTTTTGCTGATTGTCCGACGGCGCCCATCCTGAAACCCACAGTAAGTCGAACGTGGCGTGAAGTTTTCCGTCCGCGCCCGAAAATTTTTGCGCGTAGAGAGCCGCGGCGCGAGCAAGCATTGTCCGCTTCATGGGCCTGCGGCTTCGTTCGGTAAGCACGTTCGTGGCGCCCATGCGGCGAAGATCCCTGAACAGGTCGAACATATTTGCGTAACGAATCCTCAGCCGGTCGATGTCGGTGACGGGCAGCGCGAATCCCGCGCGCTGCAGCAGCGCCCCCATTATCCGCACTTCGATAAACGGCGAAACGCGAGGCGACAGACCGCCTTCAATCTCCGCCTCTGCTTCGGCGAGGCACTGGCGCAATTCGGTGAGAGTCTCGCCACCGGCGAGTACGGCGAGAAACAGTCCGTCTGGTTTCAGCGCGCGGCGGATTTGCAAAAGCGCGCCCGGCAGATCGTTGGTCCATTGCAGCGCCAGGGCCGATACGACGAGATCGAAACTCTCTTCCGCGAAGGGGAGTGCTTCCTCATCGGCCACAATCCGCGGCCATCTCCCATCGTGTGAGACAAGCGGCTCTGCAAGAATCAGCCGCTCCACTTGGCCGCTCCCACCTATGCTTTGCGCGATGCGTGTACCCGGCGTGCCAAGATCGAGTGCCAATGAAAATCTCCGCTTCACGGATTGCAGGCGTTCCGAAATGTCCTCGGCCACCCGCTCAAGCAGAAAATCATCCGCGCCTTGAGCAAGCGCTCGCTTCCGGCGGCTCTGAAGCAACTTACGATCGAAGAGTTTTGGCGGCGTATCCATGCGGTTCATAGGGTCCAACAAATCCGTATTTTGAAGGTGACATCCCTGCTTTTTCGGCGCTAGCCTTTCCGCATGCAGGCATCGGAGCCGGCCGGAAAATCATTTCGCTTCGCGCGGCTGTTCGGCGGCGTGGCCGGAGCCCTCTTTAACGTCATGCTCCCGCCGACCTGTGCCGCATGCCGCAAACCCGTCGGCGAAATCGGCGGGCTTTGCTCTGGCTGCTGGGGCAGGATGGGTTTCATCGAACGGCCCTATTGCGAGCGGCTCGGCACGCCATTCGCGCATGACATGGGTACGCTGCTTTCGCCTGCCGCAATGGCCGATCCGCCCGCCTTTCAGTGCGCACGAGCAGCGGCACGATACAGCGATGTTGCGCGCGATCTCGTGCATCTTCTCAAATATGGCGACCGTCTCGACCTTGTGAAGCCGTTCGGAAAATGGATGGCTCGCGCGGGCGTGGAAATTCTTGCCGAGGCTGATCTCCTCGTGCCGGTGCCGTTGCACTGGACGCGGCTATGGCAGCGCCGATTCAACCAGTCGGCGGCTCTGGCGCGGGAAGTGTCGTCCATCGCTAAGGTCCCGGTTGCTGATCATGTGCTCGTGCGCACGCGCGCGACGCCGCCGCAGATCGGGCTTGGAAGTAACGAACGAGCGCGTAACGTGCAAGGCGCGTTTGAAGTGGACAAGGAAACGCGCGGCGAACTGAAAGCAAGGAATATCACGCTCATTGACGATGTTCTGACTTCGGGTGCGACTGCGAATGCGTGCGCGCGCGTGTTGCTGCGTGCGGGCGCCAAGCGCGTGGACGTGCTCGTCCTGTCTCGGGTTGTGGACGAGACCTGAAGCGCATATCTTGAAAACTTGGAACAGGAGGCTTTCGTGACAGGAAGCAGAAAATTCCGCACTGGCCTTGTGCAGCTTCGCGCCAGCCGCGATGTAGTGGCGAATGTCGATCTCGCCGCGAAGTTCATTCGCCAGGCGAAGACGCAGGGCGCGGACTATGTGCAGACGCCTGAGCAAACTTCGCTGATGGAACTCGACCGCAAGAGCCTCTTCTCCAGCATTGTGGAAGAAGCACATGACGCGTCGCTCGCAGTGTTTCAGGAGCTGGCGCGCGAACTGAAGATTCATCTTCACATCGGGTCGCTCGCGATCAAGGTTTCACCCGAGAAGGCGGCGAACCGCGCGTTCTTCATCGGGCCTGACGGCGAGATCATCGGCCGCTATGACAAGATCCACATGTTCGACGTAAATTTGCCGAACGGCGAAAGCTATCGCGAATCGAATACCTACCGTCCCGGCGAGACCGCGGTCGTAGTTCCGACGCCGCTCGCGATGTTCGGGCTGACGATTTGCTACGATCTCCGCTTTCCGGCCTTGTACCGCGCGCTGGCTGAAGCGGGCGCGCATGTACTGACGGTGCCAGCGGCCTTCACCAAGACGACGGGAGAAGCGCACTGGCATCTTCTGCTGCGCGCTCGCGCGGTGGAAACGGGCTGTTTCGTTCTGGCGGCGGCGCAGGGCGGCAGGCACGAGAATGGCCGAGATACTTACGGCCACTCGATCGCGATCGATCCCTGGGGCCGGGTGCTGGCCGAAGCCGGTGTCGAGCCAGGGGTTACGATGGTGGACATCGATCTTTCGCTGGTTGCTGAAGCGCGTGGAAAGGTTCCGGCACTCGATCACGGACGGCGTTTTGAAGTTGCCGCACCCAATAAAGACCAGTCGCGGCTGCATCTTGTGGGCAAGGCATCATGATCCGCTACTCGCTTGTTTGCGAAGCGGGCCACGGCTTTGAGAGTTGGTTTCGCTCCTCAAGCGATTACGACGCGCAGTCGAGGAAGAGGCTCGTCATGTGCCCCGTATGCGACTCGCCGAAAGTAGAGAAGCAGATTATGGCGCCGTCGCTCGGGCGTTCGAAGAAGGACGCGGCCGACGCACCCGCGAGCGGGGAGACAGCCACGGTCGCGATGATGTCGCCGCAGGAAACCGAGTTCCGCAAAAAACTGAAAGAGCTGTACAAACACGTCACCAAGAACGCCGATTATGTCGGCGAGAAATTCCCCGATCTCGCGCGCAAGATGCATCACGAGGAGATCGAGAAGCGGTCGATTTACGGCGAGGCGAAGCCGGATGAAGTGCGTTCACTCGTCGAAGAAGGGGTTGAACTGACGCCGCTGCCGACGCTGCCGGAAGACAAGAATTAGTGCGCCCATAAGAGCAGCGCGACGCCACCCACTACCAACATCATTCCCAGCACTTCCCGCTGCGTAACCTTCTGGTGAAACACGAAGGTTGAAACCGCCTGTGCAAACAGGACTTCGACCAATGCCAGCGTGCGGACGCTAGCGGCGGTCGCGAGCGCGAAGGACAGGAACCAGAATTGCGAAGCGAGCGCGCCCATAAAGCCTGCGAACAGCGAAGGCTTCCATGAATGGATGATGGCGGTAAGAACCTTGCGGTCACGGATCGCGAGGTAGAGCGAGAGCAGTCCTGCCTGCATAACCAGCCCGCAAGCGAGGGTGAACGTGGCGGCCATCACGAAATTTGTGTCGAGGGAAAGGATCGCACCGCGATAGCCAATCGCGGAGAATGCGAACATTGCGCCGGCCGTGATGCCCAAAATCATAGCCCGATAGCCGCCCGCTGAAAGCTGCGCCGGTCGGATCGACATGAGCATCACGCCTGCAGTCGCAATCAGGATCGCAAGCGCGATGGGCAGCGTGATTGCGTCGCCCAAAAAGAGCAAACCGAATAAAGCGACTTGCACCGGTTCTGTCTTGATGTAGGCGGTCGTGACAACAAAGGACCGTTCGCCCATCGCCGCGAGCATGAGCGCCGTCGCTACAATCTGTGCGAGGGCGCCGAGCAAAAGCCAGGGGATGTAAATCAAGGCAGGCGAAGGCAGCCTTACGCCGCTGAAAATCGCGACAGCCGCCAGCGAAAGCAACGCGAACGGAAAGCCGAACAGGAACCTCACATGAGTGGCACCGACGGTGCCAAGTTCACCGGTTAGAGAACGCTGCATCGCATTGCGGATTGTCTGTGAGAGCGATGCTATCAGCGTGAAGACAACCCAGAGCCAGCCTTGATCGGGCATGAATGATCCGTTCAGGCAACGACGAATCTTTTCTGGGCAAGCAGCATGTAGTTTACGTCCATGTCGTCAGACTTCCGCCATTCGTCGTTCAGCGGATTGTAGATCACGCCGGTTTCGTCGGTGACTTCAAGCCCGGCCGCTTTCATCGCTATTTCAAGTTCGTCTGGGGTTACGAACTTTCTCCAGTCATGGGTGCCGACCGGCAGCCATCGCAGTACGTATTCTGCGCCGACAATCGCCAGCGCAAAACTTTTCACGGTGCGGTTGAGCGTGGCGGCAATCATGAAGCCGCTTGGTTTCACCATCTCCGCGCAACGGCGCACGAACAGGCCGACATCGGATACGTGCTCTAGCACCTCCATCGCCAGCACGATGTCGAATTGTTCGCCGTCATCGGCCAGTTTCTCCGCGGTGGCGGCGCGGTAGTCGATGTTCAGCCCGTTTTTCTCGGCGTGAACGCGCGCAGTAGCAGCATTCTCCGGGGCCGGGTCGATGCCTACGACATCCGCGCCCAGACGCGCGAGCGGCTCGGACAGAATTCCGCCACCGCACCCTACGTCGAGAATGCGGATTCCTTTCATGCAATCGAGCGATTTTGGATCGCGCTGGAAAAGCCCGCAGGCATGGTCGCGGATATACGCGAGCCGGACGGGATTGAATTTATGCAGCGGCCGCATCTTGCCGCGCGGGTCCCACCACTCGTCCGCCATCGCGGCGAAACGGGCAACCTCCTCGGGATCGACGGTGGATTGCGGCTTTGTGTCTAAGCTGGCCATTTACGTGCTTTCCGTCGTTTCGCGCCGTTGCTTGGGGCGTGCCCAGATTGTATCTATACGCGCCTTTCGCGCGGGGGAACAAAATTCCTCCGTTCCTTTTTCGCTCCAACGAGGTACGACCGCCGCATGGCTCGTCTCGTCATGAAATTCGGCGGCACTTCGGTGGCCGACCTCGACCGCATCCTTAATGTCGCGCGCCACGTCGAGCGCGAAGTGAAGGCGGGGCATGAGGTTGCCGTTGTCGTGTCCGCGATGGCCGGCAAGACCAACGAGCTGGTCGCGTGGTGCCGTGGAGCTGCTCCGTTGCACGATGCGCGCGAGTACGATGCCGTCGTCGCGTCGGGCGAGCAGGTGACAGCGGGACTGCTCGCAATCACCCTGCAGGAGATGGGTCTGCAGGCCCGCTCCTGGCAGGGCTGGCAGTTGCCGATGTACACGGACAACACGCATGGCTCGGCCCGTATCATCGGCATGAACGGTCAGGAGATTATCGAACGGTTCAAGAGCCGCAACCGGGAAGTCGCGGTGATCGCTGGCTTCCAGGGAATTCACAAGGAAACCGGCCGCATCACCACGCTCGGCCGCGGCGGATCGGATACGAGTGCGGTTGCGGTGGCTGCCGCAATCCAGGCCGACCGTTGTGATATCTATACGGATGTGGACGGCGTTTACACGACCGATCCCAACGTCGTGGAGAAAGCGCGGCGGCTCGACAAGATCGCCTACGAGGAAATGCTGGAGATGGCCTCGCTCGGCGCCAAGGTGATGCAAGTGCGCTCAGTGGAGCTTGCCATGCAGCATCGCGTCCGCATTTTCGTCCGCTCCAGTTTCGTGAAGCCCGAAGACATTGACCCACACGCCGTGCCGCCCGGCACGCTGATCTGCGACGAGGAGGAGATCGTGGAAAACCACATTGTTACCGGCATCGCCTTCTCCAAGGACGAAGCGCAAATCTCGATCCGCCGGGTGGCCGACAAGCCGGGCGTCGCCGCGGCGATCTTCGGCCCGCTCGCCGAGGCCAACATCAACGTCGATATGATCGTGCAGAACATTTCAGCTGAAGGGCTGACCGACATAACCTTCACCGTGCCTACGGCCGATTACGAACGGGCGAAGAAGGCACTCGACGGCATCAAGAACAAGGTCGGTTTTACCGCCATCGAGGGGGCGGCCGATGTGGTGAAGGTGTCGATCATTGGTGTCGGTATGCGCAGCCATGCCGGTGTTGCCGCCACCGCTTTCAAGGCTCTGTCGGAGCGAAGCATCAATATCCGCGCCATATCCACCTCCGAGATCAAAATTTCGATCCTGATCGATGCGGCCTATACCGAGCTTGCGGTACGGACTTTGCATTCTGTATATGGACTTGATCGGTAGGCGTCCTCACGCCTCATTCTCCGGTCAAGGCAGACGGCGGCGACCCGTGAACATTCTTAGTAACGAGCGGCAGCGTAAGAAAGCGGCACTCGAGCACGGCCTCTAGCCAGGCGTGGGCTCTCCTCCCGCGCGAGACTATTCACGCAAGAAGCGGGCGGCGCGGCGCCCCTAAGGGAAACCCGGCCGATGGCGGCTCGTGGTGCGATGGGCGGTCCACGCGTTCTGCTCCGCCGACTCCGCGAGGTGATGGCGGAACGGGTCAGCGCGCAGGAACGGCTCGACAAGATCGTGGTGATGATCGCCGCCAATATGGTGGCGGAAGTCTGCTCGGTCTATGTGCTGCGCGTCGATGGCAGTCTCGAACTTTACGCCACCGAAGGTCTGAGCCGCGCAGCCGTTCACATGACCGTGCTGCGCGCGGGCGAAGGCCTCGTGGGTCTCGTTGCAAGCGAAGCGCAGCCGCTGAATTTGCCCGACGCGCAATCGCATCCGGCGTTTTCCTACAAACCGGAAACCGGCGAAGAAATCTATCACTCCTTCCTCGGCGTGCCGGTGCTGCGCGCGGGCATCATGCTCGGCGTGCTGGTCGTGCAGAACCGTGCCCATCGCACCTACAGCGAGGAAGAAATCGAAGCACTGCAGACCACCGCGATGGTGCTAGCGGAGATGATCGCATCCGGCGAGCTTTCCGCGCTAGCGCGTCCGGGGGCCGAGCCCGCCGTTCGCCGGCCGGTGCATGTGCAGGGTGCCGCGCTCGCCGATGGTATCGGCCTTGGGCATGTCGTGCTGTATGAGCCGCGCGTGTTCGTGAAGAACCTGATCGCGGACGACGTCCAGAATGAATTGAAGCGGCTCGATCAGTCGGTCGATACGCTGCGTGCGTCCATCGACGTCATGCTTGATGACGAAAACGTGCTGCGTGGCGGCGAGCATCGCGATGTTCTAGAAGCCTATCGTATGTTCGCCCACGACCGCGGCTGGATGCATAAATTACGAGAAGCCGTGATGACCGGCCTCACTGCCGAGGCGGCGGTGGAGCGCGTACAATCCGACACGCGTGCGCGCATGCAGCGCATGGTCGATCCTTATCTTCGCGAGCGGCTGCACGACCTGGACGACCTTGCAAACCGGCTGCTACGCGAATTGCTCGGACCCGACCAGTTGCCTACGAAAAGCGTCTTGCCGGAAAATGCCGTGCTGGTTGCGCGCAACATGAGCCCAGCAGCGCTTCTGGATTACGACCGCGCCCACCTGCGGGGGCTGGTGCTGGAAGAAGGAACGGCGACCAGCCATGTGGTGATTGTTGCGAAGGCGCTTGGCATTGCGACGGTCGGGCAAATCGAGAATGCAGCGAGCATCGCCGATCCGGGCGACGCCATCATTGTGGACGGCGAGACCGGCGAGATGCATCTGCGTCCGCCCGCGGGCCTCGAATCCTCCTACTCGGAAAAAGTCCAGCTGCGTGCGCGGCGTCAGGCGCAATATGCGGAACTGCGCGACAAGCCCGCCATCACCAAGGACGGCCAGCGTGTGCAGTTGCTGATGAACGCGGGGCTGCTTGTCGATCTTCCACACATTGCCCAGACAGGCGCGGATGGCATCGGTCTTTTTCGCACCGAACTGCAGTTCATGGTGGCATCTACGCTGCCGCGCACCAGTGAGCAGTTGCGGCTCTATCGGGCGGTCCTCGACGCGGCGAACGGCAAGCCCGTGACGTTCCGCACACTCGATGTAGGGGGCGACAAGGTGCTGCCCTACATGCGTTCGGTCGAGGAAGAGAATCCGGCGCTTGGCTGGCGAGCGATTCGTCTTAGCCTCGACCGGCCTGCGTTGCTGCGTATCCAGTTGCGCGGGCTGCTGCACGCCGCGGCAGGTCGCGAGTTGCGGCTGATGTTTCCGATGGTAGCGGTGGCCGATGAATTCGACCGGTCCAAGGAACTGGTGGAGCAGGAACTGACACATCTGCGTCGTCACGGTCATAAGCTTCCAGAAACGCTGCACATCGGCGTCATGGTTGAGGTCCCCTCGCTGCTGTTCGCGCTGGATGAGATTTTGCAGCGCGCGGACTTTCTTTCCGTCGGCTCCAACGATCTCGTGCAGTTCATGTTCGCAGCGGATCGCGGGAACGCACGCGTCTCAAACCGGTTCGATGCGCTGTCGGTGCCGGTGCTGCGCGCGCTGAAAACCGTCGTGGAAGCGGGCAAGGTGCACAAGAAACCCATCACGCTTTGCGGTGAACTCGCCTCAAAGCCGCTGGAAGCAATGGCGCTGCTGGCGCTTGGCTTCCGTACACTGTCGCTGTCACCCGCCGCTATCGGACCGGTGAAGGCGATGGTGCTCGGTCTCGATCTTGCCGAGGCAGAAAAAACACTCGATCCTTTGCTGAATGATGGCGCGCTGACGGCGAGTATCAGGACCTTGCTTGGCGAATTCGCTGCCAAACACGGCGTTCCGGTCTGACCATGCTGCCGGTCGCGCGCATCGCTGCACTTGTCGAACGCCATGCCGCTGTCGAGGCGGAGCTTTCGCGCAATCCCGGCCGCGACCAGTTCGTGAAGCTCTCGCGGGAATATTCCGAACTGAAGCCTGTGGTGGATGCAGCGAAGGCTCTGCGTCAGGCGGAAGCTGACCTGAAAGATGTCGAGGCGCTGATCGCGGACAAGAAGGCCGATCCGGAAATGGCCCGTCTTGCCGGCGATGAAAAGTCAGCACTTCAGAAGCGTATCGAGGCGCTTGAGAACGAGTTGCGAATTGCCCTGCTGCCTAAAGATGCCGCCGACGAGAAGGACGTCATTATAGAGGTTCGCGCCGGTACCGGCGGGGACGAGGCTTCATTGTTCGCAGGCGATCTCTTCCGCATGTATGAACGCTATGCCGCCCTGCAGGGTTGGAAAGTCGAAGCGCTTTCCTTGAGTGAAGGCACGGTCGGGGGGTTCAAGGAAGTGGTCGCGGCGATCCGAGGCAAGGGCGCTTATGCGCGGATGAAATTCGAATCCGGCGTACATCGCGTCCAGCGCGTGCCTGATACCGAAACTTCGGGCCGCATCCATACTTCGGCCGCGACGGTGGCGGTGCTGCCGGAGGCAGAGGAGGTCGATGTCGCCATTAATGAGAACGACCTGAAGATCGATACGATGCGCGCGCAAGGAGCGGGCGGGCAGCATGTGAACAAAACGGAATCCGCGATCCGCATCACTCATCTTCCAACAGGCATTGTGGTCTTCGTGCAGGACGAGCGCTCGCAGCACCGAAACAAGGCGCGAGCCATGGATGTGCTGCGAACGAAACTCTACGATCTAGAGCGGCAGAAGTTGGACAGTGCGCGGGCCGCGGACCGCAAAGGGCAGGTCGGCTCCGGGGATCGCTCGCAGCGCATCCGTACCTACAATTTTCCGCAAGGCCGCGTGACGGATCACCGGATCAATCTGACACTCCACAAGTTGCCGCAAATTCTGGAAGGTACGGCGTTGCATGAATTGATCGATGCGCTGGTCGCGGATCACCAGGCGGCACTACTCGCGTCCGTGGATGCGGCATGAGCGAGATGCGGGCAGCCAGAAAATTGCAATCGAGAACATGCTTCGGCGGCTTGCGGAAACGCGCCGCTGAAAAACTCGCGCAAGCGGGCATCGAAAGCGCCGAACTCGATGCGCGGCTGCTCATGTCTTTTGCAAGCGGACTGGAAGCCGTCGAACTTGTTTCGCGTGGCGCTCAGGAAACCCCGGAAGACATCGCTGCCCGATTTGAGACGCTGGTGGAGCGCCGGTTCAGGGGCGAGCCGGTCGCGCGTATCGTCGGAAAAAAAGAATTCTGGAGCCACGAATTTCTGCTTGGCCCTGATACCCTCGTGCCGCGTCCTGAAAGCGAGGCGATCGTGGAAGCGGCGCTTGCAGCAAAAGCGGATCGAAATGCGGTCTTGCGCGTTATGGATATGGGTACTGGTACCGGTATCCTTCTTGCCGCGATCCTGCTCGAGCGTCCTAACGCCACAGGACTTGCGCTCGATCGGAATGAGGATGCGCTGCGCATTGCGAGGGCCAATTTTCAGCGTCTCGCGCTCGCCGGGCGCGCATCTTTTGTCTGTGGTGATTGGGGCGCGGCAGTCGGGCAAAAATTCGATCTCGTTGTCTCTAATCCGCCATATGTCGGAACTAGCGTCATCGCTTCCTTGAAGCCCGAAATTCGTGACCATGATCCGGCGCTAGCGCTCGATGGCGGAATGGATGGTCTCGATGCGTACCGGGCAATCTGTGCCAGCCTTGCTGGATTATTGTTGCCACGCGGGGCGGCCGTGCTCGAACTCGGGCTGGGACAACAAACCGCTGTTTCGGAGATCGCGCAGAGGGCCGGGCTAACTGTTAACGATGTCAAGATGGACCTTGCGGGGCACCCAAGAGCGCTTGTATTGGCCTCCGGAAAGGATAAAAAAGCGCTTGGAAGCATTCGCGAACCGCACTAGTGTCCACACGAGATTCGATCCGGGTAGCGCGATGGGCCAGATGGGGCTCGGCGCGCAGGGACTGCGAAAAGCGGTTCAATGGCGAGATCGCGGGGCACGGGGTGCCAGCGAAACTCACGGATCAAACGCTTCATCGATATTCGCGCCTGGGCTGTCTGGAGCGCGAAGGCAAAGGGCAACATTCCGCGACGAGCGCGGACTTGGTCTCTAAATTCGCAAACCAAACCAACATTGCCGTGGCCTGTGGGCCCGGTTTCCACGAAGCAGCTTTTTCGCTGCGGGGATTTCTTGTTGTTGCCGGTCGCTGGCCGGCAAGCGTGAGTAGGGCGGCTTAGCCGCACACAGGGAGAGACGGTCGGAATGAGAAACGGTCACAACCATAATCATAACCAGAACAAGCGCATGCGGGGGCGCAACAATAACCGTCGCGGCCACAATCCGCTGACGCGCGTGTACGAGTCGAACGGCCCCGATGTGAAGATCCGCGGGACCGCGCATCACATCGCCGAGAAATACGTTCAGCTCGCGCGCGATGCGCAGTCTTCCGGTGATCCTGTTTCCGCCGAAGGCTATCTTCAGCATGCCGAGCACTATTTTCGCATGATCGCGGCGGCCCAGCAGCAGTTCGCGCAGCAGAATCCGAACCAGCCGCAGCAGCCCTTGCAGCGCACCGACTCCGACAACCAGGACTTCGACGATGAAGGCGACGATTCCGGCGCGCCCGACCAGCAGGGCGGTCAATCGTTTCAGGGGCAGCAGGGCGGACAGCAAATGCATCGCCCGCACCCGCAGAACCAGCCCCAGCCGAGTTTCCAGGGCTATCCGCAGCAGGGCGAACAGAGCGACGCCGGCTTGCCGGCGTTCATCACCGGTGGTGGCGGTGCCCCGCAGCAGGGAAACAACGGTCACGATCAGGAACAGAATGAAGGCCGCCGCTTCAACCGCAATCGCGGCCGCAATTTCCGCCCGCGCAACGATCGCAACTTCGAGCCGCGTGAACCGCGCGAGCAGCAGGGCGGCGAGCCGGCGGCAGTGCCCACTGAAACGCCGAAGCCGAGCGAATAAGCGTCAGCTTTCGACGATGAAAGGGTCACCCTCGGAAATCTTTCCGGAGCCGGTAACCTCGGCATAGATGCCGCAATCGTCCTCGCCGGTGAGGCGATAGAGCGCGTCGGGCACATCGATGTCACGCTCGGCGGTTTCGGGATCGACTTCCGTTGCTGCGCAGCGTTGTGTCATCTTCAAAACGCGCATTTTTGTTGTGCCGATCTGAATGCACTTCCCGATCAGTTCCGTCTCAGCCCACGCGGGCAGACCTTCAATATAGACATTCGCGCGGAAACGCAGCGGGTGGATTTTTTTTCTAAGCGCTTTTTCCAGTGCCCTTACGCTATCCAGATTGATGATGGAAATCACCTTCTTGGAGAGGTCCGAGAAGCTGTGGCCCGGCGACGTCAGCACGCGCACCGGGCCGCGTGCGTCCTTGCCCATGAACGCTTGAAAGAATTTTTCGATGCTCGCGCGTCCGTCGGGAACTTGCAGGCTTTCGTTGAGGAGCGCTGCTCCGTTTTGCTCGACGAGCAGGTCGCCGCTCGCATCGTCGTAGCGGGTTGTCAGTGTCGCGATCTTGGCGTTCCGCATCAGGCATAAAAATTTGATCTTCGGCTGCCAGGCAGGAGCCGCCGGATCGAAACCGGATGGACCGTTTTCGAGGGCAAAGGCGCGGTCGGCTGGGAAGGTGGTCTTTGGCTCGAGTTCGACCGTGGCGAGCCGCTCTCCGGAAAGGCCCTTCACGGGGTAGCGATACAAGGAAGTGACGCGGGCAATGGGCTCGATCATGGCGGCTCTTCTCGGCGAAAATGCCCGAAAGGTCCAGCAATCCGGAGAAATTTTTGATGCAGATCAGGTCTTCCGCAGGGGCGGAACGCTACCTATTTCAGACAAGAAAAGTGGGATGCTTAAGCTGGGCCTTCGGGGCGGCATGAGTAGGCTAGGGAGGTGTGATGAATTTTGAGAAATACACCGAGCGTTCGCGCGGCTTCGTGCAGTCGGCACAGTCGCTCGCCTTGCGCGAAGGGCATCAGCAATTCGCGACCGAACATCTTCTGAAAGTCCTGCTCGACGACCCCGAGGGACTCGCCGCTGGTCTCATTGATCGCGCCGGCGGTCGTTCGCGCGAAGCGTTGAAAGCTGTCGAGGCGCAGCTTGCCAAGATGCCGAAAGTGGAAGGCTCCGGAGCTGGACAACTGTATCTGGCGCCGGCACTCGCGCGTGTCTTCGACACCGCCGAGAAAGCCGCCGATAAGGCGGGCGATTCCTTCGTTACCGCGGAACGGCTTCTGATCGCGCTTGCCATCGAGAGCGGGAGCGAGGCTGGAAAGATTCTCGCGAAAGTCGGAGTCACGCCGCAGAAACTGAATTCCGCTGTGGAAGACTTGCGCAAGGGCCGCAAGGCGGACTCCGCGTCCGCCGAAAATGCCTATGACGCACTGAAGCGCTATACGCGAGACATCACGGAAGCGGCGAGGAACGGCAAGCTCGATCCGGTCATTGGCCGCGACGAGGAAATCCGCCGCACGATCCAGGTGCTTTCGCGCCGCACCAAGAACAATCCCGTGCTGATCGGCGAGCCCGGCGTCGGCAAGACCGCCATTGTGGAAGGGCTCGCGCTGCGCATTGTCAACGGTGACGTGCCGGAAGGGCTGAAGGACAAGCAATTGTTCTCACTCGATCTCGGCGGGCTGGTTGCAGGCGCCAAGTATCGCGGCGAATTCGAGGAGCGGCTTAAGGCCGTCCTGCAGGAGATCACGTCCTCCGACGGCATGATCATCCTCTTCATCGACGAGATGCATACGCTGATCGGCGCCGGCAAGGCAGACGGTGCGATGGACGCGTCCAACCTGCTCAAGCCCGCGCTCGCGCGCGGCGAGCTGCATTGCGTCGGCGCCACCACGCTCGATGAATATCGCAAGCACGTGGAAAAGGACGCGGCTTTGGCACGGCGCTTCCAGCCCATCTTCGTCAGCGAGCCGACGGTCGAGGATACGATTTCCATTCTGCGCGGCCTGAAAGAGAAATACGAACTGCATCACGGCGTGCGGATTTTAGATGCCGCGGTCGTCGCAGCGGCGACACTTTCAAACCGTTACATTACCGATCGCTTCCTGCCCGACAAGGCGATCGATCTCATGGACGAAGCCGCTGCACGGCTTCGTATGCAGGTCGATTCCAAACCCGAGGAATTGGATGAACTCGACCGCCGCTTGATCCAGCTCAAGATTGAGCAGGAAGCGTTGAAAAAAGAAACCGATACCGGTTCCAAGGAGCGGCTGAAGAAGATCGTCAAGGAAATTTCCGCGCTAGAGGAACAGTCGAATGCGCTCACTCAGCGCTGGCTGAACGAAAAGGAAAAGCTCGGCGACGAGCAGAAGCTCAAGACTGAACTTGAGCAGGCGCGAAACGATCTCGCCAAGGCACAGCGCGGGGGCGAGTATCAGCGCGCGGGCGAACTGACTTACGGGATCATTCCGGAACTTGAACAGAAGCTCAAGGCGATCGAGGACAAGGCGAGTACGGCGATGGTGGAGGAGGCGGTCACCGCCGACCACATCGCGCAGATTGTCTCACGCTGGACCGGTGTGCCGGTCGATCGGATGTTGGAAGGCGAGAAGGACAAGCTCCTTCGGATGGAAGAGCAGATCGCCAAGCGCGTCGTCGGCCAGCAGGAAGCAGTAAAGGCCGTTTCCACGGCGGTGCGTCGCGCGCGCGCGGGATTGCAAGATCCGAACCGGCCGATCGGCTCATTCATGTTTCTTGGCCCTACGGGTGTCGGCAAGACGGAGCTGACGAAGGCGCTTGCGTCGTTCCTGTTCGACGACGAGCAGGCACTGCTGCGTGTCGATATGTCGGAATACATGGAGAAACATTCGGTGGCGCGCCTCATCGGTGCGCCTCCCGGTTATGTGGGCTATGACGAAGGCGGCGCGCTCACTGAAGCCGTCCGGCGACGGCCATATCAGGTCATTCTGTTTGACGAGATCGAGAAGGCGCATCCGGATGTGTTCAACGTGCTGTTGCAGGTGCTGGATGACGGACGACTGACCGACGGTCAGGGCCGCACGGTCGATTTCCGGAACACGCTGATTGTGATGACCTCCAATCTCGGTGCGGACTTCCTCGTCGCGCTTGGCGAGGATCAGGATGTCGAAGCCGTCCGCGATCAGGTGATGGCGGTTGTACGTTCCAACTTCCGGCCTGAATTCCTCAACCGCGTGGACGAGATCATCCTGTTCCAACGGCTGAAGAGGGCGCAGATGGGGGCCATTGTCGACATCCAGATGGCGCGGCTCGCCAAACTTCTAGAAGATCGCAAGATTACGATCGAACTTTCCGCCGAAGCACGCGTCTGGCTGGCCGAGAAGGGCTATGAGCCTGCGTTCGGCGCGCGGCCGCTCAAGCGCGCGATCCAGAAGTTCGTGCAAGACCCACTATCCGAACGCATCCTTGAAGGATCGATCAAGGATGGCGACGTGGTGCGGGCAAACGTGAAGGGCGATGCGCTTGCGTTCGAGACCAAGGGGAAATCGGCGAAGGCGGCGTAGTTGCCTTCGCATCCTTTGTCACTCGCTAGCAAACCCGAAGCTATGACGTAACGGTGGGTGTAGGTGCCGCGAAGCGCACGGCGCAAGCCGAAGTGAAATCCAGCGCGCCCATGCAGATCAACGTTGTGCTCGATGCAGGTGTGGTTGGCCCTACGACTAGGAATTCAGCCGTCGGCGAGAAAAAAGTTGAGCGTCCGGTCAGGATCACGCCCGGTAAACGCAGCGAAGTGGAGGTGAAGCGGTGATTTAGGGTCAAGACTCATAAAATCCACCAGACAAGAGCAGCGACGAGGCAGACGGAGGCGAGGAAATTCCTGGCCAGCCGGTCGTAGCGGGTGGCGATACGGCGAAAGTCCTTGAGGCGGCAGAAAGCATTCTCGATGTGGTGCCGCTGTCGATAGGACCTCTTGTCGAAGCGGAAGGGCAGCTTGCGGTTCGATTTGTTGGGAACGACGGGCTTGGTGCCGCGCTCTTTCAACCATTGCCGCAACGGCGCACTGTCGTAAGCCTTGTCGCCAATCAACTTTTGGGCCGCCTTGGTGCGTCGGATCAGACGCGGAGCGGGAGGGCAGTCATGCGCCTCACCGCCGGTCAAGAGGACGGAAAGAAGACGGCCTTGAGCATCTGCGATTGCGTGGATCTTCGTATTGCGCCCGCCGCGTGAGCGGCCAATCGCCTGGTTCTGCTCCCCCCTTTCCGCCCGAGGCCGAGCGGTGCGCCTTGACATAGGTCGAGTCGACCATCTGGGTCTGGCGCGAGCGACCGCGCCTGGCCAACTCACGGAACAGTCGTTCCCACACGCCGCGTTCCGCCCAGCGGACGAACCGATTGTAGATCGTCGTCGGAGGGCCGTATTCCGGCGGACAATCGCACCATCGGCAGCCGCTTTTGAGGACATGCACAATGCCGCTGATCACGCGACGATCGTCCACCCGGTCCTTGCCACGGACGTCTGTCGGTAATTGCGGCTCGATCTGCCGCCACTGATCATCGCTCAGCCAGAAGAGATTGCGCCGCATGTTCTCTGCTCCCGAATCACAGCAGCAGAGAATCAACAATCGATTCATCCGGCAACGCATTTATTGGGTTTTGACCCTAGTTCGTCTGCGCGACGCGCGGCTGGGCTGCGCCGCGCTCCAGAATGCCGTCAATGCGCTTCCGTTCGCGCTCAAAGTCCACGAACATGGAGCCATCCAGTTCGCGACCGCGCGGCAGCTTGATGCGCATCGGATCGACGAAGTGGCCGTTCACGAGCACCTCGTAATGCAGATGCGGTCCGGTGGAGAGGCCGGTGTTGCCGACATAGCCGATGATCTGTCCCTGACGGACTTTCGCGCCCGGCTGGATGCCCTTCGCGAATGCGGACATGTGCGCGTAGTGGGTAGCGTAGCCGTTCAAGTGCTGGATTTCGACCTTGCGGCCATAGCCGCCAGAGTCCCAGTCGGCCTTGATGATAGTGCCGTTGCCGGCGGCGAAAATCGGCGCGCCGGTGTCTTCGGCCCAATCGACGCCGGTATGCATGCGGACATAGCCGAGGATCGGATGCTTGCGCGGGCCGAAACCGGAGCGGAGCACACCACCGGTCATCGGTTTGCGGACGAGGAACTTCTTCGCGCTTTTTCCAGTCTCGTCGTAATAGTCGATGATGCTGTCGTCGCCGGTCTGGAAGCGATAGTAGCGGCGCGGCTCGTCGCCGGAAATGAGCGATGCGAACAGCACATCCGAATGGCCTTCGGCTTCGTCGGCGGCGTAGAGAACCTCGAATGAGTCGCCCGCGCGCACCTTGCGCTGCAGGTCGATGTCGAACGAGAACGTGCGGATGATGTTCTCGATCATCGGTTTCGGGATTTCATTGCGGAGCGCCGTCTCGTAGATGCTCTGATAAAGGCGCATCCCGCGGCCTTCTTCGTTGTCATCCTCGATCCTGGCGACATCAAACTCGCGCGGCTCTTCCACCGCGACGTAACGCTGGTTGTCGGAAAGCGCGACGGTGGCCTCGTGACCCTTGTCGCTGAAGATGCTGACCCGTAGTGGGGTCGTTTCGCCTTTGGCGTCGATGTCGAGCAGAACGCGGATGCGGTGGCCTTCGCGCAGACCGCCGTCTCGCCCGCGTGCGCTGAACGCCGCAATGAGTGGGCCGGAGGCGCGAGCGGGGACGTTCAGTTCTTTCAGGATCGCGGTGAGGCCTTCGTTTCGCTTGGCGACAATCGTGCGTTCGGACCAGGAGTTGCCGCCGGTGATTTCCGTGCCTGTTTTCGGAATGGTGCTGACGTTTTCAGCAACCGCGGGAAGCTGTGTGATGCGCGGGTCGGCGTTCTCCGCGGCGTAGGCGAACGCGCTGCCAAAACCGGTGCCGAGGCTCGTTGCAATCGACGGGCGGGCCTGCCGATTCGACCCATCCGGTGAGAGTGCTTCGCGCACGGCGAACAACACATCTTCGGCGCGCATGATGCCGGCCACCTTCACGGTGCCCGGCACCTGCATCAGGTCGCGCATCACGATCGAAAGCTCTCCGGTCGGCTCAAGCGACGGCGCTTCGTCGCCGCGCTCGGAGTCATCGGCCATCAGCTTCACCGGATTGAACTCCGGCACGCTGGCAGCAAAGCTCGAGGGGGTCAGTGCGAGATTGGTTGCGACGCGCACGAACGGGCGCACGCGGACGATTTCGCGGTCACCGGCGCGCGTCGTTGTGGAAACGCGCAGCACCTGCCGCGCGGACTGATGTTCCGCTAGCAGGGAAATGCGGTCGGCCTTACGTGCGATGTTGGATGCGCGGTCGCCGAGGTTCTTGATGGCAAGGCGTGCGAGTTCGGGAAGTTGCGCGAAGCGGTATTCGCCATCGAGTGCCGCCCATACGGCGCCGCCCATCAGGAACGCACCGGAAAAGGCAACGAGAACAGTGGCCGCGAGCCAGCGGATCGAAACGCGACGGCGATCGATCGGCTCCTCATGGTCGCCGTCGAGGCCGAGCGGTGGTTCGTTGCCTAGGTCGATGGGCTCGACATAACCATGCCGCCCGCCGCCTGCCGGATACCGTCGTTGCAAGCGCTTTCCTCTCGCTCCCTGGGACCTGCCGGATCGGTCAATTCGGCAGGCTGATGATAGCGCTAATTCAGGCTCCGGCTGCGGCCGAAGGCTCAGGCTGTAGAGCGCCCTCTCAAAATGGCGGGATAATGACGCAAGACCAATAGTTTACGTTTGAGAAACTCATTGAATACGGACTGTTGACAATAAAATCTAAGAGCGCATATAAACAGCCGCTCGGCACGCCGCCCCATGGCGGGATGGCGCGCCAGTATAGCTCCTAAACGACCATTGGTCGCTCATTTCTGGCGCAAGCTGGGAACGGGAGTTTCGACGCCGCTCTGGAGAAATCCGGTGAGACGGGGCGAAAGCCCGCGCTGTTTGAATCTGTGAATCGGGAAGAAAGAGAAACGTGGGCGGCGGGGTCCTTGCGGACCTTCCATTCATGCGGACGCAAGTCCGTGGGGCTGGAGGTCAAAGAGACTTCGGCGGTCCTACGTTTTTCAAGTTATCAAGCCAAGCAATCGCGAAAGCGACTGCTCGTGCTTGGGACTCGTCAATAATGTAGTGACCGAGCCGATCAAATCTCAAACTTGAGAGTTTGATCCTGGCTCAGAGCGAACGCTGGCGGCAGGCCTAACACATGCAAGTCGAGCGCCCCGCAAGGGGAGCGGCAGACGGGTGAGTAACGCGTGGGAACGTGCCCTTCGGTCCGGAATAACCCAGGGAAACTTGGGCTAATACCGGATACGTCCGAGAGGAGAAAGATTTATCGCCGAGGGATCGGCCCGCGTAAGATTAGCTAGTTGGTGAGGTAACGGCTCACCAAGGCTATGATCTTTAGCTGTTCTGAGAGGAAGATCAGCCACACTGGGACTGAGACACGGCCCAGACTCCTACGGGAGGCAGCAGTGGGGAATATTGGACAATGGGCGCAAGCCTGATCCAGCCATGCCGCGTGAGTGATGAAGGCCTTA
>JALHMF010000001.1:521022-778607 GCA_022844205.1 Xanthobacteraceae bacterium | reverse complement strand
CGTGATCAGCCGCACGGCCTCAAGCTTGAACTCTCGCGTAAACTTCCGCCTCTCCATGACGCACCTCCGGTCCCATGAAAACACCTAACTCGGTGTCTTCGGAACCGGGTGCAGGCCAGTTGGAGAAAATTAGACAGGGCAAAATTAAGCGTCTGATTATCACCGTTCCCCCGCGCAGCCTCAAGACAACTCTCGCCACTGTTGCATTTCCTGCTTACGTGCTCGGCCACGATCCGACCAAGAAGATAATCTGCGCAAGCTATTCTCAGGATCTTTCGTCGAAGCACGCTAACGACTTCAGGGCGATACTTCGTTCTGATTGGTATTTGCACGCTTTCCCTGGCACTCAGATCAGCGCAGAAAAAGACACAGAGTCAGAGACTATGACAACCAAGAGAGGTGGCCGCCTTGCCACCTCTGTAGGTGGAACACTCCTCGGACGCGGAGGAAATCTTTTTCTCCTCGATGACCCGGTAAAGCCCGAAGAGGCGCTTTCCGAAGCTGCTCGGGCGAAAGCCCTCCAGTGGATCGAAAACACAATGCTGACTCGCCTAAATAGCAAACGAGACGACGCCATCGTCTTGGTAATGCAGCGCCTCCATGAAGAAGACCCGGCTGGCGTTTTTCTTCAGAAGGGAGGTTGGGAGCACTTGAACTTGCCGGCAATCGCTGAGCAGTTTGAACAAATTCCGATCCAGGCTGGAAAATTTCATATCCGCAATATCGGTGATGTGCTGGATCCGATTAGAGAGCCCGCAGACGTGCTCCAGCAATTGAAGGCCGACATGGGCACGATGGCTTTCTCAGCCCAATATCAACAAAATCCGATGCCGATCGAGGGAAATCTAATTAAAAAGGGCTGGTTGCGCTACTACGACGGCAGCATCGAGAAGCAGAGAGGCGACTTAACAGTTATCAGTTGGGATACTGCACAAAAAGAAACCGAAATCGCCGACTACTCAGTGGCCACCGTGTGGCTCGTGCGCAAAGAGCACTGCTACCTTATTGAATTGGTACGCGAGAAATTTGATTTTCCCCGGCTTAGGCGGGCGGTACTGGATTTGAAACAACGCTATCCAGGAGCCACGACTTTAATAGAGGACCGTGGTTCTGGGACAAGCCTAATACAGGAGTTGCGTCACTCACACGCCACCGTAATCCCTATTAAGGCGGCCAATGACAAGCCAACGAGGCTATTCACCACTCAGCCAATGTTTGAATCTGGTTCGGTATTTTTTCCTCGAACTGCGCCATGGCTTCAAGAGCTTGTTAGAGAGCTACTTTCGTTTCCGAGCGTGCGGCACGACGATCAGGTCGATTCCATTTCTCAAGCCCTCAACTGGATTCGTGAACATCGGATGAGGCGCCGTACTATCTCTGTCTTTGGGCCAATGATCGTAACGGTAGACAAATATGGCAACGCCACATGGAAGTAGTGGGATTAAGCTGAAATTCGATCCCGCATCAGCCAAAACGAAACAGAGCAGCGCAATCATTCCGCCAACTTAGGCGATTCCATCACGTCATCAATCGGATAAGGTTTTCGGTACACGCAAGTGTAAGGCGTGCAGATGCCTCCTTTTCAACGCAGCAACTGGGAGCTGCTGCCGGGGATAACAGCAGCTTTTGCGGACTGGCCAGCGGCGCTGACGCGAGCATGCATGGAGACCGGAAACGGTCCCCATGCATATGCCGCAAACTCACGATCTCAATCTTGAAACACTCGCCAATCTTCCTCGGGCCAAACTTCGCAATCGCTGGCGAGAGGAATTTCACGATGAACCACCTATATCCTTCGGTCGTGAACTCCTTGCACTGGCGATCGCACAAGCACGCCAGCAGCGTCATTATGGAACGCCCGCGAAAACGATCGCACGTGACCTCGATCGACTATTCGAGCGCGTGCTGAATGAATCAAACAAAAGCGAACCACTCTCTTCGCTCACGCGTCCTGGAACAATCCTTGTCCGCGAATGGCAGGGCATCACCCATCATGTGACTGTCGTCGCCGACGGCTACGTCTGGGACGGTCGACAACACCGCAGTCTCTCAAAAATAGCGCGCGCCATCACGGGGACAAAGTGGAACGGGCCACGATTCTTTGGTCTCCGGGAGGCGAACGGTGCAGCCTGAACGGAAAATCCTGCGATGCGCGATCTATACCAGGAAATCCTCTGAACACGGGCTAGAACAGGATTTCAACTCGCTCCATGCCCAACGCGAAGCTGCCGAAGCCTACATAAAGAGCCAGGCCAGCGAGGGGTGGAAGCTCGTGCGGACGCAATATAACGATGGCGGACTTTCTGGCGGAACGATGGAGCGCCCTGCCCTGCAATCCCTTCTTACAGATATTGATGCGGGCCAGATCGATGTAGTCGTGGTCTATAAGGTCGATCGCCTCACCCGGTCACTGTCCGACTTTGCCAAACTGGTCGAACGCTTTGAGGCACGCCGTGTGTCCTTCGTATCGGTGACGCAGCAATTCAACACAACGACGTCCATGGGGCGTCTGACCCTGAACGTACTTCTGTCCTTTGCGCAGTTTGAGCGGGAGGTATCGGGGGAGCGCATCCGGGACAAGTTTGCCGCCTCCCGCCGCAAGGGCATGTGGATGGGAGGCAATGTCCCGCTCGGCTATGACGTGAAAGACCGTAAGCTCATCATCAACGAGACTGAGGCAAAAACCGTCCGATTGATCTTTAGCCACTACCTCGCTCTGGTTTGCGTCAAGGAGCTGCGGATCGAATTAAACCGGCTCGGGATTCGCAGCAAAAAACGACGAACAGAAGCAGGCCGGAACATTGGCGGCGCATATTTCAGCCGTGGCGCGCTGTACCATCTCCTACGAAGCCGTGTTTATCGCGGTGAGGCAGTTCACAAGGGCATTGCTCATCCTGGCGAGCACGCAGCAATCATCGACGATGATTTGTGGGAAGCCGTCCAGGTAAAACTTACCGGAAACGCTACCGAGCAAAGACGAGGCCGCACCGAAAGCGGGGCATTGCTCATGGGCCTCCTCTACGACGATCGCGGTAATCGGATGTCACCGAGCCATACGACCCGCAAGAACGGCCGCTATCGATATTATGTAAGCCAGGCGATCCTTCAGTATCGCAAGGAAAACGCCGGATCCAGATCGCGCATAGGTGCCGAGGAAATTGAGTCTCTAATCGTCACGACACTGAAGTCTGAGCTGTCGAGCAAAATAGTGAGAGAAGAGGCAGCTTCTGGAAGCTGGGCACCAGCGACACGCAATCTTATTCAAACTTCCATCAGCAAAATTGTATTGCACGCAGCCGAGGCAGAAATCATTTTACAAAAGCGGCCAGCCAGCGAGAACATTCCTATTGTCACTTCTGCGGACCCGAGCGAGGGGCCTTGGGCCGTTCGTGTTCCCCTCCCCGAACTAAAAAAGCCAGACCGCAAACAAATCTTTTTGCCATCAACCCCGGGAGTCCCACCGCAGCACCTAGATCGATCATTGATTCTCGCGGTGGCTAGAGGACGAAGCTGGGTAAAGGCTCTGCGCCGCGGGGAATATGCAAACACAAAAGAGATTGCCGCGAGATTTGATTTAAGCGAGCCTTACGTGCGGCGGATTTTGCGTCTCGCGTTTCTCGCGCCGGACATTGTCGAGGCTCTAGCCGAAGGCCGACAACCGCGAGCGCTCACGCTCGAAAGGCTGCTTCGCCCGCTTCCATTATGTTGGGCCGAACAGCGCCTCAGTCTTGGATTCTCCAGATAGCGGATTGCGCAAGACTTCGATGCTTTTCAGCTCACATCCCGGATTGGCCCGACTGCAAAACCGTCAGTCGAAATTGGCCCCTGGAGACAGGCGCCCCGAAGCCCGCTTGAACCTCTGAATTTCGTGAGTGGAGACGGTCACCAATTCAACAATTGGCCCGTAATCGCGTCGTTTCTGGCATGCCTGCGAAATTGGAGTCGGAGACCAGACTGCTTGGCTGGGGGACTAGGATTCGAACCTAGATTGACGGAGTCAGAGTCCGCAGTTCTACCGTTGAACTATCCCCCAACGGGCCGCTGGAAAGAGACGCCAGCACGGCGGGTTTCTTCTACTTGCCGCTGCGCGGGCTTGCAAGCGCGGCAGCCCGAAGGTTTTCCTGCCGGACAAGCCGATTTCCCAAAGCCTTCAAACCATTAAGCGCCGGTTGCGTTCCACCCATTTTCCGCACATCCCGCCGGGCCGCTGTCACCTGACTGACAAGCGCCCGCGCTAGACCGCCTGCATGACCCGCCGGAATCAGTGCCGATGAGTGGCTGGATTGCGCTCGCATTCGCAGGGGCGTTCGAGGTCGTGTGGGGGCTCGGCTTGAAATACAGTGAAGGGTTGAGCCGCTTTTGGCCTTCGATCGCGACGCTGATGGCGCTGCTCCTCAGCTTCCTTTGTCTCGGATTTTCATTGCAAACGGTCCCTTTCGGAACGGCTTATGCGATCTGGTGCGGGCTTGGCGCAGCGGGCGTCGCCATCGCCGGCGTCGCGCTGTTCAACGAGCCCGCCCCGTTGTCCCGGCTTGCCGGTCCGTTCCTGATCATATCCGGCGTCGTCGGGCTGAAACTCGTCACCACCGAATAGCGAAAGCGGCAGAATGCTTTTCCAGATTTCCGTTTTTTTGCTCACGGGGTTTATCGCGTTCCAGACCGCGAGTGTTGTTGCGGCGCTGCTTCGGCCGCGCAGGAAAAGCGCAATCGCTGGCCGGCTTGGCGTTACGATCATTCGCCCGCTGTGCGGGCTTGAAACCCATTCCGCCGTGACGCTGCAATCGACCTTCGAACTCGCGTATCCGGAATACGATGTGATTTTCTGCGTCGAGCGCGCAAACGATCCCGTGCTTGCGCTCGTCCGCGAACTGATCAAACGATATCCGCTGATCCCTTCCCGCATCCTGATCGGCAGTGACCGTATCAGCGCCAATCCAAAACTGAACAATGTCGCGAAAGGCTGGCGCGCCGCCCATCACGATTGGATCGTGCTGGCGGACAGCAACGTGTTGCTCACGCCGGACTATCTCCAGCGGCTGTTCGCGGAATGGGACAATGACACCGGTCTCGTCTGTTCGCCGCCGCTTGGCGTCGCGCCGGAAGGCTTGTTCGCCGAGGTCGAATGCGCGTTCCTGAATTCGCATCAGGCGCGCTGGCAATATGCGGCGGATTTTTTCGGTCTGGGATTCGCGCAGGGAAAATCCATGCTCTGGCGCCGCGACATTCTGGAAGCGGCCGGCGGGATCGAGGCCCTTGGCGCGGAACTCGCCGAGGATGCAGCGGCGACAAAGTGATCCGCAATGCGGGCTTGAAAGTTCGCATTGCGCGCGACGCTTCTCCGCAACCGCTGGGACCGCGAGGCTTCGCGCAGATCTGGCAGCGGCAGCTCCGCTGGGCGCGCCTGCGCCGCGACAGTTTTCTGGTCTATTTTCTGCCGGAGATTTTCACCGGCATTCTTCCGGCGCTGGCACTTGCCGGCTTCGTCGCCGCACAGGCCGGATTGCCGGTCGTCCCTAGCCTGGCCTTCTTCTTTGTTGGCTGGTTTGGCGTGGAGTTCGCCCTTGCCAGGCTGCGCGGCTGGCATGTCTCGGCGCTGTCGCTGATCGCACTGCCGCTGCGCGATTTTCTGATGCCCGCCGTGTGGATGGCGAGCTGGTTCGGCAATGGTTTTGTCTGGCATGGGAACGCCATGACGCTCTCGGAGAGAACTGGCCCGGCTTGAGCTAAGCGCCTGATCCAAAAGCCGAAACGCCTTCCAGCGCTTGTCTGGGCTAATTCACAAACGAAATTTGGTTAGCAACGTCTTTATACCGCCATGCAGCATTATCATTGCTGTCATGCGGTAAGTATAGGTTTTCACGCTGTAATACCAGAGTTATATAGGTACCGAACAAACCACAAAGACTGCCCACGAAAGGACTATTCCGATGACCGCCATCGCCCTCTCCACCCTCTCCCGCGGCGCTTCCAGCCTGCAGACTCTCGGCCGCTTTGCCGTCGACGTTTTCGCCGGTATCCGGGAAGGCCAAGCGATCGCGACCCGCTATGAAGAGCTTTCGCGCCTGACCGACGAGGCGCTCGCCCGCCGCGGCCTTACCCGCGAAAATTTTGTGCGCTACGCCGTCACCGGCAGCGCCCGGTAAAAATTCAAGCGCGCGTCTTGCCTTCCCGCAGGGCGCGCGCGCGAAGGTCCGACAGCGTGGCGGCCGGCAGGATCGCCTCGGTATCGAGTTTTACGTGAACGAGCGCCGCCCCCTGGGCGGCGAACGCTTTTTGCAGGGTGCTTAGGGCATCTTCATCTCGCTCAATCGTAAAGCCTTCGATCCCGTAGGAACGGGCGAGTGCGGCGAAATCCGGATTCTTTAAATCGGTGCCAAAGACGCGGCCGGGATAGTGCTTCTCCTGGTGCATTCTGATGGTCCCGTAGGTGCCGTTGTCGATCACGATGAACTTCACGGCGATATTGTATTGCGCGGCGGTCGCCAGCTCCTGCCCCGTCATCAGAAAATCGCCGTCGCCGCAGAACGCGACCACGGTTTTTTCCGGCTGCATGTGTTTGGCCGCAATTGCCGCCGGCACGCCATATCCCATGGAGCCGGAAACGGGCGCGAGCTGCGTGCCGAATTTCTTGTAGCGATTGAAGCGATGCAGCCAGACGGAGAAATTTCCCGCCCCGTTGCAGAAAATGGAATCCGCCGGCAGCCCGCGAAGAAACTGAATAATGCTGCGCATCTGCACGGGTCCGACATTGGCCGGTACCTGTTCCGACCAGCCGAGATAGTCCTCGCGCGCGTCCTTGCGCCACTGCTTCCACTTGATCTCGCGCGGCGGCTCGACGCCTTCGAGGGAAGCAGCGAATGCGTTCGGGCTGGCATGGATGCCGAGGGCCGGCTGATAGACGCGGCCGAGTTCATCGGCGGAGGCGTGCACATGCACCATCGGCACGCCGGGATCTGGAATGCCGAAGAGTTCATAGGCCTGGCTGGGAATTTCGCCGAGCCGCGTGCCGATGGCGAGCACGAGATCGGAGGCCTTGATGCGTTCGATCAGTTTTGGATTGGGACCAAGGCCGAGTTCGCCGGCATAGTTTTCATGATCGCCCGGAAACAGCATCTGCCGGCGGAACGAGACCGCCACCGGCAAATCGAGCCGCTCCGCGAAGCGCCGGAACATGCCGGCGGATTTTTCCGACCAGCGGCTGCCGCCCAGCAACACGATGGGGCAGGAAGCGGCATGCAGCATTTTCTGCATCCGCATCATGTCGGCGAGCCCAGGCCTGGTTTCATCCGGCTCCACGGGGGCCGCGTCTTCGACCGTCACCTCATCGACCAGCATGTCCTCCGGCAGCGAAATCACCACCGGGCCGGGGCGCCCTTGGGTCGCCACCCGGATCGCGCGCGCAAGGACTTCGGGAATGCGCGCGGCATCGGTGATCGACACCGCCCATTTGGCGATGGTGCCGAAGACCTTCTCGTGATCCATCTCTTGAAACGCCTCGCGGCCGCAGAATTCGCGGGCGATGTCGCCGACGAACAGGATCATCGGCGTGGAATCCTGCTGCGCGATGTGCACGCCGGCACTCGCATTGGTGGCGCCGGGCCCGCGCGTGACAAAACAAAGCCCGGGCCTGCCGGTCAGCTTGCCCGCGGCTTCCGCCATCATCGCGGCCCCGCCTTCCTGCCGGCAGATCACGAAGTCGATCGGGCTGTCACGCAAGGCGTCGAGGACGGCGAGGAAACTCTCCCCGGGCACGCCGAAGGACTGGCGGAAGCCGTGCGCGACCAGCGCGTCGACAAGAATGCGCGCGCCGGATCTTGCTTTCAGCGCGGTGGCGGATTTCTGGGCGGGTTTGGCGTTATAGCTGGTCATGACAGACTTTTATTCTACGTCATTCCGGGGCGCGGGCGCCAGCGAGCGAGTCCGGAATCCATAACCACAGTACGTCGATGTCCGGACGGTATGGATTCCGGGTTGCCTCGCTTCGCTCGGCCCCCGGAATGACGACTACTTTCCTTTTCTCGCCTTCTTTTCTTTCCTGCCGCCGAGCACGGTGATGATCGACGTGCAGAGCACATCAAGGTCCTCCGGATCGATGGTGAAGGCGGGTGCGAGATAGATCATCGTGCCAAACGGGCGGATGAACGCGCCTTCCTTGAGGAATTTCTGGCGCATCGCATTCACATCCTCGATCTTCTCCAGCTCGACGACGCCGATGGCGCCCTTCACGCGCACATCCCTCACCCCCGGCAGTTCGCGGCATGGTTCCAGACCTTGCCGCATCAACTGTTCGATGGCTGCGACTTCGGCGAGGCGCGGCTCGCGTTCGAACAAATCCAGCGATGCGTTGGCGGCGGCACAGGCCAGCGCATTGCCGGTATAGGTCGGACCGTGCATCAGCGCGTGATCCGGATGATCCGACCAGAACGCCTCGAATACTTTTTCATTCGCCACCGTCGCGGCGAGCGGCAGCGTTCCGCCGGTGAGCGCCTTGGACAACGCGATAATGTCCGGCGTCACCCCCGCTTCCTCGCAGGCGAACATTTTTCCCGCGCGGCCGAAGCCGGTGAAAATCTCGTCGAAGATCAACAGCAGATCGTATTTGTCCGCGACCGCACGAATGCGTTTCAGCGTCTCGGCGTCGTGAAAGCGCATGCCGCCGGCACCCTGCACGAGCGGTTCCACGATAATGCCCGCGAGCTTTTCCGCCTGACGCTCGACGAACTGTTCGAATTTTTCCGTGCTTTCCTCGTCGCGCGGCAGCCCGACAATAAACTGCGCGGGGACTGCATCGCGAAACACCGAATGAAAGCCAAGTCCCGGATCGCTCGCCGACATCGCGCCCGTCGTGTCGCCGTGATAGCCGCCCTTGAAGGCCACGAACTTGCGGCGGCCTTTGACGCCTTGATTGATCCAGTACTGCACCGCCATCTTCATCGCGATCTCGACCGCGACCGAGCCGGACTCGGAGAAAAAAACATGATCGAGATCGCCGGGCAGCAGCGCCGACAAGCGCGTCGCGAGCCTCAGCGCCTGTTCGTGCACGAGCCCGCCGAGCATCACATGCGGGAGCGTCTCCAGCTGGCGTGCGACCGTCATGCCGATATGCGAATGGTTGTAGCCGTGGCAGGCGGTCCACCAGCTGGCGATGCCGTCGATGAGTTCGGAGCCGTCTTCGAGCACAATGCGCGAGCCGTAAGTGCGCACCACCGGCAGCGGCGCGGGCGTCGTCTTCATCTGCGCGTAAGGCAGCCAGATATGCTCCAGCCCGGTCTCGTACCATCCTGTACGCCGGTTACGCACGGACTCACTCCATTGGCGTCATGCCGAGCCGGTCGAGCAATTGCATGTCGCGGTCGCGCCCGGGATTGGGCGTCGTCAGCAGTTTCGGACCATAGAAAATCGAATTGGCGCCGGCGAGAAAGCAGAGCGCCTGCGCCTCGTCGGTCATGTCTTCCCGGCCCGCGGACAGCCGCACCATCGAGGCGGGCATCGTGATGCGCGCGACCGCGATCACGCGCACGAAATCGAGCGCATCGACTTTTCGCGCTTCGGCAAGCGGCGTGCCTTCCACCGCGACCAGCATGTTCACCGGCACGCTTTCCGGATGCTGCGGGAGCGACGCGAGGGTCGCGATCATGCCGACGCGGTCGTCCTCGCTCTCGCCCATGCCGACAATCCCTCCACAACACACATGAATGCCCGCGTCGCGCACATGGCCGAGCGTGTCGAGGCGTTCCTGATAGGTGCGCGTGGTGATGATCTCGCTGTAATATTCCGGCGAGGTATCGAGATTGTGGTTGTAGTAATCGAGCCCGGAGTCACGCAGGCGGCGCGCCTGCTGGCCGGTGAGCATGCCGAGCGTGACGCAGGTTTCCATGCCGAGCGCCTTCACGCCCTCGATCATGGCGCAGACCTTGTCGAGATCGCGGTCCTTCGGCTCGCGCCAGGCGGCCCCCATGCAGAAGCGGCTGGCACCGCCCGCCTTCGCGGCCCTGGCTTCGCTGAGCACGGCGTCGAGCGCCATCAATTTTTCCGCCTTCACGCCGGTGTCGAATTTCGCGCTCTGCGGGCAGTAGGCGCAGTCCTCGGGGCAGCCGCCAGTCTTGATCGAGAGCAGCGTCGAAATCTGTACCTCGCGCGGATCGAAATGCAGCCGATGGATGCGGCTCGCCTCGAACACAAGGTCCGGAAATGGCAGCGCGAACAGGGCGCGCACTTCCTCGCGGGTCCAGTCATGGCGGACGGCGCCGGGTGGATACGGAACGGGCGAACCCGCTTCAACGGTGAATTTCGACATGATCTATTCTAGGCAGGTTGAGGCGGGTTTGCATCGGAAGATCGCCGGGGTAACGGTACACCCATGAGAGGTCAAGCCAAAGCGCCAATCGCGCCCGGGCATACGGATTCGCTGGACCGTTACGCCGCGGAAAAACTCGCGGACCTGGAGCGGCGCGCGCTGCGGCGCTTCCTGGTCGAGACTTCGCGCACGGGCGGTATCGAAGTGGAGCGCGGCGGCCGCAAGCTGGTGTCGTTTTCCTGCAACGACTACCTCAATCTTTCCGTGCATCCCGCACTCAAGAAAGCGGCGATGGCGGCGATCGAGCAATATGGTGTGGGCGCCGGCGCCTCCCGGCTCGTCACCGGCAATCATCCGCTGTTCGCCGAACTGGAGCGGCGGCTCGCGAAACTGAAGGGCACGGAATCGGCTTGCGTATTCGGCACCGGCTATCTCGCCAATGCCGGTATCATTCCGGTGTTCGCTGGCCACGGCGATCTTGTGGTTGTGGATGAGCTTGCGCACGCCTGCATCTTCGCAGGCGGGCAGCTCTCAAAAGCCACGCTCGCTCCTTTCCGGCACAACGACCTCGCTCATGCGGAGACAATCCTGCGCGAACAGCGCGGACGGCACCGCCACGCGCTAATCGTGACGGACGGCGTGTTCTCGATGGACGGCGATCTGGCCCCCGTCGCGGAGCTGTCCGCCCTCGCCCGCAAATACGACGCATGGTTTATGACCGATGATGCGCATGGCATCGGCGTGATCGGCGGCGGCCGCGGCTCCACCTTCGCGAACAGCCGCAAGGAAGATGTGCCGTTGCAGATGGGCACGCTCTCGAAAGCCATCGGCGGTTTCGGCGGTTATCTCTGCGCGTCGGAGCCGGTGATCGAACTGGTGAAGAACCGTGCGCGGACATTTGTGTATTCGACCGGCCTGCCGCCCGCGAATGCAGCGGCCGCGATTGCGGCCATCGACCTGATCGAGCGCGAGCCGGATTACGCTGCGCTGCCCCTGAAAAAGGCGCAGGCCTTCACGAGACTAACCAATCTGAGGCTCGCCGAAAGTCCCATCGTACCGGTCGTGATCGGCGCGGAAAAGGATGCGCTCGGCGCCTCGAAACTTCTGGAAGCGGAAGGCTATCTCGCGGTCGCGATCCGACCGCCGACCGTGCCGGAAGGAACAGCGCGGCTTCGGCTTTCCTTTACCGCCTTGCATAAAGACGAGGACGTGGAAAAGCTGGCAGAACTTGTGCGTACGCGAATCTTGGGGAACTGACCCATGAGCGCCTATTTCATCACCGGCACCGGGACGGATGTCGGCAAGACATTCGTCTGCTGCGGCGTGATCCGCGCATTGCGCAAGCGCGGCCAGGCGGTGGCTGCCGTGAAGCCGCTGTTCAGCGGGTTCGATCCGAACAACAGCGAGCAAAGCGATCCTGCACTTTTGTTGCGGGCACTCGGCCGTCCAGCAACGCTGGAGGAAATCGCCCGCATTTCTCCCTGGCGCTTCGAGGCCGCGATGGCGCCCGATATGGCGGCGCGCAAGGAAGGACGCGAAATCCAGTTCGAGGGTGTGCTCGATTTCTGCCGCCGCGCCATCCGCGAGCATGCGGGCACGCTGCTGATCGAGGGTGCGGGCGGCATCATGGTGCCGATCAGCGGGCGGGATACGTTTGTCGATCTGATCAAGGAGCTTGGCACGCCGGCCGTGCTGGTCACCGGCTCCTATCTCGGGGCGCTCAGCCACACGCTCACCAGCATGGATGTGCTGTCGCAGAATCTGATCAAGGTCGCCGCCATCGTCGTCAGCGAAACCGAAGGCAGCGGCGTGCCGCTCGCCGATACGGTGGAGACGATCGCGCGTTTCGCGGAGACGACGTCCATTGTCTCGCTGCCGCGGCTTGCATCGCCGGACGCGGAGCATCCGGCGTTTGGCGAGATTGCGGATTTGTTGGGGGCGTGATCTCCTTTGTCATTCCGGGGCGCGGCGAGTGCAACGAGCCGTGAGCCCGGAATCCATAGCCCCGGAGTCAAAGATTGGCGCAGGGATTATGGATTCCGGACTGCCGGCTTCGCCGGCATCCGGAATGACTGCTATTCACGCCTTGCAGTAAATTTTCCCAACAATTTTAGCCATACTGCCTGACGTTCTCCCCGTCCCAAAAACCTCCCTTACAATCCGCGCACTCCTGCTCATCGGGGACGCTTCTAGAGGCGTTCGTGAAGTGGAGCGGGAGGCGGCGCCTGCTGACTCCATTCGCAACGGAGTCACCGGGAGGCTCGGGTCACCGTCCGCGGGCACTACGCCCCGCTGCCTTGAATGGCTGGAATGGGGGCCGGAATCGGTGAGCGAAAGCTCATCGCAACGGCGGCGATACCCGCTTTGTCCGGTCCCGGAAGCATGGTCCCGAAGAACCAAAAGCCGCCGCGATGGAGCGCTGGAAGGCGACGCCTGCTTTCGCAGAGCAGGCAACTACGGAAGACCGTGCGCCTCCCGGCGCTCCGTCTCCCCTGTTTCGAAAACGCGGAGCGGCTTCGCTCGCGCGAACGAAGGCGCGCACCTGCATCCTTCGAGACGCCCGCCGCAGCGAAACTAACTGCCTCATCCTGAGGAGCGAGCGCAGCGAGCGTCTCGAAGGATGAGCGGCGGGCTCCTCAGGATGAGGTGCGCATCGCGTCTCGAAGGATGCAGGGCGCCGCAGTCTAAAAATTTTTGCTGTTTGAAAACCAAATCCTTCAAGAACTCAGGTGAAGGCCTGAATGCCCGTGATCGCGCGCCCCAAGATCAGCGCGTGGATGTCCTGGGTGCCCTCGTAGGTATTGACCGTCTCAAGGTTACAGACGTGGCGCATCACGTGATATTCCTCGGAGATGCCGTTGCCGCCGTGCATGTCGCGGGCGACGCGGGCGATGTCGAGCGCCTTGCCGCAATTGTTTCGCTTCACAATGGAAATCGGCTCCGGCGGACAGCGGCCTTCATCGAGCAGCCGCGTCAGCCGAAGGCTCGCCTGCAGGCCGAGCGCGATGTCGGTCTGCATGTCGGCGAGTTTCTTCTGCACGAGTTGGAAGGCGGCCAGCGGCTTGCCGTATTGCTTGCGTTCCAGCGTGTAGTTGCGCGCGGCATGGAAGCAGAATTCGGCGGCACCCATGGCGCCCCATGAAATGCCGAGCCGCGCGCGGTTGAGGCAGCCGAACGGACCCTTGAGGCCGGAGACATTCGGCAGCAGCGCCTCTTCGCCGACTTCGACGTTGTCCATCACGATCTCGCCGGTGACGGAAGCACGCAGCGAAAGCTTGCCCTCGATCTTCGGGGTCGAAAGTCCCTTGGCGCCGCGTTCCAGAATGAAGCCGCGGATTTCGTTGTCGTGGGCCGTGGACTTCGCCCAGACTACGAACACATCGGCGATCGGGGAATTGGTGATCCAGAGTTTGGAGCCGTTCAGCTTGTAGCCGTTCTTGGTTTTCTCGGCGCGCGTGCGCATGCCGCCGGGCTCGGAGCCGAAATCCGGCTCGGTCAGGCCGAAGCAGCCGACCCACTCGCCGGTCGCAAGCTTGGGCAGATATTTCTTGCGTTGTGCTTCGTCGCCGTAGGCATAGATCGGATACATCACGAGCGAGGACTGCACGCTCATCGCCGAGCGAAAGCCGGAGTCCACGCGCTCGATCTCGCGCACCGCCACGCCATAACAGCCGTAGGTGAGACCCGCGCCGCCGTATTCTTCCGGAATCGTCGGGCCGAGCAGGCCGAGCTTGCCCATTTCCAGGATCACCGAGCGGTCGAATTTCTCTTCGCGGTACCACTCGATGATGCGCGGCATCAGCTTGTCCTGCGCGTAGGAACGCGCGGTGTCGCGCACGGCCCGCTCTTCCTCCGTGAGCTGGCTTTCCAGATCGAACGGATCGGCCCAGTCGAAGGAAACCTTCGAGGCGGCGGTTTTCGGCTTCTGCGCGCGCAGTTCACTCATCGCTCTCTCCTGACGAATTCTGCTAGCTGCCCCGGTAGGTCGAGTAGCTCCAGGGCGTCACCAGCAGCGGCACGTGATAATGCCCCTCGGGCTCGGCAATCGCAAACCGCACCGGCACCACGTCGAGGAAGGCGGGCTCGGGCAGTTTTTGACCGGATTTGGCGAAGTAAGCACCGACATGGAAACGCAGCTCATACTTGCCGGCGCGCAGCGGGGCGCCGCCCAGCAGCGGCTTGTCGGTGCGGCCATCGGCATTGGTGATCGTATCGACCAGCAGCGAGGTGGCGCTCGCCCCGATTTCATACAGCTCGATTCTGACCCCGGCCGCAGGCTTGCCGGACAGCGTGTCCAGCACATGGGTCGACAGCCGCCCCTCGGTTTTTGCCATGCCCGGTCCCTTCACACGATCCGCGATCCGCAGCCGCGCGATGTGGTCGATCTCAAACAAGGCTGTTTCCAGTTCCTCATCGGGCAGGTTTCCGCAGCGGCGCTCGAACGCTTCGAGGATCGCATCGCGCGTGCGGCGCCGGACGCAGATGACGAATGGAAATCCAAACCTGTCCGCATAATCGCCGTTGAGCTTTTCCAAGCGAGCATATTCCGCATCCGATAGCCGGTCGAGGCCAAGCGCGCCCTGCTCCGCCGTGGAAGCCGCCGTCAGCGCGCCGGCGCGGGCGGCCTTGCCCGCAAGGTCGGGATGGTTGCAGACCAGCTCGATTTTTTCCGCGCGGCTTGCCGCGGCGACCGTTGCCGCCATCGCCTCGCACAACGCCGCCACGGTCGCGAACGGGCGGCGGGCAAACGCGCGCTCGGCGACCCAGGGCGATTTCTCGTAAATCTCGCTAAGGGCCGATACGAACAAAGACTTATCGGCAGAATTCAGGGTTTCGAGCGTGACCATCATAAGATAAACTTTGTCATCGCCGGGCTTGTCCCGGCGATCCCGCTTAGGTTTGCACGCTATACCATAATTAGCGGGATCACCGGGTCTCGCCGCTCCGCGGCGGCCCGGTGATGACGGAAAAAAAGGGAGTGTCGCCATGAACCTCGCCCGCATGTTGAAAAAACGCGCCGAAGACGGCCGCCCCGTCCGGGTCGGCATGATCGGCGCCGGCAAGTTCGGCTCCATGTTCCTGGCGCAGGTGCGGACGACGCCGGGCATGCATCTCGTCGGCATCGCCGATCTCGACGCGTCGCGGGCGAAGGCGGCACTGGACCGCACCGGCTGGGACGTGAACACGCAACTCGCAAAGGATTTCGACGAGGCGATCAATCGCGGCCGCACCTGCATCACCGAAGACGCGATGGAAATGATCTCGTCGGAAATCGATGTGGTGATCGAAGTGACCGGCAACCCGGCGGCCGCGATCCGGCACATGCTGGCGGCCTTCAAGCACAAGAAGCATGTGGTGAACGTCACCGTGGAAGCCGATGCGCTCGCGGGGCCGCTGCTCGCCGCGCGCGCGCAGGAAGCGGGCGTCGTCTATGCCCTCGCCTACGGCGACCAGCCGGCGCTTGTGTGTGAGATGGTGGACTGGGCGGAAGCCGCCGGCTTCAAGGTCGTATCTGCGGGTAAAGGCACGAAATACATGCCTGGCTTTGAGAAATCGACGCCCGACACGGTCTGGGGCCACTACGGCATGACCCCGGAAGCGGCCGCGTCGGCCGGCATGAATTCGCAGATGTTCAATTCGTTTCTGGACGGCACCAAGTCGGCCATCGAAATGGCGGCAATCTCCAACGCTACGGGGCTTCTTGCACCAAAAGACGGCCTCGCATTTCCACCCTGCCCGGCCGACGAACTCGCGAAGGTTCTTATTCCGCGCAAGAACGGCGGCGTGCTGGAAGAAACCGGACTGGTCGAAGTCGTCTCCAGCGTCGGACGAGACGGCAAGACCGTTCCGCGCGACCTGCGCTGGGGCGTCTATGTGGTGTTCGAGGCGGCATCCGACGACAAGCGCGGCGACTACACGCGCCGCTGCTTTTCGGAATACGGCATGGTGACGGACGCCTCGGGCCGCTACACGGCACTCTACCGGCCTTACCACTTGATCGGCATGGAGCTTGGCATTTCGGTCGCAGCGGCGGCACTCCGCAACGAGGCGACCGGCACGCCGGACGCTTTTCGTTCGGATGTGGTGGCGGTATCCAAGACAACGCTCAAGCCCGGCGAGATGCTTGACGGCGAAGGCGGCTACACGGTCTGGGGCAAGATCATGCGCGCGGAAGATTCGCTCACGCAGGGTGCGCTGCCCATCGGGCTTGCGCACAAGGTGAAGCTGAAGAACGCGGTCGCGGACGGGGCCGTCGTGCGCTGGGAAGACGTGGAAATAGCTTCGGACGACACGGTGAAATTCCGCCGCGAGATGGAGCGGATGTTCGCGGCGCCTGCGAAGGCGGCGGCGGAGTAATTACTCCGCCGCGATCTTCTGCGCTTCGGGTTCCTGCTCGTTCACCGCCTTCGACAGGCGATGGTCGAAGCGGTCGAGATAGATGTAGATCACCGGGGTAATGTAGAGCGTCAAGAGCTGCGAGAAGCAGAGCCCGCCCACGACGGCGATGCCGAGCGGCTGGCGAAGTTCGGCGCCGGAGCCTTCGCCCAAAGCAATGGGCAATGTTCCGAAAATCGCGGCCATGGTCGTCATCATGATCGGGCGGAAGCGCAGCAACGCCGCCTCGCGGATCGCGTCATGCGCGCTCATGCCCTGACGGCGGCGCTCGATCGCGAAGTCCACCATCATGATCGCGTTTTTCTTCACGATGCCGATCAGCATCACGATGCCGATGATGGCGATGACCGAGAGTTCCATCCGGAACAGCATCAGCGTCATCAGGGCGCCGATTCCGGCTGAAGGCAGACCCGAAAGAATCGTGATCGGATGGATGAAGCTCTCGTAGAGAATGCCGAGCACGATGTAGATCACGATGATCGCCGCGAGCAGCAGCAATGGCTGGTTCGAGAGCGAATCCTGAAACACCTGCGCCGTGCCCTGGAACCCGGTCGCGACGACCGCCGGCAGGTTGGCGCTGCGCTCGGTGGCGCGGATCGCTTCCACGGCTTCACCGAGCGCGACGCCGGGCGCGAGGTTGAACGAGATCGTAACGGCAGGCTGCTGCTGCTGGTGCGCCACCTGCAGCGGGCCCACCGTGGCCCGCACATTGGCGACGGCGCTTAACGGGATTTGCTGCCCGGTGCCGGTCTTCAGATAAATCCGAGATAGATCGGATGCGTCACGCTGAAAGCGTGACTGCGATTCCATGATAATCGGAAACTGGTTCGACGCGGTATATAGCGTCGCGACTTCACGCGTGCCGTATTGCGTATAGAGCGTGCTGCGGATCTGGTCCTCGCCGATGCCCAGCGCGCGCGACTTGTCGCGGTCGATGTCGATGGTGAGTTGCGGATTGGTGATCTGCAGATCGGATGTAACGTCGCGAAGTTCTGGCAGCTCCGCGAGCATGTCCTGCAGTTTGGGCGCGGAATCATAAAGAGCGTCGGTGTCGGTGCTCTGTAACGTGTATTGATACTGGCTCTTCGAGACGAAGCCGCCGATATTGATGTTCTGCACGGGCTGCAGGAACACGTTCATTCCCGGCGTGGACATCACCAGACGGCGCATCCTCTGGATGATCTCGAACGCCGACTGCTTCCGCTCGCTGCGTGGCTTCAACGAGATGAACACGCGGCCGGTGTTGCCGGTCCGGCTAATGCCCGTCGCGCCGGCGATGGAAATAACATACGAGACGTCCGGATCCTTGCGCAGCAGAGCAGCCACCTCCTGCGTGCGCTCATACATCGCCGGGAAGGAAATATCGGTCGCCGCTTCCAGCGTGCCGGAGACGAAGCCCGTGTCCTCGTTCGGGAAAAAACCTTTCGGCACGTAGACGTACATCACCACCGAAATCACGACGGTGGAAAGCGTCACGGCGAGGGTCGTGCGCTGGTGGCGCAGCACGAAATCGAGGCTGCGGCGATAGCCGGCGAGCCAGCCGTCGAACACGCGTTCCGACCAGGCCATCAGCTTGCCCGGTTTTTTGCTGTGGTCGATCGGCTTCAAGAGACGCGCGCAGAGCATCGGCGTCAGCGTCAGCGATACGAAGCCGGAAATCAGGATCGCGACCGAGATCGTGATCGCGAATTCGCGGAACACGCGGCCCACAACACCGCCCATGAACAGGACGGGGATGAAGACCGCGACCAGCGAGAAGGTGATCGAGATGATCGTAAAACCGATTTCGCGCGATCCCTTGATCGCGGCCTGGAACGGCCGCATCCCCTGCTCCACGTAACGGTAGATATTTTCCAGCACGACGATCGCATCGTCGACGACGAAGCCCACGCACAATACCAGCGCCAGCAGCGTCATGTTGTTGATGGAGAAATCGAACGCGTACATGACCGCGAAGGTCGCGACGATGGATAGCGGAAGTGCGAGCGATGGAATGAGCGTCGCTCGTCCGTTTCGGAGGAACAGGAAGATCACAAGAACGACAAGCGCCACCGCTTCGAGCAAGGTCGTCTGCACGGCCCTCACGGAATCCCGGATCGAAATGGAGCGATCCATCAGTACTTCGATGTTGATGGCGCCCGGCACCTGCGCGCGGAATTCAGGAAGCTTTTTCTTGATGGAGTCTACAACGTCGATGGTGTTCGCGTCGGGTTGGCGGTAAATCGCAAGATTGATCGCGCGCGTGTCGTTGTACCAGCCGGCGATGCGCTCGTTCTCCACACCATCCTCAACGGTCGCAAGTTCGCTCAGCCTGACGGGCGCGCCGTTGCGGTAAGCAACGACGAGGTCCTTGTAGAGCCGCGCACTGCGTTCGGGCTGTCCCATGTCGAGTGTGAGGTTCTGGCGCGGGCCGGCGAGCACACCGGTCGGCGTGCTGGAGGCAAGCGACGAAACGGCGGTCTGAATCTCGGCGGTCGAAATGCCACGCGAGGCAGCGGCTTCCGGGTTCAGGCGGATGCGGACGGCATATTTCTGGCCGCCAAACAACTGCACCTGCGCCACGCCGGTGATCTGCGAAATCTGCTGTGCGAGCAGCGTGTCGCCATATTCATGCACCGTCGAAAGCGGAAGCGTGTCGGAGACGAGCGAGAGGAACAGCACAGGTGCGTCGGCGGGGTTCACCTTGCGGAAACTCGGCGGGGTGCGCATTTCGCTCGGCAAGAATCTTTGCGCGGCGGAGAGTGCGGTCTGCACATCGAGCGCCGCCGCGTCGATGTCGCGGCTCAAATCGAACTGGACGGTGATCGAGGCGTTTCCGGTCGTGCTCGATGAGGTCATCGAGGTGATGCCCGCGATGGTCGCGAGCTGACGCTCGATCGGTGTGGCGACAGAAGCCGCCATCGTCTCGGGGCTCGCACCCTGCAGCACCGCGGTGATGTTGATGGTCGGAAAATCGACCCGCGGGAGGGCTGAAACGGCAAGCAGACGGTAGCCGAAAATTCCCGCGACGATCAGCGACGCCATCAACAGCGTCGTCATCACCGGCCGGCGGATACATGTCTCGGGGAGATTCACATCAGGCTCCCGAACCCGGCCGCGTCTTCACCTCGACGCGGGTGCCTTCGCGCAGCGACAGTTGGCCGTCGGTGACGACCGTCTCGTCGCCGTTCAGGCCGCTCGCAATCACCGCAAGGCGTTCATATGTGCGGCTGACCGTGACGGCGCGAACGCGCGCCGCCCCGTTTTCCACCACGAATACGAAGCTGCCCTTCTGGCCGCTCTGCACGGCTTCGGCCGGAACGGTCACCAGATTCTGTTCGTTGCGGAGCGTCACGCGCACGCTCGTGATGGTGCCGGGCCAGAGACGCTCGTCTTTATTCTCGAACATGGCACGCACCATGATGGTGCCGGTCTGCGAATCCACCGTGTTATCGATGAAGGCGACCTGTCCTTCGCTCACCGACATTTCATTCTGCAACACCACTTCAACGGCGGCGTTGCTTCCCGCCGCGCGGAGATCCGGAATGAACCGCTCGGGAATCCCGAAGGCGACATAGATCGGCGAAATCTGGTTCACGGTCGTCAAGGGAGTCGGCGTTTGCGGGCCGGTCGAAGCCGAAGCGGAGGATTCAGCCGCGCGCACAATGGAGCCCTCGCGCACGCCGGAAATACCGGCCCGGCCGTTCACCGGCGACTTGATTTCGTAATAGGTGCGCTGAACTTTTAGATTGTCGAGGGCGGCTTCGCCCTGTTTCACGGTGGCATCCAGCACATCGACGGCCGTTTTGGCGTCGTCAAGCTGAACCTTGGAGACGACGTTGCGATCCACGAGGCCTGCAATGCGGTCGACGTCGCGGCGCGCTTTCTCCAGTGAAGCCTTGTCACGAGACAGCGTCGCGGCGGCCTGCTGCACCTGCGCGTCGATCGCGCGTGCATCCAGCGTATAAAGAGGTTCGCCTTCCTTCACCGTGGCGCCGTCCGCGAAATGTACTTTCATCACCTGGCTGTCGACGCGCGTGCGCACGACGATGCTCACGATGGGCTGCACGGTGCCGATGGAATCCACGCGATACGGAATATCCCGGCGCACAGCCTTGCCGACGAAAACGGAAACGGCGCGCGGCTGCACGCCTTTTTGCTGGGCATTGGCGCCACTGCCGCCGGAAATCACCCACCATGCGGCACCGGCCACGAGCAGAAGCACGCCTGCTCCCAGCGCGAAGGTCGCCATCTCGGATTTGGTGGACAGCTTCACCTTCGGAAGCTTCAGTTTCGAGAACTTCATGAACCCGCTAATGCCTTTTTGCATGCGCGCGGACACCGGCGCGCAAGCCGATTCCGCTCCTCTTTACCCCTAACACGGGGCCAGTATGGGCGGCATTAACATGCCGTAAGGTCCCCGCGGTCGGCCAAAACGCCTGAAATCATTCATTCCAGAACCGGTTAGGGGTAACAAGTCCCAAGGGTGCCTGTGGCAAAGGAACAGTGCGGTTTTACCGTTCAAGCCCTCCGGCCCGCTCGACAAAATCGGCCACTCTGGAAAGCCCCTCGCCGGATTTCAGGTTGGTAAAGTGGAAGGGGCGCTCCCCGCGCATCTTTTTCGCGTCGCGTTCCATGACTTCGAGGGATGCGCCGACCAGCGGAGCAAGATCGATCTTGTTGATCACAAGTAAGTCAGAACGGGTGATTCTGGGCCCGCCCTTGCGGGGAATCTTCTCCCCGGCGGAAACATCGATCACGTAAATCGTCACGTCGGCGAGCTCCGGCGAGAAGGTCGCCGCCGGATTCAATCAGAATAACCGAGCGATGAGCCCAAGCGAGCAGCATCGCACCGACCAGCCGCCGCCATGTTCAAGAAGACAGCACACCACGCTTCACAGGTGGCAGCATCTTTAATGTCCCCCGCCTCCACCGCCCATTGGATGCCGTGGCTGTAGGCGAAGGAGCCGATCGAAAGGCCGGCGACAGCCAGACCATCAGGGGGAGGAAGTTTGCATCGGATTTCATATCGGATGTCTCGACGTTCTCCGGACGGCCGCAAAGCGGGCAAGCCGGGGTCCAGTCTGAATGAAACAAAAATGCATGATTCTCCTGGACCCCGGGTCTCGCTGCGCTCGCCCGGGGCACGTCAATTTACCGGCCGTGCTTATGGAAGTGCGCGTGACCGTGGTCGTGATCATGATCATGGTCATGTTTATGATCGTGTCCGTGGTCATGGGCATGATCGTGGCCACAATTCTCGCCATGTTCATGATGCGCGTGATCGTGGTGATGACCATGGGCACGGGCGGTTTCTTCCGCATAGGCGCCGCCTTCCGGATCGAACGGCGCATCGACGCGGGAAACTTTCGCGCCGAGCTTCGCGATCATTTCTTCCAGCACATGATCGCGTCCGATCAGAATTCGATCCGCCAGAATTTGCGCCGGTACATGCCGGTTGCCGATGTGCCACGCGATGCGCGTAAGCAGATGCGGCTCAGCCTTGATCTCCACCACCGGTTCGGATGCCGCGACTACGCGCACAATGCGTCCGTCGTCCAGCGCGAGCCCGTCGCCATCGCGCAGCATTCTCGTGTCGGCAAGATCGAGCAGGAACACCGTGTCGCCCGCGCCGCGCATGGCGATGCGGCGGCGGTGACGGCCGTCATGGGGAAGCTCGATGTGATCGGCCTCCTTTTTCTTGTCCCACTGGCCAGCAGGCAGAACTTTCGTGGCTCGGATCATTCAACCTCACTCGTCATCCCGGCCAAGGGAGCCAGCGAAGCTGGCGAGCGCGAGCCGGGATTCATCCAATAACTATAGCAAACGATCCCGGGTCTCACAGCGCTAAGCGCCGCTCGCCCGGGATGACGGCTATGCCGTCAGAACAGAAAATACCGCTGCGCCATCGGCAGCGACTTCGCGAGCTGGCAGGTGAGCAGTTCGCCGTCAGCACGTACCTCATACGTCTCGGAGTCGATTTCCAGCTTCGGCTTGAGCGCGCAAGCGCCGCCCTTGTTCTTCAAGACCAGCTGGCAGCGAAGCATCGCCCTTGCCGGCGAAGGGCGAGATTCATCGGGAAAGCGTCGCCGCCTCGATCATCCGAACGATATCCCATGATGATATCGACGTTTGGCTGGATGTCAGGATTGCCGGTCTTGCCGATGGCGAAGATGCGGGCATCCTTGATGCCGACATCGGCTTTCACAATGCCCCAGTGATCGAGCACCACGACATTGGTAATGACGGTGTCCACGTCCCCATGCGCACGCGTAACCTGCGACTGTCCCATGCCGTCGCGGATCACCTGCCGCCGCCGAATTTCACTTCCTCACCGTAGGTGGTGAAATCCTTTTCGATTTCGATGAGCAGTTCGGTGTCGGCGAGCCGCCCCTTGTCGCCGGTGGTGGGGCCGAACATGTCGGCATAAGCGGCGCGGGACATTCTCATGACTTTCTCTTACTCGTGTTTGGCCGCGCGAACGTCAGCGGCGGTCAGTGTGATGCGTTTACGGATGATCACTCGGTCTTCGTCGTCGAGGGTGAAGTCGATCTGGTCGCCGGGCTTCAGGTCCCAGCGGCGGCGCAGCTCGACCGGAATTGTGAGCTGACCCTTGGACGTGAGGGTCGCCTTGAGACGGTAGGGTCTTCGGAATGCCATTTCAGCCTCCGCCTATGTCTGCCCTGAATCTTACTTATTCCTTACCATAATTCCTTACAAAAGTAAGGAATAAAACTCTCAAGCCCTTGAGTTTTATAGCTTGCCCATGACCTGCCCACAGAAGCCACCCGCGTCACTTCCCGTGTCTGGCCCGGCTCGAAGCGGACCGCCGTTCCCGACGGAATGCGCAAACGCCACGGGCAAAGCGATGGCAACAATCGAGAGCGCGATTGCATATTCGGCGCCCGGAACATTCAGGCCCGCCAAGTCCGCGAGGGAACCTGCGATCATGGTGACGACGAACGAGGCGGAACTAGCCTACGAGCGCGCCACCCAGTTGCGCACGAGCAGGCCCACAGCAAACATCGCAAGCAGATGATCGAGACCGCCGAACCGGTGGCTGAAGCCGGCGGTGAGACTCGAAACAAAACCATGCCTGGTATGCGCCAGCGCCATCTCCGCGTGCAAAATCGACGCAGAGAAAACAAAAAAGCCGATCCGTCTCATTTTCTCCCCCATTCGCCCCGCTATTTCTCGCAGAGTTCCAGCGCCAGTATGTTGAGACTCTGTTTGTCATGGAGCCTGCAAGCAGCTTGCCAAAAAGTTCCAGCGAAACAGTTTGTAAGACTGTTTGATGGAACGATCTTCGTTTTATCTTTTTTAATTCGCTACCGCCTCATTGCGGCCCTGAAATTCAATTGAAGAACACCTTGGGAGGGGCTCTCCCAAATGGTGATGTGAGCGGGCGGCTCTTCGAAGCCGTGCGTATCCAGGCCTGGGATATTCACGGAGACGAAAGAATGCTGCATCGTTTTGCGGCCACGGCCGCCTGCGTGCTTGCGTTGGATTTTTTCCTGTTTCCAACAGCGACACCAGTTCCAACCAATGCGAGCGTCATAGCGGCGGCAAACGCCGCGCGTTCCGCAACCAATCCTTCAAGCGAGATGTTTTCGCTGCGGGAAAAGCACGAACTGGTCGCGCGAGAGGATTCCGCTCCGGCGGCCACGGCAAATATCCAAATCGCATCGATCGATCCGCAGGACTTTCCCGCTGAATCGATCCTCGTCCGCGCCGGCGATAACGCCAAAGCCGCGGTGAATGCGGTGCGCGACCTCGCGGCATCTCTGACCAAAGACATTCCGCTGATGGATGACGGACTCGATATGAGACCCGCGCCCACCGCCGCGCGGCCCAAGTTGTCGCGCGAGGAAATCTGCAGCGCAATGGAACTTGCGGCGCTCGAACATAAAATCCCGATGGAATTTTTCGGACGCCTGATCTGGCAGGAAAGCCGTCACAATGCCGTTGCCGTCAGTCACGCCGGTGCGCGCGGCATCGCGCAGTTCATGCCCGGGACCGCGGCCGACATAGGCCTGAAAGATCCGTTCGATCCGGTGACGTCGCTTTTGAAATCCGCTGAGTTTCTGCGCATGCTTCACAAAAAGTTCGGCAATGTCGGCCTTGCCGCGGCCGCCTATAACGGCGGCCCGGGCCGGCTCGAGCGCTGGCTGGAAACGCGCGCAAAGAATAAGAAGGCCGCGCTGCCGAAGGAGACGCAGGATTACGTTCGTATCATCACCGGCAAGCGCGTTGATGAGTGGGTCGGAGTGGGTGGCGAGAAAGCAGCTGATCTGAAGCACACAAAAACTGTTCCTTGTGTTGCCGCGCCGATTATCGAAGCGAAGGCACCCGAGAAGGCTGAACCCGAAAAGTTTCAGAAAGTCGCAAGCGCCGACCCTGCCCCATGGAACGTGCGGGTGATGGGCGCTTGGAGCCAGCAAAAGGCGCATGAACGCTTCGCGGCGCTCAAGATAAAATATCCGGCGATGCTGGGCGCCCGGCGGCTTTCAGTTTCGAGCACCAAGGTGGCAAAGGGCAAGCAGGCGACATTGATCCACCTTGCCGCCGCCAGCCAGGCGGAAGGGCAGCAGCTTTGCACCAAGCTGAAGGAAACCGGCGGAAGCTGCACCGTGCAGAAGAATGTGATCAAGACGGCAAGCAAAAGCTAACGGCAGGGGTCGTGGGGAAACGGGGCGCCTGGCAATGTGGCCGGGTGCCCCGTCGCCTTTTTCAGAGTGCGCGCCGTAATCTCTCCAGCGCCGTATCGAGCGTATTGTCGGTTTTTGCAAAACAAAAACGCACGACACTCTTCACCGGCTCTTCCGCATAGAATGCCGAGACCGGAATCGCCGCGACGCGATGCTCGGTGATGAGCTTTTTGCAAAAGGCCTCGTCGTCCACATTCAGACCAAGCGGCGCCAGATCGATGCTCACGAAATAGGTGGCCTCGCTCGGCAGAACCGGAAATCCGATGTGTTTAAGTCCGTCCGTGAATCGATCGCGCGAGCGCTGAAGTGCGGCACGCGACTGCCGGAAATAGGAATCTTCCTTCGCGAGCCCGTAGGCAACCGCCGACTGCAAATTCGGCGGGGTCGTGAAGGTGATGAACTGGTGTGCCTTCGCAAGCACGCGCATGATCTCGGGGGCGGCGCAGACAAAACCCACTTTCCAGCCGGTGAGCGAGAAGATTTTTCCCGCCGAGCCGATCTTGACCGTGCGATTTCTCATGCCGGGCACGGCCAGCATCGGAATGTGCTGGCGGCCATCGAACATCACATGTTCCCAGACCTCGTCGCAAACCGCGATGGCGTCGTTGTTGACGCAGAACTTCGCCAGCAGGGCGAGCTGGTCTTCGCCGTAGACGGTGGCAGTCGGGTTCAGCGGATTGTTGAAGAGAACAACCTTGGTGCGCGGGGAAAAAGCGCGAGCCAGCATCTCCTCATCGAATTTCCAGTGTGGCGGTTTCAGGCGTACCATTTTCGGCACGCCGCCCGCGCGGAGCACGAGCGGCAGATAAGCGTCGTAAAGCGGCTGGAACAGCACCACTTCATCGCCGGGAGTGATCAGCGCCATCAGCGCGCCCGCAATGGCTTCGGTGGCGCCCGACGTAATCATCACCTCGGTTTCGGGATCGAGCGTGACGCCGTGCCAATAGTTGTAGTGATCCACGACCGCCTTGCGCAGTTCGGGCAGGCCCATCATCGGCGGATACTGGTTCCAGCCGTTCACCACCGCATCGGCGGCTTTCTTGCGCACATCCTCGGGACCAGGATCGTCGGGAAATCCCTGGCCCAGATTCACCGCGTCGTGTTCGCGCGCGAGACGCGACATCACTTCGAACACGGTGGTGGGCAGATTGGAGAAGATGGGGTTCATTACGCAAACCAAGTCAGTTCGTTGACCCAATCGTATATCGTCATGGCCGGGCATGACGCATTTATTCACTCGGTGAAATTGTTACGTCTTCACCGTCAATTCGAGCGTGATGGTCGTGCCGGCAAGCGCCTTGGAAACGGGGCATCCCTTCCTCGCACCCTCGGCCGCCTCGCGGACTTTGGCCTCGTCGGCACCGGGTGCTTCGACTGTGCAGAACAGGGCGCTGCCGGTGATGTTGGCGCCGGCCGATCCGAGAATGACCTCGACCACGCCTTTCGTCTCAATCGACTTCGGCGTGATTTGTTGCGCCGCGAGCGCGTAGGAAAGCGCCATCGAGAAGCAGGAAGCGTGAGCCGCCGCGATCAGTTCTTCCGGCGTGGTGCCAGGCATCGTGGTTTCGAAACGGCCTTTACTGTCGTAAGGCGCGTTCTTGAACAGGCCGTTGCCGGCGGTGATGGTGCCAGCACTTCCTTCCCAGCGTGCGGTCGCGGTGCTTTTCATCGTATACTCCCTTGCCCGATATGAAAAACCTTATTGCGATGACTTATACGCGGCCAGCGCAAGGCCGAGATCATCTTCGCCCACACTCGCCACCGGCATTTTCAACGTGATGCTTTCGGTGGCAAAACCGGACCGCATCACCAGAATGATGGTTTCAGCTCCACCGCATGCCGGTTCTCCGCATGCGATCTCCGCGATCGAGACCGTCGCTTCATCGGAAAGCCCGAGCCGCTCGCGCACAAGAAGCGCAAGCGCTTTCGATGCATCCGGCTTGGTTGTCTCGCCGCGTTTTAAAAGCATTTGAGCCATGATCTCCCGTCCCTTGCGGGTGGGAGACCATGCCTCAAGCCGCACCAACTGGAAAGCATTTGCGCCTAATGGCCCTTGGGAGCGCCGTGACCGGTATGCTCGCCGGGACCGCCCATGCCTTCGACCGCGAATTCAACGGGCACGGTGCCTGCTTTTTCAAAGATCAACTTACCCTTGAAATGCTTGCCCTCTTCGAGCGGCGCTTTCAATTCGAAGAACATGATGTGAAGGCCGCCGGGCGCAAGCTCCACTTTTCCTCCGGCCGGAATCTCGATGCCGTTCGGCAGCGCGCGCATTTTCATGATGCCGCCTTCCATTGTCATTTCGTGAATTTCGGTACGACCCGATACTTCGGAAGATGCGCCGATCAGACGATCCGCGGTTTGGCCTTTGTTCTCGATTTCAGCATAGCCGCCGGCGACGGCGGCACCCTTCGGCGTCACGCGCGTCCAGGGATGACCGATACGAAGCGAGCTGGTCTTGTATTCATGCGCGTGCGCGAGCAGCGCGAAGGTGACGGAAAGCATAACTGCAATAACGAGGGCGGTGATCAGGCGCATCATTTCCTCCATGACGCCGGCCGTGCGGCCAAGAAACCAAAAAGCGGAAAGCAAAATCAGATCCGCGCGGGAGGAGCGCGCGGATTGGCGGAGGGAAAATTTTCCTCGATAAACACTCTGGACGATACAATGATGACCGACTCGCTCCGGAAATGGATCAGCGCTTGCAACTCGGCGCTTTCGGGCGGGAGTGCGGCCGAATGACCGTTGTTTGCGATAAAGCAGCAAAGACCCTGATCGCCGGAATGCGCGGGCGGAAGCGGCTTGTCGTCCTGCGCGCTCGTAATGCAGAGCTGATAATGGCTGCTTCCCGCGGTGGATGACGACGCAACGGCGCCAAGCACGGACGCCACGACAAGCGCGTAGGCGGCAAACAGTGCAACGGTCGGACGACAGCAGCGCATGCGCATCTTTACCCGATCATCTGTCCAGCGGCGACGGGGGCGGTTCGGCACCTTTCGTCACGGGCTTGCGGGTGGCGGCTTCCATCAACGCGATCAATCCCTTGAGGATTTCTAGCGGTCGCGGCGGGCAGCCCGCTATTGTAAGGTCCACCGGGATCGCGTCCTTTACCGCGCCGACACAGGCATAGCTACCCGCGAACAGGCCGCCGGTACAGGCGCAGTCGCCGAGCGCCACTACCCATTTCGGGTCAGGGGTCGCGCGCCAGGTACGCTCCAGCGCGATTTTCATGTTCTTGGTGAGCGGGCCGGTGACGAGGAGAACATCCGCGTGACGCGGCGAGGCGACGAATTTCATTCCAAAACGTTCAAGATCGTAGACAGGGTTATTCAGGGCGTGGATTTCGAGTTCGCAGCCATTGCACGAACCGGCATCCACTTCACGGATGGCGAGCGAGCGCCCGAGCACCCGGCGCGAAAGATCGTCGAGCGTTTTTGCGAGTTCCTGCGTTGCGCGATCGCTGGCTACCGGTCCTTCGAGCGTGACCGGTTTCTTGCCGATGGATTCCAGCAGCAGGCGGCGCATCAGAGATCGTGTCCCGAATAAGAACAGTTGAACGACTTATTGCAGAGCGGGAAATCGGCGACGATATTTCCTTCCACCGCCGCTTCCAGCAGCGGCCACTGAAACCATGAGGGATCGCGCGGATGGCAGCGGGCAACTTTTCCGTCCCCATCAATACGCAGCCAGACCAGCACGTCGCCGCGAAAACTTTCAATAAAGGCGAAGCCCTCGGACTCTTTCGCCGCCGGCAAATCGTTTTTGATCTTGCCGCTGGGCAGCGAGTCCAGGATCTGCCGGATCAGCGAGAAGCTCGCTTCGATCTCAGAGATGCGAATGCGGAGCCGCGCATCGACATCGCCCGCGCGCAAGAGCGGCACCTCAAAGGAAAGCTTGTCGTATGGTGCATAGGCAAGATCGCGTCGCGCGTCGAAATTCCTGCCCGATGCGCGCCCGACATGACCGCCCGCGGCAAAGCGCGTGACCAGTTCATTCGATACGATGCCAGTGGTCAGCATGCGTTCCAGCAGCGACGCGGTGCTGTCGTAGATCGCAAACAACTGCCGGAAACGGGGCACGATATTGTCGAGCAGCGCGCGGACTGTCTGGATGCTTTCCTTGGTGAGATCGCTCGCCACGCCACCTGGAACAATGCAGTCGCGCATCAGCCGGTGACCGAAGCAATTGTCCGCCGCCTGCAACACTTCCTCGCGCAGCATCGTGGCATGCGCCTGAATGAGCACGAAGGAGGCGTCGTTGCAGATCGCACCGAAATCGCCGAGGTGATTGGCGATCCGTTCCAGCTCCGCCATCAGCGCGCGCAGATAAAGCGCACGCGCGGGTGCGGAAATGCCGAGTGCCATTTCCGCCGCGCGCGCGTAAGCGAATTGATAGGCAACCGTCGAGTCGCCCGACACGCGCCCCGCGAGCTGCGACGCGCGCTCCAACGTCGTCCCCTGCATCAAGTGTTCGATGCCCTTGTGAACGTAACCAAGACGCTGCTCCAGCCGCACGACCGTCTCGCCGTTGGCTGTGAAACGAAAATGCCCCGGCTCAATGATGCCCGCGTGCACCGGTCCGACGGAAATCTGGTGCAGTCCCTCACCCTCCACCGGCAGGAATGCGTAGTCCGGGCACGAGACAGGCGCGCGTTGTTCGCCCGATAGCGGGGCGCTCACCTCCCAAGCATGGTGATCGAGCCACGGCCGCGAATCCGGCAGCCCGTCGACTTCAAGGCCGAAGAGATCGCGGATCGCGCGCTCCAGCCGGATAGCGGGCGCGTGATAACGGCCGACGGAGGGGAAGCGACCTCCCTCGCACTCGAAGCAGAGATGTTCGAGCGATTGTTCGCGGGGATCGCGCACGATCATGTGGACGCGGTTCTGATCGGCGAACAGCGCCATCAGTTCGCCCTTGCCGCGACCAAGCACTTCGGCGCAAGCCGTCCATGCAGTCGCGTCGAGGGTGCGGCGTGCAATCATCCGAGCATCCTCGCGACCGACTGGAACCAGGCCACCACCGGCGGCGGCAGATAGAGTCCGGCCATCAGCACGATCGCTAGATGAATAAAAATCGGGATCAGTGTGGCCGTTGGCTCCTTGCTTCCCTTGCTGGCTTCACCGAACAGCATGGCTTGCAGCTTTAAAAGCAGCGCACCGAAGCCCGCGATCAGGCCCAGCCCCAGCAATCCCGCAAGCCATGGATTTTTCGCAAAGGTAGACGTCACCAGCATGAACTCGCTGGTGAAAATTCCAAACGGCGGAAGACCGGCGATGGCGAATACGCACAGCGCGAACGCAAAGGCGAGCATCGGGTGGCTCGACGCGAGGCCACTGATGCCGGAGATACGCTGCGTCCCTTTCGCCTGAACGATATGGCCCACGGTGAAGAAAATCGCCGATTTCGTCAGCGAGTGCATCGTCATGTGCAAAAGTCCGGCGAAATTCGCCACCGCGCCGCCGATGCCGAAGGCGAACGCAATGATGCCGATATGTTCGATCGAGGAATAGGCAAACAGCCGTTTGATGTCGCGGCGCGGATAGAGCATGAAAGCCGCGAACAGGAGCGACAGCAGGCCGAGCGTGATCATCAGCGGGCCGGGCGTGAAGGCTTCGCCGTTCCCCGCCATCAAGAGCTTGAAGCGAAGCAGCGCGTAAATCGCGACGTTCAAGAGAAGCCCGGACAGAACGGCCGAGATAGGAGTCGGGCCTTCGGAATGCGCATCCGGCAGCCAAGCATGCAGCGGGGCGAGCCCGGCCTTCGTGCCGTAACCCAGCAGAAGAAACACGAAGGCGATATTTAAAAGCGGCGCATCGAACTTCGCGGCATTCGCGATCAGGACCGTCCAGGTCATCGCAGGCAGCCCCTCGCCCACCGCCGGCTGGGCCGCGAGATATACGAGGATCGTCCCGAAGAGTGCGAGACCAATGCCAACACTGCCGAGGATAAAATACTTCCATGCCGCTTCCAGCGATTCATGCGTGCGATAGATGCCGACCATCATTACCGTCGTGAGCGTGGCAAGCTCCACGGCGACCCACATCAGTCCGATATTGTTTGCGAGCAGCGCCAGATTCATCGCGAACATCAGGAGCTGATACATCGCGTGGTAGAAGCGCAGGTAAAGCGGGGTGAGCTTTCCCGTTTCCAGTTCGTGCGCGATGTAGCTCGCGCTGAAGATGCTCGTGGTGAATCCGATGAACGTCGTCAGCACGATGAAGACGGCGTTGAGGTCGTCCACCAGGAAATAGACGCCCGCAGCGGGCCGCTCGAACAGCAGCGCGCAGGAAGCCGCGAACGTCATCAAGGCCGCAAACACGTTCAACAGCGACGAAAGCCTGTAGGCAGGCAACGCCGCAAGCAGCGCTGCCGCCGCGAGCGGCATCAGCATCGTCGCATATAGCAAAAGAGAAGCCCTCACTGACGGCCTCCGCGGAAGCGATCGAGCGTGCTGACATCGACGGAGTCGAAACGCTCACGGATGCGGAACAGGAAAATTCCGATCACGATGAAAGCAATCAGGATCGAAAAGGCGACGGAAATCTCCACCACCAATGGCATGCCCTTCGCGCCGGCGGCGGCGAGGATCAGGCCGTTCTCCAACGACATGAATCCGACGACCTGGCTGACCGCATTCCTGCGCGTGACCATCATCAGGAGGCCGATGAGAATGACGGCGAGCGCGAAGGCAAGATCCTCGCGCGCGAGCGTGGACGCGCCGGGCGTTACCTTGAAAATCACCACCATCGACAGCGCGATCAGCGCCACGGCCGCGAGCATGGTGATGCCGATGCCGCCGACCGTCTCAATTTCGCGATGAATCCCCAGCCGCAATACGATCCGGTGCAGCACGAGCGGGATCGCGATGCCCTTGAAGCCCAGCGCTAACAGCGCCGTTGCGAACAGGTGCGGCGCTCCCTGAATGTAAGCCTGCCAGCCAACGGACAGAGCGAGCACGATTGCATGGATCGCGAACACCCGGAGCAGCGACGTCAAGCGATCCTGATAAAGCTGGATCAGGCTGACGAGGACGAGCGAGCCCGCCAGCAAATGCGCGATGTCGAAGACGATGCCGCGCATCAGAAGCTCCTCGACACGAAGAGGAGCAGCGTGCCCAGAAAGCCAAGCATCAGCGCGATGCCGAGAAACTGTGGAACACGGAACACGCGCATCTTCGCGATCGACGTTTCAAAGAGTGCCAGCAGCACCCCGCCAATCACGAGTTTCAGCGGATAGAGCAACAGGCCGAGGATGTAGCCGAGCGGGCCGGAAGTGGGCGAAGCGATCCCCCACGGCACGAACACGCAGCCGATCAGCGATACATACAGGAGGAGTTTCAGCATCGCCGCGAGATCGATCATCGCAAGATGCCGGCCGGAATATTCCAGCACCATCGCTTCGTGCACCATCGTCAGTTCGAGATGCGTCGCCGGATTGTCGACCGGAATGCGCGCATTCTCCGCGAGCGCGATCAAAATCAATGCGACCAGCGCCAGTCCAAGAGAGACACGCAGGCCAACGCCGTCCATGGCAAAGACCTGCGCGATCACCGAAAGCTGGGTAGAGCCCGCGATCAACGCGAGCGTAAAGACGATCATCAGCATCGCCGGTTCAGCCAGTGTCGCGATCATCATCTCGCGCGAGGAACCGATGCCGCCGAAACTTGTGCCTACGTCCATGCCCGCAAGCGCCAGAAAGAAACGCGCCGTTGCAAGCAGTCCGATAATTCCAATGAGATCGGCGGACCAGCTAAAGATCAGGCCGCTTGCGAAAGTCGGGACCAGAGCCGCCGCGACCCACGTTGCTCCGAATATCAGATAGGGCGCGACCCGAAACAGCCACGAGGCGTTTTCAGCGACCACCGCATGCTTGCCGAGCAGCCGCAGCAAATCCTGATAGGGCTGCAAGAGGGGCGGTCCCTTGCGGCGCAGCAGCCGCGCCTTCACCATCCGCACAAATCCCGTGAGCAGCGGCGCCAGCGCCAGCACAAGGAGCATCTGCAGGAATTGTATGGTAAGCGCGGTCAAAGCCATATCGCGAGCACCGTGAGCAGGAACACGAGCAAGCCGAACACGAGGCTGAGATAGCGGCGGATAGTCTGGAATTGCAGCGGATGCAGTTTCTCCGCAGCATAGAGTACGCTGCCGGAAACCGGCAGGTACAGTTTCTCCCAGATCAGATCGCGCATTTCGACGCGGAAGGTCGCCGCGCGAACGTGGCCGGGCGGCGGCATCGTGACGAAATCCCGCGCGCGCAGGAGCAGCGTGCCGTACACGCGGCGGATCGGCTGCGCGAAACTGGATGCGGTGTATTGCGTCTGCGGCCTCGAATCGGGATAGCCGCAATCCCACGGCGGTGCGCGACGGATCGCATTCGACACGAATTGATGAATGACAATCACCGCGCCGTAGGCCGTGAACAGAATGAAGAGCAACAGCAGCAGCCCGTTGTAGGAACCGCGGTTCACATCCATGGGCACGAGCGTGAACCACGGCAATCGCGATTGATCCGGCATCGGCGCGCCGGTCATCAGCGCAACCGCGGGAGCAAAACCATCCACGAACAGACCGGGCACGATGCCCGCGAGCACGCACAGCATCGCGGCTGCACCCATCGCGGCGAGCGAGAAGCGGTCCGTCTCATGCGCTTCGATCGCGGCATGCGAACGGGCGCGGCCAAGGAAGCCGACGCCAAAGGCTTTGACAAACACAGCTCCCGCAAGTGCTGCCGACAAGGCGAGCAGCGCACCGGTGGCGGGGATTGCGAATTTCAATCCCCAGTCTTTCAGTTCCGGGCTGAGCAGGATCGCCTGCAGCGTCAGCCACTCGGACACAAAACCGTTCAGCGGCGGCAGCGAGGAAATCGCGACCGAGCCGATGAGAAACGCCACCGCCGTCGCCGGCATTTTTTGAATGAGCGCGCCGAGCTGGCCGAGATCCCGCGTGCCGGTCGCGTGCTGCACGGCGCCGGCACCAAAAAACAGGAGACTCTTGAACAGCGAATGGTTGAAGGCGTGAAAGATCGCGGCTGTAGCGGCGATGGCGGCGGCGGCATTCATTCCATTCGCTTCGAAGGCGAGTGCCAGACCAAGGCCGACGAAAACAATCCCGATATTCTCAACCGACGAATAGGCCAGCAACTTTTTAAGGTCGTCCTGCATCAGCGCGAAGAGTGCGCCAAGCAGGGCCGTGACACCACCGAGAACCAGGACGAGCGTTCCCCACCACCATGCGGGCGAGCCGAGAAGATCGAAGGCAACGCGGATGAATCCATACACGGCCACTTTGGTCATGACGCCACTCATCAGCGCGGACACGTGGCTCGGCGCCGCCGCGTGCGCGGGCGGCAGCCAGACATGCAACGGCACGAGGCCCGCCTTGGATCCCGTTCCGATCAGCACGAGGAGGAAGGCAATCGAGGCCGCGAATGGCGTCAGTTGCCGCTCGCGTATGAGGTCGAACGCGTAGCTGCCACTTTCGCCAGCGAGAATGCCGAAGCCGAACAGCAAAGCGAGCGTACCGAACGAGGCCATGACGAGATAGAGAAAGCCCGCGTCGCGATTTTCCTTTTCCTCATGGCGCGAAACCACGAGCGCCCAGGACGAAAGGGACATGAATTCCCACGAGAGGAGAAACGTGAACGCGTCGTCGGCGATCAGCACGAGATTCATGCCGAGCAGAAACAGGCAGTAGAACGGCAAGACGCGGCGGGGCGCGGGGTCGAAGCGGCCGTATCCCACGGCATAAATGCTGGCAAGGATCGCAGCGAGATTGACGATGATGGAAAATACCGCCGACAGAGCGTCCAGCTCCAGCCGCATGCCGGTGCCGGGTAGGCCAAACGGAAGCACCGCTTGCAGCGAAACGCCGCGCGAGAGGGCGGCCATCGACGACAGCATCGCCAGACCGCTGACCACCGCCGCGAGTGCATAAAGGACGGACGAACCGTTGCGGAACCTTGTCAGCGGAACCGATATTGCCGCGAGAAGAATGAATGAACCGGCGATGAAGCCCGCGTGGTAGGCGACATTCATCGTAGCGAACCCGAATCTGCCGCTTTACGAGTGGGCCTCAGGTCGTCACCGGGCCCGGGCTTCCTGCCAAGGTTCGCAGAAGGCGAAAAGGCCCCGGTTTTCAGGTTCGAGCCCCCAATCCGCACGAGCCACCCTCCTGAATCCGGTAAACTCCGGGTAACACGTCGTTTCTTGCCCGCACAAGGAGAGCAATCACCGCACGACGAAAGGTCCTCTTTCACGGGGCGGGCGCGATCAACTGGTTGCGGTGCAGCGGCATTGAAAGCCCATACGCCGTCCGCTATAGAACCGCAGCATATTCGACCCTAACTGCCGGCCCCGCACTTTTGCGGGCTTGGCTCCCTCATCAGACCCCGATGGCCCTGCGCCGTTCGAGTGGAGACTATTCATGTCCACGACCTTCGACACGGTCGCCAATATCATCTCCGAGACCTGCGATATTCCGCGTGAGAATATCAAGATGGAAAGCCATGCCATCGACGATCTAGGCATCGACAGCCTCGACTTCCTCGACATCGCATTCGCCATCGACAAGGCTTTCGGCATCAAGCTGCCGCTCGAGCAGTGGACGCAGGAAGTCAACGAAGGCAAGGCCACGACCGAACAGTACTTCGTCCTGAAGAATCTGTGCGAGCGCATTGATGCGCTGAAAGCCGCCAAGGGCGCCTAAGAGATCAATCAATGCGTATTGAGTATTTTATTCTGGTCGACCGCATCCGCGAGCTGTCGATCGAAAAGGGCATTGTCGTTTGCGAATCGCACGTCCCGGAGGAAAGCACCATTTATGAGGGGCACTTCCCCGGACATCCGATTCTGCCGGGCGTGCTTCTGATCGAAGCGATGGCGCAGACGGCAGGCTGGCTGATCCTTGCGAAGACTCAGTGCCAGAAGTTTCCGTTCCTATCGATCGTGCATGAGGCCAAGTTGCGCGACTTCGTCACTCCGGGCACCGATCTCGTGCTGGAATCGAAGCTGCTGCATGAGGGTTCGGGCTTCGTGAAGATGCAGAACAAGGTAATGGCGGGCGACACGCTGAAGTGCTCGTCGGAGACGACGTTCCGCGTGCTGCCCTTCCCGTCCCCGGTCTTCAAGGAACATTTGCTGACGCATGCCCCCCGGGTGGGATTCCCGGCGGAGTACCTGCAGCATGTCCAATAATCCACGCGACGTTCTGATTACCGGCATCGGACTCGTATCCTGTCTCGGTGAAGGACACGACGCGCACTGGAATGGCCTGACCGCGGCGAAGCCGATCTACGACGAGCAGAATTACCCGCCTTTCGTCGTGCATCCGGTCGCGCCGATCAATTTCGACCTGCAAATTCCCAAAAAAGACCAGCGCCAGATGGAACCGTGGCAGCGGATTGGCTGCTATTCGGCCGGCCTCGCGCTAGAAAACGCGGGCATCAAGGGCAACACCGAAATTCTGAGCCATGTGGACATGCTGGTGGCGGCGGGCGGAGGCGAGCGTGACACCGCCGTGGACGGTTCCATCCTGACCGGGCTGAAGACGGCGCAGGAACCGGGCCGCTATCTCAACGAGCGGCTGATGAGCGACCTGCGCCCGACACTTTCCCTGGCGCAGCTCGCGAACCTGCTCGCGGGGAACATTTCCATTGTCTTCAACGTCGTCGGCTCGTCGCGCACGTTCATGGGCGAAGAAACTTCCGGCGTGGATGCGCTTCGCATCGCGGCTGCGCGCATCGGCGCGGGCCAGAGCGAGATCGGCCTTGTTGGCGGTGCCTATAATGCGCAGCGCATGGACGTACTCTTGCAGCTTTCCTTCGGCCGCGAGGCTTTGAGGGCTCCCTATGAGTCGACATGGGCTCGCGGCAACAAGCATGCTGGGATCGCCGCCGGTTCGCTCGGTGCGTTTCTGGTCATTGAATCGCGCCAACATGCCGAAGCGCGTGGCGCGAAAGCTTACGCCAAGCTTTCCTACATCAACGCCGACCGTGCGCGCCGGGACAAGGGCGAGTTGGAAGCGGTCATAGAAAGTCTCTGGAACGCCATTCCCGGTCTTAAGGCAACCGACTCCGCCGTGATCTCCTCCGCTACCGGCGCTGCCCCCGCCACACCTGGCGAGAAAACCGTGCTGGAGAAAGTCGCCAAGGACATGCCGGTTCGGGTTCCCGGCTCCGTGCTCGGCCATGGCGTCGAGGCGCAATTCCCGCTCAATGTCGGATTGGCGGCCCTCGCCATCTCGCGCGCCAGCCTGTGGCCCGCCTGCGATACGACGGGCTTTGAAAAGCCATGGATGGGCGGCACGCTAAAGCAGGTTGTGGTAACCAGTATCAGCGCCTGGCGCGGAGAAGGTATCGCCCTCGTCGAAGCCGCCTGAGATTCCGCCGCCTGAACTAGGAGAATACCATGAGCAAGGAATTCCGTGACCACCGGGGCCGCCCCGTCGTCGCCGTCACCGGCATCGGCATCGTGACCTCGCTCGGCATCGGCAAGGAAGACAACTGGCGCAAGCTGACCAACGGCGAGTCCGGCATCCACGAAATCACCCGCTTCCCCACCGAGGGCCTGAAAACCACGGTTGCCGGCACCATCGATTTCATCCCGGCTTCTCCGCTCTGCGCCCCGGCTCTTTCCGAGGAATTCGCGATCCGCGCGGCCGACGAAGCCATCGGTGAATCCGGCATTGGCACTTTGGGCGATTTCCCCGGGCCGTTGTTCGTCGCGGTTCCGCCGGTGGAAGTGGAATGGCCGCAGCGTATCGAGATGGCCAAGGTCAGCAACTCCGACACCATCGGTTACAACGAACTGATCCAGGTCGCGGCCACCGAGCGCTTTGCTCCTTACTACGAGCGCTTCCTCTATCGCGGCACCACCGAACGTCTGGCCGACCGCATCGGCACCAAGGGCTCGCCGATTGCGCTCTCGACGGCCTGCGCTTCCGGCGCTTCCGCCATCCAGCTTGGCGTCGAGGCAATCCAGCGCGGCGAATGCCAGGCGGCACTTTCCATCGGCACCGACGGATCGGTGAATACCGAAGCGCTGATCCGCTTCGCGCTGCTGTCCGCGCTCACGACGCAGAACGATCCGCCGAGCAGCGCGCCGAAGCCCTTCTCCAAGAACCGCGACGGCTTTGTGATGGCCGAAGGTGCGGCCGCCCTCGTGCTCGAAAATCTCGACCACGCGCGCGCCCGTGGCGCCAAAATCCTTGGTATCATTGAAGGCTGTGGTGAGATGGCTGACTCCTTCCACCGCACCCGCTCAAGCCCGGACGCCAAGCCGATCATCGGCTGCATCAAGAACGCGCTCGCCGACGCCGGCGTTACTTCAGCCGACGTGAACTACATCAACGCGCACGGCACCTCGACCCCGGAAAACGACAAGATGGAGGCGAAGGGCGTCTCGGCCGTGTTCGGCGACAATATCAAGAACGTCCCGATTTCGTCCAACAAGTCGATGATCGGGCATACGCTCTCGGCCGCGGGAGCGATCGAGGCGGCGTTCAGCCTGCTCACGATCCTGCACCAGCGCATCCCGCCAACGATCAACTACAACATCCCGGACCCGGAAATTCCGCTCGACGTAGTTCCGAACAAGGCACGCGACGCCAAGGTCACCCGCGCAATCTCCAATTCCTTCGGCTTCGGCGGCCAGAACGTCTGCCTCGTGATGGCCGGAGAGCCGCGTTAATCTAAATATCGACGTTCCCCGGACGGCTGGCGTGAGCCAGCCGAGCCGGGGTCCAGTTTTGCATGAATATTCACCGGACCCCGGGTCTCGCGCCTTGCGCTCGCCCGGGGAACGTATTTGGCGCCGAAGAAGTCCCGGCGCGGCTACTTGTAAAGTTGACGCGGCCCGGCCATTTGCTTAGCCGTTCTCAAAATCATCCCTTCCATTGATCCAACGGACCATCACGCATGCGCGCGCTTCAGTTGCTTGGCGACCGGAAACTTGAACTTTCCGAGATCGATAACCCGCCGGCTCCGGGCGAGGGCGAAGTCCAGATCCGCACCAAGGCGGTGGCGCTGAACCATATCGATGTGTGGGGCTGGCGCGGCATGGCCTTTGCCAAGCGAAAGATGCCTGTGGTCGTCGGCGCCGAGGCCGCGGGCGAGATCGCGGCGGTGGGTGCCGGTGTCACCGGCTTCAAAGTCGGCGACCCGGTCGTACCCTACGGCGCGATGACCTGCGGTCACTGCAAATACTGCAAGGAAGGCAAGGACAATCTCTGCGAAAACGTGAACGGCCTGATGGGCTTTCACGTCGATGGCTTCGCGCGCGATCTCTACAACATCCCGGCGCGGCTCGCGATCAAGGTGCCGGCGGGCATCAAGATGACTGACGCTGCCTGCGCGCCACTTACCTTCGCGACCGTCGAACACATGCTGTTCGACAATGCAAAACTTCTGCCCGGCGAGACGATGCTGGTCCATGCGGGTGGCTCCGGCATCGGCAGCGCCGCCATCCGTATCGGTAAGGCGATGGGTGTCACGATCATCACCACCGTCGGCGACGACGAGAAGGCGGCGAAGGCCAAGGCGCTCGGCGCCGACCACGTGATCAACTACAAGACCGACCGATTCGAGGGTGCGGTCCGAAAGATCACCGGCAAGAAGGGGGTCGATGTGGTGTTCGAACACACCGGCGCCGAAACCTGGCAGGGCTCACTTTTGTCCATGAGAAAAGGCGGCCGCCTCGTCACCTGCGGCGCGACCTCCGGGCCGACCACGACCATGAACCTGATGCAGCTCTTCCAGCAGCAGTACAAGATTTTCGGCTCGTTCGGCTTCACGATCCAGAACATCAAGTCGAGCCTCGAGAAGATGGCAAAGGGCATCCTCCCCGTCATCGATTCCGAACTGGACCTGGCGAATTTCAGCGAAGGACTGGAACGGCTGGAAAAGCGCCGGGTGTTCGGCAAGATCGTCGTGAGATTCTGATAATGGCCCGGCCGAGCGAACGTCAGCGGCGGAAACTGCTTCGATCGGGTTTCTGGAAACGGCAAAAGATCAGGTTTCCTGCCTTCTTTCGCGGGTTGGATTACACCACCGAGTTTTTGCTCGCGCTCCCTGTCCGCGCCATCATTCGTGGTCTGAAACGGCTCGATCCAGACTCATCAGCGAACTTTATGGGCAGGCTTGCGCGCAGGGTCGGCCCATGGCTCACGGTCAGCAAGATTGGTCGCAAGAATCTGCAGATTGCTTTCCCGGAGAAGTCCGACGCGGAGCGCGAGGAAATCCTCAAAGGCGCATGGGAAAATCTCGGCCGCAGCATGGGCGAGTTCGTGCACTTGGAAAATTTCTGGGACTATGACGACGCGAGCCCCAATACCGGCCGGGTCGAGACCTACAATACGGAACGCTTTATCGGGCTTTATACCGACAAGAAGCCGGGCCTGATCTTCTCCGCGCATCTGGCGAACTGGGAGCTTGCCGCGATCGGCGCCCGCAAATACGGGCTCGATTCCGCGATGCTGTTTCGCATCCCCGGCAACCGATTCCTTGCCGACATCATCAAGGAGACGAGAGCGGAAACCATGAGCCAGCTCATTCCGGCCGGCAGTTCAGCCGGCATTTTCATGGGGGGCGTACTCGACCGCGGCGGACATCTCGGCATTCTGGTCGATCAGCACCGCAAGCCCGGAGCGCGCGTCAAATTCTTCGGCCACGAGTGCTGGGCGAATGTCACCATCGCCCGGCTGGCGCGCCAGTACGAATGCCCCGTTCACGGCGTGCGCGTGGTGCGGCTGCCGAATAATCGCTTCCGCATCGACATTACGAAGAACATCGAGTTGCCGCGCGACGCCGAGGGGAAAATAGATGTGGACGGCTCAATGCAGACGATCACGTCCGTCGTGGAAGGCTGGATACGCGAGCATCCCGATCAGTGGCTGTGGTTTGCGCGAAGGTGGCGGGATTAGTCGTTGTCATTCCGGGACAGCGCGCAGCGCTGGACCCGGAATCCATACCCCCGGTGCAGATAATTTGATTCTGGGATTATGGATTCCGGGTTCGCGGCTTGCTTCGCTCGCCGCGCCCCGGAATGATGAAATTACCGCCCGCTCTTGATCCGCGTCCACGCTCGCGTCACCACCCGCTGCACGTCCTGCGGATAGGGCGAGGTGATGTAGAGCTTCTTCATCGTTTCCGCGTCCGGATAGACGGAGCGGTTGCCGGTGATTTCCTTGTCCATCAGCTTCTGCGCTTCGAGATTGCCGTTGGCGTAGGAATTCGCATTCGAATTACGCGCGGCGATTTCCGGCCGCAGCATGTAATCGATGAAGGCGTGCGCGTTCTCGACGTGCGGCGCATCTTTCGGGATCGACAGGCTGTCGAACCACATCAGGGCACCCTCCTTCGGCAGAATGTAGTCCAGCACGACGGGTTTTTTCCTGGCGCCCTTCGCGGCTTCTTCGGCTCGAGCTTTCGCCTGCAAAATATCGCCGGAATAGCCGACCGCGAGGCAGATTTCGCCGTTGGCCAGTCCATTGATGTATTCGGACGAATGGAATTTGCGCACGAAGGGGCGGATTTTCTGCAAGAGGCTTGCTGCCTTCTCGATGTCGGCGGGTTTTTTTGAGTCCGGGTCCATGCCCATGTAATAGAGTGCCGCCGGGATCATCTCGTCGGGCGTGTCGATGATATGGATGCCGCAATCGCGCAGCTTGCCCAGAATGTCCGGCTTGAACACGATGTCCCAGGAATTGAGCGGAGTGTCCCCGAGCCGCTGCTTCACGCGCTCGACATTCATGCCGAGCCCGGTCGTGCCCCACATGTAATTGACGCCATATTCGTTGCCGGGGTCGTAATTCGCCAGCCGCTGCGAAATCTCCGGCCATGCATATTTCAGATTCCCTAGTTTCGACTTGTCGATTTTCTGCAGCACGCCCGCCTGGATGAAACGCTTAAGATAGGTGTGCGACGGTACGACGACGTCGTAGCCGGATTTGCCCGCGAGCATTTTGGCTTCAAGCGTTTCGTTGGCGTCGAAGGTATCGTAGACGACCTTGATGCCGGTTTCCTTCGTGAAGTCTTCAAGCACCTTCGGGTCGATGTAATCCGACCAGTTGTAGATGTTGACGATCTTTTCCTGTGCTGTGGCCGCATTCACCAGCTGCAAGAGAATTACAAGTGCTGCAAAAAAAACACGGCGCATCCACTCGCTCCATTATCCCTCCCCTTCAGGGGAAGGTCGCCGAACGAAGTGAGGCGGGGTAGGGTGTGCCGGCTGCCGACCCCCACCCGGCTCGACGCCGACAGCGTCTCGCCACCCTCCCCGTTCCGGGGAGGGATAAATTCCGACTAGCCTGACTCGGTATCGAAGCCCTTTTCCTTCCAGGCGAGAATGCCGCCGGCCATGTGAGCGGCGAATGGCAGACCCGCACTCTGGGCGATGAGGGAAGCCGTGATGGAACGCTTTCCTGAGCGGCAGGAAAACACGAGTTGTTTGTCGCCTGGATCGGGGAGCTGCGAAGGGTCGAAGCCCTGCAACGGAACCAGCACCGCGCCGGGAATGCGCTCGGCCGCCGTCTCATTCGGCTCGCGCACGTCCACGACGAGCATGGTGCCCGCTTCCATGCCGGCCTTCACTTCTTCGGGGGTCAGGTCCTTGACGTTATGGCTCATTGCGTCCCGCTTTCTCCGGAGAGAATTGGAACGGCGCGGCTACGCGGTCAAGGGGATGATATTTTTATGTGAGCAAGCTCTTTCCAGAAAACCGATTTCCGGTTTTCAGACCGTGCTTACGGCCGGACACCGAAAGGCGCCGGCGGTGCCTCTTTCATGAGCGTGATCGAGACGCGGCGATTGGCGGGCAGATACGGGTCTTCCGGGAATAGCGGCTGCGTGTCGGCGCGCCCGGCGACCATATAAAGCTGGGAAGTGGTCAGTCCCTCTTCCTGCAAGATCTGCCGCACGGCATTGGCGCGGTCGGCCGAGAGATCGAAAGCGCCATAGCCCGGGCGCGGCGGCGTGCGGGTGGCAGCCGTATGTCCCGTGACCATCACCCGGTACGGCATCTTGCGGATCGCCTCGGCCATGGTGGCGATCAGCTTGCGGGTGCGCGCATAAGGCTCCTTGGCGCCTTCCGGAAACATCGAGCGGCCGTCCTGATCGACGATTTCGATGTTCAGTCCCTCTCTCGTCTCGGTGACGACGATGTGCTTGGAGATTTCGGTGATCTCCGGGAGGTCCTGCAATGCCTGGCGGAGCGATGCCGCCGCCAGCGCGAACTGGCGGTCGGTGATGTCTTTCAGGCCCATCTCAAGCTGGTTGTCGAGCTGGTTGGGTGTCGGACGATCGGTCGCAAGCTCGGGCGGAATGCGTTCGGCGTTCTTCAGGCGCGGGCGCGTCGGCAGGCCGTCGACTTCGACGATGCCGGAATAGCGGTTCTCGCGCTGGGTGCCGAAGGCTTCCCGCATGGAGCCTGCGACGATCTGGAGTTTGGCCGCATCCTGGGTCGAGAACGCCACCAGCATGACGAAGAAGCTGACGAGGAGGCCCATCAGGTCCGCGAAGGTCACAAACCAGCCGTGGCCACCACCGCCGCCGTGCCCGTCTCCACGTTTTTTCTTGGCTGACGCCATTCCGGATACTCAGTACTCGGCCGCGATCAGGCCGGCGCGGTTTCTACTTCGTCGTGGTGCTGATGGGCTTCCGGCAGATAGGCGAGCAACATCTCGCGCACGATCTGCGGGGACTTCGCCTCGCGCAGCATCAGCACGCCGTCGATGATAAGGGTGCGGTTCACGTCCTCGTCGTGCAGCTTCACCTGCAGTTTGTCGGCGATCGGAAGACACCACAAATTTGCGACGACGGCGCCGTACAGGGTCGCGAGCAGCGCGATGGCCATGAACGGGCCAAGCTTGGAAGGGTCGGTCATGTTGGCGAACATCTGCACCATGCCGATGAGCGTGCCGACCATGCCGAAGGCCGGCGCACAATCGCCGATGGCGCGATAGATTTTCTGGCCTTCATCGAGATGCATCAGGAAGGTTTCGCGATCGCGTTCCATCGCATCGCGGATAAAATTCGCATCATAGCCGTCCGCGACATAACGCACACCCTTGGCCAGGAACGGATCTTCGGTTTCCACCTTTTCGAGGCCGAGCGGACCCTGCTTGCGGGCGACGTCGGCGAGGTTCGCGATTTCGTCAATGAGTTCGCGCTGCGTGATACGGCGCATGGTGAAGGCGTACTTCATGCCGAGCGGCATGCCGTGCAGGATGGAACTGAGGGGAAAGCGCAGCAGCGTCGCCGCCACAGCGCCGCCGCCGATCACGATGAGCGCGTGGACGTCCCAGAATGTCTTGAGATCGCCGCCCATCAGAATGAGCGAGACGACGACTACGGCCCCGCCGACGACGCCGAGTGCCGAGGTAAGATCCATCCGGTTTCTCCGTCCCAGCGGCAACCTTCTGGCGCCGCATACCCACCCCCAAGGCTTAAGCCGGGCGGCCTAAAAGATGGTTAAGTTTTGCTTTTTCGGGCCCTCCGCCTACGCTACTGACTATGGAAATAAAGGCACTGCGTAAGCCCCAAGCGTCCAGGGAGGATCGTAAAAATGCGTGAGATCGGCCATTTCATCGGCGGCAAGCATGTAAAGGGAGCCGGGAGGACGTCGGACGTATTCCAGCCGATGACCGGCGAAGTAATCGGCAAGGTCGCCCTCGCCACCAAGGCCGAGGTGCGGGCTGCGGTCGAGAACGCGAAAGCCGCCCAACCCGCATGGGCCGCGACCAATCCTCAGCGCCGCGCCCGGGTGATGTTCAAGTTTCTTGAACTGGTTGCGCGCGACAATGAAAAGCTCGCCGAACTCCTCGCCCGCGAGCACGGCAAGACCATCCCGGACGCAAAGGGCGACATTCAGCGCGGCGTCGAGGTGGTGGAATTCGCCTGCGGCATCCCGCACCTGATGAAGGGCGAATACACCGAAAGTGCCGGCGCCGGCATCGATCTCTATTCGATGCGGCAGCCGCTAGGCGTGGTCGCGGGCATCACGCCGTTCAATTTCCCGGCGATGATCCCGATGTGGAAATTCGCCCCGGCGATCGCCTGCGGTAACGCTTTCATTCTGAAGCCCTCCGAGCGCGACCCAGGCGTGCCGATGTTGCTCGCCGAACTGATGATCGAGGCAGGCCTGCCTGCAGGCATCCTCAATGTGGTCAACGGCGACAAGGAAGCGGTGGACGGAATCCTCGACGATCCGGATATCCGCGCTATCGGATTTGTCGGATCAACGCCCATCGCGGAATACATCTACACGCGCGGAACGGCGAGCGGAAAGCGTGTGCAGTGTTTCGGCGGCGCCAAGAACCACATGATCGTGATGCCGGATGCCGACATGGACCAGGTGGTCGATGCGCTGATCGGCGCGGGCTACGGTGCGGCGGGCGAGCGCTGCATGGCGATTTCGGTTGCGGTGCCCGTCGGCAAGAAAACGGCCGACGAACTGGTGGGCCGTCTCATTCCGCGCGTCGAGAGCCTCAAGATCGGCCCGTCCACTTCGGCCGACGCCGACTTCGGGCCGATGATCACCAAGGCGCATCTGGAGAAGGTGAAGAACTACGTCGAGATCGGAGTCAAGGAAGGCGCCAAGCTGAAAGTCGACGGGCGCGGTTTCAAAATGCAAGGCTACGAAAACGGCTTCTACATGGGCGGCTGCCTGTTCGACGAAGTGAAGCCGGACATGCGCATCTACAAGGAAGAGATTTTCGGGCCGGTGCTCTCGGTCGTGCGCGCGAAGGATTATCAGGAAGGCCTCGACCTCGCAAACAAGCACGAATACGGAAATGGTGTCGCGATCTTCACCCGCGACGGCGATGCCGCGCGCGATTTTGCGAGCAGGGTGGAAGTCGGCATGGTCGGCATCAACTTCGCGATCCCGGTGCCGCTCGCCTATCACACATTCGGCGGCTGGAAGAAATCGGTGTTCGGCGACCTCAACCAGCACGGCCCGGATTCGGTGCGCTTCTACACCAAGACCAAAACCGTCACCTCGCGCTGGCCTTCCGGTGTGAAGGATGGTGCGGAGTTCACCATTCCGACGATGAAATGACGTGGAAAAATTGTAATCGTCATCCCGGCCAAGCGCTTCAGCGCGCGAGCCGGGATCGTGTGAGGCTTAGAACGATCCGGAATAGCGGCTTCACCGCTTCCGGGATGACGTTAGCCCGAGAGCCGGGATCATCCTCTTTAGGCATGAAAAATTTCTACGTTTACATACTTGCCACGCGGAAACGCGGTCCGATTTATGTCGGCGTAACGAGCAACCTTCAAAAGCGTGTTTTTGAACATAAGCAACATCTGGCTCAAGGGTTCACAAAGAAATACAATATCGACCGACTCGTTTGGTTTGAAAAACATGAAAGCGCAGAGTCTGCGATCTCAAAAGAAAAGCGTTTGAAGCGCTGGCTTCGCATTTGGAAAGTAGAACTGATCGAATCTTCAAATCCAGAATGGTTGGATCTTTACGAAACTCTAGAGTCTGAATAGAAAACAATAGCGATCCCGGCTCTCGCTACGCTCGGCCGGGATGACAATGGGGGGGCAATGTCCGAATACAAACTCTACTGCTTCGCGCAGTCGGGCAATGCCTACCGCGCAGCCCTGATGCTCAATCTCATCGGCGCGAAGTGGGAGCCGGTGTGGGTCGATTTCTTCGGCAAGAAGGAACAGCTCACGCCGGAATATCGCGGGAGCGTCAACGAGATGGGGGAAATTCCCGTGCTCGTGGACGGAGCGAAAAAACTTTCGCAATCGGCCGTGATCCTGAATTACCTCGCCGACAAAACCGGCAAGTTTCAGCCGCAGGGTACCGATGAGCGGTACGAGGCGCTGCGCTGGATGATTTTCGACAATCAAAAGGTCAACGGTTTTCTCGGCCCGTTCCGCGCGCTTAAAAATTATCTGCCCGGTGACAATTCGGCCGCCATGGCGTTCCTCAAGGGAAGGCTCACGAACAATCTTGGCGTCATCAACAAACGTCTTGAAGGCAGGGATTTTCTGATCGCGGACCGGCCGACCATCGCGGACATTTCCCAGACCGCGTATCTCTACTATCCGGCGGAAGAATTCGGCTTCGATATTCCCAGCGAATATCCCGCCATCGGAAAATGGCTGGACCGGATGCGGGCGCTGCCGAACTGGGGGCATCCCTACGAATTGATGCCCGGCCATCCGTTGCCGGCGAAAACCTGAGTCGGACTGCCGCAGTGGCGCGGGCTGCTCCGCAAGGCTAGTCTACCAATCCCGGGGGAGATGGAATCAATGCTGTTGCGTATGCGTCCTGCGGCTGCGTCGGTGCTTTGCGCATTGCTTGCGGGCTGCGTCGCCACCGCCGATCCCTCGAATAGCGCGAAGCCTCCGGTCTATGACAACCGGATGCCGAGCCAGTATCCGAACCCCAACATCTACTCGCCGCGTTCGGATGGCTTGCCCGCCCCCGATGCCCCGCAACAGGCTTCCGCACAGATGCGCCCGCCTTCCCGCACGGCAATGGGCGGACCGCTCGTGGCGGGTCCCGGCTATCCCGACGGTGTCCCGCCGCATGTGATGGCAGGTTCGTGGCGGCTGAGCGATGGCGGACGGCTGTGCCTGATCAATCTCTCGCAGGAGCCCGCGGGCCGCGGTTACAGCGCACAAGGCCAGCAGGGATGCTCGGAGGAGTTCTTCGGACTGCGCTCATGGGAAATGCGCGACAACGAACTCGTGCTGCGCAATCACCTGGGCGAAGCGGCGGCACGGATGTATCCTTCGGCCGCCAACCGCTTCGACGGCAAGAGCAGCCGGGGAATTCCGGTGGTGCTGGCGCGGTAGTCAGAGCCAAAAAAAAACATCAAATCCTTCATCCTGAGGTGCGAGGCGCGAGAGCGCCGAGCCTCGAAGGATGAACGGCCGCCACCCTTCGAGGCTCGCGGCTGTTGCCGCTCGCACCTCAGGGTGACGGCTGTAATGATGGGTGCTTACGTTTTCCGCTTGATCGCGAACGGCGACCACGCCTGCATCGTCGCCATCGACTCGATCGCGTTGATGTTCACATGGCGCGGCATGGTGCAGCAGAAGAAAATCTGCTCGGCGATGTCATCGGCCACCATCGGCTTTACACCTTCATACACCTTATCGGCCTTCGCCTTGTCGCCCTTGAAGCGGACGACGGAGAATTCCGTTTCCGCGAGGCCCGGCTCCACCGACGTCACGCGGATATTCGATCCCAGAATGTCGCAACGGACGTTCAGCGCGAACTGATGCGTGAACGCTTTCACACCACCATAGACGTTTCCACCCGGATAAGGGTAAGAGCCTGCGATGGACCCGATGATGACGATATGGCCCTCGTCCCGCTCCATCATGCCCGGCAGCGTCGCACGCACCGTATAGGTGACGCCGTTGATGTTGGTCGCGATCATCTGATCCCAGTCATTGAGATCGGCGCTCTGGGCGGGGTCGAGACCCACCGCGCCACCGGCATTGGCGATCACTACATTGATCCTGGAAAATTCCGCCGGAAGCGTCGTCAGCATTTTCATGGCCGCATCGCGGTCGGTGATATCGAAATTCAGGACGTGACACCGCTCGCCCAATTCCTTCTTCAGCGCGTCGAGACGGTCCTTGCGCCGCCCGGTGCCGATCACGCGTGCGCCGGCTTTGTGAAAACGGCGCACCGTCGCGGCACCGAAACCGGACGTGGCGCCGGTCACGAGTACGGTCAAAGTCTTCGGATCGAGCATGGCAACCATCAATATCTCCTTACCTTTTCAATTATTGCGGATGGACATAGCCCGCCCGGGGCGGCGCGTCCAGAAAAGCAGAACCCGCCGCGCCGGAACGCGACGGGCTATTGCAAAAAGCAAGATTACTGCGGAGCGCCCGCGTATTTCGCGATGAGCGTGCGGGTGTCGTCGATCATCGCCTTGCCGTCGAGACCCTTGCCTTTCATCTCGGTGATCCAGGCTTGGACGACGCCATCGGCTGCCTTCTTCCAGCGAGCGGTCTCGGTAGCGTCGAGCGCCACGATCGAGTTGTTGCGCTTCTTCGCGGCCTCAAGTCCGGGGATATCGCCTTCGTCCATGACCTTGCCGGCCCACTTCGAGGCTGCCATGCCGGCGTTGTCGTCGATCACTTTCTTGAGGTCGGCCGGAAGCCCATCGTACTTCGCCTTGTTCATCGCAAACATGAAGAACGCGACATAGAGCGAGCGGTTGCCCGCGAAGGTCGTGTGCGTGTTCACGAGTTCAGCGATGCGCAGCGGCGTTGTGACTTCCCACGGAACGACCGCGGCATCGATGACGCCCTTGTTCAGCGATTCCGGCACGGCCGGGACCGGCATGCCGACGCTGGTAGCGCCGAGCGACTCGATCAGGCGCGTGACCGCGCGCGTCGGACCGCGCACTTTCAGGCCTTTCATGTCCTCGAGCTTGCGCACACCGTTGTTCTTGGCGTGGATCAGGCCAGGACCGTGCGTGTGCACGGCGATCATCTTTACGTCCTTGAACTCCCCCTGAAGATGTTTCTGGAAATATTCCCACGCAGCCTGGCTGTTCTGCTCCGCCGAAGTACCGGCGATAAACGGCATTTCAAATGCCTCGGTGCCAGGGAAGCGGCCCGCGGTGTAGCCCGGAAGCGACCAGATGAGATCGACGACGCCGTCCTTCACCTGATCGTAGAGCTGGGGCGGCGTGCCGCCGAGCTGCATCGAAGGATACAACTCGATCTTGATGCGGCCGTTCGACTCCTTCATCACCTTTTCGGCCCACGGGGCGAGGAAGTTTTTCGGGATCGGGGCTGCCGCCGGCAACAATTGGTGGAGGCGTAGGGTTACTTCTTGCGCGGATACCGTTACGGCGCTGAGCGCCAGAACGGCTAGCGCCATCATCCATACGCGGGACGAACGCATGCTCATTCTCTTCCTCCCTCTGTCCAGTGTCTTGTTTTTGATTTTGGCTTCTCGATAGGCCGTCATACTACATACTTCGCGGCCGTTCGGTAGCAGGACAGTATCGTCCCATGCTCGATAGTGCGGGGCAGGACAACAAAAACCCGCCATGCAAGCTGCATGGCGGGCTTTTAGCTTCACTGGTTACGGGATCAGCTTTCGGGGCCCGCGTATTTGGCGACGAGCGCGCGGACATCATCGACAAGCTGCTTGCCGTCGATGCCCTTGCCCTTCATCTCGTCGATCCACTCGGCCTGAACCTTCTGTGCCGCTTCCTTCCAGCGCTTGGTTTCGGCGGCGTCGAGCGCAACAATCGTGTTGCCGCGCTTCTTGGCGGCTTCCAGACCCGGAATATCGCCTTCGTCCATCACCTTGCCGACCCACCTGGAGGCGACCATGCCGGAATTGTCGTCGATCACTTTCTTCAGATCGTCCGGCAGGCCGTCATACTTCGCCTTATTCATCGCGAAGATGAAGAAAGCGACGTAGAGCGAACGGTTGCCCGCGAAGGTCGTGTGCGTGTTGACGAGTTCGGCGATACGAAGCGGCGTCGTGACTTCCCACGGAACGACGGTGCCGTCGATGACGCCCTTGGAGAGGGCTTCCGGCATCGCCGGAACCGGCATGCCGACCGGCGTGGCGCCGAGTGCGGTGATCAGCTTGTTCACCACGCGCGACGGGCCGCGCACCTTGATGCCCTTCATGTCCTCAAGCTTGCGCACGCCTTCGCCCTTGGCGTGGATCAGGCCCGGGCCGTGGGTGTGAATGGCAATAACCTTCACATCCTTGTATTCGTCCTTCAGATTCTTTTCGTAATACTCCCAGGCAGCCTGGCTGTTCTGTTCGGCGTTGCCGGAGATGAACGGAAGCTCGAATGCCTCGCTCTTCGGGAAGCGGCCGGGCGTGTAGCCGGGAAGCGTCCAGATGATATCGACGACGCCGTCCTTGACCTGATCGAACAGCTGCGGTGGCGTGCCGCCGAGCTGCATCGACGGATAGAGTTCGACCTTGATGCGGCCCTTGGAATCTTCCTCGATCTTCTTGGCCCAGGGCGCGATGAACTTCGAAGGTACCGGCGCGGGCGCGGGCAGAAACTGGTGGACACGCAGCGTGATCTGCTGCGCGCTCGCCGGCAAAGCAAACACCGCGAACGCGGCTGCCAGCACGCTTAGACGTGCGATTGTTTTCATCGATTTCCTCCCGGAAGACTTGATGGCGCGAATGTGCCCGGCTTGTGGACCGGACGGTATAACGATTATGGGATTCTATTGAAGGGATTGGGCGGGGAGTGTCGGAGGCGCATCTGCATATCTTTAATTGCTCGTGTTTTCAGCAGCCACAAAATGCCGGCAAACCCGTGGGTGTTCAAACCGACCTTCCCGCTACTTCAGGAATCTCAGTGCAAACAGGGTGATCTGCGGAAAGAACAGCAGCAGGAGTATGCGCGCGACGTCCGAATAGAGGAACGGAATGACGCCGCGATAGATTTCACCGATCGGGACGGTCTTCGCGACCTTGTGCACGACATAGACGTCGAGGCCGATCGGCGGCGCAATCAGCCCGACGGAGATCACGACCACCATCAGGATGCCGAACCAGATCGCCTTTTCCTCGCCGGTCATGCCGAAGAGGTCGAGCCCGAGGATCGTCGGCAGCAGCACCGGCAGCAGCAGGAGCATCATCGCAAGTTCGTCGAGCACGCAGGTCAGCACGATGAAGATCAGCAGGAAGGCCGAGACGATCACCAGCGGATGCACGGTGAGTGTCTGCGCCCATGCGGCGACCTCGGTCGGGATCTGCGAAACGGCGAGGGCTGTATTCATCATCGCAGCACCCAGCAGCATCGCGTAGATCATGGCGCTCGCCTGCGCGGCCGGCAGGAAACATTGCTTGATCTTTTCCCAGTTCAACGTGCCGCGCCCGAGTCCGAGCAGCATGGTCGCCGCGGTGGCGACGGCCGCACCCTCGGTCGGCGTGAAGATGCCGCCATAAATGCCGGCAAACAGCAGCGTAAAGATCGCTGCGATCGGCCAGGCTTCCTTGATCGCCGAAATACGTTCGGAGGCCGTCGCGCGTTTCTGAATCTTCGCCTGACCGGGAACGAGCCGAACATAGATCGCGATCGCAATCATGTAGCCGACCGCGGCGATGATGCCGGGGATGATGGCCGCGGTGAACAGCTTGATGATGCTCTGCTCCGCGAGCAGCGCGTAAATAATCAGCATAATGGACGGCGGAACCAGAATACCCATCGTGCCGCCCGCGGCGAGCGTGCCGGTGGCGAGACGATCCGAATAATTAAGCCGCTTCATCTCCGGCAGCGTCACTTGCGACATGGTGGCGGCGGTCGCGACCGAGGAGCCGCTGATCGCACCGAAGCAGGCGCAAGCGATGATCGCGGCCTGCGCGACGCCGCCGTTGAAATGGCCGACGAGTGTGTTGGCCGCGCGAAAGAGACTTCGCGAGAAGCCCGCAGCGGATGCGAACTGTCCCATCAGCAGGAAGAGCGGAATGACCGAAAGGTCATAGACCGAGAAACGCGCCCACAGGAGACGCTTCAGATAGTTCAGAACGGCGGCGTCCCCGACATAGGTCCAGTAACCGGCGGCGCCTGCGATGAACATCGACGCCGCAAGCGGCACCCGCAGCGCGATCAAAATCAGCATGCCGACGACCATGAGGCCGGCAATTTCCGCTTTACTCATGGACGCGCCCCGCGACGGAGAATCCGGCGGACTGAATGAACGCAATGATCATCGCGAACGCGATGCCAGGAATCATGAGCATGTAGCCGATCCAGATCGGCAGACCCATCAGCATGGTGGTTTCGTTACTGCGGAAGATATCGAGCGTTCCGACGGTGGTGCGCCATGCGATGAGCCCATACATCACGGCCATCAGCAGGCTGCCGAACTGGTCGAGCCGCGTTCGGGTGCGGTCGCTGGCTTTCATCGTGAAGAAGTCCACGGCGATGTGCCCGAATGTGGCCTGGCAGTAAGGCAGGAACATCGCGCCCGCGACGGCGGTACCGAATTCGACGAGTTCGAAATCGCCGGTGATGGGACGAACAAAAACCGAGCGGCCGATGATGCTGACGGTGGACATCGCACCGATCAAGGCGACGATCGCGCCCCCGGCATAGGCGAATAAAATCGCAACACGACGCAGTCCGAACAGAAATACAGGCTCGGCGGGGATTGGGTTGGTCTTGCGCCTGGCGTTAGCCATTGCAGCGGCCCGCCCTGTGGCAACGCAAGCACATCGACATCTATCGCAGGGCCCCCACCCTCAAGGTTGGTGCTAAGCACTAGCCGCCGCGGGAGCGATTGGCAATTCGCCCGCCGTAAAAGCGCGGCAGCAAATTGCTGGCAAATAATCGGGTATTTGTGGACGCTATCTGCCGGTTAGTTCAGGCGGTGTCCTTCGTGATCTTCTTCGCCCGGCGGAATCGTGGCCGCGGCGCTCGTGTGCACGGTTCCGGCACTCGCTTCGGCATGCGCCTTGTCGAGTTTCTGGTAATGCATGTAGGCGAGCGGAACCGCCGACAGATAGGCGATGCAGCCCAAGATCAAAACTTCCCACGGCGCGCTGATGAGAAGCGCCACAAACACGACCGCTACCAGAAAAACCGGGAGCACATATTCGCGTGGCACGCGCGCGCCAAGTTTCTTGCCGGACCAAGTCGGGATTTTCGACACCATCAGCAGCGCAATGCCGATGACATAGAGTGCGGCGATGAACGGCGTCGGTGCCAGGCGCGGGATGCCGGCAAGTTCGAGATAGATCGGCAGCATTGCAACAAGGGCGGCCGCAGGTGCCGGCATTCCGACGAAGAAATTGCCGGTGAAGGCCGGACGGTTCGGGTCTTCCAGCATCACATTGAAGCGCGCCAGCCGCAGGGCGGCGCAGACCGCGAAAAACAGCACTACGATCCAGCCGAAATTCTTCAGGTTTTGCAAACCCCACAGATAGAGAACGATGCCGGGGACCACGCCGAACACGACGAAATCGGCCAGGCTGTCGAGTTCCGCACCGAAGCGCGAAGAACTTTTCAGCATCCGCGCGACGCGGCCGTCGAGAGCGTCGGCGATGGCGGCAAGCACGATCGCGCCGATCGCAAGTTCGATTTTGCCCTCGAACGCCAGGCGGATGCCGGTGAGCCCGAGGCACAACGACAGTAGCGTGATCAGATTGGGAAGCAGTACGCGGAACGGAATCGGCTTGAAACGCCGCCGCCGCGGTTCATTTGCTTCCGGCTCGAAGGGGGCGAACACCGACATCTATACAGAATACGCTTTCGGCGATTTGGTTCAAAGGGCCGTTCAGCCGGCCCGGAAAACAGCGTTAACGGTGGTGCTGCCGAGGTCGGCGAGGACTGTTTCACCGGCGAGCGCCAACTGGCCCTCCGAAACGAGCGCCTTGCCGCCTTCCGGCAGATAGACGTCCACGCGCGAGCCGAAACGGATCAGGCCGATGCGGTCGCCGGCATCCACGGCGTCGCCTTCACGGACAAACGTCACGATCCGGCGGGCGATCAGGCCCGCGATCTGCACGACGCCGATGCGGCCTGCGGCGGTGCGGATGACAAAACCATTTCGCTCGTTGTCCTCGCTGGCCTTGTCGAGATCGGCGTTCAGAAATTTTCCTGCGCGATAAACGATCTTCTCGATTTGTCCCGACGCGGGCGTGCGGTTCACATGCACGTCAAACACGCTCATGAAGATGGAAATGCGCGTGCGGGGGGCGGCGCCCAGTTCCAGTTCGAGCGGCGGCACGGCATTCGCCACCTGCGAGATTTTTCCGTCGGCGGGGGAAACGATCAGCCCGTCGCGCACGGGGGTCACGCGGCGCGGATCGCGGAAGAAATAGGCGCACCAAGCGGTCAGCAGGACCCCCAGCCAGCCGAGCGGTGCCGCCATCCAGAACAGCACGATCGCGGCGAGCGCGAAGGCACCGATGAACGGGTAGCCCTCCGGATGGATGGGCGAGAGCTGGCTCTTGATCGAATTGACGATGGACATCGGGTTCCTCTTTCGAGGCCACTAAGTAGCGCGCGGGCGGCGCGCGTCAATGCGGGTACGCTTTTTACCCTCCCCTTGAGGGGAGGGTCGTTCGCCACCGATAGTGGAGGCGTAAGGGGTGGGTGAACTGCGATACCCCCCACCCGGCTCAGGCTTGCCCCTTGCCACCCTCCCTACAAAGGGGAGGGCAATTTTTCATTCAGCCGCTTCGGTCGTCCGCGCGGACGGGACCCGGCCGCTCCCCACGTCGTCCAATGCGGGCTTTGGAGGGTTGCGGTTCGGCTGTTTCGGTTTCGACCCATCTTCGCCTGCCTCGCGCAGCTTCTCGCGGGCCTCTTCGGCTTCGCGCTGGCGATTCCACAAGCCGGCGTAAAGCCCGCCGTGGGCGAGGAGTTCGGAATGCGTACCGCGTTCGGCGACCCTGCCCTCGTCGAGCACGATGATTTCGTCGGCACTGATCACAGTCGACAGCCGGTGCGCGATCACGAGCGTGGTGCGGCCCTGCGTTGCGCGCTCCAACGCTCCCTGAATTTCATGTTCGGTGTCGGAATCGAGCGCCGAAGTCGCTTCATCGAGAATAAGAATAGGCGGGCTTTTCAGAATCGTGCGCGCGATGGCGACGCGCTGCTTCTCGCCACCGGACAGTTTCAGGCCGCGCTCGCCGACTTCGGTTTCGTAACCCATGGGCGTCGAGCGGATGAAGTCGTCGATCTGCGCCTGACGGGCCGCCTCCTCGACTTCAACTTCCCGTGCTTCCCAGCGGCCGTACTGGATGTTGTAGCGGATGGTGTCGTTGAAGAGCACCGTATCCTGCGGCACGACACCCATCGCCGCGCGCAACGACACCTGCGTCACGTCACGGATATCCTGGCCGTCGATGAGAATTTTTCCGCCGCTGATTTCATAGAAGCGGAACAGGAGCCGCGCGATCGTGGACTTGCCAGCACCGGATGGACCGACAATCGCGAGCGTCTTTCCGGCGGGCACCTCAAAGCTGACGCCCTTCAGGATTTCGCGCTCCGGCTCGTAGGAAAAATGAACGTCCTCGAAGCGCACGTTTCCTTCGTTGACGCGCAGCGCTGGAGCGTTCGGGGCATCCTTGATTTCCGGGTCGCGCGAGAGAATGCCGAACATGATCTCGATGTCGGTGATCGCCTGCTTGATTTCTCGATAGAGCATGCCCATGAGGTTGAGCGGCTGATAGAGCTGGATCAGCATCGCGTTCACCATCACGAAATCACCGACCGTGCGCTTGCCCGCGATCACGTCCAGCGCGGCGAGTGCCATCACGACGCCAAGGCCGACGGTGAAGATCACCGCCTGCCCCGCATTCAGCACGGCCAGCGAGACAAGCACGCGCACGCGGTGATTGGCGAAGCTTCTGAGCGAGCCGCCATAGCGGTCGTTCTCGCGCTGCTCCGCGCCGAAATATTTCACCGTTTCATAATTGAGCAGCGAGTCGACCGCCTTGGCGTTGGCGTCGGTGTCGGATTCGTTCTGGCTGCGGCGCAGCCCGATGCGCCACTCGGTGGCGTGGTAGGTGAAGACCGTATAGAGCACGATCAACACGACGACGCTGGCCGCGTAGCGCCAGTCGAAGAAATAGAACAGCACGCTGAAGACGAGGATCAATTCCACCGCCGTCGGAAGAATTTGGACAATAACGAGCCGCACCAGTTCCTCGATCGCGTTGCGGCCGCGCTCCAGAATGCGCGTCAGCGCTCCCGTGCGCCGTTCCAGGTGATAGCGCAGCGACAGCTGGTGCATGTGCTCGAAGGTCTTGAGGGCAAGCGTGCGCACCGAATGCATCGCCACCTTGGCAAAGATGCCGTCGCGGACCTGCGTCAGCAGCGCCGTCGCAATGCGCACGCCCGCGTAGATCGCAACCAGAATGACGGGCGCCGACACGATGGAGAAAATCGCATCCTGCGGAAGCGGCTTGCCTTCGGACGCGGCGACCAGCGCATCCGTCGCGTATTTGAACGCGAACGGCATCGTGATGGTGGCGAGCTTGCCGAGAAACAAAAGCCCAAAGGAAAAAAACACGCGCAGCTGCAAGTCGGCCCGGCCATGCGGCCACATGTGCGGCCACAGCACCCGCAACGACGAAAAGAGCGTCGCGTCTCCGCGCGCACGCTCTTTTCCGGTTGCTGCCTGCATTTTCCTGCCGAGTCCGCCGCTCACGCGCGCCGCGCTTTCCGTCCGCGCCTTTCGGCTTTCACGATGGGCGCGAGCAGCCGATTCAGTTCATGCGCGAGTTTTTTCACTTCCGCACGGTCGATGCAGTAACAGATACGCCCACTTCCAGTTCCGCCGTTGCCCGCGCGCACCAGACCCGCCTCACGCAGGATTCGCAGATGCTCGGAAACGGTGGATTGGGCGAGCGGCATTCCGCGCACGATTTCGCCGCACTGGCATGTATCGTTTGTAGCGAGTGCCGCCAGGATGCGAAGCCGGGCGGGATGCGCAAGCGCGCGCAGCCGTTCGACGAAAGCGTCCTTCGGCGGGGCATTTTCGGAGGCGTGGCTGAATTGGATATTCATCGTCTTTCGACGATAAGTGATGTTGCGGGCGGCCACAAGCGCTGCGATACCTGCGACAGCGGAGCAATGGGCGGAACAACGAGCGGAACATCGACGTTGGCACGGACACCGCACTACTGAAACGCTGAAATAAACTGGAGAGAATGAATGCCGATACGGATTTCCCTGCTTACGGCGCTGGCAGCCGCGCTGCTTTTCGCGATGCCGGCCGGGGCACAGGAGCAAAGCAGCGTGGTCGCGAAACTCGGCCAGGGCCGGACCGCGAAGGCAACCGCCACAACAACGCCCGGCGAAGGCGTGCTGCTGGAAATCGAAATTTCCGGCGGCAATCCGCAGAGCTTCCCGCGCATGGGAGAGCGGCTGATCCCGATCGGGACAAACGACCGCGGAATTGTCGCGCGCGATCTCGACCGTGACGGCGTCGATGAAATCATCCTGCGCGGGGCCGTGCCGCAGCGGAGCGCCATGGTGGTGTTGCGCTGGGACGCGGGTCTTGGTGAATTCGCACCGGTCGATTTCACCGACGACCGCGATCGTAGCAGCAAGTTCATGATCGCCGACGCGGAGCTGCCCGTGCGGATCGCCAGTTCGGGCGAGATCGAGGCGGAGTTCGAGACGACCCGTCAGGACGGGCGCAAGAGCCACCACGTCGCCCGCTATAAATGGGACGGGCGCGGCTATTCGCAGTCGGCCAGCAACTGATGCGGGCTTGACGAAACAACCTCCACCAACCACCTTGATCTCATGGCAAAAATCCAAAGCGTTTGTGTGTACTGCGGCTCGGCCGTAGGCGAAGATCCGGCCTTCGTCGATGCGGCGCGGGCGTTCGGAAGAATTTTAGCGCGGGAAAAAATCCGCCTTGTCTATGGCGGCGGCAGTTTCGGGCTGATGGGTGCCGTCGCGCAGGCCGCCGCCGCGAACGGCGGCGAAGTCACCGGCATCATCCCGGATTTCCTAATCGCCCGCGAGATGGCCTTCAAGGGCGCGACCGAGATGATCATCACGCAGGACATGCACGAGCGGAAGCACAAGATGTTTTTGCGCGCGGACGCATTCGTCACCTTGCCCGGCGGGATCGGCACGCTCGAGGAAATCATCGAACAGCTTTCCTGGGCGCAACTCGGCCGCCACAAGAAGCCGGTGCTGATCCTGAACGTAAAGGGGTTCTGGGATCCGCTGCTGGAACTCTTCCAGCATCAAACCGAACGCGGCTTCATCCGCAAGGACTCGTTCACGCTGTTGAGTGCGGACCGCGTCGAGAATATTCTGCCGAAGCTGCGCGATGCCGTGCGCGATCTCGCACAGGAAGAGATCAGCGGCCCCGCGCCGCGCATCGTCGCCGAAGAAATGTAGTCAGCGCCCCACCAGCCGAGTCGCGTCGTCTCCGGCAACATGCTGCTGATGCCGTTGTTCTTGGATTTATTGGCTGCCCGCGCCCTGTTTTTGCCCGCGCATCAACGCGCTCAAAGTGCGACATTTCCTGGCCAGCGTGGTTACCGCAGCGACGGCATTACGCAAAGTTAATCCGCACATCACGCCGCGCGGGCTTGCCGCAATTCGAGCAGAAACCATTTATAGCGTACAGACCAAATGCACTCCTCCCCGCAACCAGGACGCCGCCGGAAAGCCCGTCGATTGATCTGGCTTCTGCTTTTCATTGCATTCCTTCTGCCCATCGGCGCCAGCGTGGCGAGCATCGCCAATGGCGGCGAGCCGCGCAATTGGGGCTTCCCGGACTGGAAGAGCATCGGCAGCCTGCCGGCGGCACAGAAGTACCCGCAAGCGCGCGTGGTCGTGCTGGCCGCGCCGACCCGCGGATGGCGCGCGGCGGTCGCGGTGCATAGCTGGATCGTGTTCAAGCCGGAAGGCGCCCGCGAATGGACGCGCTACGATGTCGTCGGCTGGGGCGGCAATCCGGTACGGCTGAACGGCTGGGCGCCCGACGCTCCTTGGCTCGGCAGGCAACCCTATGTCATTTCGGACATAACCGGCGAGCAAGCGCAGAAACTGATTCCGAAAATCCAGGCCGCCGTGAAGGAATATCGTTGGCGGAATGACGGCGACTATCGCGCCTGGCCGGGCCCGAACAGCAACACGTTCGTCGCCAATGTGCTGCGCGCCGTGCCCGAGCTTGGCGTGCTCTTACCGCCGAATGCGATCGGCCGGGATTACCGCCCGGATTTCTATATCGGGCTGAGCGACAGTGGCACCGGCGTGGAGCTAAATCTCTGGGGCTATCTCGGCATCAAGCTTGGCTGGATCGAAGGCATCGAACTGAATGTGCTCAGCTTTGTCGCCGGTTTCGATCTCCGGCATCCGGCGATCAAGATTCCGGGCTTCGGACGGATCGGCTTCGACGGTTATGCATCGTCGGCGAACGCGAAAGCGGATTGATCTTCGTACGCCTTGTTCCTCCTCCTGAAAGGGGGAGGGTGGCGAACTGAGCGAAGCAAGTAAGCCGGGTGGGGATCCATTCGCAGCAGACCCCCACCCCGCTCGCTTCGCTCGCGGACCTCCCTCTTCTAGGGGGAGGTAATTTTGCAGTCAGACCGGCGCGCTGCTTTTCAGCAATTTCCAGGTGATCGAATCGATCAACGCCTGGAACGACGCATCGATGATGTTCGGCGACACGCCGATGGTGGTCCAGCGGTCGCCGGTCTCGTCCATGCTTTCGATCAGCACGCGGGTCACGGCTCCCGTGCCGCCGTCGAGGATACGCACACGATAATCAGTGAGCTGCAGGTCCTTGATCAAGGGCTGGTACTTGCCGAGATCCTTGCGCAGCGCCACGTCGAGCGCATTGACGGGACCGTTGCCTTCGCCGGCGGAAATCAGTTTCTCCTCGCCGACGGTCACCTTCACCACCGCCATCGAAACGGTGACGCGCTCGCCTTTCGCATTGATGCGCTGCTCGACATTCACATCGAACTGGGTGACGTCGAAGAACTGCGGCACCTTGCCGAGGATGCGGCGCGCGAGCAGCGCGAAGGAAGCATCCGCACCTTCGTAACTGTAGCCCTTTGACTCCCGTTCCTTCACCGCCTCCAGCACGCGCGAAACGCGCTCGTCATCCTTGTCCACTTGGATGCCGATGCGCTCCAGTTCGGCGAGCACATTGGACTTGCCGGACTGTTCGGACACCAGGAGCTTGCGCCAGTTGCCCACGGATTCTGGCGTAACATGCTCATAAGTCTTAGGATTTTTCAGAATCGCGGACGCGTGGATTCCCGTCTTGGTGGTGAAAGCGGCTTCGCCGACATAGGGCGCGTGGCGATCGGGTGCCCGATTCAACATGTCATCGAGCGTGTGCGAGACACGCGCGAGATTCTTCAGCGCATCGTCCTTCACGCCGGTCTCGAACTTCTCGGAAAACTCCGGTTTCAGCAGCAGCGTCGGGATGATCGAACAGAGATTGGCGTTGCCGCAGCGCTCGCCCACACCGTTCAGCGTGCCCTGAATCTGGCGCGCACCGGCGCGCACGGCCGCTAGCGAATTCGCCACCGCCTGCTCGGTATCGTTATGCGCGTGGATGCCGACATGGGTGCCGGGGATCAGCTTCACGACTTCGCCGACGATCTCTTCCACTTCATGGGGGAGTGTGCCGCCATTGGTGTCGCAAAGCACGACCCAGCGCGCGCCTGAGTCATATGCCGCCTTGGCGCAGGAGAGCGCGAATTTAGAATCTTCCTTGTAACCGTCGAAGAAATGCTCGCAATCGATCAGCACTTCGCGGCCGGTATCTTTTGCGGCTTTTACGCTCTCGCGGATCGAGTTCAGGTTTTCTTCCGGTGTTGTCTCCAGCGCGACCTTCACCTGAAAGGCGGAAGACTTCGCAACGAGGCAGATCGCATCGGCGGCCTTCGCATTGATGACCGTGGCAAGGCCCGGGTCGTTCGAGGCCGAGCGCCCCGGCCGCTTGGTCATGCCGAAGGCGGTGAATTTCGCTTTGGTGTTTCTCTTTTCAGAGAACAAGCTCGTGTCGGTCGGGTTGGCCCCCGGATAGCCGGCTTCGATGTAATCGATGCCGAGAGAGTCCAATAATTCCGTCACGCGCAGCTTATCGGGCAGCGTGAAATCGACGCCGGGCATCTGCGCGCCGTCGCGGAGCGTGGTGTCGAAGAGATAGAGGCGCTCTTTCATCGTGCGGCCTCCTTCAGCAGTTTCTTTTCCATGGTGGTGTTCGGCAGCCACTCGTCGCCGACGGAAATGGAGTTGCGGCTGGTCGCGACAAAGCCGCGCTTCAGGAAAAAATCGCGGGCGGTGTCGCTGGTGTCCACTTTCAGCACTTTCGCGCCGCGCGCGGCGGCGAGCTTTTCCAGCGCGTCATAGAGCATGGTGCCGGCCCCCTGCCCGGCCGCATCGGGGTGAACGTAGAACAGATCGACCAGTTCGTTGTCCATCAAGGAAATGAAGCCGACCGGCTGTCTTTCGTGGGTCGCCACCAGCGTCAGCGCATTGGCGAGCCGCTGCGCGAAGGCTTCCTCGTCCTCGACGGAGGCGGACCACGCGTCCTGCTGGGAGGCGGTGTAGTCGTCGGATGTCAGTTCCGCGATGCTCTCGCGGAAAATCTCCGCGAGCATCGGCACGTCTTCCGGCAGCAGCGGGCGCAGCGCGAATTCCTCGCTCATCGCGCGGATTCCCTTACACGCGAATCTTGACCGACTACACCTCTCCCCGCTTGCGGGGAGAGGTCGGCGAGCGCCACGCGAAAGCGAGGCGCGAGCCGGGTGAGGGGCTCGCGCGTAAACCTCAGCCATAGCCCCTCACCCGCCTCCCCCTCTACTCGCTTCGCTCGTTCGGGGTCGGCACCCTCTCCCCGCAAGCGGGGAGAGGAAAAGGAGGCGTAAGCCACGAAGATCATCGCGCGACCTCCCAGGTGGTGGTGCCGTCCTTGTTGTCCTTGAGCACCACGCCCATCTTGGCGAGTTCGTCGCGGATGCGGTCGGATTCCTTGAAGTCCTTGGCTTTGCGGGCAGCGTTGCGGGCAGAAATGTGATTGTCGATTTTTTGCTGGGTAGCTTTATCGAATTCCACTGAACCGTCTGCGCGAGTTACCTTTAAGACTGCTGACTGTCCCCCAAGCACCAACTGTCCTGCTTCGGGCTGAAAAACATAGTTGCGCTGCAGATTTATTTGTTCCCCCGAAAAACCAAGAAAGTTTAGCGCGGCACGCATTGGGCCGAGATCGCCTGAGTTATGCAGCCTATGAAGCTCAGCGATCATCTGCGGCGTGTTTAGATCGTCAGATAGTGCGGCTACAATTTCTTTCGGACAATCAGCATTTGGCTGGACGTTTTTTAACTGCCCATACCAATCCCAAAGAATTTTGTGCGATTCATCCAAAGCGTGGAAAGTCCAGTCGAGTGGTTGACGATAGTGTGTGCGCAGCATATTGAAGCGAAGGGCTTCACCCGGCCATGGATGTCCCTTCCATTTGTTCAACAACTGCCGGATCGTGATGAAGTTGCCGGCCGACTTCGCCATCTTCTCGCCCTCGACCTGCAGGAAGCCGTTGTGCATCCAGACCTGCGCCATCAGGCCGGTATGAAACGCGCAACGCGATTGGGCGATCTCGTTTTCATGATGCGGGAAGACGAGATCGATGCCGCCGCCGTGAATGTCGAACGTCTCGCCTAAATGTTTCCAGCTCATCGCCGAGCATTCGATGTGCCAGCCGGGGCGGCCCTTGGTCTTGATGTCGGACGGCGAGTCCCACGCCGGCTCGTTCTCCTTCGACGGTTTCCACAGCACGAAGTCCATGGGGTCGCGCTTGTAGGGTGCCACCTCGACGCGGGCGCCCGCGATCATCTCGTCGAGCGGGCGCTTCGAGAGCGCGCCGTAATCCTTCATCGCGGCGACGTGGAAGAGCACGTGATCGTTGGCGACATAGGCGAAGTCCGCCTTCACCAGCCGCTCGATCAGCGTCTTCATTTCTTCAATATGTTGCGTGGCGCGCGGCTCTACATCCGGCGGCAGGCAGCCCAGCGCCGCCACATCGTCCTTGAAATTTTGATAGGTCTGTTCGGTCAGCTCGCGGATGGTGATGCCGCGCTCGGCCGCGCGCGCGTTGATCTTGTCGTCCACGTCCGTGATGTTGCGGACGTATTTGACATGGTCCTTGCCATAGAGATGGCGCAGAAGCCGGTAAAGCACGTCGAAGACAATGACCGGCCGCGCATTGCCGATGTGGGCGAAGTCATAGACGGTCGGGCCGCACACATACATGCGCACGCGCCAATCGGCCGGAGGCCGACCGTTAAGCTCATCGAGCGGCTGGAAGGCCGCCTTCTCGCGCGTGAGCGTGTTGTAGAGCTTCAATTCCACGTCCGTACACTCCGTGTCCGTACACACGCATCCGTCCCTTGGGCCGGAACGTTCGTCTCAGATTGTGTGAGAGATATGAACGGCCCTGCCCGCGCCTGTCAGGCGCAGATAATCTCGCGGCAAATGCCGAAGAAACGGTTGCAGGCGGGCTTGTTCATGGCCGGGACAATGGGGGGACGGCCCCTGCCCGTCAAGACTCACAATCTTGACCGGACCTGCCCACAACTTCGCCACCCGCAGCGGGGATAAGGCCAAATATCCAAGTGAAACGCACCGTTGTGGCTTGTAACCAAACCGCCACCGGCACGTTAACGGACGGTCAACCCAACGGGCGCACCTTGGTCCCGGGGAATTTCAGGGGACTATGCCTATGCGCTCTGCCCGATTCGGCGCCCTTCTCCTTTTTGCTTTGCTGACGGCACCCGCCGCAGCGGAAACCCGCATCTTCATCGTGGATGGCTCCGACGGCTACGGCATCGACCGCTGCCTCGCCTCCGGCGAGCCGTGCGGAGAAGCAATGGCTTCGGCCCTCTGCCGGTCGCGTGCGTTCACGAAGGCCGTGGACTACGGCAAGATCGATCCGGACGAGATCACGGGCGCCGTGCCCGCCGGCGCCAGCGTGCCGCGCTGCGAAGGCCGCAACTGCCCGCAGACGGTCGCCATCACCTGCACGCGCTGAAGCGGCCTAGCCAGACAAACAGCACCCTTCGTTCTCATTTCCCGCGAAAGCGTGGAATCCAGTAATCACGGAACCGGATATGGATCGTCCGCTTCCGCGGACGATGAATATTGACTGGCTGCGCCTGCATTACAGCTTTCCAAAAGAAAATCGGCCCGGTGATCGCTCACCGGGCCGATTTCAACTTGAGGCTCGCGGGAGCCGATCAGCCTACTTGAACTGGGAGGCGGTCGCGTCGAACGAGAGCTTGGCGATGTAAGCCTGACCGCAAGTACGGGACGTGTTGGTACCAGGATTTGCACCGTTCCAGACAGCATTGCAACTCGCCTGGTTCATGTCGGTGTCGTGATAGCGGAGGTCCAGCGTGAACATCTTCCAAGTATAGCCGAAGCCCGCGTTCCAGTAGTTGTAGCTCGGAATACCGACGCCGGTTTGGCTGACGCCGCTGAGGTGCATATGGGCGATTTCACCCGAGACGTATGCGCCAACCCCCTTCGGGAGGTAAGGAGCCGATGCCATCGTGTACTTGGCATTCAGAGAGGTGTACCAGCTGTCAATGTTGTATCCGAGGTAATCCGGCGAGTAGAAGACCGCACCACCAACCGTGAGAGCATCGCTGACCGTGTAAGCGGCCTTGCCGTAATATTCGATGAATTCGGAGCCATTAAATGGCGCTGTGAAGTTCGACTCGCCCGGATAGTAATAGTAGATGACGCCTAGGTCGTAGGCCATCTTGCCGGCGGTCAGACGAACACCACCGTAGTAATCAATTTCGGCAGCCGGGTCGGTGAGGTTGCCGCCTACAGGCCAGCTGATCGAATTACCGGCAATACCGAGATAGAATTCGGTGCTCGGATTGCTCTTCCAGCGGCCTTCAACATAGGCGTTGGCCGCCATGTTGCGGTCCGACTGGGAGACGCCGCGGAAATTGTAGTCCGTCATGATCGCGCCGCCGAAGGCGACGTCGAACGACGAAAGGAACGGAGCCTTGCCGACCGGTGCCTTCACCGGAATGTCGGCCGCGATGGCCGGTCCCGCCAGCACCACCGCCGCTACCGCGCCGAGGATCTTTGCTTTCATTGTCTTGCCCCTCTTCATTAACCAGTTTTGCCTTGCCGCCTTGTAGCCTCGTCGCGAACGACCTGACGCCGAGCGGCGGAACCTGTGTCCGGGTGTGAAAGTCGCTGAAAACAGCCGTTTCCGGCAATGGTACAAATTGAACAACCTGCCTAAACGCTATGCATACACGCCTGTTTTCCCAACGTTCTGATCACACGTGTTAAAAATGACACATGAATTACACGACCTGTTTTCGGGACTTTGGGCTCTGCATTTTGAAAGATTCAGGGGGCTGGAGACGATTCCGGCCTTCGCAGTCGCAAAAAACCTTCAGAGAAATCAAAAATCCGCCCGCGAGAGCAGATTCCGTTTTTTCGATGCTTTATTTCGCTCCGTCCGGCCGTACCGAGTTGTCCAGAGCCGGAACTTGCCAGCGACGGTTTTTGAACGGCTATCCGCCGATTTCTATCTACGATTCGCTTACTGCGTGCCGGTGCCCATGGCGACGCCAGCGGGCTCGCCGGAAGGAGCATTTTCCTCTTCGATCGCAGTGCGGACCAGCCTGCGGATCTGCGCATTGGAGAGGAAGAGATCGTGATTTACGCCGCCGCTGCCGGCTTGGGAGGCGTCAATTACGCGGAGACCCATTGCCTCAAGCTGCGGTTTCTCGGTGGCACCCACGCGCGTCACGCCGCCGCCCATCCGTGTCAGGATTCCGAGCGCGCGGTCGTTGGTGGCGATCACGACGGTGATTTTGTCGCGAAGGTTGCCGAGCCGCGTCACGGACGACGAAAATACGTCGAGGTCGATGTCGGGCGATGCAAGCACGATGGCTCCGATCTTGCGCGTACCTTGCTGGCCGCGGCGGGTCACCAGCTGGCGCAGGGATTCCACCGCCAGGGTCGTGCCCATTGAATGCGCGACGATGTGGATGTTGCCGACAGCCGGGTGCGTAATCAGCTCGTCGAGCATGTTTTCAAAGGCGTCGCGCGACCACATGGCGCTCTCGCGGTCGTAGATGTAGTCGAGGATGCCGGCCTTCGAGGGCCAGGAAAACAGGATGGTATCGCCGCGGAACTTGATGCCGTCCGACAGGCGCGCGGCGTCGAGTGCCGTCGTCTCGAAATTCTGGTTGAAGCCGTGGACGTAGATCAGGACGTTGCGGCGGCCGCCATCGCGAGACCAACTCAGGCCGTTGGGGAGCGGCGCGACACCCTTCATGGACCAGTCGCCGAGACCGACCGAAGCGAGCGAAAACGCGCCGCCGTCGTAGGGCGACTTGTACTGAATTTGCGCCACCGCAGGCTTGCGGGCGCGCTCGGTGCCGAAAAAGGGGGAGCGGTTGCCTTTCACGCTGTTACGGGTCGTGAAGACGGTCGCGGTAGGATCGAGGGAAATCGAGGATGCGTCCAGGCTTGCGACGCGGAAGCTGTCGCCGCTGCTGACACAGCCTACGCACAAGGCAGCAAGCAGCAATGCGGCGGGGCCAAGCGCCCTTCGCATCGACTTCTGGTTCCTCTGCCTGAGGCGATCCGCCAACGTACTACCCCCGTCCGCCCATGCGCGGAAAATGCCGGTTTCACTGTCCAGATGCAGGGTCAAGGCGGCTACAACGTGGCGTACCGCCCTGCCTGTCCGAATGGCCGATTATGCCTGTTTTGAGCGGTTTATCGAGAAGCCCGCGTTAGCCGCCCTACTTCCGGCCGCCGCGAGTCAATCGGCTCAATGCTAATAAATCGCCAACGTCTTACCGCGACAGAACGAGACCGGCTTTCGGTGCCGGTCCCGTTCGTTCAAAGCTTATTTCTTGTCGACCGAGTAGGCGCCGGGACCCGCGACGAACAGCGCAAGTGCGCCGCCGGCGATGGCGAGATTCTTCATGAAATGAATCTGCTGATTGCCGTCGGCGAAGTTCATGTGCGCGATGAGTGCGGTCGCGATGCAGAAGGCTGCGACCGCGAGGGCCGCGATCCGCGTCTGGAAGCCGGCGAGGAGCGCGATTACGACCGCCGTTTCGAACACGGCCGTCAGCGGTGCCAGGATCGCGGGCGCCGGAAGGCCGAGTTTCGCCAGGTAACCGGCAAAGCCGTTTAGCGCCATCCATTTTCCGTATGCGCCGACGGCAAACATGATCGACAACAAAATGCGGCCGAGCAGCAGGGCCGGATCGTTGTATGCTGAGAAAGTCTTGTTGAGCAAAGAAGCCATTTTTTATCCCCTAGTTTGCTACCGGATTGCTTCCGGCTGACGCCAGGCGGCGAACGCCGCCCGCGCAAGGCCGATTCAAGAACTTCGCCGCGATCCAGTCACTGGCACCACACCGGATTTACCCCGGAATCCGCTGCATTATTCCAAGCTCCAAACGGCCGTGATGTTGAAAAGGCTGAATTTTCTTCCGTCGTCACGCGCAAGGCGATAGTTTGTGACGGGATTTGTCATTTGGATCGGGTATCGGTCGAATGCAGTTGTATTCTTTCTTTCGTTCCTCCGCTTCGTACCGAGTGCGCATCGCGTTGGCACTCAAGGGGCTCCCGTTTGAGACCATTTCAGTTTCACTGCCGGGCAATGACCATCGCAGCGACTCATTCCGTGCGGTAAACCCGCAGCGGCGCGTGCCGGCGCTCGTGCTCGACAGCGGTGATGTGCTGCTGCAATCGCTCGCGATCCTGGAATACCTCGACGAGGTCTATCCGCAGAATCCGCTGCTGCCGAAGGACCCGGTGGAGCGCGCCAAGGTGCGGGCGGTCGCGCAGATCGTATGCTGCGATATTCATCCGCTGAACAATTCCGGCACACGGCAGCGGCTCACGTCGCAATTTGGCGCCGATAATGCAGCGCTCGATTCCTGGACGGCTTACTGGATCGACGAAGGCTTCTCCGCGATCGAGCGGTTGGTGGAACCCGGGCCCTTCGCGTTCGGAGATCAAATTACAATGGCCGACATCTGCATCGTGCCGCAGGTCTATAACGCCCGCCGGTTTCACATTCCGCTCAGCAATTTCCCGCGCGTGATCGCGGTGGAGGCGAGCGCGCGCCAGCATCCGGCCTTTGCCGCGGCGGCTCCGGAAGTGCAGCCGGATTGCGTCTGAACGGGCGGAAACCTGGGCTTTTCTTCACAAATCGGACATGTTTCCCTGTCCTTGGTTCGCCTGCATTCGCGGATTCTGAAGGCTAAATGACCCCGCACCGCATAACCAAGACTGCCACGCTGAGCGCCGCCGCCCTCGCCCTGCTGTTCAGCAGCGCGGGCGCGCAGTTGTTGCCGCCGGGGAACGTTCCGGGCGGACCACCGCCCGGCGTTCAGGGTCCGCGTCCCGCGATCGGGCCTTCGGATGCATCGACCTGCGTGCGGCTGGAAGGGGCGCTCGCCCAGCTCGATTCCGCTTCGAATTCCAGTCCGGACACGGTTCGCCGCTACGAAGACGCGATCAACCGCCAGCGCTACGAACTCGACCAGACCATCGTGCAGTCGCGCCGGATCGGCTGCGATCAGGGCGGCGGATTTTTCGTCTTCGGCGCGGCACGCCCGCCGCAATGCGCGCAGCTCGACGATCAGATCCGCAAGATGCGTTCCAACATGGACCGCATGACGTCCGAACTCGGCACCATGCGCGGCGGCGGCAGCAGCGACATGAACCGCGACCTGCAGCGCCGCCAGCTCATTTCGCAGCTCTCGCAGAACAATTGCGGCCCGCAGTATCGCAACGCGGCCCAGCCGCCGCAGCCACCTCGCCAGCGCGGCCTGCTCGACACGCTGTTCGGCGGCGGATGGAACGAGGAAAGCACGCTGCAGTCGGGTCCGCTCGACATGCCCGCATCCGGAACGTTCCGTACGATGTGCGTCCGAACCTGCGACGGCTATTTTTTCCCGGTGAGCTACGCCACCGTGCCGTCGCGTTTCGGCGATGACGAACAGACCTGCAAGCGCCTGTGCCCCGCTGCGGAAGCCACGCTCTACGTTCATCGCAATCCGGGCGAGGAAATCGACCAGGCCGTATCCATCGGCGGGCGGCCGTATTCCGAACTGCCCAACGCCTTCAAGTATCGTCAGGCATTCAACTCCTCCTGCTCGTGCCGCGCGCAGGGCCAAAGCTGGGCCGAGGCGCTCGGCGAAGGCCGCGACCAGACGTTTCAACAGGGCGACATTCTGGTCACCGAACAGCGCGCCAAGCAGATGTCGCAACCGCGCCCCGTCCTCGACAAGGGCGGCAAACAGCAGACGCAGGCTGGGCCGGCTTCCAAGCAACAGGCCAACGAACCACCGAGGTCGGAGCCTGCAAAAGAAGAAGCCCCGCTGACGCCCATTCCAAGTGGCCGCGTCCGCGTGGTCGGACCGCAGTTTTATCCGGTTCGCTGAGTAGAAACCCCACCCGGCTCGCACCTGCGTGCTCGCCACCCTCCCCGTTCCGGGGAGGGATAAGAGAGTTCGTTCCCGCGCGGAGATTTCCGCCGGATCATGAGGTGGGGAGACGGAGCGCCGGGAGGCGCAAGTCTCGTCATGTTCGTCCGCCTTGCGATCGGCGGACGCATCGCCTTCCCGCTCCCGCAGCCAGAGTTCGCGAGCGAATTCTGGCGTGGCGGGCAGCGGCACTTATAAGAGCGCTGCCTGCTTTTCCAGATCGCTACGCGATCTGGGCAGGAGCGCACTCCGTCGCGGCGTCTTCCTTCGGCGCGGGCCGCGCTTTTCGTGAGACGCAACTTCGCGCCTCTCCGTCAGCCGAGCTCCCGGCGGGCGAGCGTAATCTCGCCGGGCGGAGCCCCGCACCGCCCCGGCATGTGTTTGCGAACCACACACGGAGGCGCCGCCTCCCGCTCCACAAACAAGACGCCTCATGAGTGCGTCCCCGGTGAGCGGGAGTGATGTGGAGTTTAAGGGAGGTTTTGAGGACGGGATAACGTCAGGCGCTGTGGCTGAAACTGTTGGAGAAATTCAGTGCGCGACGCGAGTAGCAGTCATTCCGGATGCCGAGTGAAGCGAGGCAGTCCGGAATCCATACCCCCTGTGAAAAATATTTGACTCCGGGCTTATGGATTCCGGGCTCGCGGCTCGTTTCACTCGCCGCGCCCCGGAATGACGATGAAGACGTGGATGGCCGGGACAAGCCCGGCCATGACGATGAATTTAACGCACCATCAAAACGACAGCGCATCAAAAATCCACCGTCTCGTTCCGCGCCGGCACAGCACCCTTCGCCAGATTCTTGTCAGGCTCCGCCGGCTTGGTGCCCGGATCGCGGAACTTGTTGGTGATCGGGTAGCGCCGGTCGCGGCCGAAATTTTTCAGCGTCACCTTCACCCCGGGTGCCGCCTGACGGCGCTTGTATTCCGCCAAGTGCAGCATCTGCTCCACGCGCTTCACGATCTCAATCTCAAACCCTTCGGCGACGATTTCCGCCACCGGCTGTTCGCGTTCGACGAGGCGCTCCAAAATTCCGTCCAGCACATCGTAGGGCGGCAGCGAATCCTGGTCCTTTTGATTTTCGCGCAGCTCCGCCGTCGGCGCCTTCGCGATGATGTTCGGCGGGATCACCACGCCATCGGGGCCGAGCGCGCCATGCGGCTTCCAGCGGTTGCGCAGTTCCGACAGGCGATAGATCTCGGTCTTATATAAATCCTTCACCGGATTATAGCCGCCGTTCATGTCGCCATAGAGCGTCGCATAGCCCACCGACATTTCCGACTTGTTGCCGGTGGTCACCAGCATCGAGCCGAATTTATTCGAGATCGACATCAGGATGGTGCCGCGCGCGCGGGCCTGCAGGTTTTCTTCCGTGATGTCGCGCTTCTTTCCTTTGAAAGTTTCGGCGAGGGCCGCCTCCAGCCCTTCCACCGCCGGCGCGATCGGGATTGTCTCGTATCGAACGCCCAATGCCTTCGCGCATTGCTCCGCGTCGTTGAGCGAATCCTTCGACGTGAACTTGTAAGGCAGCATCAGACAATGCACGCGGTTGGCACCCAGCGCATCCACCGCCATCGCCGCGACAAGCGCGGAATCGATGCCGCCGGAAAGGCCGAGCACCACGCTGGGAAATCCGTTCTTCTCCACGTAGTCGCGCAGGCCGAGCACGCAGGCGGCGTAATCGGCTTCGTCGCCGTCCAGTACGTTGACCGGCTCGGCGGGCTTGCACGTCCACACGCCGCCTTCGCGCGTCCATTCCGTTACGAGCACTTCCTCACGGAAGCTCTTCATCTGGAACGCGACGGAGAGATCGGCATTGAGCGCGAACGAGGCGCCGTCGAACACCAACTCGTCCTGCCCGCCGACCTGGTTCACATAGAGCAGCGGCAGTTTCGATTCATGGATGCGCGCGACACAAAGATTGAGACGGATGTCCTGCTTGCCGCGATGATAGGGCGAGCCGTTCGGCACGATGAGAATCTCCGCGCCGGTTTCGGAGAGCGTTTCGACAACGTCGCCGCCCCAGATGTCCTCGCAAATCGGCGCGCCGATGCGCACGCCCTTGAATTCGATCGGACCCGGCATCGGCCCTGTCGCAAATACGCGTTTCTCGTCGAACACGCCGTAGTTCGGCAGATCGACCTTGAAGCGCACGCCAGCGATGCGGCCTTCCGTCAGCAGACAGACCGCGTTGTAGAGTTTACCGGCTTCGGCCCAGGGCGTGCCGATGAGCAACGCCGGTCCGCCGTCCGCCGTCTCGCGTGCGAGCGCTTCCACGGCCGAGCGGCAGGCGGCCTGAAAGGCGGGCTTCAGCACGAGGTCTTCCGGCGGATAACCGGCGATAAAAAGTTCGGGAAAGACCACGAGATCGGCCCCCGCTTTCGCGGCTTCGGCGCGCGCCGCGCGGGCCTTGGCCGCGTTTCCGGCCACGTCGCCCACGGCCGGATTGAGCTGGGCCGCCGCGATTTTCAGGGTCATGGAAGCGGTCATGCAGTTCAGATAGCGCCGCTACCGGCCCGCCGCAACACGCGTCCGGACACGATTGCCAACCTCCCCGCGCCGCGCAGAATCGCACTTCGGGGGCGACCATGAACGCATTCAGCCAGTTGAAACCGGCGCATCAGCTTGCGCTGCTTGGCATCGTCTCCGGCGTGCTGACCACGCTGGTGCGCTCGGAGAGTTTCGTCGTCAAGGATACGTCGCTGCTGCCCGGAATCTTCTTCGGGCTCGTGATCGCATTCGGCCTCTATCGCTGGCAGACGAAGCAGCCGCTGCATCTCATCGGTGTTTTTCTGGGTGTGATCGTGGCGTGGGTCGCGGCGTGGAACAGCGCATTCCTGCTGCACGACGATTTCGAGAAGATGTTCGGCAAGATAGAGACCTGGGTGCTGCTCGGACTGGTCGGGGGATTTGTCGGCTCGGCGATCACGGGGGGTGCTGTCTATCTCTTCAGCCCCGCGTTTCGTATTCGCGCGAACTGGCTGCGCGTGATCCTCTTCGGGACGGTGGCGGGAGTCCTGCTGGCGCTTCCCGAGTCGGGACTGGGAAACGGCACGGCCGCACTCTTGCCGCTGTTCGTGGTCTGGCAGGCGGGTGTGGCTTATCTGATCGCGGGCGGGATTACTGGACTGCGCTGATCAGAGACCCGACGCGGCCTGCAGCGGACGGGCGTGCAGTGCGCGTTCCTTCTTCAGCAAGTCCGCCACCAGAAACGCAAGCTCGATCGCCTGCTCGGCGTTGAGGCGGGGATCGCAGACCGTGTGATAGCGGTCGTTAAGCTGCGTCTCGGAGATCGCGCGGGCACCACCGGTGCATTCGGTCACCGCCTGACCGGTCATCTCCAGATGAACTCCGCCGGCATGGGTGCCTTCGGCGGCATGCACGTCGAAGAACTCGCGCACTTCCTGCACAATCGATTCGAAGCGGCGCGTCTTGTAGCCGCCCGCCGTCACGGTGTTGCCGTGCATCGGATCGCAGGACCAGACTAGGTTGCGCGCGGACGTGCGCACAGCGGCGATGAGCTGCGGAAGATGCTCGCCCACCTTGCCCGCGCCGAAGCGGCAAATGAGTGTAATACGTCCCGGGTCGCGGTCGTGATCGAGAATGTCGAGGAGCTTCATCAGCCCGTCGGGCTTCATCGACGGTCCGCATTTGATGCCGATGGGATTCTTGATGCCGCGGCAGAATTCGACATGCGCGTGATCCGGCTGGCGCGTGCGGTCGCCGATCCAGACCATGTGGCCGGAGGTGTCGTACCAGTCGCCGGAGGTGGAATCGACGCGCGTCATCGCTTCTTCGTAGCCGAGCAAGAGCGCCTCGTGGCTCGTGTAGAAATCGGTGGTGCGCATTTCCGGATGCGATTCCGGGTCGATGCCACAGGCGCGCATGAAATCGAGCGCCTCGGTGATGCGCTTGGCGATTTCCTCGTAGCGCGAGGACTGCGGGCTGTCTTTCACAAAGCCGAGCATCCACTGATGCGCGTTGGACAGGTTCGCATAGCCGCCGGTCGCGAAGGCGCGCAGCAAGTTCAGTGTTGCTGCCGACTGGCGGTAGGCGTCGAGCAGCCGGCGCGGATCGGGGGTGCGCGCTTCGGATGTGAATTCGGTGCCGTTGACGATGTCGCCGCGATAGACCGGCAGTTCGACACCGCCCTGCTTCTCGGTTGGCGAGGAGCGCGGCTTCGCGAACTGGCCGGCGACGCGGCCGACCTTCACCACCGGCGAGGAGCCGGCGAAAGTCAGCACCACCGCCATCTGCAAGAAGACGCGGAAAAAATCGCGGATGTTGTTGGCGCTGTGTTCGGCGAAGCTCTCGGCGCAATCGCCGCCTTGAAGCAAAAAGGCTTCACCGGCAGCCACGCGGGCGAGCTGGCGCTTGAGCGCCCGCGCCTCGCCTGCAAAAACGAGCGGCGGGAACGTGCCCAGTTGCTTCTCGACTTCGCCCAATACTTTCTTGTCCGGATAGTCGGGCAACTGCACGACCGGCTTTTTCCGCCAGGAATCCGGGGTCCAACGTTCGGCCATCACAACCTCTAAGCGCCCAAATATGGGATGCGGCGGGGTTATAGCGAGGGCGGGCGGAAGATGCCAGTTCGGCATTTTTTTAGTCATTCCGGGCGCCGCGTCAGCGGCAAACCCGAAATCCAGGGGAATGTTCTGTGTTTTGCATCTGGATTCCGGGTCCGGCACTTCGTGCCGTCCCGGAATGACGTCAGAGCCCGCTGTGCCAGTTGTAACCCTGATCTTCCCAATAGCCCCCGCGATAGTCGTTGGTCACAACCATCTCAGTCACATGCTTCGGGTTCTTGAAACCCAGCCAGGTGGGCATACGCACCTTCATCGGGAAACCGTAGGCGCGCGGGAGCACCTGCCCGTCGAAACCAAGGATCATCTGCGTCTGCGGATGCAGCGCCGTCGCCATGTCGATGGAGGTCGAATAGCCCTCCGCGGAATACGGGTGAATTTCAACCTGGAATCGCACCGTGCGCTGCTACCGGCCTCACGCCTTCGTTCGCAATGTCACAAGTTCTTCCGCGGTCGTGGGATGCAGCGCGACTGTGTTGTCGAAGTCGGCCTTGGTGGCGCCCATCTTCACCGCGACCCCGGCAAGCTGGATCATCTCGGCGGCGTTCTCGCCCACAATGTGGATGCCGAGAACTTTCTGGGTTTTCTGGTCCACCACCATCTTCATCAGGATCGAAGTCGCGCGGCCGGATAGCGTTACCTTCATCGGCCGAAACATGGTCTTGTAGACGTCGATCGCGCCCCTCGCCTTTGCCTCGTCTTCGGTCAGGCCGACGACGCCGATTTCCGGTTCGCTGAACACGGCGGTCGGCACGTTGGCGTGATTTGAAATCCAGGGACTGTTGCCGAACACGGTGTCGGCGAAGGCGTGGCCTTCACGGATCGCCACCGGCGTCAGTTGCAGCCGGTCGGTGACGTCGCCGATCGCGTAGATCGAGGGCACGCTGGAGCGCGAATTGTCGTCCACGGCGACCGCGCCTTTTTTATCGAGCGCCACGCCCGCCGCTTCGAGGCCCATGTTCGCGGTGTTCGGGCGGCGGCCGATCGCGAACATCACAATGTCGGCGGTGTGGGAGTTTCCATCGGTGAAACGGGCGCACAGACCGCCGGAGATTTTTTCGATGGCGGCGATGTTGTGGTTGAGCACCACATGAATCCCGCGCGCTTCCATCTCGACACGCACATGGTGGCGCACTTCCTCGTCGAAGCCGCGCAGGATTTCGTCGCCGCGATGCACGAGCGTGACCTTGGCGCCGAGCCCGGCGAACAGGCAGGCGAATTCGACGCCGATATAGCCGGCACCCTGAATGACGATACGGCGCGGAAGCTCCGCCAGATGAAACGCCTCGTTGGACGAGATCGCGAGTTCGCGGCCGGGAATCTCCGGCAGCACCGGATGGCCGCCGGTCGCAACCAGAATATATTTTGCACGCACCTTGGCGCCGCTCTTCAGCAGCCGGACCGTATGCGCATCCTCGACCAGCGCGCGGCCATCGACGATCTCGACCTTGTTTCTGGTGAGCGTCGCCCGATAGGCGGCTTCGAGGCGCGCGATTTCCCTGTCCTTGTTCGCAATGAGCGTCGCCCAGTCGAATTTCGCGCCTTCGATGGTCCAGCCGAAGCCCTTGGCGTCCTCGAACTCGTGCGCATAGCGGCTGGCATAGACGAGGAGCTTCTTCGGCACGCAGCCGCGGATCACGCAGGTGCCGCCGACACGATATTCCTCGGCGACCTGCACCTTCGCGCCATGGGTTGCGGCGATGCGCGCCGCGCGCACGCCACCCGAGCCGCCACCGATGACGAAGAGATCGACGTCGAATTCAGGCATTCCGTTTATCCCGCGTTTATTTCACGCCGCAAATCCATGGATCGGCTTTCAGGCTTCCGCCGTCAACTCTCGACAGCTTGCACGGCCGCCGTCTAGGCTGCGCGCAAGGCCGGGTAAACGGCAAATCAAACAGTTGCGAATTCTTAAGGAGCATCCGCCATGCGTAAGCCAGTCACGATCCTTGCAGCTCTGTTTTTTGCGCTCATGCTGATTCAGCCGCATACAGCGCTCGCACAAGTAAAGGAATTGAAGATCATCGTTCCCGCCGCGCCCGGCGGCGGCTGGGACCAGACCGGCCGCTCGATGCAGACGGCGCTGGTCGGCGAAAAAATCTCGTCCAACGTGCAGGTCATCAATGTGCTGGGTGCCGGCGGCACCATCGGCCTTGCCCAGTTCGTTAATAAAGACAAAGGCGACGGCTCGGCGCTGCTCGTCGGCGGCTATGTAATGGTGGGTGCCATCATCGCAAACAAGTCCGCGGTGACGCTGCAAGACGTGACGCCCATCGCGCGGCTGACAGCGGAATATGAGGCGATCGTCGTGCCCGCCTCGTCGCCACTGAAATCCATGGCTGATCTCGTGGCGATGCTGAAAGCCGACCCTGGCAAGGTTTCCTGGGGCGGCGGCTCGTCCGGCGGAGTCGATCATGTGGCCGCGGGTCTTGTTGCCAAGGGTGTGGGCGTCGATCCGTCCAAGGTGAACTACATCGCCTATTCCGGCGGTGGCGAGGCTCTTGGCTCGATTCTCGGCGGCAAGGTTACGGTCGGTGTATCCGGCGTGGGTGAAGTGGACGCGCAGGTGAAAGCGGGACGGCTGCGCTATCTCGCGGTCACTTCTCCCGCGCGCCTGCCGGACGTGAATGCGCCCACGCTGAAAGAGTCCGGTATCGACGTCGAGGTGAAAAACTGGCGGATGGTTTCAGCACCTCCCGGCATCACGGACGATCAGCGTAAGGCACTTACCGCAACGATGGCCGCGATGGTGAAGTCTAAAACATGGCAGGACATCCTCGCCAACAAAGGCTGGTCCGACGCCTATCTCGCCGGCGAAGAATTCGAAAAAGCGCTGAAGCAGGATATCGCGGAGACGAGGGCGATCCTGATCGAACTCGGAATCGCCAAATGAGCGGCAACACCGGCGCGAGAAAGGCTGTTGATCGCGCCGGGCTCTTCATAGCGCTGATCCTTGCGATCATCGCGGCGGTCGTGGCGTGGGACGCCTCGCATATTTCCGTCGTACAATCCTATGCGCGGGTGGGACCGAAAGCGTTTCCGTATGTAATCGCGGGTGCGCTGGCCGCGTTCGCGATACTCACCGCCATCGAAGCTTTAAAAGGCGCACCGGAACGGGAACCCGACGAATTCAGTCCGGTTCTCTGGATTCTCGGCGGACTGGCGGCGCAGACGGCACTTGTTTCCTATACGGGATTTTCCATCGCCACTGGCTTGCTGTTCGCCGCCACGGCGAAAGCATTCGGGCGCGGAAATTTCGCGTTCACGATTCCCGCTGGCATCGCAATTTCGTTCGTGCTCTGGTTTCTGTTCGCGAAAGGACTTTCGCTGACGCTGCCGATCGGTCCGCTGGAACGGCTGTTCTGACATGGACGCGCTCGCTGGCCTCTCGCAGGGTTTAGCCGTAGCATTCCAGCCAGCGAATTTGCTGTTTGCGCTGATCGGCGTGACGCTTGGCACCGCTGTCGGCGTGCTGCCGGGGATCGGCCCTGCCCTCACCGTAGCGCTCCTGCTGCCAGTCACCTACAAGCTCGATCCCGCAGGCTCCCTTATTATGTTCGCCGGCATCTATTACGGCGGCATGTATGGCGGCTCGACCACATCAATCCTGCTGAATACGCCGGGCGAAAGCTCATCGATCATCACCTCGCTCGAAGGCCATCCGATGGCGAAGGCGGGACGCGGCGGGCCCGCGCTCGCCACCGCGGCCATCGGCTCCTTCGTCGCCGGGACGATTGCAACCGTCGCGGTCGCATTGTTCGCGCCGTACATCGTCGATCTCGCCATCGCCTTCGGTCCGGAAGACTATTTCGCGCTGATGGTGCTGGCCGGCGTCACCGTGTCGGCGGCGTTCGGAAACTCGACGCTGCGCGGTCTTGTGAGCCTTTTCATCGGATTGACGCTCGGCATCATCGGCATCGATCTGCAAACCGGTCAAGCGAGGCTGACATTTGGAATTCCCGATCTGCTCGACGGAGTGGCAGTCACAACCGTGGTGGTCGCGTTGTTTGCAATCGGTGAAACGCTCGCCAATGCGGCCCAGCAACGCCGCCTGCCCGAATCCATCGAGCCGGTGCGTGGTTCGCTCTGGATGAATGCCGAGGACTGGCGGCGGTCGATCGGGCCGTGGCTGCGTGGAACTGCGATCGGTTTTCCCATCGGCGCAATGCCGGCGGGCGGCGCGGAAATCCCGACCTTCATTTCCTACGCTCTGGAAAAACGGCTGAGCAAAAAACCGGAGGAATTCGGTAAGGGAGCGATTGAAGGTGTGGCGGGACCGGAAGCGGCGAACAACGCATCCGCCGCCGGGACGCTGTTACCGCTTCTTACGCTAGGCCTGCCGACCACCGCGACGGCGGCGATCATGCTCGCGGGCTTCCAGCAATATGGGCTGAACCCGGGGCCATTGCTGTTCGTCACCAATCCCGATCTCGTCTGGGGATTAATCGCGAGCCTCTTTGTCGCAAACGCGATGCTGCTCGTGCTCAACCTTCCGCTGGTGGGATTGTGGGTGCGGATGCTCGCGATTCCGCGGCCCTGGCTTTACGCGGGTATTCTCGTCTTCGCGACTCTCGGCACGCTCGGCGCCAATCCGTCGCGATTTGAATTGCTGATGCTGATTGTGTTCGGGCTAATGGGCTATGCGATGCGGCGTTACGACTATCCAATCGCGCCAATCGTTGTCGGCCTGATTCTGGGACCGCTAGCTGAGCAACAATTACGCCGGGCGCTGGCCATCGGCCAAGGCGACCCGGCGATGCTGGTCGGCAGTCCGATCGCAGTGACGATTTTTGCCGTCGCCGCGATCGCGCTTCTGCTGCCGATTGTCTTGAGATTAACCGGGCGAAAGACCTTGCCGCGCGACGATGGCTGATCCGCGCGCGGCAGAAATCAGATCGTGTGGCCTTTTTTCTTCATGTCGGCGCGCAGCTTGATGACGATTTCCTCGGAAAGCTTGCCGCCCCATTCCTGGGTTTTCTGATAGCTCTCTTCCAGGATCGAGGGGAGCTGGACGACGAACTTCTTGCCGGTGGGCGAGCGATAAAAGGCGAGGATTTCCTTCAACTCCGCCTCGGAGAAGCGACTCGCATAAACGCGGGAGACGATATCGACCACCTCGACCTTGCGCTTCTCGAATTCGGTGGAGAGGCCCTTCAGCGACGCCCCAATCTCCTTCTGAAGATCGGGATTCTGCTGGGTGAAGATATTGGCGGTCTGCTGCATGATCGAGGGCACGACGCCATCGAACGCGCGCGTGGCGCCCGATGCCTCGACGATATCGCGTCCGAGCTGCACGTTGGTGGCAGCTGGCTGCTGGGCGAAGGCGGCTCCGCTGAAGCCGGCAAGCACGATCACAAGTGCGCCTGCGCGAAGCGCGCCGGCTACAAAATTACGGAACATCTCGGTCTCCCTCTGAGTCTATAAGTCATGGCCGCTCCACCACGCTGATCCCCCCGCTTCCGGCGAGGATCACCCGGCGGGCAAGCCCGATGAATAAGCCGTGTTCTACGACCCCCGGCACTTCCGCAAGGGCGCGCGCAAGAATGCGCGCGTCCGGGATAGCGCCGAGTCCGGCATCCAGAATCAAGTGTCCCTGATCCGTGACGAAAACATGGCCGTCCGTCTTATGCCGGAGTTTGAGTGGGCCGGAGCATTTGGCGCCCTTAATGGCGGCTTCCAGGGCCAAAGTCGTGGCTTTAAGCCCGAAATCCACCACTTCGATCGGCAGCGGGAAGCGGCCGAGCCGCTCCACCCGCTTCGACTCGTCGGCCACCACGATCATTTCGGTGGAAGCGGCGGCCACTATTTTTTCGCGTAAAAGCGCACCCCCGCCCCCCTTGATGAGGTTGAGGTCCGGGTCGAATTCATCGGCGCCATCAATGGTGAGGTCGAGGCGCGGTTCCTGTTCGAGGGTGGTCAGCGGCACGCCGAGTTTTTCGGCCTGCGCGCGAGTCGCCTCGGAGGTGGGCACGCCGACGATCTTCAGCCCGCCGCGCACTTTTTCGGCGAGGAGATCGACGAAGTGCGCCGCGGTCGAACCGGTGCCGAGACCGAGCTTCATGCCGGGCTTCACATAGTCGAGCGCGCGCGCCGCGGCTTTGCGCTTCAGCGCGTCGATGTCGATTGATTTCGCGACCGCCACCATTCGCGTCAGTGGATCCCGCCCAGCATCAGATATTTCATCTCGAGGAATTCCTCGACCCCGTGATGCGAGCCCTCGCGGCCGATGCCGGATTCCTTCACGCCGCCGAAGGGCGCGCCTTCAAAGGTGATCGAGCCGGTGTTCACGCCGATCATGCCGTATTCGAGCGCCTCGGCGACCCTGAAACAACGTCCGACATCGCGGCCGAAGAAATAGGCGGCGAGGCCGAACTGCGTCGCATTCGCCATGTCGATCGCTTCCTGCTCGGTCGCGAACTTATAGACCGGGGCCAGCGGGCCGAATGTTTCCTCGCGCGTGACCAGCATCCGCGTGGTGACACCGGAAAGCACGGTCGGCTCGAAGAAGGTGCGTCCCAATGAGTGACGCTTGCCGCCGACCATCACCTTGGCGCCGCCCTGAACGGCGTCGGCGATGTGGCGCTCCACTTTCTCCACCGCTTTCATGTTGATCAGCGGTCCCTGCAGTACGCCGACCTCGGTGCCCTTGCCGACTTTCAGCTTCATCACGGCGGCGGAAAATTTTTCGACGAAAACGTCATAGATCTTGTCCTGCACATAGATGCGGTTGGCGCAGATGCAGGTCTGGCCCATGTTGCGGTATTTGGAGAACATCGCACCCTCGACCGCCGCATCGATATCGGCGTCGTCGAACACGATGAAAGGCGCGTTGCCGCCAAGCTCCAGCGCCACCTTTTTCACGGTGGAAGCAGCCTGACGCATCAGGAGCTTGCCGACATCGGTGGAGCCGGTGAAAGCGATCAGGCGTATGCGCGGATCGCCGGTGAAGACTTCGCCGATCGCCGGCGCATCGCCGGTAATCACGTTGACGACGCCCTTGGGAATGCCCGCGCGGTGCGCAAGCTCAACAAGCGCCAGCGCCGTGAGCGGTGTCTCGGGTGCGGGCTTCAGCACCGCCGTGCAGCCGACCGCGATGGCGGGCGCGAGCTTGCGGGTGATCATCGCCGCCGGAAAATTCCACGGCGTGATGGCCGCGATCACACCGATCGGCTGCTTGAGGACAATGACGCGGGAATCCGTGCGGGGGGAAGGGATCGTTTCGCCGTAAATACGTTTCGCTTCTTCGGCGAACAATTCAACGAAGGAAGCGGAAAACTCGATCTCCCCCTTGGCCTCGGCGAGCGGCTTGCCCTGCTCCGAGGTCATGATGAGTGCCAGATCCTCCTTGTTGGCGAGGATCAGCTCGTACCACTTCTTCAAGAGTGCCGCGCGATCCTTGGCCGTGCGCTTCGACCATGCCGGGAATGCGGCGTGGGCGGCGGTCACCGCCGCGAGCGCTTCGTCCTTGCCGAAATGCGGGACCTTGGCGAGGATTTCGCCGGTCGCCGGATTTTCCACCGGGTCGGCTCCTTTGCCGATCCAGGCTCCATCGACGTAGCACTGGTCACGCAGCAGCGTCGGGTCAGCGAGTTTCATGGCGCACTCCGGGCTCGCTTGAAGATAAGGGGGCGAGTGCGGTTTCTAGCATGAAGCCGGGATGCGCGCCAATCTGCCCGCATTGAGCGGTCAGTTCGCGCCTTGGTACTTCACAAGGAATTGCTTAGTTGCGCCCAGCCGGCTGCAAAATCTTGCCGACGACTGTGAACCCCTCGCGCGATTGCGGGTCGGGCTTGAGCACAAAGCCCTCCCCCATATGAAGAGAGTCATACGTCAAGTTTCGGATAATCCCCGCATGCGAGACGAGCAGAAGATTGCCCTCGCCTCGCCAATCGCGGATCGCTTCGCGGATTGGCCGCAGGATGCGCTCATCCTTGTCGGACTGACCGAATAATTGCTCTAGCAAGGTCAGATGAATCGGCTGTTCGTTGAGATTGCTCATCGTCTCTACCGCTTCGGCGCCGACAAGCTTCGCGGTCTCTTGCGCCCGGCAATACTGGGAGGAGATCGTTCTTGCGAATCGAATTCCCTGTTCACGGAGCATTCGTCCGATGACCCGCGCCTGCTCACGCCCAATGTCGCTGAGCACTCGCTGAGTCGAGCAATCGTTCATATCGACAACCTGATCGTTTCCGGTGGTCAGCGCGTGACGAAGCAGCAGCACATAACCGCCGGATGACAATGCCTCCATCGCGGCATGCTCGTTTTGCACGTAGGAAAAAGGCAATACCGTTCGCAACTGCCATGCGCCAAATGCCAGTGATGTCATCACCAGCATTGCGACCGCCCATACGCGAGAGAGCTGCGTCCAGAAAATCGCCCCGCCGACTAGAAGCAGCCCGATCCAGTGCGGCTCTCTTTCGACCCACTCCCAGAACGGCAGGCCATCGAGCATCGTTCCTTCGAGCGTCTCCAGCACGAAAAAGCTGAGGCCCATGAACGCGAACGTCACCGCCTCGCCGCGAAGCGCCATCCTGAAATCGAAATTTGTCGCGGGCTTCACCCACGTGGAAAATTGGGGGATGAGCAACGGCGTGCGCTTCGCCCAGGCCGAGAACTGGTCGCCGTGACGTTTGAGCATCATGCGCTCTTTCGCAAGCGCCAGCCGCTCGTAATAGAGATACGCCACGACGACGGCCAGCGCGGTGAAGAGCACGCTTTTCAAAAGCAGTACGACGCCGAGCTGGATCAGAAAGTTGGCGAGATAATCGGGATGACGGATGAGCGAATAGAACCCATCCGTCCGAAGCGGCACGTCCGCCAGAAATTTTCCGGGATCCGCGATCTGACCATGTCCCGCCATGGTCACCCGCATGGCGATCCCCAGAAGCGCCACGGCGAGGCAAACAAAATCCCACCTTTGTTCGGCGAGGCTACCGAAATCCCTTGCCATCCAGCCAGAGCCGATGAACGCAAAAGCTGCAAATGGCGCCAGCATCAGCGCGAGCATCAAGCGCCATTTGCGATGTCTGATGCCCCGCACTTCCAACCGCTTCCAAAGCATACTATCGACCCCATCCTGTTCCGGCGAACATTCGCTACAGAATGTGGGTTATATTTAGATGGCACCACAGATGCGCGCCGAAGCCGCAGGAATGAGTGGCGAAGATGGAGAAAAAAGCCAGTAAACGAGTATCCACGATAAACACAGGCGAATGAGCAAGATGACAACCCGCCCCACTGTCGCCTTCGACCTCGACGGCACCCTTGTCGATACCGCACCCGATCTCATCGGGGCGCTCAATTATGTCATGGGCAAAGCCAGCCTTGCGCCCGTGACCATGCAGGATGTGGGCATGCTGGTCGGGCGAGGCGCGAAGGTGATGATCGAGCGCGCCTTCACCATGCGCGGCGTTTCCCTGCCCGGCTCCGAGATCGACCGCAACTTGGATGCGTTTCTCGAATTCTACGACAAGCATATCGCCGATCATTCGAAGCCGTTTCCCGGCGCGAAGGAAGCGCTCGATGCGCTGACGGCCGAAGGCGCGCGGCTCGTGGTTTGCACGAATAAGCCGGAAGCCTATTCCGTGAAGCTCCTGAACCTGCTTGGCCTGGCAAGCCGGTTCGATTTCATCGCGGGTGCGGATACCTTTTCGATGAAGAAGCCCCACCCCGGTCACCTTATAAAAGCCGTGGAAACGGCAGGCGGCGACATGGAGCGCGCCATCCTGATCGGCGACTCCAATGTGGATGTCGCCACCGCTAGGGCGGCCGGCTGCCCCGTGATCGCGGTCAGCTTCGGCTACACCGATATTTCCCCGGCACAGCTCAACGCCGACCGGGTGGTGGATCACCTGAAAGATGTGCCGCCGGCCGTGTTTAGCCTGCTTAAGTTGAACGGCACCGCCGCGCGTTAGGAATTGGTTAACCATATCGGGGCAACAGTTTCGAAAGCCCGAGCCACTGCGCATCATAAGCGGTCGGCCAGGCGGCTGGGAAAACGCGCGATGGCTTTCTTCGCGAAACTGGTGCGCCGGACTGAGCAGTCCGCGCCGGAGCTGCCCGAGCAGGCTCCAGCGCTAACGCCTGCAATCCCCGAACAGGATCCTGAAGTCGCAAGGCGGCTCGACGAAGCGCTTGCGAGCGCGCGCGAGTCGCTGGACTTCTTTGAGGCCGATCTCGCCAAGCTCATTTCGGATGTGGGCAAAGCCGCTGGGAACGTTCACACCGGCATCAGCGCTTCCACAAAAGCACTGGAATCAATCGATGCCCGCACCGGCAGCCTCGAGCGGCTGGTGCAGACTTCCGAAGAAGATGTAAACCAGCTTGCCGCCGCTACCGAAGAACTCGCGCAATCCTCCGGCGAAATCGGCAACCAGGTCGAGATCGCGGGCCGGCTCACCGATAAGGCGACCCATGCGGCGAAGGAAGCGGGTTCCAGCGTCGATAGCCTGAAAACCTCTTCCGCCGAGATCGGCACCGTGGTGGGGCTGATTTCCAAGATCGCGAAGCAGACGAACTTGCTGGCGCTGAACGCCTCCATCGAAGCGGCACGGGCCGGCGACGCCGGCCGCGGCTTCGCGGTGGTCGCGAACGAAGTGAAGTCGCTATCGGTGGCAACCCAGAAAGCGACCGACGAAATCGCGCGCCGCATCGAGAAATTGCAGCACGACGCCCAGACCTCGATCGAAGCGCTGGGCCGCATCGCGGCCGAGATCGACAATATCCGCCCGGTATTCACCGCCATTGCCGCGGCTGTCGAGGAACAGGGTGCGGCGGCAGGAGAACTTTCGCGCAACGCCACGACGACTTCCGGTTTCGTGCGGCAGGTCGCGGCGGGCACCAGCGACATCAAGAATGCCGCCGAACAGGCGACGAAGGAAATCCTGGTCGTCGATCAGTCCGGCAAGACCGCGGCCGATCTTGTGACCAAACTGCGCATGCGCTTCTCTATTTTCCTGCGGCAGACGGAAATCGGCGACCGGCGCAAGATCGACCGGCTGCCTTGCAGCATCCCGGCGCGGGTGGATGTCGGGGGCGAAACCATCGGCGCCAAAACGGTCGATCTTGGCGAACAGGGCGCGCTGCTGGCGCCGTCGAACGAGACGAATGTCGTCACCGGATCGAACTGCGTGGTTTCCATTGACGGGATTGGAAAATTCCAGGGCCGCGTAGTGAACCGCAGCAAACTCGGTCTGCATGTTCATTTCACGGTAGTGGACGCCGCTGTCCGCGAACGCCTCGTTGCGCAGCTTGAGTCCGTGCGCGAGGAAAACCGCGGCTTCATCGACCGCGCCATGAAAAGCGCGCACGAAATCTCGCAGGCGCTGGAAGCGCTGGTGAAGGAACACCGGATTTCCGCCGCCGATCTCTTCGACAACAACTATGTGCAGATTCCCGGTACCAATCCGCCGCAATACACGACGAAGTATCTTTCGCTGCTGGAAGAAGTGCTTCCGCCCTTCATGGAGCGCTACCTGAAGGAAGACCAGAGGATGCTGTTCTGCGTTGCCGTCGACCGCAATGGTTATCTGCCGGTGCACAACAACGACTATTCGCATCCGCAGCGCGAGGGCGATGTGAACTGGAACAATGCGCACAGCCGCAACAAGCGCATTTTCGACACGCGCGCCGGACTATGTGCCGCGCGCAACACAAGGCCGTATCTCATCCAGTCGAACCCGCGCGATCTCGGCGGCGGCCGCGTCGTGATGATGAAGGAAGTCGCCGCTCCCATCCGCGTGAACGGCCGCCACTGGGGCGGCTTCCGGACGGCGTATCAGCTTTAATTCAACGTCATCCCGGACGCGCAAACGAGTCGGCGTAAAGTACTCGATCCGCCTCATCCTGAGGAGCGCACTGAAGGTGCGCGTCTCCAAGGATGGGCGGCCTCTGCTTCGAGACGCGCTGCTGCGCAGCGCTCCTCAGCATGAGGCCGGTTTGAGTTTGAGCCTCTTAAATCTTTTACGCCGGACTTCGTCCGGCTTCGGACGGAATGACGAATGCTAATTCAGCTTGCGCCGCTTCTGCTCCGCTTCGTCCCACGCCGTCAGCGCTTGATAGTCCGGCACGAAGCCGAGACCCTTCTGCGCGTCCGATGACAATACAGTCTGCGACGTGACGACATCGACCAGTGCGGGCGCGTTTTTTAATGCCCGCCGCAAGGCCGGCAGCAAGTCCTCCGCCTGCTCCACGCGCTCGCCATGCGCGCCGAGTGCGCGCGCCATCGCGGCATAATCCGAATGGCGCAAGGTGGTGCCGACGACGCGGCCGCCGTAATTCATTTCCTGATCGAGGCGTTCGATATTCCAGGCGGCATTGTTGGAGACAATGAACACGCATTTCGCGCCGTGGCGCACGGCGGTGTCGATCTCCATCGCGTTGATGCCGAAGGCGCCGTCTCCATTCACCGAAATCACCTGACGCTTCGGCATCGCGAGGGCCGCCGCCACCGCAAACGGCACGCCGACACCGAGGCAACCGAACGAGCCTGCATCCATGTAGGTCGTCGCCTGCAAGCCGGTGCGGGCGAAACTCAGCAAATCGCCGCCGTCGGCGATCCCGATGTAATCGGGCTCAGCCACTTCGGCGATGGCGTCGAAGATCACGCGTGGATGGATTTTTCCATCGGCGCCGATGCTCGGGCTTTTTTCTTTTTTGCCGGAACGCTCTTTATGCTTCTGGCGCACCCCGTCCGCCCATTTTTTGTCGATCGCCGACTCGCGATTGCCCGCCAGCGCTACCATCGCGTCGAGTGCCAGATGCGGCGACGCCAGCATCTCGGGCTGGCCGCGGCGGTTGTCGATCAACTCGCCGGCGGTATCCGCGACACGAATGAAGGTGGCGTTTTCAAACACGGCGGGCGACCCGTAACCCGTTTGATAGTCGAGCTTGCGGCCGATCAGGAGCACAACATCGGCGTCTTTCATCGCGGCCGCGCGAACGGCGGCGGCGGTGGACGGATGATCGGCGGGCACGAGGCCACGGCTTTCCTGCGTATCGAGATAAAGTGCCCCGGTCGCATCCAGAAACCGAACGAGCGATTTACTCGCATTGCGCGCGCCGCGTCCGGTCATCACCAGTGGCCGCTTCGCGGACCAGAACAGATCAACCGCCTTCTTCACGTCGTCCGGGTTCGGCGGAATCGCGCGCGGCGGCTTTGCAGCCATCCATTCGTCCAAAACCAGATTCGGTTGCACATGCGTGCGCAGCACATCGGTCGGAATTTCGATGTACACCGGACCCGGCTCGCCGGCATCGCCCATCGCTCTTGAGACGGCCTCGTCGAACTCGCGGATGACCTGATCGGCCACGCGAGCGGTGCGCGCGGTGCGGCAGACGGGCTTCAGCAGATCGACATGCGGAATGTCCTGCAGCGGGCCCATATTCGCCTGCGGGCGCGAGGTGCAGCCGCCGATCAAGAGCACTGGCACGCGCGCGAGCGAAGCGTTCGCCATCGCAGTGACGCAGTTCGTGACGCCCGGGCCGGCCGTCACCATCGCGACCCCAAATGTATTCATCAGTTCGGCGTGGGCGTGCGCCATGTGGACGGCGGCACCTTCGTCGCGGACGTCGATGATGCGGATGCCCTGTCGCGCGATGTGATCCCAGATCGGCTGGATATGTCCGCCCTGCAAGCCAAAAATACGGTCGATGCCGCGCGCCTTGAGAAAACGCGCGATCCAGGCGGCGCACGAATGTTCGTCGGCGTTGAGATCCTGCGTCTCGAATTCTTTTTTCATGCGCCCTCACCCGCTCATTTGGCCGCGAATTTTTCCCGCAAGATGCGGTGCAGGATTTTTCCCGTCGCCGTGCGCGGCATGTCCTCGTCTTTGATAAATGTTACCGAACGCGGGCGCTTGTAGCCCGCGATGCGTTCGCGACTCCAATCCTCGATGTCTTGCTCGCGCAGGATCTCGCCCGCATGCGGAATGATGACCGCATGCACGCGCTCGCCCCACTTCTGGTCAGCCACTCCGATCACGGCCACGTCCTTTACCTTCGGATGCGCGCCGAGCATGGTCTCCACTTCGGACGGATAGACGTTCTCGCCGCCCGAAATGATCATGTTGCTTTTGCGGTCCACGAGCTGGATGAAACCATCCTCGTCGCGGCGGGCGAGATCGCCCACGGTGCAGTACTCGCCACGGAAGGCTTCCCTGGTTTTCTCCGGCAGTTTCCAGTAGCCGACAAACGTCTGTGCGTTGCAGGAATAGAGTTCGCCGGGCTCGCCGTCCGGAACTTCGTTGCCTTCCGGATCGAGCAACCGGATGCGTTTCGAGCCAACGGTTTCGCGGCCGACCGAGCCGAGCTTGGAGAACTGCTCGTCGGGATGCAGCATCGTGACCCAGCCGCATTCGGTGGAGCCATAGAGTTCGAACAGGCCGGAATTCTTGAAATATTCCATGATTGCAAGCTTGGTGTCGCGGCGCGCGGGCGCCGACGAAACAAGAAGTTTTGTCACTGAGTCCACGTTGTAACGCGCTCGGGTTTCTTCCGGGAGCGCCAGCATCATGATGTAATGCGTTGGCACGAGCGAGGTGAAGGTGGAGCCGCCTTCGGCCATCGTCTTGATCAAGTGTTCAGGATCGAAACTTTTGCGGCTGTAGATCGTCGAGGCCGCCCCGCAATAGGAAAACGCGCCGAAGAAGAACAACGAGTTGGCGTGACACATCGGCATTACGAGCAGTGCTGCATCGCGCGTGGTCAGGCTGAACTCGGTTGCCGTCACCAGCGACAGCATCGCGCTGCCGCGATGAGTGCGGATGGCGCCTTTGGGTTTACCGGTGGTGCCGGACGTGTACATGAGCGCCCACGGATCGTCGGGCGAAACCGCCACATCCGGAGGCGTATCGTGGCCGGCCCCGAGGATGTTTTCATAGGCGCTAAAGGCGGAAGATTTCTTCGCGCCGAACAAGATGTAGTTCTTCTGCGGAATATCGAGATCGGCTTTCAGCGTTTCCACTGTCTCCAGAAATTCATCCTGGAAAATCAGCGCGCGCGCTTCGGCATTCTTAATAATGTATTTGATCTCCGGCGCCACCAGCCGGAAGTTGATCGGCACCACGATCAGCCCGGCCATCGCGGCGGCGGCGTAAATTTCCGCCCATTCGAGGCAATTATAGGCGAGCACGCCAACGCGCTCGCCTTTCCGGAGGCCGATCCCGAGCAGCGCATTCGCAAGCCTGCACGAGCGCGCGTGCCACTGCCGGAATGTCATCGCCCGCTCCAGATCGCGCACGGCGACCTTGTCCGGGAACATTCCGGCGTGCATGGCGAGGACTTCGCCGGTATGGGCGAGCGGATTCGCCAGCGGATTCATGAGGACGGCACCGTTGCTTTCATCTCACCATGACTCTGGACATAAAACATTCCAGATCAATAGACATCTCGCGGCTCTAACCTGCGATTGAACCAAAAAAATCAAGCGGAAAGCCGCCGTTCTTGACTTCGCAACCTTCGAAACCTTACATCGCCGCCACGGGCGCGTAGCTCAGCGGGAGAGCACTCCCTTCACACGGGAGGGGTCACAGGTTCAATCCCTGTCGCGCCCACCATTTCAATCCGGCGGGGGCCGAGCATGGAATTCCGTTTTATCGCTGCGACCGCGATCGTTCTCTCCGCCGCGCTTGCCATGGGCGGAGCGTCCGCCCAATCGCAGAAGAAGAAACAGCCCGAGCCGCCCGCGCAATCGCCGTCATCGTGGGGCTGGGGCCAGAGCCTGCCGGGCTTTTCGTTCGGCGGCGGCGGGCAGGTCGATCCGATCACGCGCGAGCCGATCGGCGCGCGCGGCAGGAGCGGCTTCGTCCACAATCCGATCCCGCGCCAGACGGTGCTGTTCGACGGATCGAAATATGCGCCGGGCACGGTGATCGTGAACACCGCCGAGCGCAGACTCTACTACGTCGTCGACAATCACTGGGCGATCAAATACGGCATCGGCGTCGGCCGCGACGGATTCCGCTGGGGCGGCACGCACACGGTCACGCAAAAGCGCGAATGGCCGGACTGGGTGCCGCCGGAAGAAATGCGCAGGCGCGAGCCCGGCCTGCCCGCGCACATGAAAGGCGGGCCGGACAATCCGCTCGGGGCGCGCGCGATATATCTCGGCTCCACGCTCTACCGCATCCACGGTTCCAATGAACCCGAGACGATCGGACAGGCGGTATCGTCCGGCTGTTTCCGGATGACGAACGAGGACGTGATCGACCTTTACAACAAGGTGCGGGTCGGCACGGTCGTTCACGTGATACAGCAGCGGTAAGTTCGAGCGTTCCCCGGCCAGCCGCGCGCAGGCGCGGCGCGGGCCGGGGTCCAGTCCCTAAATTCAATTCATTTTTTGTAGCTCTGGACCCCGGGTCTCACGCGAACTTCGTTCGCGTTTGCCCGGGGAACGTCAATTACGCTTCGGTATTTCGCGCGAAAGATTCTTCGCCGCCAGTTCATCGATGTATCGCTGCCAGCGAAACTCGAATTCATCCGCGAGCTGGCGGAAAAAATCCCACGAAAAAATACCGGTCGAGTGCAGGTCGTCAAAAGCGATGCGCAGCGCGTAATTGCCGACGGGATGCAACTCCATGATACCCACGTCTTTCTTGCCGGGCACGGTCTTGCGCTCGTCGGGGTTGTGGCCCTGCACTTCGGCGCTTGGGCTTTCGACGCGCAGATACTCGGCGGAGAAAGTGGACTGGCTTCCGTCGTCAAACGCGATCGTGAGCGAGCGGCGGTCCTTGTGCAGGCGAATTTCCGTCGGCCAGACCTTCGATTCCTGATGTTCCGTCGCCATATGTATCTCCGGACGCGAAAATAGCGGCCAACCCCTTTGATGCAAAGCGGAACCGCCACTTTACGCGGGTAGCACGGTCCTTCACTATGGCGTAGGAGAAAGCCGGGCAGAACCGGCCCCGGGAGGAATTCGGCAACCGATGGACACTGACAACAGGCGCAGTTTCGATCTCTCGTCGGGTGCAAAACCGCTGGTCGATCCGTTCGGCCGGGCGATTACCTATCTGCGCGTCTCCGTAACCGATCGATGCGATTTCCGCTGCGTTTATTGCATGTCCGAGCAGATGAGCTTCCTGCCGAAGCAGGATTTGCTCACGCTGGAGGAACTCGACCGGCTCTGCTCTGCCTTCATCGCACGCGGCACCCGGAAGCTCCGCCTCACCGGCGGCGAGCCGCTGGTGCGGCGGGATATTATGACTCTTTTCCGTTCGCTCTCGCACCATCTCGACACCGGCGCACTGGATGAGCTGACGCTCACCACCAACGGCTCCCAGCTTGCCAAATACGCAAAAGAGCTTGCCGGCTTCGGCGTGAAGCGCATCAACGTCTCGCTCGACACGCTCGATCCGGTGAAATTCAAGGCGCTCACGCGCTGGGGCGATCTGGCGAAAGTGCTCGAAGGCATCGACGCCGCCCAGGACGCTGGCCTGCACGTCAAGATCAATGCGGTGGCGCTGAAGGGCGACAACGAGGACGAAATCCCGACGCTGATGGAATGGGCGCATGGACGCGGCATGGATCTGTCGCTCATTGAAGTCATGCCGCTGGGCGATGTCGGCTCCGAGCGCGTCGACCAGTATCTGCCGCTCTCGCTCGTGCGGGCGCGGCTCGCGGAAAAATTCACGCTGGAAGACATTCCGTTCCGCACCGGCGGCCCGGCGCGCTATGTGAGCGTCAAGGAAACCGGCGGAAGGCTCGGCTTCATCACGCCGCTCACGCACAATTTCTGCGAGGGCTGCAACCGCGTGCGGATTACCTGCACGGGCACACTCTATATGTGTCTCGGACAGGAAGACGCCGCCGACCTGCGCACCCCGCTGCGCGCGTCGGAGTCCGACGATCTGCTGCAAACCGCAATTGAGCACGCCATCGCGCGCAAGCCGAAGGGCCACGACTTCGTCATCGACCGGCGAACGCAGCAGCCGGCCGTCTCCCGTCACATGAGCATGACCGGCGGCTGACGCCGCGCGGGTATTCTGAATGTCCAAAATGACGGCGAACCAGCGCGGCATTTTCGCGATGCTCGGCGCGGGCTTCTGCTTTGGCACGAACGACGCGATGACCAAGCTCGCGACAAACTATCTGCCGGTCTCGCAGATCGTGGGGCTGCGGGGCATTTTCGCCTTCGCCCTCGCCTTCCTGATCATCCTGTTGCGGCGCGAGCTTTATGCCTTCGCGCGCACCCGCAATCCGGCGTTGATCGCGCGCGCGCTGATAGAGGGCTTTACCGGGATCGTACTGATCTATTGCCTTGCCAGAATGCCGCTCGCCAATGTGACGGCTATCCTGATGATCCAGCCGTTCCTGCTCACGGTTGTGGGGGCGGCGTTCCTCGGCGAAACCGTCGGCTGGCGGCGCTGGCTCGCCATTGCGGCGGGGTTTGCCGGGATGCTGCTGGTGATGAAGCCAGCGACTTCCGGCTTCAACAGCACTACGCTGATTGTGCTGTTTGCGACGCTGATGATTCTTACCCGCGATCTGCTGACGCGAAAAATTCCCCACGACATTCCGATTTCGATGGTGGTGTTTGGGACGTCACTGGTCGGTTCGTTTGTCGGCCTGTCCGGCTCGCTGGTGGAGCCGTGGACCACGCCAAGCTTCACGGGCACCGCTATCGTAATGGTCGCCGCGCTGTTTCTGGTCGCGGCCTTCTACCTGATGACGCTTGCCTTCCGCGGCACCAATGTCTCCGTGATCAGCCCGTTCCGCTACGCCATGATCGTGAATGCCGTTTTTCTGGGCTACGTCCTGTTCGGTGATATTCCAGACTCCATCTCCATCGCAGGCATGGCGATCATCGTAGGTGCTGGGCTTTATATGCTTCACCGGGAGACGGTGAAGAGCCGGGCAAGCCGGACAGCGCCCCCGGAAGTTCCGCATTAAAGGGCTGGCCCCCAGAAGCTATGCTGTTTTAATGTAGTCAAAAGGCTGGAGGCCTTGCGGCCTCGAACAAAAAAAGATTGCCTTGGAGTGGGGGCGGACCGCGGAGCGGTTCCGTTTGGGAGGTGGGGTTGCAAGGTCTGCTTGCTTTCAGCCGCGTCGTCGACGCGGTCAATCGTTATCTTGGAAAATGGACTGCGTGGCTGGTCGTGGTGGCGGTGATTGTATCCGCCGCGAACGCGACGGTGCGCAAGGTGTTCGACACGAGCTCGAACGCATGGCTTGAACTGCAATGGTATCTCTTCGCCATCGTGTTCATGATCTGCGCGTCGTGGACCCTGCTCGCGAACGAACATATTCGCATCGACATCGTGAACAGCATGTTCTCGAAACGGGCGCGCAACTGGGTCGATATTTTTGGCCACATTGTTTTCCTGTTTCCCTTCTGCCTCATCATGATCATCACGGGATGGCCGTTCTTCACGGCTTCCTTCCGGGTAAATGAAGTCTCCACCAACGCCGGAGGCCTGCTCGTCTGGCCGATCAAGTTTCTGGTCCCCTTCGCTTTCCTGCTCCTTTTGTTTCAAGGCATTTCAGAACTGATCAAGCGGATCGGGATCCTGCGAGGATTGATGGAGGATCCGCACGAGCACCGCGGCCACCACCCTGCCGTGGTGGAAGTGAACGAGATCATCAAGGTCATCGAGAAAAGATAATACGGGAGGCCACGATGACCGCATTCATCATTCACAACATGGCGCCGATTATGTTCGCGGCGCTCGTGTTTTTCCTGCTGCTCGGCTATCCGGTCGCTTTCGCGCTGGCCGCGAACGGCCTGATCTTCGCAGTGATCGGCATCGAACTTGGGCTGTTCGTGCCGGACTTCCTGCAGGCGCTTCCGCAGCGCGTCTACGGCACCATGAACAACGACGTACTGCTCGCGATCCCGTTTTTCACCTTCATGGGGCTGGTGCTCGAACGAAGTGGCATGGCGGAAGATCTGCTCGATACGATCGGGCAACTGTTCGGCACGATTCGGGGCGGTCTTGCCTATGCGGTCGTCTTTGTCGGTGCGCTGCTTGCGGCCACAACGGGGGTCGTCGCCGCGTCGGTCATCTCCATGGGGCTGATCTCGCTGCCGATCATGTTGCGCTACGGCTACGACCGGCGGCTTGCATCCGGCGTGATCGCGGCTTCCGGCACACTCGCCCAGATCATCCCGCCGTCGCTGGTCCTGATCGTAATGGCGGACCAGCTCGGCCGCTCGGTCGGCGACATGTACGAAGGCGCGTTCATTCCCGGCCTCGTGCTGTCGGCGCTTTATGCCGGGTACATTTTCCTGGTTTCTCTCGTTTACCCGCAACGCGTGCCCGGCCTTCCGGAGGAGGCGCAGACACTGAAGGACGCGGACGGACATGTGCACCGGCTGTCGTTACTCGTGGTTGTCATTATTTCGGGCATCGCCGCCTATTTCGTGGTGAAGCAGTACGGAATTCGGTCCAATGCGGATTTCGTCGTACTTACCCTATCGGCGGGCGCGTTCGTCGCATTCCTGATTGCGCTCACGAACCGGCTGCTCGGCCTAAACCTGCTGTCGGTGATGACCGAGCAGGTCATCTTTGTGATGATCCCGCCGCTCGCACTCATCTTCCTCGTACTCGGCACGATCTTCATCGGTCTGGCCACTCCTACCGAGGGCGGCGCAATGGGTGCTGTCGGCGCGATGGTGCTTTCCTGGCTCAAGCGCCGGCTCACATTCGACCTTTTGCGGCAGGCGACGGAATCCACCGCAAAGCTGTCGGCGTTTGTCGTTTTCATTCTGCTCGGCGCGCGAACTTTCTCTCTCACCTTTTACGGCGTCGATGGGCATAAATGGGTGGAAGAGTTGCTGGTAGGCCTTCCCGGCGGTCAGATGGGCTTCCTCATCGTCGTCAACATCATGGTGTTCCTGCTCGCCTTCTTCCTCGATTTCTTCGAGATCGCCTTCATCGTGATTCCGCTGCTCGGTCCGGCGGCGGAGCGCATCGGCATCGACCTGATCTGGTTCGGCGTAATGCTGGCGGTGAACATGCAGACCTCCTTCATGCATCCGCCGTTCGGCTTTGCGCTGTTCTATCTGCGGTCTGTCGCGCCGAAGGAGAACTACACGGACCGGATCACCGGCAAGACGATGGCGCCTGTCACAACGGGACAGATCTACTGGGGGGCGGTTCCGTTCGTGATCATCCAGTGCATCATGGTGGCGCTCGTGATCGCATTCCCGAAGATGGTCACGCATTACAAGGAGGCTGCGTCCACGGTCGATCCCACTACGATCAACATCGACATACCCATGCAACAGGACCTGCCGCCGATGAATTTCGGGCCGTTGCAGAAATAGATCAAGGACCGGCCGAGACAAACAAAAACGCCCCGGAGCCGAAGCTCCGGGGCGATTTCTTTCGACGATGGACGGCGATCAGGCGCGAGCGGCAACCGCCTGGAAGGTGTCGAACGAGTATTCGGCGACCGACCACCACTGATAGGCATCGCGGCGGTACGCCATGATGCTGTCGTGGACCTTCTTGAAGTCCGCGTTCTTGGCGTTGGTCTCAGCGTACACTTCGTTCGCCGCCTTGTAGCAGGCCTGCATGATCGGCTGCGAGAACGGCTGCAGCTTGGCGCCGCCAGCGAGCAGGCGCTTGATCGCGGCCGGGTTGGCCGCATCGTACTTCGCCTGCATCGTGGTGTTCGCAAGCCCCGAAGCGGTCTGGATCAGCGACTGATAGCTCTTCGGCAGCGAATTCCACTTTTCGATGTTGATGAAGTTGTGCAGCATCGCGCCGCCTTCCCACCAGCCCGGGTAGTAGTAGTTCTGCGCGACCTTGTGGAAGCCGAGCTTCTCGTCGTCATAGGGACCAACCCATTCGCAGGCGTCGAGCGTGCCCTTTTCCAGCGCCTGATAGATTTCGCCGCCGGCGATCTGCTGCGGCACGAGGCCGAGCTTCGACATCACCTGCCCGGCGAAGCCGCCGATGCGCATCTTCAGGCCCTTGAGGTCTTCCACCGTCTTGATTTCCTTGCGGAACCAGCCGCCCATCTGGCAGCCCGTGTTGCCGGCCGGATACGCGACGATGTTGAACTTCTTGTAGAACTCGTTCAACAGGTCGATGCCGCCGCCGTAATACTGCCAACCGTTCTGCATGCGGCTGTTGAGGCCGAAGGGCACGGCAGTGCCGAAGGCAAACGTCGGGTCCTTGCCGAAATAATAATAGGAAGCGGTGTGGCACATCTCGACGGTGCCGTTGGTGACGGCGTCGGCGGCCTGCAAGCCCGGAACGATTTCGCCCGCGGCGAACACCTGGATCTGGAACTTGTTGTCGGTCGCTTCGGCGACCGCCTTGGAGAACGTTTCGGCGGCGCCGAAGATCGTGTCGAGCGACTTCGGAAAGCTCGACGTCAGGCGCCATTTGATTTCAGGCATGGACTGCGCGATGGCGGGCGCGGCAATCGCGCTGGTGGCAAGACCGGCACCGGCGACTTTCAGGAATTGACGGCGTTTCATTCAACAACCTCCCCAGGTTTCAATGACAGCGGATTTCGGCTCCGCTTTCCTGAATCGGTAGCACGGCCCGCAAGCCCCGTCATGGGGGCCGGTGGCATTCCAAAGGAGGGGCTACGGCTATTTTACGCTGTTTGCGGCGATCCTCGCGGCCGATGCAGCGGCAAGGAATTCGCCGGGCGAAACTTTCGGCTTGGACGGATGCCTGATGCTTGGGCAGGCGTCGGCGGCGATCTCCAATGCCTTTTCGAAAGGCACCGCCGTTTTTGCCCCTGCTTGCGCAAGGCCGGCAGGACTTCGGCGGCCTGCATCCGGGCGGCCATGGCGGTGCTGGATGTGCAATACATTGCGAGCGTTATAATGGCATCCTGGCCACAACCGAGAATAAGACTTCTAGCTCTCAATCACAATCTTCGGCGCCGTGCGAACACCCGTTTTCGCCAGCAATCCGGCATGCACTTTCTTCGCGATCTCGCGATAGACCTGCGCGTGCTTGCTGTCGGGCTGGGTAGCGACAATCGGCAGGCCCGCGTCCGACGTTTCGCGGATCTTCGGCTCCAGCGGTACTTCACCGAGGAACGGCACACCGAGACGTTCCGCTTCCTTGCGCGCGCCGCCGTGATTGAAAATCTCGGTGCGCTCGCCGCATTTCGGGCAAAGGAAATAGCTCATGTTCTCGACGAGGCCGAGCACCGGCACATCCACGCGGCGGAACATCGCAATGCCGCGCCGCGCATCGATCAGCGCCAGATCCTGCGGCGTGGACACGATCACGGAGCCCGCAAGCGGCACCTGTTGGGCGAGCGTCAACTGCGCATCACCGGTGCCGGGCGGCATATCGACGACGAGCACGTCAAGCTCGCCCCACTGCACTTCTCGGAGCATCTGCGTGATCGCCGACATCACCATCGGCCCGCGCCAGATCATCGGCGTTTCTTCCTCGACCAGGAATCCAATCGACATCACCTTCATGCCGTAGGCTTCCATCGGGCGCAGTGTGCGGCCCCCGATGGTTTCGGGCCGTCCCTTGATCGCGAGCAGTCGCGGCATTGAGGGACCGTAGATGTCGGCATCGAGCACGCCGATCTTCAGGCCTAGATCGCGCAGGCCGAGCGCGAGATTCACCGCGGTCGTGGATTTGCCCACACCGCCCTTGCCCGACGCCACCGCAATCACGGCTTTAATCCCCGGAATACCCGGCACTTCGCGCGTTCCGCCGGGACCCGGCGTGGCAGCCGGAGCCGCGGCCGGCTTCTGTCCGCCCGCGCGCTCGGCCGTCAACGCAATCAGCACGGAAGAGATTCCCGGAATGGCCTTGATCGTTTCCTCGGCCAGCTTCCGCACCGGCTCCCATGCCTTCACGGCATCGGCGTCCACGGTGATCGAGCAGAATACTTTTCCATTCGCCACCGCGATGTCGGACAGCTTTCCGGAAGCGATGAGATCGCCCCCGCCGGGGACATGAATCGCTTTCAGTTTTTCTCGGACCTGATCGGCCGTGACGGACATTCAAGGATCTCCTGTATTTTTTCGGTCTTGCGCCCTGCCTCAGGCAGCGAATGCCGGACGAGCGGATATTTCATTGAACCAGCGATGGATGTTCTTCATGTCCGCCGGCACTTCCAATTTTGCGACCCGCATGAAGTCCGTCGTGATCGCGGCGACGATGTCAGCGACGGTGAAGCGGTCTCCGGCGACGAACTTGCGCTTGCCCAGTTCGAAATCGAGCAAGGCGAGGAACGCGAGTGCCTTCGACTTGTTGGCCTCGCCCCAGGCGGGTATCTGCGGCACTTCGCGTTCGGCCATCGCCGGATGCAGATGCCGGAACACGGTCGATACGGGAGAATAGAAGTTCAGCTCCACGCGGCGGATCCACATTTCGATCAATGCGATCTCTTTTGGATCGCGCCCGAATAGGTTCGGCTCCGGATGCAGCGCCTCGAAGTAACGGCAGATCGCCATGCTCTCGGCGATCGGCGTGCCGTCATCGAGCACGAGCACCGGCACGCGCTGGAGCGGGTTGAGCGCCTTGAAGGCATCGCCCGCCTGCTCCATTTTGGCGAGATCCACCGGCACCTTGGGAATATCGATCCCCTTCTCGGCCAGGAACATCCGCACCCGGCGGGGATTGGGCGCCCGTCCGCCATCGTAAAGCTGCATCCAATACTCCTTCGCCCGCTGGTCCCATTTTAACGGGTTTGGTTCGGGCGGACGCAACAAAGCCCCTTCAAACCTGAAGATCAAGACTTCATTAACCAAGAAGATGAGCCGTCCATTAACCATTCCTGGGCGATCAGTAAGGGAGTGAGTATGCAGACGGGTTTCGTATGACGGCGTTTGACGCGCGGGGCGACGAATACGCGGCGGATGCCGCGCGTGCGGCGCATGAACGCCGCCTCCGCCTCACCCGCAGTGTGCGCGAAACGCGCGACCTGCTGACTTCCAGCGGCGGCTTCAAGCCGGCTTTCGACCACGAGCTTTTGCGCGTCTATGCGGAGCACCGCATCGGGGCGGGTCTGGCGTTGTTCCTGCTGATTTCGCTCGTCGGCATCTCATCGAGCCTGTGGACCGGCGGCCACGCGGCGGTGATCTGGACGCTGCTCGCCCTCACCATTCATTCGATGAACATGTCGGCGTGCCGCCGCTTCCTCGCCACCCCGTCCGATCCGGCGACCTGCCGCCGCTACCGGCTGATGTTCACGCTGTTCGACTTCCTGTTCGGCATTTCGTGGGTCATCAACATCAACATCCTCGTGGACCTTGGCGTGCATGGCGCCGGCGACTTCTCGCTGTTCGCGATGCTGCTCGTGGTCGCCGTGTTCTCGATGCTCGCGGCCTCGATCCCGAGTGCGGCCTATGCCGCGACGATGCCGGTCGCGGGCATGGTGACGCTGCATTATTTGTTGCGCGGCCAGCCGCAGGACCTTGTGCTGGCATCCCTCACGGTCGGCGCCGAAGCCTATTTCGTGATGGTCGCGAATCGCCTGCATATCGCTGCGCTGCAGGCGCTGGAAGCGCGCGCGCAACTCGACGCGCTTGTTGGCGAACTGGAACAGGCGAAAGCGAAGTCGGACGAGACCGCCCGCCGCGCCGAAGCCGCGAATCTCGCCAAATCGCGTTTCCTCGCGCAGATGTCGCATGAGCTGCGCACCCCGCTGAATGCCGTGCTCGGGTTCTCGGAAGTAATGAAGAGCGAAATCCTCGGGCCGCACTCGGTGCCGACCTACAAGGAATATGCCGGGGACATTCATTCGTCCGGCCAGCATCTCCTCGAACTCATCAACGAGGTCCTCGATCTGTCGCGCATCGAGGCCGGTCGCTACGAGTTGAACGAGGAGCCGATCGCGCTCGCGCATGTGGCGGAGGACTGCCACCATCTCCTGAAGCTGCGCGCGACCAACAAGGACATCAAGATCAACGAAATTTACGAGGGCGGGCTGCCGAAGCTCTGGGCCGACGAACGCGCCGTGCGGCAGGTCTGCCTGAACCTGCTCTCCAACGCGATCAAGTATACGCAGCAGGGCGGCGAGGTGTGGATGAAGGTCGGCTGGACGGCGTCCGGCGGACAGTATCTCAGCGTGCGCGACAATGGTGCGGGCATCCCCGAGGACGAAATCCCGATCGTGCTGTCCTCCTTCGGGCAGGGCTCGAACGCGATCAAGAAAGCCGAAGAAGGGGCCGGTCTTGGCCTCCCCATCGTGAAGGGCCTCGTGGACCTGCACGGCGGCACGTTCAAGCTGATATCGAAGCTGCGCGAAGGCACGGAAGTGATCGTCACCTTCCCGGCCGCGCGCGTGATGGCCGCTCTGCCCCCGGTGGACGAGCGCACGCCGCTGCAGCCGAGCATGAAGGATACGACCGCCCAGCCCGCCAAGCAGCCGCCCGTCAGCGCCAAATAAAGATGCACGGACTGCGAAAGTTCGATGCCCGGCACGCTTGGCGCGAGACGGCAAACAGCGATAATTTCAGGCCGCGCGTGAGTCGGACATCCGCGCATGCAAGAGGATCACATGCCGCCGCTGGTCTATGAAACGGTCGCATGGCTTCGCTACTACACCAGCCTGCCGATACCGCTGCTGCCTGGCGAAGCCGAGGCGAATATCACTCCCGATCCGGTTACGAATGCCTACGCAGCACCCCTTGCGGGCGCGGTCGTGGGTGCCGCCGGCGCGCTTGCCCTCCTGATCGCCTACGCGTTGCGGATGCCGCCCTTCGCTGCGTCGGCGTTCACGCTCATTGTTCTGGCCATTGTGACGGGCGCGATGGCGCAGCGGGCGCTGATCGTATCCGGCGACCAGCTCGGCACGCCGGACGCGGGTGCCGCAGCCGCCTATCCAGGCATCATCATTCTGATCGTGAGCGTGCTCCTGCACATGGGCGCGGTATACGCGCTGGTGCAGATCGGATTTTTGAAAGCGGCGGTTGCGCTGATTGCCGCTGCCGCGGTCGCGCGCGGAGCCGCTGTGTCATTCGCGATTTCGAACACGTCCAAAACTGGAGGCGTTGATTCCAGCGGCTCGTCCGCGTTCCAGAAACTGGTTTTGGTTGCGCTGGCCGCAGGCATTGCGCTGATCCTGCCCACCTACGGGCTTGGCTCGGCTGTGGCCGGGCTTGCCGCCGCCATCGCGGCGGCTGCGGTCGTCAGCGCATTCGCGCCAAAGGTTCCTGAAACGGGCGGCCGCGCGCTGAGCGGGCCGGTCGAGATCGCCGCCGAAATCGCTTTCCTGATCGCCGTTTATTTCTTCGCCACTGTCTGAGACAACATCGTGAATTCCGACCGCCTGCTCTGGATCGTCATTACGGCACTCGGCTTCACGGTCGTGGCGCTGGCGCTGCGTCATCAGCAGGGCACGATCGCGGGGCTGGACCTCGATACGTTCGCGCGGCTCGCCTATCTGGTCGCGCTCTTCGTGCTTGTCGGCGGCGTGTCCTATTTCTTCTTCTACAGCCGTCTCGGCGAACTCGTGCGCGCGCTAATGTTCTGGATCGTCGTCTTTGCGATGCTCGCGGTCGGCTACAGCTATCGGTATGAGCTGGAAGGCGTCAGCCAACGCGTGCTTTCCGAACTGCTCATCAGCCGTCCCGCGAATATTTCCGGCAGCGGCGGCGCCACCGTGCAGGTCGCGCGTGCGCGTGCGGGTGATTTCTCGGTGCAGGCGGAAGTCAATCAGGCGACGGTGCGGATGCTCGTGGACACCGGCGCCTCAAGCGTCGTGCTGACACAGGAAGCGGCGAAGGCCGCCGGCTTGCCAATTGATCTCCTGAAATACGACGTGCCGATCGAGACGGCGAGCGGCCGTGCCAAGGCGGCGGGCGTGATCCTCGATCGGCTCGCGGTCGGCAACATCGTCGAGCGCAGGATTCCCGCACTCGTGTCGGCGCCGGGAAATCTCAAAACCAGTCTTCTTGGAATGAGCTTTCTCAACCGGCTCGAATCCTTCGAGGTACGCGGCACCAATCTCGTGCTGCGCTCCAAGCAGGGAAAATAATTAAAAGAGTCCCGCGAGGCTCGCGAGGAAGCGCAGCGCCGCGCAAAGCAGAAACAGCGCGAACGCGACTTCCAGTTTCCGTTTCGGCATGTTGTGCGCGAGCTTGGCGCCAACCGGAGTCATGAGGACGCTCACCGGCGCGAACAGCACGAGACCGATCAGCGAGACATAACCGATCGAGAACGGCGGCAGCAGATTCATCTGCGGCCAGCCCGCGATCATGTAGCCGATCATGCCGGGCAGTGCGATCAGGATGCCGAGACCCGATGAAGTCGCGATAGCGACATGAATCGGCTGGCCGAACATCGTGAGATAGACGGTTCCAAGCGAGCCGCCGGCAATGCCCATCAGCGACGACGCGAGCCCGATGAACAGGCCGTAGGCCCAGGTGACGGCCTTGCCGGGCAGTTCGCTTCCGATCTGCCACTTGTCGCCGCCGAGCAACAATTTCAACGCGATGCCGCCGCCGACCAAAACGAAAACCAGCTTGAAGAAACTGCTCGGCGCGAAATACGCCAGAATCGCGCCACAGATCGTGCCGAGCACGACCGGTACCGTCCACAGCTTGAGGATGTCGTCGCGCATGGCGGACTTCGCCTTGTGCGCGAAGTAGGAACGCAGCGATACCGGCACGATCACGGCAAGCGAGGTGCCGACGCAAAGCTGCATCCGCACCGCGTCAGGAACGCCGATGAAACCGAAAAATTCAAACAGCACCGGCACGGTAATCGCGGCACCGCCGATGCCAAGCAGTCCGGCGAGCAGACCGGTGAATACGCCTGCGATCAAAATCGCGATCGCAAGCACGATCAATTCGCCGAGTGGAACGCCCAGCACCATTCGCCGCTCCGGATGGTTCCGCACCCGGACGGGCGCGTTTGCGGCGGTTTGCGCCAGTTCGCGCACCTTGTCCAGTTAGGCAATCAGGCTGTAGCCGAAACGCAGCGCAATCACGAGAAGAAAAAGCCCGAAGGAAACCTCCAGCTTGCGCTTGGACATGCGATGCGCGAGCCGCGCGCCGTAAGGTGCCGCGAGCACGCTCGCGGGCGCAAACAAAAGCACGCCGAGCAACGAGACAAAACCGATCGTGAACGGCGGCATCAAGGACTGATGCGGCCAGCCCGCGATCATGTAGCCGATGCTCGCGGGAATGCCGATCAGTACGCCAAGACCGGACGATGTGGCGAGTGCCGCCTGAAAGGCCTGGCCATAGAGCGAGAGGAACAGCGTGGAGAAGGAGCCGCCTGCAACACCTACAAGAGTGGCAAGCGTGCCGAAGCTCAAACCCGCCGCCATCATTGTTGGTTTTCCGGGGAGCCGGTCGCTGATCTTCCAGCTTTCGCGGCCGAGCAAAAATCTTATCGACATGAAGAGCGCAAACAGAATGAACGCGGTCTTGAAGACAGCCGCGGGGGCGATCCAGGCGATCACGCTGCCGAGCATTACGCCGAGCACCGACGGGATCGCCCACAACCGCAGCGCCGCTTCGTTGATGATGCCCTTCTTCTTGTGTTCGAGATAGGCGCGGAAGGTGGTCGGCACGGTGATCGCGAGTGCCGTGCCGATGCAAAGCTGCATCCGCACTTCATCCGGCACGCCGAGAAAACGGAAAAATTCATAGAGCACCGGAATGATGATGGTCGAGCCGCCGATGCCGAAGAGACCGGCAAGCATGCCAGACAGCGCGCCCGCGAACAGAATGGCCACCGCGAGCAAGGCGAGTTCGCCGGCGGGCAGGCCGAACATCATTCGAAAAACTCTTCACCTCCCCCTGCAAGGGGGAGGTCGTTGCACCCAAAGTCGGATATATCCGACTTTGGCAATCCAAGAGCCAAACTCGGCAACAGCCGAGTTTGGTGCACCGGGTAGGGGTCACTTTTCAAGACAGCAACGACCCCTCCTAACCGTCCCGGGAGAAAAAATTTTGTGTGACTCATTCCGCTGCAACCTGCGCAAACGCCGGTTCCCGCACCATCGCGAGCGCCTCGCGCAGCACGTTCAAGCTGGCGCTATGCTTCACCGCTTCTGTCGCGAGATGACGGCGGAATTGCCGGGCACCCGGCTGGCCGCGGAAGAGACCGAGGAGATGCCGCGTAATGTCGTGCAGCCGTGCGCCATTGCCGAGTTCGCGTTCGATGTATGGGAAGATTTTTTCCAGCGCCTCGTATGCGCTCGCGGAAGGCGCTGCCTTACCGAACAGCAGCGGATCCACCTGTAGCAGAATCGACGGATTTTCATAGGCCGCGCGTCCCAGCATCACGCCATCGACATGCGCGAGATGCTCGCGGACCTCATCCAGCGTGCGAATGCCGCCGTTCATGATGATGGGCGTGTCTGGAAATTTCTGCTTCAGGCGGCGCACGCGATCATGATCGAGCGGCGGCACTTCGCGGTTCTCGCGCGGGCTCAAGCCTTGTAGCCACGCCTTGCGCGCATGAACGATGAGTGCGTCCGCGCCTGCATCGATCACGCTCATCGCAAAGCGATCGAGCGGCGCTTCGATGTCCTGATCGTCGATGCCAAGGCGGCATTTCACCGTGACGGGAATCTTCACTGCCGCTTTCATCGCGGCAACGCTTTCGGCGACGCGTGCGGGCTCCGCCATCAGACAGGCCCCGAAGCGGCCGTTCTGCACCCGGTCGGACGGACAGCCGACATTGAGGTTGATTTCGCGATAACTTTTGTCCTCGCCGATCTTCGCCGACATTGCAAGTTCGCGTGGATCGGAACCACCAAGCTGCAACGCCACCGGATGCTCGGCTGGATCGAACGCCATCAGCCGCGCATGGTCGCCGTGCAATACGGCACCCGTCGTCAGCATTTCCGTGTAAAGCAGCGCATGGCGCGTAAGCTGGCGATGGAAGAAACGGCAATGCCGATCCGTCCAGTCCATCATCGGTGCGACACTGAAGCGGCGTTCCAAATCGGCACTCGTCTGTTGAGAGCGACTATCAGTACCAGAAGATCGCGGCGAATTTCCAGCTTACAGTTTCACGCGATTGGGCTAGTTTCCTTGTTCCAAAACAGAAGCGGCCCATGCAAAGAACGAAGGAAAAAGTCGCGCTCAGCTCGATCGCGGTGTCGGGGGCGCTGGCGGTGTCGAAGGCCATCGTCGGCGTCATGACCGGCTCGCTCGCGATCCTGTCGGAAGCGGCCCATTCGCTGACGGATTTCGTGGCGACGATCATCACCTATTTTGCCGTCCGCATCGCGGGCAAGCCGGCGGACGAGGAGCACCACTACGGTCACGGCAAGGTGGAGAGTGTGGCGGCACTCATCGCGACCGGCCTTTTGTTCGTACTGTCGGGCCTTGTGATTTGGGAAGCCGGACACCGGCTCCTCGGCGGCAAGGGTCATGCGGTCGATGCCAATATCTGGGCGTTCGGCGTGATCATCGTATCTATCGTCGCGGATTTTTTCCGCGCGCGGATACTCTACAAGGTCGCCGGAGAGACATCGAGCCCCGCACTGGAAGCCGACGCGCTGCATTTCGACTCGGATATGTGGTCGTCGTTCGCGGTGCTGGCGGGACTGGGTGCCGTGGCGCTCGGCTATGCCTGGGCCGACTCGGTTGCGGCCCTCATCGTCGCGGTGATGATCTGCATCGCCGGCTGGCGGCTTGGCCGTCGCACCATCGACACGCTCACGGACACCGCCCCCGCCGGGGTAGCGGAACAGGTCGCGTCCGCCGTGAAAAAGGTGAAGGGCGTCGTCTCGGTCGAGCGCGTGCGCGTGCGTACCGTGGGCGCTTCGCTTTTTGTCGAAACCAATGTCGGCGTCAGCCGCACGTTGCCGCTCGACAAGGTGGCATATCTTAAATCCGAAATTGAAACGGCGGTCCGTAAGAAAAACGGCGACGCGGAAGTGAACGTGATCACCGAACCGCGTGCGCTCGACGACGAGACGGTGATGGAGCGCGTAATGGTAATCGCACGCAATCGTGCGCTCGCCGTTCATCACGTCACGGTGCATCAGTTGCAGGAAAAACTCGCCGTGAGCCTCGACCTGGAGGTCGATGGCTCGCTTTCGCTGCGGGAGGCACACAAGATCGCGAGCGATCTGGAGGCGGCAATCGAGGAGGATTTCGGCAGGAGGGTGGAAGTCGAGACCCATATCGAGCCCCTGGAGACGGCGGGCATCACCGGCCGCGACGCACCGGGGGCCATGCAGGAGTCCATCGCCGCCACCATGCGGGAACTTTGCAACGGCAACGGCTCGATCCGGGACGTGCATGCCGTCCGGGTCCGGGAGACGCCGAAAGGGCTCGTCGTGAATTTTCACTGCCGTGCCGAGCCCTCGATGCCGGTCGAAAAGGTGCATCTGGCGGTCGACGCACTGGAACGGAAGCTTCTGGAGCGCCGCCCGGAGATTCACCGCGTGATCGGGCACGCCGAGCCGACCGGAATCTCCGACTGAAATCCGTTCGCCGGACTCTGTTTGTTCTTTCCTTCGGGCGTGGATTTATTTTCGCCGGACTCTAGACAGGCGACTCCGCTTTCGATTCTTATGAGTGGATCGAAGCAACTGCTTCGCAAGCAGGTGTCGGGACTTAGCGGGGAGAACCGGCAGATGGGGCGCGTGCATACCGGCAGCGCGAAATTACGCGTTCTGGGCGTACGCGGCAGCGACGGTCCCCTCACCCGCGGCGCCTATCAGCGGCTGCTCGACTCCGAGCCCTTTCTCCGCCGCGCGGTTCCGTTCCTGATCGTCTTCTTTCTCGTCGCGTTCTCGGTCGGCGCCATCGTGCTGATCATGGAGTACCGCAGCGAGGCGATCTCGCATGCGCGCAAGGAACTCTCGCTGCTGGCGCAACTCACCGGTGAAAAAATCGCGCGGCAGGTAAAGCCGGAGGCAAATGCCGCGCGCATTCAGTCGGCGCTGATGCAGGCCGCCCCCGCTACGGCGGCCAGCGAATATCGATTCTTCATCACCAACGCAAACGCCACCGTGGTCGCGAGCACCGAGGCTGCACTTGCGCCAACCGCATCGAAGCGTTCACTCGCGGATATGCTCGGCGAGGAAGCCGCTAGATCGCTCGCGGAACAGGCTTCGGTGCTTGAACTGATGCTTCGAGACGGCGCCAAGGCAATCGCCGCTTCGCACGAGCTTCCAAGTCTCGGCCTGCGGCTGACGGCGGTGCAGCCGCTGACGCAGGCGCTCCATCGCTGGCGCACGGACTCGGCAATGATCGTGACGCTCGTTGCAACCGCGGGCTTCGTTCTGTTGATTCTTGGCTTTGCCTTCCACTGGCAGTCGGCCCGGTCGCGCGAGGCGGATACAATCTTTGAATTGGTGCGGGCGCGGATCGACACCGCGCTCAACCGCGGCCGCTGCGGCCTCTGGGACTGGGATCTCGCGCGCGGACAGATTTACTGGTCCGATTCCATGTTCGAGATTATCGGCTTCCCGCCGCGCGAGGATTTGCTCTCCTTCGGTGAGGTCGATGCGCTCGTGCATCCCGACGATGGCAGCCTCTATGATGTCGCGAAACACCTCGCCGAAAATTCTGACGGCACCATCGACCGCGCTTTCCGCATGCGCCATTCCAGCGGCGAATGGGTGTGGCTGCGCGCCCGCGCGGAGCTGGTGCAAGTGGACGGCGGTGCCCTGCACATTGTCGGCATCGCGGTCGACATCAACGAGGAAAAGCGCCTCGCCCAGCGCGAAGCGACCTCGGACATGCGTCTGCGGGCAGCCGTCGATACGATCTCGGAGGCGTTCGTGCTCTGGGATGCCGAGGACCGGCTCGTGCTCTGCAATTCCAAATTCCAGACACTGCATCGCCTGCCCGAAGCAGCAACCGAGCCAGGAACGCCCTATCACGATGTAATGGCGGCTGGGTGCAAGCTTGCGAACAGCGAACCGATCAAGTCCGAAGACCGCGCGGAGGAAGGCTCGCGTTCGTTCGAGGCGCGGACCGGCGACGGCCACTGGCTGAAGATCAGCGAACGGCGCACCACCGACGGCGGTTTCGTTTCCGTTGGCACCGACATTACTGCACTGAAGCAGCACGAAGAGCGGCTTATGGAGAGCGAGAAGCAGTTAAAAGCGATGATCGCCGACCTGCGACTCTCGCAGCAAAAGCTCGAATATCAGGCGCAGCAGCTCGCCGAGCTTGCGCAGAAATCCGAGGAAGCGAACCAGGCGAAATCGGAATTTCTCGCCAATATGAGCCATGAACTCCGCACGCCGCTGAATGCGATCATCGGTTTCTCCGAGATCATGGAATCCGGCATGTTCGGCGAACTGGGTGCGGAGAAATATCACGAATACTGCCGCGACATCCGCGATAGCGGTCGCTATCTGCTCGAGGTCATCAACGACATTCTCGATATGTCGAAGATCGAAGCGGGCCGGTTGCGGCTCGACATCGAGGAAATCCAGCTCGACTCCATCGTTGCCGAAGCCATGCGCGTGATGTCGGTGCGCGCGAACCAGAAACTGATCGACATGCACTCCGACATCGCACCGGGGCTTGTGATGCGCGGCGACCGGCGTGCGATGAAGCAGATTCTCCTCAATCTTCTTTCCAACTCCATCAAGTTCACGGAGGAGGGCGGCCGCGTCGGCATCCACGCCTGGACCGCGTGCGGCCACGCCATGCTCGTGATCGAGGACTCCGGCATCGGCATTTCACGTTCGGCGCTGCAACGCCTCGGGCGCCCGTTCGAGCAGGTGGAAAGCCAGTTCACAAAAACCTACGCCGGTTCCGGCCTTGGGCTCGCGATTGCAAAATCGCTTGCGGAATTGCACTGCGGAAAAATGAAAATCCGCTCCATCGAAAACGTGGGCACCAAGGTTTTCGTGCGGCTGCCGATCGCGGGGCCGCCGCGCGAGGAGGCCAGCGAAGCGGCTTGATCGCTAAGCGTTCCCCACAATCTCCCTGAAATAACGGCGCACCTTCGTCTGCGTCTCGACGAGATGCGCCTCGAGCGTGGGGAAATCCGGCAACCCCGCCGCCCGCGCCATCAGCGCATGCAGGCTCGGTGCGGCCTTGGCGGGGTCGAGTTTCGTGGTGAGGCAGACGCGGAGAATTTGCGTCAGATCGTGATGCAGCACGAACGCGGCGCGTAGCGTTTCGGCTACTTCCGGCTTCAGGAGTTTCAGCGCATGCGCGGCCTCCAGCACCCGGCCGGTGGAAGGATCGAGGATTTCAGGATGATCGTGCGCGTGCACGAGTTGGAGATACTGCGCGATGAATTCGAGATCGATCAGCCCGCCTGCGGCATGTTTCAGGTCCCAGCGGTCGCCCTCGCCTTTCTCGTCGGCGATGGCCTTGCGCATTTCCGCGACATCCCCCGCGATCGAAACCGGATCGCGTTCGCGGCAGAGGACGTTGCGGATTTCCTCCGTGACGCGCACGCGAAAATCTTCCTCGGCCGACACCACCCGGGCGCGCGTCAGCGCCATGTGCTCCCAGGTCCATGCCTCTTCGCGCTGGTAGATCGAAAAGCTCTCCAGCGCGGTCGCGAGCGGGCCGGAGCGGCCGGACGGACGCAGCCGCATGTCGACTTCGTAGAGCTTGCCGAGATTGGTGGGGATCGTCAGCGCGCTGACGAGGCGCTGCGTGAGGCGGGCAAAATATTGCGAGGCGGGCAGCGGACGCTGGCCGTCTGATTCCTGGTGCGCCGGATCGAAATCATAGAGCAGGATCAGATCGAGATCGGAACCGGCGGTCATCTCGTTGCCGCCAAGCTTACCGAGCGCCACCACCGCGGACTTGGCGTTTTTCAGCGTCCCGTGCGCCGCGGCAAAACGCTGGCTCACCGCTGCATGAATCGCGCGGATCAAGACGCTTGCAAGCCGCGCATAGGCCTCGCCCGCGCGGCTAGCGCCAATGGTGCCGGACAGAAGCCGAACGCCGATCAGCACCTGCTGTTCGCGTCCGAAGCGGCGGGCGAGATCGAGGAATTCCTCCTCGCTCTGGGCCTGATTCAAGACCGCGTTAAGTCGCGAAGTGAGCAAAACCTCGTCCGGTGGCGGTCCGAAAAAAGCGGGATCGAGCAAGCCATCCAGCACCGATGGCGATTGTGCGACGATGGTGCCGAGCCTCGGTGCCGTGCCGAGGATGGCCGCCAGCAACTGCACAAAATCGGGATGCGTGCGGAGCGCACCGAGAAGGCGCTGCGCGCCGGGCAGAGCGGAAAAGAATTTATCGGCGGCGAGGATTGCGGCATCGGCATTGCCGGTGCGTGCGAGTGCCGAGAGAAACGCGGGCAGAATCGCCTGCAAATCTCCCCGCGCCGCTTCGGAATTCAAAGAGCGATGTGCGCCCGCGAGCCATTCGCGAACGGTGGAGTGCGCCGAAAGCGCCTCCTGAAAGCCGAGCCGCCGCAGCGTATCGAGCGTCTCCTTGTCGCCGCCCTTAACAGAAAAATCGAAGCGCCCCTCGATCGCTGCAAGCGGCGGCGCGTCCTCGAACAGACTAGCATAATGCCGCTGTACATTACGAAGGTGTGGAACGAGCGCCTCGGCGAAGGCATCACGCCCGCTCATGCCGAAGAAGCGCGCGAAGCGCTCGAGTCCCTCCTTATCTTCGGGAAGCGTGTGGGTCTGTTCGTCGGCCACCATCTGCAGCCGGTGTTCGACACGCCGCAGGAATTCATAAGCCGCTGCAAGTTCATCGCACGCTTCCGGACTGATCCATTTCTGATCCGCCAGAACCGTAAGCATGGGAATCGTTTCATGTCCCCGCAGCACAGGCGAGCGGCCACCCGCGATCAACTGCTGCGTCTGCACGAAGAATTCGATCTCGCGGATACCGCCGCGCCCGAGCTTGACGTTATGCCCTTCGACGGCGATTTCCTCATGCCCGCGAAAAGCATGAATCTGCCGCTTCATGTCATGCACGTCGGCGATGGCCGCGTGGTCGAGGTAGCGGCGCCACACGAAGGGGGAAATTTCGCGGAGATAGGATTCGCCCGCCGCCACATCGCCGCCGACGACACGCGCCTTGATCATGGCGGCGCGCTCCCAGGTCTGGCCGGTGTGCTCGTAATAGGAAAGCGCCGACGCGGTGGAGAGCGCCGCCTGGGTCGAACCGGGGTCTGGCCGTAGCCGAAGGTCGACGCGGAAGACATAGCCGTCCGCCGTGCGGTCCTGAAGCATTTTGACAAGATCGCGTGTGAGCCGAACGAAGAAGGGGGCGGGATCGAGATTGCGCTCCAGCGGCGCCGCCGGGTCGTAGAGAACGATCAGGTCGATATCACTGGAGTAATTCAGCTCGCGCGCACCGAGCTTTCCCATGCCGAGCGCGAAGTAGCCGCTGCCCTCGCCCGGTCGCGCGGGATTCTTGAGGCGGATTTTTCCGGCCTTGCCGGCCTGACGCAGCAGGAAATCCAGCGCGCTTGCAATCGCGGTTTCGGCAACGGTCGTGAGTGCATGCGTGACTTTTCCCAGCGGCCATACGCCGCCCATGTCCGCCAGCGCGATCAGCAGCGCCGCTTCGCTCCGCATCTTGCGCAGCGCCTGCATCGCGGCAGCCTCATCGCTCGCGCTCTCCACGGCATTCACTGCCTGTTGAACGAGCGATGCAATCCGCTCGTCGGGATCGCCTGCCAGCAATGCCGCCAATGCGGCCGGATCGGATTTCGCGATGCTGAACAGAAACGGCGAATGGTCGGCGACGGCTTCAAGCGTCTCCCTAGCCTTGGAGCCTTCCGGTGCCAGCGCCTCGATTTTCTTCCGCTGCACGCCCGCGCCGGAAAGCAATTCGGCAAAGCGCGTCTTCGCACGGTCCGCATCGGCGGCGCGCGGAGTCTCTTTGATGCGTTCGACGAGCGATCGGCCTGCCATCCGTTGTTCATAGTCGAGGCGGGACGACTTCCCTAGCGTGGCTTCGCCGGAATCGCGAGGGTCACGCGCAGGCCGGGGCCGTTGTCCTCCAGAATGATCGTACCGCCGTGCAATTGCGCCACCGCTGACGCGAGCGAGAGACCAAGCCCCGCACCCGGTATCGAGCGGCTTTGCTCAAGGCGCACGAATCGCTCGGTGACGCGGGTGCGGTCTTTTTCAGGAATGCCGGAGCCACGATCCGCAACGGTCAGCCACAGCCGGTCCCGATCCATGCGCGCCGAGATGCGGATTTCTGCGTCCTGGGTGCCGGATTCCGCTCCATATTTAATCGCGTTATCGACCAGATTGGCGAGCGCCTGCCCGATCAGCTCGCGACTGCCGTGAACCGGCAGCGGACGGGATGCTTCCAGTTTGAGCGCGATCCCTTTTTCCTCCGCGAGCGGTTCGTAGAGTTCGGCGACGCCTTCCGCCATCTCGGCGGCGTCGAAATCGACCATGTGCTTGCGGACTTCGCCCGCTTCGGCGCGCGCGATCAGCAACAGCGCGTCGAAGGTGCGGATCAGGCCGTCGGATTCCTCGATGGTTGCGTGCAGCGCCTTCCGGTAATCCTTTTCGTCCTTGCCCGAACGCAACGCTTCCTCGGCATGATTGCGCAGCCGCGTCAGCGGCGTCTTCAGATCATGCGCGATGTTGTCCGAGACCTGCTTCAATCCGCCCATCAGCGCTTCAATACGCTCCAGCATCGCGTTGAGACTGTTTGCGAGCCGATCGAATTCGTCGCCGGTGCCTGTCACCGGCAGCCTTCCCGTGAGATCGCCGAGCATGATGCGCTCGCCGGTCGCGGTCATGGCATCGATGCGCTTGAGCACGCGGCGCGCGACGAAGATGCCGCCGGCAAAGCCGAGCACCACGATAAACACCACCGCCCAGCGTGCGGGCTTCGCCAGAATCTGCCGCAGCCGGTCGCGCTCCTCGAAGTCGCGGCCGACCAGCAGCCGGAAGCCGCCGTCGAGCACTTCGACTTTTACCAGCGCGCGGCTGTTGTATTCCCTGCCGGGATCATCGGAACGGTGATAGGAAATTTCCTGCCAGCCCGGCAGCGCCAGCACATTGTTCGGAATGTCGGCGTTACTGACGAACACCGCGCCCGCATAGGTGGTCAGGATGTAGAGATTGGAGCCAGGCTGCGCGACGCGGCTCTCCACCAGTTCCACCAGCCGCGCGATGCCGCCGGAGAGAAACTGATCCTTCAGGTCACGCACTTCCGATTCGATCGTTTCCTGAATCTGCGAAACGACGAGCTGCTGCGTGTGGCGTGCGAGATAGGCAATGGTGCCGCCCGCGAACAACGCGAACACAACCAGATAGACGGCGATCAGCTTGAACGCCGTCGTGCGCAAAAGCTTACCGAGCGCCGTCACGGATCATATATCCGGCGCCACGGACGGTGTGCAAGAGTGTTTTCTCGAAACCCTTGTCGATCTTGGAACGCAGGCGCGAGACATGGACGTCGATCACATTGGTTTGCGGGTCGAAATGATAATCCCAGACATTTTCGAGCAGCATGGTGCGCGTCACCACCTGCCCGGCGTGACGCATGAGATATTCGAGCAAGCGAAATTCGCGCGGCTGCAACGGAATTTCCTGCCCGTTGCGGCTCACGCGATGGGAAAGCCGATCGAGTTCGAGATCGGCGACCTTGTAGAGCGTGTCACCGGTCTGCGTTGCGCCGCGGCGCGACAGCGCCTCGATGCGGGCGAGCAGTTCCGAAAAGGCATAAGGCTTGGAGAGATAGTCGTCGCCACCCGCGCGCAGGCCGGTGACGCGGTCGTCCACCTGGCCCAGCGCGGAAAGAATCAAAACCGGCGTCGTCTTGCCGCGTGCGCGTAAATCCGAAATGACCGAAAGCCCGTCACGCTTCGGCAGCATCCGATCGACGACCAGCACGTCGAAGTCGCCGTCGAGGGCCGCGACGAAACCCTCCTCGCCGTCATGGCAGATTTCCGCCATATGCCCTGCTTCACGCAGCGCCTTCCGCAGATATTCCGCGGCTTCCTTGTCGTCTTCAATTACGAGGAGGCGCATCCGGGCCTGATCCGTCTTGCCGGGAATCGCCGGCTGGCTGTTCGGCAACATAGTCCCTCGCGGCCTGGATGAAAATTTGGGCGGGAGGCTGTTAGACCTCCCGCCCAGGGATACCGGCGACGGCAGGGGGCGAGGGGGCCGCCACCAGAGTCCCTATTCGTATTCCTTAGCCGCGCTCCACCGGCAGGGTGACGAAACGCGTGTTGTTCTCACGCTTCACCCGCAGGAGGACCACGTTCTTGCTGTCCTTGCGCGCAGTATCGAACGCATCGCGAACCTCTGTCGGCGAAGAAACCGGCTTGCCGCCAGCTTCGACGATCACGTCGCCGGAGCGGAAACCCCGCTCTGCGCCGGGACCGTTCGGATCGACATTGGTGACCACGACGCCTTCGTTGCCGGCACCCGCTACGGATTTCGCCGGGGAGAGCGAAAGGCCGAGGCGTGTGTCGTTGGTGGAGGAAGTGCGCTCTTCTTTTTTCTGCGGCGCAACGCTCGCGCGCTGCTGATCCGGCAGGCGGCCGAGCGTGACGGAGACCGTCTGCTCCTTGCCATCGCGCAAGATCGTGAGCTTGACGGGCGTGTTCGGCTGCTTCGCCGCGATACGGCGCGAGAGATCGCGGGCATCCTTGAGACGCTCGCCTTCAACGGCGAGGACCACGTCGCCTGACTTGATGCCGGCCTTGGCGGCCGGAGCATCGGGCGATACGTCCGCAACGAGCGCGCCGCCTTCGGTCTTCAGGCCGAGCGACTCGGCGATTTCCTTGGTCACCGGCTGGATATTCACGCCGATGAAGCCGCGCGTGACCGAGCCGGATTCCTTCAGCGAGGTAACGATGCGGTTCACATTGTCCGCCGGGATGGCGAAGGCGATGCCGACATTGCCGCCGGAGGGCGAGACGATCGCGGTGTTCACGCCGATCACTTCGCCGGCGAGATTGAAGGTCGGGCCGCCGGAATTGCCACGGTTCACGGCCGCGTCGATCTGGATGAAGTCGTCATAGACGTTCGCGCCGATGTCCCGGCCACGGGCCGAGACGATGCCGGCGGTCACGGTGCCGCCGAGGCCGAACGGATTGCCAACCGCGAGCACCCAGTCGCCGACGCGCGGCGGATTGGCGCCGAACTTCACCCACGGGAAGTCGCTGCGTCCGTCGATCTTCAGAAGCGCCACGTCCGTGCGCGGATCGGTGCCGACCACTTTCGCCGGATAGCTCTTGCCGTCGTCCGTGGTGATCTCAACCTCGGTCGACTTGTCGATGACGTGGTTGTTGGTGACGACGAAGCCGTCCGCCGAGATGAAGAAGCCCGAGCCCTGGCCGGAGGTGCGGCGGTTGTTTCCGCGCGGTCCCTGACCGGGACGATTCGGCATGCCGCGCTCGCCGAAGAAGCGCTTGAAGAATTCTTCCATCTGCGGAGGAACGTCGCCGCGATTGAAGTTGTCGCCATCGAGGCTCATCGTCTGCGACTGGTCGACCTTGACCTTGACGCTGACGACGGCCGGGCGCACGCGCTCCACCACATCCGCGAAAGAATATTGATGCGCGGGGCGGTCGGTCGTGATCTGGGCTTGGGCTGAATGGGTCGTATAGGGGAGAAAAACCTGACCGGCGGCGAAACCCGTTACGGCAACGCCGAGAATACCGGCAAGCAGGAGGGAGCGGTGGCGCTTCATGACGCCGCCGGAGGGAGAATTCTGGTCTTGGCTGGGCAACATAATTGTCTCCGCTAGGGAAGTTGCCCGTTATGGGCTCTTTCGCGGAGACATATAGTAGGGCCAGCCTTACGGCGCTCTCACCGCCAAATTACAAATTCGTAAGGAACCGCACACTCACGACTTCTTGTTCGTGCGCAGCAAGACGTCGAGACGCTTCTTTTCAGCAGTGGAAAGGGCTTTTGGGTGTGTCTGCCGTCGCCGGGAAAGGGAAATCGCGAGCGCCGTACCGCCAATGACCAGCACCAGCAGGGGGATACCCCAGAGCAGGAGCGTGCGCGACCTGAGACGTGGCTCAAGCAGGACGAATTCGCCGTAGCGGGCGACAAGGAATTCGCGGACGGCGGCATCGCTGTCACCGGCCTGAATGCGCTCGCGCACAAGGATACGGAGATCCTTTGCGAGCGGAGCGTTGGATTCGTCAATGGATTCGTTCTGGCAAACCATGCAGCGGAGATTCTTCGAGAGCGCGCGGGCGCGGGCCTCGAGTGCCGGGTCGGCAAGCTGTTCGCCCGGCTGCACGGCGAATGCGGGAGTGAGCGAAAGCAGGAAAGCTAATACCAGGAACAATCCGCGCATGATCATTCCGCCGGCGTTGCGGCGGCGCGTCTGGCGGCGGGTCTAGGCGCGCCCACGCGCAGGCGGCGATCCGAAAGCGAAAGCATGCCGCCCAGCGCCATCACAATCGTGCCTAGCCAGATCAGCGTGACATATGGCTTCCAGTAAATTCGAGCGGAGATGGCTCCGCCCGCTTCGCTGTCGCCGAGGCTGACATAGAGCTGGCCGAGGCCGAAGGTTTTGATACCGGCTTCGGTCGTCGGCTGGTTGCGCGCGAGATAAACGCGCTTCGCCGGATCGAGGGTCGCGACGGTGACGCCGCCGACACGCACATCGAAATGGCCGACTTCGGCGCGCCAGTTCGGCCCTGTGCGCTCGTCGATGCCTTTGTAGAGAAGCTCGAAACCGGCAATGGAAACATTCTCGCCCGGCTTCAGCGAAGCGATGCGCTCCTCGCTCCAGCCGGTTTCGGCGACAACGCCGATCAGTGAAATGCCGATGCCCGCATGCGCGATGGACGTGCCCCAGGCCGAGCGCGGCAGTCCTTTCGCCCGTGCAAAACTCGCGGCAAGCGGTTCGCGAAACAGCGCCACGCGGTCGGCAAGTTCCGTGAGCGCGCCCGTCACCGCGAAGACCCCCGCAAGCAATCCCGCCATCGCAAGGAGCGGCCCGCCTTGGGTGGAATACAGCACGAGTGCCGCGACGATCAGCGCGGCACCCGCCGCATAGGTCAGCCGTTGCGCGGCTCCATACGCGTCGCCGCGCTTCCAGGCGAGCAGCGGGCCGAAGGGCATCAGGGCAAGCAGCAACAGGAACAGCGGTCCGAGCGAACGATTGAAGAACGGAGGCCCGACGGAAATTTTATCAGCCGTCAACGCCTCCAGCGCCAGCGGATAGAGCGTGCCGGTCAGCACCGTCGCCGCGGCCGTGGTGAGCAGGAGATTGTTGATGACGAGCGCCCCTTCGCGCGAGACCGGCGCGAAGATGCCGCCCTGTTTCAGTTCGGCCCCGCGCACAGCGAACAGCACAAGCGATCCACCGATGAAGAGGACGAGAATGATGAGAATGAAAACCCCGCGCGTGGGGTCGGTCGCGAATGCGTGCACCGAGGTCAGCACGCCGGAGCGCACGAGGAAGGTGCCGAGCAATGACAGGGAAAAGGTCAGGATCGCAAGCAGGATGGTCCAGACTTTCAGCGCATCGCGTTTTTCCATCACGACGGCGGAGTGCAGGAGCGCGGTTCCCGCGAGCCACGGCATGACGGAAGCATTTTCAACCGGGTCCCAGAACCAGAACCCGCCCCAGCCCAGTTCGTAATAGGCCCAGTAGGAGCCCATCGAAATTCCGAGCGTGAGGAAAATCCAGGCAGTCAGCGTCCAGGGCCGCACCCAACGCGCCCAGGCGGCGTCGATCTTGCCCTCGATGAGGGCCGCGACCGCAAACGCAAACGCAATCGAAAACCCGACATAGCCGAGATAGAGCAGCGGCGGATGGATCGCGAGGCCGAGGTCCTGCAGGATCGGATTGAGGTCGCGGCCCTCTGCTGGAGCCGGATCGAGCCGGAGAAACGGATTGGACGTCGCGAGAATAAAGAGAAGAAACGCCGCGGCGATGGCGCCTTCGACGCCGAGTACATTCGCCCGCAGCCGATCCGGTAGATGACGGCCGAACAAGGCCACCAGTGCGGAAAAAATCGCGAGCACGAACACCCACAGCAGCATGGAGCCTTCGTGGTTCCCCCACACGGCGGTGAACTTGTAGACGAGCGCCATGGCCGAGTGCGAATTCTCGTACACATTGGCGACGGAAAAGTCGGAGCCGACGTAGAGCGCCATCAGGCCGAAGAAAGCGAACGCAACAAATCCAAGGCCTGCAAACGCCACCGGCTCCCCCACCGCCATCAAAGTGGTGTCGTTGCGTGCCGCACCCCAGACCGGCACGAAGGTCTGCACCAGCGCCAGCACGAAGGCCAAAACCAAAGCGTAATGAGACAATTCGGCAATCATGATTGTCGTCCCCGCGAAAGCGGGGACCTATAAACGCAGCCCGTAAATTTAGACTCCGGGCGTATGGATCCCGGCTCGCGCCCGCCCGCATTCGCGGGCTCGCTTGGCCGGGACGACGATGAATTTGTCCGGACCATCACTTCGCCCCGCCCTTCCCCTTGTCCTCGTGCCAGACGCCCTGCTTCTTCAGGGCGTCGGCAACCTCCTTGGGCATGTAATTTTCGTCGTGCTTGGCGAGCACGGTGTCGGCGCGGAACACGCCGGAGGCATCGAGGGCTCCCTCGGCGACGATCCCCTGCTTTTCGCGGAAGAGATCGGGAAGCACGCCGCGATAGGTGACGGCCAGCACCTTCGCGCCGTCGGTGACTTCGAAACGCGCATCGAGCCCGTTCTTCTGGAGGCTCGCTTCCTTCACCAGCCCGCCGATGCGGATGCGCGTACCGGGTGCCACCCCCTTCTCCGCAATCTCGGTCGGCGAATAAAAGAAGACGATGGATTCGCGCAACGCGGACAATGCAAGTGCGGCCGCAAGGCCGAGTACGGCGAGCGAAATGCCGATCAATGTAAGGCGGCGCTGGCGGCGAGTCATTTCATGCGCTCCAGCTGTTGCATACGCTGCAACGCCTCGTTCCGCCAAGGGTCGCCGGCGGAGGCAGTTTCCGCGAGTGATTTCCAGTGCGAAACCGCAAACGCATGGTTTCCAGCCTGTAAGGCGGCAAGCCCCTTGAAGAACTGCGCCTTGGAATTTGATTGCTCGTTCGCAAGCGCGCGGTCGAAAACCTGGATGGCTTCCGGCGTGACGCGCCCCTCGGCGGCGGCAACCATCGCTTCCCCAAGATCGGCTTCGCGCGCGGATGTCGCGCCGAGGATGCGCAGCGCGTTCGCACGCGCCTTCACCGCATCCTCGAAGCGGCCGCTCATCAGATAGACCGGGCCGAGCAATTCCCAGCCGCGGCCATCGTCGGGATTTTTGGCGAGATGCGCCTCGATCCGGCGGACGAGGATCAGGACATCGGAGGTTGCAGGCTCGCTGGAAAGCCGCGCGGCGAGCGGAGCGTCCGGCAGCCCCGGCATCCCGGTCGAGGTGTAAAGCCCGAGCGCCACCGCCGGCACTGCGATCATGGCCACGACCGCAATCGCACGGCGGCGCCATAGCGCATCGCTCCTGCCAGTCTCCTTATGCTTGCCGGTGTCGAGTGCGAGGATGCGGCGCGAGACTTCGAGCTTCGCCGCTTCCGCTTCGCGATCTCCGATCAGGTTGCGCGCATGGTCGCGGCCGATTTCCGCCAGCTGGTCGCGGTAGACGGCAAGGTCCGCTTCCGATGCCTGCGCGCTGCTTGCGCGCGCGAATGCGAGCGGCCACAGCACCGCCAGCACGGCGGCACCCGTCATTGTCGCAAAGATCAGCCAGAACAGCATCGCGTCTCCGGACGAAGTCCTAGTCGAGACGGCTGCGTGCGGAAAGCCCGGCGCTTTGTCGCTGCCGGTCAAGGCAAATGCGGAAGCTCAGCTTATCGGCGTCCAGCTGCCGTCCGGATTGCGGCAGGCGACGCCGCGCGAAGTCTCAGGGCGCCCATTGATATAGATGGTGTGGGTGTATTCCCTGCAGCGGGCGTAGCCGGACCTTGCATATTGCGGTCCCGGCACAATGGTGCCGTAGGCACCGCGCTCTCCGCGCCAGCTGTGGGGCGTGCCGGGGCCGCCATATTCGAGCGCCTGCATCTCCGCCGCATAGGCACGGCGACGGTCTTCTTCGTCCAGCGCATTGCCAATCATGCCGCCCACCAGGCCTCCAATCAGGGCACCGGTGACGACATTGCGGGTATGCCCACCGGTGGCCGCGCCGATGAGGCCGCCCGCGATTGCGCCCGACGCGATGCCCGCACCCGTTTTCGGACCCGGATCGCCTGCGCAACCTGCAAGAAGGACGGCGGCAACCGCGATGATAGCGGGCTTACGGAACGTAAGGATCTGCATGAGGCGCCTTTCAAACTGGGCGGCGAGTGACTGTCCGCTATCGCACTGCGGAAATACTTTACGCGTATCTTCCTAACACGAACGTAAATTTGGGCAAAATTAGGCTGCGGAAGGAAGCACGAGTTCTGCGCGAAGGCCGCCCATCGGCGACGTGCCAAGTTCCAGCCGCCCGCCATAGAGCGAAGCAAGATCGACCACGATGGAAAGACCGAGGCCGGAACCCGGCTTCGTCTCATCGAGCCGCCGGCCGCGATTTTTCAGGACGTCGGCGCGCGCTTCGGCGGGCAGGCCCGCGCCATCGTCGTCGATCACGATATGGAAATAGCGTCTTTCGGCGGACTGCCCGCGCGCATCGGCGAAAACCTCGATGTCGATGCGAGAGGATGCCCACTTGCAGGCATTGTCGATCAGGTTCCCCAGCATCTCTTCGAGATCCTGCTGCTCGCCGTGAAATTTCACGTCGTCCATGATGCGGCTGCCCATCGCGAGCGCGCGGGCGCGATGAATTTTCTCCATGGTGCGGAGAACGGCGTTCAAAACCGGCGTCACCTCGATCGCCGTGCCGATCACGGCGATGCGGGCGGCAAGCCGCGCGCGCTCCAGATGCCGCTGCACCTGCTCGCGCATCACGGCGACCTGTTCCTTCACCTTGTCCGCCGCCACTTCCGAATGAAGAGCGCTTTCGTTCAAGAGCACCGAGAGCGGCGTCTTCAGCGCATGCGCGAGATTGCCGACATGCGTGCGTGCGCGCCCTACGATTTCTCGGTTGGATTCGATCAGCGCATTCACTTCGCCGGCGAGCGGCGCGATCTCGGCGGGGAAATTGCCCTCGAGGCGCTCGGTCTTGCCGGAGCGGATCGCAGAAAGGGCGGCGGAGATTTGCTTCAGCGGACGCAGACCGAAGCGGACCTGGAACCAGGCAGTGCCGATGAAGATAATTCCGAGAAAGCCGAAGGTGATGAGAATGGCGTCGTTGAAATCGTCCACTTCGTCGTCGATCTCGCCGGCGTCGGCGGCGACCGTCGCGAGATAGCGCCCATCCTCGCCGAGATCGATCTCGCGCTCGACGACGCGAAGGATCTGATCGTCGGGCCCCTGCTTGTAGCCCTCACGCCCACCGCCCGAGCGGAGCGGCACGTTCTGATCTTCAAGGCTGATGGATGCGTCGGCAGGAATGGAGGGCGAGCGTTTGTACTCGCGGATTTCGCCGGTGAAGCGGGCGATCTGCCAGTACCAGCCGGAAAGTGGAATCTGGAACAGCGGCTCGCCGAGGGGTGCCGGTTCCGGCAGCGAGCCTGAGGGCGCGCTCGCCACATCGACGACGATGGTCTTGAGATAGACCGTGAGCCGCCGGTCGAACGCGCGCTCGACCGATGCACGATAAAGGGAGGAAAGGAGAAAACCGCTCGCGATCAGCACGAACGCACTGACAATCAGCGCTGTGAGAAAAAGCCGCCGTGCAAGCGAGCTAGCGCGCATCGGCCGGGGGGCTGAGGCGATAGCCAAGTCCGCGGACGGTCTGGATCACGTCGATGCCAAGCTTTTTGCGTAGCCGGCCGACAAACACTTCAATCGTGTTGGAGTCGCGATCGAAATCCTGATCGTAGAGATGCTCGACCAGTTCTGTCCGGGAAACCACACGCCCCGAGTGATGCATCAGATAGGCGAGCAGCCGGTATTCGTGGGAAGTCAGCCGGATGGGATTGCCGTCCACCGTGACGCGGGAGGATCTTGCGTCGAGACGGACCGGTCCGCAGGTGAGTTCGCTGCTGGCGTGACCGGAAGCGCGGCGCAACAGCGCGCGCAGGCGGGCGAGCACTTCTTCCATGTGGAAGGGCTTGGCGACGTAATCGTCGGCGCCCGCATCGAAGCCCTGCACCTTGTCGGACCAGCGGTCGCGCGCGGTGAGGATCAGGACCGGCATCGACTTGCCGGTACGCCGCCAGGATTCCAGCACGGAGATGCCGTCCATTTTCGGCAGGCCGAGGTCGAGGACGATCGCGTCGTAGGGTTCGCTCTCGCCGAGAAAAAGACCTTCCTCGCCGTCAAATGCCTTATCGACCGCGTAACCGGCATCGGTCAGCGCGGAGCAGATCTGGCGGTTGAGATCGGGGTCGTCTTCGACGACGAGAAGGCGCATGGCGGCCCGGTTCTAGAGATCGACTCGGGCCGGATTGTGCCATTGATGGGGGGAGGATGTCAGCAAGCGCCGGAGCGGGGCCGGCGCGGATTCAATCGTTTCTTGAACTTCGTTAACGCCTTAGCCGGGCCACCGTGCCCTGCACGCCCTCGTCTGGTCCCTCAAACTGACCGCTTCGGCCACCGCCCGCTCCACCGCACTGCCGTCAGGCAATGCGTGAAGTTCGTGGGCGAGGCGTTTCTGGAAGGCGGCGGACCAGTTCGCCGTCACGGGACAAACCGCGACCGTGATCCGCGCAGGCGGCGGCGCTTCGACGGTTCGGCAGACCGTGATCAGAAGTCCGATGCAGAAGAGTTTCATGCCGGCAGGAGCTTCCGCACTTCCGCAACGATGCGTTCGCGGATTTCCATGGAGTCGTCCATTTCCTTGTGGCCGACATGGACATGCTCGTTCGTGAGCTGTCCACGGAACGATTTGGCCGCGTGGAAAATCCCGCGTCCCAGCAACTCCTGCTTCTGGAAGAAGCACACTGCGCGTCTCACGTTGGCCGGCACATCGGGACAACCGAATTTCGTCGGATCGAGGCCGACCAGCAGATCGACCTGGATGTTCTCGCCCTCGAGCCGGCAGGCGATCTTCACCGCCGCGTCGGCACCCATCGAATGACCGATCAGCACGATCTTGTTTCCCGCGCGTGCAGCTTCCCGCGCTTTCGCGGCAAGAAACCGCACGTTCGTATAAGGAATCAAGACCCCCTCGACATGGGTGCTGGCATTGACGCCGTTCGCGCGCAGTTGATCGCGCAACCCATCGAGGCCGAGCGAATAACCCCAGCCATAGGGAAACGGGCCGCCGATCAGCCCGTAAATCAGAAATGCCCTGCAATTTGTTTTCATGCGCCACCTTCTTCTAGACGTTTCCTGAGTTCCTCGCGCGTCAGGGGAGTTCGCGCGATCTGTTGCATCGTCCGTTCCGCTTCCCGCGCCGCTTCGGCGTGCTCGGCCTCGCTGGCGGCACGGCCCTTCGCCTCACCGGCCGCGGCGACGGTCCAGTCGCGGACCGTGCCGAGGATCGAGACAAAGAGCCTCGCCATCGCGGCGAGGAAAGCGAGCCAGTTGGTCAAGCGTCAGGATTTCTTGTGCGAGCGCCACGACCACCAGATCGACACCAGCACGGCGGCCGAGCCGAAGATGGTGGAGACATTGGTAACGACGGATGTGAGCGTATCCGCGCTGATCGTTCCCCGTGCGACGAATATGCCTCCGATCAACGTCAGCGCCTGGGGTCGAGTTCGCGCACGCCGTCGTAAAGGACCAGCGGCAGCGAGGCGACTGCCTCTGCAATCAGATGCACCGCGCGATAGCCGACCGGATTTCGCGCGAAGCCTTCGCGTGCGAGCGAAGCGTAATCGCGGGGCGTCCAGCGCGGACGCCCGTCGGCGAACAGCGCCACCAGCGGCGCCGCACGGCTCGCCTTCTGTTCGGGAACCCGGCGGAAGAAATTGGCGAAAGGGAGCTGCATTGCCTGTTCATCTCCATCCCTCCCCCTGCAAGGGGGGAGGAAATTTTTTTCACAGTCTGCGCAGCCGCGGCGTTGCGTGCGGCGCCAACACGAGCGCCGTCACCGCCCACACCAGCGCATCGAGCCGGTCGGGCGAGCGGCCCGACGACAAACCGTCCGCGGAAAATTCCGCCATCTCGTCTTCGAGGGCCGCGAACGCGCCGACATGCGAAACGCGGCCCTGTTCGTAGAGTGCCGCCACCGGCTCCGCGCGCAGATGCTTCGAACGGTTCGCGCGCACTTCCGAAACCGGCACGCTGGCATCGACTTCGGCGATCACGGCGCGCGCCATCTCGCCGCCCTGGTTCACTTCGACGACGATGCGGTCGGCTTCGAGCCGCCGATACAGCGATACCGCGCGGCTCGCCCATTCGAGCGGGCTGAGGCCGGACGCACTTTCGTCGGCGAGCACATAGACGCGCTCGTCCGCGCCAAGCCCCGCCGCCACCAGTCCGCAGGCATCGGCGCCTTCGCGCGAAGACGCAGGCGGATCGATCGCCACCACAATGCGCGCGAGCACCGGCGCCTCAACCACACGCGAGCGCTCGATCAGCGCGCGCGGAAACAGTGCGCCCGCACGGTCCTCGATCAGCTCGCCCTGCAATTCCTGGCGGCCAAGCCTTGTCCCGCCGTAAATCTTGTGCACGCGATCCAGAAATGCGGGCGCCAGATTATATGCGTTCTCATTCGTGGCAGCACGGCTCACCGCGGTGGCGGGATCGGCGAGAATCTTTTTCAAAAGCGCCATCGGCCGCGGCGTCGTTGTGATCACCTGTCTTGGGTTTGCGCCGAGCCGCAGGCCGAACTGCAGCATGTCGTAGGCCGCGTCCGCGCGCCGCCATTTGCAAAGTTCATCCGCCCAGGCCGCCTCGAATTGCGGCCCGCGCAACTGCTCGGGATCGTCGGCCGAAAATGCCTGCGCCACCGCACCGTTCGGCCAAACCAACCGGCGCCGCGTCGGCTCCCAGCTCGGCCGCTCATCGCGCGCATGAATGCGCAGCAATCCCGAGACACCTTCGATCATCACCTCGCGCACATCGGCGAGCGTCTCGCCCACGAGCGCGATCATGCGCGCGGGCGCGCTGCTGAAGGGCGCCAGCCCCAGCGCCACGCCGCGCACCCATTCGGCGCCGGCGCGCGTCTTGCCGGCACCGCGCCCGCCAAGCACGAGCCAGGTGCTCCAGTCGCCGTCCGGCGGCAACTGGTCGTCGCGCGCCCACAGCGGCCAGCCTTTCAGCAATTCCTCGCGCGAGCGGACCGAGAGCCGCGCGATCAGTTCGTCAATCGTTTCCGCGTCGGAACGAAGCAAGACGTCGCGCAAGCTCCTCGCGGAATTCTTCCAGGTCACGGAATTCGTCATCCTTGGCGGCGCCGCTTGCCCGTTCCCCGCTCTCCCCCGCTTCCAGCGAATTCACTTCGCGCAAGACTTTCACCAGCGTCGCCAGCGTGCGCGCCGCCCGCTCGGCGTCCTGCGAGCGCAGGCGCGCGTCATCGACACGGTTCAGCACGCATTCAATCGCGATAATCTCGCGCTCGACGGCGGCGCGAACGCGCTCGACCAGGGTTGCGTGCTTTGCCACCGCCAGCTCCGGCGCCACCGTTTCGGAAATGACGTTGAGATCGATGTCGGCTTTCGCCGCCGCGTCGTAATCGGCGAGCCGCGCGTTGCGCGGCTTCCAGCCCCAATCCTTCATGCGCCGCGCGAACGTCGTCATGCCGATGCCGAGCATCAGCGCGATGTCGCGCACCGGCACGGATGTGCCTTCGTACAGCTCTTTTGCTTTCGCGATCTTTTCCGGCGGGATCGCGATGAAACGTGCCATCGGTTCCCTTTCCGCAACGCGAAACCTCATCCTGAGGAGAACCGCCACCTCTCCTTCGAGACGCCGTGCACGCAAGCGCGTGCGCGGCTCCTCAGGATGAGGTGGCGGCCCGTCTCGAAGGATGAGCGCTGTTTGTGATCACAATTCTGGAGCGTGCGGGAAACCTACCTGAGCAGCGCACCGCTGTCAAGACTAAATTCCTAGGAATTTGGTCTTTTTATTTCGGCAGGTTTTTTCAGTGCCTTGGGCGCCAGTTTCGCGCGCCTGGAAGACTTTGCCGTGCCGGATACTCGGGCTTCGCCCTCGACGGCACGGCGAGGCATCCGCTTCGGCCATTGCACGATGTGATCCGGCAGGTCGCGCACGCGGATAGTACTCTCGGTGCCCGCGCAGCGCCCGCGCACGGAGATGCCGGCGGCATGCACGGTTTCCGGATCGCCGGACACCAGCGGATGCCACCAGTAGAGATCGCGCCCTTCGGCGACGAGGCGATAGGCGCAGGTGGGCGGCATCCAGCTCCAGCCATCCTCGTTGCCGGGCGCGAGCTGCACGCAATCCTTCACGCGCTTCGCGCGGTTCGGATAATCCTTGCAGGTGCAGCTTTGCTGGTCGAGCAGCTTGCAGGCGACGTCGGTGTAATAGACCTTGAGCGTGTCCTCGTCCTCGAGCTTGAGCAGGCAGCACCGCCCGCAGCCGTCGCAGAGGGATTCCCATTCGCGGGGGGTCATGGCGGAGAGGGGTTTTGATTTCCAGAAAGGCCGCGACATGCGCCGCTTCTAGCGCGTTCCGGCCGCGCGGGTAAACTCAGGCCGCCTCGTCGAAGCGGGCGAGTTCCTGTTCGAATTCAAAGCAGAGCTGCCTGCCCTCTTCTTCCGGCAGGCACTGGCTCATCTGGGGGAAGATCAGACGATAGAGCGACAGCGTGGATGGCTCCCACGGAAGCGTTTCAGCTTCGCGCGCTTCGGCAAGGATTTTCAGCAGCCGGGAGCGGACCTTCTCCGGATCGGGATAATAGGTCGGCGTCTCGCGTTCGGCGGAATCGCCCTCGCCGCTGCTGAAGAGTTCGCCCTGCCGGGAGGTCATGGTCAGTGCTCCCCCTCGATAGATTCTTCCAGCAACCGAACCTCGTCCGGCGTGAGATCGAACAGCCGATAGACGATGGTGTCAATCTCACGCTCGGCCTTTTCGATCTCGGCGTTGAGCGCATGCACCTTGGCGGCGTGCCCGGCGAGATAGGCTTCCCACGCGCCGCGTTCCTTGACCGGGACTTCCGCGCGGAAGGCGCGCTTGACCTCGTCACGAAAAGCGGAAAAATCGAGCATCCACCATTCCTCCAGCTTGCGCGACAGTTTGGCGCGCTCGGGCGAAGCGAGGTCAAGGATGCGGTGGCGGACGTTGGATTGGATGTCGAGGCGGCGCGCGGCAGCAGAAGTGCAGTCCTCTCCGAGTTTGGCTAACCGCTTCCTATCAGATGATACGATTTTCGGAATCGGAATTTTCTCAAGGTATTGAACACGCATTTCGTGAAAGCCGCCCCTCACGGCCGGCGAAATGCTGCTGATGAATGACCATGATATTTTTGAGTTCAAAAGCGACAAAAGATCGAAAGTGGCATTTGGAATAAAATATGATTTGTCATTAGAAAAATATCCTTCAGCGTCGAATGCAAAAATTCGATCTTGGGCAAAGTGACCGTAGATAATTTTCGGTGTAGTGAAACTTGGTTGATACGCCAACTGCGCCTGTTGTAACTCCCACCATTCCTGCTTGGTCGCACGCTTTTCCAATTCCTTCTTGAACGGCAACAGCCAGTCGCGAATTGCCGGATAGTCGTCGATCTTCACCTTCCCTTTCGGCGTATTGATCAGGAACAGGTCCTCCGGCTCAACGCGCCAGCACTTCACGTTCTCGCCGCGCAGAAACGGCTTCAGCAGTTTCGCAGAGTTCTTATGCTGTTTCACCAGCCGGTCGCGCGTGGCGCGGTCGATAATGAAAGCCTCATTAAGGCCGGTTTTGATGCCGTAAAGCGGCGCACCATAGACCTCGCCCAGCGTCTTCTTCCCCTTGACGATCTTCGCGCGCAGGCGCGCGAGCCGGTCGTCCTCGAACTGCCAAGAGCCAGAGCCCAGCCGTGCACGCGGCATCGGCGTCGCCCTGGCGGTGAAATCCGCATCGAGGTCTTTGGGCAGTTCATCAACGATCTTCAAGAATGAAAGTGTGCCGCCCTCTTCAGCTTCGCCTTTGCGAAGCGTCAGAATAGCCGGGTAGGTAGTGACACCCTCGAACAGTTGAAGATCGCCGAAGTCGATAACGGTTTCGATGGAAATATGATCGCTGAGAAACTTGCGAAGATTCTCGCCGGAACCGGTGCGAAAGAAGGTCGAGGACGAAATGTATCCGAGCCGTCCGCCCGCTCTCAGAATTCCTACGCCGCACTCGAAAAAATATGCATAAAGATCGGCGCGGTCAGCGGCGACCACGAATTTCTCCGCGAGGTAGGGTTTAACCGGTTTTAGATATTCCATCCGTACATAAGGCGGATTGCCGATCACGACATCGAAGCCGCCCTTCTCAAAAACTTCCGGGAATGCCTCGCGCCAGTTGAAAGGCCGATCCGACCATTGCGGATCGGAGATCAGGCTGTTGCCGGCCTTGATCGTGCGTTCAAGATTCTGAAGCCGATGATCGCGTCGCGCCGTTTTCAGCCACAGTGCGAGCCGCGTAATCTCGACTGACTCCGGATTCAAATCCACACCGTAAAGATTTTTCGTTACGATCTCATCATAGGAATCAAAACCCGGCTCCTCACCTAGCTCGACTAGCCTGTTGACGACGCGGCGATATTCCGCTGCGAGATGATCGAATGCGGCCACCAGAAATGCGCCGGAGCCGCAGGCCGGATCAACGATGCGCAGACCCCGCAGCACTTCCGAATATTCCCGCCAGAAAGCCGCCTCTTCTCTCGCTTCCGTGTCCAAAAACAGTTTATCGCCCGGCGCAAGCGGCGCCGTACTTTTTCCCCACTTCAACAATAGTTCGTCAAATTTCTCGTCGAGCGTTTTTGCTACCGTCTGCTCAACGAGAAAGCGCGTGACGATGTCGGGCGTATAAACGACGCCCTCCTTCTTTTTCTTTGCAACCTTCGGCGGCTCTTCACCTCTGGCTTCGGCACGCAATTTTTCAAGGTCAGTAATCGACTGCTCGAAGATACGGCCCAAAATCGTAACGGGAACCTCGCTGCGATAGTCCCATTGCACAAGGTTCGCCAGTTCAGTCGCAAGCGGATCGGGAATGGCCAGATTGCTGTCGACAATAGAGTCTGTTGCAAAAAGACCGCCGTTGTAAGCCCAGATGCCAAGACCCTCGTTGCCTACGTCAACCGAGCGGAAAAGTGCAAGAAAGTTTTCCCAGATTGTTCCGGGGCGGAGTTTGTTTTTTTCGTCTCTCGCCAGTTCAAGAAGCTTGTCGGGCAGCAAGTCGGTGCGCTGCGCAAAAGCGATGAAAAGTATCCGGTCAAGAATCTTCTGCGCCGGTTCAAGCGCGTCAGCGGCTTTCAGACGCGGGCCGTCTGCGGAATCGACGAGGAACTGAATCAGCTTGTCGCGTAGTGCTTTGTATTCAGCATAAAGCTTATCGGTAATATCCTTGGCTGCGGTTTCGCTCTCGCGAAGCAGATTATCCGTCCGTGTGCCAAGCAGGTTCTCGGCGGCGAGCAGCAGATGAAGCCGCGCTAATTCGTCCGGGCTGTCGAGCTTACGGAGATCGAACTCTTCATACGCATCACGGCCTTTGCCAAAACCGTAAAGGCGAACCTTCACGCAGTTCGAAACCAGCACCCATTTCGAGCCAGGAGAGTCGATCGCGTAGTCCCACGCCTGCTGAACGGGGCTTTTCTTGCGGCCCGGCATGATCGCGTCGAGATCGACAGTATCGGGACCCTTCATTTCGAAGGGCGCAACGATCCGGTCGTTTCCGTCGGGCGAAAAACTGCCCAGCGCTGCATCGACGGATCCTCCGCGGACCGCGCGCTCGAAAGCCAGCGTAAAATTCTGTTCGGAGTCGAACTTTCTATATCCGAGCAAGCCGCAAAGTATCTCCTCGTAGAAATTGTTCCGGATGGCGGTTTCGTTCTGCTTTGCGAAGTTCTCGCTCGCCGCCATCTTGGCGTACTTCGTGGCGCGTGCCTGCATTTCGTCGTCCGGGCGGACGACTTTGCCACCCTCACGATAAACGACCTTGGGATTGAACAGCGGAACGCGCTGCGCGCGCGGCACGCCTTTACGGCGCAACTCCGGCGCATCAACCCCCGTGGCCTTGAACAGATCAATCAATTCGCGAATCCTAATTCTAGGGCATTATGCAACTTGAGCGACCCAAGGTTCAATTTTTTCAGCGTTTTAGCGGTATTCGAATGAAAGTCCGCGAGGCAACGAGTTGATAGAGCAGGACGGCTGGTTCTGGCCGTCACCCGCGGCAGCCACCGCCAGTTCAAGCATCCGGCGAAACCCGGCCGGGTCACAGTGGCAGGCAAGCCTTCCGATGACTTGGCTCCGGGCACAAAAAACAGCATATTGAAACAGGCGGGGCTAAAGGACACTCGATAATGCGCTATGCGGTCGTCATCGAACGCGCCGAACGCAATTATTCGGCCTATGTACCCGATCTGCCGGGGTGCATCGCCCCCGGGGAAACAGTGAAAGAGGTGGAGCGCGAAATCCGCGAGGCCATCCGCTTTCATATCGAGGGACTGAAGCAAGATGGCCTGCCGGTGCCGGCGCCATCCAGCATCGCTGAATATATCGAGGCATAGGCCTCGCCTTTTCTGAGCGGAAGCCTCCAGGACCGTCATGCCCCCCTTCAAAAAACCCGACCCCAACAAACCGAAGCTCGGCCGCTTCTCGCGGCGGCTCCTGGATTTCGACGCGCGGGTGGATCACGGGCTGTTCGCCTCCGGGGTGTGGCTGCGTTCCAAGTGGGACGATCTTTCCGCCTTCATGGATCGCTTCCATGTGAGCGGGGTGAAGCGGCTCGCGGTCGAGGGTGCTTCCGAGGGGCTCACGCTCGGCACCGTCGGCGCGGTGGTGCTGCTCGCCCTCGCCGTGCCCGCCTTCCGCGAGACCTCCGATGACGACTGGCTGAAGCGTTCGGAACTCGCCGTGTCGTTTCTGGATCGCTACGGCCAGAAGATCGGCGAGCGCGGCATCCGCCACAACGACACCGTGCCGCTCGATGAATTTCCCGATCACCTCATCAAGGCGACGCTCGCGACCGAGGACCGGCGCTTCTTCGAGCATTTCGGCATCGATTTTCCCGGCACCTTCCGCGCGCTTGGCGCCAACCTGCGCGCGCAGGGCGTGGTGCAGGGCGGCTCGTCGATCACGCAGCAGTTGGCGAAGAATTTGTTCCTGAATAATGAACGCACGCTGGAACGCAAAGTAAAGGAGGCGTTTCTCGCCGTCTGGCTGGAGACGCGGCTCACCAAGAAGGAAATTCTGAAGCTCTATCTCGACCGCGCCTATCTCGGCGGCGGCACCTTCGGCGTTGACGGCGCCGCACAGTATTACTTCAATAAGTCCGCGCGCGACGTGAGCCTCGCGGAAGCGGCGATGCTCGCGGGCCTGTTCAAGGCGCCGGCGCGCTTTGCGCCGCACATCAACCTCGCCGCGGCGCGCGCGCGGGCGTCGGTGGTGCTGGATAACCTCGTCGAAGCCGGCTTCATGACCGAAGGTCAGGTGTTCGGCGCGCGGCGCAATCCGGCGCGGCCGATCGACCGGCGCGAGGAAGATACGCCGAATTATTATCTCGACTGGGCCTACCGCGAGATTCAGAAACTCGTGGAGAGCAAGCTCGGCAAGCAGACGGCAGAGCGCGTGTTTGTCGTGCGCACCGGCTTCGATCCCGGCATCCAGCGCGCGGCGGATGCGGCGCTGGAGTCGAGCTTAAGGCAGTTCGGCAAGGATTACGGCGCTTCGCAGGGAGCCATCGTCATCATGCAGCCGGATGGCCTCGTGCGCGCCATGGTCGGCGGCCGCGACTACGGCGAGAGCCAGTTCAACCGGGCGACCGATGCGCAGCGGCAGCCGGGCTCCTCGTTCAAGCCCTATGTCTACGCAACCGCGCTGATGAACGGCTACAAGTCGTCGTCCATCATCCTCGACGCCCCGCTCTGCATCGGAAACTGGTGCCCGCAAAACTACAGCCATTCCTACGCCGGCCCCGTCACCATGCTGACTGCGTTGACGAATTCGTTCAACACGCCGGCGGTTCGCACGGCACAGGCGGTCGGCCGGGACAAAATCATTGCGTTGATGCGCAAGATGGGAGTCACGAGCGACATCATCAATTCCGCTCCGCTTCCGCTCGGCGCCGCCGATCTCACCGTGCTTGAGATGACGCGCGCTTACGCGCATTTCGCCAACAACGGCCGCGCCGTCCTCACTCATGCGGCGTCGGAGATCCGCACGCCGCTCGGCGAGATCATCTGGCGGCACGAGCGGGACGCGACGAAGCCCGAGCAAATTTTACCGGCTTCAGTTGCCGATGAAATGAACCTGATGCTCCACAACGCCGTGGAAAACGGAACCGGCCGCCGCGCCCGCATCAACGGGATTTATGTCGCGGGCAAAACCGGCACGACCAACGCCTATCGCGATGCCTGGTTCATGGGCTACAGCGGAAACTTCGTGGGCGGCGTGTGGCTCGGCAACGACGATTACTCGCCGACGCGCCGCATGACCGGCGGCTCGCTGCCGGCGATGACCTGGCAGAAGGTGATGGCCTATGCGCATCAGGGCGTGGAGCCGGTCGTGCTGTCTGGCCTGAAGGGTCCCGCACCGCGCGTCGATGGTCAGGCGGTCGCGGCCAATCCGGACTTGGCACCGGGCCAGCGGCCGACCACGCTCTCGCCGCGTTCTGTCACTCATCTCTTGCGGCTGGAGCGCCTGCTGAAGGACGCGCCGCCGACCTCTTCCTCGACATCCCGGCCCGGGCGCTCCGCTTCCGCGCCCGGTGATGCAACAGGAAACACCGGTCCCGTTCGCGGCAATTGACGCCGCGCGGCGGCGGTATCATTGATACGGCACTTTCGCTCACGGGCACGACGCCCCGGAACATCCACGCGTGCGCATTCTTACGGTCCTGCTCGCATTTTTTGTCGGAACGCTGTCGGGTCTGGGCCTGACCTGGCTCGCCTCGGCGGGAGGCACACCCTTCGGCTCGGTGCAGATCGGGGCCTGGACGACATGGCCGCGCAGCGGCACCGCGGAGATCGATCCCTATTCGCGGGCAAGTTTCGCCCGTTCCGGTGAATTGCCGATCGAACGGGCCGACGGGATCGCTTTCGAAGCCGGCATCGACAACAATCGGGGCCGTCTGGATGGCCGTTGCGACACACGCATTTCCGGCCGTCTGCCCTCGGCCCGCTTCTGGACGCTCACCGTGTATGACGCGCGCGGCCGGCTGATTGAGAATCCGGCCAACCGCTACAGCTTCAACAGTTCGGAAATCGTGTGGAATGCGGATGGCAGCTTCGAGGTGACGCTGGCGCCGCGTGCGCGCAGCGGAAACTGGCTGCCGACCGGCAACAACGAGCGCATCTCGATCCTGCTTCGGCTCTACGACGCGCCCGTCGGCCTTGCCAGCCGCTCGGGCGACCCGGTTGAGCTCCCCAACGTCACGCAGGTGAAGTGTCCGTGAGAAATTATGCTCTTCCCCTTGCGGTCGGCGTCGTGCTGGGCGGCCTCGTGCACCTGACGACGGTGCTCGCGATGCCCCGGCTCGCACTCGAAGACGCCTATGCGCGGCTGGAACGCATCGGTCCGCCGAACAAGGTCCATATGCTGCCGAGCCCGACTTCGTTCGCATCCACCCTACCAAGAATGGACCCGGCCTTCGTATCAGCGGTCTGTCTCTACAATCTGCGCACGGGTCCACTGCGCGTGCGCGTGCCGCTCGCACCGGACTATACGTCCGTGTCGTTCTACACGCGCCACGGGCTGCCTTATTATGCGATCAACGATCGCGCCGCCGGACGGCGCAACATCGATCTTATGCTGATGACGCCCGCGCAACGCGCCGCGCTTCCCGACGATGAGGAAATCACCGCGGCGGACCGGCTGATTGTGGAGTCTCCGACCTTCGACGGCGTGGTGTTGATCCGTGCGTTGGCGCGCGAATCCGGCGTGCTGGATTCCATAGCAGCGCGCGTTGCGGAGTCTTCTTGCGTGCAGCAGCAATAATTATTTGCTGACGTGAACGCCGGCCGCGGCGACCGGCACGCCCGCGGATTCAGTCAACACCGGAATCATCGCGAGCCGCTCTTCCAGCGACTTCAATGCGCGCTCGGCATCCACCGCCGCCGGCGCGGGGGTGGCAACGACCAGTTGCTCAAGCGCAATCTTGTAGCCGGCGAACCGTTCGCCGAACCGCCGGAAAACCCAGCCGATCAGCATCCGGTTCTCCGCAATGCGCGCCATCGCGTTCTCGTGGTCGGTCGGAGTCACGCTGTTGAGCCGAGCGAGGCTGCGTTCGCGAACCGTATCCATGTCCACGACCCGCCGTCCCACGGCAAAGAACGGGCCGATGCGCGAAAGATCGGAACGGACATCGTCTATGAGTTTGGAATAGCGCGCGGTGCTCGATCGGTAATGCGTGTCCAACAGATTGTCCGCGTAGTTGCGCGCGTCGAAGTAGGGAGCGTCGTTCGGGATCAGTCGGGTGCGCCGCATTTCAGCAAGGCTGCGATCCCATTCGCGCCGGTCGGATGCGGGCATCAAGATCGCATAAGCCTGGTTTTGCAGCTCGCGTTCTTCATTCGTGAATGGCGCGAACGAAACCGGCTCTCCCCTGCGCGCGGCTGTGTACGCGCCGATCTTCGGCAGAACCTCGTCGTTCATGTAGGAGACGCTAGGCCGTCCAAAATCTCCCAGCGGCGACGCGCATCCGGCCGCGAGCGACGGCAGCACGATCCATGCAAAAATCTTTGAAACGGTTCGCATCAATCCCGATCACCCGCGCCGGGCGCGGCGGCGGCTCTTGCTGCCGTTGCGGTCTTCCGGCGGCGTGGTCTCCGCCGGCGACGTACCGGACACGAATTCCGCATGCCGCTCGATGCGGATGGCCGGCAGAATCAGGATTTTCGCGGCTTCTGCCCGCTCAACCGGGTACAGCGCGCCTCTTACTCGCTCACTGGGAAAACGATGAACGGTCCCCATCTTGCCCTCCTCCGGCAAAGGCCGGGGTCTTGGCCGCAACCATGGCGGCCTTGGGCACAGTTAGGTTCGGTTATGGTTAATAGTTTCCTAACGGGAAAACGCCGCCCGTGCGGAAAATGGCGTCAGGAAATGCCCATTTGCGGGGCTTCGATCAGCGCGGCGTCTCCGCCAGATCCAAAAAATGCCTGCCGGCGCGGTCCTCAACCTCGAGGATCCAGGTGTCGGGGTCGAAATCGATCTCGCGCACAATCCGCGCCTCTACCTTTTCTTCGGGGACAAAGCCTTCGGCGAACGAAGACACGAACAGTCTTTCGCTCGGCCGGGCTTCATCGAAGGCGGTCTGCGGTGCCGGGCCGAAAAGTGCGGCCGTCCCGTCGAGCCGCGCGAGCTTGATAAAGATGGCACCCGCTTCCTCGGCCCCACGGCGGCGGACCACCGCGAACGCCCCTTCAATGTGGCAGCGGCGGATATGGGCCGAGACCCAGATGGCGCTTTTCAGTCGCATGGGAAGAATTTAGGCGAGCGGGAAGGCAAAGACTAATCGAGAGCGGTCCCTGTCACCTGCACCAGTTCGGTCTGCACTTTCGTGCTCACTTCACCCGTGACCGGCATCCCGCGGTCGCGCTCGAAACGCTCGATGGCCGCACGGGTGGAGGCATCGTGCAGGCCGCTGAATTTCAGGGGGCCGTAGCCGAGCCGGGACAGCGTGCGCTGAATGCCGAGGATACGCGTGGACTGTTTCGTTTCATCGGCGCGCGGGATCGAGCCGGTGATCTCCGAACGATGTCTCGCCTTGCGGATATGGCCGAGCAACTGCTCGCTCGCCTCTCCGGTGATGCGCAGGCCCTGCGACTGCTCGAATTCCTTGATGGCTTCTACCGTGCGCGGACCCGGAAGGCCGTCGAGGGCGCCGTCATAGTAACCGCGCTGCGCCAGTTCACGCTGCACGGTGACGATCATTTCCACGCGGGCTTTCACCGCGGGGCTGTTTGCATTCGGAATGGAAGCCGGCGGCGCGAGTGCGTTCGTGGGATTGGCGACCGCAGCCGATTGCTGCGCCGGACGCTTCGGCGGAAGCGGCGGAAGCGGTGCGCTTTGCCGCGCAGCGACCCCAGCGGGAGCCGGTGCAGCAGGCTCCGAGGGCCGTTGAAGCGCCACGGCATTCACGATCACGATGACGGTCGCGGTGAAGGCAACCATGACCGCCACCGCATCCGATGCCCGGCGGGGAAGCAGCAACCTCATCAACCCCCCGAGAAACGAGCGCTTTTGCTCGCGCGGAGTGGCCGCAGCGTTGCGGACGCTGCGCGGTATGGGTGCCACGCGGGGACGTCGTTCGGGCTCACGCACTTTTCTTCACCTTCAAACCTTCAACGGATGGCGTCCGCGGTTTCAGGATTTCGACCACGGCGGACGCGCGCGGTGTTTGCTTTTCACCGTTGCGCGGCAAGCGCACGACGACGCTGGTGCCTTGTCCCAGGCGGCTCTTGATGTCGATGCGGCCGCCGTGCAGGCCGACCAGACCCTTCACCACGGAGAGGCCGAGGCCCGTTCCTTCATAGGGGCGGTCATAGGCGCCCTTCACCTGAAAGAATGGATTGCCGAGCTGCACGAGATCGCTTTCGGCGATGCCGATGCCGGTATCCTCGACGACCAGAATGAGATCGCGGTCATCCACATCGACGCTCATATCCACGCTGCCTCCGCGCGGCGTGAACTTGATGGCGTTTGAGAGAAGATTGATCAGGATCTGCCGCAGCGCGACCTTGTCGGCGCGGATATCCGGCAGATCGGGGGCCACGGTCAGTTCCAGATCGAGCCCGGCCTGCTCGGCGCGCAGCAGCATCATCTCGTAACAGGCTTCCGCCAGCGGCGCGATCGTAAAGCTCTCTGGGGTCACATCGAAATGACCGGCCTCGATGCGCGACACATCGAGGATGCCGTTCACGACCGCGAGCAGATGATTGCCGCTGTCGTTGATCAGGCGCGCATAATCCTGGCGGCGCTCCAAGTCGAGCCCGATATCCTTTTCCCTCTTCAGCATTTCCGAAAAGCCGATGATGGCATTCAGCGGCGTGCGGAGTTCGTGGCTGACGGTGGCGAGGAAACGGCTTTTCGCGGAATTGGCGCGGGCTGCTTCTTCCTGCGCGGCTTCGATCTGGATCGCGTCCTGCTTGCGGCGCGTGATGTCGCGGGATGTGGCGATGACTTCGCGCTGTCCCTCTGCATCGAGTGCCGTGCGATCGTCCGCATGGCAATGCATCTCGACCCAGATGAACATCGGCTCCAGATGGCCGGCTTCCTGCCCGAGGCTGCCGCGGCGCAGGCGATATTCGAGCGTGATTTCCCTGTCGCAGAGGGCGGCGTCCGCAATCGCGTTGAGGAAGGCCGGGCGGTCGGCGACATGCACGCGATCGAACAGGCCGTGGCCGAGCAACTGCGTGCAGGCGACACCCGCGAGTTTCTCGCCGGCCGGCGATACAAACAGCGTCGTGCCGCTGCGGCCATGGCGGGAGATCATATCGGTGGAATGCTGGGCGAGCAGGCGATAGCGGAACTCGCCGAGTTTTTTCACGCGCTCGCCGAAGCGGGCGAGCGAGCCGGCACCCAGCGCTACTGCGGCTGCATAGAGAGCCGCCGAAAGCGTGGCGAGCAGATGCAGCGTTGTCGAGTCGATCGATCCCGCCATCGGCTCCGGCAGCAGGGCCATCGCACCGGCGATCCAAAGTCCGGCGAGCAGAGTCCCCGCCATGGCAGCCGACCACAGGATGATCCGACGCGAAGCCGAGAGTGCCGCATCGAACGGCAGGATCGCGGCCCAGACAATCACAAACGAGGCGATGCCGCCCGTAGTGCTCGCGACGATCGCGATCAGGCCCGCCAGCGAAAGCGTCCAGAGCAGATGCGCGCGATCATAGGCGCCGCTGCGCGAAAGGTACCAGGCCACGAGCGGCGGTGCGACGAACCATGCGAAAACCGCGGCCTCCAGCGGCGACGGCGCGCCGCGCAGCGCGAAATGCAGCGGCATGATTGCAAGCGCCAGCAACCCGCCAAGCAGGCGCGTTGCGATGAAGGCGCGATGACGCGCGGCGGTTACGGAATCCATGCGCGCGGACGGATGCACGAGCGCATCGATGTAAGCGCGGAGCGGATCGAAATATGAGTTACGCAACGAACACTGTGCGACGCAGTCCCTGCCACGCCGTCCCTCACCTGTCCGCGGATCGTGACAGCCCCGCTTAAACGAACGCTAAACAGGGCAACCGGCAGATGCCGGAAATGCCCGTCCAGCGGGCATTTCTAGTACTTCCGGCTGGGAACCCTTGTGCATGGTGAACGAAGGGTTGCGAACTGTTCAGCTTTGACGCGAATTTGGCGCGGCTCGCGCGCGGAATCCCGCCATGGCGCGGCTTTTATGGTTTCCAAATCGCGAATTTTTTGATTCGGATTTTCGGCAAATTCGATGCGAATGCGCGGCGAAAGCCGAATAAAAATTTCAAATGCGTCGGTTAGGGTGCATCTTCAGGCGGCGGATCAGAACAGCCGCAAGTTCGATTCCAGGGACGCGGGCAAGTGATCAGGTTTTTGCTTCGAGCAGGCTTCTGGCTGACGATCGTGGTGCTGTTTCTGCCGGCTGACCCGGCGCAGCGCGAAGGCAGCCGTGCACAGGTCGGCACGATGGAGGCGCTTGGCGTGGCGCAGGCGGCGCTGGAAGACGCGGCCCGTTTCTGCGCGCGCCGCCCCGAAGCATGCGAGACCGGCGCACAGGCATTCCAGACCTTCGGCCAGAAAGCGCAGCATGGCGCGAAGATGCTCTACGAGTTTCTCTCCGACAAATTCGGCAACGACCATACGGCATCGACCAACAGCGAGCCGCGTCTGCGCAAGTCGTTCGAGCATCCGGGCCGCGATACGCTGACGCCCGCCGACGTGGTGCCGCGCTGGAACGGGCCGGAACCGAAGCAGGCTCCGCTGCCGCCGCGCCGTCCCGCCGCCTGATCCTCCGGTTGGCCTCGGGCGCCCGACACCTTATATGTCTCGCAGGACGTAAGACCCGAGGCGGGACAATGGCCATTCAACAGATCATGGACGATTTCGATGTACTCGATAGCTGGGACGACCGCTATCGCTACGTGATCGAGCTTGGCCGTGCGCTGCCTCCGCTGCCGGAAGCCGAGCATAACGACAAGAACAAGGTGCAGGGCTGCGCGAGTCAGGTCTGGCTTACCAGCGAAACCAAACCCGGCAACGGTGCCGGCGGGCCATTGCTCGAACTTCAGGGCGACAGCGACGCGCACATCGTCAAAGGCCTGATCGCGATCCTGTTTGCGCTCTATTCGGGACAGCCCGCAAAAACCATTCTCGATACGGACGCCAACGAGGTGTTCAACAAGCTCGGCCTTGGCGAGCACCTGACCCCGCAGCGCTCGAACGGCTTCCGCTCGATGGTGAACCGGATTCGCGCGGACGCCGAACAGGCGCTCGCCCGCGCGGCCTGATTTAATTTCCGTCCATCGACGGTCTCGCTCCCTCCGCCTGCCACGCACGCATTGCTGCACGCGATGGGCCGCGCGCTTCCGCGGAAATTCCGTAGTGCCGCGCGAGACGGTCGAGCGCCAGCCCAAGCACCACCTTTGCCGTGCGCTGCGGCCAGCGCCGTTCGCGCTCGACCGTTTCCAGGCCTTTCAGGAAGCAGCAGACATCGAGCAGCAAACCCGAAAACTCCGGCCCGACAGCGGCGAGTGCGCGATTGAGCCGTTCTTTCGCGGCGATCACGGAATCTGTGAAATAGGCCGTCCCGTCGCCGCTGCCGCGTCTTCCCTGTGAGATGGGCGCGATCCAGTTCGCGGTGATGCGCGGCATCATGCCCGCGCGTGTAAAATCCGCACGCAGCCGTTCACCGGCCACGAACTGGCTCTCCTCGATCAATGGCTGCCCGTTCCGGTCGCGCCGCCGGACAAGCCAAGCGAGCGGGCTCTCCGATTCATTGAACTGCATCGACCTGGCGAAATCGCCGGATTTGTTTTTGCCGGTTGCGCGGCTGCTCTTTCGGCTCTTGCCGCTCATGGACGCACCGGGCGCGTGTGCAGTCCGCGCATGATGGCCGCGGCGATTTCCATTTCCGTGAGCGCCGCATCCACCGCCGGATCGTCGCGGCTGTCTTCGATACGGTTGCAGGCATAGGAAACCGTGGTGCGGTCGCGCCCGAAACAGGTGCCGACTTCGGCGATCTTCAAGCCGAACGCAACATGGGCGAGATACATCGCCGCCTGCCGGGCCCGGGCGACTCTGGGCGAACGGCGGGTGTTGGAGGAAATGTCGCTGACCGGAACGCCGAAATAGTCGGCCGCGAGTTTCGTGGCTACATTGCAAAACAGATCTTCCGGCCAGCCGTGCGTGGAGGCGAAGTAGCGCGCGCGCCGGATCGGCGGTCGCCGCCGGGCGTGGAGATTTCCTTGTTTCTTCCCGGAGGGGACGATCATTGGGGTGGTCATCTGCGGCTCCCGTGAATAGGAATATATACTTATTCCCATTCTGCGCCACCCGGAGCGGACGGGGATAAGCCTGCCCGCCGCTGCACTTTTTCTTTCCCCTGCAAAGACTTGGCCTGTGGTCAGGCGCGTATTCCCGGAAAATCTTATAGGAATTTATCCCCTGCATTCGCACCGGCCCCAGAGTTGCCGCCTGGAGGCCTGACATGAGCGAAAAGCACAGACAGATTCCGGAACGGCCCGCCGGCCGCATCCGGGCGATCCGCCACGACGATGTTTCCGACCAGCTGCACCGGAGCCGCATGCTGCTCGGACTGAGCGGCGAATTCGCGGCCATCGACCACTCAAAACCGCAGCGGCTGGCGCGTGCCTTACGCAAGGCACGCCGCGCCGCGAACGCAGGCGCGAAGGACTACGACCCCGTCCGTCATCTCCTGCTGGTGCGCTACCTGAAAACGCTTAAATTGCGGTCTAGTGATCGCAAGGACGTGTATGGTCGCGGCCTTGTGAAGGGTGCTCGGGAGACATAATTCTCTCCCGACAGCCCCCATCAGCCCGGAGCAAGCCAGCATGGCAGAGAAGCCGATTGCGAAAGTGACAAAGACGCTCGACCAGTGGCGCAACGAACTCACCCCGGATCAGTTTTACGTTACCCGCCAGCACGGAACGGAACGGCCTTTTACCGGTCCGTATCTGAACGAGAAGCGCGAGGGAACGTATCTCTGCGTCAGTTGCGGCAATCCACTGTTCGATTCCGGCACCAAATACGATTCCGGCAGCGGATGGCCGAGCTTCTATTCGCCGCTCGACCTCCAATCGGTCAGCGAGCACGAGGATGTTTCCATGTTCATGCGCCGCACCGAGGTTCGCTGCGCATCCTGCGAAGCCCATCTCGGCCACGTCTTTCCGGACGGGCCGAACCCGACCGGGCTGCGCTACTGCATGAACGGCACCGCCCTGAAACTGAAGGCCAAGGACGGTGACGGTGAAAAAGAGTGATTCCGCCGCGGGCGGCGTAACGCATGCTCCTCCGCAAGCGGTGCGCCGGCCGGTGAAACATGAAATTCACGGCGACACGTTGATCGACGATTACGGCTGGCTGCGCGATCCGAACTGGCGCGAGGTCATGCGCGATCCATCGAAGCTCAATGCGGAAATCCGCGACAATCTCGAAGCCGAAAACCGGCATACCGAAGCGGCGTTCGCGCCGTTCGACGCGCTGAAACGCTCACTCGTCGCCGAGATGCGGGCCCGCATCAAGGAAGACGACTCTTCGGTCCCCTCCAGGGACGGTCCGTTCGGCTATTATCTGCGCTATCGCGACGGCGGGCAGCATCCGCTGCTGTGCCGCTTGCCGGCTGAAGGCGGAAGCGAACAAATCCTTCTCGATGGCGACGCGCAGGCAAAGGGCCTCGCCTATTTCCAGCTTGGCCCGTCGCGCCACTCGCCGGATCACAAGCTGTTTGCCTGGTCGTTCGACGATGCAGGCTCCGAATTCTGTAAAATCCGCGTGCGCGATATTGCGACCGGCAATGACCTGCCCGACATCGTGCAGGATGCGGCGGGCGGCGCGGTGTGGACGCGCGATGCGAGCGCCTTTTTCTATGTCTGGCGCGATGCCGAGAACCGGCCGAGCAAGGTCTTCCTGCACAAGCTCGGCACACCATCGAACCAAGACACACTGATCCACGAGGAGGCGGACAAGGGCATGTTCGTCGGTGTCGGCGAACTGCTTGCCGGCATGTTTGGCGTCATTACCGTCGGCGATCATGAAACCACAGAGACGCGGCTGATCGATCTCGCCAATCCCCTTTCCTCGCCAAAAATGGTGGCGCCCCGCAAGACCGGTGAACGCTACGAGATCGATCATCATCCATCGCTGAATGGCGTGCCTTCGCTGGTCATTGTGACGAATGCGAACGGCGCTGAAGATTTCAAGGTAATGCTGGCGCCGCTCGACAATCCGGGCCGCGAGCACTGGCGTGAGTTGATCCCGCACCGGCCGGGCACCCTCGTCATGGATATTCAGGTATTGCGCGACTGGATGATCCGTCTCGAACGAAATGAGGGTTTGCCCCGCCTGATCGTGCGGCAACTGTCCGACGGGTCGGAACATACGATTGCGTTCGACGAGGAAGCCTATGGGCTCGGCATGGCGGGCGGCTACGAATTCGTCACCGACAACTTGCGCTTCTCCTATGCTTCGATGACCACACCCACCGAAGTGTGGGACTACGACATGCGCACCAAGCAGCGCGTCCTAAAAAAGCGCCAGGAAATTCCGTCAGGTCACGATCCCGCGAATTACATCACCAGGCGGATTCAGGCGCCGGCGCAGGATGGCGAAATCGTTCCGGTGTCGCTGCTCTATCACCGCGATACGAAACTCGATGGCTCCGCGCCCTGCCTGCTCTACGGTTATGGCGCCTACGGCAACGCAATACCTGCTTCCTTCAACACAAACCGGCTATCGCTGGTCGATCGCGGCTTCGTCTATGCCATCGCGCATATCCGCGGCGGCACCGAGAAAGGCTGGCGCTGGTACCGCGAGGGAAAGCTGACGAAGAAGGAAAACACCTTCACCGATTTCATCGCGGCCGCCGAACACCTGATCCGGGAGAAATTCGTATCGCCCGAAAAGATCGTGGCGCATGGCGGCTCGGCCGGCGGACTGCTCATGGGTGCGGTCGCGAATATGCGACCCGAGCTTTTCGCGGGCATCATCGCGGAGGTGCCGTTTGTCGATGCGGTTCACACGATGCTCGACGAAACGCTGCCCCTGACCCCGCCCGAATGGCCGGAATGGGGAAATCCGATCACCGATCCCGAGGCGTACAGGCTCCTCAAGCGCTATTCGCCTTATGAAAATGTGCGCGCACAGGAATATCCATCGATGCTGGTGCTTGCTGGATTGACCGATCCGCGCGTGACCTATTGGGAACCGGCGAAGTGGGTCGCGAAACTGCGCGTTTTCAATACCGGCAAGGAGCCGATCTACTCCAAGACAAACATGGATGCGGGTCACGGCGGCGCCGCCGGCCGTTTCGACCGGCTTGAGGAAGTAGCGCTTGAATATGTCTTCGCGCTGAAAACGGCTGGCGTGGCCGCCTAGCGGGCCGGCTCTTTGAATTGCATGTCGGCATCCATCCCGGTGTTGGAGACATGCTCCTGCAGTTCCTGGATGGAACCGAAACGCACAGTGCCGATCGGCAGTTCGGCTTCGATCGAGCCATCCGAATAAAGCGTATAGGCCATCCCGCCGATAATGCCGGAGCGAACGACGGTCGGCACGGCGGGGGCCATTACACGTTCGGGCGCGTGCGGCTGTAAATCCTGGTGTTGGCGTGGACGCGGTGGCGGCGGCATGCCCTGCTGATAAGGATCGGCGACCGGTGCCCGCCCCCAATCATCTTGCGGAGGCGGCGGCGGTGGTGGCGCCATGCGCCTTTCCTGCGGTGACGGGGCGCGGCGCTCAGGCGGCAAGCGGCGCTCTTCCGGCGCATAGTCGTCTTCGTGCGGGACTGGCATCGGCGGCGGTTCGCGCCGCCCGCGCATCGGTTCCCTCGGATCGCGCGCGGGCTCGCGGGCGGGAAAATCCCGGCCCTGCGCCGGCTGCATTTGTTGATCAGAGGCATGCTGTGCAGGCGGTGCGGGAAGCTGGCGTCCTGCCGGAGAGCCCTGTGAACGGGAGAGCATTTCGATCCGTTGCGACAGATCCTGCACGGAGCGGAGCAGCAACGACATGCCGACAAGAATGAGCCCGCCGACGAAGCAGATGGTGCCACTCTGGATCAGCGTGCTGCCGAGTCCCAAACCAAGCGCCCACGAGGGGGCGCCTGCCGCTATACCGCCCAGTCCAGCGAGCGCCAGGACCGAACCCAGGACAACCAACATCTGCGGCATACGAACGCTACTCCACCGACTGCGCACGAAGTTATATGATGGTTATATAATGTTATCAAACCGGGCCAGCCGAAAGTGTGCAATTTTGCACATTGGATAAAGGGTGAAAGCCGTTGCGGCGTCGCATCGGGGCTGCACGGAACGCAGCGGTACTGCCCTGAGTTTGAATTTTGCAGGAACGTCCGTTCCGGTCCATATAAGCCCGCATAACCCGCTCCCCGCAGGAGAACTCCATGTCATTCAGTTTGCCCGATCTTCCGTATTCGCATGACGCGCTTGCTCCTTACATGTCACGCGAGACGCTCGAGTATCATCACGACAAGCATCATCTCGCCTACGTCAATAACGGGAACAATCTTCTCAAGGGCTCCGGCCTTGAAGGAAAACCGCTGGAGGAAATTGTTAAAGGCTCATTCGGCAAGAACGCCGGTCTCTTCAACAATGCCGGCCAGCATTACAATCATCTGCATTTCTGGAAGTGGATGAAGCCGAATGGCGGCGGCAAAATCCCCGGCGAACTGGAAAAGAAGATCGTCGCCGATCTCGGCTCCGTCGATAAAATGAAAGAAGAATTTGTCCAGGCAGGCGTGACCCAGTTCGGTTCCGGCTGGAGCTGGCTTGCGGTGAAGGACGGCAAAATCATCGTCAGCAAAACGCCAAACGGCGAAAGCCCGCTCGTGCACGGCGCGACACCGATCCTTGGCTGCGATGTCTGGGAGCACTCCTATTACATCGACTATCGCAACCGCCGGCCGGACTACATGAAGGCCTTCGTCGAGAACCTCGTAAATTGGGAATATGTGGCGGAGCTTCTCGCAAAAGCGAAGTAAGACGCCAACGGATCGCAACTAACTCCCGGAAGTGGCAGATTTTAGTTCCGGTTCCGGGAGAACTCATATTGCAGTGCACGCAAGTATTTCATTATATTGGCTTTTTTCCACCGATCCGGATTGCATAATTTCTCCGCAGTTTGTTATTTTTATAGTGTGTTTAGGGAGGCTGGAGCCAAGCATCGCATTCATGCGTTGCAGCTCTCAGGGGGCAGCAGGCGTATAATCTAGATGACGAACAGCAAGACAACAGCGCGGTGGCTTACCGCGCCGGGTGATTATGTGTCCGCGGCCTTGGTCGCGGGACTTCTCATCGTCTCCTTTTTCACGTTCAGGGACTACGGGCTCGCCTGGGATGACTACGCGCATTCCCATTACGGCAAGCTGCTCTTCCTCTATTACGCCTCCGGCCTGAAAGACCTCTCCGCCTTCTCGTTCTCCAATCTCTATTTCTATGGCGGCGGTTTCGATCTCGTCGCCGAAGCGATCCACCGCGCGACCGGTCTCGATCTTTTCGAGATGCGCAGGCTTCTGGGTGCGCTGGTCGGCATCGTCGGCCTGATGATCGTCTGGCGCCTCGCCCGCCGCATCGCAGGCCCGATCGCCGGCCTCGTCGCCGTGACGCTGCTTGCGATCACGCCCGCCTATTACGGCCACATGTTCATCAACCCGAAGGATATTCCCTTCGCGGTGGCGATGATCTTCCTGATCTACACGCTCGTCCGCGCGTTCGACGAATATCCGCGGCCGCAGCCGGTCACACTCCTGCTGTTCGGCGTAGCCCTTGGCCTCACCATCGGCACGCGGCTGATCGGCGGCATCGCCGGGATCTTTTTCGCAGCCGGCGCGATCGTGCTTTTGCACGGAGAGGCGAAAAAGTTCGGCTGGAAGAAAGCGGGCCTGCGCATGTTCGGTTTCAGCGGCTGGCTGATGCTGGCGCTGCCGATAGCCTATCTCATAATGGCGGCGGTGTGGCCGTGGTCGGTGCAGAACCCGCTCAACCCCATTCGCGCGCTCGCCTACTACTCGAATTTCTGGGAGGCGCCGTGGAAAGAACTGTTCGATGGCGTGCCAATTCCGATCCCGGACATGCCGCGCTTCTATGTGGCGAAGCTCTGCCTGCTGCAGCTGCCCGAACTTCTGGTGCTGTTCACGATTTCCGGCTTGATCGGGGCCGCGATCGCCATTGTGAACCCGCGGGTAAGCTTCCGGCATCGCGCCGTGCTGGCCCTGATTGTTTCGGCCGCGACTGTGCCGGTGGTCTTCACGATCATCACAAAGCCGGTGATGTACAACGGTATCCGGCATTTCCTGTTCGTGCTGCCGCCGCTCGCGGTACTGGGGGGAATCGCCGCCGCTTACGCTTACAGATGGGTGAGTGCACGCTCGGAAACCGGCATGAAGCTCGCCGCGTCCGCATTCGTCGTGCTGACGGCGATCAGCGTCTCGCAGCTCGTTCGCATCCATCCCTATCAGTACGCGCTCTTCAACCAGTTCGCGGGCGGACTGGAAGGCGCTCGCAATCACTACATGCTCGATTACTGGGGGCTCGGTTTCAAGGAAGCCTCCGAAGAACTCCTGGAGAGCCTCGAAAAGAAACACATCTTGCCGCCCAAGGGCCGCAAGTGGAAGGTGGTCGTCTGCGGGCCGGCGCACACAGTGTCATTCGAACTCGGTCCAAATTTCGATACGACCTACGATCCGAAGGGTGCCGATTTCGCGCTATCGCTCGGCACCTTCTATTGCGCAAAACTCGATGCGCCGATCCTCGCAAAAGCGGAGCGTGAGGGCGTTGTGTTCGCACGCGCTTACGACCTGCGCGGGAAAACCATCGCATCGACCTACACGCCGGCAACCGAAGCAGACCGGAAGCTGGCGAAGAAGAAGGTCAATACCTTCTGGCAACACGACTTGAAGAACGGTGAAATCGCCAAGCCGGTTGCCAACACGATTACAATCCCGAAAGAGCAAAAGACCGTCGCGATGGGCAAGCCGAAATAGATCGCGCGAGGGCGCGCGATCAATGCGCGAGCGCGGACAGGATTCGCGCCCAGGAGCGGGCGCCTTTGCGGAACGATTCCAGATCGTATTTCTCGTTCGGTGAATGGATGCGGTCGTCATCCAGCCCGAAGCCGATCAGCAGCGAATCCATGCCTAGGTCGTGCTTGAAAGCACCCACGATCGGGATCGAGCCGCCAGAGCCTTTCAGTACCGCGGGCCTGCCCCATTCGGCCGCGAGCGCTTCCCTCGCCTTGGCAAGCTGCGGTGAGTTCAGCGGAAGCTGCAAGGCCGGACTGGCGCCGTGCGAAATGAATTCAGCCTTGCAGTCGGCGGGCAACCGCTCGCGGACGAAGGCGCGGAACGCATCGCGGACTTTCAGCGGGTCCTGCTCGCCGACGAGGCGGAATGAAACCTTGGCGGTGGCTTTGGCGGGGATCACGGTCTTCGAGCCTTCGCCCATATAGCCGCCATAGATGCCGTTCACGTCGCAGGTCGGCCGCGACCAGATCTGCTCCAGCGGATGCCGGCCCCTTTCGCCCGCCGGCTGTTTCAGGCCGAGTTCACCGAGAAACTGTTCCTGGCTGAAGTCCAGCGCCTTCCATTGCGCCTGCACTTCAGGATCAAGCTCACGAACGCCGTCGTAGAAGCCGGGGATGGTAATGCGTCCCTGCGTGTCGTGAAGGTCACCAAGAATGCGCGCGAGCACGCGGATCGGATTGATCGCGGCCCCGCCGAACAGGCCCGAATGCAAATCGCGGTCGGCGCCCCTGATCGTGACCTCTTCCAGTACGAGGCCGCGCAGCATGGTCGTCACCGCGGGCGTTTTCTCGTCCCACATGTCGGTGTCGCAGATCAGTGCCAGATCGGCTTTCAGTTCGTCCCGGTGCGCGTCCAGAAACGGCTTCAGCGAGGGGCTTCCGGTTTCTTCTTCGCCCTCGAACAGGATCGTCACCGGCAGCGGCAGGCCGCCTTCCACCGTATTGAAAGCACGGCAGGCCTCCAGGAAGGTCATCAACTGGCCTTTGTCGTCGGCCGAGCCGCGGGCCACGATCACCTGCTTGCCGTTGCTTTGCACGATGGCGGGCTCGAAGGGCTGCGTCTTCCAGAGATCGAGCGGGTCCGGCGGCTGCACGTCGTAATGACCGTAAAACAGGACATGCGGCCCCCTCGCACCGCCTTTCGCGGCCGCGTGCGCCACCACCATCGGATGGCCGGGCGTCGGATAAACCCTGGCGGCAAAATCGAGCGCGCCCAGTTCTTCCTTCAGCCAGTTCGCCGCCCGCAGGCAATCTGGTTTATAGGCAGGATCGGTGGAGACGCTTGGAATCCGCAGCAGACCGAACAGCCGCTCAAGGCTGTTGTCGAGGTCGTGATCGATGGCGGCGAGAACGCGGTCAATGGACATGATGGACGCTCGGCGCGGCAGGCTTAGCGGCCGCGCAGGATGCCTCCCAGCGTACCGCGGATGATGGCGCGCCCGATCGAGCCGCCGATGCTGCCGCCTACGCTTTTGCCAAGGTCCGCCGCGATCTTGCCGGCGACCCGGTTGGCCACGGTGCGCGTCACTTCGCGGGCGACGGTTTGCGAGGTGCTGAGCTTTTCGCCGCGCTTGCGGCCCATGCCGAAGATGGAGCCGATGGCGCCACCGATGGCGCCGCCAATACCCCCGCCGGAGGATTGTTCCGCCGTGGCCGCATCCGCCGCTTTCTCGCTGGTGCGGCCCTGGAGCTTTTCGTAAGCCGACTCGCGGTCGATCATCTTATCGTACACCCCGCGCACGGGACTGTCCTTGATGATGGCGCGGCGCTCATCGGGCGTGATCGTGCCGACACGGGCGGACGGCGGACGGATCAGCGCCTGCTGCACCATCGAGGGCACGCCGTTGCCTTCGAGGAAGGAAACCAGCGCCTCGCCCTTGCCAAGCTCGGTGATCACGCGCTCGGTCTTGATCTTGGGATTGGGCCGGAAGGTTTCGGCCGCTGCCTTCACCGCCTTCTGTTCGCGCGGCGTATAGGCGCGCAGCGCATGCTGCACGCGGTTGCCGAGCTGGGCGAGCACGGTATCCGGCACGTCGAGCGGGTTCTGTGTCACGAAATAAACGCCGACTCCCTTGGAGCGGATCAGCCGGACCACCTGCTCGATCTTCTGCAGGAGCGCCTTTGGCGCTTCGTCGAACAGAAGATGCGCTTCGTCGAAGAAGAACACGGCCTTCGGCTGGTCGAGATCGCCGACTTCCGGCAGTTCCTCGAACAATTCCGACAGCAGCCATAGCAGGAAGGTGGAATAGAGACGCGGCGTTTCCATCAATTTTTCGGCCACCAGGATGCTCACCACGCCCCTGCCATCCCGGGTGGTGCGCATCAGGTCCTTGATGTCCAGCGCGGGCTCGCCGAAGAACTTGTCGCCGCTCTGGTTTTCCAGCACCAGAAGCTGGCGCTGGATCGTGCCGATCGTCGCGGTGGAGACGTTTCCGTATTCCTTGGTGAGGCTCGCCGCGTTTTCGGCGATGAAGGTCAGCATCGCACGCAGGTCTTTCAGGTCCAGCAGCAGCAAACCCTGCTCGTCGGCGACGCGGAAAGCGATGTTCAGGACCCCTTCGGCCACTTCGTTCAGGCCCATGAAGCGGGAAAAGAGCAAAGGACCCATTTCCGAAACCGTCGCGCGGATCGGGTGGCCCTGCTCACCGAACAAATCCCAGAAGATGACCGGAAACTGGTCGGGCTCATATTTGATCCCGACGTCCTTCGCGCGCTTCAGGATGAAATCCTTGCCGTCGCCCTTTTCCGAAATGCCGGAAAGGTCGCCCTTGATGTCGGCGGCGAATACCGGAACGCCTGCATTGGAGAAGCCTTCGGCCAAAATCTGAAGTGTGACGGTCTTGCCGGTACCGGTGGCACCGGTGACGAGGCCGTGGCGGTTCGCAAGACGCAGTTCGAGATACTCAGGCTTCGTGCTCTTGCCCACGAAGATCTTGCCGTCGCTCTTTGCAGCCGCCATCAGGCTCTCCTTGTCCGCACGTTCCTCGTCTCAGCCAGCTTATAGTCCGGCGCCGATGCGGATTCTACCAGATTACGCACCGCACAAGTGCAGGAGAACGCTTCTCCCGGGACCTTGAAAATAGAAAATCTTAGCGCTTGTGCTGGAAGCCGCCGCTTGCTCAAATCGGCATGAAATCTACGAAAGCAATCCGATTGTAACGTTTCAGAACGCGGCCTGTTTGGAAATTTTCCTGCACAGCCGATCCAATCGAAGTCTTCGTAGCTGGCTTTACCGGTTTTCGCAGGCCCCAGAATGGTCAGCGAAGCGCGTGACACGAGGCTGTGTTTCGCAACTGCCTTTGCCGGAGAGCGTGCAAGGGTGCTTGCGGGCGCAAGAAGCGAAGTTGGGGCGCGGCGATGAGTTATCCGATTACCGATATCGAGGGCATTGGCCCCGCGATCGCCGACCGCCTGAAGGCACTCCGCATCCGGACTACAACGAAGCTCCTAGAAGCCGCGAAGAATCCAAAACGCCGCAAGGCCCTCGCGGAGCAGACCGGCGTTGAATGCGCAAAAATCCTGAAATGGGCCAATATGGCCGATATGATGCGCATCAAGGGCGTCGGCGAGGAGTATTCGGAACTGCTTGAAGTGGCCGGGGTCGATACGGTGCGCGAGCTGAAATTCAGGAATCCGAAGAATCTGGCGAAAGCGATGGCCGAAGCGAACAAACACCGGAAACTCGTCCGCGTGGTCCCGAGCGAGCAGATGCTCGCAAAGTGGATCGCGCAGGCGAGATCGCTGCCGATGAAGATCACCTATTGATCGATAGGTCCGGCTACGCGGTTCCGAAGACGCATCCGCAGTCTTGCAATTTGACGCTCCGGGCCAGATAACCCTCACCGGTCGCGCCCCAGATGCCGCATCAAGCTCCTATTCGCTCTCTTGACGCCCGCGGCATGAAACTGCCGCTCGGCGAGCGCACATTGATCATGGGCATCGTCAATGTAACGCCCGACTCCTTTTCCGATGGCGGCTCCCATGCGGATGTCAGCGCCGCAATCGCGGCGGGCGTTCAACAGGTGAAGGACGGAGCCGACATCGTCGACGTGGGCGGCGAATCCACCCGGCCCGGTCATCGGGAAATTTCCGCCGAAGAAGAAATGGCGCGGGCGATTCCGGTAGTCGAAGGACTTGTCGCAAGGATTTCCGCGCCGGTTTCGATCGATACCTACAAGGCAAAAGTCGCCGAGCGCGCGCTGATAGCCGGCGCGAAGATCGTCAACGATGTCTGGGGACTTCAGCGCGACCCGGAGATCGCGAAAGTCGCCGCCGACGGCGAGGCGGCGGTCGTTATCATGCACAATCGCGAAAGCATCGACCCTTCGCTCGACATCCTCGATGAGATGCGGGCCTTCTTCGGCCGCTCCATCGAATGCGCTGCCAAAGCCGGCGTGCGGGCCGACCGGATCGCCATCGACCCCGGGATCGGGTTTGGAAAATCGCCGGAGCAAAACCTGTCCGCGCTTAAGCGACTGGACGAATTGCGGAATCTCGGTTTTCCGATTTTGCTCGGCGTATCGCGAAAATCCTTCATCAACCGGCTATACCCCTCGGAGCCGAAGGAACGCCTGCCGGGCACGATCGCAGCCAACAGTCTCGGCATCCATGCGGGCGCCGACATCATTCGCGTGCACGATGTAGCGGCGCATGTGCAGGCCGTTCGCGTACTCGACGCAATCCGGAGTTCGAAGTAAATGCTGGGTGAAATCGAAGTCATCGGCCTGGTTATCTTTGGCCGTCACGGTGTGAACAAGGCCGAGGAAGAACTCGGCCAGCGTTTCATCCTCGATTTGCATCTCAAATACGACATGCGCGAAGCCGCCCGTTCTGATCGAATTTCGGACTCCGTCGATTACGGCGAGGTCGTCGCGGTGGCGGAAGCTGCCTTCCGCGACAAGCGCTTTTACCTGATCGAGGCGGTGGCGTCGCACATTGCGGGCGCGATCCTCGCGCATTTCCCCCGCCTCGATTCCGCGCGCGTCACGGTACGAAAACCCTCTGCACCCGTGCCGGCGGTTATCGACCATGTTTCGGCGACGGTCACGCGCAAGCGCGATGGCTGAAGTCTTCATCGCACTCGGCAGCAATCTGGGCGACCGCAATTATCATATCGGCCGCGCCCGCTTGGCCATGCAGCGCATGGGCATTCGCGTAACGGCCTCTTCCTCCATCTATGAGACCGAACCCTGGGGCCCGGTGAAGCAGGACCGCTATCTTAACCAAGTCATCCGCGGCAGCACGAAACTTCCGCCGCATGCGCTGCTGCTGGCGCTGCGCAGGATTGAGAAGTCACTCGGACGCGACCGCAGCCGGGAAACACGTTTTGGCCCGCGCACGGCCGATCTCGACATTCTCCTTTATGAAGGTATCAATCTTCGGACCCGTGTGCTGCAAATCCCGCATCCGCGCATGATGCAGCGCGCTTTCGTGCTGGTACCGCTCGCGAAGATCGCGCCCGGCCTGATCGTGCACGGCATGCCCGTTCGCCGCGCGCTTCAGCGGCTCGATTCAAGCGGCATCGCCAAACTCTGATGGGTCATCATCCGCGAAGCTTGTCCCCGCGAAGGGGGGAGCGGATGATCCAGTATTTGCAAGCGTTTACTGCATGCCCCGCTTACACCGGGCATGACAAGGCGTGAGTGCCGTGGCAGTTTGGAGTGAACCCAACGCCAGAACCCTAAAAAATGACCGCGCTGCCCCTCGCCTCCGAATTTCCACCCGCGACCCGCGAGGACTGGCTCGCGCTCGTCGCCAGGGTGCTCAAGGGCGCTTCGGCGGAGACGCTGGTCTCCAGAACGCTGGACGGACTTCGGATCGAGCCGCTGTATGAACGCGCCAGGGATGCAGCGCCGGTTCAAGGCCGCGCTCCGGGTGCGCCATGGGGCATCGTCCAGCGCGTCGATCATCCCGAGGCGGCTGCCGCCAATCATGAGGCGCTGCACGATCTTGAGAACGGTGCTTCCGGCCTCTCCCTGGTTTTTGCGGGGGCCCCTTCGGCCAACGGCTTCGGTCTTGCTGAAGTGAATGAAAATACACTCGATCGCGTTCTGCAAAATGTCTGGCTCGATGCCGTCTCCATCCGCCTCGACGCCCGGCCGCGCGTGTTCAAGGCGGCGGAATCGTTCCTGAAATCCGCTGAGGGCCGCGGAATTGAAATTTCCAAGCTCGATGTGGCGCTCGGCATCGATCCGCTCGGCGCGCTGGCGGCACTCGGCGGCATTCCCGAGCCGTTGAACGAAGGCATCGCAAAGCGCGCGGACTTCGCGTCTTCACTCGTGAAGCGCGGATTTTCCGGACAGGTTTTCATCGCCGACGGGCGGCCCCTTCACGATGCAGGCGGATCGGAAGCGCAGGAACTGGCTTGGGTGATCGCCTGCGCGGTCACCTACGTGCGCGCGCTGGAGAAGGCGGGCCTCTCGCTCGAGCAAGCCAGCGCGCAGATCGCGTTCCTGTTGTCCGCCGACGCGGATCAGTTTCTCACGATGGCGAAATTCCGTGCGCTCAGAAAATTATGGTCGCGCGTGGAGGAGGCAAGCGGCCTCACGCCAGAGCCCATCAAGCTCCATGCCGAAACCGCCTGGCGCATGATGACCAAACGCGACCCGCAGGTGAACTGGCTGCGCACCACCATCGCTGTATTTTCCGCCGGGCTTGGTGGCGCGGACGCTATCAGCGTACTGCCGCATACCGCCGCGCATGGATTGCCCGACCGTTTCGCACGCCGCATCGCGCGCAATCTGCAACTGCTGTTGATCGAGGAATCCAACCTGCATCGCGTAGCCGATCCCGCCGCCGGTTCGGGCGCGATTGAAGATTTGACCGAAAAACTATGCGCGATGGCATGGAAGCAGTTTCAGAAAATTGAAGCGGTCGGCGGCGCGTTCGCCGCGCTGGACAACGGCCTGATCCAGAAACAGGTCGCGGCCGTGCGCGAGGAACGTCTGAAGGCGATCAAGGACGGTAAGGATCCGCTGATTGGCGTTACGGTATTCAAGGACGCGAAAGAACTCCCGGTCGAGGTACTGGACCTGCCCCGCGTCAGCCTCCCCGCCATGAAACCCGCCGTACAGGTGAAACCGCTGCCGCGCATCCGGCTGAGCGAGCAGTTCGAATGAGCTTCAGCATGTGTTACAATATATGTATGCGTCACCCTGAGGTGCGAGATCGCGCAGCGATCGAGCCTCGAAGGGTGAACGGTAAAGCGAACGGGCGGCCGCCATCCTTCGAGGCTCGCTTCGCTCGCACCTCAGGATGACGGATAGGCGAATGACCCGGCTGCCTGATTTCACCAAGACCGAATGGCGCGCACCGAAATTCGCGCCGCAGCCGGAGGGCGAACCGTGGATGACGCCGGAAAGCATCCCGGTCAAAACGAGCTATGACGCGGCCGACCTGAAGGGTCTCGACTTCCTCGATACCTGGCCGGGCCTTGCACCTTTTCTGCGCGGGCCGTATCCCACCATGTACGTCAACCAGCCTTGGACGATCCGGCAATATGCCGGCTTCTCCACGGCGGAAGATTCCAACGCCTTCTACCGGCGCAATCTGGCGGCCGGCCAGAAGGGCCTCTCCATCGCGTTCGATCTTGCCACCCATCGCGGCTACGACAGCGATCATCCGCGCGTGTCGGGCGATGTCGGCATGGCGGGGGTTGCGATCGATTCCATCTACGACATGCGCACGCTGTTCGCGGGCATTCCGCTCGACCAGATGACCGTGTCGATGACCATGAACGGTGCGGTGCTGCCGGTGCTGGCGCTCTACATCGTCGCGGGCGAGGAACAGGGTGTTTCGCCGAAAGACCTCGGCGGCACGATCCAGAACGATATTCTGAAAGAGTTCATGGTGCGGAACACGTATATTTACCCGCCCGCTCCGTCGCTGCGCATCGTCTCCGACATTTTCGCCTACACGTCGGCGAACATGCCGAAGTTCAATTCGATTTCGGTGTCGGGCTATCACATCCAGGAAGCCGGGGCGACGCTCGATCTCGAACTTGCCTACACGCTCGCGAACGGCGTCGAGTATGTGCGCGCCGGGCTCAAAGCCGGCCTCGACATCGACCAGTTCGCGCCGCGTATTTCGTTCTTCTGGAATTCGGGCATGAACTTCTTCATGGAAGTCGCCAAGCAGCGGGCGTCCCGCATGTTGTGGGCGAAGCTGATGAAGCAGTTCTCGCCCAAATCCGACAAGTCGCTGATGCTGCGCGCGCACACGCAGACTTCCGGCTGGTCGCTCACCGCGCAGGACATTTACAACAATGTCATCCGCACCATGATCGAGGCGATGGCGGCAACACAGGGCCACACGCAGTCGCTGCACACCAATGCACTGGATGAGGCGCTGGCGCTTCCATCGGATTTTTCCGCGCGGGTCGCGCGCAACACGCAGCTTGTCCTGCAACTGGAATCCGGCACCTGCCGCGTCGCCGATCCGTGGGGCGGCTCCTATTATGTGGAGCGGCTCACCGCCGATCTCGCCGCGAAGGCATGGGAGCACATTCAGGAAGTCGAGACGCTCGGTGGCATGACGAAAGCGATCGAGGGCGGCATTCCGAAGCTGCGCATCGAGGAAGCCGCCGCCCGCACGCAGGCGCGCATCGATTCCGGCAATCAGATTGTCGTCGGCGTGAACCGCTTCAAGCCCGAAAGCGAAGCGCCGATTGAAATCCTGAAGGTGGACAATTCGGCCGTCCGCACGTTGCAGATCGACAAGCTGAAAAGACTTCGCGGCGAGCGCGATCCGAAGGTGCTCGAAGCCACCCTTGCCGCCCTGACGAAATCGGCTGAAACGGGGCAGGGAAACCTGCTGGCGCTGGCCATCGATGCGGCCCGGGCAAAGGCCACGGTGGGCGAGATTTCAAATGCACTCGAGAAAGTCTATGGTCGCCATCGCGCGGAGACTCGTTCCATTTCAGGCGTCTACAAGCGCGAGGTCGGGGACATGACCGAGGCCGTGCATCAGGTGCAGAAACTCGTCGATGCCTTCGAGGCCGAGGAAGGCCGCCGTCCACGCATCCTCGTCGCCAAGGTCGGGCAGGACGGCCACGACCGCGGCCAGAAGGTGATCGCGTCGGCTTTCGCCGATTTGGGTTTCGACGTCGACATCGGCCCGCTGTTTTCGACACCCGGCGAGGCGGCACGGCAGGCCATCGAAAACGACGTGCATGTGGTGGGCGTCTCTTCGCTCGCCGCGGCGCATCTCACACTGGTGCCGGAACTGAAAGCGGCTCTCGAAAAAGAAGGCCGCGGCGACATCATGATCGTGGTCGGCGGCGTCGTGCCGCCGCAGGATTACGAGGCGCTGAAGGCGGCCGGCGCGGAAGCGATTTTCCCGCCGGGGACCGTGATCGCGGAGGCTGCCATCGAGTTGCTGCGCAAGCTCGCCGCACGTCTTGGCCATCGCCGCGAAGCTGCGGAGTAGCTCTGGCTTTGATGGTCGTCACCGCTCCATTGGAAATAATTACTCCGCCTAAAAGATACAAACCGCTAGCTCGTTGTATTTATTGCAACCGCCAAGCGAGCAAATTTTCTGACGAACACATTATCGCCTATGGCTTAGCAGGAAATTCACTGGTCTTGCCACGATCAAGTTGCCCAAAGTGTAGTGACGCAACGAAAAGGTTTGAGAACACATGTTTGCGGCATATGTGGTGGCCATTTCGGACACGACTGGGAACTCCTAGCCGAAGTGATCCTCCTGAGACATTTAGACTTAGGAAAATGCGAGTCACCAACAAAAATGCTGATGGGACAATCAGCTATGAAAAAATGGGAGTGGATGAACTACCTTCTAATGAATACCCGTTATCGTATGTCGCTTATAAATTTCCTCCACCAGCAATTCTCGTGGATCGCGATCCGGAAGCAGATGTTAATTACGAGATATTTGGAAAAATTTCCAAAGATGAGTTTCGTAAACATACCCCGAACAACAAGGATGGATTCTGGGTTGCTCCGAGCAACCCAAATGCCTTCTTGCGATTATTAGCAAAAATAGCCCATGCCTACGCAACCGCCGAACTCGGGCAAGGTATTATGCGACCAATCTTGACTGATTTCATTCGTGGTCATTCTTTGCGAGCATTGGAGTGGATAGGAGCTGATCAAATTGGTCCGATTTCGTCTGACGTTCTCCACGAGATTGGTTGGGAGATCGTCACAGTCAAAAATGTGAACTACGTTGTTGTGGACTTACGCTTGTTTTCCTTTCTGGGAACCCCGAAATATCAGATCGTCGTAGGTGAATTAATTGATCCAATTAAAGCGGCACTCTCCAATAAGCGGACACCATATAAAATTGAAGTTAAAGCTTTTTTCCTTGGAGAGCTTTCTCCATTTGTTGGCGAGTCGATCCGAGTTTCAGGCGGATCTCTCAACTAAGAGTATTATTTCTTTTCGCGACTTGACTTTTTTTATAATAGGATTATATTCACATATATCCCGCTCATGAGGGGCGCTTCTAGAGGCGATCCTGAATGCGGAGCGGGAGCGGCGCCTCCGTATGTGGTTCGCAGCCACGTGCCGGGGCGGTTCGGGGCTCCACCCGGCGAGACTAGGCTCGCCTGCCGGGAGCTTGGCTGACGGAAAAGTCCCAGATGCAAGACCGGGACTTTACGAAAAGCGTGGCCCGGGCCGTAAGGAAAACGCCGAAACGGAGTGCCGAAAGGCGATGCGTGCACCTCGCAGGTGCGCGAAACGAAGACCCATGCGCCTTTCGGCGCTCCGGTCCCCTCATCCTCGCCGCTTCGATGCGGCGGGAAATATTGTCATGCCCGCGCTTGTCGCGGGCATCCCGCTTAGGTGGGCATTACCTTCCTAAACGAGATCGCCGGGACAAGCCCGGCGATGACAGGGACTCCCCCCATACTCTCAGCTAAAATCATCAAGGAACGATTCAGCCGGAGACCAATGACCAAAACCTCTACGCCCTCGCCCACCGACCTCGCGAAGCTCGTTTTGAAAGGCGACCGCGCGGCACTCGCGCGCGCGATCACGCTGGTGGAATCGAAAAAACCGGAGCACCGCGAGCAGGCACAGAAAATGTTGCGCCTGCTGCTGCCGCATACCGGCAAGACGATCCGGCTCGGGATCACCGGCGTGCCGGGCGTTGGAAAATCCACCACCATCGACGCGCTCGGCACGTATCTCACAGGCAAGGGCCATCGCGTGGCGGTGCTGGCGGTGGACCCCTCCTCCGTCCGCACCGGCGGCTCGATTTTGGGCGACAAGACGCGGATGCCGCGCCTCTCCGCCGACGAAGCCGCATTCATCCGGCCCTCTCCTTCCACAGGTACGCTCGGCGGCGTCGCCGCGCGCACGCGCGAAACGATGCTGCTCTGCGAGGCGGCGGGCTACGACATCGTGATCGTGGAAACGGTGGGTGCGGGCCAGTCGGAAGTCGCGGTCGCCGAGATGACGGATTCGTTTCTGGTGCTGATGCTGCCGGGTGCCGGCGACGAATTGCAGGGCATCAAGAAGGGCGTGCTGGAGCTTGCCAATGTGATCGCGGTCAACAAGGCGGACGGCGACAACATCATGCGCGCGAAGGCTGCCGCCACTTCGCTGACCGCCGCATTGCATATCACCGCGGGCCATGAAGCGCCGCCGGTGCTGACCTATTCAGCGCTCACCGGAGATAAAGTCTCTTCGGTTTGGGATGCCATTACACTCCACCGCAAGCAATTGGAAAAATCCGGCGCACTTGCCGACAAGCGCCGCGCCCAGCAAATCAAGTGGATGTGGACGCTGCTGGAGGAACGTTTCCGCGGCCGCCTGCGCAGCGATCCGAAGATCAAGGCGAAGCTGCCCGCCCTCGAGAAGGCGGTGGCCGACGGCAAGCTGCCCGCCGATCTCGCCGCACAAGAGATCGCGGACATTCTCGGTCTATGAAACAAGTCACCGCGCTCGTGATCGGCTTCGGGCCGTTTCCGGGCGCGCCCGTCAATCCGAGTGCAACGCTTGTCCGCGCGCTCGGCCGGATGCGGCGGCCCGCGTTCAGCGATACGAAGATCGTTACGCATGTGCTCCCGACACATTACGCCGCGGTGGAACGCGACCTCCCTGCGCTCGTGCGCAAGCATGATCCCGAAATCGTGCTGATGTTCGGGCTTGCGGCCCGCGCCAAAAGCGTGCGGGTGGAATCGCAAGGGATCAACGCGCGCTCGCTGCTGCATCCGGACGCCGGCTCCCGCATTCCCGCCGCACGGGCGCTTGCGCCGCGCGGTCCCGGCCGCCTGCGAACTGCCGCTCCGCTCGCCGCACTGGTGACCGCCGCGCGGAACGCCCACGTTAACGCTAACCTCTCGCACAATGCCGGGCGCTACATCTGCAATGCGTCGCTCTACACCTGTCTCGATTTGAGGCGCGGAACCGGACGCCCCCGCTTCATCGCTTTCGTTCACATTCCCTGGCCGCGCAAGCCGCTGCGAGGCGGCGTGGCAGGAAATCGCCTTCGCCCGACCGCGCACAGGCTGGAAAAGGCAGGAGCCGCCATGCTCGCGGTTCTGCTTTCGGCAGCGAAGCGGCGTTAACCGTCCCGCTTCGATACAAAAACACGGCACGAACCTTGATCTCTTGAACTCCGGAATTACAGGAGTTCAGCGTGGCCATCGACCTCGACCGCCGTTCGATCATCGGACTGTCCGCCGCGGGCGCCGCCGCACCGCTGTTGCCGATGCAGGTCCGCGCCAGCACGGCACCGCTGGGATCGCTTGGCATCGACGTCACGCATTTTGGCGTCACACCGGGCAGCGAGAACGACCAGTCCGCCGAATTGCAGCGCGCGATCGAGGCCGCCGCTTCCGCACGCGTTCCCCTCTGGCTGCCGGCAGGCGGCTATCTCGTGGGCGATCTCATTCTGCCGTCGGGCGCGCAGATTTTCGGCATCCGCGGCGCCACGCGGCTCATTCTCGGGGCCGGCCGCTCGATTGTGTCTTCGGCGCAAGCCGACCAGATCACGCTGCAAGGCCTCGTCTTCGACGGCGTGGGCAAGCCGCTGACGGAAAGTACCGGCCTTGTGCTGGCGCGCAACACCCGCGGCTTCCGCATGCATGACTGCACCGTGCAGGCGAGCGGTGGAAACGGCATCTATCTCGATGGTGTCTCCGGCGAAATCTCCGCGAACACGATCATGGGCGCGGGCAAAGCCGCGATTTTTTCGCTCGACGCGCGCGGGCTTTCGATCTCCAACAACACGATTCTGAACGCCGCCAATAACGGCATCCAGGTCTGGCGCTCGAAAGCCGGCGACGACGGCACGCTGGTGATGGCGAACCGCATCGAGGAGATCAGTGCGCGCGACGGCGGTTCGGGGCAGAACGGCAACGGAATTAATGTGTTTCGGGCGGCGAATGTGATTGTAGCCGACAACCGCATTCGCAACTGCGCGTTCTCGGCGGTACGCGGCAACGCCGCATCGAACCTGCAGATCCGCGGCAACGCGGCCAGCGCGCTTGGCGAAGTGGCGCTTTATGCGGAATTCGGTTTCGAGGGCGCCGTGATTTCCGGCAACATCGTTGACGGTGCGGCGACCGGCATTTCCATCACCAATTTCAACGAAGGCGGCCGGCTCGCGGTCTGCCAGGGCAATCTCGTCCGCAACATCACGCGCGGCGATGTGAAGAACGGCCAGGGCACCGGCATCGCGGTGGAAGCCGATGCTTCCGTCACCGGCAACGTGATCGAGAAGGCGCTCTATGCGGGCGTGCTGGCGGGCTACGGAAAATATCTGCGCGATGTCGCGATCAACGGCAATGTCATCCGGTCCACGCCGATCGGCGTCGGGATCTCGATGTCGGAAGGGGCCGGTTCGGCTCTCGTGGCCGACAATCTGATTGCCGGCGCTTCAACGGGTGCGGTGGTGGGCATGGACCGGCGCCGGATCATCACCGGCGATCTCACCAAGGAAGACGCGAGCCGCTATGCGCAGGTCACGCTGAGCGGAAACCGCGTGCAGTAACGTCCGCCGTCAGCGCTTGGTCGATTCCCAGCCGTCGCCGTAGCGAACGGTCATGATCCAGTCGTAAATCAGCAAGAGCGATACGACGATCACGATGATGATGAGCGGGAGCGCCTTCACCCACCAGAGCATGAAGCCGAGGAAGGCCGCGAAACCGAAAATGCCGATCAGTCCGGTGAAAAATACCATTACGATTTTCCCTTGCCGCCCTTCTTGCGGCCCTTCTTCGTTGCAGTTTTGACCAACCAGTTGGCCGTGCGCAAGAGCCGTGCGTCGTTTCCCCGGCGTCCGACAAGCTGCACGCCGATCGGCATGCCCGATTCCGATTGCAACAGGGGCACGGTCACCGCGGGAGCCCCCAGATAGGTCCAGATCGTGCAGAATACAGGATTCCCGGTGCTCTCCAGTCCCTTGGGGGCGGCCCCTGTCGCAGCCGGCGTGATGATCGCGTCGTATTCGTCGAAAATACCGTCGATGGCTTGATTGGCCGGGCCGATGCCGGCGAGCGCCCCGGCATAGTCGATCGCCTTGAAGGCGCGGCCGCGCTCGATCAACTGCCGGAGTTGCGGGCTCAAACGGTCGCTGCCCTTGTCGTAGTCGCGGCGCAGATTGTGCGCCATTTCAACTTCCATGATCACTTTTTGCATGTCCACGACGCGATCGAAGCTCGGTCCGAGTTCGACCTCTGACACGCTTTCACCAAGCAGCTCCACCAGACCCGCGAATGCCTCGCGCGTGTCCGCTTCGGTCAGATTCCAGACCGGCGACTTCACGAACGCCAAGCGCGGGGGCAGCGGCGGTTGGCTCACCGCCACTTCAGCGAAGGGCGGACGGGCAACCGGTCTTGTGTCCGGGTCCTCATCGTCCGCGCCCGCCATCACTTCGGCAAGCAGGGCCACATCCTGCACCGTACGGCCAAACGTGCCGACGTGATCGAGCGCACGCGACAAAAGCAGCGCTCCGGTGCGCGGGATCAGGCCATGCGTCGGCTTGAAACCGACCACACCGCAGAAAGACGCCGGCCGGATCACGGAGCCGTTGGTCTGTGAGCCGATGGCACCCGGCACCATGAACGAGGCGACGGCCGCGGCGGAGCCGCTGGAGGAGCCGCCCGGCGTGCGGGTGCTGTCGTGCGGATTGGTCGTCTTGCCGGGGAAAAAATAGGCGTATTCGGTGGTTACCGTCTTGCCGAGAATGATGGCGCCCGCCGCGCGCAGTTTCGCAACGGCGAACGCATCTTCTCTCGGTGTCCTGCCCTCCCAGATGGGAGAGCCGAGTTCGGTCGGATAATCGCGGGTGTCGAAGATGTCCTTGATGCCGACCGGCACACCATGCAGGGGGCCGATATTCTTTCCCGCCGCACGGATATCGTCGGCAGCCTGGGCCCGCATGAGCGCGTGATCGCGGTCGAGATGCGCCCAGGCCTTTACGGTGCCGTCGACTTCGTCGATGCGTTTCAGGCAGTCGGATACAAGCTCGACCGATTTGAGCCGGCCTTCACGGATGTGCTCCGCCGCTTCGCAAAGGCTCAGCGCCCCCAAACTCATCGTTGCAACCCTTGCCGTTAGCCCGCGCCGGTCAGCGTGGCGTGTACAGATAATCCGGCAGCCAAAGCGCGATGCCGGGGAATACGTACACGAGAATCATGGTGAGGAAGACCATGAACACAAACGGCAGCGAACCGTTGAAGATGTCCGAGAGTTTCACATGCGGCGGCGCAACCCCCTTCAGGTAGAAGGCTGCCATTGCCACCGGTGGCGTGTTGAAAGCCGTTTGGGTATTCAATGCCACAAGGATGCCGAAGAAGATCGGATCGACGCCGAAATCATCCAGCAGGGGCAGGAAGATCGGCACGAAGATCACGATGATCTCGGTCCATTCCAGCGGCCAGCCCAGGAGGAAGATCAGCGTCTGCGTCAACAACAGGAAGCCCGTCTGCGACAGGTTGAGGCTGAGGAAGAACTGCTCGACCACCGCCTGCCCGCCGAGATAGGCGAAGACCGACGAGAAGGTCCATGAGCCGACGAACAGCCAGCACACCATCGCGGTCGCGCGCGCGGTCAGATATACCGAGTCGCGAACCATCGTGTAGGTCAGCGAACCGTACATGAGCGCCAGCAAGATGGCGCCGAGCGCGCCGATGCCCGCCGCTTCCGATGGCGTCGCCAGTCCGAACAGGATCGCACCCAGCACGCACATGATCAGCAGCGCGAGCGGGAGAAATGAGGTCGCCAGCGCGGATATAACTTCCGAGATCGGAATATCCGTCTGCTCTTTCGGCAGTTTCGGCGCCAGCTTCGGATTCAGCATCGCGCGGATGATGATATAGACCACATAGAAGAACGTGAGCAGGAAGCCCGGCAGAAACGCCGCCGCATAGAGCTTCACCGCTGAAATGCCGGCCGTGGCCGCATAGACGATGAGCAGGATGCTCGGCGGGATCAGGATGCCGAGGCAACCGCCAGCGCAGACGACACCCGCGGAGAGCTTCACATCATAGCCCGCTCGCAGCATCGCCGGGAACGCCAGCAACCCCATCAGCGTGACGACGGCGCCCACAATGCCGGTCGCGGTCGCGAACATCGCGCAGGTAAGCATCGTGGCCACGGCGAGCGCGCCGGGCACGTTCTTCAGCGAGATCTGCAGCGAGTGGAACAGGCGATCCAGAATGTTCGCGCGTTCCACCAGATACCCCATGAAGAGGAATAGCGGGACCGCCACCAGCACGTCGTTCGACGCCACCTCGAAGGCCTTGAACACGAGCTGCGTGAATATGCGGTTCTGAGTGATATCTTGTCCCGGTGTATAATAGGCGTAGTAGCCGAAGCCGACGCCCATCGCGATCAGCGTGAAGGCGATCGGAAATCCAAGCATGATGATGAAGATGAACAAACCCAGCATCAACATGCCGACCTGCGGATCGGTCATAATCAGGCCCCCTTCTTCTTGGAGGCGGCACTGTCCATATGCGCTTTCTCATGCATGATCACGCTTTCGGTTTCTTCCACGTCATGCAGGCGTTGCGGCCACTGCCCGGTCTTGATGCAGAGGATGCAACGGATGATTTCCGCGATGCCCTGTAAAAGAAGGAACACGCCGGTTACCGGAATCAGGGTCTTGAGCGGGAACACCGGAACGCCGGCAGGACTGAAAATACTGACTTCGCGAAAACGGATCGACGCCGCAGCGTAATTCCAGCCCGAATAGATCAGGGCCAGGACCGCCGGCAAAAAGAAGATGATGTAGAGTACAAGATCGAATTTCGCCTGCGTGCGCGGCTGCCAGAAGCGGTAAAATACGTCCGCGCGCACATGACCGTTACGAGCCAGGGCATAGGCGCCGCACATCAAAAACAGCGCACCATAATTGATGTAGCTGAAGTCGAACGCCCATGTCGTCGGCTTGCCGAGCACATAGCGGACGAAGACTTCGTAGCTGATGCCGAACGTGAGCACGAGGATCAGCCAGCCGAACGCCTTACCTACCCAGGTGCTGAGCGAATCGATCGCGAAAAGAAAACGATTCATGGTGCCCCACTTTGCGACTTAAGCGCGTAAATCCGAAGATATACGCATCCCCCCAAATGCAGGATTGGGCGGCGCTATGGCGCCGCCCTCTCCAATAGCAAGCAGCACGGATGTGCTGCCGTAGTGATTACATCTTCAGGACGCCCGGGAAGTGGTGGTTGAACGCACCCTTATAATCGGTGGCGTTCAACTGCGTGTAATGGACTACGCGGCGGACCCACTCTTTCTGCGAGTCCATCACCTTCTTCATGAACGGATCCTTCGCCAGCTCGACGATCAGTCCGTCCCAAGCCTTGATCTGTGCGTCGAAAATGCCCTGCGGCGTACGAAGCACATTGACCTTGTCCTTGTTGATCAGCTCTTGCATGTCCTTCGAGTAGTAGTCGTAAGCCTTCCACTCGTTGGCCGAAGACACGGCTTCTGCGCCGTACTGACAGATCGCCTGGATTTCAGTCGGCATCGAATTGAACTTCGTGCGGTTGAACATGATTTCGAAGTATTCCGTCGCCTGGTGATGGCTGCCCATCATGTAGTTCTTGGCGACGTCCTGAGCGCCGAAGCGGCGGTCGGAAGTCGGGTTGTTGAATTCGAACGCATCGATCACGCCGCGTTCCATGGCGGGCACGATTTCGCCGCCCGGAAGCTGCGCGACGGACATGCCCATCGCCTGGTGAAGGTCGGCCGCGAGACCGACGGTGCGGTACTTGAGGCCCTTCACGTCGTTCGCGGACGTCACCGGCTTCTTGAACCAGCCCAGCGGCTGGGTCGGCATCGGCATCGCGAAGAAGCTCTTGACGTTGATCTTCATGATCTGCGTCTGGAGTTCTTCGAACAATTCCTTGCCGCCGCCGTTGTGAATCCAGCCGAGGCCTTCGTTGGCGTTGAAGCCGAACACCGGGCCGGTGCCGAACAGCGAAGCTGCCTTGTGCTTGCCGTACCAGTACACAGTCACGGTATGCGCTGCATCGATCTGACCGCCATGCACGCCATCGAGCACCTGGAACGGATGCACGACCGCGCCACCGACGAGGTAGTCGATCTTGAGACGGCCGCTGGCCATCTTGTTGACGCGTTCAACGTAGTCCTGCGCCATTTCGTTGAAGACGTCTTTCGCACCCCACGAACCCTGCATCTTCAGGGCTACGGTCTGGGCGCGCGAAATCTGCGGCATCGCAATGGTCGCCGCGGCAGCAGCACCGGCAAGGCCAGCAGTTTTCAAAAACTTACGGCGCCCGGCTTCGGGCGTCCGAATCTTCTTGGTCATGTAATCCTCCCTAGAGAAAACCATCGTCGACGATGGAGAACGCGATCTAACGCCGCGCAATTGGCGGTGCACGTTCGTCGCGCACTCGGCGGCACTCTAGCAAATTCGTAATGGGGGCGGGCAAGTTTTCATTATCCTGCACTGCACCAATTCGATTGGGTATCCAATAGTTCTACTTCCCCGAAAAGCATGGAAACAGGCCCAATTATCATGCACACGCAAAGGAATAAGGTGCTGTGCTTGGTGTAATTGAACGCCATACGAAGGGCTGTGCTTGCTGCCCTAAATTCAAGCAGGAAAACCGCCACGCGCTCAAGTTGTTTTCGTTGACGGAAATAGCAGCCGAGATTCAGGCGGCGAAGAAAACCGTCTCGTTTGCGCCCTGGAGCACGATGTCGAAACGGTAGACCGCTGACCCGCCGTTTTGCTTTTTGGCGATCAGCGTTTCGCGGCGTTTCGTATCGGTTACGCGCGCAAGAATTGGATCGTCTGCATTCAAGGCCTCGCCTTCAAAATAAACCCGCGTCGTGAGATGCCGCAACATGCCGCGCGCGAAAACGATGACATTGATATGCGGCGCCTGCAGCGTATTGCCGGGGCCCGGAACCGGGCCGGGGCGTACTGTCTGGAAGCGATACACGCCATCCTGGCTGGTCGGACAGCGGCCCCAGCCATGGAATTCCGGATCGATCTGCTTTTCCTGCGCATCCTCCGGATGGTCATAGCGGCCTTCCGCATTCGCCTGCCAGATTTCGATCAGCGCATCGTTCAGCGGCTCGCCGTCGCCATCGACAACGCGGCCCTCCAACAGGATGCGCTCGCCCTTGGTGTTTGCGGTAACCAGTACGTCGCCGCCTTCGAAAGGCAGGTCCAGATGAAAGAAAGGGCCGACCGTCTGCGACGGCGTCTGCTTCGACACGTCAGTGCTCCATCGGAGTCGCGTTGCGGCCGCGCAGAACGATGTCGTGCCGGTAGCCAAGCGCCCATTCCGGCTTGGTCAAGCCGATATCGAACTTGCAGATCATGCGGTCGCGAGCAACCGGATCGGGGACGCTCATCATGATCGGGTCGAGTGCCAGCAGCGGATCGCCGGGGAAGAACATCTGGGTCACGAGCCGGGTCACGAAAGCAGGACCGAACAGCGAAAAATGGATATGCGCCGGCCGCCAGGCGTTCTGGTGGTTGCGCCACGGATAGGCGCCCGGCTTGATCGTGATGAATTTGTAATTGCCTTGCGCGTCGGTCAGCACGCGGCCGCCGCCGGAGAAATTCGGATCGAGCGGCGCGTCGTGCTGATCGCCATGATGCCGGTAGCGGCCGGCGGCGTTGCATTGCCAGATTTCCACCAGCGTGTTGGGAACGGGACAGCCATCGTCCCCCAGCACGCGGCCGGTCACGATAATGCGCTCGCCCAGCGGTTCGCCCTTATGGTGTTTTGTCAGGTCGTGATCGTCGACCGCGAGTTTGCTGTGGCCGTAAACCGGCCCGGTCACTTCCGAAAGCGTCTGCGGAATATAGACGAGCGGCTGGCGCGGCGCGCGCTTCACCGTCGAGGTGTAGGGCGGAAACAATGTCGGCGGCCAGACGCCTTCTTCCTCGGGCTTGTACGGAACGGGATCGATCACGGCGTCCTCCAGGGACAATTGTTCCCAAGCATTACATCCACTTTTCGAAGATATACGCTTGGCTGAATGTCGCGGCTATACCCGTTCGCGGGACGGCATGGAACGGACCGGTTGGTTGATCTGGATCAATTGGCCCGCGGATTTGCAGGTCCGAGTGCCGAGGCGTTCAGGCTTGCAAAGATGTCGCCGGAATTGGCTGCGAGCGGCAGATCGCTCAGCCAGGCCGTGATCCCCGCGGCATCCAGTGCGGTCTCATGTTCGAAGCGCTGGTTTTCGCCGAGCGAGGCGTTGAAGCGGTAGGGTGCGGCGGCGGCGAGCCGTTCAATCGCGCGAACTGCGACATCGCGCTGGATGGTGGTGAACTCGAGCGACAGCGCAGCCAAAGGCTGCGAGAGACCGGCGAGGACTTCGTCCTCGAAACCCTCGACGTCGATCTTCACGAATTGCGGCGTGCCGTGCTTTGCAATCAGCGCATCGAGCGTCGTCATCGGAACTTTGAGCTTGCGGGTCCAGCGCTGCTCTTCCCAGCCGAGGGCGCCGTCCGCAGCCTTGATGAAATCGTCCGAAGCGGTGGCGACCGTCGGATTTTTCAGATTGAGGTTCAGCTCGATCTCACCGGCCGCACGCCCGACCGCCGCGGCCTCGATCCTGACCTTGCGGTCGAGCGCGAACAGCACGCGCAATGTGCGCACAAGTGCCGGTTGCGGCTCCAGCGCCACCACGCGCGCGCCCAGCCTGCGAAACGACGCTACGCGGTCGCCGACATGCGAGCCGATGTCGAAGGCGAGGTCGCCCCTCTTCAGGAAACGCGCATGCATCGCGTCTATCGTCTGCTTGCGCGCGGGATCGCCATAATAAATGCGCAGCGACCGGATGACCCCGCGGATCGTATCGAGAGCGTCGGACAAATGCGCCTCAGTGGGCTTGGGAAGATTCGAGCGCCGCGATCTCCGGCAGCGTCTCGAACTCTTCCGGGATCGCGCAGAGCTTCGCTTTCGCCGCCCACGCACCGAGTTCGGGCGAAGCCGTGAACACCGCGAACGGTATCGAAAGCACCAGACCGGTCAGGAACGGAAGAAACCACGGGATCGCGGATGGATTGCCGATGACGAGCAGTGCGAGGATCGCCAAGCCAAACAGCGTATGCGGCCACAGCACCTTGAACGCCTCGCTCCAGGCAAGGCGATAGCGGTCGCGGCGCTGCGCGTCCCAATGCACCATTTTCCCGAAGGCGAGCGCCACCATGAAGATGGTCTGACCCACCATAGAGATGGGCACGAGCATGAACGTAAACACCGTCTCCAGCAATCCGCCGCCAAGCAGGCGGCCGATGCCGCCGTAGTGGCGCGGCGAGCGGATGATCGCGTCGGCGACGCCGGCGAATTTCGGGGCGAAATACAAGAACAGCCAGACGAGATAGAAAGCGAGCGCCGAAACCACGGGGAAGGCAACGCTGGACGGCCACAGCACCGCAGAAATCGCCGCCAGCAGAACGAACAGGATCAGTCCCGCAACCCCGATGAACATCTGGATCGCGAACAGGATATTGAACCGGCTGGCCGGCAGCTTCGGCAGGCCGACGAGCTTGAAGTATTGGAGGTTGCCCTGACACCAGCGCAGGTCGCGCACCATGAAATCCGGCAGTGCCGGCGGATTTTCCTCATAGCTGCCTTCTTCTTCCGGCAGCACGCGCACCTCAAAACCGGCCTTGCGCATCATGATCGCTTCGATCTGGTCGTGCGAAAGGATGTGCCCGCCGAACGGCGGCTTGCCCGGCAGGTCCGGCAATTTGCAGTGTTCGGTGAACGGCGCGATGCGGACCGCCGCGTTGTGACCCCAGAATGGTCCGCAGTCCGCGTGCCACCAGGCGCTGCCGGTGGTGAAGGAGCGCATCGCATGACGCATGCCGAACTGAAACACGCGCGCGAAAAAGCTCGGACTCGGCATGCCGACAACAAGGCTCTGCAAAATGCCGAGCTTCGGGCTTGCCTGCATCACGCGTACCAGCCGCACAATCGACGTGCCGGTCATCAGGCTGTCGGCGTCGAGCGGGATCATGATCTCGTATTTCGGTCCCCAGCGCTCGCAGAAGTCGCGGACGTTGCCGGCCTTGAAGCCGGTGTTTCTTTCGCGGTGGCGATAGACCATGCGATCCGGATTGGAAAATTCCCGGCGCCAGGCCGCGAAGGTCGCTTCCTCTTCCGCGATCACTTCAGGACGAGAGGAGTCGCTCAACACGAAATAATCGAAATTGTCGCCGAACCCCGTCTTGTCGAGACTTGCCTTCACCACGCGCAGACGCGCGGCGGCGCGCGCGGGATCTTCGTTCCGCACGGTCATTAGAATCGCGACACGCATATTCACCGGATCGTTCGCGCGGCGGTCGGCGGCAACGGGGAGCACGCTCTCCAGCGGCTCGCGCGTGAAGTGCAGCAGCGCGAAGCCGATCACCGAATTCCAGAACCCGACCACGATCCATGGCGCATTGGTGAGAAATGCCACGACCATCATGAAATCGATGACTCCGAAGCCGTCCGTGGCAAGAATTTTGGCGAGCCACCAGCACAGCCAGGCCGTCGTTGCGAGGCAAAGCAGCGTGAAGAATGCGCGCCGCATGAACAGGTCCGGTACGCTCTGCATGCCGGTCGGCGTGGTGTGTTCCGCGGCGGTCTTGGCACCGGCGGGCAGCTTCATCGTGGGATCAAGGGACATCGGTTTTTCTGCGTTTAGGCTATCTTCCGGGCGCACTCGCCTTCCGCCGGGAAATCGCTACAAACCCGTGGCGGAATTAAGTGCTGTCCTAGAACGGCAGCCCCTTTATTGCGAATGGGCCGGACTGTGAATTCAGCGGACGTAAAAGCAAACACCGCCGCAACGGCGCTCTGGTACACAGCGCCGGGCAAGGCTGAACTGCGGCAAACGGCCCTCCCCGCACCCGTTTCCGGACAAGTCACTGTAAAAACATTGTTTTCCGGCCTCAGCCGGGGCACCGAGCGGCTGGTGTTCGAAGGCAAGGTGCCGCCCGGCGAATACGCCCGGATGCGGCTACCCACGCAGGAGGGCGAGTTCTCCTTCCCGGTGAAGTACGGCTATGCGGCGGTGGGGCTGGTGGAAGAAGGACCGGCAAATCTGAAGGGCAAAACTGTCTTTGCGCTTCACCCGCATCAGGACCGCTTCACGATCCCGGCCGACGCCGCCGTCGTCGTGCCGGGTAACGTACCGGCCCGTCGCGCGGTGCTCGCCGCCAATCTGGAAACCGCCTTGAACATTCTCTGGGACGGCCATGCCGCCCCCGCCGATCGCATTGTCATTATCGGTGGCGGGCTTGTGGGTTTGCTGACCGCCGCACTCGCGGCTGGCCTGCCCGGCGCGGAAGTGACCGTGGTGGACAAGGACAAGTCCCGTGCGGCACTCGCCGAAAAAATCGGTGCCCGGTTTGCCTTGCCCGAAAACGCTCCGCATGAAGCCGACCTCGTCGTGAATGCCAGCGCCACTGAGGCGGGACTTTGCCTCGGCATCGAACTTGCCGGAATGGAAGCCAGCGTCGTGGAAGCAAGCTGGCACGGCGACAAGCCTGTAAGTTTGTCTCTTGGCGGCAATTTTCACTCCCGCCGGCTGCGCATCATTTCCAGTCAGGTCGGCACCATTCCAGCCGACCGCCGCGCGCGCTGGACCCATCGCCGCCGCATGGATGCAGCACTGCGCCTTCTTGCCGACGATCGCTATGAAGCACTGCTGGGTGAAGAAGTACCGTTCGCCGACCTGCCGCGCGAATTGCCGCGGTTGCTGGCCGCTGACGCCGCTGGCGTCGGCGCGCTTGTGCGCTATTGATCCCGTTTCAAACGCTTGAGGGAAAACCATGTACGCCGTCGAAGTTCGCGACCACATCATGATCGCCCATTCGTTCAAGGGCGAGTTCTTCGGGCCCGCCCAGCGTGTGCATGGCGCGACCTTCGTCTGCGATGTCGCGTTCTTTCGCGAGAAGCTCGGGCCGAATGAAGTGGTGGTGGACATCGGCGCCGCCATCGACGCGCTCAAGGCTACGCTCGAACCGATCAACTATCGCAATCTCGACGACATGCCGGAATTCAAGGGCAAGCAGACCACGACGGAATTTCTGTCGCGCTATGTATTCGACCGGATGAAAGCCGCGCTGAAAGCCGGCAAGCTGGGTGCGGACTCCGAAGGCGTTTCGAAAATCCGCGTGACGATGCACGAATCCCACATCGCGCGCGGCTGGTACGAGGCCGCGGTCTGATTTTCATGCGCGAGGTCGTCTTCGCCATACCCGGCGATATCAGCACGCCCACCGGCGGCTACCGTTACGACCGGCGCGTGATCGACCTGCTTCCGCAGCAGGGATGGAAGGTCCGGCACATCGCCTTGCCGGGTGATTTTCCGTCGCCGGTTACAGCAAGCCTCGAAGCAAGCGTGCGGATGATTTCCGAAACGCCTGCCGAATCGCTGGTGCTGATTGACGGTCTCGCTTTCGGTGCGATGCCTTTGGAATTCGTAAGGCAAGTTCGCCAGCCGATCGTGGCGCTCGTGCATCATCCGCTGGCGCTCGAGACGGGGATCGACGCGGAGCGAGCGAAATATTTCGAGCGGACCGAACGCGAGGCGCTCTCCCGCACCGTTCATGTGATTGTGACCAGTTCCGGCACGAAGGATCTGCTGACGCGCGATTTTGGCGTTCGGGAAGATTTGATATCCGTCGCGGAGCCGGGTACCGATCCCGCCCCGCGTGCGAAAGGCAGCGGCGGAGTCCCTCGTCTCCTCAGCGTCGGCTCCGTCACCGCGCGCAAGGGATATGACGTTCTGGTCGCGGCACTCGCGCGCATCAAGGACCTGCAATGGGAAAACCATATTGCGGGCAGTGCCGAGCGCGATTCAGCCGCGGTGAAAATCGTTCGCGATGCGATTGCAAAACATGATCTTGCCGGCCGCGTGAAGCTTCTCGGCTCGCTCGACGACGAGACGCTTGAGCGGGAATATGATCGCGCCGACCTCTTCGTGCTGCCTTCTCACTTTGAGGGCTACGGCATGGCATTCGCCGAGGCGCTCGCGCGCGGGCTGCCGGTTGTCGGCTGTACCGGAGGGGCCGTCGTCAACACGGTGCCGGCGGACGCGGGAATTCTCGTGCCGCCCGGAGACGCCGCGGCGCTCGCCGATGCGCTTCGGACAATGCTTTCCGATAAATCCGAACTGAAGCGCCGCGCCGATGCGGCGTGGAACCATGCGAAGAAACTTCCCGGCTGGGACGAAACGGCCGCTCGTGTCGCGCGTGCGCTCGACAAGGCCCGCGCCGGAGTCAACGCATGAGCTTCGCACCGGAATGGCTCACGCTGCGCGAGCCGGTCGATCATCGCTCGCGGGATCGCGGGCTGCTCGAAAAGCTGGGTGCTGCTTTTGCGAAGCAGAAATCGGTCCATGTGTTCGACCTCGGCACCGGTCTTGGCTCGAACCTGCGCGCGATCTCCCCTTTCCTGCCCGCAAAGCAGCGTTGGACTCTGGTCGATTACGATCCGATTCTTCTATCCGCCGCTTCGGAGACCCTTTCGCAATGGGCCGATTTCGCCCGCGCCTCGAAAACAGGAATCGAGGTGGTGAAGGATGGCCGCGAATTGGAGATCGAACTGAAGCGGCACGACCTCGCCGCCGATCCAGCGCCTTGGGGCAAATCCAAGCCCGATCTCGTCACCGCGGCGGCGCTGTTCGATCTAGTCTCCGTGGATTGGATCGCCCGTTTTGTTTCCACGCTCGCGGAAAAGCAGATCGCTTTCTACACCGCGCTTACGCACGATTCGATTACGGAATGGAAGCCCGCGCACCCGGCGGACAAGACAATGGTTGCCGCCTTCGAAAGTCATTTCGGCCGCGACAAGGGTTTTGGTCCCTCGGCTGGAGCGCACGCCGCGTCCTTGATGGCAGAGAAATTCGCCGATGCGGGTTACAAAATCACGACTGGAAAAAGCCCTTGGGTGCTGGACGGCAAGGACCGTGCACTCATTCGCGAACTGGCCCATGGCTGGGCCGTAGCCGTCCGTGAAACAGGCTCCGTGCCGGAAGCGGCCATCACGCAATGGTATGAAGCGCGAACGGCCGACGGCACTTCATGCACCGTCGGCCATGAGGATTTGCTGGCGCTTCCGAAATAGTTCAGCGGCCGCTGAACGACTTCGGGATCATGCGCTGCATGACGCCGTCGCCTTTCAGGAAGTGCATCATCGCGCCGCCGATGTGCAGCACCACGAGTCCGCCGACGACCCAGCCGACGATCTTGTGGACCGCGAAGATGCTTTTTGAGAGTTCCTCGTTCGGGCCCACGATCGGCGGAAGCTCGAACAGCCCGAAGAACGGCGTCGGCGTACCGTTCGCGCCGTAAGCGGAATTCGCAATGTAGCCAGCGATCGGAAGCCCAATCAGCAGAATGTAGAGAATTCCATGCACCGCGGACGAAATCGCTTTCTGCCAGCGCGCGATACCCGGCTCAGCCGCGGGTGCGCCCGCGAGCAGCCGATAGGCGATGCGGACGATCATCAGCCCGAGGATCAGAACGCCCAGCGATTTGTGGAGATTGAAGAGCTGGTTCTGGTACGGCCCTTCCATGTTCATCCAGAAACCGACCGGGATGATGGTGAGGACGCAGAGGGCCACCAGCCAGTGCAAGAGTTTGGCGGTCCCCGAATAGCCCGTCGCCGGCAACGATCCGTAGCTCATGAGATTCTCCTTAGGATAGAAACTTGAAACTAGCATGACTTGGAATCGCTCCGGACTGCAATCCCGCTCACAAGAAGTTCAAGTGCTCCTGAGCGCGCCCTATCCCGGGAGCGTGTTTTCCGGTGCAAAAATTACCCGCGCGCCTTCTCTTCCAGGAAAAACGTTTCCACTACCCGCGCCCTTGATCTCGATGACGCCGCGGGGCTCCAGCGCGAACTTTCCTCCGAGGCAGTCGGCGGTAACCTTGGAAACATGGATGCGGCCGGGAACGCCGTGCGCCAATGTTGGGAGACCTCAGGCTATATTTTTTGTTGGCTGGGGAAATATTAAAGTCTCCCGCCCACGAAAATACCGCTGGTGACGTCTCTGAGGAGATTACTGGCCGGTTTCGGAGAGCCTTCATCTGGGCCTACAGCATTCTGCTGCATTCCGCCGCTGGCTAGTGTCCATCCGGATTCATTGGACAGGCGTTGGAAAAAGCTGGCAACCTGCATCGCAATGTCGAGCTATCGCCTCTCGACCCTTCTTTCCCCCCGTTCGATCGCAGTCATTGGCGCGAGCGAACGCTCTAAATCCGTGGGCGGAAAAATACTTGCGAACATTCTGGATGGCGGCTTCACGGGCGATGTTCTTGCCGTTCATCCGCAAGAGAAAAAATTCCGCAATATCGAGATTCATCAAAGTATTTCAGCGTTGCCCATCTCGCCTGATGTTGTCGTACTTGCAACCCCAGCAGCCACAATTCCCGGACTTATTCATGAAGCGGGTGTAAAGGGCGCGGCGGCTGCCATCGTGATTTCGGCAGGTTTGGATCAAGGCCCTGGATCGCTCGCAGAAGCCGCGGATAAGGCAGCGCGCAAACATGGGCTTCGTATTGTCGGACCAAATTGCATTGGAATTCTTGCGCCTTATGCCAGGCTGAATGCAAGTTTCGCCATACGCCCTGCGCAGGCAGGCAATCTAGCCTTGATTTCCCAATCGGGCGCGATCGCAGGCGGACTTATCGAGTGGGCCCACCAGCGCTCTGTGGGCTTCTCCGGCATCATTTCAATCGGCGATCAGCTCGATGTCGATTTGCCTGATCTTCTAGATTACTTCACGATTGATAGGCATACACGTGCGATCCTGCTTTATGTCGAGGCGATCAAAAACGCTCGCAAATTCATGTCGGCGGCGCGTGCCGCCGCTCGCATTAAGCCCGTCGTTGTATTGAAGGCGGGGCGGCATGAGGAAGGCGCACGTGCCGCAGCCACGCACACCGGAGCGCTTGCCGGTTCCGACGCCGTTTACTGTGCCGCATTCCGGCGGGCCGGCCTCGTGCGCGCCATGGATCTGGATGAATTCTTCGCTGCCGCGCAAATCCTCGGACGTTTTGCATCGTTTCACGGAGAACGGCTCGCGATCCTGACCAATGGCGGTGGCCTTGGCGTCTTGGCCGTGGATCGGCTGACGGACCTCGGAGGCATCCTTGCGAAGCTATCGCCAGCCACAATCGCCGAACTGGATAAGATCCTTCCACCCACCTGGTCGAAGGCAAACCCGGTCGACATCATCGGCGATGCCGACGAGGAGCGGTATGGGGCAAGTTTCTCCGCGCTGATGAAGGATCCCGAGAACGACGCAATCCTTGTCATGAACGTGCCCACGTCGATTGCCTCACCCGCGAAGATCGCCTCGCGGCTGGCGGCACTGAACGCGGAAAAGCGAACATCAAGCCCTAAGCCGATAATGGCAACCTGGGTGGGCGGGGATGAGTCTTCCTCGAATTCGTTTCGCAGTTCGGGAATTCCGGTCTTTGGATCGGAAGCCGATGCGGTGCGCGGTTTCATGCATCTAGTCGAGTACAAACGCGCACAGGATCGATTGTCTCGAACGCCGGCGGCAACCGAGATCCAGCCGATGGACGTGGCTGCCGCGCGACGCATTGTGGAGCGAGCGCTTGCCGATCGACGGGCCTGGCTCGACCCGATCGAGGCCGCAGAACTGTTTGAAATCTACCGAATACCCCTGGTGCCTTGTCGCACTGCGCGAACCCCCGAGGAAGCCGCCCATGTTGCAGAGCCGTTCCTAAAAGAGTTTGGCTCTGTTGCAATCAAGATCTGGTCGCGCGACATCGTTCACAAGTCTGATGTCGGCGGAGTTAGACTCGGCTTGTCGAGCGTAGATCGGATCCGCAGTGCGGCAAGCGAGATGATCGAGCGCGTGAAAACGCAAAGACCCGCTGCGCACATTGCCGGCATCATCGTGCAGCCGATGATCCACAAGCCGAAGGCACGCGAACTGATTGCCGGCATCGCGGACGACCCGACCTTTGGTCCAGTCATTCTGTTCGGACACGGTGGAACGGCGACGGAAGTCATCGACGACAAAGTTCTTGCGTTGCCCCCGCTGGACATCGAGCTCGCGCGTGATGTGATTCAGAGCGCACGTATATCCAGGCTGCTCAAGGCCTACCGTAATGTCCCGGCCGCCAGGACCGATGATGTGGCAAACGCACTCGTGCGGCTCGGTCAGCTTGCCGCGGATATTCCAGAAATCCGAGAGATTGATCTCAATCCGCTACTTGCCGACGAGCAAGGTGTGCTCGCTCTCGACGCTCGCGTCTCGATAGCGCCAGACACAGTGAATAGAAGCAAGCCCGGGCATCCTCGGATGTCCATCCGACCCTATCCGGCAGATTGGGACCGAGAGATTAATTGGGAAGGGAAACAAATTCATGTGCGACCGGTCCGCGCAGAAGACGAGCCGCTATTCTCGCGATTCTTTCTCCGCGTCACGGCGGAGGATTTGCGCCTGCGCCTGTTCGACACGGTAAAAGAGTTTGATCATGCGTTCATAGCAAAATTGACGCAGCTCGATTATGCGCGCTCCATGGCGTTCGTCGCAATCGACACGACAGGCGAGTTGGCGGGCGTCGCACGGCTGCATTCCGACGCCGATTATCAGAAGGCAGAGTATGGAATTCTTTTACGCTCGGACCTGAAAGGAAGGGGGCTGGGCTGGCAGCTCATGAACTTGTTGATCGAATACGCTCGGCAGGAAGGCCTTCAGTCGCTGGAAGGACAAGTACTGGCTGAGAACACACGCATGCTGTCCATGTGTCGGCAACTTGGATTCGAAGTAAAGCCGCTGCAAGATGATGAAGGAGTATATCTCGTTCAACTTCAGCTTGCTTCAAATGAAGGGTACTGAAGCAGTTCGGTTGCGGGCGACAACCTCTCCGCACCTTTGGGGGGTGCGGGTTCTTACCCGCTCAGGTGCCCGATCCATACCAGCGAATGACCAGATGATCGTTGACAGCTTTTACGCCGGGCACGGCTTCTGCCGCCACGCGTACAGCGGTCTTGACCGTTTCATCTGGTACCAAGCCCCACAGGTCGACCACGCCGCCTTCGACGAGGCAATTGACGATCAAACCTTTCATCCAGGGCTCAGCCAACAATGCTTCATCAACGCGCTTCCGGATTGACTCGTCGGATCGCTCGATTTCCAGACCAATACGGTGTTCGTGCGTCGCAAAGGCGCGAATCAAATTCGCCCTGCTGACAATCCCGACCAATTGTCCGTCGTTGATAACCGGCACGCGCTTGATGTTGCTTTCTTCAAGCGTTTTGGCCAATTCGTTCAAGGGAGTATCGGACGCGACGGAAATGACAGACTTCGACATAACGTCCCTTACTTTATGAGCGTTAGCCTTCACGAAATCAGCGGCTTCTGAATCACGATCAGAGAAGATCTGGAGCCACCAGGAACGGGCTTTTCGTGTGCCGAGTTCTGTCCGGCGCATGAGATCACCCTCGCTGACCATACCCACGACCTTGCCGCCACGATCCGTAACGGGAACAGCGCTGATCTGATATTTGACCAATAGGTCCGCAAGCTCCCGGACACTCGCATCGGCGCCTATCGTAAGCACGGGCTTCGTCATTACATCGCGCGCAAGCATGGCTTTTCCTCCATTTTGGAGAATGCTGGCGCAGGCAGCGGCTCGCCGCTTTGATCTTCCTCAATTCGTAAGTGAGCCAAATCAATAATGCTGTTTTTTCTCGGGCACCGGTTGACGATTTCTCCCGGGCGCACGCAATTACTGCTTCTCTGCGCCGGACTTCCTCTTCGATTCCATGAATGTCTTCGCATCTCCATAGTCGCTAAACGATGCGTAAATCTGATGGATTCCAATGACTCTTCGAGCATGCTTGATCGGGCACCAGTATTGCTCGGTGCGTGCGGCAATCTCGCGTGAATAGTTGATCAGGCCATTGGCGTAGGAGCAGTAGGCGCAGTTCATTTTCTCCAACGCATTGAGATAGCCCAGATGTGAGCGGTCGAAGGCGAAGAAGTCTGAGCGCTTGACCTTCTCGATTTCATATATTGGAAAACAAATCGCCTGGTAAAGCGTAACAAAAAGATCAAGGATCACGAGCGGCACAATAAGAGAGTAGATTACGGGCGCCGTCAGCACGACGAGAGGACTGGCGTTGAGCAGGTATTGCCTCAGTGTAGTTTTCATCTCACGATGCCGCCGGAGAAGCTCCTGCTCGAACAACACGCGCCCGCGCTCGATTCCAAAGCCAAGCTTGGCGCGATGCTTGGCAAGTTCGCCCTCGAGTTCATCTTCCAGCGCGCGTATTTGTTCAATCAAATTTGCGATAATCGTACCCATGGAACAACCTCAATGGTTTCCTGCACAGCAGTGCTCAGTACTGGCTTATCGCCAACGGTCTTACACCTTGCGGCCGAGAAAAAGAATGGCGGAAAGTGGAACGAGCAACCCCATAGCCACCGCGAGAATCAGAATATTGCCGAGTTGCAAATACTCGCCGCGATCCACGACGAAAATCTGGTTTAGATATTTGGTTTGCAACTGGCCCGCGACGAGCGCCATGTTCATAAGCGAGGCCATTAGCGCAAACCAGGTCGCACGCGCTGCTGGCGGAGCGTAATAGGCAATCAGCGTCAGGAGAGGCACCATGCTGAGCTGCGCGAACGGTGAAGCAGTCGCCGCATCGACAATCGCAATCGTGCGAGCGCCGATGCCAAGATGCGCCTCGGTCCAGTGATGCAGACCAAAGTATAGACCCACATTCGGTAATGACAGGATCGTGCCGACAATCGTGATCCAGAACAGCACTTTGGCGACGGAGTACTTTGTCAGTTCGCGGCTGAACATCCAGAGTGCGGCGATCCCAATGAAGGCTGCAGTTTGCCGCAACGTTCCATAGAAGGCCTCGTCGAATTTCAGGACATCCAGCGTCCACCAGAAGAAGCCGTCGCCAACAGCGGGTGTGGCCCGAAAGGCGAAGATAATGATGGTGGCGAACAGGATGGCTCGCCGGGTGGAAGAATCGATATCCTTCGTCACAATCACGAGCATCGTAATGATGACCGTCATCGAGATTACGAATACCAGTTCCTGAGCGTAGGGCACGCCGCCAATTCCAATTGCAACGACGATGGCCCCGAACAGGATGCCGCCTCCCAGAATGCGCCAGTTGACCGGCCGCCGCTCCGCGACCTCACGGCCAATCATCAAGGCCGAACCAAGCGAGAACGCCGGGATTGCAAGGCCAAGGAGGAACACGGTTTCGCGGGAAAGAAATTGCGCGAGCCAACCCGACAGGCCGGCAACCAAAAAAATGCCAACGCCGAGCGCGAGGCGTCCGAGAACCTGAACCATGCCGAGTTCGATGCGAATTTCTTCGTCAGGCCGCGGTGCACCCCGCTCATTCTTCCGGGCAACAACTTCGGTCGACATCGCGTCGGCAACAACGTCTTGCACCACCGTGCCGATTACGATCAAAAGCGCGCCGGTAAGATACAGCTGATCGGGCGCGATTGAGGAAACCCGGCCGCCCGCCGCGCTCGCAAGAACGAGCAGTCCGCCGGCGGTGAGTGCCGCACCGATTACAATATAAGAGCGCCGCTGCGAGCCAAACAGCGGAACGCTGTCAACAAGCTGGCCAAACACCATTTTGATGGACCACGGAAGCCCCAGCCACACGCCAATGCCGGCAAGTTCCGCCGGACTGAGCGTGAGGGATTCCTTGATCCACATGTCGCGCGTGACGTCGATCAGACCGAGCGCACCATAGGAAAAATAAATCAGAAGCAGGGGAATATAGGCCGCGCGCATGCCGCGGACCGGCCGCAGCACACTGGCGATTAATCCGTCCTTCAATCGCGCAAGAATGGAGAGGATCTGCTGGCCCTTTCGAGGCTAACGGTTCCTGAAGCTGCGAATATAAGCAGCAATGTCCGCCGCCTCGTCACGAGTCAATCCGCGGTCCGGCATTCGGGGATGCGGGGCCAAGAGTGACTGGGCGAGATCCGATTCTGAAATATCCCGAGTACGTCCGATCGTCGAGAAATTGGGAGCGTTGTTCTCGATTTTCTGTTGTGAGGCGCTGACGACATGGCAGGACGAACACCATAACTTTGCGAGCCGTTCGCCATTCTCGATATCGCTTGCCGAGGTCTGCAAAGACTGCAGGCTGATCAAGCAGACGAGGCTAAGTATTTTCTTCATGGTCAGCCCGACTTCCTATTGCGTGAGTGCAACAACATGCTTTTCGATTTCATGAATCGGCATCTTCACGAAGTCCTTGTCCAGCTCCCCAATCAAGGCATGCCTCAACATAGGTGAGTATGCGGGCCTCATCATACCCAGCGCGCGCGCAGGCGCCACAATAAAGAGATGCTGTGGCTTTTTGGCCGCGACACTCTGATGAAGCCGCTTTGCCAGGCTTTCGAGAAATTTCCTTTCTTCCTGATCGTGCAGATCGATTTGCTCGATGGAACTGCGGGACGGCCCTCCGGAATGCTGTATGCGAGCCGGACGGTCCGAACCCATTTCGTGAGTCATCCAGTCCTCGCGCGTATGCACTTCGATCGAACGCAGATTGGGGAACTTTTCATCTCCCCTGTTTTCGAGAATCAGAGCCTTGTTGCCATCGCAGACGACAACCCAGCAACCTGGTGTCAGTTTGTTACTTTTCACGGCAGTGCTCCCGATTCAGTGCGACATAAAAACAGGGATTGTCATGCTTTCCAGCATGCTTCTTGTCATGCCGCCGAGTACAAATTCGCGAATTCGCGAGTGACCATAAGCACCCATCACGAACAGCGTGATGTTGCGATCGGCGGCGTATGAAAGAACCACCTGCGCAACATCGGTATTTTCCACGTAGACCGGAACGAGTTCCACCGGCAGCCCGTGCCGTGCCAGATGCTGTGCGATATCGGCCGCCGGCAACTCGCGGCTCTTCGGCTTTTCGGTGGAAACGGTCAGGATGGTGATCTTCTTGGCGCGCACGAGAAGAGGCATGGCATCGCCCACTGCCCGCGCGGCATTCTTGCTGCCGTCCCAGCAAATCGCGATATGATCAAGACTGAGGCCGCCCTTGTTCACAAAGGGAACGACCAAGGCGGGGCGCCCGGATTCGAACAGAAGCGCCTCGATCAATTGAGTCTGCCTCATCTCGTCCGTCTTTGCTTGGCCGATGATGGCGAGATCGAACCGGCGGGCGATCTCGCCGAACTGCTTCGAGCAGTCGGCCACAAAACCTTCCAATACGATTGTTCCGGATTGCCGAACATTGCCGAGGGCGCCTTTGGAGAATTGCGCCAGCGCTTCAGCCGCGGCCGCCTTATTGGCTGAAATTTCTTCATCGATGAAACCAACACCCGCCATGTCCATCACGGTGGTGGTCGGATAGACTGGGTAGAATGCACAAGCGAGCGCCGTGAGATGCGAATCGAATCGTTCAGCCATGGATTGGGCCAATCTAGCCGTTCCATCCGAACTTCCATCATTGAAGACTGCAACAAGAATATCTTTGATCATGGCAGTCCTCGTCCCTATCAGAGATGCTCCACCGATGTCACCCTGAACGTGTGCATCGTGTCCGCTTCCTTGATCGACACGTATTCTCCGATCACAAAAGTCTCATTGCCAAACTTGAAGCCGGTCTCATCCTCGGCATCACCGTGAACATCGTAATGAAAGGCCCAGGCGCCGCCCGGTTTGTGCACGAGATGACCCACGTCTTCGTCGCGCGGACGAAAGCGAACGACACGGCAATCGTCGCGGTGTGAACGCCAAAGCTCGGCATCAATCCGATTGTCGCTGTTCAGTGGCGCGACAAACACGTATCCGATTTTGCTGCTGCCCTCCGGATGGCCCGGCTCGCGCGCAAGCTCGAGGCGGATGCGGCGGAATGAACTGGGCAGTCCCCTGCTCTTTTCCACGTTCGTAGCCCCTCCCCAAAAAATCGGTGCAAGTCCGATCATGAGTTCATCTGCTTCAGCGCTTCACGGTTACGCAGGACTACGCGGCGCGACGTCTGCAATTCGATGGCCGAGTTGCTCTCCAGTTGCGTGAACGTCCGGGAGACCGTCTCGATCGTAAGACCGAGATAGTCGGCGATGTCCTGACGCGGCATCGGTAAATTGATTACCTTCTCGCAGTTGCTGCGGCTTTCCATTTCGAGCAGAAAGGCGGCCACGCGCTGCACAGCGTTCTTGCGGCCGAGCGTAAGCATCAAATCCTGTACATGCTCGAGCTCGCGGGCCGTCAGCGTCCACAGACTGCGGGCGACTTCTGGTTTCTGTGTCGCCAGCGCCATCAGCCAGCTGCGCTTCGTTACAATGATACTGGAATCGGCAACCGCTTCGGCGGTGAAGCGGTGCGTAACACCGGCCTCGAGACCGAATACATCGCCCGGAAGATGGAACGCGCCGATCTGCCGGCGTCCGTCATCAAGAAGCTTGTGGGTGCGGACCGCGCCGCGCACCACTTTATAGATATATTCGGCTGCCTCACCCTCACCAAAGATCTCTGTGTTCCGGGCATAGGGAATCGTGGCGCCGATCAATTGCAGATCGGACGCCGGGTCATGCTCTTGTGCAGCTACACTGATGGGAGAAACGGCGGCTGTAAGGGGGTTTCCGAGTTTCGCGACCGTGGAGACTAAAGTGCGCATGGCTGGCCCTCCGAGCATTAACCCTGAATGCTCTTGGGTAACCGCATGATTTCCGGGAGAAAATTCAGATATTGCCCCTAAGGGGAATCCCGTAGTCCAAGCCGGGGGAAAGGCGGGCATGAATTGCTAAAATGCCCCGCTAGACAAGGAATGCTTCATGCTCGGCAGGCGGCGCGGCTTATTTCGGGGTGAATGGAGGGAGTCCAGGGTCTTGCCCTACCTGTTCGCCGCGGCGGTGATCGGTCTCGCACTGGCGGCCGACATGGTGTTCCAGCCTTGGCTCTACAACCAGTCGTCATTTCTTTTTTACGCGACTGCCATTGTGATCGCGAGCGGCGTGGGCGGCATGGGCCCCGCGATTTTCTCACTCGCTTTGGCATTTGCGGTGAAGCTCGGCTTTTCACCGACGCCGATTTCGCTCGCAAGGCAAGACGACCTTGCCGCCTTTGTCGCCTTTGCCGTCATCGCCTTCGGAATGGCGGGCCTTGGCGGCTACTTGCATGGGAGCCGCAGGGAGGCGCTTTCGGCCACCGATGACTTGCGTTCACGAGAGGCCCATCTGCAATCGATTCTGGACACGATCCCGGACGCGATGATCGTGATCGATTCAGGCGGGTTTATTCAATCCTTCAGCCGCGCTGCTGAACGGCTGTTCGGGTATGAATCCGCGGAGGTCTTCGGCAAGAACGTCAAAATCCTGATGCCGGGACCCTATCGCCAGGAACACGACGGCTATATCGGTCGCTACCTTGCGACGGGCGAACGGCGCATTATTGGCATTGGCCGGATTGTCGTCGGAGAGCGAAAGGACGGATCGACGTTTCCCATGGAACTCGCGATTGGCGAAGTGCATTCGGGGAAGCGCCGCTTTTTTACCGGCTTTATTCGCGACCTCACCGAACGGAGTCTGACGGAACGGCGCATGCAGGAGCTGCAATCTGAACTCGTGCATGTTTCACGCCTCACCGCGATGGGGGAAATGGCTTCGACGCTCGCGCACGAACTGAACCAGCCGCTTACGGCCATCGCCAACTATCTCAAAGGCGCAAAGCGGGTGGTGGAACAGCCGGCGCCGAGCCTTGAAGTTTTGCATGACGCACTGAACAAGGCAGGCGATCAGGCCATCAGGGCGGGCCAGATCATTCGCAGGCTTCGCGAATTTGTTGCCCGGCGCGAAAGCGAACATTCGATCGAAAGCATCACGAAAATCGCGGAGGAATCGAGCGCGCTTGCACTTGTCGGCGCGAAGGAACTCGGCATCCGGACCCAGTACCGGTTCCGTAGCGATTGTGACCTCGTGCTTGCCGACAAGATTCAGATTCAGCAAGTGCTCTTGAATCTTATGCGCAATGCCATCGAGGCGATGGCCGGCTCGAAGGTCCGCAATCTTGTCATTCAAACAGCCGAGCACTCCGGGGACATGGTCCGGGTCAGCGTTTCGGATACTGGCTCCGGTATCGACACGGAAACCGCCGCCTCTTTGTTCCAGCCATTTTTCACCACCAAGCCGCAGGGTATGGGGGTGGGCCTGTCAATTTCAAAGACCATCATCGAAGCGCATGGTGGGGAAATCTGGGCCGAAGCGAATCCAGGCGGCGGTACCGTGTTCCATTTCACGCTTCCCTGGGTGAAGGAGGGAGATCTCGAAGATGCCGGTTGATACGATTGTACATGTCATTGATGATGACGACGCGGCAAGGGACTCGCTTGCATTCCTGTTGGGGACCGCGGGTTTCAAGACGGCGGTTTATGAATCGGCGGCGAAATTTCTGAAGGCCGCCCCCTCCCTTAAGCAAGGCTGCATTGTCACGGACGTGCGTATGCCGGAAATGGACGGGATAACGCTGTTGCGTCACTTGAAACAGGGCGGTGTATCACTGCCGGTAATAGTCATGACGGGACATGGCGACATTCCGCTTGCTGTTGAGGCCATGAAGATCGGAGCCATCGATTTCATTGAGAAGCCGTATGACGATGAACACATCCTAAATTCAGTGCGCCGGGCCATCAATTCCAGTAATCAAATGATCGGCCAGCAAAATGAGGTTGCCGAGACCAACCTGCGAATTGCTTCCCTCACGGTTCGCGAGCAGCAGGTCTTGCAAGGCCTCATCGACGGCAAGCCGAACAAGATCATCGCCTTTGATCTCAATATCAGCCCGCGCACGGTCGAAATCTATCGCGCGAATGTCATGACGAAAATGAACGCGAACAGCTTGTCCGATCTTGTTCGCATGACCTTGCTCGCCAACAGTCATCCTGCATGATCGCGCAAAAAGTCGGTCTGCACCGGCGTCTTACCCTTACTCTACTCACTCTTTATGGGGTGGGGGTCACGGTTGGCGCCGGGATTTACGTCCTGATTGGCGCCATGGCAGGACACGCGGGAATGAAAACGCCGCTGGCTTTCATAGTTGCTGGCGTTGTAATGGCATTTACTGCGGCTTCTTACGCGGAACTGTGCACCCGCCTGCCTTACGCGGCCGGTGAAGCAAACTATGTGAAGGCCGCTTTCGCTTCGCGGACTTTTTCCATCACCGTCGGACTCGTGACGGCGTTCATTGGCGTTATTTCGTCAGCGGCCGTGAGTTTGGGCAGCGTAGGCTATATCCGTGAACTGATCGACTTTCCCCCTCCGTTCCTGCTAATCTTGATCCTCGTTCTGCTCGGCGGCGTCGCCATTTTCGGCATTCTGGAATCCGTGGTGTTGGCCGCCGTGTTTACGGTGATCGAAGTTGCAGGCCTGCTGTTGATCGTCGCTGCAGGATTCCGGGGAGATATTCAGCTCTGGTCGGCCTTGCCCGATCTGGTGATGCCCCCACTCGATTCTCTAGCGCTCACCGGCATTGCCTTTGCAAGCCTGCTCGCCTTCTTCGCCTTTATCGGTTTCGAAGATCTGGTCAACGTAGTCGAAGAAGTTCGGGAGCCACAGAAGACCGTGCCGCGCGCGATTGCACTGACGCTGATCATTTCGATTTTCCTGTATTTCTTCGTTGCGGCCTATTCGGTGCTCGCTGTCTCACCCGAGCGGCTCGCCGCTTCCAGCGCTCCGTTGAGCCTTGTTTTCAGGGAAGTGGCGGGAGTGAATCCCCTCGTCATTACGTTGATCGCGATTGTAGCCACGTTGAATACTGTTCTCGTGCAAATCACGATGGCCTCGCGCGTTTTCTATGGAATGGCAAACCAAGGCGACTTGCCCCGGATTTTTGGACACGTACATGCAACCACACGCACGCCGATCGTAAGCACCGTCATTGTCGTCCTATCGGTGCTTTTGTTGGCGCTCGTCTCTCCGCTTCAGACCCTCGCGGAATGGACGTCCCTCGCCACCCTCGGCATTTTCGCTACCATTAATGCTGCACTGCTGAAGCTTAAACTCGGTCACTCGGCGACACCGCAGCCAGCCGTCGCAGTCCCGGTCTGGGTACCCGTGATGGGCCTTATCACTTGCCTGGGCATGTTGAGCTTTGCACTGCTTTGAGCCGTGGCTCAGTTGATCCAAGTCAATGTTTACAGACAGAGAGGGCGCTTAATTGTTAAAGTAGCAGCCTGAACAAAAAAATCGCCCCGGACCTGGCCCCGAGGCGATTTTGTTCAGATCAAGGTAATTCACTCTTGCGATACTAGGTGGATTAGATTGCGGTTGCCCGGCGATCCACAAAGACCACCATCACAATCTGGAGCAAGAACGTGAAAGCGACATTTAATTATTTGATTACGACCATCGGAGTCACGGGTTTCCTCGCAATCTCAACCTTGGTCATCACGGGTTGGGCGTATTGGATGTGGATGGCCATCACCTTTGGCAGCTTCGGAATGTTTCTATTCGGGATTTTGGGTCCGCTGGGCTTCTTCGCCGCGGTTATCGGCTTGTGGTCTTTGGCTTTCGGTGCCCCGATATGGCTCATCGACTTGGTTCTCTGAGACCTGCGAAGATTGCTGTCATACAGCAGTCGAGTATCGCACCAGCCCTTTCTGATAATATCGATCGAAGGCGCTAGCCACCAAACGGACATAGGGGCGCCCTTTATCGAGCACCTCGATGAGAGTGCCCTCTCGCCGTATCAATCCGTTTTTCATGCACTCGTCCAGGAACTGTTCTTCGAAACTGTGCGCGTCGATTGAACGCAGATCCGCGGAGAAATTGCACATCAGTTTCTCAATGATGGCGGCCCGCCGCCGGTCATCGTTTGAAAGCTCAATGCCTCGAGCGCAGGCGAAGGAACCGTTTCGCACGGTGCGTACATATTCCGTTGTCGCCGGCATATTCTGCACATAGCCGGCCGGCAGTTTCCCGATTGCCGATGCGCCCAATCCGATCAGGGCTGGCGAGTCATCGACCGTGTAACCCTGAAAATTCCGCCGCAAGCTTCCGTTTCGGGCCTTGATGGCAAGTTCATCGTCCGGGAGTGCAAAGTGGTCGATTCCGATGGGTTCATACCCCGCCGCAATCAGAAGCCGGCGCGCCGTCTCCGCCTGGCCGAAGCGCTCATCGATGCCGGGAAGCTCGTCCTCTCGGATAAGTTTCTGGTTCTTTTTCATCCAGGGAACATGCGCATAACCAAAGACTGCAATCCGATCCGGATTCAGGAGCAGCGCCAGCGAGAGGGTCCGTTCGATATCATTCAAACTTTGCTGTGGCAGTCCATACATCAGGTCGAATCCGATGCTGGAAATGCCGCGTTGCCGCAGCAGGCGTACGGCTTCCTGTACCGTGCCGAACGGCTGTACGCGCCCGATAGCTTCCTGCACCTCCGGCGAGAATTCCTGGACGCCAAAATTCACGCGCGTGACATCCATCCCCTCCAGGGTATCCGCGAGCAAAGGTGTAACCACGCGCGGATCAAGTTCGATGGCGTGCTCTTTCAGGGCTTCTAGTTCAAAATGACTTTCCAGTTCCTGATAAACGGAAATCAGATTTTGCGGCCCTAGGATTGACGGTGTTCCCCCACCCCAATGAATCCGGCTGACCTGCCTGGTCCGGAGTTGACTGGCAATCAGCGCGATCTCCGCAGATAGCGCCTTGCTGTAAGCATTCAGAGGTTCTAGACGGCGGACTGCTTTCGTATTGCAGCCGCAATAACTGCAGATCGCCGCACAATAAGGAACGTGGATGTAAAGCGACAAGGGCGTATCGGCAGGAATTTCCCTCAGCCAGCGAGCATAGGTCGCTTCATTAACATGGTCCGTGAAGTGCGGCGCGGTTGGATAGGATGTGTAGCGAGGCACAGGCCGGACAGCCATGTCGAGCAGCACTGCGTCACGTTCCTTGCCTGTCGCTCCGGCCAGGATCGATGTATCTTCCATCAGGCTGCCCGTTGTCCTAATTCGCTCATTTTCTTCAGCCAACGTTCCCTTTTCTGCGCGCTTGCCTCGACGCTGCCGATGAGATTCTCGCGAACTTTCTTGAACCCCGAAAAGCGAAGGATATTTCGCTCCAGGCTGCGCAAGCTGTGCGCGAAGAAGAACCAGCGATAGAGCCAGGACGGCATGCCCATCGTCACGACGACGCGAGCCGACTTTCCTTTCAGAAGACCGGCCAAGCCTGCACGCTGTGTTTGCTGAATGGCAAAACCGGGCCGGAATACCTGCTCGAAGAAAGCCTTCAGCATTGCAGGCATCGATCCAAGCCAGAGCGGATAGATGATGACCACATGGGAAGACGCCCCGATTTTCGACTGGCATTCGCGCACTATCGGAGACAGCTGCCCCGAATCCCACTCCTCGCGGGAGCGAAGAAATGGAAGATCTAATTCGCGGATGTTGATGCGGTGAACCACATGGCCTGCTGACTGCGCGCCTGCTGCGTAGGCGTCAGCGAGCGCATGGCAATAATGGCGCTGGTCCCGGTCGGGATGGCCATCAATGACAGCAATTGTCTGGGTCATGGTCCTGATATCCATCGGAACTGCTCCGCAGCAGCACCTGCGCGAAACCGTTCAATCCATGGAAGATAAAAGTACCGGCTTCCGCGCCGCCGGCCTTGATGCAAATCAACTGCATCAGGCAGCCATTTTACTCCAGACACGTCTGCTTCCCCAAATCGTCATCGAACTACACACGTGGCAGGCTCCGCATTCTGACTTTGCTGTCAGCGCCGTGCAGGACAGGTGTTCAGACCGAGCATTGCATAGAGCGGGCAGAAGCTGAAGACGGCGGTCAAGATCGGAATGACGCCGATCCAGCCAACCCAGTTCCAGCCGGTGTTTGAAAATCCTAATGGAATTGCATAGGCGATTAATAGCAGCCCAATGAGGATTCGGAAGATCCGATCGACAGTCCCAACATTTGCTTTCATGTGTTGCCCATTTCCGATTGAGATTCGTTTGGTCCAGATTCACCGGCAGATTCAGATAAATGCAGCCGTTTCCAGACGCTCTTCAGCGGCTTCGAAATTATCCAGATCGCGTTTCAGCGTTTCCCACTCCTGCGCGTAGAGTTCATCCTGATCGCGCAGCGGCTCCCATGCCTGCCCTCTGAACCATGGTCCTCCGCGGGTGAAGTGAACGTTTTTTGCAGTCAGATTTTCAGGAGAGTGGCCGTCTAGCCAGTTCCAGGATTCGGGCAATGAGCCGATATCCTTGTCTTCAATCCACATGAAATTATGCAGCCACGTGCCGCTCTTGGTGTTGACATCGTCAACTGTAAGAAACTCGTGCGCCTTGTGACTGCAATTCCAGAGCACGAAACTCGACCAGTTTTTTTTCGGGTAACGGGTCTGCGGATTGCCGTACATTTTGATCGGCTCGGCCGGCGCATAGTCGTGTTTCACGCAATAGATTGCGAAGGAAGGATCATCGAACTGGCGGAAAAGTTCGAGCGGGTCCGAACGGAAATACATGTCGCAATCCATGAACAACGCCCAGCCCTCGAGCCGGTTCAGGAATGGTACGAGAAACCGCGAAAAGCTGAAGTCAGTGGAGAAATGCTTCCCATCAAAAAGGTCCCGATGCCAGATGTCTTCATCCGATTTTGGTCTCGGCAAGCTTGAACTACCAAGCATCCAGGCGCGGCGATAAAGCCCCATACGCCGAAGCTTGTCCTGGCGAATGGGATAGATGTTCAACGGTCCAGACGCGTATTTCAGCGCGCTGAATTTTAACACGCGATACGCCGAGTCTTCCCGTGGGTCATAACCCACATAAATGGAAGGAATTTCTCTCATCGTTTTATGAGCCCACGAAGTGTTTCTGCGTTTGGACAGTATTCTTGCCACTTCGGATCGTCGGGCCGATCACGCAGATCTTTTTCACATTGCCACTTGGCGCCGCAAACAGAACAAACCCGCTGCATGTCTCGCAGGGTGGCCCAGTCCGTAACGGGCAATTGTTTTTCGTCTAGGTGAAGTGCACGCAGACGTTCTGGCAACTGATCAGCCGCACCGCTCCCCCTCGCTTCCATCGAGATCAATTGCTGGGAGGTGACTCCCACATCACGGGCCAGTTCGTCGATTTGCTGGCGATCAAGCTGCTTCAACTCTCCCGGTGCAAATATCCGAGTAAACCGACCGAACCAATGGCTGAAAATGTTGCCCACAGGACACCTTTTGAATCAGTATATTCTCAAAAGATTCCCGGGTTTTGATGCAGATCAATTAGCCTTCGCCTTTAATTTTCGATCCGCTTCAAGCATGCCATCTCTCAGTTCGAAGATACGGTCGAATCGATTGAAGATTTTGTCGTCGTGCGTGACTGCTATGATTGCTGCATTTTGTTCAATTGCGAGTTTTCGCAACAAGTCCATCACAATTCCTGCCCGGCGAGAATCAAGAGCGGCAGTGGGCTCGTCTGCAAGAATGATGCTCGGCCGGTTTGCCAAGGCACGGGCGATAGCAACGCGTTGAGCCTCGCCACCAGACAATTTGGCTGGCAAGGCGTGTTTACGGTGACCCACCTCTAGATAATCAAGCAGTTCGATTGCCCGCGAGCGCGCTTTGACGCCCTCCCAGCCCGCCAGTTCCAGCACGAGTGCGACGTTATCGGTGCAATCCAGGAAGGGAAGCAGATTGTTGGTTTGAAAAATGAACCCGATCTTGTCGAGGCGAAGCCGGCGGAGGTCCGACTTTAGCCATCGGTTATCGTAAACGAGATCGCCGTCTAAGGTCAGATGGCCGCTACTGGGTTCCATGATGCAGCCGATGGCATTGAGCAATGTAGTTTTTCCAGAGCCGCTGGGCCCCAATAAAGCAACTACTTCCTTTGGATAAACGCTGATACTGACCTCACGCAAGGCATCGACGCGGGTCGCGCCCTCCCCGAAGTGCTTTGAAATCTTCTCAACCTGCACGAGGGGTTGCTTGCTGCTGGGGGCTGCCGCCACTGGCTTACCCTCCAAGAGCATTTGCCGGGTCAACCTTTAAAGCAACCCGGACACCCAGACTGCTCGCGGCAATACAGACAAAAAGAACAATAAGCCCAATTAGCCCGACGTCTTGTGGCAAAAGCAGCACCCGTCTCGGGAAATGACCATGCACGAGCGTCACGAGCGCCGCGCCAAACACGAAACCGATCACACCCATGGCGACGGCTTGCTGCAGGATCAAGCCTATAATTCTGCTATCTGGTGCACCGATCAATTTTAGCGTCGCGATCCCGCGTAGTTTGTCCATCGTCATGGTGTAAATAATCAGCGCGATAATAACCGTCGAAACGGTGAGCAAAATGGCCGTAAACAGCCCGATTTGCTTGCGCGCGCGATCAACGACCGATCCGGTAAGAACTCTCTCTTGTTCCTGTTGCGTCATTGCGCCGAGATGTTTCCAGCGGCGAATTGTATCCGCCACTGCCTCAGTGTCGACCTTAGGATCTGCCCGCGCCACTACAGCATTCACCGTATCCAGCGATAGGACTGCCGCGCCGCGTGCAATTTCACGCCTTGCGGCTGGTGGCGCAAGCTCAAACTGCAGGACCTGGGAGTCGCGAAGCGACATGTAAATTGCCGGATCGCCACCCGATGCCACGTGGTGCTTTGTCAAACCGACAACGGTGAAGCTCCGGCGACCGAGTTTAATCCGGTCTCCTAAATTCATCCCGGTTTGCTCATCGGCGATGATTTCATAGTGGCTGCGCACGATTAACCGTCCGGCGGAAACCTGTTCAGGACCCCCGGGCCGCCCCACTTCATAGCCAATCGCGTACAACCGTAATTTTCGACCCGCGTGATTTGCTTCTACCGTTTGGTAAGTGACCGCACCTGCGGCCGTGATGCCGGACAAACGAGCAATCGCCTCTCGAGTATCGCCCGGAATTCGCGAGGCTTCCGCAAAGGGACCCAACGTCCCCGCTTCCACCACCCAAATATCGATTTTTGGAACTCTTAAGATCGTGAGTGCGTCATCAACGAGCCCGCGGTAGATTCCGATCATCGAAAGAACGACGCCCAGCAACAAGCTCAATCCGACGCAGGTAAGCAGAAAGCGCCCAAGCTTATGCCGCACTTCGCGATAGGCGAGGTTCACGGCGCTTTTCCATTTGTAATTTTGGCGGCCCATCCTTCTTGGAGACCCATGGAAGGCTTAATGATGATGGACACGCCTTTCGACAGATCGGAAACAAGTTGAGCGCGCCCGTCCAAAGTACGGTGTCCGAATCTGAACTCGCGCTGGCGGATCAATCCATCCTCAATGGTCCATACTTTTCCCTTGGCTCCATCAAACTGGGTAATTGCCGCTTCCGGAATCAAGAGCGCATCGGCAAGGGACGCGGTTTCGATCTCCACTTCCGCCTGCTCCCCTAAATGTAAGGCTTCAGGGCAGCCGCCGCAGGAAACATAAACTCGCCGCTCTTCAGTAACGCGATCGCTCTCGAAACCTATGCGCGTCACTTTACCTTTGAAGGACTGACCTGGCAGGGAGCGGAGACGGATAATCGCATGCTGATCTAGTCGAATGGGACCCGCGCGGGATTCGTCAATGTAGGCAAGAATCCAAACCGTCTTCGGTTCAACAAGGGTGAAAAGTGCCTCGCTGCTTCCCAAAGCGCTGCCGAGCTCCTTGTGACGTGTGATCACCAAAGCATCGTAAGGCGCCCGCAACGCGTGATCCATTAAAAGTCTGCTTTCATACTCGTATTGCGCCTGGGCGTCCTTGACCAGAGATTTTGCAACTTCGATGTCTGCTCTCGATACGGCAATTTCACTCACGGCGACATCTTCATCCATTTGCGACTGCTGTGCCGCCTCCTCCGAGACAAATTGCTTGCCAAGCAAGGACTGGCGCCTTTGGTTGGTGCGCTTTCTTTGGGCGAGCAGCGTCGTCGCTTTATCAGCGGCAGCCTGGGCACGTAAAAGTGCCGCTTCGGAATTGGCTAGGCCAGCCTTGGCCTTATTGACCCGGGATTCCTGCTTAAAGGATTGCAGGCGAGCTAATACGTCGCCCGCTTTTACGAGATCACCGTGATCAGCATTCAGCTCAGCAAGGATGCCGGGAACGTCAAAACCAATTCGCGAAAGGATACGCGCTTCTACGGTCCCCAAACCGTATACAGCCGCCCGCACATTTGGTTCGCGCAGGGCGACCTCGACACTCACGGCACGCCCAAACAAAAATGCAAGCAGAATCGCACAAGCTACGACTACTGCAATGGAAGCAGCAATGATTTTATAGCGGCGGGTCATCGCTTCCTCATATAGCGACGAGCGGACAGCAGAATTCGTGCATGCAGTCTAGCGGAGTAATGCGGGTCAAGTAATCATCGTCGATAGTAATTAGCTCCGCCATTTCCTACCTAGAGGAAACGCTTAAGGAGAACCCCTTAGAATCCATCAAGACCAGCCTTATTGCTTAAATTGAGGGACTTTCATTTCTCCTTTGTGGCTTCAAATTGCGAGAATGCATCCAATGCGTGGCTTGCGAACATGACCGATGGACCAGCGCCCATATAGATCGCCATCCCCAAAACCTCGACGATTTCATCCTTCGTGGCGCCATTGTCGAGCGCTGCTTTGACATGAAATGTAATACAATCATCACACCTGACCGCCACGGAAATGCCCAACGCGATTAACTCTTTTGACTTGGCGTCCAATGATTTTTTCGCCAATGCGGCTTGCGTCATTTTGGAGAAAGCAGCCATGATTTCGGATGCATCTCCCCGCAAGCTTCGCAGTTTCCCAGACAGCTGCTTGTAGTTTTCCAGCCAATTTTCCAAGTTTCGGTCTCCGATCAATTGTTGTCGAACCGGTAAATTCGCTTTTGGCATCAGCTTCGGCAAAATCCCCGAACGGTTTCAACCATACCAGTCGTTGCAGACGTGGGTTTGATTTAAAATAACAAGTTGCTTCAATATTCGTCTATTTTAACGGCCCGATCAATAAACTCCTGCATCACGAGAGTGCCCGTGCGAGAACAACCGCTGCAACAGAAAAGCGCGATTCCGGTGACAACCATCGCTTTGATTGCTGTCATCACTCTGTTGGCCGATACAGGCTACTATTACTTTTTTCGACTGTTTGGTTTAACCGCGGGCTATAACAATCAGCCGGTTTTGGCGGCGGCGTATTATGCGATCTGGTCGGGAATTGCGGTCGGCATATTCTGGCCCGCCCATAAGGCGCTTGTTTCACATTTCGTTCGTCCGGCTACTGCGATTATTCTAACGGTGGTTCTTATTGGCCTCGCGATTTTCGCTATGTATGTCCTGCCAATCCTGCCGAAGATCCGATGGACGGAACCATGGCAGGCTCCCGAACTGATGTCCGTGACGCCTTCCTATTTTATTCCCAAGACGATCGAAATCCTGTTTCAGCAGTTACTCATTGCGGCGCTCGTGTTTTCGCTGTCTCGAACCTTTTCACTTCGGGATACGTCCATCATCTGTGCGGTTCTGTTTGGATTTGCGCATACGCTGCTTGCGCTCGGCGACCTGCCGTTTGGATATGTAATCCGGTTTATTCTCGCTGCGAGTTTTTTTGGAGCGATTTTTCCGTATCTTTTTCTGAAATGTTCCAACGGCTTTGCTTATTCGTACTCGCTACATTGGTTTTATTACCTCATGACAATAGTAATGGCCCACACGCTGTCTCCGTATGCAACGGGATAATGGATTCTTGTGGGCTTAGAAGCAGCCTGTGACCGAAATGAAAGGAGGCATAGCCATGCCGAAAAAAATCGCCATTATTGGTGCGGGCGAAATTGGCCAGACGATTGCTTTTTTATTGCGAGATTCTAGACACCTCGAGATCGCTGTCTGGGATATCGATCCCCAGAAGATCGTGGGGCAGAGCTCTCTTTCGACCGCCGTCCCTCGTGCGGAAATAGTCTTTCTTTGTGTGCCGTCTTGGGCAACGCGCACAGCCGCGAATTCTTTGATCCCGTACCTTGAACCAGACGCAGCTATCATCTCTCTCACGAAAGGACTTGAGCAAGCTTCGGGAAAACTAATGTCAGAACTACTTTCGGAAATCCTGCCTCATCATCGCTTTGCTCTGCTGCACGGTCCTATGCTTGCGGAAGAACTGATGTTGGGTCTTCCAGGTGCGGCGGTGATCGGCGCCCGTGATAATCGTATATTTTTGCTGGCTACTGATTTGTTCTCGGGATCAATGCTGAAACTTGAATATAGCGACGATATGCATGGCGTTGCATTTGCGGGCGTTCTCAAGAACATTTACTCGCTTGGCATGGGCATGATTAGCGCGCTCAAATTTGGCAGCAACTTCACCGGCTGGTATGTCAGCCAAGCGACGGCTGAGATGGGCAAAATTTTACAGCAGTCGGGATTTAAACAAGAGACGGCCTATTCCGCGGCTGGTTTGGGCGATTTACTGGCGACCGGAATGAGTCCCTATTCAAACAACCATCAGATTGGCCGTGAATTGGCAGAAACTGGAACTACAACTCGTAAAGGAGAGGGCTTTGTTTCGCTGCCACTGCTCATTTCCAAGCTTGGCAAAATAATGCCTGAGCTACCTTTGGCGAACAGTGTGCATCAGGTTGCCATTGGTAAACTCACAGCAAGGGAGTCCTTTGCAAAATTTTTTGAGAAGTAGAAAAATCTTTAATTTAGCCCCACCGCCAAATTAACCTCCTGAATGGAAAGACGCTCTGCTATTCTGCAATTGAACGGCGCCTCATCAGCGCGAATAAACTAGCAACGCATCTGCCCTCCACGTTCAGAAATCAAGCTTGTCCTGGATCGTAACGATTCCCGCCTTTGCGCAAGCATCGTCGGCATCCCCGCCCGGAGCTCCCGAGATTCCGATTGCTCCGATCAGGGACCCCTTTGACTCAACAACCATCCCGCCACCAAGAACCACTACTCCCGGCAGGTCGCGGACGCCTGCCTGAGGCATTCCGGGCTGGGTGATCGCTTGAAGTTCCGTGGTGTTGGTCCGGAATGTAATCGCCGTCCAAGCCTTGCCTGTGGCCGTCGGAACCGTATGCGGGCCGGCAAACCGGTCGCGCAACATCACCTGCGTATTTCCAAACCGATCCACAACCGCAACAGCCACCTGATAGCCCTGCTTGCGGCATTCGGTTAGCGCAGTTCTGGCGAGATCCAGCGCCAGCTCTGGACTCATCGAGCGGTAGGTAACGATGGGATCCTGCGCAGCCGATGGCACGGGACAGGCGATCAAGGAAACAAGCAACAGCGCCATGATTTTGGGACGATCCATGAACTTAATCCTCCTGCACATTTGAGTATTCAAGCATGGCCCTTCGCCACTCGATTGATCCAGAGCAAGTAGAACTGAATTTTTGATATCCCCTGCTTCGATAGCCCGGTGTTGAAGTTCGCGCGTTCCGCCGGCGTTTGATAGCAGGAATTATTTCGCGGCAATTTTTTACCGGCGGTCCCCGTCTACATTCGCGCCAAGCTCACCACGCCAGGGCGTTGCGCGCTCCAGCACCACCAGCACAATCACGATCAGGGCCGCTAGCGCCAGCGCGCCCTGCCAGTAGGGAATTCCGATCAGGTCCGTCAGGATGATCTTGCCGCCTCCTTCGGCGAGAAACGTCTTGGCAAGGAAAGGCGTCGAGTAGGAATAGGCCAGCGCGCCGAACAGTCCACCGACCAAGGCGAAGATCGCATCGCGATATCCCGCACCGATCTGCGCTAAGATCGTCCCCGGACACGCACCGGCGAGAGCGATGCCCGTCCCCAAAATAAGCCCGCCTACGACATCTGCCGAATAAAGAGCAGCCTTCGGCTGCAGCTTGACATAACCGAAACCATGCAACGCGGCGAGGGCAATGGCGCCTGTAGCCACCGCGGTCAGGAACACCTTCAGCATGATGAAATTTCTCATCTGCATCTGGCCGACGATCATGCCCGGCTCGAATACGCGCGCCTTCTCGAGCGCGAAGCCGAAGACCACGCCCATCAGCAGGCCGACGGAGACAGCGAATACGATGGTCATGTGTTTCTCCCCTATTCAGATGCGGCGCAATGCGAGCATGGCGGTAGCAATGCCGCCGGCGAACATGGCCGCGACCGCAATCATGGAACTCACCGCGAGTTGTGCGGTACCGGACAAGCCGTGACCGCTGGTGCAGCCGTCGGCAATGCGTGCGCCATAGAGCATTATAAATCCGGCCACAAAGGCGATCGCATATCGCTTGCCGGGCGAGGCTGTTCCCAGTGCCCGCGACCAGATCGGCGAGATGCGCGGGCGAACCGCGCCGGAAATCTTCATGGAAAGAAACGCGCCGATTGCAACCCCGATCACGAGCGCGACCTGCCACCAGTTCTTTCCCGTCGCAGAGATGTGCCGCGCCACATAGTCGATCTTGTCAATGCCCGGATCGAGGTAAGAGGCCAGCATTCCGCTCACTGTGACGTAGGACGATGAAGCCCCGAGGGCCGTCTCGATCAGCAAAAAAGCCGGGATCTGCAGAAGTCCGATGATGATGCCGGCCAAGTACGGAGACCAAGCCTTTCTTGTGAGGAGATCCATGGATGTCTTCCCTGAGAGAGACTTATATATTCTATTTTATGAATATATTGACCGGAGCGCAAGCGTGCATTGATTCAGCTCAACTGCGCGTGCAGGCGTTTTCCTTACGGGTAGAAGAAATTTTAGCTTCGGCGGCCAGCAGCGGCACGACAGATCAGGCCCGACAAAACCGAGGTTACCTTATCTATGCGGATGATGGTTTCGCTACAGACACCGATCTGAATGGCGGTATCAACGTTCCAGCCTCTTCAGATAAGCGATGACATGGGAAGCGATTTCCGGATCGAGCTGAAACTCCGGCATGTTTGGGTGCCCCGTGGAAATGCCTTCTACCAATGATTCCTGCAAGTCTTCGACGGGATAGCGCAAATGCAATGTGCGAAACGGCGGAGCAGCCTCAAGTGGGCTGGCGCTCTTATGGTCGATGGCATGGCAGCGAGAGCAATTCGCACGCACAAAATCGAACCCTTGCTGCTCGCCCGGCGACAATTTTTGCGCCGACGCAACATCAAATACCAGAACGATGCCGAGCGTGTTGGCGAATATCAGCAAGAACCTAATCACAATCGGACCTCCCCGTTACAGTTGCGAAGCCGAAGGCCTGAAGTTGGAAAGAGACCAAGTTACTGGTCTCTTTTTTATGTTGTCTCATTTGTAGGACACGAACTGCTTCTAAGCGCTGCGCAGAGATTGAGCGGCTCAGCACCTATAAGACCGAAGCTTGCGTAACTAGAATTTCTGCCTGGAACTCAGAGCCGCCCCGTAAGCAATAACACGACGAGGATGATCAAGATGACACCGATCACACCAATGCCACCATGACCGAAGCCGTAGCCATAACCGCCAAACCGGCCACTGAAGCCGCCAAGCAGGAAGATGATCAGAATAATAACAAGAATAGTTCCGAGTGACATGGGTGGTCTCCGTTTGCTGGAACCGTATAAACACTGCGCTCATTCACGACTTAGATTTTGAATTCCTTGTTGAAGTTTTTTTTAAACTGCAGGCGCTTCCCCGTGATGGAGCCGGGCATCATCTTACTTCTTCTCGATCGAAATGCCTCGCTCACCGATATTGATCTCGATGCCGGTTGTTTTCTGTCGTTCCTGATAGAGTTGATACCCAACGACCAGTGTTGCGATGACGAGCACGCCAATGATGAGATAGAGATGGTTGCGGTTCATGGCCTCGAATCCTTTGTCATTAAAAGTTCGATTGTGCTTTGCATCTGATCCCAACATATAAAGTCGATAGAGTTCGATTGACTCCATTTCAGTTGACTCATTTCTATACGGTAAAAATTCAAGTGTCAGCCCTCACATCAGTCCGATCATCGATCTGATCCAATCCGAGCAGCAGTGAGGCCACGCGATTTGCCGAAGATATCCAATCCGCCAGCCGGCCAAAGTTGTCTTGGATCCAGTTGAAGGAGCCCTGCACAATCACAAAAGCAGCGGCCGCCTGAACAACTTCCCCAAGGCTCATCGAACCATCGAGATATTTCGGCGCACACAGAAGCAATGCGATAATGGGCGTCAGGATCAGCGTTGTATAGGAGATGACGCCTAACCTGACGAATTGCCAGCAGACTTCGCGCCACCATGCAATCAAGTGGTCCAGCGCGGGCGCGACTTTGTGCCTTCCATCGGATTGGCTTTCGGGCAGGCTACCTTCACTTGTCTCACGCAGATGGGCCCCGACAGATCGAAATTCGGCTTCCGCTTTATTTTTTCCCTCGATTACCTGCGTAAAACGCCGCCCGATAAAGACCGTCAAAGAAGTAAACAGGATTGAATAAAGGACAACTGCAACTACCAGATACCTGGGGACTGAAATAGTTATTCCGAGCTGATCAAGCACTAAAACATCGCCAATCGACCACAGAACGCCGATGAACGTTGCCGCAGTCAAAAGCGATGATAGCAATCCAAGGACAAGATCGACGGGTGCCTCCGTGGCCACCCTCGCATCCTCCGCTATCCGATACTCCGGTGTCTGTATTTCACCCTCCATAAATCGGAGCCGGCGAGAATGGTTATTGGTCAGCCAATAATCGAGCAGATGTCTGGTCAGCCACTCGCGCCAATTCCGTTGCATCGTCATGCGACCGCCGATCGATACAATGGCGACTGCGACGCTCGATACCAAAAGCGGAATGAACATTTGCGCCTGGTTCCAGATCGCGATCGTGTCTTTTCGCTCTATCGCATTGAAAAAATCGCGATTCCAGTAGTTCAGCCAGTACGCGACGGCCAATTGTACGATCACCGTGACGAGGAGAAGGACCGTAAGTAACCAGGCCCGCCAGGCAGAGGGCCCCTTCCAGAACCCCGAGGCGCTTTGCCAAAAGCGGTTGAGGAGACGCTTCTCATTGGGAGCAAGGTAGATCTGCCGAGCCATCGATGAATTTACTCGAGGTCGCCATAGCCGGATACGTGCGGTCTCAAGACAATCATTCTGAATATGAGTCATGGATTTCGTCAAATGAGCCCCGTCGGGTAACGAGCACTACGTGAACAAAACCGTAAATCTGGTACCTTGATCGTTCTCTCCACGAGAAATCTGCAACTCGCCACTAATTTGCCGGACAAGGGCCAATACGGGCTTCATTCCGATCCCTTTCGCTGCGGCTGGATTAAAATCTTCGGGTAAGCCCGGACCCTCGTCGGAAATAGAAAGAGCATTCAAGCTTCCGCCTTTGGACTGCAGGCGCACTGAAATCTTGCCTTTTCCATACTTGATTGAGTTCGTGATCAGTTCGTTGGCAATAAATCCGAGCGGGATCGCCGTGACTGTGGGTATGTTGAGTTCGGTCCCCTCGATCTGGAAAACTCTCCCGAGGCCTTCGTTCGAAGTCATCTCGGAAAGATCGCAACAAAGCTTTTCGAGATATTGCTTGAATTCTACGCTTTCGACCTGATCCAGAGCATGCAAATGCTGATGCACTCTCGCCAGTCGCGACCCCTCTCTCTTTCGCGTATAGACACGAACTAATTTTCTTTGCCGTGCCAGCGCGCCTATCTGGCTACTCAAAGTCAAAATCGCATGGAATACGGAGGATAACTTGATCTGCATCAAGGATGTCTCGCAGCAGACAACAGTTCCTCAGCGGGCCAAGTATCCCGCTCCAAGAATATCTCATTCAAAGTTATCGTTGCGATCAGACCCGCGTTGCTTTCGCGGTGTCCTATAAAAATTAGGCTAATCCTATAGCAAGGCGGAGTCGAGGCGAATGTCGGCTCTCTACCGCGCGAATAAAACCCATCGGGGGCATGGTCATCGCAAGATCGGATTGATCTGCCGCAATGCGAGGCTGAGTAAAACCTCAAAATTAATCAAGGTCAGGTCGAGGATAGCGAATGCTGCAAATACCTCGAATTAGCCGGATCGCATTCGTCGGCTTCTCCTTAACCGCCACTCCGGCCACCGCTGGGGTGCTCGATGATTGCCTGCAGGATCGATGGTCGGATATGCGCTTGCAAACTTGCAGCGTTGTAATCGATTCACGCGCTTTTGGTATCCAAGACAAAGTGCTTGCATACAATTCCCGTGGTGAAGCGCGTATGGAAGCAGGCGCGCTGAAGATGGCAATCCAGGACTTTACCGAGTCCATTCGTTTGCAACCCTCCAATAAGTCGGCTTTCGCAGGCCGCGGCCAAGCCAGATTTGCCTCCGGCGACTTTGCTGGCGCAATCGCCGACTATAGCGAGGCGATTCGTATTTCTCCCGATGCGTCCGAACTCTATATCGAACGCGGCCATGTGTATCTGACAAATAACAATTTCGATGCTTCGATCCGCGACCTGACCGAAGCGATCCGATTGGATCCCGAGAGCGCCAGTGCTTACAATAATCGGGGCCTCGCGTTCCGAAAGAAGGGCGATAGCCGGCGCGCCTTGCAAGACTACACGACGGCAATTGCGCTAAATCCGATCTATGCATTGGCTTATGCCAATCGTGGGGCATTGCTTGAGAGTCAAAACAGAAAACCCGAAGCAATTGCGGACCTGTTGCAGGCAATTAAGCTCGACCCTTCACAGGCTGCGGTCAGAGTTGCGCTGAAACGCCTTGGCGCGATTGACGCGGCCGTAAAGGAAAGCGACCTGCGCGTCCGTCACGGCAGAGGACTGGCGGAAGCAAATTGCAGTGGTTGTCATTCAATCGGAGCAAAGGACGAGAGTCCCAACACCAGGGCTCCGGCGTTTCGAGATTTGCAACATCGACACCGGATGCAGTGGTTGCGAAAGCCGATCACCCGTGGAATCGCAGCGCCCCACGATCAGATGCCGCAATTTGTTCTTTCCAAGGATGATGTCGATATGCTGGTCGCTTACATCAGCAGTCTTGCGGGCCGCCGGTAACTCCATTGTCCTTCACCGCATGGCTCAGGCCGCATCCCGCATAAAAAAGAGACCGTGTTAAAGAAGCCTTCCGTTCTGCATGGTCCGACCGGCCCATGAGATTGGAAAACAGCGGGCAGAGACTTCGTGGCAGAAGCGCACGCATGGAGAGCTGAAGCTTGATCGCGAGAGACCGCAGGCGAGCCGGACAACCGGCGGCTTCCGCCGCAGGCAGGAGACGCGTACAGAGACCGCACGGGCTGGATGAGGAAGAGCAAATTTAGCTCAATGACTCTCAGTATGTACGAAAATATAGAACGCGGTTTATCTCGCCCCGCCACTGCGTAATACATCTACCATTGACAATATAGTTAGGATTCCTTACTTTTTTCTATAACCAACGATTATGTTGGGAACCTATAAGTAGGAGTTCTCATGTCTTCTAAAGCCGTATTTTATCATGCTGGCTGCCCAGTATGTGTTTCCGCCGAACAACAAGTGCTCGACATGGTCGATCGTAGCAAAGTCCAACTCGAAGTCGTGCATTTTGCCCAAGGTGGCAAAGAGCGGATTGCCGAAGCTGAAAAAGCGGGCGTTAAATCCGTTCCGGCACTGGTGATTGATGGTAATGTGCTGCACATCAATTACGGTGCCAGCATGGATGATGTGAAAAAAGCTGTTGCGTAATATAGCGATTGGGTGAGTGGGTTATCGCTTACCCACTCGCCATTTTTATGAGGAAATTATGAAAATTGACGTATACGACACCTACGCCACTTCCAAGGCCGGAAAGACCATTCATTTTGATGTGCTCTTGCCAAATGGCGGCAGCAAAGAAACGGCAATAAAATATGCACATGCATTCCTAGAATCGATTGGTGAAGCGGCAGATGCACTCAAGTCCGAGCGTTACAATTTCTGCCACAGCGAGCCCGCGCACCCTGTGGTTGAAGCGGAGATTGCAAAGTCTGGGCATTACATTCTACAAATGGAAGGCTGCCCCAATCCCTACAGATGAGCGAAGCGCGTGAACGAAACCACCAACATTGCTACGGGTATCGAGCGTCTATCGACGGTGTTTCGTGCTGCCTTGTGGGAGGAAGCCAAGCACTGCGGCTTAAGTCCTCTGCAGGTGCAAATCCTACTGTTCATTGCCGCCCATGCATCCGCATTGAATAATGTCTCGCATCTGGCCAAAGAATTTGCCGTCACCAAAGCAACCATAAGCGATGCGGTGCGCGTGATGCTGGAGAAGAAACTACTTAAGAAGCAATCCAGCGATGATGCCAGAGTATTTTCGCTGACACTCACCGCAAGCGGTCATAAACAGGTGCAGAAACTCGGAGCACTTTCGCAGTATTTTGATGAAGCGCTCACTGATATTCCTGCGGGCGAGCGCAAAAAAATATGGGAAGGGCTGCTGCTGTTGATGGGGCATTTGCTGAAAACCAGCATTATCCCGCTGCGCATGTGCCTCAGCTGCCAGCATTACCGCAAGCGTAAAGGTGCAGCCTATTGCCATTTATTGCAACAACCGTTGCAACTCGAAGACATTCGCCTGGATTGCCCCGAACACATCTTGGCTGCATGAATGTTCTTGCACTTCAGCATGTAGAATTTGAAAGCGTTGGCATGATTGCCGATTGGTTGGGCGCACAACTTATTGCCAGCGTGCTTGGCGCAAAAGTATATCCAAACCCGGCCAAAGAAATAGGTTGGTTTCCTGTTGCTATTATTGATGAAGCCCTAAGCGAGCCTGTTCTGCGCGGCCGAACCCTGCGATAACAGCGTTCCACTGGCACGGCGATACGTTTGATTTACCACATGGCGCAACGCTGCTGATGTCGAGTAAAGCGTGTGAAAATCAGGCTTTCAATTATAAAGCAAAAGCGCTGGGCTTGCAGTTTCATTTGGAAATGACGGAAGATGGTATTTGCAACCTTATCACCCACTGCCGCGCGGAGATTATTCCATCAGCCACCATCCAACCGGAAGAAAAACTGATGTCCGGTATGACCGTCATCCCCACTTGTCAGCGCGCGCTTTATTCCATGCTGGATCGGTTGGTGGCGAATAATCGCTATTTTTAGGGAAGTAGGTTTTTGTATGTGGCGGTGAATCAGCGGCCCCCCCCGCGCACATCCGGAATTGCGATTCTCTCAGGTCGAATGGAATTTCGCACTTTTAAATGCTGGCTGGGGCGCCAGGATTCGAACCTGGGAATGGCGGAATCAAAATCCGCTGCCTTACCACTTGGCTACGCCCCAAAACCATTGAAATTATTATCATAAGCTGTTACAATGCCTATACTTTCTTCGTTTTTACCTGTCCATAGCGACTCATGGCTTCTCGCCGCTTCTCACGCCATTTGCGAGACTGGGGCGAATACGATCGCCCCGCTCCAAAGAAGCGACGTCCGGAAGCAGCATCTCTGGAATCGGGACCTGTTCCAGCGTTGCGATCTCGGCAGCAATCGCCGTGCGCTCGTCATCTAGCGCTGCGATTCGCTTCTTCAACTCGGCTAGCCTCACTTCGCGTTGTGTCATCGTCTTGTGCCGCAATTCTGCGGCCTCGATATCAATCTGACGGACGTCGCTTCACCCCTTGATGCGACAGTCTCGGATCGGGTGTACTGAGCAAACGACGGCTTACAGCAACAGCGCGCGGGAAACAGCCTCCGCCGCTTCGGACGCAGGCATGAACAGTCTGAGCGGGCGGTTCGGAAATGGCACGAATCCAAAGTTGTGATAGAAGACCGCCGCTTTTTCATCGGTCGCTTCGACCACGATTGCAAAAACCGCAAGTGAACGAGCCGCTCCAATCACCCTTCGAACCGCGTCCGCGAGCAGAAGATCGCCGACCCCTTCGCCTCGCACTTTTTCATCACGCGCGAGACGCCCAATGAGAGCAGCCGGAATGGCACCATAACGGGGCAGACGTTTTGCGTATTCGGGCGGCAGATCGGCGATGGTGAGTGTGAAGGAACTCAAGCTATAGAAACCGACGATTCCGCCCTGATCGTCGATAGCGACGAAGACACGCGCCACATTGCGTTTCTCGTCCTGCCCAGCGCGAAGACGGAACCAATCGTCAAGTGAAGCCACACCGCACGAAAACGCCGCGCGGTCATGTTTGCCGAGCGGTTCGATCGCTTTGATCATGCACGATCAGCCGAAGAGATGACGATGACGCTTCAAAGCCTCCACCAGACGCGGGGATGGATCAGGGATCCGTCCAACCGCCGCGAGAAACGCGTCGCTATCCGCGCCCGACAGAACCATACGATGATGCTCGTCGAGAATCCGGCGCGCACCCTCGTAGGCAAGATCGCCGGCAGCAAGTCCGGTGACCGACATGGCCTGCTGGATTACCTTCTTTGCCGAAGGCGCCAGGCGCAATTCGAGACGTTGGGATTTGTATTCCCGCTTAGGTGATGCTGGCTTCTTGTGCACGGATGGCATGATCTCTCTCCTGAGAGTCTTGTACGGCAATTCGCCGTGCTTAGCAAGAGTAAGGCACACGACCACTGCCATCGACCGCACTTTCCGGATTCTTGAGACAATGCGATTCTATGAGCGGCAGCGGACCGCTATGAGCATCTATGACCAGGGGCGGAATCGAACCACCGACACTTACAAGCAAACAGCAGCACCCGCTTGCGCATGCATGCGCATGCATGCGCATCGTATTGAACCCAGGAAATTGCACGCCAAAATCAACATGGCTGCTCATAGCAGCACACAAATATTTTCGCGGATTGCGAGACTGGAGCGAGCCTTGCACAAAGCGGCGAGGCGTAACCTGCTGAAATGGGGCGAAGATTTTTTATTACTGAGCGGCATCAAAATCCGCTGCCTTACCACTTGGCTACGCCCCATCCTGAGCCGTATTTGCCGTGACCGCACGTCCAAAATCAATGTCCGGAATTTCGTGAGGGTTCCGGGCGGCTCCTGATAGTGCTTTCGACCGCATCCCGCCAGCTTGAAGCTCCGGAGAGGGGCTGCTAAGACCGCGCGCCAATTCATCGGAGTGTAGCGCAGCCTGGTAGCGCACCTGCTTCGGGAGCAGGGGGTCGCAGGTTCGAATCCTGCCACTCCGACCAATTTTCCCGGCAAAAAAAGAAAAAGAAAGACCCGCGCGGGCCGCTTTCCCGCGCCTTCTGCCTTTTTGGAAGGCTGACGAGCTGAATAGCCCGCCAGTCAGCCCACCTTGAGATTACCCGCAGCGGTTTTGCCGCGGTCCGTGGTCACGACGTCGTAGGATAGCTTCTGTCCTTCGGTCAGCGTGGAAAGCCCTGCTTGCTCCACCGCGCTGATATGGACGAACACGTCGCTACCGCCGTCGGAAGGCTGAATGAAGCCGTATCCTTTTTGCGGGTTGAACCACTTCACGGTTCCGGTAGCCATCTCGCCTTCCCCCTTATTGCCCTGACGGGCACGCCGGACGGAATCATCCGGCTTCACAACAACCGGATTTTCGGTGTGCCATCAGGAGCGGCCATTCGCTGCGCCCGTGCAGGCCGAAATTCGATTGCTCGAAAAAATTGGACCCCAACCGGAACCACTCGTCAAGCGCGGTTATCGGCGCGGCCGTATGTCAGGGCTTGCATTTCAGTCTGGTGACGGATTGAACAGGCGCATGGCTGACGAAATCCAGTTCGAGCAAAACTTCAAGGCGATAGCGGGCATCCCCGAGACGGTTTTTCCCGGGGTGCAGCGCATTCTGGCGCCAAACCCGGGGCCGTTCACATTCACCGGCACCTGCACCTACATCGTGGGTGACAAGCATGTGGCGATCATCGATCCCGGCCCCGACAATCAAGCCCATGTGCAGGCGCTTGCGCGCGCGCTTGCCGGGCGGACGGTCGAACAGATCGTCGTCACGCATACGCATCGTGACCACTCAGGTGCCGTACCCGCGATCCGGTCGCATACGCATGCGCAGACCTATGGCGAAGGCCCGCATCGTGCGGCGCGGCCATTACACGAAGGTGAAAGCAATCCGATCGAGGCGGGTGCGGACAGGAATTTCAGACCGGACGTAACCCTGCGCGAGGGCGATCTTGTCTCCGGCGAAGGATATGCGCTGGAAGCGATCGCAACGCCCGGTCACGCCGCCAACCATCTTGCGTTTGCGCTTCGAGGCAAGAACTGCCTCTTCAGCGGCGATCACGTCATGGGCTGGTCCACATCGATCGTGGCACCGCCGGACGGCTCGATGACCGACTACATCCATTCGCTCAAAAAACTTCGCGGCCGCCCCGAAACGTTTTATCTGCCCGGCCACGGCGGGCCGGTTCAGGACGGACCGGCACTGGTGGAGCGTTATATCGAGCACCGGAACGCACGCGAGCAGGCGATCTTGCGCCGGCTGGAACGCGGCGAGACGAACATTCCCGGCCTCGTGCAGGCAATCTACATCGGGCTTGATCCGAGACTGGCGGGGGCGGCGGGCCTTACGACTCTGGCGCATCTGGAGAATCTGGTTTCGACCGGCCTGATCGAAACAGACGGGCCGCCTTCCATCGGCGGCCTCTACCGGCTCGCCTGATCAGCGGCGCCGGCGGGAATCCGCGAAATCGCCGAGCAGGCTTTCCACGCGACGCGCATTCGATCCGAAATCGTGCGTGCCGTAGCGCGAGGCCGAGCGCATGTCGATGCGGACCCCGTTTGCGAGCGTGCGGACGCGGATCACGATGTCCTCGCGGAAACCCATCAGGAAAGTCTGCGCCACCGCCTCGATGCGCCCTTCCCGCTGGCCGCCGCGCGGCGGCACGCTGTCGAGCACGCGCCAGCCGCGGCGCTCCACGAGTACCAAGAGCCCGTTGAATACTTCGTCGGGATTTGCGTCCAGTTCGTAAGGCCGCACGGCCGGATAAAACATCTGCTGCAGCATGGCCTCCCGGTCGCCGGGATAATTGATGGAATTCGCCGTGCTGGAACGCGCGGAAGTGACCGCGAGGAAGCGCGGCGGGTCCGATGTGTCCGTTGAGATGTCATTAATTTCAGGCAGATTGATCGAGCGCACGAACTCGAAGGTCGGCCAGGCCAGAATTGCGAACCCGATCAGAAAAGCCGCGATGGCGCGTCCCAGCCCCCGCAAGCCCTCATTCCAGATCACGACGAAGGCTGCGATCGCAACCAGCATGCCGAGCAGCGCGCAGACCAAACCGGTCGAAAGCGTGATGTAGGCGAGTTCGTGTTCGACCAGGCCGATCCGGTGCAGGACAATCGCGATCAGCGTGACCGGCAGCGAGAAGATCGCAATGCGGCGCGCGAGCGTCGCGAGCCATGTTACGCGCACTTCCGTGTAGAGACGGCGTCGGATCATCGGGGATTGGCGCTCAGTCGGCGGTGGGCAGGCGATAGCCGCGGAATTGCTCGCGCAGCGTCGTCTTCTGGATTTTACCCGTGGCGGTGTGCGGGATTTCCTTCACGAAGGCAATGTCGTCCGGCATCCACCATTTGGCGATCTTGCCTTCCATGAACTTTAGGATTTCCGCCTTGTCCGGCTGCTGCCCGGGTTTTGCGACCACGACCAGTAACGGACGTTCATCCCATTTCGGATGCGGCACGCCGATCACCGCCGCTTCCGCCACGGAGGGATGACCCACCGCGAGATTTTCCAAATCGATGGAGGAAATCCATTCGCCGCCCGATTTGATGACATCCTTGGAGCGGTCGGTGATGCGCATGTAGCCATGTTCGTCGATCGTGGCCACATCGTTGGTGTCGAAATATCCCTCGTCGTCGAGCACGTTGCCGCCTTCAGCCTTGTAGTAACTGCGCGCGATGGCTGGACCGCGCACTTTCAGGCGGCCGAAGGTTTTTCCGTCCCAGGGAATTTCCTTGCCGGCATCGTCGGTGATTTTCATTTCCACGAGAAAAGGGGCCCGCCCCTGTTTCTCCTGCAAGTCGAGCCGTTCATCGCCGCTAAGATGCGCGACCTCTGGCGTGATCGCGCAGGTGGAGCCGAGCGGGCTCATCTCCGTCATTCCCCAGGCATGGCTGACTTCAACGCCGTACTTTTCCTGGAACGTTTTTGTCATGGCGCGCGGGCAGGCCGAGCCGCCGACGATCACGCGCTCCAGGTGTTCGAGTTTTTTGCCGCTCTCCTCCAAATAAGCGAGCAGCATGAACCAGACTGTCGGCACGCCGGCTGTCGCCGTCACCTGGTAGCGGTCGAGCATCTCAAAGATGGAAGCGCCGTCCATCTTCGGTCCGGGCATGACCAGCGTTGCCCCGGCCATCGGCGCCGTGAAGGGGATCGACCAGCCGTTCGCGTGAAACATGGGCACGACCGGCATCATCACCGAATGGGAGTTCAGTCCGAGCATTTCGGCGGAGTTGCCGCCGAGCGCGTGCAGGACATTCGAGCGGTGGGAATAGAGCACGCCCTTCGGATTGCCGGTCGTGCCCGATGTGTAACACATGCCGGCCGCGGAATTTTCATCGAGTCCGGCCCAGCGGAAATCACCGTCCACCTCGCCGATCCATTCCTCGTAGGCCACCGCATTCTTTAGCGAGGTCTTCGGCATGTTCGCTTTATCGGTGAGCAATATGGTTCGCTCCACCGTCGGCAGCTTGGGAGCGAGCGATTCCAGCAAAGGCACAAACGAAATGTCGGCCATCATCACGCGATCTTCCGCGTGGTTCGCGATGTAGGCGATCTGCTCCGGATAGAGACGCGGATTGAGCGTGTGGTAAACCGCCCCACAGCCGAGAATGCCGTACCAGGCTTCGAGATGCCGTCCTGTATTCCAAGCGAGCGTTGCCACCCGATCGCCCGGCCGTACGCCGTCGCGCGTAAGCCGCTGTGCGACTTTCAGGGCGCGCGCGCGAATTTCCGCGTAGGTGGTCTCGACGATCGGCCCTTCAACCGAGCGGCTGATCACCTTGCGGTTGCCGTGGTTGATCGCCGCGTGATCGATGATGCGGTGGCAAAGCAAAGGCCAGTCCTGCATCAGCCCGTTCATGGCGCTCCCCGGAATTGAACCGCGCTGTTGGTTGCGCGTTGTATGGAAACTAGCGTGCCGGTTTTCCGGTGCAAACGCCACTCTTGCCCTATTCCTTCCGCTTTTCGGGCCACCTCTCTGAATCAGGATCGTTTTTCGGGGGCATGATGCGAGCCTTGGTTGTGTTGATTGCTTTTTGTTTTTTTGCGGCGCTGGCGGTGAAGTTTGCCGAACCGGCCAAACAGCCCGTTCGCACTGTGGCGATTGCTAAATCCGATAGTCCTTTTCTGCAGGCGGAAGCGGCCGCACCCGCACAAGCCAGGGCTTTGCTGAAACAAGCGGCTGTCTTGTCCAGGCCCGACCCGGCCCCCGCCCCGAAAATCCAGAACGCGGAGCCGGCAACCATTCAGGTTCCGAAGCAGCCGCCCCCGCCGCCGGATTCAGAAACTCCCTGCACCGACCTGCTGGCGGAAGATATCGCCGTGATGCAGCTCACCAGTTCCTCGTCGGGCATTTCGGGCAATGAATTGTGCGGAGACGAGGCTCCCGCTCGCCTGAACGGGATCAAGCTTCGCGACGGAAGTATCGTCCAGGTCACGCCCGCGGTGATGGCGAAATGCGAAATGGCGCACGAATTCGCCCGCTGGGTCCGCGACGATCTCGCCGAAGCCGCGCGCTTCGCGGGCAGCGGCTTGCGCCGCATCCATATTGACGGATCCTATACGTGCCGCCCTGTCAACAACATCAAGGGGCAGAGATTAAGCGAGCATGGAAAGGCGAACGCAGTCGATATCGGCTCGGTTACGCTTGCCAATGGAAAAACATTCGCGATTTTCTCGCCCGAAGCGCCGGGCATTCTGCTCGCATCCATGCGCGCCTCAGCCTGCGCACGCTTCACCACCGTGCTCGGTCCCGGCGCAGACGAAGCGCACAGGGATCACATCCATATCGATCTCGCCCAGCGGCGCGGCGGATATAAAATCTGCCAATGGACCATGCCAAACTGGCCGCTGCCTTAATTAAGTTGAGCATGATCCTTTCCGAAAACCGGTTCCCACTTTTCGGGGATCATGCTTGGGCTAAACGCGAAGGGCGCGAACCGGAAGTTCGCGCCCTTCTTCGTCCCAGCCGCTTGGCCGTCAGATAACGACGACCGTCGCCCCCACAGGCACGCGGTTATAGAGATCGATCACGTCCTCGTTCAGCATGCGGATGCAGCCGGAGGAAATAGCCCAGCCGATATATTCCGGCTGGTTGGTTCCGTGAATGCGGAAGAGCGTGTCCTTGTTGCCCTGGTGAAGATACAGCGCGCGCGCACCCATCGGGTTATGCGGACCGGGCGCCACATGCTTCGGCAGATCCGGAATGCGCTTCAGAATATCGACAGTCGGAACCCACTGCGGCCATTCGGCCTTGCGGCCAACCTTGGCGGTGCCCTTCCAGTTCAGGCCTTCTTCGCCGACGGTGACGCCGTAGCGGTAAGCCTTGCCGTTCTCCAGCACGAGATAGAGAAACTTCTGCTCGGTATCGACGATGACCGTGCCGGGTTTTTCCTTGCCCTTGTAATCCACCGAATGACGCTGCCAGTCCGTGCTCGGCTTGTGCTTGAGATAAGCGGCGCTTTGGATCAGCTTCTTGTCGCGCTCGTTCAGCGCCGACTCGGGCACAGGATCCAGCGTATCCGTCAGCATGCAGCCTCCAAGCAGGAAGCCCGCGATGACGATCGCAATCCTAGAATGAAACATTGCCTTGGAACCCCTTCTTCGAGCCCCACCCCTAACTGCCCGGTGCTGAATGAACCAAAATCTTGTTGCAGGGCAAGACGTGGAAGCGGCTTTGCGGGCGCTAGTCGTAACCTGTTGCAGAAATGTCGCAAAAACCCCGCCCCAAAGTGGTGCAGGCGGCATTATTCCCGGATCCCTTCGCGGAAAATTGAGCGGGCACGCAAATTAACTTTCTCGACAAGATCGTTCCCAGCATCGTCCGAGTATGACCCCGCTTCCTGCCCAATCCCGCCGCACTCCACCGTCAAACCTCCGGTCAGGCAAACAGCAGTCGCCGTCAGGAGGGGAACGTGTCCAAAGATCAGGAAGCAGAGCAAAGCAAGTCGGCTTCGCGGAATTGGCAGGACCTTGCCAAGCAGTACCGGACCATCGGCATCGCGGCCGTCGCCGCCGCGGTCGAAATCATCGAAGCCAACGAGCCGAAGCCTGTCCGGCGCAAAGTCGTCGTGCGCTATCTCGGTAACAGCGCCACTTGATCGCCAAGGTCGATTTACGCTGATTTATACGCCGCGCATTTCACGGCACTTCATCGTGGACGCGGGCAGCATGAAAGGCTAGGGAACGGAAAGTTGTTCCCGGAGCGACAGCATGCTGTTCGCCTACGTGCCGCGCGGATCGTCGTTGGAACGCGTCGTCGTTCCTGAAGGCGAAGTCGTTCCCTCCGGTACGATCTGGATCGACCTCCTCTCCCCGACACTGGAAGAAGACAAGGCGGTCGAGAAGGCGGTCGCGATCTCGGTTCCAACGCGCGAGGAAATGGCCGAAATCGAGCCTTCCAGCCGTCTCTATATCGAAAACGGCGTGCGCTACATGACCGCCGCGTTGATCTGCAACGCGGATACGGACCGCGCGGCACTGACGGCTGTGACCTTCATCATCGGCAATAACCGGCTCGTTACGGTGCGATACGATGAGCCGCGGCCATTTGCGATTGTGTCGTCGCGGCTCACGCGCGTCTGCTCGCCCAATGCGAATGGCGAAAGCGTCATGATCGATCTCCTGGACGCGATCATCGACCGCTCAGCGGACGTGCTGGAACGCATCGGCTCCGAAGTGGATGCCGTTTCACGCCGCATCTTCGAGCGCCGGGGAGCGAAAGACGATCCTCGCCAGAGCTACCAGAACATCCTGCGTGCGATCGGCCGCAAGGGCGACCTCACCTCCAAAATCCGCGAAAGTCTCGTCTCCATCGGGCGTCTCGTGATCTTCCTCGCCAATGAAGCGGAGGGGTTGAAATTCGAACGCGACCAGCGCTCGCTTGTCCGCAGCATGGCGCGCGACGTGACCTCGCTCACCGACCACGCCACCTTCCTCGCGAACAAGATCACGTTCCTGCTGGACGCCACGCTCGGCATGGTCAGCCTCGAGCAGAACAATGTGATCAAGATTTTCTCGGTGGTGGCGGTAGCGCTGCTGCCGCCTACCATGATCGCATCGATCTACGGCATGAACTTCAAGCATATGCCGGAGCTGGACTGGACATTTGGCTATCCGTTCGCGCTCTTGCTGATGATCGCGTCGGCGATTCTTCCGTATCTCTTTTTCCGCTGGAAGAACTGGCTCTAGGGACGAACCCGCACGAGGCTTCCGTTCGCGAGCCCAAGAAGCAGGCCGGTCTTATCAGATGGTTCTTCTATCAGGATAAAGTCAGTCGTTATCGCGGCAGGCAATTCAATACGCGCCAGTTCCCGGACTCCATTCTTGAAGGCAAGAATCCGAAGCGATCGGCGGTCGAATGACGGCACCGCAAGATCGTCCACTCCATCGCTATTGAAATCCGCGATTGCGCTGAGGCCGAGCATCCGCGAACCAATCGAATGGTTCGAAACGTCGCTGACCTCGGCGATCTTCCGAAGTCTGGAGCCGACCCACCGCCAAATCTCCAGCCTTCCCAGGGCATGCGGCATTTTCACCAAAGCAATTTCCCGCTCGCGCGTCCCGTGAAAAGCGGCCACGCCGGCGGGATTCAGCCAGCGATGGGCCGTGCCGATTGGGGGTGTCTCGTCGAGTATCTGGAATTTCCCGGACGTGCCTCGTCCGATCACCGCGAGTGCCGAGCCGCGTTCAAGATAGGACTTCACGACCATAATTTCCGGGATGCCATCATTGTCCAGATCGGCCAGCCGCGGAATCAAATCCTCAAAAACCGCGTCCCCTCCTGCCTTGATGATTTCCCTGCTGCCGTCCTTGTTCTCGATGACCACGGCTTCCGCTTCAATGGCGTCCCCCAGCACGCCATGCCGGTATTGCGCCGTCGGTTGGGCAAGATATACGCGGGCGCCCAGGGCCTCGGACTGAACTATTCGGCCGTCCTGAAGGGCATCGGGCGGAATTTCCGGCTTAACGGGCGCCGTTGCAGCCACCCATTTTCCTTGAAGGCCGGAGATTGGAGTCTTCCACCAGCCCTTTCCCGTTTCGATCAGAATCCAATTTTCTTTTTTCTGAATCGATCTGACCGGAGCCGGCGTCTCAATGATATCCACCCGCCAGGCCTGAACAGGAGAGCCTATCATCGCCGTAGCAACGATGATCAACGCGGCTTTTTGCATCAAACGTGCTGCCCGCCGTTAATGAGAATTTCGGCGCCGTTCAGGTACGACGACGTTTCCGTGCACAGCACATAAATGATCTTCGCCACCTCGTCCGGCTGGCCGAGACGGCGCATCGGTATCTGCTTCACAATCTTGTCCGTACCCGGCGACAGGAGCGCCGTGTCGATTTCGCCCGGCGCGATTGCGTTGACGCGAATGCCGAGCGGACCGAAATCGCTCGCCATTTCCCGCGTCAGTCCGGCAAGGGCCGCTTTAGACGTGGCGTAGGCAGCACCCGCGAACGGATGCACGCGCGAGCCGGCGATTGAAGTGACGTTCACCACCGCGCCCTGCGCTTTCTTCAAGGGATCGACGAGGCCGCGCGCAAGCATGATCGGGCCGAAGAAATTCACCTGAAAGACGCGCTGCCAGTCCTGGATCGAAGTCTCGATCGCGCCGAGCCGGGCGCCGCCTTCGCCCTTGGGTGAAATGCCCGCGTTGTTCACGAGCGCATGCAGTTCGCCATCCTCAAGCCGGCTTTTGATTTCCTGGATCGCGCCTTCGGTCGCCTTCACGTCGGCGAGATCGACCTGGATGTGGTCCTCAGGTCCGGCGTCCCACGGACACTGCTCGGGAAATGGATGGCGCGAGCAGGTAATCACGCGCCAGCCGGCGCTTGAAAAACGGATCACGGTAGCGTGCCCGATTCCGCGGCTTGCGCCAGTCAACAGCAGCGTCCTGCGGTGTTGTTCGGATTTCGGCGGCATGGGCGGATAGTGCCTCTTACTCGCGCTCAGGGATAGAGGCGGCGTTTGGTCCACTCCGTACCGGCAGCGGAGCGCATGAACTGAATGCGCTGATGCAGGCGGAACGGCATTTCCGACCAGAACTCGATTTCGAGCGGCACGAGGCGGTAGCCCAGCCAGTGCGCCGGGCGCGGCACTGGACCATCGCCGAATTTTTCCGTGCGATCCGCCACGTCCTGTTCAAGAGTCTCGCGGCTTGCGAGCGGACGGGATTGCTGGCTCGCCCATGCACCGATCTGCGAGCCACGCTCGCGTGAATGAAAGTAATCGTCCGCTTCCTTCGAGGAGACCTGCTCGATCGGTCCGCGCGCGCGGAATTGGCGCGAGAGCGACTTCCAGTAAAGGACCAGTGCGGCTTTTGGATGCTTCGCGAGTTCATTGCCCTTGGCGCTCTCGCTGTTGGTGAAGAACACGAAGCCGTCCGGGCCCCATCCCTTCAGGAGCACCATGCGGACATTGGGCAGGCCGTCGGCGTCCACGGTGGCCAGCGCCATCGCGTCCGGGTCGCGCGGTTCGCTCTTTTTTGCTTCGGCAAACCACGCTTCGAACGGGCCCAACGGCTCGTTCGCAGTTGCGGGGTCACCAATCGTTAACCGGGCCGGGTGTTCCATTGTCTTGTCGTCTCTTCAGGCAGGAGCCAAGTGCCGTGCGCGCCGGAATTCGGCAGCTGCGGACCAAAAACGCCCTCCCATATCATGGATCGGGCGTCATCGCCCGTTTTGCGCACCCTGTTGTTTTTGCGGCGGCGCTGAACGGCGCAATCGTGCTCGGCGGGTGCGGAATGACGATGCAGCTCGACTCGCTTCTGCCCGAGAAATCCAGGGTCGCGGCAACCGCCGACCGCAGCGAGATCACCGGCTCAATCCCGAAGCAGGCAGGCAAGTCATCGTATTCCAGCGAAGCGATGTCCGTCGCGGACTGGAGCCTTGCCGGTGCCGCCCTGCGCGAGGCGCTGAAAGGGGACGAGAGCAACATAAGCGTGCCCTGGCAAAACCCGGAAACAGGCTCCGGCGGCACGGTCACGCTGGTCGCTTCGTCCTACAAGCAGGACGGATTCCCCTGCCGGAATTTTCTCGCGAGCAATATCCGCGAAGGCAAGGAAGCCTGGTTCTCCGGGACCGCCTGCCGCGTCCACCGCGGCGAATGGGACATCCGCTCCACCAAGCCGCTGCAAAAGTCCTAATATCCGCGGTTGCACGAAACCGCCATAATCCCCACATCTCAGCCCAATGAGACCGCCAGATTCGGTCTCGCGGAGTATGATGGACGTGCGTGATCCCTACGACATTCTCGGCGTAGCCAAGGGGGCGGACCAGGCCGAGATCAAGAAAGCATTCCGCCGTCTCGCGAAGCGCATGCACCCGGACGCCAACAAGGGCGATCCGAAGTCGGCCGCGCGCTTTTCCGAATTGAATTCGGCCTATGAAATTCTCGGCGACGAGGAAAAGCGCCGTGCGTTCGACCGCGGCGAGATCGATGCGGAGGGCAAGCCGCGCTTTCAAGGCTTTGGCGGCGGCGGCGGAGAACCGCGCCCGGGCTTCGGGGGCGATGCCGGTTTTGAGACATTCACCTTCCGCCCCGGCCCGTTTCGCCGTAAGAAACCGCGCGGCGGCCCGCAAGGCGGCGCGTTCGACGACATCATCGGCGATATTTTCGGTCAGTTCGGCGGCGGTCAGCAGAGCGGCGGGTTCAGCCAGTTCGAGGATGTTCCCGGCGCGCAGCCGCAACGCGGCGCGGACGTGAATGCTTCGCTCGCGATCACGCTGGATGAAGCGGCGAGCGGGACGAAAAAGCGCGTCGATCTGCCGACCGGCAAGAGCGTTGACGTTACGATTCCGGCTGCGATCGCCGATGGCCAGAATATCCGGCTGCGCGGGCAAGGCTACGGCTCGGCGAACGGAGAAGCGGGCGATGCAATCATTTCCGTTCACATCGCCCCGCATCCCGAATTGAAGCTCGACGGCAACGACCTCCACACCGAAGTGCCGATCGGCCTCGACGATGCCGTGCTGGGAGCAACCGTGCGCGTGCCGACGCTCGACGGCGCGGTGGATCTGAAAATTCCCGCCTGGACGAATGGCGGCCGCACCTTTCGTCTGAAGGGCAAGGGCTTTCCGGCAAAAACCGGCGCCGGCGATCTCTATGTGAGCGTGCGGATCGAACTCCCGCAGAATCCGGATCCTGAGATCGAGGCGCTCGCAAGGAAGCTGCGCGAAAAGGCAAGCAGCTAACGCCCGCTACTTCGCGGCCTCCGGCGTTTCGTAGGCTGCATAAATCTGACGCGCGACACGATCGAGACGTTCGCGTTCGGCGGGGCCGGCCACGACGAAGGCCAATCCGCCTTCGATCCAGGCAAGCGCGCCGAATTCTCCCGCTTGCCGCCACTTAAAAGCCGTCTGCCCCTCGCGTCCGGCACTCGTGCAGGTGATCGTCACCCGCTCGCCGCCGGCCCCTTCATACATGAGGAGGGCGGTCGGACTCTTCGGACCCGGCAGCAGACGGCCGCCCATGAGCTTCAGCCCCTGTTCGCTCAGATCGGGCGCATGCACCGCCGATCCCACCCGGCGCGAGAGCCAGCGCAGGAGATGCTCCTCGTTGGCCCGCACTTCGATCGGGTGGCGCACCTCATTGATGTAGAGCCGGTGTGCTTCGATGGCCGCATCGGCCAAGGCTTTCGCGATCTGCCGGCTCGATTCAAACTCCGTGCTTTCCGTGCGAGCGAGATCGCGCCCGAACCAGCCGGCCGTCCCGCCGATCAGGAAAGCGACCGCCGCGGCCGCCGCAACCTTGCGCCAGACCCTGCCCGCTTTCACCGCGAGCCTGTCCACATGCAGCCGTTCCGGGACCGGTTCTTCGGCAACCGCGCCCCAGCGTTCCCGGATCGCGGCGGCCTGCGCGCGCCAGGATGCAATCCTCGCCGCCTCTTCCGGATTAGAGGCGAGATAGGACTCCACCGCCGCCATGCGGTCAGCCGGCAGCTCGCCGTCGACAAAGGCGTGAAGTTCTTCCTCGGTGATGGGCGCCTTGTCAGCCATCCAGATTCCCAAATCCCGCTACTGCACCCGGCGCAATTGCGGCCGTTCGCCTTCGATGTGAGAGCGAAGCATCGTGCGCGCTCTTGAAAGCCGCGACATCACGGTGCCGATCGGCACCCCCTGCACGTCGGCGGCCTCCCGGTAACTCATTCCCTCCAGCGTCACGAGCAGCAGAACCTCGCGTTGCTCCGGCGGCATCATCGCAAGCCCGCGCGCGATATCGCGGCCGGTTCCGTCGCTGGCCGGGGGAGCGGCCGGATCCACGTCCTCGATCACGGCCAGCACCGGCCGCCGGGCCAGTCCGCGGCGGCGGTTTCGGTCCAGATTGAGCAGGATGGTGAACAGCCACGTCCGCAGGTCTCCGCCGTGAAACAGGTGTTCCGCCCGCAGCGCCCGCACCATCGTGTCCTGCACGAGGTCGTCGGCGGTTTCCTGGTCCCGCGCCAGCGCGCGCGCGAACCGTCTCAACGCAGGGATCAGCGGCTCCAGGCCGCGACGAACTGAGGTCATTGCCGGCTCCCGGGCAAGGTACAGCGCGTCCATACTGCGGCCTCCGGAGAAAGAACGCGAGTATCCCCCCGATTATTCCGTAAACTTGCTGGGGTTCCGGCCCCATGCGATAGGAAGCCCGCTTTGGGCCGGGATCGATGGTGCCACCCCAGCCCGCTGGAGGACTTCATGGCGACGTCAGGGCTGATGCAGGGGAAACGCGGCCTCATCCTTGGCATCGCCAACAACCGTTCGATCGCCTGGGGCATCGCCAAGGCGTGCGCCGACGCCGGCGCGCAGCTCGCTTTCTCGTATCAGGGCGATGCGCTGAAGAAGCGCGTGGAGCCGCTTGCCGCGGAAGCCGGCGCGAAGGTTGTCGGCCATTGCGACGTCACCGATCTTTCCACCATCGACGCCGTGTTCGATGAGACCGACAAGGTGCTCGGCCCGCTCGATTTCGTCGTCCATGCGATTGCGTTCTCCGACAAGAACGAACTCGACGGGCGATATGTGGATACAAGCCCCGAGAACTTCACCAGTTCGCTGTTCATCTCCTGCTACTCGTTCACCGCCGTCGCGCAGCGCGCCGAAAAGCGGATGCCGAATGGCGGCTCGCTGCTCACGCTCACCTATTACGGCGCCGAAAAGTGGATGCCGCATTACAATGTGATGGGTGTCGCGAAGGCGGCCCTCGAATCGAGCGTGCGCTATCTCGCCGCCGATCTCGGCCCGAAGAACATCCGCGTGAATGCGATCTCCGCCGGGCCGATCAAGACGCTCGCCGCCTCCGGCATCGGCGACTTCCGTTACATTCTGAAATGGAACGAACTCAATTCACCGCTCCGCCGCACCGTCACCATTGAAGAGGTCGGCGAGTCGGGCCTGTATCTGCTCTCCGACATGGGCCGCGCCGTCACCGGCGAGATCATGCATGTGGACGCCGGCTACCATGTCGTCGGCATGAAGAACCCGACCGCGCCCGACATGACGCTCGCGCCCAAGGACTGACGGCGCGGCCATGACCGTTCTGATCGCAGGCGGCGGCATCGCTCATTCGCGACGCAATGTATTTTTAGGAATATCCATTGGTTGACCGCGATCCGGGCACGGCTTTCACCAACTTACCAATGTCCTTAGCCGTCAGGAACCGGAAGACATCACCGCGAACTATAAAATCTATTTCTGCCTCATCCTGAGGAGCCGCGCGTTAGCGCGGCGTCTCGAAGGATAAGGGAGGAATAAATCTCGCTCGCTATGCAAACGTTTGTCATGGCCGGGCAAAAGGCGCGAAGCGCCGTCTTCGCGCTTGAAGTTCCCGGCCATCTATTTCTGCCTCATCCTGAGGAGCCGCGCGCAGCGCGGCGTCTCGAAGGATGGACCACAACCTCATGCTTTGAGCCGCATCGTTGCAAGATGCTTCTCAGCAGGAGGCGAAGAGGCAAAGTAACGCTAGTGTCTGTGGACGGGTTTTCTCCGCTTGGACAGATCAGTCAGTAAATCAAACCTGCCCGCAATCAACGCCTCTTTCTTCACTCGCGACCAGCCTTTGATCTTCCTCTCGGCAGCAACGGCGTCGGAAATGTTCGCGAAATAACCTGAAAAGACTAATTCGACCGGCCGTCTCATTGCGGTAAATCCCGCGAATGTCCCTGCATTGTGTTCCGCAAGTCTTTGCTCCAGGGACTTTCGAGCCGTGCCGGTGTAGTAGCTGCCGTCGGCGCAGAGAAGAATATAAACGTAACAGCCTGACATACGCCCTTCATCCTTCGAGACGCCTGCCGCCCTCGTCTTGAGGAGGCGGCGAAGCCGCCGTCTCGAAGGGCGGGCGACAGGCTCCTCAGGATGAGGGCTATTCAATAATTTGGAAACTGCCCCTTCTAGAGATCGCCGGCACAAGCCCGGCCATGACGATCTCATTTCTTTAAAGCAGAGAAATTAAGCGAAATTGAATTTCGCAAGCACGCGCAATTATTTGCTACCCCTTATCCCCGCTCCCAAAATCTCCCCTAAACTCCGTGTCACTCCCGCTCACCGGGGACGCACTCATGAGGCGTCTTGTTTGTGGAGCGGGAGGCGGCGCCTCCGTCCTTGTCTCGCAAACAGGGGCCGGGGCGGTCCGGGGCTCCGCCCGGCGAGATTACGCTCGCCTGCCGGGAGCTCGGCTGACGGAGAGAGGTTTCGGCTTCTCACGAAAAGCGCGGCCCGGATCGTGAGGAAGACGCCGCGATGGAGCGCCGGAAGGCGAAGCCTGCTTTCGCAGAGCAGGCCACATATGGAAGACCATGCGCCTTTCGGCGCTCCGTCTCCCCTTCCTGGAATCCGGCGGGAAAAAAACCCCGCACGGAAGCAAGAATGCGTGTGCAAAAAATCCCTCCCCATTTGAGGAGGGTGGCGAGCGGAGCGAGCCGGGTGGGGTCGCCGAGCACAAATGCATCCCACCCCGGCGCTTCGCGCCGACCCTCCCCAAAACGGGGAGGGAAAAGAATTGACGAAGGTTTGACCCCCGCCCCACCCGCTCCTACAAACACCTTCGAATCCGGATCAGCCATGTCCCACAACACGTTCGGCCATCTCTTCCGCGTCACCACCTTTGGCGAGAGCCACGGGGTCGCCATCGGCTGCGTGGTGGACGGCTGTCCGCCGCGCCTTTCGCTCACCGCCGCCGATATCCAGCGCGACCTCGACAAGCGCCGTCCGGGCCAGAGCAAATTCGTCACCCAGCGCCGCGAGCCGGATACCGTGCGGATTCTTTCGGGCACCATGCCGGATGCGAGCGGCAAGGAAGTCACGACCGGCACGCCGATCGCGCTGCTGATTGAAAACGTGGATGCGCGCTCGAAGGATTACGAAGAGATCGCCGCGACCTACCGGCCCGGCCATGCCGATTACACCTACGATGTGAAATACGGCATCCGCGATGCGCGCGGCAGCGGCCGCGCTTCGGCGCGCGAGACCGCTTCGCGTGTCGCGGCCGGCGCCGTCGCGCGCAAGGTCGTGCCGAATTTGCTGGTGCGCGGCGCGCTGGTGCAGATCGGCGACATCGCCATCGACCGCAAGCGCTGGGACTGGGATGAAGTCGGCCGCAATCCGTTCTTCTGTCCCGACGCGGAGACGGCGAAGAAGTGGGAAGACTATCTCGACGGCATCCGCAAAAAGGGATCGTCGGTCGGCGCCGTGGTGGAAATCGTCGCGGAGAACGTGCCCGCCGGTCTGGGCGCGCCCGTGTATGGAAAGCTCGATGCGGACATCGCGGGTGCCATGATGAGCATCAACGCCGTGAAGGGTGTTGAGATCGGCGCCGGCTTCGAGGCCGCGCGTTTGTCCGGCGAGGAAAACGCCGACGAAATGCGGATGGGCAAGGACAAGCGTCCGGTTTTTCTGTCCAACAAGGCCGGCGGAATTCTCGGCGGCATTTCCACCGGTGCGCCGGTTGTTGCGCGCTTCGCGGTGAAACCGACATCTTCTATTTTGAACCCGCGCAAAACCGTGGATCGTTACGGCAACGACACCGAGGTTTCGACCAAGGGCCGCCACGACCCTTGCGTCGGCATCCGCGCGGTGCCGGTCGGCGAAGCGATGCTCGCCTGCGTAATCGCGGACCATTATCTTCGCCAGCGCGGACAGGTCGGCGACGCCGTGACCTGGCCGTTCCCGCCATCGAACCAATGAACGCGGCACCCGCAAATCCGCAGTCCGTCGCGGAGGCGATCGATGCTTTCTCACGCGGCGAAATCGTCGTCGTCACCGACGATGCGGACCGCGAGAATGAAGGCGATCTGATCGTCTCCGCTTCCGCCTGCACGCCGGAGAAGATGGCCTTTATCATCCGGCACACCAGCGGCATCGTCTGCACGCCGCTGACGGTGGCCGAGGCGCGCCGCCTGCATCTCGACCCGATGGTGTCCGCGAACGACGCGCCACTCGGCACCGCCTTCACCGTTTCCGTGGACGTGCGGCATGGGCTCACCACCGGCATCTCGGCGGAGGAGCGCACCAACACCGTCCGCGCGCTCGCCAACCCCAATATGGGCTCTTCCGATTTTGTGCGGCCGGGACATGTGTTTCCGCTGATTGCTCGCGAGGGCGGCGTGCTGATGCGTTCCGGCCACACCGAAGCCTGCGTCGATCTCTGCAAGCTCGCCAATCTTCCCCCGGTCGGCGTGATCGCCGAACTTGTGAACGACAGCGGCAGCGTGATGCGCGGCGCGGATGTCGCCTCCTTCGCCAAGACGCACAAGCTGAAAACCGTTTCGATTGCGGACCTGATCGCATGGCGGCAGGCGCGCGAAAAACTGGTCGATCGGGTTTCAACGTTTCCGGTGGACAGCGAAATCGGAGAACTGACCGGCTACGCGTTTCTGACGCCGTTCGACACCGTCTATCACATGGCGTTCGTGCATGGCCGCATCGGCAGCGGAAGGGACGTGCCTGTTCGCCTGCACCGTGCCGACGTGGTGGGCGATGTCATCGGCGGCGCAAAATCCGTTCGCCGCGCGCTGACACGCTTCAAGCAGGAAGGCCGCGGTGTGCTCGTCGTGCTGCGCGACGGAACCGCCGGGGTGCCGGTGGTGAAACCGGGAGCCGAATCGGAAGCGACCGAAACCGTGCGCGACAAGCAGTGGCGCGAAGTGGGGCTCGGCGCGCAAATCCTGCGCGACCTCGGCATTTCCTCGATTCGCCTTCTTACGTCGAGTTCGCACACTTATGTCGGCTTGAGCGGCTTCGGCATCGAGATTGCGGCAACCGAGCCGCTTGAGTCCTGACGGTTATTCACACGGCTCCCTTGCCTGTTCTCTCGCCTTGGTGACGCCGCGAAACCATGGCAGCATTTCCATTCGGACAAGGATGGAGGCTTCGATGGTTCCATGGCTTGCGCGGTTCTTGCGGACGGCTTCGGTTGCTTTTGTCCTTTTTCCGGCCGCCGCCTCCATCTCCGCCGACGAACGCGTGCCGGTCGATGTCGAATTGATCCTTGCGGTCGATATTTCCTACTCGATGGATTTTGATGAACTCGCGCTGCAACGCGACGGTTATGCGGCCGGCATCATCTCGAAAGAGTTTGTCGATGCGCTTACGAAAGGCCCGCACGGCCGCATCGCCGTCATTTATGTGGAGTGGGCCGGCGCCTCCGAGCAGCGCATTGTCATTCCCTGGCAGATGATCGACGGGGCTGCGGCTGCGGAAAATTTCGTGCAGCAACTGAAGGACGCTCCGCTCCGGCGCGCCTATCGCACCTCGATCTCCGGCGCGATCAAGTTTTCCGTCCCGCTGTTTGGCACCAATTTCAAGGGCATCCGCCGGGTGATCGACATCTCCGGCGACGGCACCAACAACCAGGGCGACCTGCTGGAGCCGACACGCGACGAAGCGATCAAGCAGGGCATCGTCATCAACGGCCTGCCGATCATGCTGAAGACGCCGGTCGCCTCGATGATCGATATTCCCGAACTGGATGTTTACTACGAGGACTGCGTGATCGGCGGGCCTGGTGCTTTCATCGTGCCTGTGCGCGAGCGGTCGCAATTCGCGGAAGCGATCCGCAAAAAGCTGGTGCTGGAAATCGCGGGTATGACACCGCGTGAAAATCCGTTTGTGGAACGGCTGCTGGTGCCTGTGGTCTCGCCCCCGCGCACCTCATGCACGATCGGCGAGCGGATGTGGCAGCAGCGCTGGGGCGGCGGCTACCAGTGATCAGCGCGTGAACACGCCCATTGTTTCGATGTGCGCCGAATATCGGAACTGGTCCACGGGCGTCACTTCCCGAAGTTTCCAGCCGGCGTCCGAAAGAATTTTCGCATCGCGCGCAAAACTCGCCGGATCGCACGAAATATAAATGATCTTGCCCAGTTTCGATTTTGCGAATTCGCGTGCCTGCCCTTCGGCGCCCTGACGCGGCGGATCGAGGACGGCAAGATCGTATCCGGTTAATTCTGGCGCGGTTATCGGACGGCGAAATAGATCGCGTGCCATTGTTTCAACGGGCTTCAGTCCGGGCGTATTCGCCGCGCGCCTGAGCGCTGCAATCGCAGCGGAATCGAAATCAACCGCCAGAACTTTAGCCCCCTCCGCGATGCGCAACGAAAATGTGCCAATCCCGGAAAAAAGATCGATGACGCTTTTCGGCTTCCCGGCAGCCGCGATCACGAGTGCTGCGAGCGTTTCCTCGCCTTGCACGGTCGGCTGCAAAAACGCGCCCGGGGGCAGCATGACCCTCGCCTTGCCGATCTGCATAAACGGCTCGGCGATCTGCGCGACCATTTCACCGTGACGGGTGATGCGTGCGAGCTTTTCCTCGCTCGCGATCGCCGCGAGCCGAGCGATGACCTTCGGTTTTAGCGTACCCGAGCCGCGCACATCCAGATCGAGCCCGTTATCGGCGGCGGTGAATTGCAGGTCGAGCAGCTTGCCTGCCTGATCCAGCACGTCCGCCACCTTATGCGCGACCGGAATTGCGCGCTTCAACGACGGAGCGAAAACGGGACAGTTTTCTATGGGAACGATGATGTGCGAGCGGCGGCCTGCGAACCCCACCGCGAGCATTTCACGTCCGCCCCGGCGTGCATGCAGCACCGCACGGCGGCGGCCCGCTCCGTGTGCGTCGATCAACTCGCCAACCGGAGCCTCGATGCCGGCGTTCGCGAGGACTGCAATCACTAGACCGCGTTTCCACGCGCGATATTCATTTTCCTTCCAGTGCTGCACCGCGCAGCCGCCGCAGGTCCCAAAATACGGGCAGATGGGTGCGATGCGGTCGCTGCTGCGCTCGATGATGGTAACGATTTCGGCGCGATCGCCGGTTCGCTCTACTTCCACAATCTCGCCCGGCAATGAATAGGGCACGAACACCTGCCCGTCCGCCGTTTCAGCGATGCCGTCGCCGCGATGCCCTATCCGCAGAATCGATAACTGCTGCCTCATGCGTTTGGCGATAGCCCGCCGGAGGGCCCGGCGTCCATCGGCAGGCGATCGTTACGCCGCATGCGGGGAAAGTTTGGCGCCGGTGACTTCTGGCAGGTAGCCGCGCGCGGTCAGCGCGTGAAACCGCCAGACGAGCAGCGAAGAGAAGACGAACAGACCAAGCGTCAGGCCGATCCAGATGCCCACGGCACCGAGGCCAAACGTAAACCCGAACGCATAGGCGCTGGTGAAGCCCACGATCCAGAATCCGAGTACCGCAAACGCGAGCGGCACCCGTGTGTCGTTCAAGCCGCGCAAGGCGCCAGCAGCGACCGTCTGCACACCGTCGAAAATGAAGAAGCTTGCTCCGAGCAACAGCAGTTTCGAAGCAAGTGCGAGCGTTTCCTGCGAGGCAAATTCACCGTCCAGGAAAAGGGCGGGCAAGAGATCGCGCGTCAAAACAACCAGCAACGTCATCGTCGCCATGAAGGCGGCACCCAGCATCAATGCCATGAAGCCCGCGTGACGCGTAGCCAGCGCATCGCCGCGGCCCACGGCATGACCGACACGCACCGTCGCCGCCATGGAAATCCCGAACGGCACCATGAACAGGATCGCGGCGATCTGGAGCGCGATCTGATGGGCAGCGAGCGCATGGGTGCCGATCCAGCCCATCATGAGTGCCGCACAGGCGAACAATCCGTATTCGAGCGCGAAGGAACCGGAAATCGGCGTGCCTACTACAATCAATTCCCTGAACAGCGGCCAATCGAAACGCCAGAAGCGGCCGAGCACTTGAAATTTCCTGAAGGGACGTTGTGTGTAGCAAACCCAGATCGCCGCCGCGCACATGCCGATGTTCACGACCGTGGTGGCGATGCCGGCGCCGAGAAGATCGAGACGCGGAAAACCGAACTCGCCGAAGATCAGCACGTAAGCGAGCGCGAAGTTTGCCGGGATCGCGGCAAGCGTGATCCAGAGCGCTGGCTCGGGCCGGTTCACCGCACCCATGAAGGCGCGCATGGCGAGAAACCACCAGGCAGGCACGAGGCTCCAGGCAAGGCCTGTAAGATATCGGTCGGCCAGCGACGCCGACGAGGGCGATTGGCCCAGCACGAGCAGAAGCGGTTCGCCCCAGAGCTGCAGAAAAGAGAGCGGCACACCCAACATCAACGCCGCCCACAGACCTACGCGAAGCGAGCGGCGCACCATGCGAGGCTCACGCGCGCCAAAAGCCTGCGAGGCGAGCGGCGCCACGGCGGATACAAGACCCATGCCGAGCACGAAGGCGGCAAACAGAACGGTTTGCCCCAGTGCCGCGGCGGCGACCGCCTCGTCGCCAAGACGGCCGACGAGCGCAAGATCCGTTGTCATCATCGCGATCTGGCCGAGTTGCGTCAGCGCGATCGGCAGCGAGAGCCGGATCGTTTCCGTCAGTTCCTCACGCCAGTACGGCCAGCCTGCGGATGCTTTTTCTTGTTTCACGTTTCAGCTCCAGAGCGCGCGGACCATAGCGATGTTCCCGCAAAGGAAACAGCGGCGACCGTTGACTTGGGTGGAAGATTAACGGTCTGATAAAGCCCGCTTGTGGCGAGATTGCGCCACGCAAGTCCGCGCCGCTTATACAAGTCCCGCTAGAATGACTGCATGCGCCGGGTCCGGATTCAGAACAGCCGCCCGATACGAGCGGTTGATCGGCGCGCATCCGCATGTCATTCACTCGCTGACCATCGATTTAGACATCAAGCTTGGTTCGCTGCAAAGTCATTGGCTGATTTCCAAACTCTTCGAGACCGCACATGAATGGCCCCTTCGCAACTTCGCGGAAATTCGTGTGGCGCTCGATTGCGTTAACATGCGTGCCGCTCATGGCTTTTTTGATCTGCCTGACGGCACCTGCGCCGGCGGCAACCGCGCAGAAAAGGCCCGCCGAAAAAAGTGTGAAGGCGAAGAAGAAGGAAGCGCCCCCGAAAGAAGTTCGGGCGTGGAGCTTCGGCAGGCCGAATGGTATCCCCACGCTGATTTACGGCGTAGTGAACGGCGAACCACTGGTGACGTTCTCCTGCCAGCCGGAGACGGCGCTGATGCGCGTTGTCACCCATATCGGCGCGCGGGGCGTGAAACCGGGCGACGGTACGCCGGTGCGGTTATCGAACGGCAACGTTCGAATGGAATTTTCCGGAACCGCATTCGCTTCCGGTCCGACGAATGACGGCGTGGACATCGGTGGCGCCACGAAGATCGACCAGAAATTTTTTGGGCTGTTCCGCGCCGGCGACACGCTTCTGCTCGACATACCGGGGCGCAAGCGCGGGCTGCCGGTCAAGAATGCGGCGCAGAGCGCCGATGCGTTCGAAAAATCCTGCGTGAAGCGTTAGGCCCGGCGGACAACGCCGCGGGCGTCCTTGCCAAGTGCGGCAAGAACTTTCGCAACAATGGCGCGTGAGTCCAGTCCCGCCGCCACATACATTGCTGCCGGCGTATCCTGTTCAATGAAGATATCAGGCAATGTCATCGGCCGCAATTTCACGCCGCGCTCGAGCGCGCCTTCGCGCGCGAGAAGTTCCAGCACGTGACTGGAAAATCCGCCGACCGATCCCTCTTCCACCGTCACGATCACTTCATGCTCGCGCGCCAGCCGCAAGATCAGGTCTCGGTCGAGCGGCTTGGCAAAGCGGGCGTCGGCAACGGTCGCCGAAAATCCCTGCGCCGCGAGATCGTCGGCGGCCTTCAGGCATTCGCCAAGACGCGCGCCAAAAGAAAGGATCGCCACCGCATTGCCTTCGCGAACGATCCGGCCGCGGCCAATTTCCAGCGGCTTGCCCTCAGGCAGAGGGGCACCGGTTCCATCGCCGCGCGGATAGCGAAATGCGGAGGGCCGGTCGTCAATCGACGCCGCCGTCGCAACCATATGCACAAGCTCTGACTCATCCGCCGCCGCCATCACCACAAGTCCGGGCAGGCAGGAAAGATAGGCGACGTCGAAACTGCCCGCATGGGTCGGGCCATCGGCGCCGACCAGGCCCGCACGATCGATCGCGAAACGAACCGGCAGCTTCTGGATCGCCACGTCATGCACGACCTGGTCGTAGGCGCGCTGCAGGAAGGTCGAGTAGATCGCCGCGAACGGCTTAAAGCCGTTGGCGGCAAGGCCCGCCGCGAACGTAACCGCGTGCTGCTCGGCAATGCCGACGTCGAAACAGCGGTCAGGAAATTCCCTCGCAAAAATATCAAGCCCTGTGCCGGAGGGCATTGCGGCCGTGATCGCAACGATCTTCTTGTCCTTGCGCGCTTCCTTGGTGAGGCTTTCTCCGAACACTTTTGTGAAAGACGGCGTCGTCGATTTCGATTTTGCCTGCGCGCCGGTCGCCACATCGAATTTCACGACGCCATGATATTTGTCGTCGGAGGCTTCCGCCGGCGGATAGCCCTTGCCCTTTTTGGTGACGACATGAACGAGGGTGGCACCCTTCTCGTTGTCGCGCACGTTCTTCAGCACGGGCAGAAGATGATTGAGATTATGTCCGTCGATCGGGCCGACATATTCAAAGCCCAGTTGCTCGAACAGCGTGCCACCGGTGAGGAAGCCCATGCCATGCACGAAGGCGCGGCGGATGGTGCGCGCCATGCGCTGCGGCATGCGCTCAGCGATCCAGTCCCACAGGTCGCGCATGCGTGAGTATGTGCGCCCGGAAAGCCGACGCGCGAGGTAAGCGGATAGCGCTCCGACCGGCGGCGCGATCGACATGTCGTTGTCGTTCAGAATCACGATAAGGCGCTTGCCCATTGAGCCCGCGTTGTTCATCGCCTCGTAGGCCATGCCCGCGGACATCGAGCCGTCGCCGATCACGCAGATGACGTGATAGTCTTCGCCCACCAGATCGCGCGCCACCGCCATGCCGAGACCGGCGGAAATGGAAGTGGAGGCGTGCGCCGCGCCGAACGGATCGTATTCGCTTTCCGCGCGGCGGGTGAAACCGGAAAGGCCGCCGCCCTGCCTGAGCGTCCGGATGCGGTCGCGGCGTCCTGTAAGAATTTTGTGCGGATAGGCCTGATGGCCGACGTCCCAGATCAATTTGTCGCGCGGCGTGTCAAACAGGTAATGCAGCGCGACGGTCAGCTCGATCACGCCTAGACCGGCGCCAAGATGCCCGCCTGTTACCGATACAGCGTCCACCATTTCCTGGCGAAGTTCATCCGCCAGTTGCCTGAGCTTGTCCTGCGGAAGCTTCCGCAGGTCCGCCGGCAGGTGGACCGTATCCAGCAATGGCGTGGTGGGGCGTTCGCTCATTGGTTCCGTTTTGTCGATTGGCGCGTTCGTTTGTTACATCAGGCCAGAGGGAGCCGCAAACCTTCGAATATTCAACCCGTCGTAAATTCGCGGTTTTCAGGCAAAGGGATAAAATCGATCTCGTCGCCCGGCACCTTGCCGAAGCGCCCCTGCTTCCATTCTTCCTTGGCCTGATCGATACGCTCCTTGCGTGAGGAGACGAAGTTCCACCAGACGTAGCGGGGCCCGTCTAGCGGCTCGCCGCCGATCACGGATACGCGAGAGGCGGTGACAGCTTTCAGGGTCAGCCGGTCGCCAGGACGGAAGACCAAAAGCCGTCCGCCCTCGAAACGGTCGCCTTGAATCTCGATTTCACCCGAGACGACATAGACCGCGCGCTCGGTGTAGTCGGCATCGAGCGGAATGCTGGCACCCGTCTCCAGCAAAATATCCGCCATCAAAGTCGCAGAAGTGGTCGCAAGCGGCGATGCTGTGCCGAAAATCTTTCCGGCTACGACGCGAACGGTTTTGCCTTCGTCCTTGAATAACGGCAGATCCTTGCTGCCAAGATGATTGAAGCCCGGATCGATCTCTTCATCTTTCCGCATCATCCCGCACCAGAACTGCAATCCATGCAGCGGCTCGCTACCGGCGCGATGATCGGGCGCGGTACGCTCAGAATGCACGATGCCCTTGCCGGCGGTCATCCAGTTCACTTCGCCGGGGCGGATCGCGACATCCATCCCCAGCGTGTCCTTGTGGATGATCTCGCCGTCGTACAAATAGGTCAGCGTGGAAAGCCCGATATGCGGATGCGGACGTACATCGAGCCCCTCGCCGGTCTTGAATTCCGCAGGCCCGAAGTGATCGAAGAAAACGAACGGCCCGACGGTGCGGCGCTTCGCATGCGGCAGCGCGCGGCGAATTTCAAAACCGCCGAGATCGACGCTGCGCGGAATGATGATGTTCTCAATCGCTTCACATGCAAAGGCATCGCCGGTAGCGGGATCCTTGCCGGGGAAGAAACTCATTACAACCTCTGCAATTCAACGGGCCCCGCCGGACCAGACATAATCAGCCCGGATGCCACTTTCAATCGGCGTCGAGCCGTTCGGTGCCGGTGGCGCGGCCCGACGCATCGCGCGTGATTTTTTCCACCCGCGCTTCGGCTTCGCGCAGCAAAGTCTCACAGCGGCCCTTCAGCGCTTCGCCGCGCTCGTAAATCCTGATCGATTCTTCCAACGCGACGTTGCCGCCCTCAAGGCGCTTCACGATCTCTTCCAGTTCGCTGAGCGCCTTCTCGAACGGCAGCGCCGCCACGTCGGAATTTTTTGCATCCTTCGCCATCTCTCGTCCCTTAGCCGCGCATCAGCGCCAGCACATGCGCGCCCGCCGAGCGCGCCAGCCCTTCCAGATCGTAGCCGCCTTCGAGCACGGAGACGATACGGCTTTTTGAGTGCTTGTTCGCAATTTCCATCAGGTTTTTGGTCGCCCAGGCGAAATCGGATTCCACGAGATTGATGTTGCCAAGCGGATCCCGCGTATGGGCATCGAAACCGGCGGAGATAATCACCAGATCGGGGGCGAATTGATCGAGCCGCGGCAGGATCGCGTTGTCGAAGGCCGCCTTGAACACTTCGCCATCGTCGCCGGCAGAAAGCGGCGCATTCACGATGTTGTTGTGTTCGCCCCGCTCCGAGCGCGCGCCGGTGCCGGGATAAAGCGGCATTTCGTGCGTGGAGCAGTACATCACCGTCCGATCGTTCCAGAAAATTTCCTGCGTGCCATTGCCGTGATGCACGTCGAAGTCGATGATTGCGACCCGCTCGGCGCCATGTTTCTTCTGCGCGTGGCGGGCGGCGATCGCGACATTGTTCAGAAAGCAGAATCCCATCGGCACCGCCGTCTCGGCATGATGGCCGGGCGGGCGCATCGCCACGAAGGCGTTAACCGCACGGCCCTCCATCACCTCGTCCACGGCAAGCACGGAACCTCCGGCACCCCGCAGGATCGGCTCCCAGCTTTCCGACGAAAGGGACGTGTCGCCATCGAGCCGCGCCAGCCCTTGCGCCGGCACCGCATTCTCCAGCGCCTCCACATATTCGCGCGGGTGCACGCGGGTAATCGCCTCGAGGGTGGCCTTCGGCGCTTCCATGCGTTTCAGGGGCGCAAACTGCTCGTGCTCGAGCATCTTGTTGACAGCGCGCATGCGGTCGGGCCGTTCCGGATGGCCCATGGAAACCGCGTGTTTCAGGGCCGATTCGTGACTGATCAGCAGCGTCGTCATTCAGGTTCCCGTCTTTCGGCGAAGCTACGCGAGACCGGCATTTTGTCCAAACATGCCCGCCAGCCATCGCCGTGCCCGATATTCTCCCTACCAGCGCCTTCATCCGCTCTTACCGGAAAGCCTCCCGGGATCGGCCGGGCAATCGTTAAGCAAGCGTTTACTATGTTGCGCCAGCCTCGGCGCAACCACTCCGAGGTCGGTTCATGCGCCCGATATTCACAGCCCTCGCCGCCGCAGGCATCTTCTTTTGCGCGTCCGGCGCGGAGGCGGAACCGATCCGCATCGTGGCTTACGGCGACAGCAATACGGCCGGCTTCGGCGTGTCGGAACCGAACTCCTATCCCGCCAAACTGGAGCGGGCGCTGAAGGCGCGCGGCTATGATGTCGAGGTGCTGAACAGCGGCGTGTCCGGCAACACCAGCGGAATGGCGCTTGACCGTTTCGATGACGCTTTTCCCGAAGGCACGGACATCGCCATCGTGTTCCTGGGCCGCAATGACATGCGTTTTGGCGTCGATCTTCGCCGCACTAAGCAGAATCTCGACACGATCGTGCGCAAGCTGCGCCAACGGAATATCGAAGTCATCCTTGCCGGGTTCTATTCGCGGGATTTCTCCGATATCGCCGCCGCCCACAACATCACCTACTACCCGGATTTCTTCGAGGGTGTTGCGGTCGATGGCGTGAAGCAGCCGAAATTCGTGCTGTTCTGGGATATTATTCGCCACCTGAACGCTGCCGGTTATGAGGAAGTCGTGACCCGGATCAGTCCCGTGGTGGAAGTGCAGGTTCAGCGCGTGTTCTGCCAGCGGCTAGGCGATGCGATGATGTTCCATCCGCCCTGCAAGGAACTGGAGCGGGTGGTGCAGGTCACCGGCTCGATTACGCGGCGCTGAATTCAACTTATATTTTTGACTTGAGACTGACGCCCTTCGGCGACGGCATGCTGTCCGGCACGAAAAAATCCAACGCCAGCGGCTGGCTCGGGTCTGCACGATAGCGATCGAAATCCGTTACTCCCTCGGCGGCGAGGAACGTGTCGTCGATCAGAAAATTGCCGCTAAAGGTTTTCGCTGGCTTCTCGAAAATCCTGCACGCAGCATCCGCGAGAATCTCCGGCGTGCGGCTCATCGCCATCATCTTTTCACCGCCTACGATATTCCTGATCGCAGCCGTTGCGATGGTCGTGCGTGGCCAGAGTGCGTTCACCGCAATACCGCGTTCGCGCAACTCGCCCGCCAACCCCAGCACCACAAGGCTCATGCCGTATTTCGCCATCGCATAGGCGAGCGCGGGCGCGAACCATTTTTCTTGCATGTCGAGCGGCGGTGACAGCATGAGAATGTGCGGGTTTGCTGATTTCGCCAGGTATGGAATCGCGTATTTCGACACCATGAAGGTTGCCCGCGCATTGACCTGTTGCATCAGGTCGAAGCGGCGCATGTCTGTGTCCGGCGTCTTGGTGAGCTGGATTGCGCTCGCATTGTTGACGACAATGTCGATGCCGCCGAATGTCTTCGCGCATTGATCGATGGCTTTCGCGACCTGCGCTTCGTCGCGTATGTCGCATATCAGTGGCAATGCCTTGCCACCGGCCTTTTCGATTTCCCCGGCGGCGGTGTGTATCGTGCCTTCCAGTTTCGGATGCGGCTGATCGGTTTTCGCGGCAATCGCGATATTGGCTCTGCCGCGCGCCGCCTTCAACGCAATGGCAAGACCGATGCCGCGCGACGCGCCGGTGATGAATAGCGTTTTTCCGGCAAGCGACATCAGGCGGAGAGCGCCACGTCCGAACCGAGCACGGACGAAGCGCCCGCGACGACCTGACGTTCAAGCGACGATGATGCGGGTGCGATATTTTCAGCAAAAAAGCGCGCAATTGCGACGCGCGCGGCATTCTCCGGCTTCTCGCAACCACCGAACTCACGGGCCGCGAGCGCACACTCGGCAAGATAGGCGCCGCCTGCGGCGAGACCGAATATCCGCAAGTAAGGCGTTGCTCCCGCGAGCGCATCCTGCGGATCGTCCTTGATGGCTTTGAGCATGTGCGCGGACGCACGTTCGAGCGAGTCGACCGTCTTGCTAAGACAGAAAGAGCAGGTTCCGAATTCGTCGTCCTTCGTCTCTTCGACGCGCTCGGCCATCGCGCGGAACTGATCGATCATCCGGTGCAGCGCCTTGCCGCCGGATTGGGCGATCTTGCGCGTCACAAGATCGATGGCCTGAATGCCATTGGTGCCTTCGTAGATCGCGGCGATACGCGCATCGCGGTAGTGCTGGGCCGCACCGGTTTCTTCCATATAGCCCATGCCACCATGCACCTGGATGCCAAGCGAAGCGACATCGATGCCACTGTCGGTGGAGAAGGCTTTCGCGACCGGCGTCAGGAGATTTGCCTCTTCAAGCGCCGCTTCCCGATCAAGCTGGCTTTCCATGTGACGGGAGCGGTCGATGGCATCGGCGTTCTTGAGGCAGATCGCGCGCGAGGCGGCCGTGAGCGCGCGCATTGTCAGCAGCATCCGCTTCACGTCCGGATGCTCGATGATGGCATTCGGGCCGCTTGCGGCGCCATTCGCTTTTCCCTGCCGCCGCTCGCGCGCGTAAGCGAGCGCCTGCTGGTAGGCGCGCTCTGCGATGGCAACACCTTCGACGCCGACACCGAGCCGCGCCAGATTCATCATCGTAAACATGCAGGCGAGGCCTTTGTTCTCCTCGCCGACGAGATAGCCAGTAGCACCTTCGTTATCGCCATAGACCATCACGCAGGTCGGCGACGCATGAATGCCGAGCTTGTGCTCGATGGATGCGCAGCGCAGATCGTTGCGCGGACCCGGTGTTCCGTCCGGCTTCGGCAAGAATTTCGGTACAAGGAAAAGTGAAATACCTTTCGTGCCCGGAGGCGCGTCGGGCAAACGCGCCAGGACAAAGTGAATGATGTTCGGCGTCAGATCATGTTCGCCGTAGGTAATGAAAATCTTCTGGCCCTTGAGACGATAGGTGCCGTCGGGCGCGCGTTCGGCGCGGGTGCGCAAATTCGTCAGATCCGAACCGGCTTGCGGCTCGGTGAGCTGCATCGTGCCCATCCATTCGCCGGAGACGAGCTTGGGCAGATATTTTTTCTTTAATGCATCCGAAGCGTGCACCTGCATCGCTTCGATAGCTGCTGCGGTGAGCATCGGGCCGAGGCCAAATGCCATGGACGCCGAATGCCAATACTCGACGCAGCACATGTTGACGATGGACGGCAGCCCCTGCCCGCCCCATTGGGGATCGGCGGGAAGCGAGTTCCAGCCGGCTTCCGACCATGCCTTGTAGGCCTCCTTCCACCCTTTCGGCATGGTGACGACGCCGTTCTGGAACGGTGTGCCCTGCTGGTCGCCGATGCGATTGAGCGGCGCAATCACTTCGCTCGCGAACTTGCCTGCTTCCTCCAGCACCTGCCGCACGAGTTCGGGCGAAACGTCCGCCAGCGCGCCTTTTCCCGCCAGCGCCTTCAGGCTCGTGCAGTGCTCCAGAAAAAATGCGGCATCGGCGACGGGGGCGCGATAGGTCATGGTCACTCCGCTGGACGATGGCTTCTTTCGGCCACTCGCATTATGCAGAGTGGCTTCGTCGGGCTGGGCCGTCAATGCCGCAACCGGATCGAGTAAAATTTTGAAGACCCGAACACTAAAAGCCGACCGCACGGGCATCGCCGAAGCCGCAGCGACACTTGCGGCAGGCAAGCTGGTCGCGTTTCCAACCGAGACCGTTTACGGGCTTGGCGCCGATGCCGGCAATGCAGAGGCGGTGGCGCGGCTTTACGAAGCCAAGGGACGGCCGAGTTTCAATCCGCTGATTGCCCATGTCGCGCAGATCTCTGATGCGGAACGCATCGGAGTCATGAACGATGCCGCACGTTTGCTTGCCGCAAAGTTCTGGCCGGGACCGTTCACGCTTGTGCTGCCTGCAAGTGCCGATTGTCCGGTTTGCGAACTTGCCCGCGCAGGACTTCCAACCGTGGCGGTGCGCGTGCCCGCCCATGAGATTGCAAACGCACTGCTCAAGGCGGCAGCCCGGCCGATCGTCGCGCCGAGCGCGAACCGCTCCGGTCATGTCTCGCCCACGCAGGCGTCACACGTACTCGCCGATCTCGAAGGGCGCATCGATCTTATTCTTGACGGAGGTGCGACGCCGCTCGGGCTGGAGTCCACGATTGTGAACTGTACAAGCGAGCGGCCGCAACTGCTCAGGCCGGGTTCCATCACCCGCGCGAGACTCGAATCCGCGCTTGGAAGCCCGGTTGCCGATGCGAGTGACACGGTTTCCGATACACCCAACGCTCCCGGCCAGCTCGCCTCCCACTATGCGACGCGCGCCAGGATCAGGCTCGACGCATATGACGTGAAAGCGGGCGAGGTACTCCTTGCTTTCGGCTCCGACCTTCCGCCCGGTGCCGATCCCGCGCGTACCATCAACCTTTCGCTTTCCGGCAACCTCATCGAGGCCGCGGCCAACCTGTTCGCGCATCTGCGCGCGCTCGATGCGCTGGGTGCGGAAACCATCGCCGTGGCACCCATCCCTTCGACTGGAATTGGCGAGGCGATCCGGGATCGTCTGGTGCGTGCGGCGGCTCCACGGTAGTATCGCAACGCATCGAAATCGGGATTGACCGAAGTGGCCATCGTCAAAGCCGTTCCGTCTAGCGCAACAAAAATCGGCGGCGATCTGCTGGATCGCTTCAGCGCGATTGTCGGCGCGAAATACGCGATCCGCGATCCGAAGCAGCAGGCGCCTTATCTGCGCGAGGAGCGCGATCTTTATTTCGGGCAGACGGCACTGATCCTGAAACCGGGCTCGGTCGCGGAAGTATCCGCGATCATGAAGCTCGCGAATGAAACAGGTACCGCGATCGTCCCGCAGGGCGGCAATACCGGCCTCGTTGGCGGACAGATTTCCTTCGACGAAAACGCCATCGTGCTGAATACAACGCGGCTTAACAAAATTCGCGAAACCGATGCCGCCGCCAATACGATGACCTGCGAGTCGGGCGTGGTGCTTGCCCGTGCGCAGGAAGCAGCCGCCAAGCACAACCGTTTGTTTCCGCTATCGCTCGGCGCAGAAGGAAGCTGCACCATCGGCGGCAATCTCGGCACCAATGCCGGCGGCATGCAGGCGCTCGCATACGGTGTCGCGCGCGATCTCATTCTGGGGCTGGAAGTGGTGCTCGCGGACGGCCGCGTATGGAACGGCCTGCGCAAGCTGAAAAAGGACAATACGGGCTACGACCTGCGACATCTCTTCGTCGGCTCGGAGGGAACGCTCGGCATTATCACGGCGGCGGTGCTGAAACTCTTTCCCGCACCACGTTCGGCCGCCACGTCCGTCGTTGGATTGAAGAGTCCGCAGGCGGCGCTCGATTTACTGAATTTATCCCAGGCCCGCGCTGGAAGTGCCGTGACGACGTTCGAGATCATGCCGAAGATCGGCATGGAATGTGTACTTGCGAACCAGTCGGGCGCCCGCGACCCGCTCGCGGCGAGGCACGACTGGTATGTGCTGATCGAACTTACTTCGCCGATGGACAGCAACCTGCGGGTGCTGCTGGAGGAAATTCTCGGCGAGGCCGTCGATAAACGTTTCATCGACGACGCGGTCATCGCCGAAAGCGAGGCGCAGCGCATCGCTTTCCGTAAATTGCGCTCGGGTCTTTCGGAATATCAAAAGGTGTTGGGCGGCTCCATCAAGCAGGATCTTTCCGTGCCGGTTTCGGCCATTCCGGCTTTTCTCGACGAAGGCATTGCGGCGGTGAAAAAACTGATCCCCGGCGTGCGGCCCATGCCGTTCGGCCACATGGGCGACGGCAACATTCACTTCAACTTCAGCCAGCCGGAAGGGTGGACGCGCGAGCAGTTCCTCGCGCGGTGGGGCGATGTGGACAAGGTGCTGCACGAAATTCTCGCCCGCTTCGGCGGCTCGATCTCCGCCGAGCATGGCATCGGCATCCAGAAGCGCGACAAGCTGGCCTCGGTGAAGGATCCGGTGGAATACGAGATGATGCGCGCGATCAAGAAGGTGCTCGATCCGAACGGCATCCTCAACCCCGGCAAGGTTCTCTGATCTTGAGCGAGCGTTCAAAGCGTCCGCAGATAGCCGCGAGTGCCGCTGTATTCCGCAACGGCCGCGTGCTGATCGCGAAGCGCGCGGCACCGCCGCATCTCTGGAGCCTGCCCGGCGGCCGGGTGGAGATGGGCGAAAGCCTCGAACAGGCGGCCGCGCGCGAAGTGTTGGAGGAGACCGGAGTCTTCGCTGAGATCGCGGGTTTCGCGGGTCATCGCGACATGTTCCTGCGCGACGACGCGGACGCCATTACGCATTATTTTATCATTGCCGCGTTTGCCGCGCGCTGGATAAGCGGCGAAGCGAAGCCCGGACCGGAAGCGTCCGAAGTCGAATGGATCGAGCCTTCCTCAATTTCGCAATATGAAACCACGCCCGGCCTTGCCGAGATCATCGAGCGGGCGAAGGAAATTCTCGGCGCCTGAGCTCCCTTGCGAGCGCCATTTTTCCGGCGCATATCCTGCCGTGAAAGTTGGACCTCATGCTCCGCCGCGTTCTTCCCATCGCATTCTTCTCGGCCCTGCTGCTGGCGTCCTCGCCGCTCGCGGCGCAGGATTTTTTCCGTTTCCTGTTCCGTCCGCCCAGCAACGCACCGATCCAGCCGCCGAAGACGGCGCCCGCCGTGGCCAAGCCGCCGGCCTCCAAGGCGGAGGAAACCCCGCCGCCCTATGAACCGGACATGTCGCGGCTCGCGGAGATTCTTGGCGCGCTGCATTATCTGCGTCCGCTCTGCGGCGCGCCCGATCAGAACCGCTGGCGCGACGAGATGCAGGAAATGATCAACGCCGAGCAGGCACCGCCACCCAGACGCGACCGCATGATCGCCAACTTCAACCGCAGCTACAGCGCTTACGAGCAGACCTACCGCACCTGCACCCCCTCGGCCGATCTCGCGATCAAGCGTTTCATCGACGAAGGCGCCAAACTCTCGCGCGAAATCGCCACGAAATACGGCAATTGATTCAGATGCCCCGGCCGGCGTTAACCTTCCTGAAAGGTGGCGCACGACTGCCTTAATCCCTGCGCTAAGGTGGTCCCGTTCAGTTCCTCGCGGAACTGTGGAGGTCCTTTCGTGCGTATCATTCCCCTGCCGCTTTCGATGGAAGACCGGGCGAGCGCCGGTTCCGAGGAGCAGCGCCGCGTGGCGTTGTCCTATCTGTCGGAAGCCTGGGAAGAAGCCCGTTTCGATGGCATCGATGGGGATTGCCTCGCGCAGGTGGCGCTCTTCACCGCGCTGCATGAACTGGTCTCTACCTACGGTGAGGACGCCGCCGCGCGTTTCGCCGACGGGCTTGGCGCCCGCATCCGGCAGGGCGAATTCACCGTTCCGCCCAGCCGCCAGTAATTTTCCGGATTCAGTTGTCAAACAGCGCCCGTCCTTATCCCTCCCCGTTCCGGGGAGGGTGGCGAGCGCGCCCTGCATCCTTCGAGACGCGATGCGCACCTCATCCTGAGGAGCCCGCCGCTCATCCTTCGAGACGCTCGCTGAGTTTATCCTTGCGCGCGCCGAAGGCGCGACGCGAGGGCTCGCTCCTCAGGATGAGGCAGTTAGTTTCGCTGCGGCGGGCGTCTCGAAGGATGCAGGTGCGCGCCTTCGTTCGCGCGAGCGGTTTCCGCTCCGCGTCTTCATCAGCCTCCTCCCCGCATTTCATGCGCGCCAAAACGGGCGGCGCGGGACGCCGGGGAAATCCGATCCCCACGGCCCTGTGTGTGAGTGAAAGAAACACACAGGAGGTCTTCACCGCAGGTGCCGGATTGCTTCCGGCGTCCCGCACGCGGTGTTTCTAGGCTTGCTCCGTCCGAACCCCGGTGGACTAACCGAATCCGCTACGAACGGACCCCTGCTCTATCCACCGCTGCCGGCACCACACCGGCGCGACCGTGGTTGGGCCCACGGGAAGCGCCAGACCCGGATGCCTGTGCTGCAAGGTCGTTGCAGCGGGCACGAACGGCTTGGGCCGCTCCGGTGCGAGTGCGTTACGCCCGCATTCAGAGCCACCGCTCCCGATCCGCACATGAGAACGCTGCGCATGCGCCCCTTATCTGGATCGAGACGGGTGGATTTTAAAATGCCTGCAGAGGGAGGGGGATAAGTTTTTCTATCGCGCTGATTTGATTGAAGGTGCTGCGCCGGCAACGGGGATAGCCCAATTTCGTCACGATCGAACGCGGACGATGACAGGCGTTGGACCAATCGTTAGAGTCCCTCACGAAAGGCCGACTTATGCACTCAGCAATCGCCGCGTTACTGCTTTCATTCGTCCTCTCGCTGCCCGCGCTTGCGCAAGGCAAGGTGAAAACGGAAACGATTCCAACACCCAAAGCCGCGCCGAAAGCGAACGCAGGCAAGGCCGCGAAGCCTTCCGCCGTGCCGGACGTGATCCGCGATCTCTCGGTGCTGCCCGAAAAGGCGCGCAAGACGCGCGAGCGCATCCTCGATGCCGCGAAAACCGGCGACCCCGACAAGGTCGTGACGGTGATGCAGTCGAACGAGGTGATGCCGGTTTTCTCCTTCGGCGGCGACAAGAACGCGCTGGAATTCTGGAAATCGAGTTATCCGGACAGCGACGGCGTGGAAGTGCTGTCGATCCTGATCGAAATTCTCGAGGCGCCGTTCGTGCATCTCGACAAGGGCACGCCGCAGGAAATGTTCGTGTGGCCGTATTTCTATGGCGTGCCGCTCGACAAGTTGACGGCCGAACAGAAGGTCGAACTCTTCAAGATCATGACTGGCGTGGACTACAAGGAGATGCAGCAGTTCGGCGCGTATATTTTCTATCGCGTCGGCATCTCGCCGGATGGCGTGTGGCACTTCTTCGTGGCGGGGGATTAGTCACCGTCATCCCGGCTTCGCGAAGCGAAAGCCGGGATCGTCATCTTGTTACGGAAAACGATCCCGGCTCGCCCTAGCTTCGCGGGCGGCCGGGATGACGCATTCTAATTTAGACGCTCTTCGACCTGGGCCTCGACTTCGATTTCGTCGGCTGCTGCACGCCGTCACAGCGCACATACACCATCGTTCCGTAACGGCCGACAATTTCCGGATCGAGATACTTGAGCGTCATCATGTTGCCTCCGGCGAGAATCACTTCCCGATCATTGGTGGTGAGCTCGCCCGCAGGGCCGACGTAATTCTTGCCCGTGGTGCCGCCCTTGAGCACGAGTTCCTGCGGCTCGGGATTGTCCGGCATGTGCATGACGACGCCGCCGGTCGGTCCGCGCGCGATGTTGTAGGGCTGACGGCAACCGTTCTTCGCGGCTGCCTCGGTGCGCGCGCGCGCGGTTTCCTGATGATAGGAAGCGACGCCCCAGCGTCCCACCAATTGGTCGGACATGATCGTCGGCGGGCGTGTGGCGCCGGGTACACCTTCAGCGGCGGGCTCCATGCCCGGAGGGGCGGCGCAGCCGCCTAACAGCGCCAGCCCCGCGCCGAACAGGAGCGGCCCAGCGAAGCGCGGGCGGCGATCAGCGAATCGGCGGCGCATACTGGATCCCACCCTTGTCCCAGAGATTGTTGATGCCGCGCGGAATGCCGAGTTTTGATTCCGTGCCGACATTGCGTTCATAGACCTCGCCGTAGTTACCGACGTGGCGGATGATGCGCACGGCCCAATCCCTGGTCAGGCCGAGGCCCGCGCCATACTCGCCTTCGGTACCGACGAGCCGCATCACATCGGGCTTTTTGGATGCCAACGCCTGATCGATGTTCCTGGATGTGATGCCAAGCTCCTCGGCATTGAGCATCGCAAACAAGGTCCACTTCACGATCAGCATCCAGTCGTCGTCCTTCTGGCGCACGACGGGCGCGAGCGGCTCCTTGGAAATGACGTCCGGCAGGATCGTATGGTCGCCCGGTTTGCCGAACCGCTGGCGCAGTGCGTAAAGCTGCGACATGTCAGCGGTCAACGTATCGCATTGACCGGCATCGTAGGCCTTTAGTACGTCATCGATCCGCGGAAGCCGCACCGGATCGTATTTCATGCCATTGGCACGAAAAAAGTCACCAAGATTCAGTTCGGTCGTGGTCTCCTGCTGGAAGCAGACCTTGCTGCCGTCCAGTTCGAGCGCGGAGTCGATCTTGCGTGAACGCGGCACCATGAATGCCTGGCCGTCGTAATAGGACACGCCGGCAAAATGCAGCGCGTAATCCGTCTCGCGCGACATCGTCCAGGTGGAGTTTCGCGCCAGCACATCGACCTTGCGCCGCTGTAGCTCAAGGAAACGCTCCTTCGAATCGAGCGGGACGAATTGCACCTTCTTCGGGTCGTCAAAGATCGCCGCTGCAATCGCCCGGCAGAAATCCACGTCGAAGCCGGACCAGTTACCCTTGTCGTCGGCGTTGGAGAAGCCGGGCAATCCCGTGCTTACACCGCACAACAAGGCGTCGCGGTTGATCGTGCGCTTCAGTGTCTTGGTGTCGAACCGTTCGTATGCAATCGCGACAGCCGCCACGGTGACCGCAAGGGCGCAGCCCATCAGCAATCCGGTGCGATAATTCTTCCGCATGGTTTCAAAGCTCCGGCGCGTGGCGCACGACAATCTTGGTGCCGACCGGAACCCGCTCGTAGAGATCGACGATTTCGCCGTTGGCGAGGCGGAAGCAGCCGGAGGAAACCGCCTTGCCGATGGTCTGCGGCATGTTGGTGCCGTGGATGCGATAGACGGTGCTGCCGATATAGAGCGCCCGCGCGCCCATCGGATTGCCGGGACCGCCCGCCATGAAACGCGGCAGATAGGGCTGCCGCTCGATCATTTCTGGCGGCGGCGTCCAATCCGGCCACTCCTGCTTACGGGTGATCTTGTTCAGGCCGGACCATTGGAAGCCGTCGCGGCCGACGCCGATGCCATAGCGGATCGCGCGGCCGTTGCCCTGCACGATGTAGAGGAAGCGCTCCGAGGTGTGGACGACGATGGTGCCGGGTTGCTCGTTGGTGCGGAAGAAAACGCTCTGGCGCTGCAAAGCCGCCGGCAATCTTTCCTCGTCGGCGCTCGGCTCGTAGCCGGGCTTTTCGTCCACTTCCATGACGCTCTGCGAATAACGCTGCGCGCTCACCGGCCCTGTGACGAGCATGGCGAGCGAAGCGGCAAGCACCAACATGGAACGGAACATGCGCGAACCCCTACGTAGTGACTGCGGGTATCTGACGATGATTCTTACCCGCCGGGGGATACGGCGCAACAGGGGAAAGCGGATCACGTTTCCGCGCGATCTGTCAGCGGAGTGATTCGTGAAAACGCACCACGCCGCCGCTGCCCGCCGTCACAAGCTCGCCCTGCCACATCACCTTGCGGCCGCGCACGAAAGTGCCTGCGGGCCAGCCGGTGACGGTCTTGCCGTCGTAGGGCGTCCATTGGCTCTTGGAGGCGATCCAGGAATTTTTGATGGTTTCCTTGCGCTTTAAATCGACGACGGTGAAATCCGCGTCATAGCCGACGGCAATGCGTCCCTTGCTGGCAATGCCAAACAGGCGGGCGGGACCGGCACTCGACAGATCGACAAATCTTTCCAGCGAGAGACGCCCGGCGGCCACGTGATCGAGCATCAAGGGCACCAGCGTCTGTACGCCGGTCATGCCCGACGGACTCGCCGGATAGGGCTTCGATTTTTCTTCCAGCGTATGCGGCGCATGATCGGAGCCGAGAATATCGACAATGCCTTGCGTCACCCCGTGCCAGATTTTCTCGCGGTGGCGAGCCTCGCGCACCGGCGGGTTCATCTGCGCGCGGGTGCCGAGCCGCTCGTAGCATTCCGGCGCTTCCAGCGTGAGATGATGCGGCGTCACCTCGACGCTCGCGACATCCTTGTGCGCCGCCAGAAAATCGATTTCCTCGCCGGTGGAGATATGAAGGACGTGCACGCGCTTTCCGGTTTCGCGGGCGATTTTCACGAGGCGTTGCGTGGCCTTCAGCGCCGCCTCCTCGTCGCGCCAGACCGGATGCGAGCGCGGGTCGCCTTCCACGCGCTCCTTCTTGCGCGCTTCGAGGCGCGGCTCATCTTCGGCGTGAAACGACGCACGGCGGCGGATTTGCGTCAGCACCGCGCGCAGGCCTTCGTCGTCGGCGACGAGCAGCTTGCCGGTGGAGGAACCCATGAACACCTTGATGCCGGCAGCCCCCGGCAACATTTCCAGTTCCGGCAGATCTTTTATATTTTCGTGGGTTCCACCGACGAAAAACGCGAAGTCGCAGTGCATCCGGCCGCGCGCGCGCTGCAGCTTGTCTTCCAGCGTGGCGGCACTCGTCGTTAGGGGATCGGTGTTCGGCATTTCGAACACGGCCGTGACCCCACCCATCACCGCGGCACGGGAGCCGGATTCCAGGTCTTCCTTGTGGGTGTTGCCGGGTTCGCGAAAATGCACCTGCGTGTCGATCACGCCCGGCAGGATATGCAGGCCCTTGCAGTTGATGACCTCGCCCGCTGCGGCGCCTGGCAGGCTTCCAATGGCCGCGATGCGGCCATCGCGGACACCGACATCGCGGGCGCCGATACCGTCCTGGTTCGCGACGGTGCCGCCCTTGAACAAAAGATCGAAGGTTTCAGGCATGGATCGCCGGGCCGTCGTGCTTGGATCGCCGTTGGGGCTTGTCCCCTTCTCCATCCGGCCTTACGTGTCGAAGCGAAAGTTTGCAAGCCAAGAGGACACCATGCGGGCGATCCTGCTTCCCGGCCGCGCCATCCTGCGCGTAAGCGGCGAGGAGGCAACCCGATTCCTGAACGGGATCGTGACGTCCTCTGTGGACAAGCTCGCGCCGGGCGAAGCTGCGTTCTCCGCGCTGCTGACGCCGCAGGGCAAGATCGTGGCCGATTTTTTCGTGGTGGCGGTACCGGAGGATGAAGGCGGCGGCTTCGTGCTCGATGTTCCGGTGGCGCTGGCGGATGAGCTTCTGAAGAAACTCAATCTCTACAAGCTGCGCGCCAGGATCGAGATTGCCATGCGTCCCGATCTAACCATCGCAGCGGCCATCGATACAGAACCTTCCGAAGCGCTGGGCCTCGCATTCCCCGATCCGCGCCATTCCGGGCTCGGCTGGCGCATCGTGATGCCGGTGGAGGGGGCCACGGAAGCGCTGAAATCGGCGGGCATGAAGCTTGAAGACGAAAAGCTATGGCAGGGCCGCCGCATCGTGCTCGGCATTCCCGAAGGCGGGAAGGATTTCATCTATGGCGACACCTTCCCGCACGAAGCGGACATGGATGCGCTGAAGGGTATCGATTTTCACAAAGGCTGTTTCATCGGGCAGGAAGTGGTATCGCGCGTCGAACGGCGCGACGCGGGTCCGCGCAAGCGCATCGTGCCGGTTGCGTTCGAAAGTGCCCCGGCGGCGGGCGCTGAAATCAGCGCGGGCGACAAGCCGGCGGGATTCATGGGTTCGAGTGCCGGACGGCTCGGCCTTGCGATGCTGCGCCTCGACCGCGTGGAAGAGGCCTTGCAGGCCGGCGGCGAAGTGAGGGCGGGCGGGATGAGCCTGACGCTTCTGAAACCGGACTGGATGCCGTTCGATGTACCCGGCGCAAAAGCGGACATATTTTGAGCGTGATCGAACATGCCGACGGCAAATGCCGCTGCTTCTGGTGCGGCACCGATCCGGTTTACATGGCCTATCACGACACCGAATGGGGTGTGCCGGAATACGATGACCGGGCGCTCTACGAGAAACTCGTGCTCGATGGCTTTCAGGCCGGGCTGTCCTGGATCACCATCCTGCGCAAGCGTGACAATTTTCGCCGCGCCTTTGACGGCTTCAAACCGGAAAAGATCGCGCGCTACGACAAGCGCAAGACGGCGGCACTCATGAAAGACGCCGGCATCGTTCGCAATCGCATGAAAATCGACGGGGCGGTTCTGTCCGCGAAGGCATGGCTGGAGATTCAGGAGAAGGGTCCCGGCTTTTCGGAGTATCTCTGGGGCTTCATGGACGGGAAACCGAAGATCAATAAATTCAAGACGCGGAAGCAGGTTCCGGCCGAGACCGCCCTCTCGCAAAAGATCTCCAAGGATCTGAAAGCGCGCGGATTCAAGTTCTGCGGTCCCACGATCGTCTATGCCTTCATGCAGGCGGTGGGTATGGTCAACGATCACCTCGTCGCCTGCCACCGTCATAAGCCGCTTACCTAATCCTCACCCTCCCCTTGATGGGGAGGGTCGGCGATGACGGACGAAGTCCGGCGCCGACGGGGTGGGTGAACGGCGCTACCCCCACCCGGATTGACCTCGCGCTGCTCGGTCAATCCCACCCTCCCCACAAGGGGGAGGGTGAAGTAAGAGAAACTGATGGTCTTCCGCGAAAAATCCCACCGCGCATGGCAGCGAATGATGTCGGGGCGCAGGCTCGACCTGCTCGATCCCTCGCCATTGGATATTGAAATCGAGGACATCGCGCACGGCCTCGCGCGTGTCGCGCGCTGGAACGGACAGACGGCGGGCGCGCACATCTTTTCGGTGGCGCAGCATTCGCTGCTGGTCGATCTCCTCGCGCGGAAAAATTCGCCGAACATCGACATGCGCTGGCGGCTTGCGGTGCTGCTGCACGATGCGCCGGAATATGTGATCGGCGATCTCATCAGCCCGTTCAAGGCGGTGCTGAAAGACGACTACAAGAAAGTGGAGTCGCGTCTGCTGCACGCGGTCGCATTGCGTTTCGGACTGCCAGCGCGGTTTCCCGCCAATCTTGTTTCCATCATCAAGAAGGTGGATCGCGCGGCGGCCTATCTGGAAGCGACGAGGCTCGCGGGCTTCACCGAGAGCGAGGCAAGACGATTCTTCGGGCAGCCGCCGTCCCTCGACGCCGCCACAATCCGGCAGTATCTCGTCCCGTGGGGAGCGGAAGTGGCCGAAAAACGCTTTCTCAAACGCTTCAAGGAACTCAATCCTGCATGATCCGCGTCTGTTCGATTGCACGCCTGCAGGAAGTCGTGAGCACATGTGGCGCGCGCCATGTCGTGTCGCTCGTGCGCGACGATGAGCTGATTACGCGCGAACGCGCGCTTCTGGAAAAGCAGGGCTTCGACGTTGCCGCCAATCATCTGTGGTTGCAGATGGACGACATCGCCGACGCGATCGACGGGCTGATCGCGCCCGGCCAAGAACATGTGGAGAAGCTCGTCGATTTCGCCCAGCGCTGGGACCGGGCGGCCCCGATGGTCGTGCATTGTTACGCCGGCATCAGCCGTTCGACGGCGGCGGCCTTCATTGCGGCCTGCGCGCTCTCACCGGGCAGGGACGAAAAGGAAATCGCCGTGCGGCTGCGCCGGGCTTCGCCGACGGCGATGCCGAACACGCGGCTGGTCAAGCTTGGCGATACTTTCCTCGGGCGCAAGGGCCGGATGGTCGAGGCCGTCGGGTTGCTCGGTTACCCAGCGGTGGGCGCCTACGAGGCGGCGCCGTTCGAACTGAAGTGGGATTGAGATTTTTCATTCGGGAACAGAGCCCCTGCCTTGCAAGGGGAGGGTCGCGAAAGAAGTGAGGCGGGGTGTGGGTCGCCGATTTAAATGCCCCACCCGCTCGACGCGCCTTCGCGTTACGGCGGTCTCGCCGCCCCCCTTCCAAGGGTATAGTGAAAAGGCAGAACTAAGCCACAATTGACCATAAAATGTTCTTCGCTTTTCATCTTCATCGAATTCGCGTATGCAAACGAGAATGCAAGTTCGCTGGCTCAATGTGTTAGCTGCTTTGGGTTTTCTGACGATATTCGTCGGAATGCCGACACCCGCGAACGCGCATGTTGGCCACACGAACACGACGCATAGCATCGACATTTCAACAACCAGCAGTCAGCAGATTCCGGCAATTCATGCCCAAGCGGATAGATTAAATCCGACCGTATTTAAGCAAGTTTCGGATAAGCAATTTAGTTGTTTATCGGGTGGTAGTTTCAGTTGTTCTTGTGGTTGCTCGGCTTGTCCGGGCTTCGCGATGACACCTTTGCAAGACCTTGGCCCGTTGCTCGCCGTGAGATGCATCAGCTCTCCACCAGCGGCTTCGAATATTTTTCCATGCGACCTGGATTCCGCTGACCACCCGCCAAAAACCTTCGCCTGATCTCGACACTACCCGGTTCGCCTCCGCGCTACCGGAATCGATCAGCAGCGAGGGATTCATCCATGCGGGCCTGTCTCGCCACGATTCTAGCCTCATTCTTGTTTGTCTTTGGTGTGGCCGTAACTGCGTCCGCGCACGAAGGGCACGATCACGCTAAGGAGGCCCCTTCCGTCGGAACGGCATTGCCACGCGGTAGCGCAACATCCGACGAGTTCGAGCTAGTGGTGATTTTGCGTGATGGTGAGCTGCGGATTTTTCTGGACCGGTTCATCACCAATGAACCGGTAGCCAATGCAAAAATTGAAGCTGAAACACCCAATGGTCCCGCCCTCGCAGTGGCAATGGACGACGGTACCTATCGCCTGGTGGCTCCCTGGGCAAAATCAGAAGGGCAATATGATCTTATCTTCACGGTATCGGCTGGAGAAAGGATCGAAATTCTTCCGCTTTCGATAAAAATTTCTGCACAAAATCGCATTAAGCCGTTATCACAAAATAGCTGGCTTCCAATTTTGACCGCCGCGTTGGCATTGCTCGGATTGGCGGTTTTCATTCTTCGGGGTAACCATTGGCGCCGCATTGCCGCGAGATTTGCACCGGCGCTGGTCGCATTCCTATTTCTGGTGAATGCTGGACCATCCCATTCCCACGAAGGCGAGGATCACGGAAATCAGCAAGCGGGAGATTCACGCAATAGCCGTGACATTCCCCAACGACTTCCCGATGGATCAGTATTCGTACCAAAGACAACTCAACGATTGCTCGCCGTGCGCACCGCGATTACCTCAACGGAGGACCATTTCAAATCGATTGAATTACCTGGGCGCATCATCCCTGATCCGAATGCCAGCGGTTATGTGCAGTCCGCCCTTGCGGGTCGACTATCGCCACCACCGAAAGGTTTTCCCACACTCGGAACCCGGATCGAAAAAGGAGAGCTGCTCGCCTACGTGACGCCGCCCATCCAGGCTATCGACGTATCCGACATGCGCCAGAAAGATGGCGAACTACTTCAGCAAATTTCCATCGTCGAGCGTCGTGTCGTTCGTTTCGAACAATTGATTAAATCCGGCGCGATTTCAAAAACACAACTCGAAGAGGCGAAGCTGGAGCTGAATGGACTACTGGAACGCCGTACTGCACTTGAGCAAACGAGGCGGGAGCCTGAAGCGCTTATTGCTCCGGTCTCTGGTGTGATTGCGGCGGCAAACACAGTCGCAGGCCAACTCGCTCAACCTAACACCGTGATTTTCGAGATCATCGACAGTTCCCGATTGTGGGTGGAAGCGCTCACCTTTGATCCGATTGCTTCAACCACCAATAGTTCAGCGCGACTGTCGAATGGGCGTTCGATCAAGCTGACCTATCGTGGCGCAGGCTTTGCCGGACGCAATCAAGCAATTCCCGTTCACTTCGCTGTGGTGGATTCTCCGGAAGGTCTATGGGCCGGGCAGTTCGTTACGGTCTATGCGTCAGGAACCGAGAAGTATCGAGGTATAGCCGTTCCTCGTTCGGCGGTTGTGCGTGCAAGCAACGGACAGCTTGTCATTTATGACCATACAGCGGCGGAACGATTCGAAGCTAGAGAGGTCCGCGTAGCGCCCTTGGATAGCGAAAGAGTATTGGTTCTTTCCGGATTGTCCGAAGGTCAGCGGATTGTGACGCAAGGCGCTGAACTTATCGATCAAGTGCGCTGAGGAGGAATTTGGATGTTCACATTCCTTGTCAGCCGTTCGCTTCATTCTCGCGTGCTGGTATTGGCTATCGCGGCCGCGTTGATGATTTACGGTGCGTTTGCCCTGACGCAATTACCGATCGATGTTTTCCCCGATCTCAATCGGCCCACCGTAACCATTATGACGGAGGCTGAAGGATACGCCCCGCAAGAAGTCGAGCAGTTAATCACGTTTCCCATCGAAACCCAGATGAACGGGATTCCGGGCGTCAACCGCGTGCGGTCGGTTTCAGGTGTTGGTCTTTCTTTCGTTTATGTGGAGTTCAACTGGAACACTGAAATCTACCGCAACAGGCAACTGGTGAACGAAAGACTTGCCCTGATACGGGAGCAGATGCCTGCGAACGTGGCGCCTCTCCTTGGCCCGATCAGTTCGATCATGGGCCAAATTCTAATTACTGCCGTTACCAACGAAAAACTGTCCCCTATGGAGCTACGAGAGATTGCGGATTTTGTGATCCGTCCTCGTTTGCTATCAATTCCGGGCGTCGCTCAGGTTATCCCGATGGGCGGCGAAGTTCGCCAATTCCGCATCGCTCCCAACCCGGCGGCAATGCGAGCGTTCAATATCGCGCATGACCAGATCGAACGTGCGCTCGCCTCGTTTGGCAGCAATGCGGGCGGTGGTTTCGTAGATCAACAGTCGCGTGAATATCTCATTCGCAATATTGGGCGAACTACCAGTCTTGACGATCTCCGCAATATCGTGATCGCGAACAACGAAACTGGTCCAGTTTATTTGCGTCAGATTGCGGATGTGGACTTCGCGGCACGCGTGAAGCGGGGTGACTCCGGCTATATGGGAAATCCCGCGGTTCTTATTTCCGTCGAGAAGCAACCACACGTCGATACGGTTCGACTCACCCGCGAAATCGAGGAATCGCTCAAACAAATCGCGGCGACCTTGCCCGATGGAACGAAAACCGAGCAAATCATCTTCCGACAGGCTGATTTCATTTCTGCATCGATCCGCAACGTTCAGACCGTATTGCTTGAAGCAATAGTGGTGGTCGCGATAATTCTGTTCGCATTCTTGTTAAATTTCAGAACGACAATTATCTCGCTCACCGCCATTCCCGTTTCGATCTTGATCACCGCGCTGATTTTCTATTTTGCGGGGCTGTCTATCAACACAATGACGCTAGGCGGAATTGCGATTGCCATCGGCGAGCTAGTAGATGATGCGGTGGTGGGCGTTGAAAATATCTTCCGCCGCTTGCGGGAAAATCGGGCCGCAGGAAATCCACGCTCGGTGTTCGATATTGTGGTATCCGCCAGCCAGGAAGTCCGTTCGGGTATCGTCTATGCGACCATCATTATTGTGCTCGTCTTCGTGCCTTTATTCGCTCTTTCCGGGATCGAAGGGCGGCTGTTCGCTCCACTGGGGCAAGCCTATATCATTTCAATCCTTGCAAGCCTTTTGGTATCGATCACGCTGACGCCGGTGATGGCCTATTATATGCTGCCCGGCCTTAAGCGGCTGAATGAACGCGAAAGCGGCATCGTCCCGATTTTGAAACGGTGGAACAAACGCGCGCTTGAAATATCCTTTGAGCATCAGAGTATTGTTCTGTGGTTTGCAGCGGCGATAGTCGCCCTTTCGATTGCCGCACTCTCGGTCTTGCCAAGATCGTTCCTACCCTCTTTCAACGAGGGAACATTCACGATCAACTTGACCTTCAATCCGGGAATTTCGCTGACGGAGTCATCTCGCGTAGGTACGATTGCCGAGCGCCTGCTCCTGGAAATACCCGATGTTCGCTTGGTCGGCAGACGCACAGGACGTGCAGAACTCGATGAACATGCGGAAGGAGTTCATTCCACTGAAATCGACGTCGAGCTGAAGCCGGAGAGCAGGGGTAAGGCTGCTATCACCGAGGAAATCCGGTCGAGGCTTTCCGTTCTTCCCGTGGCGACTAATATCGGTCAGCCGATTTCTCACCGGCTCGATCACATGCTTTCCGGTGTGCGGGCTGAAATTGTCTTGAAACTGTTTGGCGAGGATTTGGATGCACTGCGGCGGACAGCAGAACTCTTGCGTGCGAATATCAGCAACATACCCGGCATCGTCGACTTGCAAGTAGAGCGACAGGCGCTGATTCCGCACCTTGAAATCCGGATCGATTACACTCGCGCTGGGCTTTATGGCGTCCAACCCGCAGCCTTGATTGAGCAGCTGACCCAACTATCGAGCGGACGCATCGTGTCTAGAATCGCGGATGGCTATCGCCGTTATGATGTCGTGATGCGGTTGCCCGACAGATTACGGACCACACAAGGACTGGGCGATCTTCTGATCCAGACACCTACTGGATGGATTCCTGCACGACAAATCGCCGATATTCGGGAAACAGACGGCCCCAATCAGATATTGAGGGAAAACGGACGCCGGCGCATTGCGGTCCTTGCCAACACGGACGGCTCCGACATTGCAAAGATCGCAGCGGCCATTCAGACGCAGATCGCTCAAACCAAGCTACCGCAGGGCTTCTTCGTGAGTATCGAGGGCAGCTACCAAGCACAACGAGAGGCAGCCCGGACTATCGGTATCCTTTCACTGCTCTCGTTCATGATGATTTTCGCGGTTCTTTACAGTCGCTACCGCTCTGCCGTCTTGACGATCATCATCCTGGGTAGCGTTCCTTTTTCCCTCGTCGGCAGTGTGATCGCACTTTGGATCGCTGATTTGCCTCTCTCCGTGGCTTCCATGATCGGTTTCATCACGCTTACAGGCATCGCGACCCGGAACGGAATTCTCAAAATCAGTCACTATCTCAATCTTTCGCTTCGCGAAGGCATACCTTTCGGGCGCGAACTGATTATGCGCGGAACGCTCGAACGCCTAACACCTGTTTTGATGACAGCCTTATCAGCAGGCGTGGCGTTGCTGCCGCTCGTGATCGATCCGTCATCGCCGGGAAAGGAAATTCTGCATCCAGTCGCGGTGACAATATTCGGAGGTTTAATCAGCGCCACGTTGCTCGATGCGATTCTGACTCCCATTTTGTTCTTACGGTTTGGTGCCTCGCCGCTCGATACAATTCGCAAGGAAAGCGCAAGCAAGAACCCAAACGCCAAGTCAATGGTGGAAGCTTTTTAAACCAGATCAGGAGACACGACATGAAATCAAAAACGCTGGTTCTCGTAATGCTGTTGGCGGCGGCAAGTCTGAATGCTAACGCACATGCTCCGAAAACAGGTCAGAATGGAGGTCAGCAAACTGATGCTGGCCAATATCACGTAGAGGCTCTTGTCAGCGAAAAAACGCTGACTCTTTACATTTACGATCACAATGAAAAGGCGGTGCAAACAAAAGGGTTCAAGGCTACGGCGATCCTAGTGGTGGACGGAAAAGCTGAACGGGTCACTCTATTGCCAGAAGGCGACAACAAGCTTCTCGGAACATCGAGTATTGATCTCAAAGCGCCAATTAAGGGCGCGGTTCAAATTACAAATAACGTCAATGGCACCGTTCAAGCAAAATTCTGAATAGGGTTCACTCCCAGAGCGCGATTGCCGTCTGCATGAAAGGTGGGGCATCAATGTGCCGACTTTGCTTCGAGAGCGCATTGGCCACGTTATTATAGGCGCTGGCGAGTCGCGATATTCAGATCGTTGCCGTTCGGTCAAAAACGGCTGGTGTAGCAATCTTCGCTATACCCCGCCCTTTCAGGAAGGGATAAGAATAGTTGCCTGACATTTTTTCTAAGTCGGCATGTTAGTTTGTCAGCATGACCTCCCGCACGCGCCCACCCATCGAGATCGGACTGACCGCCGCCATCGTCGCAATCGATGGCGGATCGCCGCAGATTCTCGTCGCTGGCGCCGGCTTGCCGACCGGGCCGTTCGATCCGCTGGCGCATCGCACGTTTGAAATCGGCCTGCGAACCTTCGTGGAAGAGCAGACCGCTCTTTCCGTCGGCTATGTCGAGCAGCTCTACACGTTTGGCGACCGGGGCCGCCATGCGCGCGTGGGCGACACCGATCCGCACGCGGTCTCGATCGGGTATCTTGCGCTCACGCGAATGCCGGAGGAAGCAGACGCGCTGAAGGCGGCGGGTGGCCGTTTCGAGCCCTGGTACAAATTTTTTCCGTGGGAAGACTGGCGCGGCGGCAGACCGGCGCTGCTCGATACGATTTTGCCCGCCCTCAGCGAATGGTCAAAGACGCCTGAGCGGCTGCCGGGACGGATGCCGCGCAAGGAAAGATTGCGCCAGGCATTCGGCACCGAAGGCTCGCCATGGGACGAAGAGCGCGTTCTGGAGCGCTATGAACTGATCTATGAAGCGGGGCTGACCATTGAAGCGCGGCGCGACGGGCGCGAGACCGCACTTGCGCGCGCAAGGCAACATGAGCTTGGCGAGCCGATGCCGCTTGATCACCGGCGCATCCTCGCAACCGCCATCGCGCGGCTACGGGCGAAGCTGAAATATCGTCCTGTTGTTTTCGAGTTGATGGCGCCGGAATTCACGCTCACTGAATTGCAGAACACGGTGGAGGCGATCGCGGGGCGGCATCTGCATAAGCAGAATTTCCGGCGGCTCATGGAGTCCACCGCTCTCGTCGAGCCGACCGGGGAAACATCGACGGCGACCGGCGGAAGGCCGGCAGCAATGTTCAGATTCAGAAGGGAAGTGCTGGACGAGCGCCCGTCGGCGGGTGTCCGCTTTGGGGGACGCTAGCGGATGGCCGTGCGCGGCATCGGGTAAAGCGGCACATTGTCCGGTACGCGGTCGCCGACGCGGACCGCCTGCGCGGGATAGAGCTTCACACTCTCCGGGATACGGTCCCCGACGCGCGGTTCGCGCGCGGCTCGCTTCGGTTCTTTCGCTGCTTGAACAGCAACAGGCTGCGGCCTCGTTGCCGGTTCCTGCGCAGCTTGAGCGGTCAAGGGCTTCAGTGCAGGTGTTGCCACCGGCTTCAATGCAGGTGTTGCGGCCGTCACGTTCACGGCAGGCTTCGATGGCTCAGGGGGCTTTACTTCCGCTACCGGCAACGCCGGGGACACAGGTGCGCCATAGCTCGTTGGCTCAGACTTTGAAGTTTGCACCGGCGCTGGGACCGCTTCGAGTTTTTTCGCCTGCGCGGGTTTCGCAAGACCCGGCGCCATCGTGATGCCCGGCGCCACCTGACGGATTTCCTGCGCTTGCGCGCTGAAAGCGATCAGCGAAACCGCCGCCAGCAAAACCGAAATCCGTCCCATCGATCCTTCTCCCGAAGCGCAAAGAGCGTCCATTCGTTCAACAATCTCGCCGCGCCATCGTTCCTTTCCAGGACAATCAGAACGAACGGTGGCCAGGGCATTCCTCCCCGTTTTGCAGGATTAAGGCGTTGGGTGGCCGGTTCGTTCCCGAAATGCAGGAGGCGCGATCAAATTTGAATATCGAGTCCGAAATCGAGGGCCGGTGCGGAATGGGTCAACGCGCCGGAGGAAATTATATCCACGCCGGTCTCGGCGATTTTAGCGACGGTATCCAGCGTGACGCCGCCCGAGGCTTCCAGAATGACCTTCCCCTTTGCAAGGCCGACGGAGGTCTTCAGCTTTCCAAGATCCATATTGTCCAGGAGCACCGCATCGGCGCCACCGGCCTTCAGGACTTCGGCGAGTTGCTCCAGCGAATCGACCTCGATCTCGACCTTTACGAGATGGCCGATTTTTTCGCGCACGCTTTTGAGCGCGTTCGCGATGCCGCCGGCAACCGCGATGTGATTGTCCTTGATCAGCACCGCGTCATCGAGACCAAAGCGATGATTGTTTCCACCGCCGCAGCGCACGGCGTATTTTTCCAGCGCCCGCAGGCCGGGGATCGTTTTTCGCGTGCAGGCGATTTTCGCGCTCGTGTGCGCGACTTTCGAAACGAAGGCGGCGGTGAGCGTGGCAATGCCCGAAAGATGCGTGACGAAATCGAGCGCCACGCGTTCGCCGGACAGGATTGCAGCCGCGCTGCCTTCGATTTCCGCCGCCACTTCGCCTGCTTTTATTTGAGCGCCGTCGCGGATTTTCGAGGAAAATTTCACGGAAGGATCGAGGAGGCGGAAGGCTTCCGCCGCACAGGCAAGACCCGCGACAACTCCTGCTTTCCGTGCGGCAAGTTTTGCCTTCGCTCTTTTTCCTTCCGGAATGGTGATGGCGCTCGTAATGTCGCCCGCGCGGCCAAGGTCTTCGTCGAGTGCGCGGTGCACCGAATCCTGCAACACGAGCGGCGAGAGGAAAGCCCCGGGCATCAGGAGATCGCTGCGCATCACAAACTCCCAGCGTCCGCTGCCAAAAACATCCCTCCCCCTGCAAGGGGGAGGGTGGCGAGCGGAGCGAGCCGGGTGGGGGTCCCGGCGAAAGAGGGGGCCCCCCCCCCCCCCCGGCCCCCCCCGGCCCCCACCGGCCCCCCCC
>JALHMF010000001.1:308027-521012 GCA_022844205.1 Xanthobacteraceae bacterium | reverse complement strand
GGGGGGGGGGGGCCCCCCCCGGCGAAAGAGACCCCCACCCCGCTCGTCTTCGCTTCGCTACGACGAGCGACCCTCCCCCTTTTAGGGGGAGGGATAAGGAAGAGAGGACCGCGCGCTTTCATCTCACGCCGCCTTCGCGACGGCATTCGCGGCAATCGCGCGCGCCTCATTCAGTGTGAAAAAGCTGCGATGCGCCTGTGCTGCGTCGGCATTCGGAAAATCCGAGCGGAAATGCCCGCCCCGGCTTTCGGTGCGCGCGTAGGCTGCCGCCGCGATCATCAGGGCGGATGTGGCCATGCCGCGCACGACCGGGGACTTAGCGCTCTGCTCCATCGCGAAAATTTCGGCGAGCGCAAGGGCAAGCCCGGAACCGTTGCGGATCACGCCGACATGCTCGCTCATCAATAGGCGGAGCTTCTTTTCGTCGCCGGCACTTTCGGGCTGCTCGGGAATTTTTGGGGAAGAGGATTTCGGCCAGCCATGAGTCTGCGGCAGCGGCACCAACCCCGTAATATCCCTCGCGATGCGGGCGGCGAACACCACCGCTTCCAGCAATGAGTTCGACGCCAGCCGGTTGGCACCATGCGCGCCCGTGGACGCCACCTCGCCCGCCGCCCAGAGGCCGTCGAACGACGTGCGGCCGTTCGCATCCGTCAGTACGCCACCCATGTGATAATGCGCCGCCGGCGCGATCGGGATCGGTTGCTTCGCCGGGTCAATCTTCGCCGCCGCACAGGCCGCGTAAACGGTCGGAAACCGATCGGAGAACTTCCCGATATTGCGCGCGTCCAGAAATGCGCCGCGCCCCGCAGAGATTTCCGCGAACACACCGCGTGCGACCACATCGCGGGGCGCCAGTTCAGCGGAAGGATGAATCGCCTGCATGAAACGCACGCCCTTCTTGTTGACGAGTGTTGCACCCTCGCCGCGCAATGCCTCCGTCGCGAGCGGTGCCGGATCGCGGCCAACATCTAACGCAGTCGGATGAAACTGTACGAACTCCGCGTCCGCGATGATTGCGCCCGCCCGCGCAGCCGCTGCAAGACCTTGCGCCTTCGCCTCGCGCGGATTGGTCGTCACCGCAAACAGTCCGCCGGCCCCACCTGAAGCCAGCACGACAGCGCGTGCAGGCAACACCACCGCCTTCCCGCCGGAGGCGGAGCGGGCGTGAATGCCCGCGAGATAGCGGCCGTCGGTTAGGAAGTCGTCGAGGATCAACCCTTCCAGTACGCGGATCGATTCAGTTTTCCGTACAGCGGCGACGAGGGCTGCCATGATCGCCGCCCCCGCCCGGTCGCCCTGCACGCGCACGATGCGTTGCGCCGAATGCGCGGCCTCGCGCGACAGCATCAGCTTGCCCTCAAGATCGCGGTCGAACGGAACGCCGTACTGGAGCAAATCCGCGATGCGTGCGGATGCTTCGCCCACCATCATGCGGGCAATGGATTCATCCACGATGCCGGCACCGGCGGCGAGCGTGTCGGCGAGATGCGATTCAATCGTATCGCCCTGCCCGACCGCCGCGGCGATGCCGCCCTGCGCCCAAGCGGAGGAGGCGCCTTCGCCGATCGGTGCCGCTGTAACAATGGTGACGGGACGCGGTGCCAGCTTCAGCGCGCAGAACAGCCCCGCAAGCCCGCCGCCGACGATGACGACATCGTCGATGCCGCCCCATGACTGAGGGGCGAGTTCTTCGGCTGGGCGGGCGTCGTCGGACATTTTATGTTCCTTACCCTCCCCCTTGCGGGGAGGGTCGCGAACGAGTGAGCGGGGTGGGGGTAACAAAGATTTCCCGAAGATGGACCCCCACCCGACTCCGCGCGCCGCTGCGCGGGCGCCCGGAGCCACCCTCCCCACAAGGGGGAGGGATAAAGGGCTAGCTCTTCAACTGCACCATGCGCTCCACCGCGCGGCGGGCGCGATCGGCGATGGCGGGGTCGATTTCGACCTCTTCCCGCAGGTAAACGAGGCTGTCGAGAATCTTCGGCAGCGTGATGCGCTTCATGTGCGGACAGAGATTGCACGGGCGAATGAATTCCACGCCCGGCGTTTCCGACGACACGTTATCCGCCATCGAGCACTCGGTGACCATCACGACCTTCTTCGGCCGCTTGTCCTTGACGAAGTTGATCATCGCGGAAGTCGAGCCGGTAAAGTCGGCTTCCTCGATCACGTCCGGCGGGCATTCCGGATGCGCCAGAATCTGCACGCCCGGATCGCTCTCGCGAAACTTGCGCAGTTCCGCCGCGGTGAAGCGCTCATGCACCTCGCAATGGCCCTTCCAGGCGATGATCTTCACCTTGGTCTGGGTCGCAACCCAGCGCGCGAGATATTCGTCGGGGATGCAGATGACGCGGTCGACGCCGAAGCTTTCGACCACCTTCACCGCGTTCGAAGACGTGCAGCAAATGTCGCTCTCCGCCTTCACATCGGCGGATGTGTTCACGTAAGTGACAACCGGCACGCCGGGATAGCGTTCGCGCAGCAGGCGAACGTCGGCGCCCGTGATGGACGAGGCGAGCGAGCAGCCCGCGCGGATGTCGGGGATCAGCACGACCTTGTCGGGATTCAGCAGTTTTGAAGTCTCGGCCATGAAATGCACGCCACCCTGAATGATGATGTCGGCCTTCGTCTTCGCGGCTTCCTTCGCAAGCTGAAGCGAGTCGCCGACAAAGTCGGCGACGCAGTTGTAAATCTCGGGCGTCTGGTAGTTGTGCGCGAGGATCACCGCATTGCGCTCTTTCTTGAGGCGATTGATGGCGGAGACATAGGGCGCGAAGAACGGCCACTCGACCGGCGGCACGACGGTTTTGACGCGCTCATAGAGATACGCGGTTTCCTTCTCGACCTGCTTGTTCCATTCAATGGACGGCATCGGTAACACGCCGAGGCGCTTCGCCGCCGCGCCGGAGCCCGGCTGCGGGGCGGCCGCCGGCAGGCCCGGCACTTTCGGAACGAAAAGTTCTACCTGCGGGGTCGCGGTCATTGGCGTTCTCCAGTCCCTTCGTTTCCGTCCTTTTGTCGCCTATTCTGCTCGAATTGAGCATATCTAGCGGACGGAAAAGCCCGTTCTTCACGGGGGGCGCCCGGAGTTATTCTCTATCCGAGCATAAGCCAATATAGATCAAAACCCCCGGCTTCGCTAGTGGCAGCTTCCGATTGGCGGTTCCGGTTTGCCAATCGTTCGCCCTGCCCTTCAATTACAGCCAGTAACCGAGGCCATGCGTCATATGGATAGCAGCACAGCGTGAAGTCCATGTTGGGTGCGGGGCGCGGCTCGGATACATCTGAGAATTGAATGCACCGGACGCGCTGTTCCGGGCCTAGTAATCGTCAGCCCAGGAAGCGTCATGCAAACGGAAACCGCCAAGCCGAATCCGAACTGGACGGCGCACATCCTTGTGCTCGCCGCGGGCTGCCTCATTGGCATGTTCGCGTTCGGCCCGCGTTCCTCGACCGGCATGTTCCTGCTGCCGATGACGACGGAGTTCAGCTGGGGGCGCGACACGTTCGGTCTTGCCATCGCCATCCAGAATTTGGTCTGGGGCCTTGGGCAGCCTTTCGCGGGCGCGGTTGCCGACCGCTTCGGCGTCACACGCGTGATGTGGGCGGGCGCCCTCTGTTACGCCGCCGCACTCATCCTGATGGCGTATTCCTCCACGCCGGGGATGTTTTATCTGTCAGCGGGCGTGTTGTTCGGCTTCGGGCTCGCGGGCTGCTCGTTCAACATCGTGATCGCAGCGTTCGGAAAAATTCTGCCGCCGGAATGGCGCCCGCTCTCCTTCGGCGCGGGCACGGCCGCGGGTTCCTTCGGGCAGTTTCTGTTTCCGCCGCTCGCCGCCGGTTTGATGCCTGCGATCGGCTGGCAGAACACGCTTGTAGTGTTCGGCATCGCGGTGCTCCTGATCCTGCCGCTGGCGTTGGCTTTCGCCATGCGCGGAAACGCGGAGACCGCCGCGGCCTCCTCGGCCGGTCAGCCCGCGCAATCGATTGTCGAAGCGCTGCGGGAAGCCTTCCGGCATCCGAGCTACGTGCTCCTGGTGCTCGGATTTTTCACCTGCGGATTTCAACTCGGCTTCATCACCGTGCATCTGCCGGCCTACATCGCGGATGTGGGGCTGACGGCGTCGATCGGCGCGTGGACGCTTGCGTCGATCGGGCTCTTCAACATCATCGGCTCGCTTTCCTCCGGCGCGCTCACCTCGCGGATGCCGATGCGCTGGCTGCTCGCGCTGATTTATTTCGGACGCTCGCTCGCGATCCTTGGGTTCATCCTGCTGCCGGCCACGCCAACGACAGCGATCCTGTTCGGCATGGCGATGGGCCTGCTATGGCTTTCCACCGTGCCGCCGACATCTTCACTCACCTTGCTGATGTTCGGCACGCGCTATTTCGCGATGCTGTTCGGCTTCGTGTTTTTCTCGCATCAGGTCGGCGGCTTCCTCGGCGTCTATCTTGGCGGCATCCTGTACGAGCGAACCGGCTCCTATGACATCGTCTGGTGGCTCTCGATCGCGCTCGGCATCGCTTCGGCGCTGATCAACCTGCCGATCAAGGAACAGCCGGCGCCAAGACCGGCGCAGGCTTCCGCTTGAACACTGCCGTGCTAGAAACGGCGCATGGCAAAGTTCAAAGCGGTCCTGATCGAGAAGGCGGATGGCGGGCAGAAGGTCTCGCTCACCGACTTCGATGACGCGAACCTGATGGACGGTGACGTCACCGTCCGCGTCGAATATTCCTGCATCAACTACAAGGACGGGCTGGCGGTTACCGGGATGGCACCGGTGGTGCGGCGCTGGCCGATGATCCCCGGCATCGACCTTGCGGGTGTGGTCGAACAATCCACGCACGCGAACTGGAAAGCCGGCGACCGTGTCGTACTCAACGGATACGGCCTGGGTGAAACACATCTCGGCGCGTGGGCGGAAAAAGCGCGCGTGAAGGGCGAATGGCTGGTGCCGCTGCCCGAAGGCATCGGCACGAAGGAAGCGATGGCGGTCGGCACCGCCGGTTTCACGGCGATGCTGGCTGTGATCGCGCTCGAACAGCACGGCGTGTTGCCGTCGAGCGGTCCGGTGGTGGTGACGGGTGCGGCGGGCGGCGTTGGCTCCGTTTCCATCGCGCTGCTATCAAAGCTTGGCTATCAGGTCATCGCGTCCACGGGACGCGCATCGGAAGCCGATTATCTGAAGTCGCTCGGTGCCGCGGAAATCATCGACCGTGCGGAACTTTCCGGTCCCGCGAAGCCCCTGGCCAAGGAAAAATTTGCCGGCGGCATCGATTCCGTCGGCTCGCATACGCTTGCAACCCTTCTCTCGATGACGCGCTATGGCGGCGCCGTCGCGGCTTGCGGGCTTGCGGGCGGCATGGATCTGCAAACATCGGTGGCGCCGTTCATTCTGCGTGGTGTGACGCTCGCCGGAATCGACTCGGTGCAATGTCCGCAACCGCGCAGACGCGAGGCCTGGAAGCGCATTTCCACGGACCTCGACCGGAAAAAACTCGCCGCCATGACCACCGAGGTTCCCCTGGACAAAGCGGTCGAAACTGCAAGCACCATCGTGAAAGGAGAGTTGCGCGGACGTTACGCCGTCCGGATTGTGTAACGGTTCCGCTTCAAATGCTTGACAAAGCGGCCCTCTTGTTGCGCTTTATCCGCTAACGAGGGGAACGCAAATGCTTCGCGCCGTACTTGTCATCGCAGCGACCGCTGCGGCCGTCACATCCGCAAGCGCGCAGGTGATGAACGCAGAGGCAACGCGCGATTTCGTGGCCGGAAAGTTTTTCTATTACAAATGCTTCGACGGAACGAGCGGTGCCGGGCGCATCTTTTCGGACGGTTCCGCGATCGGCACGCTGAAGTCCTCTAACCGGCCCAATGTGCGGCATGTGGCGCTCCCGGTGGGCACCATCGCCGTCAAGAAAGACAGGATTTGCGCCAACCTGAAGGGCCTCTATTTCGAACCCTGCTTCACCGTGACCAGGACCGGCCCCAATAGCTTCCGCGGCTCGATCAACGGCATGAGCTTCATGTCCTGCGAGTTCAACGGCATGGCCCCAACTCAGCAGATTGCCTCCTCCTCCACCCGCAAGCGCAGCCCGCGCACGGGTATCCTCGCCGGCGCCGCAGAAGCAAAGCAGTAAGCGGCCAGCGTTTTCCATCCTGACCGGGCCTCCCAAAAGCGGCTTGTCTGAACATCCGTTCAGATCATGCTGCTTAGCAATAATCTGTAACGGAATTTGTCCCATGACGGGCCCGTGTCAGGGTTCAGTTAACCAAATTTAAGTCACTGTGATTCTTATTAATTTCCGCGATCTTTGCCTTCATCGCCACGTCGCATTTAGGCCTTGTTGCAATGCAAAATCCTGACTACAAAAAATCATCCAAAGGAATGGAGTGACAGTGAATTTGAAAATCAAAACATACGCGGCCGCGCTCCTCGGCGCCGTCACGTTCATCACCCCCGCACTTGCCGATAAGGTCCTCAGCGGATCCGAAGCTCAGACCCGCCTTCAGGGCCGCAGCTTCGATTTCGTTTGCATGGACGGCACTCAGGGCCGCGCCAACTATCAGCGTTCGGGCTATGCGACCGCCAGCTACCGTCTCTCCAATGCAGGCGGGGAAGCGGCCGTTGCACAGACCGACCGTGGACAGGTCCGCGCCGAGGGCGATGCGGTTTGCATCCGCTGGCAGACCCTAAACATGGGCCGTGAAGGCTGTTTCACCATGACGGAACGTGCCCCGGGCAGCTACCGGATCGCAATGCCGATCACCGGCCGCTGGTGCGATCTCGCCGAGCGCCGCGGAAGCTGAGCGTTCTGAAACCAAAAAAGTAAAAGGCGCCCTCGGGCGCCTTTTTTATTGTCCGCTGCAGCGGGTCAGCCCCCATTGCCGCGCTTGGGATCGGCGTCCGCCTTCGGAGACGCATCGTCCTTGAGACCCGACTTAATCTTTTCCTCTATTTTCGGCAGATCTTCCGGCTCTGGTTTCAGGTCGCGCGCGTGGCGCCACTGGAATCCGGCCTCGAGCTTGCGGTCCACTTTCCAGTACGCGTCGCCAAGATGATCGTTGATGGTCGGGTCCTCGGGACGCAGGATCACCGCCCGTTCCAGTTCGCGCGTCGCTTCCTCGAAACGTCCAAGCCGGTAATAAGCCCATCCAAGGCTGTCGATGATGTAGCCGTCGTTCGGGCGAAGCTCTACCGCGCGCCGGATCATGGCGAGGCCCTTCTCGAGGTTCACGCCCTGATCGACCCATGAATAGCCTAGATAGTTCAGCACCTGCGGCTGATCAGGGAAGAGTTCCAGCGCCTTCTCGAAATCCTTCTCGGCCTTCGGCCATTGCTTGGAGCGCTCGTAGCTGATGCCGCGGAAATAGAAGTAGGACCAATGTTGGCGCGTCGGCGCAGGGACGTTTGCGATCGCGCGCGAATAGACTTCCGCCGCCGCGGCAAAGTCCTTGCGCACGCGCAGAAGATTGCCGAGCGCGATCGTCACTTCCATGTCCTTCGGATTATCGGCGCTCAGTTTTTTCAGAATCGCCTTCGCCTCGTCGGTACGTTCGAGCGCATCGAGATTGAATGCGCGCTGCACTTCCGCGTTGCGCTTGAGGGGCGAGTTCGCGGGTACCCGCGCGAATGCGTCGATGGCGAGTTCGGGCTTCTTCAGCGTCTCGAACAGATCGCCGAGAGAGGACAGGGCGAGCGGATGATCCGGCTGTAGAAATAATGCGAGCGTCAGATAATAGAGGCCGTAATCCTCGCCGCCCTGACGGCCCAGTGCCGCGCCAAGACCGAACAACACCTCGGAAATGCCCGCATCGACCGTGCGGATGAGCGGCAGTAATTTACCGGTCTTCATTTCCGCGAGGGAGGCTTCAATCAGCGGATGCTCCGGAAGGGTCTTTGCAAATTCGTTGTAAAGCTCGAGCGCCTTTTCATTGCTTTCGTTGCGGGAGAGCCAGCGTGCGTAGGCATCGACCGTACGGAGTGCGTTCTTGTCCTGCTGATAGGCGCGCTCAAGCCGGATGCCGGCTTCCTTGTTGCGGCCGAACATGTCGAGGATTAGCCCGGCGTGTAGATCTTTCAGCGCCGAATACCATTCCGCGCCCTGCAGTTTGTCGAGACTGTCGACGGCGAGCTTGACGTTCTTCTCGCCCGCGTGCGTCCAGCCGACAATGAGTGCCGCCGTGAGGTCGCCGATCGGCCCGCGTGTCGCGAATGCAAGATGGGACCGGGCGTTCTGAAACTGGCTCGCCTTCGCCGAGCGGACGGCCAGAGCCGTGCGGGCGACGCGATTGAAACGATCAGCCTTGATAAGACGCTCCGCGAGCGGAATGGCGCCGTTCACGTCGCCGCTGCCAAGCACCGCGTTAAAGGTATTCGCGAGCAGTTCCGGATTGTTCGGGTCCGAACGCAGGGCCGCGCGCAGATAGTTCGACGCATCCGTAAGGTCGCGCGAAGAACCGGCGAGGCGGCCGGCGAGATAGTTGCCGGCGGGCGATCCACGATAGGTCTGGGTCTGCTTGGCCGGCGGGAGTTCGGACTGCGCCAAAGCCGGAAGGCTCATTCCGGCGGCGACCAGCGCGAGGGCAAGAGAACGGAGCGGGAGCTTCGACAAAAACGGTCTCCGGATTGAGGGGTAGAAGAGAACGCCCATTGGCGATTATGGTTGGAACATGCCTCCTAATCGTGGCTGCGGCAAGGACGAAGCAGCCATGGTTTCACCCGCCACAAAGGGCTTTTTTGCCCGCGACATCTCCGCATGACCCGCCTGCAAAGCATGGCTCCCGCAAAAGTGAATCTCTCCCTGCGCGTGCTCGGCAAGCGGCCGGACGGCTATCACGAGATTGCGAGTGTCGTCGCCTTCGCCGATGCGGGCGACGAGCTTTCACTGGAACCGGCGGACCGGCTCTCGCTCTCCGTCGCCGGGCCGTTCGCGGCTTATGCAGGGCCCGGCGAATCCAATCTCGTGCTGAAAGCCGCGCATGCACTCGGCGAGCGGATTGGCGGATTACGAGCCGGAAAGTTCTTGCTGACGAAAAATCTTCCCGCAGGCGCAGGGCTGGGCGGCGGCTCTTCGGATGCGGGGGCGGCATTGCGATTGCTTGCGGAAGCGAACGGATTGAAGCCGGACGACGCGCGTTTGCTGGATGCGGCAAGGACGGTGGGTGCGGATGTGCCGGTCTGTCTCGTGCCGAAGGCTCGGCTGATGCACGGCATCGGCGAAACTCTTTCGGCCCCGCTCGAACTGCCTCCGCTTCCCGCGGTGCTGGTGTTTCCGGGCAAGCCGCTTGCCACCGCGCCCGTATTCGCGGCGCTGAAAATTGATGGGCTTCCCCGGCGGTCTGCTCCCTATCAGCCCGCGGATATTCCCCGCTCGTTCGGGGCGCTGATCGAATTTCTGAAAGCCGAGCCGAACGATCTGGAATCGACCGCTCGCGCGCTGATGCCTGAAATCGGCCTCGTGTCCGAACTGTTATCGCGAACAAAAGCGCGGCTCGTGCGCATGAGCGGTTCGGGCTCGGCCGTATTCGGGATTTATGAAACGCCCGAACAGGCAAAGAAGGCAGCCGGAAAAATTCGTGCGGAGAAATCGGACTGGTGGGTTGAGAAAGTATCGCTCCACTAACCCTGTCTGTCATGTCCCGCGCAGGCGGGCCATCCAGTAAGCACGGAGACGAATGTGTTTACTGGATCGCCCGGCTCGATGTAAAGCCCGGAGACATGCCGGGCGATGACAATATTCAGTGTGCGCGCGCGACGCAGAAATCGACCACCTGCAACAATGCCTGTTTTGCTTCGCTATGCGGGAAAAGCGCCAGCGCATCCTTTGCGATCGCGCCGTAATGGCGGGCGCGCTCGATCGTGTCCTCAAGCGCACGGTGCTTCACCAAAAGTTCGGCTGCGTGATCGAGTTCCTTGTCGGAGGTTTCTCCGGCTTCCAGCGCGCGCCGCCAGAATTCCCGCTCGTCGCCGTTGCCCCGGCGGAAGGCGAGGATCACCGGGAGCGTGATTTTGCCTTCGCGAAAGTCGTCGCCGACATTTTTTCCAAGTGCCGCGCGGCTGCCGCCGTAATCGAGCCCGTCGTCCACGAGTTGGAATGCGATGCCGAGATTCATGCCGAACGAACGGCAGGCGGCCTGCTCGGCGGCTGAACGCGAAGCCAGTACGGGCCCGACCTCGCAGGCGGCGGCGAACAGCTCCGCCGTCTTGCCGCGAATGACGGCGAGATAGGCATCTTCGGTCGTGTCCAGTTTTTTCGCGGCGGCGAGCTGCATCACTTCGCCTTCCGCGATCACGGCGGCGGCGGCCGACAGGATCCCGAGACAGCGGAGGCTCTCGACCTCGACCATCATCTTGAAGGCCTGGCCGAGCAGGAAATCGCCGACCAGCACCGAGGCTTCGTTGCCCCAGACCATGCGCGCCGTGGCCTTGCCACGGCGAAGTTCACTTTCGTCCACGACATCATCATGGAGGAGGGTCGCCGTGTGCATGAACTCGACGGATGCGGCGAGCTTGATATGGCCGGTCCCGGAGTAACCGGTGAGTGCGGCCGTGGCGAGCGTCAGCATCGGGCGCAGGCGTTTTCCGCCCGAGGAAATCAGATGGTTCGCCACTTCCGGAATCATCAGCACGTCGGAACCCGTGCGCGACAGGATCATTGCGTTCACCCGCTCCATATCGGCGCTGACGAGCGACACGAGCCGCTCAATCGAGGGCTCCGGCTGTGAGCCGAACGGTACGACAATGGCCAAGACGTTCTCCTTCGCTGCTTCACCATAATAACTCCGCGCCACGCGGGGCAAGACGAAATGCGGCCGCCTAGCGTTTTGCACCGGAGGCGTTCCGGCATAGATTGCGGCGCATGCAACAGAACCAGACCCGGATTCGGCCCGAGACGCCGGACAGTTCGATTTTCAAAGACCCGGCGGCGGGAGGACGGCGCATCGCCGTGCTGGTGCCCTGCTATAATGAAGAGGTCGCGATCCAGCAGGTCGTGGCCGGCTTCAAGGCGGCGCTGCCGAATGCGACCGTCTATGTTTATGACAACAATTCGAAGGATCGCACGTCGGAAGTCGCCCGCGAAGCGGGGGCGGTGGTCGGCAACGAGACGCGGCAAGGCAAGGGGCATGTCGTGCGGCGCATGTTCGCCGACATCGACGCCGACCTCTATCTTCTGGTCGATGGCGACGCGACCTACGACGCGCCGAGCGCCCAGGCGATGATCTTCAAGCTGATGACCGAGAACCTCGACATGGTGGTCGCGACCCGCGTCGATCAGGATACGGCCGCCTACCGGCGCGGTCACCGTTCCGGCAATTTCATCTTCACCACGTTCGTCGCCAACATTTTTGGACGCAGCTTCACCGACATTCTTTCGGGCTATCGCGCGTTCTCGCGGCGTTTCGTGAAATCGTTTCCGGCACTCTCCACCGGCTTCGAGATCGAAACGGAGCTGACGATCCACGCGCTCGAACTCGGGATGCCGGTCGGCGAAATCGAGACTCCGTATTTCGCGCGGCCGGAAGGCTCCGCTTCCAAGCTCAATACCTGGCGCGATGGCCTGCGGATTTCGTGGACGATCCAGCGGCTTTACCGCACCGAACGGCCGCTCGCGTTTTTCGGAATGATATCGGCGGGACTAGCCCTGCTTTCTCTCCTCATCGCGCTGCCCGTCATCACCACCTACATTGAAACCGGAACGGTGCCGCGGCTTCCAACGGCTGTGCTCGCGACCGGCATGATGCTCGCCTCGTTCCTCGCGCTCGCCTCCGGACTGGTGCTCGACACCGTGACGCGAGGCCGCCGCGAGATGAAGCGCCTCGCCTATCTTTCGCATCGTTCTCCGCAGACGATGGAGCGACGCTCCGGATCATGACCGAACTGCTGCGCACCAACGATGCAGTGCTCATTACCGCCATCGAGGCTTTGCTGAAGGGTGCAGCAATCGAGTATTTCATCGCCGACCAGAACATGAGCGTGATGGAAGGTTCGATCGGCGCCCTGCCCCGGCGGGTGATGGTCAACGCCGAAAAGATCGGCCGTGCGCGCCAAATCCTGACGGACGCGGGCCTCCAAGATGCCCTCCCGCAGCCCTAAGCAAATAGAATTCCCGTTCGCCGTCACCGACGATGCGTTTCTCGGCGGCAAGCTGAAGCTGTTTCAGCCGGCGCGTGGACACCGTTCGGGTCATGACGCGATGCTGCTCGCGGCGGCGGCGCCTTCCAAGATCTGGCATGCGGTCGATCTCGGCGCGGGCGCCGGAGCTGCCGGACTTGCCTTGCTCGCGCGGGGCGCCACGCAAAACGTCACGCTCCTGGAAATCGATGCGAACCTCGTTAAACTCGCGCGAGAAAACGCAAAACGCAACGGCTTCAGCGAGCGCGTGCAGGCGTTACGCGGCAGCATCGAGCGCGCGGGAAAATCCAAAGGCCTGAAACAGGTCGAACCCGGCAGCGCCGAACTCGTCATCATGAATCCACCGTTCAACGATCCATCGCGCAACCGCACTTCACCGGACAAGTCGCGCAAGAAGGCGCATTCCGCTCCCGACAGCGATCTCGACGGCTGGGTGCAATGCGCGACCCGGCTGCTGTGGCCGAACGGAACGCTGGTGATGATCCACCGGCCGGAAGCGATCGGGACGATTGTCGCCACGCTGGAAGGCAGATTCGGGGCCGCTGAAATCATCCCCGTCCATTCGCGCCCGCAAGGCCCGGCGATCCGGCTGATCGTGCGCGCAATCAAGGGGCGACGCTCGGCGCCGGCCTTTCGCCCGGGTTTCCTGCTTGCCGACGACAAAGGCAATCAGACGGAACAGGCGAAGGCCGTGTTGCGGCAGGGCCTATCGCTCGACGAAGCGCAGGGCGCGCGATCCGGCACGATTAAATCTTCGTAAGGTGGCGCACTGAACCTATCCGTTCAGCTTTGTTGTGCTAGCGATTCCCGATGCCTATTTGAGACGGGTAAAGGCCAACCTTCGAGGGAAAATGTTTCGTTCGATTTTGAAATCCATCGCTCCCTATATTCCGCGCTGGATGCGCCCGCGCAAAGCCGTCGTGCCGGTCGTGCGCCTTTCCGGCGTGATCGGATCGGTGTCGCCGCTGATGCCCGGGATGACGCTCGCGTCCGTTTCCAAGCAGCTTGAACGCGCTTTCGCCGTCAAGAACGCGAAGGCGGTGGCGATCGTCATCAACTCGCCCGGCGGTTCGCCGGTGCAGTCACATCTCATCTATCAGCGCATCCGCGCACTGTCCGAAGAGAAGAAGCGCAAGGTGTTCGTTTTCGTCGAGGATGCCGCGGCGTCGGGCGGCTACATGATCGCCTGCGCGGGCGACGAGATCGTGGCCGACGTCTCTTCCATTGTCGGTTCCATCGGCGTCGTCTCGGCGAGCTTTGGATTCGAGCGCCTGATGGAGAAGCTCGGCGTGGAGCGGCGCGTTTATACGGCGGGCGAACGCAAGGTGACGCTCGATCCGTTCAAGCCGGAAAATCCGGAGGACGTGAAGCGCCTCGAAGCCCTGCAAAAAGAGATTCACGAGCACTTCATCGCGCTCGTAAAGGAGAGCCGCGGCGGCAAATTGAAGGGCCAAGAAAAAGCCCTGTTCTCCGGGGAGTTCTGGAGCGGGAAAAAGGCCCATGAACTCGGGCTCGTCGACGAAATCGGCGACCTGCGTGGGACGCTGAGGAAGCGCTTCGGGAAAAAAGTATCAACCCCGCTGATCGCAGCACCCGCTTCGCTGTTCCGGCGCATGCGGGGCGCCACCACGGAAATGCCGGGCGCAAACTGGGCGGAAACGCTGATTTCCACGGTTGAAGCCCGCAGCCTCTGGTCGAGATACGGGCTATAATGATGCGCGAAGGAAAGATGCCATGCCTCCGGTGATCGCCTGGGCCCTCGGTGCAATCGGCGCAATCGCGCTCGCGAAGATTTTTGCCGCGGCCGCGCGCAAGGCCAATGCGGATTTGGACGATATCCGCGGCGGTGAACTCGTCGAGCGGCCGGTCGAGAAGCTCGAGCGCGATCCGGTTACGGGCGAGTACCGGCCGGGGAAATCCTGACCGCCATGCTGCAAAAACTCGATAAACCCGAAACGAAGCCGAAAGCGCCGGCCGGGCTATTCGGCAAGAACCGGCTGCTGCTTCAGGTCGTTGGCCTCTTCGCCATTATCGTGATGATCATTTTCGGCGTCAGCCGCTTTCGCGGTGGCACGGAAACGGTGGTCCGCACCGAGCAGGTCACGCGCGGCAACATCGAACGCACGGTGACCGCTGTCGCACAAGTGAGACCGAAAACGTTTGTCGATGTCGGCACGCAGGTTTCCGGCCAGCTCCGCAAGGTTCATGTCGTAATCAGCGAAGTGGTCGAGCAAGGAAAGCTGATCGCGGAGATCGACCCGACGGTGTATCAGACAAAAGTGCTCGGCAACCGCGCGCAGGTCGACAACCTGAAAGCGCAGCTTGCGCAATCGGAAGCGCAGCTTGTGCTCGATCGCGCCCGCAGCAATCGTTCGCAGCAATTGCTCATCACGAACGCGACCAGCAAGGACGCCGCCGAAGCCACCATGGCTGCGATGAAAATCACCGAAGCCAAAATCGATTCCCTGAAGGCGCAGATCAAACAGACCGAAGCCACCCTTGAAGGCGACATCGCCAATCTCGGCTACACCAAAATCAACGCCCCGATGTCCGGCACCGTCGTGCAGCAGGTCGCCTTCGAAGGGCAGACGCTGAACGCGAACCAGACCGCGCCGATCATCCTGCGGATCGCCGATCTCGATACGATGACGGTATGGGCGCAGGTTGCCGAATCCGACATTCCGCGCGTGAAGCCAGGCATGGCGGTTTACTTCACGACCCTCGGCATGCCCGACCAGCGCTTCAAGGGCACCGTCAACCAGATCTATCCGACACCCGATGTGCTGAACGACGTCGTTCTCTATAACGTGCTGATCGACGTACCGAACAAGGAACGCCTGCTGATGACCAACATGACGGCGCAGGTGTTCTTCGTACTCGGCAATGCGGAGAATGTGCCGCTGGCGCCGATGGCTGCCCTGACGCCGTCGCCGCGCGGCGGAGATGGCGCCTATAGCGCGCGCGTGCAGACTTCCGACGGCATCGTCACAAAACGCGTGCGCGTCGGCATCACCAATCGCCAGTTCGCCGAAGTGAAGAGCGGGTTGGAGGTGGGCGACAAACTGGTAATCGGCGGCGACGAGCCCGTTCCGGGCCAGCAGCGACCGCTCGGCTTCCGGAAATTCTGAGCGTGAAGCCGGTGCGCACCAGCGATCTGGAGAAGCCCAAGCCGGCGGAAGAGCAAGTCCGCGGCAGCGCGCTGATTGAGCTGGACAACGTCAGCCGTCTCTATCCAAGCGGCGAAGGTGTCATCCGCGCGCTTGACGAAGCGACCTTGCGCATCGACGCCGGCGAATACGTCGCGATCATGGGGCCGTCCGGCTCCGGCAAGTCGACGCTCATGAATATTCTCGGCTGCCTCGACCGGCCGACCACCGGCACCTATCGCGTCGCCGGTTACGACGTCTCGACGCTGAACTCCGATCAACTCGCCGCACTCCGCAGCCGCACCTTCGGTTTCGTGTTTCAGCGCTTCAATCTTCTCTCGGATGTGACCGCCGCCGAGAACGTGGAAATTCCCGCCATCTATGCGGGATGGCCGAAGCACGAACGCGCCGAGCGGGCGCGCGAACTGCTCGCGCGGCTTGGCCTCGCCGACCGCGTCGAACATAAACCTTCCGAATTGTCCGGCGGCCAGCAGCAGCGCGTATCCATCGCGCGTGCGCTCATGAACGAAGCGCCCGTGGTGCTCGCCGACGAGCCGACCGGAGCGCTCGACAGCCGCTCGGGCGAGGAATTGCTGAAGCTGCTTGCCGAACTCCATCGTGACGGCAGAACAATTTTGCTGATTACCCACGACCCGGATGTGGCCGAGCACGCCGAGCGCATCATCCGCATCGCCGACGGCCGCATCGTCGAGGACAAGCGGAAAGTAAAGTCAGTCAAGCCGGCCTCCGTGAAAGCGCCCGCCATCGACATCGATGTGCCGAACCGGCTGCTGCCGGATTTCGTCGAAGCGGTAAAAATGGCGTTGCGCTCGATGCGCGCCAACATTTTCCGCACCGCGCTCACGCTGCTTGGTGTTGTCATTGGTGTAGCCGCCGTGGTGGCGATGCTCGCCATCGGCGACGGCTCCAAGCAGCAGGTGCTTGAGCGAATTTCATCGATGGGCACGAACCTGCTCGTCGTTCGCCCGGGCGCGCCGCGCGTGCGCGTGAGCGGCGACAATGCAACCCTCGTGCAGGAGGACGCCGAAGCGATTGCCGAATTGCCGAATATCGAAACCGCGTCACCGGAACGCTCGCAGCGAGCGACCGTGCGCGCAAACGGGGTCGATGCCTACACGAATATCGTCGGCGTCTGGCCCGCCTATGTCGTATCGCGAGAATGGCCGCTAATGGCGGGCAGCATGTTCACGGAAAGCGACGTGCGCGGCTACACGCCCGTGGCCGTGCTCGGCAAGACGGTTGCGGACAATCTTTTTCCCGACCAGCGCGATCCGACCGGGCAATATATCCTGATCAAGAACGTGCCCTATGAAATCGCCGGCGTGCTCGCGAGCAAGGGCGCGACACCGTGGGGTGCGGATCAGGACGACATGGTGCTGATCCCGCTTTCGACCGGCTACATGCGGCTGTTCGGGCGGCGCTACCTGAACACGATCACTGTGCTCGTCACCGATGCCTCGGCGGGAAACACCACGGAAGAAGACATCAAGCGGCTCCTGATCAGCCGCCACAAGGTCGAGGACTTCCAGATCCGCAACACGGCATCGATCCTGGAGGCCGCAGTCGCGACCCAGCAGACCCTCACGATATTGCTGGGTTCCGTGGCCGCGATCTCGCTGCTTGTAGGCGGCATCGGTGTCATGAACATCATGCTCGTCAGCGTCACCGAGCGCACGCGCGAGATCGGCATCCGCATGGCGACGGGTGCGCGCACGAGCAACATCCTCCTGCAGTTCAACACCGAGGCGCTGGTGGTGTGCGGCATCGGCGGACTGGTGGGCGTCGCCGCGGGTCTTGCGACCGCGGCGATCTGCAAGGCCTTCGACGTTGCGGTCGTATTTTCCGTGCTGCCCGCGATTCTTGCCTTCACCTGCGCCTTCGCCACGGGACTGCTGTTCGGCTACCTGCCCGCGCGCAAGGCCGCGCGCATGGATCCGGTGGCGGCACTCGCTTACGAGTAATCCAGCGAAGCTTGATTTAAGCGCCCCTCCTCCCTAGGGTCCGGCCACTTTTCGACTGCTTCGCATATGCCCGAATCAAATCCTCTCGATCCGACGCGCTCTTTTCAGGGCCTCATCCTCGCGCTCCAGAAATTCTGGGCGGAGCAGGGCTGCGTGATCTTGCAGCCCTACGACATGGAAGTGGGTGCCGGCACGTTTCATCCGGCGACGACCCTGCGCGCGCTCGGGCCGAAGCACTGGAAGGCGGCCTATGTACAGCCTTCGCGACGGCCGAAGGACGGGCGCTACGGCGAGAATCCGAACCGGTTGCAACATTATTATCAGTATCAGGTCATCCTGAAGCCTTCGCCGGAAAACCTGCAGGACCTCTATCTGCAATCGCTCGCCGCCATCGGCGTCGATGCGAAACTGCACGACATCCGCTTTGTCGAGGACGACTGGGAAAGCCCGACACTCGGCGCATGGGGTCTTGGCTGGGAATGCTGGTGCGACGGGATGGAAGTCTCGCAGTTCACCTATTTCCAGCAGGTCGCCGGTTTTGAATGCGCGCCGGTTTCGGGTGAATTGACCTACGGCCTCGAGCGCCTCGCGATGTATGTGCAGGGCGTGGAAAACGTGTTCGATCTCAACTTCAACGGACGCGACGGCGCCGAAAAAGTCACCTACGGCGACGTGTTCAAACAGGCCGAACAGGAATATTCGCGTTACAATTTTGAATATGCCGACACCGAAATGCTGTTCCGGCACTTCAAGGACCACGAGGAGGAGTGCAAGAAACTTCTCGCGACCGGCAACAAGGGCGACAAGCATGAACTCGCCCTGCCCGCCTACGACCAGTGCATCAAGGCCAGCCACGTTTTCAACCTGCTCGATGCGCGCGGGGTGATTTCCGTCACCGAACGACAGAGTTACATTCTGCGCGTGCGCGAACTGGCAAAAGCCTGTGGGGAAGCCTGGCTGAAGACCGAAGGCGGCGGCACCTGATTGGCGCGGCGGCTTGCGGACAGATATAGTTCCGCAACTCCAGCGGAGAATACGCGCGCATGTCACAGTGGATTTTATGGGCCGTTGCGGGAGCGGTCGCGCTCTACGTTATTTTTCTTTTCAACAAACTGATCCGGCTGCGCCAGCTTGTGAACGAAGCCTGGAGCGGCATCGACGTGCAGCTCAAGCGGCGGAGCGATCTCATCCCCAATCTGGTCAACGCCGTGAAGGGCTACGCCTCGCATGAGCGGGAGTTGCTTCAGCGCGTGACGGAATTGCGCGGTGCCGCGATGTCGCTTCCTGCCGGCGATGTGGAAGGGCGCGCGAAAGCCGAGAACGCGCTGGCGATGGCGCTCGGCAAGCTGGTTGTAATTGCAGAGGCCTATCCCGACCTGAAGGCGAGCGGAAATTTTCTCGAATTGCAGCGCGATCTCAAAGCCGTCGAAGACGAACTGCAATTGTCACGGCGCTATTACAATGGTGCTGTCCGCAACTTGAACACGGAGGTCGAGCAGGTACCGAGCAATGTCGTCGCTGCAATCTTCCGCTTCACGCCGCGCGACTATTTCCAGCTTTCCGACGCGAAGGAAGCGGCGGTGCCGCAAGTCAGTCTCTAACGGAGCGCGCAATGAAGCGGCGGTTTCCGATTTTTGCGGCGGCAGCTTTTCTCACGGTAATCCTGTTTGCAGGTGCCGCAAGCGCTGTTGAAGTCATCCAGCGCTACGACCAGCTCGTTCGCCTTAGCAAAGACGGCACGCTCACGGTCACCGAGACGATCCGCGTGCGCGCCGAGGGGGCGCAGATCAAGCGCGGCATCTACCGCGAGTTTCCGCTGATGTTCGAGGATCGCGACAAAAAGCTTCGCGAAGTGACGTTCAGGGTGACCGCGGTCACCCGCGATGGAAAGCCGGAGCCCTATTTCACGCGCAAGCAGGGCAACAACATCCGCATCTATGCGGGCGAAGAGAACGTGCTGCTTCGTCCCGGAAGCTACACCTATCAGTTCACCTACGAGACCGGCCGGCAGATCCGCTGGTTCGAAGGCAAGCCGGAGCTGTACTGGAACGTCACCGGCAATGCGTGGAATTTCACGATCGAACGCGCCTCCGTGCGCGTCGAGTTGCCGGGCGTTTCGCCCGAACGCTGGACCGCCTACACCGGACGGTACGGCGAGCAAGGCAAAGACTGGCGCGGACAGGTCGGCGCCGACAACGCGCTCGTCGTGGATACGACGCGCTCGCTGCCGCCGGCACAAGGCTTCACCATCGTTGCCGCCTATCCGCAAGGCGCCATCAATCCGCCGAGTGCGGCGCAACAGCTCTGGTACAATTTTCTGGATTACCGGAACTGGATTCTGGCCGGTGCCGGCTTTCTGCTCGTGTCTGCGTTTTATTTCTGGGCGTGGCTGAAAGTCGGCCGCGATCCCAAGGGCGGCACGATCATTCCGCTGTTCTATCCGCCCAAGAACATTTCGCCGGCGCTCGCCGCTTACATCTACAACTGGGGACTGGGCGGCGACAAATGGCGCGCGTTCACGGCGTCGGCACTCTCGCTCGCCGTGCGCGGGATGCTTCTCTTCGACAACAAGGACGGCAAGCTTACGCTGCGATCCATCGCGAAGACGCCCGATGGGCGAGCCTCGCTGCCCCCGGCCGAGCGCGCGATTTTTACCTGGGTGACGAGCGAAGGCGGCAACGCCGAGATCACGCGCGCCAATGGAAAAGCGGTCAAATCGGTCGGCGATGATTTTCAGGAAGCCATCGAGGGTGAAGGCAAGAACAAATTCTTCCGGCTGAATCTTGGCTACAACCTTGCGGGCATCGCCCTCACCATCGCATCCGTATTGGCCGTGATTTTTCTGGGCGGCCTGCAGGAAACCGATTTTGGACTCCTGATCTTCATGATGTTCATCAGCGTTTTTCTCGGTGCATTCGTGATCCCGCTTCTGCGCGCCCTGTTCGGTGCCCTGAGTGGACATTTTGAAGTAGCGCGGGCGCTCAAACTGCTGTTCGTGCTCGGCTTCATCGGCTTCGTGATCAGCAAGATGCTCAGCGTGGTATGGGCGAGCAGTATTGCGCTGTTGCCGGCGGTGCTGCAGGGAATCGCCGAACACCCGTTTCCGTTCGTGCTCGTTTCCAGCTTTGCGATGCTGAACGGGATGTTCCTCTATCTGATGCGGGCGCCGACTGCTGTGGGCCGTCCGCTGATGGACCAGATCGCTGGCTTCCGCATGTATCTGGAAACGGCGGAATCCCCGCGCCTCAATACCGGCGCGCCGGAAATCACCGCCGAACGTTTCGAGCAGATCCTGCCCTATGCCGTGGCGCTCGACGTGGAGAAGCCGTGGTCCAACGCATTCGCCGCGGCCCTGCAGAAAGCCTACCCGAACGACGATCCTTCGGCGCACTACCAGCCGCGCTGGAACACCGGCGGCAACTGGTCGGGTGGCAATTTCGGCAATGTGGTGAGTTCGACCGTTGCAGCCACCTCCAGCGCGCTGGCGAGCGCGATCCCGCCCTCGTCTTCCGGCTCGTCCGGGTTTTCGAGCGGCGGAGGTGGCGGCGGCTCGGGCGGAGGCGGCGGCGGAGGTGGCGGCGGCGGGTGGTAGATACTTTTTTCCCCTCCCCCTTGTAGGGAGGGGTTGGGGTGGGGGTAACAGCGTGAACGAAAGTGGAGAATCACGCAACTGGGCGATAAAAAATCGCGTTCGCAAATCTATGACGGAAGTTCACGCGCACTCGATGCGCGCTCAGCCTACTAAGGCGGAACAAAAACTTTGGTGGCACTTGCGCCATACTTTACGTGTGCGCGACACGCATTTCCGCCGCCAGGTTCAGTTAGGACGTTACATCGTGGATTTCGCAAGCCATAAAAACCGGCTTGTGATTGAAGTCGATGGCGGTCAACATTCAGAAAATATCGAAATAGATGCAATCAGGACAAAATTTCTCGAAGCCAAAGGCTACCTTGTCCTGCGCTTCTGGAACAATGATGTAATTGAGAATATAGACGGTGTACTCGAAACGATTCAGAAATCTCTTGTAATCACCCCCACCCCTACCCCTCCCCACAAGGGGGAGGGGGAAAATTAGAAATCATGCCCGATCTCCTGCTTGAACTGTTCTCCGAGGAAATTCCCGCGCGCATGCAGGCGCAGGCGCAGGAGAATTTGAAAAAACTCATCACCGACGCGCTGGTGAATGCCGGGCTAACCTATGACGGCGCCAAGGCGTTTTCCACGCCGCGCAGGCTGGCGCTTTCGGTGCACGGGCTGGCCGCGCAGCAACCCGATTTGCGCGAGGAAAAAAAAGGCCCGCGCGTCGGCGCGCCCGATCAGGCGATTCAGGGATTCCTCAAAGCCGCCGGGCTGAAGTCCATCGATGAGGCAAGGGTCCAGCAGGACAAAAAGGGCGACTTCTATATTGCCGTGCTCGAACGCAAGGGCCGGCCGACGGCGGAAGTGATTTCGGAAATCGTGCCGGATGTGGTGCGGAAATTTCCGTGGCCGAAGTCGATGCGCTGGGGCAAGGCATCGGAGCAAAGCGGCAGCCTGAACTGGGTGCGGCCGCTGCATTCGGTGATCTGCATGTTCGGGCCGGAAACCGAGGAGCCGGAGATCGTCAAGCTGAATATCGACAGTGTCGCTTCCGGCAATGTCACGCATGGCCATCGCGTGCATGCGCCCGCGGCGATTCAGGTGAAACGCCTCGACGACTGGCTAAAAAAACTGGAGGCGGCGAAAGTCGTTCCCGACCGCGAGCGCCGCAAGGAGATGATTTTTGCGGATGCAAAAAATCTCGCGACGGCGCAAGGGCTGGAGCTGGTCGAGGACGAGGCGCTGCTGGAGGAAGTCGCTGGCCTCGTCGAATGGCCGGTGGTGCTGCTCTCGGAATTCGATCAAGCGTTTCTCGACATTCCGCCGGAAGTGATCCGCGCCACGATCCGCGCGAACCAAAAATGCTTCGTGCTGCGTCATCCTGTTGCCTCTCCCCTTGCGGCGGAGGCCGGCGCGCAGCGCCGGGAGAGGGGTAGCAGCGAAGGCACGCCCAAATCGCATCTACCCCCACCCCTAACCCCTCCCCACAAGGGGGAGGGGAAACTAGCCAACAAGTTCATCCTCGTTTCCAATCTCGAGGCGAGCGACGGCGGCAACGCCATCAAGGCCGGCAATGCGCGCGTGATCCGCGCGCGGCTGTCGGATGCAAAGTTTTTCTGGGAGCAGGACAAAAAGAAAAAACTCGAAGACCGGCTGCCGAGGCTGGAGGAAATCGTGTTTCACGAAAAGCTCGGCACGCAGATGGAGCGCGTGGAGCGCATCGCGGCACTGGCAAAGGAACTCGCCCCCATCGTGAAGGCCGATCCGGCCAAGGCCGAGCGCGCGGCCCGACTCGCGAAAGCCGATCTCGTCACCGAGATGGTCGGCGAATTTCCCGAACTGCAAGGGCTGATGGGAAAATACTACGCCGAGGCCGAAGGCGAAGATGCCTCTGTCGCCCGCGCCATCGAGGAGCACTACAAGCCGCAAGGTCCGGGCGACCGCGTGCCGAGCGATCCGGTTTCGATTGCGGTGGCGCTCGCGGACAAGATCGACACGCTGGTTGGGTTCTGGGCGATCGACGAGAAGCCGACGGGATCGAAAGACCCTTACGCGCTGCGACGCGCGGCGCTCGGTGTCATCCGAATCATTCTCGACAACAAACTTCGCTTTGAGTTGCGAAAGATTTTTAACAATGTCATCGCCGGGCTTGACCCGGCGATCCATAAAGCCGCTCAGCAACCGCGGAAAGGCGACATGGATGCCCGGGTCAAGCCCGGGCATGACACAGCAGTTGCGGATTTGCTTTCCTTCTTCGCCGACCGCCTGAAAGTCCACCTGCGCGATCAGGGCGCGCGGCACGATCTGGTGGATGCCGTATTCGCGCTCGAAGGCCAGGACGACCTCCTGATGATCGTCCGCCGGGTCGAGGCGCTCGGCAAATTCCTCGACACCGAGGACGGAAAAAACCTCCTCGCCGGCACCAAGCGGGCAGCAAACATCCTCCGCGACGAAGAGAAAAAGGACAAAAAATCCTTCTCCGGCGAGCCGGACGCAAAACTGCTCACCGCACCCGAGGAAAAGGCCCTCGCCTCCGCCATTTCCGCCACCGAAAAGGAAATCGCCACCGCCCTCAAGGCCGAGAATTTCGAGGCCGCGATGTCAGCCATGGCAAAGCTGCGCGGGCCGGTCGATGCCTTTTTCGACAAGGTGATCGTGAACGCGGACGACAAGGCGGTCCGCGAAAACCGGCTGAAGCTGCTCAATCAAATCCGTGCCGCCACCCGCACGGTCGCGGATTTTTCCAAGATCGAAGGCTGACGTTGACGCAACAACCATAACGGGCAAGAATTCGCTATCGTTGCGGTTGCGTGCGCTTATGTCAGTTCTTTCAGACGACCCTTCCTGGCTAAATCCTGAAGCTGCGCCGCAAGCGGCGCCTCAATTCATTCATTGCCAGAAGCGTCTGCGGCTTGCCTTCGAGAAAGCCACCGGGACACTCAACGTCGCGCCGGTGGCAAATCCGCATTTCAGCTGCTTCATCAAATCGATCGGCGCCGTGGTGCGCGATCGCACCGGCGCCAAAAGCTGGCTGAAAGTGAATGGCTTGACCGGTTCTCCGTCCGGTCCGATGCGAACGGGCGAGACTTCCGCCGATTCAATTTCCGGGCTGCCTAAACCCTACATCCATGATCTCGCCGACTGGACCGAAGACGGCATTCACTGGCGGGCGCTGAAAACAACGCTGGTTTCTTCACCGGTTGTTTCTCGTACTCCGTGGCTCTCTGGCCCGATTGCGGCTCCAGAACCCGTCTGGTTCGAGCGGTTGAAAATGGCGGTCGACGATCTGGCAAAATTCAAGACTGACCGGCCCTGCCTTCATAACCAATATATGCCGGCTCCTATCAAAAAATGGTTCGGACCTCACGCCCCTTGCGAAGCGGACGAATGGCGCACCGCGCATGGCGACCTTCATTGGGGCAACATCACCTATCCCGAACTCTGCATGCTGGACTGGGAGCATTGGGGAGTTGCTCCGCGCGGCTTCGATGCCGCCACCTTGCTGGTGCACTCAATCGCCGACCGGAATATGTACGGTAAACTGGAGGCTCTTTTTGAAGCCGATCTCAATTCGCGTTCGGGCATGATCGCGCGGCTATATCGCTGCGCGGAGCGGCTCAATATTCTGGAACAATCGCCGAGTAATTCGGATGCCACTTCCGCCCTCTGGGCGGAAGCGCGGAAATTGCTTCAGCAAATCGTTTGAGACCGCTGAAAGGAAAACGGGCGGCCCGCGCAGACCGCCCGTATTTTATTCCTTAGAGACCCTTCATGGTGTTGCCGGCGGCCAGCACCACGTAGGCCGCCACCATGCACCAGAAGTAATAAGCGCCGAGGACCGGAACACCCGGGACAAACAGCCCGATCAATCCCAGCACCGCCAGAATGAGCGAGATCGCGAACACCATCTGGGTCGGTGCATTCAACCTGAAACTTGAGCTGCTGCTCTTGCGTGCCTTGCGCGCCATTGTTCAATCCCCCTTGATTGATCGAGTTGCGTTTAACGGTCGGGTTAAGAAATGAAGCGGAGCGATCACGCAAAACAAATCCGCTTCAGAGATGAACGGGCAGCAAACTCACCGCAACCCGCCGAGAGAATTCAGTTCGCGCTCACATACCCTTGAACATGCATCCGGCAGCGAGCACCGCATAGGCGGCAATCGCAAGCCAGAACTTGTAGGCGGATACATACGGCACTGTCGGCACGAGCTGGCCGATGATGGCCAGCACGGCGAGGAGCAGTGCTACGATGAAGATCGCTTGCGTGGGTGCACTGAGTCTCATTCTTTCCTTCCCCTTTGAATGCCTCGAAGAATCGAGACAGACAAAAGTATAAGCGCCGCGCGGGGGCGCCGCCATGACCCCTGTGTGCAACGCGAAATCGGGCCTGGAGCGATCAGCGGCGTGCGGGAGAGCGGTCCGGCGCCACCACGCAGTCGAGGGTGACAATCACAAACGCGGCGATGGCGAGCCAGAACTGATACTGGCCGATGAAGGTCGTCTCGGGAGAAAATTGTCCGAACAACGCAAGCGCAAACAGGAGGAGTGCAGTGAGAAATTTTGCCGTCGAAGGCGCGTGCAGCCTGAGCGGAAATTTCATCGCGTGCTCCTTTGAGCCTTCGAACCGGCCTCGGGGAATCGGATGGCCGTTTCATGCGGATGATGAGCCAAATCGGGGGCTTCTCCAACTATTTCCTCGCGTTGCGCAATGCCTTATTGCAGTGCGCAAACCCACAGGCTAAGCATCCGGGACGCCCATCCACCTTCTTTTCTCCACCGTTTGAGCCGGATTTTCCGATGGCGAAATGGGTCTATTTTTTCGGAGCCGGAAAAGCCGAGGGCAAGGCGGCCATGCGCGACCTGCTCGGCGGCAAGGGCGCCAATCTCGCCGAGATGTCGAACCTCGGCCTGCCCGTTCCGCCGGGTTTCACCATCATTACCGAGGCCTGCGTCTTCTATTACGGCAAGGGCAAGAAACTCCCCCCCGAACTGAAGCCGCAGGTGGAAGCCGCGCTGAAAAAGGTCGGCGTGACGACCGGCAAGAAATTCGGCGATCCGAAAAATCCACTGCTGGTTTCGGTTCGCTCGGGTGCCCGCGCCTCCATGCCGGGCATGCTCGACACCGTGCTGAACCTCGGCCTGAACGACGAGACGGTCGAGGCGGTGGCGAAGGGCGCGGATGCGCGCTTCGCCTATGACAGCTATCGCCGTTTCATCCAGATGTATTCGAATGTGGTGCTCGACATCGAGCACCATCATTTCGAGGAGATCCTCGAAGGCTACAAGAACGAGCGCGGCTACTCACTCGATACCGAGCTTTCGTCCGGCGACTGGAAAATAATCGTGACCCGCTACAAGGAGCTGGTGGCCTCGGAAAATACCGAACCGTTTCCGCAAGATCCGCATGAGCAGCTCTGGGGCGCCATCAACGCGGTGTTCGATTCCTGGATGAACCAGCGCGCCGTCACCTATCGGCGCCTGCATCACATTCCCGCCGACTGGGGCACTGCCGTCAACGTGCAGGCGATGGTGTTCGGCAATATGGGCGAGGACTCCGCCACCGGCGTCGCCTTCACGCGCAATCCGTCCACCGGCGAAAAACAGCTTTACGGCGAATTCCTCATCAACGCGCAGGGCGAGGACGTCGTCGCCGGCATCCGCACGCCCCAGGACCTGACCGAAGCCGCGCGGCAGCGCGCCGGCTCCGACAAGCAGTCGCTGGAAACCGCGATGCCGGATGTGTACCGGCAGTTCGTGAAAACGTCCGAGGCGCTGGAAAAGCACTATCGCGACATGCAAGATCTTGAGTTCACCGTCGAGCGCGGCAAGCTCTTCATGCTGCAGGCCCGCTCCGGCAAGCGCACAACGAAGGCCGCGGTGCGTATCGCCGTCGAGATGGCGAACGAAAAACTCATCACGCACGAACAGGCCGTAGCGCGCATCGATCCGGCAGGGCTCGACCAGCTTTTGCACCCGACCATCGATCCGAAGGCGGAACGCAAGATCATCGCAAGCGGCCTGCCCGCTTCGCCGGGCGCGGCTTCGGGCGAGATCATTTTTTCTTCCGATGAAGCCGAGAACCTGAAGCGGCAGGGTAAAAAAGTCATCCTCGTCCGCGTCGAAACTTCGCCCGAGGACATTCATGGCATGCACGCGGCCGAGGGAATCCTGACCACGCGCGGCGGCATGACCTCGCATGCCGCGGTGGTTGCGCGCGGCATGGGCAAGCCCTGCGTTTCGGGCGCCGGTTCCATTCGCGTCGATTATGCGAAGGGCACGATGAATTCCGGCCCGCACAGCTTCAAGGCGGGCGATGTCATTACCATCGACGGCTCCACCGGACAGGTGCTCGCGGGCAAGGTGCCGATGCTGCAGCCGGAACTCTCCGGCGAGTTCGCGACGCTGATGGGCTGGGCGGACAAATGCCGCCGCCTGAAGGTGCGCGCCAACGCCGATACGCCCGCGGATGCCCGTGCCGCGCGCGAGTTCGGCGCCGAAGGCATCGGCCTCTGCCGCACCGAACACATGTTCTTCGACGGGGAACGCATCCTTGCCGTGCGCGAGATGATCCTCGCCAACGACGAAAGGGGACGCCGCGCGGCGCTCGCAAAACTCCTGCCGATGCAGCGGGAGGATTTCACGGCACTCTTTGAAATCATGCAGGGCATGCCGGTGACGATCCGTCTGCTCGATCCGCCGCTGCACGAATTCCTCCCGCATACCGAGGAGGAGATTGTCGAAGTGGCCGCGGCAATGGATACTTCGCCCGACAAGCTGCGCTACCGCGCGCAGGAATTGTCAGAGTTCAATCCGATGCTTGGCTTCCGCGGCTGCCGGCTCGCCATCGCCTATCCGGAAATCGCGGAGATGCAGGCGCGCGCCATTTTCGAGGCCGTGGTGGCGGCGGGCCGCAACACCGGCTCCGCCATCGAGCCGGAAGTGATGGTGCCGCTGATCGCGACCAAGGCGGAGTTCGATCTCGTGAAGGCGCGCATCGATGCCATGGCCGAGGCGGTAGCCATGGAGACCGGCTACAAATTCGCTTACCAGGTGGGCACTATGATCGAACTGCCGCGCGCCTGCCTGCGCGCAGGCGAGATCGCGGAAACCGCCGAGTTCTTCTCCTACGGCACGAACGATCTGACGCAGACCGCCTTCGGTATTTCGAGAGACGACGCCGCCCTATTTCTTGGTACCTATGTCGAGAAGGGCGTGCTCGCGGTGGACCCCTTCATCTCGATCGATCGCGACGGAGTCGGTGAACTTGTGAAAATCGCGACCGAGCGCGGGCGCGCGGTTCGCCCGGACATCAAGCTCGGCATCTGCGGCGAGCATGGCGGCGACCCGGCCTCGGTCGCGTTCTGCGACGAGATCGGCCTCGATTATGTTTCCTGCTCGCCGTTCCGGGTGCCGATCGCGCGGCTCGCGGCGGCGCGCGCGGCCCTCGCAGCCGGCAACAATAAGGCAGGCGCGCGAAAGCCCGCCCAACAAGCGGCTTCCAGGGGCAAGAAAAAGCTCACGAAAAAGCCCCGCACTTCCCGCAAATAAGCCCGCCCCAACCCGTTAACTCGCTAGCAAGGTTAATCGGGTGAGAACGTAGCCCTAGTCCCTGTTCCGGGACCACGGGATCGGTAGCGTTGCGTTGCGTGGGGTAAGCCGATGTTTGCGTCGCTGATACGGCGTCGTTACGCCGCGCGCTCCGCTTGCGCCTTGTCTATTTTCCTCATCAATACCGACCGCCTCGCCTATCAGGATCTCGCGAGCCTGCTTGTGAACCAGCCGCAAGTGGTGGAACGCGCGCGCTCATTCTTTCTCTCCAATCCGATGTCGACTTTGCGCACGGCGACCTTCTCGCTGCCGCGCCCGATGGGCGCCGGGATCCCGGTGCTTCCGGCGAGCCTCGACATTACCGGCTCGATCAATCCCCGTGCAGGCGCCGACCAGGCCGCGCCGATGGAGCCGGTGCAAACGGTCAATCGGGCCATGAAAGCGGACAGGCTTGAGGTTGCCGCAAAGCAGCCGGAAGCCGAACCTGAGCCACAGCAAACCGCCGAGGCCGAGCCGGAAAATACACCGCGCGCGGATCATGCCGGTTCGCTGATGGCGAGCCTCGATCCGACGCCGCCGGCGGGTGTCGCCGCGCGCATCTCAAAACTTTTCTTCAACACGAGCGAAGCCGACCTGCCGGCGCTGAATTTCGAGCATCAGGGCATCAGCCCGGTGGAACGCTTGCAGAATGTCTCGCTGCCGACCGGCCGCGCCGCGGCCGGCTCAACCACGATCGCGAACAAGGGCATCGTCACCGGCGAGGAGGGGCAGCCGCGCAGTCCCTCGGATCGCCTCGGACTCGGCATAGCGGCGCGGGCGAAAGCGGAAAAGTGTCTCGCGGAAGCCGTCTATTTCGAAAGCCGCTCGGAGCCTTATCGCGGCCAGGTCGCGGTGGCGCAGGTGGTCGTCAACCGCGCCTTTTCCGGCTTCTACCCGGAAGACATCTGCGGCGTGGTCTATCAAAACGCGCACCGCTATCTCGCCTGTCAGTTCACCTTTGCCTGCGAGGGCAAGAAACTGATCGTGACCGAGCCAGCGCATTGGAAAATGGCGACCGAAATCGCCCGCGACATGCTCGACGGCAAGATATGGCTTTCGGATGTCGGCAAGGCCACCCACTACCACGCGTACTGGGTGAGCCCGAGCTGGATCCGCGAAATGCGCACGCTTCAGCGCATCGGCGTGCACACCTTCTACCGCCCGCGGGCGTGGGAAGGGTGAATGTAACAAACATCCCCTCTGTCTCGTATTTGTGATGAACCGTTATTGGCCGAGGGCTTCCGCCTGCGCCAATGAAGGGCAACATGGGAGAGAATCATGCGCAGATTGATTATGGCTTTGGGGGCACTCGCCCTGATGGTGGCCACACCAGCGCTGGCCGCCAAGGTTTTTGCCCCTTATGAAAAATCGAAGCTTGAAACCGCGATCCAGTCGGGCGCACCGGTGGTCGTGCATGTCCATGCCGACTGGTGCCCGTCCTGCCGCAGTCAGATGTCCACCATGGACGAGTTGTTCAAGGACCCGGCGCTCGCCAAGGTCCAGACCGTTCGCGTGAACTACGACCGCGACCGCGGTTTTCTCGCGGACTATAAAGTGACGAAGCAGGCCACCATCATCGCCTTCAAGGGCGGCAAGGAAGTCTCGCGCGTCACCTACGACCCCGATCCGGTGAAAGTCACCGCCGTCGTCCGCTCGGCACTATAACGAGAAATCCTTCCGATGACCGCGCTCGTGCTGAGTTACATCGCGGGCGTACTCACCACGATCAATCCGTGCGTGCTGCCGATCCTGCCGGTGATGATCGGCTCGGCTTTCCTGCACGGGAAATGGGGGCCGGTGGCGCTTGCCGCCGGTCTGGCACTCAGCTTCACCGTTGCCGGCGTCGCCATTGCCGCGACGGGAAGCCTGCTCGGACTCGACGAGCGTGCACTTCGCACCATCGCCGCGGTCCTGTTTCTGATCGCAGGTGTAACGCTGCTGGTGCCCGCATTGCAGGAGCGCGCTTCGGCGATTTTCGCGGGCTTGAGCAACCGCGGCGCCACGCTGGCGCAGGATGCGAGTGCGTACGGCCTGTGGGGACAATTCGCCATCGGCGCGCTGACCGGCATCGTCTGGACGCCGTGTTCCGGGCCAACGCTGGGGGCGGCTTTCGCGCTTGCCGCCGAGGCGGGCGACATTTTCGTCGCGGCAATACGGATGCTCTTCTTCGCACTCGGGGCCGCGAGCGTGCTGGCACTGTTTGCATTCGGATCGAAGGCGCTGGTCGCGAACCGCAAGCAATCGCTTGGGGCGATTTCAAGAAGGGCGAAGCCGATCGCGGGGGCTGTGTTTGCAATCCTTGGTCTTGCCGTATTGACCGGCCTGGATAAGCGGCTCGAAGCCGTTCTGAACGACGCCGCACCGGACTGGCTGATCAATCTCACGACCAGCGTTTGATTTTTTTAAGCGCGATCTAGCGATCCCAGGGATTCGCCTTGGGCATCGGCTGCGTCCATGGGCCGGACGACGATGGCGCGGGTTCGGATGTTGTTTCCTGCGTCTCCGAATCCTCGCCCGCAGCAGCTTCCTGTGCAATCGCCTTATCGACTTCCGGCATGTCGATCGGTCCCGGATCCTTGCCCCCGGCAAAGCGGATCAGCGCATCGACACGCGCGTCGATGGACGGATGGGTCGCGAACAAATCGACGAAGCCGGAGCGCGGATTGTCGAGGCACATTTCCATAATGGAAGAAGTCGAGCCTTCGAGTTCGCCGCGCCCCTCGATCTTGCGCAGGGCGCGGATCATCGCATCGGGATTCTTGGTCAGTTCCACCGAGCCGGCGTCGGCGAGGTATTCGCGCGAGCGCGAGAGCGACATCTTCACCACGATGGAAAGAAGCCATGCGATGGCGACAAGCGCCACCGCGATCAGGATCGCGATGATGGCACCGCCGCCACCCTTGCGGCTGCCGCCGGAAGAACTGCCGCGGGAAGAGCGTGTGCTCCAGGAGGAGTTGGTGCGGAACATTCCGCGGAACAGCAATTCGCCGAAGAAAGAAACGATGCCCGCGATCACGGTCGCGATCACCATCAGCTGCACGTCGCCATTGCGGATATGCGTCAGCTCATGCGCGAGCACGGCCTCGATCTCGTCGTCCTTCAGGCGCTTGGCGAGATCGCTCGTGACCGTGATCGAATACTGCTTCTGGTTCAGGCCGGTGGAGAAGGCATTGAGCGCGCTCGACGGCATCACTTTCAGCTTCGGCATCGGAATGCCGCGCGAGATGCAGAGATTTTCCAGCAGATTGTAAAGCTTCGGCTCCTGCTGCCGCGTGACCTCATGGCCGCCGGTGATGCTGTCGATCATCGACTGGTGGAAGCCGTAGGCGATCACGATCCAGATGAACGTCGCAAGGGTCGCCACCCACCAGAGATTTTTGAAGTCGGCGATCGCGAGCGTCAGAATCCAGTTCAGCGAGGCGTCCTGATTGGTGAACGCCTCGAACGCCAGTACGAAAGCGAAAGTCAATACATAGACAAGAAAGAACAGCCCGATCAGCAGAAAGAGCGAGCGCGCCTTGTTGCCGCGAATATGGGTGTGCAGGCCGTAGGCGGCCATAACCTTTCCCTTTTATCCCGTCATCCCGGCCAAGCGAGCCGAAGGCGAGCGCGAGCCGGGATCGATCTCGTTTGAACGATCCCGGGTCTGCAGCGCATCACTCCACTTCGTTTCGTGCCGCGCTGCGCCCGGGATGACGACATAGGCATCAGAACTTCACGCTCGGCGCCTGTTCGAGCTGCGGGCGGGTCTCGCCGAGATCGAAGAAGTCGCGGTGCTTGAAGCCGAGCGCGCCGGCAAACAACGCCGCCGGAAGCTGCTCGATCGAGGTGTTGAATTCCTGCACGGCATTGTTGAAGAAGCGGCGGGCGGCCGCGATCTTGTTTTCGATGTCGGAGAGCTCCGTCTGGAGCTGCAGGAAGTTCGTGTTGGCTTTCAGGTCCGGATAGGCTTCGGCGAGCGCGATCAGCCCGCGCAAGGCGCCGGTCAGCATGTTTTCCGCCTGCGCCACCTGTGCGGTCCCTTGCGCGCTCATCGCGGCGTTGCGCGCCTTGATCACCGCATCGAAGGTGCTCTTTTCGTGTGCCGCGTAGCCCTTCACCGTTTCGATCAGGTTCGGGATCAGGTCGTGGCGGAGTTTCAGCTGGACGTCGATATCGGCGAAGGCCTGGTTGACCTTCTGCCGGAGCTGAACGAGGCCGTTATAGACGAAGACGACATAGGCGATCAGCGCGACGATGATGCCCAGAACAACCATGGATGACATGAATGACTCCTTCAGCCCGAATTATACGAACAGCCTAGCGCATATCGTTGCGGTTTGCTTGGGGGCAAAAATGCGGCGTGTAAAGGTGGAATTCTCAGCCATTCAGAATCCGTAAATCGCGACGCCGATCGCGAAGACGATGAGGCCGGCGAAGAAGAACATCCACGGGATGGCGACCAGCAGCAGCGCGAGATTAAGCCGTTCGTTCTTCCACGCGAGATACAGCCCCGGCAGCGTCACCAGCGGTTGCACGATCACCAGCATCGCGAAGTGCAGCAGCATGTAGAGATTCCAAGGCTCGCCGCCAGTGGACCACGAGCTGGAGGCGTACATCAGCCACGAGGCCATGTTCCACGCGCCCAGCACGCCGACGACAAAACGGAGCGTCCTGTCTCGATGCTGCTGTTCGGTGGCGGAGATTTCGGTCATGGCGTTTCCCTGGCTGAGATTAGCGGAGCTAGCGGCGGCTGTCGTGTAGAGAGCCATTTAGTCACCGTCATCGCCGGGCTTGTCCCGGCGATCCCGATGGGAAAGGCATTGCGCCCTGATCGGGATGCCCGGCATGAAGCCGAGCATGACAAGATACACCTCCGCGTTTCCGCGCGGGGATTTTTCCCGCCGGAGCATGCTTCCCTCCCCGCATGTCGTTTGCGCAACCCAAATAAGGGAGCGCTGCAAGTCGGCTATTGCCGACTTGCTCACGAAAATCGCGCCTCCCGAAGGGAGCGCGGGACGCCGGAGACTGCCGGTCTCCACGGCCTCGTGTGTGTGAGGAAGAAACACACGAGAGGTGTTACCGCAGGTGCCGGAGCATTCCGGCGTCCCGCGCGGCGGTGTTTACCGCGGAAAGGCCGCGCCCTCGCGCCGCCCGCCCGCCAAGCTTGCTCCGTTCTAACCCCGGTGGACTAACCAAGCCCGCTACGAACGGACTTATGCTCTATCCACCGCTGGCGGCACCACACCGGCGCGATCGTGGTTGGGCCCACGGAAAGCACCAGACCCGGATGCCTGTGGCGCAAGGTCGTTGCGCCGGGCACGAACGGCTTGGGCCGCATTCATGCCGGGAGCGTTAGGCCCGGACACGAAGCCACCGCCTCCCGCCCCGCGTATGTAGACGCGCTGCAGACGCCCCTTGGTGGGACGGGATGCGATAGGAATATAGTCCCCTTCTTCAGAAATGCAAATAGCTTTGCTAGATTGATTCATCTGTCATTAAACGGCATTTAAATGAGCAAAAAAGGTCTGGTTGCCGTAGATGCGTCGGACGCAAAATTCAGGGGTTGCGTTGCACCAGGACGTTGGACCTTATGCTTAGGGGCCGGTATTTCGCGTGGTATCACCCCGACTTGGTTTGATTTGACTAAGGAAATTGTAAACTCGACCTTTAATACCAATTACGACGCCACTACTTTTGAAAAGCACATCACATCATCGGGCTGGGGGCTGGATGCTTGGATACAGGCGGCAGCAAATGAGTTTAGTGCAAAAAAAAATACTTTGGATGATTTCAAAGACCTGATCGAATCAATACTTTATGGAAAACTTCAGAAAGATGCAGCGGGGCTTCCGATAGAAAAACATTTGCTGACAGTGCTTAACAGTCCAATCCGGGCGCCTAAGAATAGAGTCTTGGAGGTCTGCGAATTTCTTGAAAACACTTATAAAAATTCAAGTCTGATGGGAATTGCTCGATTTCTAATCGCTGCGGCAAAGGCCGAACGAAAACCTTACTCAATTATCACATTTAACGCTGATACGTTGCTTGAAACAATTATCTATCTCTTGCTCAGAAAAGATCACTACTTAGGACCCGCTCCACATGGACATCCCGCTTATCATTATAAGGCGGTAAATCGCCCATCATTGATTGCACATCACCAATATAACGAAAAAACTAACATCTATCATTGCCACGGCACCATTATGCCAAAGCAAACATCACCGAAGCGTCCAAAAGACTCAAGGGATAGGCTGATATTTTTGGAACAAGAATATTTGCGTATTTCAAGTTCAATTGCTTCTTGGCCCGAGACCCTATTTCTATTCCATTCACAGACTACGCGGATAGTTTTTGCAGGACTATCAATGTCAGACGCAAATATTCGGCGCTGGATGAGAGCGAGCGAAACTGAATTATCAGCTGACCATGAACAGGTTTTTAGCGGTAAACGCGTTAACCCAGAACATCTCTGGCTTACAACAAAGCCTTCCGAATCAGGACTGGCACGAATCCAACTCGTTTCCATGGTTCATTTGGGAATCCGACCTGCTTGGATCGATAAATGGTCCGATATTGAATTGGCGCTACGCAATATTTTAGCCGTCAGATAAAAAAGTCGGTTATAAAATTTTACCGAGATATGCGTCTCTTGGCGCGATCCCGGCCGCAAAGGATAAGCATAACTAATCAGAACCGCACTGACCTGTAAGCGAGATGGCCGGGACAGGCCCGGCCATGACTCCATAAAGTCTGCAAACACTCGCGGAACCATCCCCTCCTCCCGCCGTTAAACCGCCAGCGAGAACGGTCTCGCGTGCTGTTCCGAGAGGTTTTTCCATGCGCAAGATTATGGCCGCGATGATCGCCGGCTCGCTTCTTTCCCTCGCCGCCGGTGTCTCGCTCGCGCAGGTCAATCCCGAGGCAACGGCGAAGTCCGCACCGATGCAGGGCAAAGGCGAGCAGCCGCAAGGCCCGACGGGTCCGCTCACCACCAAAGGTCCGGCCGCCCCCGCTTCCAGCCCGCAGGGCGAAACGCCGCCCGGCATGCAGTCGGCCCCGAAGGGCGCGACGAAATCCAACGACACGAAATAAAAAAACCGCTTTACGTTTATTCGTCATGGTCGGACTCGCAGCCAAGCTTGCGCAGGCTGTGTAAACTTGCCTGCGCCCGGCCATCTCGCTTAGATGGGCATTGCGTCCCTAAGCGGGATGCCCGCGACAAGCGCGGGCATGACGAGAATTTTTTATGCGTACTTCCAGAAATTACTTCTCTTCGCTTGACCGGTTCAACTCGTCGGCAAACCGATGGTTCACGTCGCGGTGCCCGGCCTCGTCGGCGCGCACGGCGACGACGACTTCGCGCAGGCGCGCGTCCGGCTTGAGCTTCCAGTAGCTGATGGCGATCTGGGGGGCCGGAATATTCTCCGTCCGCCCGCTGTCGATCTCGGCCAGGTAGTCGGTGTAGCTGACGATCGCCTCCTCCTCGAAATAGCCGACGACGCGATGGGCGGTGCGCGGCGAGACGAGATAGAGAACGAAGAAGCCGTTGTAGAAGAGGCCCTGCGCGATCAGCACCAGCCAGCGCTCCAGCAGCGTCGGCTTTGCGATCTCGATAAAGGTCATCAGGTGCATGCGTTCGTTTTCGGCTTCCTCGAGCAGGGTGTGAATCCAGCCGTCGTCGTCCTTCATGCGGCGGAGCGAGCGCAGATGCTGCAAGGTGGCGCCCACCATGCCGGGCACGGCCGCGACCGTCTCCAGCACCACGGCGCGGTGACCGTAGCGCCTGGCGAAAAACGTATCGGCGATGAAGCGGAGAAAGCGCGTGAAGGCGAAGGCGACCCGATCGGAAAATGTCTTCGGCTGGTGCCGCGCCGTCAGATCGGCGGGCGTTTCGCTCATGGAAACGATACCGGCGCGATCGGATTGACCGTCAACACCAGCGGAGCCGTGATCGCGCCGCTGCTTGCGACGGCGGCGGGCTGCTTGCTCCTCTGCGCCGCGACGTTCACCGGACGCGAGATTCTCATGCTGGAGACCTGGCGGCGAAGCTCCGCGTTCAATCCCGGATGGTGTTTCGCCGCGGTAAAATCGGCGGGCTGATGCGGCACCCGGCCCGTGCCGTTGAAAACCACCGGACCAAGTGCTGTGACCACGATGTCGCCCTTGCGCAGGGTCGGATCGGAGCGCGCATCGATCGCGGCGTTGCCCACATCCTTGCCGTTGCAACTGCAGCCGGCGACGAGACGCTCGCGATAGAGCAATGCGTTTTGCAGTTTCGAGTAGAGATCGCCGTTGGAGGCGCTCGCCTGCTCGATCTCGCTGCCCATGAAAACGCGGGTCGCGGTTGCGGGGCACAGCGTGCTGCAGATTTTTTCCGGCGAGGAGTGCGGCTTGCCGATATCCTTCGCCATCGGGAAATAACCCCCGTCGCAAAGCCGCACGCAATAGGCGACCGCCGGACCCCTGCTCGGGGCCGGCGCTTCCGGCTCTCGCGCAGCGCCGCCGCCGAACCAATAGCCGAACAAGCCCTGCGCGTGCACGGGAGCGGCTGAAAATATACCGATGCCGGCAATAAGCCCGAGCATCATTGCGCCAGCGCCAAAATATCTCTTGCTTCGGGGATGGCTGACCACAATGTCTCCTGATTTTGCGCCGCGAGCCGGCCGAGCCGGCAGGCGGTCCTGGGTGCAACGTCCCCGCGGTTGAATGGTTGCCGTGGAACTTACGAATGACTGTTTTGAACGCGTGTGACGGCAACTGAACCTATTGCCCGTCAGATGGTTGGACCCTCACGCCTCATCCGCGATTTCGCCGATGGGGATTTTTGTGAGGTTCCAATGCGCAACAAATTGCTGATGACCTGTGCGATCGCCGTCCTGGCATCGACGTCATTCGCCTTCGCTCAAAGCAACGTGCCGGGCAGCGCCACGGCGGGCGCCATCGGCGGCGCCATCATCGGCGGACCGGTGGGTGCCGTCGTCGGCGGCATCGGCGGCGCCATCGTCGGCGGCATCGCGGACGACAACCGTCCGCGCTTCCGCGAATATGTCGGCACGCAGCGCCATTCGTCCTACCGCTATCAGGGCGATGTCAATGTAGGCGTCGTACTGCCGTCGGACGGCGTCACCTATTACGAAGCGCCGGAAGAATACCGTGTGCAGCGGAACTATCGCTATACGCGCGTGAACGACCGTATCGTGCTGGTCGATCCGCAGACGCGCCGCATCGTTCAGGTGATCGAGTAAGCCTTCGAACACAACCGGCTTCGTCAAAAAAAACACCCCTGCTTTGCGGCAGGGGTGTTTTTCATTGAAATTCTGAACAATTATTTCCTGTCCCCGCCCGGATGATTCACCGGTTCCTTCTTTTTCCTTTCGGCGTCGTCGTCGGCCGTGATGGTGCTGCCGGGATTGAAGCTCGGCGGGTCGCTCGACGGAAAGCTTTCCTCGAGCGCCCGATCCACCGGATCGATCGACTTCTTGGCCGCCGACGGGTCTCCCTTCCGCTTCGTTTCCAGATCGCGGATGTCGTCTGCTTTTTTCGGGGCTGAACTCTTCGACATTTACCCTCCTCCGGCGCGCGCTTTGGCGCGCCGCTTCGGAAAAGATAACGATCTGGCTTCGCGCCGGTTCCCCGGCTGAAAGCCCGCGGTTCAGGGCATTTTTGCAACCAAAAATTCGCAACTTGGGAGTAACAATCCGGGCCGGGCTGCGTATATGTTCGAAAAGGACAAAAGCCAATGAATACATGGAATCAAGTCTTGCAGTGGCTGACGAGCCAGAGCCTTGCCGCCTATCTCCTGCGCGGGGCTGCGGCCGTTCTCCTCTTCACGCTCGGCTATATGCAGCTCGACACGTCGCCCACTCTCGGCATGGCGGTGATGGTTTCCGGCCTGATTCCGCTCGGCGGCTGCCCGGCCTGCTGGATCGGCGGCACGATTGGAGCCGCGTGCGCCGTCCGCCCGCGCAAGGCGGAGACCGGACTCAAGGATTGAGTGCGGCGTAAACCGCGCCCAGCACCAGGCTGTAGGTCAGCAGCATTACGAGCGAAAACAGCGCTGGCCAGGCGCCGAGCCCCGCCGCGGCGGCGAAAAAACCGAGACCGACCAGCGGAAAAAACAGCGAGCCCATGACCGCCCAGCCGATGAGGCCGAAGACAAATCCCTTCGCGATCCCGCTGCCGCCCGGCAGCTGCGCGTATAGGCGTCCGAACAGGAAGCCGAGCGGAATCGCTCCGCTCACGAACGAAAGCGCCCACGGCAGCAGCCAGTGAACATCCTTGCCCGCCAGCAGGCCGAGTTTCGCCTGCAAGGCGGCATAGGGATCGAAGGCGGACAGCAGTCCGGTACCCGTCTTGAAATACATCAGGGACAGATGGGTGAGGCTGCCGCACGCGCCCGCCGCCGCGGCCTTCCAGAGCCAGTGCCAGTCGAACGGATGTCTCACATCGCCCCGTAACCCGGCCCGCCGCCGCCTTCGGGCGCGACCCAGGTGATGTTGCGGTTGGGGTCCTTCACATCGCAGGTTTTGCAATGGACGCAATTCTGCGCGTTGATCTGGTAGCGCACGCCGCCGGGGGCGGTGGCATCCTCCACCCACTCATACACCCCGGCCGGGCAATAACGCGCACTCGGTCCCCCGAACACTTCATATTCGCTCTGCTGCTGGAGGGCGATGTCGCGCACGACGAGATGGGTTGGCTGGTCTTCCTCATGGTTGGTGTTCGACAGAAAAACCGAGGTGAGCCGGTCGAAGGTGAGTTTTCCGTCGGGCTTCGGATAGGCGATGGGCGTGAACTGTGCCGCCGGTTTCAGCGTGTCGGCGTCCGCTTTTCCATGGCTGAGCGTACCGAAGGGCGAAAAGCCGAACAGCGTGTTCATCCACATGTCGAAGCCGCCGAGCGCGATGCCGATGGCCGTGCCGAACCTGGACCACAGCGGCTTTGCATTCCGCACCTTGAAGAGATCGTGGCCGAGGGCGCTGTCGCGCCAGGCGTCGTCGTAACCGCTCACCGTGTCGTTCGCGCGCCCGCCCTGCAACGCGGCGTTCATGCATTCGGCGGCGATGGTGCCGGAGAGGATCGCGTTGTGGCTGCCCTTGATGCGCGGAACGTTCATGAATCCGGCGGCACAGCCGACCAGCAGGCCGCCGGGAAAAGCGAGCTTCGGCACCGACTGATACCCGCCTTCGGTAATGGCGCGCGCGCCGTAAGCGATGCGCTTGCCGCCTTCGAATGTTTTTTTGACCAGCGGATGCGTCTTGAAGCGCTGAAATTCCTCGAACGGCGCGATGTAGGGATTTTCGTAATTCAGATGCACCACGAAGCCGACCGCAACCTCATTGTCCGGCAGGTGATAGAGAAACGACCCGCCGCCGGTATTATTGTCGAGCGGCCAGCCGAAGGTGTGCTGCACGAGGCCGGGTTTCGATTGCTCCGGCGTCACCTGCCACAGCTCCTTCAGGCCAAGGCCGAATTTCTGCGGGTCGCTGTTCTCGTCCAGCCTGAATTTCGCGATCAGCTGTTTCGTGAGCGAGCCGCGCGCGCCTTCCGCAAACACCGTGTATTTCGCGCGCAGCTCCATACCGCGCGTGAAGTCGGAGCGATGCTCGCCGTGCTTCGCAACACCCATGTCGCCGGTGGCGACGCCCGCGACCGAGCCATTTTCATGGTAGAGAATTTCGGCCGCGGCGAAGCCCGGATAAATCTCGACGCCCAATGCTTCGGCGCGCTGGGCGAGCCAGCGCGTCACGTTGCCGAGCGAGACGATGTAGTTGCCGTGATTGCCCATCAAGGGCGGCAGCAGGAAATTCGGCAGCCGGATCGCGCGCATCCCCACGAGCCAGTAAAAACGGTCGTCGGTCACTTTCTGCTTGATGGGCGCCGTATGGTCCGACTCCCAGTCCGGGATCAGCCGGTTCAGGCCGGACGGATCGATCACAGCACCCGAGAGAATATGCGCGCCAACCTCCGCTCCCTTCTCGACGACGAGCACGGAGATTTCCGCGTTCTCCTGTTTCAGCCGGATCGCGCTCGCAAGACCCGCCGGCCCCGCGCCGACGATTACGACGTCGAAGTCCATGCTCTCGCGCGGGGGGAGTTCGGTCATTTTCCTTCCTTGTAGGACCCTCATCCTGAGGAGCCGCCGAAGGCGGCGTCTCGAAGGATGCGCCGCCTCTCCTTCGAGACGGGCGCTACGCGCCCTCCTCAGGATGAGGCGGATTGAACTGCACCCTCTCTTAAAGACGAGGGATTTTCAAACCGGTTTTCCACCGGCCTCAGGAAAGCAACGCATCGCCGCGTTATGTTGCTATAATCGCGAAGATGAATTCCAGTTCGCATCATTCCCCCGCCGACATCCTCGCCTTCCACCTGGAAGCGGGGGTCGATGTGGCTTTAGCGGAGGAAGCGCCGAACCGTTTCACCGAGGTTGCGCCAACGCCGGCAGCCGCACCCACGCCACAACCGCGCCCGACCTCCGTCTCGAATTTTAGGCCCTCGCCAGCCATCGCACCCGCTCCCGCCACACCGTTGCCCGGCGCGGAGGAAGCGGTGTCCGCCGCCCGCTCGGCGGCGGCCGGCGCGAAAACCCTGGACGAATTGCGCGAGATTCTTTCCCGCTTCGAGGGCTGCGCGCTGAAACAGATGGCGCATAGTCTGGTTTTTGCCGACGGCAATCCCCAAGCGCGCGTGATGTTCGTCGGCGAGGCGCCGGGCGCGGAAGAAGACCGCGACGGGCTTCCTTTCGTGGGCCGCTCGGGAAAACTGCTCGACCAGATGATGAAGGCGATCGGGCTGGATCGGACGCAGGTTTACATCGCGAACATCATTCCGTGGCGGCCGCCGGGCAACCGGACACCGACGCCGCAGGAAACGGCGATCTGTTTTCCGTTCATCCGCAGACAGATCGAACTCGCCAATCCGGATTTTCTGGTCTGTCTCGGCAAGCCGTCGATGCAGACCATGCTCGGCATCAAGGACGGGATTCGTTCGGTCAGGGGCCGCTGGTACGATTACGATACCGGCACGCGCACCATCAAGGCGCTGGTGACGTTCCACCCGGCCTATCTCCTGCGCTCGCCGCTGGAGAAGCGGTATTCGTGGCGGGATTTTCTGTCGCTGAAGAAGGCGCTGGCGGAAAAGAATTAGCCCCCATCCTTCGAGACGGCTGCTTCGCAGCCTCCTCAGGATGAGGGCTTTGGTTTTCCGCCTCACCCTGAGGAGCGAGCGCAGCTCGCGTCTCGAAGGGTGAGGCGTTTCTCACTTGATCAAGAACTTCACCGCGAACAGCGCCGCGAGCACGATGATCACCGGATCGAGCTTGCTCAGCCGTCCGGAGAAAATCTTTAGCAGCGCGTAGGTGATAAAGCCGAAGCCGATGCCGTCGGCGATGGAATACGTCAGCGGCATGGTGATGGCCGTAACCACCGCCGGCGCGTATTCCGTCACATCCTTCCAGTCGATCTCGGCAAGACCGCGCGTCATCAGGCACGCGACGTACAGCAAGGCCGCGGCCGATGCGTAGGCCGGGATCATGCCGGCAAGCGGCGCGAAGAAGAGTGCCAGCAGGAAGAAGATCGCGACGAACGCCGCCATCAGGCCGGTGCGCCCGCCCGCCTGCACGCCCGCACTCGACTCGATGTAGCTCGTGGTCGTCGACGTGCCGACGAGCGAGCCGAACATCGCGGCGAGCGAGTCCGCCATCAACGCCTGACGCATGCGCGGCAGGCGGCCCTGCTTGTCGAGCAGGCCTGCGCGGTGGGTAACGCCGATCAGCGTACCGGCGTTGTCGAAGAGATCGACGAGCAACAGCGTCAGCACAATGATGATGAAGCTCAGTTCAAGCGCACGCGAGAAATCGAGCTTGAAGAGCGTCGGCGCGATGGACGGCGGCAGCGACACGAGGCCCTGCCATTGCGCGACGCCGAACGGAATGCCGATCAGCGCCACGGCCAGAATGCCGATCAGCGTGCCGCCCGGAATTTTCCGGTAGTTTAATGCCGCGATGAGGATGAAGCCGAGCAGCGCCAGCAGCGGTGCGGGCTGTTTCATGTCGCCCAGCGACACCAGCGTCGCGGGATGATCGACAATGATGCCCGAAGTTTGCAGCGCGATGATCGCGAGGAACAAGCCGACGCCCGCGGAGATGGCGATCTTCAGGTTCAGCGGGATCGCGTTGATGATGTATTCCCGGATTTTGAACACCGAGACCAAGAAGAACAGCACGCCGGACAGAAACACGGCGCCGAGCGCCTGCTGCCAAGTGTATTTGTAGGTGAGCACGATGGTGAAGGCGAAGAACGCATTGAGGCCCATGCCGGGTGCCAGCGCGATCGGATAATTCGCGTAGAGCGCCATCAGCAAGGTCGAGAACGCCGCCGCAAGACAGGTCGCGACGAATACCGCTCCCTTGTCCATGCCCGCATTGCCGAGAATCTGCGGATTGACGAAAATGATGTAGGCCATCGTCAGGAAGGTCGTGAAGCCCGCGATCAGCTCCGTGCGCACGTTGGTGCCCGCTTTCGTCAAACCAAAATAATTGTCGAGCGCGGTCTCAAGTCCGTTGCCGGACGGCGACGCGCGTCTCATCACTTTTTTAGCCATCGATATCCCCCTGTGACGACACTGGCAGCAGGTGCCTGAGGACACATGCCGGCGGCGAAACTGTCAGCGTCGAAAATCCCCAATAACTGCCACGCGAACGCCAAGCATAGCGGCGTGCCCGGGGAATGCGCTCGCTATTTACCGGGTTTCCACTGGTGCTGAAACGAGGCTAAATCGCTGGAAATTCAATAAATTTTTCGAAGCCGCGCGGAAAAGGCTCCGCTCGGCGGTTTCCAACCGCGCGAAGATTGTCTCAGCGGATGTTCGAAATTGTCGTCGTGCGAATCTGGTTGCCCGCCGGCGTGGTAACCACCTCGCTGATTTCGAAGCGCAGAAGCTTGCCGGGATGGCGCTTGGATAGTTCGACCAAATGCGGGCCCCACCACTGCGGCGGCTGTTGCGTGCAGTGTGCGTTCTCGCCGTTTGAGAACGATTTCTTGGCGGGAAAACTCGCCACGTTGGCGAACACGAATTTGTTTGCTGCGGAAAACATCTCTTCCAGAATCCACGGAATGTCCTGCTGCGGAATATGTTCAAGAACGTCGGTAGAAATAACCCCGTCGAATTTTTGTTCCGGCATGGCCGAATATTCCGGCACGCCCGGATCGTAGAGAGCGATTTCCCTGACGCCGAGATAATCCTGCACGCTGGCGGCGGTTTCGCCTGTCGTCAGCTGAAAATCTCGCGCCTTGTGATACAGCGCCTTGCCGCAACCGTAATCGAGAATGGTAGCGGCGCCCGTCCGGTGGACCAAATCCTTGATCTTCGGCAGCTCTTTTGTAAGCGAGCGGCCGTCGAAGGTTTCTTCCGCCGTCACCCCGATATGGGGAAGCCCGTCCTTGTGCGCCGATTTATAGAGCGCCAGCAGTTCCTGGTAGCGCGGACTGGGATTTTCACGGGTGAACATGGGGACGATTTAGCAGAACCGCCGCACCAGTAAAGCCGCTGCATTGCACGCAACGAACCCGTTGCAGGCGATTTTACCCGCAACAGTGCCTGTTGCCTTGTCAGGCAAAGCAGCCGATCTTTTGGATAGACCTGCGTCAAGCCGGCCAGCGCCAGTTCCAGGCATTATGGATCGTTTCCACTCATGCCGGAATTTGTCATTGAGGAGCCGTCATGGACTTCGATCCCGTCCTGCTCGCGCGTATCCAGTTCGCCTTCACCGTTACCTTTCACATCATCTTCCCGACCTTCACCATCGGGCTTGCGAGCTACATCGCGACGCTGGAAGTGATGTGGCTGTGGACCGGCACGCGGCGCTACCATCATCTCGCACGCTTCTGGACAAAGATTTTCGCCGTGTCGTTCGCGATGGGCGTCGTCTCCGGCATCGTACTCTCCTATCAGTTCGGCACGAACTGGAGCCGCTTCTCCGAAGTTGTCGGCAACGTCGTCGGCCCGCTGATCGGCTATGAAGTGCTGACGGCTTTCTTTCTTGAGGCGACCTTCCTCGGCATCATGCTGTTCGGCTGGAACCGCGTGCCGCCGTGGCTGCATGTCACGGCCTGCATCGCGGTGGCGGCCGGCACCGCGATGTCCGCGTTCTGGATTCTGTCGGCGAACAGCTGGATGCAGACGCCGGCGGGCCATGAAATCCGCAACGGCATCGCCTACCCGCTCGACTGGGTGACGATCGTCTTCAACCCGAGCTTTCCCTACCGCCTCGCGCACATGGTCACGGCGGCGTATCTGACGACCTCGTTCGTCGTTCTGGCGGTCGGTGCGCGCTACATGATCTCCGGCCGCTACATGCCCGAGGCGCGCACCATGTTGCGCATGGGCGTCGGCTTCGCCGCCATCGTGGCCCCCTTGCAGCTTTTCATCGGCGACCAGCACGGGCTGAACACGCTGAAGCATCAGCCGATCAAGGTCGCGGCGATGGAGGGACATTGGGACGGATCGAAGCCGGGCGCGCTGGTGCTTTTCGCGTGGCCGGATGAAAAGAACGAGCGGAATCTTTTCGAGATTTCAATTCCCAAGGGCGCTTCGCTGATCCTGACGCACGATCCGGATGGATTGTTTCCCGGCCTGAAAAGTGTGCCGCCGCAGGACCGGCCGCCGGTGAAGAATGTGTTCTTCTCGTTCCGCATCATGGTGGGCATCGGGCTGTTCATGATTGCATCGTCCTGGCTCGGTGTCTTCCTGTGGTGGCGGCGAAGGCTGTTCAGCAGCGAATGGTTTTTGAGGCCGATGTCGATGATGTGGTGGACCGGTTTCGTCGCGGTGGTCGCGGGCTGGGTCGTCACCGAGAGCGGACGGCAGCCGTGGCTCGTGCAGGGAATTCTTCGGACAGCCGACGCGATCTCGCCGGTCTCCGGCGCGCAGGTCGCCACGACACTTGCGTTGTTTGTCGTCGTGTACGGCATCGTGTTCTCGATGGGCGTCTATTACATCAATCGCCTGATCGAGAAGGGACCGGAAGTGGTGACGACGGCGCCGAGCAAGGGCACGGCATTGCGTCCGATTTCGACCGCGGCCGACGCCGGCCGAAAAGTTTTGTGAGAACGGGAGAACAATCATGGAATGGTATCTTCCCGTCATCTGGGCCGCGCTGATCGGCACGGCCGTCGTGATGTATGTGATCCTCGACGGTTTCGACCTCGGCATCGGAATCCTGTTTCCGTTCACCAGGACCGAAAAAGAACGCGACCTGATGATGAATTCGGTGGCGCCGTTCTGGGACGGCAACGAGACGTGGCTGGTCCTCGGCGGCGCGGGTCTCTTCGTCGCGTTCCCCAAAGCCTACGCGATCATCATGCCGGCAATGTACCTGCCGGTGATCGTAATGCTGCTCGCGCTGATTTTCCGCGGCGTGTCGTTTGAATTCCGCTGGGTGGCGAAGACGAGCAAAAAATACTGGAACCTCGCCTTTGCCGGCGGCTCGATCCTCGCCGCGTTTTCGCAGGGCGTCATTCTCGGCGGACTGATTCAGGGCATCACGGTGAAGAACGGCGTATTCGCGGGCGGCGCCTTCGACTGGCTCACGCCATTCACCATGCTCTGCGGGCTGTGCGTGATCGGCGGCTATGCGCTGCTCGGCGCCACATGGCTTCTCATCCGCACCGATGGCGTCGTGAACAAGCGCTCGCGCAAACAGGCGAAGCTGCTGCTGATCGCGGTACTCGTGGGCATGGGCATCGTCAGCCTGTGGACGCCGCTGCAATTCGACCGCATCGCCATGCGCTGGTTCTCGACGCCGAACATTTATTATCTCTGGCCTGTGCCGGTGGCGGCCGCGGCACTCGCGTTCGGACTCTGGAAATGGCTGAACGACGGGCGCGACCTGCCGCCGTTCCTCGCCGCGATCGGACTTTTTCTGCTCGGCTATTTCGGGCTGGTGGTTTCCAATTACCCGTATCTGGTGCCGCCGTCACTGACGGTATGGGATACGGCCGCCGTGCCCGCGAGCCAGATCTTCATGCTGATCGGCACGCTCGTGCTGTTGCCGATCAATCTCGCTTACACGGGACTCGTCTACTGGGTGTTCTGGGGCAAGCTAAAGGAAGGCGAGGGGTATCATTGAGCGCTAGAGGAACGACAAAAACGCCGGGACGCTGCGGAATTCTGGCTCCTGATCCTGGATGCTCCGATATTCGCTGGATGACACGGCGGATTCGATTTTCGAGCGCAATGGAGACGGCAGTCCCAAATTGGTGGCTATACTCAGAAGCTTGCAAAAGATCGGCGACGGCGCGGGCGCTAAACTCAAGCTTCATGCGCGGCGAAAACTTCGAAACGCGGCCTCGATCTCCTCGTTTGTCGCTACCCGGCTCGCGCTCGCCTCATCGATGGCTCGCAATTCATCTTCTGTTGGACTGTACTCGCCGCCCTGAAATGCCGCTTCAATTTCCAGCGCTATTTCCGCAAGCTCGTCCTGAGCCTGTTGCGGCCAGTTTTCGGCGCGTTTCAGAACTTCCTTCAATTTGCTACTCATAAATACAAGCATAGCATATTTGATAAGCCTTGTGGATTCGGTATCGCCCCATGCAAATCAACATCGTCGCCGTCAAGGACATGGTGCAGCTCGACATCACCGGGCCGTATGAAGTGCTCGCGCGCACGCCGGGCTGGACGGTCGATCTCGTCGCGGAATCCATGCAGCCGGTGCGCACCGACCGTGGGCTGACGATTCTACCGATGCAGACGCGCGAGAGTGCGAAGCCTTCCGACATTTTTGTGGTGCCGGGCGGTGCAGGCATCGATGCGATCCTGCTCGACGATGCGTGGCTGGACTACGTGCGGCGCGAATCCGAACGCGCGAAATATGTGTTCGGCATCTGCACCGGCTCGCTGCTGCTCGCCGCCGCCGGACTTTTGCGCGGAAAGAAGGCGGGCGCGCACTGGCAGGCGCGCGATCTGCTCGCGAAGTTCGGCGTCAGCGTTTCCGACGAGCGCATGACCGTGGACGGAAAGTTCTACACGTCGGGCGGTGTCACTTCGGGCATCGACATGGCGCTGCGCGTGGTGGCCGATGCGGCGGGCGAAACGGTAGCAAAGAAAATCCAGCTGGCGATCGAGTACGACCCTGCCCCGCCGTTCAAGGGCGGGACACCGTTCACCTCTCCGCCGGAGATCGTGCAGGCGGTGCTGGAAGACGGCAAGAAACGCCGCGCGGGCCGCGAAGAACTCACCAGCAAGGCGGCGGACCGGCTCCAGCAGAAAATCTAGTTGCCGATTTTGTCCGGCGCGATGATCGCCCAGCCGAAGCGGGCGAAGTCGAGCGAGCCGGGGCGGACCCATCGGTTGCTGACGGGCGCTTCCAGCGTGAGCGGTGGAAGATTTCCCGTCAACGAAAGCGGCGGCGAGGCGTCAGCACCCTCGATCCGCCAGATCACTACCGCCCCGCTGCTGCGCAGCTTCGCGTCGTCGATCCACGGCGACTTCGATTTATCGGCGTCGATATAAACGCGCGGACGGTCGCGGCTCAACAGCGCCACCGTGCTCGCCAGCGTGATGTCGCCGATCACATATTCCAGCGGCTTACCGGTGCGCGTGCGGAACACATCCGTGACAAAGCGCGACGCGGTGGCGGCGGGCCAGTTGGTCGGCCGCCCGCGCTCGCTGCCGTAAGGCGATGCGATGGCGGTCGCAATCTCCAGAACCGGCGGCAGGAAAAGCAATGTCAGCGCCGCCACCGACACCGCGCGCTGACGATGAATGCGGATGGTCTTTTCCACCAGCACCATCACGAGCAGGCCGGAATAAAGCAGCAGCGGCGCCGCGGCCGCGGGCGGAAAGGTGACGTTCGCGATAAAGGCGGCAACCAGCGCCAACGCAAGCGGCGCCGCCGCGAGCGTCAGCGCCACGACGCGCCCGAAGCGCAGGATTGGCGGACGCACGAATTGCGGGGCGTTCTCATGATCCTTCGCGCGGAACGATGAGGCGAGCGCCACCATCATCGCAACCCCGAGATGGCCGAGCAGCACCACCAGCAAGAGACCGATGGTGCCGGTTTCTCCATCCTCCACGCCGGCTGGGAATTCCGGCATCAGGCCGGAGAAATTTTTCCCGGCAAGCGAGATCACGCGCGGCGTGATGGTGAGGGTGAAGACAAACAGCGCGCCGACCGCCGAGAGCAGCGCATCGTGCGCGCGCAGGCTGACGCGGCCGGTGGGGGTCGCGGCCGTCAATCCGATCAGCACCATGAGCAGGAACATTCCCTGCACGCCCGCATAGGTCGTAACGCCGATTACAAAGCCGAAGGCGAGCCAGCAAAGACGGTTGCGTTCGGTGACGGCGAGCCACCACAACCATACGGCAAGGGCCGCGAGCGGCATCTGCACGATGCTGGAATCGAACGCCCCGACCGGAAAGGCGACCGGGTGCACGCCCGCCATCAGGAACGTGGCGAGCGCGCCGTAGCGGTCGCCGGCGACGCGGCGCGCGAAGGCGAAGACGAACCAGCCGGCGAGCGCCACTGTGAACGGCCCGAGCGCATACAGCGCCGGGACACCGCCTATTGAGTAAGCGATTTCGGCAATCCAGACCGGCAGCGGCGGAATGCCGAGATAGGCGAGCTGCCATTCGCGTCCCAGTGCAGCGCCGATCGCGAGCTTCGGATGCGGCGTCGGATCGGCGATCCAGGCGCACAAGGTCCACACCAGCGCGTGCGACAGGAGCGCCAGCGCGACGAAGAATGCCGGGCGGGCACGCAGGCCTTCGACGAAAATGGAGGACTGGAGGGGGCTCGCAAAACCGGTACGCATCAGCCTTCCGTTAGCACACTCACGCGGACGGCGCGTGTCTCGATCCATTCGCCCCGGCAGGGAGCAAAGCTCTTGCGATGATGCGGCGTGGTACCGAGCCGGGTCAGGGCCGAATAATGCAGGTCCGTGCTGTAACCCTTGTGCTGCTCGAAGCCGTATTCGGGATAGGCCAAGCCCAACTGGCACATCAGCCGGTCGCGGGTGACTTTCGCTACAATGGACGCTGCCGCGATGGAGGCGACGATCGCATCGCCGCCGATCACCGGCTCCACTTCATAGTCGTCCGAAAGCGGCGGCCGCATGTTGCCGTCCACGAACACGAAACGCGGGCGGCGCGGCAGCGCGCAGACCGCACGGGCGAGCGCCCAGAGCGAAGCGCGCAAAATGTTGTCGCGGTCGATCCGCCACGGCGGCGCCAGCGCCACCGCCACTTCCGCGCAGGCGCAAATCTGCACGAACAATTCCTCGCGCCGCGCGGGGGAGAGCGCCTTCGAATCATCGAGGCCCTTGGGCACGCAATCCGGATCGAGAATCACGGCGGCGGCGACCACCGGACCCGCCAGCGGACCCCTGCCCGCCTCGTCGCAACCGGCGACGGGAGCCAAACCGCGGCGATGGACGTTACCTTCACGCCGGAAGGAAGGAAGCATGCGTACCGTCTTTTTGACCTTGCGACTCAAGCGACCGCCCCCTAATTGCACACTCGACAGTGCAGCGAGCGGTGAACAGCCGCAATCCCGTGAGCCGATGGATTGCGGGTAAATCACAGCTCGGGCACAATTGTTGTAAATATGCGGCAGACCTGAACGCCGCCGGAGGAAGCCGATGAAATGGGAAGACTATCGCTCAAGCGATAACGTCGAGGACCGCCGCGGCGACGGAGGCGGCGGTTTCGGCGGCGGCATGGGCTTTCCCATTCCGTTCGGCGGCGGCGGACTGGGCATCGGCACCATCATCATTGTCGGCCTGCTCGCCTGGGCGCTCGGCATCGACCCGCGCATCGTGGTCGGCAATCTCGACCAGATCATCGAACAGGGTCCTCCCGGACAGCAGACGCGCATTCCCGCCGGCCCCGGCCCGAAGGGGACGCAGGGCGCGCCGCAGGACCAGCTCGGCAAGTTTGTGGGCGCGACACTCGCGCAGACCGAGGATGTCTGGCGCAAGGTTTTCCCCGAACAGGTGGGCCGGCGCTATGAGGAGCCGCGGCTCGTGATCTTCTCCGGCGTCACGCGCTCGGCCTGCGGCACCGCGCAATCGGCGATGGGACCGTTTTACTGCCCGCTCGACAAGCGGGTCTATCTCGACCTCTCCTTCTTCAACGATCTGCGGAATAGATTCCGCGCGCCCGGCGATTTCGCGGCCGCCTACGTGATCTCGCATGAGGTCGGCCACCACGTGCAAAACCTGATGGGCATTCTGCCCAAGGTGCAACAGCAGCAACAGCAGGTCGGCCGCGGGCAGGCGAACCAGTTGTCGGTGCGCGTCGAACTGATGGCGGACTGCATCGCGGGTGTGTGGGCGTTTCACGCCGACAACCAGTTGAAGACGCTGCAGCCGGGCGACATCGAAAAGGCGCTCGCGGCGGCGACCGCCATCGGCGACGACCGCATCCAGCAGCAGACGCAGGGACGCGTGATTCCGGAGAGCTTCACGCACGGCTCCTCGGCGCAGCGCGTGCAGTGGTTCACCACCGGACTGAAGTCGGGCCAGTTGAAAAGCTGCAACACCTTCTGATGCCCGGCATTGATGCATCCCGGACGTTCGAGCCGCTTGCTATCGCGGTGCTGACGGTTTCGGACACGCGGACTCTGGCCGAGGACAAATCCGGCTCGACGCTGCAGGAGCGCATCGAGAAGGCGGGTCATCGCGTTGCCGCGCGCAAAATCGTGAAGGACGATGTCAAAACAATCCGCGCGCAGGTGAAGGCGTGGATCAAGGATAAAAAAATCGATGTTGTGATCACCACCGGCGGCACCGGCTTCACCGGCCGCGACGTGACGCCGGAAGCGGTCGAGCCATTATTTGAGAAGCGCATGGACGGCTTCTCGACGATGTTTCTGCTGGTCAGCGCGCCTAAAATAGGCCCAAGCGCGATTCAGACGCGGGCGACGGCGGGTGTCGCGGGTGCCACCTATATTTTCTGCCTGCCGGGTTCACCCGGCGCCTGCAAGGATGCCTGGGACGAAATCCTCGTGCACCAGCTCGACCTGCGCTACCGCCCCTGCAATTTCGTGGAGATCATGCCGAGGCTCGACGAGCATTTGAGGCGGGGGAAGGTGAGGAAGAAGTAATTCCGAAGGGGACGGCTTTGGCGGACAAAAAGAAAAAGGTCGTCATCATCGGTGCAGGTTTCGGCAGGCTGGAATGCGCCCGCGCGCTGAAGTACGCCAATGTCGCGCTCACCGTCGCCGGCCGGCACAACCGCCACACCTTCCAGCCGCTGCTGTATCAAGTCGCGACCGCGGTGATCTCGCCCGCCGACATCGCCTGGCCGGTGCGCGGCTGATCACTCGCGACGAGCGCGGCTGAACGATTCGTATTCTCACCGTCATGGCCGGGCTAGTCCCGGCCATCCCGGCAATCATCGCAGTGCCTCCCTAAGCGAGATGCCCGGCACAAGGCCGGGCATGACGAAATTTATCGGCGCGGCTGAGCGCAGCCAAAAAGTCGTCACCAGTAATTCCTGAGAAAAATATTTTAGAATGAGTGTACTGGATGCCCTGCCTGCGCGGGGCATGACCTTTATTTTTATTGTGGGACCACAACCCGCGTTCTTAGGGTGACGGTGCGGCGGCGGCCGATCCGCCACAAGAGACGGCTGCGCGCGTCGCGCACGTTCTCGTGGCCGCCGAGTTGCTCATAAAGGCGCTTGGAGACCAGCAACCCCTGCTCGGGGCGCGGCGTGGCGAGCAATGCGTGATTGAGCGACGAGAGTGTCTCGCGAAGACGCGCCCCGAAGCCGAAGCCGTCCACCGCCAGCCGAAACACCGCCGCACGGTCCAGCGTCTGGCCCGCGCGCTCGGCGGTATCCATGAAATTCGTGACCTCGCGCTGCCAGCCTTCGTCGAGCACCGTGCCCGGCTCCAGAAACAGCAGCCAGCTGCCCCGGCTCGCCGCAGCGCCCGCCTTCAGCCGCTCGCCGTCGCGCTCGGCGCCGCGCAGGAAAACGCAGCCGGCGGCGTCGGAAATCCGCTCGGTGCCGTCGTTCGAGCCACCGTCCGCCAGCACCACCTCGCGCAGAATCCCCGCCGCCGAGCCCGGCACCAGGGCCGACAGCGTCGGCACCAGCAGCCGCTCGGAATTATAGGTGGGGATAAGCACGCTGATCATCGGGAACCGCAATAGGTTGTAATCGTTCTGTTACCGCCACACATGATGTTGCGTAAAGCCCAGTCCAATTTTGTTCTTGTTATGTTCTAGTATCCCGGATAGGGTCGGCGCATGGACCAGAGACTGGACGACACTTACGAAAACCACGGCTTCAGCGAAGAAGCCAGCGACGGCATCCTGGATACGGCGGTCGATTCCGAGCGCCGCCGGGGCCGCGGCGCCACATCCAATTCGTCCGGTCGCTTTGAGCCGCAGGCCAAGGTCGTGTTCGACGACGGCTGGCAGAGCCTGGAAGAGCTGCCCCCATTCAAAACGGTGGTGACCGAGGAGAAGACGCGGAAAATCATCACGCGCAACGAATCCCCGGACATCGGCTTCGACCGCTCGATCAATCCCTATCGCGGCTGCGAGCACGGCTGCATCTACTGTTTTGCGCGTCCGACCCATGCCTACCAGGGGCTTTCGCCCGGTCTCGATTTCGAGAGCAAGCTGTTCGTGAAGCCGGACGCGCATGAACTGCTGGCGCGCGAGCTCGCCGCCCCCGGCTACCAGTGCAAGATGATCGCGATGGGCACGAATACCGATCCCTATCAGCCGATCGAGCGGCAGTGGAAAGTCACGCGCCGCATCCTCGAAGTGCTGCGCGAAGCCAACCACCCGGTCGGCATCGTCACCAAATCGGCGCTGGTGACGCGCGACCTGGATATTTTGTCGGACATGGCTTCGAAGGGTCTCGCGAAAGTCGCGGTTTCCATCACGACGCTCGATCCGCAGCTTGCCCGCGCCATGGAGCCGCGCGCCTCCACCCCGCCGAAGCGGCTGCAGGCCATCCGCTCACTGGCGCAGGCCGGCATTCCTGCGGCGGTCATGGTGGCGCCGATCATTCCCGCGCTGAACGATGCGGAGATCGAGCGCATTCTCGACTCCGCCGCCGACGCGGGCGCGACCGAGGCCGGCTATGTGATGCTGAGGATGCCGCTTGAGATCAAGGATCTCTTCCGCGAATGGCTGCGCGAGCACTTTCCGGACAAATACCGCCATGTGATCGCACTCGTGCGCGATCTCCACGGCGGGAGGGATTACGACGCGACCTTTGGAAAAAGACAGGTTGGCAGCGGCCCCTATGCCTGGTCGATCGGACGGCGGTTCGAGCTTGCCTGCCGCAGGCTCAACCTCAACAAGCGCAGGCAGCGGCTGGTGACAACGCTGTTCACGCCGCCCGTCAAGAAGAAAGACCAACTCGATCTGTTCGCGGCGTGAATTCATCCCTGCCCTGAAGGGAGGGAGAAGATTGCGGATTGCGCCTTGCTAACCCGCCTGCGGGTTCGGCGGCTCGGGCTTCCAGTAAGGACTGATCATCACGCCGAACAGCACGAGCAGGCCGGTCGCCATGCCGAACAGGTACCACTGGTAAGCCTCGGGCAGGTTGCGCGAGATCAGCACGAAAACGAGCGTGATCCCGAGCGCGAGGCAGGACAGTCTCATATTGCGTTGGGTGCGGGCTTCGGACATGCGGCCAGTCTGCCGCACGGCCTTAAACCGGCAATGAATTGTTAGTGTCCCACAGCGGGAATTCCATAAGGATTGATTAAGGTTAGCCTTTACCCCGCCTTTACCCGTGACGGGCCAATATCCGCGGCGTCAGTTCTGTTGCGTCAGCGTATCCCGGTATTGCGTCATGGATGTTGTGCGTATCGGGGCGCCCTTGCGGGCGCCCCGTTTAACCGAAGAATCCGCAGCACTCGATCGCGTGATTGTCGGCGAATGCGTCGCCGAACTGGAAAAACTTCCCGCAAACTCGGTCGATCTCGTCTTCGCCGACCCGCCCTACAATCTGCAACTCCAGAACGACCTGAAACGGCCGGACGACAGCCTGGTCGATGCGGTGAACGACGACTGGGATCAATTCGCGAGCTTCAAGGCTTATGACGAATTCACCCGCGCCTGGCTTTCCGGCGTCAAGCGGGTGATGAAGCCGACGGCTACGCTCTGGGTGATCGGCTCCTATCACAACATTTTCCGCGTCGGCACCGTGCTGCAGGACCTCGGCTACTGGATCTTGAACGACATCGTCTGGCGGAAATCCAATCCGATGCCGAATTTCCGCGGCCGCCGGTTCACCAACGCGCACGAGACGATGATCTGGGCCGCACGCGATCAGAGCACGAAATACACATTCAACTACGAAGCGCTGAAGGCCGGCAATGAAGACGTGCAAATGCGTTCCGACTGGACGATCCCGCTCTGCACCGGCGAAGAGCGTCTCAAGGACGGAACCGGGCGCAAGCTGCATCCGACCCAGAAGCCGCAGGCGCTGCTCGCGCGCGCGATCCTCTCCTCGTCGAAGCCGGGCGATGTCGTGCTCGATCCCTTCTTCGGCACCGGCACCACGGGCGCCACCGCGAAATATCTCGGCCGCCATTTCATCGGCATCGAACGCGAGAAGAAATATGCCGAGGGCGCGATACAGCGCATCGCGGAAATCGAACCGTTGCCGGAGGCAACACTCGTTCCGTTCATGACGGCGCGCGAGGCGCCGCGCGTGCCGTTCAACGCGCTGCTGGAAAAGGGCCTGATCAAAGCCGGCGCCACCCTCACCGACGCCAAGGGCCGGGTGAAGGCGCTCGTGCGGGCCGATGGAATGATCTCGTTCAAGAACGGGAAGGAGTCGCATGCCGGCTCCATCCATCGCATCGGCGCGATCGCGCAGGGGCTGGAAGCCTGTAACGGCTGGACCTACTGGCACTTTGAAGTCAAAGGCGCCCGCAAGCCGATCGACGCGCTCCGTGGAAAAATCCGCGCTGAACTGGCGCTCTGAGCGCGCCATGCCCGCGCTGCACCGGAAATGTGCGCCGGCCGCCGCGGCGGCATTTTTTCTCTTGTTCGTGACAGGGCCCGCGATCCCGCAGATTATTCCAAACTGGAACGGCTTTTATCTCGGCATGACGGCAGGATTCGTCCAGAGCGAGATGACACTGAACAGCGGCGATCTTGCGAGTGCGGGCCTCACGGCACCCGGCGCCATCGCGGGGATATCCGACAGGAATGTCAATTTCGGAATCATAGCGGGGCAGAATTTCCAGCTCGGTTTTCTGGTGTGGGGATGGGAGGCGGACTGGTCGCGTTATCAGAGCCGCGCCTCAACCTCATTTACCGGGACCATCGCACCCTTCGGTGCGGTCGCGGGCAATCTCGTGACCGATGTGGACTGGACCGGCTCGCTGAAGGGCCGCGCCGGCATCGCGCTCGGCGATGCGCTGCTCTATGCGACCGCGGGTCTTGTGGTGGCGAAGACGTCCGGCAGCATTTCCTTCAGCGCTCTGGGAGCCACGCAATCCTATGAGGACTCGGCGTTTCTTTCGGGCTGGGCCATCGGCGGCGGGGTCGAATATCAGATTGCGCCGATCTGGACGCTGCGTGCCGAAGTGATCCACACGCATATCGGCAACGATCTATTTTCATTTTCGACCGGCATGGTGCCGCTCTCATCCAGCATCGACCTGCTGACGGTGAGAGCCGGACTTTCATTGCGGTTCTGAACTTATTGCTTTGAGCATGATCTTTTCCGAAAACCGGTTCCCACTTTTCGGGATCATGCTCTAAGTACGCCTGCCGATACCGGGCGGCATGCGGTCGTTGTGTTCGCCCGCCGGCACGTGCGGGCGGCCCAGCGCGAATTCCAGCATTCCCATCGCGATCTCGCGCTCGCCCATGATGGTGAAACTCACGCCCATGTTGATGAGATGCTCCACCTCCGCGTCGGAATGGGCGCGGGCGATGATTGCGATGTCCGGATTGAGCTTGCGCGCCTGTTCCACCACCTGCCCCGCCTCGAAACCATCCGGGATCGCGACGAAGATCCAGCGGGCCCCCGCGATGTTGGCGGCCGCGAGCGTTTCCGTCTGCACCGCGTTCGCCACCAGCACCTCGACCTTGCGCTTGCGTAAATCTTCCACGGTTTCTGGCCGGTCCTCGATCACGAGAAACTTGTGGTCTTCCCGCAGCAGTCCTTCGGCCACCACCCTGCCGACGCGGCCATAGCCGACGATCACCGCGTGATCGTTGAGCTTGGTAGGCACGAGTTCGACAATCTCCGCTTCCTCCGCGGCCTCGGGCTCCGGTACCGCGGCCTTGTCCTGCTTCTTCGGCCGCATTTTCTCGAGCTGCCGGAACAGGACCGGATTGGCGAAGATCGAGACGATCGCCGCGGCCAGGATGAGATCGCGCGCCTCCTGTTGCAGCAGGCCGAGCATGACGGCGATGCCGCTCAGGATGAAGGAAAACTCGCCGATCTGCGCGAGGCTCGCGGAGATCGTGAAGGCCGTATGTTTCGTGCGCCGGTACATCGTCACGATGAAATAGGCCGCGGCGGGATTCACCACGAGCACGATCAGCAGCACGCCGACAAACAGAAACGGATGCCGCAGGATGATCGTCGGATCGAACAACATGCCGACCGAGACGAAAAACAACACCGCGAAGGCGTCGCGCAGCGGCAGCGACTCTTCGGCCGCGCGCTGCGAGAGCGGACTTTCGTGCAGCATCGTCCCGGCGAAGAAGGCGCCCAGCGCCAGCGAAATCCCGAAATAGGTGGAGGCGCTGTAGGCGACGCCGAGCGCGATCGCGAGCACGGCAAGGCGGAAAAGTTCGCGCGATCCCGTATGGGCGACGTAATGCAGAATCCAGGGAATGAATCTTCGCCCGAAGATCAGCATGAGTGCAGCGAATGCCAGCACCTTGCCCATGGTGATGCCGATGACCGAAAGAATCTCGCGCCATTCTATCCCGGCCGTTGGCGCGCCCGGCTCTACCCGATCGCTGCCGACGGCGGCGAGTGCGGGCACGAGCACGAGGGCGAGCACCATCGCGAGGTCCTGTACGACGAGCCAGCCGAGCGCTATGTGCCCGCGCTCGGTTTCCATCAGGCGGTGCTCCTGCAACGCGCGCACCAGCACCACGGTACTGGCGACCGAAAGCGACAGCCCGAACACGACCCCGGCGGCGGCCGACCAGCCCGCGAGGCGCGCGAGCGCCATGCCGATCAGTGTCGCCACCGCCATCTGCGCCAGCGCGCCGGGGACGGCGATGGCCTTCACAAGCAGCAGATCCTTGAAGGAAAAATGCAGGCCGACGCCGAACATCAAGAGTACCACGCCGATTTCGGCGAGTTCGGAGGCGACCTTCTGGTCCGCGACATAACCGGGCGTGAAGGGCCCGACGATAATACCGGCGATCATGTAGCCGACGAGGGTCGGAATCCGCAGCCGGTTCGCGAACGCGCCCAGAAGAAAGGCGAGCACGAAACCGGCTGTGATCGTCGCGATCAGCGGCGAATGATGCGGCATGCGGCCAGTGCTATCCGACTCAAGCGCGGCCCCATTGCCGCGCGTTCGGATTGTAACGCAGCTTTGCGGATTGGCGACGGCTAAAGCGAAACCCGGAGAAGAATCTCCGGGTCGAAGAGCAGCGGGCGCCTTTACTTCGCAGCGACGACCATGACCTCGACCTTGTACTGGGATGCTGCAAGCTTGCATTCAATGGTCGCGCGCGCCGGTGTCTGGCCCGGCGCGACCCACGCCTCCCACACCTTGTTCATCTCGGCGAAAGTGCCGATGTCGGTCAGGTAAATCTGCGCCTGCAGAAGCTTCGACTTGTCGCTGCCGGCGGCGGCCAGGAGCTTGTCGATGATGGAGAGAATTTCAGTGGTCTGTTCGGTGACGCTCTTGCCGGCGGTCGACTTGGCTACCTGACCGGCGAGATAGACGGTGTTGTTATGGACGACCGCCTGGCTCATGCGCGGGCCGGTTTCAAAACGGGTGATGCTCACGGACTTCCTCCCTTGGAATTTATTTCCAGCTTAGTAGCGGTCAATTCATCCGCACTCAATCCGCGCCCATCCTTCGAGAGGGTCGCGGAGTTTATCATCGGGCCGCGCTTCGCGCGGGCCCGTTGGCTCCCTCCTCAGGATGCGGTGGCGCGGCGTCTCGAAGGATGGGCGCGGAGTTTTACCTGTTTTGGTTGTCGAGCGCATGCGCGACGATTTTCCGCATGACCGTTGGCAGCGCTTCGGAATCGAGCTTATTCAGCGCCACAAAACGCATGCCCTTCGGCGCGGGCGTTCCTTTCGGCACGGTGGCGGAATAGACGGTGAGTTCCAGCGGGAAATGCGTGAATATATGACGGACGCGGCCGGGCAGCTTCTTCCACGCTACGCCTAGTGGTGCATGGATGAGCGAACCGGAAATTTCAAAACCGCTTGCCCACTCCGTCCCCGGCACTTCAGTCATGCCGCCGAGCAGACCCTTCAGGGGCCGCTTCCGTAAAAGTACCGCGCCGTCGGTACGCTGCACGAAGAAGGCGGCACCCCGCCGCAACTTGCCCTCGGCTTTCGCGATCCTGCGGGGAAAACTCTCGGCCATTCCTTGGCGGTACGCCTCGCAGGAAAACACAAATGGACAGCGCGGACAGTCCGGACGTTTGGGCGTGCAGACGGTCGCGCCAAGGTCCATCATCGCCTGCGCGAAATCGCCCGGGCGTGCGGCCGGTGTCAGCCTTGAAGCGTGAGCGAAGAGTTCCGGCTTTGCTTTCGGCAGCGGCGTTTCCACCGCGAACAGGCGCGAGATCACGCGTTCGATGTTGCCGTCCACTGGCGTTGCCTTGCGGTCGAAGGCAATCGCCGCAATCGCAGCCGATGTATAAACACCGATGCCGGGCAATGTGCGCAACGCCTGTTCATCGGAGGGAAATTTTCCGCCGAAACGCGCCACCACTTCCCTGGAGCATGCGTGAAGATTTCTCGCCCGCGCATAGTAGCCAAGCCCGGCCCAGAGCTTGAGCACCTCGCCCAGCCTGGCCGAGGCAAGCGCCTGCACCGCCGGAAACCGCGCGACAAAGCGGACAAAATACCGCTCGACCGTCTCGACGCGCGTCTGCTGCAACATGATTTCGGAGAGCCACACCTTATAAGGCTCCATCCGGCGGCCGGCCTGCGCGCGCCAGGGGAACTCGCGGCGGTTCCGGTCGTACCAGGCGAGCAGCGCCGCGGCAGAGGGCGCCGTTTTCGCCCTCTTCACAGCGCGGGCAAAATTTTTCGTCAGCCTGCTTCCGCCTGCTAGCGTCATTGCGTTCTGCCTGACAGAGTGCATGAGCATGAACAAGCCAAAGTACCGCAAAACGCGCCCGCTCGCCGATCTCGTTGGGGATTGCCTCAACACGGCGTTCGCGCGGCAGGGCTTTGTCGCGGTCGAGGTGGTCACGCACTGGGAAGAGATCGCAGGCCCGGAGCTGGCGAGCCGCACCGAGCCGATGCGGCTGGTCTGGCCGCGCCGCGACGACCCCGATTCCGAAGGTACGCTGACGGTGAAGGTGGAAGGCGCTTATGCGCTCGACCTGCAATATGCCGCACCGGTGCTGATCGAGCGGGTAAACCGCTATTTCGGCTGGCGCTGCGTCGGGCGGATCGCCATCCGGCAAGGCCCGGTTACGCCGCGCACGCGGGAGGTCTCTTTGCCGCTGGAACCGTCGCCTGAATCCCTTGCCCGGATCGAGGACGGCCTGGGCGAGTTCGAGGACGCAAAGCTCAAATCCTCGTTAGCGCGCCTTGGGGCGCTTGTACGAAACAGCAGGAACGCGCAAGAGTGAGCGCGAATTGAAGCTCCCGCCGCGCCGCCATCTTTTCTCAGCCTAGGTCGCGGCCGGTCCAGAAATCTTGATGGAGTCCAGTCTTGGCGAAGAAAAACGAAGTGACGAAGACTTCAGGCAACAAAACCGCGTTGGGCATCGGCGCGATCGTGATCGCCGCCGTGATCGGCTTCGGCATTTATTATGCGACGCGCAACGCCAGCACCCCCGCCCGAATCTCGCTGCCTGATCTGCACACGGCCGGCCCGCTCGGCGACAAGATGATCGGCAGCGCGAATGCTCCGGTGACGATCGTGGAATATGCCTCGATCACCTGCCCGCACTGCGCGACCTTTCACATTGAAAGCTATCCGACGCTGAAGGAAAAATACATCGATACCGGCAAGGTGCGGCTGATCTTCCGCGAATTCCCGACGCAGCCGGCGAAGGTCGCGATCTCCGGCTTCATGCTCGCGCGCTGCGCGGGCGACCGCTATTTTCCGTTCATCAACGCGCTGTTCGAGCAGCAGCAGCAATGGCGCAATGATCCCTATAACGGCTTCCTGCGGATCGCAAAGCAGGCCGGCATGAGCCAGCAGACGTTCGAGAAGTGCCTCGAGGACACAAAGATGGCGGGCGAGATCGAGAATGTGGCAAAGCGCGCGGTGGAAAAATTCGGCGTGGAATCCACGCCGACTTTCTTCATCAACGGCCGCAAGTTCGAAGGCTCGATCCCGGTCGCGGACCTGCCCAAGCTGATCGATCCGCTCATCAAGTAAACCGCCGCCAAACCGCCCGAAAAAGCCCATAGGACAGAGGCTTCTTGGGCTTGCGGCGGGTGCTCCCCCGACGCATCTTCGGAACAAGCGAATCGCGCCTGAAGCGCGCGAGCGCACCGGTGTATTCAGGTATCCAGCATGCAATTCACCCGCCTTCGTCTGATCGGGTTCAAGTCTTTCGTCGAACCATCCGAGTTCCTGATCGAGCCGGGTCTTACCGGCATTGTCGGGCCGAATGGTTGCGGCAAGTCCAACGTCGTCGAGGCGCTGCGCTGGGTGATGGGCGAAAGCTCGCACAAGTCCATGCGCGCGCCGACCATGGACGATGTGATTTTCTCCGGCTCCAACAACCGCCCGGCCCGCAACATGGCCGAGGTGGTCCTTGTCATCGACAACAGCGACAAGAAGGCGCCGGCGAGCCTCAGTTCCGACGACGTGCTGGAAGTCTCACGCCGCATCGAGCGCGAGGCGGGCTCGGCCTATCGCATCAACGGCCGCGAGGTGCGCGCACGCGACGTGCAGTTGCTGTTCGCCGATGCCTCATCCGGCGCGCGCTCGCCGGCACTCGTCCGGCAGGGCCAGATCGGCGAGATCATCAATGCGAAGCCGGAACAGCGCCGCCGCATCCTGGAAGAAGCCGCCGGCATCGCCGGCCTGCACGCGCGCCGTCATGAAGCCGAGAACCGGCTGAAGGCGGCCGAGCACAATCTCCAGCGCGTCGAGGACGTGATCACGCAGATCGCCGGCCAGATGGACGGCCTGAAGCGGCAAGCGCGGCAGGCCTCGCGCTACAAGAACCTGTCGGCGGAAATCCGCAAGCAGCAGGCAATCCTCGCGGCCCTCCGCTGGCGCGAGGCGGAGAACGCGGTCGCCGAGGCCGAGCGCGCACTCGATCTTGCGGTCCGCGCGGTCGCCGACCGCACCAAGACGAATGGCGAAGCCAATCGCGCACGGACATCGGCCGCCGAATTGCTCTCGCCCCTGCGTGAGGAGGAAGCAAAGGCTGCCGCGGCGTTGCAGCGGCTGATGCTCGCCCGCACGGATCTGGATAAAGAAGAACAGCGCGCGAAGGATCGCGTCGATGAACTGGAGCGCCGCATCGCGCAGCTTACGCTGGACATCGAGCGCGAACGCTCGCTCGCCAAGGATGCGACCGAAGTGCTGGCGCGGCTCGACCGCGAAGAGACTTCGATCAACGCCGATACCAAGGCGAGCGAAAACGGCGAAAAGACCGCCCGGGAACGGCTTGCCGCCGCCGAAGCCGTGCTTGCCAAGTCCGAGCAGGCATTCGCGGAAGCCACTGGCGCGCTTGCGGAATTCACCGCCAAAAACGAACAGATCGAGCAGACAATTGCGGAGACCGCCGGCCGCATGGCGCGGATCGAGGCCGAGATCGCGGAAATCGAACGCGAGAAAAGCGCGCTGGAAAGCGCCACCAAAGACAGCGCCCAGCCGCTCGCCGCCGCCAGCACGAAGGCACAACAATCGCTCGGCGATGCGGATGGACGCACGTTGAGAGCGGAAGCGGCCCGTTCGGCGGCGACCCAGGCGCTGGACGCCGCGCGCCGCCCCCTCGCGCAGGCCGAGTCCCACCTGCACCGGCTCGAAACCGAGGCCCGCACGCTCGCGAAGATGCTCGATGTCGCGGAGAAGAAGCTTTGGCCGCCGGTTGTCGATGCGATCAAGGTCGATGCGGGATTTGAAGTGGCGCTGGGTGCGGCCCTCGGCGATGATCTCGATGCGCCGACGGATGCCGCCGCACCGATGCACTGGGCCGGCGCCGACGCTTCAAGCGATGCCTCGCTGCCGGAGGGCGTCACACCCCTTTCCAGTCATGTGAAGGCGCCCGCGGCGCTGACCCGCCGCATCGCGCAGGTCGGACTGGTTTCCCGCAGCGATGGAAAACGGCTGTCCTCGAAGCTCAAAGCCGGCCAGCGGCTCGTTTCCAAGGAAGGCGATCTCTGGCGCTGGGACGGCTTCACCGTCACCGCCGATGCGCCCACCGCCTCCGCAAAAAGGCTAGCCGCGCGCAATCGTCTGGCCGAGATCGACCGCGAAACGGAGACGGCCCGCGCGCAGGTCAAGAAATTCGCCACCCTCATCGCGAAGGCCGAGCAGGAAGCGCGCGATGCGGAAACCACCGAGAGCGAGGCGCGCAACGCATGGCGAACAGCGCAAACCGCGTTCAACGCCGCGCGCGAGGCGCAAGCCGACGCCGAACGCAAATCAAGCGAGCGCCTCACCCGCCTTTCCGCGATCGCGGAGGCGGGCACGCATCTTTCCAAGGCGCGCGCGGAAGCCGCCGCGATGCGTGCAGAGGCCGAGAAAGCGCAAAAAGGGCTGCCCCAATCGAGATTGCTCGAAAACAAGCTCGAGGAAATCAAAACGCAGCTCGGGCAAGACCGCTCGGCACTGGCCGCCGCCCGCGCCGAACTCGAAGGTATCGAGCGCGAGCGGACCGCCCGCGCAAACCGGCTGACCACCATCGGCGCCGAGCGTGCCGCCTGGCGCGAGCGCGAGGAAGGGGCCGCCGTACGCCTGCAGGCGATCGAGGAGCGGCTGGCCGAAACCAGGACCGAACGCGGCAACCTGCAGGAAGCGCCCGCCGTGTTCACCTCCCAGCGTTCGGGACTTTTGTCGGAGATCAGCAACGCCGAGGCCACCCGCAAGGCCGCGGGCGACCGGCTCGCGGAAGCCGAAACCGCCCTCGCTGAGTCCGAGCGGGCCGCCCGCGCCGCGCAGGATGCGCTTTCATCCTCGCGCGAGGAATCGGCCCGCGCCGAAGCCCGCCTCGAAGGATCCCGCGAGCGGCGCAGCTCGCTCATTCGCGAAGTCACCGAGGCGCTCGGCGGCTCACCGGATCCGGACCGGATCAATGCAGTTCTCAAGACCGAAGACGGCACCGCGGACGCCGCGACCGTGGACGCCGAGTTGCAGAAGCTGACTGAAAGCCGCGACCGTCTCGGCGGCGTGAACCTGCGCGCCGAGGAAGAATTGCAGGACGTGGAAGCGCAGCACACGAGCCTCACTTCCGAGCGCGACGACCTGCAGGGCGCCATCCAGCGCCTGCGTCAGGGCATCTCCAGCCTCGACAAGGAAGCCCGCGCAAGGCTGACCGCTTCGTTCGCCACCGTGAATGAGCATTTCAAGAAGCTGTTCACCGGCCTCTTCGCCGGCGGTACCGCCGAACTCGTACTCACCGACTCCGAAGACCCGCTCGAAGCCGGGCTCGACATCATTGCGCGCCCGCCCGGCAAGAAACCGCAGTCGCTCTCCCTGCTTTCCGGCGGCGAGCAGGCGCTGACGGCAATGTCGCTGATCTTCGCGGTGTTCCTGACCAATCCTTCGCCCGTGTGCGTGCTGGACGAAGTCGATGCGCCGCTCGACGACTCCAACGTGGACCGCTTCTGCGGTCTCCTCGACGAGATGACACGCCTGACCCAGACCCGCTTCATGGTGGTCACGCACAACCCGATCACCATGAGCCGGATGCACCGGCTGTTCGGGGTGACGATGGCGGAACAGGGTGTGTCGCAGCTTGTCTCGGTCGATCTCGAACAGGCCGAGCGGTTTCTTGAGGCGGGGTGATTTGCTCCTCAAGTTCACAATCAAAAACCCTCATGCTGAGGAGGCGGCGAAGCCGCCGTCTCGAAGCATGAGGCCGCCTGCATCCTTCGAGACGCGATGCGCGCAAGTCGGCTGTTGCCGACTTGCGAATTAAAGACCGATGTCGGGTAAACCCGACATCGGAGCATCGCTCCTCAGGATGAGGCGGATTGGCGTAGGTTTTCCTACGCGATATTCGGACACAGGCGTAAAATCCGTTTTTGCAAATCTTTTCATCAACTTAAACGCCTCTGAAATACTCCTTAAAGTTGACTTGCCATCCCCCCCTCTCTAATTTGCCCGCGCGGTCGGGCTCCGGAAAGTTCTTGGGTCACAGCCGCTTCCGGAGTTCGAAGGAATCGCGATGGCGGACAGTCGCCCGCCCAAGGACACCGAGGATGCTGCCCTTTCGGAGCGGCTGAAAAACCTCGGCGATCGTCTCGGTACGCTCGCGCCCAAAATCGCGAGCCGCGATGAAGACGGAGACACCGTGCAGGCACCCGGAGGTTCGTCCAACCTCGGCCGCGCGATGCGGCTCTCCAGCGAATTCGTCGCCGGAATTCTGGTGGGCAGCTTCGTCGGCTGGCTCATCGACTATTTCGCCGGCACGTCGCCGTGGGGGCTGATTGTGTTTCTGCTCCTCGGTTTCGCGGCCGGAACATTGAACGCGGTGCGCTCGGCGGGGCTGGTCGCTCCGCAAAGCTGGGATCGCAAGCAGGATTGAGAGCGCATGGCCGACCCGATTGCCCAGTTCCAGATCAAGAAAATCGCGACCCTCGGCCATATCGGCGGCGTGGAGATCGCCTTCACGAACTCGGCCGCTTTCATGCTCGCCGCCGTGGCCGTGACGGTCGGCGGCCTCGTGCTGGCGACCGCCGGCCGCTCGATGGTCCCCGGCCGCGTGCAGTCGGTTGCGGAGGTCACCTACGAATTCGTGGCGGACATGCTGCGGCAAGCGACCGGCGAGGAAGGAATGAAATTCTTCCCGCTCGTGTTCTCGCTCTTCAGTTTCATTCTGGTGCTGAACATGTTCGGGATGATCCCGGGCCTGTTCACCGTTACCAGCCACATGATCATCACCGCCGTGCTGGCGCTGCTCGTGTTCTTCACGGTGCTGGGCTACGGCCTCTACAAGCACGGTTTTCATTTCTTTGGCCTGTTCGTGCCGAGCGGCATTCCGATCGTGATCATGCCGCTCATTGTCCTGATCGAAGTGATGTCGTTTTTGTCGCGCCCGATCTCGCACTCGGTGCGTCTGTTCGCAAACATGCTGGCCGGACACATCACGCTGAAGGTGTTCGCGGGCTTCGTCGGGTTGCTTGGGAGCTTTGGGGCGCTCGGCTGGATCGCCGCCGTGCTGCCGCTCGGCCTCACGGTTGCGCTCACTGCACTCGAACTTCTCGTGGCGTTCCTGCAAGCTTACGTCTTCGCCATTCTCACCTGCATCTATCTTAAGGATGCGCTTCATCCGGGTCACTGATCCGGCCTTTCAAACCTCAAGGGAGTTACTTTCATGGATCCAATCGCAGCAAAGTACATCGGTGCCGGCATTGCCTGCATCGGCATGGGCGGCGCCGGCGTCGGCGTGGGCTCGATCTTCGGCCACTACCTCGCGGCGGCGCTGCGCAATCCGTCGGCCGCGCAGGCCCAGTTCGGCAACCTGATTTTCGGCTTCGCCGTGACCGAAGCGCTCGGCATCTTCTCGCTGCTGATCGCGCTCCTGCTCCTGTTCGCACTCTGATCCGAGGCGAGTAAATGGCCACGCAGACCGGCACGCAGGCGCCCGGCGGCGCCAAGCCGCCGTTCCCGCCGTTCGATAAGCAGACGTTCGGTTCGCAGCTGATCTGGCTCGCGATCGCGTTCGTGGCCCTTTACGTGCTGCTCGCGCGCGTGGCGCTCCCGCGCGTGGCGTCGATCTTCGCTGCGCGCAAGCAAAAGCTCGAAAGCGATCTCGCTTCCGCTGCCAAGGCGAAGACGGCAAGCGAAGCGGCGATTGCGTCCTACGAGAAGGCGCTCGCCGAAGCCCGCGCCAAGGCGCAGGCGACCGCTGCCGCGGCCAAGCAGCAGTTCGCAGCCGAGGCGGATGAGAAGAAGAAAAAGCTGGATGCGAATCTCGCCGTCAAGCTTGCCGAAGCCGAGAAGCAGATCGACGCCACCCGCAAGGCCGCGATGGGCAATGTGCGCTCCATCGCCGTCGATACGGCAAGCGCCATCGTCGAGCGGCTGACCGGCACGGCCCCTGCGAAACCCGCGGTCGAAAAGGCCGTGGACGCGGCCCTGCATTAAGGAGTTCCTGTCTTGCATTTCCTCTATGAAGCGGAATTCTGGGTTGCCGTTTCCTTCGTGATCTTCCTCGCGGTGTTGTGGAAGTTTGGTGCGTTCAAGGCGATCGGCGGCGGACTGGACGCGCGCTCCGCGGCGATCGCTTCCGAACTCGAACAGGCGCGCGCGCTGAAGGAAGAGGCCGAGAAGGTCCTCGCCGAATACAAGAAGAAGCAGCGCGAAGCGGAAGCCGAAGCGAAAACGATCCTCGATGCGGCCAATCGCGAAGCGGCCGAGATCGCCGACGAAGCTGCACGCCGCTCCGAGGAGTTCGTCGCCCGCCGCACCAAGATAGCGGAAACGAAGATTGCGCAGGCCGAGGCGCAGGCGCTCGCGGATGTACGCGCCGTCGCGGCGGAAACCTCCGTGAAGGCTGCTGAGCACATCCTCGCCGAGACGATGAAGGGCAAGGCGCAGGATTCACTGATCGCCGACGCAATCAAGGATGTGAAGGCGCGGATCGGCTGAAGGCCGACGCTTCTGTTTTCCAGTTCAAACCATAACCGACGTTTCCCGGCCAAGCGAGCAGCCAAAGTCTGCGAGCGCGAGCCGATCCAGTATTTTTAAACCTCATGCTGAGGAGGCGGCCAAAGGCTCCGCGCGAAACGCGGCCCGACGATAGCGCCGTCTCGAAGCATGAGGCCGCCTGCATCCTTCGAGACGCGATGCGCGCAAGCCGGCTGTTGCCGACTTGCGAATTAAAGACCGATGTCGGGTAAACCCGACATCGGAGCATCGCTCCTCAGGATGAGGCGGATTATGTTCAACTGGTGTTACGACCCTCTGTGCCCCGGCGGGGGTGCGAAGAGGTCGTCCTGTCCGCCGCCACCGCCCTTTGGCGGCGGCGATTCGAACGCCGGTTGCCCGGCGGGTGGCGTACTCTTGGAAACGGCATTCGGCTGCGGACGGGGCCTGGAGGCAACCGGCGCCGTAGCAGGGCTCGGCTTTTGCGCGCCGGATGCCGGCGAAGCTTTCTGCTTCGTGCCTTTTTCCGGCACGGCCCCGCGCGGATCGAAGCCGACATAAACCACATATTTTTCGAGCGCGCTCGGCGGCGACGGCATCGGGAATGTGAGGTCGTCTTCCACCTGGCTGAAAATCGCCTGGCTGGCGCCCGGCGGAATATTCACCGGCACCGAATAGAACTTGCTCAGGATCGGCTTCGGCGTGGAGCCTTCCTGCACCAGCGCGATGCGGATCGGCACGTTGACGGTACCGGGCCCGCCTTTCGGGCCGACGAGTACGCGCCCCTCCACGCCGACACGCATGGTCATGGTCTCGCCGAGGATCGCGCATTCGCGCGCGAGCTGGCCGAGCGAGCCCTGATAGCGGACGTTGGTGGCGCCGGCACCCGCCGATACCTGCCAGGCGGCGGCACCGGAGCGGACCGTCACACTGGGGCAATCGATGTCCGATGCCTGCGCGCCGGGACCGGTTCCGATCGTCGCGGTTTTCTGATTGCTGGGGGGAGTACCGGCGCCGCCGAGCGGCGACATGGTGCTGTCGACCGTGGAACAATTCGACAGCAGGAATAGGCCGAGGAGCGCACAACCGTTCGCTCCCAGAATCATCCCCAGCCGAACTGGCTTCTTACGCATCACTACTTCCCCTCCCCGCAGGGATTGCAGCCGGTTACTTCTATACCAATGCCGGGGCCTTGCGAGTACTGGTGTCCGTTAACCTTTACCGCCGACCGGAACCGGCTTCGGCCTCCCCACCAGAGTGACCAGCAATCCGGCATCTTTGAGGAAGCGGTTTGCGACACGGCGAACGTCCGCGATGGAAACCGCTTCCACGAGTGCATTGCGGCGATCGATATAATCGATACCGAGATTTTCCATCTGGATTTCGAGCAACTGGCCCGCGACCTTGCCGGATGTATCGAAACGCAACGGGAACGAGCCGATCAGGTAGCTCTTGGCCTTGGTGAGTTCGTCCTCGCTCGGACCCTTGTCGGCAAGAACCTTAATCTCGTCCAGGATGATCGAGAGCGTCTCGGCGGCGCGGTCGTTACGGGTGGAGACGCCGCTCATGAAAATGCCGGCGTGGGCGAGCGGCGCCAGGTAGCTATACACCGAATAGGCCAGGCCGCGCTTCTCACGCACCTCCCGGTAAAGCCGCGAGGAGAACGTGCCGCCGCCCAGAATATGATTCACAACGAAGGCCGGAATGAAATCCGGGTCGTTGCGCTTCAGTCCGGCGCCGCCGATGGTGATCACCGTTTGCGGAACATCGAGATCGACGATCTCGCGCTCACCGAGGGCCTGTGGAGAAACTTCCACGATCGTCTTCAGCTTGCCCTGCTTCGGCAGCGCACCGAACGCCTGATCGACGAGGACCGCGAGTTCCTTGCCGTCGATGGCGCCGACCGAAGCAAGCTTCAGGGTCGAGCGGGCGACGACGTTGGCGTGATGCGCGCGGAGATCGTCGATGGTGATCTTGGCGACGGATTCGACCGTTCCCTGCTGCGGCTGGCCGTAAGGATGGTTCGGGAAGGCGCGGGCGAACCAGCGCTCTCCGGAAATGTTGCTCGGATTGGTCGAACGGCGGCGGAGCATGGCGAGCGTCTGCGCCTTGATGCGTTCCACTTCGGACGCATCGAAACGCGGAGCAGTGAGCGCTAGCTTCAGCAGTTCGAATGCCTTGTCGCGATTCTCCGTAAGCGTCTTCAGCGAGCCGCGAAGCGCGTCCCGGTCGGTCGTGAACGAAAGCGAGATCGCCCGTTCCTCCAGCTGCTCCTGAAAAGCGCGGGAATCGAGGTTGCCTGCACCCTCGTCGAGCAACGCCGCCGCGATATAGGCCAAGCCCGCCTTTTCCACCGGGTCCTGCGCGGTGCCGCCCTTGAAGGCGAATTCCAGCGACAACATCGGCAGCGTGTTGTCCCGCACATGCCAGATTTCGATGCCGCCCGGCGTGACGATTCGCTCGATGCGGTCCTTGCCCGACTGGGCGGTGGCGGTGGAAAGAAGGGCAAGCGACATGATGGTTCCGGCGGCAATAAGTTTACTGATGATCACGTCCGTTTCTCCGTGGATGCGGGCGGACGCAGGAGGTAGCTCGTGACGGCGCGGCGGGTGTCGAGCCAGTTGCGGGCGGCTTGCCTCACCTCTTCGGCTTTGACCGCGCGGATGCGGTCGGGCCACGACTTGATCTGGTCTAGCGTCATGCCGACGGTGAGGCCGGCACCATAAATACGCGCAAGTGTCGCCTGGCTGTCCTGCATATAAACGAAATCAGCGACGATCTTGGTTTTGGCGCGGGTCAGTTCGGTTTCCAGAATGCCCTTCTCGATCACTTCGGCAATCACCGCGTCCACCGCCGCTTCGAGATCTTCCAGCGAAGTGCCGGGCTTCGGCGAAGCATAAACCCCAAAGCGCGCGAGATCGTAGGAGGTCCCGCTGAAATAGGAGCCGGCGCTGACGGCGATGCTCTTGTCCATCACCAGCGCGCGGTGAAGGCGGCTGGTGGAGCCTGAACCGAGAATATGCGCAAGCACATCGATGGCTTCCGCCTCGCCCGGCTTTCCGCCGCGATAGGAAGGGGCGAGATAGGTCCGCGAGAACGAGGGCTGCTGCACGCGCTGGTCGGTGAGCGACACGCGGCGATGCGCGCGGGGCTCCGGCTCGATCGGGCGCACGCGCGCCTTGATGTCGTCGCGGCGGGCAATGCCGCCGTAATGTTTCTCCGCGAGTTCCTTCACCTGCGGTCCGGTGACGTCACCGGCCACAACCAGGATCGCGTTGTTCGGCGCGTAGAAACGCTTGTAGAACTCCAGCGCCTGCTCGCGGTTGAGCGCGCGGATTTCATGCTCCCAGCCGATGATCGGCTTGCCGTAGGGATGATTCACGAACAGTGCTGCTTGTGCCGCTTCCGCAAGGAGCGCGCCGGGGTCGCTGTCGGTGCGCGAGCGGCGCTCTTCCAGCACCACGTCGCGTTCGGGCAGCACGTTTTCGTCAGTCAGCACAAGGCCGGTCATGCGGTCGGCCTCGAATTCCATCACCGACGAAAGATGTTCCTTCGCCACCCTCTGGAAATAAGCGGTGTAGTCCTGCGAGGTGAATGCGTTTTCCTGGCCGCCGAGCACGGCGAGCATTTCGGAAAAACGGCCTCTGGGGTTTTTGGCCGTGCCCTTAAACATTAAGTGCTCAAGGAAATGGGCAAGACCGGAGCGGCCGGCATCCTCGTCGGCGGAGCCGACGCGATACCAGATCATGTGCGTGATGACTGGCGTGCGGTGATCCGGGATCGTCACGACCTCCAGGCCGTTTTTCAGCGTGTAGTGGCTGATATTCGGACCCTGCGTTTCTTCCTTGGCGCGCTGCGCCAAGGCTCCGGTGGCTGCTGCGGTGGCGGTTACGATGGCGGTCGCGAGTAGAATGCTCATCAAATGCCTTGGCACGGCTGGGGGTTCTCCGGCGCAAAACCGCCGCCGTTCAGGCGAGCGGTCTTCGCATAAATAAGTATGTATCGGCGCGACGGCGCGCCACAAGAAGAACGAAAGCGGTCAGCGCCTGGTGGCTGGATCGTCCGCAACGCCCTTATCCATGTAATTCGGAGCCTTGAAACGCTCCTGCGCCTTGGTCACGACGCCGAACGGCGCATTGGGCGAAGGGGTGCGGTACCCGGGCGGCGGCTCGGTGAGGGTGCCGCGGTCCGGCTCGCCCGCGAACACGACCGGCTTTTCCTGTTCCTTACTGTTCCAGCCTTTGAATCCCAGGTCGCTCGGACTCATGCGGGCTTTGTTCGGATCGGAAAAAAAATCGTTCTCGCTCTTGGTGGCCGCCTGCTGTTTTTTCTTGGTGGTGCCGCGGCGCATTTCTTCCGGCGTGAGTTTGCGGCCGCCGTAGAACGTGTCGTCGTCGGCGGCCTGCACCTTGGGATCGATTTTGCGCGACCGGCGAATGCGCTCGTCGTGGTCCACCGGCCAGTCGGGATTGATCTGGTTGATGCGGCTGGCGTCGCTCGGCGGAACGAGCGCCACCGAAGGCGGCACAACGAGCGGAGCGCGCTCGCGGTAGTCGATCGGGTCCTTGGGAAGATCGATCAGACCGAGATAGCCGAAGAGCTTGGCCATATCGCTCGGCTCTTCCTGCTGCGCGGATACAGGGCCGCCCGCCAGCATCAGCACGGCGGCCGCTGAAATCACCAGGAACGCACCTGTCAGTCTGATCCGGTTCTTCATATTACCCCGCATTCTCGCCGCCCTGTTCCGTGCCGGGGAACCCGTGTTGCGCAATCTGCCTCTCAGGTCCGGCCCTATGGAGGCGATTTCGTGGCGTCTGCGAATAAAGCATCGTACAGGAGCAAAATAACCCCGGCAACGACGGCTGTGTCGGCGAGGTTAAAGACGTACCAGTACCAGCCACCGGCATGAAGAGACACAAAATCGATTACCGCGCCGTAAAGCACGCGGTCGATGGCGTTTCCCGCCGCCCCGCCAATCAGCATGCCCAGGCCCAAAGCCACCAGACGGTTGTCCGTTCGGGCCATCCAGACGAGAAATACGGCGGAGATCACAAGCTTGAGAGCGATCAGGAACCCGCGGCCGAGATCGCCGTCCTGCGGGAACAGGCCGTAGCTGATGCCCCGGTTGAGCGTCAGCACGAAATCGAGGAATGGCGTGAGATGCAGCGGCTCGCCAACCTTCCAGTCGAGCAGACGCAGCACGGCCCATTTGGTGATCTGGTCGGCGGCCAGGATCGCGACCGCGACGATCAGCCCCGCGGTGAAATAAGCGCCGATTCTCTTGCGCGTCATCGCAGCATCATTCGGCTGCGCGGCGGGCGGCGTGGAACTCGCGCAACGCCTGCGCATCGCGCGGGGTGACTTCGGGGTATTCGAAATCGCTGCCTACAAGCGGAGAGATTTTCCAAGAGCGCGCGCATTTTTTTCCTTGCGCACGTTTCGGCTCGATGGCGACACCCTTCACCTCATCGAGGCGGAAGGCGTCTTTCGGACCCTCGCCTGCTTTCACCTCGACGCCGGAGGTGATCGCGACTTCGGCCATGTCGATGCCGTCAAGGGCCGCGAGCAGTTCCTTGTCGGCGATATGGATGACGGGTGCGGCTTCCAGTGAGGAGCCGATTTTCTTTGCGACACGCTCGACTTCCAGCGCACCGGTCACGACGCGACGGACGTTGCGGATTTTCTTCCATTTTTCCGCAAGCTTGTCGTCGCGCCAGTTGTTCGGCAGCGCCGGGAAGGTTTGCAGATGGACGGAATCGTTTTCCGACGGAAAGCGCGCGAGCCAGGTTTCTTCCGCCGTGAAAGCGAGGATCGGCGCCAGCCACGTCACCAGACACTGGAAGATGTGATCGAGCACGGTGAGGCAGGCCTTGCGCGGCAGCGAAGAAATCGGCTCGCAGTAAAGCGTGTCCTTGCGAATATCGAAATAGAACGCCGAGAGTTCGCTGGTCATGAAATTATTGAGTGCTGCGAACACGCGCTTGTAGTCGAACTCGGCGTAGTTCTTGCGCACGTCTTCGTCGAGTTCGCTCAGGCGATGCAGGATGAGGCGCTCCAGCTCCGGCATCTGCTCGAACGGCACGCGTTCGGATTCGCGGAAATGATGCAGGCTGCCGAGCAGCCAGCGCAGCGTGTTGCGCAGCTTGCGGTAGGTATCGACCGTCGTTTTCAGAATTTCTTTGCCGAGACGCAGATCGTCCGAATAATCGGCGGCGGCGACCCAGAGGCGGAGAATGTCCGCGCCGGAGTCCTTCATCACGTCCTGCGGCGACACGACATTGCCCACCGACTTCGACATCGGGCGGCCGTTCTCGTCCAGCACGAAGCCGTGGGTCAGCACCACGTCATAGGGCGGGCGTCCGCGCGTGCCGCAGGATTCCAAGAGCGACGAATGGAACCAGCCTCGATGCTGGTCGGAGCCTTCGAGATACATGACGGAGTCCTGGCCGCCGTCGCGCTTGCGCTTGATGCCGGCGAGCGATGGGAATTCTTTCGGGTCTTCCAGCGTGAAAGCGTGGGTCGAGCCGGAGTCGAACCAGACGTCGAGAATGTCATCGACCTTCTGCCAAGGCTCGTTGGCGTGCGAGCCGAGGAAGCGCTCGCGGGCGCCATCCTTGTACCAGGCGTCCGCGCCCTCATCCTCGATGGCGTCGGCGATGCGTTTGTTGACGCTTTCGTCGTTGAGGATTTCTCCGGACTCCTTGACGAACACGGTGATCGGCACGCCCCATGCGCGCTGGCGCGAGATCACCCAGTCGGGCCGGTTCGCGATCATGCCGTTGATGCGGTTCTCGCCCTGCGCGGGCACCCATTTCACCGTCTTGATTCCATCGAGCGCGCGCTTGCGCAGCGTGTCTCCCTTGCCCGCGATGTCCCCCATCTCGGGTTTACCCGAGATGGGTGCGATAGGTTTATCCATCGCGATGAACCATTGCGGCGTGTTGCGGAAGATCACCGGCTTCTTCGAACGCCACGAATGCGGATATTGGTGCTTCAGGCGCGAGCGCGCGATGATGTTGCCCGCATCCTTCAGGGCGGCAATCACCGCTTCGTTGGCGTCGCCCTTGTTGCCTTTGTCGTCGATGACGCGCTTGCCTTCGAAGCCCGGTGCATCCTTGGTCAGAAAGCCGTTTTCATCTACGGTATAAGGAATGACTGTGTTTAAGCCTGCTGCGTCCAGCAACGACTTATTTTCAAGCCAGATATCAAAGTCCTCACGGCCATGACCGGGCGCTGTATGGACGAAGCCAGTGCCATCTTCATCTGTAACATGATCGCCGTCGAGAAGGGGCACAAGAAATTTGTATCCAAGCAGAGAGAGAGGATGATCGCACGTAAAGTGTGAAAGCATATCCTCAGTAATGTCTCTCACGCGCTGAGTGACTACTCGCGCTTGCTTAAAGGTATCTTCTGCACGAGCATCAGCGACAATAAATTTATTGCCTTCTTTAGCCCAATTGTCTTTTGCAGCTTCGGTTACCTGATAGAGACCGTATTTTATTTTTGATGAGTATGAGACAGCCCGATTTCCCGGCAGTGTCCAAGGAGTAGTTGTCCAGATTACGATGCTTGCTCCTTGAATGTCGTCAGCAACAGATTTGATCTCGTTTTCATCTGAGCCCGAAGCACCCCAGGTCGAAATCGGAAACTTCACCCACACCGTATCGCTCGTATAGTCCTCGTACTCGACCTCGGCCTCGGCGAGCGCGGTTTTTTCCACCACCGACCACATCACCGGCTTCGAGCCGCGATATAATTGTCCGGTCGTGGCGAACTTCATCAGCTCGCGCGCGATCTGCGCTTCGGCGGGGAAGCTCATCGTGGTGTAGGGCTTCTCCCAGTCGCCGGTGACGCCGAGGCGCTTGAATTCCTGCTTTTGCACCTTGATCCAGTGATCGGCGAATTCGCGGCACTCGCGGCGGAATTCGATCTTGTCGACCGCATCCTTGTTCTTGCCCTTGGCGCGGTACTGCTCCTCGATCTTCCATTCAATGGGAAGACCGTGACAGTCCCAGCCGGGCACGTAATTGGAATCGAAGCCCGCCATCTGGTGCGTGCGGGTCACCATGTCCTTCAGAATTTTATTGAGCGCATGGCCGATGTGAATGTTGCCGTTGGCATAGGGCGGGCCGTCATGCAGCACGAAGCGCGGCTTGCCCTTTGCTGCCTTGCGCAGGCGCTCGTACAGGCCAATCTTCTCCCAGCGCGCGAGCAGCTCCGGTTCCTTCTGGGGTAAGCCGGCGCGCATCGGAAAATCGGTTTCCGGCAGGAACAGCGTCTGGCTGTAGTCGTTCTCGGCCGGTTTTTTGTCGGCGGACATTTCTGGCCTTGCAAATCGGGCGGCTTGGTTCGCGCCGTGTTTAGCAGCCGCGCTTCGCCGTTTCCACCTGCGACATATTTATCCTTCCCCATTTGGGGAGGTGCCGAAGCCCGCGAAAGCGGCGGAGCCGGGTGGGGTCGCAGCGCGTACTTCACCCCCACCCCGCTCACTTCGTTCGCGACCCTCCCCTGAAGGGGAGGGATTTAATTTGGGAAGCGCGCAAGCGTCTCGCGGGCGGCGAGTACATCCTTGGCCATTTGCGCCCTTAGGGCATCGACGGAGTCGAATTTCGCCTCCGCCCGGATGAAGGCCACGAACTCCACCGCCAGTGTCTTTCCATAAAGGTCGGCCTCGAAATCGAACAGCATGGTCTCGAGCAGCGGCGGGCCATTGTCGAATTGCGGGCGGCGGCCATAGCTTGCGACCGCCTGATAAGCGCGACCGTCCACATGGGCGCGCACGGCGTAGATGCCGTGCAATAGCTGGGTTGCGGGATCGAGGACGATGTTCGCGGTCGGAAAACCAAGCTCGCGGCCGCGCGCGGCTCCGCGCACCACCTCGCCCTCCACGAACCACGCATGGCCGAGCAACGCCGTCGCTTCCGCGATATTGCCGGCGGCGAGCGCCATGCGTACCGTACCGGAAGAGATCGGCCGGCCGCCCGACATCACCTGCTGGATCGCGCCGACGCTGAAGCCCGCCTTCGCACCCATTTCACGCAGGAGTTCAACAGAGCCAATCCGGCCGCTCCCAAAACGGAAGTCCTCGCCGACGACGACGCCCTTGAGGCCCAGTCGCGCGACGAGAATTTCAGAGATGAACTGTTCGGCCGGGAGCTTTGCGAGTGCCGCGTTGAATTGCATCACGACCGCCCCGTCCAGGCCTACGCCGGCAAACAGCCGCAGCTTCAGCAGTTCCGGCGAGAGGCGGAAGACCGGCTCGTCCGGCTTGAAGAAGATGCGCGGATGCGGCTCGAAGGTCAGCGCCAGCGCCGGGCCATAGGCTTTTCTTGCATGCTCTTTCGCGACCTCGATGGCGGCGCGATGTCCGCGATGCACCCCGTCGAAATTGCCGATGGCGGCAACCCCGCCGCGCATGCCTTCCGGCACGGCTTCGCCATCCCGCACAATCGGGAAGCCTGAGGTCAGTTGTGGGGGGATACTCATTGCCGCGTGAAAGTCCGCCGATGCGCCCGTGTTTGTAGCCCAACGATCTGGCTCCGCACCATCGAAGGGTATGGGAAACAAATCGCTAATGCATAAGGGCCGCAATCGGCGCTTGCATCAAGCATCTTTCGCCGGGAAAGCCGCGCCGCAGAGCAAGAACGCCGGGAACCGGTTAACCGGATGGCAAGCGGATTTTCGTAGCTTCCGCGCGGGACGGAAGACGGATCGCTGTTCGCGGACGTCTTCTTTTTAGTGGGGATGGGGGGGCAGAAGCCCCGCCGCCTGCCCCGGCGCCGGAAGCGCCGAGCAAGAATGCGAGACGGAGCAAAAAGCATGGCCCTTGATGCAACGATGCCGATCCTCGTCGTCGATGATTACAAGACGATGATCCGGATCATCCGCAACCTTCTCAAGCAGCTCGGCTTCGACGACGTGGATGAAGCGGCCGATGGCTCGGAAGCGCTGACGAAGATGCGGGCCAAGAAATACGGCCTCGTCATCTCCGACTGGAACATGGAACCGATGACGGGCTATGAACTCCTGAAAGAAGTGCGCGGCGACACCTCGCTGTCGAAGACGCCCTTCATCATGGTGACGGCGGAATCGAAGACCGAGAACGTGATCGCCGCCAAGAAGGCCGGCGTCGATAACTACATCGTCAAGCCGTTCAATGCTCAAACTCTCAAAAGCAAGATCGACGCGGTGTTTGCGGAATAATTCGCGAACAAGCGCCGGCGGAACACAGGACTCGTCATGCCGCTCGTAGAGATCAAGCAGCTCGATCAGATCGTTTCTGTATTGAGAGAGAAGCGGTCAAGCGACGTTTCGCTGACCGACATGGTTTCGCTGGTGGAGGTCACCACCGAGTCGCTTCACACTTTTTTCGAGTCGCTCGACAAAGCCGTTTTCCGCGAACTGAAGGAAATCGCCGACTACATCGGCCGCATGCGCGAGGAAATCGGCGCACTGCAGGCAAACGACATGAGCCGTGCGCGCATCCCGGCCGCGGGCCAGGAACTCGACGCGATCGTGAAATCCACCGAGGATGCTTCCAACACGATCATGGAATGTGCCGAAGCGGTGATGGCCGCCGAGGCTATCGACCTCAAGAGCTATCGCGCCTTCGTCGAGGATCGCATGATGGTGCTGTTCGAGGCCTGCTCGTTCCAGGACCTCACCGGCCAACGCATCTCCAAGGTCGTTAGCACGCTCAAGATGATCGAATCCCGCGTGAACCGTTTCGCGGAAGCCGCCCGTGTCCGCGACGCCGCCGATTTTCGTGATGCGCGCGAGATCGCCGAGGAAGAGCATCGCAAGCTGAAGCTCGTGAACGGCCCTGCCCTTGCCGGCCAGGGCAATCCGCAGGATGTGATCGACGAGCTGATTTCTGGCGCGATGCCCGACGTGTTCGCCGACACCAAATAGTTCTCGGGTTTTCAATTACCAGACGAGACGGTGCATGACCGCGGTAGGCATTCCGCCCGCCTCGGCAAACACCTCTTCGAATCGCTCCGCATCCGGCACGCGGCCTTTGTCGAGGCCAAGATCGTTCGAGTGAATGCCGCCCGCGATGAACAGGCATTCGATCCCTTCCCGCACGGCACCACCGAGATCGGTACGCACGCCGTCGCCGATCGCGATCGTGCGGTTTTTTTCGACCGGCCTTCCCCGCAGCTTTCCGGCAAGCGCGAACGCATCGCGATAAACGGCGGGATGGGGCTTGCCCGCGTACAGCACTTCACCGCCGAAACGCTCATAGACCTGCGCAAGTGCCCCGGCGCACCAAACAAGCTGATCGCCCCGTTCCACCACAATGTCAGGATTCGCGCACAGGAACAGGAGTTTGCGTTTGCTGACTTCGTGGAACATATCCTCGTAATCGCCCGGGGTTTCCCTGGTGTCGTCAAACGGGCCGGTGCAGACGATCATCTCCGCGTCGTCCAGACCCACAAGCGAGACATCGAGATTTTCGTAGTTGGGCAGATCGCGCTCAGGGCCCAGATGAAACAATTTCAGGCCAGGCCGCTTTTTCAATTCCTCGCGCGTGACATCGCCGGACGCGATTACGTCGTCATAACCGCCGGTCACGCCGATTGAAGCCATCTGTTTCTTCACAACGGTACCGGGACGCGGGGCGTTGGAAATCATCAGCACGGTTTTGCCGGCCGCCCGCGCCCGCTCCAGCGCATGCACGGCTTCCGGATACGGCGTCTCACCGTTGTGAACGACGCCCCAGATGTCGCACAGGATGAGATCGTGGCGGGCGAGGAGCGGCGCGGCCGCGTTCAGAATTTCGGGCATATGGCTTTTGCTGGTTCGGGAAAGTCGCGACGGATTCGCATGTCCCTCGCCCGCTTTCAAGAGGCGAAAGGTCACGCGACGCGCGGATTGCGGGTAAGCGCGCTGAGAGGAGCCGCGGTAAAGCCGGTTTCGGTGCCGGGCGGAATAACGCCGGTGATTTCGCCGTTGCCGGCTGCGTCCGGCTTCATTTCGCCCTTGAGAATTTCGGCGCGGACCGGCCGCGGCGGCGCGAACAGGAAGCCTTGTCCGAAGCGCACATCGTAATCGAGAAGATCGACCACGATGTTTTCACTCTCGATGTGATCGGCAACGAGATCGATGCCATGACGGCCGAGCAGGTCGGAAAGATCGGACGGATGGATATGCGCGCCGCCGGTCGCCTGCATCTGCTTCAGCATAAGATCGGCCGGCACTTTCATGAACCGGATGCCGCGTTCGGCAAGACCCCGCGGCTCGATGCGGAAGTCATCGATCCGATCGAGCGAGAAACGGAAGCCGCGCTCGGCGAGTTGCGACATCGCGTTCAATTCGATGGCGCCAAGCGTGCGGTAGACAAGCTGCGACATCTCCAGCACCAGCGAAGGCGCCAGCGCCCGGTTGGCATCGAGATAGCCGAGAATTTCGGAGAACACGGTACGGTCGCCGAGCGTTTCCGGGGCGATGTTCAAGAAGAGGCCGACTTCGCGGTTCTTCGAAGCAAGGCGGCGGACAACCTGCACGCAGTTATGCACGAGCCGCTCATCGACGCGGGGAAGCAGTCCGGCCTTTTTCGCAACCGGAATGAAATCGGCGGCGTCGATCATGCCGCCTTCGCGCAGGCGCATGCGCGAGAGCGCCTCATAGAAGCGGACTTTTCTCTGCGGCAAAGTCACGACCGGCTGAAGGAACAATTCGATATTGCCGGATTCGATCGCGCCGCGAACGAGAACGGTGATTTCCTGCTCGCTCTTGCCGTCGAACGGACGGGGTGTTGTCGGAACTACCGGCTGTATCTCTGCATCGGGTTCGTCATGTTCCCGCATTTTGCGCGGGGAAGTCAGCAGCGTGTCGTGGATGGCAACCGTCTGTGCGATTTCCTCCACGAGCTTCGCGACTTCGGAGATTTCACGTGAAAGTGGCGCGGTCGCCATTTGCTGCTCTTTCTTCGGAGCGGCTTCGAGCGCGGCGATACGGTGGCGAAGCTCGCCGACCTCGCGGGCGAGATCGGAAGAAACGCGCGACAGGCCTTCAAAACGCTCGGAAACTCCGGAACGGTCGCGGCCGCGTGAGGCGCTGACTTCGAGCGTCAGCAGGGCGAACAGTGCGACCAGCGCGATCATCGTCGCCTCGGTGCCGCTCATGCCGGCCACGAAGCGCAGCACAAGGCCGATCGACAGCGCGATCAGCGCCATGCAACCCGCGACAAACAGGTATCCAAAACCCCGCATTGCTATCCGCCAAAGCCGCGATTCCCCGCCCGCGACCTGATTTGCAAGTGTAACCCTGAAAGCCGCCGTTTCACCAGAGCGGCGGGGCAACAGAGGGAGGAAAAGCTTAGATGTCATGCCCCGCGAAAGCGGGGCATCCAGTAATCACAGGAGCAAGGTGTTTACTAGATCGCCCGCTTTCGCGGGCGATGACAAAAACTGGTCAGCTGGCTCTGGAACCACAAAGATTCACGCCCCCGCGCGAATGACCTTCGCCATGATCTCGAAAATCTCGCCGATCTGCGCTTCTGAAATTACCAGCGAGGGTGTCAGGACCAGCGTCTCGCCGAGCGAGCGGATCATCAGCCCCTCGTCGTGAAATGCGCGCTCCATCGCCTCATAGGCGCGCTTGCCGTACGCATCCGGACGGGACGACAGATCGACCGCGCAGGTGAGGCCCACCATGCGGATGTCGAGGACACCCGGTTCCTGCTTCAGGCCCATCGCGGCGTCGTACCAGAGCGGCTCCAGCTTCTTCGCGCGCTCGAACAGTTTTTCCTCGCGGTACAGTTCGAGCGTCGCGATACCGGCCGCCACCGCGAGCGGATGTGCCGAATAGGTGTAGCCGTGGAACAGCTCGATGACGTGTTCCGGTCCCTGCATGAACGTGTCGTAGATGCCCTTGCGGACCAGGACACCGCCCATCGGGGCGGTGCCGGAGGTCACGCCTTTGGCAAAGGTGATCATGTCGGGAATAACGCCGTAGCGTTCCGCCGCGAACGCGTGACCGAGGCGGCCGAAACCCGTGATCACTTCATCGAATATGAGAAGAATTCCGTATTTGTCGCAGATCGCGCGCAGCCGCGGGAGATAACCCTTCGGGGTCGGCAGAACGCCGGTGGAACCGGCCATCGGCTCCACGATCACGGCGGCAATGGTGGACGCGTCGTGCAGCGCGACGATCCGTTCCAGATCGTCGGCGAGGTGGGCTCCCCATTCCGGCTCGCCGCGCGAGAACGCCTGTTCGTCGCGATTATAAGTGTGCGGCAGGTGATCGATGCCAGCCAGCATATTACCGAACTGCTTGCGGTTGGCGACGATGCCGCCGACCGAAATGCCGCCGAAGCCCGCACCGTGATAGCCGCGCTCGCGGCCAATGAGGCGCGTGCGCGAGCCGTCGCCTTTTAATTTTTGATAGGCCAGCGCAATCTTGAGCGCGGTATCGACGGCCTCGGAGCCGGAATTGCAGAAGAAGACATGATCGAGGTCGCCGGGAGCGAGTGCCGCGATACGGGTCGCAAGCGTAAAGGACTGCGGCATCGCATACTGAAACGGCGGCGCGTAATCGAGTTCGGCGGCCTGTTTCTGGATCGCCGCCACGATCGGCGCGCGATTGTGACCGGCGTTGCAGCACCACATGCCGGCAACGCCGTCCAGCACCGCTTTCCCGTCCGGCTTGTAGTAGTGCATGTCTTTCGCACGCACGACGAGGCGCGGCCGCTTCTTGAAGGAGCGGTTCGGCGTGAACGGAATCCAGAAGGCTTCCAGGTCGTTCGGTGCAATTGCGTCGATATCGCGTGCAGCAGACATATTTTGGATTCCCCGGCGTTCCCCGGACGGTCGCGCAGCCGCCGTGCCCAGGGAACGTCTTAGAGCGCAAACAAGCCCAAAAATAAAGGTTTGTTTACTGTATCGGGCGATGATCGCGGCAGTTGGGGGAGTAAGCCTTGGTCCCCTTTTCGCCAGTCCGAGTCGAGGGGTCGCCCGGCATGGTTTCCAAGAGAGGCTCGCAAGAGCCCGTTCGCGTCATTATTGTCGACACCGATCCGGTAGCGCGCCGCCTGCTTGCGGCTGCCATGAATGCCTCCGCATCCCACGAAGCTGTGGTCCGCGAGACTTCGAGTCTCGCCGAGGCGGTTACGAGCGTGCGCGATGGCTTCTGTTCCGGTGCGGTGGTCTCGCTCGATCTTGGCGCCGGCATCGACACCGTTGCAGCACTCCGCCGTGCCGGGATGACCGGACCGATCCTTGCCACGAGCGCGCAGGGTTCCGTTTCCAGCGCTGTTGCAGCCATGCGCGCGGGCGCCGACGATTTCGCGGCGAAGCCATGCCATCCGGCCGAGATCGCGCGGCGGCTATTCGAGCGCCTGCCGCCCGTCGATACGACGGAAGCGCCCATCGCGCCCGCTGGCGAATGCGCCGAATCCGATGGCTTCCAGAATTTCGTCGGTTGCTCGCCCGCGATGCTCGCGGCCTATGAGCAGATCAAACGTGTGGCGCCATCCAGGGCCCCGGTGTTCATCACCGGCGAGAGCGGCACCGGCAAGGAAATCTGCGCCGAGGCGATCCATGCCTGTTCGGGCCGTCCCCATGCACCCTTCATCGCCATCAACTGCAGCGCGATTCCGAGGGAGCTGATGGAAAGCGAGATCTTCGGCCATGTGAAAGGCGCCTATACCGGCGCGCATGAAGAACGTCCGGGTGCCGCTGAACTGGCGCATGGCGGCACGCTGTTTCTCGATGAAATCTGCGAGATGGATTTCGCGCTGCAGGCCAAGCTCCTGCGCTTTGCCCAAACCGGCACGCTGCGCCGGGTCGGCGACACGAAACAGAGGCAAGTCGATGTTCGTATCGTATGCGCAACGAACCGCGATCCGCTGCGCGAGATCGAGGCAGGCCGCTTCCGCGAGGACCTTTATTACCGCCTGCATGTCCTCCCGATCGAACTGCCGTCCCTGCGCGCGCGGGATGGCGACGTGACGATCATCGCCCGTGCATTCCTTTCGCGCTTTGCCGAGGAAGAGGGCCGCGCGTTCACCGGCTTTGCGCCCGAAGCCGAGGCGATGCTGGAAACCTACAACTGGCCCGGCAACGTCCGTGAACTGCAGAACATCATCCGCCGCGTCGTCGTGCTGCATGACGGCGAGCATGTCACCGCCGACATGCTGGCGCTGCCGGGCACCGCGACGCATGAGACCGCCCGCGACACCGGACCGCTGCCGTCGATCGCGAGTCCGTCCATCGTGCCGTTCTGGCGGGAAGAGCAGCGCATCATCGAGCAGGCCCTCAAGGCCTTCGACGGCAACGCCCAGAAGGCCGCTTCGGCGCTGGAAATCAGCCCTTCGACGATTTACCGGAAACTGCAGGCGTGGTCCGAGCGGCGACCGGACTGATAGCCGCGAATTGATTGCCGACTTGGCGCGGCTCGTTTAGACCCTCGCCCATGGGTAATTCCAATCGAATCAAAGCCCGTCTGCCGCGCGGTCTCAGCGACCGCGGTCCCGCCGAACTCGCCGCGGCGAACGCAATGCTCGCGAAGATCCGCGAGATGTTCGAGCGCTATGGCTTTGAAGCGGTGGAAACACCGGCCATCGAATACACCGAGACGCTCGGCAAGTTTTTGCCGGATAGCGATCGGCCGAACGAAGGCGTGTTCTCGTTCCAGGACGACGACGAGCAATGGCTGTCGCTGCGCTATGACCTGACGGCGCCGCTCGCGCGTTACGTGGCGGAGAATTTTCAGGATTTGCCGAAGCCCTATCGCAGCTATCGTTACGGCTGGGTCTTTCGTAACGAGAAGCCGGGGCCGGGCCGCTTCCGCCAGTTCATGCAGTTCGATGCGGATACGGTGGGTGCTGCTTCCACCGCCGCCGACGCGGAAATGTGCATGCTCGCCGCCGACACGCTGGAGCATTTGGGCATCGCGCGCGGCGATTACGTCATCAAGGTGAACAACCGCAAGGTGCTCGACGGCGTGCTGGAAGCCGTGAAGCTCGGTGGCGACGAGAATGCCGTCACGCGCCTCACCGTACTGCGCGCCATCGACAAGCTGGACCGTCTCGGACCCGAAGGCGTGCGCGCATTGCTCGGCGCCGGACGCAAGGACGAGAGCGGCGACTTTACGCGCGGGGCGGGCCTCGCGAAGGAACAGATCGATCTCGTGCTGAAATATGCGCTGGCGCGCCGGACCGCACCGGAGAAGGCAGCGTCAATCGGCGAACGCGCGCTGAATTTCATCAAGGCCATCGACGGCTCGAAGGCCGGCGGTGATGGCGCGGATAACGCGAAGACCATCGAGACCATGCGCGCCGATTTCGGCCTGAATGCTTTAGCGAACGAAGGTCTCGATGAGCTTTCGCAGATCGCCGCACTCGCGAGGGCGGCGGACTACGGCGACGACCGCATCATGATCGATCCGTCGGTCGTGCGCGGTCTCGAATATTACACCGGCCCTGTTTACGAGGCCGAGCTGACGTTTGAAGTGAAGGGCGACGACGGCGCGCCGGTTCGCTTCGGCTCAGTGGCGGGCGGCGGGCGTTATGACGGGCTGGTCGCACGCTTCCGCGGCGAGGCGGTTCCGGCGACCGGATTTTCCATCGGCGTGTCACGCCTGATGGCGGCACTCCAGCATCTCGGCAAAGTCGAGATCGGCGCGGAAACCGGTCCGGTGGTCGTGACCGTTTTCGACAAGGATCGCATCGCCGATTATCAGAAAATGGTGAAGCGGTTGCGCGACGCCGGCATCCGCGCCGAACTCTATCTCGGCAACCCGAAGAACTTCGGCAACCAGTTCAAATATGCCGACCGCCGCAATTCGCCTTGCGTCGTCATTCAGGGCGGCGACGAAAAAGCCAAGGGCGAAGTGCAGATCAAGGACCTGATCGAGGGCGCGAAAGCCGCCAAGGCCATCGCCTCGAACAAGGAATGGCGCGAGGAACGTCCCGCGCAGTTTTCCGTGCCGGAAGAGAAGCTCGTCGAGGCCGTGAAGGAAGTGCTGGCGCGGCACGGGCTTTGAACAATTCATCCCTCCCCTGCAAGGGGGAGGGATTTCTTATTCTCAAAAATGCTGGCTGTAGAGTACCCGCGCACGATGCCGCTCGAAATTTTCCAGATCGAGCGAGCGCGGATCGCCTGCTGCTTTACCGGATACCTGCGTCTGCCAGCCGGCGACGAACTGCGCCTTGTCGCTGATTTTTACATGCAGCGTCGGCCCGACATACAGCGCACGGCCTGAGAGCGTGTTCAGCGTATAGCCTTCATAGGCGCGGAAATACTGAACCTCAACGCCGAGTAATATGTTCTGAGTCATACGCGCCATCAGCGCCGCCGAGGCGCTGAACATGGATTCTTTTTCCCACTCTTCCTCACCGCGCGCTTTTACCCTCGCCGGCTCGTAATGAAGATTCCAGGCGAGCAACAGCATGTCCTTGATCAACTCGGTGTCGGCGGCGAGCTTTACTTCCATCGCATAGTGATGCGCCTTTTCGCCGGTCACTTCTTCCGAGTTGGAATAATGCGGCGCCAGAATCAGCGTCACGCCGACCGGACCTTCTGTGCCCCGGCGGACAAGACTGACCTTGAACTCCAGCGCGACACCGCCGCCCCAGCGTTTCTGGTCGTCGAGGCCGGTCACGTTTCTGATTTTAAAATAATCGCCCCAGAGTTCGAGCGCGACATGCAAACGCTCATGCGGGTTCACCCCAAATTCCACTTTCGGAGTCAGCGCACGGAATGAACCGTCGTGCTTGCCCCATGCACCATCCATCGAGACGATGATGTGCTTGTCGCCTTTATCGCCGATGCGGCTGACCGCCGTGAATGCAAACAGCGCCTCCACATCAAACACTTCGTGTTCGTGTCCGTGCGGATGGCCAACATGTACGTGACCGCGCTCGTCGCCCGGCCTGTGCGCAGGGTGAGGTTTATCTCTGGAATGATCGTGCCCATCGCCCTCGTAGTGGATGTGCTGGCGTGGCGCGCGGCGGGGCTTTTTGTATTCATCCGCAGCCTGCCCGGACTGTGCCTGCGCTGCCGGTTCCTGAGGCGAAGTCTGCGGCCAGGCCGAGCCTGAGAAAACAAAAGCAATTGTGAAAACGCTCGCGGACAGAATCCGGCGCCAAAACATGTTCGACCCCTAACCCATTCTTGCGAATTACTCGCAACATCATCTTTTTTGCGAGTGATTGGCAACTAGCCCTTCGGAAGCCTTTATTGATATAATATATCAATACCAGTTTTGAGAATGCAAGCCGTCCCCGCCGGTACTCACCAAATTTCAGAGAAACATTCGAAACCGGCACACAGTCCTGCTACAAGGCCGCGAACCAAAACGAGAGACCGAGACAATGGCCGGGCCGGCTATCAAAAACGGCAGGGCGCGGGCGGAAGCGCTCGTCGATCTTTACGAGCGCGCGGGGTACGCGCGCGCGGAGCCTGCCGTATTGCAGCCGGCGGATGTCTTCCTCGAACTGTCGGGAGAAGAACTCCGGCGGCGGCTCTATCTCACTTCGGATTCTTCCGGCGAAGAACTTTGCCTGCGCCCCGATCTCACCATTCCTGTTTGTCGCATGCACCTCGCGAATGGCGCGGCGAAGCGCGCCGCCAATTATTGTTATCTCGGTCCCGTCTTCCGCGACCGCGGCGGCGGCAACGGAGAATATCTTCAGGCCGGCATCGAGTCGCTCGGCCGCGAGGACTTCGAGGCGGCGGACGCCGAATGTCTTTCGCTGGCGCTTGAATCCGCAAAGCAATATGGCGTCAACACGCCGGAAATTCGCATGGGCGATGTCGGATTGTTTTCCGCACTCGTCGCGGCACTCAAACTGCCGCCGGTCTGGCAGCGGCGTCTCTTGAAGGATTTCAATCGCACCGGCACACTGGAAGCGGACCTTGCGACATTGAAGCTTGCACCCGGCACGCGCTCGACTCACGCGGGCGTTCTCGCCGCGCTCGAAGGCTCCGACCCGAAAGCGGCGCGCGCTTTCGTCACCGATCTCTTTTCGATCGCCGGCATTTCCGCCGTAGGCGGACGCACGGGGGAGGAAATCGCGGAGCGGTTTCTGGAGCAGGCCTCGCTCGGCGTCACCAGTAGCCTCGACGGCGACACGACGGCGGCACTCGAACGCTATCTGACCATCGAAGGCGATCCCGATGACGCACTCGCCTCGCTGCGCTCGCTTGCCAAGGATGCCAAGCTCGATCTCGATGCGGCACTCGACACGTTTGAGAAGCGCGCCGGCTTCATGGCGGCCGGCGGCGTGGATGTATCGACCATCAAATTCGCCACCGCCTTCGGACGCGCGCTCGACTACTACTCCGGCATGGTGTTCGAGATTTACGACACGTCCGGCCGGGTAAAATATCCGCTCGCCGCCGGTGGCCGCTATGACGGGCTGCTTTCGCTGCTCGGCAGCGCCGAGCCGGTACCCGCGGTCGGCTTCGCAGCCTGGATCGAGGAGCTGGAACAGGCGGGAGGTGCCGCATGAGCGCCCTCGTCATCGGAGTGCCCTCGAAAGGCCGCCTCATGGAGAACGCCCACGCGTTCTTCAAGCGGGCCGGCATGTCGCTCGTGCAGCCGCGCGGCGGGCGCGAGTATCGCGGCACCGTGCCGGAAATCGGCGGCATCGAGGTCGTCTATCTTTCGGCCTCCGAGATCACCAATCACCTTGCGAACGGGACCATTCATTTCGGCGTCACGGGCGAAGACCTCGTGCGCGAAATGATTCCGAACGCCGATAAAAAGGTGCTGCTGATCGACGAACTCGGATTTGGCAATGCGAATGTGGTCGTCGCCGTGCCGCAGGCATGGATCGATGTGCGCAACATGCGCGACCTCGACGATGTGGCGACCGCGTTTCATCACAAGCGCAGACAGCGCATGCGCATCGCCACGAAATACGTGAACCTGACGCGCGAGTTCTTCGCGCGCCACAACATTTCGGACTACCGCACCGTCGAAAGCCTTGGCGCGACCGAGGGCGCACCGGCAACAGGCGCCGCCGAACTGATCGTGGACATCACCACGACCGGCACGACACTCGCCGCCAATGGCCTGAAGGTAATCGACGATGGCGTGATGCTGCGCTCACAGGCGAATCTCGTCGCTTCCCTCACCGCCCACTGGGGCGATGAAGAGCGTGCCGCCGCGCGCGCCTTGCTCGACCGTGTGGCCGCCGAACGCCGCGCAAGAACGATGCGGGAAGTCCGCACGCGCTTCAAGGAAGCGGATGCCGAGATGGTCGCGGAAGCCAAGGACCGTTTCGGCGTGATCGCCCCGCTGGGCGGGCCGACTTCCTCTGGCATGTTGACGCTGCTCTGCCCCCCGAAGACGGTGCACGACCTTGCGATTTTCCTGCGCGAGCAGGGCGCGGAAACCGTGATGGTCACTTCGCCGGAATTCGTGTTCGAGCGCGAGAATTCGCTCTGGGATGCACTCGAGGCGCGGCTCAATCGCTGAGTTTTTTATTGATTCCGGAACACGATTGCCCGCGCCAGCGTGAAATTCACCACGAAGCCCACACCGATGCCGAGGAGTTTCGCCAGCCAGAGCGGAACGTAGGGCGCCGAGACCACCAGCATCGCCGTATGCGCCACGAAACCGCCGACCTGTGTCAGCACAAACATCAGATAACCCTTCAGGCTTAGGGCACGTCCGGAAGCGCCGGCGAAGGTGAAGCGCGAATTGAGAAAATAGGAGCAGGTCACCGCAACGACCCAGGCGCAGAAATTCGCCGCCACCAGCGAATTGGTGATGGTTGCAAGGGCCAGGAAGAAAACGGCTACGTCCACGCCCGCATTAACGAAGCCGACAAGGCCAAAGCGGAACATCTGGACGAACAATGCGTACAAGAGGACACTCCGGGGAAAGCGGGCGGGATGGGGCCGAATCGCGCGCTGACAAGGACTAACATGGCGCAGGACAGGGGAAACCTGAAGGGAATGACCGACGGCGACAGCCTTTCCGTGGTCGTTCCGGTTTATAACGAGGCGGAGGGCCTGCCTGCCCTGCATGAGCGGCTGGTTGCATTCGCCGCGCGCATCGCAAAGTCCTACGGCATTCGCACTGAGTTCGTTTACGTCGATGACGGCAGCCGCGATGAGACGCTTTCCATCGCCCGCTCCCTTCCCGCCGAAGCAAACGACGTGCAAGTCGTTTCCTTATCGCGCAATTTCGGCAAGGAAGCGGCGATGGCCGCGGGACTCGATCACGCGCGTTTCGCCGCACTCCTGTTCATGGACGGCGATGGACAGCATCCGCCGGAACTCGCGGACCGGCTTGTACAACTATGGCGCGCCGAGAACTACGACGTCGTTTATACGGCGAAGGCGCATCGGTCGAATGAGTCCGCGACCAAGCGCTTCCTGACTTATTCGTTTTATCGCGTGCTGAACTGGGGCGCGCGGCACAAGATTCCGGTCGATGCCGGAGACTTCCGGCTGCTGTCTCCGCGCGCGGCGGAAGCGTTACGACGGCTTCCGGAGCGCAGCCGCTTCTTCAAGGGCCTGTCGAGCTGGATCGGCTTTCGTCAGGTGCGTGTGCCGTATGAGCCGGCGCAACGCAGTCATGGCCGTTCAAGCTGGAGCCTCGCCACGCTGCTTGGTCTTTCGGTGGAAGGGCTCACGGCTTTCTCCGCCGCTCCGCTGCGCTTTGCGAGTTTTCTCGGGCTTATGCTTTCCGTGACCGCTTTTCTGTTCGGCGGCTGGATTCTGTTTGAGACGATTGTCTACGGAAAGGACGTTGCCGGCTATCCCTCGCTATTCGTCGGTATGATGGTGATCGGAGGTGTACAGCTCATGATGATCGGCATCATGGGCGAATACATCGCAAAGATTCTGTTCGAGCTGAAAGGCCGGCCCGTCTATTTCATCGCCGATCATCAGCTGAAAGTGGCTGACGAAAAGCGAAGCCCGAAGAATTCTCCGCGCGAGGCCGCGGAGTAAATGAGCCTGCGCCGGATCGTCCTGTGCGCGGACGATTATGCGCTCGCCCCCGGCGTGTCCCGTTCCATCCGCGAATTGATTGCGCTCGGCCGGTTGAACGCAACCTCCGTGATGACGGTGTTTCCGGGCTTGCGCGAGGAGGCGGCTAAACTTGGCGAGACAACATCGCCGATCCGTTTTGAGACCGGCCTGCATGTCACGCTGACCGGCGGCTTCAAACCGCTCGTGGCATCGCCGTTGAAAACAGATGACGGTAAATTTCCCTCGGTGACCGGGTATCTCAATCCGCTGAACTGGGGGCGCATCTCGAGGACGGCCGCGGTCGAGGAAATCAAGGCGCAGTTCAACGCTTTCCGAACCGCGTTCGGACGCACGCCCGATTTCGTGGACGGACATCAGCATGTGCAACTGCAGCCTGTGCTGCGGGGCGCGTTTCTCGATACGGTCGCGCGCATGGCCCCGCGCGCATGGGTGCGTCAGTGCTCACCCGCCACGCCTGTGCTTTTTTCCGGCGAGCCGAAGGCCCGTTTTCTAGCGTTGCTGAATGCGGGTTTTCCGGCACAGGCGCGCGCGCGAGCGCTCGCAACCAATCGGGCTTTTGCGGGCGCTTATGATTTTGCTTCCACGAAGAACTACGCCGATCTGTTCGCATCGTTTTTGAAAGGCATGCCATCCGGCGGACTGATCATGTGCCACCCCGGCTTCGTGGACGACGAATTGCGGGCGCGCGATCCTCTTCAGGAACAGCGGGAGGCCGAGCACAAATTTTTCGCAAGCGACAATTTGCCAAGGCTGCTCGCGCAGGCAGGCGTTACACTCGGTTGAAATTTCGGGGACTAACAGTTCGCCATGGGTCGCGGCTTCCGCCGTGGGCCTTGCGATGGTGGGCATGCACTACACGCGCACCCATCCACCGGGCTCCATCTCTTCCTGCTTGGCCCGCGGCTCTAGCCGAATCGCTGGAATTGAAACACCTCAGGTCGCGGGTGCCGCTCTTGCCTCGACCAAGCCTTGTCCAGATTGCTCCAGCCGGATGGAGCGCCCATGCAGCGATTTCAGCGTGGTGCGATGGCCGATGGAAACGACCGTGACGCCCGGCAACCGCTCATACAACAATTTGTAGAGCGAAGATTCCGCCGTTTCGTCCACGGCCGAGGTCGCCTCGTCCAGCAACAGAATGTCCGGGCTTGCGAGCAAGGCGCGGGCGAACGACAATCGCTGCTGCTCGCCGACCGAAAGCACATGCGGCCAGGAAGATTCTTCGTGCAGCCTTTCGATGAGCTTGTCGAGGCCGACTGCGCGAAGGACTCCGATCAGTTCTTCCGGCTTGTGCTTTTCCGGCGCTTCCGGATAGGCGAGCGCCTCATCCAGCCGCCCGAACGGCAGGTAGGGCTTCTGTGGCAGCACCAGCAGTTTCTTTCCGCGCCCGATCTCGATCCTGCCTTTTCCAAAGGGCCAGATGCCCGCAATCGCGCGGAACAGGGTGGATTTGCCGGAACCGGATTTTCCGGTGATCAGTATGTGCCCGGCATTCTCGACGACAAGATTTCCGGCCGCGACCACCGGCACGCCCGTAGGCAGGCGCACTTCGAGTCCGGATAGCTTCAACGCATCGCTGCCATTGCCCGCGACTGCGATTTCCGTGTGATCCTTGATGCGTTCGGCATCGGCAATGGATTTCTCGAAGCCCGTCAGCCGCTGCACCACCGAACGCCATTCGGCGAGCACCGCATAGACATTGACGATGTAGCTAAGCGACGACTGCACCTGCCCGAACGCGAGGGCGGTCTGCGTCAGTACGCCGAGCGTCACCGCGCCGGAAAAATACGCGGGGCTGACCACGATGAACGGAAAAATAATCGCGATTTGCGCGAAGCCCGCGGTGAACCAGGTCAGCCGCTTCTGCGCGCCCATCAGATTGAAGAAGTTTCCAACCAGCCGGCCAAAACGCCCGCCAAGCTGGCGGTTCTCCGCGTCCTCGCCGTTCAGCAGCGCGATCTGTTCGCCGTTCTCGCGCATACGCACCAGGTGATAGCGGTAGTCCGCCTCCAGCCGTTGCTGATTGAAATTCAGAAACACCAGCGCGCGGCCGATCACGTGCGCGAGCCAGGTGCCAACGACTGAGTAGATCAACGCCGCCCAGACAAGATAGCCGGGGATTACGATATCGCCGCCAAAGAATGGCATCGCCATCGAGCTTGATAGACTCCACAGAATGACGATGAAAGATACGAGTGTAACAACCGCACTCAGGAGACCAAGGCCGAGCTCGATCGTGCGCTGGGTGAACTGCTCAAGGTCTTCCGCGATGCGCTGGTCGGGATTGTCCGCCACGTCGCCGGTGAGCCGCATGCGGTAGTGCGCGCTGTCATGCAGCCAGCGGTCGAGGTATTTTTCGTTCATCCACCGGCGCCAGCGGATGCGCAGCCATTGCTGCATATAGAGCTTGTACACCGCCGCAATGATGAAGAACGCCGCCAGCACCGAGAAAAACAGCAGTTCGCGCTTGAAGACTTCCCAGTCCTTGTTTTGCAGCGAATCGTAGAAGCGTGCGTTCCAGGAATTGTAGACGACGTTCAGGCCGACGAGTGACAGTTCGAGCGCCACGACGATTGCGAGCAGCGTTCTCGCCGGCCAGCGCTCCTCTCCCTTGAAAAAGGGGGTGGCGAGACGGCGCACATCGGCGAAGGTCGAGAAAAGCTGGCGCAAGTGAGCACTCCTGCTGCGTGGGCTTTAGTGGTTTTGCACTGCAATGAGCAAAGGTGGGAGAATCTTCATGCGGCGCGGAAGAAAACCGCTGAACTTGGTTCGCCATAAGGCAACTGATCGTCACGTAGGCATGGCACTGCCACTATTTTCATCGCGTGTGCTTGATTTCCTCTAGGGACGGTTCAGGATCATGTCAGCGGGCCAGGATTGAATGGCATGTCGGTTGCTTACAGATGAAGCCTTCCTCACATCGGGAGTTGTTCATGCGACGCAGGGATTTCACGAAATTAGCATTGGCGGGGGCGGTTGGCACTGTCGCCGCGCCAGCGGTGGTTCGGGCACAGACCACCTTCAACTGGAAGATGACCAGCTTTTACGGGCCTAACGCAGCGTTCTATTCGACTGGGCCAGGCAGCGCCAAGGATCTCGTCAAACGCATCGACGACATGTCCGGCGGCCGCATCAAGATCACGTTCTACGGCGCCGGCGAGTTGATCCCAGCGGCAGAAGGGTTCGATGCAGTCTCGTCGGGTACAGTGGAGATGAATTACGCAAACTCCTATTTCTGGACCGGCAAGAGCTTCGCCGCGCAATACTTTACGGCCGTGCCTTTCGGCCTGAACTTCCAGGGCTTCAACGGCTGGTACTATGACGGCGGCGGCGCGCAGCTCTGGCGTGAAGTGTACGACCGCTTCAATCTTGTGCCTTTCCTTTGCGGCAACACCGGCGTGCAGATGACCGGATGGTTCCGCAAGGAGATCAAGACGGTCGATGATCTGAAGGGCCTGAAGATGCGCATCCCGGGTCTTGCGGGACGCGTCTACAAGGAGCTTGGAGTCGACTCGCGCCTGATCGCGCCGGGCGAAATCTTCCCGAACCTTGAACGCGGCGTCATCGACGCGGCGGAATTCGTCGGTCCCTTCCTCGATCGCCAGCTCGGCCTGCACAAGGTGGCGAAATATTACTACACGACCGGCTGGCACGAGATGGCCACTGCGAGCGAACTCACGATCAACAAGGCGAAGTGGGAAAGCCTGCCGGCCGATCTGAAAGCCGTAGTGGAAAACGCCTGCGCCGCATGCAACGTGATCTCCGAGGCGTGGTGCCAGAAAAACAATGCTGAAGCGATGGAAGACCTTGTGAAGAATCAAGGCATCATTGCGCAGCCGCTGCCGGATGAAATTGTGAAGGCGCTGCGCGAGACGACGACGAAGATTCTCGACGAAGCCGTCGCCAAGGACCCTGTCACGAAGAAGGTTCACGACTCCTACATGGCCTACAAGGCCAAGTACGATTCCTGGGCCGATCTCAGCGAGCTGATCTATCACACCAAGATCCGCAAGGCCTGAGCGGGTGAATACGGCGGAAAAACTGGCCGGCGGGATCGACCGCTTTACCGATCTCGCCGGCCGCGCCATTTCGTGGCTCGCGCTCGTGATCGCGCTCGTGATGAGCGCGAACGTCTTGCTTCGCTACGGTTTCTCGATCGGGTTCATCTGGTCGCAGGAGCTGGAGTGGCACATCCTCGTGCCGATCTGTCTCTTTGGCATGTCCTACGCGCTGCAACAGGGCGAGCATGTGCGCGTGGACGTGCTGTTCCAGTATTTCAGCGAGCGCAACAAGCACCTGGTTGACGTGATCACCGCCATTCTCGGGATGACCCTTTCCGTGCTCGTGATCTGGCTGTCGCTTCATTACGTGAAGCAGTCGTGGGTCATCACCGAGGGCTCGCCCAATCCGGGCGGCCTCGATCATCGTTACATCATCAAAGCGATGATCCCGCTCGGCTTCGCGCTGTTTTTCATCCAGTCCTTTTCCGAAGCCATCAAAGCCTGGCTGAAATTCCGGAGCGCCTGATGTTGTCGTATGAAATTCTCGCCATCCTGATGCTGGTGGCGTTCTTCGTCTTGCTGATGATGGGCATTCCGGTCGCGCTCACGCTGGCGACCACGGGGTTTGTATTCGGTGTCCTCGGCTTCGGAACGGCACTGTTCAGCCTGTTGCCTCACCGGATATTCGGAGTCGTCACCAACGCGACGCTGCTTGCGATTCCCTTATTCGTGTTCATGGGCATGATGCTCGAGCGCTCGAAGCTCGCCGAAGACCTGATGGACGTGATCGGCCTTGTGGCCGGCTCGCTGCGCGGCGGCCTCGGCATCGGCATCGTCCTTGTCGGCGTTCTGATGGGTGCTACCACCGGGATCGTCGGTGCCACTGTCGTCACGCTGGGCTTGCTGACGCTGCCTGGGATGCTCCGGCGCGGCTACAACAAGGGTCTTGCTTGCGGCGTCATTTGCGCCTCGGGAACGCTGGGGCAGATCATCCCGCCAAGTCTCATTCTGATTCTGCTCGCGGATATTCTGAACGAGTCCGTCGGCACTCTGTTTGCAGCGGCAATGATTCCCGGACTGATGCTCGCGGGAATCTACGTCATTTACATTTTGATACTGGGAATCGTCCGGCCCGATCTCGTGCCGCCGGTGCCGAAGGAAGAGCGTGCGCTCACCTCCGGTTCACAGCTTGCGGTTAAAGTGTTCAAGGTGGTGGCACCGCCGATCGGCCTCGTTGGCGCGGTACTCGGTTCGATCATTGCCGGGATCGCGGCACCCTCGGAAGCAGCGTCCATGGGTGCGCTTGGCTCGATCCTGATCGCCGCCATCACCGGCCGTCTTAGCTGGCGCGTGCTGCGCGAGACGGTTCAGGCGACCACCAAGATCACCGCGATGATGATGTTCATCCTCATCTGCGCGCAGGTGTTTGCGCTCGCCTTTCGCGGCCTGCGCGGTGAGGACCTCGTCAAGGACTTCTTTGCGTTCCTTCCGGGCGGCATCAATGCGGACATCTGGTTCCTGATGCTCATCATTTTCGTGCTCGGCTTCTTCATCGAGTGGATCGAGATTTCGTATATCGCCGTACCCTTGTTCCTGCCCGTGTTCATGGCAGCGCAGGTGGACATGGTGTGGCTCGCGACCTTGATTTGTGTGAACCTTCAGACATCGTTTCTGACACCGCCTTTCGGATGGGCGCTCTTCTTCCTGCGCGGTGTGACACCACCCGAGGTTTCGACAGGGGACATCTATCGCGGCATCATTCCCTTCGTGCTGATGCAAGTGCTGGCGCTCGTGATCGTGTTCTTCTTCCCCGCCATAGCGACCTGGCTGCCGCGAGTCATCGGCTGGTAACTGCGATCGCTACAAAAAGCGCGGGTCACTCCGCGCCTTTTTCGCTCGATCAACCAAATTGCACGCGGATCGCCGAATAGAGAAGCCGTGCGGCGGCGACGGTGAGCAGCACATAGGCCCAGAAGATAAGCTGCTGCTGGTCGAGGCGATCGTGCAATTTCTTGCCGAGCCAGACACCGAGCGGCACCGCGGGCGTGAGTAGTGCCGCCGCCCAGAGCGTGTCGGGACGCGCGAGTGCCAGAATGCCGTAGGGCACGATCTTGACGATATTTCCGAAAAAAAAGATCGCGAGCAGCGTGCCCACATAAACCGTCTTATGCAGCCCGCGCCGCAGCAGATACATGTTCGCGGGCGGGCCGCCGGCATGTGCTACGAACGTCGTGAAGCCGGATGCGATGCCCGCAATGCTCGCCAGCCATGGCGACGGCGGATGCGTTGCCGGCGCCATTCTGCGCCGCAGAAAATAGTCGAGCGCGAAGGCAAGCGTGATGACACCGATACCGAGATTGACAAAATTCGGATCGACCGCGGTGAAAAAGAAGTAGCCGATTGCGATGCCCGCCATCAGGCCGGGCACCATCCAGCGCAAGTCCGGTTTCGACCAGGTGCTCGGCCCAAACTGGCCGATCGCCACGACATCCATCACGAGGACGAGCGGTGCGGTGACGATCGCGGCTTCGATCGGCGACATCACGAGCGACAAGAGTGGAACGGAAAGAATCGCAAGCCCGCCGCCGAACGCTCCCTTGCTAACCGAGACGAGAAAGGCGGTGGTCAGACCGACCAGATAAAACCACAGATCGAATTGCATGGGGTTCCGCGTGAACATCGGCGTAAGCGGGTAAACTAGCCGGTTCGGAGCCCGCGCGATACGCAAGCACCCGCATTGCTGTTATGCTTTGCTCCGCCTATCCGCCTGCCGAAGATTCGCGAACATCACGCATGTCCTTCCTGAACAGTTTCTCCAGCCAGTGGCGTGCCATTCCGATTCTCGGCGTCACGCAGATCATCGCCTGGGGAACGCTGTTCTATCCGCCGGTGCTGACGCTACCGGCGATTGCGGCCGAACGGGGCTGGTCGCTTGCCTTCTCGATGGGCGGATTTTCGTTCGGCCTGCTCACGGGCGGCCTCGTGGCGCCTTTCGTCGGCTCGCTGATCGACCGCTATGGCGGGCACTCCGTGATGCCTGTTGGCTCGCTGATCGGGGCCGCCGGGTTGATCGGGCTCATTAACGTCACGCATCCGGCGGCCTATATCGCGGTGTGGGGGGTACTTGGAGTGGCACTCGCGGCGTCACTCTATGATCCCGCTTTCGCGACGCTCGGCAGAATTTTCGGTGCGGGTGCGCGACGGCCCATCACGCTGCTTACATTTTTTGGCGGCTTCGCATCGACCGTAAGCTGGCCCGTTACTTATTTCCTCATGGAAACTTCCGGGTGGCGCGGGGCCTACACCGTTTATGCCATCGTGCTTGCTTGTTTCTGCGCGCCGATCCTCGCCGTCACTCTGCCCCGCGAAAAGGCAACAGCCGGCAGGATGCCGGACGGCACCAAAGCGCCGAAGGGAAAACACATCAAGGCTACGGGCTTTGCGTTCTTTGTCGTGATCGCGAGTTTCGCGGCCTACGCCTTCGTCCCCTCCGCCCTCTCCGCGCATATGTTGTCGATTTTCGAGCGCCTCGGACTCGACAAGGGAACCGCTGTGCTGATCGGCACGCTGTTCGGACCGGCGCAAGTGTCGGCGCGGCTTTGCGAGTTCATGTTCGCACGCAATCTGCACCCTCTGAACATCGCGCGTTTCGCGGTCGGGCTCTTGATCGTTGCGTTCACGATGCTGGCGCTGCTCGGCGTTTCCACGCCGGTCGCGATCGCATTCGCGGTGATGTTCGGAGTCACCAACGGGCTGATCACGCTGGCGCGCGGCTCGGTGCCGCTGGCGCTCTTCGGGCCGAAGGGTTACGGCCGGACGCTGGGGCGCATTGCCGGCCCATCGCTGATCCTGCAGGCGGCAGCACCTCTTGTCGTTGCGCTCGTCATCGAGCAGTTCTCGCCCTCAGCCGGGCTCGCCTTGGTCGCGGGCGTGGTCGTGCTGTCGCTGTTCGGCTTTCTGGCCGTCCGCAAGCCTTGAACCGGCCGTTCGTAACCATTCATCAACCATAATCGCAACGAAAGGCCAGGCGGATTCCGCCGTGCGAAATCGTTTACCAAACAGTCGTCACAAAGCGTTAGGCATAGGAGGCCGCCGGAATCAGGCGCGCGACGAACAGTATCGAGTACCGCGATGCGCAAACTCATTCTCCCTCTCTTTCTGGCTTCCGCCTCCCCGGCATTCGCCGAGGATGACAGGCCTTTCCATGTCGCCCAGTCCGGGACGCAGGTGATCTATTCGCAGCGTGCCAGCGCCGAGGAACGCCCGGTCCGCCGCGAACGCGGCTTCGGTACGGTCCAGCCGCAACGCAGCGCGCGCGACCGCTCCCCGCAGCCGGATTTCGCCGAAGGACAGCAGCAGCCCCGTCACCGTCCGGGCGAACTCGGCGGCGGCTTCATTGAATATCTTTTCACCGGACAGAGTGCGCCGCGCGACAGCCTGCCGCGTAACTACTACCAGCGCCCGTGGGAAGAAGTGCGCGGCCGCGATCCGCGCGGCCCGCTAATCCAGGCGCCGCGCGGCGACATCGACCCGATCTACCGCGTCGCCGCGATCCCGGCGAAGCCGCAGTTCGATCCGCGCTTCCTCAAGCAGTCGGTGAATTACGAGACGAAGGAAAAGCCGGGCAGCGTCGTGATCGATACCGACAAGAAATTTCTCTACTACATCGAAGATAACGGCAAGGCGACGCGCTACGGCATCGGCGTCGGACGCCCCGGTTTTGAGTGGAAGGGCACGAAGTCCGTCACCGACAAAAAGGAATGGCCGGACTGGCGCCCGCCGGACGACATGCTGAAGCGCCGTCCCGATCTGCCGACCTTCATGGCAGGTGGACCGGAGAATCCGCTCGGCGCGCGCGCGATCTATCTTGGTTCATCGCTCTACCGCATCCACGGCTCCAATGAGCCGCACACGATCGGCCAGGCCGTGTCATCAGGGTGCTTCCGGATGCGTAACGACGATGTGATCGACCTCTACAACAAGGTGAAGATCGGCGCCAAAGTCGTCGTGCTGTAAGCGCAAGCAGATTGAACAAACAAAAATCCCCGCCGCGGTTTTTCACCACGGCGGGTTTTTTTCGTCAGCTGCGTCTTAATCGACGATCTGCACGATGCGGCGGGTGCGGGGATCGACAAGCACCACGCGGCCGTTCACCCGCGTATAGCGATACTCACGCACGCCGTATTCGGCCGGCACATCGCGATAGACCACCGTCGCGGGAAGCTCGGCGCCGACCACGACTTCGCGATCATAGCGATAGTCGTCGCGTGCCTCGCGCTCCGCATAGGTGCGGAAGCGCTGCGAATGGGCATCCGAGATGCCGCCCACGATCGCGCCACCTATGCCGCCAACCACGGCACCAACCGGACCGCCCACAAGGGCGCCGCCAACGGCCCCGGTCGCGGCACCTGCCGCCGTACCGGCTCCATCCTGCGCGCTTGCCGCGAACGGCAACGCCAGCACGGCGCAAACCGCGCCAGCCATCAAAATCTTGTTCCGCATGGGTCATCTCCCTTTCGCGACTAAGCGTTTTGCATGTTGCCCGGCCACTCATGCGGCCAGGACAGTGATCAGAACGCCTTTGATGGGAGGTGGTTCCTGCGTTTTTTTCTCACGCAGAAAATTGTAGCGCGATTTGAAAATTTCGCGCGGAACCAATTTCGTTTTGCAACTCTTTTAGCGGATGTCGCAGCGGAGCATCAGCATGAACATATCGTTCGGCGAATCTCCAACACCCGTTTCCGCAACGAACCGGCTTTGCAGCTTGTAGGCTTCGCGTTCGCGTTCCGCGAGGCAGTCGAATTTTTGCTCGCTCTCATCCTGCAGATGATGGACGAGTTCGTGCAGCAGCATGAAATCGTCGCGGCCGAGACTGAACGTTTCAGGCAGGTAGATCGCGCCCTTTACCTGCACCGCGCGCACGCTGCTTGACTGGTCGCTGTAGCCAAGCCCCTTGCGGGAAAAAGCAGTACGAATGGTTTGCGGCGGCAGGAACACGAAATCCGGCCGCTGCTTCATCGCGCTCGGATATTCGGAATTTTCGGAAATCCAGCGTACCAATTCATCCACGCGCCGGCTGAATTCGGATTCCGGCGGGGCGGCATGAGTTGTACTCACGCCCGTGATCACCAATGCGGCAACAGCCGCCTTCAGGATTCGCACGCACATCATGAGGACATCCTCCTCGGTGGTGACGAATCACACGAAGCAAACTATATGCCCGACGCACCCCCCCTTGCAGGCTATTTTCGTTTCATCCTGCCGCACGCTCGCGCCAGGGCTGAAATCAAGCCTGTTGCCGCTTTAGACATAAGTTGGCAATTTCGTAGCCATCGCCTTTCCTATTAAAAAGCCGACATGTCCGCCAAAGTTCCCTGGGCCCATTATCCGGACGAGAAACTCCTGCAGCTCCGGCTGCGGGACCTGAACATCCGTATCCGCGGCACCTGGCTGGAAGAATGCCTGCGTGAACTTGACGGGGAGCTGAAAGAGCGGGGCATCCGTATCCGACCGCATGCCTGGCTCTCCACCGAATGGTTCAGCCCGGATACGACGCCCGGCATCGCGATCCCGTTCTATCTCGCGCATCCGCGCCTGATGCGGCTCGAGCGCAGAATGATCATCGACGTCGAAGGCGGAACGGTGCCGGAGTGCATGCGCATCCTGCGGCATGAAGCGGGTCACGTCCTGCAACATTCCTACAAGCTGCATCGCCGCCGGAAATGGCAGCAAATTTTCGGCGCCTCATCGCAGCGCTATCCGAGCTATTACCGGCCGAATCCCGCGAGCAAGAATTTCGTCCAGCATCTACGCCTTTGGTACGCGCAAAGCCATCCCGACGAGGATTTCGCGGAGACATTCGCGGTCTGGCTGAAACCGCGTTCGAACTGGAGGAAGCGTTACGAAGGGTGGGGCGCTTTAAAGAAGCTGCAATATGTGGACGAGACGATGAAGGAGATCGCCGAGCAGCGCCCATTGCTAACCCGCCGCATTGAAGTGGAGCCGTTGCGCAGCAACCGCATGACGCTGGGCGAGCACTACAAGCGGAAACAGGCGCTCTACGCCGTGGACAGTCCGGGCAAGTCGTTCGACCGCGATCTGTTCAGGATTTTTTCCGCCGATCCACGTCACCGTCACTCGAAGAAAGCCACCGCCTTCATCCGGCATAACCGCACGGAATTGCGCTCTCTGGTCTCCCGCTGGACCGGCGAATACCAGCTTACAATCGATTCACTTCTCGATGAGATGATCGAGTTATGCCGCAAGATGAACCTGCGCGCGCCCGGCAACGAGCGGAAACTGATCATGGATTTCGCGGTACTCCTCACCGCGCGCACCGTGCATTCGCTGTTTGGTCCGGCGCGGCGGCAATGGTTCGCCCTATGACGGGACAAACATGAAACCGCTGCGCGTTCTGGTGCTGATGCATCCGGATTTCGTGCCGCCGGAGTCATCGAAGGGGTATTCGGAGGCGGAAATCAATGTCTGGAAGACCGAATACGATGTTTGCAGCACGTTGCGATCCCTCAAGCATGAGGTGAAGGCGCTCGGCGTGCAGGACGAGCTGCGTCCGATCCGCGACGCCTTGGACAGCTGGAAACCGGACATCGTGTTCAATCTGCTGGAGCAGTTTCACGGCGAGGCGATCTACGACCAAAACGTGGCGAGCTATCTGGAACTGATCCGCGTCCCCTACACCGGCTGCAATCCGCGCGGCATGATGCTCTCGCGCGGCAAGGATCTTTCCAAGAAGCTGCTGCATTATCACCGTATCCCGGTGCCGCCGTTCGCGGTGTTTCCACGCGGACGAAAAGTGCATCGGCCAGCGCGGCTGACGCTCCCATTGATCGTGAAGAGCGTGAACGAGGACGCCTCGCTCGGCATCTCGCAGGCGTCGGTGGTGGAGACCGACGAAAAGCTGAAGGAGCGCGTCGCCTTTATCCACGAACAGATCGGCACCGGCGCGCTGGTGGAGCAGTATATAGAGGGGCGCGAGTTATATGTGGGCGTGATCGGCAACGACCGGCTGCGCGTGCTGCCGGTGTGGGAGCTTGATTTCGGCAGCCTGCCCGAAAGCGCGCACCGGATTGCGACGGAAAAGGTAAAGCACGATGTCGGCTATCAGGAGAAGCGCGGCATCATTCATGGCCCCGCCAAAGATCTAAGCCCGCAGTTGCGGGCGAAGATCGAGCGGATCGCGAAGCGCGTCTGCCGCACGCTCGATCTCGATGGCTACGCGCGCGTGGATTTCCGCCTGTCCGCGGACAATGTCCCCTATTACATTGAGGCCAATCCCAATCCCGAAATCGCGAAGGAAGAGGAATTCGCGCAGTCCGCCGCGCACGCGAAGCTGAGCTATCGTCGCCTGCTCACCCGCATCTTGCAGCTTGGTCTCGCGCGCGGGCGAATGATGGGGATCGGAGCCGAACAATAAGCAATGGCCGGGGAATTGCCCGGCCATTGCGTGTTGAAAATTCGATCCGGTTATTTGCGGTTGGATTATTAGCGCCTGCCCCAGCCTCCACGCCATCCGGCGTTTCCACGTACAAGCCCGATGATGAACAGCAGGATTACCGCGCCGATGGTGGCGTTGACGATGGCAGCGACCAGGCCGGTGCCGAGATTGATCCCGAGCTGAGGAAGCAGCCAGCTGCCGATAAAGGCGCCGACTATACCGATGATAATATCCCCCACGATTCCAAAGCCGGTACCTCGCATGATCTGTCCGGCCAGCCATCCGGCAATGAGCCCGATCACCAGTACGACAAGAAGACTTTCACCTGACATATTCATTTTTCCATCCTTGTGATACAGGCGATGCTACGCCCGCCTCGCGGATAAAACTGTCCGGAATTGCTCACCTTCATTCGGTCAGGATGAATGTGACCTTCAAGTTGACGCGATACTCGGTGATCTTTCCACCCTTTACGATTACCTTTTGCGCCTTGACCCATGCGCCTTCGACGTTCTTGAGCGTCTCGCTCGCGCGGGCAACGCCCTTCTGAACGGCATCCTCAAAACTCGTCTGCGAGCTGGAAATGATTTCCGTCACTCTTGCGATCGCCATTGCTGTCTCCTCCATGAAAAATTGTATTCCGGGAATCCCGCTGGACGGGCGCCGAAACCGCAAAATGTCTCAAACGAAAAAAACACCTCGCCGAGGCGAGGTGTTTTTTCGATTCAGCGGTTCGTTCCGCTGTGCTGTTGCTGCTGGCCGGGTTTTGCAGGCTGATCCGGCTGCTGGCTCTGCTGTCCGGGCTTCGGTGCGTTGGGCTGACCGCCCTGCTGTCCGCCCTGGCCGGGCTGCTGGGTCTGCTGGTCAGGCTTGTCGCTCTGCCCGCCCTGCTGCGGCTGCTTGTTGTCCTGATTGGTCATGTGGTGGACTCCTTTGGGCTGATAGCCCGATGGACAACCCCTCGCTTGTACTTACGTTCCCCGAACTGCATTGCGGTCAGAATGGAACATCACCGTGAAAATCGTTCCATCACCGTTTTCACCGTTCGCAAAATACAACTCGCCGCCAACCTGCTTCACCAGTGTGCGTACAATTTTCATTCCGAGCCCTTTGCTCTTGCTGGGGTCGAAGTCCGCCGGCAATCCGGGTCCGTCATCGGTGACTGAAAGCGAGTGACGGGCGGGCGAGATGTTTTCGAACCGGACGGTGATATTGCCGACGGCATATTTCGACGCGTTCGTGATCAGTTCATTGACCAGAAACCCGAGCGGAATCGCAAACTCTGTCGGTATATCGGCCTTCGTGCTCTCACACGTAATGGCAAAACCGTCCTTATTCTCGAACAGAAGACCCGTCAGATCCTCGCAGAGATTTTTCAGATACTGCCCGAACTCCACTGTTTTTTCATGATCGAGAAGATGCAGGCGATGATGCACGCGCCCAAGGGCGGCGACGCGCAACGACGCGATGTTCAACTGGTTTGCGGTTTCCGGCGTCGTTGCGGCCTTGCTCTGGAGGCTCAGGAGACTCGATATCAATTGGAGGCTGTTCATAAGCCGGTGCTCGAATTCCTCCGCAAGCATCGCCTGATGCTGCGACAGGTCGTGCTTTTCGGTGAGTAATACCTGTTCACGGCCATGAGCCTTCCGCAGTTCGGCGGCCAGCGCATCGCTTTGCCGCTGCGCGCGGGTATCAGGTCCCTCCGCACGCCGCTCAGGAAACTGATATCCGATTATCCGCCCGGTAATACTCATGGCCGCTACTCCCGCTGTCTGCTGCGACAAGAGCCCCTTCTGAAAAAGGCGCCCGCCGAACTCAGGGGGCGACCTGTCGGCGGGCACCGGATCTGGATTGTTTGAGGGGGATTTTCCAGATCACGCTTCGCAGGTGGCTGGAACTTGCAGCACGGGGGGCCTGCGAGGCAGCCTGTAGCTTCACACGAGGTATGGGCGAAAACTGATCAATACCGCTCACATCTGAAAATAAATCGGAAGCCTCAGGCGGTCGTTACACTGGCGACCTTAACCTTCCTTGGCACTTCAACCGTCCGTGGCACTTCGTTCAGCACAACGCTCAGCAGCGAGCTATGAATTTCGAGATGGCCGTTATATTCGATGAAACCCAAATTGCGGAACTTGTTCATGAAATGGCTGACGCGGGAGCGGGTGGTGCCGACCATTTCCGCGAGCGTTTCCTGACTTATTTTTGCAATGATCGGTTCCGGCTTGCCTTCCTTGCCGAAATTGGCCAGCAGCAGCAACAGCCGGGCAAGCCGCTTCTCGGTTGAATTGAACAATTGATCCACCAGGTCTGCTTCCACGCGGGCATTTCTCGCCAGGATATGGGCGATAAACATCCGGGAAAATACCGGTTCGTCGCGGAGGACCCGAAGGACTTCACTTTTGTCCACTTGCATCGTAACGGAGTCGATCATTGCACTGGCCGTTGCCAGGCGTTTGGTTTGGCCGATCAGACATCCCTCGCCCAGGAACTCGTTCACGCCGAGCAGGGCGACTACGGCTTCCTTACCCTGCTTGGAGACGACGGTGACTTTTACCTGGCCTTTTTTGATGTAGAAAATGGAGTCCGCAGCATCGCCCTGCGTAAAAATGATCTGGCTTTTGGGGTGCTTGGAAATCGTTCGCCCCTTGGCTCCCGTTTCGAAAAATTCCACGAGGTCAAAACGGGGGCTGGCCTTTGATTTCCTGGCGGGCTGGCGGTTTTTCTTTTTTTTCATTCGATTCCCTGTGCGTTGACAGCTTGCGCCAATCGGGGAAATACAACTGTATAAAATTGCTCACGACGCGAAGATTGCTGACATCGCAACCGAACGGCGAGCGGCGAGCGGCGAGCGGCGCTCAATTTCTTGAATATAGAAAACAGTATAGATGATTTGTGGCTCTAAATAAATCGATATTCGAGGCCGTTGGCGCAAACGAAAATGGCCGGGAATTCAGGTACGAAGACCGCGCTTTGCGCCTATTGTCCGGCCATGGTTCAAAATCGGCTGCGCAAATGACGGCGATTTATCTTGCCCCGACCTGTTCTTTTTCCTTCGGGCGCGCGGATTTACTCGCCTCGGATTTCCCCCCGGGCGTCTCGGCCGTCTCGGATTTCACCTCGGCCTTTTTTTTGACCTTCATCCGCTTCAGCGGATATTCGGGTGAATCGTAGAGGCTGCGCATTGCATCGTGGCGATAGCGCTTGCCTTCCACATCGAGGATGGCGCCCAGAAAATTGGCCGCCGGCAATTCCTCGATCGCATACCGCAAAGCATCCGCTGCTTTGTTGAAACGGCGATACATCATGGGACGAGAGCCGCGCTGGCTGCGTCCCGCGAAAAATTCGGCCGAAGCCTTGTAATCAAATGCCATGACAAACCGGAGGCTGGAGGAGTGGTTGTTCCCTATATGGGGTACGTATGACCAAATCGTAAGGCCGCATTGAGTTCAATTGTACTCGCAGCGCCCGGTTTAAGCATCCGCGCGGGCCACCTTACCCTTGATCGGGACGCCAAGCCCGGCACCGATCCTCAGGATAAGGCGGATTTTGCCCGGTTAAGCCGCGACAATCAGCCGGTAGGCCGGGATCGTCAGGAACTCCCCGAAATCGCTCGAAAGCGACATTTCGCTGAAGAGTTCGGTGGCCTGCCGGAAGCGGCCGGCGTCGTAATGGGCCGGGCCGATCGCTTCGCGCACTTTCGCCATCTCGTCCTTCAAAATCTCCTTGAAGAGGTCCGGGGTCACCACACGGCCGTCGTTCAGCGCGGCTCCGTGATAGAGCCACTGCCAGACCTGCGCACGGCTGATCTCGGCGGTCGCGGCGTCTTCCATCAGGTTGTAGAGCGGCACCGCCCCGCGGCCTTCCAGCCAGGCTTCGATATACTGGATGCCGACGCGGATGTTCTCGCGCAGGCCCGCTTCGGTGCGTTCGCCGGCGTGAACTTCCAGCATCTGGTCGCGGGTGATCTGCACATCGCCCCGCGCCTTGTCGAGCTGGTTCGGTTTCGGCATCAGGCGGTTGAACACTTCGGCGGCGACCGGAACGAGATCCGGATGCGCGACCCAGGTACCGTCATTGCCGTCGCCCGCTTCACGCTCCTTATCCGCGCGAACTTTCGCGAAAGCCGCCTGGTTCTTGGCTTCGTCGCCCTTCACCGGAATCTGCGCGGCCATGCCGCCCATCGCGAACGCGCCGCGGCGGTGGCAGGTCTTGATCAGTTGCAGCGCGTAGGCGCGCAGGAACGCCTTGTCCATCGTCATCACGGAGCGGTCGGGCGTCAGGAACCGCTTGTTCTTTCCGAGCCGCTTGATGAACGAGAAAATGTAATCCCAGCGGCCGGCGTTGAGACCCGCGATGTGCTCGCGAAGTTCATAGAGGATTTCGTCCATCTCGAACGCGGCCGGGAGCGTTTCGATCAGCACCGTCGCCTTGATGGTGCCGGGCTTCATGCCGAACTTCTTCTGCGCGAACAGGAAGACGTCGTTCCAGAGCCGCGCTTCGAGATGCGTCTCGGTCTTGGCAAGATAGAAGTAAGGACCGGAGCCGCTAGCAAGCGCCTGCTTCGCGTTGTGAAAAAAGTAGAGGCCGAAGTCGAAGAGCGAGCCCGAAACCGGGCGGCCCTTCACCTGTGCGTGCTCTTCCTCGAGATGCCAGCCGCGCGGACGAACAACGAGGGTCGCGGGCTGGTCGCCGAGCTGGTAGGATTTGCCGTTTTTCGGGTCGATAAACGAGAGCCTGCCCGACCAACGGTCCTTCAGGTTGATCTGGCCCTCAATCAGGTTCGCCCAGAGCGGCGAACAGGAGTCCTCGAAGTCAGCCATGTAGACTTCCGCGCCGGAATTCAGCGCGTTGATGACCATCTTGCGGTCGACCGGCCCGGTGATCTCGACGCGGCGATCGTGCAGGTCTTTTGGCAGCGCCGCGATCTTCCATTCGCTGTCGCGGATTTTTTTCGTCTCCGGCAGGAAGTCCGGCAGCTTTCCGCTGTCGAGGCGGGCCTGATAGGCCTCGCGCATTTTAAGCAGTTCGCGGCGGCGGCCGTCGAACTTCGCATGCAGTTCGGCGAGGAAGGCGAGCGCGTCTTTGGTCAGGACTTCATCGAAGCGCGGACCCATCGGGCCCTTGATCACGACCGATGGCACGGCGCTGACAACGCGCGCGGGCGCGGATTTCCTCGCGCTCTTCTTGGCAGATTTTTTGGCGCTGTTCTTTACAGGCTTAAAGGCCTTCGCCTTGCGCACGGATTTCTTTGCGGAGCGGCGCGCGGTCTTGCGGGCAGCCTGCTTCCGCTGTTTCGCATTCTTTCGGGTTCTGGCCTTCGCGGTCTTCTTTTTCTTCTTCGCCATGAATGCTCCTTCGAACTCGTCCGCCGCCTTGAAATGTTGGGGCGGCTATTCCCGGCAATGACCATGAGGAGGAGACGCCAAGCCCGGCGGCATCCCTCCTCCTCTTTAGTAGCAGGGAGACGGATAAGTTCCATCGACCATTTGGCCTATACCTTGACGCCAAATGCCGCGCTGACCGCAGGATCGGCACACAAATACAGGTACCGTTTTTACAGTTGTGACTCGCTCAGACCGAAGACGCTAAAGCCGCCGGGGCCGGACCGCCCGTAGCCCAGTCCAGCAGTTCGACCGTGTGAACGATCGGCACCCCCGTCGCGCTGGCGATCTGGCGCATGCAGCCGATGTTACCCGTCGCGATGAGGTCGGGCTTCAGGCTCTCGATGTTGGCGACCTTGCGTGCCAGCAGCCGGCCCGCAATCTCCGGCTGCAACATGTTGTAGGTACCGGCAGAGCCGCAGCAGAGATGGCCTTCGGGCACATCTTTCACCGTGAAGCCCGCAGCTGTTAGAAGCGCCTTCGGCTGTTCGGTGATCTGCTGGCCGTGCTGCATGGAGCAGGCGGAATGATAGGCGACTTTCAGCGCCCGCTTCGCCGCCGGCGCGGCAAGGCCGAAGCCGGCCATGTATTCGGTAATATCCTTGGCCAGGCTTGAGACTTTGGCCGCCTTTGCCGCATAGGCCGGGTCGAGGCGCAGCATGAAGCCGTAATCCTTCACCGTCGTCCCGCAGCCGGATGCGGTAATCAGGATCGCGTCGATCCCCTCGCCGTCAATCTCGCGCGTCCAGGCATCGACATTATTACGCACGAAACCGAGCGCCTCATGCTCGCGGCCCATGTGATGCGAGAGCGAGCCGCAGCAGGCTTCACCCTTCGGGAGTACGACTTCGATGCCGTGGCGGGTGAGGAGCCTGATCGCGGCATCGCGGATCGACGGCGCCACCACCTGATCGACGCAGCCGGACATCAGCGCGACACGTCCCTTGCGGACGCCGCCGGCTTTCAGCACGGCACCCTGCGCGTGCGCGGATTTTTTTACGGGCAACCAGGGCGCCAGCCGTAGCATCGCGCCAATCTGATTCAGGCCGACAAGATTGAAGAGCGGCGCAAGCGGCTTTCCAAATGCACCAAAAATGAGCGCGAGCCGGAAGCGGGCGGGATAGGGCATCAGCTTCGCGAGCGTTTCGCGCAGCGTGCGGTCGAGCCAGGGGCGTGTGTAAGTCTTCTCGATATGCACGCGCGCATGATCGACGAGATGCATGTAGTGAACACCCGACGGGCAGGTCGTCATGCAGGAGAGGCACGACAGACAGCGATCGATATGCGTGACCACTTCCTCCGTCGCCGCCTGTCCCTGCTCCAGCATCTGCTTGATGAGATAAATCCGGCCGCGCGGGCTGTCGAGTTCATCGCCAAGCAGCACATAGGTCGGGCAAGTCGCCGTGCAGAAACCGCAATGCACGCAAGCGCGGAGAATTTTGTCCGCTTCCTTGATGCCGGGGTCCGCGAGCTGCGCAAGCGAGAAGTGCGTTTGCATGCGGAGGATGTAGCAAATTCCCGCCGGTGAAGGGAGGCTTAAGCGCCGGAATTCCCCTCCGGCTTCGCAAGCCGGTCCCCGGGATGCCGCTCCGGCACGGACAGCGGCGGCTTGTCGCGGCCGTCGCGCCGCAAGATGCGTTGCAGGAGACCGGGCTGCCGGGATGAGGGAAGCTCAATATCCTGCACGATGCGTGCTCCGCCGGGCTTGTGCTCCAGCGTGATCTTGCGGTCGTGGAAGGCTTCCAGTTCAGGCCGGTGGCCGACGCTGATGATGGTCGTATCCGGCAGCTTTTTATGGATGAGTTGCATCAGTTCGGTCTGGCTGTCCTTGTCGAGGGCCGCGGTCGCTTCGTCCATCACGATCACCTGCGGCCTGTGGATGAGGAGCCGCGCGAAGGCGACGCGCTGTTTCTCGCCGCCGGACAAGGTTTGATCCCACGGGCCTTCTTCGTCGAGACGCTCTTCGTGCATCTCCAGACCGACGGCCTTCAGCGCCTCCACCACTTGCTTGCTGTCCACCTCCTCCGCCGCCTTCGGATAGATCACCGCGCGGCGCAAGGCGCCGATCGGAATGTACGGACGCTGCGGCATCAGGAACATATCGATGCCAGGGGCTTTCAGGATCTTGCCTTTGCCCCACGGCCAGAGACCGGCGATGGCGCGGACCAGCGTGCTCTTGCCGCTGCCGGATTCGCCTACGAACAGCACGCGCTCGCCCGGCTTGATCCGCACGTCAGCGTCGTTCACGACGACGGTGCCGTCGTCGAGCGTGACGGAGACGTTATGAAGTTCGAGGACGTTCCCTTTGCTCGCCTCGCCCTGTTCGATGCGGCCCCAGCCTTCATCCTCGGCTTCCGCCTTTTCAAGCGCATCGAGCGAAACAATCAAGGAAGAGACGCGCCGGGCGGAAGCGGCCCAATCGGCAAACCGCGGATAATTGTCCACGAGCCAGTTGAATGCGGTCTGCACCGTGACGAAGGCGGACGCCGCCTGCATCACCTGTCCGAGGCTCATTTCGCCGGTCAGGAATTTCGGAGCCGACAGGATGACCGGAATCACCGGGGCCACGAGAAAGCTTGTCTGCGCCACGGTGGTCGTGCGCATGAACTGGCGGCACATTTCGCGCCAGCTCCGCAGAACACCCTTCATCGATTCACGCAGGCCGATTTTTTCTTCTTCCTCGCCGGCAATCAGCGCGATGCTTTCACCGTTTTCACGCAACCGGGTGAGGACGTAACGGAATTCGGCTTCCTGCTGGCTCTTGTTTTCGGATGCCCGGACATAACTGCGTCCGATAAAGGCCATGGCACTGCTGGCGAGTACGGCATAAACCACCGCCGCGAGCACGAGGAATCCCGGGATCGTGTAGCTGACGCCGCCAAGTTCGAACGTGAGGGCACCGCCGACAAACCACAGCACCGCGATAAAGGTGGCGGCGGAAAGGAACGCCGACAGCAACCCGGCGGCGAAATCCACCGGCGCTTCGCTTGCGATGCGCACGTCCTCGGCCATCCGGTATTCCGGATTGTCGTGGTCGCCCTTGACGAGATTGAGATGAAAATACCGCCCATTCGTCAGCCAGCGGTCGACAATGCGTTCGGTTAGCCATCCACGCCACCGCCGTTGCGTGGTCATGCGCGTGAAAACGATCGCGACGGCAAGTCCGATACTAGTCAGTGCGAGTGGCAGAAAAATAAGCGCCTGCGTGAAGACCTCGCCGGCATCTTTTTTCTCCAGCGCGTCGAAGATCGCGCGATTCCAGACATTGATGCGGTACTGGATGAACACCTGTCCCGCCACGATGGCGATCAGGATCAGCGTCAGCGTCCAGGCAACCACGCGGCGTTCGCCAAGCCAGAAGCCCGACGCGGTTTGCCAAAAGCGGCGCAGCAGGTATTTCCGCTTGGATTTGTCGAGGTCGGAGGACGCTGGCACTTGCATGACCCGGGAGCAGGCCGCGCGCAGGCACGGCAGGCTGTATCAATCTACCGGCCGTGCGAAAGTTCCATGCGTGGAACGAAGATCAGACGCCTGCGTACATACGGCCGGGATTGAGGATGCCTTTGGGATCGAAGCTCACTTTGACGCGCTGGATCAGGGCCGCAAGACCCGCATCGAGCGGCTCGAAGGGAGCCGCACTCGCCCGCATCGTGGGATCGGCACGCATCAGTGTTGCATGACCCGCGCCGCCGAGCGCTTCCCGGATCGCATTCTCTTCGGGCAACAGACCCGGCATTTCCGCCCAGACCAGTCCGCCGCCCCAGTCGTAGAAAACTTCAGCGCCGGTCGCAGCGGTAATGGCGGCGCCGACTTTCGGGCCTTCGGTTGGTGCAGTTGAAATGCGCCAGACCGCGCGCTGAGTCTTGTCGGCAAACGGAAGCACGTCGCGCACGGCGCGCCAGAATGAGAGCGTCTCACTGCGGTCCAGCGCGCCGAGCCTGCCAAAACTCTTGAGCAATTCCTCAAGTTTTGCTTTTCGATACGCGATCGAGACGGGAATGCCCTCGAGCCGCAGCGCCGTCAACGCGCGGCCCGCTTTGGCGGCCGCGGTGCCAGTGATTTTAGCGGCGGCGCGCTCCGGCAGGTGAGCCGCCGCTGAAACCTCGCAGCTTGAGCCCATCGCGGCGGACATCGCTTCACGCGCTTTCGCGGCATCAAGGCCGAGCACCAGCACGGTGGCCGCGTCCTCAGACGCCGGCAGCACCTTGATCGTGAGGTCCGTCATCACCGCAAGCGTGCCCCAGGAACCCGCGACGAATTTCGAAAGATCGTAGCCTGTCACATTCTTGACCACGCGCCCGCCCGACTTGAAGATTTCACCGCGGCCCGACACGGCGTTCACGCCGAGCGCGTAGTCGCGCACCGCACCCGCCTTGATCCGGCGGGGCCCGGAAAGATTCGCCGCGATCATGCCGGCGAGCGTGCCCCGCCCAGCTTGGACATTCAGCAGCGCATCGAAATCCATCGGCTCAAAGGAAAGCTCCTGATTGTTGTCGGCGAGCAGCTTCTCGATCTCCGCGACCGGCGTTCCGCCCTTGGCGGACAGGATCAGTTCATCGGGTTCATAGAGCGAGATGCCCTTGATCTGCGAGAGATCGAGCGTGATTTCAGTCTGCGACGCGCGGCCGATGCCGGCCTTGGTGCCGTGGCCGACGATCTCCATCGTCTGCTCGCGCGAGGCGGCAGCCGTGACGGCTTCGACGATGTCTTTTTCGTCACGGGGTGTGATGGTGCCGGTCATCAGAAGCGCGGCAATTCGGGAAACGGCACCTTGCCGCCCTTCACATGCATGCGGCCAAGTTCGGCGCAGCGATGCAGCGTCGGGAACACCTTGCCGGGATTGAGCAGGCCGCGGTCGTCGAACGCGCATTTGACGCGCTGCTGCTGGGCGAGATCGATTTCGTTGAACATCGTCGGCATCAGGTCGCGCTTCTCGACGCCGACGCCATGTTCGCCGGTGAGCACACCGCCGACCTCCACGCAGTACCTCAGAATATCGCTGCCGAATTTTTCCGCGCGGTCCAGTTCGTCCGCCTTGTTCGCATCATAAAGAATGAGCGGATGCAGGTTGCCGTCGCCGGCATGAAAGACGTTCGCGACCTGCAACCCGTATTTTTCGGAAAGCTCGCGGATGCGCGTCAGCACATCCGGCAGACGTCGGCGCGGGATCGTGCCGTCCATGCAGTAATAGTCCGGCGCGAGACGGCCAACGGCGGGGAACGCTGCCTTGCGGCCGGCCCAGAATTTGAGTCTTTCTTTTTCGGAGGTGGACACGCGCAGCGTGCTTGATCCACAGGCTTCCGCGATCTTGCTGACGCTTTCCAGCAACTGGTTCACTTCCGCTTCCGGCCCGTCGAGTTCAACGATCAGCAGCGCTTCGACGTCGAGCGGGTAGCCTGCGTGGACGAAGGCTTCGGCCGCCATGATCGCCGGGCGGTCCATCATCTCCATGCCGCCGGGAATGATACCCGCGCCGATGATCTTCGCGACACAATCACCCGCCGCTTCGGAAGTAGGAAACCCGACCAGCAGAGCGCGCGCGGTTTCCGGCTTTTTCAGGATGCGTACCGTGACCTCGGTGACGACGCCGAGCAGGCCTTCGGAGCCGCAAATAAGGGCGAGAAGATCGTAGCCGCCAGAGTCGAGAAATTTTCCGCCGATGCGGACGATCTCGCCGGTGATCAACACCATTTCCACGCCGAGAATGTTGTTCGTGGTCATTCCATATTTCAGGCAATGCACGCCGCCGGAATTTTCCGCGACATTGCCGCCGATGGTGCAGGCGATCTGCGAGGACGGATCGGGTGCGTAGTAAAAGCCCCGGTCCGAGACCGCATTGGAGATGCCGAGATTGGTGACGCCGGGCTGCGCCACCACCGCGCGGTTTTCATAGTCGATATCCAGCACACGGTTAAACTTGGACAAACCAAGCAGCACGCCGTCGCCGAGCGGCAAGGCCCCGCCTGAAAGCGAGGTGCCGGCGCCGCGCGGCACCACCTTGATGTTCTGCTCGTAACAGTATTTCAGAATCTGCGAGACCTGCTCGACCGTTTCCGGCAGCACCACCACCATCGGGAGCTGGCGGTAGGCGGTCAGGCCATCCGACTCGTAAGGCCGCATGCCGGTCTCGGTGTCGATCACGCCTTCTCCCGGTACGATCGCGCTCAAAGCAGCCACCACCGCGGCGCGGCGGGCGAGCACATCCTGATCGAGGGCCGGCATGGCAACCATTTCATTCTCCCGAGGGGAATGTAGCAGATAGCGCAAACACGAAAACGAGTCTCATCGCCTGATAAAGCAAGCGATCGGGTAAATACCGCGCGATCCATGGATACTGGATGTCCCGCATTCGTAGGACATGACAGGAAATCAAAGCGTCGGGCGTTTTACGTCCGAGAAAAGCCCGGGCGGCGAGGAGTCATTGGAAGATGCGCTGCTAGGCTTCTCCGTGGTGGTTTTTTCTGCGGGCTTTGATTCGCTTGCGGCGGACGCAGCGGACGTTTTCGGTTCGATCGAGCTGCCGAGCGGAGCCAGGGCGGCCGGCTTCACTTCTTGCAATCCGGAAGGCCCCGCCACGGCCTTCTGTTCGCCGGTCGCGACCGGCGTGGTGGATTTCGTTTCTCCCCCCGCCGTTTCGAGCTTCTGGCGCGGGCGCGCCGCTTCCTGCAGATCAGAATCTCGCACGCCGCGCAGCCCCTGAACATAGGATATCGACTGGAGATGCAGCTTTGGCGACTTGTCGATGCCGGTATGGCCAAGCTCTTCCTTGTAAAGATCGATGTTCTCCAGCTTGCCCCTGAAGCCCCTCGCCGCTTCGACCTTCACGCCCCAGCCGTTGTTCGACTGGTAGAAGTTCACCGCGCGCCCGACATTGGACGGAACACTCTGCACGACCGTCGGGTCGAACATCACGATCAGCGGCACGTGAATGCCGGCCTTGCTCAACTCAGTGGCCATCGACGCGGTGGCATTGGCGCCCAGCGAATGGCCGACCAGCACTGGACGTTCCTTGATGCCCTGCTTGTGGCGGGCGATGATCTCCGCGGCCACGGTGAGATGGTCGCTATGCGACATCGCAACCGCGTTGATCCCGCGGCGCTTCATCTTGTCGGCGAGGTCATCCATGCCGGTCGAGAACACATCGAGCCAGCCGCGCATTACGTAAACGACAACGCCGCGATCCTTCGACTCTTTCGGATTCAGGCTTTTTGTATTGATGTTCTTCCCGGCCGCGACCAAGCGATAATATTCCACCGCGTCCTGGCCGAGCGCCGGCGACTGAGCGGTCAGAAAAACCGCTGCAAGGAGCGCCGACAGGATTCCGGATTTGCGCACGTCCAGCATCATTCGAAACTCGTTGGCTCTTGAGTGGATGCCATGGCCCCAGCCGTCCGGCACTCCCCGCCCCGCGAGCTTTATAGTGAGGGGGTCAGAAACGGGCTAGTCCGCAACGTCGCCGCACCCGGATTACGAGGACATTCCGTTAAGATGTTGCCAATAAGTCACGCAAATTTCACGCGAATTCAGGGGGCAGAGCCTCGCCCCCCATTCATTCATATAGGGCTACGCGCCGACCGGGATGGAACCCGGACCTAGTCAGTAGATGAAGGGAATCACGCGGGCCGTACGCGCCATGTAATGGCGATACTGATCGCCAAACGCCTCGATCATGAGTTCCTCTTCGCGCCCTACCCGGAAGAAGAACAACGTTCCAAAACCGGCAAGCCCGGAAAAACCCGCGATCCAGTTCGGCAGCAATAGCGCCTGCGCGACCGCCCAGAGGAAGAACGCCGAATACATCGGATGGCGCACATAGCGGTAGACCCCGCTGACGACCAGTTGGTGCTTGTCGCGCAATTCCAGCGATACCGACCAGTTCCGCCCGAGCTGCTGGTGCGTGCGATAAAAAAACAAAAGCGCGCCAAGGGCGAGCAGCAGCCCGAGCCATGCAAGCGACGGGATGAACGTCCGCTCGCCGATGCCGCCGAACTTCGTGAAGACGTAGATCATCGGAACGATGCCGAGGCCCGACAGCGAGATGCCGAGCAGCAGCATCTCCTGCGTATCGCGCCTGCTCGCCACGACGCCGGCCTTCTTCGCCTTGCGCTCGTGCGGATAGCGCATCGCCCACCAAGCGATGACGAAGCAGCACCAGATTGCCTTGGCGATTGTCGGGGTCATCAATCCTTCGCCTTCTTGCTTTTGACCGAACCGGAAACATTGCCGGTGCGCACCATCGAAGGATCGAACGAGCCGTCGGGTGCAAACGCCTTCACCGCGCCGTCGTGATAGGAGACGCGGTCGGGCAGCGCAATGGGTCCGCAGCAGATCATGTAGTAATCGTAGAAGTAGCGCTGCTCGTTGCCCATGACGAACTGGCGATGCACGCGAAAGAAATCGCGCTTCAGGCCATCATAGGTTTTCTTCGCGAGCATGTGCTTGATGCGGACAATCTGCACGGTCGGGCTTCCGGTGAGCGGCAGGCCCATGTCTCCGACCGGATTAGACTTGTAGAAATTCACCATGTCGGAGAGCGCCTGGAATTCAATCCAGTAGAAATTCGGATCGTTCGCAACTTCCCGCGTCGCCTCGCGCAGATAATTTGCGCCGGGATGAAGGCCGATCTTGAGCAGCGAGGAGCCGACCGTGAGGATGCGCACCGGCGAACCGTTTTTTCCGAACGTCGCGTCCATGCGCTTGGCACGGGAGACGACATCGATCACCTGCACGGCGCCGAGCGAATGCCCGACGAGCACGATTTCATCGGCGGTGGAATTTCTCACAATATCGATCAGCTCCTTCGCAAAACGATCGAGCCGCGCGTTCAGCGCCAGGCGACGCCCATGCACCAGCTCATGCGCGAAGTGCCAGTCGTTGAAGAGATACGCGATGTAAAAAGGTCTTGGCGGCAACAGCAAAGAGCCGAACGACCAGGCAAGGCCTGTAGCGACCGATGCGATCAGCGAGTACTGGAAGCCGGGCGCCAGCCAGGCCAGCGCATAGCGCGCGATGAAATAACCGGCGACGCCCGCCATTGCGAACAGAAAATACGGATACAGAAAGAACAGCGCGTAGCGCCAGTTCATCCTGAAGTAGTGAAAGAGCGCGCCGGAAATCGTGAAATCGAAAAACGCCGCGAGCCCCGCCCACAGCCGCTTCCACGGCGCCATCTCAAAGTCGGTCGCAATCAGGTCGCCCCACCAGAAGATCTTGTAGTTGGTATCGACCTTCCAGTTGGGGCCGCTCGTTTCCAGCGACCATTCGCCGAACTGCTTGTTTTCCTTCATCGTGCACGGCGAAAGTTTTGCCTCCACGTTCCATGTCTGCTTCATGCGCGCGAGTTCGCGCTCGAAGCGCCGGTGGTGGATTTCCGGCGGAGCGATTTCATAGCCGCAGATGAAAACGACATCGCGTTTCTGGACGACGGGAGCGGTCATGCGGCGTCTTTTACTTGTCTATCACGAGCACATGCAAGGTGCGGGGGCCGTGCGCGCCCTGCAGCAGCACCTGCTCGATGTCAGCGGTGCGGGACGGGCCGGAAATCCAGTTCACGGTGCGCGGCATGATGCCCCGTCCATATTTCTCGCGGATACGATCCCAGACCGCCTCGTAGTTGCCCTCGATCTCGCCAGCGTCGAGCACCACGATATGGTGTTCCGGCAAGAAGCTCAGGGTCGTGGGGTTTTCCGGCCCCGAGACGAGCACCAGCGTGCCGGTTTCGGCGACGGCGCCATAAGCATGGGAAATCGCGGCAAGCTGCTTTCCATCGGAGGGTCCGGTGGTGACGGATAGCGTCTTTTCATTTTGCCAAGGCGCATTCGCGAGGCGCGCGTCTTCCCCGCGGCGGATTTCCATCGGGAGGTTCTTCGAGCGAAGGTGAGCGGCCACCGCGGACGGAATCTCGTCGGACGACTTTAGAATCGAAACCGTTGCGAAGGCTTGCTCGATCATCGTCTTGAAGAGTGCCAGGCGCTCGGCTTTCGACCCCTCTCCGCGTTTCGGAATGATCCCTTTCGGATGCCGCGCGAGACGATCGTCGACCGTCTGGCCGCGCATGGTTTCATTGCCGCTGGCGCCGAGCGAGCGGCGGATCGAACCGAGGACGGTGTCGCGCGCGCTCATGGTTTCTTCTCCGCGCGCTGGCGGTTCTTCCAGCGCGACTGAAACGTCTCGCCCTGCGGAACCGGGAAGTCGCGGTACCGGGTCCAGCCGCCGGCGAGCGGAAGCCAGCGGAAACGGCCTTTCGTTCTTCCAAGCGATGCCAGCAGGTTCATGCCCAGCCCCGCGAAAAATCCGTAGAGCGTGGGACGCAGCGCGAAGAAGGACCAAACCTTGAGGCCGCTCCGCACGGTGGCGGGCGAAAGATGCCGCTCGAATTCCCGCTCGCGCCAATGCCGCATCATTTTCGGCAGCGGAATGCGAACCGGGCAGACTTCCTCGCAGCGGCCGCAGAAGGTGGAGGCATTCGGAAGGTGCCCCGCCTTGTCCACGCCGATAAGCGAAGGTGTCAGCACCGCCCCCATCGGGCCGGGATAGACCCACCCATAGGCATGCCCGCCGACCGCTCCGTAAACCGGGCAATGGTTCATGCACGCACCACAACGGATGCAGCGGAGCATGTCGCGGAACTGTCCCGCGAGCATCGCCGAACGGCCGTTGTCGAGCAGGATGACGTGATATTCGCCGGGACCGTCCACGTCTTCCTTGCGGCGCGGGCCGGTGGAGAAGGTCGTGTAGATGGAAATTTCCTGCCCTGTGGCGGAGCGTGCCAGCACGCGCAGCATCTGCGAGACGTCTTCCAGCGTCGGCACGACTTTCTCGATTGATGCCAGCACGATATGCACTTTGGGCAACGTCTGAGTGAGATCGCCGTTACCTTCGTTGGTAACGATCAGCGACGTACCGGTTTCCGCAACGAGGAAATTTGCCCCGGTAATGCCTACATCGGCCGCAAGGAATTTCTCGCGCAGCACGGTGCGCGCCTCAGCCAGCAGTTCTGCTGGCTCCTTGATATTCCTACCTACCGGCAGGTTTGTATGAACGCGGCGGAAATCTTCTTCAATCTCTTCCTTGTTCAGGTGCAGAACCGGAAAGATGATGTGCGAGGGCGCCTCGTTGCGAATTTGGATGATGTATTCGCCAAGGTCCGTTTCGACCGGAACGATGTTATTCTTTTCCAGAAAGTCGTTGAGCGCGACCTCCTCGCCGATCATGCTCTTGCCCTTGGTGACAATCCGGGCGTTGGCCTTTTTGCAGATATCGAGCACGATCTGGCGCATGTCCTCGGCGGTGACGGCCCAATGGACGTGGCCGCCCTGCTCGTTCACCCGCTTTTCGTATTGCTCCAGATAGAGATCGAGATGCGCAAGCGTGTGGTTCTTGATGTCGCGCGCGGAGTCGCGCAGGCGCTCAAATTCCGGCAGATGCTCGGCCGCCGAGCGGCGGCGGGCGACCGCGCCGGTCTCAATCTTGCCAAGCGCCTTTTGCAACTGCGCGTCCTGCAACGCCTCGTGCGCGTTTTCCTTGAACTGCGGCGACTTGATCGGGTGGCTCATGCGTTCTCGCCTTCGCCGAGCAGCTTTTCGACGATGAAGACATCACGCCATCTTCCATCGAGCTTCGCGTGATTTTTATAAGTGCCGACTTCGCGAAAGCCGAGCGAAGCAAGCAGCTTCAGGCTCGCGCCGTTTTCGGGGAACACGCGCGACAAAAGTTTCCAGTCGCCGCGCGCCCTTGCGGCCTCGATCAATGCTTCAAGCGCCGCGCGGCCAAGGCCCATGCCGCGGGCATTGCGGTCCACGTAGACGGAAAATTCCCGCACGCCGGAATAACATTCACGCTCGCGATAGATGAACGCCGTGGCATAGGCGAGTACCTCGCCATCCGCTTCCACGACAACAACGGTGCGGCCGGTATCGAACCATTTTTCGATGTCTTGCACGGAACGGCTCGCCGTCTCAAACGTCGCGACCCGGTCCTCGATGCCCTGATTATAGATGCGGGTGATCGCCGCCGCGTCGGCAGCCACCCCGTAGCGCGCACGGATCGCGCGATCTTTTCTGGCGAGCGCTGCACTCATTTCGATGACGCCTTCGCGGGTTCGCCGATGGCCGGCTCGTTCCCCATGCCGGCTAGCAACTCCGCCACATGACGCACAGCCACCGGCTTTTGCAGCCGCTGCAGCTTGCCCGCCATGTTCATCAGGCAGCCGAGATCGCCCGCGAGCAAAGTCGGCGCGCCGGTCGCGGCGATGTTCTCGACTTTCTTCTCGACAATGGCGTTGGAGATTTCCGCATATTTCACGCAAAAGGTACCGCCGAAGCCGCAGCACACATCGCTGTCTTTCATCTCGGCGATGTTCAGGCCCGTGATGCCGGACAGCAATTTACGCGGCTGCGCCTTCACGCCCAGTTCCCGCAAACCGGAGCATGAGTCATGATACGTCACCGTGCCTTCGTAAATCGCATTGACGCGATCGAGCTTGCGCACGTCCACGAGAAAACTCATCAGCTCAAACACACGGCGGCAAAGCGCTTCCACGCGCGGCATCCAGGCGGGGTCGCCCGCGAACAGTTCGGGGTAATGCATCTTGATCATGCCCGCGCAGGAGCCCGAAGGCACGACGATGTAGTCATAGGGCTCGAAGGCCTCGATCATCTGTTCGGCCATCGCGCGCGTCGTCTTGCGGTCACCGCTGTTGAATGCGGGCTGGCCGCAGCAGGTTTGCAGCGGCACTTCGACGGTGCAGCCGGAATCCTCGATGAGTTTCGCGGACGCAAAGCCGATGCTCGGGCGGATCAGATCGACCAGGCAGGTGGCAAAGAGCCCGACGCGCGGGCGCGAGCCGGTCTCGGCGGCCATGCGAATACTCCAAAAAGCCCGGCCGCCTCGGCGCGGGGCCATGACTGCGGGCGCCGCAATTTGGCCGATGGAGGGCGCACAAGCAAGCAACACGAAAAATTGCGTTTTTTCGCGGGATTGCGGCTGCTTCCACAGAGAAGCCGTCATGATAGATTGCCAGAAAGGTGGCAGGAAAAACGCCTGGAGGAAACGATGCAAACCTGGATCAAATTCCTTTCGATGATCGTTGCCGGCGTGTTGTTTGCTCTGCCCGCTTCCGCCTTTGACAATTTCTCGCCGGACAACAAGGCACCCGCCGAACTGACCGCGATCCGCGTCAAGATCAAGGCGAAGGATTTTCAGGGCGCGCTCACGGATTTGAAACCGCTGCTGCCCAAATACGATCACGCCGACGTTCACAACCTGCTCGGCTTCAGCCTGCGCAAGACCGGCGACTACAAGCAGGCAGCGGTTCATTACGCACGCGCGCTGCAGCTTGATCCCAATCACCTGAGCGCACTCGAATATCAGGGCGAGATGTTCATCGAAACCAATCAGATGGAGAAGGCGCGCGCCAATCTCGCGCGATTGAAAAAGCTCTGCCCGAAGGGATGCGAGGAACTGGCGGACCTTGAGGAAGACATCGCGAAAGCGGAGAAGGCTGCCGCTAAAACAAATTGAGACGTGTATTTGTTCGAGTAGAAAAACTCCGGCCTCCCCCTCAGATGCGCGCGCCTGTCGCGTCTCGAAGGGTGAGGCCGGACCATTCCGGAAACCTCATTCTTCCTTGTATCCGTATTCCGGTATGTTGCCCGAGGCGCCGTAATATTTGTACGGCAGGAACTTGCCCGACATCGTGAACTTGACACGGTCGCCTTTCGGATGGGCGACGCGCTCCATCAGGAAGTCGAAGTCGATCGCCGACATGATGCCGTCGCCGAATTCCTCCTCGATCAGCGCCTTCCATGCGGGGCCGTTCACCATCACCATTTCATAGAAACGATAGATGAGCGGGTCCGCCGGCGGCATCGGTGTACCCGTGCCGCGATAGGGAATCTCGTTGAGGAGTTTTTCCTCGCTCTTCGAAAGCCCGAACAGTTCGGCGGCCTTCGCCGCCTGCGGCTTCGTGAGTTTCATCTGTCCGAGGCAGGCGCCGACGATCAGCGTCTCTGAAAAGCCGCCGATCTTTTCGCAAATCTGTTTCCAGGTCCAACCCTTCTCTCGCTTGATGTCGAGAATCTTCTCGGTCAGTTGCTCGCGTTTCATTTTTGTCTCCGTTGCTGTCCTGGCTGTGCTTGGCGTTCGAAATCTAGTTCGTTCCTGTCTGCGTCGCGCGCAGGCGCGGACCATCACTCGCCGCAAGCGATGGCTCCACCGCGCGCGGCACGACCACCGGCACGTTGCGCGGGTTGAAGTCCTTCGTGTTCGCCACAAAGGTGCGGCTGCGTTCGACCAGAAAATCGATGATGTGGTTGCGCACGGAGTAATAGAGCGGGTGCTTGTGGAAGTCGGTGCGCTTGCGGTCTCGCGGCAACGGGTTCTCGACGATCTCGGCAAGCACCGCCCCGGGCCCGTTGGTCATGAGCACGATCTTGTCAGCGAGATAAATCGCCTCGTCCACGTCGTGCGTAATCATGAACACGGTCTGACCAGTGGTCTGGCAGATGCGGCGGACCTCGTCCTGCAACGTGCCGCGCGTGAGCGCGTCGAGCGCCGAAAACGGCTCGTCCATCAGCATGATCTTCGGCTCGATGGAGAGGGCGCGCGCAATGCCGACGCGCTGTTTCATGCCGCCGGAGAGCTCCGCCGGTTTCTTGTGCTCGGAGCCAGTCAATCCAACGAGATCGATGAATTTCTGTGCCTGTTCGCGGATCTGCGCGCCCGGCCATTTCCGCCATTTCGAAGACACCGCGTAGGATACGTTGCCCATCACGCTGCGCCAGGGCAGCAGCGCGTGGCTCTGGAAGATCACCGCGCGATCGAGCGAGGGGCCTTCGATCGCCTGCCCGTCCACGATCACCTCGCCGCTCGACGGCACATCCAGACCGGCGAGAATGTTCAGCACCGTCGTCTTGCCGCAGCCGGAATGGCCGATGATGCAAGTGAACTCGCCGCGCTTCATCGGCAGCCAGAGATTCTTGAAGATGGTCGTCTTGCCGCCCGAGGGTGCGGGATAGCTGCGCGAGATGTCTTCGATGGAGATGAATTTGTCGGACATGCTCACTCCGGAAACGTCACGAGACGGGTTAGCCGCGCGAGCACCTGATCGAGCACCATGCCGACAAGACCGATGAACAGGATCGCGTTGATGACATTCACGATGGAGAGATTGTTCCACTCGTTCCAGACGAAGTAGCCGATGCCGGTGCCGCCGACGAGCATCTCGGCTGCGACGATCACGAGCCAGGCAATGCCGATGGAAATTCTCATGCCGGTCAGAATGGTCGGAGCGGCCGCCGGCAGAATGATGGTGAAGGCGCGGCGGATGGTGCCGACTTCCAGCGTGCGCGCGACGTTCAGCCATTCCTTGCGAACCGCCGCGACTCCGAAGGCGGTGTTGATCATCATCGGCCAGAGCGAGCATATGAAGATGACGAAGATCGCCGAGAGGCCGGAGTCCTTGATCGTGTAGAGGGCCAGCGGCATCCAGGCGAGCGGCGAGATCGGCTTCAGAATTTGGATGTACGGATCGAGCGCCTTGCTCATCAAGGGAGACATGCCGATCAGAAAACCGATCGGGATCGCGAACAGCACCGCCAGCAGATAGCCGGTCAGCACGCGTCCGAGCGAGTAGGCAAGCTGAATGCCGACGCCCTTGTCGTTCGGGCCCTTGTCGTAGAACGGGCTTTTAAGATGCTCCCAGAGCTTCGCACCCACATCGAGCGGCCCGGGCATCGCGGATTTTCCCTGCGTTGCCGTGGCGCCCATGAGCTTCGCGTATTCCGGGTCCATTGGCTGCACGGGGCCGATGCCCCGCGTGGCGAGATGCCACGCGAGGAGAAAGGCTACGAGCAGTGCGATGGAGACCACGGCGGCACGAAACGAAAGCGAACCGGTCATGTTATTTTTCTCCCTCTCCCCGCTTGCGGGGAGAGGGTCGGGGTGAGGAGCAGATCACAACAGAAAATCGACGCGCCCTCACCCGGCGCGCTGAAGCGCGCCGGTCTCCCCGCGTGCGGGGAAGGTGAATTGGCGGATGCCAGCCTCAAGATCATCAAGTGGCCCGCTTGATCGGGAAGCTCTTGAGATATTCCTCCGGCTTGGATGGATCGAAAACCTTGCCCATGACGGAGAAAGATTTGGTGGTGACGGCGGGAGGTGTCAGCCCCACTTCTTTCATCAATCTGGTCGTATCGGTGGCGAGATAGACCTGCCTGGCCACTTCCGCGTAATTCACATCGCCCTTGATCTGACCCCAGCGCTTCATCTGGGTCAGAATCCAGATCGCAAAGGATTCCCAGGGGAACGGATCAAAGTCGACGCGGTCCGGCACTTTCTGCACGTTGCCGAGGCCGTCGGCGAAAGTCCCCGTCAGAATCTGTTCGAGCACCGTGACGGGCTGGTTGATGTAATTCGCCGGCGCGATCGCTTCGGCGATTTGTTTGCGGTTTTCCGCCTTGCTCGCGAAGGCAGTCGCATCGATGATCGACTTCAAGAGAGCGGCGTAGGTGTTCGGCGTCTGGGTGATGAACTCTTTCGACGCGGCGAACACGCAGCAGGGATGCCCTTCCCACAAATTCTTCGTCAGCAGATGGATAAAGCCAACGCCGTCAAAGACCGCGCGCTGGTTCATCGGATCAGGGCCGAGAAAGCCGTCGATATTGTCGGCGCGGAGGTTCGCCACCATTTCCGGCGGTGGGACCGCGCGGATCTGCACGTCGGTATCGGGATCGAGGCCATGTTCGGCGAGATAATAGCGGATCAGATAGTTGTGGATCGAATAGTCGAAGGGTACGGCGAACTTGAAGCCCTTCCAGTCCTTCGGATCGCGCCTGTCCTTGTGCTTGATGGAAAGCGTGATGGCCTGGCCGTTGATGTTCTCGATCGCGGGGGCCGCGAAGGGAATTGCATTCGAACCGACGCCCAGGGTAATCGCGAGCGGCATCGGCGAAAGCATGTGGGCCGCGTCGTATTCCTTGTTCAGCGTCTTGTCGCGGATGACCGCCCAGCCGGCCGTCTTGATCACTTCAACGTTCAGGCCGTGCTTTGTGTAGAAACCCATCGGATGCGCCATGATGATCGGGGTGGCGCAGGTGATCGGGATGAAACCTACCTTGAGGTCCTTTTTCTCGATGGGGCCGCCCTGCGCAAAGACTTCGGTCGCGGCCGCGAGCGGGAAGAATTGCGAGATCGCAGCGAGTGCGGTAGAGGCGCCAACCGATTTCAGGAACGCACGGCGGGCGGCGTCTTGCGGAAACATCGCACGAACGACAGCGCTCGCGACGGCATTCTCGAAACGCTTGTCCTCGCTTTCGGCGACAGTCTGCAATTGAAGCTGCCTTTCGGCGTGATCGTGTGCGGCCTGACTGGTGTGCTGGCCGCAGGCGCAGCCCGAGCGGTTCAAACGGCGCTTTGGATCAAATGGATTGTCGAAGGTGGACATCTGCAACTCCTGCCGGGAAATGCGGTAAGCAGGAGCGTTAAGAGCAATGGTCGTGCCACGCGGTTGCGAACGGATTCAATAAGCGGGATCAATCCCCTAACGCGGTATTCCAGATAGCCTCGCATCGAGGCGATCAAATTTTAGCCGGATGTGCCTATTCGGTAGTCTACGCATCTGGCGATTAAGCCGCGACAGTAGCGGCAATTGCCAAATTGCGGCACCGGTGCGAGGCAAACGGGCAGGCGGGAATGGATATGGCTGATAAAGGCGTCACGATCGCTGGAGGAAAGTCGCTCTACGCGCATCCGCTTCGCAATGCGGTGCTGGGCGAGCTTCACGCGCGCCCCTTCACGCCTATCGAAACCCCTCGCCGGGTTTTGTTGTTCGCTTTTGTTGGCGGTGCCGCGCAAGCGCAAGCGGATCGCGAGGCGCTGACGGCATTGTGCGCCATGCGCGGCATGCAGCCGCCGCCGGAAGGCGCAAAACATCATCGCAGCAAATTCGACGGCGGGATGCTGCGGTGGGAAAGCCACGCGGAATTTTCAACCTATACATGGGAGCTGCCGTCGGATGCGGGAAGCGGCATGCCGTTTTCGCCGAAGGCTGCCAGCCTTGCCACCGGCATGGCGCAAATCCCGCAGCCAGGCCCCCTGTTGGTAGCGATCGACCTGCATCTCGTCCGCGACCCCGGCAAGGATTTAACCTTCCAAAAATTTTTCGATTTCGCAAGTCTCGCCGCCGCCGACAATTCCGACGGTGCTGCGATGTTCGCCACCGATTTCAAGCCGGACGACGACGGGTTCATCCGCATCCTCGTGGTCAATCGCTCAATGACCCAGGAGCGTGTAGGCGCGCTGGTTCAGCGGGTGCTGGAGCTTGAAACCTATCGGACGCTCGCACTGCTCGGCCTGCCGGAAGCGCAGCGTATTTCTCCGGCCATCGGAAAGATCGAACGGCGGCTGGCGGAAGTGACGGATGAGTTACGCCAAAGCGGCGATTTGCGCTCGAACCACAAGATGCTCGACGAGATCACGGCACTCGCGGCAGGACTGGAGGCGGATGCCGCCGCAAGCGCCTACCGCTTCGGTGCCACGCGCGCCTATTATGAAATCGTGAAGCTGCGGCTCGACACAATCGGCGAACGAAAGGTCGGCGGTCTGCCTACCTGGACTTCGTTTCTCGGCCGCCGGATGGCGCCGGCGATGCGGACCATTGCGACGGTTGAAGAGCGGCAGTCGAGACTTTCCGAAAAGCTTGCCCGTGCCGCGAACCTGCTTCGTACGCGCGTCGATGTGGCGCTCGAAAACCAGAACCGGGATTTGCTCACCGCGATCAACGACCGGGGCCGCGCTCAGCTGCGTCTCCAACAGACCGTCGAAGGGCTCTCGGTCGCAGCGATCTCCTATTACATGGTCGGTCTCGTGAGCTACCTCATCAAAGGCGCGCACGAATACGGCCTGAAATTCGATATCTCGATCGCAACCGCGGCTTCCGTACCGGTGATCGTGGCGGTCGTCTGGTTCATCGTCCGGCGTGTCCGGCGGCGCTATGTGAGCGAGCATTAGCCGCTCCAACCAGTGGAAATCCGCTATACCGCGGGGCCGCTCGCCCCCGCTTGCCGTCCATGTATAGTCCGGCGGCCTTTTTCAACGCCGGGATCTTCCATGCGCCGCGTCATCGATATTTTTCGCGAATTTTTCGGACTCGCCCTGCCCTATTTCCGCTCCGAGGAAAAATGGCAGGCGCGAGCACTGCTCGCCGGTGTCGTGATCTCCGAATTCGGCGTGGTCTATGCGCTCGTCGTATTCAACGTCTGGAACGGCTACTTCTTCAACGCGATCCAGGATCGCAATTGGGATAATTTCGTCTGGGCGCTGCTCCTGTTCATCGGCATCGCGGCGTGGACCGTAATTGCCACCATGGGGCAGTTCTTTTTCGGTCAGACGCTGATCATGCGCTGGCGGCGCTGGATGACGGAGAAATACGTCTCGCAATGGGTGGCGGATGGCCGCCACTACCGCATGCAGTTTACCGACAAGCACGTGGATAACGCGCATCTGCGCATCGCGAACGATATTCTGATCTTCCTGCAAAAAACCCATGAGCTTGGATTCAATTTGCTGGGGAGCCTGATCGCCCTCACCTCGTTCGCTTACATTCTATGGGGCCTTTCAAGCGTGGCACCGCTCCTGATCTTCGGCACCGATTTCAGCTTCCCCGGCTATCTCTTTTGGATCGCGATCCTGTATGCGAGCATCGGCACCGCCATCGCGCATTTCATCGGCCAGCCGCTGATCGGCTACAATTTCAACCAGCAGCGTTATGAATCCGATTTCCGGTTCGCCATCGTGCGCGTCTGGGATCACGCCGAGCCGGTGGCGCTGATGCGCGGCGAACCGATCGAACGGAAGCTGCTGAACTTCCGCTTTGGCGAACTCGTGAAGAACTGGACGCGGCTGATCAAGCGCCAGACCGGTCTCACCGCCTTCACGACCGGTTACGGACAGGCATCCATCGTGTTTCCAATGCTCGTGGCAAGTCCCGGCTATTTCGCCAACGTCATGCCGCTCGGCACTTTGATGCAGGCCTCGTTCGCGTTTCAGCGTGTCGATGTCGCCTTCGCATTTTTTCTGCACTCTTACGCGCGGATCGCCGAATGGAAGGCGTCAATGGACCGCGTTGCGCAATTGAACGTCGCCCTTGCCGACGTGGACAGGCCGCGCAATCCGGATCGTCACATCGTGTTCGAACCGGAGACCGACGGAGGCATCAAGGTCTCCGATCTCGAAGTGAGCCTGCCGAACGGCATGCACATCGCGTCCGTGAAAGGCTTTTCGCTGAAGCCGGGCGAGCGAGCACTCATCACCGGGCCGTCCGGCTCCGGCAAGTCGAGCGTGCTGCGGGCACTCGTCGGCATCTGGCAGACCGGCACGGGTTCAGTCGAAATTCCGAAGGAGAGCGAACTGCTCGCCATGCCACAGACGATCTATTTCCCGCTCGGCTCGCTGAGGACCGCAATCACCTACCCGACGCCGGCGGGAGAAGTGAGCGACGAGCGGCTGCATGAAGTGCTGCGGCTTGTCGGCCTGGAGCGTTTTGAAGGACAACTCGACGAAGAAGCCGACTGGAGCGTCACCCTGTCGGGAGGCGAGCAGCAGCGCATCGGGCTTGCCCGCGCCCTGCTGAAGAAGCCCGATATACTTTTTCTTGACGAGCCGACCTCCAATTTCGACGAGGCGACGGGGCGCGAACTCTACAAGTCGCTTCTGCGACAACTGCCGGAGACGACGGTGATTTCCGTCGGCCGTACCGGCTCGCTTGCCGACCTGCATGGCCGGACCATTGAAACCCGCGACGGCCTGGAAGCGCGCGCGCGGCCACGGCGGCCGGTACCGCCGACCGCATAAATCCACAATTTGCGCTATACTAAAAAAAACGCAGGAGGAACGCCTTGGCTGAAGCCTCACCGATGAACTACTACACCGACGGATGGCCCCTGATCGTGGACATGTGCCCGTGCGACGTCCATTTCACCGACTGGCTGGAAGATCAAAAAATCCGCGACAGCGCGATCTTTCACTTCGGCACCGGCACCCATCACCATGTGGGCATCACTTGCGCGGAGAACGGCTCCAACAATTCGGTGTTCGGGATCACCGCGTCGGTGCAGGAGATCGAGGCTTACACCAAGCTTGCGATCGACAAGCCGAAGGTATCGCGCAAATACAAGGCGATCTTCGGGGACATCTACCTGCTCGACGAGAAGCTGTTGCCAGAATTCGAGGCCGTCTCGTTGTTTCATCTGTGCGAGTTCTGGGGGCCGGAAAGTGCGGCTTACGGGGCCATGACCGACCGCCAGATGCTCGATCTCATGACGAGAAAGACAAAGCCGGGCGGAAGAATCCTTTTCTACATGAAATCGATGGCGTTCGAGCGTGCGGAAAAGATCATCGCCGAATGGTCAAAGGAAATGCCGGTCGAGAAGGAAGGCGAGTTCAAGACACTGCTGGTTTACCGGAAAAAAGGCTGAGACCTCGGATTTGCAACGGCTGGATTGCACGATTGGCGCGGTGAAGACGGCCGCTCCATTCGGCCGAGACTTGCGAGCAGCTTGATGCAAGGCAGGATTCTGCGCGGAAGCAAAACCGCCGCAGGCTGCGGCGGCCGGATCGAGACCGGACGATTACATCGGCGGCTCTATTCCGGCGCGGCCATAGCTGATCGCGGGCGCAGCAAAACTGCCGTCATCCTGTTTCCGCGCACCGAACACGATGACCTTGGTGCCCGCCTTCAGCTCGCCGCGGTCGCCGGGCTCCATCGCGACGATGGTGGTCTGCGGCAGAACTACGATTTTCTTCTCACCGTCCTTGTATTTGACGTTGATCGTCTGGCCATCGACGCCGCTTACCGGGGCTTCGGTCACGGTGGCATTGGTCATCGTGCTGCCGGGTTCGCGATCCCACGGCGTGTGCCCCTCCGCGGTGCCGCGTTGCGCTTCCATGAAAATGTGAATGGCCATTGCGCGCTGGCTTCCGTCGGCCGCTGGCATGGCGGTGACGCCGATATAGGAATTCGGCTTAATGTCGGCGAGCGAGGACTTCACCATCGCACCGATGCGCGCATTATCCGCGAGCTTCACCGTGTAGTCGTTTCCATCGCGGCCCTTGATGACAACATTTTGAGCGTCGGCCTTGACGATCTCGCCGCGGATACGAATGGGCGGGGACTGTGCGATGCACTCCGCGGCAAAACCTGCAAGGACAACAAGCGCGAGAGTGGCCGCTGAGACTCGTGAAAGGAGCATTTTTTATTTTCTCCGATAACTGGCCGGCTAACCATTGCATATAGAACACCGTAATCCGTCGGATTATTTCAGACAAACGTTGGCCGTCATCGCCGCCGTTTGCTAGACTTTCGGACCTCAATGGAGTGAAAGCAAAAATGCTCGAACAGCGGCAACTCGGCAAAAGCGGAATTTCGGTTTCAGCCATCGGTCTGGGTTGCATGTCCATGTCCGGAAATTACGGCAAGGGCGACGATGCCGTATCCACCGCCGTGCTGCACCGTGCGCTTGAGCGTGGAATCGATTTTTTCGACAGCGCCGACATCTACGGCAATGGGCATAACGAAAAGCTTGTGGGTGCTGCGTTCAAGGGCAAGCGAGACAGGATCGTGCTCGCGACCAAATTCGGAAACCTGATCGGGTCCGGTCAGGTGGATGGCCGCCCGGAATATGTGATGCAGGCCTGCGACGCGAGCCTGCAGCGGCTAGGCTTCGATCATATCGATCTCTACTACGCGCACCGCATCGATCCGAACGTCGCGATCGAAGACACCGTCGGCGCAATGGCGAAACTCGTACAGCAGGGCAAGGTGAAGGCGCTCGGCCTTTCGGAAGCGCATCCCGACACGATCCGCCGCGCACACAAGGTGCATCCGATCTCGGCGATCCAGACCGAGTATTCGCTTCTCTACAGAAAAGAAGCGGAAGAGACACTCGCGGTCACGCGCGAGCTCGGGATTTCCTTCGTTGCCTATTCGCCGCTCGGCCGCAGCATGCTCACCGGTGCCATCTCATCGGCGGATCAGGTGAAAGGCGACCGCCGGGAGGAACATCCGCGCTTTCAGCCGGACAACCTGAAGAAGAATCTGGAACTGGTCGCCAAGCTGCAAGCCATCGCGGGCGAGAAGGGCTGCACCGTGTCGCAACTGGCGCTCGCCTGGCTGCTCGCGCAGGGCAAGGACATCATTCCGATCCCCGGTACCAAGCGCATGGAACGGATGGAAGAGAATGTCGGCGCGCTCGCGGTGAAACTCATGCCGCAGGATCTTGCGAAGATCGAAGCCGCGGTGCCGCGCGGTTCCGCCGCGGGAGAACGCTATCCCGAAGGCGCCTTGAAGCGGGTTTACGTCTGAGCCTTGCGGCACGCGCGCCAGATTTTTTCCGATGTCGCGGGCATGTCGATCTTTGCACCAACGCCGTTCGGGATCGCGTCGGCAATGCGTTCATGATCGCAGCAAGTGAAGCGGTGGTGCCCGCCCGGCTTCCATTCGGCATGGACGTGGGACTTGGCCATCTGCCGCCGGCGATCAAAGTGCAGGAGGTTGTTCGTTCAAGGCGAGCTTAGCAAAGCGACTTGAAGAACTGGTACAGCTGGGTGGGCTCGAACCACCGACCTCCGGTTCCACAGACCGGCGCTCTAACCAACTGAGCTACAGCTGCACAAGATCGGCGCGGCGCAAGCTAGGGGCAAATGTCCGCCGGTTCAAGCGCCGTCCCGATACGCAAAGAGCCCGGGGAAAGCCCGGGCTCTCTGAAGCAAGTTATAGCCGAGAGATTACTGGACCTTGAAGGTCTTGGTGGCCGCGGCCTTCATCGGCTCGGAGGCTTCGGTCGCGACCTTCTGGGCCAGCGCCGACAGTTCCTTGGCCTGGGTGGAGAGCGCGTCGAACTGCTTGCGGACATGGGTGGAGGAAAGCTCAATGGCTTCCGAGAGCGACTTCGTTGCGAGTAGTTGAGTCGTGTAATCGAAGCTCGAATTGACGTTGGCACGAAGCGCCTCAAGTGCCTTCGTGTTGAAGTTGGCCGCGCCCTTGGAGACGTTGAGATAAGCGTCTTCCAACAGGTCCGTGGTCTCTTCGGCCGCAGTCTTCATGCGGGCGTAGGTGTCCTTCGCCTGCTCGACGCCCTTTTCCGCGAAGGCGCGGAGTGCTTCAGGCGCTTCGAATTTCGGCTCGAATTTCGGGGCGGCGGCGGCCTTGGCGGCCTTCTTGATGTCGTTATCGATCATGGTTTTGGGTCCGGTCGCGGCGATTTCCGGGAAGCCTGGACGCCCGCCGCTTCACGCGCTCCAAGGCTCATGGTGAGCACATAACAGGTTTTCTTGTGCATTGCAATATAACTCTTGCAATGCACAATCGTTCCCTGATGGCCTGGCCTGTTGAGCCTAGTGGAAGCCCATCACATCCGGGGCTTGGCCGCGTCCATGGCGGACTTCGCCGCCGCCTCGCCGATGGCCTTGGTCTGCTCGCCGAGCTTCTGCATCTGCGCCTGCACGAAATCGGTCTGCAGCTTCATGACCTCAGCCGGGTCCTTCGCCCGCATCACCTTGTCGATAAAGGTGAAAGTGGCGGTCACATTTTCCTGGGCGTAGTTCATGGCCGTGCGGCCCAGTTCGGTGACGCTGGCATGGGTGGAACTCGCGGTACCCATGGTGCCCAACGCCTTCTGGGTGGCGTCGATATAGCTGTGGAATGCCTTGCGAGCCGTATCGATGCTCTGTTCGGCGAAAGCCTTGCTCTGGTCGGCGAAGGCTTTCATTTCCGGTGTCATCTCAAAGGGGGATTTCATGGCCACTCACTCCCTGCCGTTGTTTACCTTGACGGCCAGCCTATCGCAGTGCCGCGATAAATAAACGCAAAATGCGCAGGCACAAATCAGCCGTCATCCACGCAATTAACCGTCAACGCCGATCAAGCCGCCGCAATTGCCGCCAAACATGGATTTCAGAGCCTCATCGACCTATGAAGAAGTCCGATACCGGGGAAACAAACGGGACGTTGCCGCAATTCCATGCAGACCTTGAGTTCGCTTGCCCAGTCGATCACCGATGCGCGGATCGCGAAACTAGTCGCGAGCGCTTCGCCGGCGCTTGTCGTCGATCATGAGGGCACGCTGCGCTTTGCGAATTTTTCGGCACTCGGCCTGATCGGCGCAGAGAGCTGGGGCGCCGTCACCGAGCAGGCGGACAGGCTCAAGCCGTTCACGGACATTGCCCGCGCACTCCTCACCGATTTGCCGCCGGATGGCTCGGCACTGACCGAGCGGATCCGCTTTCCCGCAGCCGCCGGTGAAAAGACCATCGCGTTTTCCTGTACGCCGCTGGTGCTCGCCGATGGGTCGGAAGCAGTACTTCTCGTTGGTCCGGAAACCGGGCGCATGCCCGACGCCGTTGAAGCCGTGCAGGCTCTGTTCGACGGAGAGCGCAGCCCGATCCTGCTCACGGATATCGAGGGCAAGCCCCTGCATGCCAATCCGTCCGCGAGCGTGCTCTTTACCAGCGCGCGTTCGCTCGCCGAAGTTTTGCCGGGTGCCAGTGCCGCCGTGGCGAGGGCGCGCGCCGAAGGCGCCGCGGAATTCCCGTTCGGTGTGCTCAAGATTTTCATTCGCAGGGTCGAAGCGAAGCAGCCGCTGCTCCTGACCGTCATCGCCGAGCCCGCACGGCCGAAGCCGGTGGAAGCTGCGCCTGCCGTGGAAGCGCCCGTGCAGCAGGCTGACGAAACTCCGGCGGCTCCTGTTGAAGACGTTGTCCTTGCTGCTTCCTTGAACGAATCCTCTGAAGACAACGTCGAGGCGGATTCCACCGCCGAAGCAAAACCCGCCGAAGAAACAAAAACTCAGCCCGTTCGCGCACCCTCGCGCTTCGTCTGGCAGACGGACGCGGAAGGAAAAATCGTCAGCGTGTCCTCCGAACTAGCCGCCGTGGTCGGCGAAGCAAACGCTTCGGTCGCGGGCATGGACTGGAAGATGATCGCGCTGGAAAAGCAGGTTTCCGGCGCCGACACGGTGAGCGAAGCGATCGCGCGCCGCGATACCTGGTCGGGTGTTTCCGTGCTCTGGCCCGTGGACGACAAACGCGCGCGTCCGGTCGATCTCGCCGCACTGCCCGTGTTCAACCGCGAGCGCGAATTCGAAGGCTATCGCGGCTTCGGCGTTTTCCGCGAGGCGATTGAGCGATCGGCACCCGTTGCCGCCGAGGACATTTCCGAGGCACAGCCATCGCCGGCCGAAACAGCAAACGAAACGCCCGCCATGCTTGATCGCCCGGAAAACGTCGTGGCGCTACACAAGGCCCCGGAGCCGGAGCGCCCCGCACTCACGCCCGGCGAACGCAATGCCTTCCGGGAAATCGCCCGCGTGATTGGCTCCCGCTTGAAAAAGGTCGATGAGCGGCCGGAGGAAGAACAAAGATCGTTCGGAAAGCGCAACGGCCCGCCTTCGGATATAGTGGCGCGCGATGTTGAAACTTCTTCGCCCGTAAAACCCGCCGAAACAGTACCCGCCGCGGCGATGCTTCGCGCCACCAACGGCGAACGCGCGGTGCTCGACCGCTTGCCGCTCGGCGTGGTCGTGCATCGCGGGGACCACATTCTTTATGCCAACCGGATGCTGCTCGACTGGCTGGGCCTCCGCAGCGCGGAAGAACTGCAGGAAGCCGGCGGGCTATCGCGGCTCTTTTCCGGCGCGCAGGAATTCGACGCGGACAACTCGGAAGAGGCCGGTAAGCCGCTTCGCATCAGCGGCCGCAGCGGGGAATTTCCGGTCGAGGCGCGGCTCCTGTCGGCGCCTTGGGAAGGCGAAACCGCACTCGTCTATGTGCTTCGCCGTGCCGGCTCCGGCATGGACGAGCGCATGGAAGCGGGTGAAATGGCGCTGCGCGAGGCGGAAGCCACCGCCCGCGAATTGCGCGCGATCCTCGACACGGCGACGGACGGCGTGGCACTGCTCAACCAGAGCGGCAATGTGCTCGGCCTCAATCGTTCCGCCGAGGCTCTGTTCGGATTTGAATCGTCCGAAATCGAAGGCCGGAATTTCACCGCCCTGTTCGCGCCGGAGAGCCATCGCGCCGCGATGGATTATCTCGACGGTTTGGCATCGAACGGCGTTGCGAGCGTTTTGAACGACGGCCGCGAAGTGATCGGCCGCGTGCGTGAGGGCGGCCTCATTCCGTTGTTCATGACGCTCGGCCGCGTCGGCGAAAGCGATGGAAAATTCTGCGCCGTGTTCCGCGACATTACGCAGTGGAAGCGCGCGGAAGAGGACCTGATCCACGCCAAGCGCCACGCCGAAAGTGCCAGCAGCGCGAAATCAGAATTTCTCGCCAAGATCAGCCACGAGATCCGCACGCCGCTGAATGCGATCCTCGGTTTTTCCGAGGTGATGATGGAAGAGCGCTTCGGCCCTATCGGCAACGACCGCTACCGCGAATATCTGCGGGACATCCATCAGTCCGGCGAACACCTGATCTCGCTGATCAACGACCTGCTCGATCTTTCCAAGATCGAAGCCGGCAAGCTCGACCTGAACTTCGCAAGCGTCAACCTGAACGAGATCGCAGGCCAGTGCATGGCGATCATGCAGCCGCAGGCCAATCGCGAGCGCATCATCATCCGCACGGCACTGTCGCCGGAGATTCCGGCGGTGGTGGCGGATGCCCGCTCGATCCGACAGATCGTGCTCAATCTTCTCTCCAACTCCATCAAGTTCACACAGCCCGGCGGCCAGGTGATCGTTTCCACGATGCTTACCGAACATGGCGAAGTGCATCTGCGCGTGCGCGATACCGGCATCGGGATGTCGGAGGCCGAGATCAAGATGGCGCTGGAGCCGTTCCGTCAGGTGAATACGCGCGGGCGCGTCAGTTCAGGCGGCGGCACCGGGCTCGGCTTGCCGCTGACGAAAGCGCTCGTCGAGGCGAACCGCGCGACTTTCGGCATCAAGAGCACGGTGAATGCCGGCACGCTGATCGAGGTGGCATTCCCCTCGACTCGGGTTTTGGCTGAGTAAGCCGCCTATCTCATCCGCCAATTGACGCTGCTGAAAAACCCTGCGATGAAAAAAGCGTGAGGCATCAATAACTTATAGTTATTCTAAAGAGCGGCAGAGGGTTTGATGATCGTCTGTTCGTGCAACGTCTTGTCAGACACTCAGGTACGGGAAACCTGTTCCGCGCAGAGCGGCCCGCGCACGACCATCGAGGTTTACCGTTGTCTCGGCTGCAGCCCGCAATGCGGCCGCTGCGCCCGCACCATCCGCGCCATCATGGACGAGGCGTTGGGCCGCGCCTGTGGCGCCTGCTCCGTGGACTGCCCGGCTACAAAGCTGCCCCCGGCAGAATAATTTTCCTGAATTTTTCGCGAAGTTTTTAGTGTCTCCCGGCGCTGGACTTATAGATTTGAGTAATTCTAAATAGACCTCACTCATCATCGACGTTCTACAATTCGAAAGAGAAGGCCCATGAAAGGCGATCCCAAAGTCATTGATTATCTCAACCGCGGCCTGCGTTCCGAACTGACGGCCATCAACCAGTACTGGCTGCATTACCGGATGCTCGACAATTGGGGCTTCAAGGACCTCGCCAAGAAATGGAAGAAGGAATCGATTGAGGAAATGCATCATGCGGACCGTTTCACGGACCGCATCCTGTTTCTCGAAGGCTTCCCGAACATGCAGGTGCTGGACCCGCTTCGGATCGGCCAGAACGTGAAAGAAGTGCTGGAATCGGATCTCGCCGCCGAGCACGACGCGCGCAACCTGTATCAGGAAGCAGCCGCCTATTGCCGTTCCGTGAAGGATTATCCGTCCGAGATTCTGTTCCAGGAACTGATGACCGATGAGGAAGGCCATATCGACTTCCTCGAGACGCAGCTCGATCTCGTGAAGACCGTCGGCCTCGAACTTTATTCCCAGAAACACATCGGCAAGCTGGACGAAGACTGAGCCTCCGCACTTTTTCGGAGTGAGATTGCGCCCGCCGGCAAGCCTGCGCGCGGGCGCTTTGATTTTCTCTTTCGAACGCTTCCAATCAGAAACAGTTTAGATTCAATCTAACCTATTGATATCACGGCTGATTTCATTGACGTGCGGGTCCACGTTCGTAAGCTTAGGGCAAGGACGCGGCCGGTTTCTGTCTCCGCCCAATCCGTTTGCAGGAGAGTCCAATGAATTTTTCCATCCATTCCCGCGCGTTTGCATGCGCCGCAGCGATCGCAGCCGCCGGATTTGCATCCGCCGCGGGCGCGCAGGAAGTGAACCTCTACACGACGCGCGAGCCGGGACTGATCCAGCCGCTGCTGGATGCCTTCACGAAAGATACCAAGATCAAGGTCAACGCCGTCTTCATCAAGGACGGCCTCGCCCAGCGCGTAAAGGCGGAAGGCGCCAATTCCCCCGCCGACGTGCTGATGACCGTGGATATCGGCAACCTGATCGATACGGTCGATCAGGACGTGACGCAGGCCGTTTCGTCGGAAGCGCTGTCTTCGGCCGTGCCCGCGCATCTGCGCGATGCCAACGGTCACTGGTACGCTCTCTCGCTACGCGCCCGCCTTGTGTACGCATCGAAGGAACGCGTGAAGGAAGCGGCGATCACGTATGAAGACCTCGCCGATCCGAAGTGGAAGGGCAAAATCTGCATCCGCTCCGGCCAGCATCCCTACAATACGGCACTCGTTGCCGCCTTCCTCGTCCGCTACGGCGAAGCCAAGACCGAAGAGTGGCTGAAAGGGATCAAGGCCAATCTTGCCCGCAAGCCCGCCGGAGGCGACCGCGAAGTCGCGCGCGACATTCTAGGCGGCATCTGCGACATCGGCGTTGCGAACTCCTATTACGTCGGCCTGATGCGCAGCGGCAAAGGCGGCGACGAACAGAAGAAGTGGGGCGAAGCGATCAACGTGCTGCTGCCGACTTTCCAGGGCGGCGGCACGCATGTGAACATCTCCGGCGCCTCGGTCGCAAAGAATGCGCCGAACAAGGCGAACGCGACCAAGCTCCTCGAATATCTCGTCTCCAACGAAGCGCAGTCGCTCTATGCGCAGGCCAACTACGAATATCCGGCCCGCTCCGGCGCCAGGAACGATCCGATCATCGAAGCACTCGGCTCCCTGAAGTCGGACACCACCGATCTCCGCGCGATCGCCAAGGCCCGCAAACAGGCGAGCGTCCTGATCGACAAGGCCGGATTCGACAACTGATTGAACGGCGGCGGGCCAAACCCGCGGCCCTTTCCTCCATGCAGGCGATCCGCTCCCTCGCGCGCACGGCCAGAACCAGCGACGGTTACGGCTGGACCATGGCGGCATTGCTGATTGCCGCCGTGGTGATGTCGCCCGTCACGGCGCTGATCGTCATCGCCTTCGAGGATTCCGGCGATCTGTGGCCTCATCTTGCGGCTTACGTGCTGCCATTCGCCCTGCAGCAGACGGCCGCGCTGCTGCTGGGTGTTGGATTGCTCACCTTCATGATCGGTGCAGGCACCGCATGGCTGGTGACGGCCTGCAAATTTCCAGGGCGCTCGTTTTTCGACTGGGCGCTGCTGCTGCCGCTCGCGGTGCCGACCTATATCGTCGCCTTCGCCTATCTCGACGTGCTGCATCCGCTCGGCCCCATCCAGACCGCGATCCGCGCGCTGCTCGGCATTACGGATGTGAGAGGCTTCTCATTGCCGGATGTGCGCTCGCTGCCGGGATGCATCCTGCTGCTTTCCTTCGTGCTCTATCCCTATGTCTATCTGCCGGCGCGGGCGCTGTTCCTGATGCAATCGGCGTCCGTGCTGGAAGTCGCGCGTACCCTGGGGGCGAGCGGCGCCCGCACCTTCTTTCGCGTGGCGCTGCCGCTGGCGCGGCCCGCAATTGTCGTGGGCGCGACGCTCGCGATGCTGGAAGCACTGAACGACATCGGCGCGTCTGAATTCCTCGGCGTTCGTACGCTGACCGTCTCGATCTACGCAACGTGGCTGAACCGTTCCAGCCTGCCGGGTGCGGCGCAGATCGCGCTCTTCATGCTGGCGGCTGTCGTGCTGCTGGTGCTCGCGGAGCGCTGGGCCAGGCGGAACCAGCGCTATTCCGGAGGCACGCGGAAATCGCACCCGCCCTCGCCGCTGCAACTGAGCGGCATTTCCGCGTTCGGCGCGTTCGTTGCCTGTCTCCTTCCGCTGCTGGCCGGATTTGTCATCCCGGCGGCGCATCTCGCGCACGAAGCCTGGGTGCGGATCGCGCAGTTCGGCCTTTCGCCGAACCTGATCCTGGAAGCGCGCAACAGCGTGCTGTTCGCCGCCGCGGCAACCGCCGTGACGCTCATGCTCGGCACCGTGCTCGCCTACGCGGTGCGGCTCGACCGGACGGGTACGGCGATCTCCGCCACGCGCATCGCGAGCCTCGGCTATGCAATTCCGGGCACGGTGCTTGCCGTCGGCTTGCTGACGCCGCTCGCGGCTTTCGACAATTTTGCCGATTCCGTTTCCCGCCAGTTGTTTGGCATCGGCACCGGCCTGCTCATCTCCGGCTCCGGTGCCGCCCTCGTGCTCGCCTATGTGATCCGTTTCCTCACCATCTCAACGGGCGGCATCGAGGCGGGCTTCGCAAAAATCTCGCATAATCTCGACGCCGCCGCGCGCAATCTTGGCGAGACGAAATTCGGCACCGTGCGGCGGGTGCATCTGCCGCTGCTGGGTCCGGCGCTCGGTGCCGCGGCGATCCTCGTCTTCGTTGACTGCATGAAGGAATTGCCGGCCACACTTTTGCTGCGGCCCTTCGGCTTCGAGACGCTTTCCACGCATATCTATGCGGAAGCCTCGCGAGGCACCTATGAAGACGGTGCCGTGGCCGCACTCCTGATCGTGCTGGCAGGACTTGTTCCGGTCATCCTGCTCGCGCGCATGAGCCGGCCGTTGATGGTGCTGAGCGGACGTACCGGCGGTAGCGCCGGCTAGGTCAGATTTTTTCAGTTCTCTTTTTCCGTGATCCTGAGGTGCGAGCGCAGCGAGCCTCGAAGGATGAACGGCCCGGGCCGTCGCCCTTCGAGGCCCGCGCTCTGCGCGGGCACCTCAGGGTGACGGATTGAGTTAAGTGGTTAGTGCCTGGATGTTCTTATAAAGCTCCAGCGCTTCGGGATTGGCGAGCGCCTCGGTGTTCTTCACCGCTCTGCCATGCACCACCTCGCGCACGGCAATTTCAGTGATCTTGCCGGAACGCGTGCGGGGAATATCGGCGACCGCCACGATTTTCGCCGGCACATGGCGCGGCGAAGCGCCTTCGCGGATTTGCTTCTTGATGCGGTCCGTCAGTGCCGTATCGAGCTTGACCCCGTCACGCAGCCGCACGAACAGAACGATCCGCACGTCGCTGTCCCATTCCTGACCGATCGCGATCGATTCCACGACATCCGGAATCTGCTCGACCTGCGCATAGATTTCCGCCGTGCCGATGCGGACGCCTTGCGGATTGAGTGTCGCGTCGGAGCGCCCGTGGATGACGATGCCGCCGTGCTCGGTCCATTCCGCGAAATCGCCGTGATGCCAGATGCCGGGGAAACGCTCGAAATAAGCCGCGCTGTATTTCTTGCCGTCGGGGTCGTTCCAGAACATCACCGGCATTGACGGGAACGGCTTGGTGCAAACCAGTTCGCCGCGACCGTGATCGAGACGTTTTCCTTCGTCCGACCAGACATCCACCGCCATGCCGAGGCCAGCCGCCTGGATTTCCCCCTTCCATACCGGCGAAGTCGGATCGCCCAGCACGAAACAGGAAACGATATCGGTGCCGCCGGAAATCGAAGCGAGATGAAAATCGTTCTTGATGGATCGATAGACGTAATCGAAACTTTCCGGCGCCAGCGGCGAGCCGGTTGAGGTCATCATCCGCATCGCGGACAGATCGTGCGTGCGGATCGGCTCGACCTCCGCTTTTTTGGCGGCATCGATGTATTTGGCCGAAGTGCCAAAGACCGCGATCTTTTCATCCTGCGCGTAATTGAACAGGACCTCCGGCACCGGGTGAAACGGCGAGCCGTCGAACAGGCAGAGCGTGGCGCCGCAGGCAAGTCCCGAGACAAGCCAGTTCCACATCATCCAGCCGAGCGTGGTGAAGTAGAACACCCGCTCGCCCGGCATGATGTTGCAATGAAGCCGGTGCTCTTTCAGATGCTGCAGCAGCGTGCCGCCGGCACCGTGCACGATGCATTTCGGAACGCCCGTGGTGCCGGATGAATACAGAATATAAATCGGATGATTGAACGGCAGCCGCGCGAAGGTAACGGGCTTGGCCGGAAACGGATCGAGAAATTGATCAAGCGACAGACCGCGCGGCACTTTCGCCGCCACCGCATCAGCGTCGCCGAGATAGGGGACGATCACCACCTTTGCCGCCGAAGGCAGTTTCGATGCAATCGCCTCAAGTTTATCGGTGATGGAGATGCGCTTGCCGGCGTACCAGTAGCCGTCGCAGGAAACGAATACTTTCGGTTCGATCTGTCCGAAACGGTCGAGCACGCCGCGCTCGCCGAAATCGGGCGAACAGGAAGAAAAGATTGCGCCGATGGAAGTGACCGCAAGCATCAACGCGACGGCTTCCGGCAGATTGGGCAGCATCGCTGCGACACGATCACCCTTGCCGACACCAACGGCCGTTAGCGCCTGCTGCAACTTGGAAACAAGGTCATGCAGTTCGGCGTGGCTCATCCGCCGCGCCACTTTGTCCTCGCCGCGGAAGACGATTGCATCGCCTTTTCCGCCGCGCAGCAGGTTTTCGGCAAAATTGATCTTTGCGTCAGGAAAAAAATTCGCGCCAGGCATCCGGTCTGCATGCTCAAGCAGACGCTGGCCCTTTTCGCCCACAACGCCGCAATAATCCCAGATCAGGTTCCAGAATTCAGCCCGGTTTGTAACCGACCATGAATGGAGGTCTTTGAAGTTCGCGAGATTCTGCCCGTGAAGACGGTTAACCTCCTCGCGAAAGCGGCTCGCCTGGCTCGCAGCGACGTCGGAAGATTTGGGGGTCCAAAGCGGTTGCCCGGTCGTGTCCGGCATGGGATATTTCGCGCGCCGATTTCTGGATGATTTTAAGTACCGACTATGCCGGATTCATAGCGAGTCCGGCCTGCAATGTCAGGCCATGAAAGGGACATAGGAGGAGAAGAATTCGTCCCTCGTTAGCGGCCGACCGGGTGCTTTCGCCTCTGCCTTTCATTCACCTCAATAACGCACGTCAGTAACGGGTTTTGCATCTAGATGCCGAATGCAACCGCATGGTCCCATCTGAAGCGCATCGGCCTTGGTACCCTGGCTGCGCTGTTCGTGCTGGCGTCCGGGTTGTTTATCCTGCCGCATTTCGTCTCGGAGCAGGCGGCGCGCAACGCCGCAAGCCGCTCGCTGATTGCCGCGACCGGGATCGTTCCGCGCATTGAGGGCGGGGCGCAACTTTCGGTGTTCCCCCGTCCCATCATTCGACTTGAGGGCGTAAAGCTCGACCACGGAGACGGAGCGGCCCCCGGTTTCAGCGCGGGATCGGTGCTGGCAACGGTCCGGCTGTTGCCGCTACTGACCGGCGACGTCGAAATCTCCTCCCTCACCTTCGAGCGCCCGCATTTCTCCATCGAATCCCGCGAGACGGGGTTTGTCATTCTCGGCCTGCCGCTGCGCGCGCCAAGCGGCGGCCGCCGCGACGATACCCCACCGCCCGAACTGCGCATCGTCAACGGCAACGTGGAACTGCGCGGCATCAATCCCGACCGCGCTGAAATCTTCACCAATGTAGATGCCTCGATCGCCTGGATCGGCAGCGGCATGACCGCGGCAGGTACATTCCACTGGAACTTAATGCCGATGGAGATGACCTTCTCCATCGCGGATACAATCCAGCTCAACAAGGGTGCCAACAGCGGTTTTCGTCTGCGTCTCGACTCGCAGATTCTGAAGGCCGCGTTCGAAGGCAATATACGCGTGAACAATGGCATGTTCGCCGAGGGTCCGCTCTCCATCGATACGGCTTCCCTGCGTCGCGCGCTTTCACTGGTCGATGTTACGCCGTTGACCGAAGGCGGCTTCGGCCCACTCAAACTAAAAGCGCAGGCGGCGCTGACGCCATCTGCCCTCACGCTCACGGCTGTCTCGCTCGACCTCGACGGCAATCGTTCCGAAGGCGGCGTTGGCTTGAAGCGGGAAGCTGGCCGCACCCTTTTGCAGGCGACGCTCGCAAGCGATAGCGCGGATTTTTCGCCTTACATTCGCGGGATCTCGTTGCGCTCGCCTGGCGATGGAAGCTGGAGCCACGATTCGATCAAACTTCAGCAACTCAATGCGTTCGATTTCGACCTTCGCCTGTCCTCGAAGAAAGTGCTGATGGGCAAGGTGGCCGCGGCACCCGTTGCAGCGTCCGTTACGATGAAAGGCGGACAGTTTGCGATATCGGTCGGCGAAGCCGGAATCTACGGGGGAAAGTTGCGCGGACGCATGGGAATCGGTTCGGGTCCGGGTGGCGATCCCTTGATGAAAGTGGAAGCCAACATCACCGATTTCGACCTCGACCGCGGCATCGGCGATCTCATCGGCGTTCGCCGCGTGGAAGGAAAAGCCGCGCTCGACTTCGCGGTTGAAGGCGGCGGCCCGCATGCCGAAGCGATCGTACGCAACCTTTCTGGCAGGCTGAACCTCACCGCCGCGCAAGGTTCGATCAACGGCATCAACATCGAACAGGTTTTGCGCCGCCTGGAACGGCGGCCGCTTTCCGGCGCCCCGGAACTCGGTGCTGGTCGCACCACATTCGACAAGTTGATGGCAAAACTACGAATCGAGAACGGCAAGGCGAATGTCGAGGAAGCGCAGATCGAAAACACGCTGATGCGGGTGCGGCTTAATGGTGAGGCTTCGATCGTTCATCAGGATTTCGATCTGAAAGGCCGCGCGACGCTCGTGCGTCCGGCAACATCGATATCGGGAACGCCTGCGTTCGATGTTCCGTTCGTGGTGCAAGGTTCCTGGACGCGGCCCTATCTCCTGCCAGACGGTGAAGCACTTCTCCAGCGTTCGGGGACGGCGGCGCCGTCCGCCGAACCTGCGCGTAAGCAAGAGACGGAAGGTGTCGCGCCCGCCGCCCCGGTATCTCCGGAAGAAACCGATGCGGATAAATCCGTGCGCATGTCCACTCCCGAGGAGCGCTCAAATCACTGAGGCGGGATCAAGTTCCGTCGCCCACTTGCGGAAGCGTGAGCCGGATTGCATGGTGAGGCGCCGACAGATTCCCGGCACAGAAAATCCCTGCAGGCGTTTCATCTCCAACATGTCCGGAACCCGAACAGGCCGCATCTCCACCATGCCGCTGGCGCTCGCCGCCATAGGCGGCATGTTTTTGATGGCTACGCCACTCTCCGCCCAGAGCGGTTCAGCGTCGAGACTGTCGGTCATCGTGACGCCGCAAGGCTCCGCCGCGAAGGACCGCCCGCTTCCGGTCGGCGCGCTGGTTACCTTGAATGCCACGGTGCGGAACGAGACCAAGGACGCCGTCGGCCCGGTCAGCCTCTCCGTGCAGTTCGAAGGCATGAAGGGCGACAATCAGGCGAACTGGAAAGTGGAGGCCGGGAAGATCACTGGCGAGATCGCGAAGATCGAGCCCGGAGCGAGCGTCGGGCGGCTGTTGCGGCTGCGAGTCGAGAAGGCGCCCTTCCCTGCTTCAAAAAAAACAATCACCGTGGAAGCGGCGGCAGGTGAGAAAATCCGCGGAACCGGCACGGCAAATATTCTTGTTGCCGATTGTGCCGGCGCCTTCCGCGAGAAACTTTCCGTGCTGCGTTCCGGGGTCCTGCAAACAGTCCGTGATACGGCGGAAGCAATGCGCCGCCCGGATCCATCGCTTCCCGGCTCACGCATCTTTCCGGGCACCAACGCTCGGCGTGGCGAGATCATGAATGCAGAACGGCTGGCTGCGCCTTTAACGGTACGCGGTGCCGCCGACGCGCAGATGGCGACGGAATGGATGCGGTTCCTCGTCATCCGCTGGGTTTCGGAACTGACCAATTACTCGAACCAGCCCGTGAACCCCGGCCTGTGCGCGAACAACTATTATCAGATCGCGGGATACCGCGAGGGCTTGCTGCCGATCACAAAGCGTCTCGATGCCTTCAAGGAATCAACGGCACACGCGCTCACCGCCGCACGCTTCAGCGGCAAGGATGCGGTCGCGTCCGATGTGCGCGAACTGGTGCTGCGGCTCGCCAAATCCGTCGAGATCGAAGGCATCGACGAAAACGCTTCCGTCTTTTCTCTCCTGACCGTCATTCGGGCCGCGATCCTGCGCGGCAGGAAACTCGATAACGAACAGATGGAAACGCTGTCGCTTGCGGAAACGGCTGCATGGCTCGGTGAAACGAACAAGCGCGGGCAGGCATTGACCGGCGCCATCGAGAAGGTGCTTGGCACCATCGCCGAAGTGCATAAGGAAAGCTGCGTCTGCGCTTTCTAGGATTCAGCCTGGCGGATCGCTACCGAGGTGCGCATAGAGCAAGTGGTCCTGCCATTCTCCGGCAATACAAAGATATTGCCGGGCCAGCCCTTCGCGCCTGAAACCGACTTTTTCCAGAAGCCGCACGGAAGCCGTGTTGTGGGGCAGGCAAGCCGCTTCGATGCGCTTTATGCGCAGCGTTCCGTGCGCGAATGGCAAGAGCGCAGTGAGTGCATGCGACATGTATCCCTTGTGGGCATGCGATGCCCCGACCCAGTAGCCTAGGCTCCCCGCCTGTGCCACGCCGCGCCGGACATTGTTGAGTGTGATGCCGCCGACGAGTACCCGGTCGGAAGCGCGATAAACAAAAAATGGGTAGCCGATGTCGTTCCGCATCTCGTGCGAATACCGGCGTATGCGCCTGCGAAACGCGGACCGCTTCAGGTCGTCGTCGGGCCAGATCGGCTCCCATGGCTCCAGAAACACGCGGCTTTCCGCACGCAGCCGCGCCCATTCGGACCAGTCGGACATCTGCGGCACGCGGGAAAAGACGCCCTTCCCTTCGATCACAGGAAGCGGGTCGGACCACGAGAACGATGGGAACAGTGACATGCGATGGCCGGAACAGGCCGGGCTTCAGGCCGCCCGGCGCTGCAAACTTTCCGCGATACGCGCGGCCGATTCAAGGCCATTCCCGGGGCCAAGCCCGGCGAAGGTCGGCTTGCCGGCGGCCAGCAGGCGGCGGCCCGCCGCACGCACATCCTCGACGGTGACCGCTTCGATCTTGCGGACGATCTCGTCCATCGGAACGATACGGCCATAAGCGAGCATCTGGCGCGCAAGCTGGTCGGCGCGGCCGCTGGAGCTTTCCAGCACGCCGAGCTGACCGACCTTCATCATTGCTTTTGCACGGGCGATTTCCGCTTCGCCCGCCGTCTCGCTCGTGTCGTTGATTTGATCGACGACGACCGACATCAGTTCGGCGGAATCGGCCGGGTCCGTTCCGGCGTAAATGCCGACAAAGCCGGTGTCGAAGAACGGCTGCTGATAGGCGTAGATCGAATAACAAAGCCCGCGCTTCTCGCGCGCTTCCTGGAAAAGCCGCGAGGAAGAGCCGCCGCCCAGCACGACGGTGAAGATCATGGTCGCGAAATAGTCCGGGCTCAGGTACGACGCTCCGGGCAGGCCGAGTGTAAGGATGGCCTGTTCCATGTCGCGGCTGCCGAGCACCTGGCCGCCGGCATAATGCGCCGCCATCGCGCTTTGCGCTTTCGTTACAGGGAGCTTCGAGAGGCGCTGCGCGATTTCGAGCACGACGGAATCGTGCTCGATGTCGCCCGCGGCAGCGACGATCATGCGCGGCTGGCAATAATGCCTGCCGAGGTACTCGCGCAGCTTCGCCGGCGTGAAGGAGCGGACCGAATCGACCGTGCCGAGAATGGGACGTCCGAGCGGCTGGTCCGGAAAGGCGCGGCCGAGGAAAAGATCGAACAGCACATCCTCGGGTGAATCGTTCGATGCGCCGATTTCCTGCAGGATGACGCCTTGTTCTTTGCGCAGTTCGGCCGCGTCGAATTTCGGCTGGGTCAGGATATCCGAGAGAATATCGAGGGCGAGCGGCACGTCGCTGCCGAGTACACGCGCGTAATAGCCGGTCGTCTCATAGCCGGTGGAAGCATTCAGATCACCGCCCACCGCTTCGATCTGATGGGAAATGTCGGTGGCGCTGCGGCGGCGCGTACCCTTGAACGCCATGTGCTCCAGGAGATGCGAGATGCCGTGCTCGTCCTTCTCCTCATAACGCGCGCCAGCGCCGATCCAGATGCCGAGTGAAGCGGTCTTCAGATGCTCCATGCGGTCGGTGACGATCGTTAACCCGCTCGGTAGCGTTTCGAGTTTCGTGGTCATGCGGGCGCTCCTGCCTTCGCGGCACGGCTTTTTTCAATCACGTATTTTGCAACCGCCTCTGCGGAGGCGGGAAGTCTGTCGATGCGCTCCGGCTTTTGCATCAGTTCCGCGTGCCGCGCGGGCAGTGCGGGATACACGCCTGCCGCCGCTTCGACCGCCTCGGGAAATTTCGCCGGATGGGCGGTACTGAGAATGACCATCGGTCCGGCTTGCGGATTTTTTCGCCGGTGCGCGGCAACGGCGCCTACCGCCGTGTGAGGATCGAGGAGGTAGTTGTATCTCGTATACACATTTTTGATCGCCCTGCCGGTTTCGGCCTCGCTGACGCGGTCCGCGTCGAAATGCGCACGAATTGCCTTCAAGGCTTTTTCGGGCAGCACGAATTTTTTCTGTTGCGAGAGTTCGTCCATCATCCGCCGTACCCCGACCGCGTCGCGGCCGGTCGCCTCGAACAGCAGCCGCTCGAAATTCGAAGACACCTGAATGTCCATGGCCGGCGAAGACGTTGCGACGACGCCGTGCGGCTCATACACGCCGGTCGCCAGCGTGCGCACAAGAATGTCGTTCACGTTGGTTGCAATCACGAGCCGATCGATCGGCAGTCCGATCTGCTTCGCGACGAAGCCCGCAAAAATATCGCCGAAATTGCCGGTCGGCACAGTGAAGGAAATTTTCTTGTCGGGTGCGCCAAGAGCCGCGGCGGCAGTGAAATAATAGACCGTTTGCGCCACGATGCGTGCCCAGTTGATCGAATTGATGCCGGAGAGCTTCACGCGCCGGCGAAAATCCTGGTCGTTGAACAGCGATTTCACAATCGCCTGGCAGTCATCGAAGGTGCCGTCGATCGCGGCCGTGAATACATTGGCTTCCGTGGCCGTCGTCATCATCCGGCGCTGGACGTCCGAGACCCGGCCATCCGGAAACAGGATCACAACGTCTGTGCGATCACGCCCGCGGAACGCCTCGACGGCGGCACCGCCGGTGTCGCCCGAGGTCGCGCCCACGATCGTCGCCCGCTCGCCGCGCTCGGCAAGCACGTGATCCATCAGGCGGGCTATCAACTGCATCGCCACATCCTTGAAGGCGAGCGTCGGACCGTGAAACAGTTCGAGCAGCCATTCGTTGCCGTCGAGATTCACCAGCGGTGCCACTTCCGGACGGTCGAAGCTCGCGTAGGCTTCCGCGATCATTCGCTTCAGGTCGGCATCCTTGATGCTGCCGGCAACGAACGGCTGGATCACCTCAAACGCCACGTCGGAATAGGTTTTGCCCTTGAAGGAAGCGATGCGCGCCGCTTCCAGCCGCGGCCAGGACTTCGGGACATACAGCCCGCCGTCATGCGCGAGGCCGGCAAGCAGTGCGTCCGCGAATGAGATGGCCGGCGTTGCGCCGCGCGTGGAAACATAAAGCATGGAAGCTGCAAACTAGGGAGCCGGTTCGCCGGATGCAAGGCGATCAGGCGCCCTCGGAAAGCCTTCGCCAGGCGAAGGCGAGAAACACGCCCGCAAGGGCCGCCGCGAGCCCAAACCAGGTAATCGCGTAGCCAAGATGGTTGTTCGGGAAATCGACCCGCGTTTCGCCGCCCTGCGGCAGCTTACTTGGGTTTATCGTGCCGTCGGAGTCGATCAAGAATGGCGCCACACGTTTCAGTTTCAGTGTCTTTGCGATTTCAGCGGGATCGCGGCGGTACCAGTTGTTGTGCGAGGGGACATTCTCCGGCGCGAACCAATTGGCCTGCTCGGGCATCCGCAGCGGCCCGGTCACGGTGACCTGTCCCGCGAGCAATCCGTGCTTGCGCGTGTCGGCGTCGCGATAGGCGAGCGGGACAAAGCCACGGTTCACGATGATGACGCTGCCGTTTTGCTGCACGAGCGGAGTCAGGATCCAGTAGCCCTGCCCGGAGAGATTGCCCTTCGGCTTCGACAGCACGGTGAAGACCGCCACCTCGTATTCGTGCTTGTAGGTGCCGGTTACACGCACGCGCCGGTATTCGTCGGTCTTGGCGTTGACCTTCGGCCACTCCGCTTCAACGGGTGCCGGCACGGAAGGCGCGCTCATGCGCGACTGGATGCGTGCGATCAGCTCGTTCTTCCACTCGAGCCGGTCGAGTTGCCAGAAGCCGAGCTTCAACAGGATCGCGATGCCGGCTGCGGAGAACAGCGCCGGTAGAATCAGACCCCGTGTCGCGCTTGCGCGTCTTACGGCTGTTCTTTTTGGAATCGGCTTTCCTCCGCCTGGTTCCGGTACTGCAGCGCGATCAATACGCCCTTGAAGGGACGAAGGAGTCCGAGCGTAACGGCAAGCATCAGCGGAATCCACAATGCGGCATGGACCCAATAAGGCGGTCGCCAGAAGATTTCCGTGACGAGTGCCAGCCCGACAACAAGAAAGCCCGCGACCAGGATCACGAATACCGCCGGGCCGTCGCCCGCGTCGGCGAAGCTAAAATCGAGGCCGCAACGCTCGCATGTTTTCGCTGGCGTGAGATAGCCGGAGAACAACCTGCCATTGCGGCAGCGCGGACACCGGCAGCGAAGGCCGGCCGCGAATACCCCCGCGCGGGACAGGCCGTCCGTCATGGCCCGCCCCGCCTACGGGATCAGTGCGGAACGGGCGTGCCTGCGCCCCAGACATAGATGAAGGCGAACAGGAACAGCCACACCACGTCAACAAAGTGCCAGTACCAGGCAGCCGCCTCGAAGCCGAAGTGATGCTCCGGTGTGAAATGACCGAGATAGACGCGGTAGAGGCAGACGGCGAGGAAGATCGTTCCGATCAGGACATGCGCGCCGTGGAAGCCGGTGGCCATGAAGAAGGTGGATCCGTAGATGTGGCCCGAATAGGTGAAGGCCGCATGCGCGTATTCGTAGACCTGCACGCAGGTGAAGAGCGCACCGAGAATGATGGTGAGCCAGAGGCCCTGCTTCAGGCTCTTGCGGTCGCCTTCGATCAGCGCGTGGTGCGCCCAGGTCACCGTCGTGCCCGACGTGAGCAGGATCAGCGTGTTCAGGAGCGGCAGGTGCCACGGGTCAAACGTAGACTTGAAGCGCGCATCCTCGGTGGGCACAGGCGGCCACTGACTGCCGGTGAGTTCGCTGCGCATATACTGTTGGACGTCGCCGGGATTCAGCGCCACTTCGAAATAGGCCCAGAACCAGGCCACGAAGAACATCACCTCGGAGGCGATGAACAGGATCATCCCGTAACGGAGATGAAGCTGCACGACCTTGGTGTGGTAGCCTGTATTCGCTTCGATCACGACGTCGCGCCACCAGGCGACCATGACGTAAAGGATGATGATGATGCCCGCGATCGCGATCAGCGGCGTGCCGCCGCGCATCCAGTAGACGCCACCGGCGGTCACCAGCAGCGACGCGAAGGCGCCGATGAACGGCCAGGGACTTGGATCGACCAGGTGGTAATCGTGATGCTTGGTGTGGGCGTCAGCCATTCTCGTATCCCCTTAGACCCTCAATTCAACCTATCAGCACGGGCAGTTGCCGCCCGCAAGCCTCGATCGACACTCCATTCCCGCGTCACATCGGCGCTCGCGAACTGCCTGTGGATGCGAGCGGCTCGGCGGCCTTTTTCACGGGGAAAAACGTATAGGACAGCGTGATCGTCGTGAGCGATTTCAACTCCGGGTCGTTCTCGATCTCCGGATCGACGAAGAAGGCAACCGGCATGTCCATCTTCTCGCCACCGGAAAGCGTCTGCTCAGTGAAGCAGAAGCACTGCATCTTGATGAAATAGTAGCCAGCGGTCGGCGGCGACACATTGTAGGTCGCCGTGCCGTTAGTCGCGTTCTTCGCGTGATTGACGGCGGCGTAATGCACGAGCTTCGTTTCGCCGACCGCCACCTCAACCTCGCGCATCTCCGGCCCGAACGCCCACGGCAGACCGGGCGCCACGTTGGCGTCAAAACGGATTTTCATGCGGCGCTCGATCGGCGCGGACGGGGCCGTGCTTGAAATGCGCGGCGTGCCGCCGAAGCCCGTGACGCGGCAGAAAAGATCGTAGAGCGGGACGGCTGCAAACGACATGCCGACCATCGCGCCGACGAACACGAAACAGGTGAGCGCCACGCGGCGGTGTTTCGCTTTCAGTTCTGGATTCGGGTTGCGCGAAATCATGCCTGGATGTCCCGCTCACATCGGCCGGTTCATGATAATTTGCGGGCCGAGCTTCACGATCGTCACCACATAAAACAGGATCGCAAAGCCCGCGAGCAGCAGCGCAATCGCCATCGAGCGATTGCGCTGCCGGCGGCGCTGTTCCGCCGAAAGCACGATGCCGTTCTGCTTGCGCGCCGGTTTCTTTGCCATCAGCGTGCCATCGGATCGACGAGCAGCAGTGCGAACAACAAAAAGAGATACAGAATCGAGTAAGCGAAGAGATGCCGCGCCGCACGGCTCGCATGCGCTTTCGCGCCACCGCGATAAACCCCGATTGCGAAATGAACGAAGATCGCGCCAAGCACGAAAGCGCCCGCACCGTAGTACAGACTTGCATAGCCGAGCAGCGTCGGCGCAATCCCGAACGCGGCCATGATGACCGAGTAGATCAGAATCTGCTTCCGCGTTTCAGCGTCGCCAAGCACGTTCGGCAGCATCGGCACGCCGGCGCGCGCATAATCGCTCTTGCGCTCAAGCGCCAGCGCCCAGAAATGCGGCGGTGTCCAGAAGAAAATGATGAGGAAGAGGATCACGCTCTCGAGGCTGATCGTTCCCGTGGCCGCCGCCCAGCCGATCATCGGCGGGAACGCTCCGGCCGCACCGCCAATCACGATGTTCTGCGGCGTCGAGCGCTTCAGCCACATCGTGTAGATGACGGCGTAGAAAAAGATCGTGAAGGCAAGCAGTGCTGCCGCAAGAAGACCCACGAACAGGCCAAGCATCAGCACGGACGCGACCGAGAGCATCAGTCCGATCGCGAGCGCCTCGCCCGGCTCCACGCGCCCCGAGGGCAACGGCCGTACCACCGTGCGTGACATCTTCGCGTCGATGTCGGCGTCCCACCACATGTTGAGTGCGCCAGAAGCGCCGGCGCCGATGGCGATGCAGAGCAGTGCGGTGAACCCCAGTACCGGATGCAGGTCCGCAGGCGCCCGCACAAGGCCGACGAGTGCCGTGAACACGACCAGCGACATCACGCGCGGCTTCAGCAGCGCGAAGTAATCGCTTACGTCGGCCTGGCCGAAGCGCTCGGCGGCGCCCGCAACACGGTCTTCCAGCAATGTTTCCGTCGCGTGCGACATGGTACGGACCACTCCAACGAGGGGACTCGCGTCCCCTCACAAACGCCAACCGGCGGCGCCGGCCCCGTTACTTGACCTTCGGCAGCACTTCAAACGTGTGGAACGGAGGCGGCGAAGAGACCGTCCACTCCAGCGTCGTTGCACCCACGCCCCAGGGATTGTCCGCCGCCTTCTGCTTGCGCACGAAAGCATGGATGATCGTGATGAAGAACACGGCCAGGCCGAGTGCAGACAGATAAGCGCCCATGGACGAGATGTAGTTCCAGCCCGCAAACGCATCCGGGTAATCGACATAGCGGCGGGGCATGCCGGCGAGACCCGAGAAATGCTGCGGGAAGAAGATGATGTTGACGCCGATGAAGGTCGTCCAGAAGTGCAGCTTGCCGAGGAATTCCGAGTAGTTGTAACCCGTCATCTTCGGGAACCAGTAGTACCAGCCGCAGAAGATGCCGAAAGTGGCGCCGAGCGACATCGTGTAGTGGAAGTGCGCGACGACGTAATACGTATCGTGCAGCGCGCGGTCGATGCCCGCGTTCGCGAGCACGACGCCGGTGACGCCGCCGACCGTGAACAGGAATACAAGACCAATCGCGAACAGCATCGGCGTCGTGAAGCGGATCGAGCCGCCCCACATGGTGGCGATCCAGGAGAAAATCTTCACGCCGGTTGGAACCGCGATCACCATGGTGGCAGCGACGAAGTAGGCCTGCGCGGTGGCGCTCATGCCGACCGTGTACATGTGGTGCGCCCAAACGACGAAGCCGATCACGCCGATCGCGACCATGGCGTAGGCCATGCCGAGATACCCGAACACCGGTTTTTTGGAGAAAGTCGAGATCACCTGGCTGATGATGCCGAACGCCGGCAGGATCAGAATGTAAACTTCCGGGTGACCGAAGAACCAGAACAGATGCTGGAACAGGATCGGATCGCCGCCGCCGGCCGGATCGAAGAAGGTCGTGCCGAAGTTACGGTCCGTCAGCAGCATCGTGATGGCGCCCGCGAGAACGGGAAGCGCCAGCAGGAGCAGGAACGCGGTCACCAGCACCGACCACACGAACAGCGGCATCTTGTGCAGCGTCATGCCGGGTGCCCGCATGTTGAAGATCGTGGTGATAAAGTTGATCGCGCCGAGGATCGAGGACGCGCCCGCGAGGTGGAGCGAGAAGATTGCAAGATCCATCGCCGGACCGGGGTGGCCGGCCTTTGACGACAAAGGAGGATACGCAGTCCAACCGCCACCGAAGCCTTTGCCTCCGGGAGGCCCTTCAACAAACAGCGACATGATGAGCAGAATGAACGCCGCCGCGAGGAACCAGAACGAAATATTGTTCATACGCGGGAAGGCCATGTCGGGCGCGCCGATCATGAGCGGCACGAACCAGTTGCCGAAGCCGCCGATCAGCGCCGGCATGATCATGAAGAACACCATGATGAGGCCGTGCGCGGTCACGAAGGAATTGAAGGTGTGCGGGTTCGTGAAATACTGCATGCCCGGGTCTTGCAGCTCGAGCCGCATGCCGACCGACAACGCGCCACCGACCGTGCCCGCGATGATCGCGGTGATCAGGTAGAGCGTGCCGATGTCCTTGTGGTTGGTCGAATAGAGCCACCGGCGGAACCCCGTTGGCGTGTGATCGTCGTGGGCGTGAGCTGCACCGTAAGCCATTTTTTCCTACCTTGCGTCTGCTGGGTGCCGCGCGTCAGTCGCGCGCGGTGGCCACGACCACCGAACGATCGTCCGGGGCCGCTGCGTATTTCTTCTTGGCGTCCTCAATCCATGCGTTGAACTGCTGTTCGTTCACGACACGCACTGCGATCGGCATGAAGGCATGATTGCGTCCGCAAAGTTCCGAGCACTGGCCGTAGAACATGCCTTCCTTGGTCGCTTTGAACCATGTTTCGTTCAGGCGTCCCGGCACGGCGTCGATCTTGATACCGAACGACGGAACGGCGAACGCATGGATGATGCCCTCGGCGGTGATCTGCATGCGCACGATCTTGTTCACCGGGACGACCATCTCGTTATCGACGGCAAGCAGGCGCGGCTGACCCGGCTTCAGGTCCTTCTCTTCGATCATGTTGCTGTCGAACTGGAAGTTGCCATGATCCGGATAGGTATAGGTCCACGACCACTGGGCGGTGCCCGTCGCCTTCACCGTGACGTCGGCCGGCGGAATGGTGAGCTGGTCGAACAGGAGACGAAAGGATGGAACGGCGATCGCGATCAGGATGAGTGCTGGGATCACCGTCCACGCCACTTCGAGCATCGTGTGATGCGTGGTCTTCGACGGGACCGGATTGGCACGCTCGTTGAAACGCACCGCCACATAGAGGAGCAGGATCAGGACAAAGATCGTGATCAGGAAGGCGAGGATCGTCACGAACAGATGGAAGCTGTGGATTGTCTCCATGATTGGAGAAGCGGCTTCCTGGAAATCGTATTGCCACCTGGAGGGCTGGCCAAGACCAGCCTGCGCGGCGGCAGTCCAAACCGCCAGCATCGCGACTACAACACCCGCCAATTTCGTGAGCCGGAACAGTCCGGCGAGCTTCGTCATCATGCCTTATCCCCTTGGCCTTCCCCTGCGTCCGGCGCTCTCTGACGGACCAAGCCGGAACGTATCGAATTTAAGGGGCAAGCTAGCATCTAGCCCCTCGTGACGGAACGAAGCGGGTGGCGGCTTGTTGCCGCGCATGTCCAGTTCAGAGCAAAAATCGCTGAAATCGCGGCTCCGCGGACGACCGTTTTCCCAAGAACCATAATTTCTTAACCCTCGCAACGCACTGTCGGGTTTTGGGGGACGGACGCGCGGGCCGCGCAGGCCTCTCCTCCAGCCTTGCCCCCACGGGCCGGGAAGTGCCGCATTCTTGACATGGACAAGGGGCGATGTACCCGCGTCATTTTATGAGTTGCAGCCGCCTTGCTGACCGATTCGCGGGCGGAGGAGATCGGATGGCTTTCACCCTTCCGGGCATGCGTGCGCTGCTCCCCGCGCTCGCGATCTTGCTTGCACTGCTGATACCGGCCACCCGCGCCACCGCGCAGGGTGTCGTCCGCTCCGTGCATGGCGACTGGCAAATCCGCTGCGACACACCGGCCGGTTCCCGCTCTGAACAATGCGCGCTCATCCAGAGCGTCACCGCCGAAGACCGTCCGAATGTCGGCCTAACCGTCATCATCCTGAAGACCGCCGACCAGAAGAGCCGGTTGATGCGCGTGCTGGCGCCGCTCGGCGTGCTGCTTCCATCGGGCCTTGGCCTCAAGATCGATAATGCTGATGTGGGCCGCGCCGGCTTCGTGCGCTGCCTGCCCAACGGCTGCGTGTCCGAGGTGGTGATGGACGAAAAGCTGGCCGGCCGCATGAAGACCGGTCAGCAGGCAACCTTCATTATTTTCCAGACCCCCGATGAAGGCATCGGAATTCCGCTGAGCCTCAATGGCTTCGGCGCGGGCTACGACAAGCTTCCCTGAGCTTGCAAATTTCAGTCGCGCCCGGGGCCGCCGAGACGATTCACGATTAGCGCGGCAGCCGCCGTGATCGCGATCAGCACCGCCATCGGCAACGCGGTGCGCAGGTGCAATACACCTTCCAGCACAGCGACCACCGCACCCGAGCCGAATTGCAGCGCGCCGAATAGTGCGGTCGCACTCCCCGCCTTGTGCGGATAGGGATGCAGCGCCAGCGCCAGCGCATTGGCGGGTGCGCCACCCACCATCGAGACCGTGATGAATAGCGGGATCGCAATACCCCAGAGGCCGCCAAAACCGGTCCATGCGTTGATCAAGAGCGCGATCGCCGCCGCAAGATAAACCGTGAGCCAGACCGTCAGTAGCTTCTGTGGAGAATATCGCTTCAGCAGCCACACATTGAGCTGCGACATCGCCACGAGACCGACGGCATTGGCTCCGAAATAGAATCCATATGCCTCGGGCGACACGCCGTAATAATCGATGAAGACGAAGGGCGAGCCGGCGATATAAGCAAACAGCCCGGTGAAGACGAGCGAGGCGGCGACGATGTGCGCCATATAATGCCGGTCGCAGATCAGCTCGGCATAGGAAACGAGTGCCGGGCGCAGCCCGCCGGATGTTCTTCTTGAATGTGGGAGCGTCTCGGGCATCCAGAAATATGTGACCGCGAGCATCGCGATGCCGGCGAGGGCAAGCATCCAGAAAATCGCCCGCCAGCCGAAGAACACCAGAATCTGTCCGCCGACCAGCGGACCGATGATCGGCGCAACGCCAAGCACGAGCACGAGCATCGAAAAGAACCGCGCCATGTCGGCGCCGTCGTAAAGATCGCGCACGGCGGCGCGCGCGACCATCAGACCCGCGCAGGCGCCGACCGATTGCATCAAGCGCGCAATCCAGAAACTCCCGATATTCGGAGCAAGCGCACAGGCGGCAGACGCCACGATGAACAGGCACAGCCCGAACAGCACGGGTCCCTTGCGGCCGTAGCGATCCGAAATGGGTCCATAGAAAAGATGACCGGCACCCATGCCGAGAAAGAAGGTGGACAGTGTCCCCTGCACCGACGCGGGGTTGGTCGCGAATTCGCGGACGAGAGCCGGAAACGCCGGCAGATAGGCATCCACCGCGAGCGGGCCGAGACCGGTGAGCGCGCCAAAAATAAAAATCAGGCGGACGCGCAATTCTGTTGCGATGCTCATCCGATTTGATCAGTAGGCGAGTTTCTTGAAAACGGGATCGACCGACCCGTTCCATTCGTCGCGGTAGAGCGACAGGAGTTCGTCGGCAGGCGTTGTTCCCCGCTCCACGATCTCATCAAGCGGATTGAGGAAATAGCTTTCATCCCTGCCCGCGCGATCGAGCCGCCTGCGCCGCTTCAGGCCTTCGCGGGCGAGCGATACCATCTCGCGCGCGAGGCCCCGCGCCTTGCGGTTCGCAATCGACGCCTTCATGCCCTCGCGCGGAACGTCGTCGCGCAGTTTCTGCCGTTCCTCGGCGGTCCAGTTCATCACGATGTCCCAGGCCGCATCGAGCGCTTGCTGGTCGTAGAGCAGTCCCGTCCAGAGCGCAGACAGCGCGCATACCATTTCCCACGGGCCGCAGTCGGCCCCACGCATTTCCAAAAAACGCTTCAGGCGCACCTCAGGAAATGTCGTGGTGAGATGATTGGCCCAGTCGGACATGGTCGGACGCCCGCCCGGCAGATCGGCTAGTTTTCCGGCCATCAGGTCGCGGAAGGATTTTCCGGCTACGTCGATATATTTGTCGCCGCGCTTCACGAAATACATCGGCACGTCGAGCGCATAATCGACCCAGCGCTCGAAACTCATTCCGTCCTCGAACGCCCACGGCAACATGCCGGTGCGATGCGGATCGGTGTCGCGCCAGATTTCGGAACGGAAGGAAAGAAATCCGTTCGGTTTGCCTTCGGTGAACGGAGAATTCGCAAACAGCGCCGTCGCCATCGGCTGCAAGGCGAGGCTTACCCGCAGCTTCTTCACCATGTCAGCTTCCGAGGAAAAATCGAGATTGGCCTGCACCGTGCAGGTGCGGAACATCATGTCGAGGCCGAGCGAGCCTACCTTCGGCATGTAATTCGACATGATCTTGTAACGGCCCTTCGGCATCACCGGCGTCTCCGCGCGGGTCCATTTCGGACTCATGCCGATGCCGAGAAAGCCAAGACCTAGCGGCCGGGCCACCTCGCGCACCTGGGCAAGGTGCGCGTTCAGTTCCGCGCAGGTTTCATGGATCGTTGAAAGCGGCGCGCCGGACAATTCAAACTGGCCGCCCGGCTCCAGCGAAATCGCGCCGCCGCCGGTGACATCCGCAAGACCAATGATGTGCTCGCCTTCCATGATCGGTTCCCAGCCGAGCAGGAGTTGCATGCCTTCCAGCAATGCCCGGATGCCGCGGCAGCCGTCATAAGGCACCGGCTTCAGATCGGCGACGGTGAAGGGCAATTTTTCATGCTCGGTGCCAATGCGGAATTTTTCGCGCGGCTTCACACCCGCCTCGATCCACGCGACCAATGCGTCGCGCGACTCGATCGGAGTCATGTCGATCTGGTCGCGGGCCATGCGGAAAATCGCTCCGGCGGGAATAATCAAACGAACGGAGGCCGGACCATACACAAGCCGCTGGTCCCGGGACAGTCACCCGCCCCGCATCCGGTGCTGCATCACTGCAGCGTTGCTTCCACCAGCCACGACTTCACCGCCTGAAACGCCTGACCGCGGCTGCCGGTGCGGTGCTCTGCCTCGCGATAAACGGCGATTTGAACGTCGGCGCTGGTACCCGTTTTCACGATGTCGCGGGCACTCGCCACCGGCTCCGCGCAACCGAGTTCTTTGGCGTCCTCCGCGATTTCCACGATCAGATTTTCGATCACTTCGGAGAAAGCAATGGCCTGCGTCTGTTTCTTATCCACGAAACTTCCGTGAATTCCGTACCGCTGCGCACGCCATTTGTTTTCCGTAGCGATGGCATAATCGACAACGCCCAGATCGGAATTCACCTCGGGATTGCGGCAAAGGTAGCGCATGAGCGAGCGATAGATCGCGGCAATCGCGAGCGTATCGGAAACGCGCGTGCAACTGTCGGGTGCACGCAGCTCCAGCGTCGGATGCTTCAGCGAAGGACGCAGTGCCCACCATACGTAGCTTGAGTCCTTGATGACGCGCGCTTCCACGAGGGTCGCAATGTACTGATCGTATTCTGCCTTGTTCGCGAACATCGGCGGCAGGCCCGTGCGCGGAAGTTCGTCATAGGCGGCAAGCCGATAGCCCATCAGGCCGGTGTGACGCGAGCGCCAGAACGGCGAAGATGTTGCAAGCGCGATCAGCACCGGAACATAAGGCGTCATGCGGCGCATGATTTCAACGCGCCGCTCCGGGTCCGGCAATTCCACATGCACATGCAGGCCGCAGAGCAGATTCCGCTCGCCGAGCATCTGCAAGTCCTGCATCACCTCGTCGTAACGGACGGCTCGGGTTTGCTTGGCCTCGGTCCAGGTAGCGGTCGGATGCGTGCCGGAGGCAAAGACGGATAGGCCGTGTTCCGCCGCCACCGCTCCCACGGAACGGCGCAATTCGCGAAGTTCGACATGCGACTCCTGAATGGAGATCGAAGGCTTGGTCATCACCTCGATCTGCGCCTGCAACATCTCGCGCGTCACTGACGATCCGAGATCCTTCTTCAACGCAAGGATAAACCTGGACGGCACCTTGCGCTGCACCGAGCGGCTTTCGGCATCGACAACGAAATACTCTTCCTCGATCCCAAATTTAAAGTCATCCGTCATCGGCTGCCCTCTTCCACTCAGCGGCGAGTTTTTTTGAACGCCAGTTTTTTTGTGATTGACGAAAACCCTGACGCCAAACGAGCCGGAAATGAGGCGCGGGTTAAAGCCAGAGCCAACGCACCCGGCTTCAAAAGGTTTCCGGCGTATTTTGTGTGTGGATTTCTCTGGTATTACCGGCCGCGCCAGTCCCCGAGCACGGATTGCACGAGGGTAAGTGCGGCAACCGCCGCCGTGTCGGCCCGCAAAATCCTTGGTCCCAGCGACAGCCTGATGACACCCGCCTTTGCAAGAAGATTGCGGCGTTCTTCATCGGAGAAACCGCCTTCCGGTCCGACCAGCACGCAGATTTTTTCCGCGGCATGCGCGCACAATGCCTCGATGGGAGAGGCCGACTCCGATCCCTCATCGCAAAAAACCAGCGCGCGGCCGGCGGGAAATTCGCGCAGCCATCGCTCGAACGGCTGTGGTTCGACTACGGCGGCAATCGAAAGCACGCCGCATTGCTCGGCGGCCTCGATCACGTTCGCGCGCATGCGGTCGAGATTCACGCGCGCGACCTGCGTGTGCTGGGTCAGCACCGGCACAAGGCGGGAGACACCCAATTCCACCGCCTTCTGCACCATGTAATCGAGCCGCGCGTGCTTTAGCGGCGCGAACGCATATTCGGGACCTGTAGTGGTCGGCTGCAATCTTGTCTGCACGTCGATGGTGAGCGAGGCCTCGCGCTTGCTCGCAACTGCGAGATGGGCGCGCCATTCTCCCTCCCTCCCATTAAAGACAAGGACCGCGCTGCCCGGTGCCAGCCGCATCACGTTCAGGAGATAGTTCATTTGGTCGCGTGAAAGCGCGATCCCGGCGCCGGATTGCAACGGCTGATCGAGGAAAATACGGGGCGTGCGAAAATCAGGCCGCATGGCCTATCCATGCCAGAAATTACCGCCCCGATCTTGCCCCATCTGTCGGGCTTTGGTTACGTCCATTGTTAAGGAAGCCGGTCCAGTATTGAAAACCGGCTTGGAGAAGTCCCGGAATGAAGGTTTCGCCCTGGCTACTGGTTTTCGGATTCGCGCTTGCCGCGGCGGGCGCTTCTTATTCCTATGGGCAAGCGCTCGACCCATTTACGATGAACCAGATGGGACCCGGCGCCGGCGCTCCGAAGAGCCCCGGCATCGATTGCAACGCCGAGTTCGGCAAGCGCAACGCCGAGATGCAGAAGCGCGGTCTCGCGTTGAAGACCGCGAGCGAGCGCAAAGCCAACGTCAAGGACGCGTGCGCACTCTTTCGCCGCTACACCGCGAGCGAAACCGACATGATCGAGTTCCTGAAAAAATATACCGGCCCCTGCCAGATCCCGCCGGAAATCCTGAAGCAGATGAATGCCAATTATTCAAAATCCGCGATGATGCGCGACCAGGTTTGCAAGGCCGCCGCGGGACAAGCCGCGGCTCCTCCGCCCCCGCCGCCGAGCCAGGGCTTGAGCGGTGCACTGGGTGGCTCGGGCGGACCTGCACCCGAGACCCCCGGCGGCAGCGGCGTTTTCGATTCGCTCACCGGAAACGTGCTCCGGCAATGAGCAGGACGCCGGGCGCGTTCCAGCCGGTCGCCGATTCCACCGGCAACTGGGTCGATCGGATCGCACCGGGTTTCACCCGGCCCTATCTGCGCCTTGCACGCCTCGACCGGCCGATCGGTTCGTGGCTGCTCCTGATGCCCTGCCTCTGGTCCACGCTGATGGCGGCGGTGGCCGAAGGGCGCCGCTGGCCTTATCCGTTTTTCCTGATCCTTTTTTCTATCGGTGCTGTGGTGATGCGCGGCGCCGGCTGCACCTGGAACGACATCATCGACCGCGACATCGACGCCAATGTCGCGCGGACGCGCTCGCGTCCGATTCCCTCGGGACAGGTCAGCGCCAAGCAGGCCTTTATCTTTGCCATTGCGCTTTCGCTGACCGGATTTCTGATCCTGATCCAGTTCAACTGGTTCGCGATCGCGACCGGCATCGCCTCCCTATTAATCGTGGCGCTTTATCCGTTTGCAAAGCGGGTGACGTTCTGGCCGCAATTCGTGCTCGGCCTCGCCTTTTCGTGGGGCGCGCTGATGGGCTGGGCGGCGGTGTTCGGACGGCTCGATCCGGTTGCGTTCCTTCTCTACGCCGGGTCGATCGCATGGGTGATCGGCTACGACACGATCTATGCGCATCAGGACCGCAGCGACGACGAACTGATCGGCGTGCGCTCGACCGCGCGGCTGTTCGGGCTTGAGACCAAACCGGCGCTCATTCTTCTTTATTCGGCGGCGGTTTTTCTGATCGGTGTTGCGGGATTACTCTCGGGCGGCGGCCTGTTCATGCTGGCGGGACTGGCTGCCTTCGCCACGCATCTAGCCTGGCAAATATTTCGGATCGACGTGCATGACTCGTCGCTTTGTCTCGCGCTGTTTCGCTCCAATCGCGACGCGGGACTGCTGCTGTTCGCGGGATTGCTGATCGACGTAATCGCCGGATCGCCGGGCGCGTTCTTCTGGCGCTAGTCGCGGGCGATAATCTCGCGCTCATCGCGATGCACGACGGCATCGCAATAGCGGATGGCGCGGTTGCGGCGCCTGAAGATTTTCGGGCGGCGATGGCGCAATGCCGAATGGCGCGGACGGCGCCGCGTACTGTCTCCGGCAAACAGCTTGCCGGCTGTCTCGACCGGCTCGCGCAATTCGCCGTTCTCAGCCATGACGAGCAGCTTCTGCCCGAGCATCTTTCCCCACAGCTGCCAGTCGGCGACCAGCGTATCGGCCTCGTCCGCGATTTGCAGGGGTACGCTCAGCGCGGCATCGCGATGTTCCAGAACAAGCGCGATACAGGGCACGGCTTCCACCGCGACCAGTTTCACCGATACGCCGAGATACGCATGCAGTGGAAGGTTTAGCCGCATCTGCACGCCGCGCACCGTACGCCTCAACAGGACGCGATGCCGGTCGATTTCGACCGTGCGCATGCGGCCGTCGGCGGTTTCGTCGGCCGCGCTGAAACGTACCGGCAGATTGCGGGGGTCGAGCTGCACGACGCAGCTCGACCCGGCGGACATGCTCCCGCCGTTTCCGATTTGACGCCTCAATTCCGTCTCCCCGCCGGATATTTTGTTTTTCCGGCTTGGATGGATCGTGGCAGAAAATCCGCAGGATTCGCTTAAAGGAGCTGGTTAAACAGGGGTTGCCGTGAGTAGTTTGGAAACCATGAAGCAGTCAGACGACAGCGGCGCCGAGATGAGACAGTTTCACGACATCACGCAGGAACTGGCCGCCGCTGTAAGCGAAGCGGGTGCGATCGCCCTGAAGATGTTCCGCGAAGGATGCCGGAGCTGGACCAAGGCGCATAACTCTCCGGTAACCGAAGCCGACATTGCGGTCGATGAACGGTTGCGAGCGAGGCTGTGCGCGTACCGTCCGTCCGCCGGCTGGCTCTCGGAGGAGACCGCCGACGCGCCGGACCGCCTCGGGAAAAGCGAAACCTGGGTGGTCGATCCGATCGACGGCACGCGCTCGTTCGTGAGCCGGCTGCCCGACTGGTGCATCTCGGCCGCGTTCGTGGTGGACGGAAGGCCCGCGGCCGCCGCGCTCTACGCCCCGGTCACGGATGAGCTTTATCTCGCCACCATAAATCGGGGGGCGACCAGAAACGGCATCGCGATTGCTGCAAACTTGCGCAGCGTTTTGACGGGTATGAAAATCGGAGGGCCAAAAAGCCGGATCCGCCATCTGGAAAAAAGCGGATTAAACCTCGCTGAGAGGCCGCGAATTCATTCGCTGGCGCTTCGGCTTGCACGCGTTGCATCGGGCGAACTCGATGCCGCATTAGCGGGCGCAAACAGCCACGATTGGGACCTTGCGGCAGCCGATCTAATCGTACATGAAGCGCGGGGGGTGCTGACGACGATCCACGGCGATTTGCCGAACTATAACCGCGCCATAACCGAACATCTGGAACTGGCCGCCGCAGGATCGGAACTTCATCCCTTGCTGCTCGAAGCCCTCGCCCCCGGCACGGCAGCAAAGAACCAATTGCTGCAACGCTACACGGGAACGACAGAGTGACACCCACGTCCGACAAGACACCCAAACAACTGCTCCACCTCGTTCTCGGCGGCGAGCTGATCGACATCAACGGGACGGAGTTTCGCGATTTGGAAAAGGTCGAAATTGTCGGTGTCTATCCGAGCTACGCTGCCGCATACGCAGCCTGGCGCGCGAAGGCGCAACAGACCGTCGATAATGCCTTGATGCGGTACTTCATTGTGCACCTGCATCGTTTGCTGGACCCTGAAACCGATACCACCCGCCGTTCCGGCTGAGTCGCGGATATGCGGAAGATGTGGAAAAAAGTTCGCAAGTCGCGGACCTTTCAGATCGCACTGGGCAACATCCTGGCGTCGTATCTGAAGCTGGTCTGGCGCACATCTTCGCTCACCATCGAGCCGCCGGACCTCTATGATCGTGTCGATGAGGCAGTTCCCTTCATTCTGACGTTTTGGCATGGGCAGCATTTTCTGATGCCATTCGTCGCGCAGCCGCATCATCAGGCCAAGGTCATGATCTCGCGCCATGCCGATGCTGACATCAATGCCATTGCCGCCGAGGCATTCGGCATCGGCACCATCCGCGGCTCGGGCACGCACGGGAAGGACATTTTGCGCAAGGGCGGCATTTCTGCGACGCAGGAAGCGATCCAGACGCTCCGCGACGGCATCAATGTCGCGATGACGGCGGACGTTCCGAAAATCTCGCGCATCGCGGGCTTCGGCGTCATCACCATCGCGCGCTATTCGGGCCGCCCGATTTATCCGGTCGCGATCTCGACGAAGAAACGCAAGATCGCAAGGAGCTGGGACAAGGCAAGCATTCATCTGCCATTCGGCCCGGCCGCGATGGTCGTCGGCGAGGCAATCCTTGTTGCCGCTGACGCCAGCAACGAACAGCAAGAAGCCGCGCGCCAGCTTTTGCAGCAGCGGCTGAATGAAGTGACGGCGCGCGCCGAAGAACTTGTCGGCAGGCTTCCGCAACAAAAAGGCGAAGCCGATGCAGGGTAGGAGTTCGCTTCCGGTTTCCTTGCGGGCCTATCGCGGACTGACCACGTCCGTGACCCCGCTGGCCGGTGCGATGCTGAAGTGGAGACTGCGAAACGGCAAGGAGGACCCCGAGCGCGTCGCCGAGCGGCGCGGCGTGCCGAGCGCGGAAAGACCCCCCGGCCCGCTGGTGTGGGCGCACGCGGCAAGTGTCGGCGAAGTGATTTCCATTCTGCAGCTGATCGAGCGAATCCATGCGCGCGGACTATCCGTGCTGCTGACTTCCGGCACGGTCACGGCGGCGAAACTCGCCGAGCGGAGACTGCCCGAGGGCGTCATCCATCAATTCGTCCCGCTCGACATGCCGTATTTTATCCGAAACTTCCTCAATCACTGGCAGCCCAATCTGGCACTCATCGCGGAGTCGGAGTTGTGGCCGAACCTGATTACGGAGGGACGCCGGCGCAATATCCCCTTTGTCCTTGTGAACGGCCGCTTGTCACCGCGTTCCTATCAGCGCTGGAAGTTGTTTGGCCGGACGGCGAATGCCCTGCTCTCGCAGATCGATCTTTGCCTCGCGCAGGATTCAGAGGACGCCGAGCGCTTCTCCCGCCTTGGCGCGCAACGCGTGCTCACCACCGGCAATCTCAAATTCGACGTTCCGCCGCCGCCCGCCCAGCCCGCGGCACTTTCCGCGCTTGAGCGGGCGGCGCGGAGCCGGCCCGTTGTGCTGGCCGCCAGCACGCATGAGGGCGAAGAAGCGCTGGTGATCGAGGCACATATGCGCCTGCGTGAGGCGATGCCGGGACTTCTCACCGTGATCGCGCCACGCCACCCGCATCGCGGCTACGAGATCGCGGATCTTTCCGAAGAAATGGGTGCGGTGCCCGTCATCCGCTCGCGCGGACACCTGCCGGACCGCGGCACGGAAATTTATATCGCCGACACCATCGGCGAACTGGGGTTGTTTTACCGCATGGCGCCCATCGTGTTCATGGGCGGCTCGCTGGTGAAACATGGCGGACAGAATCCGATCGAGCCCGCCAAGCTCAACAGTGCTATCCTGCATGGGCCGCACATCTGGAATTTCGCGAATGTCTACGCCAGGCTCAACCGCGCAAGGGGAGCCGCGACCGTGACCACGGCGGAATCGCTTTCCAAGAGCCTCGCGCTGCTGCTCGACGATCCCGATCTCGTGGTGCGCATGGCGCAATCGGCGAAGGCCACCGTTGATCAGCTTGGCGGCGCACTCGACCGCACCTTCGCGGCGATCGAGCCTTATCTCATCCAGTTGCGGCTCGGGCGCTGATGCGCGCGCCGGATTTCTGGTGGCGGGAACCGGGGATCGCTTCCACGCTGCTGTCTCCGCTCGGCTTCATTTATGGCGCGGTCGCGGCCGCTCGCATGAGACGAACGGGCACGCGCGCGAACGTGCCGGTGATCTGCGTCGGCAATCCCACCGTCGGCGGCGCCGGAAAAACGCCGGCGGCACTCGCGCTGGCGGCGATCCTGAAAGACCTCGGTGAACAACCTTTTTTTCTGACCCGCGGTTATGGCGGACGCATTCAGGGGCCGGTCGTCGTCGATCCTCGCAAACACGACGCACGCGAGGCGGGCGACGAGCCGCTGCTCCTCGCAAAGACCGCTCCCACCATTGTCGCCGCCGACCGGGTGGCCGGAGTGGAACACGCATCGAGATCCGGTGCCAGTGTCATCGTGATGGATGATGGCTTCCAGAACCCGTCGCTGGAAAAGGATTTTTCGCTGCTGGTGATCGACGGCGGCAGGATGTTGGGGAACGAGCGCCTGTTCCCCGCGGGCCCGTTGCGGGCGCCGCTCGATGCGCAATACCGGCGCGCGCAAGGAATCATACTCATCGGCGGCGAAAATTCAGGACGCTCTTTTCCCGATGGTGGACTGCCGGTGCTTGCGGCAAGGCTGCAGCCGGATGCATCCGCCCGCGACCTCGCGGGAAAGCGAGTGCTTGCCTTCGCGGGTATCGGCAATCCCGAGAAGTTTTTTGCCTCCCTGCGTGCAATCGGTGCCGAAGTCGTCGAGATGAAAGCATTCGGCGATCATCATTATTATTCGGCCGCCGATGCGCGTGCGCTGCTCGATACGGCAGGGATGAATTCATTGCAGCTCGTAACAACGGAAAAAGACCTCGCACGAATGCAGGGCAACCGCGCTCTCGCGGAGCTTGCCGCGACCGCGCGAGTGCTGCCGGTAAAGCTCGGCTTCGGCGATCCGGACGGGGTCCAGACCATGTTGAAAGCGGCACTGGGCCGCGCCCGCGAGACGCTCAGTCCTTGATGCTTGCAGGCTGGAAACGCCGCAGCACGATGTCCGGGCCAGAATAGGCCTCTTGCCGCTCTACGCTCCAGTATTTCAGTTCATCGAGCGGGATCGGCTGGCCGGTGACCGCACAGCGCACATAGCTACCCGGCCGGACGATGCGGTAATCGCCGTCCAGATAACGCAACTCGGCTTCGCCAGCTGCGAGTGGGATTCGCTCAAAGCGATTCATTACAAATCCGCGAGAAAAACCTGTGCTGTTCGCAAGATAATCGCTGATTTCCGGCCACGCCACCCCAAATGCCCGGACTGCGATCACAATTTCTAAAGGCCCGAAAAAGTTGCAGTTCAGCCAAAAAGGCTGCCCTGCCCTCCCTTCTCAGGCTTGCCGCGCTTCGCTTTCGGCGCACTGGGGCTTGTTTCACCCTCCGCAACGGCACCCACGCGTCCATCGGACATTTCAATCGAGAGCCGGTCGCCCGCCGAGATCGCGGCTGTTTTTCTGACCGGCACTCCATCCGCGTCGCGCACCAGTGCGTAGCCGCGCGCAAGCACCTGTTGATAGCCGAAGGCATTGAGCAACTGGCCCGCGGCGGTCAGGCGCGACCGGCGGGCGGACTGCATGACACCCTCCGCACGTGCGGCACGGGCGGAAAGCGTCGCCGTCTGGTCCCGCATGTGCCGGATATGCGTCTTGAGCGCACGCGGCGTATGCAGCGATGCGGCGCGCTCGAAACGCAGCCGGAATTTCTGCGCGTTGGCGCGAAGCGCGCGCGGCAATCGTTCGCCCAGCGAATCGAGCCGCTGGCGCGGGAGCGCCAAAACGTTGTCCGCGGTGGGAAGCCCGCGCGCAAGGCCGCGAACCTCGGCGCGGAGCTTTTCAATCAGCCGGGTCTCGGCGCCGGTGAGCCGCGCGGCAATCGCGCGGATGTTTGCGAGCAATTCGGCGCGCACCGGCACCGCCATCTCGGCGGCGGCCGAGGGCGTCGGCGCACGGCGGTCGGCGACAAAATCGATCAGCGTGAAATCGGTTTCATGGCCGACGGCGGAGATCAGCGGGATTTCGCTCGCCGCCGCCGCACGCACGACCATCTCTTCATTGAAGCTCCAGAGATCTTCCAATGAGCCGCCCCCGCGCGCGACGATCAGCACATCGGGGCGCGGGATCGTACCGCCGGGCTTTAACGCGTTGAAGCCCGCAATCGCCTGCGCGATTTCAGCCGCCGCCGTCTCGCCCTGCACGCGAACGGGCCAGACGAGCACATGGCACGGGCAGCGATCGGAAAGACGGTGAAGAATATCGCGAATGACCGCGCCCGTCGGCGAGGTCACGACGCCGATGATGCACGGAAGATAAGGAAGCGGCTTCTTTCGTGCGTCCTCAAACAAACCTTCGGCGGCGAGTTTCTTGCGGCGTTCTTCCAGAAGCGCCATCAGCGCGCCGGCACCCGCAGGCTCGATCCCCTCGATCACGATCTGGTATTTGGACGCCCCCGGATAGGTGGTGATCTTGCCAGTGGCGATCACTTCCAGCCCCTCCTCGGGCTTGAAGCGCAGCCGCCCATAGACGCCCTTCCAGATCACCGCCTCGATTTTCGCGCTTTCGTCCTTCAGCGAAAAATAGCAGTGGCCGGAGGAGTGCGGTCCCCTGAAACCGGACACCTCGCCGCGCAGCCGCACATAGGAATAGTTCTCCTCGATCATCCGCTTGATCGAGGTGGACAGTTCGGAGACGGTGATCTCCGGCAGATTGGCAAGCTCGTCTGTGGATGCGGCCATGATGGTCCGTGAATCTCCGTCGGCTATGCTACATCATCGGCCCCATGAATGTCCTTCTCATTGGTTCCGGCGGCCGCGAACATGCGCTGGCCTGGAAACTCGCGGCGAGCCCGCTGACCGGAAAACTCTATGCCGCACCCGGCAATCCCGGCATCGCGCAGGAAGCGACCCTCGTCGATCTGACCATCTCCGATCACCGTGCTGTGGAAAATTTCTGCAAGAGCCACGAAGTAGCCCTCGTCGTTGTCGGGCCAGAAGCGCCGCTGGTGGCGGGGCTTGCCGATCATCTCGAAGGTGCGGGAATCAAGGTTTTCGGGCCGAGAGCGGCGGCGGCGCAATTGGAGGGCTCCAAGAGTTTCACGAAACATATTTGCGCGGCGAACAACATCCCGACTGGAAAATTCGCGGAGTTTCACAACCGCGAAGCTGCAAAAAAATATGTCCAGCAGACCGGCGCGCCCATTGTTTTGAAGGCCGACGGGCTGCATGCCGGCAAGGGTGTCGTCGTCGCAATGACGTTGGCCGAGGCGATGGCGGGCATCGATCAGGTGTTCGACATGACCGGCAAGAGCGGCGTGCCGGTCGTCATCGAAGAATTTCTCGAAGGCGAGGAGGCGAGTTTCTTTTGTCTCGTCGACGGCGAGACGGTTTTGCCGCTTGCCTCCGCACAGGATCACAAGCGAGTGTTCGACGGCGACAAGGGTCCGAACACCGGCGGCATGGGCGCTTATTCGCCAACGCCGGTGATGACAAAAGAACTCGAACAGCGCGCATTGGAAGAAATCGTGAAGCCGACCGCCCGCGCGCTCGCGAAGGCCGGCACGCCCTATCGCGGCGTCCTCTATGCGGGCCTGATCCTCACCCGTGAAGGACCGAAGGTGATCGAATACAATGTCCGCTTCGGCGATCCGGAGTGTCAGGTGCTGATGCCGCGTCTCAAAGACGATCTGCTGACGCTGCTGCTGGCCGCCTGCGACGGCACGCTCGGAAAAATGAGCGTGCGCTGGCACGATCTATCGGCCATCACGGTCGTGCTCGCGAGCAAGGGCTACCCGGGCGAATACCAGCCGGGTTCTGAGATCAGGGGCATCGAACGCGCGGAAGCGATCGAAGGCGTCACCGTCTTCCATGCCGGGACGAAGCTCCAAGGCGGCAAACTGCTGGCTACCGGAGGGCGCGTGATGAACGTGACTGCGACCGGCAAAACGCTGAAAGAGGCGCAAAGCCGCGCCTATCAGGCCGTGGATGCAATCGACTGGCCGGGCGGCTTCTGCCGCCGGGATATCGGCTGGCGCGCGCTTGCGCGCTAGGATCGGCGCATGAGCAAGCTCGCCGATCTCTTTCCCGGATTTGAAGCGCGTCACTTTCCGACCAAGGCCGGAAACATCTTCGCGCGCATCGGCGGCGAGGGGCCGCCGGTGATCCTGCTGCACGGCTATCCGCAGAGCGGGGTGATGTGGCATCTCACAGCGCCGGAGCTTGCGAAGCAATTCAAGCTCGTAATTCCCGATCTGCCCGGCTATGGCGCGAGCGATGCGCCGGAATCCGGAGAGGGCCACTCGCCTTACGACAAGCGCTCGATGGCGGCGGCGATGGTCGAGGTCATGGGGCAACTCGGGTTTAAGCAATTTTTTGTCGTGGGTCATGACCGCGGCGGGCGCGTCAGCTACCGCATGGCGCTCGATCATCCCGACCGCGTGCTGAAGCTCTGCACCCTCGACATCGTGCCCACTTATGAAATGTGGGCGACGATCGACATGAAGCGGGCAATGAAAGTCTTTCATTGGACCTTCCTCGCGCAGCCGGTGCCGCTGCCGGAAATGCTGATCGGCAAGGCACCGCTCGAATATATGGACTGGAAGATTTCGAGCTGGAACGGAAAAAACAATGTCTCCGTATTCGATCCGCGCGCGCTTGCGCATTATCACGAAAACTTCCTGCAGCCGGCCCGCATTCACGCAAGCTGCGAGGACTATCGCGCCGGCCAGACCACGGATTACGAGCACGACGCCGCCGATGTGAAGGCCGGACGGAAAATCTCTTGCCCGATGCTGGCGCTGTGGGGGTCGAGTGGAATTCCCTCGCAGGGCCCGAGCCCCCTGGAAACATGGAAGCGCTGGGCGGACGATGTATCCGGCGGCCCGGTCGATTGCGGGCATTTCCTCGCGGAGGAAAATCCGAAAGCCACATTGGCCGCGCTGATTCCGTTCCTGACCAAGTAATCGTCTTCCCGGGCGAACGAAGTGAGACCCGGGACCACCATCCGCAATTTGCAGGCAATCCCGGCTCGCGCTGCGCGAGGCCGGGATGACGAGAGAAAAAGGCGCTACAATAAATTCATGAGCGAGATCGACCGGCAAAGCGCCTATACCGGAACAGCGAGCGTGAAGGCGGAATTCGCCTTCGACGCGGATCGCCTTACGGATTTCCTTGCGCGGGAATTACCGGACATCAAAGGCCCGCTCGAAGTACGCCAGTTCAAGGGCGGCCAGTCGAACCCGACCTATTTCCTGCAAACGCCCGCGCGAAACTATGTGCTTCGCCGCAAGCCGCCGGGGAAGCTGCTGCCTTCCGCGCACGCCATCGACCGCGAATATCGCGTGCTGGCGGCGCTGCATCCGCAAAAATTCCCCGTGCCGAAGCCACTCGTCTATTGCGAAGACGACCGCGTCATCGGCACCGCCTTCTATGTGATGGAAGCGGTGGCGGGCCGGGTGTTCTGGGAGCCGCACATGCCGCAAGCTTCCAGCACGGAGCGCAGCGGCATTTACGATTCGATGAACGCCATACTCGCGAAGCTGCACGCGTTCGATCCGGCCGCACTTGGGCTTTCAGATTACGGCAAGCCGGAAAATTACGTTGCGCGGCAGGTCACGCGCTGGTCGAAACAATATGAGGCCTCGAAGACGTCGGAAATTCCTGAGATGGATCGTCTCATCCGGTGGCTGCCGGAACATCTGCCGCCGCCGCAGCCTGCGCGCATCGTGCATGGCGATTATCGCATCGACAATCTGATCGTGCAAAGTGCCGGCACCGATGTCGCCGCCGTCATCGATTGGGAGCTGTCCACGCTCGGCGATCCGCTCGCCGATTTCACCTATCACCTGATGGCCTGGGAGATGCCCGAGGACGGCGGCTTCGGTTCGCTGCTGGGACACGATCTGCAATCGCTCGGCCTGCCGGCTCGCGATTCCTACGTCGCGGATTACGCAAGACGAACCGGCCTCGATCCACGCCCGCATCTGCCGCTCTACATGGCCTATAATTTTTTCCGCATCGCCGCCATCGTGCAAGGCATCGCGGGACGTGTGCGCGACGGCACAGCGGTCAGCGAAACGGCGGCTTCACGCGCCATCACAGTGAAACCGCTTGCCCAGGCAGGCTGGAAATTCGCGCAAATCGCCGGCGCCTGAATCAACGCCGCGCGGCGAAAAAATCCTTCAGGAGTTTTGCCGCACGCGCATCGCCGATGCCGCCATAGACTTCCGGCTTGTGGTGACAGGTCGGCTGCGCGAAGAAGCGAACGCCGGAATCCACCGCCCCGCCCTTTTCGTCGAGCGCGCCGTAATAGAGACGCCGCACGCGGGCGAATGAAATCGCGGCGGCGCACATGGTGCATGGTTCCAGCGTCACATAGAGATCGCAGCCGGTGAGGCGTTCATCGCCCAGTTTTTTGGCGGCAGCGCGAAGCGCCAGCAGTTCGGCATGGGCGGTCGGATCGCGGTCCCGCAGCGTGCGGTTGCCGGCCTGGGTAATCGCCTGCCCGTCGCGGACGACCACGCAGCCGACCGGCACCTCGCCCGCTTTCGCGGCGGCTTCGGCCTCGGCAAACGCGATTTCCATGAAATCCGGTTTCGTCATCTCGTCTCCGCAGCTTGGACATGCTAGGCGCGAGCGACTGAATTCCACGGACACCGATGAACCGCAAGCCTGAGCAAAAATCTCCCGACGGCGAACGCATTGCCAAGGTCATGGCACGCGCCGGCCTTTGCTCGCGGCGCGATGCCGAAACATGGATCGCGGCGGGCCGCGTTTCGGTGAACGGCAAGCTGATCGCCAGCCCAGCACTCAACGTGACGAAGCACGACCGCATCGTGGTGGACGGCAAGCCGCTGCCTGGGCGCGAACGCACGCGGCTGTTCCGCTATTACAAGCCGCGCGGACTGATGACCACGAACCGCGACCCGGAGGGGCGTCCGACACTCTTTCAGCATCTGCCCAAGGATTTGCCCCGCGTCGTCACCGTGGGACGTCTGGATTTCAACAGCGAAGGCCTGCTCTTGCTCACGAACGACGGCGGGCTGGCGCGCGTGCTGGAATTGCCCGCGACCGGCTGGCTGCGGCGCTATCGCGTGCGCGCAAAAGGGCGTGTGCGGCCCGAGGAACTCGACAATCTGCGAAAGGGCGTCACGGTCGAGGGAATTTCCTACGGGCCGATGGAAGCAACGCTCGACCGCGAACAGGGCCACAATGTCTGGCTCACCATCGGCTTGCGCGAAGGCAAGAACCGCGAGGTCCGCAATGTACTGCGCTCGATCGGCCTTGAGGTGAACCGGCTGATCCGCCTGTCTTACGGTCCGTTTCAGCTCGGGGACCTGAAAGAAGGCGCGGCGGAAGAAGTAAAGACGCCGATTCTGCGCGAGCAGATCAGCGGCAAACTCGCCGAGGATGCAGCCGCGGATTTCGAAGCGCCCTTGCGCGATGTAATGGCGGTGGCGAAAGCGGAGTTGCAGAATAAAAAGCCGGCGGAAAAGCCGGTTCGCAAGACACTTTCCTTGCGCGGCCCGTCGAAAGGAAAATTCCGCCCGAAGGAAAAAGACGGGCACGGTCGGAGTAAACGCGAAGCTGGAAACGTCAAGCGTGAAGGCAGGGAAAAGCACGGCGAGACTGCGCCCGTGAAGAATCAACGCGGCCCGCACAAGCGCAAGCAAGGCAGGGGCGACCGGCCCGGCCCTCGCGGAAAACGCTAAGAGCTGCGAATGCGCGTCGTCGCCGGAAAATTTCGCGGGCGAAATCTGAAAAGCCCTTCCAGCAATGCGATCCGCCCGACCGCAGACCGGCTGAGGGAATCGGTTTTCAACATTCTGGTCCACGCTTACGAGGACCCGATCACGGATGCGCGCGTGCTCGATCTGTTCGCGGGCACCGGCGCGCTCGGAATCGAAGCGCTGTCGCGCGGGGCAAAATTCGCGCTGTTCGTGGAGGAAGCCGCCGAGGCGCGGGCGCTGATCCGCGAGAATGTGGAGACGCTCGGGCTAGGCGGCATTACCCGGATTTTCCGCCGCGATGCTTCCAATCTCGGAGAAGCGCATCCGAACGAACCGTTCTCGCTCGTCTTCTGCGATCCGCCTTATGGGAAGGGTCTTGCCGGGAAATCGCTCGCCAGCGCGCGCGCTGGCAGTTGGCTCACGCCGGATGCGATTGTCGTCGTCGAGGAAAGCGTCGCCGCGAAGTTTTCCGCGCCCGAAGGCTTCGAGGAAATCGAACGGCGGGCCTATGACGATACGGAATTCGTGTTTTTGCGATTGACTTGATTTTTGTCATGCCCCGCGAAGGCGGGGCATCCAGTAGATGGTGCAAAAAAATTTCTGTCTGCGTTTACTGGATCGTCCGCTTTCGCGGACGATGACAATTATATTTCAGCGTCTTCCGAATAGCTTCTCGATGTCTTCCAGCTTCAGTTCAACATAAGTCGGCCGTCCGTGATTGCACTGGCCGGCATTCTCGGTGGCTTCCATCTCCCGCAGCAGCGCGTTCATCTCTTCCGGCTTCAGGCGGCGGCCGGCGCGCACGGAGCCATGGCAGGACATGGAGGACGCGACCGCGAGCAGACGCCGCTCCAGCGGCAACGACGCATCCCATTCGGCAAGATGGTCGGCGAGATCGCGAATGAGGCTCGCAGCATCCGTCTCGCCGAGCATCGCGGGCACTTCGCGCACGAGCACTGCACTTCCGCCGAAGGCTTCAATGACGAGACCCAGTTTCGCGAGATCATCCGCCCGTTCCACAAGATTCGCCGCGTCGTTCGCATCCAGCTCAACGACGGCGGGAACGAGCAGAATCTGCCGCCTGATGCCGTCGCGGTCGAGTGCCGCTTTCAGTTTTTCATAAACGATGCGCTCATGCGCGGCGTGCTGATCGACCAAAATCAATCCGTCACGCGTCTGGGCGACGATATAGGTCTCGTGCAATTGCGCGCGGGCGGCACCGAGCGGGCGATCCAGCAGTTCGGCGGCCACCGGAACGACATTGGCGCGCGCGTCGGTGGAGGGAGAAGCGAGCGCGTCGAACGCCTGTTGGGTTTCCTCGGCGAAGCCCGGCGCAAAGGCCGGTGCCGCCGAGCCGCGCCACGTGGAGCCTGCCCGTGCACCGCCGACATGCCGCCGCGCGAATGCAACCAGGCGATCCGCGCCCGTACTGGAAGAACGCATCGAGCCCTCGCCCAGCGCATCCTTGAGCGCGCGGATCAGGAGCCCGCGGATGAGGCCGGGGTCGCGGAAACGCACTTCGGTCTTTGCCGGATGCACGTTCACATCGACTTCACGCGGATCAATCCGGATGAAGAGCGCGACGACCGGATGCCGGTCGCCATGCAACAAATCCGCATAGGCCGCGCGCACGGCACCGATCAGCACCTTGTCACGGACCGGACGGCCGTTCACGAACAGATACTGCGAGAGCGAATTTGCTTTTGAAAAAGTCGGCAGACCGGCGAGGCCGGTAACGCCGACACCTTCACGCTCGCCCTGCACGGCTACGGCGTTTTCGCGCAGTTCGCCGCCGAGCACATCGGCCATGCGGGCGAGACGTCCCTCGTTGTCATCGGTTCGCGCGGCATAAGTGACGGGAGCGCGATCTTCGGCGACGATCGTAAACGCGACATCGGGGCGCGACAATGCAAGCCGCCGCACCGCCTCGATGGCGGCCTGCGTTTCCGCACGCTCCGTCTTCATGAATTTCATGCGGGCGGGTGTCGCAAAAAAGAGATCGCGCACCTCCACGCGGGTGCCCTCGCCCAGCGCCGCCGGTTTCACCGGATGTTTTTTGCCGCCTTCGACCAGAATTTCCCAGGCGCTGTCGGCGCCTTTCATGCGCGTGACGATGGTGAGCCGGGCGACCGCGCCGATGGAAGGCAGCGCCTCGCCGCGGAAGCCGAGGGTGGCGATGGATTCGAGGTTTTCGTCCGCGAGTTTGGAGGTCGCGTGCCGCTCGACGGCAAGGGAAAGATCGGCGGGGCTCATGCCCGCGCCATCGTCGGTGATCCGGATCAGCCGCGATCCGCCGCCGGAAAGCACGACTTCGATCCTGCGCGCGCCGGCATCGAGCGCGTTCTCGACCAGTTCTTTCACGGCGGAAGCCGGACGCTCGACCACCTCGCCGGCAGCGATGCGGTTGATGAGGATTTCGGAAAGCTGACGGACGGGCATTGTTGCAGGCCTTGGCGACTCGCTTCGTAAGCCGGAAATCTAGCCGCCGGCGTCTCTGCTTGCGAGCCGCGAGGCGATTTCATCACCGCTATTCAGCGATTAATCGAGAGAAGTACGGCCGCCACGCATCTGCTTGATATGGGAGCGATGTTTCTTGCTCTCCAGCCTTTTGCGCTTCGAGGATTTTGGCGGGCGCGTCTTGCGGCGGGGAACCGGGCGTATCGCCGCCTGCCGGATCAGTTCAACGAGCCGATCGAGAGCGTCGGCGCGGTTGCGTTCCTGCGTGCGGTACTTTTCGGCGACGATCAGGATTTCACCTTCCTTCGTAAGACGCCGACCGGCCAGTTTCGCGAGCCGCTGTTTTACTTCGGCGGGCAAGGAGGAACGAAGAAGATAGAACCGCAGCTGAACGGCGGTGGAGAGCTTGTTGACGTTCTGGCCGCCCGGGCCGGAGGCGCGCACGAAGGTTTCTTCGAATTCATGCTCGCCGATGGAAAGATGATCGTTGATGCGGATCATCAGGATCCCCCGGCGAGATATTTTTTCGCAAGCACCTTTCCTTCTTCGATCGCGGGCTGATCATAGGGATCGACGTCCAGCAGATGTGCGGCGATGATTGTCTCCAGCATGAAATGCATCATCAACGCGCCGAGGGAATGCTCGTCGAGTTTCATGAGTCCGATTGTGCGAACCGGACGGCCATTCTTCGCGAGCGTGTCGGCGGTAGCGCGGCCCTGAGCGGCGACGAGATCGCCGATGGTTTTGCCCGCCAGTCCCGGCTCGCCGGCCAGTTTCGACATCTCCGCATCCATGCGGGGCCCCTTGCCCGCGACATCGATGGTGATGATCGTGAACAGCTTGTCGGCGCGGCCATCCAGCCACAATTGCAACTGGCTGTGCTGATCGACCGGGCCGAGTGCCGGAACGGGTGTGGCACCCTTACCCTGCTTGCCGAGGCTTTCGCCCCAGAGCTGTGCCCACCAGCGGGTAAATCGCTCCATCCTGTCCGCGTAAGCCATCAGCACACGGATGGTTTTTCCTTCCGCGGCAGCGGTCGCGGAAAGGGCCGCGCCGAGCGCTGCTGGAATTTCCTTCGCGGGTTTGCCCGCAAGCAGCGGCGCGAGAACTTCCTTTGCACCCGCGCGGATCGCGCTTGCATCGAGACCCAGCAAAAGCGCAGGCAACAGCCCGACATTGGACAAAGCGGTGTAACGGCCACCGACTCCCGGGTCGTGCACCAGCAATTTGCATCCCCGCGATTCCAGCAAATCCCGCAGGCCGTTTTTCTTGCCCGCGCGCGCCGGTTCGGAAATGCCGGTTACATGATCGGAGGTTTTCCTTCCCGCCGCGTCGAGTGCCGAAATCGCCGCGATCGTCTGCATCAGCGTCTCGGCGGTGCCGCCGGATTTCGAGATCGCAACAAACCGTGTTGTCGCGAGCGGCAGGGAAGCAAGCCTGGCTTCAAACGTGAGCGGATCGAGATTGTCGGGAAAATGCAGACGCGGTTTTGTGGCGCCGATTTTCAGCTGCGCGAGCGACTGGCCGCCGAGGCTGGAGCCGCCGGTGCCGAGAATGACAACATCGGTCGCTGTTGAGAGCTTTCCCGCGCTCTCCTTCAGTTCCGGCAGGTCGTCGGTTTTTTCGGGCAGCCGCAGCAGGGGCAGCGCGTTTTTTTCGTAAGCCGTGCGCAGACTGGCGAGGGCGGCTTCCGTGCGCTTCAGATTTTCGGAGAAAGCCGCATCGTCGATGCCACCCTGCCCGATGCCGCTGTGCAGCGCCCGCTCGATGGAAATCTTGAGAATCATCCGCGCACCGGTTGTTCGGCAACGATCATCTGCCGTTTCATGGCAAGCGACGAAGCCATCACAATCAGAGTGACGAAGCCGATGAACAATGTACAGACCGCATTGATTTCCGGGGTCACGCCGAGCCGAACCTGACTGTAAATCCGCATGGGAAGCGTAGTGGCGCCGGGCCCGGTGGTGAAACTCGCAATCACGAGATCGTCGAGCGACAGCGTGAAGGCCAACATCCAGCCCGCCGCGACGGCGGGCGCAATGAGCGGCAGCGTGACGCTGAAAAACGTGCGCAGCGGCGTCGCTCCCAGATCCTGTGCCGCTTCCTCCAGGCTACGGTCGAAGCCGATCAGCCGCGACTGCACGACGACCGCGACAAAGCACATGGTGAAACTCGTATGCGCCAGCATCACCGTCCAGTAGCCGCGGTTGAGGTCGATCGCAACGAACAGCAGCAGCAGCGACAGACCCGTGATGACTTCCGGCATGACAAGCGGCGCATAGAGCATTCCTGCAAACAGCGTCCGCGAACGGAACCGGCCGAGGCGCGTGAGTGCGACCGCAGCCATGGTGCCAAGGATGGTCGCGAGCGTCGCCGACACGAAGGCCACCCGCAGCGTCACCCAAGCGGCATCCAGCAGCGCCTGATTCTGCCAGAGCGAGCCGTACCAGCGCGTGGAAAATCCACCCCAGACCGTGACGAGCCGGGAATCGTTAAACGAATAAACGATCAGGAGCAGGATCGGCAGATACAGGAACGCAAAACCGGCAACGAGTGCCGTGATGGTAAAGGGACCAAGACCTTTCCGCATCGTCTATCTCGCTTCCAGATTGCGCGCCTGGATGCGCTGATAGAACAGGATCGGAATCATCAGCACCATCAGGAGCAGCACCGCAATCGCCGATGACACCGTCCACGAACGGTTTGAAGAGAATTCGGTCCACAGGGTCTTGCCGATCATCAGCGTGTCGGAGCCGCCAAGCAGATCGGGAATCACGAATTCGCCGACCGCCGGGATGAAGCAAAGCAGGCATCCCGCAACGATGCCGGGTTTTGAAAGGGGCACCGTCACCTGCCAGAAACTTTTCCATGGCGGGGAGCCGAGATCGGCGGCGGCCTCCAGCAGCGAATGGTCCTGCTTCTCAAGAGCCGCGTAGAGCGGCAGCACCATGAACGGCAAATAGGAATAGACGATGCCCAGAATAACGGCTCCGTTGGTCGCGAGAATTTCCAGCGGCTCGTCGATGACGCGAAGCCCAATCAGCGCCTGATTGAGCAACCCATCGCGCGCGAGGATTCCCATCCACGCATAGACGCGAATCAGAAACGACGTCCAGAATGGAAGGATGACAAGCATCAGCAGGATCGGCCGCCACCCGAGCGGCGCCCGCGTCATCGCGTAAGCGACCGGATAGCCGATCAGCAGCAGAATGAATGTCGAGACCGCCGCGATCAGCAGGCTCTGCAGATAGGAATCGAGATAAAGGGAATCGCCGAGCACGAGACGATAGTTCTCGAAATCGAGTGCCGCGATCGTCCCACGCACGCCCTCGAAGCCGCGCGAAAAGTCGAGCACCGGGACGTAAGGCGGCTGCGCGGTGACGTCGTCGGAAAGACTGATCTTGAGGACGATCAGGAACGGAATGAGAAAAAAGAAAGTGAGCCACAGATAAGGAACAAGCAGAACGAGCTTGCGTCCCGTGCCGGAACGCGCGGAGTGGACACTCATTTCACCAGCACCACGCCCGCTTCGGGCGCCCAGCTCAGATAGACCTTGTCTTCCCAGGTGATCGGCTGCTCGGTGAAGCGTGTGATGTTCGGCCGCGCGGCTTTCAGGATCAGCCCGCTCTCCAGCCGCACATGATAAATGGAGAGATCGCCGAGATACGCGATGTCGGAGACAGTCCCGCGCACGCAGTTTTCCAACGCCTCGCCGGGCTTGCGTAGCGTGACGCGGATTTTTTCTGGTCGCAGCGCCAGCGCCACTTGCTGCCCGGGGCTTACGTCCCCTTCGCATATAGCGCGCAAAGGTGCGCTCATCGCTTCGCTTTGCATCAGCACGCTGTTGGCGTCGCGGGAAACGACCTTGGCTTCAATCAAGTTCACGTCGCCGACAAATTCCGCCACATAGCGCGTCGCGGGTTTTTCATAGAGGTCCGCGGGTGTATCGACCTGCGCGATGCGGCCATGATCCATGACGGCAATGCGGTCGGCGACGGTCATCGCCTCCTCCTGATCGTGCGTCACGATCAGGAACGTCGTGCCGACTTTCGCCTGCAGGTCCATCAACTCGAATTGCGTTTGTCCGCGCAGCTTCTTGTCGAGTGCGGCGAGCGGCTCGTCGAGCAGCAAGACTTTCGGGCGCTTCGCGAGCGAACGGGCGAGCGCCACGCGCTGACGCTGCCCGCCGGAGAGTTGATCAGGCTTGCGCCGTTCGTAGCCGGTCAGATTCACGAGCTTCAGCATCTCGGCGACGGTGGAGGCGATTTCGCCTTTCGGCGCGCCGTCCTGCTTCAGGCCGAACGCAACATTGTCGAACACGGTCATATGCGGAAAGAGCGCATAGGACTGGAACATCATGTTCACCGGCCGCCGGTAGGGCGGAACGCCGGCGAGATCCCTGCCCGCGAGCCATACACGGCCCTCGCTTGGTTCTTCGAAGCCGGCGAGCATCCGCATCAAGGTGGTCTTGCCGCAGCCGGACGGACCAAGCAGCGCGAAGAACTCACCTGGATAAATATCGAGTGAAACGCCGTCCACGGCGGTCACGCCGCCGTAGCGCTTGCTCACGCGTTCGAAACGGATCAGCGGGCTCGCGGCCTTGTCTTTCCAGGGAGCAAATTCGCGCCGCGCTGTTGCCAGCATTTTCGGCTGCTTGCCGGCTTGCACATCCATGCTTCAGGACCTCGAACGTCCCGGGATGATTAGCGGGGAAGCAGCCGCCGCTCAACTCCCGCCCGCGGAAGCTGGATCAAACCGCCAACTGTTCGGCCGGGCTGGCGGAACTGAAAGCCGTGCGAAGGGCAGCGATCTCATCCGCGCTCGCGGCGAGCCCGAGCTTGCTACGGCGCCACAGGACATCGTCCGCCGACATCGCCCATTCCTCGCGGCGTAGATAGTTCAGTTCGGCTTCGTGCAAATCGCCGATGATGCGGCTGCCCAGATCCTCGATGCGTTTTGCATCACCGAGCAGGGTCCAGACGCGTGCGCCATAGGAGTGGGCAAGACGCGAAAGATGCCGTTCGGCGAGAAAAGGCCGGCGGTCCTTCAATTCAGCGATCAATCCGCTGACACCTTCCGGGCCGAGTTCTCCCCCCGGCAGCGGCTCAAAGGCGGTACATTCCGGTCCGAGCGCGAACCAGTGGTGCAGGCGCGCGACTACTGTTTCCGCAAGGCTGCGGTAGGTGGTTAGCTTGCCACCGAAAATCGAGACCAGCGGCGGCTCGCCATAACGGCCATCCACCTCGAGCTGGTAATCGCGCGTCACTTCCGAGGCGTTGCTCGACCCATCGTCGATCAGCGGCCGCACGCCCGCAAAGGTCCATTTCACATGCGCGGGGGTCACCTGCGTTCGGAAGAAGGCGTTGGTGATGCGGCAGAGATACAGAATTTCCTCTGCGCTGGCGCTGACGCCGGTCGGATCGCCCTTGTATTCGACATCGGTGGTCCCGATCAGCGTAAAGTTTCCTGCATAGGGAATGGCAAACACGACACGGCCATCGTCGTTCTGCATCAGATAAGCGCGGTCATGCGCATGAAGGCGCGGAACGACCATATGGCTACCCTTGACCAGACGGACTTTGTAGTTCGAGGGCGCACGCAGCACCGTATCTAGAACGCTTCCCACCCAAGGGCCTGCCGCATTGATGAGCGCGCGCGCGGCGCACGTCTCGCGCTTGCCACGCGATTGCAGCACCAGTTGCCAAAGGCCGTCCTCGCGGCGGGCCGCGACGCAGCGGGTGCGGGGACGGATGCTGGCGCCCTTTTCCCTGGCGCTCATCGCGTTCGCCATCACGAGCCGCGCGTCGTCGGTCACGCAGTCGGAATATTCGAGTGCGCGCTGGAAACCGGGCTTCAAGGGCGCGCCGGCAGGATCGTCGGCGAGATCGAAGGCGCGGCTGCGCGGAAACTTCGTCCCGCCACCCATCCAGTCATAGAGTTTCGTACCGGCGCGCAGCATCCATTCGGGGCGCATGCCGGTCACGACCGGCATCACGAAACGCATCGGCCGCACAAGATGCGAAGCGTTGTTCAGGAGAATTTCGCGCTCGCGCAGGGACTCACGGACGAGTTTGAACTCATAATGTTCGAGATAGCGTAGGCCGCCATGAACGAGCTTGGTCGAAGCCGACGAAGTGGCGGAGCCAAGATCGTCCTGCTCAAGCAGGATTACCGACAGCCCGCGTCCCGCCGCGTCGCGCGCGATGCCGCAACCATTAATGCCTCCGCCAATGATGGCGAGGTCATAAGCAGTCATTCCTGATCCGTCCCGAACCAACTGGAAGCAATTTGACGCCTGAAGGTGACGATATCGTCAAGGCGAGATTGCGACGAGGGCGGTCATACAGCGAGAATGGGTGCGTAAGCGGAAATTTATTCCGCCCGCTCCGGTTCAAATCCGCTCGAAAACGACCGAAACCCCCTGCCCTACACCCACGCACATGGTGGCGAGCGCATGCTTGCCTTTTTTCTCTGCGAGCGCGCGCACAGCGGTACCCGCGATACGGGCGCCGGACATGCCGAGAGGATGACCGAGCGCGATGGCGCCGCCGTTGGCGTTCACGTGCTCGGCGTCATCCGGCAGCCCGAGCCCGCGCATCACCGCAAGCGCCTGACTGGCGAAGGCTTCGTTCAGCTCGATCACGTCAAAGGCGGAAATCTTCAGGCCAAGGCGCGCCATCAGCTTTTCCGTGGACGGAATCGGTCCCACGCCCATGATGCGCGGGGGCACACCGGCACTCGCAAGGCCGAGAATACGCGCGATCGGCTTCAGACCATGGGCCTTCGCGGCTTCCTCGGATGCGATGATCAGCGCCGCGGCGCCATCGTTCACGCCCGATGAATTTCCAGCGGTGACGGTGCCGGGATTGCGGAACGGCGTTTTCAGTTTCGCCAGTCCCTCGAGCGTCGTATCGGCGCGCGGATGTTCGTCCTTCTCGACCTTCACCGGACCGGCCTTGCCGCCCGGCACGTCGACCGGAACGATTTCACCGTCGAAATAGCCGCGCGCTTGCGCCTTCACCGCGCGCTGCTGCGAGCGCAAGCCGAACTTGTCCTGATCCACGCGCGACACCTGATATTCCTCGGCGACGTTTTCGCCGGTCTCCGGCATGGAATCGACGCCGTATTGGCTTTTCATCAGCGGATTGACGAACCGCCAGCCGATGGTGGTGTCATGGATTTCCGCCTGCCGCGAGAATGCTTCCGGCGCCTTGCCGATCACGAAGGGTGCGCGGGACATCGACTCGACGCCGCCCGCGATCGCAAGATCGATCTCGCCGGACTTGATCGCCCGCGCCGCCGCGCCCACCGCATCGAGACCGGAGGCGCAGAGACGGTTGATCGTGTTTCCCGGAATTGTATGCGGCAGCCCCGCAAGCAGCAGCGCCATGCGCGCGACGTTGCGGTTGTCCTCGCCAGCCTGATTGGCGCAGCCATAGAAAACCTCGTCCAGCTTCTGCCAATCAACCGACTTGTTTCGTGCGATCAGCGCCCTGACCGGAATGGCGGCGAGATCGTCTGTCCGCACTTTGGAAAGCGAACCGCCATAGCGGCCAATCGGCGTGCGGATGAAATCACAGATGAATGCGTCGCGGGCCATTTCAAAAACCTCAAGCTGCTTCGCCGTGGGCGGCCTTGGTGCGCGCGTGCAGCTCACGCAACACCTTCAGCTCCTTGTCGGTCGGCGGCGGCATTTCAGCGATCTTGTCAAAAAACTTGATCGCCCAGCCGGTCGCCTCGATCACCTGTTCGCGCGTCACGCCCGGATGCAACGAGGCTACCATCATTTCCTTAGTCTTCGGGTCCGGTTCCAGCACGCACAGATCGGTGATGACCTTGGTCGGACCCGCGGTGGTGACGCCATATTTCTTGCGGTCGTCGCCACCCTTGCCGTGGCCCAGGGATGTAATGAAATCGAGCTTCTCCACGAATGCACGCTTGGAATGGTTCATGGTAATGAAGATTTGTCCGCATGAAGTCGCAATCTCCGGCGCTCCGCCGCCGCCCGGCAGACGGACTTTCGGTTTTTCGTAAGATCCGACCACCGTGGTGTTCAGGTTCGCGAACTTGTCGATCTGCGCGCCCCCCAGAAATCCGGTGGTGATGCGTCCGCCCTGCAGCCAGTAGCGGAACATTTCCGGCACTGACACTGTAAACAGCGCCGTTTCGCATAATTCACCGTCCCCGATCGAGAGCGGCAGCACGTTCGGCTTGGTGTCGATGGTGCCGGATTCATAAATTAAAACAATATCCTGTGCGTGGGTTAGCCGCGCAAGGTTGCACGCGGCGGATGGGGCACCGATACCCACGAAACAAACATCGTCGTTCTTCAGCGCGCGCGCCGCAGCAATCGTCATCATTTCGGAGGGAGAATAATTCGCGCTCATCGCTGCACCCTCACACCGCACGCTTGGCAAAGGCGGCGAATGCGTCGGGGCCCTTGCGCATCACATGTTCATCGATCCAAGCACTGAAACTCTCGCGGTCGCGCGCGATGGTATCCCACTGCTTGTAGAACGCATTGTCACGCGTATAGTAGCCGTGAGCGTAAGACGGATGCGCGCCTCCAGGTACTTTCACAATCGAGGTTACGGTCCAGTGCGGAAGAATTACCGCGTTCGGCGAGCGCGGGCCGAAATCATCGACGATTTCCTCGACCGTCACGACGGAGCGCTTGGCGGCGAGCACGGCTTCCTTCTGCACGCCGACAATGCCTTCCAGTAGCACATTGCCGTCGCGGTCCGCCTTCTGGGCGTGAATGAACGCAACGTCGAGCTTCACCGCCGGCACCGCGGAAAGCAGTTCGCCGGTGAAGGGGCATTTGATTTCCTTGATGTTCGGATTCACCCGCGGCAGTTCCGCGCCACGATAGCCCTTGAACATTGCGAACGGCAGCCCGGCGGCGCCTGCATCGTAGGCGTTCGCCATCGCCGCGTGGGAATGTTCTTCGATCTCGATCTTGTTCGGCCAGCCGTTCTCGTAGGCGTCACGGAAACGGTGCAGCGAGCCGACCCCGGGATTGCCGCCCCAGGAAAAGACCATCTTCACCGCAGCACCCATGCCGATGAGCTGGTCGTAAATCAGGTCCGGCGTCATGCGGATCAGGGTCAGCCCCTTGCGCTTCTGCCGGATAATTTCATGACCGGAGGCAAAGGGGATCAGGTGTGTGAAGCCCTCCATTGCGACGGTATCGCCGTCATGCAAATTGGCCTCGATCGCCTCGGCGAGCTTCTGCACGACCGCCATTCAAAGTCCCCAAACCAACAAGTGGGAAGTCAAACTATTCATCGCCCTTTCATCAAGCCATTCTGATTTCATGTAAAATTGCTTGATCCTGTGGAATAAAAGCCGCTTCCCTATGGCACTACCGGCGACGGTTTACACAACACGCACTAAACGGCATTGAAATACCGGAGTTGGGCGCTCTACGGTAGACCGTTCGCAGCTCGAACATTTGAATTCAGGTTTACGGCGCGCACCCGTTCTGTGACTTAAGAGTAACGCATGGATGACTTCACCAGCCCTCGCTCGCTAACCGACGACCGTACCGATCAGCCCGACTTTGTAACGGCGCTTGCCCGCGGTCTCTCTGTGATCCGGGCCTTCGGCCCTGACACACCCAAAATGACCTTGGCCGAAGTGGCCCGCCGGGTGGACCTGCCGCGCGCCACCGTGCGGCGCTCGCTCATTACCCTTGAAACGCTCGGCTACGCCGAAAGCGACGGCCGCAGTTTCACCCTCACGCCGAAAATCCTGTCACTCGGGCAAGCCTTCCTGCCTTCGTCGCCGCTCACCACCGCCGCTCCGTCCCCTGATGGACCGGCTGGCGGAGAAGCGGCACGAAACCTGCTGGGCCGGAATCCTCGATGAGGGCGACGTACTGCTGATCGTCAATTCGCGCACGAGCCGGATTTTGACCGCCGGGCTTTCCGTGGGCAGCTGCCTCCCCGCCTCTTGCGCGGCGCTTGGCCCTGACAGCGAAGTGGAAGTCGGGCTCTGTTCGATCGCCGTACCGATCATGAACGGCCAGGACCGTACGATCGCACATTCAACGCAACCGCAGCTTCAGCACGGACGCGAGGAAGGGAAATGACCGAGCTATTCCTTCCGCAGCTCAAGCAGGTCGCCGAGAACCTTCGGCTCGCGCTTCACTGACTAGAAGCGAACGGCGAGCGCTCGCGCGCGAGATGCTCGCCAAAACTTTTCTCGCCGACGAGTTTTCCATCACGCACCACCACGCGCCCGCGCAGCATTGTGAGGGTGGGCCAGCCCGTTACTTCCAGGCCTTCATAGGGCGTGTAGTCACAGGCGTCGTGCAGCACTTCCCGCGAGATGCGGACTTGCCGGTTCGGGTCCCACAGCACGATGTCCGCATCGGAGCCTTCGGCAATCGTGCCCTTCCTCGGAAAGAGGCCATAGATTTTCGCGTGGTTGGTGGAGGCAAGCTCCACAAAACGCTCCAGCGAAATGCGGCCTTTGCCGACGCCTTCCGAAAACAGGATCGGCAACCGGGTTTCGATTCCCGGAATGCCATTCGGGACGTAGCGAAAACTTTCACGCCCGCGCGGGAAAAGCTTTCCCTGCTCGTCGTTATACCGGAACGGACAGTGATCGGAGGAAAACACCGAGAAGGTGCCGTTCATCAATCCTTCCCAGCAGGACTCCTGGCTTGCGGCGTCGCGCGGAGGCGGACTACAGACGAGCTTTGCTCCTTCGATGTCGAGACCGTTCAGGTCGGAGGCTTTCAGCACAAGGTATTGCGGGCAGGTTTCGCCCATCACTTTAAGGCCGCGCGCCTGCGCGCGTGCGATCTCCTCCATCGCCTCGCGGTTGGATACGTGAACAATCATCACCGGCACGTCGATGATTTCCGCCAAGGAGATGGCGCGGTGGGTGGCCTCGCGCTCGACTGGTATCGGCCTTGAGAGCGCGTGTCCGGTCGGCAGCGTATGGCCCGCGCGTTCGAGTTTCTCGGTAAGAAACCGGATCGCGTCGTCATTCTCGGCGTGAACCATGACCAGCGCGCCGGTTTCGCGGGCGACCGAAAGCACTTCGAGAATTTCGCGGTCGGCAAGTTTCAACGCCTCATAGGTCATGAAAATCTTGAACGATGTATATCCATCGGCCACGAGTGCGGGCAGTTCCTGCCCAAGCACCTGCTCATTCGGATCGGCGATGACCAGATGAAAGCTGACGTCGATGTAACACTTGCCTTTGGCTTTCGCGTGATACTCGTTGAGCGCGATCCGAAGCCCCTTGCCGCGTTCCTGAATGCAGAACGGCATCACCAGCGTATTGCCGCCGAACGCCGCAGCACGCGTGCCGGACTCAAAATCGTCCGCCATGGTAATGCCCGGCCCGCTCGGCTGCGCGAGATGAACATGGCTGTCGATGCCGCCCGGCATCACGATCAAGCCATTCGCGTCGATCGTTTCCTTAGCCGTGCCGAGATTCTCGCCAAGCGCGGCGACCACGCCGTCTTTGATTGCGACGTCCTGCCGCATCACACACTCATGCGTCGCGACCGTACCGCCGACGATCAAAATGTCGAATTCACTCATGCAGCCACTTTAGCTTGCTTATGGTGCTTCGTGGAGCAATCCATAGCCGACCTCAAGTAGCCTGCTAACTAGCTGTGAATGATATGAAATTCTTGTACAGGTTGTTCACCGGCTTGTAGCTTGCCAGTCACCGAATCCAGGAACAAATTTGCGTATATAACGGTCAAAAAAGTGGCGTCGTGTGAGCCCAACTTTGGGGAATATGCGGGGGATCGAATGCCTGCCAGCGCATCTTCGGCGCCAATTCTAAACTTGGTGTGTTTCCGTTCGACTCTTCTGCTCTCGGTGATTGTTGCGCTTGGGCTAGCGGTTTCTGCCCGCGCGAACGAGCTGGCAGCCGGCGACGACCTGGATGCCGCTTGCCGGATTCCGTTCGAGCGGCTGAAGGACTCCAAAACAGGAGAGCCCTTTCCGCTTTCGGCGGCACTCAACGACAACGACAAGCTACCGATGAACGTGCGGCAACGCTACATCGTGGCCGATCTGAATTCCGCGGACAAAGAGGGAATATGCCGCGGCGTGCAGGAGCATTTCACGCGGGTCGATGACCTCAGCGAATTTCCACGCCTGCGCGCGATCGCGATGTCCCGGAACATCGACCTGATCGCATTGGCGGCCGAAAATCCCCAAACTGTTCTGGCATCGATTGAAAAGTCCAGCGATGTGGCGGCACTCGCGCTCGAGCTGGAGCTGGAAGACCTAAAAAATTACGTCGATCAGGTCCATCGCTTCAAAACCGACCCGATCAATAAGGTCGGTGTCTTCAGCGGATATTGCGTTGGGCAGACCCTGAATTTCTGCGAAATCACCGATGGCAAACCGAAGCTCGTCTATCGCTTCGTGACTTCGTCCAGCCGCTGGCGTCCGCAAGTGAATGCCTACTACGCGCCAATCAACTACGTCGCTAACCGCAACTGGAGTACGGACCGCCGCTATACGCCCGCCGATGCCAAGCGCGACGAGCGGATGGGCGGAGGGCGGGCGCATATCGCGATGTTCGAGAACGGCGGCAATCCGATCGAGATGCCAAACTTCCTGCACTTCCTTCCGATGCCGGGCTATTCGGGGGAGCGCGCCAACGGCATTCATCAAATCGCGGGAGGACTCGACTCCGGCGGAACATTCGGCTCGCCGGTCAGTCTCGGCTGCATCCGGCTCAGCCGCTACGCGGCGAAACTCGCGCGCTGGTGGACGCCTCAGCAGGCGAAGTTCTTCATGTATTTCGATACGGAAGGCTATCGAAACTACGGTGACGTAAAAACCGGAAAAGCGAAGCCCTTCATCATGCCGCCGCCGCTCCAGACACGCGCACCGGAACGGTCTGATCTCTTCAGCCTGTTTGCGTTCCGGCGGTGAAGGGGGTCAGAGTGGACGTACGCGTTTTCCCCCGCAGCCGGCCCTACCGCGAAATCTGCATCCATCCATAAGCATGGGCGTACCCTGAAAGTCTCGCTGAACTAGGGATTGCAGGAAGAACAATACATCTGATCAGCGACCCTCAAGCCATCTGATCGGGCGCGGACCTCGCGATGGTCGCACCTCACGCACCCGAGTATTTCAGATCTCAACAAGGCGGTAGGAGCGTCGCAAAAGCCGCAAGGTAGCCCGCGCTCGATATCGACAATACCCCAACCGGCTTCACGGCACTGCGGACAGAGAGAAAGAATGCGCTGGCTTAGCTTGTGTGCGCAACACTCAATAACCTTCATTCGCGTCGGATTGAAATTGGCGCGCATGTCGGTCTGCAATAATGCTTTGCCGTCCGAAGATGCTTCTGCGCATCGACGAATGAGGCCATTTAGTACCGTACGCTCGCGAATTCCCTTAAAAGTTGGCCTATCGTCGAGTGACTGATTAGGGCTGACGACAATAGCATGACGCGGAAATTTCGCTCGATTAAGAAAGTCCGTGATGTCTATTGCGGCATCGACGACGAGGCTTGAAAAGTTTGTATCTTCAGAAGATACAAATTCTTTTACGACGATGCCGCGCTCATCATCAACCAGCACGATTATTTCTCGATTGATTGCCAAAAAGGGAATAGCAGGATGCGGGCCAAAACTGCCTTCCGACGCGAGGCCGATTGAAAATCGGGATGCGGTCATTCCGAGGTGAGCCTTCTCGATAGCCGTTTCCAGCATGTCCTTCTTTCGTGCAACTTCTTTGGTGAATGTTCCCAAACTATCGGTGTCTATTCCCGGGTTAACTTCCACCGTGAGTCCCAAGCGTGATTGAAGAAGCGGCACAATAACTGCGCCTTTGCCATGCATCGTGGTGAGCACGGCGCGCTTCCCGCCATATGCAGTGCGGGTTGGCATCAGAAATGATCGCGACGAATGACCTGGACGTCGCTGATCAACACAATGCCGATCTGCGTGCGGATAATTTTCTCGATGTCGACTAAGACGGCATCAAGTTCGGCGGCATCGAGTACGCACATAACGGAGATCATCCGCCCCATGTCGCCGACGAGGCCTGTGGCATCCCAACGCCCCTCGTGTCCGCTGCCCGCTTGAACAGGGAAAATGGTGTATCCGATAATCTTTCTAGTATCGAATGCCTGCACGACCTTCTTCAGCGCTGGCGCTTCGATGATCACTTCGATCTTCTTTTTCGAAAAGGTTTGCAAGATAGCGCTCACCGGATGATTTGTGTTGCGGCCCAAATGTAAAGCGGGATTCCAATCACGAGGTTGAAAGGAAATGTCAGTCCGAGGGATAAGGTAAGACCGATGGACGGATTGGCCTGCGGCATTGCCAATCGGAGGGCTGCGGGAACAGCGATGTAGGAAGCTGAAGCTGCCAACGTCATGAAGAGCGCCGCTCCGCCGGGCGACAATCCGATTGCATAGGATAGCATCGCGGCGGCAGCCGCTCCGCAAAGCGGCACCAGAACCGCGAACAGCCCTGCAGCCGCCGTCAGATACTTGCGGCCTTGCTCAAGGCCTCTGCCGACCAAGATGCCGATGTCGAGCAGAAAAAGGCATAACAGACCAGGGAATAAATCCAGTACAAAGGGCTTTAGCGCCATGGCACCGCGTTGCCCGGTGATCACGCCAATCACTAAAGCGCCGATCAAAATAACCACCGATCCGTTTAAGAACGAATGCCGCCATAATTCTCCCGGCTCCGATACTGTTCCATTCGAGCTTCGCTGCGCGATCAGGAGTGCCGCGAGAATGGCGGGCGTTTCCATGGCGGCCGCAACCCCAACCATAAATCCCTCATAGGGTACGGATTGACGACCGAGTGCACTGGTCGCCGCGATGAATGTGACGATGGAAATCGAGCCGTAGTGGGCGGATACCGCCGCCGCATCCACGGGCCGAAAGTTGGAAAGCAGGCGCAACAATCCAAAAGCGGCAAATGGCGTCAAGAAAGACATCGCTGCTCCCGCAACAATTGTCGTCACTAAACGGACATCAATTCCGTAATGTGCAATCTCGGTGCCGCCGCGAAATCCAATTGAGAATAGGAGGTAAATCGCCAGGAACTTCGCAACAGATTCTGGAATTGCGAGATCAGACCGCAATAAGGAAGCGATGAGCCCCAAGCCAAAGAAGAGGATCGCAGGTGAGAGTAGATTCTGTATTGCAGGTTCAAAGAAAGACAAACGGCACCTCACTTGCGAAGCACCGTGGTCGTACCTAGCGGCAGATCACAAAGGAAATTGATTGTTGCAATCTATGCCATTGAGAATTTCAATGTGCCCGCCGCGCTCTACGTGCGTCCGCACAACGCTGCTATTGAATCTCGCTCTGCTTTCTGATCACGAGCAGCAAGAATGGATCAAGGCATTAAGTGTCGAAAAATCCTGGTTTTCCGGAATTAACTGCGGATGCTCAACATTGCTCTTGCACTCGTCCAGGATGACGCGTCGGCGAAACCTCTAACGCATGAACGATGACATCGGATAGCAATTGCGAAGCGCGGGAAACGCTTCCAGGCGCCTGATAAAGTGCGATTTCCGCGTCTGGCAGGATCGGCAGGCCGTGGCGCGTGTCCATCAGAACAAAGCCCTCCGGGACCATGTCCTTTGACAAGATGGTAACGCCAAGTCCGGCGCGAACGGCTGCTAAGAGGCCCTCGCTGCTAGGACTTGTAAATGTGATCCGCCATGGTCGCTTGACGTTTTCCAGCGCGGCCAAAGCCCGCTTTCGATAAATGTCGGGTGTCGGCGCCAATACGAGCGGTATGGGTTGCCCTGGATCGAGGGTAAATACCGGACTACCCACCCACACCAGCACGTCGCGCCAAACCGCGATTCCGCCGGTTGGCCCCTGCGGCTCGCGCTTGACGAGGACGATGTCATATTCGCCCTTTGAAAATCCTTCGAGAAGATTGACACTAAAATTGCAGTTCACTTCCAGCACGACGCGGGGATGGGTGCGTGCAAAGTGAGCGAGCACCTCGGGCAGATAGACGGTTGCGAAGTCTTCAGGTGTTCCGAGTCGTACAGCGCCTTCAACTTCTGGCTCCAGCATGCGGGATCGGGCCTCATCTGCAAGGCGCAATAGTTGACGCGCATACGTCAGCAGGATCTCGCCGTCGGCAGTGACCTGCAGTTCCCTTCCACCCCGCTCGAATAGTGATCGACCCAAGTTTTCTTCGAGTTTCTTGATCTGCAAACTGATGGTTGATTGCGTACGGCCCAGGCGCGCAGCAGCGCGGGTAAATCCGCGATTGTCGGCGACAGCCACAAAGGAGCGCAGCAAATCGAAATCGAATGGAAGGGATGACGTCATCGGCCTGAAGGAACTTAACAAATGCTCGACCTTGGGCCAAGTATATTGACGATCCTGAATGGTAAGAAGGGGCACAAACGCCTTAGTTGTCGAACCCCGGCCGACTTTCGCCGGCCGGGGCCGTACATCAGGTTTTTTAAGCGGCTTCAGCCTGCTGGTTTCCTCCGACTGCATCAATGTGCGCTTTCAACTCAGGCCGGATATCCAAGGCGTTTGCGAGTCTGGTCAGCCAGTCATGCTCGCTCGCAGCGTCGTTGTCGATTGCAAGACGGGCGGCCGTGTAGACTTCGACACGCTGCTCGAACGTTTTTGCACCTGCAGCCAGTTCTTCGATGCTGCTCGGATGCATGATCAGTTGGCTAAGCACAAGCTGCTCCTCACCCGAGAACCCGCTCGACAGCAATTGCTGTTGAATGCGTTGATATTCAATCTTGTCGAGACGTCCGTCCACAGCGGCTGCTGCGATCATCGCCTGCAATAGCAGCGTGGCGGTCTCGCCTGAATGTTGAATGTCTGGCACCCAGGTTTCGGTTGCCACTTGCGCTTCGGGGTGAACAGCCGATCGACTCGAATTAGCCGACAACATATCGGAGATGCCCTGCGGAATGACCGGCTTGCCTTGTCTGTAGTTTTGAAAAGCTTTATAGGCGAGGCCACCCACGGCTGCGACTGCACCAACTTGCAACACCGTCCCGGCGACTTCGCGCATTTTCCTGGAACCGAGCAAGCTGCCAGCTAATCCGCCAGCGGCCGCACCGACGCCAAGCGCTCCGAGTTGATCGAGCAACCCGCTGCCGGTGTTCTGCGTTGCCGCTGCTGGCGTCTGGTCCCGGTTGGTCGATGGCGGCCAGATGCGCTGGCGAGATGCTTGCGGTAAGTGTTGTCCCGCCGGCATTGGGGCCCGCTCAGTAGGAGCGAGCGTTCCACCCATCACCTTCGCCAGGACTTGGTTCATATCGATCATCAACAACTCCTATCATTGAGAGGCGCCTTTAGCGCGACGCATAAGATGTAGCAGCGCGTGCGCGCGCAATAAGGGTTGCGAGGCGGAAAATAACGCTCATTCGATTTCTAAATGGACAGAAATCTTTCGCCCATTGGATTCTTCAATGGTTGGCAGTGAGAAAACTCGTTTCTAATGAACACGCCCGCTTGGCATAAGGCGGTAATCGCGAGCAGCGAGATGCTCCGGCAACGCTTCTGTCTTCACATACCCGCAGAAAGACTCGGATGAAGCGATAAATTCGGCGCGAGAATGTCCGTTGACGTAATCGATGCGCTGAAAAACATGCTGGATTTTTTGTTCGATCCGCTGATAGGGCGACCGATCGAGTTACGGAGAATAATGATGGAATTCTTGCTCGATCCGTTAATGGGAAAACCCATATGGATGTGGCTTGTCTTTATCAGCATCGTAATTGCGCTGCTCGTCATCGACCTTGGACTTATTCATCGGAAGTCAAAGATCATCGGCATATCCGAGAGCCTGTGGATGAGCGCCTTCTATATTCTGATCGCGGTTCTGTTCGGAGCCTGGGTCTGGTACAGCCTTGGCTCGCAAAGCGCGACTGAATACATAACCGGTTTTCTGGTTGAAAAAACGCTGGCGATGGACAATGTGTACATCATTTCGCTGATCTTTACCTATTTCGCAGTCCCGGCTGCCTATCAGCACCGCGTGCTTTTCTGGGGCATTCTTGGGGTGATCGTGTTGCGCGCGATCATGATCGGCCTCGGCGCCACGTTGGTCGCTGAGTTCAGTTGGGTTCTTTACATATTTGCTGTGCTCCTCGTCGCGACCGGCGTTAAGATGCTGGTAATCGGGGATAAACTTCCTGATATCGAGAACAATCCCGTACTCAAGCTAATGCGCAGAACCATGCGCATCACGCCATCGCTGCACGCAGAGAAGTTCGTTGTACGGCAGCCACATCCCGTAACGGGTCGGATGGTCTTGTGGGCAACGCCGCTTTTTGTGGCGCTGGTAATGGTAGAAATCGTCGATCTGATTTTCGCAATCGATAGCGTACCGGCGATCTTCGCCATTACCACCGATCCATTTGTGGTTTACACTTCCAATATCTTTGCAATTCTTGGCTTGCGCGCGCTGTATTTTGCGCTCGCGGCTGTCATTGATCGCTTTGCATATCTCAAGCACGCGCTTGCACTCGTACTAATTTTCATCGGCTCGAAAATTTTCATCGCTGACCTTGCGGGTTTGGACAAGTTCCCGGCAAGCATCTCGCTGACCGTCACACTAAGTTTGATCGGAGGGGGTGTCCTTTATTCGCTCTACAAAACCCGGCCATCCAAGTATCTGATCAAGAGCTGAGATGATCGCGATATCCGATAACAGAGTGGCGCCTTGGCGCGGAAAACTCTTGATTTTATCGAATCGAGTATTTTTACGCGCTCCATCATTGTTCTGAGAAGATCCAAAGAAGCTATGTAAGCTCGCGTGGCTTAATCGCCACCTCGGGCGCGGCGGCTGAGCGCGTAAAAATGATGGTCACGCGCGTGCCCTTCCCTGAGGTCGATTCGACCTCCACTCCAGCCTTGGCGTTCTCGCGCAAGGACTGAACGATCAGCGCGCCGAGCTTGCCGCGCTGGGGCCATTCGACACCATCGGGCAGACCGACGCCGTCATCGGCGACAACAACGCGGCAGCCATTGCAATCGACAAGGCTGTGCAAGGTGATTGTGCCGCCGTCGCGGCCGACAAACGCATGCTTGAGCGCATTCGTCAGCAGCTCGTTTACCACCAGTCCGGTCGGCATGGCGACATTCACGGACACCGGATAGCTATCAACCTTAAGATCGAGCCGGATACCTTCGACCGCATGCGAGCGCATTACAGCTGATGCGACTTGGCTCAGATAGACGCCGAGGTCTATCTCCTGACCCAGTCCCTTTTCCTCCTCGGATAACGACTGGTAGAGGAGTTGCAGGGATTCGATCCGTCCGGCAAGACGGTCGAAACGCGAAGTTGCCGATCCGCTTGATACGTTGCGCGCTTCGAGGCGAATCAATGCCGTGATCATTTGCAGGTTGTTCTTAACGCGGTGCTGTATCTCTCGAAGTAGCGTGTCTTTTTCGCGAATTCGATTTTCGAACTCTTCACGCTGTATCTGCCCATGCGCAGTGACGTCCACCAGCGCGGCGAGCCTGAAGGCCGGTATTCCGTCATCATCCTGGATGGAGTTGGAATAAGCATCAACAACGACCGATTCCCGCCCCGTTCGCTCGATGCGGAAAGTACCAACGAAATCACTTTTTTCTACGACTACGGCTCCTAGTTTGTGTCCCTTGTTCTCTCCGTTGCCTTGGCCACGAAGAACGCTCCATGGCTTCCCTTCGATGTCGGCGGCGGCCTGTCCGGATAGTTTTTCAAACTCGGGATTCGCATAGACTATGCGTTCGCGCCCCTTTAGAACCGAGACAACGATAGCAATCGGGATTTGATCGAGAAAGCGTCTGAACTGCTCGCTTTCGAGCGCGCCAGCCAGATTCGGAGTGGCGAGCAGCTCGTCGATCTGTTCGGCTTTCGCTTCGCTGGCAGCCATGTCGATGACGTATCCCTCTCAAGGGAGCCGGGGAACACAGACAGCGGTCAGTCTATGAACGGTCTGAACAAACGGTCGAACACATTAATCAAGCAATGCCGTTTTGCCAATCAAGCAATGCCGTTTTGCCCGACCCTCGCATTGCCTCAAAGGAACACAAAGCCCGATATGCAACCTCAACCTCTTGAGAAAGTTCCATCGGCGGGTGTTGACAGCCGCCAGCTTCTAGGGCCGCCAGCAGGCAGGCCATCTCTTGGTGCGCAGCCGTCGTTGTAGTAGCTCGTACCAATCATGGCACCGGCTCCGATCGCCATAATTCACCCGTTGTCGAACGACAGCTTCGACACGCCGAGTTCGCGCATCACCACGTCACGCAGATCCTCTTTGGTCAAAGCTTCGGCCGATTGTTTTGCATGACCGAAGCAGCGATCGGCCATTTTGCCAAAGAGGCAGAAAGGTCTTCCAATAGCCATCGATTTTTCTCGAGGGTCGAAGCGGCCTTTCCTTCGGCTTTCAGTTTTTCGAGATACTCGGCGGCGACTGCGCCGAGCGTATTTTTAGCGACGGCGTCGGCGGCAAGCCTGTTCAATTTCTTCTGCCGCGCCGGATCGGTGCCTTCCGCAACCAACCGTCGAGCTTCGTCACGCTTCTTGCGAGCGTTGGCCAACGACACCTCAGGAAAAGAACCGAAACTCATCATGTTTTGCTTGCCGACGAAGGTATATCGGAAGCGCCACAGCTTGCTGCCGTTCGGCTTCACAAGAAGGTAGAGGCCGTTTCCGTCAGAGAGCTTGTGTGACTTCTTTTTCGGCTTTGCTTTCTCGATAGAGAACAAAGTGAGAAGCATGTGGGTACGATCCTGTATGTGAAAGAACTGTACCCTCAATTGTACCCACCCGTACCCACAAAATCACGGTTCGGCATGTGGACGAGCGAGAACGAAAATTCTCATAAGATTCTGAAAACAAATCAGAAAATGACTCTATGAGAAACTATGCGGAAGAAGAGTGGTGCCCAGGGGCGGAATCGAACCACCGACACCATGATTTTCAGTCATGTGCTCTACCAACTGAGCTACCTGGGCATTTCTTCGGGCGCTGCGGCTCTTGCTGAAAAAGCCGGTTGGAGCGCGGTTTATAAGAATAAGGGCTAGGCCTGTCCAGCCGCGCTTTTCAGCGCTTTTCCGGTTCATCCTCGCCGGGCATGGCCTCGCCCGGCTTTTCTCCATCTTCGTCCTCGTCTTCCTTGACGGGAATTGCATAGCCGCCGCTCAGCCAGCGATGCAGGTCCACATCCGCGCAGCGTTTGGAACAGAACGGGCGGAATTTCTCCAGGGAAGGCTTGCCGCAATGGGGGCAGGCCTTTGCAGAAACCCTCGTTCCGTTTTTTGAGCCGTTCCCGCTGTTGGGCGCCATCGCAGAACTCTAAGGCGGATTGAGCCAGCCAAAATGTGTCGGATAGCCCTCGCCTTCCAGCATCGCCGTCGTCTCATAAAGCGGCAGGCCGACGACATTCGTGTAGGAACCGACGAGCTTCGTCACGAAACTTCCCGCCAGTCCCTGAATGGCATAGCCGCCCGCCTTGCCGCGCCACTCGCCGGACGCAAGATAGGATTCCAGATCCTCGTTCGACAAACGCTTGAAGCGCACGCGGGTTTCCACAAGCCGCGTGCGCTCGGCGTCGCGCGGCGTGATCAGGCAGACGCCGGTGTAGACGCGATGCGTGCGGCCCGAAAGCAGCCGCAGGCATGTCGCCGCTTCTTCCAGCAAATCCGGCTTCGGCAGGATTCGGCGGCCGACCGCAACCACCGTGTCCGCCGCGATGATGTAGGCGGACTTGATCTCCTCGCGACCGCGTACGCGCTGGATCGAAGCCGCGGCCTTTTCGCGCGCAAGCCGTACGGCGAGCGTGCGCGGCAATTCTCCGCGGTCGGGCGACTCGTCCACCTCCACCGGTTCGAGCGAATCCGGTTCAAGCCCCGCCTGGTTCAACAACGCAAGCCTGCGGGGAGAACCCGACGCAAGCACGAGTTTCGGACGGCCGATCATGCAGGATTACCTTGATTGAGATTGTCTCGGAGGAGACGCCGGAAACTAGCGCAATGCCGCCGCAAAGTGAACTCGCCTGACACGCGAATCAAGGATCGCGTTTGAAGCGCGCCCGGATGCGTTTCATCAACTCGTCCCGCACCGACCGGTAGGCATCCAAACGCTGTTCCCGGCTTCCCTCGGCGACCGTGGGATCGGGCGTCGGCCAGTATTCGACGCCGATGGCGTTGGCGCGGGTCAATTCCAGCGCCTTGTGATGGGCTTCGGGCGAAAGGCTGATGACGAGATCGAAATTCAGGCCTTCGTATTCCTCCAGTTCGTCGAGCGTCTGCGCCTTGTGCCTGGAGAGGTCGATGCCGATCTCATCCATCACCGCGGCGGTGAACGCATCGGGCTCGCCCTTGCGGACGCCGGCGGAGCCGACATAGATCGACTTGCCAAAAAACTGCTTGGTCAGTGCCGCGGCGATCGGCGAGCGGACGATGTTATGCCCGCAGAGAAACAACACTGCCTGAGGCCGGCCACCGCCTTCGGCCGCACGCATCAGGCCTCATCCTTTCCAGTGCAGCGCGCAGATGAGCGTGAACAGGCGCCGCGCCGTATCGAAGTCGACGTTGATTTTTTCCTTCAGACGCTCGGTGAGAAGCGCCGAACCTTCGTTGTGCAACCCGCGGCGGCCCATATCGAGCGCCTCGATGCGGGCGGGCGACTCCGTCTTGATCGCGCTGTAGTAGCTGTCGCAGATCATGAAGTAGTCCTTCACGACCTTGCGGAACGGCGTCAGCGAAAGCATGTGAATGGCAACGGGCTCGCCGCCCTGCGTGGTGACCTCGAACACCAGCCGCTGCTCGGCCAGGCCGATCTTCAGGACGTAGGGACCGTTGCTGTCGCCAATCGGCTCGAACTCGTTTTCCTCGATCAGGTCGTAGATCGCGATGGAACGTTCATGCTCGACATCGGGATTGGAGCGGCCAATCGAAGCCTCGTCGAGCACGATGGCGACAAGGCGGCGGGGATTGGCCGGATCAGCCATTGCGAATTCAATCCTTGAGAAGCCGCATGCGCACCGAACGCGCATGCGCTTCAAGGCCTTCGGCCTCGCCAAGCTTCACCGCGGCAGGACCGATTTTCTTCAGTTGATCCGGCCCGCACTTCAAAACCGACGTGCGCTTCATGAAATCGAGCACGCCAAGGCCCGATGTGAAGCGTGCCGTGCGCGAAGTCGGCAAAACGTGGTTTGAGCCGCCGACATAATCGCCGATCGCTTCCGGTGTGTGCGGGCCAATGAAGATGGCCCCCGCATTGCGGATGCGCGCGGATAGCTTCTCGGATTCGAGTCCGATCAGTTCCAGATGCTCAGGCGCGATGCGGTCGATCAAGGCAACGGCATCTTCAATTTTCTTGACCAGGATAATCGAGCCGAAATCGCGCCAGCTGGCGGACGCAATTTCCACCCGGGGAAGGTCCTGCAGTTGCCGGGCCACGGACCGCTCCACGTCCTCGGCAAGATTTGGATCGTTGGTGATCAGGATCGACTGGGCAGCCGTGTCGTGCTCGGCCTGCGCCAGGAGATCGGCTGCGATCCAGTCTGGATTCGAATTTCCGTCGGCGAGCACCAGCACTTCCGAAGGCCCCGCCACCATGTCGATGCCGACCTTGCCGAAGACAAGGCGTTTCGCCGCCGCCACATAGGCGTTGCCGGGCCCCGTGATCTTCGCCACCGGCTTGATCGTGTCCGTGCCGTAGGCGAGTGCAGCGATCGCCTGCGCGCCACCGACGCGATAGACCTCCGACACGCCCGCGAGCTTCGCAGCCGCCAGCACCAGCGGATTCAGTTTTCCCTGCTGCGATGGCACGGTGATCGCAAGGCGCGAAACACCAGCCACTTTTGCCGGGATCGCATTCATCAAGACGGACGAGGGATAGGCCGCCGTGCCGCCGGGCACATACAAACCCACGGCCTCAATGGCGGTCCATCGGGAACCCAGTTCCACTCCGATGGCGTCCGTATAGGTTTCGTCTTTCGGAAGCTGCCGCCGGTGGTGGCTCTCGATGCGGTCCTTGGCAAGCTCCAGCGCGGCAAGCGTTTCCCGGTCGATGGAGTCGAGCGCGGAATCGATTTCGCGCTGGCCGATGCGGATGCCTTCTTTCGCAAGATCGACGCCGTCAAATTTTTTCGACAGTTCGATCAGCGCGCGGTCGCCGCGCGCGATAACATCGGCGATGATCGTGCGCACGGCGGCTTCGACGTCTTCGGACGCTTCCCGCTTGGTTGAGAGGAAAGCGTCGAACCGTTCGCTGAAATCCGCGTCGCTCGCAGAAAGCCGGATGGGCATGATGCTTCGCCTCAGGACGCTTCGTGCTTTGGACGCTTCTTCGCCGTCCAGGCCGGGCCGAGATCGCTCATCGCGGCTTCCAGTACTTCCACGTCGAGCTGGATCGCGGCATCGCCGGAGAAGAACAGCGTCACCTGGCCCGAAGGAGCATCCCGCTCTTCGAATTCCACCGCGAGCAGGTTCAGCACCATGGCAGCATCATTGAGATCGACGCCGCGGGTGCGGGCCGCGAGCACACGATTGAAATGAACCCCGGTGCGGCAGCGCAGGTCCTGCTCTTCCGGGCAGGACCAGTCAAAGCGGTTGACCACCATGGCGAAGCGTTTTTCGCCCGGCAGATAGGCCATGTCGGCGACCTTGGAGACCGCATCCTGCAGGTGCGCGGAAACGACCGCCAGATCTTCGGCGTCGAGCGCAATCAGCTTGAGCGGGTCGCTGGCCCCGGCCATCACAAACCTCTTTCGCGCACCGGATAAAACGGCGCGCCCTGCCTTGCAATCTACGCGTTAGACGGAGATTCCGGTACGGCTTTTTCAGCCCGCCACACGCTCGATCGCGGCTCCGCAGCGGGCGAGCTTCTGCTCCAGCCGCTCGAATCCGCGATCCAGGTGATAAACGCGGTGGACCATCGTCTCGCCCTCAGCGGCAAGGCCCGCGATCACCAGCGAGACAGAAGCGCGCAGGTCGGTGGCCATTACCGGGGCGCCCTTCAGCCGTTCGACGCCCTCGACGGTGGCCGTCTGGCCGTCCACGGAGATGCGGGCGCCGAGACGGGCCAGCTCCTGCACATGCATGAAGCGATTCTCGAAGATCGTTTCGCGGATATGCGAGGTGCCCTTTGCGCGGGTCATCAGTGCCATCAGTTGCGCCTGCAAATCCGTCGGGAATGCCGGGAAAGGAGCGGTCGATACGTCCACCGGTTCGATTCTGTTGCCGTCGCGCTTCACGCGGATGCCTTCGTTGGTCGAGGTGATCTCGGCGCCGGCCTTCGCCAGCAGATCGAGCGCCGCCTGCAGCAATTCGGGCTTGGCACCCTTGAGAAGCACATCGCCGCCGCTCATGGCGACCGCCATGAGATAGGTACCGGTCTCGATGCGGTCGGGAAGCACGGAATGGCGGGCGGCATGCAGACGCTCCACGCCCTGAATGGTGATCGTGGAGGTGCCGGCGCCGGAAATCTTCGCGCCCATCTTGATGAGGCAGTCGGCCAGATCGAACACTTCTGGCTCCTGTGCGGCGTTCTCGATCACCGTTTCACCCTTGGCCAAGGCGGCCGCCATCAATGCCGTATGCGTGGCACCGACCGAAACCTTTGCGAACTTGATCGGCGCGCCTCGCAGGCCTTTCTTCGCGTTCGCGATCACGTAACCTTCCTCGATCTCGATGTCGGCACCGAGCGCCCGCAAAGCATCGAGGTGAAAATCGACCGGCCGCGTACCGATCGCGCAGCCTCCGGGCATCGATACCCGTGCCTTCCCCATGCGCGCGACGAGGGGGCCGATCACCCAGAAGCTTGCCCGCATCTTGGAGACGAGATGATAGGGTGCGGTCGTATCGACGATGTTCTTCGCGGAGAGCCTCAGCGTCTGGCCGTCGTTTTCGTCATCGCCGGCGCGCTTGCCGCTCATCGTTACGTCAACACCGTGATTGCCGAGGATGTGCTGTAGGAGGTTCACGTCGGCGAGGCGCGGCACGTTGTCGAGCGTCAGCGTTTCGTCGCTGAGCAGGCTCGCGATCATCAAGGGAAGGGCGGCATTCTTGGCGCCCGAAATCGGGATGATGCCATTCAGCCTGTTGCCGCCACGGACACGGATGCGGTCCATCGATCCCCTGCTTTTCCCCTGCGACCGTAGCCGGCCAAGTGTGACCTTATAGAGTGTGAAACGGCGAGAACGTGACCAAGGTTCCGCCACATGTCCGTCTATTTCTCGATTTTGCTTGTCCCGGAGGGGTTTTCGCCGGGCTTGGCCCCCTGCACCCGCCCGCGCGACTGCTGCTTGCGGCGCTTGAGGTTTGCACGCAAGGCCCGAGCCAGACGCTCGCTGCGCCGGGCCGCTTTTGGGGTGGAGCCGCCGGATTTCATGACGGACGACGTAACCCCTTAATATGTCTGCTGCAACAGCCTGTCCTTGCGGCGTTTCGCACCCTATGGCATTGACCGCTTCGCGCGTGGCCGTGCGGAGTCCGGTTCGCCCGTGTTTGCTGCCGTAGCTCAGTGGTAGAGCACCCCCTTGGTAAGGGGGAGGTCCTCAGTTCAATCCTGAGCGGCAGCACCATCCTCCCCTGGCCGACATAACCAATGCGACGATCCGGGAAATTAGGACCGCGCAAGAATAAACTTCGCGGAAATTTTTTCGCAAGCACACGCGCGGCTCACGCCGCCGTCATTACGGCGTGCCAATCCCACACCGACAAATGACCCATTCACATGGGCATGTTAGCGTGGTTCGCCCGAACAGCGCCTAGGGTGCTGTTGCCGGAAACATCCGGCGCTCAATAGGGTGCACCCATGAAGAAGTTCACAGCAATCGTTTCCGCTTTCGCGCTGCTCGCCTTGCCGAATGTCGCTCTCGCCCAGGCCAAGATGAAGGACGACAAGGGCGCGATGATGAAGGACGACAAAATGGCGAAAGACGACAAGATGATGAAGGACGACAAGATGAAGAAAGACTCGATGATGAAAGACGACAAGATGAAGAAGTAATCTTCATCGTCCTTGGCGACGGCGGCCGGCTGTGACCGGCCGCTTTCTTTTTGCGGCCTTCGGTTTCGGCGGCGCCGCGGCCGCCTTGCCAAAAATCGCCCGCGCGGCGAACGGCAGGACCAGTGCGATCAGCACAAAACGCGCAAGGTGGTGCGCTCCCACGAATGCCGGATCGAGGCCGATCAGGAACGCCAGAATGGTCATCGCCTCCAGACCACCCGGCGCAAACGCCACAATGGTCTTGGCGGTGTCCTCGCCTGCAAGCCATGCGGCAGCGAGCGCGAACAGGACGCAGACGACAAGCGCCACCACGAATGCGCCGATGGAATCGATCAGGAGGCGCCGGATCATCGAAACAGTCGTGCCGAGGAAGCGAGCACCCGTGAATGCGCCCAGCACCACGAACGAAACCACGAGGAAAATCTGCGGTACCGATGCCTGCACGTAACCGCTGCCATGCAGGAGCGCGTTCACGATCATCGGTCCGATCATCAGTCCGCCGGGAAGGCCGAGGCGTTCGGCGAGCAGCGCGGATGCAATCCCGGCAGCGATCATGATCAGAATGTCGTTGAGCGCGCCAAAATCCGTCCCGGACGCGGGCGGAACGATGCCTGCGCTCGGAGACAGCCCGGCGGCGAGCAGCAAGCCCGGCAATGCCGCGATCAGGAAGAACACCCGAACGGTTTGCGCGAAGGCGACCTGCCGCACATCGACCTTCGCTTCGGCCGCCATCGCAAGCACGGCCGAAAGCGCGCCGGGCGCGCTTGCGTATAAAGTCTCGCGGAAATTCCAGCCGGAAACGTAACGCAGATAGAGCATCACCGCGCCCATCGTTACCGGCAAAGAAAGGATCAGCATCGCAAGCGTGATCGGCCAGGTGCGGATACCCGCAACGGTCTCCGGGGTCACAGCCGCGCCGAGCGAGATTCCAAGCACGACAAAAATCACGCGGCGCAGGAGATCCGGCACATGCACCGGAACGCCCGCCAGAGCGAGGCCGGATACCGCCACCAGCGCACCCGCGAGCCAGGCGGCGGGAAGACCAAAGAACGCGAACACGGCACCGCCGAGCGAAGCGGCGGCGAGCGTCAGCACGGTCGCCGCGGGCTTTTGCATCCGGTGCCATGACGCGGGAACGAGCGGCATTACGGTTTTAGCCAGTTCGCGATGCGGCTTGCGGCTTCGCAGAGGCTGTCGGGGCTGCGCGAAAAACAAAGCCGCACGAACGCTTCGCCGCCCGGGCCGAACGCAGTGCCGGGCGCCGGGCCGACGCCGATCTCATCGATCATCCGGAAGGCAAGTGCCCTGGAATCGTTTTCACCTTCGACTGAAAAGAAGGAATAGAACGCGCCGTCCGGCGGGGACTCGATCACGCGGCCGGTGGCGCGTAATGCGGCTGAGACAATCTCGCGTCCGCGCCGCGCGCGTTCGATCTGGGCAGCGACAAATTCCTCGCCCTCTTCGAGCGCAACCACCGCAGCCCGTTGCAGGAACACCGCGACACCGGATGTGGAAGCCTGAATCAGATTCTCGATCACCTGACCGAGCGAGGGATGCGCTTCGACCCAGCCGATGCGCCAGCCGGTCATCGCCCAGTTCTTCGAGAAAGTATTCACGAAGATGATGCGGTCTTCCGGATCCATGATGTCATGGAAGGAGGGCGCGAGCCCCTCGCCGCGCCAGTGAAAGCGGCCGTAAGTCTCGTCAGCGACAATCCAGAGGCCCCGGCTGCGCGCAAGGGCAAAAACCTCTTTCAGTTCATCGCGTTGCGCGACCCAGCCGGTCGGGTTCGCGGGCGAATTGATGAAGATCGCACGCGTGCGCGATGTGATCCGAGAAGCAATTTTTGCAAGATCGAGGCAAAAACCTTTCTCGCCGAATTCCATCTCGACAAAAACCGGTTTTGCGCCCGCGGCCTCCGCCGCCGCTCCCGCATTCGGCCAGCACGGCGATGGAATGATGATCTCCTCGCCGGCGTTCAGCACCATCGCGAACGCAATCACGATGGCGTGCATGCCGGATGCGGTTACATAGAAACGCTCGGGGTCGAACGCGCCGCCATAAAGCCGTGCATGATAGCGCGCGAGCGCCTCCCGCAGTTCGGGAATGCCGCGCTGGTACGTATAGAACGTCTCGCCTTCACGCAGCGAGCGCGCAGCTTCTTCGCGGATGAATTCCGGCGTAACGACATCGCCCTCTCCTGCCCAGAGCGGAATGAGATTCTCCCGCCCATGACCGTACTTCATCATCTCCACGATGCCGCTCACGGGAAGTTCTCGCGCGGCGGCGCGCAGATTTGAAAGCAGAGAGGGATCGGGAACGGCGCGCATGGGTGTCCGTCAGCAACAGCATCCGGGCACGCCTTGCAAGCGCATCCGGCGCATGTGTGCCCTGCGTGTCAGCCAGTTTTCAGAAGATCGCGGATTTCCGTGAGTAATATTTCCTGCTTGGAAGGTTCCGGGGCACCCTTTGCCGCGGCCTCTTCATTTTTCTTCAGGCGCGTGATCAGCTTGATCACCATGAACAGCGCCGCCGCGATGATCGCGAAATTGATCGCGATGGTGATGAAGTTGCCATAAGCAAGCACGGCACCCTGTTTCTTCGCCTCTTCGAGCGAGACGGCGGAAACCTTGGAAGACAGCGCCAAAAAGTAATTGGTGAAATCGAAACCGCCGATGGCCGCGCCAATGATCGGCATGAAAATGTCGCCTACGAGCGATTCTACAATCTTGCCGAATGCCGCGCCGATGATCACGCCGACCGCGAGATCGACGACGTTCCCCTTCATCGCAAAATCGCGAAACTGTTTCAGTGTGTCCGAAAGCATGGCTGTCTCCCCTATTGGCGCCGGCCGGCGCGGCTGTTCAAATTATAGGATGCGAACAGGGGGCGATACATACGCCCGGCGCTAGACTAGGAGGTCCCGCACCATTTCATCCACCGAAGAAAGATTGCCGAGTGCCTGTTTCAGCTTTTCCTGTCCGGATTTTTCGAGGCGGCGTATCTCGACCGAATTGGACGGGGGCCTGCCGGAGGAAATATCCACGAGCTGCTGTTCGAGTATGTTCTGCAGCAGGATGCCATGGGTGTGGACAAGACCCTCCAGATCGCGCGCGGCTCCTACCTTCATCGCCTTTACACTTTCAAGCCGCGCTCTCGTTGTGTGTTCGGTGACGTGGAAGCGAATCGCCAGCAGGCGTGCCGCCGCGACGATCGCGAACAGGCCGCCTTTTTTCAGATCGACGCGGCCTTTGTCGGTCTTGAACCCAAAGAAGCCGACCGGCGGCTCCACCGGCCCGGCCGCTTCGGCCAGCAGCTTGAGAAAGCCGATCTGGCCCTTCGCGAGATCATACGCGTCGTTCCAGAGTTGCAGGGCGAGCGCGCCGTCGCCATGCACCGCACGGAAGTCGAAAAAAATGTCGACCGAAAGAAGGTCTTCCGGCCTGGAACGGCCGATCCAGTCCGCAATCCGCTCGCGCCAAACCTGCATGCTGCCGCGCCATTCGGCGTTCTTCGCCATCACGCCGCCATTGCAATAGGGAACACCGACTTCATGCAGGATATCGGCGATGTGGGTGCCGAGTTCGGCGAACCATTTGTCTTCAGTCCCGCCCGGCTCGCCTTTTTCAAAGACGATTGCGTTGTCCTGATCCATTGCCAGCAGACTTTCACCACGACCGCCCGAACCGAGCACAAGCAAGGCATACCCGACTGGCGGCGCGCCCCTACCCGCTTCCTGCATGCGAGACTCGGCCAGCATGGAGGCGCGGCGCGTGAGCGCGCCCAGTTCGCGGGAAACGATCGCCGCGATCGTGCGCGCATCGATGCCTTCGGCGAGCAGCGATTTTGCGACCGCCGGCAGTTTTGCCCAGGCACGGCCAAGCTCGTGAACATCCTTTGCCTCGTCGATCTCGTCGCCGAGCGTGACGGCGTGACTCGCGCGCAGACGCAAAAGATCGCGCGCGGAGAGGGCGCCAACCACACGACCCGCCGCATCGACCACGCCGAGGTGACGGATTTTCAGACGGCTCATGCGGCCGATCGCGCGATACACGAAAGCCTCGGCAGCGACCGCGGCCAGCGGGCGGGTTGCGAAGGAATTGACCGGCTTTTCCATGGCACCGGGACCGCTCATCGCAATAGCGCGCAACACATCGCGTTCGGTGATAATTCCGGTTTCCGCGGCGAGCGGCGGCTGATCCGAATTCTTCTCAGGCAGCACAAACAGCGAACTGGCCTTCTTCTCGATGAGAAGCCTCATTGCCTCGGAAAGCTTTGTCGATCCCGCAATGAAGTGAGGCGGCGCGGACATCACCTCGCGGTTGCGATGACGATAGGGATAGGAGTCGAGCCTCTCCAGCGTGCGCTCGCTGTCGGTGCGGGAAGGAAAGGCGAGCGGCTCGACCCATCCCTGCTGATGCCGGGCACGAACCATTTCCTTCATCTGCCGGCAGGCGGTTTCCGCTTCGGCAAAGGTGCGGATCCCGCCCTCGCGCAGGTGCGGAACGAGTGCCGCAAAGATCCGCGCGGTGGTCTCCGCGTCTCCGAGCGCCGAGTGCCGGGCTGACACCTCGACACCCAGCCAGGCCGCGAGTTCTTCCATCGAGAAGCCGGAAAGATTTGGCCGAACGATTTCCGCTAGCACGCGCACGTCGATCCAGCGCGGCTGCGCAAATTTCAGTTCCGCGCGCTGGCATTCGTTAGCGAGGATGGTGAGGTCGTAGTCGGTCGTGTGCCCGATCACCGGAAGCTCGCCGATGTAAGCGCGCAATTCAGGCCAGACCTTTGTAAAATCGCCGGCGTCCTTCAGCCGTGCATCGTCGATGCCATGAATTTGCGTCGAGGCGGGCGGGACCGGTTGGCCCGGATTGACCAGCGCATGAAAACGGGCGCTTGCGTCTACGCGCCCCGCAATCACCCGGATGCAACCGATCTCGATGACGCGCGCGCGGGCCGGATCGAGCCCGGTGGTTTCCGTGTCGAGCGAAACGGCATCAAGCGCGAGCAGCGGAGTAGCGCTGGTCGCGTCCACCATTTCCCTGCTCAGCCGTTTCCTGCAATCGCTGCGGCGTTCTCTGGCAGCAAAGCAGCAATCAATTCAGGCCCTTTCGAGCGGTCCATAAATTCCGTGTGCATCCTCACCAGATTGACGCGCATGTGATGCGTAATCGTTTCAAAATCCTGCTGCTTCAACCGTTCATCGAATGGGAAATTATTGTACACCGCCTTGGCGATCGGCATCGGGATATCCTTGATCTGCTTTGGAGGATGCAAAGTGATGCCGCGCAAGCGCTGCTCGAGTTTTTCGCGCAGGGCCTTCCATTTCTCATTGCCGAGGATTTCCGGAACAGGATAGCGATCGAAAATCTCCAGCGCGGCGGAGGAGAGCGAATCTGCAAGCACCTGCGAACTCTTGACGCGTGGCAGCAGCGCCACATGCACCATTTCGGCCACGACCGACAGCACCAGGGGATAACTGCTCCAGCGGGCGTTGTTGACGGCCTGCTTGAAATTTTCTTCGTTGATCAGTTTCGCATAGTGCGGCCCGGACAAGGCATGCGTGAAGTCAAAAATATTCTTCTGCGTGAGGAAAGCCGCGCGCGTATCCATAAATTCCATCAGCGCTTCGCGATCCGCGATCGGCGGGTCGCGCCGAAACCAGTCAAAAATACCCATTAAAAACCCTCACTAACCACATGCGCCGTTGGTTTAACCCGGATTCCATTCCAGCGACAGCCCGCATGGACAAGTCTTGCGCGCTATGGTCCTTTCAGCCGAAAGTTGAAGCCCGCTTTTGAGAGTGGCCCAAGTCAGAGTGGCCCTGGTGTGACCATGCTGCAAGGCTGGGTCGTCGTCGGCATCGCGCTCGCCTATATCGGCTTCCTGTTTGCCGTCGCGAGCTTCGGCGACCGTTCGCGTGCGAGGTGGGGAGAGCGGGCAAGCCGCCCGCTGATCTATCCGCTTTCGCTGGCGGTCTATTGCACCTCATGGACCTTCTTTGGCTCTGTGGGCCTTTCGTCGCGCCAGGGCTTCGACTTCCTGACGATCTATCTCGGCCCGATTCTGATGGTCGGGCTGTTCTTTCCGCTGATCCTGAAAATCGTACGGCTCGCCAAGCAGCAGAACATCACCTCCATCGCCGACTTCATCGCGGCGCGTTACGGCAAGAGCCCGATTGTGGCGGCGATCGTAACGGTGGTCGCGGTCATCGGCGCGGTTCCCTACATCGCGCTGCAACTCAAAGCGGTTTCAGCCTCACTGCTGACGATCCTGGGCCAGCAGACCACTCCCGCCGTAATCGCGCCGATGATCGGCGACCTTGCACTGCTCGTCGCTATTACGATGGCGGCGTTCGCGGTGCTCTTCGGCACGCGCCACATCGACGCCACCGAGCATCAGGAAGGCCTGATGCTCGCGATTGCGACGGAATCGGTGATCAAGCTGATCGCATTCCTACTCGTCGGTGTGTTCGTCCTTTTCTACATCTTCAACGGTCCGATGGATCTGATCGCGAAAGCATCGGAGCGCGGCGACATTCTCCCGACCTTTACGAACGCCCCAAACATGACGAACTGGATCACCATGACGGTGCTTTCATTCGTCTGCATCGTGCTGCTGCCACGGCAGTTTCATGTGACCGTCGTTGAGAATAACCGCGAGGACGAGCTTCGCCGGGCGGCCTGGCTTTTTCCGCTCTACCTGATCCTCATCAATCTTTTCGTGGTTCCGATCGCGATTGCGGGCCTTCTGACCTTCCCGAAGGGAACGGTAGACAGCGATATGTTCGTGCTGGCGCTGCCGCTCGCCGCCGGCTCGGACACGCTGGCGCTGATCGCATTCATCGGCGGTCTTTCCGCGGCTACCGCGATGGTGATCGTGGAAAGTGTCGCGGTCTCAATCATGGTGTCAAACGACATCATCGTTCCGCTGGTGCTGCGAGCGCGCAACATCCGCCCGGAAACGCGGGCCGACATGGGCGCATTGCTGCTGCGCGCGCGCCGCTTCTCGATCTTCGCGGTGATGCTGCTTGCCTATCTTTATTATCAACTCGCCGGCCAGGCGCAGCTTGCACAGATCGGGTTGCTCTCTTTTGCAGCCGTCGCTCAATTCGGGCCGGCTTTCTTCGGCGGCCTGTTCTGGCGGGGAGCCACCGCACGCGGAGCGATTGCCGGACTTTGTGTCGGCGTCAGTGTCTGGGCCTTCACGCTCCTGTTGCCGAGTTTCGTCGACTCCGGGCTGATCAGCCGCCAGATCCTCGATGCCGGACTGTTCGGCTTTACGGACCTGCGGCCTCAAGCGCTGTTCGGCCTGCAATTGCCGCCGCTCTCGCACGGCGTGCTGTGGAGCCTTGGCCTCAACGTCCTCGCCTTCGTCGCCGTCTCCCTCTCCACGTCGGCGTCTCCGATCGAACGGCTGCAGGCAAACGTGTTCGTGGAGTCGCAAAGCACGCCGATCGTGCCGAGTTTCCGGCTCTGGCGGTCGGCGGTTACGGTTGAAGAACTCACCAATACGATCGCGCGCTATCTCGGAGAAGAACGCACCAAGCGGTCGTTCGAGAGCTTCGCGGAATCGCGGCGGCTGGCGCTCGATCCGAAACAGGAAGCCGATATCCACCTGATGCGATACGCGGAACACTTACTTGCATCCGCCATCGGCGCAGCTTCCTCGCGTCTCGTGCTTTCCCTGCTTCTGCGGAAAGGCACCGTCTCCACGAAAGCCGCCCTCAGGCTGCTCGACGACGCATCGGCGGCGATCCAGTACAATCGCGAGATCCTGCAAAGCGCGCTCGACCACACGCGTCAGGGCATCGCCGTGTTCGGGCGCGATTTGCAACTCATCTGCTGGAACCGGCAGTTCGGCGAGATGCTCGACCTGCCCTCAAGTCTCGTCCGCGTCGGCGGCGGCCTCGATGAAATCCTCCGCTACACCGCCGAGCGCGGCGATCTCGGCAAGGGGGAGCCGGAAGACCTGATCGGGGGCCGGCTGGACCTTTACCTCAATCAATTCGAGGCATTCCGCGAGCGGCTTCCGAAACACGGCGTCGTCGTCGAAGTACGCTCGGCACCGATGCCCGACGGCGGCATCGTCGTCACCTACACCGATATCACCCCGACGGTGGAAGCCGCCGAAGCGCTGGAAAAGGCCAACGAAACCCTGGAGCGCCGGGTACGCGAGCGCACCGAGGAACTGACACGGCTGAATCAGGAACTTGCGCGCGCGAAATCCGAGGCCGACGAAGCCAACATCTCCAAGACCCGGTTCCTCGCCGCGGCGAGTCACGACATTCTGCAGCCGCTCAACGCCGCGCGCCTCTACGCGACCAGCCTCGTCGAGCGTCATCGCGATACGGAAGAAGCAAAACTCGCCGGCAACGTCGATGCCTCGCTGGAAGCGGTTGAGGAAATTCTGGGCGCGCTCCTCGATATTTCACGGCTCGACACCGGCGCGATGCGCCCCGAACGGACTTCCTTCCGCATTGACGACGTGCTGAGCCAGCTGGAGGTGGAATTTGCCCCGCTCGCGGCGGAAAAGGGCCTGCAACTTGATTTCGTCCGCTCTTCCATCGCCGTGCGGACGGACCGCCGCCTGCTGCGGCGACTGCTGCAAAACCTCGTCTCCAACGCGGTCAAATACACGCCGAAAGGCCGGGTGCTGGTCGGCTGCCTCCGGCGCGGAGAAAGTCTGCGGATTCTCATTATCGATACCGGCATCGGTGTGCCCCTCTCGAAACAGACGCTGATCTTCAAGGAATTCCAGCGGCTTGAGCAGGGAGCGCGCGTCGCCCGCGGCCTCGGGCTCGGCCTTTCGATCGTGGAACGCATCGCGCGCATTCTCGAACACAAGCTCTCCCTGCACTCCGCCCAGAACAAGGGGACGAGCTTCTCGATCGAAGTGCCGATCGCACCCCGCTCGGCCGTGCTGGAATCGCTGCGCCCTGCTTCATCCGTTCCCGCCATTCCGCTGGAAGATGTCGCCGTACTCTGCATCGAGAACGAACCGCAGGTGCTCGCCGGCATGCAGGCGCTGCTTTCGGGCTGGGGTTGCCGGGTGATGACGGCGCCGGACTTGCAGAGCGCGCTCGAAGAGATCGAGCGGAAAAACCAGCGCCCGGATGTGATGCTCGTCGACTATCATCTGGACGAGGCTAACGGCATCGACGCGGTGATCGAGATCCGCAGCCGCTATGGTGCGGAACTTCCGGCGGCCCTTGTCACCGCAGACCGCAGCATCGCGGTGCGGGACCGTGCACGGAGCGAGGACATTCTGGTGCTGAACAAGCCGGTCAAGCCGGCGGCGCTGCGCGCGTTCCTCGCGCAGTGGCGCGTGGCGCGGCCGGCGGCGGAATGATTCTGCCGCTCAGAACCCGTCGCAATTTTTAACTCCGCGCCGGCTCCTCGCTCCGCTCGGCGGCGCGGGTGGGCGCGTGGCGCGGCCGGC
>JALHMF010000001.1:16614-308017 GCA_022844205.1 Xanthobacteraceae bacterium | reverse complement strand
GGCGCGTGGCGCGGCCGGCGGCGGAATGATTCTGCCGCTCAGAACCCGTCGCAATTTTTAACTCCGCGCCGGCTCCTCGCTCCGCTCGGCGGCGCGGGTGGGCGCGTGGCGCGGCCGGCGGCGGAATGATTCTGCCGCTCAGAACCCGTCGCAATTTTTAACTCCGCGCCGGCTCCTCGCTCCGCTCGGCGGCGCGGGTGGGCGCGTGGCGCGGCCGGCGGCGGAATGATTCTGCCGCTCAGAACCCGTCGCAATTTTTAACTCCGCGCCGGCTCCTCGCTCCGCTCGGCGGCGCGGGTGGGCGCGTGGCGCGGCCGGCGGCGGAATAGACTTCAGCTATGCAATTGCGGCCACTGGCCTGCTTCGATCTTGGAAGCGGCGATCACAGCCTGGGTGCGGCTTTCGACGCCAAGTTTCTGCAAAATCGCGGAAACATGCGCCTTCACGGTTGCTTCCGAGACTTTCAGCGCAAAGGCGATCTGCTTGTTCAGCAGGCCTTCCGACAGCATCATCAGGACACGCACCTGCTGTGGCGTGAGCGTTGAGAGGCGCCCGACGAGATCGCGAGTCTCGCTATCCCCGCCAGCATTGAGATCGACGTCGGGCGGCGTCCACACCCCGCCTTCCAGCACTTTCTGGATTGCGACCCGCATCGCTTCGACGCTCATGGTCTTCGGCAAAAATCCCGACGCGCCGAATTCCATGCAGCGGCGAATGACGATCGGCTCTTCATTGGCGGAAACGACGAGCACAGGAACGCCAGGAAACTGCGCGCGCAGATAAAGCAGCCCTGAGAAACCGCGCACGCCGGGCATCGTGAGGTCGAGTAACACGATATCCATGTCACCTTCGCGCTCCAGCAACGCCTGCAAGTCTTCAAAACCGCCCGCTTCAAAAATCGTGGCGGAGCTGAACAGGGTGCCGACTGCTTCTTTCAGCGCCCCGCGAAAAAGCGGGTGATCGTCGGCAATGATGAATCGAAAGGAAGCGGACACGTCCACAGCCAGTATTCCCTTCCCCGGTGTTTGAAGCTGCTCAGGCACCGCTCACATACCACGTCCCACGAAAGGATGATGCGGCACACAGTTACCCCGCAAAGCGGTAATGGCTCCACCGACAATGTGACAAGCGTTTTGCAAGCCATTGAGAGGATGGCGAAAGCTTTTGGCAAACGACAAAACGGAGCGTGCTGCAATGCAAAAATATCGTGTTTTTACTTGGTATTACGACGGGGATCGTGGCCGAAAGTCGTATAGGGGCCTTAGTTTACCGAATGTTAATTTTAAGGCTCGGACCCGCAAAAAAAATAACCGCGGGCCGGTCTATCGGGGGAAGCGCCAAACCATCCCGTTTCAACGGGACGCTCGGTGAACCCTTGGTCGTTTAACGCAAGGTTGACGCGGTCCAGACCGGCCCGCGCTCCATCGCGGAATTTCTGGAGGGCTAAATGAAAACAAACGACGAATCACATTGGGCAGCAACGACGCGGCTGATGCTTATCCATCTCGGCCTATGGCTGTTTTTTGGATACATCATCCACATGTTCGTAAATTCACTTAACAAAATCACCATCTTGGGCTTCCCGCTCGGCTTCTACATGGCCGCGCAGGGATCGCTGATCGCGTTCGTTGTCATGCTGTTCGTGTTTGCAAAACAGCAGGACAAGATCGACCGCGACCACGGCGTGGCTGAAGATTGAGGGGGACCAGAACAATGGCAACTCAAAGCGCAGCTACTTCAGACTTCATGAAAAACCTTGGACGCATGTACGGCGTCTATACCGGCGGCTTTCTCGGCTTCGTCATTCTGCTCGCCATTCTTGAGCAGATGGGCGTGCCGAATAAGGTCATCGGCTATCTCTTCGTGTTCTTCACGCTCGCGGTCTACGCCGTCATCGGCGTCATGACCCGTACCGCTGAAATCTCGGAATACTACGTGGCGGGCCGGCGCGTTCCGGCCTTCTATAACGGCATGGCGACCGGCGCCGACTGGATGTCGGCGGCGTCGTTCGTGGGCATGGCGGGATCGCTCTTCCTGCTCGGCTACGACGGTCTCGCCTGGGTGCTGGGTTGGACCGGCGGTTATGTGCTGGTGTCGATCCTGGTCGGCCCGTATCTGCGCAAGTTCGGCGCCTATACGGTTCCTGACTTCATGGCGTTCCGTTTCGGCGGCAACTTCGCCCGCTTCCTCGCGGTGATCGTGCTCGTTTGCACCTCCTTCACATACGTGACGGCGCAGATTTTCGGCACGGGCATCATCGCATCGCGCTTCCTTGGCATGCAGTTCGAAGTCGCCGTGTTCGTCGGCCTCGTCGGCATCCTGCTTTGCGCGATGCTCGGTGGCATGCGCGCGGTGACCTGGACGCAGATCGCTCAGTATATCGTGCTGATCATCGCGTACCTGACGCCGATCGTGATTCTGTCGGCGAAGAAGTACGGCGTGCCGCTTCCGCAGTTGATGTACGGTCAGGCGATTCAGGAAATCACCGCCCGTGAAGCTCAGCTGGTGAAGGACGGCCTCGCGGTTCTGTGTACGCAGACGGCTTGCCCTCCGGGCACGCTGCGGCCGCATATCCAGCCGTTCATGAACTACACGCCGCTGAACTACTTCGGCATCATCTTCTGCATGATGGTGGGTACGGCTTCGCTGCCGCACATTCTGATGCGCTATTTCACCACCCCGTCGGTGCGTGAAGCCCGTCAGTCCGTGGCCTGGTCGCTGTTCTTCATCTTCCTCCTGTACTTCTCGGCGCCGGCCTACGCGGCGTTCTCGAAGCTGGAGGTCTATACGAACATCATCGGCAAAGACATCACGCAGCTTCGTCCCTGGGTTTTCAACTGGGGCGAACTCGGTCTGATTCAGATCTGCGGCAAGAACGCCGTGAATCTGGAAGCAACCATCGCTGCGTGTAAGGCGATTGCCAATCACCCCGGCGTGCTCCGGTTCTCGGACTTCGTGATCAACACGGATGTGATCGTGCTTTCCACCCCGGAAATCGCGGGCCTTCCGTATGTGATCTCGGGTCTGGTCGCTGCCGGCGGTCTCGCCGCCGCGCTCTCGACCGCCGACGGCTTGCTGCTCGCGATCGCCAACGCGCTCTCGCACGACATCTACTACAAGATGATCGATCCGAACGCGGCGACGATCCGCCGGCTCACCGTTGCCCGCGTGCTGTTGTTCTTCGTGGCCGTCGCTTCGGCCGCGCTAGCGGCGACCAAGCCAGGCGACATTCTGGCCATGGTCGGCTGGGCGTTCTCGCTTGCTATGGCGGGTAACTTCCCGGCGCTCGTGCTCGGAATCTGGTGGAAGCGCACGACGACGGCTGGCGCGATTGCCGGCATGATCGCCGGCTTCGGCCTCTGCGTCTTCTATCTCGTCACCACGCGGTACTTCCCGCAGGCTGGCGTGCAGATGTGGGGCATGAAGTCGCTGGTCAATCCGGAAACCCGTCAGCCGCTCATTGATGTCGCCAAACTCCTGGCCGACCCCAAATGGGCAGCGGACATTCCAGCGTCTGCGGCGAACCCGATGGCCAACCGCGTGGGCTGGTTCGACCTCAATAACATCAACTGCGGATTGCTGGGCGCACCGCTCGGCTTCCTCGTGATGATTGTGGTCAGCCTGTTCACCAAGGCTCCGTCGAAGGAAATGATGGCTTACATCGACGAAATCCGTAAGCCGCGCGGCAAGACGGTTCTTCAGGAAAAGTGAGCCGTTTCGCTTAATACAAAAAATGGCGGGGCCCTACGGGGCCCCGCTTCTTTTTGACTGAGCGGTTTTCTTTTTCGTTAGGGCATGCTTGAAGAGCGGCATCGGCTGGAGATTTCGTTTGTGGAAAATCCTTTCTTTCAATACTGGTGGTTCCACCTGCCAAACCTCGTTTTGGCGGCGTTGATGTACACAATGCTCGGGCGCGTTGTTCTGGGCTTCTTGTTCCCGCCACCCTCGACCAATTACATCATGACCGCTTTCGCGCGCATTACGGATCCTGTCTTGCGCCCGATCCGGTATCTCACTCCGCTGGCAGTGCCGCCGCTGTTCGTCATGCTGCTGGCGGTCGTGTGGCTGTTTGCGGCGCGGATCGCGATCTACATGACTTTGCTGGCGACAGGCCTGGCGCCGACCCTGGGAGTGACGCCGCAATGATCGCGCAACCATACATCGTCGGGATCATGCTGTTCTCGATTATCAACGGCATTTTCTCCCCGCTCCTCCTTTTGATTTTCGTCTTCGTGCAGATTCTCGCACCGGCATTCTTCCTTTCGGATGTGAGAATTTTGTTCTTTTTGTCTTCGCTGGTCCTGTCGACCGTGACCCTGATCGCCGGGGGCATCCCTGCCGCACTGTATGAACGCTGGACCGGGGCGTCCGAATCGACCTCGATTTCCATGTTTATCTGGCTCTGCGGCGTGGCGCTGCTGACACTTCCGGCCGCGGCCAATTTCTTCGCCTTTGGCGTTCGCTGACACCAATTTTTCGTGATTTGGCGTTTGCCGATTGCTCCGGACGCATTCCGGCGTCAAACTCCTGTCAGTCAATCCGACCGGGTGTCTTCATGGATGAAATGCGCAAGCTTGCTTATGAATCGGTGCAGCGCGCGTGCGGATTCGGGATGCTTGCCATCATCTGCGTGATGGTTGGCATGAGCTTCGATCCGATCCGCGTCTTTCAGGCCGGCGGCATCCTGACGATGCTGATGACGTTCATTCTGGTTTTGAAAGCGCGTTACGCGCTGACACAGAATTATAAAAAGACCGAGATGTGGCTCTATCTCGACAAGGATTTCCGTCCGCCGGAAGCCTACGCGCAATGGGCCGCATCCACGGTCCTGCGCGATGCTTATTTCACCTACGCGCAATATACCGCGATGATTTCCATCGTCATGTGGGTGATCGCTTTGATCATGCGCATGACGGGCATTAGCTCGACATTCTGATCAGGCGGCGCGTTTTTCCTTCGGCGGCGCGAAGCGTCCATAGAACGTCTCGCCCTTCCGCGACATTTCGATCAGGAGAGCATTCGGCTCGAAGCGCGGACCCATGCGGCCCGCAAAGCGCTTGCAGAGATCGACGAAATTCCCGGCCCCCATTCCATCGATGTACGAAAGCGGGCCGCCGGTGAACGGAGCAAATCCAAAACCCAGGATGCCGCCGACATCGGCATCGCGTACGTCGGTGATGACGCCCTCCTCGACGCAACGCGCGGTTTCCAAAGCCTGAATCACGAGATAGCGCTTCTTCAATTCGTCGATGTCGTAGATTTCCCCGGGCCGCGCTTCGCCGGTGATCTCGTGGAGGCCGGGCCACAGACGCTTCGGCGCGCCGTCGGGATAATCGTAGAAGCCCTTGCCGTTCTTGCGGCCAAGACGGCCGCGCTTCACGACCATTTCCTCCAGAAGCGCTTCCTGCCGTTCGTCGATGACTTCCGCGCCGAGATCGTTCTTCGTCGCCTGCAGGATTTTCCAGGCGAGATCGACGGCGACTTCGTCATTCAGTGAAAGCGGACCCACCGGCATGCCCGCCATGCGGCCGACATTTTCCACCATCGCCGCGGGGACACCTTCCGTCAGCATCAAATGCCCTTCTCGAATATATGTGCTGACGACCCGCGAGGTATAAAAGCCGCGGCTGTCGTTGACAACGATCGGCGTCTTCTTGATCGCGCGCACGAAATCGAGCGCCATCGCGATCGCCTCGTCGCCGGTTTTCTTGCCCTTGATGATCTCGACCAGCATCATCCTTTCCACGGGCGAGAAAAAATGGATGCCGACAAATTGCTCCGGGCGTTTTGAAACTTCCGCCAAGGAGGAGATCGGCAGCGTCGATGTGTTGGAGCCGAAGATTCCCTTGCCGCTCATCGCCGCTTCGGCTTTCTGAATGACTTCCGTCTTGATCTTGCGATCCTCAAAGACGGCTTCCACCACCAGATCGACGCCTTTGATGTCGGCGTAGTCCGCCGTCGTCTTGATCTTCGACAACAGCAAATCCTTGTCGGCGGGCTTGGCGCGGCCCTTGGCGACCTGTTCGGAAATCATTTTGTCGGAGAGGCTCTTGCCCTTGTCGGCGGCGGCTTGATCGCGGTCGAGCAACACGACTTCGATTCCCGCGGCCGCACTCACATAGGCGATGCCGGCACCCATGAAACCCGCCCCCAGTACGGCAATCCTCTTGATCTTGTTCGCGGGCACGTTCGCGGGACGGCGGGCACCCTTGTTCAGTTCCTGCATCGATACAAACAACGTTCGTATCATCGCCGCCGCTTCCTTGGAGCGAAGAACCTTCGCGAAATAACGCGACTCCACACGCAGGCCCTGATCCATTGGCAGCAGCAGTCCTTCATAGACGGACTGCAAAATGGCCCGCGCGCCCGGATAATTGTCGAACGTCTCACGGCGATAGATCGCGTTCGCGGGCGGCCAGGTCATCATGCCGGCCTTGGAATAAACCGGCCCGCCCGGCAGCTTGAAGCCGTCCACGTCCCACGGCTGCACGCCCTTGCCGCCGCTTTTGATCCACGCCTTTGCCGTTTCGATCAGCTTCGCGGCCGGAACAACCTCGTTGATCAGGTTCAGCTTTTTCGCCTTGTCGAGACGAACCTGCTCGCCGCGCAGCATCATCTGCAATGCCTCGGCGGTCGGGATGATGCGCGGCAGGCGCTGCGTGCCGCCGGCACCAGGAAACAGGCCGATCTTCACTTCCGGCAGGCCGACGCGGGTTTTTTCGTTTTCACTTGCCACCCGATAATGACAGGCAAGCGCCAGCTCGAACGCGCCGCCAAGGCACATGCCGTTGATCGCGGCGACAAACGGCTTTCCGCTCGTTTCCAGGCGGCGATAGATCACCGACATTTTCCGCGACTGCTCGAAAAATTCCTGCATCGCCGCCGCTTCGCCTTTCGATTTCACGAAGTCCACGAAGATACGCGAGAGGCCTTCTAGCATCGTGAGGTCGGCGCCGCCGGAGAATGTTTCCTTGCCGGATGCGATGACAACGCCCTTGATCGCCTTGTCGGCGGCGACTTTCTCCACGACGTCGCTCAATTCCTGCAACGTCTCCATCGTGAAGACGTTCATGGAACGGCCGGGCATGTCCCACGTGAGCAGGCCGATTCCGTCGGCGTCGATGTCGAGCTTGAAATTCTTGTAAGCCATCGTCAGCTCCCGCTTGTTCAGCGATAGGGAATGCCAGCCTTATTGGTCAGGCGAACGCCGCTCTCGTCTTTCTCGCCCACGAGATCGTCGTTCGGATAGACATACCGGTCGCGCGCCGCGCGCGTGCCGACTTCGAGAAACACAACATTACTTTTGGAATTGTTGACGAGGCGATGGCCCACTGCAACGCCCGCCTTAAATCCGGCGGCGTCGCCAGCACGAAGCTGCGTTTTGGTGTCGCCCTCTTCCAGCATCACTTCGCCTTCGAGGATGTAGACGAACTCGTCTTCTGACTCGTGCCAGTGATACAACGCGGACGCGGCCCCCGGCTTCAGCTGCGTGAGGTTGACGCCAAATTGAGTCAGGCCCGCCGCATCGCCGAGGCGCTGCTTTGAACGCCCGTCTACTACAGCCTCAAATTCCTTCGGATAGATCGTGCTCGTGCGCGGCTCTATCGTTCGCGGGTCGATCTTCGGCATCGATCAGACCCGCTCGATGATCGTGGCCGTGCCCATGCCGGCGCCGATGCAGAGCGTCACCAGCGCCGTGGACTTGTTGGTGCGCTCCAACTCATCCAGTGCCGTCCCGAGAATCATGGCGCCGGTGGCCCCCAGCGGATGGCCCATGGCGATGGCGCCGCCGTTGACGTTCACACGGCTCATATCCAGCTTGAAATACTGCAGGAAACGCAGCACCACTGCGGCAAAAGCCTCATTGATTTCAATGAGATCGATGTCCCCGAGTTTCATTTTGGCCTTCTTCAGGACAAGCTCGGTCACGTCGAGCGGTCCGGTCAGCATCAGCGCCATGTCGGAGCCGATGCTGGCGAAGGTATGGATTCGCGCGCGCGGTTTCAGGCCCGCCGCCTTGCCGCCTTCCCTGGAGCCGACGAGCACCGCCGCAGAACCATCGACGATGCCGGATGAGTTTCCCGCGTGATGCACGTGGTTGACGAACTCCACCTCCGGATGCGCCTGCACGGCCACCGCATCGAACCCGCCAAGCTCGCCCATCTGCACGAAGCTCGGCTTCAGTTGTCCGAGCGACTGCATGTCGGTCGCGCGCAGGTGCTCGTCTTTGGCGAGGATGGTCATGCCGTTTACATCGAGCACCGGGGCGACCGAATTCTTGAAGTGTCCCGCATCCCAGGCTTTCGCCGCGCGCTTCTGGCTCTCCACCGCGAAGGCATCGCAGTCGTCGCGGGTGATTCCATATTTCGTGGCGATCAGGTCCGCGGAGATTCCCTGCGGCATGAAATAGGATTTGATCGCGATCGACGGATCGACCGGCCATGCACCGCCCGAAGCGCCGATGCCGACGCGCGACATGCTCTCGACGCCACCGCCGATGGTCAGTTCCTTTTGTCCTGCCATCACCTGTGCCGCGGCGAAGTTCACCGCTTCCAAGCCTGAAGCGCAGAACCGGTTGATCTGGATGCCCGGCACTTCCTTGCCGTAGTCGGCGGCAATGGCAGCCGCGCGCGCGATGTTGCCGCCCGCTTCGCCGACCGGATCGACGCAGCCGAGCACCACGTCCTCCACCAGCTTCGGCTCGAGCTTGTTGCGATCCTTGATATTGGCGAGCGTCTGGCGAGCGAGTTCGAGCGAACTCACTTCATGCAGCGAGCCGTCGGTTTTTCCGCGGCCGCGCGGCGTGCGCACATGGTCGTAGATGAAGCAATCGGTCATGGCCTCTCCTCTTTCCCTCTCCCCCTGTGGGAGAGGGTGCCGAGCAGCCGAAGGCTGCGAGGCGGGTGAGGGGTATTTCCTGCAAAGGACCCCTCACCCGGTCCTCGCTTCGCTCGGACCACCCTCTCCCACAAGGGGAGAGGGTGAATTCAAAACGCTTCCGCCGGCATTTCCATCACGGTACGCGAGCCGCTTTCGATGCGGGCAAGGTGCGCCGCCGTTTCCGGCAGCATCCGTTCCATGAAGAATTTGCCCGCCGTCAGCTTGGCATCCATGCGCATCGCCGCACCGTTGCCTTTTGACTTGCTGGCGAGTGCCGCTTTGGCGATCTGCACCCACATGTACCCAAGCGCCACCAGCCCGAAGAGATGCATGTAGTCGTAGGACGCGGCACCCGCATTGTCCGGCTGCTTCGGGCCGTTCTGCATCAGCCACATCGTCGCTTTTTGCAGATGCCCGATCGCCGCCTCAAGCGGCTTAATATAGGGCATCATCGCCTCGTCCGCAGCGTGCGCTTTCAGAAATCCCTGTGCATCGGCGAGGAATGTCATCATCGCGCGGCCGCCGTCGCGGCCGAGTTTCCGGCCCACGAGATCGAGCGCCTGGATGCCGTTAGTGCCTTCATAAATCATGGAAATCCGGACATCCCGGACGAACTGCTCCATGCCGTGCTCGGCAATATAGCCATGCCCGCCGAACACCTGCTGGGCCTGCACGGTGTTGGCGAAGCCCTGATCGGTGAGCACGCCCTTGATCACCGGCGTGAGCAAACCCATGAGATCGTCGGCGGTCTGCTTCGCCTTCGCGTCATCGGAACGGTGATAGGTGTCGGCCTGCAGTGCGATCCAGATCACGAGCGCGCGGGCAGCCTCGTTGAACGCACGCATCGAGAGCAGCACCCGCCTTACGTCGGGATGCACGATGATCGGATCGGCATTCTTATCCGGAAATTTCGCACCCGTGAGCGAGCGGCCCTGCAGGCGCTCCTTGGAATAGGCGACGGCGTTCTGATAGGCGACTTCGGACAGCGCCAGCCCCTGAATGCCGACGCCGAGCCGCGCCTCGTTCATCATCGTGAACATGGCCGCAAGCCCGCGATGCGGCTCGCCGACGAGCCAGCCTGTCGCGTTGTCGTAATTCATGACGCAGGTGGAGTTGCCGTGGATGCCCATCTTCTCCTCGATGGAGCCGCACGAGACTTTGTTTCGCTCGCCGAGCTTTCCATCGGCGTCATGCAATATTTTCGGCACGACGAAGAGCGAAATTCCCTTGGTGCCTTCCGGCGCTCCCTCGATGCGCGCGATCACGAGATGGATGATGTTGCTCGTGAGATCGTGCTCGCCGCCGGAAATGAAAATCTTGGTGCCGGAAATTTTATAGCTGCCGTCTGGCTGCGGCACCGCTTTCGTGCGCAAGAGACCAAGATCCGTGCCGCAATGCGGCTCGGTGAGGTTCATCGTCGCCGCCCACTCGCCCGACGCGATCTTCGGCAGGTACATTTTCTTTTGTGCGTCGGAGCCGTGGATGCGGAGCGCGAGATACGCACCCTGCGACAGTCCCGAATACATGGAGAACGCCATGTTCGAAGCCGTCAGAAACTCGTTCATAATCCAGGTGAGTGTCTGCGGCAGTCCCTGCCCGCCAAATTCAGTATCGCAGGCGAGGCCGATCCATCCGCCTTCCGACAACTGGTCGTAAGCGCCCTTGAAGCCCTTCGGCGTCGTCACCGAGCCATCGGTATGGCGCGTGCAACCCTCGACATCTCCGGCACGATTGAGCGGCGCGATCACCTGCTCGCAGAGTTTGGCGCCTTCGCTCAGGATGGCTTCGAGGGTCTCGGGGTTGGTATCGGCAAAGCCCGGCAGGTTGCCATAGCGCTCAATATGAAAAACGTCATTCAGGAGAAACAGAACGTCGTCCACCGGCGCCTTGTAACTCGGCATGAAAGTCCTCTCTATCCGCCTCCCCGGGCCCGCTTCTCGCGCGGAAATGCGGCAGAGGAGCGGAAGAAAAAGCCCACGTTGCCGCAGACCGATTCGCGCCCCCAGCCTACGCCCTATTCATTAAATCCGGCGAACAGGGGCGGATTCGCATCGGGCCGGGCGGCGGGGCGGGCCTTTTGCGGCCGGAACCGTCCAGACCCAGTGTTGCCAGCGTTTTTCGCACACGGAACCGGGCAAAATTAACCCGCCCTTTACCATAACAAGCCGAATTTCCGGGTCTGGAGCGCGGTGCACGCCCGTTAACGCGTATGCCCAAGACCGCCCTCCGCGAACGGGTATTCAATGAGCGCGAGCGTCCCCTGGAGCGTCAATGCGGTAGAGCCGGAAACCTGGGCCGCGGCCCGGGATGCCGCACGCCGTTCGGGCCTTTCGGTCGGCGAATGGCTCGACACCGCGATCCGCGAGTGTTCGGCGAGCAGCGAGCGCCCGCGCCGTTCGCTCCGTGGGGCCGATCCGCTCGAACAGCGCCTCGACGACATCGCCGAACGGCTCGATCATTTCTCCCGGCAGAATTCAGAACTTTCGCCGCGCGGCGGACGCGGCGAGACCGCCCTCTACTCCTCCATCGAATCGCTGAGCGAGCGTATCGACCAGATGATGCGCGACCGCTCGCATGACCGGAACGCGCCGCTGGAAGTCCGCTCCGCGATCCAGCGGCTCGATGACCGTATCGAAGAACTGTTTACGCGCGGGCGTCTTTCCAACTCCAACACTTCGCCCGATCTCGAGCGCAAGCTCGAGAATATCTCCCGCACCATCGAAACGATGAGCCGGAAGCTGGAGCACGAAAACGTCCGCTATGCGGATTATTCGATTCCGCCGACGGTCGCCGAACTGGACTCCGCCGTCGCCGACATCATGATGCGGCAGTCCGTGCTCGACGGCACGCCGATGCCGCGCCAGTTGAAGCCGCGGCAGATGCAAATGCCGATGCCGCCCGCTCCCGATTTCAGCGGGATCGAGAGCCAGCTCCGGAATCTCACCGAGGAAATGCATTCGATCCGCCGCAGCGGTTTGCAGGCCGAGAGCATCGACGGATTGCGCGGCGAAGTTTCCGATCTTGCGAACAAGCTCGTGGACCTTGCACCGCGCCGCTCGCTGGAAGCGATCGAGCGCGCGGTGGAAACGCTCGTGAACCGCATCGATCAGGGCAAGCTTGGCGGAAACGCAACGAACAGTGCCGAGATCGCGCAGACGCTCGAGGATATCCGCCAGGCGATCGCTGGCGTTCGCCCGGCCGAGAGCTTTGCCTCCGTCGAGCGCGATCTTCTGGAACTTTCCGCCAAGCTCGATGCGTTGAATGCGCGGAGCGTCGATGGCTCGACCGTCGCACGCCTGCAGGAACAGACGGCCGAAATCCGCGACATGCTTGCAAGCGCGCTGCCGACAGACATGCTCAAGGACCTCTGCCTCCAGATTGAAACGCTGGTGCGCAAGTTCGAGTCGACCCCAACGGGCGCGAATAACGACAGCGCTGTGGTCGATGTCATGGCAGCCTTCGACCGCCGCATCGAAGCGCTTTCCGAACGCATCGACCACGCCACCAAGCAGGCCCCGGCGACCCCCGATCTCGGCGAAATCCGCTCCCGGCTCGACGACCTGATGCACTCAATCGGCAAGTCCGGGCAAGCCGCTTCCAGCAGCATGGACGCCGGTCTGCGCGCGCTTTCCGACAAACTTGATGCCGCGGAATCTCGGCTTTCCGTGCTCGGCGCGATCGAAAAGAACGTGAAGGAGCTTTTCGCGCAGATGCAGGAAGCAAAATCCGCGGTGTCCTTGGAAGCTTCCGACTATACGGATCGTCCCGCGAAGCCAGCAGCGCGCGCGATGGAATTGGTCGAACAGACGCGCGAAGCGCGTTCGGAGCCTGCTGCATTTCACCGTCCCACCACCGTCGAAGAGCCAGCCTCACTGGTCCAGACGCGCGCGCCGCAGATCCGTTCCGAACCGCGCATCAATCCGGCATTGCCGCGCAACGACAAGATCATCGACCTCCCCGACGACATTCCGGCGGACTTCCCGCTTGAGCCCGGTTCCGGCGCACCGCGTCATCGCGCGAGCCAGACCGCGGCCCAACGCGTTGCACAGTCCGAAGCAGCACTTGGCGGCATCGGCGGCAGCCAGCCGGAACATCCGGCGCGCGCGACCGATTACATCGCCGCGGCGCGCCGCGCCGCGCAATCCGCCGCGGCTGAGCCCGCCGGCGACGACAGGAAGAAATTCTCGATCGAAAGCGAGCCGAAGAAGAAAGTCTCAGGCTTGCTGGTCACGCGTGGCCGCCAGGCTTTTCTCCTGGCACTCACGGCGTTCCTGCTGATCTTCACGGCGATGCGTTATTTCGACGGCATCCTGCCCAACCTGATGCCGGGCAGCCAGCCGAAAACCTCCACACCGGAAGCCGCGCCGCCCGAAAAATCGCCGGCCCCGCAGAAAAATTCCGCGCTGCCCGAGACGCCATCATTTCTGACAACCACTCCTGCCGGCATCATCGGCCCGCAGCAGAACGTTCCGCTCATTGGCGACGCGCGCTTGGAACAGGAACCGGAAACGACCGGTTCGGTGAAGCCCCCAAAACCAGCAACGCCGCCAGCACTCACCGCTTCGATCCCGGCCGGCAAGGATGCCACCGCGGCAAGAGGCGACGAACTGCCGCTCACAATCGGCGGTGCCGGTTTGCGTGCGGCGGCCTCCGCCGGCGATCCGGTCGCTTCCTATGAAATCGGCGCACGCTATCTCGAAGGCCGCGGTGTGCAGGTAAGCCCGTCCGAAGCAATGAACTGGTTCGAGCGCGCCCTGAAGAAGGGGTCGGCGCCAGCCGCCTACCGCATCGGCGGAATGTATGAAAAAGGCCAAGGAATCGCGAAGAGTGCGCAGGAAGCCAAGCGCTTTTACCTGATCGCGGCCGAGACCGGACACCTCAAGGCCATGCACAATCTGGCCGTGCTCTATTCCGATGGCGTTGACGGCTCACCCGATTACAAAAGCGCCGCCCGCTGGTTCCGCATGGCAGCCGAGCGGGGCGTTGCCGACAGCCAGTATAATCTCGGTGTCCTCTATGCCCGAGGGCTTGGCGTCGATCCGAACCTGACGGAATCCTATCGCTGGTTTGCCCTTGCCGCCGCACAGGGTGACCAGGAATCCGGAAAGAAGCGCGACGACGTGGCCAAGCGCCTCGATCAGCAGAGCCTCGTTGCCGCCAAGCTTGCGGTGCAAACGTGGACCCCAGCGCCCGTTAACGCCGCCGCAAATTCGACCCAGCTCAATCCCGAATGGGAAAAAGCCGAGGCGGCCCCCGCCCGCCGCCGGGCCGTCAAGAAATAAACGCTGTCAGCCACCTTTGATTGACAATCGGGCGTGACGGCAGTTCATGAGAATTGCGCCGCACGCCTGCGGCACATAATCAAAGTCCGGACCCGTCGCCGTGTCGATCTATCTCCCGATCGCCGAATTGCCGGTCAATATCTTCGTCATCCTGTCGCTCGGGATCGCGGTGGGATTCATCTCGGGCATGTTCGGAGTGGGCGGCGGCTTCCTGATGACCCCGCTCCTCATTCTGGTCGGTATTCCCCCCGCCATCGCCGTCGCCAACGTGCCGAGCCATATGGCCGCCTCGTCGATGTCCGGTGTGCTGAATTACTGGCGCAAGCGGCTGGTCGATGTGGGGCTAGGACTGGTGCTGCTTTCCGGCGGCATGATCGGCACCGCCGTGGGCGTCTGGTTTTTCGCGATACTGATGCGCCGCGGCCAGCTCGACCTCGTGGTCGGGCTCTCCTATGTGATCCTGCTCGGGATCGTCGGCGGCATCATGCTGACCGAAAGCATCCGCGCGATTTTGCGCACGCATCGCGGGGCGGCACCGGTTGTGCGCCGCCCGGGGACCCATGCCTGGTTCCATGGTCTGCCGTTGAAGCTGCGGTTCCGGCAGTCGCGCATTTATGTTTCGGCGCTGCCGATCACGGTGATCGGTTTCGTGATCGGTTTCTTCGGGGCGATCATGGGTATCGGCGGCGGCTTCCTGCTGATTCCCGCACTCATTTATTTGATGCGCGTTCCGACCTCCGTATCGGTCGCGACGTCGTTGTTTCTCACGCTCTGCACGATGCTGATCGCGACCGTGCTGCACGCGATCGAGAACCGCACGGTCGATATCGTGCTCGCCCTCTCGCTGATGGTCGGCGGCGTCATCGGCGCGCAATTCGGCGCGCGCGCGGGCCAGGCGATCCGCGCGGAACAATTGCGTCTGCTGCTCGGTGTGCTGGTGCTTGGCGTTGCATTCCGCGTCGCGGTCGATCTCGTCGCCTGGCCCGGCGATCTCTTCACCGTCATCAAAATGGAGAGCCTGCCGTGAGCGCACGCAAGGGTTTCATCTTTGCATGCGCGACGGTTTCCGCCGCGCTGCTGTCCGCGTTTCCGCTGAATGCCGAACGGCTGGTCACGTCTGTTTCCACGCACCGCGTTCTGATCAGTTCGAATTTCACCGGCACGGACATTGTACTTTTCGGTTCGATCGACGACGACAAGCCTCAGGACAAGGGATACGATCTCGTCGTGACCGTGCTCGGACCGAACGAAAATTTCGTCACACGCCGCAAGGAGCGCATTCTGGGAATCTGGATCAACTATGATTCCCGCCAGTTTCTTGAAGTGCCGTCCTATCTCTCCGTACTGACGAGCCGGCCTCCCGCCGATCTCGGCCCGCCGGAATTTCTGCGCCGGAATCGCATCGGCGTCGTCAACCATACGTTTCAGCAGCGCGTCGGCACCGATTTCGCGGATGTCGAGCCGCAGGATGCTTTCCGTAGCGCCTTTCTGCGCGTGAAGGAACGCGAGGGCCTCTTCAACGAGGAGCCGCAGGGTGTCACGTTCCTGACGCCGACGCTTTTCCGCGCCACGGTGCCGATTCCGGGCACGGCACCCACCGGCGTCTATCGCGTGGAAACGATGCTGCTGTCGGAAGGAAAAATTCTAGCCCGCGAGGAAACGGCGGTCGAAGTCGTAAAAACGGGATTTGAGGAACTGGTGGCGCGGGCCGCGCGCGATCACGGATTCATTTACGGTATCAGCACGGCGTTCCTCGCGATCATGACCGGCTTCCTCGCGAGCTTCATCTTCCGGACCGATTGAACTTCGATCCGCGCGCGGCCAGCACCGCGAGCAATCCTTCGACCGGCTTACCTTTTTCGGTCCGCGTCGCGACCGGCTCCAGCAGCAAAAAATCAAGACGCGCATTCTCCGCCGCTTTTCGCAGGTGTTTTTCGCCATGCGCGTAGCGGAGCGTTTCACGCAGGATCACACCTTCGCCTTCATGCGTTTCGAGGGTGAAAACAATAAGACTTTCTGAAACTCTGGCAATCTCTGCAAGAACAGGCACAAGACCGTGCAGATAGACAAATACGTCGGCCGCCAGCACCAGATCGTAGCGCCCGGACTCACGCCGCAGAAATTCCAGAATGTCAGCCGTCTCCAGCCGCGCGTAGATATTCTTCTTCCGTGCTACCTCGATCATCGCGGGTGACAGATCGACGCCGGTGATTTCGCCTGCAATATTGCTGATCGCTTCACCCATCAGGCCGGTGCCGCATCCAAGATCGAGCGCGCGCTCGAATTTTTCTTCGGGCGCAAGCCGTTCGATGGCCGCCCGCAGCAGCGCAGGCCCGCGATAGGAAAGCGCCACGGAAAGTTCGCGGTCGAAGCGTGCTGCATACTGATCGAAGAGATTGCGGACGTAACTCCCCGACATCGCCCCCTGCCCTTCCCGTGCACCCAGCCACGCAAGACGAAGTTGCGCGCCAAGCCGGTCTTCAGGATCGAGTTCGGCCGCCCGGCGATAGGCGGTGGCTGCCGCATCGCGATCGCCCGCCGCTTCGCAGGCTTCACCCAGCAGAAAATGACCCGCCAGAAAATCCGGTACCTGTATGAGCGTTTCTCGAAGCAGTTCGATGGCCGCCGCCGCATCGCCCTTGTCGAGAAATGCCCGCGCCCATTCCAGCCGGCGGTCGAGCACCGGGTCGCCGGAGCCCAGATGCAGGGAGATTGATTTCATGGCCCTCGTACATAAATCATCTCCGTGCTAAACGCAGCGCGTGTATTTCGGCCGGAGGGCATGATGGCAAACGAGACGATTGACCGGTTTTTTGGCGGCTCGCCCTTCTGGGTGGTGGTCCGCCTCGTCATGCTGTCGGTGGTGATCGGCGTGCTGCTCGCGGCCCTCGGCTTCGATCCCTGGAACATCTGGAACAGCATCGAACGGCTGGTGCGTGCGATCTTCGATCTCGGCTGGGACGCGGTCGCCTGGCTGTGGCGCTACTTCTTGCTCGGTGCCGTGCTCGTCTTCCCGATCTGGCTCATCATGCGCTTCGTGCGCTCGGCCGGCGGGAAATAATCAGGGCTCGGCCGCCAAATCCCTTGCATCCAGGCCAATGTTGGCGGCGAGCGATGGTCCGCCCGCGGCATTGAGGCGCGAGAGCAATCCCGACTTGATCTCGTCCACCAGCCCGAAGCCGCGATAGACCATCCCGGAATACAGCTGCAAGAGCGTGGCGCCCGCGCGGATTTTCTTCCAGGCGGTTTCGGCGGAATCGATGCCGCCAACACCAATCAGCGGAAACTGGTTTTCGACGCGGATGTAGGTGCGCGCGAGCATTCGCGTCGAAAGATCGAACAGCGGCTTGCCGGAGAGACCGCCGCTCTCCTTCCGGTTCACGTCGCGCAGGAAATCCGGCCGCGAGACAGTGGTGTTGGAGACGATCATGCCGTCCACGCGCCGCGCGCGGGCGACCTTCACCACATCGTCGAGTTCCGGCAGCGAAAGATCCGGCGCGATCTTCAGCAGCACCGGCTTGCGCGTGCCCGCGCTGTCGCGCGCTTCCAGCGCACGCGCGAGGAGATCGTCGAGCGCCTCGGCGGCTTGCAGGTCGCGCAGGCCCGGCGTATTGGGCGAGGAAATGTTGATCGTCAGATAGTCCGCGTGGGGCGCGAAGGTTTTGATGCCGTCCACGTAATCGTCGGTGCGGTCGGCGGTGTCCTTGTTCGCCCCGAGATTGGCGCCGACAATGCCGCGCCTTACGCGCGACTTCAGCCGCGCGACCGCCGGCGCGAACCCCTCGTTGTTAAAGCCGAGCCGGTTGATGACGCCCCTGTCGTCCGGCAACCGGAAGATGCGCGGGCGCGGATTGCCCGTCTGCGGGCGCGGCGTCAGCGTGCCGCATTCGACGAAGCCGAAACCGAGCGAAAGCATCGCGTCCGGCACCTCGGCATTCTTGTCGAACCCGGCGGCCAGCCCCAAGGGATTGGGGAAGGTCAGGCCGAACGCCTCGACCTTCAGCCGCGCGTCGTCCGCCGGCGGTGGCCGCTGGGGCAAGGCCGACAGTCCCCGGATCGCGAGCCGGTGGGCGTCCTCCGGGTCGAGCAGCCGGGCGAATGGGAGCGCTAGGTCAAACAGGTTCACGTTGCCGCGCAAGCTAAAGTTTGACCCGGTGCAGCGCAAGATCGTTTCGCGGGAAGGTGGGTGGACACCGCCCGCCAAGGTGATTATTCCTAGGATAATATTCATGTAACCCGAATCGATGGAAACGCCATGCGCACGATGCTGTCCCATCATCAGGTGTGGGGTGCCGTGGACCGGCTCGCGGCCCGCTATGGCTATTCGCCTTCGGGGCTCGCCAAAAAGGCCGGGCTCGACCCCACCACCTTCAATCGCTCCAAGCGGGTGACGCCGGACGGCCGTCCGCGCTGGCCGTCCACGGAATCGATCGCGAAAATTCTGGATGCCACCGCGGCGGGCGTCGATGAATTCATGTCGCTCCTCGATAAAAAGGGGAAGCCGGTGACGCGGCCGGTGCCCGTGATCGGCTTCGCGGAAGCGGGTGCGGGCGGCTATTTCGACGATGGCGGTTTTCCGGTCGGCTCCGGCTGGGACGAGATCCGCTTTCCCGACGTGAACGACGAGCATGCTTATGCGCTGGAAGTCTCCGGCAGTTCGATGGAACCGCTCTATCGCAAGGGCGATATGCTGGTGATTTCGCCGGCGGCACCCATCCGCAAGGGCGACCGCGTCGTGGTGAAGACGAAATCCGGCGAAGTGCTCGCTAAGGAATTGAAACGCCGCAACTCGAAAATCGTCGAGTTGAGTTCGCTCAATCCCGCGCACAAGGACCGCGTGCTGAACGCATCCGACGTGCTCTGGATCGCACGGATCGTGTGGGCCAGCCAGTAATCACGCACTCCGCGCCAGCGCGCCGTCGATCATCGCCACCGTGTTGTCGATGCCATAGACGGCGGCGAACGAGCCGAAGCGGGGTCCTTTCTCCTGCCCGAGCAGCACCTGATAGAGCATGTTGAACCAGTCGAGCGAGACGCCGGGGCGGCCGTCCTTCGCTTTCTTCGTCTCGTCGAGAAACGGCGGACGCCGGCCGATTTCATAAACGACGTTCTGAATTTCCTCGGCGGTCGATCCCGGCTTCAATTGCGAGAGCGCATCGCGCAAATCCGTCAGTGCCTTGCGCTCGACTGCGTCGGGATCGCGGAATTTCTTTTCCGGCAGCACGAAGTCGCGGAAATACTGGATCGCGTATTTTACAAGCTGATCGAGCTTCGGATGCGTCTTTGACGTGACGCCGGGGCGATAGCGGCCGATGAAGCCCCAGAGCGTCTCGGCGTTTTCCGCGTTCGACGAGGACACCAGCGTCAGCAGCAACTGGAACGACACCGGCATTTCCACGCGCGGGGGATTACCGGAATGGATGTGCCAAACCGGATTGGACAGCCGCTGCTTCGTATCCTGCTTCTGGTAGCCGTCGAGGAATTGCTGATATTCATCCACGTTACGCGGGATCACATCGAAAAAGAGCCGCTTCGCCGCCTTCGGCTCGCGATACATAAAGAGCGAGAGCGATTCCGGGCTGGCATAGCGCAGCCACTCTTCGATCGTGAGCCCGTTGCCCCTCGACTTCGAAATCTTCTGACCTTTTTCATCCAGGAACAGTTCGTAATTGAATCCTTCCGGCGGCGCAGCGCCCAGCGCCTTGGCAATCTCGCCGGAGAGCTTTACGGAGTCGATCAGATCCTTGCCCGCCATTTCGTAGTCGATGCCGAGCGCCACCCAGCGCATCGCCCAGTCGGGCTTCCATTGTAATTTACAGGCGCCGCCGGTGACCGGCGTCGTCACTTTTTCTTTCGTGTCCGGGTCTTCGTAGGTGATCGTGCCGGCCTTCGGATCATGCTCCAGCACCGGTACCTGCAACACATGCCCCGTGCGCGGGCTGAGCGGCAGGAACGGCGAATAGGTCTGCGCGCGCTCCTCGCGCAGCGACGGCAGCATGATGTCCATCACCTTGTCGAAACGCGAGAGCATCAGGAGCAGCGTTTCATCGAAACGCCCCGCCTTGTAGCAAGCGGTGGAGGACAAGAATTCATACTCAAAACCAAATTGATCGAGGAACGCGCGCAGCCGCGCATTATTGTGCTCGCCGAAACTCGGATGCGTGCCGAACGGATCCGGCACCTGCGTCAGCGGCTTGTTCAAATGCTGCGCCAGCATGTCCCTGTTCGGCACGTTGTCCGGCACCTTGCGGAAGCCGTCCATGTCGTCGGAAAAAGCGATCAGGCGGGTTTTGATCTTGTCATCGGTCAATATGCGGAACGCGTGCCGCACCATCGTCGTGCGCGCGACTTCGCCGAACGTGCCGATATGCGGCAGCCCGGACGGGCCATAGCCCGTCTCGAAGATCACTTCGTCCTTCGGCTTCTTCTTCAGGCGCGCGACAATTTTCTTCGCTTCCTCGAACGGCCAGGCGTTGGAGGTTTCGGCGACGGCGCGCAAATCTTCTGCGAGTTCGGCGGTATTCAAGGGGTCAGATCTCCGGGCCGAACGAGTAGCGCAGTTCTCCGCCGGAAACTAGGCTTTGGCGGGCAGCGACGGCTTCAACGCGATCACGAGCGGGACCGTCAGCAGGACCACACCCGCGATGAGCCAAAGCGTCGCGGTCACGCCGTAGGCGTCCGTGAAGAAGCCATAGAGCGCCGGCGCCACGGCGCCGGAGCCGATCGTGCCGGTATAGAAGACGCCGAAGGCGCGGGCGTGTTTTTCAGGGGCCACCAGCTCCGGCACGGTGCCATAGAGTACCGAGGACGTGCCGTTCAGCGCGATACCGATCAGCGGCAGCAGCACGAACGCCGCCCAGAGCGGCAGCGGCAGCAGCGCCACGATGGCGATGGCGGTCAGCACTTCGGTGAAGATCACCGTCGCCAACATGCCGAAGCGCGCGCCGAGATGCGCGCAGACGAGCTTGCCGGCGGCACCGCCCGCGAACACCAAGGTCAATGCGATCCCGACCGCCGGCAGCGAGGCGCCCTTCGCGATCAGCAGGAAGGGCAGCAGCGTCAGGAATGCCATGCGGGTGGCGCTGTCGATCGCGCCGATGGAAAGCAGGATGGGAAACCCTCCGCGACCGGCTGAGACTGGAACTTGCGTGGCGGTATTTTGCTCCGCTTCCAGGTCCGCGATTTTCGCGGCAGACGCGCGCGGCGTGAAGAAATAGATCGCCCCCGCGACAAGCAGGCCAAGTACGGCGATCAGCGCGAGCGCCGGACGCCATGGCATGAACGTCAGCAGCAACGCCGTGGCGGCGGGCAGTGCCATCTTTCCGATGTCGCCTGCAAAATTATAGTTGCCCAGCGCGATACGCGAACGAGCACCCTGATAGGCTTTGGCGACGATGGACGAGGCAATCGGATGCTGGACGCTCGATCCGAGTCCGCCGATGGCAAGGGCAGCGATCAGCGAAATGAAACCGGTGGTCACAAAGCCCGCAAGCAGGAAGCCGATGGCCGCGAGCGCGGTCCCGCCCGCAAGCACCAGCGGCGCACCGATTTTTTCAGCGAGTATGCCCGCCGGAATCTGAAATGCGGCCGCTATGCCTGCGAACACCCCACGGAGCATGCCGATTTCCGCATAACCGAGGCCGAATTCCGCCTGCCAGACCGGGAGCAGCACATAGATGAGATCGGTATAGCCATCGTGCAGCGCATGCGCGCCCGACGCCACGCCGAGCGCCTTTTTCTCGTCGCGCCGGATGTCCTGCGGCAAATGCAACGGAACCTCAGTAAAAGCCGATCGGGAAGTAGCGCAGATAAAGGTCGGCGAAGATTCCTTTTTCCCATAGCCGGAACAGCGCGTAATTGAGCGCCTGCCGCAGCGTCTCATTTTCGCGGCGGACGGCAATGCCGATCCCCTCGCCGAAATAACGGCTTTCGCTGAAGGGGCCGCCGCGGAAAGCACAACAGTTTTCGGAGCCCGCCCCGTTCAGCCAGAACGAGAGCGCAATGCCGTCGGCAAACACGAGATCCGCATCGCCGCGCTTCAGCACCGTCACCGCTTCTTCCAGGTTTGGCAGGCTGACGATCGCGGTCTCGGCGAAGAAATCGCGCAGATATGTTTCATGGGCGCTGCCGGCGACTACCGCCACGCGCCTGCCGATAATTCCCTCCGGCATCACATCGTCATCCGGAAAATCCAGCCGCGCCGCGAAGCGCGCGGGCGTGCGATAGTAGCGGTCTGTGAACTGCACCCGCTTCCGCGTCTCGGGCGTTATCGCAAGTGAGGCCGCCGCTGCGTCTGCGGAATTTTCCTCAAGCGCGCGAATAATCGTGTCGAAGCGGCGCACCTGGATCGTGCAATTCACGCCAAGCTCATTGCAGAGCGAGCGGGCCAGATCGATGTTGAAACCGATTGGCTGTCCATCCGGTCCCTTGAAATTGAACGGCGGATAATCCTCCTCTGTGACGAAACGGATGGTGCTGGTGCGCGGAAGATCGACGCGATCCGGCCGGCGCTTCGGGTCCCAGAAGCTTGGGACACTCACGCCGCCAAAGCTTTGCTGCGCGGCGGCGCTTGACAGAAAGGTCTGCGCACCGGGCATCCCGGCCAAGGTAAAAAACACAAATGTGAACAGGGAGAGGGTCAGCAGGCGCTGCATTCTACGATTCCAGAGCCCGGACATTCGCTCACCTTGGCGGAAAGTACGAATTTCGCCGCACTGGACGAATTTGTAAATGATACTCTAAAACTGATTGTTTGTGTTGGGGTTGGGTAATGAGCGAGTTTCGCGCCGAGCCTGGCGCCGGATTGGCTGGTATTTCCTCTCGTCAGCTGCGCCGGCAATACGCACCGGAACGTGCGCGCGCTGGTGACCGGCGTAAGGGCACTCTTCCGCCTTTACCCGTCGAACTCGCAGCCTTCGAGGGCATCCTCGACCGTACGCTCCTGGAAACCGCCGCCCGCCGCGCCGAAGCCCTTGGCGTCGGAGGCGACGAGGTTCTGCGCAATCACGGCATCGTTTCAGCCGACCAGCTTACGGAGGCGGTCGCGCGCAAGCTCGGTCTTGCAGTCGATCCGCTTACAGACCATGCGGCATTGCCGCCGGAAAGACTGCTTGAGGTGGCCGCTAACGGCGTCCTGATGAGGCGAATGCCGGGCGGAGAAACACTCATCACCGTGGCGCCTCGAGGCCTGGGCATCAGGAGGCTCGCAAAAGCGCTAGCGGGCGACCGTGAGTTGAAACGCCATGTCCGCATGGCCTCTCCCGAGCGGCTTTCCAACCATGTGCGAAAAATCGGTACCCGTGAACTAGCGCACGAAGCCGTGTTTGGGCTTTACGGGCGTGAGCCGGACCTTTCCGCGGCAAACCGGACAGCACATCCGTTGCGCTGGTTTTCTGCTTGCGTGCTTTTGCTACTGATCGTGGGCGGCGTGCTGATGCCGGCAGAACTTTTGCTGGTCGTTGAATATTTTCTTGGCATTTCGTTTCTGGCCTGGATTGGATTGCGGCTCTTTGCATGCTGGGTGAAGCCCCTCCCGCGCGCCTCTCACGATCTGCCCGCCCGCGAGCTTCCGGTCTATACGGTGATCGTGCCGCTCTACCGCGAGGCGAATATGGTCCCGCAACTCGTGGGCGCGCTGAAACGGCTGCGCTATCCTCCGGAAAAACTCGACATCAAGCTCGTCCTGGAGTCCGACGACACCGACACACGCCTCGCGGTGGCCGCCCAGAAACTGACTGCGCCGTTCGAGGTCATCCTTTCTCCCGCGGCGGGTCCACGCACAAAACCGAAGGCGCTGGCCGCCGCATTGCATTTCGCACGCGGGGAATTCGTCGTCGTTTATGACGCGGAAGACGTGCCGGATCCGGATCAGCTGCGCGTGGCGCTTTCAGCCTTCTTTCGCGGGCCGCGCTCGCTCGCCTGCGTGCAGGCAATGCTTGCGGTGAACAACAGCAAGGATGGCTGGCTCGCGCGCCATTTCGCAGCCGAGTATGCGGGGCTGTTCGATGTTTTCTTGCCCGCCCTCGCCTATCTTCATCTGCCATTGCCGCTTGGCGGCACATCCAATCATTTCCGCATCTCGGCGCTCAAGGAAGTTGGCGGGTGGGACCCCTTCAATGTCACCGAAGACGCCGATCTCGGCATGCGGCTCGCCCGCTTCGGATTTCATACGGGCGTGATTTCTTCCACGACGTGGGAGGAAGCGCCGGTTCGCTTTGGTCAGTGGCTTCGCCAGCGCACGCGCTGGTTCAAGGGCTGGATGCAAACCTGGATCGTGCATATGCGCTCGCCTTTTCTCTTGAAAAAAGAAATGGGATTGCGCGGATTTTTATCGCTGCAACTGTTCGTGGGCGGGACTGTGCTGGCGGCGCTTGTGCATCCGCTCTTTATGCTCTTTGTCGTCAACGACTTTGTGCTCGGGGGATTTTTTGTTGAAAGTGAATCCTTTGACGCATCTTTTAGGAAGTATTTTTCCCTCGCCATTCTCGTCAGCGGTTATCTTGGATCCGGGGCGCTCGCCTTTGCTGGACTTTGGCGGCGCGGCATGAAAGGCGGCGCGTGGGTGCTTTTGACGATCCCCGTTTACTGGATGCTGCTTTCGCTTGCCGCCTGGCGGGCGGTTTATCAGTTGATCGTTGCGCCATATTACTGGGAGAAAACGGAACATGGGGTTGCAGGATTCCGCCGCTAGTTCGTGCTCTTCGCGCCGGAGAAACTCTTCTTCAACTGGGCACCGCGAAATCCTGCTCTTTTTTCGCCTTGGCGACCACGGCGTCCTTTGCGGAGAACGTTTGCGCCAGAGCTGGAAACGCAAACCCCGTTGCAGTGGTGGCGATTGCGATGGAGCGGGCGGGGACCAAGCTCATTGATATTCTCCAGTGGTGTAAATTGCTCGGTGAAAGGACAATCCGCTGCCTGGAGCCTTGTTCCTGTTCCATTCCCATAAAATGAAATTCGCGCGCCGATGCCTGAAGAAAGCATGCGAACGCGCGAATGAAATGATGGAAGATAGTTGCTTAGCTAAGTCCGCCAAACAGCCAGATCAGAAGAATGATCGGCAGCGGAAGGCCGACAAGCCAGAGCAAAAGACCGCGTCCCATTTGAGCCTCCAGAGATTGTACGGCCCTATAACGGCCTCGGCGGTCTGGAGTTCCATTGGCGTCTTACAGATAGCGCTTTAGGTCGGCCGCAGCCGCATCGGTGGTGCGCTTGAGATTGAACGGCGCGACGAACTGGCCGTTCTTGTCCATCAGGTAAACGATGGCGGAGTGATCCATCGTGTAGCCGCCACCGTCGAGCGGGACCTTTTTCGCATAGACGCGATAGGCGCGCGTCATTGCCCCCACCTGCTCCGGCGTTCCCGTAAGCGCGCTGATGCGCGGATGAAAGCTGGAAAGATACTCCTTCAGTTTTTCCGGCCGGTCGCGCTCGGGGTCGACACTGACAAAAATAGCACCGGTCTTTTCCGCATCAGGCCCGAGCCGGCGTAGCACTTCGGAAATCTCAAACAGCGCCGTCGGGCAGATATCGGGGCAATGGGTAAAGCCGAAAAAAACGAGATGCGGCTTTCCCCTGAAATCCGCCTCGGTGACCGCGCGGCCGTTCTGGTCGGTGAGTTGAAAAGCGCCGCCGACCGAGGAAGGCTGCGTCGCCGTCAGATTGCGTTGCGGCAATACATAGATCACCGCTGCAACGAGCAGCGCAGCACTCGCCACGAAGGCGGAGATCGCGGCGGCAAAACGGGCGCGGTTACTCATGACTGAAACATTTCCGTTCGATCAGAAACAGTAGGCAATGCCGGCGCGGATCGCTTCAAGGAAAACAGCGGTCCCAAGATGCGCCCACAGCATGATCGCGCCCGCAAGCATGACAAATACAATTGCCCCCGCAAGCAGCGCAATGCGGCGCTTGGTGCGTGTTCCGGGTTCTGCGGTCAGGATGCTCATGGTCGATAGGTAGGCCCGCAATGCGCGGGGTGCAAGTCACGAAGCCGCGCGCCGTTCTTGATGCTCTTCACCGAAGAGTGGAGCGGGCGGCGGGAATCGAACCCGCGACATACAGCTTGGGAAGCTGTCGTTCTACCACTGAACTACGCCCGCGAAATCAGCGCGTTATCAACTTTTGAAAATATTCAGGCACCTCTCAGGCACCGAGGGAACGACGGGTGCTTTGTTACACTTTAGGCAAGAAAGCGATAAGCACATGATCGCCAAACGAGCCTGTCGGCGGGTTAATGCCTCAAAACGTTAGCGAAGGCAGGTTTGTATCTGAGATCACTAGGGGCCGGAATCGAACATGCTCGAATATTCGGGCTCTTGCGGGCATTACTAAATGTAGCTTCGTTTCCGGATTAATCTTTAAATACGATCATACTTCACGCAGATGTCGGCAGACCGCTACCGCTCATAAAACTCATGATGCCCGGCGAAATTCTCGTATGTTTGTACGGGCATTTCTCTCCACAATCATATCAATCATCGCTTCAGTGTCTGGTCCCGTTGACACATAACGAACCGGTATTTCTGCAACAGTCTCGATCTCTTTAACAAGCGTATAGAGCTCACGACTGGCCCCATCGATATCGGTACGAGAAGCGTCTGTTTTATAGAGATAATCAACACCCGTAAGCGCAATTTCAGTAGCAGAATTAGCAAAAATGGCCCGTTTGACGATTGTCAGATCAAGGAGTCCTACACGTCTTGGCCTGTTCGGCAGATCCCATGCACCTCCACCTTCTTCAGTGATGCCAAGATTATTGATCTGAGCACGAGAAAGCTCTTCGTGAAGTGCGCCGGCGTGATTTCGTGTTGGAAACAATTTCGTCGCAAGCACAATTTTCATATCTGTTTGAATGGGACCAAGCCCCAATTCGGCGAGCATGCTGGACGCAGTCGAATCACGACTACTCGTAAAAGGATAATCGCCGTGATAATTTGACAAACCGTAGCCTTGGTGACCTTCAATCAACACGGAGCCGCGACGAGCTATTAAATTCTGTAAATAGCCCGCCACGTCGCCTAAAAGATGCGCTAGGTTGGGGCAGTCTTTAGCTAGAGGAAGCGATCGTAGACTTCGTTTCGCACTCGCATAACCCGTGCCGGTCAGTGTGGAACCCAGCGTAGCGTATCGAGGATCAGCGCGCTGCTCTTCGATAATATCTTCCGTAATGATCCCCGCGTTGGGATCAATCATGATCCGTCCCGTAAAACCAATTACCCCAATCTCTCGAAATAGCGTTGGAACATGAATCAATGTTCCAGCGCCAAAAAGAACGTCCATGTCAGTGTGAACGACAGAGGCAGTCGGCATCATCCGCAAGCGATGTATCGTGTTGCGCCAAACAACGGTATGTGAGGAATTCGGTCCCCCACATCTGCAGGCACAATCAGGGCGTTCGGCGAAGGCCAAATATGCGGCGACCTTCCCTTTTCCTTCCCCTCCGTACTGGGCGCCAACAACGATCGTTATCATGGTACGTTCATTCGGCCAGCATGCGCTTGAGCGTATCGGCGGCTATCTTTTTAACACGGATCAGATGATCTCGATCCCCCCCTTTAGCTGGCAATTTCGTCTTTTCCCCACCTTCGTCAAACTCATAAAATTCACGGAACAGCCACAAATGGGGCAATGCCCTCCAGGCATTATCAAGAGCGGCCACCGATGGAGAAAGCGTTTTCAACTCATGCTCACCGCCATCGCTTTTGAGTCGCAGGTCGCGTGGAATGGGGGAGAACTTGGTAAGATAATATGCGCGCACACGGCAGTGCGATGCCTTCGCCGTCTTGTTGATCTCATCCTCGATCGTCCGATTAAATACGCCTGCAAGATAATCGGAATACTCCCCCACGAAGTTCTTCTCCCGCTCAAGAGTCGAAATGTCGTGGTTTAGGCGTTTGGCTTCATTGTGCGCGATCCTCCTGTACATGTCCGCTAGTTTATCATTAAAGTTGCGTGAACGTTCGCCGCCCTGGCCGACAACTTCACTGGCGAACGCCTCGTAGTCGTCCGGGCGTTTCCAGAAAGGGGTAAGCCAACGCTTGTCTCGGTGAAGAAAGGTCAGCAGAAATTTGTGTAGATCAGCGACGATGCCCCATTCCTTTTTCCCCTGATCTGCTTGATTGGCCTGGCCGATCCAATCTCGGTTGCTATCTAGAAATGAAAAGATATGCGCGAGTTTAGCAAGCAGGAAGTAATCCGTGAAATACCAGTAGTCACGCCGTCGGCTGGGGTCGAGTGCAAGTCCGAAAATATCATCCAAGTCTGGTTGGATCGACGCAAGATAGGGTAGTTTGCGATTCCATAGGTCATGTAGGCTGGCGGCAATAATCACTAGAGCCATATTTTGGCGGACAACTGCGTGGTGCCACAACGCCCATCGGTAAAGATGAAAGCGCACGCTGAAGAAGGCTTCAACGACGCTAAGCGCTTGAGCGGTCCATTGCAGGTGGATGGATATACCGGCAGCGTCGCGATATGGAACGAGTTTTACTGAGTCGTAAAGCCGACCAAGATCATAAGCATTTGTCGTCAAGCCGGCAGCTTGCGCGTCTCGTCTCACGTAATCCAAGCGATCACAATCGATATCGCTACTTACGATGTCGGTTAGACCTTTCACCTTTGCATGATATAACTTATCTTTATCGAGAATAATTGCGGCGAGACCCGCCGCTGGCTGTGCAAGATCAAATTCGCCGCGCACGAAGAGATTGTTGTCGTCAATATCTTTGAGGATAATACTCAATAACTCTACGCCAACTACCTCATGATTTCGATAAAGACTTGGATCCTTTTGTTTGAGTGCGGTCTCAAATGTGTGCGAGAAAGGTGGGTGCCCTATGTCATGGACAAGCGCAGCCAAGCGGACCGCTTGAAACATTAAAAGCTGCGCAAATTTAATTTTATTCTCAATTTGGTTGAGATGGTAGAGTTTATATAGACTATCCTGCTCAACGAATGTCGCGTCACCCTGCCGCGAGGAATTGCGTTGAATTGCCTTCACGATCTTATCTATATCAAAGTCCAGCTCTCCTAGTACATCTGGTAGTGCCGCGGCCACAGTCGTATCTGTAGAAAACCGAATGCCGTGGTCAAACATATCCCCCGCAATATGCATGGCGCCGAGTGAATGCTCGAAACGGTGTACTCGCATGCTGGGATAAGTAAGAAACGCGGCACCGTTTTGACGTATATGGTGTAGTCGCAGAACAAGCGGATGCGCTAGGATGCCTTCCTCGATCCGGGAATAATTTACGTACCCATGGATTGGGTCTTTAATTTTTTTGATAGACGTGATTGGCATTTCCAAAACCCATCCTGTGACCTTTATACACCATTTGGTCGGTTACAAAAAGTCAGTGTCGATTGGACCGTATTTATGTGTACGTCCACATAACGACTTTCGAAAAAGCTTTTGCGTCTCAAGACAAAACTGCTTGGCTTCATTACTTTGGTGGTCAGTTTTCAGGTTTCCTTGCGAGCGGATCGTTTTTTTCATTTTTAAATTTTACCACATAGGGTCGAAGATCACGCCAATAGAAAAGCCCCTCACTATGAGGGGCTAAGTGTACTTCACAGGAATAGGGCGGGCTCAACCTTCTTCTCGTGCATCAGAGCAGCCAACAATTCAAATTGCTGGGCGCTGATGCGATCGGTCAGGAACGAGACCACGCATTCCGGTGATATTCCATTTTCCACCGCGAGCAGGACATGCAGCGGATCGCGGTAGACATACAAGTCGCCGGCCGATGCGAGGCGGTGCGCATTGAAGATCGCCGACGCCGGATCAAAATTGTGGAATAGTAATCGCGGTGTTTGCTCCTTCGACACTGACACTCCGGCATAGGCGAGTAGCTCTCTGTTCTGATCGTGTATGGGCACCGCTAGGCGGCCTCGTAGGACTCCTCGTCCTGCGTAGCCACTGCCGAATGATTTGGCCGTTGCCGGAGAGATGCCTAACGCTTGCACCAGCGGGTGTTCGACTTCAAGATACGGAAGTGGTTTTAGCTCTCCCGTCTGACCGTCGGATGCTTTACTCGCGCCATTCTCGGGCTGCTGCAGGTTCGATTTTACCGGAGCCTCGGTAGTCATCCCGATTTTCGCCGCGATAAATTTTGCCGCTTCGTTCTGCGTGCAACCTTTGACGTGGGCGGCGAGCTTGATGAGGTCGCCGCCGGTTTTTGCCGGAAAGCAGTAGAACAAGCCGCGGTCCGGCGTGATCACTAAAGCGCGCTCACCACCAGTATTGCAGGCAGGACATGGGCCCCGTTGCTGGTTGCCGCCCGGCTTGAGCGTCAGCGATAGCAATCGAGCCGCCTGCATGATGTCGATGCGGGATTTCAGGTCAGCGAAGTCAATGAACGGCATGGGGATATCCTCCCGATGTTTGCCGCTTCACATTGTACCATTGAGCAGGAACTGCACTCTGGAAGGAGCAACGACATGGCAACCTCGGAAGCAACGACGCAGACTCCGCGACAGCGGAATGAACGCCGCAAACCGGTCTTCGTAGTGCGAGCACCGGACTCGAATGCACGCGGACGTTGGGTCACGCTCGGCTACGCATGGCAACGAAAAAACGGCGAGGATGGCTTCAGCGTGAAGCTGAATTCTATCCCTGTCGGAAATTGGGACGGCACGCTGGTGTTGTTGCCGCCGTTGTCAAACGAAGAAGTACCGGAACAGTTGGAAGGCTGAATGCAAGGGCGCCTGGAAAGGCGCCCTTTTTTCTGCTGCTCATTAATCTTGCGAGCTTATCTAAGTTCATGATGAAGCTGACAATGTTGGAGATTTAGATCGATAAATTTCAAAGTCGCCCGCAAACACCCAGGTCACCTGTATTGACAGATGACCGTGCTCCGCTGCTACCATAGGTTGTCTTCTTGCCATAACTGGGGGATGAGATGCAGCGCAGGGAATTTTTGGCGGGTGCCGCCACAGTTGCGACAAGTCAGTTATTTTTTTCGCATGCTAGTTTTGGACAGCGCATTTCACTTAAGCTCCCAAATATTATCGATGCGCACTGCCATTTATTTAATGCCCGCGATTTGCCGATGGTGGGATTCGTCGAGAAGTGCATTATTCCGAATAATCCGAAATTTCGAGAAGCCGCGAAAGAATACAATGAAGTAATCGATTTTTTCCTGAAGTATCTCGCAGGAAAGCTGAATGACGCTGCAGTTAGCGCAAGCGATGAGATAAAAGAAATCGATAAGATTGAAGCAAACCCAGCTTCAAAAAGAGGCTCAGCAACAATTCGATCTCAAGACCTAAAACTGCTTACAACGATGATTGAGGACATCAAGCAGCAAAGAACTCTTGGACCTAAATTGAAAGGTCATGAGTACTTCCTTCAGAATATTGTAATTGGGTTGATGCATCGCGAAGCATTTCCGGTGAAGTATTTTGTAAAAGGGTTTGCGCTTGGTGACATTTTGAATAACGATGATCAAGCGTATAATCACGAGAATTGGCAAGAATCAGACTATCTCGCTCGACATCTCTATGATTTTTCAGGCGGACATTTCGGCTATTATTTGCGATGGGGCTGCTTATTAACTCGCTATCGATATGAATTGGCGGAAGAGCTTCAAAAAATTCATCGTGGTCGAGCGGTACTACTTACACCTGCATTGGTTGATTATACGAAATGGTTGGATGTTGATGAGCCGACATCCATGCGCGATCAGGTTGATGTACTTTCACGAATTTCTATTCGGAAGCCGGATGCAGCTTCGCCAAAAATACACGGTTTTGTAGCTTTCGATCCGCTGCGCGAAGCCATACACAACAAACTTAATCTTCCTCCTGCTCAGTCGCCGCTGGCCATCGTGCAATATGCAGTGGAAAAAAAGGGGTTTGTTGGAATCAAACTGTATCCGCCGATGGGATTTAGCCCAGCTAACAATGAAGCCACCGGCGCAGAATTTCCATGCTGGGTGCGATATGGCCCTGGATCACCGGGTGACTCGGCAACGTGCATTGACCCAACTAACAAGCCTGGCGCGCTTGGCAATATGCCGGGAAAATTAATCGATGACGCGCTGAATAAATTATATGAGTGGAGTAGCAAGGCTGCGGTTCCAATCATGTCACATAGCAACGATTCATACGGCGTAAATCCAGGTTATGGAAAAAGGGCCAACCCAAAACTTTGGGCTGCGGTTTTGTCGAAGTACCCAGATTTGAGATTGAATTTGGCTCATTTCGGCGGCTTCGAGGAGGCGTTCGACGAAAACGAAGTATTCCACGAAGCGAAATTGACAGAGACGTGGGAATGGGAAATTGGACGTCTTTGGCAAAAATTTCCCAGCGCTCAAGTTTACGCTGACATAAGTTATTTTAATGAGCTGTTAGGCGCAGATGCGTGCCGGTCAAATAGCAACTGTGAACGCGAAATTATTAAGAAAGCGATGATTAAGTTTTGCGGGACGTTTCCAGCCGCAAAAACAAAGCTCATTTATGGTTCGGATTGGATCATGACTGGCCTCGAGCGAAAATTTCCCGCGGTAACAGAGAAGCAACTTTATCCAGAAATTGTCGCAGCGTTCCTAACTGAAATCGATTTGAGCGATCAGGATATAATGTTTCGAAATTCAGTGAACTTCCTTGGTCTAAACGGGTCAAACTTGAATCGGATTCGACTCGCAAAATTTTATTCAGACGCGCGCGCAGATTCTAGCTGGTTATCTGTGTTCGATTAGGATGGGGGAAACCTAGTCTTTGGACGCGGCATGTGACGGCGGACGATTTTAACGAGTCCTACAGGAGGCGAACTCATGCATTGGAAATTTTTGCTGCAGGCTACGCTGGCAGGTTTGTTATTGGTAATTCCAGGTGAGGCGTGGTCGCAACTCGACACAAAAAAACGAACTGCGAAGATTGAAGTCGTCAATAAGACAGGAATGGACCTGAAGAAGATTACTGTTCTTCACAAATACAGTGATGAGTTTGATCAAGAGCTTTCTTGGTCTTCGATAAATTCTGGTTCTACCACTTCTCCACAAAAAGATGTCGACTACTACACCGGATTTTTTACAACAGGCCGAGACTGGTGGATCTTGGCATTCGAAGATGCCAACGGAAAAGTCTACATTTCCAACCCGGAAAATTTTCGAAAATTAATGGATGGCTTAGAAGCGATTGCCGCGGATTCATCGCCTGCAGTGATTGCTTTGTTTGTTGATCCTTCTGGAGGCTTGGCGACTAGCGCTGTCAGCGTCATTGGTCGTTTAGCTTTCAACAAAGCGGCTACTTTTAATACAAAGTTCGGAGTGTCGTTTAAGCAACACATCTTGCGCCCGGAAGACGAAGATAAAGTTACACAAATTGTTCTTGGGCCAACTGCAAAACAGGAGATTGAATTTATTTCTCCGAGCGGAAAAAGCACGACAAGGTATCGAGAGTTTACGAAGGATGAGCAAAACATACTCGATAAGTTCACGGAAGAATCTCTTATCAAGTTAAAGAAAGAAATAGATGAAAGACTAAAACAACATAATTCAAAACCTAAGTAGAAGCGAATGCGTGGTGTCACCAATAGAACGCGCGTGGCGTGTTGATAACAAATTCGCTAGATATACTCCTAAGTTCAATTTTCAATGCGGTTGATGAAAAACGGCGGATTACCGACGCGCTCCCAACCCATTTCGAACAGTGACAATGCCGGTGAGGGCGCGCGCTCGAAACTGCCTAAGCTCGGTTCGGCTTTGAACAGGAAAGCCCGCTTCCACTGGTTTTCGCCAGCGAGGTCGCGCAGCAAGGACTTGATCCCGTCTAAATGTTTGGCACTGGTGGTGATCGTAAGGAGAAGCATTGGCGTCGCCGTCATGCCGAAATGCATCTTATAGACCCCGCGTGAAATCACTTCGCGATATTGCAGGAGTTTACGCAAGTAAGAGGTTTCGTCGAGATTCGTGCGGGTAAGCGGCATGGTATTGCGGTCAATCTCAAGCGCGAAGCAGCGGAACGACTTGTCGGGGTATTGCAGTCCGAACACCGCATCCGGAATGATAGGTATATCGGAATGCTGCGTCCTGCCGTTTGGGAATTGATGCGAGATCGATACCGGTATGGCACATGGCTGCCGTGCCGCTTGGGTTGCTTGCGGCGAGCGTTGCAGTATTTCCGAACAAGGAATGAACCGAATGCCGTCTCGTTCTGCCGCTATCTCGATTGCCGCCACGACATGGCAAATTGTTAGATTATGAGCTGCCAACGTCTTTGCGCCATAACGGCCTTGCTTCAACCAGGTCGCGGCATGTGAAGGTTCACCGCGCTGGAACAGCAATTCCGCACCCGCCTCCGATAATTCATAGATTTCTGGATCGTAGAGGGGATCGCGCATGAAAGCGCGTTGCGGAAGGCGATTTAGCAGACTGTGTTCATGGAACAGATCACTCAATGCACTGCGCACGTTACTGTTGTTCGATCCGATTAGCGCGTAGATGTGCTTGGCGTCGAGGAACCGATATCGTTGCAGGATACCGAGAATTTGCAAATGACGCGGCGTGATGCGCGCTGACTTTCCTCTCGGGGTCCGGCGGCTACGTGATCGGCGTTTGTTTGTTTCCATACATGTTCGAATACCTGCCCTGCCCGCGCTGTAAACGTGAGCGATGCGGTGTGGAGGACAATCCTGCACCGCCATGCACCGGCGTGCGAAGTAGAGATAATTCTACCACTCCTTGCTGGCGTCCGTGGATGGCTCGGACGGGGAAGATGAAGTTTTAGGTTGCGGACTCGCGGCCGTCGGGCTCTCTTTAGCTGGCGATTGTGTCTCCTCGACATGAATAGGTGCGGGCAATGCCGCATAACGGCTACGCATGTGCTCACTCAATTCAATACGTTCGGCCTGATCCATTCGCTCTAGTGCTTCCATGGTGCCGAATGGAATCCGTAGTGAGATCGCATTTGGCGTATGGTTTTTGACGTAAGCAGCCCATGAGCCGGTCGACTGCTGCTGAATGAAGGCCGGTGTGCAACGCAGTTCACGCGCCAGGGTATGGGCATCGCGATCCGACACGCCGCCGACGAATTTAATACTCGTATTGGCAAACAGGCTTTCCAGTACGCTCTGGCTGATCTGTGAAAGATACTGGTGAGCGAGCACCAAGCCTACCTTCTGTTTGCGGGCCTGTTCCAGGATCGCGGTCACATTGGCGTCCTTGGAAATATAATCATGGCACTCGTCGATGTAGACGAAACAGGGAAGTCGTTGCGAGGGATGCAGCGTGGCCCGCTCCTGAGCGGCGTTGGCGATCAAGGCAATAAAGAAACGCCCGAACACCTCGGTGCCGTTCTCCTTCAACAAGTCCTTCGCGGTATCGATTAGGATAAGCTTGCCTGAATTCATCTCCGAGAAGAGATCGAGCTTCGAATGTTCGTGTGAGAACATCCGGCGGAAGGTATTGTTGGACAGAATGCCGTAGAGCCGCCGAACGACTTCGCGTTTGGTGTTCTCGAACTGGCCTTTCTTCACGTCGAATTCGTATTTAAAGAAATCCTGTGCGGTGTCGTCGAGCTTCGAGACATATTGCTGATACTTCGCGAGCGCACCCTCCTGCATGAGATCGCGGAAAGTGTGAATGGTGGCACCCGGAATCTCCAGCATCAGCGCCAGCGTGAAGTCGAACAGCGTAGATTGCTTGCTGGTCATATCGCTGCCGAGCAATGAGCTCAGCACAAAGTTGAGCAGCTCTTTCGCACTATTGCGCAGCCGCTCCTTGTCGAGAGGGGAATAGGTCTCCAGCCGCCGCATACCCATGTCGAACAGGTTGAGTGCGACCGGATGTTCGATGTCGTGGGGGTCGATCAGACAGAGTTTTTCGGGATGGTCGGCGAAGATTTTGAGGCTAGAAATATTCCTGATGAGATCGCCTTGGCTGTCCATCACCACGACCGACGCCTCGCCACGCATTACTCGCGCGATGTCAGCGGTCAACAGATGCTGGATAGTCTGGGTCTTGCCGTGACCGGTGCCTGCCAGAATATGCATGTGCTCGAAGCGGGACTTTTCCGGAATGCGGAAGGGTACTTCGGCCAAGAAGAATTCCGCGAACGGCGTACCCGCCAGAAAATTTGCCACAAGTTCGCGCGGGTCCATGTCTTTCGCCGTGGTGGGGGAGACCACCGAACGCGCGCGCAAGGCTTCGTCCCGCGTAAGTCCGGAAGCGCGACAGAGATTGTCATCAAAACGATTGCGAACCAGATCAAACAGCCCCGGACGCACGATGTCGTCGTCATAAAAAGTCGCCATCGAACGTTCGATGGCTTCGGCGGGACGAGCACACACGTCGATAAGTGAAACAGTGTAAGTCGCGTTGGAATCCTGCTCATCCGCTTCGGCAAAGGCGAATGACGGAAAGTGGTGCAGCAATCCCTCTAGGAGGCGAATAACCTTCTCGCGCCAGACTTCCACGTAATAATCCGGATCGCCGAGCACTCGCTCCTTGATGATCAAGAGCTTTCGCCACTCCTGCAACTGCGTGAGCGAGAGATGATCGAAGTCGGGCCGTTCCGGGAGGCCGTACAGTACCGGCTCCTGCATCAAAAGCTGCCAAACCACTTCGTGCATGGCTTCTTGCAAAGCTTCGCTTGGAACACGGCCAGCGCGTCGGGCTGCTTCTTCTGCAAGCTCCCGCACGAAATCAAGCTCGGCATATTCTTCAGCAAAGCGTGACGCCGCGTAGGTTTTACTCACGCGACGATAGAGGGCTTCCACTTCCCGTCGTTCTCGACCGACCAGCGAGCCGACGAAGGCCGCGCGTAGGTTGGACCATTGGAACAAGTTCTTGACCGCCCAATGGAAAATATTCTGCGGTTTAGATCGCAATCGCTTCTTCTCCGCCAAAATACATGGCTGCGTTCAGAACCTGTTTGAAAGTGGCGGCCGCTTCTTTAATTTGGGCTTCGACAGCCAACATCTCGACAATGTCCTTGCACTCGATGCGCTTGCCCCGGATCAAATCATCGACGGATACGGAGATATTCATCGCCTTGAACGTCAAGCGGGAGGCGAGCCCGAGCAGACCTGAACCCGGATCGATGATTTCGCCTTTGGTATAGAGGATGGTGTCACCGAGGCGGTAGCGAGTAATGCTCTGATATTCTTCGTCGGAAATTTCCGCGCGCACATCGAGCTGGAAGATAATCTTTCCCATCAGGCTCGACCGCTGGTCGCGCCGCAGCAGCAGATACATGGAATTGCCCCCTCCATGAAAGGTTGCAATTCTCGAAAATTACACCCTAACTCGTCAAGCGGTATTCCGGATGAAGCGAGCGATGCGCTCCTCGATGATTTGCCGGGGAAGTGCATATTGCGAGCGGCAGCGGTCGCGAATTTTCCGCGCCGTTCGCACGCGCCCGGACTGCGGAAGAGGCTGCGTCCGTAATTCAACGGTGTGGTCGGTGCGGACGTAGGCCCGGTAGGGCGGCAAAGCGGATAGCGCCGTGTCGTCGCGGTTCAACTCGAATTCCGCTGAGAGCATTTCGGCGTCAGGCGCTCCCGTTCGAAAGGCGAGCATGGTGCCGACCGTGCCAAGGACGGCCGCACGCGTAGCGGGGGAGAGTTGGTCGAGATACTGGCAGGCGAGCGTCAGCGAGACACCAAACTTGCGGATACCGGACAGCATTTCGATGACCGTGTTATTGCCGAAATGTTGGAATTCATCGAGATAGAGATGAAACGGCGCGCGATCCTTTCTGCGCAACGCGTTCAAATGAAAATTCGACAGCAGTAGCGCGCCGATGAGTGACGACTTCTCGATGCCGAGTTCGCCCTGCGGCAGGCGCGCAATGAAGATTTTTCGCCGCTCAAATATCTCCCCAAAGTCGATTTTTGTCCTTGCCTGGGCCATGGAGTTGCGGATGGCGGGGTCGGCTATTAGCGCGCCGATCTTGTTCAAAGTCGACAAGGTGCGTTCGCGCTGTTCGCGTTCCGGCATGTGGGTCTCAAAATCCGTCTCCCAGAAATCCCGTACCGCCGGGTCCTGCACGTCGGCCAGCACCCGCGCGCGGTAGCTCGGCGAGGTGAGCATGAATTTCAGGCCCATGAGACTGCCATCGGGCCGGTCGAGCAGTGCCGCGACACCAGCATATACGAACATCTCCAGCTGAGGTCCCCACGAGTGACCCCAGATGGCGCGGAAGCAATCAACCACCGCCGAAGCGACGAACGGGCGGCGCTGCAAGGGCACCTTGTGCAGGGGATTGAAGCCGATGGGGAAGTCGAAGTCGGAAGGATCGTACAGGATCACATCCTGCTGGCGGCTGGGGGGAACCAGTGAAAGGAGCTGTAGTGTGTCGTCGCCATGCGGGTCGAAAAATGCGCAGCCGGCGCCGGACGCGATGTCCTGCAGAATAAAATTCTTGAGCGCCGTGCTCTTGCCGGTGCCAGTACGACCGATCACAAACAAATGCTGAAGGCGCCGTTCTTCGGAAAGTTCGAACGGCGTGAAGAATTCCTCCCGAAGATGCGGGTCAAACTGTCGGACTAGGCCGAGTTGCATTCAAGGCAATTCCATATCGCAACAAACATCCAAAGGCGAAATGCCTCGTTCTGTAGGAATTCGCCCGATAGGGAACTGCCGTAAAGGCACCGAAAGAACGGTCCAATTTCATTCTATCGTACTGTCCGCTCACTGTTCGTCGGCGTTGCTTGGTATCCAAGCAATCAAAGGCCGACCCAATCGCTTCAGCCCGAAAGCATCGAGCCCGTGTAGCGAATGCTCACGGGCTCGATGCGCAGTGGTGCTTGTCTTTTATTGAATAAAAGCAAGCAAGATAGGGATTGGGTCGGGCTTTGAAAGCACGACGAACAGTGAGCGGAATCGTTGCTACAGCGCGGTTTCCTCACGCCAAACCATGGCAACAGTCCATGGCAACGGGAAGCCATGGTCGTTGCCATGGCAAAGTTCAGTGAACAGTCGAGTCCCTACAAGATGTTCAATTTGGCTTTTCGTATCCACAGCAGTCAGTGTCATGACGAGTGCGGCCACACTGACACGAAGATTGATCGAAGCATAAGTTTCGTTTTCGTAAAATCTAACCAACGACAACGATTTTTCCAAACGCTAACTTTAGTCTCACCATGAAGCAATGAATCGAGAACAAAAGGCAAGAACGGATATACCGCAGTTTCGGAAATTAGATTTTCCATCTTTTTTAGCGTTTCTTGTGCATTAGTCTGATCGCCGGCCAAGACCTGTATAATACCCAGCGCTTGCAAGCCGAATAGCGGCCCAGCTCGATACTTGCATTCACTGTGAATACGAACCGCCTGATCGGCCGCCTCAACTGCTTCGCTAAAAGAATGACTTAACGCGAGCGAAATAGCGCGAGCGGCATACGCCTTGCCGACTTCAATAGGTGCAGTAATTTCTAAGTTCCGTTGGATCGCACGCTTTGCAAAATCCATAGCTTGCGAAGGCGCAGACCAACAAAATACCTCTGCAAGATTGGTGAGGGCCTTGCCTTCCATTGCCTCAGCTCGTGTATCTCTAGAAATAGTAAGCGCATGTTCATAGGCTTTCTGGGCATTATCGAACTGAAAATTGAACCGATAAACGTGGCCGCGAAAGCGACTTATCTCAGCTTGCCACAATGGATCATCCGATAATTCCTCCTGCAATTTTTGAAAAGCCGACAGTGCCTTACGAAAGTGGCCTTCGAGCATTTCTATGTCCGCTAGTTGCCGTCGCGCAAGCCGCCAAACTTCGGACCGGTCTGCGTCTTGATGCGATTGCGCAATTATCGAGCGATAAGTAGCGGCAGCTACCTTGTAATCTCCAAGCAAATGTTGATTGTGAGCCTGCAAATAGAGAAATAGCTTCCTTCTACTGCCAAGCACGTCCGCCGATAATCGCAGGCGCTTGTACTCAAGATCGGCGTCGATTAGTTCACCTCGTTTACGATGGCAATAACCCCGAAGTAAAATGCTGCCAACAATTTGCGGATCGGTAGCGTGAGAATGTTCCGTTATTGTATTTAATCGTGGGGCAATTAGCGAAACAGAACCATGCACGGAATTCCACCGTCCAGCATCAACAAGAAATATTCCACTATTCAGAATTGTATTCAAATGATCTTGGCTTAACTGCAGTTGATTCGCTGCGAACAGAACGTAGGCTTGATTAAACAGCCAAGAGAGTCGCTCGACATCTCTATTGAACAGACATCCGGCCATTTGCGAAACGATTGAACCACCAACCGCGCTAATATGTTGCGCAGTTGTTGCATTGCGCAGGTACGCACGAACAAGATCGTGAATTCGATAAAATTCTGCATCTTGTACAACGGGAGTTGCATATGAGATTTCACAAAATTTAGCAAAAAGAGATACCGGCAAATGGATATTCAGCGTCTTAACGATTTCGCCAAATAGCTCCGCGTCAAAGATGTCTAAGATGGAGATTGCACGCAGTGCTTCTTGGTGTTCAATATCGAGGTGCGCTAAAAAGCGATGAACAACTTCTGTTTCGTTAATTCGAAAGTCCTCTGGCGTTGGCTTATCACCCGCATGTACGCGGGTAAGATACGTGTTAGCGCAAAGATCTAGATAAAGAGGGACGCCATTTGATGAATCAATTATCGCTTGGCGTATTTCACTCTCTCTGATCGGAACACATGCAAGAAAATTATCGCAATCTTTAGGGCTTAGTGCTTGAAGCAAGTACTGCTTGAGCACGCCATGCCATTCCGTATTTCGATCAGCCCATCTAAGAGAGTTGCGCCCGGCCAGAACAAACAATCCCTGTTCCGCAGAACCAATAAGTTCGCGCAACCATTCGTTTGCGTCACTCTTCATTGACCGAAACTCAGGCCGTGTGAAAATCGCGTCGATCGAATCCAAAAATACCAGAAACTTGATGCTTCCCTCGCTTGCTTGCTTGGCTAAGTCTGATCCGAGGTAATGCGGCAAGTACTGTATAAGAGCCGCTTCAGACAAAGCTTCAATTTGCTCGAAATCGTCTTTGAGAGCTGAAAGATAGCGACGCCTTTTTTCATCTGCAATATCGAAAAGCTTCTTGAGAAGGCGCCCAGGCGCGACGGTTTCCGCCAAACCCAGCGCAACTTCCTGCAAATCATATAGAAGGCTGTCCTTGTGCAAGTGTCCGGGTCGGACATCGCTCAATGAACGTCCCTCAAGCGTAAGGACTCTTGTTAGAGCGTATTCAAATCTTGGACATCTCAAGCGAAGTTGGCGCCATATCTCTAAAAGAAAATTGTAAGTTGCTCCTAACTGTGGCGCCTCCAAATCAACGAATGCGATTTTGACATCGTCTCGTGCGCTCGACTTCTCATATAGATTCCGAATGAGAGCTGACTTTCCAATTCCCCCCACGCCATAGTAATTTAACACCGTGAACGGCCGGCGATCAGAGACATAATGATCTAGCAACGATGAGAAAGCAGCTTGGGCGTCTTCTCGGCCGACAAATTGCTTAGTTGCCTGAAAGTGCGACGTCGCTTTCAACCGACTCAAAACCATTGATCGTTCTCATAAGCCCTGTTCGCTTCCGCGCGCCGCCGTAAAAAGAAGCCGATGCAGCGGGATTGCCTCGCGAATGTTTCCTTGTTTCCTTTGATAACTGCGATGAAGGTCCTGAAATAGCGCTGTATAGTGATTCGTCAGGCGCGGCAGACTGCCCGCAAGCTTGACCTCTCGAACAATCTGACCATTGCGGACGATAAGAACCTTTTCGTCAGAGTGGTGCAATACGACATCGAACCCTTCGTAAAAGAGTCTGGTGACCTTACGATTTAGGCCCAATGTCCAATTGGTATCGATAAAGCCGTGTCGTTGATGGGATCCACTCATAAAAGATAGAAGGGCGAATCCTTGAATTTGGCTGCATGGAATTTGAGGAATGCGTGTCATACGCGATTCCTCTACACGCAATGTTTTGGAGTCCACCAGTTTAGCAATAACGCTTAGTGCGTTAATCCCACTGTCGAACCATGATCCGCCAAGGCTAGCAGCATGTTTTGCAAGGTCGCCATCCGTAATGAGCGGATCAAAAAATCCTGAAGCAAATCCGACTAGGTTATTGGTATTCGCTGTGAACTCTTCACGGTGATCCAGCCACCAATGCAAATCTCTGGCAAACGATGCGTGCAAAGCCACATGAGCAAATACAGACCGTCGATCAGCTTCGCTAACGAGCGTTTCAAGTTCTACCTCATTCGCGCATATCGGCTTCTCAACTACGACTGATTTTCCTTCCTGAATGGCGCGATAAGCGATCTCGAAATGGGTTACGTTCGGAGTCGAAACCATAAATAAATCGGCCTTGGACTCTTGCAAAATAGCGTCCAGTGAATGATGAAATTTCGTATTCGAAGGTAGTATCCCTGCCGTTTCGTAATTAATGTCAAAGGCGTCGCTGAGCACAATTTCCTGCGATTGCGCGAGGGCTTCAATTTGAAATCTCGCGACGTGACCTAGACCTATCAATGCGATTTTCATACGTTGACCTCACACGCCATAGTTGTAGTCTACCAAATCAAATCGCACCGTCAAAGCAGAGCATCGTCCTGGAAAACCAAATTGCAGGTGCTGGCTACCGAGTTTTTATTGCGATCACGTATTAAACTTTATTTCTCTCTCAGCCCTGCGGACAATGACTGAAAAAATAAAAAAAAGAGAATTTCGAGGTCACCCAGGGACCGTTGCATCAGTACTATTGAAAGGACCCGACGACGTTGTGCTTGTTCAGCAATTCAGACCAGCGTTGGCAGCGAATATGCTTGAGCTTCCGGGCGGGCTAATAGACACTGGCGAAAGCCCGGATAGTGCGGTCGTTCGAGAAGTTCTCGAAGAAACAGGTTATTCAGTCTTAGCTACAATCGAATTGGGTGTTTTTGCAGCTACCGTTGGCTATTCAGACGAACTCATTCACCTGTTCGTGTGCCTTACAAACTTAGCCTCACAAAAGCGGCCAAAAGTATTTACGGACTGCGGGCCGATATCGGTTACCTCAATGTCTCTTCAAGATGCAATTCGTGCCATTACAGAATCTCCATTTGCTGATTCAAAAACGTTGCTAGGCTTGCTTTTGTATCAAGCACATTCGGCTGGCATCTGGGAGCGGCTTCAGGAGCGGAGTCACACTACAAACTCAAAAGATTAGCTCTTTCAAGGAGCCCCCCTCGTCATAGGGTCGCGCGAGGGATCGTCACCCGGAGGGTGGGCCGAGGTGGCTGTTCCGCCCGCGGGTAACAGCCGGCTCGGTAAGCGAAGCGCATAGAGCCCGGTCGGCGAAGCCGACGCGCCCAAACTTCAATCCGATCAATAAGTCTTAGAACCGCGCCGTTTGACGGCGAGCACGATGATTAGCTGCAGGTTCTTGTCGAGCTCGAACAGAATCCGCCAGTCACCGACCCGGCGGCGGACGGTGGCGCCCATGCCGCGCAGGAACTTGATGTCACCAGAGTATGGGTCCAAGCACATTTCGGAAAATGCTTGATCGATGTGTTCCAGATCGACGCGGGGGATTTTGCGCAGTCCGCGTTCGGCGGGGCTAGTAATCAATAATCCCCACGTCATTCCGCCATTGTTTAAGCGTCCTGAACTCGCCGCGTTGATACGCTTGCCGACCTTCCTCTACGGCCTCACCATCCACAGTCGAGATTTCATCGACATACCGGATTAATTGCCGCGCGGCCTTGTCCTGAAAATCTTCCGGCAAGTCGCGCATCTGGGCGAATGCCTGTTCAAGCAATTTGCTCATAAGACAATTGTAACACGCATTGAAAAGGCCGGAATCTTGACAGAACGAGATTTGCGTGTCGCAAAAAGAAAATTGCACTAAACCGCTGTCGCGGTAGGGAATCGCCGTGATCGAGCAGTCCGTTATCACTTGCCCGGGATGTGGCACCGCGAAGACTGAGCGGATGCCGATTGACGCGTGCCAGGTTGTCTACGAATGCACGCACTGCGGCATGAAGCTACGGCCGAAGTCCGGGGATTGCTGCGTCTTCTGTTCTTACGGCTCGGTGCCATGTCCGCCGATACAGGCGGAGCGCTCCGGCGAAGCCGGGTCTGGGGAGTGTTGTCGCTGATAGGGGAGCGGCTAGGACAGAGCCCTCCTTTCACGAACGATCGGAGGCGCGGTCTGCAATTGCTCCAAGTACTGTTAGGGCTTCTGCCGCACCATCCATCTCGCCCTTTTCGAAGTCTTGTGCCGTTTGCCCCATGGTGTTTGTGACGTGGGCAAGGCAGAGAACTCGTACGCCAGCAGCCCGCGCAAAAGTATACAGCGCCGCAGCTTCCATCTCGACCGCGAGCACGCCTTTGGATCGAGCCGATTGAATCGCTTCGGACGTTTCGCGGAATGGGGCATCGGTCGTCCAGCTAGAACCGACAACAACATGATGGCCGCTTTTTCGGACGGCTTCGCTCGCCGCCGCAACTAGCTGCGGGTCTGCCTCTGCGTATTCTGAAGGTGCGGCGTAGTGGTAGCTTGTACCTTCATCGCGAAGCGCGCGGTCGATGATTACAAAGTACGGAGGTGATCCGGCCGGTGTGATCTGACCGGCTGATGTCACGCTGACAAGCATACGACAGCCGGACGCAAATAGTTCTTCTGCGACCAAGACAGCAAACGGTGCGCCCACCGCACAGCCCACGATTCCCGCCACATGTCCGCCGAGCGTGAAGGTGTCGAGTTGGGTGTGGTAACAGGGCCACCCCTCAAGTGGCTTGGCGCTTCCGTTGCGTCTCAGGCTGCGGACAATATCGCCGTCGGGATCGAGAATGCACAGGGGCGGGACGTCGACCACCGGCAAGCCCTTTTGGCGACGCGCCTCGCGTAGCAGCGCAGCTGGCGAGAAGACTGATGGGGAAGATGGGTTCTTGTTGTCGAGAATGGGAGGCATGCCGAGCCTAGGAAGCGGTACGTTCGAACACAGCGCCATAGTGATATGGCGACACATCAACTTGGTAACGGAAGCGCAGGCCGCCGGCCTCGACTGCTTCAACGGTTTGCTCGGGCGTCATCCGTAGTTCGGTTGCTGGCCCTCGGGGTTCGCCCAGGACGGTGGTTTCCTCGCGTGGCCGCGCATACCAGCTGATAACTGCAAACAAGCCACCAGGTTTTAGAATGTCGCGGACGGCGCGCGTGAGCCGCGTGCGATCTGGCACGCCATGGAAGGCGTTTGCAAGGAACACATAATCAGCCGGCGCGCGAATATACCTTTCCATTTCGTAAGCGTCGGCCTCGACAAGTACGACGTTAGGTGCACCGCCACGTTCCGCAAATCGCACCTTGGCGGCATCCAGCAGCTTCGCATCGATGTCAATCGCAATGACGCTGCGGGCGATTCCTGCGAGCGGCAACGTGAACCAACCATCACCGCAGCAAAGGTCCACAACATCCATTCCAGGCTTCACACCGACAGCGCGCAACACTCCAGCGGGATCGGGCCACAAAGCCTCCCACCAGCCCGGATCGGGCATACCGGTGCCTTCAAAAAATCCGAGTGGACAATCAGCCATCTTACAAGCCTGCCGAGAGGGGATCAGATAATATGGCTCAACAGAGCCATGTTGGATACGTCGCGCAAGATTACTTTCGCGCCCCATCGAATATCTGGAGCCGAGCCTGCGCCTGTCGGTAGCGGTCGTTCTGTCTGTCAGGATTGCACGTTCAGTGCAGTTCATCCGACAGGAGTATTTTCATGACCGAACAGATGACGCCGCTGCGTCAGCGCATGATCGAAGACATGACGATCCGCAACATGTCGCCGAGCACTCAAAAGATTTACGTTCGCGCTGTAGCGAACTTCAGCATTTTCCACGCACGCTCTCCCGACAAGCTTACTTCTGAGGACGTGCGCGATTATCGACTTCACCTCATTTCTCGCGGGCTCAAAGCCACCTCGATCAACCCAATCATGGGAGCGTTGCGATTCTTCTACGGCACGACCCTCGGGCAGAAGCACATATCCGAGCAGATTCCCTATGCCCGCAAGGAAGACACATTGCCAGCCGTGTTGGCACGGGACGAAGTCGTGCGTTTTTTGAAGGCGGCAACCGATCTTCAGATGCGAACGATCTTCATTACAATCTATGCCGCAGGTTTACGTGTCTCCGAGGCCGTGAAGTTGACCGCCCGCGATATCGACAGCGCGCGCATGGTCATTGCTATTCGGCAGGCCAAGGGGCGCAAGGATCGCTACGTCATGCTGTCCGAGCAATTGCTCGGCATCCTGCGCGCCTATTGGAAGCAGACCCACCCTGAGCATTGGCTTTTCCCTGGCCCTGACCCGGTTAGGCCGATTACGACGCGATCGGTGGAACGAGCGTGCCGCAAGGCGGCCCTGGCCGCAGGTCTCGACAAGACAGTCACCGTGCACACGTTGCGCCACAGCTTCGCCACCCATCTCTTGGAACAGGGCGTCGACATTCACGTGATTCAGGATTTGCTCGGCCACCGTAACATTGCGTCCACCACCCGCTATGCCCGTGTGGCGATCAACACCATCCGGCAAGTCCAGAGCCCGCTCGAACTCCTGAACATGGAGATGGCAGCGCCGACCTGATGAGCTGGCTATGCCCCGGCCAATCCTGGAGGTGGCGGATGTTTTTCGCCGCCACGGGGCCGGCTGGCGCGCGGCGAACGAGGCCCATCTGAGCCTCGCCCAACGGCGCGTCATGACGGCCATAGAGATATGTCGTACTGCTGCGCTCGGCGGGCACGTCGAGCGGTGCGATGACTGCGCGCACACGCGCATCGCCTACAACTCCTGCCGCAATCGGCACTGTCCGAAGTGCCAGTGGACCGCGGCGCAAGCCTGGCTCGAAGCGCGCGAGGCCGAGCTGCTGCCGGTGCCGTACTTCCACGTCGTGTTCACTCTGCCAGCCGCGATCGGTGCGATCGCTTACCAGAACAAGGCCAAGGTCTACGGGCTCTTGTTCACGGCTGCGGCTGAGGCGCTCACAACCATCGCTGCTGATCCTCAGCACCTCGGGGCCGTCGTTGGCCTTACCGCCGTCCTGCATACCTGGGGCCAGAACCTCAATCATCATCCGCACGTGCATTGCATCGTGCCGGCCGGTGGAATCTCTCCGGATGGTGATCGGTGGGTTCGATGCCGGCCAAACTTCTTTCTTTCGGTTCGCGTGCTCTCACGTTTGTTCCGGCGCTTATTTCTCGAAGGTCTTCAAGCATTGCACGCCGCGGAAGAACTAAAGTTCTTTTCTGATCTTTGCTCACTCAGCAACCCGGAAGCATTCAAGGCCTACCTCGCTCCCCTGCGCACGCAGGAATGGGTCGTTTACGCCAAGCGTCCATTCGCAGGCCCGAGTCAAGTCTTGGCCTATCTCGCGCGCTACACCCATCGCGTCGCCATCGGCAACAGCCGGTTGGTCGATCTGACAGACACCCATGTCAGCTTCCGCTGGAAGGACTATCGTGAGAATGCCGACCACAAGAACAAGGTCATGAAGCTCGCCGTTGGCGAGTTCATGCGCCGCTTTTTACTCCATGTCCTGCCGGAAGGATTTCATCGCATCCGCCACTACGGCCTCTTTGCGAATGGGCACCGAGCTGACAAGCTCGTGCTGTGTCGAACGCTCCTCGATGTTCCCAGCGCCGAATCCGATCACACCAAACGCGATGAGCACGCGGAGCACGCATCAGTCTTCGAGCCGCCAGCCTGCCCATGCTGCGGCGGTCGCATGAAGACCGTGGAGACCTTCGATGGGCCATACTCACGCCCTTACCATGCTCGGAGGGCCGACAGCTCATGACAGCACATTCTCGACTGTTGTTCGCGTACCGTATGAATGATCAGTCCGACCGCGCCGACGGTCTCGGCGCAGCACGACTCCAGCGTCGATTTATATCGGGTAAGCAAAGCGAATCGCCGCTGAACATCATGCAAATTGGACCCTCTAAACTGTCGAGCACGCGTTACGCCGTCGTGCTCGACACATTACGTCGCGCGCAGGCTAGGCAATTCCAGCCCATATCAGCACCCGTCGCGATCAAATCTCCATAGGCGCAACTCGCGGCCCGCGGTTTCGTGCAACAAGGTTTCTGCAACGCCTCTCGATGGCGCATGTGTGGTTCCCCGCTCGGCGCAAGGCATCGCAGAAACCTCATAATTGTGCGACCTATTTTGCACAATGTCCTGTCTGCGTTTTTCCCTACCCTAAAATATCTTACATCTTCCATACACGACCATAGAAGTTAATAGTGTCAAGACGCTCTTATTTTCAAAGAAAATGATTTTTGCTTTCTGAGTATTATTTTATGAGTCTTATTCCTCTGAATATCATTATAGAGGAGCGGAAGTTTTTTGCCGGTCTAGAGCGGTTGTTTGTTTCCGGTCTTGGCCGGAAGTTTTCTTCCGGTCCGCAGGATAAATCGCTATCGCTTGCCGGGCGGCTTGAGATTCAATTCATAGATATTGGTTTTGCCCTGCCCGCGCTGTGTGATGGCTAATAAACCACCAACCTCCAAGGCCTTCAGATGGGTCCGGACACTGCGTTCGGTAATACCCATGTCGGCTGCGAGCCGGGCTTGCCCCGGAAAACAGAAATCGTTCTGCCAGGCATAGCTCAACAGCATGGCGAAGGTGATCTTGTCGCCGGAACTGAACTTCTTCGATTTCAGCAAGAAGTTTGGGAGCTGCGTGAAGCCCATGGCCGTGGCGGCGTCTGCACCGCGCAGGATTATGTTTTTATCCCGCATAAGGTCGCCGATTCGTTTGCCGGAAGAAAACTCCATATAGCGCATTATACGCCGAATTAGCGGATGTGCTTGAGGCTATCCCCTACTCGCGCCGTTCCCCTGCCCCACCGAGCAACGGTGTGAGCATTTTTTGCAGGCCAGCAATCAAGACATTGGTTTCGCGTGCCCGTTCGGTCAGCTCTTTGATCTGGCCATCCTTTACCGTCATCTGGCCACGGAGGAAATCATTCTCGCCTTCAAGGCGCGCGACATAGCGCGACACGTCGGGACCGGTCGCGGCTGGTCGCGGCGTGTCCGATAATATCGGCGGCTCTTGTCGTGGCGTGTCGTCTTTATTTTCCAAAGCGCGACTTGTCGCGAAAGGTCGCGAAGCGTCGTGACTGGTCGCAGGTGTCACTTCGTTGATATAAGCAATGTGCTGATCCACCGAATCCGAAGCAATAAGGTATTTTTCGCCAAAGCCCGTTTCCACCAGGCGGCAGACAAGATGGCCCTTGGCGCAATAGCGTTGGACACTGCGTGGCGTGCGAGGATGACCGGCCTTTGTGTACCGTTCTAAGGCCTCGTCGATCGATAGGGTAAAGTCGCTGTCGGGACGTGTCGCGACCGGGTGCGACGGGTCTATAGTCACAGGTTGATAATAACCTGAAAGGACAAGCTATGATTTCTTATCCACACCTGCAGCAGAGTAGATTCAGGTTCGAATTCCACCCTCTCCGCCACTAACCTTCAAGAAGCGCTGATTTTCTTGGTTAGTGCGGCGCTCGCAAAATCCTACACCCGTTTCTACACCCGACACGTTGGAGATGAAGTGCATGCTTGAGCCACAGGACGCTTATTGGGCGTGTGTGAAGGAGCATCTTCCATACGAGCTGGATACCCTCCACCAAGCGTTTGACCTCGTAAATGCCATTTCCTCCGAACCATTTCCGTCTGATGAGAAGAAGGCGATCAGGAACATGGCGATGGAGTCATTCTGGGTGCATGCACGAGCGCTCATGTATTTTTTCAGACGTCGCCCAAATACAATGGCTCAAGGAGAAGTCTCGGCTAGAGATTTCACAACGTCAGGGTATCAACCTCGCCTCGATCAAGAGATCGATACACTACAAAAGCCGATGGAGGAGCAAGTCGCGCATCTAAAATACGAGCGCGCACCACTAAAGGTAAAATTGAATACTGGCGATATGGAAAGAGTGCTTCAAGCGATCGATCGCGAAGTGGTGCGGTTTGAGAATGCGCTTCTGCCAGAAGTGGAAAATTCTTGGAAACAGCGGTCGGAGCCAACGCGGCTAACTGTTTGGGCGAATGACGTCCAAGCCTCAACAAATCATATTACGGTTGTTTCGACCACTTCGGTTGGTCCGCTCAACATATTTGGAGTGTATGAGTTGAAGAAATAGGTCATCCCACCCCGTCAGATTTTTCTCCCCGCGCCACGTTTCGCTCCCTAATGAACCCTGACGAGCTAGCCTCAGTTCACCTATCTTACGGTCGCTTACTTGAGTTCATCGCCGACATGAACTTCGGCAGCGACACGCAGGACGAGGCGACGCGAACCGCGCTTGCACAGGCGTTTCTAGCTGGACGCAATTACGGTGAAGCGACGAAAGCGACGAGGCCACCAGACACGAAGGCCCGCTCGCCCTTCAGAAACGGCCTCGCACCGCAACGGACAAGCTAGACGAACAGAGGGTGCCTTCGGGCGCCCTCAATCTTTACGGCGTGAGCTAGAGACGTGACTTAAGAATCAAATCTTGCTCAATAAATTTTATCTGCTTGTAGAAGGCCACTGAAAGTTTCAACCAATCGTTTTTTCAACTCTTTGACAGCGCCCCAAATATCATCGTCAGGAGCAGGTAACTCATTCACGTGGGGGTTTTTTCCTAGAAGAGCGTGAGCCGGATTATTCCGATATGGGGGCATATCGATGATTGGGTTATCCCATACACAGACTAACCTGCGCCCATCTTCTTCACTTAAGCGACGGAGGTCCTCAGTCTTAGCGACCAAATAGCCGGCGGCTTTCTGCGGCTGGTCTGGAATCGATTTGGCTACGTCGTCGGCTATCGCCTTCAATTCAGTTGCATCGACCTTATCCGTCCTGGTCAACGATAATGTGCCAAGGATTATATGCTTGTCAGGAAAGACCGACGGGCGAATGTTGCCGGTGGTTTCGTTATAATGGTTAGGCGAACATACTACTCGCGCGAGACGTTCCTCGTCGGAGACCAAGCCCATATCGCCATGAGCAATCTTCTCACACGGACAGGACTCTTCGTCTGCTTCCGTCGCCAACGACCACCTCAGGAATTTCTGATTATTCTCGCAAGGTCTTCAGGCAGGCGGGTAAATTCGTTGAAAGGTTTCACGCCGCTCGCAGAAGGGCCGCCGGGTGCTTCTCCATAATAGGAGATGAATCCATCACCTTTAAGTCCCACGTCGATGTAGACGCCTTGAGATTTCCAGAAGAAGCCAACTTCACCATCAGCGGAAACCATCGGCTCAGGAAGTTTTGCGCCTGGCGGAATCTTATCGATGAAGATCATCGCATCATCGATCGCTTTGCGCGACGGGGCCACGCTGCCCAGCCCGTCCCAGCCATCGACCAACGAGCGATAGGTTGCGATCTTAGCGGACAGCGCCGCGTTGCGATCATCTTGAACATGAACAGAAGCATAAATTGCGGGGCGACTTGCCGACCAAGCAGTCGTGTTAAAGGACGAGGAAGTGGGGTTTGCAATTGATGACGTTACCGCCGCAACAAAAGCAGCAGTTACTACGCTCGATGCGCGCGAAGTTGACTGAGGGTGGGAAGCGGCAGAAGCAACTTCGTCAAGACCACTGTCGTAGCGGGCAAGCGCACTCTCAGCAGTAACTCCTGCAAAATCGGGATGCGCTTGGGTGAGAGCAGTATTAAGCATTCAGCTTGATCCTTTGGATCACATCGTCCTTAAGAATTCCCGATAGAAGTTCCTTATTGCGTATATGGAGACTGTCCATCACTTGGTCAACGAGGGGGGCTTTTCCTGCGAAAAGACTCGCAGCAGTGCACTTTTCCTGTAAGTCCAGCCTGAGAGTAATATCAATCTTCACCTGATGCGCATTCTTTTGCTCTACGGCGTCGATGTGTATTCGCTCTAGCTGCCTACCGGGAGCAATCAGGCCGTCAGTTCTGAACCAACCTTGATGCGCGTGCCATAGCGGGCCCTTCCCGAAAACACTTTTAGATACGAAGTCTGTCCCCGCTCGGAAAAGTCCATCCAGTTTATAATTCGCAAGCTCGCCTTCCCACTCGAACACATCGATGTATTGAAGTGCGATGCCTACCACTTGGTTTTCGTCGGGGATGACCGCCGAGGCGGCGCTAAGATAGCCGCGGGCGCGTGCGTAAACGTCAGCCCAACGAGTGTAGGATAGACAATTCACTGCCAGCCAGTTTTGGTTTGCACGAAGGCGCCAGTCGAGCGAACCATCGCGTTTATGAGCGTCGAAGCTCACGCCTGCCATTGGCACTGCGCTTTGAGTAGGTGAAAGATCGTCGCCAAATTCGAACTGGAAGCCGTCAATTTTCTTCATCCCCGGAAGATCGGCTTTCCATTTGTCATGAGCAGCGACCAAAGCCTCCACTTCGGTTGGCAAGAAGGCGCGCTGAAGAGTCAGCACGAAAACGACTTCTTGAATCGCGTGGTTCTCGTTCCTAGGACGAAATGGCAAGGTCTGATCCTATCAGCAATGACAATGCGGAAGGGTCGTCGCTGATACTTAAGGAAGAATTGAGCGGTAAGAAACCCAAGGAATGAGCACTTTTACCGGAGTTCATGGAGGTGCGCTACTCGCAAGGGAAGCCGATACAGGCTGAAAAACCCCGATAAATCTGGCCGGAATTATTTACGTGGTTTTCCTGTAGCATTTGCCGGGCCAGGGCGTGCAGAAAAATCGACCCCCGGTTTGGACACCGGGGGTCGGCTTCCTTTTCAGGAAGCATTCCAATCTTCGGTCACTTTCAAACCGTGGGACTCAAGATAGGCGAGGATTTCGCTCATTCGCCACACCGGGTGTGCGTTTGGATGTTTCCCGAGCTTGCGACAAGCCGGAAACCGGCGATCGCCATACTCCGGGTCAAACATCAAGCGCCACGTATGGGCTCGTGAGTAACACCAGCCAAGCTTCTTTAGGCCCTTCCAATCGACGATGAGCGGTCGTTCGGACATTGCAAGACTCCCTTTGAAGGAGAGCTTGCAAGCCCTCGGTTCACCACCGATGGACGCCGAATGCTATGCAAAAAAATGAGGAGCTACAAGATACTCATAGCTCCTCATTGTTTCTTATTCAGAATTTGGCGCAGCCGCTTCTCCCACTTGGCTAGTGCTTCCTTCTTTTCCAGCAGGTAGTCGTACCTGTCGTAAATCTCGTCGAGGTCATTCCTATTCGCACCTGTAACGTGATTCAGAAGAATTTCAGCTATTTCTCGTGGCACTTTGAGCTTTGCCATGTTGGAGCGGAACGTCCGTCGGATGTCTCGAAGTTGCCAATTCTTCACGCCGGCTTTCTGGTCGAGCTCTTTCTTGAGCTTGCCCCAAGAGCCGTCGTGGAAATGGGTGTCGAGGTCTTTGCCAGGAAAGAAGTACGCACCGCGCTTAGATTGACCGATGAGGGTTGAACGAGCGAACGGAAGCAAAGGAATTGCGTGGGCTCGCTTATTTTTCGTTACTTCACCGGGAATAGTCAGCACATTCTCTTCAATCCAAGCACGCTTAATGCGAGCGGTCTCTCCATTGCGAGTCCCCCAAAGAATCAGAAGCCGTACCATGCCGCCATAGCGGCCTGTCGCTGCGTACCAAATCTTTGAAAGCTCGCTATCAGAAAGTACCCTCGTGCCTTTTCGATCTTCTCCGGGCGGCTCGTAACCTTCGAGAGGACTGTGAGTGATGTAGCGACGGGGAGGTCGCGTACACCACTTGAGCATTGTTCGAACCGCACGAAAGGCGTGAAGTTGCTCGCTCGGTATTCTTGCGAGTTTTGCGAGAATTTCTCCGATATCAGTGTCGGTAATTTCGGAGACCGGCTTCTTTGCGAATTTTGGCGCGAAGTGCCGTTCTAGTAGACGCTTCGTTTCCTTTTTCGTTCTTGGCTTTTTTCCCCTGTAGTTTTCTTCAAGGAAAATCGCCGTAGCGGTCGAGAAAGTAACTGATGACGCTTTTGGTTTTGAGATGCCGAGCGTTTTTTCTGCGAGAATTCTTTTCGCTTCGATTCTCGCTTCCGCTAGCGTGATGATACCGACCTTGCCAATCATGCGGCGTTTGCCGCTGCCGACGAGGACGATGAACGATTTAGCGCCTCCCTCTGAGACGCGGACACCAACAGGACTGTTCGTGTCCCATATAGTGTATTGTCCGCGTGCTGGCGCTTTGAGAGCCCGCACGCTGACATCAGTCAGCATGGCTCTCATGGCCAGGCACCTCTCAGGCACCGATTGGATGGGTGTAGCTGCGTGTTTCAATGTACAGCTACGAATAATGTAACATGAGAAAAGCCCCAAAAATCGGGGCTAATCATCATCTATGATGCGCTATACAAATTGCGTCGTCTGATTGGGAAGCTGTCGTTCTACCACTGAACTACGCCCGCAAATGCGTGTTTTAGAACTTTAGGCTCTTTTTAGGCTCTCATTTTTTAGGCTAACTGGACGAATTCACAAAGCGGTGAACCGTCGGCCGTTGGTACGTGCTTGGATTTCTCCGAACCGAAAATGATGTCCGCTAAGCCCTCGTAAAAAGGTGAGGTCACCGCTGCTCCGCTTGCATCGCATCAACGATCTTCATCGTCTCGACGCTAACGCGCGTGACGCGCTTGAGGAGATCGATCACCTTCTCCTTGTGATCGGCGAAGCGGTAGGTGTTGAACTTCTCGCGGATGGTCGGGTCTTTCGGCGTCTTTTCCTTGTACTGGTCGAGAATCCATTCGAGCGCCGAGCGATTACCTAACTTGTATGTCCACGCCTGCGGCGGCACACCGGTCAGTTGGGTCTCACTGTCGAGCTGGATATTGCCGGCGTCCTTGTCCGCCTTGAGCATCGCCTTGGGCGCGAGCCCGGCCTTGCGCGACTTCTCGTCGGGCGCGTCGATGCGCTCAAGCGGCCACGGCTCGGCCGTCTCGTAGCCGATATGCAGCGCCATCAGCTTCTCGCCCCACTCGGCCCAACGCCAGAAGTTTTCATAGAACGGAATGCGCGGAAAATTGCGTTTAAGATTTTGCGCATATTTGTCGCGGTAGATCGGATCATGCAACAGGCCGTAGACGTACAAAAAGATCGCATCTTTGGTGATTGGACGCTTCGGTGTCATTCCCGATTCATAATGCGCGCGGAATTGCTCAAGAGCCCAATCGGTAATGTTATCTTCTTTGGCGCCCTGGCTGTTGTATCTCCATCGCGCTATAGATTCCGTCCCTCCATTGCCCGTTTTCAACATGCAATAATCGAAGGGGCCCTCCACTGCCATTACCGCAATCGGATGGGACGAATAGACACACAGGAACGCGATGATGCAGTTCTGACGACTTAGATCGTCACCAAAGTAAATCTGGTGAAGAGAGGTAAGAACGTCATTCATCACCTTATTGGCAAAGAACGATTTTGTGATGAACGGCCGAAATTGCGACTTCACGATGCAAGAACGATCGTAACGTACTTTGACTCTCTTCTTTTTTAGATCCCGGCTCCATTTTATAGAAGGATCGAATGATTCCTTTTTCCTTTTGCCGTCGTCGAGGTGCTGATTAAAAACCCTTGCGAAAAACTCGATTTTCTTTGTCAGTGTCTTGGAATCGAAATCATATACCCAGTCATCTCTATTCGTCTTAATACCGGCCGCAAACATCCTGAATATGGCTTGCTGTTGCCCAGCCACCTTTGCAGACTTGGTCTTTTTGTCCGCGATTGGAATGAAACTGTCGAAATCGTTAGCGGTTTGGTTCAACCAATCATGCCGGACACTCGGTCGAACATCCTCAAACGAAATGGCGTCGATCTTTCCTTTGGATAGAAACGCCAACTTATCTTCTGCTGTCTCTGATTGTGGTCGCCGCGCGTACTTGATGCGGCAGCCCTTCGCGTTTGCACACTTGACCATAAAGCTGATGGCTACCCCGGTCTGGATTCCGAACACATTGTGCTTTGTACCCGACAACTTTGGGTCTGCGCGCACGTCGCCGCCAAGGTCGATGATGTAAACTTCGTTAAATTCGTCTGCCACCATCTTACGAAAACCGTCAAAGGTGCGGCTCTCAATAAAACTTCGATTTGTAATGAAGGCGACGATGCCGTTTTCGTCGATGCGATCTGATGCCCACCGAAAAAAACGAGCGTACATATCATAGAGCTTGGTTTTCTGCGCCGTTGAAGCCTTGATGTAAGTTGCTTTAATGCGTCGGTCGATCTCGGGGTATTCGCGATTCTTATTGTTCTCGTTCTCATTCAACTGGTTGGCGTTGTAGGGCGGGTTGCCGATGATTACGCTGATCTTTTTTTTATTCTGGCGTTTAATGCGCGCGACATTTTCGTCGCTAACGCCGCCGAATAAATCTCCAACATGTTGGTTTTTCTGAGCCTTAAGCGCCGTAGTGTTGTCAAGTGTGTCGACGAAACAGAGGTTCGGATACTCCTCATAGCCGGCAAGTGCGGCGTAGGTCGCTTCAATATTCAGGTTGGCGACATAGTAAGGCAGAATCGCCACTTCGTTAGCGTGCAGTTCCTCCAAATATTTGTAGCGAAGCTTTTGCGGCTGTCCACGGAAGTGCTCGATCAATTCCGTGATGAATGTGCCGGTGCCTACAGCCGGATCGAGGATTTCCACCTGCTTGTCGATCAGCGACTTATTGAAGTGCTTGTGGCACAGCCAGTCGGCACTATCGATCATGAAGCGCACGATCTCGTTTGGTGTGTAGACGACGCCAAGGCGGTCAGCTTTTTTCTTGTCATAGACCTTGTAAAAGTTCTCGTAGATTGTTTTTAGAAACCTCTGCTTCTCGTTGTGGCCGGTGACGAGCGCGGCTGCGCTCTTGATCGCAGCATAGTAGGGTCGCAACCCCGCGAGCGTGTCGTGCTTGACCTTGCCGGTAAAGAAAGTGTTTTCCAGCGAATAAAGCTCCCTGGCAACGTTGTTTTTATGATGGAAGTCGGGATTATCGAATACCTGCGAAAAGATTTCCTCAGTCAAAATATGCTGGATCAGCATTTCGCGTACGTCGGCAGCCGTGACATTCGGGTTGATCGTATCCTGCGCATGCTTGAGGAAGCGCAACGACGCCTTACGAAAGTATTCGTTATCACGCTCCGCCTTCTCGATCATTTCCCGCAACGCTTTGAGAACCTCCGGAAGATCAGTTTTGAACTGCTCGACCGCTTTACGGAAATCGGCAATCTCTGCGCGCTCATAACCAAAAAACAGCTCCAGTAACTTCTGCAATTGCGCTGGGTCTTCTACGCCGCAGCGCATTATCGGTTGTTTGTCCTGGATCAGAACCGCTTCATGCGTGTCGTCGAAGATGATGTTGTCTTGCGGATAACCCTTTCTAAATTTCTTATCGATCTCCTCATCGAGGTCGTCTTCCTCATCCTTCGCTTCCCAATAGCCGAGCGGGACGCGCAGCGCGTGCAGTAGCGCGCCATCCGGATAGACGCGGGCCTTTTGCGGGGTCTGGTACTCGTATTCGGGAATGAAAATCAGGTCGCGCGACTTGCCCCAATCCTTGAGCAGAGTCTTGAACGCCTCGCGCACCACCGACTCGCGCGACGTGCCCGAAACGCGGCGCAATGTCTGCAATTCATTGAGGTAGTGCTGGATAAGGAGTTGGCTCAATCGCAGACGCTCCTTTGATTCGGTCGCCAGACCGTATCGTTAGAGCTTCCGCTGCGAAAGGTGGTAGCCGCTAGCTAGTTATCTGCTGTTGGTACAAAGCGAAAATCAGTTGTTAATTTATTGGGAAAAAGAGCGGGCCCCACTTTTCGCAGGGCCCGAGGCTTTGGCAGATGGCGTAGCTTGTCGCTAGCGACGTACGGGCTGGCGATCGTTACTTCCACCACGTTCCCGTTTGGGACCGTTGCCGGCAGGCTTGCTGGGCGTGTCCTGGCCCGTTTCTTCTTCGTCGTGATCTTTTGCTTCGTGTTCGCGAAGCACGATCTTGCCGTTGCCGTGAAGCGGAAGAGCTTGCAGCATCACATTGAAGCCCTTTCCGTCTTCATGTGGAAACGCCACGCCGATGTTCAGCCAGTAATCGTCCTGTTTTTGTCGCTCAATGATCGAGTAGACGCGAAACATTTTCGCCATTTCAGGTACTCCCTTTTTGCATCTTCAGGTTCCTGCAAACGCAGGTCAGAGACACACACGCGCCTGGCGCGGCTCTGACCCACGTTCGAAGTTCTGATTGTCAGGGAGAATTCGCTGTTCTTTCAAAACTATACCTCCTGTAAGTCTTCGCGCAAGGAAACGGGTCGGGTGGCTTCGACACACAGCTTGATGCCTTCTTCCTGTGAACTCCCTGGTGATGCTTTCTGGTGAGACAGGATCGGCATGCTTTCCGGAGCCGACATGCACTCGCATCCGCGCGTTCGGCCGCGACAGTCAAGGTCGCGATAAGCGCCCCGGAGGGGTCGCCTTGACGGTCACGTGACGGAGCGCGCGAGAATGATCAAAAAAGAGCGGACCCCACTTTTCGCAGGGCCCGAGGCTTAGATGAAGGACTATTGGAGCAAGACTGAATTCTTGACTATCGCCAGCACCTCATCGAGATTATGTGCGCGATCGCAATGAAGCTCCTGGGTAGCCAACTCTTCATCGCGTGGACACGTGGTGACCGTAACGGCTACCGAGATCATGCCATCCGCAAGGCGAGCGATTTCGATGTTATAGAACTGCACGTGCTCGGGGTTAAATCCTGGTGGCGGGTGCAAGGGAATGTCGAGCATCTATTTTCTCCGTCTCGCATGATCGACACCCGCCAATCGGGTGCCGAGCGACAAGACGGAAGCCTCAGAAATTATACCACCTACAGTCCAAGTCGAACGCAATCACCCTTGCCGCTTATCCATTCGAGTGAAAGCAGGTCAGGATTTGACTGTAGCGAAGTGCGATCGGTGAACAGGAACTGGTTAGAGCCCATCCCTTTCGTAGCTTGTTTCAACGCGTCAATCATAGTCCTGATCCGCTCGCGGCTCGTGGTGATGGTCAATACACGGAAATTGCCGATACCGAAATGCTGGCCGTGCGTGTTAGCTGGCCTTGAGCCAGCGAGGTAGCCGAGAATTTTCTGATGAAAAGAAGTTTGTCGCGGATGCGAACGCATCACGGGCATGGTGCCACGATCAGCTTCCACAAAAAAATACGATCGTTTGCGGGCGTCCGTGTAGTCGAGCCCGAATACTTTATCCGGGATCAGCCGAATATCATGGGTGATGCCTGCGAAGATAATTCTCGCGGGTAGTGCCCAAGGATTGTCAGCACGCCGGGTCGCTTCTGGCGCCGCAGTTAGGATTTGCCGGGGATCGATCAGCCTTACGTTGCCCGCGCAGCGGGATGCGATTTCCGCTGAAACCATGAGATCGGCAATCAACAACGTATGGTCGATGAAAATCCGGCCAGCATCCCGGTTTTTCCAGGTCCAATCGACCTTCGCACGCTGGCTCCCGTCGAGTTCAGCAAGGAGCGCTGCACCCTTGTTTCCGAGGGCATAGACGAGCGGAGAGCTTCCTGCGGTCGCGTAATAGTCGAGCTGGGCGCGCGGGCGGTCCAGATAGCCGTTGTGATAGAGCGCAGCGAGCCGTTCGAGAAGTTTTTTGGGTGACCGTTCAAGTAGGGCGATGAGATGTGTCGAGCGAAGGAAACGATGGTTGGCCACGTGACGGATTGCAGCGAGATCATCGTCGGTAAGTCGCATTGCAGGTGGGTCAATACGCCGGAAGCGGGCGCGCCTTGACTTGGCTGGTCGCGACACGTCGTGGCGGGTCGGGGCTTGCTGGTCGGTCTGCATAGAAACTTGATTACGACAGCGAGGCGAAAAGGAAACGGCCGGTATGTTCGGCAATGAATAGCGGGTGCCCCGCCTGGGGTACTAAGTTCATACAAAAAAAGTGTAGCATGCCTCTCCTTGGTCCGATGGATCGTCCTTTTATTGGTGCTCGGCCGCCATGGTAGGGCGTCAACTTATGAACGGGCGCACTAATGTCTGCTCATTGGGTCAAGCAGACTTAATGCGGACATGCCGCAACTTCTGAGTCTGACCCATATCCACCGTTCACTCTTCCATATATAATCGTATCGGCTCGCAATGATCGCGACTCCAGAAAAGAAGCAGTCAATCAGGGAGGACACCATGAAATCGAATTACAAGGTAGCCATTGCGCTCGTCGCTGGCGCTGCCATCGGCGGAGCGGCCATTCAGGGCCTTCACGCTCAAGCGAAACCGCCAGCCTACGTCATTGGAGAGATCGACGTGACGAACCAAGACGGGTACGTGAAGGAATATGTCCCGCTTGCTTCGAAAGCTTTGCAAGATGGCGGTTCAAACAATTTAACGCGTGGCGGCAAGATCTTATCCCTCGAGGGAGCGCCGACCAAATCGCGTATCACTATAAACGCTTTCGAGAGCATGGAAAAAGCGCAAGCAGCGTTTACTTCTCCGGCCTATAAGGAAGCTAGAAAGATTGGCGATAAATACGCAACGTTCAGATTATATATCGTTGAAGGCGTAGCCAAATAATCGTTACCGAACCGTAAGATTATGGAGGCCGCCTCAATTGGCGGCCTCTTTCATTTCAAGCCAACGAGCAATGTCGCTATTGGCACTTAGCAGAAATCAGCAAGGCTTTGTTGGATGTCTGCTCCTGACCCAAAGCGGACATGTGGATCGTGGGCGCGTTTCGTCGGGGCAGTGTATGTCACCGAAACCGATCAATAGCGGCAAGCAGGTGTCAGAATTCATCCATGCTATCTTTCATTACCCGCAAATGATCTATCGATCTGACACTGCCAGTTCAGTGAGGATATGTTTTACAGATGGTGTGACGATCGCTACGAACTGCGCCTCGCGCAGGCGGCGAGCAGCTTCGGAGCCAATGATATAGCCTCGGGCCCCGAACTGCAGCATGGCGGACTGGGCCGCCTCCAGCGCGAGCCACGAAATATCGAGCCGAGTCCGGAGGACATCGAGAAAGGAGCCGCGATCCGGTTCTTCGATATTGCGTGCCTGATCCGAGATGCGCTCCGCCAGCACAGCGGCGCGAGCCTCGATCTGGTCGGGACCGAGCGGCAGGAGCGCGGACTGTTTGCGGCCTGCTCCATCGCTGCGCATGAGGCCTGCCGAGCCGTTTGCGATGCCAAGCCCCATGCCGGCTTGCAGCAGCACGAATCCCTTCCGGATGCGCGGTACGAAGCGGGCGGCGTCCTCGGAAAGCACATCGTCGTCCGGCACGAAGGCGTCGCGGATGAGGATGGTGAACGTTCCGGTGCCCTCAAGCGCGATGAAATGTGCGTTCCGTGCGAGCTTCACGCCATCCTGGCCGGCGTGGAAAAGAGACATCACGCGGTGGTCTTCTGCGCCCTCGAGCGCGAAGATGCTGGCGAAGAAATGGCCGTCATCAAGGTTCGAGACAAAGGGCAGCCGACCGGTCACACGATAACCGCCGGGCACGGGCCTACCCTTCAGGGCAATCGGCTCGATCGCTGCGAACGCCTTCATCGGATTGGATAGTCCGGTACCCCCGAGCTGGCGCCCGGAGGCTACGGCATCAAGAAGACGCTGTCGCGGAAGCGGGTTCTCGGATCGATCGAGGTACCAGACGAGCGCATCCTGGCACCACATGCAGAACGCAGTTGACAAGCAAGTCGCACCCACTTCGGCCATCGCCTCGACTGCAGCGCGAAGACCTCCGGCCGCAGCATCGCCGCCCGTGTGATGGGCAAAAGCTCCGGTCTCGCCCAGCCGCCGCAATACCTCCTTCGGATAGAAGCCTTCCGCGTCGATCTGCCGGACCAACGGCTTGAGATCCCGTGCGACAACCGATGCGACGCTCGTCAACCGCTCGGCGCGGGCAGCGGCTTGGGTCATGGCACTCTCACTCACGCGCGTTCGATCGCGATCTGGACGGGGTTGCGGACCGTATTCAGAACCGGCGACCATTTGGCGGCATGGGTGATGAGTGCATCGAGCTCAGCCGGACTCGCGCCGTCGATGTCGAGCCGAATCTTCAGGCGCACGGCCGTCAGCCCCGCCGGCTTCGGCGACAGATCGCCCGTACCCCATACCGACGTGATGTTGATGTCGCCCTCGGTCTCGATCTCGATTCCGCGCACCTTCCAGCCGCGCGCCACCGCATTCGCCTGGATTCCTACGGAAACGCAGGTGCCGAGCGCCGCTAGCAGCGCCTCGGTCGGATTGGGGGCGGTGTCGTCGCCAAGGAGTTGCGGCGGCTCATCCACGATATGAGGCGGCAGATTGCGAATGTAGTTGAGATGACGGAAGCGGCGCCCTTCAGCGACCGTCCGGCAACGCACCGTGCGCACGACGGTCGGATCGGCTTTGCCTTTTTCGGACAAGGTATGGAGCGCTGTATGGTCGATCATCTCGAAGGCGGAGACGATCTCCTTCGGTTTGGTTTTGGTCATATTGAAGTTCCCTGTGTTGTGGCGAACTTAAATGGAGGGTGTCCAATGCGCACGGCGAAGGGCAAAGCCGATCACCGCGTCGAGCGCGTAACCGATAAGACCGATGAGCAGCACAAGGGCTGCGAGCCGATCATAGGAAAGGGTGTCACGCGCATCATTGATGGCATACCCGAGCCCGCTGGTGACTCCGAGATATTCGGCGGGAACGAGCACCACCCAGGCAACACCGAGTGCGAGCCGCAGGCCAGTCAGGATGTCTTGCGCCACCGCAGGTACGATGACTGTCTTGAGCAACGCGAGATGCCGCCCGCCGAGATTGCGCGCCATAGCAGTCCACACCGGGTCGATCTGTTTTACCCCGGCGGCGGTCGCGAACAGGATCGGCCAGATTGCAGCGGCGAAGATCAAGAAGACGATGGCTCCATCCCAACTCGCAAACGCGATGATGGCGATCGGCATCCAGGCAAGCGGGCTCACCATGCGCAGAATTTGAAACGGTAACTGCACCGCGTTTTCGAACAAGCGATAGCATCCGAGCGCGAGTCCGATCGGTGCGCCGATGACGAAAGCCCAGAATAGACCATAGCCGACACGGATGAGGCTCGGTCTGGCTGCCCGCCAGGCATCGCCCGAGACCAGGAGGTCACCGAACGAAGCGAAGGTTCGTTCGATCGCAAAGCCCTGGAAGGCGGCGAAGCGCGGTTCGGAAGTCAGCACCAGCCCCGCCATCCACCACAATCCAAGCATCGTTGCGATACCAAGCGCAGGCGCGACAAATTGCGATCCCGCCGCTCGCAGCGCGGAGACCACTGAGCCGGGCGCGGGTCGGATATCAGGCGCGAGCGAGATCATAGAGTCAGTTGCTCTTGGCGTGCGAACGGGTTCGCGCGATCGACGCTGGGATCCTCGATCCATTCGGGGAATCGTTGCAACGCCGCTTTCACGAAGCGGTAGTCGACGAGATCATTTGTTACGAACTCGGGATCGAGGCCCTTCAAGAAAGTCGTGTCACCTTCGACGATTGTATTGCCCATGGCCTCGACGATGAGCTTGGTGGCGGATGGGTAAGGCCAAGGCTGAAAGTCGATACGGCCGTTGCCCCACTTGCGGTGGCGGATGGCGCCGCTCGCTTCGTAGTGTTCCCCGTAGTCTGTGACCGCTTTCACGACGACGTCGGCGGGCGTCGGCAGATAGCCCCTGTCATCCTTGGAGATGAGGCGTGCGACTTCGAGCTTGTTCTTCGAAGCGAAGATCTGCGCCCTGACAATTGCGTCGATCACTTTCTGCGTCCATTCCGGGCGCTCGACGGTGTGCCGCTCGTGAGCGACGATGACGCAACAGGGGTGGTTCTTCCAGATGTCGCCGGTGAAACGGAGCATCCGCGCGCCCGCACGCAGTTCGCCGAGCGCATTGAACGGCTCCGCGACGGTATAGCCGTCGATCTTTTTCGCCGAGAGCGCAGGCGGCATCTCCGGCGGGGCCAAGACCTGCAGCGCGCACTCATTGGCCGCAGGCGTGTCGCTGATGACAGGCTTTACACCCGACTGGCGCAACGCAAACTGCAGCACCACGTTGTGCATTGAGTACCAATACGGCACGGCTATGCGCTTGCCACCGAGATCGGAAAAATTCTTTACGCCGGTTACCTCGCCGACAACGATGCCCGATCCATTGGTATGACCCCAGGCGAGTATCTTGATCGGGAAGCGGTTGTTGTAGCGCATCCAGATCGGAATCGGCTTCAACAGGTGAGCGACATTGAATTTGCCGGATGCAAATCCCTCAACCAGCGCCGACCAACTGCGAACCAACGTCGGTGGTTCGACTTTGAGCCCGGCTTCCTCGAAATAACCCTTGGCGTGGGCGACCAGCAGCGCCGTGGCATCAGTGATCGGCAGATAGCCGATGCGGACGACATCATCGTCGGCCGCGTGCAGCGCGCCGGCCCCGAGGTTGATCGAGGCAAGAAAAGCCGCGAGACCGCCACGCGCGAGTACATCGAGCGTATCGCGGCGGGTCCAATCCGCTTGTGTCCATTCGCAGATTTCTGAATGTTCGTGATGCGAGATTGCCATATGAGAGTCCTTTACTGGAGCAACAATGGAGGTCAGGCGACCGCGCTCAGATTCGACATGCGAGCGCGCAAGATCGTGGCCGCGTCGTTGCCAAGCGGAAGGTCGTCGATGACGCGGCTTGGGACACCGCCCAACACGATGGCGCGTTCGGCAAGCGATGCGACATCGGCTAGATCGTGGGCCACGGCAACAAGCGTCACTCCGCGTTCCTGCGCCAGACGGCGAACATCGGCACGCAGGCCAGCGCGCATCTCGGGGTCAAGCGCCGAGAATGGTTCATCCAAAAGAAGGATGCGAGGCTCACTTGCGAGCGCGCGGGCGAGAGCGACGCGCTGTTGCTGGCCACCGGACAGCTCGGCTGGACGTGCCTCTGCCCGGTCCGCAAGTCCGACCTGATCAAGGAGTGCGAGCACTTTGCTTCGCGCGCCGCCACGATCATGTCGCAGAGCCCCCGAAAATCGTAACGGCAGAACCACGTTGTCCGCAACGCTCGCCCAAGGTAGCAGCGCCGGGCGCTGAAACATCAGCGTCGCACCAACTACTGGTCCCGTGACGGGCACATCATCGATTCGAATCTCACCATTGTCAGGCTTCAGAAGTCCGACGATGAGCTGGAGCAAGGTGGATTTGCCCGCACCGGATTGTCCGACGATCGCCACATGCTCGCCCGCCCGGATCGATAGCCGCACGTCATTCAGCACCACGGTCGAGCCGTAGCGGAACCCGACGTTCGAAACGTCGATGGCGCTGGAATTGACTCGCATCGGACACCCTTTCCTATTTGGAAAATAACACAGTTTAATGTTGTTATATTAGTGTACAATCATATCATAAACTGGTGTATCATATATACTACAATAATAATATGTGTATTTTTGCTTTGTGCCCGCTAAAAAAACTCATCCGGTCATCACTGGATGAGGTTTTTAGAGTGGCAGATGATGTCCGCTGTTGGCACATCCCGGAAGTGTCGTTCGTCCCGTTTGACGGCCGCTTAAGGTGCAAAAGCGGACACTGGCAAGCCCGTCCAAGGGCGCGTTTATGAGTTCGCGGCTTAGTAGCGATCAGCGAACTCATCGGGGTCAACGGCTGTTGGGGGCAATGTCGGCTTGTCGAGTGGGGTTTCCGCAAACGCAACGGCATATTGATTGCGCATCTGATTTAGAAGCGTCGCTGCCTCCTTTCGCGTCATGCGTTCCTTGCTCTCTAATTCGCGCAGGGGAATGCTCAAGGAAACAGCGTTCGCCGTGAAGTTGCGAACGTGGGCAGCGAATGAGAGTTTGGTCTGGCTCTCGATGAACTCGGGTGTGGTTCGCATATTGCGCGCAAGGGCGTGAGCATCACGATCACTAACACCACCCGCGAACTTGATGCTGGTATTGGCATGCAGGCTATCAAGGATGCCCTGTGAAAGCTGCGTGAGATACTGATGCGCGATAATGAGGCCAACTTTCTGCTTCCTAGCCTGTTCAAGAATGACAGTAAAATTGCTGTCACTGGCGATGTAATCTTGGCATTCATCGATGTAGACGAAGGTGGGTAGACGCTGATCAGGGGGGAGTGTTGCGCGTTCCGCCGCAGCCTGGGCGATCAGTGCGATAAAAAAACGGCCAAAGACTTCCGTACCGTTCTGTTTGAGCAAATCCTTCGCGGCGTTGATCAGGATCACCTTGCCGCTGTTCATTTCCTTGAAGATGTCGAGCTTGCTCTTGGGGTGTGAGAACATTCGCTCGAATGTCTGATTTTCCAGGATGCCGTACAGGCGTCGCAGGACCTGGCGCTTGGTTTCGGCAAACTGGGCGGTGTTGAACTCGTTTTCGAAGAAGGAGCGAGCAGCGCCTTGAAGCTGGGAGATATATTCTTTGTACTTCTGATCGCCGCCCGGCTCCATCAATTCAAGCAAGGTGTGGACGGTCGCATTGGGGATATGAAGTAGAGCACGGGTGACGAAGCGAAAGATAATGGACTGTTTGCTGGTCATTTCCGCGCCTAGGAGCGCAGCAAGAACAAAGTCGTAGAGTTCAATGATGCTGTTAAGCAATCGCTCGCGATCGAGCTTGGAATAAGTGTCGAGCCGTTCGGTTCCCAATGCGAAAAGATTGAGCTGCACCGGGAATTCGATGTCCGTTGGATCGATAAGGCACAGCTTGCCGTGCAATGGTTGACCCTTGGCAAACAGCTTTAGCCCGGCGACGTTCTTGATGAGATCGCCCTGACTATCGATAACGACAATGGACGCCTCGCCGTTTGCCACAGCTTCGAGATCGCCACAGATGAGCGACTGTAGCGTTTGTGTTTTACCGTGCCCGGTTCCTGCAACAATCCAGTGATGCTCAAAGCGAGCATCTAGAGGCAGGATGAAAGGTACTGGTGTGAGAAACAGATCGAGGAAGGGCGTATCTTTAAAGTAGGTTTCTACAAGTTCGGATGGCGACAGTTTGGATTCGTCAGCCGTGACAAATTTTTTGTGACGCTCGTCATCGGGTGAAAAGCCGGACGCGAAGCAGATATTAGCGAAGAGTTGATCTTGCAGCGTTGTGAACAAACCAACGTCGGCAAGCTCTTCGGTCAGAATCGTATTGGTCACGCGATAAATAATCTTGCCGGGATCGCGTAGGAGCGAAACAAGGGGGACATTGAAGGTAGCAGCATCTGTATTTTTGGGCAGCACTGGGAGTTCGGCAATAATCCCGCCCATGAAATTGCCGATGGCGAAAACCAGCAATTCGCCGACGTGATCATCATTGGCGAGAAAATATTCTTGTGCGCGCAAAAAGCGACCAAGCTCGACCTGTTCCTTGAGTGAAAGCGTCGCGTCGTCCCAATCAATCTCTGGCGAAGAAAATATTGTCGTCTCCAGGGCGAGTACTTCTTGCTGGCAGCGGTCGAGGGCGGTGAGCAAGACTTTGGAGGACGGCAGATCAACGACCTCACCGACGCAATCAGCAATGAAAGAACAGACGCCCTGGAGGGCATCTGCTTTTCCCCAGTGTGATGCGAGATGGGCCTCGCGGACTTCGTTGTAGAGTTCGATCGTATCGGACAAGTCGCGCGCGCGTTCATCGGTAAAGCGCCGGAGGAACGGAGTGTATACGGGTGGCCTAGAGTTCAATGAGTTGCTCACGTTTGTTGTAAGAAGCAGCTACCGTCAGGTAGTCCTTCACGTTTTGAGCGGCTTCCCGGATGGCTTCCTCCGCCTCCAGTAATTCGCCCATGCTCTTGCATTCGACGTGAACGCCCTTGAGCAGGCTGTTGACGGTAATTTTGAGGGATAGTGCTGCGGCCGCGCTGCTCACACCGGCGCGTGCAAGTTGATAAAAAGACTTTCCGATGCCACGTGCTTGCTCACCCGGTGAGGCGAACATGCTTGTGTTGTCGCGACTATTCTCGACACGAGCCATCGCGTTTTCCTGATATTTCTTTCGTGAAGAACTCTCATAAACGACACGCTGTCCGAGTTTGTAACGGCTCACGTCTTTGATTTGTTGCGGCGACATGTCGATACGTGCGTCCAGGATAAAAATGACATTCCCGAGGACGGACTTGCGCTGTGAGCGCTTAAGCTTGAGCTGAATACCTTTCGGGGCCTTGGCTTTCGGGACTTTGGATTTTGGAGCCTTTTTTAGCGCGAGTTTTTTACCGCGAACTGCCGGAAGTTTAGCTGCTTTCTTTTTCATGGCTGCCTCTGTCTGAAACCAGTTACTCGTATCGTTGGCGATGCGTGTTTCGATTTTTTGAATGAGGCCGGGATGAACAATGGCAGGCCGCCGGGCAAAAAAGCCAAGCGGCCAATTCAAGCGAAGCGGCAAACGTGATCAAATTCACGGCCAGTCCCCGTCCCCGCATGGAGCCTACAAATAAACGCGACCAGATGGAATGCTCATTTCATGCCGGTTTGTGACGGACGGCTTAGGCAAGAAATCTTGCCAGCTGTGCTTCGACTTGATGGCGCGGTCGTGCATGGCGGGCACGCGTGCGTGCCTGGATCGCATCAAGCCGGCCGGATTTAGTCGATGGCGGCAGCAGCGTATTCATATAGCGCGGATCGGTTGGGCTATCGTTGTGCATGAGTTTGATCCACGCCGCAAAATTCGGGGTATCGGAGAGGGTATGGTGATTGTGAAGTCCTAGCTCGTCAGCGATGAGGGGCGCATCTTCAGCGCCAAGCCGGAAGGCAACAAGAGTACCGGCATTGCCGATAACGGCCTGCCGCAGCAGCGGCGGGAGTTGACCGAGAAACTGGTGAGCGAGTGCCAGCGACAGACGCCATTTTCGCGCTTCGCTCAGTATCGACGCAAAACTGTCTGTCGCGAAATTCTGAAATTCGTCGGCATAGAGTGTAAAGTCGCGGCGGTTCTCTTCAGCCATATCGGCACGGCTCTCCGCAGCCTGCGCGAAGGCAGTGGCGAGTAAAGCGCCTAGCAGATGCGCGGGTGCTTCGCCGAGCCGGCCTTTCGACAGGTTCACAATCAGCACGCGTCCGGTGTTCATCAGGTGCGGAATGTTTAGTGTACTGCGCTGCTGGCCGATAATGTTGCGGATCGCGGGTGGCGATAGCAGGGCACCGATCTTGTTCTGGATAGGGGAGACCGCTTCGGTCAGGAAGCGGTCATGATACGCGGCGAATTCTCTCTGCCAAAAAGCGCGGATGACGGGATCGCTGCAGGTTATCAGGAGACGTGTGCGATATTTTTCATCGACAAGAAGGCGGGGGAGCCCGAGCAAGGTTGAGCCTGGAGCGTCGAGCAAGAGGCGGATGGAATTGTCGAGAATATATTCGAGGCGAGGCCCCCAGCTATCGCCCCACATATGTTTAAAGGCGGCAACGATATGCGCCGCAACCAGCGGCCGATGATCTGGAGCAACGCGTTCGAGTGGATTGAAGGCGACAGGGTGTGAAAGATCGGCAGGATCGAAATAGAGCACATCATTCGTGCGTCGGGCCGGTACGACATCGGCAACGGCGCGGGCGAGATCGCCGTGCGGGTCAAGAAGCGCAAATCCCCGGCCGGCGGCAAGGTCTGCCATCATCAGATTGAAAAGCAGTGTGGACTTTCCCGTACCGCTTTTGCCGATAAGGTAGAGGTGCCGACGACGGTCGTTATGTGTGAGTGGCACGCCCTCGCCGGTCGCGAGCGTGCCAAGCACTGAATGATCGTGTTGGTATTGCAGATGATCCCCGTCCATAGGTCGACTTCCGAGCCGTATCTGCACTGTGCGGGTGCTGATGTTGGCCGCGCGCACGCGGGCCGCCAGGACTACGTTGTGTGTGGACGATCCTGGCCGGGTGGCGGAAGCCGACCGCCAGATGCGGTCGTAACCGGATTGTACCAGCAATCCGGGCGTGCCTTGTCCACATGCCCGGGGGGATAGGGGAGCGGTCTGTCGGCTTCTGTTTTTTTGAAATTTCGAAACGAAAATATTTATCGATTTTTTTAAAATTGAAAACAGAATTATTTCTTTATTTTTTCGCTGAAAAATTATTATGTTTTGTTTCGTCCAAAACCTCGTTTCGACAATTCGAAAGCGGTCGCGGCTCGCCCCGCACGTCGGGGTCAGGCACTGGTAGAACTCTTTGCCACTGGAGATAACAGTACGTCGCTTGTCATTGCCTGCGCGAAGCGCCCGACCCCGTCCCTCCGGTGCGAGCCATAGCGACAGCGTATGCGAGCATTGGCGCAGCAGTTTCTTTTAGAAACATGCTGTCATAGCGCCAAAGGAGGGGCGGGGTCGGGCGGTGAAGCCCGACGTGCGGGGACGTGAGAAAACCAACCAATTCAAGCTCAATTCATTTCAGGTACCGGGGGAAACGATGAGACCCCCTGCATATCTCCGTTGGCGTTGGCTATTCGGCGAGCCAACTCGCATGGACCTAGACAAGAACGTGCGCCAACGCCAATGGATAACCGAAAAGGGGATAGAGTTCGGCTTTTCTGGTAGACGCCTAGGAGGATCGTGGAATGGCATCGAATTCGACGGTACTGGGTGCGGCGGGGGAGCATTATGTCATGTGCCAACTTCTCCGACGCGGCCTTATAGCTGCACTCGCGCCAGCAGGCGTACCCAACGCCGATGTAATCGTAACAGACGAAATTGGTGACAGACTTTGCGCTATCCAAGTGAAAGCACGACGTAACATCGGAAGTGATGGTGGATGGCATATGAAACCTAAGCACGAGGAGATTTCATCGCCCAGATTGTTTTATTGCTTCGTTGATTTTGGAAGTTCCCTAACGGATCAACCCAAATGTTTGGTCATCCCTAGTGCGATAGTCGCTAAAGCACTTCACGCAACCCACCGCGCATGGCTAGCAATGCCAGGTAAGAAAGGCCAAGCGCATAATGATAGCAATGTCCGACGCCTTAGACCCGAGTACAAAAACCTCGAACTTGATGCTTATAAATCGGGTTGGATCGAGAAGTATCGAGAAGCCTGGCAACTGCTCGAAGCTTTTGCTTAAATTTCAGCGAGGTGGAAGATGGGGCGTTAGTGCTTGGACGATTTCTGTTTGCAAAGATTGAAATTTTGGTTCGTCATTGCTTGAAAGTTGAAGGGCTGCACAGATAATATCAATGTAACGACGTTCAGTGATTCCAAGATTTGCCAAAAGCACTGATAAACAATTTTTACCAGGCAAGATTTCAAGAAACGCAATAGATGGGCTCTCTAGGGCAGTTTTCGTTAAAATAAGCTGCTGGTCGAACGTCACTGAGCCGTCTATCTCAGAAAATATCTTAGGCAGATTTTCAGTAAGATTTTTTTTCAACTGATTTTCATCTTGAGACACACCGATCGCGTTGACCAAGCCGTCAAGTTGCCCATCAATATCGCGCTTAATCCGCTCTAGGAGAAGTTGATAAAACGGTTCACCAACAAATTTCTCACGAATCTGAGATTCAAATTCCTCGTAACGTCGTTGGAAAGCTGCGTCCGCGGTTCCACGATATTTTTCAACGGCGGCAGCGACAGCCGGCAAACACAATAACCCTTCCAATTCATGCGTGGGAAGCAAAAATAGATCAGCGGTATTGGCAAGCTTATCGAGATACTTTTTGCTCCAGTAGTCTCTCTCTACGATTCCCAATGGATCGGCATTGCTAATGATTTTTTGTTGAAATACGCGAACAGCATCCTGCACAGCACGACAATTTCCTACAGGTACTACAGCGGTATCGGGAGACTGAAACCAAGCGCCATAGATTGCTGCGTCAAGGCTGGCGCCTGGTACTCCTTCGGTAAATACGATGCGCTTTGCAACAAGCGATAAACTCGCAGCACCAAGAATGTCCTCGATAAGCTCAGGGGGTATTCCAGCGCTCCGGTCCACCATTTCGGCAGTTGTCTTGGTCTTCACGATGCCAATCTCAGCGTTGCGACGGGAGAGAGCAAAAGGTAAATCGTGGGTCACATATACGAAACGGCAGTCCGATCTTTGGAGTTGAAGGGTGTCCCAGAAAGTCCGAGCGAGCAGAGAATGAAAATGAACTTCAGGCTCATCAACGATAATGACGCCGGGAGGGGCGCGGAGAACACGGGTGATTAGATATATCGCCGCCCTTTCGCCGTCGCTCATTGTGTGAGCTTGGTAGGGTTCAGATGATGCTCCAGGAAGTGTCGATTGCACTCGGGGACTATGTGTTGAGAAATCCAAAGTTCTTCCCGGAAAGGTTTGGTGCCAGATTATCAAGAACGTATCGAGCCTCGTCGGAATAGGTTTTGCTCTTTTTGAATCAATCGACCACGCATCTCGGAATCGAATTGCTTCGTCAGCCTGCTCCGCTTTGAGCTCTGAAAGCATGTCATTTAACTCATCAGCTTGTCGGAATGAATCCGATCGGTAGCGGTTGATTTTATTTTCCGCTTCGTTTCGTGCCTCGGTCACTGGTCGTGGTTGTATCGTGGGTTCAAACGCCAACGATCGAAGGGCTGGGATTCGTGTCCCATTGGACGAGTTTGAAATCGCCATGCCAAACTGGGTTTTCCCAGCGCCGTTCGGTCCGATGAAAACAACCGGCGTTAACCCCTCCAAACGCGTTCCGCTCGGGAGTATGACGGGAATGTTTTCTTTGCCCATTCGAATATACTGCCTTGGGAGGGACCAGCAGACAAATGGGCTGCAAAATTAGCGTTTTACCCATTTGCTATAGACATAGGCGCAAAAGGAATGCGCCCATGAAAGTGAAAACCGCCTCATAAAAATAAATGTTATCGCATGCGTCGCAAAATATAAATTGTGCGACACTAAATAATGGCTCTGTAGAGCCAAGGAAATCACTGCCTCAGTTTATTGAGGACCTGGCTCGTCATCACCATCGCCAGAAGTCAGCAGAGGAATGCTTTGGAGCGAAGTGCCGATCAGGCCTTGTAGATCGCCATACATTCCACCTGTATTCGAAATCACTTTTTGAATTTGCTTGTCCCGTTTTGCCCAGCGTCGTTCCGTACTGCGCCGCTCTTCCTGGAGGTCGTTTTGCATATCGACAAAGGCCTCAACGATTGCCTCAACCCGTTGCTTAAACTCGGGGCCAGATACGTATCGATACATCACCTCCATCTTTTCATTTTTTCCGACTGCTGACATTTTTGCCATCTCTATTTCAATTAATTGCGACCTCAATGCTATAGCGAGCGGTAGTGCGCATTGCGGGTTGCTAATCCAAACGCCGTTGACTTGCTGAAAGTTTTTGCAATCCTTTGGGAGTGCTTCGCTTACAAGAATGGCAATATCCGCTTTTACTGCACGCTGATCGTCTTTCAGCTTGGCAATCCAGCCATCGCTCCACGCCTTTGTATGTTTGGATTCCCACAGAATTGACCCGCAGGGGTGTCCCGAATTATTAAAAACCCTTTGGTGCGCGTCCGCTCCACTAATACCTTTCGGAACAGGTTCTAGCTGATCTGAGGGAAACGCATTAGAAATTAACTGCTCTAGTTCAAGTTCGAGCACTTCGCCTTGTGTTTGCTGCGAGCCTTGTTCCAGTTTTCTTCTAAGTTCATCGTTTACCCGAGTGGCGTCCTGAATTTTTTTATCCTTCTCGGCATCTTTCAGGCGGTGAGCGTCCTGAAGTCTCTTCTCCGTTTCTTCTTGTATTTTTTGACGCTCTTCATCCATTTTTCTTGCAGTTTCGAGTTCAAGAGTCTTTTCCCTTTCTTCTAGGCTTCTTTTTTGCGCTCGTAATTCCAACTCAGATTTTTGCGCTAGCTCTAGTTGTTGATCTTTTTCAGCTGCCCTTCGTTTCAAGTCCTCTATTTCAATGCCTACGGATTGCCGGGCGCTTGCTTCAGCTTCCTTCAATAATTTTGTCTGGGCACTCTGGACTTGTTCTTTAACTGTTTGGTCGATTGCCTTCTCTTTATCAGCCAGCTCGCGCTCCTTTGCGACGAGTTTCTTCTGCTGCTCTAGTGATTCAGTCTTGAATTGCGCGCGAGTTTGGTCAGCTATTTGGTGATAAATCGCTTCCGATACGGGAATTTGCTGCCCGCAGTTTGGGCACTTTATGCTGTCCAGTTTGTGAACGTCATTTGTCATTTTGTGACCCAGGGCGGGGACTTTGATTATACCGAACATTTGACAGAGTGCATTAGCCTCTGGCCGCAAATAGATCAGAGTACTTATCGATGTATGTGGGTTATACGGAGCCAACCACGGCGCTGACTTCGCGCCTTTGTAGTTTTCCCCATTCTTATAAGAAAGAATTTGTACTGAGTATTTTATATGGGTCTCATTAAATGCGTATCATTAATAGAGTACCGGAAGTTTTCTTCCGCTCAGGTGCGGACGTTTCTTTCCGGTCAAGACCGGAAGTTTTCTTCCGGTCTGGGTCGGAACATCAGAGCTTCCTGGGGATAAGATTGAGCACATAAGTATTGGTTTTCCCCTGCCCGCGCCTTTGAATTTCCAACAGGCCGTTTGTTTCGAGCGATTTCAGATGGGTGCGTACGCTGCGATCCGAGAGGCCCATATCGATGGCGAGGCGCGCCTGTCCGGGAAAGCAAAAGTCGTTCTGCCAAGCGTAACTGAGCAACATGGCGAATGTCATTTTGTCACCTGCACTGAGCTTATTCGATTTTAGCAGAAAGTTTGGGACCTGAGTGAAGCCCTTGGCCGTTGCGGCGTCGGCACCCTTGAGGATGATGTTGCGGTCTTTGAGAATTTCGCCGATGTGCCGTTCCTGTCTAAATTCCATATAGGCGCATTATACGCTCTCGTAATGCTCACGTTATCCCCTTGTCCCCTCCTTGGTCCGTCGCGATCTCTTTTTCGTCGCCTTGAGAGGAGACTGACCGCATATCATGGCCGAGCAAGGGTGTGAGCATTTTTTGTAGCCCGGCGATGAGATGATTGGTTTCCCGTGCGCGTTCGGTGAGGTCTTTGATCTGCACGTCCTTCACCCCAATCTGCTCACGGAGAAAACCGTTCTCGCTTTCAAGTAGCCCCACATACGCGGTCGCGACAGGCCGCGACTGATCGGGGCTTATCGGTATGTCTGGTTGCCCGGCTTCTCTATACTTTTCTTGAGCGTCATCGGTCGCGACAGGTCGCGAAGTGTCGCGAATAGTCGCGGCAGGTTTTACCTCCTCGATGTACGCGATATGCTTTGCGATAGAGGCTGGCGCTATGAGAAATTTTTCACCGAAGGAAGTCTCGATTCGCCGGCAGTCCAGATGACCCTTGGCGCAATAGCGTTGGATGCTACGAAGGGTACGAGGATGGCCGGCATGCTCGTAACGAGCGGCGGCTTCATCGATTGAGAGAGTATATTCGCTGTCGGAGCTAGTCGCGACTGTTCGCGACAAGTCGTCGTTCATCGTTTGAATGATAACCCGGCTAGTCACACTTCTCGCCGGTTATCCCCATGCGCGGTGAGGAGATCTGCATTTGGGGGAATAGCGGACTCAACGGTGACATGTCGCTATGTCGCTTTTTGACCCAATGCAGACATAGCGCCTTGAGGCCAAGCCCATAACCTCGGCGTCAGAACCCGCCCATTACGCGCGGGAGCATCCGTTTCAGTACCTCGTCGCGGCGAATGAAGTAATGGTAGAGCGCGGCACCAACGTGCATCAGAACGAGAACGATCAAAAGCCAACCCGCCCAACGATGGATTGTGAACAGTTGCATCGCAAGCGCCTCGTCCTTGCCGATGATCGGGGGCAAATTGAATAGTCCGAAGAACGGCGTCGATGCGCCGAAGGCGGAGTTTGCGACATAGCCCGCAATTGGCATGGCGAACAACAACACATACAGCGAGGTATGCACGGCCGAGGAAACGGCCTTCTGCCATGGCTCTATTCCCGGATCGGCGATCGGTGCGCCCACGACAAGCCGATTGATCAGGCGAAGGACCATCAGGATAAGGATCAGGACGCCGAGCGACTTGTGAAAATTGTAGAGAGTGTCCTGTGTCGGCCCCGGATTCACGCGGCTCATCGCGATCGCCACTGGCGCGGTGGTGAGAACGCAGATCGCAATCAGCCAATGAAGCAATTTCGAAGTTGCCGGATAATGGTCAGTCCTCGTGCCGTACATCGTCGGCTCCTGTCCTGGGCGTATTTAGCGTCCGAATTCGGTAACGCGGACGCGCGGCAAATAGTTCAACCCCCTGTCCGCATGAACCCCTGCGCCCCAATTTAATTCCAGTGGATTTAAATTAGTCCGTTGCGGGACAAAGTGGTCAATTTTGAACGGACGGACTGTTCTAAACGGACCTAGCCTGCCGCCATCACCAAGGAGGTAACCATGGCACAGGCTGTTACAACTTCAATCACAAGACGAAGCGTAGTCGCAGGGCTGGCGCTGACTGCTGCCCCGGCGGCTTTATTGGCGGGGACGGATAACGCGTACGCACAGACCAAGCAAACCATGCCTGAGAAAAGTTTGTACGAGCGGCTGGGCGGTGTCTTCGCCATCGCGGCGGTGGTGAATCACTTCAGCGACGCCGTCGTGAAAAACCCCATCGTCGGCAATAAGTCCAAGAACCCGCAACTGCGGGAGTGGCACACCAAGAACCTGGGAAGGTTGCCCGGCCTCAAGTTCATGCGGACGCTGTGGGTCTGCAATGTTTCGGGTGGGCCCTTCCAGTACACCGCCACCAAGCCGGGCACGACGCCGCTCGGCCTTGAGGAGGCCCACCGGGGCCTTCGAATCTCTCCCGCAGAATTCGATGAGGTCGCAGCGGAACTTGGACGGACCCTGGACTTCGTCAAGGTCCCGAAGCGCGAGAAGGGCGAAGTCCTGGCGGCCTTCGCCGCCCACAAAAACGAGGTCACCGCCGGCTACGTCGCTAAGCGCGGCTGAAGCACCATGCTCCCCGGTCTAGACGATCCCGCCCAGCCAAAGCTGGGCGGGGATTGTTAGCTACGCGTCGACAAGGTGATCGAACAGACCTGCTGTCTGCTGCGCCGCATGAGTCCGGTAGGGGCACAAAGCGTAAATGAAGTTTGAGAAGCACGACGACTGCTTCTGACCCAATGCGACATTAGTCGCGGCGCGCGTGCGGTTATCTAAGCTGCGCTTGCCGAATGTTCAGTAAGCGACGCAAACAGCGCGTTAATTTCTTCGACGGGGAGCGGCGGACTGAAAAGGTAACCCTGATACTCGACGCAACCCGCAGCTCGGATGAGTTCCAATTGTGTGTTCGTTTCGACCCCTTCGGCAACCGTTGACACATTGAGCGCCCTGGCAAGCATTGTGACCGCTCCCACCATTGCCAAAGACACATCATTTCCATCCGAAAGGTCGCTTACGAACGAACGGTCGATTTTGATCTTGTCGAACGGGAAGCTGCGCAGATAGTTTAGGGAAGAATACCCCGTGCCGAAGTCGTCTATGACAATTCGCACACCGAGTGTCCGCAGTTGATCGAGAATTGCAAGATTGTCTCGATTATGACCTAACAGGGACTCCTCTGTTATCTCCAGCTCCAGCCGGGAGGGTGCCACGCCCGATCCCGAAAGCGCGCTGACGACGGTCAGCGCCAGATTCTGGCTTCTGAACTGAACCGGCGACAAATTCACCGCTACTTTGATGTTATCGGGCCAATTCGCGGCATCGGAACACGCCCGCCTTAGAACCCATTCGCCAAGCGGGATAATGAGGCCAGTCTCCTCCGCGATCGGGATGAACTCCGCCGGCGGGGTCATGCCGCGCTCGGGATGACGCCAACGCAGGAGCGCTTCCACGCCGACGATCGTATTGTCTTGCAGCTTGACGACCGGCTGGTAGAACAACTCGAGCCCGCCGTTAATAATCGCGTCCCGCAGATCGAGTTCCATCTGGCGCCGCTCCTTCATGCGGGCATCCATTTCTGGTTCGAAGAAGCGGTAAGTGCCGCGACCGTCGGCCTTGGCTTTGTAGAGCGCCATGTCCGCTCGCTTCATCAACTCGGCCGGTTCGGTCGCATCGCTGGGCGCAAGCGAAATCCCGATACTTACATCGATGACAGCGTTAAGAGTACCAAGATTATAGGGTGCCTTGACTGCGGTCTGAATTCGATTCGCTAAGTTAGCGACGTCACTTGGCTGCTCGATCGCAGTCTGGATGATTCCGAATTCGTCGCCGCCCAGGCGCGCGATCGTATCAGTCTCTCTGATGCAGCTCCGAATTCGGTCGGCAACGGCTATCAACAACTCATCGCCGATCAAATGTCCAAGTGTGTCGTTGACGTGCTTGAAATGATCGAGGTCGAGGAAGAGGACTGCCATCTGCGTGCCTCGCCTGACCGAGCCAAGTGACTCCTCAAGTTGCTCCGCAAACCGTACGCGATTGGGTAAATCAGTCAGGTGATCGTGGTGAGCCATGTATGCAATTCGTGATTCGGCACGCTTTCGCTCCGTGATGTCCTCATGCGTGGCCACCCAACCGCCGCCCGCCATCGGTTGGTTCACGACAGCGAGGGTCCGTCCATCACTGAGTTCGCGGATAAGGCTCGAATGTGCCGTAACAGAAGTGTGACGTTCGGGCATAGCCTCCGCCTGATTTGCACCGGCGTTGACATCGCCCGTAACGCGATTTTCCACGACTTGGCGCAGGTACTCGGCCGGATTCGCACCGGCGAAGAGACCGTTCGCTATGCGATATTCAATGATTTGGCGTAGCGTCGTCCCGGGCTTCACTTGCTCATGCGAATGACCGTACATCTGTCGATAACGGTCGTTGCAGACAATGAGCCGTTGCTCGGCATCGAACATGCACAGGCCATGAGACATGTTGTTTAAGGCTGTATCGAAGCGCAGATTTTGGGCGTGAAGATCGGAGCGGGTGTGCGCAAGTTTATTCTCGTTCCGCATGTTGAGCGAAATGATAAGCAGGATCAATGCCGCAAATATCATTACGATGAAATTGTAAGTTTGCTGCTTGATATTGATGCTCGCGAAGATCTGGTAATCGGAAATGCCGACCATGACGACAAGTGGGAATTCCTTGACCTTCCGGTAGGAAACAAGTCGTTTGACGCCATCACTCCAAGCGGCGTCGGAAAAATACCATCCGTCGGGCGCTGTCAGGTGTGACACATATCCGACGAAGTCGGTGAGGGTCTTTCCGCGAACTTTGCTCGCTTGATTCTCAGAGGCACGAAAGACACCATCGTTCAGCCCGATCAATGCGATGGTACCGTCGGAGCCCAAGTTGATTGCTTTATAGAACCGCGTGAAATAGGACGTGTCGATGGTTGCGGATATTACGCCGCCGAAAGATCCATCCTTATTGCGGATACGGCGGGACAGAATAATCACCCACTCCCCATCCGCTACCCGGCTAATCACGGGTTTACTGATGAAGAGTTCGTCGGATAAGTCGTGAATGTGGATTTGAAAATGTTCCCGGTCGAGCAGATTTACCGGTGTCGGAAGCGGACCAGCGTTATTTTGCCTGAGGAAGCCGTCCGCCCCTATAATGCTAAGCCGCGTTGCAACATCGCTGGATATATGGGCGTTTTCTGCCAAATTCACAAAGTTGAATTCGGCAGGGGCTTTCTCGTAGTTCGCGCGCAGTAACAGAAGCACTCTATCGACTTCCTTGATCGAACGAACGAGGTGTTCTTCGAAGGCCCGGGTCAGGTTGCCGGAATTTTGGATAGCCGCTTCCTGGGAAATTTTTCGCTCGGCATTCAAATGGAAGGTTACACCCAACCATATGAGTGCAATCATCGCCACCCCGAGAAAGGTGGACATGTTCCCTGCCGCGCGCAGTCTTGCTGCCCACGTATGGCTAATAATTTTCAGCGCAGGCCTCCCTTGTTATGTCCTAATTACGATGGCGCAGTTATTGCGCCGTTAGCCCTAGTGGACATTTCTTCCGCTTGACTAATTTTTGATTGATCGATTTTCGTTTTGACTGATCCGAGTCCATTGGCATTGGCGATAATTCGAGACTGTGAGATCGAAGCGCACAGTTTTTCCACTGTCGGGGATGCGAACATAAGTTAATCAGCTGTTAATCTGCTTGCTCTAAAACCCGCGAAATCTTTGGAGTTGTTATGCGTATTGTGCTGGTCGATCCGAGCAGCGCGGTTCAGCGAGCCATGACGCGGCTCATTGAAGAAGGCGGTCATGATGTGCTCGCCTTCGCCGACGGGCTCGAAGCACTTGCGTGCATCACACAAGATCGCGATGTCCGCGCCCTGATTACCAGTACTCTGCCCATCAATATTTCAGGAATCGAACTTTGCGCTGCCGCTCGCAAATTGAGCGGGACGCGTCGGGCACTGCACATAGTCTTGATGTCGTCAACTGACGACTATTATCTGGCAGTCAAGGCGCTCGACAATGGTGCTGACGACTTTATTCATAAACCGCCGAATCCAGATGAGTTGCGTGCGCGCCTTAGGCTTGCCGATCGTGTGACGTCGATGAAGCAGCAATTAATTCAATACGCGACGATAGACTCACTTACTGGCCTGCTCAATCGTCGCGCTTTCTTTGATAGTGCTACAGAAGCATGTCTTGCAACAGAAACCGGAAAGGCGCTGTCAGCAATCATGTTCGACATCGACCACTTTAAACGGATCAATGACACGTATGGACATGAAATGGGCGATCGTGTTTTGACTGCGGTTGGCACTCAAACGAAGCTAACTGATGGAATTGCAGGTCGGCTTGGTGGAGAAGAATTTTGTTTGCTGGTTTATGGTACGGTTGCGGATGCATTAGAATGCGCCAGCGAACTGCAACAATCTATCAGGGCGCTGTGCTTTGAGCATGAAGGCCAAGTTTTCAACATTACCTGTAGCTTTGGTGTTGCAGAGTGGGAACAGGGCGACGCTATAGATCGGATGCTCCGTCGTGCAGACATAGCGATGTACCAAGCTAAAAAATCAGGCCGCGACCAGATCATTGCATCGGATACTTTTACGCTCATGAGTAACCATGACGAATGGCGTGGGCTGCACGGACAAATGGAAGACGCGCTTAAATTACAAAGTCAGTCTTCAGAAATTGGCTAAAAATTTGAGAGGCTTGGCACGAACAAAAGGCCCCAGCGATGCCGGGGCCTGTTGTATTTCTTGTGACGGAACCTGCTCGATTACTTCAGAGCGGTCTGAACCTGCGTGAAGGTCGAGTTCAGCTTCGAGCCGACGTTGGTCGCGACAGTGATGATCGCGATCGAAATGCAAGCGGCGATGAGGCCGTATTCGATGGCCGTGGCGCCAGATTCGTCACGGATGAAGTTACGAAGAACCATTGACACATCTCCCAAGGTTGCCGGGTTTTTTCCCGGTTAGTGGCCATGGAATACCGCACACCTATAAGGATTCGATTTATCGAATGCCGAAAATCTTACTTTATGTAAGAGGCTGAATCGAATCTTAAGATACGTCCGCTCTAACGCGCTAAAAATAGGTTTCAATCGAATTGGGAAAAGATAGCTCTATTCAATCTAGTAAGACAGAATTGCCCCGGCTGAAAAGAAGATGTCGGTAGTGGCGATTAAGAGAATGTCCGCTGTTGACACATATCGGAAGTGACGGCCGCCGGTTTGATGTCCGCTTATGGCTCCTGGTGCATTTAGAGTTCACGACCTAGGAACGCAAAAGGGGCCTGGGTGGAACCAGGCCCCTCGCCCTTTAAGAAGGAGAGTGCTCGCGGTTAGCGATGCGCTCGTCTATCCAGTCTTGTACTTCTTCGACCAACCACGCCACTCTGCACTGACCGAGTCGTATCCGTTTCGGGAAGTTCCCAGCAGCTTCGAGCCGCGCGATGTGAGCGAAAGAGTACGGTATTCCGAATAAACTCTTTAGCTCTTTCTTGCTAACCAGTTTTGTAGTGGTCATTGCAAACCCCTTGTTTGAGGGGCGTTGCAACGCCGCCAGTGAACTCGCTAGCGGGCAAGACAGAGCATAGGATCAGATATAAGACCAAGCAACGTGCACATAGCTAAACATGGCATCACGCAACGCGTCGGAGCGGATTGATCAAGGCGACCAAGTGATTTTCCCATCCCAGAATGGCTTCACGCATCTCAGCCATATAGGCGTGGCGGTTATAGATAGCGGCGACGCCGCTGATCGTGCCGCTCGAATGATTGAGCAGACGCTCGACTACGTGCGGAAGAGTATTAAGAGCTGCAAGATTGGTTGCGAACGTCCGGCGCAGGTCGTGAATAGTCCAATCTGCTATCGGGCAATCCTGCTTCATCAGAAACTTTGACTTTCCCGCGCCATTCCAAGGGGTGTCGTCGCTACGGCCCGGAAAAAGCAACGTAGTGCTATTACGACGGGGGATGGTGGCGATAATAGCCGCCGCTGATATCCCATAAGGAAATGTGTGCACACGTTTGTTTTTGGTCTCGGGTAGCATGACGGTTCGTTTCTTGCTGTCGATGTACTCCCACCGCAGCGACGCGATTTCTCCCCATCGCTGCCCCGTTAGGATAAGTAATTTCAGAATAGTACCGAACGGATAGCCAACACGATCCGCAGCCCGCCAAACCGTCTTCAGCTCTGTATCGGTCAGGACACGCCTTCGTGGCGTCGTCCTGTAGGGCATCTCCATGCCCTCGCACGGCGAACGTTGTACATAGCGACGCGGAGGCTTCGCGCACCACCGGAAGAAGGTGCGGATATGTGCGAAGGTGTGGTTGGCTTCACTCGGAGTCTTGCTCATCTTCTCCAGCACGTCGCCAATATCTCGATCGGTGATCTTGTAAAGTGCAGCCTTGGCGAATGACGGAAGGAAGTGACTGCGCAAGGTGCGCTCGGTTTCGCGCCGTGATCGCGGTTTGTAATTTGGTTCGCAATGAAGTTTGAGAAACTTTTCAAGCGCGTCTTCGAAATTGATGCGCGTCGCGACGCTCGTTGGTGTTTCCGAAAGTAATGACATCGCCTTTTTGCGAGCGTCGCTAAGCCCAAGTGCCGGGTAGTGCCCGAGCGTTATCCGATTGCGCGTCTTGCCGCGCATCACGATCCACGTCTTGCGGTGTGGGCCTACGCGCACGCCAAAACCGCGAAGCTGCTTGTCCCAATACGTTACCTGCGCGTCACTCGATTTAAGCTGTCGCACACGTAGATCAGTCAAGATACCTATTGGCATTTTTAGGCTCACATTAGGCTCACCAATCGCGCGATTAGAGGCGCGGAGCGATGAGACAGCATGTGAGTCAGACGGCTTAAAAACGCAACAGAAACATATGTTTCTGGTCGCTATGAGAAACAATGCAAAACTATAAAATCAAATTGGGAAGCTGTCGTTCTACCACTGAACTACGCCCGCAAGTCTTTGAGATTACTATATCGGCGGGGTGAACAATGCGCTGGGTACTTTTTGGGTACCGCTTTTTTAGTTCACAATAAGCCGGTTCACAAAGCGGTGAATCGATGCTGATTTGAGTGCTGTCAAATCCTGACTCGCAGGAAATGTCTGCTTCTGACCCAAAGCGGACATTTGGAAAAATATGCAAGTTTCCCGTGGTGCGGAGTGTATCGAACGCGCCTTCCAAGTTTTTGACCTGGACACTCGAGAAATCGGACTGATGACTTCGCTGCCGATCAGCCCGCAAGCGCGCTATGCAGCGATGGGTTCTGCGCCCCCCGATGGGATCAGAAGCAAGGGAAGCCTTCGGGGAGATCGGGTTTTTCCGAAGCGTTCGAAGAATCTTCTGACTCTTGCTGCGATTGGCTATTTGGCTCGTTTCTTCGTCTTCTTTTGCCCCTCGCTGGCGAGCTTTTTTAATGGATAAGGAAGCAGGGTCGAAACACCGTAGTCATTCGCATCGACGGCGAAACACTGATAATAAGCGTCGCGCGGCACGCGCTTGTCGGTCGTGCACTGATGGAAAACATAAAGCTCGTCCAGGGTGCGGTAGTACGTGTAGGGCGCGACCAGAAAACGCCCCGATCCGTCGTCGGAGCCGCCAAAGCGATCAATCTTGCCTTTCAGGCTCGGCTCAACGGCGAGGATAGCATCACGTAACGCATCGCCATCGACAAAACTGTCGGGTAACTGATCGAACGGACCGTCGAACTGATTGTTGACGCGCGAATTGGCGTCAAAAACGCCAATCAGGATTTTCCGATTGACCCGGAAGTCCTGATAGTAGGCAAAACCCGTTCTGGTTCCGACCAGGATGCGATTGGTTCCCGGTGTCATGCGTAATTGATCGGGGATTCTGACCGTCTCATCCAGGATGTAGAGAAACAATTTCAGTTTTGGATTAAAAAGAAGAAAGAATCGCATTCCCGACTCGTCGAAAACGGGGCCAATATATTTCTCGTCGGGCGCAAGCAGATATGGCGGCGGCACGACCTTCGACAGATCGTTCAGTTCAAAAATCACGGACTTATTTGCAAACGAGACCCGATACATCAGCGGGCCGATGCGTTCGACCTTGACGCCATCCGCTTCGCCCAAATGGCTGTAGTTGATGAACGCATTTTCGGTCCACTCCTGCAAATCCTCGAAATAGGCGAAATGAAGTTTGCCCTCGTCGCGATCCTTGGCATCGAGCCGCAGATTGCCTGCGTAGCGGATTCCCTGATGATAGAAATTGAAGTAGTAGTAGCTTTCGGTCGGATACACTTTTACGCGATCCGGCAAACTGCCAAGCACCCATTCGAGCATGGCTTTCGGATTGTCGAGCGGAAGCTCGGTGTCCTTCATCGCGTCTTCGAGATAGTTCTGATTGGTATAAAGACGCGGTCGCTTATACTCCGCGCCGGCCTGAAAGCCGGTGAGCGCAACCAACATCGTTGCGACGATGCCCGAAAGAAGCATCATGCGGGTCGCGACTGCGCTCCGTGACCGAGGCATTACTCTATACAACTCCCGCACATCCGCCTTCGGTCGAAGTCTTAAGCCAATGTCGCGTGCTCCGCTATCGTCCTCAATCTAGTTTTGCGTTGCAGTCCTATAGCTATTTCGAGTCCTTCGGAATTTTCGCGGCCGAAGCCGCCGGTGCGTGCTTCACCGAACCGGCGGGGACGTGCTGTTTCACTGAACCGGCGGGCACATGTTGCTTCACCGAACCGACGGGCTGGTGAATTTTGATGGAGCCAGCAGGTACATGCTGCTTCACCGAACCGACAGGCTGGTGAATTTTGATCGAGCCAACTGGTAGGTGCTGCTTCACGGAGCCAACGGGTAGGTGCTGCTTCACGGAGCCAACGGGTAGGTGCTGCTTCACGGAGCCAACGGGTAGGTGCTGCTTCACGGAGCCAACGGGTAGGTGCTGCTTCACCGAGCCAATAGGCTGGTGCTGCGCCTTCTGCGAGTCCACCGGCTGATGCTGCTTGATATTCGAAATGGCCGGCGTGTGTTTCAACGACCCGGCGGGCTGATGCTGCGCCTTCTGTGAATCCACAGGCAGATGAGCCTTCAGGTTCGAGATTGCAGGTGTGTGCTTCAGTGAGCCAACAGGCTGATGCTGCGCCTTCTGTGAGTCGATAATGCCGTGTCCCTTCAGATTCGATATCGCAGGCGTATGCTTGAGTGATGCGGCAGGTTGATGCTTCTGCGAGTCGATAATGCCGTGTCCCTTCAGATTCGAGATCGCAGGCGTATGCTTGAGTGATGCGGCGGGTTGATGCTTCTGCGAGTCGATAATGCCGTGTCCCTTCAGATTTGATATCGCAGGCGTATGCTTGAGTGATGCGGCAGGTTGATGCTTCTGCGAGTCGATAATGCCGTGTCCCTTCAAATTCGATATCGCAACATTATGTTTGATCGAATTGATCGGAGCATGTTTCACCGAGCCAATCGGCAAATGATTTATCGAGCCAATCGGGAAGTGCTGGAGCGAGCCAATCGGGAAGTGCTTCAGCGAGCCCAGCGGTACATGCTTGAGCGAGCCAATGGGTAAATGCTGTACCGAGCCGAAAGGTATGTGTTTGACCGAGCCGATCGGGAAATGCACGGAACCAGGAGGGAAGTGCTGGAACGAACCGATCGGGAAATGCTTCATGGAGCCGGCGGGGAAATGCGAACCCCATTGGTTATGGCTCATCAACGGCCAGTGTGAGCCGTACCGGTAATGACTGAATTGGATGCTGTGGGAAGCGAAACGCAGGTGGCTTTCCTGCGGCAAGTGCCCGGCCTCATAAATCAACAATGGAGGCGCAGCGAGAATCGGGACGAAGCCGACTTGCTGGACCTGGCAGAATTCGTAAATGGCGATGTCACCGATCTTCGTCGAGTCGTCGCGGGTCAATTCGTCATAAATAACACTGCCGCTAGCCTCGATCATGGGGTCCGTATCGACCATAAACGCCTGATCGAGGCCGACCGCGGCGGTGGTGTAGCTGGCTTGTTGTGGCTTGGGCGTCGTGGAATACGCACCTTGTGGAACGAGTTCGCCGTAAGCGCTTTCGATTTGACCCTGAATACCGTGCACTTCAGTCGGATCGCCGGCTGAGGGCTGGGTGTTCGCCAAAAACGACGGATCATTGCAAAGTCCAGCCGGCGAGCACAGCGAGTCACCCGTTATCCATACAAATTGATCCGGCTGGCGAGGATCGAGTGTCCAAGCCTGCGAATATCCGGGGGCAAAGGCGATGCCGCCTGCGCAATTTGCATACATCTGCGGCGGCCCTTCGTTGAACCGGGCATACGCGCCCACATCGTAACGTCCGACCGGACGCCACGATCCGTCGCGATGCAATTCGTAACGGATGGCGCGAGATTCATGTGGGGTCGCGAACGGGCTGCTGGCCGCCAATCCGAGATTGCGAACTCCGCCGCGCTCTGCAATCAGCATCACTGGACGGTCGGTGCAGGTCGGAAACGAGATATCCGTTACCGGCCGGCTGTAGCCCGCCTGCGCCGCTTCCTGCTGGGAAATGAAGAAATCCGGCAATATGAATTCGCGCCGTACATCCGAAGGATCGAACGCCCCGCCCGACAGGATTCGAACCGACCAAACTGAGTTTCGTTTTTCGTCCTCGGGTAACGCCGACCATCCGGACTCGCCGAGATCGGGGCTGCTGGCGACCGAATAATAGAGCCGCGTATCGCCGCCGGATGCGATACGTCCCACACCCAGACCCCAAACGCGGCGGCCATTCTGCGCGAAATTCCAGCACTCGGGCTTGAACTGAAATTCGCCAGCCGGACAATCATTGATGCGCGCACGCGAATTCGGATTGAACGGAATAGGCTGCAAGCTCTTGCGCTGTTTGTTCTCGAAATCCGTGAACGCGCTGCGGCCCTGCACGCCGTGATCGAAATAGCCGAGATCGGCGCCATCGCTGGCGCGGATGCGATGGATCATGCCGGTTTCCAGATCTGACACGAATAACTGCTGGTTCCAGCGATCGAACGCGATATTGCCAAGAGCAGCGCCGGTATTCGGGCGCCCGTTCAGGGTGATGTTCACAAACGGACGCGGCTGATATCCGGATTGACGGTCAAGTCTGTAAATTGTGCCCGGCCCTCCGCCAGCGCCCCACATGCCCTGCATCCAGTCGGAATTGCCGGGTACGCGATGAAGGCCGAACGCGGAAGAAGCGGCGAGATAAATGTTTGGCCCCTGATCGAGCGTTACGCCAAAGACTTGTCCAATCTGGCGGGCCGTAATGGGTGTCCGCTGCGGCTTCTCAATCCAGTGCGATCCCTGAGGAGGGCGGGCGGGGGAGCGCAGGTCAATAATGCTCGCGCTAATCCCGTTCGGATCGATCACCACGGTCTGCTGACCGCCGGGTAATGTCTGGGTTTCAGTACCCGAGAAGCGGGTGACCACGGCCTCGCCCGGCTGAAGTATTTGTTGCGCCAAAACCGGACCGGCTAGCAAGAGCGCCAGGACGCCGATTGCAAACTTTGCGGATTTCTTCGCGCTACAGGCGACGGGTGAGATGCCTACTCTGATTGTGTTGACAAGAAATCGTGCATAGCGAGTTTTCATGGCGTTTGACCTGGCGCCCTTCATGGGCGGTTTCAAATAGCTTGCCAGAACTTCGGTAGCACGAAAATAGCCGCTGGTATCCCTGCATAATAATTGAAAAATATAGCGAAAACGGTTTGCTCTGGCTTTTTCTTAGGAAGGATCTTGTCCCTGCTTTTTTAGGAGTACTAGCTTTTTTAATACGGGACGAAAAAGTTTCACGCTTGGGAAGCTGTCGTTCTACCACTGAACTACGCCCGCGCGGCTTATCCTGGTCGAATTGCCGCGTCCCGTGAAAGCTGTGGCCTTTGACTTGATCGCGGCCACGGCCCCGATACTGTGCGGCCCCGCGTCTCCTCCGTCTAGAAAGTTCTCATGCCGCCTTATCGCATTGCCGTGATCCCAGGTGACGGAATCGGAAAAGAAGTCATCCCGGAAGGAATGCGCGTACTCGAATCCGCGGGGAAACGCTTCGGCATCACCTTCGAATGGGACCACCGCGACTGGAGCTGCGAGCATTTTCACAAACACGGCCGCATGATGCCGGAAGGCGCGCTGGAGACCATCAAGAAACACGATGCGATCTTCCTCGGCGCGGTCGGCTTTCCCGGCGTTCCCGATCACGTTTCGCTCTGGCAATTGCTGATCCCGATTAGGCGCGAATTCAACCAGTATGTGAATCTGCGTCCGGTGCGGGTGTTGCGCGGGATGACCAGTCCGCTTGCAGGCCGCACGGCGAAAGACATCGACTTCTACGTCGTGCGCGAGAATGTCGAAGGCGAATATTCGCAGGTCGGCGGCCGCATGAACGCGGGCACCGACGACGAAATGGCGATGCAGAATTCGATCTTCACCCGCAAGGGCACCGACCGCGTGCTGAAATATGCGTTCGAGCTTGCGCTGACACGCCCCAAAAAACATGTCACCTCGGCGACAAAATCAAATGGCATCTTTCACACGATGCCGTTCTGGGACGAGCGCTTCGCGGAGATGAAGAAAAAATATCCGGGCATCAGGGCGGACCAGTATCACATCGACATTCTCTGCGCGCATTTCGTGCAGCATCCGGACTGGTTCGATGTGGTCGTCGGCTCCAACCTGTTCGGGGATATTCTGTCCGACCTTGGGCCGGCGGTGGCCGGCTCCATCGGCATCGCGCCGGCGGCCAACATCAACCCGGAAAAGCAATTTCCGTCGATGTTCGAGCCGGTGCATGGCTCGGCACCCGATATTGCCGGCAAGGGGATCGCCAATCCTGTCGGCACCATCTGGTGCGGAGCGATGATGCTGGAGCATCTCGGCCACAAGGACGCGGCGGCCGCGGTGATCGATGCCATCGAAGGGGCGCTGGCCGAGCCGCGCGCGCGCACGCGCGACATCGGCGGCACGGCAACCACGGCCGAATGCGGCCAGTTCATCGCGGATGCGGTTTCGAAATAGGGCGGGCAAGAATGAAGACGCTGCAGAAACTCCTGACGAACCCGCGCACCGAGAAATTGATCGTCGGGTTGATCATCCTGAACGCGCTCGTTCTCGGCCTTGAGACCAGCGATATAGTGATGGAGAAATTCGGGCCGCTGCTCGATTTTCTCGATCAGGCCCTGCTGGCTTTCTTCGTGGTCGAACTCGTCGCCCGCATGGCGATTTTTGGCCGCGCGTTCTGGCGCGATGCGTGGAACGTGTTCGACTTCATCGTGATTACGATTTCACTGATCCCGGCGACCGGACCGTTGCAGGTGCTGCGCGCGCTGCGTGTATTGCGCGTGCTGCGCGTGATCTCGGCGGTGCCGTCGTTGCGGCGCGTGGTCGGCGGCCTCGTGTCGTCGCTGCCCGGCATGGGCTCGATCGCGCTGTTGCTGCTGCTGCTGTTCTACGTCTTCTCGGTGATGGCGACGCAGCTTTACGGCCGGGAATTTCCCGATCTCTTCGGCGATATGGGCAAATCGGCGTTCACGCTGTTCGCGGTGATGACGCTGGAAGGCTGGGTCGACGGCGTCGTGAAGCCGATCATGGAGAAGCATCCCTATGCGTGGCTGTTCTTCATTCCCTACATCCTGATCACCACCTTCGCGGTGCTGAACCTCTTCATCGCGGTCATCGTCAACGCAATGCAGAGCGAGCATGACAAGGCGCAGAAGGAAGAGGAAGCGCGCGATCTCGCGGAGGCAAGGAAACTCGGCCAGATCAGCGCCACCGACGAGCTAATCCTGTCGGAAATCCGCGCGCTGCGCGCGGAGGTGAAGGCGCTGAAGGGTGGCGGCGCAAAAAGCAAAGGGAAAGCGCGGCGCTAGTTTGATGGTCATGCCCCGCGAAGGCGGGGCATCCAGTAAACACCGGGGCTACTGGATTGCCCGCATTCGCGGGCAATGACATTTTAAGTCAGCGCACATACGGCTTGAAATGCTTCGAGAGCTTCAGGCCCTGCGCCTGATAGTTCGAGCCGAGGCCTTCGCCGTAGAGCGTGTCAGGCCGCTCCGTCATGCGCTCATAGACAAGCCGGCCGACAATCTGTCCGTGCTCCAGAATAAACGGCACTTCGCGTGAGCGAACCTCCAGCACCGCGCGCGCACCCTGCCCGCCCGCCGCGGCGTGGCCAAAGCCCGGATCGAAGAAGCCCGCATAGTGAACCCGGAATTCGCCGACCAGCGGATCGAACGGCACCATCTCGGCGGCGTGATCCGGCGGCACGTGGACTGCTTCCTTCGACGACAGGATGTAAAAAGCGTCCGGATCGAGCACGAGGCCCTTGGCGCCACGCGCTTCCAGCGGCTCCCAGAAATCGGCCACGTCGTAACCGCCGCGTTTATCGACATCGATCAGGCCGGTGTGCTTCTTCGCGCGGAAGCCGGCAAGGCCGTTTCCGTACGCGCCGGAGAGATCGACCGAAACCGCAACGGCACCGAGATCGAGATTGGCGGACTCCGCATCGACAAGTTGTTCGCGGGCGTGCAGCGCCTTGAGCGCCTTCTCGTCGAGCTTCGCCGCGCCATGGCGGAAACGGATCTGCCCGAGCCGCGAACCGCGCCGCACCAGAATCGGAAACGTGCGCGGGCTGACTTCCATATAAAGCCGCCCTTCGTATCCCGCCGGGATCGTATCGAAGGCGGCGATGCGGTCGCCGATCACGCGCGTGAACACGTCGAGGCGGCCGGTGGAGCTTTTCGGATTGGCGGCGGCGGCAAGCTCGCGCGGCAGTTTCAGCCGCTCTTCCAGCTCGACGATGTAGACGCAGCCGGTTTCCAGCACGTCGCCTTCGGCATCGAGTTCGATGCGATGCAGGGCCAGCTCATTCAGCCGGTCGGAAATGTTGGTATGCGCCGACGGCAGAAAACTGGCGCGCACGCGCCAGGCGGTTTTGCCCAGGCGCAGATCGAGGCTCGCGGGTTGTACCTGCTCGGCGGCAACCGGGATGTCGCCATGGATCGCCCCCTCGGCGATCAGCGCGCGAATGCGCTGGCCGGGCAGGATGCCCTGGGCCTCGGATGCAGCTAATTTGATTACAGTCGCCATCTCATTTCCCTAAGCGCCTCATCATGAGGAGCCCGCCACCTTTCCTTCGAGACGGCGCTTCGCGCCTCCTCAGGATAAGGTGGCGGGTGTCTTGGACGCTCTATGATCGACTAAACGAGGCGGCGCTTGACGCCAAGCGCATGCGAGCGATAATCCCCGCAGTTCCGTGGTCAATTTGAGCCGGCCGGCTTGCAGCCACGTAAAACAACTCGCTAAAAGGCCGGGGACGTGCCGAACCCGGCCCGGATTCCCGGCCGGGTTTCTTGTAGGAGGCACGCAATGACTTCCCTTCCCCGCCCGGTCCTGCCGCCCGAAGAACTTCGGCCGGAAAGCCGGCTGATCCATTCCGGCATCCAGCGCACACAATTCGGCGAAAACACCGAGGCGCTCTTTCTCACGCAAAGCTTCGTCTACGACACTGCGGAGCAGAGCGAGGCCCGCTTCGCCGGCAAGGACGACGGCTACATCTATTCGCGCTTTTCCAACCCGACGACGGCCATGTTCGAGGCGCGGATCGCGGCGGTCGAGGGTGCCGAAGCCTGCCGTGCCACGGCCACCGGCATGGCGGCGGTCACCTCGTCGCTGCTCTGCTTTCTGAAAGCGGGCGATCATGTGCTGTCGGCGGCGGAGCTGTTCGGCTCCTGCCGCTACGTGATCGAGGAATTGCTGCCGCGTTTTGGAATCCAGACGACGCTGGTAAAAGGCACCGATCTTTCCGAATGGGAAAAGAACGTGCGCCCGAACACCAAGGCGTTCTTTCTCGAAAGCCCGACCAACCCAACGCTGGATATTCTGGACATCGCGGCGATCGCGAAGCTCTCCAAAAAAGCCGGCGCGAAACTGATCGTCGATAATGTATTCGCGACGCCGATGCTGCAAAGCCCGCTGCAGCTTGGGGCCGATATCGTCGTCTATTCCGCGACCAAGCATATCGACGGCCAGGGCCGCTGCCTTGGCGGCGCGATCCTGTCCTCGCAGCAATTCGTCATGGACCATCTGCACACCTTCATGCGCCAGACCGGTCCTTCGATTTCGCCTTTCAACGCATGGGTGCTTTTGAAGGGCATGGAGACGCTGCAAATCCGGATCGAGCGCGCGCAGGAAAACGCGGGCAAGCTCGCGGATTTTCTGGCGGCTGAAAAGAAGATCACGCGCGTACTTTATCCCGCACGCAAGGATCACCCCCAGCACGCGCTTGCGATGAAGCAGATGCGCGGCGGCAGTACCTTGCTTTCGTTCGAGGTTGAGGGCGGCAAGGCGGCGGCGTTCCGTTTTGCGAACGCGCTGCGGCTGATCCGCATCTCCAACAATCTCGGCGATGTGAAGAGCCTGATCACCCATCCCGCCACGACCACCCACCAGCGCTTCACACCCGAGGCGCGAGCGCAGATGGGGATCGGCGACGGATTGCTGCGCGTATCTGCCGGTCTCGAGCACGCCGATGACCTGATCGACGATCTTAAGCGCGGGCTGAAGGCGGTCTGACGCATGTACCGGGCCACCACACGCGGCATCCAGATAACCGTGACGCCAAAATATCTCGCCGACCGCTCGTCGGCGGAGGACGACCGCTATTTCTGGGCCTATACGATCGAGATCGTGAACAAGGGCACCGTCACCGTGCAATTGAAATCACGTCACTGGATGATCACCGACGGGCGGGGAAAGCTCGAAGAGGTGCGCGGGCCGGGCGTCGTCGGCGAACAGCCGGTGCTGAAGCCGGGCGAGCGGTTCGAATACACAAGCGGCGTCCCGCTCACGACGCCCACCGGCATGATGGCCGGCAGTTACCAGATGGCCACCGAAGACGGTGAAAAATTCGACGTGGAAGTACCGCCGTTCTCGCTCGACAGCCCGAGCACCTCGCGCATCCTGCATTGAGTACGCGGACTGAATCGAAATTAAACGTCGATCTCAGACGGCTGGAAGCGATATTGGCGGCCGCAAAATTCGCAGGTGACCGCGACCTTGCCCTCCTCGATCATTTCCGTGCGGTCGTCCGCCGGAAAGCCTTTCAGCAGCGAAGCCACCCGCTCGCGCGAACAGGTGCAATGCGCGGTGACCTTCTGCTGGTCGAATACGCGCACGCCGCGCTCATTGAACAAGCGCCAGAGCAGTTGTTCGCTCGAAAGCGACGGATCCAGCAGTTCGTGATCCTCGATGGTTTCAACCAGCGACTGCGCCTCAATCCACGCATCGTCCTCTGAAATTTCGTGCCGCTGGAACCCTTCCGGCGCATCGCCGGGGTCGAGATCCATCTGGATCGCGCGCCCGCCCTCACGCGGCAGAAACTGCGCGAGCACGCCGCCCGCCCGCCAGCTCGTACTGGCGGAGCCCGCGTGCATTTCCTCGCCGACGGCAATGCGAAGGCGGGTGGGAATTTGCTCGGACTGGGTGAAGTAGCGGTGTGCTGCAGACTCCAGACCTTCGCCTTCCAGGGCGACAACGCCCTGGTAGCGGTTCTGGTCGCCCGCCGGCTCAATCGTCATGGCGAGCGTGCCGCGGCCGATCAGTCCGGCGCTGTTCGGTGCTCCCTTCGCAGACGCGGCTTTCAGCTTCTCTTCATCGAAGCGCGCATAGGCCCGCACGCGATCGGGTGCCGTGACATCGACAACGATCATGTCGACCGGCCCATCGGTCTGCGTTTGCAGGATAAAACGGCCGGCGTCTTTCAGCGTTGAGCCAAGCAAAACCCCAAGCGTCGTTGCCTCCGCGACCAATCGGGCGACAGGATCGGGATAGGAATGATGCGCGAGCACGCCGGAGAGCGCCGGACCCAGCCGCACGATACGGCCGCGCACGTCGAGCGCGTCTACCTGGAACGGCTGGACCTGGTCGTCGTCGGGATTTTCTCGTGGGCGGCGCTGCGGGATTTCGACATTCATGCCGCCCCCGCTTTCAGACACCACGCCAGAATTCCTTTTTGCGCATGCAGGCGGTTTTCCGCCTCGTCGAACACGGCGGACTGCGGCCCGTCGATCACGTCGTCGGTCACTTCCTCGCCGCGATGAGCGGGCAGGCAATGCATGAAGATCGCATCGGGTTTTGCCTGCTGCATCAGCGAGCGGTTCACCTGATAGGGCTTCAGCATGTTGTGCCGCTTCTTGCCGTCCTTGTCGCCCATGGATGTCCATGTGTCGGTGACGACGCAATCGGCGCCATTCACCGCTTCTTCTGGATCTCGGGTGAAGCGGATTTCCGCCTTCGATTCCTTCGCCCAGTTGCGAAGCGCCGCGCTTGGCGAAAGCTGTTTTGGCGTTGCCACGTTCAGCGCGAAACTGAACCGCGCCGCTGCATGGACCCAGGAGGCAAGCACGTTGTTGGCATCGCCCGTCCAGGCGACGGTCCGCCCCTTGATCGCACCTTTTCTTTCTTCAAACGTCATCACGTCCGCCATTACCTGGCAGGGATGCGACAGCTTCGTGAGTCCGTTGATCACGGGCACGGTCGCGTGCTCGGCGAGTTCGAGAAGGTCCGAGTGGTTGAGCGTGCGGATCATGATGCAATCGACGTAGCGCGAAAGCACGCGCGCCGTATCGGCGATCGTCTCGCCGCGGCCGAGCTGCATCTCTTTCTCCGTCAGCGTCACGACATTTCCACCCAACTGATACATGGCCACGTTGAACGACACGCGCGTGCGGGTCGAAGGCTTGTCGAAGATGGTCACGAGCGTGCGGCCTTCCAGCGGTTTCGGGCCGCTGCCGCCGCGTTTCTTCAGCGTGACAGCGATTTCCAGAATCCGCCGTAATTCGGAAGCCGGGAGATCGGCCAGATCGAGAAAGTGGCGAACACTCATTCGGCCGCTCCGCGTTCGGCGGCGACCGAGGTCTCCAGCGCCTTGCAGGCGGCTGAAATCCTGTTCACTGCTTCAGATATTTCCTCTTCGCCGATAATCAAGGGCGGGAGGATGCGGACGACATTTTCGCCGGCAGCCGCAGTCAGCAAGCCTTGCTCGCGCGCGGCAGCGACGAAATCGCCGTTCGGCGGAATCATCCGCAGGCCGATCAGAAGCCCCTCGCCGCGGATTTCCGCGATGATTTTCGGATGGCGATCCTTCAGTTCGGCGAGCCGCTGCTTAAAGAGGAGCGCCATCTTGTTCACGCGCGCCAAAAAACCCTTTTCCAGCACGATATCGACCACCGCGCCGGCAACCGTCGTTGCCAGCGGGTTGCCCCCGAAGGTGGAGCCGTGCGAGCCGGCTTTCATGCCTTTGGCGGCTTCTTCGGTCGCAAGACACGCGCCGATGGGAAAGCCGCCGCCAAGGCCTTTCGCCGTGCCGAGAATATCCGGGGTGACGCCGGACCACTCATAGGCGAAGAACTTTCCGGTGCGGCCGATGCCCGTCTGTACTTCATCCAGGACCAGCAGCAGTCCGCGCTCGTCGCAGATCTGCCGCAGCGCTTTCAGAAATCCCGGCGGCGGCACGCGCACGCCGCCTTCCCCTTCGATGGGTTCGATCAGGATCGCGCCGGTCTCGGGCGTGATGGCCTTCTTCACCGCTTCGAGATCGCCGTAGGGCACCTGATCGAAACCGCCAAGCACCGGGCCGAAGCCTTCGAGGTATTTCTGCGCACCGGCGGCGGCCAGCGTCGCCAGCGTGCGGCCATGGAATGAGCCGTCGAACGAAATGATCCGCATCTTTTCCGGATGGCCGCTGACGGAATGATATTTGCGCGCCATCTTGATCGCGCATTCCATCGCCTCGGCGCCGGAATTGCAGAAGAACACCGTGTCGGCGAAGCTCGCCTTCACGAGTTTTTCGGCGAGGGTTTCGGCTTCCTTGATGCGAAAGAGGTTCGAGACGTGCCACAGCTTCTGCGCCTGCGCGGTGATGGCCTCGACCAGTTTCGGGTGCGCGTGACCGAGCGCGTTCACGGCAACGCCGCCGGCGAAATCGAGATAGCGCTTGCCGTCGGTTGCGACGAGCCAGCAGCCCTCGCCCCGTTCGAACACGAGGTCGGCGCGGGCGTAGGTCGGCATCAACGGCGTCACCACGGTGCTCTCCAATCCCGGCAATAGCCGGGAACCGGCAAAACCGGCCGGGATCGGGGAAACCAGACTGTCGGACCTATTCTGTCGGCATGTGAAGCGGCGGCAAAGCCGCGATAACGGGCGTCATTGGCAACTGAAACCCGTGAATTTCCCGGAACAAAATATGCCGCCCGGCTCCGGAGCGGCATTTGCGACACTCTATTAGCGGGCCTCGGGGTGTCAACACGGCCCATATTGGGGAAAAGTGGTGCGCAAACACTACATGTTGGGGACAAATGCGACTGATTCGTCCGGTCGCAGCCGGGGACTCTTGTGGGTGAGAGTCTGCGTATTGTAGCCTCTTCTTCACAAAGTACGACATCTCGTGCGGCGGATTTAGTCCCCTTTCAGCGTAGCGGCCAAACAGCCGGAGCGAGCGATGCTCGATTCCGGGGCGCAGAGAGGGATTCCGCCCACGGATGACCACCCAAAAGGGGAGGTCTGCATGGGCTGGAACGAAGAACGGGTGGAACTGCTGAAAAAGCTGTGGGCGGACGGCCTCTCGGCCAGCCAGATCGCAGCCCAGCTAGGCGGCGTCACCCGCAACGCGGTGATCGGCAAGGTTCATAGGCTCGGTCTGTCGGGCCGCGCAAAGACACCATCCTCGGCGGCGCCGCGCGTACGCAAGCAGCGTGCTGCGAGCATGCGCCCCCGGATGCGCTTCAACGGGAATGCGGCGCTGGCCCCTCAATATGACACCGAGCCGGATATCGACCCGCTCGCGAATATCGTTCCGATGGGACCGCGCGTGAACATCACGGAACTGACGGAAGCAACCTGCCGCTGGCCGATTGGCGACCCCGGTGTCGAAGGGTTCTGCTACTGCGGCTCGCAGACCAAGGCGGAACTTCCCTACTGCCATTATCACGCGCGCGTGGCGTATCAGCCGCTCGCCGACCGCCGCCGCCAGCGCGCGGCACAGGCAGCGCGCGGCTGACGTATCGTCATCCCGGACGCCGCAGAATGCGGCGATCCGGGATCGCTCAACAAAAAGCCTGATTAATTCCCGATCCCGGCTCTCGCGCCACGCGCTCGGCCGGGATGACGTTCAGTTCGTTTCCGAGAAACGCTCGTTAAACGAATAGCCCGATCCGCGCACCGTGCGGATCGGATCGAGTTCCCGGCCGCGCGACAGCACCTTGCGCAAACGGCCGACATGCACGTCCACGGTGCGTTCGTCGATATAGGTTTCGCGACCCCAGACCTGATCGAGCAGTTGCTCGCGGCTGAAGACACGGCCCGGACTCGTCATCAGAAACTCCAACAGCCGGAACTCGGTCGGCCCCAGATGCAGTTCACGGCCAGAGCGATGCACGCGCTTCTTCTCGCGGTCGAGTTCGATCTCGCCGGCCTTTAGCACCTTCGCGACCTGGTCGGGGTTGGAACGGCGGAGCAGCGCCTGCACACGTGCGAGCAGTTCCGGCAAGGAAAACGGCTTCACGACGTAATCGTCGGCGCCCGTGCTCAGCCCCCGCACACGCTCGGTTTCCTCGCCACGCGCGGTGAGCATCAGGATCGGAATGCCCTTCGTCTCATCCTTTGCCCGCAGGCGGCGGCAGATTTCGATGCCGGAGACGCCGGGCAGCATCCAGTCCAGCACGATCAGATCGGGCGGGTGCTCGCTGACGCGCGTTTCCGCTTCGTCGCCGCGTTCGACCACGTCGACCGCGAAGCCCTCGCTTTCGAGATTGTAGCGAAGAAGAAGATTCAGCGCTTCCTCGTCTTCGACAATGAGAATTCGCGGTTTCATTGTTTGGTAGCCAGGCTCACTTTGGTGGTGCTGGTAAGATCGGACTTCGGACGTTCTTCGAGCAGCATTTCGCCCTTCACAAGGTAATAGATCGTCTCGGCGATGTTGGTGGCGTGATCGCCGATACGCTCGATGTTTTTCGCAGCAAAAAGCAGATGCGTGCACATGGTGATGTGGCGCGGGTCTTCCATCATGTAGGTCAGGAATTCGCGGAACAGCGAGTTGTACATGGAGTCGATTTCGCCATCGCTTTTCCAGACCGCCACGGCGCGGTTCACGTCGCGCGCGCCATAGGCGTCGAGTACCTCCTTCAGTTGCTGCAACACCATGTCGGCCATGTGTTTCACGCCGCGAAGCTGCTTCTGCGCGTGATATTCGCCGTCGAGCGCAAGCACGCGCTTGGCCGTGTTCTTCGCCAGATCGCCGACGCGCTCCAGATCGTTGGCGATGCGTAACGCGGATACGATCTCGCGCAGGTCGACCGCCATCGGCTGGCGGCGGGCAATGGTGAGGATCGCCTTCTCCTCAATCTCGTGCTGGATGGCATCGACGGCGGCGTCCGCCGCGATCACCTTCTGGGCAAGTGCGGTATCGCGCTTCACCAGCGCGTCGGTCGATTCCGCGACCAGGCGTTCGGCGATTCCGCCCATCTCGGCGAGCCTGGAGGACAAGTCGCGAAGCTCCTCGTCGAATGCCGTAGTCAAATGCGTTGACATAATCTTCTCCTGCACCGCGCTCAGCCGAAGCGCCCGGTAATGTAGTCCAGCGTTCGCTTGTCGGTTGGGTTCGTGAAGATGGTAGCGGTCGAACCTTCCTCCACTAGACTTCCGAGATGGAAAAAAGCCGTTCGCTGCGAGACGCGAGCGGCTTGCTGCATGGAATGGGTCACGATGATGATCGTGTAATTCGTGCGGATTTCGTCGATCAATTCCTCGATTCGCGCGGTTGCAATCGGGTCCAGCGCGGAACACGGCTCGTCCATCAGAATGATTTCCGGCGAGACCGCGATCGCGCGGGCGATGCAGAGACGTTGCTGCTGGCCGCCGGACAGGCTCGTACCGGAGTCGTTCAGGCGGTCCTTCACTTCATTGAAAAGACCCGCGCGCTGAAGGCTGGTGACGACGATCTCGTCGATCTCGGTCTTGTTGCGGGCCATGCCGTGGATGCGCGGGCCATAAGCAACGTTTTCATACACGGACTTCGGAAACGGATTCGGCTTCTGGAACACCATGCCGACGCGGGCGCGAAGCTGCACCACGTCGAGCGACGAGTCGTAAATGTCCAAGCCGTCGATCAGAATCTTTCCCGTTACGCGGGCGCTCGGGATCGTGTCGTTCATCCGGTTGATGCAGCGGAGGAATGTGGACTTGCCGCAGCCGGAGGGGCCGATGAAGGCCATCACACCGCGCTCGGGAATCTCCACGCACACGTCCTTCAGCGCATGCTTGTCGCCGTAGAACACGTTGACTTTGTCGGCCACGATCTTCGGCCGCGCTTGCTGCGGGCCAATTACGGCCGCGCCCGCCGTCACTTTTACCGGTTCAACCATCATTTCCATTGGACGTACCTCAACCTCACCAACGACGTTCGAATTTCTTGCGCAGATAAATCGCGGCTCCGTTCATCACGAACAGGAACGCGAGCAAAACCATGATCGCGGCGGCCGTCTTCGCCTGGAAAGCGATTTCGGGCAGATCGGACCAGAGAAAAATCTGGACCGGCAGCACGGTTGCCGCATCGGTAACGGACTTCGGCGACTCCACGATGAAGGCGACCATGCCGATCATCAGCAGCGGCGCGGTTTCTCCCAGCGCATGCGACATGCCGATGATCGTGCCTGTGAGAATGCCCGGTACAGCCAATGGCAATACATGGTGAAACACAGCCTGCTGCTGCGATGCACCGACGCCAAGAGCCGCTTCCTTGATCGAAGGCGGCACTGCTTTCAACGCGGCGCGCGCGGCGATGATGATCGTGGGCAATACCAGGAGTGCGAGCACCAAACCGCCTACAAGCGGCGCGGATCGTGGGAATCCGAAAAAGTTCAGGAACACGGCAAGTCCAAGCAGTCCGAAAACGATCGACGGAACCGCCGCGAGATTGTTGATATTCACCTCGATCAGTTCAGTCAGCCGGTTCTTGACCGCGAATTCCTCAAGATAGACCGCGGCAGCCACACCCAGCGGAAGACAGATCAGGATCGTCACCAGCAAGGTCAGCATGGAGCCGATCAGTGCACCTTTGATGCCGGCGAGTTCTGCCTCGCGGCTGTCGCCGGAAGTAAAAAAGCGCCAGTTGAACGCATTTTCGACGAAGCCTTTTCCGCGCAATGCTTCCAGCCAGGACACTTCGCGGTCGTTGACACGGCGGTTCGCCTCGGGCGTAACATAAGTCACGATTTCCCAGCCCCCTTTTTGCGCGTCGTTGGTCGAAGAGAGACCGAGCAGCACTTCTCCGGTTATTTGCGAGTTGCCTATTTCAGTGATCTTCACGAGGCCGCCATTGATGGCTACGAGCAGGCTCGGCATGCGGTCAGAGAGTAACTGAGCCGAATCGGAAACATCAAATTTCACCTGCAGGGCATCCGCTTCCGCATTCAGTTCGGCGACTTTGTTCGACAGACTTTCGATATCGGCGTTCAGACCTGTGATATTCTGTTCAATCGTTACGATGCGCGCAGCACTGTTTGCGATCCGAGCGGCGGCGAGGTCTCGTTCCGCCGCAATCTTGCGCTCTTGAGCGACGACGAGCTGCTTGCGGAAACCTTCGCTCTGATTGCGCAGCTCGCGGGCCTGTTGGGATTGGGCCTGTTTGATCTTGATCAGGTCGGATGAGAAGTCGTTTGAAGTCGTCAGAATCGTAATGGTGCCTTCGGTACCGCTCGGGCTGGCGACGCCCAAACCCTGACGGCGTGTAATGCTGGTCCCGGTTCCTTTCAGGTAAAGGTCGGCATCGTCGGAAAGAAGCACGGGCGCCTTCACTACCTGACCTACAAGCGAAGGATTGGCGGCGATTCGGGAACGCAGTTCATCGGCGGCGCCAGCGGACAGAAGCCCATCGAGCTGACGTCGCGTGACGCGGTCGCTCGCAAGCGGGAACACGGCTCGCAATGCGTCGCGTGTCAGCGCCTCGAAATTACCGGCACGGATCACGGCGGGATCGCGGGTGTTTTGCGGATCGATCTCGGCGGGGTCGATCTTGATGTCCATCACAAGCTGATGCGCCGTGAAGGCGGGAATGCCCTTGCGCACGATGTCGGTCAACACCGCCAAAAGGAACATCGCAGTCACCGCAATCGCCGCCATACCGTAAAAGCGGAAACGCGTCTCGGCGCGATAGCGCGCGCGGATACGCTTTGCTGTGGCCGCCTCGGCGGCGCTCAACTGGCGCGGCTGCTCGATCACAAAATCAGTCATACTGTTCCCGGTACCGTTTGACGATCTGCAATGCGATCACGTTCAGCGTAAGCGTGAAGAAAAACAGGACAAAGCCGAGGGCAAAGGCAGAGAGCGTCTTGGCGCTGTCGAATTCCTGGTCGCCCACGAGAATGGTCTTGATTTGAACGGTGAAAGTCGTGACCGCTTCCAGCGGGTTGAAGGTGAGATTGCCGGCGAGGCCGGCCGCCATCACGACAATCATGGTTTCGCCGACCGCGCGGCTGATCGCGAGCATGAAGGCGGAAACGATGCCTGGAAGTGCCGCCGTCAAGATTACCTTCTTGATGGTTTCCGATTTCGTGGCGCCCATTGCGTAGGAACCGTCGCGAAGCGACTGCGGAACGGCGTTGATGACGTCGTCGGAAAGCGACGAGATGAACGGAATGATCATCATGCCCATGACGATGCCGGCAGCGAGCGCGCTTTCGGAGGCCACATTCAGGCCAAACCATTCACCCCAGCCACGGATGGAAGGCGCCACGGTCAGTGCGGCAAAGAAGCCGAGCACGACGGTGGGGACGCCGGCGAGGATTTCGAGAACCGGCTTTGCCCAATTCCGGAAACGCGGCGTCGCATATTCGGCCATGTAGATGGCCGCGAACAGGCCGACAGGACCGGCAATGATCATCGCGATAAAAGTGATCAACAGGGTGCCGACCACGAGCGGCACGATTCCGAACGCTCCCGACGAGCCGACCTGATCGGCACGAATCGCCGTCTGCGGGCTCCACTGCGTGCCGAACAGGAAGTCCACCGGGGAGACTTTCTGAAAGAAACGCAGCGTCTCGAACAGCACCGACATCACAATGCCGAGCGTCGTCAACACGGCAACGGTGGCGCTCGCGAACAGAACGATCTTGACGAAGCGCTCTACATGATTGCGCGCGCGGAAAGGCGCCACCAGCGAGCGGAAGCCCATTGCGAAGCCGAGCAGTCCGATCGCAAAGCCCAGGGCCAGGAGCGAGCCTTCAAAAATCCACTTAACCGACGAATAGGTTTCAGCCGCACGGCGGAGCGCGTCGGTGGGCTGACCGCTGAACTGCCCTGCAGCAAGCGTGCGAATGTCCCGCAACGTGGCACCGCGCCGCAAATCTTCCTGCATGGAAGGATCGAATTCGGCGAGCGCCTGATTGTCGGCAATGGACTGGGCAACCGGAAAACCTATCGTAAAAATCACGAACATCGGCACCAGGATGCCGAGCGCGACGAACGCGCCATGATAGTTCGGTCTTGAATGGAGCTGGGTGGCCTGGCCGATCACCGCGGCCCGGGCACGGCCAAAAAAGAAGCCGACCGCAACCAGCAAAGCAAGGCCGATCAGATAAATGGCCGCCATGACTTACCCGCCACGATACCGACATTGCCGAAACAGACTTGGACGCGGAGTGTGGCGGCTGCGCCGGAGCGCAACCGCCACTACGCAAGTGACTTAGTTGGTCAACGGCTCGCCGCTCATCGCGGTCAGACTGGTGACGGACTTGCGTACGTCGTCAGCCATCTTCTTCGGAAGAGTCACGAGGCCCTTCTTGGCGAGATAGCCGTCTTCACCGACCGCACGGGCGGAGACGTATTCCGCCGCGAACTTGTCGATGCCCGGCACTACGCCGTTGTGCTGCTTCTTCAGGTACACGTACAGAAGGCGCGAGCCCTTGTACTTGCCGCTCGCGATGTTGTCGTAGGTCGGCTCGACGCCGTCGAAGTTGACGCCGCGCAACTTGGCCGCGTTCTCTTCGAGGAACGAGTAACCGAAGACACCGAACGCATTCTTGTTGCCGACGAGCTTCTGGACGATCAGGTTGTCGTTCTCACCGGCTTCGACATAAGCACCGTCCTCGCGGATCGACTTGAACGCGGTGTCGAACGCCTTGCGGTCGGCCTTCTTCATTTCCTTCATCGCCGGGATCTGCTCGGCGCCCGGCTCGAGCAGAAGCTCAACCAGTGCGTCGCGCGTACCGGAGGTCGGGGGCGGGCCGAGCACCTCGATCTTGAGGTTCGGGAGCGACTTGTCGATGTCCGACCAGTTCTTGTTCGGGTTCGGGATCAGCTTGCCATCCGGCCCCGGAACCTGCTTGGCCAGCGCCAGGAAAAGCTGCGCAAGCGTCAGCTTCATCGCCGCGCCTTCCTTGGACTGGGCCATCGAGATGCCGTCATAGCCGACGGTGATTTCGACGATTTCCTTCACGCCATTCTTTTCGCACTGCTCGAATTCACCCTTCTTCATGCGGCGCGAGGCATTGGTCGCGTCGGGGTGTTCCACGCCGACGCCGGCGCAGAAGAGCTTCATGCCGCCGCCGGTGCCGGTGGATTCCACGACGGGGGTCTTGATGCCGGCGGTCTTGCCGAGCTGCTCGGCCACGGCGGTCGTAAACGGATACACCGTCGAAGAGCCGACGATGCGGATCTGGTCGCGCGCTTCAGCGGTACCGGCGAAAACGGAGCCGGCGATGGCGAGCACGCCAATGCTTGCGAGAGTCGCGATTTTCACGAGGTTTCTCCTTCCTGTGACGGACAAGCCCGGGGGGCTTCATGCCCTATATGTATCGGGCTACGGGATCGGTCGTAGGGGCCCATGGCCAAACTTCTATGACGCGTAAGTGACGCGCATATGACAGTTCAGGTCATTGATTTCGATCAGGAATCCAAACCAGCCGATGTGGAAAGCGGAATTCGCGCGGTGAAAATCGCGCCCTTGCCATGCTCGCTCTCAATCGTCAGCCGCCCCCGGTGGCGGGCAAGGATGTGTTTGACGATGGCAAGCCCGAGGCCCGTGCCGCCCTCCGCCCGGCTCGTTTCCACATTCACCCGGTAAAACCGCTCCGTCAGGCGCGGGATATGGTGCGCGGGAATTCCGGGGCCGAAATCGCGCACGGACACTACCGCGTCCCCCGCATCCTCGCCGATGCTGACTTCCACCCGCTTGCCGGACGCACCGTATTTCAGGCCGTTCTCCACAAGATTCTCGAACAGGCGGATCATGTCGTCGCGATCGGCACGGACATTCAGCGCATCCACTTTGGTGATTTCCAGTTTGACGCCGCGATCGCGCGCCAGCGGACCGAGCGTCTCGCAGACATGGGTCACGATCGGCACAAGATCGATCACGGTCTGCGGACGCAGATGCGCGCTCAACTCAATCCGCGACAACGAAAGAAGATCGTCGATCAGACGCGACATGCGCCTTGCCTGTTCCACCATGATGCCGAGGAATTTCTCGCGCGCGGCCGTGTCCTCGCGCGCCGGTCCCTGAAGGGTTTCGATGAAGCCGGACAGTGAAGCGAGCGGCGTGCGCAATTCATGGCTGGCATTGGCGACGAAGTCCGCCCGCATCCGGTCCACCCGATGCTGCTCGGTGAGATCGCGGAAGGTGATCAGCACCGCATCGATGCCGGCGCTCACTTCCTTGTTTTCATAGTTGAGTTCGAGCGGCACGACATGCGCTTCCATCGCGCGGCCTCCGGGCACGCGCTCCGTGAACTGCACGCTGTGAGTGTTGCCCTGGGTGATGGTCGCACGGAACGCATCGATCACTTCCGGAACGCGGATGGAGAGCGACATCGGATCGCCCTTGCGGATGGGACCGAGATTGTTCACGGCCGGCGCATTGCCGACGAGCACGGTCCCGCGCCTGTCGATCAGCAAAGCCGGCTCAGGTAAAGCGGAGATCAAAGCCGCAAGCTGTGCGTCGACCAGGAACGGCACGCGCGAGCGGGAGGTAACGACCGGCGGGACGGGGCGGTTGTCCGGCGATATTGGCGCGGGCAATATGCGCCGTTCTTTTCGCGGCCCGACGATGGCCCCCACAGCAATCGCGAGGAAGGCAAGCAATCCCTCCAGCCACGGCAGCTTTCCGGCAAAGGCGAGCAGCAGCAAGACCGCCGCTGCGACAAGAATAACCCAGCGTGCGGATTTCAGTCGCGCGCCAAGCCGGCTTCGCCAATCCGGCATTGTTATGAGCGGTTCGCTTGCTTCTGACATCTGTCACATAGTCTATTATCGTTCGGCGTCAGCAGGAAGCGGGGCATTCATGGCCAAAGCCAAAAAGGTTCGCCGGGCAAAGCCCAAGAAGCGCAAGCCAGCGAAGCTTACTTCCCGCTCGTACTTCACCATGAAGGAGCTGCCGCCGGAGATTGAGGAGCGCGCCCTTGCCAGCGGTGGCTATCCCTACGACAAGAAAATGAAGCGAAAGCCATACGAGAAGGAATTGCGGCTTTTGCAGATCGAACTGCTCAAGCTGCAGGAATGGGCGAAAAAATCCGGCGAGCGCATCGTCATCATCTTCGAAGGCCGCGATGCCGCCGGCAAAGGGGGAGCGATCAAGCGATTTATGCAGCACCTCGCACCGCGGCAGGCGCGCTTGGTGGCGCTTTCAAAACCCACCGAGGCAGAACTCGGCCAATGGTATTTCCAGCGTTATGTCCCGCACCTGCCGTCGCGCGGCGAAATGGTCTTGTTCGACCGCTCCTGGTACAACCGTGCGGGCGTCGAGCCGGTGATGGGCTTCTGCACCGAGGAACAGCACCAGCAGTTTCTGGAAGAAGCCCCGAAGTTCGAGGAACTGCTCGTCGATGACGGCATCCGGCTGTTCAAGCTGTGGCTGCATATCGGCCGCGAGATGCAGATCAAGCGCCAACACGCGCGTGCCCACGATCCGCTGAAGCGCTGGAAGCTTTCGCCGGTCGATTACAAGGCAATCGACCATTGGGACGACTACTCACGCGCCTTCGAGAAAATGATCAAGGCGACCGACACGCCGCATGCGCCTTGGACGATCATTCTCGCCAACGACAAATTGCGCACACGGCTCAATGCGATGCGGTTCGTGCTTTCGGAACTCCCTTATTCCGGCCGCAGCGAGAAAAGTATCGGGGAGATCGACAAGAACATCGTACTCAGCGGCGAGGAGTGTCTTGCACGCGGGCTGAACAAGTGAGAACAGGGTGCGGGGGCTAAACTGGAGTCGCCGATGCACGTTAAGTGTTGCCTGTCCGCTGCCTTTATTCTTTCCTTGTGGAGCGGTGCCGCCGCTGCCGAAAGCATTCCGCTGCCAAGCGTCGACTACGAGGTAACCGCCAAGGTGTTCGGCGGCGCCACGATGTCGAGCCGGCATGCCGCCGGCAAGGTCCGCGCGGAAGTCCAGGCCCCCGGAATGCCCGGCGCCATGGTCAGCATCATTGACCTGAAAGCAAAGCGGATGGTCGGTCTGATGTCGTTGCCCGGACAGCCGCCGATGGCGATGGAAATCGAGCTGGGCAACGATCCGGGCATGGGTGTCGCGGTCGGCGAAGGAAAGCGCAGCGGTACCGGTAATGTTGCGGGTGAAGCTTGCGATCTCTGGAGCGTCGAGCCCAGCGATCCGGACGACAAGGAATTCGCCGGCGTCGTCTGCATCACCAAGGACGGCATTCCGCTCAGCATGGAAGGCACGATCGACGGCAAACGCGAAAAGATTTTCGAGGTGACTTCGGTCAAGCGCGGGCCGCAGGATCCGAAGCTCTTTGTGGTCCCGGCCAACGCGCAGAAAATGCAGCTGCCCAAGGATATGATGAAAGGCAAGAAGTAAGCGGCGGGATCAGGCGGGGGCGGAGGTTTTGCGACGCCGCTGCACCCGTTTTCCCATTTTACGGCGCGGGTTTTTTCGCGCCGTTTTTTCTTCCGGCACGATCAGCGGCTTGATGTCGAGCACGAATTCGCGAATACCCATGATGACGAGCGAGAGCGCGAACGGTGTGATGTAATAAAGCAGCCGGAACAGCAGCAGCGAACTCAGCAGTTCTTCCTTGTTGAACTGCCGTAACGCCAGCAGCATTGCCGCGTCGAACACACCCAATCCGCCCGGCGTGTGGCTCGCAAAGCCGAGCAGCGTCGCCGACACGAAGATCACCGCCAGCGAAACGAAGTCGATCGACGGCTTGTCCGGCATCAGCACGTACATTGCCGCCGCACAGCACAAGAGATCGACGATGCCGATGAAAATTTGCAAGAGCGTAAGCCGTCCCGCCGGAAGCGTCAGCTTCCAGCCGTCGCGGCCGAATTCGCGGCGGTCGGTGCTGACCCAGATCGTGTAGATTGCAAGCCCCGCGAGCGCGCCGATGCCCAGCCAGCGGTTCACATCCGGCGGCAGCCGGTCCACCGCCGACGCCGCCTCCGGATGGATCGCCATGCCGAGGCCTAGCACGGCGATGTTGCCGAGCCAGAACGTCAGCCCAGCGATGAAGCAGATTTTGGCGACGTCGATGACGTTGAGGTTGCTCGCGGTCGAATAGATTCGATAGCGAACCGCACCGCCGCTGAAGCCGCTGAAGCCGACATTGTGCCCGATCGAATAGCTGCAAAAGCCCGCCACCGCGGCGATGCGATAGGGCACGTCGGGGCGGCCGATCGTGCGCAGCGCAAAGAGGTCATAAAAGGTCAGCGTGAAATAACCGGCGGCAACCAGCAGGGCTGCCAGCACGATGTCGGAAGTCTCGGACTGCCGGAGCGCGCGGGCGACCTGGCGCGGATCGATATCGCGCAGGTAATCGTAAAGGACATACGAAGCCGCGGCGAGAATCGAGACGCCAATCGCGACCCCGATCCGGTTCCAGCCGATCTTGCGGCTGACGAATGAATTCACCGATTTCAGAACTTCTTTCATCGCAGGCTTGTCGTCTTCCTTCGCCCTCAGCGTGGTTAGCGGAATTCATCTCACATCGCCTAGCAGAGCAGCGCCGCGAAAGCCAAGCGATCCGGGAAATCCCTTATCGGACCGCGATGCATTCTGGATTATGAATCGGGAGAAGAAATGGCGCGCCCGAAAGGATTCGAACCTCTGACCCCCAGATTCGTAGTCTGGTGCTCTATCCAGCTGAGCTACGGGCGCATGCCGAGGAGGCGTGAGAACTATACGTCCGACCCCTGTTTTGCAAGGGTTTGAGCCTCTTCCATTCCATGCGTTCAGGCGCGGGCGCGTTCCGCGCGGCGCTCGTCGAGCGCAACCGGACGGTCGGGGATCACGATCGTGAAGGTCGCCCCGATGGTGCCGTCCACGAGCCGGATGTCGCCGCCATGGGCGCGGACGAGTTCGGCGACGATCACAAGGCCAAGACCCGAGCCGCCCCGGCGCGATGAGCCCTGAAACGGCTCGAAAAGATGCGTTCGCGCCCGATCCGCAAGGCCCGGCCCGGTATCCGCCACTTGCAACGTCACCACCGAACCTTCGCGGCGGCCGACAATGCGGATCTGGTCGCGGGCGGGATCGTTGGGCGCGCGGGCGGAAAGCGCCTCGATGCTGTTCTTTACAAGATTGACCAGCGCCCGCATCAACTGGTCGGGGTCGGCGTCGATCTGCAGCCCGCGCTCGATCGAGGGTACCCAGCCGATCTTCGCGTCGGGCCCGAGATCGAGCTGATCGCGGACCTCACCAAGCAAATCCGCAACATCGAAGAGGCGGCGCTGCGGCGGCGGCTCCTGCGCGCGGCCGTAAGCGAGCGTTTGCTCACAATAGGCAATCGCACGGCCGAGTGTGGCTATCAGCTTTGGAGCCAGACGGCGGACCGACGGATCGGCGGTGCTCGTGAGGCGGTCGGACATCAATTGCGCGGAAGCGAGAATGTTGCGCAGATCGTGGTTGATCTTCGAAACCGCGAGCCCGAGCGAGGCGAGCCGGCTTTTGTTATGCAGCGTATCGGCTAGTTCTTTCTGCATCGCGGAGAGTTCGCGCTCGGCAATGCCGATCTCGTCGTTGCGGGACGAGGGCGCCAGAATGCGGCCCGGATCTTCCGGCGAATGGCCAAAATCGACCAACCTCCGGGTGAGCCGCCGCAGCGGACGCACGAACATCCACAACAGCGTGAGATACACGAACAGTCCCGTCGTTGCCGAGATCGCGAGCGAGATCAGGAAAATGTTTCCGGCGTATTGCCACATCGCCTCACGCAGCGGCTGCTCGTCGAGCACGATCTCGATGAAGTCACCCTGGCCGGGTGCGGGACCAATCACGCGCATCATGCTGTTCTGCGAGGTCGAGAACATCGTCTCTAACGCATCGAACACGGCGCCGATACGCGAGACATTGCGCACGTCCACATGATGATCGGTCTCGGGGGGCATGTCGGAGGCGGCGAGCAGACGGCGCTTGTCGCCCATCTTCATCACCACCGCGCGGGCGCGGATACTGTCGAGCAATTGCTTCTTCAGGTCTTCCGACACCATGTCGTCGGGAGCGGCATCGAGCACGAGTGCCGCCGTATGCGCCGACGCGAGCCGGTCGGTCAGCCACATCAGGCGGAAGCTCGAAATGGAGGGAACGAAAATCAGGACTTCGGCGATCAGCACGAAGAGTGCCGTGAGCAACAGGAGCTTGCCGGACAGGCCAAGCGGCCATCGCGATTTCGGGGCGGGCGGCGGTTGGGCCGGATTCACTGGCTCTGTCATCGCTCTATCAATGTCAGCACGGTTGCGGATTCGCGCGAATGATGGTCCCCGTCCCCCGGCAACGTCAAACCAGGTACATTCGATCCGGTGACTGCTGCGGTATGATTTCGGCAAGAGTGGGATGCGGGAACAAGGACGATCCAGCGTCTGATTGCGCGCTCCTTAACCATAGGCCGCCGCCCACCGTCGCATTGACTTAATTACTATGCGCCCATATAAGCCGCGCACCAATGGACCGGGGCTTTTGCCTAGGTTTCATCGCATTTTTCTCACACACAGATCGCGGAGACGGACTCGTGAAGCGGACCTATCAACCGAGCAAAATCGTCCGCAAGCGCCGGCACGGATTCCGCGCCCGTATGGCCACCAAGGGCGGACGCAAGGTGATCTCGGCCCGGCGCGCGCGCGGCCGCAAGAAACTTTCGGCCTGAAACGGCCCTGCGCGGCACTACGGACATGCAACACCTCAAGCGCCGTGCGGACTTCCTGGCCGCAGCCACGGCGTTGCGCGTCCCTGCCGGACCCTTTCTGTTGCAGGGCCGGGCGCGGGACGACCAAGGATCGGCACGGATCGGATTTACGGTAACGAAGAAGACCGGCAACGCGGTGGAACGAAATCGCATCCGCCGACGCCTGCGCGCCGCGGCAAAATCCGTGTTTCCGCGCGCCGGTCATCAAGGTTTCGACTATGTACTGGTAGCAAGGCGTCCCGCGATCTCGGCGCCGTTCTCCCGGATCGAGAGCGAGATGGAACAGGCTTTGACGCGGCTCCACTCGGGCAAGGCAGCGAACTCAAGGGCAGGAGGCCGCGTTGGAAGAACATCGTAATACGATTCTCGCGATCCTGCTTTCCGTGATTGTGCTGGTGGGCTGGCAGTATTTTGTCGGCATCCCGCAGGTCGAAAAGCAAAAAGAAGCGCAGAAGCAGCAACAGCAGACGCAAACGCAAACGCAAACAACGGCTCCGCAGCCGGGGCAGCCTTCCGCACCGGGCACGACTTCCGCTCCTCAGCCAGGCGGCGGAGCGGTCAGCGCGCCACCCGTGCCGGGCGGCGTGAAGCCGGGCACCGCATCCCGCGATGCCGCGATCAAGGCTTCGCCGCGTCTCGCCATCGAAACCCCACGCCTCCGGGGTTCGCTTGCATTAAGGGGCGGCCGCATCGACGACCTTGCCTTGATTGGTTATCGCGAGACGGTCGATCCGAAGAGCCCGAACGTCACGCTGCTATCGCCGTCGGGAAGTCCGGATCCGTTTTACGCGGAATTCGGTTGGGTCAGCGGTCCGGGAGAGAACGTAAAACTTCCGGCCCTCGACACCCTCTGGACCGCTGAGAATGCAGGGCCGCTCACACCGGAGCGTCCGGTCGTGCTCTCGTGGGACAATGGCGAAGGGCTGAAATTCCGCCGCACCATCGCGATCGACTTGAACTACATGTTCACGATCAACGACGAGGTGACGAACAGCGGCAGCCAACCCGTCACCCTATACAATTATGGCCTCGTCTCGCGCCACGGCACGCCGCCGGTGCAGGGGTTCTACATCCTGCACGAAGGCCTGATCGGCGCGCTGAACGACGGCAAACTGTTTGAGATCGGCTACAGCTCCATTGAAGGCAAGCCGGCGCAGACCGTGAAGTCCACCGGCGGCTGGCTCGGCATTACCGACAAATACTGGGCCGCGGCGGTCATTCCCAACCAGAGTCAGAGCCTGCAGGGACGCTTTTCGTCCGGCAGCATCGGCACCCTGAAGACTTATCAGTCGGACTTCCTCGCCGACGCCACGACAATCGCCGCGGGCGGCAAGGCCAGCGCGGAGAACCGGCTGTTTGCCGGCGTGAAGGAAGTTGCCGCTGTTGACGGCTATCAGGATGCGCTGAAGGTCAAGAACTTCGACCTCCTCATTGACTGGGGCTGGTTCTACTTCATCACCAAGCCGCTGTTCTATGCGCTCGATTATTTCTTCCGCCTCACCGGCAATTTCGGCGTGTCGATTCTGATCGTCACGGTCTTCATCAAGGCTTTCTTCTTTCCGCTCGCCAACAAGTCTTATGCCTCGATGGCGCGCATGAAGGCGGTGCAGCCGCAAATGCTGGCGATCCGCGACCGCTTCGCGGACGACAAGGTGCAGCAGCAACAAGCGATGATGGAGCTGTACAAGCAGGAGAAGATCAATCCTTTGGCGGGCTGCTGGCCGATCCTGATCCAGATTCCGGTGTTCTTCGCGCTCTATAAGGTGCTGTTCGTCACGATCGACCTGCGGCATGCGCCGTTCTTCGGCTGGATCAAGGACCTGTCCGCACAGGATCCGACCAACCTATTCAATCTCTTCGGTCTGCTGCCGTTCGATCCTGCCGTCATACCGATCATCGGGTCGTTCCTGCATCTCGGCATCTGGCCGCTCTTCATGGGCGTCACGATGTGGATCCAGATGAAGATGAACCCGTCGCCCCCGGACCCTACCCAGAAGATGATCTTCGACTGGATGCCGGTGTTCTTCACTTTCATGCTTGCCTCGTTCCCGGCCGGCCTCGTGATCTACTGGGCCTGGAACAACCTGCTTTCCGTGATCCAGCAGGGCGCCATCATGAAAAAACACGGCGCCAAGATCGAACTCTGGGACAACGTCAAGGAACTCGCCTTCTGGCGAAAGCCGCCGGAAACCAAATCCTGATCTCTTGCGGCGGCGTTGTTTCGCCGCCGCTTCACTCTTGCGCGTTTAACGCGCGCTTGCGAAAAGCCGCGCCATGATTGTTCTCAACGACATCACCCTGCGGGTCGCGGGCAAACCGCTGCTTGAACATACGACCGTTTCGATTCCGAACCGGGCGCGGGTCGGCGTTGTCGGCCGCAACGGTTGCGGCAAGACCACTCTGTTCAAGGCGATCGAGGGCGAAGTCGACATTGAGACCGGCTCGATCCAGTTGCCGAACCGCGCCCGCATCGGGCGCGTGGAGCAGGAAGCGCCCGCCGGACCCGAGACTCTGCTGGAAGTGGTGCTGGCCGCCGATATCGAGCGGGCGGCACTGCTGAAGGAACGCGACACCGCCAAGGATCCAATGCGGATCGTGGAAATCGAAACGCGGCTGGTGGACATCGATGCCTATTCGGCGCCTTCGCGGGCCGCACGCATTCTTGCCGGTCTTGGTTTCGATGAGGAAGCACAAAACCGCGCCTGTTCGGAATTTTCCGGTGGCTGGCGGATGCGCGTGGCGCTCGCGGCTCTCCTGTTCACCGAACCGGATTTGCTGCTCCTCGACGAGCCGACCAACTATCTCGATCTCGAGGGTACGCTTTGGCTGCAGGAATATCTGGAACACTATCCGCATACGATTTTGCTGATCAGCCATGACCGCGACCTGCTCGATACGTCTGTCTCGTTCATCCTGCATTTCGACCAGAAGAAGCTAAAGCTCTATCGCGGCGGTTTTTCCCAGTTCGATCGCCAGCGGCGCGAGCAGCTTGTCGTCGACCAAAAGGCGCGGAAGCGCCAGGACGCGGCGCGGGCGCACATGCAGGCCTTCGTCGACCGCTTCAAGGCGAAGGCCTCGAAAGCCCGGCAGGCGCAATCGCGCGTGAAAGCGCTCGCGAAAATGGAGCCGCTCGCTTCCCATGTGGAAGACGCGCCGGCCGCGATCTCCATCCGCGCGCCCGAAAAAATGCTCTCGCCGCCGATCATCGTGCTGGAAAACGTTTCGACCGGCTACGAGCCAGGCAAGCCGATCCTGAAAAATCTCAATCTCCGCATCGACGAGGACGACCGCATCGCGCTGCTCGGCCCGAACGGCAACGGCAAGTCCACCTTTGCAAAGTTGCTGGCCGAACGTCTTGAGGCGCAGAGCGGCAACATCGTGCGCGCTCCGAAACTGAATGTCGCCTATCTCGCGCAGCATCAGCTCGACGAACTGCACGCCGATGAATCGCCGGCCGAGCATGTGCGGCGTCTCATTCCCGATGCATCGGAAACGGTGGTGCGCGCCCGTGCGGCGGCAATGGGATTTTCCGCGCGCGATGCGGATACCAAAGTCGGCCAGTTGTCCGGCGGCGAGAAGGCGCGGCTCCTGCTCGGTCTCGCTGCTTTCCACGGCCCTCACCTGCTCATTCTCGACGAGCCGACCAACCATCTCGACATCGAGGCGCGCGCTGCGCTGATCGAAGCACTGAACGATTTTCCGGGCGCGGTGCTGCTGGTGACCCACGACCGGCATTTGCTGGATGCGTGCGTGGAACGGCTCTGGCGCGTCGCCGACGGCACGGTGAAAGCCTACGAGGGCGATCTCGACCAGTATCGCCGCGAGGTGCTCGGAACATCCGGCGCCGCGCGCATGACCGGCGATGGCCGCGTCGAACAGAAATCGTCGAGGCAGAAATCGGGGAAGAGCGCCGAACTGGCCCCGCTCCGCAAACAGATCGCGGCCCTCGAAGCGAATGTCGAAAAGCTGGAAAAGGAAATCGCCGGCATCGACAAGAAACTCGCCAACCCGGAACTCCACGCCAAAAATCCCGCCGAAGTCACCAGACTGTCGAGGGCCCGTGCCGACGCCGCCAACGCGCTCGCCAAAGCCGAAGAAGAATGGCTTGAAGCGAGTGCGAAGCGCGAAGCGTTGAGCGCCTGAGCCGATGGATTTCACCCCCGAACAGCTGGAAACCGCCCGAAAGTTCTTCGCGGCGGAATGGGAATTCGTCGCGGGTGCGGCGAACGAAGAATCCCTGCCGCCCATGCAGGGCGTCGAGATCGCATTCGCCGGCCGCTCGAACGTCGGCAAGTCGAGCCTCGTCAACGCGCTGACGGGCCACAAGGCGCTTGCGCGCGTCTCCGACACGCCCGGCCGCACGCAACAGATCAATTTTTTCTCGAACCCGCACGGCCTCGTGCTCGCGGACCTGCCGGGATACGGCTATGCGAAAGTCTCCAAGGAAAAGGTCGCCGCATGGACCGGGCTGGTGCGGACCTTCGCGCTTGGCCGCGCCAACCTTGCGCGCGTATTCGTGCTCGTCGATTCCCGTCATGGCCTGAAAGAAGTCGACAAGGAGATCATGACGCTGCTCGACAAGGCCGCCGTCAGCTATGCGGTCGTGCTGACCAAGATCGACACGCTGAAAACCGGCGAAGCCGAAATGCGCGTTGCGGAAACCGCCGAAGCGATTTCGCGCAGGCCCGCCGCCTTTCCGGTGATCTTTCCAACTTCCTCGCAAGCGAATACTGGTCTGCCGGAACTGAAGGCCGCAATTCTTCGCGTGCTCGATGAGCGTAAGCAGAAAAGGAACTGACATGGTTACTCGAATTTTGATCGCGCTTGCGGGCCTGATGGGAGCCACGGGCGTGACACTCTGGTCCGCCGCCGCGCATATCGCACCGGGGTCCAATCTCGATACCGCGTCCTACATGCTGCTCTTCCATGCTCCGGCTGTCGTGGCGGTGGCGCTTGGCATGCGCGGCGAAATCCTGCGGCCCGGTTTTGGGCTTTTCGCCGCGCAAGGCTTCATCCTCGGGGCTGCGCTTTTTTCCGGAGATCTCACCCTTCGGAGCTTCTACGGCACGCCCCTCTTTCGAATGGCCGCTCCCGCCGGCGGCGGTATCGTGATCGCAAGCTGGATCTTGCTCACGCTCTCGGCGCTCTTCGCGCCAAAGAAAACCGGCTGATTTGGCTCTATCGTTTCGCCGCGCCGCCCGCTAAGAAGGCGGCAGTTCCCAATTCAAGACGAACCGCCATGACCAAACCCGACAATCCCGATCTCGCCGCCGTCGCGATGGAGACAGCCCGCGTCCTCACCGAGGCGCTGCCGCATATGCAGCGCTACGACGACGAGATCGTCGTGGTGAAATACGGCGGTCACGCCATGGGCGACGATACGACGGCGCGCAACTTCGCGCGCGACATCGTGCTGCTCGAGCAGACCGCGATCAATCCGGTCGTGGTGCATGGCGGCGGCCCGCAGATCGGCCAGATGCTGGAGAAGCTCGGCATCAAATCCGAATTCAAGGGCGGCCTGCGTGTCACCGACGAAGCGACCGTGGAAGTCGTCGAGATGGTGCTTTGCGGCTCCATCAACAAGCAAATCGTCGGCTTCATCAATGAACAGGGCGGCCGCGCCGTCGGCCTGTGCGGCAAAGACGGCAATATGGTCAAGGCCAAGAAAGTCACGCGCAAGATCAAGGATCCCGGCTCCAAGCTTGAGGAATTCATCGATCTCGGTTTTGTCGGCGAACCGGTGCTGGTGGACACCACCGTGCTCGACCAGATTCTCGGCCGCGAGCTGATCCCGGTGCTGGCGCCGGTGGCGGCCGGCATCGAAGGCGGCACGTTCAACGTGAACGCCGACACCTTCGCGGGCGCGATCGCGGGCGCCTTGAAGGCGAAGCGGCTTCTGCTGCTCACCGACGTGCCCGGCGTGCTCGACAAGTCGAAAAAGCTGATCAAGGAGCTTTCGCTGAAGGATGCGCGCAAGCTCGTCGCCGACGGCACGATCTCGGGCGGTATGATCCCGAAGGTGGAGACCTGTTTCGAGGCACTCGATCAGGGTGTAGAGGGCGTCGTCATTCTGGATGGCAAGGTACAGCATGCGGTGCTGCTTGAGCTTCTCACCGATCTTGGTGCCGGCACGCTCATTCATCGCTGATCCCTTATCCCTCCCCCTTGTGGGGAGGGTGGCGAGCGCCAAGGGCGCGAGCCGGGTGGGGGTGGCGGCAATTTTCAATCGGCGATCACTAACCTCCAAGCAACGATTACCCCCACCCTGGTACTCGGCTTCGCCTCGTACCGTCCCTCCCCGCAAGGGGGAGGGAAGAAGAAATTTCTTCGCCCTGCTGTTTATTCTTTTAGTCACCGATCCCGCCCTCGCCGACCTGGAAATCTGTAATCGCACCAGCTTCGTGATCGATGCCGCCATCGGCATCGAGGACAAGGGGGCCGCCGCCACGCGCGGCTGGTTCCGTGTCGATCCCGGCCAGTGCCGCAGCGTACTGCGCGGCGATCCGAGCGCGGAAAAGTTTTTCGCCCATGCGCGAGCACTTCCCCTTTACGGTCAGGTGCAGCCGCTGACATCCGCGCAAGCCCAGCTTTGCGTCGGCGAAGGCGACTTTCTGGTTGCGGGGGCACGGCGCTGCGCGGACGCCACCCATCGCCTCGCACCCTTCGCCGAAATGAAGCCGCGCAAAACCGAGAACGGACAGGCCGTGATCGTCGCGGAGCCTTCCGACTACACGCCGGAACAGGCGCGCTTCGCCGCCGTACAAAGACTGCTTTTGCTCGCCGGTTACGGCGCCGAGCCGATCGACGGCGTTTCAGGTCCGCGCAGCGACGCCGCCCTTGCCTCATTTCTTCGCGAACGCAATCTTTCACAGGATGCAGCCAACACGCCCGCGTTCCTGGATTTGCTGATGGACGCCGTGCGCGAGGGCGCGGGACCGGGTCTCCTCTGGTGCAATGACACGAAGCATACGGTGATGGCAGCGCTCGGCGTTGACGACGGCAGCAGCCAGACCTCGCGCGGGTGGTGGCGCGTGGAGCCCGGCGCCTGCCTGCGTCCCGATTTGCCGCGAAAGGCTCTACGCGTGTTCAGTTTTGCCGAAGCAGTCGATGCGAACGGCGCGGCCATTGAGCGAAAAGGCCGCGCGCTGTCGTGGGGAGGATCCACGAATTTCTGCGTGCGCAACAGCCGTTTTGAAATCTCCGATCACAGCGATTGCGGAACCCGCGCGCTGACAAAGCAGGGGTTTCAGCCGGTCGAATTGCAACAACGGAGCGGCGCCACCATCCGATTCAGAGAGCCGTAATGAACCTGAAAAGTCCCCGCGATTTCTCGCGCGTCGAAACCTGGGTGTTCGATCTCGACAACACGCTGTATCCCCCGGCACTCGATCTGTGGGAGCAGATCGACACCCGCATGCGCGATTTCATCGCACGTTTTCTTTCGATTCCGAAAGACGAGGCGTTCAGGATTCAGAAACACTACTACAGGACCTACGGCACATCGCTGAAGGGCCTGATGACCGAGCACAATCTGCAGCCGGATGAATTTCTCGAATACGTGCATGACATCGACCGCTCGTCGCTGGAGGCAAATCCGGCGCTGCATGACGCGATCAAACAATTGAACGGCCGGAAACTCATTCTCACCAACGGCACCCGCGCGCATGCGAACGCCATCCTCGATCAGATCGGGCTTGGCGATCTCTTCGACGACGTGCATGACATCATCAGCGCGAATTACCTGCCGAAGCCCCATGTCGACGTGTATGACGGTTTTCTTGAAGCGCACGGCGTCCACGCCGAACGCGCGGCGATGTTCGAGGACCTCGCGCGCAATCTGGAAGCACCCCACAAACTCGGCATGACAACGGTGCTGGTCGTGCCGAAAAGCACGGAAGCTGTGATCCGCGAGCAATGGGAACACGAAGGCCGCGACGCGGCCTTTGTCGATCACGTCACGGATGATTTGGCGGGGTTTTTGGCTAAGATTCGCTGATTGAATTGTCATCGTCCGCGAAAGCGGACGATCCAGTAATCACTGAAACCAAGGTGTGTACTGGATCGCCCGGTCGAGCTGGGCGATGACAAAATTGGTCAGCACACCCGCCAGCAGAGCCGCTGCGGGCCGGGCGAAAGTTTCCAGCTGCATTTCGTGCAGGAGCAGTTCTTGTATTTGCCCCAGCCGCGCCAGCCGAAGCGATAGCATTCGTCCTGACCTGCAGGTGCTGCCTGCAGCATGGAGGAATCGAACGCAGGCGCGGCTTTCATTTTCTCCTGCGCGAATGCGGCGCCATACGCGGACAGCGCGCAAAAGCAGAAAACCAGCATCCATAAAAGCGGTCTACGCATTGCGATTCCCCGATTCCATTCCGCTATCCTTCAAACTTACCGGCGCTTTGACAAGCCTGCAGCGGAGCATCATTGACAAGCGAGTTCCGAGCTACGACAAGTTCGCCAAAATCACCGGAAACAGCGATGAAACAGCAAGAACTTTCCCGCCTGATCGACGCAGCCTTCGAGCGCCGCGCCGATATCAACGCCAAAACCAAAGGCCCAATCCGCAAGGCGGTCGCGAACGCGCTGGAATTGCTCGACGAGGGCGAGGCGCGCGTAGCCGAACGCCAGGGCGACGGAAGCTGGCATGTGCATCAGTGGCTGAAAAAGGCGGTGCTGCTTTCGTTCCGGCTGAACGAGATGGGCATTATTAAAGGCGGCCCGGGCAAGGCTTCGTGGTGGGACAAGGTGCCGTCGAAATTCGACGGCTGGGACGCGGCCAAGTTCAAGAAGGCCGGCTTTCGCGCGGTGCCCGGCTCGGTCGTGCGGCGCGGCGCCTATATCGCGCCGAACGTGGTGCTGATGCCGAGCTTCGTGAACATCGGCGCTTACGTCGATTCCGCCACGATGGTGGACACCTGGGCCACGGTCGGCTCCTGCGCGCAGATCGGCAAGAACGTGCATCTCTCGGGCGGCGCCGGTATCGGCGGCGTGCTGGAGCCGGTGCAAGCGGGACCCGTCGTGATAGAAGACGATTGTTTCATCGGCGCTCGCGCCGAGGTCGCCGAAGGGGTCATCGTGCGGCGAGGCTCGGTGCTTTCGATGGGCGTCTATCTCGGTGCTTCAACCAAGATCATCGATCGGGCCAGCGGCCAGGTCTATATGGGCGAAGTGCCGGAATATTCCGTCGTCGTCTCCGGCACGCAGCCGGGCAAGCCGCTGCCGAATGGCGAGCCGGGACCGAATTTGTATTGCGCCGTCATCGTGAAGCGCGTGGACGAGAAAACCCGTTCCAAGACCTCGATCAACGAATTGCTGCGAGACTGAGCGCGCATGAATCTCGCGCTGCCCTTCAGCGTTGCCGGCCGCATTCCCCGGCGGGATTACTGGATCGGCTTCGCGATCATTCTCGTGGTGCTGGCGGCGCTGGTGACATTCTTTGCCGCCTATTTCAGCGCAACGGGCGGCGACGCGATCGACCGCGTGTTCACCTACATCCTGTTCGCACTGTTTCTCTGGGTGCATTTCGCGGTGACGGTAAAGCGGCTGCACGATCTCAACCGGCCGACCTGGCATTATCTTTTCTACGGCCTGCTACCGGTTGGCCTGATGATGATGGTGGTCTATCCGACGCTTTCCTTCATCGGCTTCGCGCTGTGGGCGTGGACGAAATATCATCTAGGCTTCACGCGCGGCACCGAAGGGCTGAACGATTACGGCCCCGATCCGCTCGCGCCCGACGAACCAGATTCCTTTGAGCCGGCCTAACGATGCCGCATTCCGCTCTGGAAATCGCACAGGCGCTGATTCGCTGCCGTTCGGTGACGCCGGCGGAGGGCGGCGCGCTTTGCTATTTGCAGGATTTGCTGAAGCGCGCGGGATTTGAGACCCATCGTGTTAAATTTTCCGAACCGGGAATGCCGGAGATCGACAATCTTTACGCCAAGATCGGCCGCGGCGTTCCGCATTTTGTTTTCGCAGGCCACACCGATGTGGTGCCTGCCGGCGACGAGACGCGCTGGAAACATAGTGCGTTTTCCGGCGATGTCGCGAACGGCGTCTTGTTTGGCCGCGGTGCGGTGGACATGAAAGGCGCTATCGCGTGCTTCGCCGCGGCGGCACTCAATCATCTGGCCGCGAATAAAAACAGCAAAGGCTCAATCTCGTTTTTGATCACCGGCGACGAAGAAGGCCCGGCGGTAAACGGCACGGTAAAACTTTTGCAATGGGCAAAAGCACGTGGCGAGCAGTTCGACCATTGTGTCGTCGGCGAGCCGACCAGCGTGGATGTCGTGGGCGATACCATTAAAATAGGACGGCGCGGGAGCCTGTCGGGCACGATCACGGTCGCCGGAAAATCCGGCCACGCCGCCTATCCGCAACGCGCGGAAAATCCGATCCGCGCGCTCGTGAACATTCTGCATGCGATTCAGGAGCCGCTCGACGAAGGCTCATGGCATTTCGAGAAGTCGAATCTTGAAGTCGTCTCCGTCGATGTCGGCAATGCCGCCTTCAACGTCATTCCGGGCGAGGCGAAGGCCCGCTTCAACGTGCGCTTCAATGACAATCATTCGGTTGCAAGCCTGAAGACGGAACTGCTGGAGCGCAGCAAGAAGGCGGCAGGCGCCACGCAATTCCGCATCGACTGGGAGCCGCCGAGCGATGTGTTTGTGACGAAGCCCGGTCCGTTTGTCGATACGCTGTCGGCGTCCGTTGCGGAAGTCACGGGCAAGAAGCCGCAACTTTCCACGTCCGGCGGCACGTCCGATGCCCGCTTCTTCAAGGATTATTGCGAAGTGGTCGATCTCGGCCTCGTCGGCCAGACGATGCATCAAGTCGATGAGAGCACACCGGTTGCCGATCTCGACCGGCTTACAGCGATTTATCGGAAGATACTGGAACGGTATTTTGCTTAACGTCGTCCCGGCCGAGGCGTACACGCCGAGAGCCGGGACCGTTATCCGTTTCCTGCGCGCGATCCCGGGTCTCCGCCGGATCAAGTCCGGCGTCGCCCGGGATGACGGCTAGTAATCCACCCTCACAAGATAAAGCCCGCACGCCGGCGCCACCGGCCCGCAGGCTGCACGATCCTTCGCGTCGAGTGCCTTTTTCATGTCGCGCGGATGCCAGCGGCCCTCACCCACGAACTGCAGCGAACCCGCCATCGAACGCACCTGATGGTGCAGGAACGAGCGGGCCGAGACGCGGATCGAAATCTCGTCGGCGGCGCGCGTCACATCAAGGCGGTCCAGCGTCTTCACCGGCGATTTCGCCTGACAGAAAACGGAGCGAAACGTCGTGAAATCGTGATTGCCGACGAGAAACTGCGCGGCGGCGTGCATCGCATCGACGTCCAACGGCTTCGGCACGCGCCAGGCGCGATCGCGGTCGAGAGCAAGGTCGGGACGGCGATTGACGATGCGATAAAAATAATGCCGCGCGCGCGCCGAAAAGCGCGCATCGAAATCGCCGGAAACATTTTCAGCCGTGAGGATCGCCACGGGATGCGGACGCAGGTGCGCGTTCACCGCATCGCGCACCGTGTCGGCGTCCCAGTCTTTCGACAGGTCCACATGCGCCGCCTGCCCCAGCGCATGCACGCCCGCATCGGTGCGCCCGGCACCGTTTATTTTGACACGCTCGCCGGAAAATTTTTCGAGCGCCTCTTCGATCACGCCGGCGACCGAGATGCCGTTGTCCTGTACCTGCCAGCCGACAAACGGCGTGCCGTCATATTCGATGGTGAGCTTGTAGCGCGGCATTACTCGACCACGCTTCCGGCTTTCAGCACCGTCCCGCGCAGGAATTCCTCCGCACTCATCGCCTTCGCGCCTGCGCGCTGCACTTCAACCAGCCGCACCGAACCGGCTCCGCAGGCAATCGTCAGGCGGCCGTCCAGCACGGTTCCCGGTTTTCCCGTTCCCTCGCCTTTCGTCGAACGCAGCGCTTTCACACGAATTCTTTTGCCACTGTCGTCGATTTCAAACCACGCGCCCGGAAACGGCGAAAGACCACGGATATGATTGTGGACCTCGTTCCACGGCTTTGCCCAATCAATACGCGTTTCCGCCTTTTCGATCTTCTTCGCGTAAGTGACGCCCTCGCCTGCCTGCGGCGAGAATTGCAGCGCGCCGCGATCGAGGGCGGCCAGCGCCAGTGCCATCAGTTCCGCGCCCACCCGCGCAAGCGGATCGTGCAGATCGCCGGCGGTGGCATCGGGCGGGATCGGCATCGCCGCTCCGATCGCGACCTCGCCGGTGTCGAGGCCCTCGGCCATCTTCATCACCATGGCACCGGTCTCGGCATCGCCCGCCATGAGCGCGCGGTTGATCGGCGCGGCACCGCGCCAGCGCGGCAGCAGCGAGGCGTGCAGATTGAAGCACCCATGCGCGGGAATTTCGAGAATGGATTTCGGCAGCAACATTCCATAGGCGACGACTACTCCCAGTTCGGCGTTGTGTTCGCGAAAAGTCGCTGCCGCCGCTTCGCCTTTCAGCGAGGCCGGATGCAGAACCGGAATGCCGAATTTGGCCGCCGTCTCATGCACGGGCGAACGGCGAGCTTCCATGCCGCGGCCGGCCGCGGCCGGCGCGCGCGTATAGACGGCTGCGATCTGATGCCCGCGATTGTGCAGTTCGACCAGCGTCGGCACCGCGAAATCGGGCGTCCCCATGAAGACGATGCGCAATTGCGTTTCCGGCGGTCAGCCCGCCGCCTCGCGCTTCGCGGCCTTGGCGAATTTCTTGGTGACACGATCCCGCTTCAGCCGCGAGAGATGATCGATGAACAGCACGCCGTTGATGTGATCCACCTCGTGCTGGATCACGCGCGAAAGCAGGCCCCCGGCTTCGATTTCCTGTTGCTTGCCGTCGGTGTCGAGAAATTTGACCCGCACGCTTTCGGAACGCTCCACGTCGTCGAGGAATTCCGGGATCGAGAGACAGCCTTCCTCGACCACGATCTTCTCGTCGGAGAACCACACAATCTCCGGATTGATCATCGCGATCGGGTTCTTCGGATCGTCGCCGCGCGTAGCGTCCATCGTGACCACGCGTATCGGCTCGCCGACCTGGATCGCCGCGAGGCCGACGCCGGGCGCGTCATACATCGTCTCGAACATGTCGGCGACCAGCGCCTTCAGCTTCGCATCCACGCGTTTGACCGGCTCCGACACCTTGCGCAGGCGCGGATCGGGAAGAATGAGGAGCGGACGAATGGCCATGCGCGCGAGATAGGGCTTCGGGTTCCGGGGGTCAACGCGGCGAAGGTTCTTGCCTGCGCCGCGAACAGTGTTCACTATTCGTTCCCGACCTGCGAATCAAGCTAGAAGCAGCCATGAACGAAATCCTTTTCATGCTGGGCAATCGCCCGGTCCGGGCGTCCGAAGCCCTGTTCCTGCTGAGCGCGCTGGCGCTCGCAGTCCTCCTTGCTGTTGCCATCCTGCTTTGGCGGGGCGGCCGCAAACGCCATATCGAGGCGACCGAACAGGCCATGCGTGCCGAAGAGCTTGAACAACGCATCGCCGAGCTTGCACGCATCCAGTCGGAAAGCTCCGGCCGCATGCAGACGCTGACCGAAGTGCTCGGCGGACGGCAGAGCGAGCTTGCTCGTGTCGTGACGGAACGCCTCGATACCGTTTCGCACCGGCTTGGCGAGGGCATGGCCAATTCCGCGAATGCCACCGCGCAAAGTCTCAACCAACTCAACGAGCGGCTTGCGGTGGTGGACGCCGCACAGGGCCGCCTCGCGGAATTGTCGCAGCATATGGTTTCGCTGAAGGATGTGCTCGCGAACAAGCAGGCGCGCGGCGCTTTCGGCCAGGGCCGTATGGAATCCATCGTCGCCGACGGATTGCCGAAGGACGCCTATGCATTTCAATACACACTCTCCAACGGCCGCCGCCCGGACTGCGCGATCTTCCTGCCGGGCGACGAGCGGCCGCTGCTGGTCGACGCGAAGTTTCCGCTGGAATCCATCACCGCGTTCCGCGAGGCGAAATCCGAGGAGGCGTTCCGCGTAACCTCGCAGCGCCTGCGGCAGGATATTTCGAAACACGTCTCTGACATCGTCGAACGCTATTTCGTGCCGGGCGAGACGCAGGATATGGCGCTGATGTTCGTGCCGTCAGAGTCGGTCTATGCGGAACTGCACGAGAATTTCGACGATGTCGTGCAGAAGGCCTTTCGGGCGCGCGTGATGCTGGTGTCGCCGTCGCTCTTGATGCTCGCGATCCAGGTCGTGCAGTCGATTGTCAAAGACGCGCGCATGCGCGAGCAGTCCGAAGTGATCCAGAAAGAAGTCGGAAAACTCATGGAGGATGTCGGCCGCCTCCGCGACCGTGCGATGAAACTGCAAACACATTTCGCGCAGGCCTCGGACGACGTTGCAGGCGTTCTTATTTCCGCCGACAAGGTTGCCAGACGTGGCGCGCAGATCGAGGCGCTGGAGTTCAGCGCGCCGGAAGCAATTCCGGAGAAACCCGTGCCGGTGCAGGCTGCTTTCAAGCTGAAGCTCGGTGCGGCGGAGTAATGCTTCCAATCCCTCCCCCATTGGGGGAGGGTGGTCTGCGAAGCAGACCGGGTGGGGGTATCTCATCCAGTTTCACCCCACCCAAATTCGCGGTCCTGACAGACGACAAATTCACCCTCCCCTAAAGGGAGGGAGTTGGAGAGCGCAAATTGACCGACGTATCGCGTACAAAAAAAGCTGAAAAGGAAAGCTGGGCTTCCGCCTTCTCCGTCTATCTGCGCCCGCGCGTGCTGATCGTGATGCTGCTCGGCTTTTCCTCCGGGCTGCCGCTGGCGCTCTCGGGCTCGACGCTCGCGATCTGGATGGCGGAGCGCGGCGTCAATCTCGGCACGATCGGATTGTTTGCGCTGGTCGGGCTGCCCTACACGATCAAATTTCTCTGGGCACCGCTTGTCGATGCGCTCAACGTTCCATTTCTCTCTAGGCGTCTTGGCCGCCGACGCGGCTGGCTCGTATTCACCCAGCTAGTTCTTGCGGCGGCGATTCTTTTTTTGGGCACGCTCGATCCGGTCGCGGCACCTTTCTATGTTGCGTTCGGCGCGCTGCTGGTCGCCACCGCGTCGGCGACGCAGGACATCGTGATCGATGCCTTCCGCGTCGAGAGCCTGGACACCAGCGAGCAGGCGGCCGGCATGGCGGCGTTCGTCGCGGCCTATCGCGTGGGCTTGCTGGTGGCGGGTGCCGGCGTCATCGCCTTCGTTGCGTGGCTCGAATTCATGGGTGGCGCAAAAGAATACGTCTGGTTCTGGGGTTATGTACTGGCGGCGGGCTTCGTCGGGATCGGCCTGATCGCGGCCCTGTTCGCGACCGAGCCGATGGACGACCGCAAGGCGAGCGAGCGCCCGCGCGGCGACGCCATCACGCGCGTGCTTTCCACCGCTTTCAATGCGTTCCGCGAATTTCTCATGCGCGACGCGGCGATCCTCGTGCTGCTGTTCGTTGTGCTGTTCAAATTCTGCGACGCCTTCGCGGGTGTGCTGACCGGGCCGTTTGTTCTGGCCATCGGCTTCGACAAGGCGGCCTACGCGGCCATCGTCAAGGGCGTCGGGCTTGCCGCGTCGCTGCTCGGCGGCCTTGCAGGCGGCCTGATCGCCCGGGCATTGCCGCTTTCGACCAGCCTCTGGATCGCGGCCTTCCTGCAAATGGCGTCGAATCTGGTGTTCGTCTGGCAGGCATGGATGGGCGCGAACCACGCCGCCCTCACCGCCACCATCGTCGTCGAGAATTTCACCAGCGCCATCGGCACGGTGATCTTCGTCGCGTATCTGTCGGCGCTATGCGGTGTCCGCGCGCATACGGCGACACAGTTCGCGTTGCTCACGGCCCTCGCCGCCATCGGCCGCACCACGCTTTCTTCCGGCGGCGGCTTTGTGGCCGAAGCGACCGGCTGGATGATCTTCTTCGCGATCACCACGCTCGCCGCGATTCCGAGCTTGATCTTGCTCGCCTGGCTGCAGGCGCAGGGGCATTTCAAAAGTCTTGAAAGCAAATAACAACGTCATGCCCCGCGCAGGCGGGGCATCCAGTAAACTCATTCCTCAATTTTGACTCAGTGATTACTGGATCATCCGCCTTCGCGGATGATGACAATGTTGGCGGGTGGACGGCCTAAAACGGCGTCCGGCTGCGCAACGCCGCCGACAGCGTACCCTCGTCGAGATAGTCGAGTTCGCCGCCGATCGGCACGCCATGGGCGAGTCGGGTGATCTTCACCTTCGCCTCGCGCAGCAGGTCCGTAATGTAATGCGCGGTGGTCTGGCCATCGACCGTGGCGTTCAGTGCCAGCACCACTTCGGTGACGGCCGGTTCATGCGCGCGCTGCACGAGCGTTTCAATATTCAGATCGTCCGGCCCCACGCCATCGAGTGGAGAAAGTGTGCCACCCAATACATGATAGCGGCCGGAGGCGGCACCCGCCCGTTCCAGCGCCCAGAGATCGGCGACGTTCTCGACGACAATCAGCATGGACCCATCGCGCGTGTTGTCCGCGCAGACCGTGCAGGGATCGCGGGTGTCGATATTGCCGCAAGCACCGCAGACGACGATTTTTTCCAGCGCATCGCCGAGCGCGCCCGTCAGCGGCTCCATCAGATCGGCGCGGCGGCGGACGAGATGCAGGGCCGCGCGGCGCGCCGAGCGCGGGCCGAGGCCCGGCAGGCGCGCAAGCAACTGGATCAGGCGCTCGATTTCAGGTCCGGCGACGGCGCGGGGCATTTCAGAACAGTTTCATCCCCGGCGGCAGCGGCAGACCCCCGGTCAGCTCTCGGGCTTTTTCCTCGGTGATGCGCTCGGCTTTCGCGCGGGCGTCCGCGTGCGCCGCGGAAACAAGGTCCTCGACGATTTCCTGCTCATTGGGCTTCATCAGGCTCGGATCGATGGAAACCTTCTTCATCGTGCCCTTGGCGGTGATGGTGATGGACACGAGACCGCCCCCGGACGTGCCGGTGACTTCGGTCGTTTCCAGTTCGGCCTGCAGCTTCTGCATTTTTTCCTGCAGCTGCTTCACCTGGCCCATCATGCCCATGAGATCGCCAATCGCCATTCAGTCCTCGCGGTCTTCATCGCCCAAATTCGGCGGCGGTTCGATTTCGGAATAATTCTGCTCGGTTTCGGGGAGATCGTTTTGTTTGACCCGTACGATCTCCGCTCCCGGAAAGCGCGCAAGTACCGCTTCCACCAGAGGATCGTGGCGCACGTCGCGCACCATCGCGTCGTGTTTCCGCAAGGCGCTCTCGACGAGAGTCGCGCCACCACTCTCCGCCGACAGCACAACAAGCCAGCGCCGGCCGGTCCATTCGGAGAGTTTCGCGGAAAGGTCTCCAACCAGGGTCTTCGGTCCGCCCCCGGCGAGGGAAATTTCCAGACGGCCTTCTTCAAGGCGCACGAGGCGGACAAAATTCTCCACCGCGTGCCGGATTTTAAGGTCACGCTTGGCGGCGGCGAGCGCCACCACATCTTCCAGCGTGGCAAGGCGCGGGCCGGCCTGCGCCGCTGCTTTTGGGGCGGATACGGACACTGCCTGCGCGGCAGCGCCGCGCGAGCCGCCTTCCGCGGCTAGCATCATGCGGGCACCGCCGCCCGGCGATCTCGGTGAAGTCGATGGCGCGCCGCTTCCAGCCTGCGAGCCGTCCTGCAGCATCTTCAGCGCTTCATCCGGGGTCGGCAGATCGGCGGCGTAGGCCAGGCGAACGAGCAGCATCTCGGCGGCCTGCGCGGATTTTTCCGCCGCGCGCACATCGAGCATGCCTTTGGATAACATCTGCCAGGCACGCGACAGCACACGGATGGAGAGTTTTTCGGCCATCTCGCGGCCGCGCACACGCTCGGCTTCCACCAGGCTCGCATTGCTGGAGGAATCCGGCACGAGCTTGAAGCGAGTCAGCAAATGGGTGAAGTCGGCGAGATCGGCGACAATCGTCGAAGGATCGGCGCCGCTGTCATACTGGTCGCGAAATTCCCTGAGCGCGGATTCGATCTCGCCCTTCATCAACGCCTCGAACAGATCGATGACGCGGGCGCGGTCGGCTAAGCCGAGCAGTCCGCGCACCTCATCCGCCTTCACGCGCGATTCGCCGTGCGCGATCGCCTGATCGAGCAAAGAGAGCGCATCGCGCACCGACCCTTCGGCGGCGCGCGCGATGATGCCGAGCGCCTCGGCGTCGGCCTTCACGTTTTCCTTGGAGCAGATTTGCGCCAGATGCCGCGCGATCACATCGCCATCGACGCGGCGCAGGTCGAAGCGCTGGCAGCGAGAGAGCACCGTTACCGGAACCTTGCGGATTTCGGTGGTGGCGAAAATGAACTTCACATGCGGCGGAGGCTCTTCCAGCGTTTTCAAAAACGCGTTGAACGCCTTGTCCGACAGCATGTGGACTTCGTCGATAATGTAGACCTTGTAACGCGCGATGGAGGGCGAATAACGGACGCCGTCCAGAATCTCTCGTACGTCGTCGATGCCGGTATGCGAGGCCGCGTCCATTTCAATGACGTCGATGTGGCGGCTTTCGATGATGGCTTCGCAGTGCTTGCCCATTTCCGCCATGTGCAGCGTTGGCCCCCCGCCGCCCTGCTGCGGCTCGTAGTTCAGCGCGCGGGCGAGGATGCGGGCGGTGGTCGTCTTGCCGACGCCGCGGACGCCGGAAAGCATGTAGGCCTGCGCGATGCGGCCGCCCTCGAACGCATTCGATAGCGTCTTTACCATCGCGTCCTGGCCAATCAGGTCCTCGAATGTGGAGGGGCGGTATTTACGCGCGAGTACGCGATAGGGGCTGCGTTTTTCCACGGGTCCGCCGCCGTTCGCTGCTTTCGCGGATTTGCCGGGCGCGTCGCTCATGGGCTCAATCGTCTCCGCTACACGCCCGCAAGGCGCAATGCCCCATCAAATATCGCGCCCAGGAAAATAGAGGTAGGAGGTTGAACGGCAACCCGTGCCGGTCTCGTTAGGGCTGCTTCCTTCCGGATCTGACCCGGTTGGCGAGTGGCTCGTCCACCGCCAACCTCCCGCCCTCTATATCGGGCCTCCCGCGAACGATAGCAAGATCGGCGGGTTCCGGCTGTTACAATGCGCGCGCAGGCTTTACGATCCACAAGTCCTTCGAGTGTCTCATGCCCGAAAACTCCTTCCAGCTCGACCCTCGGCTCCAGGCCGACACCACGGAAATCGGCGATCTCGGCCTCTGCAAACTCCTGCTGATGAACGACGCGCGTTATCCATGGGTGATTCTCGTGCCCACGCAGCCCGGCCTCGTCGAAATTCTCGATCTGCTGCCGCTCCAGCGCACGGCTTTGTACATCGAAATCGAAACCGTGATGGAGGCGATGCAGCGGGTGTGTTCGCCTTATAAATTGAATGTCGCAGCCCTCGGCAATGCCGTGCGGCAACTGCATGTGCATGTGATCGCGCGGCAGCAGGGTGACGCGGCCTGGCCCGGCCCGGTCTGGGGCAAGGGCGAAGCGCGGAAATACGAGCCGGCCGCCCGCGACCAATTCATGCGCGCGCTTGCGCAGGAACTCGGCCTTTGACCAGACCATCCGGCGCGTGGCCCGGTCTCGCCTATGTCGATACAAAAATCGAACGCCTGAGCGAGCAGCGCGGCGACCACGCGCTGATGTTAAAATTCGCCGCGAGCAAGGATGCGCGAGCGGTGGTCGTCGCGCATGAAATGATCGTGTTGAAGAAAACGAACACCGGTCACGATGCGTTGTTCGAACAGGATGAGGCGCGGCAACTCGGCACAACCAGCAACCCGATTTTTATCGGCCTGCATAGGCAAGCACCGCGATTTGGTTTCACGTTGACGGCCGAGAGGATCGACCCGCTAAAGTCGCGGAACGATTTGCACATCACCGATCTGCGTTCCATTGCAACGCAGGGTCTCGTGCCGCACGAGCAGCTTGAATGCATCGCCATCGCAAAAGCACTGCATCACTGGCATGCGCGCAACCGCTTCTGTCCGAACTGCGGAAGTACCACGGAAATGAGCGACGCGGGCTGGCGCCGCATCTGCCCCGGCTGCAAGGCGGAGCATTTTTCGCGTACCGATCCTTGCGTGATCATGCTGCCGATCGATGGCGAGCGCTGTCTGCTCGCCAGGTCCCATCGATTTGTGCCGGGCATGTATTCGGCACTCGCGGGCTTCATGGAGCCGGGTGAAAGCATGGAAGACGCGGTGCGGCGCGAGACGCAGGAAGAATCGGGCCTCAAGATCGGCCGGGTGCGTTACTACGCGTCCCAGCCATGGCCGTTTCCCCACTCGCTGATGATCGGCTGCTTTGCCGAGGCATTGAGCAGCGATCTCACGCTCGACAAAAACGAAATCGAGGACGGCCGCTGGTTCTCGCGCGAAGAGGCGGCAACCATGCTCGCGCGAAAGCACGAACATGGCCTGATTACGCCGCCGCCTTCGGCCATCGCGCATCATCTCATCCGCGCCTATGTGGAGCGGGGTGCGGATGTGCTGGGCGACTGATTATTGATCGGTCCGCGCTGAATCCTCAATCCCTCCCCTTGCGCTTACTGATCCCTCCCCCCTGCAAGGGAAGGGGGAGGGTGGCGAGCGGCGAAGCCGCGAGCGGGTGGGGTCCACGCCGAGATATTGATCCCCACCCCGCCTCCGCTTTTCAAGGGGAGGGATGAAAGGTTCCACGCGAAAAAGGAAGTCAGCTCTTCTTCTTCGCGTTCAGCCGGTATTTGTGCTGCGGATAGACGCCAAGGATTTTGTATTCCTTGGAGAAGAATTTCAGTTCTTCCAGCGCGAGCTTGAGCGGCCCGTCGTCGGGATGGCCTTCGACATCGGCGTAGAACTGCGTCGCGAAGAAGTTGCCTTCGATCTGGTAGGACTCCAGCTTCGTCATGTTCACTTTGTTGGTCGCGAAGCCGCCGAGCGCCTTGTAGAGTGCCGCCGGAATATTGCGGACCTGGAACACAAACGTGGTCATGCACGGGCCGGCACCCTGCGGCACCCATTGCTTCTCACGCGAGAGAACCACGAAGCGGGTCGTGTTGTGGGCCTCGTCCTCGATGTCCTCGGCGAGAATGTCGAGGCCATAAATCTCGGCGGCGAGACGCGAGGCGATGGCGGCCCGGCTCTTGTCGCCGGCTTCCGATATCTGCCGCGCCGAACCCGCCGTGTCCGCGCCGATCACCGCCTTGATGCCGAGCTTGCGGATCAGTTTGCGGCACTGACCGAGCGCATGGATATGGCTCTGCACCGACTTGATGTCGGATAGCTTGGCACCCTTCAAACCCATGAGCTGATGATTGATGGGCAGGAAGAACTCGCCGATGATGTGGAGGTTCGAGCCCGGCATCAGGTGATGGATGTCGGCGACCCGGCCCGCCACCGAATTTTCAATGGGGATCATCGCGAGATCGGCACCGTTGCTCGCCGCCGCGAAAGCGTCCTCGAAGGTGGCGCAGGGCACCGGCTCGTATTCCGGATAGACCTCGGCGCAGGCGATGTGCGAGTTGGCGCCCGGCTCGCCCTGGAAGACGATTTTCTTCTTGCTCATGTTCAGGATTTCCGCGCGAGCAACGCGCGCGCCTTTTCAAGTTCGGCGGGAGTATCGACGCCGAGCGGTAGCGCGTCAACGATGGCGACATCGATGCGCATGCCGGCTTCGAGCGCGCGGAGCTGTTCGAGTTTTTCGCGCAGCTCCAGCGGCGAGGGTTTCAGTTTTACGAACCGCTCCAGCGCCGGACGGCGATACACGTAAAGCCCGATGTGATGGTAGAGCGGCCCCTCGCCCCAAGGCGCCGTCGCGCGGGTAAAATAGAGCGCGCGCAGATGACGCGCGGCGACCGGCGTGCCCACCGCCTTCACGATGTTCGGATTGATCTTGTCCGCCTCGTCTTCGATCTCGACGCCGAGGGTGGCGATATCCACCGCAGGATCCTTGAGCGGCTTCAGCGCGGCGCGGATCGTTTCCGGCTCCACCGTCGGCAGATCGCCCTGCAGATTGACAATGAACTTCGCCTTTGCGGACGGATCGGCCTTGCCCAATGCCTCGAAGATGCGGTCGGAACCAGTGATGTGATCGACGCGCGTCATCACGGCCTTGAAACCCGCCGCCTCGACGGCCTTCGCTATCTCGGCGGTGTCGGTCGCGACGAACACATCCCCGATCTCGGCTTCCGCCGCGCGCATCGCAACATGGACGATCATCGGTAGCCCATGGATATCGGCGAGCGGCTTGCCCGGCAGGCGGGTGGAGGCCATCCGCGCCGGAATCAACACAATCGTTTCGGAGGCGAGGGTTTCAGGCATGGATTGGATCAATGGGCCGCCGGAGCGGCAGAAGGTAGCAGCGGATCGCGCCCTTATACGGGTTGCCTGAAACCCCGCAAAGCGTGTACCTCTCGGCTCAATCCAGCAAGGAAAGTGCGGCCCGATGGACAGCTTCGAACTCAATAAAATTGCCGGAGCGGTGCTTGGGACCTGCCTGTTTCTGCTGTCCATAAACATGCTTTCCGGCGCCATCTTCCACGCGAAGAAGCCCGAGAAGCCGGGCTATGAAGTCGCCGCCGCCGAACCGGCCGCCGCCGGGGGCGCTGCTCAGGCCGCCGTCGGCCCGGTCGATCCGATCGAAGTCCGCCTCGCCAGCGCCAGCGCCGAGAAGGGCGCCAACGCCGCCAAGAAATGTATTGCCTGTCACGACCTGTCCAAGGGCGGCCCGAACAAAGTCGGCCCCAACCTCTGGAACATCGTCGGCGCGAACCGTGCGCATCTCGGCAACTTCGCCTATTCCGCCGGCTTGAAATCGATGGGCGGAAACTGGGACGTTGCCGCGCTCGACAAGTTCCTCGCCAATCCGAAGGGCGAAGTGAAGGGCACCACGATGGCGTTCGCGGGAGTCACTCGCCCGGCTGAGCGCGCGGACCTGATCGCGTATCTGAACTCGCTCGCGGACAGCCCAAAACCGCTTCCCGCCGCGAAGTAATCGCCACTTCCGCTTCAAGATCGCGTTAACCGCGTCCCGCCGCTGGCGGGGTCACGCAAAAGCGTCATAATTGCAACCAACCCTGTGTCTCGCCGGCAAGGACGGAGCATTTTGTGCGCATTCTGACTTCGCGATTTTCACGCTCGATTTTCATTCTTGGCTCGCTCGCCGCCGCCGTTTCCCTCGCCTCCGCGCAGGGCGAGACCCCGTGGCGGCATGGTTTGTCCCTGATGGGCGAGCCGAAATACAAACCGGGCTTCCAGCATTTCGATTATGTGAATCCGAATGCGCCCAAAGGCGGGCTTGTTCGTTTGGGCGTGGACGGCAGCTTCGACACGCTGAACTTCGTGATCCCGCGCGGGCAGCCGGCCGCCGGCATCACGTTGATCTATGACACGCTGATGGCGCCGGCGCTTGATGAAGTGGCGACCGAATACGGACTGATCGCGGAATCAGTGCGTTACCCGGCGGATTTTTCTTCCGTTACCTACAAGCTGCGCGCTGAAGCGAAGTGGCACGACGGCAAACCGATCACGCCGGAAGACGTGATCTGGACGTTCGAGAATCTGGTGAAGCTTAATCCGAACCAGCGTTTCTATTATCGCCATGTCACCAAGGCGGAGAAAACCGCCGAGCGCGAAGTGACGTTTACCTTCGACAGCCCAGGCAATCGCGAACTGCCGCAGATTGTCGGCCAGTTCAACGTGCTGCCTAAGCACTGGTGGACCGGCAAGGACGCGAACGGAAAAGAGCGCGACATCAGCGCGGGCACGCTGGAGCCGCCACTTGGCGGCGCTGCCTATCGCGTGAAGAATATCGTGCCGGGGCGGACGATTTCCTACGAGCGCGTTCCGGATTACTGGGCTGCCAAGCTCCCGGTGAATATCGGCAAGGATAATTTCGGCGAGCTTCGTTACGAATACTACCGCGACGACACGGTCGAACTCGAAGCCTTCAAGGCCGATCAATACGATTTCCGCGCCGAAAGCTCCGCGAAAAACTGGGCCACCGCCTACGATTTCCCAGCGCAGCGCGAGAAGAAGGTGGTGCTCGAAACTTTCCCGGAACGTGCGCGCGGCGTGATGCAGGCATTCGTCTTCAACCTGCGGCGGGAGAAATTCCAGGATCCGCGCGTGCGCATGGCATTCAATTCAGTGTTCGACTTCGAGAGCATGAACAAGACGCTGTTCTTCGATCAGTACAAGCGCGTGGGTTCCTATTTCAGCGGCACCGAACTTGCCTCTTCCGGATTGCCGGCCGGGAAAGAGCTTGAACTTCTGGAAACCGTGCGCGGCAAGGTGCCGGAGGAAGTTTTCAGCAAGGAATACAAGAATCCTTCGAGCGGCACGGAAGAACTGCGCCGCACGAATCTGCGCGAAGCGCTGCGGCTGATGAAGGAAGCCGGTTATGAAATCCGGGGCGGCAAGCTGACCAACGTGAAGACCGGCGAGCCGTTCCGCGTCGAGTTTTTGCTGAACAGCCCGGCATTCGAGCGCGTGGTGCTGTTCTATAAGCCATCGCTCGACCGGCTCGGGGTGGAAATGACGATCCGCCTCGTCGATCCGCCGCAATATGTGAACCGCGTGCGCAGCCGCGACTTCGACATCATCTCCTCGGGCTGGGGCCAGTCGCTTTCGCCCGGCAACGAACAGCGCGATTTCTTCGGCTCGGAAGCCGCCGACCGCGAGGGCTCGCGCAATTACGGCGGCATCAAGAATCCGGCGGTGGACGCGATGATCGACAAGGTGATCTTCGCCAAGGACCGCGCGGAGCTGCTTGCCGCCACCAAGGCGCTGGACCGGGTGCTGCTCTGGAATCATTACGTGGTGCCAAGCTGGACCATCGACTATTCGCGCACCGCGCGCTGGGATCGTTTCGCGCGGCCCGACAAGCTGCCGGACTATTCCTACGGCTTCCCGGACATCTGGTGGTTCGACAAGGAACGGGCGGCGAAACTTGGAGCCAAGCAGTGAGCGGGGTTTCCCGCCGCACGGTGCTGGCGCTCGGCGCCGGCGTCACCCTTTCTCAATTTTTCCCGCGGCCCGGCATTGCGCAAGCGAAAGAAACGCACGGGCTCTCCGCATTCGGCGACCTGAAATATCCCGCGAGTTTTCCGCATTTCGACTATGTGAATCCAAAAGCGCCAAAGGGCGGCCTCTATTCGCAGGTGGTCGGCGGCGGCACGGCGACGTTCAACAATCTGAACGCCTACATCTTGCGCGGCGATGTCGCCCACTCGATGGGGCTTTGTTTTTCCTCAATGATGGTGCGCGCCGCCGACGAACCCGATGCCGTTTATGGCCTCGCCGCAGAAAAGGTGACGGTGTCGGACGACGGACGCGAATATATCTATCAGCTCCGCCCCAATCTGCGCTTTCACGACGGCTCGCCGATCACGGCATCCGACGTGACCTTTTCGCTCAACATCCTGAAAGACAAGGGCCACACGAATATCCGCACGCTGCTGCTCGATCTGGAATCCGCCGACGCGGACGGCGACCGCACGGTGAAGCTGAAATTTGCCGCGAAGCGCGGGCGCGACGCGCCGATCTTTGCGGCCTCGCTGCCGATTTTCTCCAGGGCTTATTACTCGAAAAGGCCCTTCGAAGAGTCGACGCTGGAGCCGCCGCTTGGCTCGGGGCCATACAATGTCGGCCGCTTCGAGCAGGGCCGCTATATGGAATTCGAGCGGGTGAAAGACTGGTGGGGCGCCGATCTGCCGGTGATGCGCGGACACAACAATTTCGACGTGATCCGTTTCGAATATTTCCGCGACCGCGATATTGCTTTCGAGGGGTTCACCGCGAAGACCTATCTGGTCCGCGAGGAATTCACCTCGATCACCTGGGCGACGCGCTACGAATTTCCGGCCATGAAGGACGGCCGCGTCAAGCGCGAGATTCTTCCAGACGAGCGTCCATCCGGCGCGCAGGGCTGGTTCATCAATACGCGGCGCGAAAAATTCAAGGATCCGAGAGTGCGTGAGGCGCTGGTCTATGCGTTCGACTACGAGTGGGTGAACAAGAATTACATGTACGGTTCCTACGACCGCACGCATTCCTACTTCCAGAACTCAGAGATGATGGCGAAAGGCGCACCGGCGCCGGAGGAAATCAAACTCCTTGAGCCGTTCCGCGACAAGCTGCCGGCGGAAGTATTCGGCGAGCCGTTCGTGCCGCCGGTCTCCGACGGGTCGGGCTCCGACCGCACCCTGCTTCGCCGCGCCATGCGGTTGCTGGACGAAGCGGGATGGAAGATCAAGGACGGCAAGCGCGCCAACGCCAAGGGCGAGCCGATCACGATCGAGTTTCTGCTGAACGAGCCGACCTTCCAGCGCCATCACAATGCATTCATCAACGGCCTGAAAGCGGTGGGGCTCGACGCGAATATACGCATGGTGGACACGGCGCAGTACCGCGCGCGGATGGAAGACTTCGATTTCGACATTTCCGTCGTGCGGCTGATCTTTCCGCAGACGCCCGCCGATGAACTGAAAACCTATTTCTCCAGCGTGGCGGCGGCCGCCAAGGGCTCCCGTAACTATGCGGGGATTTCCGATCCCGTGGTGGATGCGCTCATTGAAAAAGTGGTCAGCGCCGAAAGCCGCCCCGATCTCGTCACCGCCTGCCGCGCGCTGGACCGCGTGCTACGCGCCGGCCGCTACTGGATTCCGCACTGGAACAAGGCCTCGCACTGGGTCGCGTACTGGGACCAGTTCGAGCGGCCGAAAACAAAGCCGCGCTATGCGCCGGGATTCCCGGACACCTGGTGGGCGAAGAAGAGCTAGCCACCAGTTGACCCCGCCCGCGAACCCCATCAGTTTGCCGATGCTCAGCCACCGGAACCCTTGATGGCCACCTATATTCTTCGCCGCGTGCTCCTGATGGTGCCCACGATCCTGGGCATCCTGCTTGTTTCGTTTGTCGTGATCCAGTTCGCGCCGGGCGGGCCGGTGGAGCGCGTGATCGCGCAACTCATGGGCGACGACGTGAACGCGCTCTCGCGCGTCTCCGGCGGCGGCAGCGAAGTGGCGCGTCAGGGTGTGCAGCCGGGCGGGGCCGGCGCGGACCCTGTCTCATCGAAATATCGCGGCGCGCAGGGGCTCGACCCGAAATTCATCAAGGAGCTTGAGGTTCAGTTCGGCTTCGACAAGCCGGCGCATGAGCGCTTTCTGTTGATGATCTGGAATTTCATCCGCTTCGATTTCGGCAAGAGCTATTTCCGCGACACCAAGGTAATCGATCTCGTCATCGAGAAACTGCCGGTGTCAATCTCGCTCGGACTCTGGATGACGCTGCTGACCTATCTGATTTCGATTCCGCTCGGCATCCGAAAAGCCGTCATGGATGGCTCGCGTTTCGACACCTGGACATCCGCCGTTATCATCGTCGGCTATGCGGTGCCGGGGTTCCTGTTTGCGATCCTGCTGATCGTGCTGTTCGCGGGCGGCTCGTTTTTTTCGATTTTTCCGCTGCGCGGGCTGACCTCGGATAATTTCGCGATGCTGCCGTGGTACGGCAAGGTCATCGATTATTTCTGGCATCTCACCTTGCCATTGATCTCGATGGCGCTTGGCGCTTTCGCCACCATGACGGTGCTGACGAAAAATTCCTTCCTCGACGAAATCCGCAAGCAATATGTCGTCACCGCGCGCATGAAGGGCTTGCCGGAAAGCCGCGTGCTTTACGGCCATGTATTCCGCAACGCGATGCTCATTGTCATTGCCGGCTTTCCCGGCGCCTTCATCGGCGCGTTCTTTTCCGGTGCGCTATTAATCGAGACGATCTTCTCGCTGGACGGATTGGGATTGCTCGGCTTCGAAAGCATCATCAACCGCGATTATCCGGTGGTGTTTGCCACGCTTTATATTTTCTCGCTCGTCGGCCTGATCGTCGGATTGATCTCGGACCTCACCTATACATGGGTCGATCCGCGCATCGACTTCGAAACGCGGGAAACGTGATCATGCTGACGCTTCGCCTGCTGCCTAATTTTGTTTGCCGCGCCGGACCCTCGCGCTGCGCGCTCGGCGGCGCGGCGGTCGACTTCGAGACGCGGGAAACGTGATCATGCTGACGCTTCGCCTGCTGTCTAATTTTGTTTGCCGCGCCGGACCCTCGCGCTGCGCGCTCGGCGGCGCGGCGGTCGACTTCGAGACGCGGGAAACGTGATCATGCTGACGCTTCGCCTGCTGCCTAATTTTGTTTGCCGCGCCGGACCCTCGCGCTGCGCGCTCGGCGGCGCGGCGGTCGACTTCGAGACGCGGGACGCCTGATGGACGCCGCTGCGATTCCGCCGGTTGCGGCCGGCGCAAACAATCCGCGCCAGCCCGGCCGTTTTTCTCTTTCGCCGATCAACGCGCGGCGCTGGCGGAATTTCAAGTCCAACCGCCGCGGCTGGTGGTCGTTCTGGATTTTCCTCGTGCTGTTTTTCGTGACGCTGTTTTCGGAATTCATCGCAAACGATAAACCGTTCCTCGTGAAATACGACGGCGGCTATTACTCGCCGGTCTTCAGGCAATATTCGGAGACGACGTTCGGCGGCGAGTTTGAAACCGAAGCCGACTACCGCGACCCCTATCTGTACAAGCTGATCGCCGAGAAGAACGGCTATATGGTCTGGCCGTTGATTCGCTACAGCTACCGCACGCACAATCTCGACCTGCCGACGCCGGCACCTTCGCCGCCAACCTGGATGCTGACGGAAGACCAGTGCAAGACGGTCGCCGAGCGCAAGGGGGTGAACGGCTGTGCGGGACTTGAAAAGAACTGGCTTGGCACCGACGATCAGGGCCGCGACGTGGTGGCGCGGCTTTTGTACGGCTTCCGCATCTCGGTGCTCTTCGGCCTGGCGCTCACGATCATCTCGTCCGTGATCGGCGTCGCGGCGGGTGCCGTGCAGGGCTATTTCGGCGGCTGGACGGATTTGCTGTTTCAGCGCTTCATCGAAATCTGGACCTCGGTGCCTTCCTTATACCTGCTGCTGATCATCTCCTCGGTGCTGGCGCCGGGCTTCTTCATCCTGCTTGGAATCCTGCTGTTGTTCTCATGGGTGGCGCTGGTGGGGCTGGTGCGCGCGGAATTCCTGCGGGCGCGCAATTTCGAATTCGTGCAGGCGGCCCGCGCGCTCGGCGTCTCGAACCTGGTGATCATGTACCGCCATGTGCTGCCGAACGCGATGGTGGCGACGCTCACCTTCCTGCCGTTCATTCTCTCCGGCTCGGTGATGACGCTGACGGCTTTGGACTTTTTGGGCTTCGGCCTGCCGCCAGGCTCGCCCTCGCTCGGCGAAATGCTCGCGCAGGGCAAATCGAACGTGCAAGCGCCATGGCTCGGCCTTGCCGGCTTCTTCACCGTGGCGCTCCTGCTCTCGCTGCTCATCTTCATCGGCGAAGCGGTGCGCGACGCTTTCGATCCCAGAAAGACCTTCGCATGACCGATTTGCTGCTGAAAGTAGAGGATTTGTCGGTCGCCTTCCGCCAGGGCGAGCAGGACAATCTCGCGGTCGATCGGATTTCCTTCGATGTGAAGCCCGGCGAAACGGTGGCGCTGGTTGGAGAATCCGGCTCCGGCAAGTCCGTCACCGCACTCTCGATCCTGAAACTCCTGCCCTACCCGGCCGCGCACCACCCGAGCGGCCGCGTGCTGTTCAAGGGGCAGGACCTCTTGCCGATGAGCGAGCGGGAAATCCGCAAGGTTCGCGGCAACGACATCACCATGGTGTTTCAGGAGCCGATGACGTCGCTCAATCCTTTGCACACCATTGAGAAGCAGATTGCCGAAGTGCTGGCGTTGCACCGGGGGCTTTCCGGCAATGCCGCGCACGACCGCGTGGTAGAATTGCTCGCCGAAGTCGGCATTCCCGAACCGGCCACGCGGCTCCGCTCCTATCCGCATCAACTTTCCGGCGGGCAGCGGCAGCGCGTGATGATTGCGCTGGCGCTCGCCAACGAGCCTGATCTCTTCATCGCCGACGAACCGACCACCGCGCTCGATGTCACGGTGCAGGCGCAAATCCTGAAATTGCTCAAGGAGCTTCAATCCCGCCTTGGCATGGCGATGCTGTTCATCACGCACGATCTCGGCATTGTGCGGAAGATCGCCGACCGCGTCTGCGTGATGCAGGGCGGCCTGATCGTCGAGCGGGGCAACACCGCCGATATTTTTTCCGCGCCGAAACACGGCTACACGCGCGATCTCATCGCGGCGCAGCCGAAAGGCGTGGCCGCACACCCCAGGCCCGAGGCGCCGGTCGTCGTCTCCACCGACCATCTGCGCATCTGGTTTCCAATCAAGCGCGGCTTGTTGAGAAAGACAGTCGGCCACATCAAGGCGGTGGACGGCGTTTCCATCGAGATCAGGCGCGGGGAAACTTTAGGCGTGGTGGGTGAATCCGGCTCGGGCAAAACCACGCTTGGGCTCGCGCTGTTGCGGCTCATTTCCAGCGACGGCCGCATCGTGTTCATGGGCAAGGACGTGCAGGGACTGCGCTTCAAGGAAATGCTGCCGGTTCGTCACGACATGCAGATCGTCTTTCAGGACCCGTTCGGCTCGCTTAGCCCGCGCATGTCGGTTGCCGACATTGTCGGCGAAGGTCTGGAGGTGCATCAGCCGAAGCTCACCGACTCCGAACGCGAAGCAAAAGTCATGGCGGCGCTGCGCGACGTCGGCCTCGACCCCGGTACACGATTCCGCTATCCGCACGAATTTTCCGGCGGCCAGCGCCAGCGCATCGCGGTCGCGCGCGCAATGGTGCTGGAGCCTTCGTTCGTGGTGCTGGACGAGCCGACCAGCGCGCTCGACATGATGATCCAGGCGCAGATCGTCGATCTCCTGCGCGATCTGCAGAAGAAACGCGACCTCACCTACATGTTCATCAGCCACGACCTGAAGGTGGTGGCCGCATTGGCAAGCCATGTGGTCGTGATGCGCGCAGGCAAGGTGATCGAACAGGGCGTGGCAAAAGATTTGTTCGCCAATCCGCAGTCGGATTACACGCGGGCGCTGTTCGCCGCGGCATTCGATCTGGAAACCGTCGCGACCGGCGCGGTGTCGCAGTAGATGTCCACGATCCTGCTCGCGATCAGCGGATGGGAGCCGGATGCCTGGCTTTCGCGTTTCCGCCAGCACGGAAAGCAGCACACCGTTCGCACGGTTGCGGAGATCGGCGATCCGGCCGAGATTGATTACGTTTGCGCATGGAAGCCGCCGGCGGAGCTGCTCGCGCAGTTACCGAACCTGAAGGCGATCTTTTCGCTGGGTGCCGGGGTCGATCACCTGATGAACGACCCGTCGCTCCCCGATGTGCCGCTCGTGCGCATCGTCGAACCCGATCTCACCAGGCGCATGTGCGAATATGTCGTGCTGCACTGCTTGCTGCACCAGCGGAAGATGAAGCTCTATGGCGATCAGCAGGCGAAGAAAATCTGGATTGAGCATCCCGAACGCCCCGCCAGCGAAGTGCGTGTCGGGTTGCTGGGCATGGGCGTGCTCGGACAGGCGGCCGCCGCAGCACTCGCGCCGCTTGGATTCAAGGTCACCGGCTGGAGCCGCACGAAGAAATCCGTTGCCGGGATCGAGACGTTCGGCGGCGAGGCGGAATTGCCGCGCTTTCTTGGCCAGACCGACATCCTCGTCTGCCTGTTGCCCCTCACGCCCGCGACGCGCGGGATGCTGAATTATAATTTCTTCAAGAGACTGGCGCGCGACGGCGTGCTCGGCGGGCCGGTGCTGGTGAATGCCGGCCGCGGCGGCTTGCAGGTGGAGAAGGACGTTCTGCGCGCGCTGGACGACGGCACGCTGATCGGCGCCAGCCTCGACGTGTTCGAGCAGGAGCCGCTTCCGCAGGAAAGCCCGCTCTGGTCGCACCCGAAAATTTTCGTCACCCCGCACAACGCAGCGCAGAGCGATCCCGAGGCGCTCACGCAATATGTGCTCGGACAGATCGACGCCTTCGAGCGGGGCGAGCCGCTCAGGAATGTAGTGGATCGAAAGCTGGGATACTAACGTCATCCTTCGAGGCTCGGTGCTGCGCACCTCGCACCTCAGGATGACGTTTGGTAAGGAATTGGACCGTCATCCTGAGGTGCGAGCGAAGCGAGCCTCGAAGGATGACGGGTCTCTAAATTCTCCTCACGCCAATAATCCCCGACCCCGCCTTCTTGATCCGCGCAACCGCTTCCGCCAGCGGTTCCTCCACCACCTGCATGTGGAATGCATTGGCGTGCAGCAACTTCCCCGGTTCGGACACGATTCCGATATGTCCCTTCCAGCAGACGAGATCGCCGCGCGTTAATAATGACAGATCATCAAAGGGCACCGCGTTTCCAAGACCTGCCTGCATGTCGCTGTCGCGCGGGCAATCGATGCCAGCCGCTTGCAATGAAACCTGCACCAGACCGGAGCAATCGATTCCAAGGCTCGATTTCCCTCCCCACAAATACGGCACGCTCAGAAATTTGCGGGCGGTCGCGACAACATCGGAATCGAGCTGCCCAATTTCCTTCAGAAACGCCGCCGGAATGAAACCATTGTCGGCGATCAGGAAATTCTGCTGCGTGCGTTCGACGGAAATCCGTGCACCCAGCGGCAGCGCAATCAGCGGCGTTGATTTGATGTCGGGACCGGAAAAAATAAATCCGCGCGGGACGCTGACGCGATGGGTTGGCTTCTCTCCATCCGATGCGATGAGATCGTTCGCCGGCATCCAGCCGACATATCGATCGGTCTCGAGCTGAACCCAGGACCAGCCCTCGTCATTCGTCTCGTACACGTTTACCAGTTCTCCGTAGAGCGCTTCCGTATCCAGCGGGGCGTAGTGCGCGGGCTCGCGCCGGACCGGCGAGACGGAGCCGATCACGCGCTTCAACTCGCCTTCGGCATATCGCTCCGCCTTCACCTCGCCGCGCAGATACGCCGCCGCGAGATCGGGGCGCGCGGGCGTCAGCCGCGGGTCGAACTTCATCGCCGCAGGTCCTTCGCCTTCTCCACGATCAGGTCGCCGAGCTTCTCCACGTAGAGCGCGCCTTTCACCGTCCGCTGCACGATGACATTGCGGCGGTCGGCTTCGTCGCGGCGGCGGGAGAGCAGTTGCAGCCGTCCCATCGTATCGAGCGCGCGGGTGATGACGGGTTTCGTCACGCCGAGTTTCGCCGCGAGCCCGCGCACGGTATGCGGCGGCGGCTCCAGATAGACCGTGAGCAAGATGGAAATCTGACGCGCGGACAGGTCGAAGTCCTCGTCGCGAACCAGCGCGAACGAAAGATCGTGATAGAGCTTCAGTGCCTGCGCGGGGCGTAGATCGAGGGACATTCCGCCTCCGGCGAATCGTTACGGAGCCGGATTGTTCATCCTCCCGCACAGCTCTACAAGCCGCATCCACATTTATCCCTCCCCCTGAAAGGGGGAGGGTCGACCGTCGAAGCAAGGCGAAGACGGGCGGGGGGGGGGTCTCATTGATCCCCACCCGGCTCCTCCCGCTTACGCGGGAGTTGCCATCCTCCCCTTTTCAAGGGGAGGGATTTTTATTTGCCGTAGCGGTCTTTCAACAGCGCATAGAGCGCGCGGATGGTCTGCGCTTCGCCGCCTTCGGGGCGGCCGGGTTTCGAGGACGGATTCCATGCGAAGAGATCGAGATGCAGCCAGCTTTTCGCCTGCTCCACGAAGCGCGAGAGAAACAGTGCCGCCGTGATCGAGCCCGCATGCGCGCCGCCGCTGATGTTGCTGGTGTCGGCGATTTTGGAATCGAGCAGCGCCTGATAGGGCCGCCACAGCGGCATCCGCCAGGCGGGGTCGGCTTCGCTCGTGCCGTAACGCGCAAGATCGGCCGCGAGCCTGTCGTCGTCGGTGAAGGCCGCCGGCAGTTCCGGACCGAGCGCCACGCGGGCGGAGCCGGTCAGCGTTGCAAAATCGAACAGCAGGTCGGGCTTCTCTTCGTCGGCAAGAGCAAGCGCATCGGCCAGAATGAGCCTGCCTTCCGCATCGGTGTTGCCGATCTCGACGGTGATGCCCTTGCGGCTTTTGTACACGTCGCCCGGCCGGAACGAGCCGCTCGAGATCGAATTCTCCACCGCCGGGACAATCACGCGCAGCCGCACCGGCAACTTCGCACCCATGATCATCTGCGCAAGGCCGAGCGCGTTGGCGGCACCGCCCATGTCTTTTTTCATGAGGATCATACCGGCGTCGGTCTTGAGATTGAGCCCGCCGGTATCGAAGCAGACGCCTTTGCCGACCAGCGTCACCTTCGGATGTTTCTCGTCGCCCCAGGTGAAATCGATCAGGCGCGGTGCGTCATCCGCCGCGGCACCCACCGCGTGAACGAGTGGAAAATTTTCCTGCAGCAACGCATCGCCAACGACCGAACGGAATTTCGCGCCGAAGCGATCGGCCACATGTTTCGCCGCCGCTTCCAGCTCCACGGGGCTGAAATCGTTGGCGGGCGTGTTCACGAGATCGCGCACGAGGAAGACGGCTTCCGCCATGCGGGAGAGTTCCGCCCCGTCCACGCCTTCAGGCAGTACAAGCTGCACTTTCGAAGGCTCAGTTTTTCGGTAGCGCGAAAATTTATAGCCGCCGAGCGCAAAGGCGAGTGCTGCAAGCCGCGCATCGGCTGGCGGCGATTCAAAATGCCAGACCCCCGCGGGCAAAAGGACCGGCAGTTTTCCGGCAAGAAACGCGTCGCTGGGCGCGGATTTTTTCTCGACGCCGAACAATGCACCGATAATTTTTCCGCCCTCGCCCGGCAGCAGCAGCACACTGCCCGGCTCCGCCTTGAAACCTGCTTCCTCCGCATAGCCGCGCGCCTGCGCGGGAAGCCGCCCCGCAAGCTCCGGCCAGGTATCGGCGCCCGCGCACCAGACCGGTTTCGATCCGGCCGTGCCCGCGGGTGCGAAGGCGGCGTGAAGTTCGGAAACCAAAGGATTCTCCGTATTTCGACTCATCTTAACCGGCCATTAGGGTTAACGATGTATTGATGGATGCGCCGGTGAGCAAATTTTTCCCGGCAGGAGCAAGTCATGGGTATCCTCAGCATCCACAAGAATCAGGTTTCACGCATTGCGCTCGCGGCGGTCCTTGCCGCCTCGCTCGGCGGCTGCGTTACCAACAAGCGGGCCGAGATCACCGGCTCCACCGGCACGCCCCAGCGCATGACCGAAAGCGACTGGCGCAAGCAATCCGAACAGCTCGCCAACCAGTACCGCGAGCAGCCGAACGATGCGCGCGTTGCGATCGCCTATGCGCAGTCGCTGCGGCAGACCGGCCAGCGCGCCCAGGCCGCGGCGGTACTTCAACAGGCCTCGATGCGCAATTCCAAAAACCCAGAAGTGCTCGGCGCCTATGGCCGCGCGCTCGCCGATGTCGGCCAGTTCAACCAGGCGCTCGAAGTCCTCAGCAAGGCGCACACGCCGGACCAGCCGGACTGGCGCGTCTTGAACGCGCAGGGTGCGGTCCACGACCAGACCGGCAACCATGCCGAGGCAAGGCGCTTTTACGAAACCGCGCTGCGGATCGCGCCGAACGAACCGGTTGTGCTTTCAAACCTCGGCCTTTCCTACGCGCTTTCCAAGGATCTGATCCGCGCCGAACAGGTGCTGCGCCGCGCCGACGGCCCGAACGCGCATCCAAAGATCCGCCAGAATCTAGGCCTCGTATTGGCTCTGCAGGGAAAATTCGAGGAATCCGAGCGCGTCACCGCCGGGCTGATCTCGCCGGAACAGCAGACACAGAACCTCGCCTATTTCCGCGAGATGATGAAAGAACCGGGGCCGAAAAAGAAATCCGCCGAGCCGAAGAAGCCGATCGACCTGAAGAAGGTTGCGCAAGCGAACTGAGAAAACCGGTTCTTGGAAACGGAAAAGCGCGCCCGCGGGCGCGCTTTTTTCGTTACGGGGTTGGCGGCTTCAAGGATTGATCGCCATCACGCGGATCGCGGCCGGTCCCAGAATCACGATGAACAGCACCGGCAGGAAGAACAGGATCATCGGCACGGTCAGCTTGGGCGGCAGTGCTGCGGCCTTCTTTTCCGCTTCGGACATGCGCATGTCGCGGATTTCCTGGGCCAGCACGCGCAATGCCTGGCCGAGCGGCGTGCCGTAGCGCTCGGCCTGCACGAGTGCCGTACAAACGGCTTTCACGCCGTCGATGTTGGTGCGTGCGGCGAGGTTGTCATAGGCGAGGCGGCGGTCCTGCAAATAGGATAGTTCGGCGGTCGCAAGCGTCAGTTCCTCGGCCAGCGGGATCGACTGCGAGCCGATTTCTTCCGAGACCTTTTTGAACGCGGCATCGATCGACATGCCGGATTCAACGCAGATCAACAGCAGATCGAGCGCGTCGGGAAACGCGCGCCGGATCGAAAGCTGGCGACGCGAAATCATGTTTTTGAGAAAGAGTGCCGGCGCACGCATGCCCACCCATGCCGCGGCGATACAGATCGCAAGCTTGATCGTCGCGGGCTGATCGATCTTGATCACAAAGAAAAGATAGACAATCGCGAACAGGAACAGCGCGATCGGCATGATCAGCCGGAAGAACAGGAACGTGACATACGGTCCCTGTCCGCGATAGCCGGCTTGCACCAGCGTCGCGCGCATTTCCTCTTCGCCGAGATGCTTGCGCAAATTGAGCTGCTCGACGATCGCCTGCATGTAGGCCTTCGGCGTCTGGCGAAGCGTCACGCGCTCTCCGCGCGCAAGCCGTTCGCGCTCACGGGCGCGGATCTTGCTGCGCTCGATCGCAACCGCCTTCATGCGGCGTTCGAGATTGTCGCCCAGCACATACGGCATCGCGATGGTCAGCACCGTCGCCATCGCCGCCACCGCGGTGAGCAGCGTCACCATGAAGCGGGTATTGTGAATGTGCTCGATGATGAGTTCGGTCATCGCACGGCCCTCAGAAATCGAAGTTGATCATCTTGCGCATCACCAGCGTTCCGCACGTCATCCAGGCGAGGGAACCCAAAAGCAGCATGCGACCTTGCGGCGTGGTCCAGAGCAGTTCGATGTAATTCGGGCTCGTCAGGTAGACGAGAAACATGACCGACGGCGGCAAGGCCGCGATGATGATCGCGGACGCTTTCGCTTCCGTGGACATCGCCTTGATCTTCGCCTTCATCTTCTTACGCTCGCGTAGCACTTTCGAGAGGTTCGAAAGCGCCTCGGAGAGGCTGCCGCCCGCCTTCTGCTGGATCGAGATCACGATGCCGAAGTAGTTTGCTTCCGCGAGCGGCATGCGGTCGTACAGCTTGCCACAGGCTTCACCGAGCGGCACGCCGACGGCTGTTGCCTCGGCGATGGCGCGGAATTCGCTTTTCACCGGCTCCTGCGTTTCGCTCGCGATGATACGGATGCAGTCGCCGATCGGAAGCCCAGCCTTCACGCCGCGCACGATCACGTCGACGGCGTTCGGCAATTCGTTGGTGAAGCGCGCCTCGCGCTTCTTCTTTAAGTACGACAAAACCCAGCGCGGGAGGCCAAACCCGGCGGCAAAGCCGAGGCCGGCGACCGTGTAGAGCGGGGCACCAAAAAAGTACGTGATGAGCGCGGTAAAAAAGCCGAGTGCTCCGCTCATGATCAGGAACGTGCGCTTGTCGATGGCAAGGCCGGCCTGCCGGATGCGCGTGGCGAGCGGCGGATTTTTCTGCGACTTCTGCCGCTGTTCGATCTTCTTCAACGTGTCTTCGACCTGCGCGCGGCGTGAGGTTGCGGGATCGGCGGTGGTCTTGCGCTTCCGCTTTTCCTCGATTTCCGCGACCGTAATATCCTTCATGCGCTTTTCGGCGCGGCGCTCGCCGGAAATGAGCGGATAGAGAAACACATAGGCGACGCCGCCTACCGCGATGGTTGCGAGCAGCGAAATGACGAGCGGGCTCATCCGCGCACCACTTCGTCGAGCGTTTCGGACGCATCGAGCGCCGCGGCGAGGCGCTTTTCCTCGCCGTAATAGCGGGCGCGATCCCAGAAGCGCGGATGGCCGATTCCGGTGGAGCGATGGCGGCCCAGAATGTTGCCGTTCGCGTCCTCGCCCAGATATTCGTACACGAACAAATCCTGCGTCGTGACGACCTCGCCTTCCATGCCGACCACTTCGGTGATGTGCGTGATGCGGCGCGAGCCGTCGCGCATGCGCGAAGCTTGGACAATCACATCCACCGAGGAGACGACCATTTCGCGGATCGTGCGCGGCGGCAGCGCGAAGCCGCCCATGGTGATCATGGATTCAAGACGCGAGAGCGCCTCGCGCGGGCTGTTGGCGTGCAGCGTGCCCATCGAGCCGTCATGGCCGGTGTTCATCGCCTGCAACAGGTCGAACGCTTCGGGTCCGCGTACTTCGCCGACGATGATGCGCTCGGGGCGCATACGCAGACAGTTGCGGACGAGGTCGCGCATCTTGATTTCGCCCTCGCCTTCCAGATTCGGCGGGCGGGATTCCAGGCGCACGACATGCGGCTGCTGGAGCTGCAATTCGGCGGCGTCCTCGCAGGTGATGATGCGCTCGTCGTCGTCGATGTAGCGGGTGAGACAGTTGAGAAGGGTGGTCTTGCCCGAGCCGGTGCCGCCGGAGATCAGCACGTTCACGCGGCAGCGGCCGATGATTTTCAGCAAATCCGCGCCCGAAGGCGAGATCGAGCCGAATTTCATCAACTGCTCGAGGGTGAGCTTGTCCCTCTTGAACTTACGAATGGTCAGTGCCGGGCCGTCGATCGAGAGCGGCGGAACGATCACGTTGACGCGGGAGCCGTCCGGCAAGCGCGCGTCGCAAATCGGGCTCGCTTCGTCCACCCGGCGGCCGATCTGGCTGACGATGCGCTGGCAGATATTGTGAAGCTGCTGGTTGTCGCGGAACCGGATTCCGGTCTTTTGAATCTTGCCCGCGACTTCGATGTACACCGTGCCCGCGCCGTTCACCATGATGTCGGCGATGTCGTCGCGCGCAAGCAGCGGCTCTAGCGGGCCGTAACCGAGGACGTCGTTGCAGATGTCCTCAAGCAGTTCTTCCTGCTCGGAAATCGACATCACGACGTTCTTGATCGAGATGATCTCGTTGACGATGTCGCGGATTTCCTCGCGGGCCGCGAGCGGCTCGAGCTTGGAGAGCTGCGTAAGATCGATCGCCTCGATCAGCGCGCCGAAGATCTGGCCTTTTGTTTCATAGAAGGATTCGGAACGGCGGCCTTCCGCCACCGTCTGCGGTCCCGCCGGAACGACGGGCGGTGACGGCATCGCATTCTGTTTCACGTCGGTGAAAGGCGGATTTGGCGCCGGCATCTGCGGCTTGGGCTGTACCGGCTGCGGACGCGCTACTTCGGCCGGCACGCGCGGTGCGAGTGCCGCCTGCGGACTTTGCGTGTCGCCTGTCGATCGCTTGCCGAACATACGCCTGATCCTGAACGCGCTTCGTTACTTCTTCAGTCCCCGCAACTTTGCGAGCAGCGGAGAGAGGAAATCGGTTTTTTCTTTCTTGGCCTCCGCGCGGCCCGTCAGTGCCTTCGCTACCCCGAGGAAAGTCTCGGAGATTTTGTTCGCCGGGTTCACTTCGGCGATCATCTGGCCGTTGTTGGCGGCCGTACCAAAAATCTGCGGATCGAACGGAATTGCTGCGATCGGCTGCGCATCAAGAGCCTTGGCGAAATCCACCGCGCGGACTTCCGGACGCTTTGGGACGCCGACCTGGTTCAGGAGGTAGAGCGGCGGACGGTCGTTCGGGCGCGCACTACGCACGAAATCGAAGAGATTTTTCGCGTTGCGCAGGCTCGCTAGATCCGGCGTGGTGACGAGCAGGACTTCATCGGCGCCGATCAGCGTCCGCTTGGCCCAGCCGGTCCACAGATGCGGGAGGTCGAGCACGATGTAGGGAATCGAGCTGCGCATCGCATCGATCACCGGGTCGAACGATTCGCCGGAAAAATCATATTCGCGCTCCAGCGTGGCCGGCGACGCGAGCAAGCTCAAGTGATCGGTGCACTTAGACAGCAGCCGGTCGATATAGGCGCTGTCCACGCGGTCAGGCGAAAACACCGCATCGGCGATGCCCTGCGGAGGGTCCTGGTTGAAGTCCAGACCCGCGGTGCCGAACGGCAGATCGAGATCGGCAATCACCGTATCGAGCGCGAGATCGCGCGCGATCGAAAACGCCACGTTATGCGCAACGGTCGATGCACCGACGCCGCCCTTGGCGCCGATCACAGCGATCACGCGCCCGACCGGCTCGGCATCGGGAGCATTGAAGAGATTGGAAACCGAGCGAACCACATCCAGCGCCGAAAGCGGCGACATGACGTAGTCGCTGATGCCGCGGCGCACGAGTTCACGGTAGAGAACGATGTCGTTGAGACGGCCAACGATGACAACCTTGGTACCGGCGTCGCAGCATTCCGATAGCTTATCGAGGCCGTCGATCAGCTCGGTGCCGCTACCGTTGTGCTCAATGAGAATGACGTTCGGCGTAGGCGCGCCGGTATAGGCTTCGATCGCGGCAACGATGCCGCCCATCTGTACCTTCACATGCGCTTTCGCCATGCGGCGGTCGGCGGCAGCCGACTGTACGGCGTGCGACAGTTCGGCCGTTTCGCAGAACGCCTGGATCGAGATACGCGGAATCTGGGCGACGTAAGACTCGCCCACAGCGTGCGGATTGGATTCCAGTTCGACGGCTTGCGCGAATTTATGCATCATTTGCTGCCGACGGTGCTGACCTTGCCGTCGGTCCCGTTCTGATAAATCGTCGAGGGGTCTTCACCCTTGCGGTATTTGTCCATGACCGTCTGGCGGCGCGCGGCGAGTCCCGACGTTTCCGGACGCGGCTGCAACAGGTCCTCCGGATTGGCGACCATCGCGGCGAGATTCTTCTGCGTGGCGCAGCCGTGATTCCAGTACGGCCGGTTGTCCATGCTCGGCGGAAATCCATTGAGGCTCGGAGACGGCATCACGCCGAGATCCTCCGGCCATTCGCCGCACGGGCCGGCCGTAGCTTCGATGCGCGCATAGGAAATGCGGACCGGGCCGAGTTCGCTGGTCTGCGGCGGCTCGTATTTGCGGACGCGAACGGCACGGGCGGGAACGCCGGTGGCGCGCAGCAGGCTCTGTGCTTCGCGCACCGCGTATTTGGCTGAGCGTTCATTTTTAGTGCCGGTCGGCACATCGATTACGAGCACGCCGGTGCTCTCGCGGCGCCAGGCGCTGCCGAGCGCGGTCACTTGCGCGCGCTGCGTGGCGGTGAGTTCGCCGCGGCCGGAACCGACGAGAAGCTGCACCGAACGCTCGCTCTCGTCGAAACGGATCGGATGCCGCTCGCGGTAATCGGTCGGGAAGTAGCTGTTGACCACCGCGGGCGAGGTTGCGGTCTTGCAGCCGGCGGCCACCACGAGGGTCGCGAACATGCAGAGCGGCGCGCCCAGCCTGAACTTGAAAAACTTGGACATACTTTGCTCCTGAGCCGCCTTAATCGAGAATGAAGCCGTAAGAACCGTGATAGGTGCGCTGCTGCTTCACCGAACCCGGACCGCCATAGATCCGGTTGAGCTGGCCGAGCAGCACGGTCGAGGGGTCGGCCGGATCGGCGAAGCCGTCGTCCGGGCGCGACATGGCGCTCGGCGAGTTCGCCTTCACGACATAGGGTGTCACCATGATCATGAGTTCGGTCTGCCCGCGCTGGTAATCGCGGCTGCGGAACAGCGCGCCCAGCACCGGAATGTTCATCAGGCCCGGCACGCCGTTGATGTTCTGCTTGGTCTGTTCCTGCAGCAGTCCCGCCATCACGAGACCGCCACCCGACGGAAGTTCGACGGTGGAGCTGGCGCGGCGAACCTTCAGCGAAGGAATGTTGATGCTCGTAAAACGGATCGCACCTTCGGTCGAAAGCTCGGACACTTCCGTGCCGACTTTCAGGCTGATGCGGCCTTCGCCGATCACGACCGGGGTGAATTCCAGACCGACGCCGAACTGCTTGAATTGAATCTGAATTTGGCAGCCGCTGGTCGGATCGCAAGTCTGGCCGGCGGGAATCGGAAATTCGCCGCCCGCGAGGAATTTCGCCGATTCGCCCGAGATCGCCGTCAGCGACGGTTCCGCCAGCGTGCGCAGCACGCCCGCCTGCTCCATCGCCTTCAGCGTCATCGTGATGTGGTTGCCGCTGCCGAAATTCGCCGTCACCGGCACCTGCGTCGAGGAGAGCGACTGGTTCTGCACGGTGAAGGGGTTGTTCAGGAAGAAATTGGTGGCGGCGCCCGCCACACCGGTGCCGATGGTGGCGCTACCGATGTTGATGGCGCCGTTCAGGTCGATGCCCATCTGCTTCAGCACGTTGCGCTGCACTTCCGCGACCGTAACCTTGAGCAGCACCTGCTCCTTGCCCTTGATGGTGAGGCCGTTGACGACCTTGTCGATGCCGCCGACAAGACGGCCCGCGGTATCGACCGCCGTCTGCACTTCGCCGGCATTCGCGACTTCGCCGGAAAGCACGACGCTGTCATTGACCGCATCGACACGGATCGAGGATTTCGGATTGAGGCGGCGCAGCGCCTCGCGCACCCCGCTGGCGTCGCGGCCGACTTCGATGTCGTAGGCGGCCATCTGGCGGCCTTCAGCATCGAAGAAAATCACGTTGGTCTGGCCGGGCGCCACGCCGATCAAATAGGCGCGGCGGGCCGAGCGCACGACGGCGTTGGCGATCGCGGGATTGGCGACCAGCACGTCCTTCGCATCGCGCGGAAGATCGACGACCGAGGACTTGCCGATGCCGAGTGCGAGAAAACGGTTCTGCTGCTGCCCCGGATTGCGGATCGACGCCGTGGTTTCGTCGGCGCTGGCCGTCAGGGTGGCAGGCGCGGCAAGTGCCAGCATCAGTGCGGATGCGGCGGCCAGCCGGAGAATCGTCGCGTGAGGACTTACCATTTTGACCCCTTCCCCTGCGCGCTTATCGGGCGGTTTGCGTGGACGTGACGCCGAAGCGCACGACATTGATGGAGCCGCTCGCCCGTTCGTTTTCCTCTTCCGGCTTTTTCTTGCCGGCATTGACCGGCATGGCGTCGGCGAGGCTGCGGAGAGCGAGCGAGAGCGTGCCGCGCTGGCGCGATAGCGCGAGCGTTTCGGCCTGGCGGGCGGAGAGTTCGATGGTCGCGGTTTTCCCGACGACAACCTTCTGGCCGTTTTTTTCTTCAACCGTCTGGTCGATCGCGAGCACGCGCACATTGCGCAGCACCGTCTCGCTCAGGAAGCTGTCGCTCTCGCGGCGTGTGAGAATGACATCGACCCGGTCGTTCGGCAGGATGAATCCGCCCGCGCCGCTCTCGGCGGAAATTTCGGTTGAGATCGCGCGCATGCCGGCCGAAAGAATCGCGGACATAAATCCGGATCCGTCGGCCTTCACGAGTTTCTCCTCGCGGATCGGCTCGCCGGGCACGAACGGCGCGCGGGCGACCGAACCTTTCAGATCTTCGATAGCGTTGGGGCGCTGCGACTTCGTGATGTAGAGCGGGCCTGCGGCCTTGCTCGGCCACGGCGCCCAGGAGACATCCTCGGGCAACACGGAGCGGCCAACGGGAATTTCGGATTTGGCGACCAGGATGTCGACCACGTCCTGCGACTGGACGATCTGCACCGGCACCTGCGGAGGCTCGCCGCCGGAAAGCATGAAGGCGAGACCGCCCGCGCAGAGCGCGATGGCGAGAACAATGATACGAGCCGGTTTCATACGCTTCACTTTCCAGAATCGGACGGAGAACTGCTGTCAGCCGGGATTGCAGCAGGCAAACGTCAAATTATGGTTAATGAGGCGTAATCGAATTTAGCGATCGGCCCCGAAAGGCCCGATTTTCACGCCAGAGCCCGCATGAAAACCGTTTCGGGATAAACGAACAGTCCGGCCATCGCGAGCGCGATCCCGTAAGGGATGCCGGTATCGACATGATGCAGCCGCGCGATCCAGGCCTGCCGGGCGAGCGGTGCCGGCAGCGGAAACTTGCGGGCATAGAGCAGCGCCAGCGTCAGAACACCGCCGGCGAAGGATGCGATCAGCAGGTAATCCATGAGGTGCACGAAGCCGAGCCAGAGTGCCGTCGCGGCCGCGAGCTTCGCATCGCCGCCGCCGATCCAGCCGCGCGCGAAGCAGAAAAACGCCGCCACGAGAACGACGAGGCTTGCCAGCACATGCCGGCCGATATCCATCAGTGGCATGCCGATCAGGAACGCCACCAGGAAAAAGCTGACGGCGAGAGCGAGCGATAGCCGGTTGGAAATGGTCATCGAAACCAGATCGCTCGTGGCCGCATAAGCCATCGCCGCCGGAAACAGCAAAAGGACCGCTAGTTCGAGAACCATCGCTTACTCCCGGCCCGAAAACGGGGGGCCATCGACCACGCCACGCTAGCGGGAAGTTCTGAGCGATCGGTGAATCAACCCATAAAAAAAGAGGCGCGGGAATTGCTCCCGCGCCCTTTAACCTGAGGGAAAAGTTGGCCCCGGCTTACTTGAGGGCCGTTTCAACCTGCGTGAAGGTCGAGTTCAGCTTGGAACCGACATTCGTCGCGACCGTGATGATCGCAATCGAAATACAGGCGGCGATGAGGCCGTACTCGATCGCCGTGGCTCCGGATTCGTCACGAAGGAATTTGCGGAAAGTCATGTGTCATAGTCTCCCTGCTGGATCTCACTTGGAGCCGGTTTCTCCGGCTTGCAGGGTGGAATATAGGCAGCACGAGTTATGATCCGATTGACGCGTTTGGAACTTTTTTAGACGTTCCCGGCGTACATTCCGCCCGCAATTTGTCGGCAATCTCGACTTGAAAAAGCAAAAGGCCCCGGAAAAACCGGGGCCTGTTGTATTCGTTGTGACGGAGCTTGCTCCGATTACTTCAGCGCGGTCTGGACCTGCGTGAAGGTCGAGTTCAGCTTCGAGCCGACGTTCGTGGCGACCGTGATGATCGCGATCGAAATACAAGCGGCGATGAGGCCGTATTCGATGGCCGTGGCGCCAGATTCGTCACGGATGAAGTTACGAAGAACCATTGACACATCTCCCAAGGTTGCCGGGTTTTTCCCGGTTAGTGGCCTTGTGATACCGCAAGCCTGTGAGAATTTGATTGATTGAATGCGGAAAATTTTAGAGATCGCCCGAATTCTCAAACACATTGAATCAAACCTTACCAAACAGAAAGGCCCCGCAAGGCGGGGCCAGTTGTCAGTTTCAGCCGGGCTTGCTTATTTTAGCGCGCTCTGGACCTGCGTGAACGTCGAGTTGAGCTTCGAACCCACGTTCGTGGCGACCGTAATGATCGCGACCGAAATGCAGGCGGCGATGAGACCGTATTCGATGGCCGTGGCACCGGACTGATCCTTGACGAAGCGAACGAGCATCTGCATGGCGAACTCCTGTACGCATCCCTCTGAGTACGTGCCCGCGGAATTCTTCCCGTGAGCGATCGTGCGGGGAACCTAGCGCCCATCCATTGCAGCGCCGTTAAATGGATCGAATAAACTTCAAGAGTGCGCGGACGCATCAAGAATTCAGAAACCATAAAAGGGCGGCCGCAGGTGCTGATTTTCATACCGCGCTGCTTTCAGACCATCGACGGCAGGGCGGAGCATCCGCACCCGCCCACAAGAACACAGGCAGCAAGGGCGCTTTCTGATTAGGCGCCGAAGAATGCCCGGTGTTGGCATTTCATTCACCATTTTCCGCGAAATTCGAAACGTTCGTTTCCAAGTCGCGTCACCTCGTTGCGTGGCCCACTGGCCAAAAAGGAAGCCGCCGTGAAAGCATTGATCCTGCGTTGCGCTCTGGCCGTTGCGTGCGTTGCCGCCGCGGCCCAGCACCCGGCCCGATCCGAAAGCATTTCGGTCATTCTGAATCAGGCAAGCATTGTGAAAATGCCGGAAAAGATCGCGACCATCGTGATCGGAAACCCGCAAGTGGCCGACGGATCCCTGCAGGCGGGGGGCCTGATGGTCATCACCGGCAAGGGCTACGGCACCACCAATATCATCGCCCTCGACCATCAAGGCGCGGTGCTGGCGGAGCACACGGTTAAGGTTGGCGCGCCCAAGGAAGGCCTCACGGTCTGGCGCGGCGTCAACCGTGAGACCTGGAGCTGCGCCCCTCGTTGCGAGCGTTCGGTCATGCTCGGCGACGGCAACGATTTCTTCGAGGGCACGCTGAAGCAGACCGAATCCCGCAACGGATTCTCCGCTCCGACGCCCGGGTCCTCCTCCTCGTCCAAGTAAGGCCGCCAAATCCGCCGCATGGTTAACCGGCGGTGAATGGCAATCCTTTTGCCGTTTGCAGCATCGCAACGGTTCGTCAAACCGTATCCGCTACAACCCCGGAAGAGAAAACGCTGGGATTGGCGCGAATGATGAAGACCGTATCAAATCTTGTGCCGCGCTTCGTCGTGGAAAACCGCGCTTGCCGCGGCTTCCGCCGTGTGACGATGCGTTTCGTCCGCCGCGATGACGGCGCGACGCTGATCGAATTCGCCATTGTCATCTTCCCGTTCCTCGCGCTGCTGTTCGCCATTCTGGAGACCGCGCTGGTATTCTTCGCCGGCCAGGTTCTCGAAACCGCGGTCGCCGACGCCTCGCGTCTCGTGATGACGGGCCAGGCGCAGAAATCCGCGCTGACGCAGGCGCAGTTCAAGGCGGAAATCTGCAATCGCCTCTATGCGCTGTTCGATTGCACGACCGGCATCAAGGTGGATGTGCGCACGGCTTCGTCCTTCGGCGGCACCAATATGGGCAAGCCGCTCGACGCCAACGGCAACATGGATACTTCGAATTTCACCTGGCAGCCGGGCACGCAGGGTTCGATCGTGGTCGTTCGGGTCGCTTACGAATGGCCGACCTTCGTGCGCTATTTCGGACTCGACATGGCGGATCTGCCGAACGGCAAGCGCCTGTTGATGTCGACTTCCGCCTTCCGCAACGAACCCTATCCGAACTGAGGCCTGTCATGAAAACGCAAACGGGCATCATTCAGAAAATCCGCGACTTCCGCCGCGATCATCGCGGGGTTTCGGCGGTGGAGTTTGCGGTCCTGCTGCCGATCATGCTGACGCTCTATCTCGGCGGCTCGGAAATCACGCAGGCGATCACCATGAAGCGAAAGACCACGCTGGTGACGCGGGCGATCGGCGATCTTGTCGCGCAGGACGTGAGCATCACCAACGCCGAAATGACGCAGATCATGTCGGCCACGACTTCGGTGATGGCGCCCTATTCGACCAGCACGCTGAAGATCAAGGTATCGAGCATCGCGATCGACTCCAACGGCGTCGCGAAAGTCGCCTGGAGTGACGCGTACCAGGACACGGCACGCGCCGTGAACGAAACGGTCACGCTGCCAACCGGCCTCAACATCGCGAACACAACGCTGATCTGGGCGGAAGCAAGCTACAGCTACACGCCGCCGATCGGTTACGCGATCACGGGCTCGATCACGATGACGGACAAGCTCTACCTGCGTCCGCGCCTCGTGAATACGATCTCCCGCGTCGCGTCGTAAGCCACCTTCATTTCCCTAAACCGTCATGCCCGGCTTTATGCCGGGGCCATGACATCTTGTTTTGAATCTTCGCTTCAGATCTTCTGATTATATTCGCCGACTTCCGGGTATTCCCGGAGGGCCGCATCGACGGCCGCGAACATCTCGCGCATGCGCGCTTCGCTCACCGGGCTTTCCACGACCACCACCAGTTCCGGCTTGTTCGATGACGCGCGTACCAGGCCCCAGGTGCCGTCCTCGCAAGTGACGCGGACACCGTTGACCGTGACGAGATCGCGGATCGGCTGGCCGGCGACTTTCTCGCCTTTTGCCTTGGCGGCTTCGAACTTCTTCACGATGTTGTCCACGATGCCGTATTTCGCTTCGTCGGCGCAGTGCGGCGACATGGTCGGCGAGCCCCAGGTACGCGGCAGCGCCTTGCGCAGGTCCGACATTTTCTTGTCCGGGTTGCGGTCGAGCATGTCACAGATGGCAAGCGCCGAGATCAGGCCGTCGTCGTAGCCCCGGCCGATCGGCGGATTGAAAAAGAAGTGACCGGATTTCTCGAAGCCCGCGATCGCCTTCAATTCGGTCACGCGGCGCTTGATGTAGGAATGCCCGGTCTTCCAGTAATCGGCCTTCACGCCGTTCGCTTTCAGCACGGGATCGGTCATGAACAGGCCGGTGGATTTCACGTCCACCACGAAGGTGGAATTCTTGTGCAGCGCCGACAGATCGCGCGCGAGCATCACGCCGACCTTGTCGGCAAAAATCTCTTCACCTTCGTCATCCACCACGCCGCAGCGGTCGCCGTCGCCGTCGAAGGCAAGGCCCACATCGGCCTTGGTGCGCAGCACTTCGTCGCGCAGCGCATGCAGCATCTTCAGGTCTTCGGTGTTCGGATTGTATTTCGGAAAGGTATGATCGAGTTCGCAGTCGAGCGGGATCACCTCGCAACCGACGCCCGCCAGCACCTTCGGCGAGAAAGCGCCCGCCGTGCCGTTGCCGCAGGCGGCCACGACCTTGAGCTTGCGTTTCAGCTTCGGCCGGCTGGTCAGGTCAGCCATGTATGTTTCGGCAAAACCCGCGATGAATTCATAAGAACCGCCATCGCGGGTCTTGCCCTTTGCCCCGAGCACGATGTCCTTCAGGCGTCCCATTTCGTCAGGCCCGAAAGTAAGCGGCCGGGCGGCGCCCATCTTCACGCCGGTCCAGCCATTCTCGTTGTGCGAGGCCGTCACCATCGCCACCGCCGGCACGTCCAGCGCAAACTGCGCGAAATAGGCCATCGGCGTCACGGCGAGGCCAACGTCCTTCACGCGCATGCCGCCCGCCATCAGGCCAGTCACCAGCGCCATCTTGATCGACGCCGAATAGGAGCGAAAATCGTGCGCCACCACGACCTCGGGCTTGATGCCCAACTCATGGAAAATCGTGCCCATGCCGAGGCCAAGCGCCTGCACGCCCATGAGATTGAGTTCCTTGCCGAACAGCCAGCGCGCGTCGTATTCGCGGAAGCCCGTCGGCTTCACCATCGGCTCGGATTCATATTCGAATGTATTGGGGGTCAGGGCGGGCTTCGGCGTCGGAAACATCGGGAGTCCAATAACGGCGGGATCGCCGGGGGCGACATAGCATAAAACCGGGCGGGGAAAAGAAGCGCCTGTAAGCGGTCTCAACGCTCCAGCACGAGCTGCCCGCGCTGCACTTCGTAGCGCGAAAGCCGCTTCAAGAAGCTCATGCCGAGGAGATTGGTTCCAAGCAGGCCCTGATCCATCACAAGCCCTTCCACATCGCGGATGGTGATGGTGCCGAGCCGCACGGAACGCAGTTCGACGCGCTTGGCCTTGGCCATGCCGTTGGCGGTGCGGACCTGCACGTCAAATTTGTCGCCGGGGAAGATCAAGCCCATCGCGCGGGCATCCTCATAGCGGAGTGCGACGGTGGTGGCGCCGGTATCGACCAGTGCGTCGATACCGCGGCCGTTCACTTCGATGCTGGTGCGATAATGGCCGCTGCGGTCGGAATCGAGCCGCATGACGCCGCCGTGGTCGGCGCTTCCCTGCGGCTTCCGATCGGTACGCGCCACCGCCGCGGAATTGTTGTTGCCGGCATTCTGCAACAGGCTCGGCGCGATCAGCGCGATCGCCACCGTCAATCCGGCCAGGAAAAGGACGCTTTTCAGCATCCGGAAAATGTATCGCGGGCTTTGTAAACGCAGGTAAACGCGTTATTTGACTTTGCCCTGTGGTGAAGGCGGGCAAACGGATTCCATACAATTTTAGGTACCGCGCGGCTTCGCGCGTCTGGTCGGTGCCGCTGCGCGCGGGTCTTCCGGCCAGGGATGTTTCGGATAGCGCCCGCGCATGTCCCGGCGCACGTCGGCCCAGGAGCCGCGCCAGAAGGCGGGCAGGTCGCGCGTCACCTGAATGGGGCGGCCTGCGGGCGAAGTAAGCGCCAGGATGAGTGCCACCTTGCCGTTTGCGATCTTCGGGTGCTGGTCGAGGCCGAACAGTTCCTGCACGCGAAGCTGCACCGTCGGCCCCTGCTCGGCGGCGTAATCGATCGGGATATTCGAGCCGGTGGGAGCGGTGAAATGCGTCGGCGCGTCTTTCTCCAGACGGCGCATGAGATCGTGCGGTAGGAGATGATGAAGCGCGTTGGCAAGATCGTCGGCGGTGATTTGCGAAAGTGCGGTGCGTTGCAGGAGCGCGGGCGCCAGCCAGTCCTTCACGCTCGCAAGCAAATTATCGCCGGACAGATCTGGCCAAGGATTGTTCGAAGCATCGCCGTTCTGCTCGCGCAGATAGCGAACGCGTTCCAGCAATTGCTTCTGATGTTGCGACCACGGCAGCCGCTCCAGCCCGATCCGCGCGATCCCTTCGGCCAGCGCCTCGGCGGATTCCTGTCCGGTTTCGACGGGCAGCGGCTTTTCGGACAGGTTGATGGCGCCGAGCCGTCGAACCTTTCGCGCGCGCAGCGAGGCGCTCTGTTCGTCGAAGGCGAAATCGGTCGCGTCTTCAATATGCGAGGCAAATTCCTTCTCGATGTCCTGCTCGCTGATTTTTGCAGCCAGCAGAATCCGTCCCTCGCCCGCGCGGCCGGTGATCTCGGCGACCGCGAGATATTTTTCCTTTGCGAAGGAGTGTGATGCATCGAGCTTGGCGCCACGCCCGTTGACCAGCAGGAATTCGCCGGGCTTTCCGCCGCGCGCCTTCGCCACGCGATCCGGAAATGCCAGCGCCAGCAGGCGGCCAACGGAGTAATTACCTGCCCCCTTGTGGGGGAGGTCGGCGAGCGCAGCGAGCCGGGTGGGGGGTGATTGCTTTTCGTTCGAGCCCCCCCCCCCACCCACCCCCACAAGGGGGGAGGGAGAAATGGCTTTTTCAGCCCATCGCCTCGCCATCGCGCGCGCTTCCTCGGCGCGGCGGGATTTGTCGCGGCGGAAGTTTTCCACGCGGTGAGAGAGATCCACATCGTCGCCGCCCAGATTTCGCTCGGACACGACGGTCGCGATTTCAGCGGCCAGTAGTGCTTCATCGTTATCAGCGGCACCGACCACCATCGCCGCCAGCCGCGGCGGCAGCGGCAGTTTCGCGATCCGGTTGCCTCGCGGGGTAACGCGGCCATCGGCGTCCAGTGCATCGAGTTCGCGCAGCAGATTGCGTGCCTCGGCGATGGCGGATGCCGGCGGCGGGTCGAGCCAGGCGAGGCTCGAAGGATCGTTCACGCCCCAGACGGCAAGATCGAGCACGAGGCCCGAGAGATCGCTTTCCAGAATCTCCGGAGTCGCAAACGCTGTCAGCGCCTGTGTCTCCGGCTCGGTCCACAGACGATAGGCAACGCCCGGCCCGGTGCGCCCCGCGCGGCCACGGCGTTGGTCCGCCGAAGCGCGGGATACGCGAACGGTCTCCAGCCGCGTCAGACCCAGAGCGGGCTCGAATTTCGGCACGCGCGCGAGGCCGGAGTCGACGACGATCCGCACGCCCTCGATGGTGATCGAGGTTTCGGCAATCGAAGTCGCCAGCACGATTTTTCTTTTTCCCGACAACGCGGGAAAAATCGCGCGGTCCTGAGTATCGGCATCGAGCGCGCCGTAGAGCGGAACAATGTCGATGCTGGAATCCCGGATGCGCTCGTTCAGTTGATCCGCGGTGCGGCGAATTTCGGCGGCCCCCGGCAGGAAGGCGAGCACGGAGCCGCTCTCGGCATCGATCGCGCGCAGGATCGCCTCGGTCATCTGCCGCTCGATAGGCGTGCGCGGATCGCGGCCGAGATAGCGCGTCTCGACCGGAAACGCGCGCCCCTTGCTCTCGATGACGGGCGCATCGCCCATGAGTCTTGCCACGCGCGCGCCGTCGATGGTCGCCGACATGGCAACGATGCGCAGATCCTCGCGCAGCCCTCGCTGCGCGTCGAGCGCAAGAGCGAGGCCGAGATCGGCGTCCATCGAACGCTCGTGAAATTCGTCGAACAACACGGCCGCGATTCCGGATAATTCCGGATCGTCCAGCACCATGCGCGTGAACACGCCTTCGGTGATGAACTCAATGCGCGTGCGGCTGCTGATTTTCGAGCCGAAGCGAACGCGATACCCGACCACGCCGCCCGCCTCCTCGCCGATGCTTTTCGCGATGAAACCGGCCGCCGCCCGCGCCGCCAGCCTGCGCGGTTCCAGCACCAGAATTTTCCGGCCCGCAACCCACGGCGCATCCAGCAGAGCCAGCGGCACGCGCGTGGTCTTGCCGGCACCCGGCGGTGCGACCAGCACCGCCGAACGGCCTCCGGCCAGCGCCTCGCGTAGTGGCGGGAGCGCCTCGTCCACGGGCATTGGTGTTTGAAAGGGATTGGTCATTGTCCCGTGGTTCTATCCGGCACATCCAAACGGGCCAAATCCGGCGGTTCTTGCGGCATGGTCGTTGCGACAGACAGCGGGAATAGCGCAGCCAGTCCCAAAACGGGACAGCAACCGGATTCGGAGCTTTCCATGCAGAGCCGCATCGACTGGGTCGATTTCGCCAAGGGCTTCTGCATCGTCATGGTGGTGATGATGCATTCGACGCTCGGCGTCGAAGCCTACGCCGGCGGACAAAGCTGGATGCACTGGGTCGTGGAATTCGCCAAGCCCTTCCGCATGCCGGATTTCTTTCTGATCTCCGGGCTGTTTCTAGCGCGCGTCATCGCCCGCGACTGGCAGCGCTACATCGACACCAAGGTGGTGCACTTCCTCTATTTCTACGGGCTCTGGATGACGATCCAGTTTGCGTTCAAGGCGCCGGGCCTCTTGAACGAGATGGGCGCGGCCGGCCTCCTGAAATTTTATCTTTTCTCTTACATCGAGCCGTTCGGCACGCTGTGGTTCATCTGGCTGCTGCCGGTGTTCTTCGTCGTCACGAAACTGCTTCGCCGCGTGCCGGCGCTGTTCGTGTTCGCCGTTGCGGCCGCACTCGAGAGCGCTCCGGTCGAGACCGGCTACACGATGATCGACGAGTTTGCTGCGCGCTACGTCTATTTCTTCGCGGGCTACTGGCTCGCGCGGAACTGGTTCACGCTGGCCGCACGCGCGCAGGAACAGCCAGCGCTGGCGATTGCTGGGCTTGCCGTCTGGGCGATTGCGAACGGCGTCATGGTTGCGCTCGGCTATGCGAGCCTACCGTTCTTCTCGCTGGCACTCGGCTTTGCCGGTGCCGCGGCGGTCGTCGCGCTCTCCGCGCTGCTCGCCAGGGTGAAATGGCTCGATCTCCTGCGCTATGCGGGCGAACATTCCATCGTGGTCTATCTCGCCTTCTTCCTGCCGATGGCGGCGACGCGCACCGTGTTGCTCAAGACCGGCGTTGTCAGCGATATCGGCACGGTCGCGCTGATCGTGACCGCAGCGGGCGTAATCGCGCCGCTCGCGTTCCACTGGCTGGTGCGCGGCACGCGCTTCGATTTCCTGTTTGTGCGGCCGGCTTTCTTCCGCATCCAGCTGCGGCCGCGTTTGCAGGCGGCGGAGTAAAGGGCGTCACCCTGAGGTGCGAGGCGGCAAAGCCGCCGAGCCTCGAAGGATGCGCCCTGTCCACCCTTCGAGGCTCGCTGCGCTCGCACCTCAGGGTGACGAGCGGGCTCTCTGTTTAGGTGTAATCCACAAGGGTTGTCCCGCGCATTGCACTTGTGCATCGTGCGGGAGACATGGCTAAAAAACCCGACAAGAAACCCGAGAACACGGCGGCGAAGCCCGCCGCCCGGTCCGAGAAGAAAGCGGCACCTGCGCCGGCGAAATCCGCCAGGGGCAAGACGGGCGGCCACGTGTTTCTGGTCGATGGCTCCTCCTATATCTTCCGCGCCTATTTCGCGATGTTCAAAGCGGCCCAGTCGCGCGGACGCGCGTTCCACCGCTCCGATGGCCTCCCCGTAGGCGCGGTGATGACGTTTTCGAACATGCTCTGGAAGCTTTGCCGCGAGGGCCTCGACGGCGTGAAGCCAACCCATATCGGCGTGATCTTCGATGCGCCCGGCGACGGCTTCCGCAACGAAATCTATCCCGAATACAAGGCCAACCGTGAAGACCCGCCGGAAGATCTGATCCCGCAGTTTCCGCTGATGCGAGAAGTGGTGCGCGCGTTCGGGCTCATTCCCATTGAGCAGCCGCGCTTTGAAGCGGACGATCTGATCGCGACCTACGCACGCGAAGCCATCGAGAAGGGCGCTGACGTCACCATTATCGCGGGTGACAAGGACCTGATGCAGCTCGTCCGCGACGGTGTCGCGATGTACGACCCGATGCCGGGCAACGAGCGCCGCATCGGGCCGAAGGAAGTCGAGGAGAAATTCGGCCTGCCACCGGCGAAGGTCGCCGACATTCAATCCTTGTCGGGCGACAGCACGGACAATGTTCCGGGCGTGCCCGGCATCGGCATCAAGACGGCGGCGCTCCTGATCGGCGAATACGGCGATCTGGAAAATCTCCTCGCGCACGCAGCCGAGATCAAGCAGGACAAGCGGCGCGAGTCGCTGATTCAGTTCGCCGAGCAGGCGCGCATCTCCAAGAAACTCGTGCTGCTCGACGACCGCGCGCCCGTGCCGATTCCGTTCGACGATCTCGCCTGTCAGAATGGCATCGACGGAAAGCGGCTTGTTGCATTTTTGAAGGCGATGGAATTCACGACGCTGACGAAGCGCGTCGCCGAAGGCACCGGCGTTGTCGCCGAGGAAATCGAGCCCGATCCGAAACTGAAAGCGGGCGGCGGCGGGACCCAGAAGCAAGTGGACGCGCCGCCGGTGCAGGGCGGCACGGCGCCGCCCACGATCAAGCCCGCGTCAAAAGAAGGCATGACCCCGCAGGCGCTCGCCGCCACGCGCCTTGCCGAAGCGAAGCTCATGAAATGCGACCGTTCCAAATATGAAACGGTTCGCGACCTGAAGCGCCTGAACGAATGGATGGCGAAGGCGAAGGAGCAGGGCTTCGTCGCCATCGACACGGAGACGAGTTCGCTCGACTGCATGAGCGCCGACCTCATCGGCTTTTCGCTGGCGCTTTCGCCGGGCGAGGCCTGCTATGTGCCGCTCGGGCATATGGGCGGCGACGATTTGTTCAGCGGCGGGCTGCTGCCGGGACAGATTCCGGTGAAGGAGGCGCTCGCCGCGATCAAGCCGGTGCTGGAAGACAAAAGCGTGCTCAAGATCGCGCAGAATATGAAATACGACTGGCTGATGCTCGCCCGCCACGGCATCGAGATGCTGCCTTACGACGACACAATGCTGATGTCGTATGCGCTCGATGCCGGCCTGCACGGCCACGGTATGAACGAACTCGCGGAACTTTACCTCAATCATTCCTGCATCAAATATGAAGAGGTCGCCGGCAAGGGCAAGACGCATATCGGCTTCGGGCGCGTCGCCATCGACAAGGCGTCGGAATATGCCGCCGAGGACGCCGACGTAACGCTCCGTCTCTGGCGCGTGCTGAAAGCGCGGGTTGCTTCCGAAGGCATGAACACCGTGTACGAGACGCTGGAGCGCGCGATGCCGCTCGTGCTCGCACGCATGGAACGGCACGGCATTTCCATCGACCGGCAACTCCTGTCGCGGCTCTCGGGCGAGTTCGCGCAGATCATCGCGCGGCTGGAGGATGAAATTAAGGAAATAGCCGGCGAGGCGTTCAATCCGGGCAGCGCCAAGCAGCTCGGCGACATCCTGTTCGGCAAGATGAACTTACCCGGCGGCACGAAAACGGCGACGGGTGCCTGGTCTACGCGCGCGAACGTGCTGGAGGACCTCGCCGAAGAAGGCCACGAACTCCCGAAGAAAATTCTGGAATGGCGGCAGCTCTCCAAGCTGCGCTCGACCTACACCGACGCACTGCCGGAATTCGTCAACCGGCAAACGAACCGCGTTCATACCTCTTATGCGCTGGCGGCGACGCCCACCGCGCGGCTGTCATCCTCCGATCCGAATTTGCAGAACATTCCGGCCCGCACGGAGGAAGGGCGCAAAATTCGCCGCGCCTTCATTGCGGAAAAGGGCATGAAGCTCGTCTCCGCGGACTATTCACAGATCGAATTGCGGCTCCTCGCCGAGATCGCCGACATTCCGGCGCTAAAAAAAGCATTCAAGGACGGGCTCGACATTCACGCGATGACCGCTTCCGAAATGTTCGGCGTGCCGGTGCAGGGAATGCCCGCGCAAATCCGCAATCGCGCCAAGGCCATCAATTTCGGCATCATCTACGGCATTTCCGCCTTCGGGCTCGCCAACCAGCTCGGCATCCCGCGCGACGAGGCCGGTGCCTACATCAAGCAATATTTCGAGCGCTTCCCCGGCATCCGCGACTATATGGACCGCACCAAGGCCCTCGCGAAGAAGGACGGCTATGTGACGACGCTGTTCGGCCGCAAGGTTCATTATCCCGGCATCACCGACAGCAATCCGTCCGTGCGCGGCTTCAGCGAACGGGCGGCGATCAACGCGCGCCTGCAGGGAACCGCCGCCGACATCATCCGCCGTGCGATGATGCGCATGGAGGACGAGCTTGTGAAGGCAAGGCTCTCGGCGCGGATGCTCTTGCAGGTCCACGACGAGCTTGTGTTCGAAGTGCCCTCCGGCGAAGTCGAGAGGACGATGGCCGTGGTTAAACAGGTGATGGAACAAGCGCCGCTGCCGGCGGTGTCGCTCTCCGTTCCCTTGCGCGTGGACGCGCACGCCGCCGACAACTGGGAAGAGGCGCACTAATTATTGTCATATCCGGCCTTGATCCGGGCATCAGGATGAATCACGGTAAATTGGGCGCTGCCCGATGACAGAATAAACCATGCTTGAGCTTCTGCTCCCCTCGCTCCTTTCCTTCGCGCTTGCTTCGCTGATCATCGAAGCCATTCCCGGCCCGAACCAGACCTATCTCGCCGCCCTTACGCTGCAACACGGCTTGCGCGCGGGACTCGCGGCAATCACCGGCATCGCGCTCGGGCTTTCGGCCTATGGACTCGCCGCCACCCTTGGCATCGCCGCGCTGATTGATCAGTCGCCTATGCTCTACAGCGTGCTGCGCTGGACCGGTATCGTGTATTTCCTCTGGCTTGCCTGGGAGAGCTGGCGAGGCGAAGGAAACGCTGAACCCGAACAGGGTGCTGATGGCAAAATGGAACGCATGGCGTTCCAGCGCGGGCTGATTACCAATCTACTGAATCCGAAGGCGGCAATATTTTACGTTGCCGTGCTGCCGGGCTTCATCGTCGAAGCCGCGGGCCCGGTGATTTGGCAAACCTTTTTGCTGTCGGCGGTCTTTGTCTCGGTCGCGACCTTCACCCATCTGGTCGTCGTCTTCGCGGCAAGCCGCCTGCAGGCCTATCTCTCGGACCCGGCGTGGCGGACACTGGTGCGGCGCGCGCTCGCGGTGCTGCTCGCGATGGTCGCGGTCTGGTTTGCCATCTCGACGGCGCGCTGAATCCACAGCGGCATTCGCGCCGGCGGTTCAAGCTCCTCCCGTTTAGTGTTAGAGCATTCGACATGGTCCTCCCTAACTCCACCGACGCGCGCAAACGGCTCGCCGAAATCATCCGCGACAAATCCTTTGGGCGCGGCGAGGTGACGCTCGCCTCCGGCCGCAAGAGCGATTTCTATTTTAATCTGAAACCGACGATGCTCGACCCGGAGGGTGCGGCGTTGCTGGCCCAGCTCGCGCTGGAAATGCTCCGGGAAGAGAAAGTGGATTATGTCGGGGGGCTGGAAATGGGCGCCGTGCCGATTTCCGGCGCGATCGCGGCGCTTTCGTTTTTAGACGGCAAGCCGCTGCCGAATTTCTTTGTGCGCAAGAAGCCAAAAGAGTACGGAGCGAAGCTAGGAGTCGAGGGGCTGAAGAAGGGACTGACGCTCGCGCGCAAGCGCGTCGCCGTCATCGAGGATGTCACCACCACCGGCGGCTCGGCGCTGAAAGCCGTGGAGGCGGTGAAAGACGGCGGCGGCGAAGTAACGCTGGTGCTGACCATGGTAGACCGGCAGGAAGGCGCCGACGAGACGTTCAAGCAGGCCGGGCTCAAATTTCGCGCGCTGTTCACGGCGGGCGAATTTCTCGGCAAATAACCCCCCTTCGCAATCAGGCCGCCTTTACCGCAACTTTTTGACGTCTTTCGCGTTGGAACCATCAGCCTCGTAAACTTCCCGGATTACGCTAGATTACGCGCCTAGGAGTATTCCGTGTCCCGGCGTTTTTTCCATAGGTCCGCGCGTTTTCTGCTCGCCATCGGCGTGCTTTCGGCTGTGGTGACCGCTCAGCCCGAACCCGTTAGGGCGCAGGGTCTGTTCGAGACACTGTTCAGCGTGCTCGGCGGGCGGCGTTCTCTTCCGGAAGAAGACATGGGCGAAGGTCCCTATCAGGCCTATTGCGTGCGCCTCTGCGACGGCCGTTTTTTCCCGCTGCCCGCCAGTAGCGGGAAGGATCGCGAGCGTGAACGCGGACGTTCCTTTTTTTTCCGCGAGTATCGCGATGACCGCCGGCCGCCGCCGATCAACATTTCCGGGCAGGCTTCGCCGGACAACCTCTGCAAGGCAATGTGTCCGGCCACTGCCGTGAAGATATTTTCCGGCACGCAGATCGGCAACGCCACCGCCGGCGACGGCACGAGCTATGCCAAGCTGCAAAATGCGTTCGTCTATCGCGAAAAGATGATTCCCGAATGTTCCTGCAACGGCGTCGAGAATACCGGCGTCGCCAATCTGGATGCGGAGTCGGACCCGACCCTGCGCCCGGGCGACATTATCGTCACCGCCGACGGCCCGAAAGTGTATCGCGGAGTTGCCAACAACGGCCAGCCGACTCCGGCTTCGTTCGTGCCGGTAAAAGAATTCAGAGGCATGTCGGAGCGGGAGCGGAAAAATCTCTCCGAGATGCGGATCACGCGCGCGCAAGAGCCAGTCACCGGGCGTACAAGCGTTTCTCCGTCACCGGCGCAGGCGCCGAACATCACGGTAACGCCCGCTGAAGACATCATGAGCCGCGGGTTCGCGCCTTAAGCGCCGTCAGACCGATCCGTACATTTTTCGCGGCAACCAGAGCACAAGCTCCGGCCACGTGAAGGCCGCCGCGACCGCCAGCACTTGCAGGATCACGAACGGAATGATGCCGATGTAGATGTCGCGCGTCGTGATTTCCTTCGGCACCACGCCCTTCAGATAGAACAGCGAGAAGCCGACCGGCGGCGTGAGGAACGAGGTCTGCAGGCAGACCGCGAACACCACCACGAACCACACAAGATTGAAGCCGAGATCCTTCACCACCGGCGCCACCAGCGGCAGGATAATCAGCACGATCTCCAGCCAGTCGAGGAAGAAGCCGGCGATGAAGGCCACGAACAGGATGAAAACAAGAATTCCATTCGGACCGAACGGAAGCCCCTTCAGTAAGTGAGCGATAAATTCGTCGCCACCGAGCGAGCGCATGACGAGGGCGAAGGCCGTGGCACCGAGAAAAATCCCGAAGATGAAGGCCGATGTCAGCGATGTCTCGATGCCGACTTGACGGATGACCTTCAGGTTCAACCTGCCGTTCGCGAGCGCGAGCAGCGTTGCGCCGAAGGCGCCGACGCCGGAGGCTTCGCTCGGCGTCGCGATGCCGAAGAAAATCGTGCCCAGCACCGCCACGATCAGCGTCGCCGTCGGGACCGTGGCCATTATGGCGCCAAAGATTTCGCGGCCTGTAAGCTTATGTGTTTTTTCCGGTGGAGGAGCCATTTCCGGGCGGATCAGCCCGACAAGAATGACATAAATCAAATAGAACAAACCGAGCAGCAGTCCCGGTATGAACGCACCCATGAACAGATCGCCGACCGAAATCGAGAGCTGGTCGGCCATGATCACGAGCATGATCGAAGGCGGGATCAGGATGCCAAGCGTTCCGGATGCCGCCACCACCCCCGACGCGAATGACTTGGAATATTTTTGCCGCATCATGATCGGGATCGAAAGCGTGGCGAGCAGCACGACCGACGCACCGACAATGCCGGTGGAAGCCGCGAGTAAAATTCCGATCAGCACCACCGTGATCCCAAGACCGCCGCGCATCTGGCCGAACACGCGCACGAAATTGGTCATCATCAGTTCGGCGACGCCAGAGCGGTCGAGCATCAGGCCCATGTAAACGAACATGGGCAATGCCACGAGCACCCAGTTCGACATCAACGCCCATATTCGATCGACGATGATGGCGAAGTTTCCCCAACGATTCAGCAGATATGTGTCGATCCCGAAATAGTCGTGGAGCAGGATTCCGCCAGCGACGAAGAGAAGCGACAAGCCGCCGAGCGTCCAGGCAATCGGATACCCGAGGAACAGCGACGCAATGAAGGTGACGAGGAAGACGACAACAATAATCTCGTAAACTTCCATGACCCCCGCCTCGAATTCAAATCATTGTTGTGAGTTTGCCAGTCCGTTCAATGGCGCGATCTAAGCGCTGCAATGACCCGCGAAAAGCGTGAAATAGCGGCCATCGCCAACAGCACGAATGTCACGAAGATGAAGGACTTCAGCACATAGACCATCGGCAGGCCGTCGGGTGCCGCCGATTGCTCGTTCAGCCGCCAGGATTGCGCGATGTAGGGCGCGGAATTAATGATGGCGAACAGCGAAAACGGCAGCAGGAAAACCGCAAGACCGAATGTCTCCACCCAGAGTCGCCGGCGCCGCGGCCAATGCTCCGCCAGCACGTCGATGCGAACATGGCGCTCCCGGATTTCCGTCAGCGGGATGGCAAGCATGAAACCGATGGCGAAGAGATGCCATTGCATCTCCTCCATCTTGATCGAGCCGAGACCGAACACATAGCGCTGAACGACCTGATAAATGATCAGGAGCATCAGGATGGTCCAAGTCCATGCCGAAGACTCGCCGATGAAAACGATGATGCGGTCGAGAACACGCGACAGGCGCGTTTCCGGCAACAAAATTCCGGACGGCCCCGCTTTGGGGCCGTCCGCCGTTTGTCGTGCGTGACTCATTGATCCAGCCGTTTACTTGAAGTCGCGCGGAAGATAACCGAACGATTTCCACTTCTCGTTCTGGGCCATGAAGGCGGTCTGGCTTTCGTAGATTTTCTTGAACGACTCGTTGGAGGCAGACTTCTCAGCCATCACCTTCTTGGTCGCGGTCTGGAATACCTTCAACAGGGTTGCATTGACCTGCTTTACCTGCACGCCTTCCTTTTCGAACCTGGCGAGCGTCTTTCCCTGTAGCGCTTCCGATTTCGCGAGCGAAATCGTCACCGCGGCGGTGCAAGTGGTTTCGATGAGCGCCTGTGTGGTGGCGTTCAGCTTATTCCACGCGGCGAGATTCACGTAGAGATACTGGTTGGTCGAGGGCTGATGCCAGCCGGGCAGATAGTAATATTTCGCGACCTTGAAGAAGCCGAGCTGCTCGTCGACGGTTGGCAGCGAAAATTCGGTTCCGTCGAGAACGCCCTTCTCCAGCGCCTGAAACAATTCGCCGCCCGGAAGCAGGGTCACGGACGCGCCGACTTCCTTGTAGATGTCGCCGCCGTAACCGGCCGCGCGGAACTTCAGGCCCTTGATGTCATCCGGCGTATTGATTTCCTTGCGGAACCAGCCGGCACCTTCCGGTCCGATTGTGCCGCAGAAAATCGGATAGACATTGTGCGGCTTGAAGAGGTCGCGCAGCAATTCGTTACCGCCGCCGAAAAACATCCAGGCCATAAACTCGGGCGATTCCATGCCGAACGGCACCGCGCCAAACAGCGCCGCCGCCGGCACCTTGCCGACTTCATAACCCATCCAGGTGTAACCAGCCTCGGCTTTGCCTTCTGAGACCGCGTCGAAGACCGCGAGCGCCGGCACGAGCTTGCCCGGCTCGAAGATTTGCAACTTGATGCGGCCACCGGATGCCTTGTCGATCTGTTGCGCTACCCATGGCATCGCATCGCCGAGAGCAACCAGATTGGACCCGAACGCCATCGGCACCGGCCAACGCACCGTATCGACCTGTTGTGCCTGCGCCGTCGTGACGCTCATTATCATCGCGGCGCCAACGACCGCGTAACCGAACTTTTTCATTGAATTCCTCCCTGAACGCCCGCGTTTTTGTTCGGGCAATGCCGGTAGCTTCCGGTCTTCTGCGAAGCGTATCCCGCCGGAGTATTCCTGCAAGGACGAGTATTTGTCATAACCGCTTTAAACTAAAGTCGTATTCAAGAATCGGCAGCTTTGGAGTTCTCCCGAACGCCAAAACGCAAACGGCGGCCCGAAAGCCGTCGTTCTTTATTTTCTGCCTTCGCGCCAATTATTCGGCCGCGATGCGCACTTCCGGCGCTGCGGCCTTCACGTCCGCATCGACCTTGTCCTCGAACTTCGCGAAATTGTCCTGAAACATTTTCACGAGGTTGCGGGCAGTCTGGTCGAACTCGGTCTTGTCCTGCCAGGTTTTGACCGGATGCAGCAGGTGCGGCTCGACGCCCGGCACCGAGGTCGGCACCGAGAAACCGAAATAAGGATCGGTGCGGAAGTCGGCTCCCTTCAGCGTACCGTTCAGCGCCGCCGTCAGCAATGTGCGCGTGGCTTGGATCGGCATGCGGCGGCCGACGCCGTACTTGCCGCCGGTCCAGCCGGAGTTCACGAGCCAGCAATCGACCTTGTGCTTGGCGATGTAGTCGCGGAGCAGGTCGGCATATTCGGAAGGATGCCGCGGCAGGAACGGCGAGCCGAAGCAGGTGGAGAATTCCGGCTGCACGCCGACGAGGCCCTTCTCGGTGCCCGCGACCTTGGCGGTGTAGCCCGAGAGGAAGTGATACATGGCCTGCTGCGGCGTCAGCTTCGCGATCGGCGGCATGACGCCGTAAGCGTCGGCCGTCAGCATGATGATGTTCTTCGGGTGGCTGGCGCGGCCGGTGCGCGATGCGTTGGGGATGAATTCAAGCGGATAGGCCGAACGGGTGTTCTCGGTCTTGGAGATATCCTTGTAGTCCGGGACGCGCGTGACGGGATCGAAGGCGACGTTCTCCAGGATCGCGCCAAAACGGTTGGTGGCGTCCCAGATCATCGGCTCGTTTTCATGACTGAGGTTCACGGTCTTGGCGTAGCAGCCGCCTTCGAAATTGAAGATACCGTCCGGACCCCAGCCTGTTTCGTCATCGCCGATCAGCGTGCGGTTCGGGTCGGCGGAAAGCGTCGTCTTGCCGGTGCCGGAGAGGCCGAAAAAGAGCGCGCTCTCCTTGCCGTCGTTGGAGACATTGGCCGAGCAGTGCATCGGCACCACACCCTGCGCCGGTAGGTAATAGTTGAGCGTGGTGAACACCGACTTCTTCATCTCGCCCGCGTAGGACGAGCCGCAGATCAGGACGATCTTCCGGGTGAAGTCGATCGCCACCATCGTGTCGGAGCCTTCGCGGCCGCCGTGGCGTTTCGCGTCCGGCTTGAAGGACGGAAGGTCGATGATGGTGAGTTCGGGCGTGAACCCCTTCAGTTCATCCTGGATGGGGCGGATCAGCATCGTGCGGATGAAGAGTGAGTGCCAGGCGAATTCGCAGAACACGCGGGTCTTGATGCGGTATTTCGGATCGGCGCCGCCGTAGAGATCCTGCGCGTAGAGCTTCATGCCCTTCGTGTGCGCGAGGAAGTCCTGATAGAGATTGTCGAAGTGTTCCTGGGAAAGTTTGCGGTTGCCGTCCCACCACACCGTGTTCTCGGTCAGTGCATCGACGACCGTGTGCTTGTCCTTGGGCGAGCGGCCCGTGTGGTGGCCGGTCTCGGCGCAGAGCGCACCGCCGGCGACGATCTGGGCTTCGCCATTCGCGATCGAATGCTCGTAGAGCGGCGCTTCGGTGAGATTCCAGTGAATTACAGCGGCGTCCTTGATGCCGATTGTGTCGGCGCCCTGCGCGCTGTTGCGAATGCCGTTCTCTTTCACGAAAGCCTCCCCGAACTCGCCCGGGCTTTCTCCCGGGTTCAAACCATACTGCGTTTGTGTGGTCCATTGTCAGCGGACCGGCCCGATGAAACCCGGGTCCGGGCGATGAGGGGCCGCAACATAATGACCGCCTTATGACTTGTGAAGCGCAATCGGCGGAAAGGGCGCGCCTCTTAAGCCATTCAAATCCCACAGTTAACGGCGGTGCGGCGTTTAACCTGGTTCCAGATCAAGTCCGGGCCTGATGTGCCAGCGAAACCAGCGCTTTGCGCAATTCACCGGGATTATTTATGCGCTGCGGAAAATCCAGGCGGCGCACTTTTTGATGCAGTGCGAGATCGCAGCCTTCCGGGTCGATTCCGATCACGCGCCATGAACCCGGCTCCGCACCCAGAAGCCTGGTCGCATACAACTCGATCGCATCGAGGTGGTCTGCGTTCATGTGTTCAACCGCGCCCGCCTCGGCTTCGAGCAGGGGTGCCGCATCGGCGGTATCGATCAGAAGGTCTTCCCGCTTCACATCCGCGATCTTGCCGAAGCCCGCGACCAGGTGGGCGCCGGACGGCTCCATCCGGTAGAACGCAAAATCCCCGAACGACGCATAAGACTCCGCGGACGGATGGCGGAGCAGGAACCTGCGCCGGGCGGCCGTATCCTCGGTGAGAGCGATTTCCCCCACGATGCTGAGGCGGGCGCCTTCGAGCGGGTCGCCCTCGCCGCTTTCGGTCACGAGCAGGGACACACGGGAATCGCCTCGCAAATTCTGCGTATGGCGGGCGAGCCGGGACAGCAGCAAAACCGGCGAGCGGTCGGGCAGCGTAGCCACCGTCACCAGGGACCCATAGGGCGCCCCCTTCGAATCGAGCGTGGCAAGTGAGCCGATGCGGGCCTCGGAAATTAACCTTCTCACCGTTCCTCTGGGGTCGAATGCTTCCGCATCACGCATTGATCGGGCTCCAAGGGTTGTCTCGAAGCGGCTTCGACCCCAGTTAGAACTTAGTTTTGCTGCGTTTTGAATGGGCTGGCACACCGTTTCATTCCAGGCGCCCGGTGGCTTTGATCGCGCGAAAGGGCTAGTTTGGCTCTTGATCGGGGGGTCAAATCGCCGCGGCGTCGTCACATTTCGGCCCCGGCGAGCCGCTTCAACGCTTCCGGATTCAAGTTCCCCGGGGGCAAGGAGATTTCATGCCTACGATCGCTCTGGTCGACGACGACCGCAATATTCTGACTTCGGTTTCCATCGCGCTTGAAGCCGAAGGCTATCGCATCCTCACCTATACGGACGGCGCCACCGCGCTCGAAGGCTTCAAAAGCCAGTCGCCGGACCTTGCGATCCTCGACATCAAGATGCCCCGCATGGACGGCATGGAGATGCTCCGCCGTCTCCGCCAGAAAACCGACCTGCCCGTGATCTTCCTCACCTCCAAGGATGAGGAGATCGACGAACTGTTCGGCCTCAAGATGGGCGCCGACGATTTCATCCGCAAACCGTTTTCGCAGCGGCTCCTTGTCGAGCGCGTGAAAGCGGTGCTTCGCCGTGCAATCCCGAAGGACGGACAGCCGGTGAAGGAAGTCGACTCCGCGAAGGTGCTTGAGCGCGGCTCGCTGCGCATGGACCCGGAGCGTCACACCTGCACCTGGAAGAACGAGCCGGTCACGCTTACCGTCACCGAGTTTCTGATTTTGCAGGCGCTCGCGACGCGTCCCGGCGTCGTCAAGAGCCGCAACGCACTCATGGATGCGGCCTACGACGATCAGGTGTACGTCGACGACCGCACCATCGACAGCCACATCAAGCGGCTGCGCAAGAAGTTCAAATCCGCCGACGACGATTTCGAGATGATCGAAACACTGTACGGCGTCGGTTACCGGTTTAAGGAAGCCTGAGCGCGCGCCGGACCGGGTCCGGCCGCCCGGAGCACAGCCGATGAAGGCGGACGTCGAAAAATCCCGCAAGCCCGCCTCTCCGCGCAGCAAGGCCGTGGAAACACGGGATGCCATCGTCAGGCTGCGGGACAACATCCCATTCGAAAAGATTTCGGAGCTTGCGCGCCGCGCGCGGGATCGCGCTCCATTTCGTAAACCGGACCAGCCCGGAGAAAAAAAACAAACACAGCCGGAGATTGACGGTACGGCTGCAATACAGCCGTCGCGCTGGAGCGATTTTTTCGCGGCCCTGCGGCGGAGCCGGCGCTTCTTGGCCGGCCAGGGCTTTTCCAGCATTACGCGCCGGATCGTGCTGCTCAATCTCGCGGGCCTCGTGGCCCTTGTCACCGGCATTCTTTATCTCTCGGAATACCGCGCGGGCCTGATCGACGCCCGCATCCAGAGCCTGCAGATCCAGGGCGAGATCATTGCCGGTGCCATTGCGGCTTCAGCCACTGCCGACAGCCATGCGGTCACCATCGATCCGCAAAAGCTGCTCGAATTGCAGCAGGGCGAGACCTACGACCCGGGCGAGGAAATGTTCGGGCCGCTTGAATTTCCGATCAATCCGGAACGCGTGGCGCCGCTGCTGCGCCGTCTCGTTTCGCCAACCGACACGCGGGCGCGCCTGTATGACCGCGATGGCGCGCTCCTGATCGACACGCGTACGCTTTATCAGCGCGGCGATGTGCTGCGGTTCGACCTTCCCTCGCCCAATGAGCGGCCAGGTTTCTTCCAGCGCCAGTGGAATTCGGTGATGAAACGCGTCGTTCGCGGGGACCTTCCAAATTATCGCGAGCACGGGCTGAACGGCAAAGGCTACTCGGAAGTCGTCAACGCGCTGATCGGCGGCAAGTCGAGCATGGTGCGGGCGACCGACCGGGGCGAGGTGATCGTGTCGATCGCGGTACCCGTGCAGCGCATGCGCGGTATTTACGGCGCGCTGCTGCTTTCCACCGAGGGCGGTGAAATCGAGGACGCGGTGGAAGCGGAGCGGCTTGTGATCTTGAGCGTGTTCGGTATCGCCGCGGTGGTGATGCTGCTGCTCTCCGTCTTGCTGGCAAGTTCGATCGGCGGCCCGGTGCGCCGCCTCGCGGCCGCCGCCGAGCGCGTGCGCCGCCGCACGCGACAGCGCGTCGAGATTCCGGATTTCACCGAGCGCTCCGACGAGATCGGGCATCTCTCTGGCGCGATCCGCGACATGACAGATTCGCTCTACAGCCGCATCGAGGCGATCGAGAGCTTCGCCGCCGACGTCGCGCACGAGTTGAAGAACCCGCTCACCTCGCTGCGTTCGGCGGTGGAAACCTTGCCGCTCGCCAAGACGGAAGATTCGCGCCAGCGTCTGCTGGCCGTCATCCAGCACGACGTGAAACGGCTCGACCGTTTGATCTCGGATATTTCCGACGCGAGCCGTCTCGACGCCGAACTGCAGCGGCACGAAGCGGCCCCGGTCGACCTCGAACAGTTGCTGACGGCGCTCGTGAAAATCGGCAACGAAATCCCGCGCGATGGCGTCACGACGCTGCTCAACTTCGAGCGCACGCCGGGCGCCCTGGGAAATTTCATCGTGCTCGGACAGGATTCGCGCATCGGCCAGGTGATCGACAACCTCTTGGTCAACGCGCGCTCCTTCTCCGAGGAAGGCAGCACCGTGCGCGTGACCTGCCGGCGTCTCAAGAACGAAATCGAAATTGTCGTTGATGACGACGGCCCTGGCATTCGCCCCGATTCGCTCACCCGCATTTTCGAGCGCTTCTACACGGACCGCCCGGAACATCGCTTTGGACAAAATTCCGGTCTCGGCTTGTCGATTTCGAAGCAGATCGTCGAAGGTCACGGCGGACGCATCTGGGCCGAGAATAGACTCGCAACGCCCTTGCCCGGCGAGGAATCAAAAGTTCTCGGCGCCCGCTTCATCGTCCGTCTTCCGACCGCGTAACGAATGCCGGCATCCCCCGCGAGCGTGCATGCGAGCTGTGTTCTGATCGGCCGCAGCGGCGTGCTGATCCGCGGGGCGTCCAGCGCCGGCAAATCGGCACTCGCCTTTCAACTCCTCGAAGCGTCGCTTGCGGGCAAACTGCCGCCCGCCTGGCTGGTTGCCGACGACCGCGTTGTTCTCGAAGCCGTGAACGGGCGGCTGCTCGCGAAAGCGCCCGCAGCCATTTCGGGAAAAATCGAAATCCGCGGTCTCGGCATCCGGCAAGTGCCGCACGAAGCGCTGGCGCTCGTTTCACTGGTGGTTGATATCGGTGCACCCGACGCCGCGCGAATGCCGGAACCGGACGCGTCGGAAACTGAAATAATGGGCGTCAAACTGTCGCGTCTGCCCGCCCGTACGCGGGAAGCCGCTTTTCCTGCGCTGATTGCAGCCTTCACGGCGGTGAAAAAGCCATGACCGGATTCGCTTGCCTTCGCATTCGAAAGGGGGATTATGTCGGCCCCGCGCGTTTTCAGGGCATGCCCCATTTCGCGGCTTATTGAGCGAATGATCGGTCTCGTACTCGTTACCCACGGAAGACTTGCCGCCGAGTTTCGCGCGGCGCTTGAGCATGTGGTCGGCCCGCAAAAGCAGATCGAAACCATCACCATCTTCCCGGACGACGACATCGAACGCCGCCGCCAGGACATCATGGACGCGGTGAAGCGGGTCGAGACCGGAGACGGCGTCGTGATCCTCACCGACATGTTCGGCGGTACACCCTCGAACCTCGCAATCTCGGTGATGAACGCGCCGAACGTCGAGGTTGTCGCCGGCATCAACCTGCCCATGCTCGTGAAGCTCGCGAGCGTTCGCGACGAGAAACCGCTCAGCGAAGCCGTCGCGCAGGCGCAGGAGGCGGGCCGCAAATACATCAAGCTCGCCAGCCACGTCCTCGCCGGCAAATGAACGCATCCGGCGACTGTCCACCCAATCCGGCAGCGCCCAAGGGGGCGATTGAGCGCGAAATATCCATCGTGAACCAGAAGGGCCTGCACGCGCGGGCGTCGGCGCGCTTCGTGCAGGTGGTGGAGAAGTTCGACGCCGACGTGAAAGTGAGCCGCTGCGGGGAGACGGTCGGCGGCACCTCGATCATGGGGCTATTGCTGCTCGCCGCCGCCAAGGGTTCCACGATTCATGTCGCCGCCACCGGCAAGGAAGCGGCGGCGGCCATCGACGCCATCGCGAAGCTATGCGCGGAGAAGTTCGGCGAGGAGGAATAGTCCCTCCGGACGGCCCTGCCGGGCGCATCGCAGCGCCTCAAAATGCACTCATCTTCCGTTCATTCTTTGCCGGTAAGCTGTTAAGAAGTGCGGGGGCTGTAACCTGAATCGCGAACGCGAAGAGCCATGTGCCGCTGGATCGCCTATCACGGAAAACCGATTGCCCTCGAGCAATACGTCACTGCACCCGTTCATTCGCTCGTTGAACAAAGCCGCAAGGCGCTGGAAGCCATCGACAGCCTGAACGGCGACGGGTTCGGCCTCGGCTGGTACGGCGCGGAAAAAAACCCCGGCGTCTATCGCGAAATCCGGCCGGCATGGTCGGACGAAAATCTCCGCCATCTCGTGCGCCACATCCATTCGCCCCTTTTCTTCGGCCATGTACGCGCCTCCACCGGCACGCAGACGACGCGGCCGAACTGCCATCCGTTCGCGCATAATCAGTGGCTGTTCATGCACAACGGATCGATCGGCAACTGGAGCCTGATCCGCCGGCAGGTCGAGGCAATGATCCCCGACCATCTGTACAACTCGCGTCTCGGCACCACCGACTCCGAAGCCGTCTTCCTCGCGATCCTCGGCGCCGGCGCCGACCGCGATCCGGTAGGCGCCACCGCGCGCACGCTCGCGACCATCCACGACATGGTGCGGGCGAGCGGCACCAGCGAGCCGATCCGGTTTACCTCAGCGCTTTCCGACGGCGAGAATCTCTGGGCGTTCCGCTACGTCTCCGGCGGCAACGCGAACTCGCTTTATTATCGCGAGTATGGACCGGACCATGTCGTGATCGTCTCGGAGCCGCTCGACGAGGAACGCACCAACTGGAAGCCGGTGCCGCCCGGCTATCTGATCGAGGTCCGCAAGGGCAAGCCCGTCTCGCTCGTGCCGATCCCGATGGAGCAGCGGCTTGCGGCGGAGTGAACGCTTGTAGCGCGTGAACGCGGGTGCTATCCGCTCGCTTATGTCCACGCCCACTTCGCAGATCCGCAATTTCGCGATCATCGCGCATATCGACCACGGCAAGTCCACGCTCGCCGACCGGCTGATCCAGCTCACCGGCGGGTTGGAGCTGCGCGAGATGAAGGAGCAGGTGCTCGACTCCATGGACATCGAGCGCGAGCGCGGCATCACGATCAAGGCGCAGACCGTGCGGCTCTATTACAAGGCCCGCGACGGCAAGGATTATGTACTGAATTTGATCGACACGCCGGGCCATGTGGACTTCGCCTACGAGGTGAACCGCTCGCTCGCGGCCTGCGAAGGCTCGCTGCTCGTGGTGGACGCATCGCAAGGTGTGGAGGCCCAGACGCTCGCCAACGTCTATCAGGCCATCAACAACAATCACGAGATCGTTCCCATCCTGAACAAGATCGATTTGCCCGCGGCCGAGCCTGAGAAAGTCAAAGCGCAGATCGAGGAAGTGATCGGCATTGACGCCTCCAACGCGATTGAAATCTCCGCGAAGACCGGTCTGAACATTCCGGAAGTGCTGGAGGCGATCGTCACGCGCCTGCCCGCGCCGAAAGGCGACGAAAACGCGACGCTGAAGGCTTTGCTCGTCGACAGCTGGTACGACGTCTATCTCGGCGTCGTGGTGCTGGTGCGCGTCGTCGACGGCACCCTGAAAAAAGGCCAGCGCATCCGCATGATGGGCACCAAGGCCGCCTACGACATCGAGCAGGTCGGCATCATTACGCCGAAGAAGGTCGCGGTCGAAGCGCTCGGCCCCGGCGAGATCGGATTTTTTACCGCCTCCATCAAAGAAGTCGCCGATACGCGCGTGGGCGATACCATCACCGACGACCGCAAGCCCGTGGACGCGCCGTTGCCCGGTTTCCGCCCGTCGCAGCCGGTCGTGTTCTGCGGTCTGTTTCCCGTGGACGCCGCCCAGTTCGAGCAATTGCGCGGCGCCGTCTCGAAACTCCGCCTGAACGATGCGAGCTTTACTTACGAGATGGAAACGTCGGCGGCGCTCGGCTTCGGTTTCCGCTGCGGGTTTCTCGGTCTCCTGCATCTGGAGATCGTCGAGGAACGGCTCGCGCGCGAGTTCAATCTGGAGCTGATCGCGACGGCTCCTTCGGTCATCTATGAGATCGATCTCACCGACAACACCACCATCGAGATTCACAATCCGGTCGATATGCCGGAGGTCACGCGCATCAAGGAAATCCGCGAGCCGTGGATTCGCGCCGTCATCATCACGCCGGACGAATATCTCGGCAGCGTTCTGAAATTATGCCAGGACCGGCGTGGCGCGCAGGTTGAGCTGACCTATGTGGGTGCCCGCGCAATGGTCACCTACGATCTGCCGCTCAACGAAGTCGTGTTCGATTTCTATGACCGGCTGAAATCGGTTTCGCGCGGCTACGCCTCGTTCGACTATCACATCACGGAGCGTCACCCCGCCGATCTCGTGCGGCTGACTATTTTGGTCAACGGGGAGCCCGTGGACGCGCTCGCCATGCTCGTTCACCGCACGCGCGCCGAGATGCGCGGCCGCGCCATGTGCGAGAAGCTGAAGGAACTGATCCCGCCGCACATGTTCCAGGTGCCGATCCAGGCCGCCATCGGCGGAAAAATTATCGCCCGCGAAACCGTGCGCGCGCTGCGCAAGGACGTTACCGCCAAGTGTTATGGCGGCGACGCCACCCGCAAACGCAAGCTTCTCGACAAGCAGAAGGAAGGCAAGAAGCGGATGCGGCAGTATGGAAAAGTCGATATTCCGCAGGAAGCGTTTATTGCGGCGTTGAAGGTGGATGGCTGAGTTTTAGGGCTTCTTATCAAACAAAGGCATTCCAGGCATATCGCAGCCTCTTCTGCTTTCGCCTTCGCTTTGACCATCCCCTCCCGTCATCACCGGGCCGCAGCGTCCCGCGAGCGCGCGAAGCGCGAGCGGCTCGGCGCTGTGAGACCCGGTGATGAACAAATGAGATGAGCGACCAGCACGGGTCTTGACTTGGTCGCTGATAGGAATATATTCCAGACCGCAAAACCCCCGGCGGTGCCGCTAGCACGCCGCCGGGGTGGATCGCCGGGAGGCGCCGCTCTCGCAAGAGAGCGGGATCGCCTCGCAAGCGTTCCCGGTGGAGCCTCGCAAGCTCCGCCAGGGGTGTCTCGCAAACACCCCGGCGCCTCCCGGCGCTCCATTTCGATTTAGGAACTGGAAAATGGGACGGCGGCGCGGCGCCGAAACGCAAATCCGCGCAGCGGAGCGTTGGCTGTTTGAAATTTGAATCGCGGCGTACAATCTCCCTTTCCCCATTGGGGAGAGATGCGTGAATGGCGAGCACGGAAAACGCCCCGCTTTCGCGAGGCGCTTTCATTCACACTAACTGTCATCACCGGGCCGCAGCCTCCCGCGAACCCGCGGGAAGCGGCTCGGCGCTGTGAGACCCGGTGATCCCGATTCGTTGGGCAAGGCCGTGCCGCCCTAAGCGGGATCGCCGGGCCAAGCCCGGCGATGACAAACAGAAAAACGCCCCGCTTTCGCGAGGCGATTTTTTCCGTCATCCTGAGGCGCGAGTGAGCGAAGCGAACGAGCCTCGAAGGATGGCGGCGCACCCTTCGAGGCCCGCGCCATGCGCGGGCACCTCAGGGTGACGCTGCTTCAGAGCCCGACGCGATAGTAGTCGTAGACCTTCTGGTTCGCCGCAGGATCGCCCCAGTTATATTCCTTGCCGGGATCGAAATGCGGCGCGTTCTTCAGCTCGGAGTCGCTGATATTGACTTCATAGCCGCCGAGTTCGGGATTGTAGTCGAGCTTGGCCCACGGGATCGGATAGTGGTCGTGGCCAAATCCCAGCAGCCCGCCGAAGCTCATGACGGCGTAGGTCGCCTGTCCGGAGTATTTGTCGATCATCACCCGCTCGATCGCGCCGATCTTGGTGCCGTCGGAGCGATAGACGGTCGTGCCTTCGACCCGGTCGCTCTCGATCAGGTCGAATTTTGCGGATTTCATTGGGGGTTTCGCGGTCGCCATGATTTCCTCCTCGTTGAAGCTTCCGGGCTAACGGCGCGCGCAAGGCCTGGTTCCGCTCTGCTTGCGAGCCTTCCATCCCCACATACCTCCCAATCCCTCATGCATGCCCTCCAAACTTTTACTTGCGAATAATTCGCAGGAGCATTAGCATCTGCCGATTGCTCAAAGGGAGGAAAAACTTCATGCGCAAAAAGGATTTCGCGAACGGCATGCTGGCTGCGCTCACGGCCGCAGCCTTCGCCGGCACCGCACTCGCCGGCGATCTCTCAAGGCAGACGCCGATCGAAATCACCGTCGAGATGGGCAAGCCCGGCGGGCATCACAGCTTCAGCCCGAGCAACCTGAAATTCGAGACCGGCAAGCTGTACAAATTGATCCTGAAAAATCCGAGCGACGATCCGCATTACTTCACCTCGCACGCCTTCTCGCAGATGATCTGGACGCGCAAGGTGCAGGTCGTGCAAAGCCGCGACGGCAAGAACGTCACCCTCGCGGAATTCAAGGGTGCGATCCGCGAGATCGAGGTCTATCCGGGCCACGCCGCCGAATGGTGGTTCGTGCCGGTCGCCGCCGGAAAGATCACCGACCTGCAATGCGGGATCGTTGGCAAGGACGGCAAGACCCACGCCCATCACGGCATGACGGGCGAAATCGTCATCGAATAAAAAACGCCCGCGCAATGAAGCGCGGGCGTCGCATGTCTGAATTCAGTTGACCGTATAGCTCAGCGGTCCGAGCACGTGCTGGATGGTGGCGGTCTTCGCCGCCACCGCCGAATTGAGCACGACGATCTGCGCATTCTCCTGCCCGTAGGTCTTGATCAGGTCGAACAGGATTTTCGCGTTTTGCGGATGCAGGCGCACGCAGCCCGCGGAAGCCGGGCGGCCGAGTTTCGCCACATCGGTCGTGCCGTGAATCGCCCAGCCGTAATGAAAGAAAACCGCGTTCGGCATGGGCGCGTTGTTGTAGAGCGACGAATACGCCATCACGAACATTTTTTCGGCCTTGAACGTGCCGATCGGCGTGAAGAAGCCGGGACGCGCGGTCGAAGCCGCGAATGTGTGGCGCGTGAAGCCGTTCACTTTCACGGTCACGGTCTGCGTGCCGATGTCGATGAGCGCCACCACGTCAGCCTTGGCCGTAGGCGACGAGAAAACCGCGCCCGCAAATAGAGCGCCGAGCAAAGCCAATATCCGCAGCATGATGTCCCCCGATCCCCAATTCCTTATACGTCAGCCGGGTAACTTTTTTCCATCGCGGTTTGGTTAAATTCATTCACTTTGGTGTGGATTTTCGCGTCCTGTGACCTCAAAGCGGATTCACTTCCCCTCAATCACATTGAACTAGGCTCCATGCCAATTCCCGCCGCCGGAGCAGCCCTTGTCGCTCGCCGAACCCGCCCATTCGCTTCCCCTGACCGGAGCTGTAATGCGCTACCGGCTGAAGCCGCTCGTTTGGGTTGCCTGGGCCGCCGTCAGCGCGGCCGCGTTGCTCGGCGGCAAGAACGTTTTCGACTCCATGTCGATGGACGACCACATGCGGCTCGTGGAAGTGCGCGATTTTCTGAACGGGCAGGGCTGGTTCGACCTCAAGCAGTATCGCCTGGCTCCGCCCGCGGGTGTTGCGATGCACTGGTCGCGGCTGGTGGACCTGCCGATCGCGGGATTGATCCTGCTGCTTGCTCCGTTTGCGGGGCAGCATATGGCCGAAGCCATCGCGTCCGCGCTCTGGCCTTTGTTCCTGTTCCTGCCCGCGCTGGCGCTGGCGGCGTGGATGGCAAAGCGGCTCGGCGGCGAAGCAGCGGGGCTGACCACGGTGTTGCTGGTCGCGGTTTCGATTCCAGCACTCGTGCATTTCCGTCCCGGCGCGCTCGACCACCACGGCATCCAGATCGTGCTGGCGCTCGCGGCTTGTGCGGGCGCGATGCCGAACGCCAAACGATGGGTGGCTTTGGGCGGAGGTTTCGCGGCTTCGCTTTCGCTCGCCATCGGGCTGGAAATGCTCCCGGCCATCGCAGCACTCCTTGTGGCGAGCGGATTACGCTGGGCGATCGAAGGGAATTCCGCGGCGCGCAGCATGTTGGACTTCGGCCTAGCCTTTGGTGCGGGCACGGCAACTTTTTTTGCAATGACCGTCCCGCCGTCAGAATGGCTCGCGCCGGTCTGCGACCAGATTTCGGCGGCGTGGGTCGCGGTCGCTGCATTCTCCGGTGGCGGCCTTGCTCTGCTCGCGTCCATGAGTGCCCGGCTGCAAAGTGTGAAGGCGCGGCTGATCGCGGGTGTGGCCGTTTCCGGCATTGCCTTGATTGCCGTGGCGGCCGCCTTCCCCAACTGTCTCGGGGATCCTTACGCCGAACTCGACCCGCGCATGGTGACGCTCTGGCTCGCGCACGTATCGGAAGCGCAGAACGCCGCCGATATTTTCAACAACATGCCGGAGGAATTTCTCGCGATCTACGCGCCCGCCTTCGCCGGGCTCATGCTGGGTGCCGTGGCAATGTGGCGGGCATCGCCTGAAGGGCGCATGAACTGGCTCGCACCGATGCTTCTGCTGCTTGCGCTCTTTGGCGTGGCGCTCTGGCAGGTGCGCGGTGCCGCTGCCGCCAATCTGCTTGCGAATGCAATTCTCGCGGCCGCGATCGTCACGCTCGCTGGCAACACCGGTCGCGCACGCATCCGGACCATCGTCGCGCTGTTCGCGATTTCCAGCCCGGCCCTCGTTCTTGCCGGTCAGGCCATTGGGGCCGGACTGCACGCGGCGAATCCCGCGCGTCTCACCGTCTATCAGGACGGCCCCGGTGCCTGCCGCCGTGTCGCCGATTTCGCACCCCTGCAAAGAGTGGAGACGGGTCTCGTGGTTTCGTTCGTGGATAACGGTCCCGCAATCCTCGCCATGACGAAGCACTCCATTCTGGCCGCGCCCTATCATCGCAATGGCGAAGCCAATAAAGCCGCATTCGATGTGCTGCTCGGCGACGACGCGCTCGTGCAGCACGCCATAGCCGCGAACCGCGTAAATTACATCGCGATCTGTCCCGGCGGGCCGGAACGGATCAATTACGAGCGCGCCGCCCCGCAGGGTCTCGTGGCACGGCTCTCCAACGGTTTGGTTCCACCCTACCTGGAGCCGGTGGCGGGCGATGCCGCCGAGCCGATGAAGGTATTTCGCGTCCGGCGTTGAAACGTTTTTCCGTCGCAGTTCTTCCGCTAGTATCCGCGCCATGAGAATCGCAACGCTCGCCTTGCTCGCGTTTTTCGTGCCTTCCGCCGCCGCTGGGCAGGGGTTGTCGGCCGCCGATGTCTGGCAGGCGGGCAAGCCCGCCAAGGAATTGTTCGGCGGCATGAAGGCCGCGGCTCCCGTCGCGGCGCGCGCAATCGGCACCTACGCCAAGGGCTGTCTTTCCGGCGCGCTGGCGCTTCCGGTCGAGGGGCCAACCTGGCAAGCGATGCGGCTGTCGCGCAACCGCAACTGGGGGCATCCGGAATTGATCGCGTATCTGGAGCGGCTCGCCAATAAAGTACCGCAAGTGGCGGGCTGGCCGGGCTTGCTCGTAGGCGATCTCGCGCAGCCGCGCGGCGGGCCGATGCTGTCGGGCCACGCCTCGCACCAGCTTGGTCTCGATGCGGATGTGTGGCTGACGCCGATGCCGAGCTTGTTGATTCCGCGCGCGGAGCGCGAGGAATTTCCACCGCAACTCATGGTGCGCAGGGACCGCAAGGATATCGACCCCGCCGCCTGGACGCCGACGCACTGGCGCGTGATCAAGGCCGCCGCCGAGGATCCGATCGTCGAGCGCGTGCTCGTCAACGCAGCGATCAAGAAGGCGCTCTGCCGAGACGCGCAGGACGACCGCGGCTGGCTGCAAAAGGTGCGTCCGATCTACGGTCACGACTATCACATGCACATCCGCATCCGTTGTCCGAAGGACAGTCCGGAGTGTCAGCCACAGGAGCCGGTCGTTCCTGGCGACGGCTGCGGCAAGGAATTGGACTGGTGGTTCACGGATGCGGTGCTGTATCCGCCTCCGGCACCGCTCGATGCGCCGAAGCCGAAACCCAAGCCGCCGCTGACGATGGCGGACTTGCCGCAATCCTGCCGGCAAGTCCTCCTCGCAAAATAATTCGCTGCTCGCGAGGTAATCTGGATCAGATCAGTTTGAAAAAGCGAACAAGCTGCCAGACCGACAAAGCGATCACGAGAAATCCGACGAGGATCATCAACATTCGCGGCTGAATGTGCTTCACCGCCCAGCCGCCGAAGGGTGCCGCGATCACGCCGCCGATCACGAGTGCCGCCAACTCATAAAGCGGCGACGCGCCGAGTTCGAGGAAGAAGGTCGTGGCTGCCGCACTGGTGACGAAAAATTCCGTGGTGTTTACTGAACCCACCACTTTGCGCGGCGCCTGACCGGAGCCGATCAGCGTCGAAGTGACGACCGGCCCCCACCCGCCGCCGCCACTCGCGTCAAGGAACCCCCCTGCCAAACCAAGGGGCGGCGCCAGGCGAAAATCGACATCGCTCTTCGGGATCGCGCGATAGGCCTTCAGGATCACGAGCGCGCCGACCGCCAGGAGATAAACGGACACGAACGGCCGGATCATCTCTCCGTCTACATTGGAGAGCACCCAGGCGCCAATGACCGCGCCGATCACGCCTGCGACGCCGAGCCGCAATACCAACCGCCAGTCCACGTTCCTGTGCCACACATGGGATGCGCCGGACGCGGCGGTCGTGAATACCTCGGCGGTATGCACGATGGCGCTCGCCTGTGCCGGCGGCATGCCCATGGTCAGCATGGCAGAGGTGGAGATCAGCCCGTAGGCCATGCCGAGCGAGCCATCAATAAGCTGCGCGAAAAAGCCGATGGCAGCCAGCAACAACAGATCGGGACTCATCTTTGCCTCGCTTCGTATTCCCGTGATATTTCCAGCAAATCGCACTAAAATTTGCACGCCGCGACGCTACTCGAACGATTCGCAGCCGTTTCGTCAATGATTCTATTCTTGGGCTTAACGGCGTTTGCGCAAACCCTGTTGTTGCCCCTTGCAAATCCTTGCGGGCAACGGTTAATCGGCTTGCGAAATCAACGGCGCACGCGGGTAATTTCTACCGATGAAGATCGAGACAAGACGGCCCATCGTCGTCACCGGCTGCGCGGGCTTCATCGGATTCCACGTTTCGCAGCGCCTGCTGGCCGAAGGCCATTCGGTTGCCGGCATCGACAATCTCAATCCCTATTACGATCCTCGGCTGAAGAAGGCGCGGCTCGCAAAACTCATGGAACAGGACCGTTTTCACTTTTTCCGCGGCGACATCGCGGAGGAGGAAACGGTCGAGCGCATGTTCGACGTGGCGCAGCCGGAATATGTCGTCCATCTCGCGGCACAAGCGGGCGTACGTTACGCCTTCGACAACCCGGCTGCGTATGTGTCGGCCAACCTGAACGGATTTTTCAACGTCATGGAGTCCGCGCGGCGGCTGCGCGTGAAGCATTTTCTCTATGCGTCGTCGAGTTCGGTTTACGGCGCGGTAACGCGCTTTCCTTGGTCGGAAAAGGAACCTGCCGATTTTCCGGTTTCCTTTTACGGCGCCACCAAGCGCGCCAATGAGATGATGGCTCACTCCTATGCGCAACTCCACAAGATGCCGACCACAGGCCTCCGCTTCTTCACCGTGTACGGCCCCTGGGGCCGGCCCGATATGGCGGTCTATATTTTCACCGCGTCGATGATGTCCGGAAGGCCGATCGAGGTCGTTGAGAAAGGCGAAGTCGAACGCGACTTCACCTATATCGACGATGTGGTGGAAGGTGTGGTGCGCGCAACCGCGCTGATCCCGCAGCCCGACCCGAACTGGTCCGGCGACGCGCCCAACCCGGCGACGTCAAACGCGCCATACCGCATCTACAACATCGGCAATTCGTCAACGGTAAAGCTGAACGAGGTTATCCGGCAGATCGAGCGTGCGACCAACAAGAAAGCGCAGATCGTGGATCGCAAATTGCCGCCCGGCGACATCTGGCGCACGGCGGCAAACACTGACGATCTCTTTCAGGCTGTCGGCTTCCGGCCCTCAACCACGCTCGAAACCGGCATCGACCGTTTTGTTGCGTGGTATCGCGAATATCACAAGGCTTGAGCATTTCGTCAGCGTGTCATGCCCCGCGAAGGCGGGGCATCCAGTAAACACCGCTATTCAGGAATTACTGGATCGTCCGCTTTCGCGGACGATGACAGACAAGTCTCATCACTTCCGCGCGTCCTCGATCACCATCTGCGCGCCCTTCTCGCCGATCATGATCGTGGGCGCGTTGGTGTTGCCGGATGTGACGGTCGGCATAATCGAGGCGTCGATCACACGAAGACCGTCAATGCCGATGAAACGCAACCGCTCATCCACCACCGCGCGCGGATCGGACGGCAGGCCCATTTTCGCCGTTCCGACCGGATGAAAAATCGTGGTGCCGATGTCGCCGGCGGCTTTCAGCAGTTCGTCTTCGCCGTCGCCCACGCTCGGGCCCGGCAGGATTTCATCCGGCTGATATTGCGCGAGCGCGGGTGCCTTCGCGACTTTCCGCACGACCCGGATGGAATCCGACGCCACGCGCCGGTCTTCCTCGGTCGAAAGATAGTTCAGCTTGATCTCCGGCGCCGACGTTGGATCACCGCTCTTGAGCCGGATCGTGCCGCGGCTCGTCGGCTGCAGATTGCAAACGCTCATCGTGAAGGCCGGGAACGTATGCAGCGGCTCGCCAAAACGGTCGAGCGACAGCGGCTGCACATGAAACTGGATGTTGGCGCGTTCCTGATCGCGATCGGAGCGCGTGAAGAATCCCAACTGCGACGGCGCCATGGTCAGCGGTCCCGTCCGGCGGAGCGCATATTCGATACCCATCATCGCTCGCTTCGGCAAAGAGTGATAGCGCTCGTTCAGCGTCTGCATGCCGTTGATCTTGAAGATTAACCGAAGCTGCAGATGATCCTGCAAATTTTCGCCGACGCCCGGCTTGTCGAGCAGTACCGGAATGCCGTGCGCTTTCAGATGTTCGGCCGGGCCGACGCCCGACAGCATCAGCAACTGCGGAGAGCCGAGCGCGCCGGCGGCGAGGATCACCTCGCCCCGCGCCCGAGCGGTTTTCAGCGCACCGTTGTGGCGGTAAGCGATGCCCACGGCTCGCTTGCCCTCGAACAGGATTTTCTCGGCGAGCACGCCGGTTTCGACTTCCAGATTCTGCCTGTGCAGGACGGGCTTCAGGAAGCCGCGCGCGGCACTCCAGCGGCGGCCCTTCTTCTGGGTGACGTGGAAGTAGCAGGAGCCTTCATTGTCGCCGCAGTTGAAATCGTTGATCGGCGGAATTCCCGTCTGCGCGCCCGCTTCCCTAATGCGTTCCAGAATTTCCCACTTCACGCGCGGAAACTCGACGCGCAATTCTCCGCCGGTCGCATGATGCTCGCTGTCCCCGAGGAAAGTGTCCTCGTGTTTCATGAAGAGCGGCAACACATCGTTCCAGCCCCAGCCGGTCATGCCCAGCTGCCGCCAGTGATCGTAGTCAGCCGCCTGCCCGCGCATGTAGATCATCGCGTTGATGGCTGATGAGCCGCCGATCGCCTTGCCGCGCGGATAGGCGAGCGTGCGTCCGTTCAGGCCCGGCTCCGGCTCGGTCTTGAAGCACCAGTCCGATCTTGGATTTCCGATCGCGAACAGATAACCGACCGGGATGTGAAACCAGATCCAGCTGTCCTTGCCGCCCGCTTCGAGCAGCAACACGCGCTTGGAGGGATCGGCGGTCAGCCGGTTCGCTAGCACGCAGCCGGCCGAGCCGGCGCCCACGATGATGTAGTCGAATTCTTCGGAGGTGTTTTTTGTATTCATTTTCACTCCCTGCCAAAGCTATAGCTTTCAATACCTCTCCCTGAAAGGGGGGAGGCCGGTTTGCGATTGCGCAAGCAAGAGCAAACCGGGCGGGGGGTCGGGCTCGATTGCGACCCCTCCCTGACCCTCCCCCTTTCAGGGGGAGGGATTTGAATGCGTAGGATGCAAGATGCGAATCTTCCCGCCCCAACGTATCGTCTGTCTGACCGAGGAAACGGTCGAGACGATGTATCTCCTGGGCGAAGAGGATCGCATCGTCGGCGTTTCGGGATATGCGGTACGCCCTGCGCGCGTCCGGAAAGACAAGCCGCGCGTCTCGGCATTCATCTCCGCGGACACGGACAAGATTCTCGCGCTAAAGCCCGATCTTGTTTTCACGTTCTCCGATCTTCAGGCCGATATCGCGGCCGGACTGATCCGCGCGGGTGTCGCGGTGCATGCTTTCAACCAGCGCGATCTCGCCGGCATTTTCGCCATGATCGAAACCGTGGGCGCGCTTGTGGGCGCATCGGAAAAAGCCGGGCAACTCGCCGACGAATTGCGCGGCCGGGTCGAGGCCGCAAAAGCGCGGGCGGACATGCTGGCGCGCTGTCCGCGCGTCTATTTCGAGGAATGGGACGAGCCGATGATCTCCGGCATTGGCTGGGTGTCGGAGCTTGTCGAGATCGCAGGCGGGGAAGACATTTTTCCGGAGCTTGCGAAATGCCCGGCCGCAAAAGAGCGCATCGTCTCGCGCGAACAGGTGATCGAGGCCGCACCAGATATCGTGATCGGCTCCTGGTGCGGCAAGAAATTCCGGCCCGAGCTGTTCGCCGCCCGTCGCGGTTTCCAGAACATACCAGCCGTGCGAAACGGGCATCTCCATGAGATTAAATCGGCGCTGATTCTCCAGCCGGGTCCGGCAGCGCTGACGGACGGGCTCGATGCTTTAGGAACGATTGTCGCTGAATGGAATTCACGCGTGCATGCGGGTTGACAGGGCGGACGCCAAACCGCCACAACCGCTCCGGATAAAACCGCCATGAACACCAGATTTTTCAGCGAATTGTTGCAATCGATCGCGGATCGCGGGCGCGCACTGATCCCCGGCCGCGAACGCCGCGCGCCCGGGGAAGTGAAGACCGCTTCGCTGGTCGATCTCTGCAACCAGTTACTGTCAGGCCGCGGCGAGGCGTCGGGCGTGGCGCTTGCGCGCGAAATCCTTGGCGAGTTCAACGAAATGAAAACCGGCGAGCGCGTCGCCTTCTTCGAGGCGCTCTCCAATACCTTCGGCCACGATCACGCGCAGCTGCAAACGGCTACGGCCGCCTACCAGTCCGATCCGAGCGAGACGAATGCCGCGAAGTTGTCGGCTGCCGCCGAGCCGCGCCGGCAGGAACTGATCCGGCGCCTCAATCTCGCACCGGGCGCCACGGCGGCTCTCGTTGCCATGCGCGAGCAACTGCTGAATGCGCTGGAGCTGCGGAAGGATCTCGCCGGCATCGACGACGATTTCCGGCATCTCCTGTCGTCGTGGTTCAACCGGGGTTTCCTCGTGCTGCGCCGGATCGACTGGTCGTCCCCCGCGATCGTGCTCGAAAAAATCATCCGCTATGAGGCGGTGCACGAGATCCAGGATTGGGATGGCCTGCGCTCGCGCATCGATCCAACGGACCGGCGCTGCTACGCCTTCTTTCATCCAGCTCTCGTGGACGAGCCGCTGATCTTCGTCGAAGTGGCCCTCACACGGGAAATCCCTGGTGCAATCGTGCCCATCCTCGATCAGTCGCGCACGCCCATCGATCCGAAAATGGCGACGACCGCGACTTTCTATTCGATCTCCAATTGCCAGCGCGGGCTTTCCGGCGTCACCTTCGGCAGTTTCCTGATCAAGCAGGTGGTGGAGGAAATCTCGCGCGAGTTTCCGAACCTCAGCACCTTCGTCACGCTCTCGCCGGTGCCCGGCTTCGCGAAATGGCTGAACGGTGAGCGAAGGAAGGACGAATCCGCCGTCGCCCCGCAGGACAGGAACACGCTGGCGATTCTGGATACGCCGGGCTGGGAACAATCACGCGAGAAGGTCGCCGCCCTCATGCCGGTGATCGGCCCGCTCGCCGCGCATTATTTTCTTGTCGCGCGCACGGGCCGCGGCCGCCCGGTCGATCCGGTCGCGCGCTTTCATCTCGGCAACGGCGCCCGGCTTGAACGCATCAACCTGATGGGCGATACGTCCGTGAAGGGCATTTCGCAAGCCGCCGGACTGATGGTGAATTATCAATATGTGCTCGCCGACATCGAGAAGAACCACGAGGCGTATGCCGCCAACAGCGAAGTGGTGGCGAGCACGAACGTGAAACGCATGCTGAAAACCGAAAAGTTGCCCCGCGCCCTCGCCGCCCAGTCATGAGCAATCATTTCTACGACGCGCTCGTTGGCGCGATCCCTTCCCGTGACAAGTCGGCGATCGAACTCGCGGACGGCAAGCGGATTTCCTACGGCGATCTCTATGCGCTGGTGGAAACACTATCGGGCCATCTCATCCGCTCGGGCGTGAAGCCCGGCGACCGGGTCGCCGCGCAGATCGAAAAATCCTGGCAGGGGCTCGCGCTTTATCTCGCCTCGCTGCGGGCGGGGGCCGCTTTCCTGCCCCTCAATACGGCTTACCCGCTGCCCGAGCTTGACTATTTTCTCACCGACTCCGATCCGAGTTTCGTGGTCTGCCGGCCGGAAACCGAGAAGGATGTGCGCGGGCTGTGCGCGAAGCTCGGCAGGATTCACGTGGAGAGTCTCGGCGTGAATGGCGACGGCACCCTATTGAAGAATGCTGGAGGCGCGCCGATCCAGCCCGTCGTCGCGCGCGGTCCGGACGATCTCGCCGCCATTCTCTACACATCGGGCACCACCGGCCGCTCCAAGGGCGCGATGCTGACGCATGAAAATCTCTATTCCAATGCGGCGGTGCTGAAGGATTATTGGCGCTTCACCGGCAAAGACGTGCTTCTTCACGCACTGCCGATCTTCCATACACACGGCCTCTTCGTCGCGAGCAACGTGCTGCTCCTCGCCGGCGGCACGATGATCTATCTGCAGAAATTCGATCCCGACCAGATCATGAAGCTGATGCCGCGCGCCACCAGCATGATGGGCGTGCCCACCTTCTACGTGCGGCTGGTGGAGCATCCGGGCCTCACCAAGGAAGCCACGAAGCACATGCGCCTGTTCACAGCCGGTTCCGCGCCGCTGCTCGCCGAGACCCATGACGCCTTCAAGACGCGCACCGGTCACGCGATTCTTGAGCGCTACGGCATGACCGAAACCGGCATGATCACCTCGAATCCGTATGACGGCGACCGCATCGCGGGTACGGTCGGCTTTCCTTTGCCCGGCATCGAAGTCCGCATCGCCGACGCAGAGACAGGGAGGATGCTTCCGCAGGGTGAAGTCGGGGTGCTGGAAGTGCGCGGGCCGAATGTGTTTCAGGCCTACTGGCGGATGCCGGAGAAAACGAAAGCCGAATTCCGCGCAGACGGTTTTTTCATCACCGGCGATGTCTCGAAGGTGGACGAGCGCGGCTACATTCACATCGTCGGCCGCTCCAAGGATCTTGTCATCACCGGCGGCTACAATGTGTATCCGAAGGAGGTGGAATCCGAGATCGACGCCATTCCGGGCATCAACGAATCCGCCGTGATCGGCTTGCCGCATCCGGATTTCGGCGAGGGTGTCACGGCGGTGTGCGTCCGCGCCAAGGACGCAAGCGTCACCGAAGCCGCAGTGCTGAAGGCGCTGGAAGGCCGGCTCGCGAAGTTCAAGCAGCCCAAGCGCGTGTTCTTCGTGCTGGAACTGCCCCGCAACGCGATGGGTAAGGTACAGAAGAACATCCTGCGCGAGACTTACGCCGGCACTTACGCGAAGGGCTTGGCTTAATCTGAAAACTCAAACCTCATGCTGAGGAGCGCCGTCAGGCGCGTCTCGAAGCATGAGGCCGCCTTCATCCTTCGAGACGCCGCACTTACGCGCGGCTCCTCAGGATGAGGCGGCTATCGTTGGAGTTAGACCCTGAACCGCGGATCGAGATAGTCGCGCAGGCTGTCGCCGAAGAGGTTGAAGGCGAACACCGCGAGCGAAATCGCAATGCCGGGGAACAGGATCATCCACGGCGCCTCGCGATAGAAGTCCGCCGCATTGCCCGAGAGCATCAGCCCCCATGCCGCCGTCGGCTCGGTTACGCCGAGACCGAGGAACGAGAGCGAGGCTTCGAGCAGGATCGCCTGCGCGATGAAGGCCGTGAACATGATCAGGTACGGCGCCACCACGTTCGGCGCCATGTGCCGGAAGATGATACGCGAATTGGAGTAGCCGGCGGCGCGGGCCGCATCGACATAAGGCATTACGCGTACCGAGAGTGCCGCGGCGCGCACGACGCGGGCCACGCGCGGCAGGATCGGGATCGAGATGGCGAAGACCAGATTGACGTCCACGCCCGCGACCACCGTCTTGCGGAGGGCCGCAACGACCACAAGCGCCAGCACGATGATCGGGAACGCGAGCAGCACGTCCACGAAACGCTGAATCCAGTCGTCGATCTTGCCGCCGAAAAAAGCCGAGGCGACGCCGAGCATGGCGCCGAGTGTCGAGCCAATGAACGAAGCGGCGAAGCCGATCACCAGGGCCGTGCGTGAGCCGTGAATGATGCGCGAGAAAATATCGCGGCCATAGGCATCGGTGCCCATCCAGTGGTCCCAGGACGGAGCGGCAAGGATCGAGGCAAAATCGATCGTGAGCGGATCGTAGGGCGCCACCAGTTCGGAAAAAATGCCGGCAAACATCATGATGAGGATCACAACAAGACTGACCGCGCCCAGCGGCTGCTTGTAGATGAATTCCATGACAGGACCGCGGCGCCTGGGTGCTACGGCTGCTGATGCGGGAGCGGAAATGACGGCCATTCGAGCCTCCTCAGCCGTACCGGATGCGCGGATCGAAGACCGCGTAGAGCAGATCGACGATGAGATTCACAAACACATAGAACACCGCGATCATCATCACCATGCCCTGAATGAGCATGAAGTCATTGCGCGACACGCTCTGGACAAAGAGCTGACCAATGCCGTTCAGGTTGAACACCTGCTCGGTGACCACCAGACCGCCGATGAGAAACGCGAATTCAAGACCGATCACCGTGATCGCCGGCAACATCGCATTGCGAAGCGCATGGCGCGAAACGACGAGCTTTTCGTAAACGCCCTTGGCGCGGGCGGTGCGGATGTAATCTTCCGACATGATTTCCAGCAGCGAGGAACGGATCATGCGCGCGGTAACGGCGCAGTAGCGGTAGCCCACCGCCATTGCCGGCCAGATCAGTTGCGTCAGATTCGCGACCGGATCGACATAGATCGGCGTGAATACGATCGGCGGCAGCCAGTTAAACAAGGAGAGCAGGGTCAGCATGATCAACATGCCGAACCAGAAGGACGGGATCGAAAGCCCGCCGATGGTGATGATGCGGACCGCGTAGTCGACCCATGTGTCGCGCATCAGCGCGGCTGCCGTCCCCAAAGGCACGGCCAACAGGATTGCGATGATGGTCGCGAGGATCGCCACTTCGAGGGACAGTTCGAGCCGGATTGCGATCTCCTCGATCACCGGCCGCTCGGTCCACATGGAAATGCCGAGATCGAGTTTGGCCAACCCGATCATGTAATCCTTGAACTGAATGAGCAGGGGCCGGTCGAGGCCGAGCCGCTTGCGCTCCTGCTCGACCACCTCCTGGGTGATGTTGCCGCCGTCGCCGCGCAGCTTCACCTCGACGATATCGCCGGGAACGATGCGCAGCATGAAGAACACGAGCACCGCCACGCCGATCAGCGTGGGGATCATCAGCAGGATGCGGTTGATCGTATAGCGGAGCATGTTCTGTCCCGGATTTCGGCCCCACCCTTCGAGACGCGGCTTTCGGCCGCTCCTCGGGGTGAGGCCTAATCGATTGTTACCTCATCCTGAGGAGGCCGCGAAGCGGCCGTCTGGAAGGATGAAATAAGTCTTCACTGGTTCAGCCACACTTCGGCGAGATCGGCGCCGAGGTTATGGCTTGGCGACATTTTCCAGCCCATCACGACCTTATGAGTCGGGACGATGCGGTGCCACCAAAGCAGCGGCTGTTGATAGCCCTGCTCGAACACACGCTTCTCCAGCGCGCGGATCAACGCCTTGCGCTTCTCCACGTCGCCTTCACGTAGCTGCTGGTCGTAGAGCTTGTCCACCTCGTCGTCGTTCGCCCGCGACATGTTGAGCGGGTTCTTCTTGTGCGAGAGGAACTTGGTAAGCGAGAGCGTGGGATCGTCGTTGAACAGGTTGGAGAAGTCGATCGCCACGTCGAAATTGCCGCTCTGCATGGCCGCGATGTACGGCGCGGTGTCGGACTGTTTATGTTCGACTTCGACGCCGATCTGCCGCCACTGGTCGACGAGGAAGATTCCCGCCGGAGTGTAGGGCATCGCCAGGTTGCGGTTCCAGAGAACGAATTTGAGGTTCTCCTGACCGGCTTCCTTCAGCAGCTTCCTCGCTTCCGCGCGGGCCGCCTTGATGTCCTTGCCGAAGCCCGGAAGTTTGGCGAGTTCGGCCTCAGGCGTCGCCAGTGGCGCACCCGGACGGACCACGCCACCGACCGCGCGCAAGGTCGAAATACGCGAGAGTCCCTGGCTGCCACCCCAGCGGTCAATCGCCAACAGAAGCGCCCTGCGCACCTTCACGTCGTTGAACGGTGGCTTTTCGGTATTGAAGGAAACCAGCAGGTTCAGCGTCCAGCTCGACTCCTCGATGCGGAGCTTGTCGCCCATCGCAGAGACGAGACGGTCGCGTTCCGCCGGCGAAATTCCACGGAATTCGCCGAGCACCTGACCGCCCTGGATGGCGTTCAGCATGGCGGCTGCCTGCAGCGTGAACACGCCGCGATAGCCATCGAGATAAGGCAGGCCCTTCTTGAAGTAGTTGTCGTTCTTCTTGCCCGCGACGTGGCTGCCCTTCACGTGTTCCACGAAGGTGAAAGGTCCGGTGCCGTTGATCTTGGTGCGGGGACCTGCCGGATCGGCGGCTAGGTCCTTCGCCGAATAGACCGTGTTCCACGGGCTCGCGAAGTGATCGAGCATCGAAGAGTTCACCGCCTTCAACTTGAAGACAACGGTCGTTGGATTCGGGGTTTCGATCGTGTCGATGTCTGCGAAGGTCGCGCGGCGGTTGGAAACCACGCCCTGCGGAGGATTGCGAAGGCGGTCGTAGGTCGCCTTGATGTCTTCCGAGGTAAGCGTCGTGCCGTCATGAAACTTTACGCCCTCGTTCAATACGAAGGTGTAGGTCAGCTTGTCAGGTGAAACCGTCCAGGATTTCGCCAGATCGCCCTTAATCGCCGGGAATTTGGAGAGGTCGTATGTCAGAAGCGTCGAATAGAACGGCGATGAAAAATGCAGTGTTGCGTAAGTATCGCTGGCATGCGGGTCGTAATGTGGCGCTTCTGCGCTGATCGCGAATTGCAGAATGCCGCCGCGCTTCGGTTGTTGGGCATGAGCTTCGGAGAATACGCCGCCAAACGTAAAGGCGAGCGCTCCCACCAAGCCCAGAATCGGTGCTTTCATTCTGTAGTCCTCCCTGAGTGTTTCAATTTCTGGCCGTCGCTGCATGGGCGACGACTTCTTCTGCTCGGTGACAGGCAACCAGATGACGAGGACCGAATTGCCTCGTCTCCGGGACTTCTTCCTTGCACACTTCAATGGCGAAGGGGCAGCGCGTGTGGAACACGCAGCCGGACGGCGGCTTCAAGGGCGAAGGAATTTCGCCCTTGAGCGCGCGCGGGGCGCGCCCGCGTTCGACCTTCGGATCGGGGATCGGGGCCGCGTCGAGCAGCGCCTGCGTATAGGGATGAGCCGGATTCGCATACAGCTCGTCGCGGTCTGCAAGCTCCATGATGCGGCCGAGATACATCACCGCCACGCGGTTGGAGATGTGCCGCACCACCGCGAGATCGTGCGCGATGAACAGGAAGCTCAGGCCGAGGCGCTGCTGCAAATCTTCCAGCAAATTGATGATCTGGCCTTGAATGGATACGTCCAGCGCCGACACCGGCTCGTCGCAAACGATGAAGGTGGGCTCAAGTGCCAGCGCGCGCGCGATGCCGACGCGCTGGCGCTGGCCGCCGGACAATTCGTGCGGATAACGCTCGGCCATATATGGAAAGAGCCCGACCTGCTGCAGAAGCTCGGCGACGCGTTCCTCGCGCGCCTTCTTCTCCGCGACGATTTTATAGACGGCGAGCGGCTCCGCGATGATCTCCCCGCAGGTCATGCGCGGATTGAGCGACGAATAAGGGTCCTGGAAGATCACCTGAATCCGGCGCCGCTTCTCGCGCATGGCGCCGGAGCTGGAATGCGTAATGTCCAGGCCCTCGAACTTGATCTTGCCTTCAGTAGCGTCGTCTAGCCTCAGCACCACGCGGCCGACGGTGGTCTTGCCACAACCCGACTCACCGACAAGACCAAGCGTCTCGCCCTTGGCGATTGAAAACGACACGTCGTTGACCGCGCGTACAACCGCCTTTTCCTGGCTGATCCAGTTCTTGCGGGCGAGCGTGACGTTGAAAAACTTCTTCAGATTCTCCACCGCCATGATCGGATTGGTGTGGTCAAGCTCCTGCTGGGCCAGACGCGCGACAACGACCTGCGGCTTGGTCAGCTTGCCGGCGACAACCTCATCGACGCGATGGCAACGCGAAAGATGCCCCTCGCCGGCGGGGCGCAGTTCGATCGGTTGCGAGCAGATTTCAATCCTGTGCGGGCAGCGCGGAGAGAATCGGCAGCCGCTCGGCGGGTTCAGGAGGTCCGGCGGCAGGCCTTCGATGGTCTCCAGGCGCGTTCCGCGCGGCTCGTCGAGGCGCGGCACCGAACGCATCAGGCCGATGGCATACGGATGGGCCGGTGAAAGAAAAATGTCGTCGGCGCTGCCCTGCTCGATGATGTTGCCGGCGTACATGACGTTTACGCGGTCGGCGTAACGGGCGACGATGCCAAGGTTGTGGGTGATGATGACCAGCGCGATGCCGAGTTCGCGCGAGAGGTTCTTCATCAGCTCGAGAATCTGCGCCTGGATTGTCACGTCGAGTGCCGTCGTCGGCTCGTCGGCGATGATGAGCTTGGGGTTGCAGGCAAGTCCGATCGCGATCATCACGCGCTGGCGCATGCCGCCCGAGAACTGGTGCGGATACTGGTCGAGCCGGCGCGCGGAATCGGTGATGCCCACAAGCTCAAGCAACTCCATGGCACGGGCCTTAGCCTGCTCCGGCGTCATCTTCAGATGGATGAAGAGCGGCTCCATGATCTGAAGCCCGATCGGCAGCACCGGGTTCAGCGACGTCATCGGTTCCTGGAAAATCATCGATACGTCGCGGCCGCGCACTTCGCGCATCTGCTCGTCGGAAAGATCAAGCAAATTGCGCCCGTCGAGCATGATGCGGCCGCGCGTAATACGCGCGGTCTTGCGCGGCAGGAGCCGCATGATCGCCAGGGAAGAGACCGACTTGCCGCAGCCGGACTCGCCGACGATCGCTACCGTCTCGCCACGGCGCACTGTGTAGGAAATACCTTCGACGGCACGGACGATGCCGCGCGTCGTCTCGAACTGCACATGCAGGTCCTCGACGGACAGCAGGACCGGGGCGGTTTCAGCGTGGGTCTTCTGGTCGGTGCGCGCGTCCATACGAAACTCGACAACTCCATAAGCGACAGGCTTTAGCGAAGGAGACAGTCGGGCTATACAGTTTCAATCGCTCGAATGCCACAGCCAATTCTACGAGGAATTTACACGCCAATTCCATCGCTCTCCAGAATTAGGAACACCGCAGCAAGAGTGTTCGCAACTGCACAATAAAACAAAAGCAGGCCGGGGAGCCGAGGGAAATTTCCAAGAAAACTCCAGGGAGGAGACAATGAAACAGACGCCGAACCGCCGGGACCTGCTCGCTTATGGTGCAGCGGCCTCCGTCGCCGCCACACTTGGCCCCGTCCGTTATGCCCGGGCCGCCGATTTTTACGCCGGCAAGACCATCGATGTGATTGTACCCTTCGCGGCCGGCGGCGCCGCCGACGTGACCACACGCTTTGTGGCGCCGTTTCTGACCAAGCACATCCCGGGCAACCCGAATTTCAACATCACGAATCTCGGCGGCGGCGGCTCGATCCTCGGCGCCAACCAGTTCGAGAAGCAGGGCAAGAACGACGGACTGACGATCCTCTCCACCACGTCCTCTTCGGCCTTTCCTTACATGCTGAAGCAGAAGGGCGTGGATTACGACCTCTCCAACAAGCGGATCGCCTATGCCCTCGCCATCGGTCCCGTCGTCTATGCCGCGCCGGACACCGGCATTGCCAGCCCCGCCGATCTGAAGAAGCCGAAGACCGGCCTCGTCTATGGCGGCATCGGCGCCACCGCGAGCGATCTTCCGGTGCTGCTCGCGTTCGAGCTTCTGGGCCTCGATGTGAAGACGGTGCTCGGCTTCCAGGGACGCGGACCGATCCGCCTCGCCTTCGAGCGCGGGGAAACCAATTTCGACTTCCAGTTCACGTCCGTCTACCTCACGCAGGTGAAGCCGCAGGCCGAAGCCAAGAAGGCCATTCCTCTCTTCACCGGCGGCGCGTCGAACGCACAGGGCAAATTCACCGAGCGCGACCCGGTGGTGAACGACCTGCCCTCGACCTATGAGGTTTACAAAATGCTCTTCAACAAGGAGCCTTCCGGCCCGGTATGGGGAGCGTATGAGGCCTCCGCCGCCCTCACCTTCGAATATGGTGTCACCGGCTGGATGCCCGCGGGCACGCCGCAGGAAGCACTCGATGCGTTCTCGGCCGCGGCAGCGAAGGTGAACAGCGATCTGGACTTCATCACCAAGGGCAAGCAGGTCACCGGCGGTTACAAGCTGCAGGACGGCAAGGCGATCGAGAAGAACGTGAAGAGTGCGCTGGCCGCTTCGCCGGAAGTCGCGGAATATCTCCGCAAGTTCCTTGTCGAAAAATACAATGTGAAGCTCTGAGCATCGCCAACACACGTTCCCCGGGCGAGCGCGAGTTCGTGCGAGACCCGGGGGCCAGTACTGTCTACAAGAAACTGGACCCGGGATCGGCTCGCATTCGCTCGCCGTCCGGGGAACGTCATTCCGGGCAGAGGCTGGCAAAATAAATGTGGGACGCGGCAGGCTCGGCACTGATCGCACTGTTCGATCCGTTCCGGATGCTGATGCTGTTCGTCGGCATGTTCGCCGGCGGCATCATCGGCATGCTGCCGGGGCTGGGCGGCATCGGCGCGCTCTCGATCCTGCTGCCGTTCGCGCTGAAGCTCGACCCGTTCTCCGGTCTCGCGATGCTGCTCGGCGCCACCGGCATCGTCTACACATCCGATACCATTGCAGCGATCCTGTTCGGCACGCCGACATCGGCTTCAAGCGGACCCACCGCGATTGAAGGCTTCGCGATGGCGCGGCGCGGCGAAGCGGGCCGCGCACTCGGCGGCGCGTTTCTGGCGTCGATGATCGGCGGGCTCGTCGGCGCGGTGGTGCTGACACTTTCGATTCCGATTGCGGGTCCCTTGGTGCTCGCACTCGGCTCGGCGGAATTGCTGATGCTTGCCATCGTCGGCCTCGCCTATGCGAGCGGGCTCGTCGGCAACAGCCCCGCGAAAGGAATCCTCTCCGCCTCGCTCGGATTATTCCTCGGCACGGTGGGCGTGGCACCCTCCGCGCCCGAGCTTCGCTACACCTTCGATTTCCCCTATCTGCTCGACGGCTTCGCGCTGACCATCGTCGCACTTGGTCTCTTCGGGGTCGCCGAAGTGATCGTCATGCTCGGACAGGGCGGCGCCATCGCGCAGGAAAAATTCAAGCTTTCCGGCTGGATGGAGGGCGTGCGCGATGTCGGCCGCAACTGGAAAGTCATTTCAATGGGTTCGTTCATTGGCGTGATTTTCGGAATCATCCCGGCCATTGGCGCCACTGCCTCCACCTGGATCGCTTACGGACAGGCAACTGCCACGGCGAAGGACAAGTCGATGGTCGGCAAGGGCGATCCGCGCGGCATGCTCGCCGCGGAGGGCGCCAACAACGCCACCATCACCACCGATCTCGTGCCGACCTTGCTGTTCGCCGTGCCGGGCGGACCGGCGGCCGCCGTCTTCCTCGGCGCGCTGTTTGTCTATGGCTATTTCCCCGGCCCGCGCTTCGTCGCGCAGAATCTCGATTTGATGTTTTTGATCGTGTGGTCGAGCGCGCTCTCCGCGATCATCGGAGCAGCAATCTGCTTTGCTGCAAGCCCATGGATCGCGAAGCTCACGCGCATCGATTTCGGCCTGGTGGCAGCACCCCTGATCGCCGTCATTTTGCTCGGCTCGTTCGAGGCGAAGAAAACCGTCATCGACTTTACGACGCTGCTTGGCTTCGGCGTACTCGGCTGGTTGATGAAGCGCGCGCAGTGGCCGCGTGCGCCTTTCCTCGTCGGCTTCGTGCTTACCGATCCGATCGAGCGCAACTTCTGGCTTGCTTACCAATTGCACGGCTGGAGCTGGCTGAAGGGTCCGATCGTGATGGGCCTGATCGCGGTGATCGTGATTCACATCGCGATCACCTTCCGCCGCGCATGGATAGTGCGGAAGGAGATCGCCGCGGCGGCGCCCGTCACTCCGAGTCCCGCCACCACAGCGAGCAGTCCCATCTTCGGTCCCGGGCTTCTGTTGTCGGTCGCGGCACTCGTCATATTCGGTCTTGGCATTTATCTCGCGCTCGATTTCGCGCCGGACAGCCGCCTCGTGCCGTTGCTCGCGGCGATCCCGGGTTTGTTGGTCACCCTCACCGTGCTCATTCAATATCTGCGAGGACAACTTCCAGCGCTGAACTGGCCGCCCTTCGCCGAAGCGCGGCAGATTGCGTTTCTCGCGGTTGCGATTTTCGCGATCCCGTTCACCGGATTTTTTCCGGTGCTCGGCGTTTACCTTGTCGTGCTGCTGTGGACCTGCACCTCGCTCCGCTACTGGTCGCTGCCCTACGCAGCCCTCGTCACGGCGGCCATTTACGGCCTTTCACGGGCGTTCAATATTCCACTGCCGTAAGCCGGTTTTAACCTGCCACCCGTTTTCGGGAATCTGCGGGACCGATAACCAGTTTCGGTCCCATTTCTTGACCCCTTTTCAGGGGGAAGGTAGGGAATCCAACAATATCAAAAATGGCAGACAAGGCTTCCGTAACGATCTGCCACCATGATCCTAGGGAGGAAAAAATGCGGACTGCATTTCGTCTGATTTCCGCGGTCGTGATCGCGGCGGGCATCGCGCTCGCCGGCGGCGCTTCCGCGCAAGAACCAAAAACCATCAAGGTCGGCTACGTCATCTCGCTCTCCGGCCCGCAATCGGCCGGCGCGATGCTGACCACCGTGCCGAACTATCGCCTCTGGGTCGATGAGGTGAACAAGGCCGGCGGCCTGATGCTGAAAAAATACGGCAAGCGCATCCCGATCGAAGTCACCGAGATCGACGACCGCTCCAACAACGAAGACATGGTGCGCCTCGTCGAGCGCCTGATGACGGTAGACAAGGTTGACCTGGTTCTCTCGCCGTGGGGCACCGGCCCGAATCTTCAGGCCGCTCCGATTTTCGCCAAATACGGCTATCCGCATCTCGTCGGCACCGGCAACTCCGACAAGATTCCCGAACTCGTCGGCCGCTTCCCGACGACCTTCTGGTATCTCGGCATGCCGGGCGACGGCGCCAACGCCATCGTCAACATGCTCGACGGCCTCCGCAAGAAAGGCACGATCAACGACAGCGTCGCGCTCTTCGTGGTGCAACATCCGTTCGGTTCGGAATTCTCGAACACGACCAAGCCATTGCTCGCGAAAGCCGGCTTCAAGCTCTCCTACGAGACGAGCTATCCGCTCGGCGTCTCCGACCTTTCGGCACAGATTAAGGCCGCAAAGGCATCCGGCGCCGACACGATGATCGCCTTCTCCTATCCGCCGGACACGTTCATGCTCGCCGAGCAGACCGCGGCGAACGAATATAATCCGAAGATCAAGTTCCTCTCCGTCGGTGCCGCGTTCCCGACCTTCAAGGGCAAGTTCGGCGACAAGGTGAACGGCATCTTCGGTCTGGGCGGCTGGAATCCGGACGGCCCGGGCGTGAAGGAATGGGTCGCGAAGCACAAGGAAGTGAACAAGGGTCAAGAGCCGGACCGCTGGGCCAGCTCCAACACCTACGCTTCGCTCCAGGTGCTTCAGCAAGCGATCGAGCAGGTCGGAGAAATCGACCGCGCCAAGATCGTGGCCACCATCAAGGACGGCACCTTCAAGACCATACTCGGCGACACCAAGCTCGATAACGGTGTGCTGCGGAAAGTCTGGTGGGTCGGCCAGTGGCAGAACGGCGAGTTCTATGGTGTTGCACCCACAGACATGCCGGGCGCCAAAGCTCCGCAAGTCAAGTAAGTCCGCCGAATTCCGGGCCCGCGACTCAAAGCGGGCCCGGCATCCAAGAGGCCTCGGCGCGACCGTGTAGTTCGTAAGTTAGAGTAACGAGTACGCACGATGGTTCTTTTGGACTTCCTGATGGCCGGCCTTGTGGTCGGTGGCATCTACGCGCTGATCGCGATCGGCCTCAATCTGCAATACGGCGTCGCGCGCGTACTCAATCTTGCCTACGGCGAATTCCTGATGCTCGCGGGCTATGCCGCGTTCTGGGGATTCTCACTGCTCAGTCTTTCGCCGCTGGTGACGCTGTTCGTCGCCGTGCCCGCTGCGTTCCTCGGCTCGCTCGCCTTGTTCAATTACGTCCTCTATCCGCTGCTTTCGCGCACCCGCAATCCCGGCAAGCGCGAGGTGGATTCGCTGCTCTCCACCTTCGGTCTCTTGTTCGTTTTGCAGGGCATTGCACTCGTGCTCTGGGGCGGCACCGACCGCGCCTATTCGTTTTTGTCGATGCCGGTGACGGTTGTCGGCGTCGGCATGACCGCGAACCGGCTGCTGACGCTCGTAGCCGCGCTTGTGCTCGCCATCGGCGTCTATCTGGCGCTGCGCTACTCCAAGACCGGCCGCGCGCTCCGCTCGATCGCGAGCAATCCATCCGCGTCCCCGCTCGTCGGCATCGACGTGAAGCGCTACAGCGCGATTGCGTTCGCCGCCGGCGGTGCGCTCGCGGCCGTGGCGGGCTTGCTGCTTTCCACCTTCGTCGCCGTGAACCCGACGCTCGGCGGCGCCTACACCATGAAGGCGCTGATCGTCGTTACCATGGGCGGCATCGGCCATGTGCTTGGCGGCTTGATCGCGGCCTTCATGCTGGGCATGGCCGAAACCTTCGGCGCGCTGCTGCTTTCGCCGGGCCTCATCACCGCGATCAACTTCGCGCTTTTTTCAGTGGTGCTGCTCTGGAGGCCGCAGGGATTGTTCGGCGGCAATGCGCGCGCGGGCGGCGGCACTTCGTTCACGTTTCCAAAGGAACTGTTCGCGCTTCTAGCCCTTGCCGCGCTCGTGGCCGTTCCCCGTTATGTCGAGGCCTACTGGCTCTCGCTGCTCATCAACATCCTGATGTACACGGCGCTCGCGACCGGCTGGGCGTTCTTCTCGGGGCCGACACGCTACATCTCGCTCGCCGCTTCCGCCTTCTTCGGTATCGGCTCTTACACCATCGCGGTGCTGGCCGAACCGCTCGGCTACTGGCAGGCGCTCGGCGTTGCCGCCGGTGTTGGCATCGTGCTCTCCGCCTTTATCGGCCTCGCAACGCTGCGGCTGAAGGACATGTATTTCGTGATCTTCACGTTCGGCCTGGCGGCGCTGATCCGTGAAGTCGTTACCTGGTACGAATTCAGCATCGCGCAGAAGGCGGGACGTTATCTCTTTCTCACCATCACCAATGAGCAAATCTACTATCAATTGCTCGCTTTGTGCGCGTTCATCTTCATTGTCTGGATCATTCGCGACAGAAGCCGCATGGGTTTTGCGCTGAAGACGCTCGGCGCCGATGAAACCGTCGCGCGCCAAATCGGCATCAACACCACCGCGCTGAAGCTCGGCACCTTTGTGGTGAGCGCACTCGTGATGACGCTGGCGGGGGGCATCATGGCGCCGCGCTGGAGTTACATGGACACCACCATCGCATTCAATCCGAACATCTCGTTTCTCACCGTGATCATGGCGCTATTAGGAGGTGCCACATCGGTGTGGGGACCGGTGCTCGGCGTGATTCCGCTGGTGCTGATTTCGGATTTCCTGTCGGTGACGGTGCCGAGCTACTTCAGCATCGTGCTCGGGCTTTGCTTCCTATTCATCGTGTTCTTCATTCCGGACGGCATCCTCGGCCTCGTGCAGGAGCGTTGGCGAAAATGGAAAAGCCGCGGGAACGCGCAGCCATGAGCCGGGATCCGCTCCTCGAAGTCGGAAACCTCACGCGCCATTTCGGCGGCCTCGTCGCCGTGGACAATGTCACGTTCAAGATCGAGCGCGGCGAGATCGTGGGTCTGATCGGGCCGAACGGTTCCGGCAAGACGACGCTCCTGAACGTCATCTCCGGACGCCTCTCGCCCTCCTCCGGAGAAATTCGTAAAGACGGAAAACGCATTTCCGGCAAAACGCCGGAATCGATCTGCCGCTCCGGCACAGCCGGCACATTCCAGCTTGTGCGCGTACCCGACGCGCTCTCCGCTCTCGATAATGTGGCGGTGGCGGCGATGTACGGCAAGCGGCGGCTTGGCATCGGTGCCGCGCGCGGTGAGGCGGAGCGCCTGCTCGACCGCGTCGAGTTTCAGGCCAGCCGCGATGCCTATGTCGACTCCCTCACCTATTTCGATCAGAAGCGTATCGAACTTGCCCGCGCGCTTGCCTGCGCGCCGGATTTGCTGTTGCTCGACGAATGGCTTGCAGGCCTGAACCCGAGCGAGCTTGAGCACGGAATCACCCTCGTGCGCTCGCTGCACAAGGAAGGGCTGACGGTGGTGCTGGTCGAACACGTCATGCATGCGATCCGCTCTTTGTGTGAAAGAGTGATCGTGCTGAACGCAGGCCGCGTGATCGCGAGCGGTCATCCGGACGACGCGCTCGCCAACCGCGAAGTGATCCGCGTCTATCTTGGAGAGGACGCATGATCGAAACCACCGATCTCTCCGTCATTTACGGCCGCCACGTCGCGCTGGAGAACGTTTCGCTCAAAATCGAGCGGGGAACTTTAACCGTCGTACTCGGCTCCAACGGTGCCGGCAAGACGACGCTCGTCAACGCGCTCTCCGGCATGGTGCCGCTCGCCAACGGGTCGATCAAACTCGACGGGCGCGACATTACAAATGAGCCGCCGCATCTCCGCGTGCAGCTTCGCCTCGCGACCGTGCCGCAGGGCCGCGGCCTGTTCCCCGACATGTCGGTGGAGGACAATCTGGCGCTCGGCGGGTTCGTGTCCGACGACAAGGAAGAATTGCAGCAGCGGCTGGAGTCGATTTTCCGCATCTTCCCGCGTCTGAACGAGCGCCGGAAGCAGGCCGCACAGACCATGAGCGGCGGCGAGCAGCAGATGCTTGCGATCGGCCGCGCATTGATGTCGGCGCCCGCCTACTTGCTGCTCGATGAGCCGTCGCTCGGTCTGTCTCCGGTGCTGACCATCGAACTGTTCAAAACCATCCGCAAGATCGCAGACCGCGGCGTCGGCGTGTTGCTCGTCGAGCAGAATGCGCTGCAGTCGTTGAAGATCGCCGAGCAGGCGATCCTGATCGAAATCGGCCGCGTGGTGGACAAGGGACCGGCCGCCGGCCTGCGCTACGACCCGGCGGTGATCGACGCCTATCTCGGCGGCGGCTCACGCACGAAGCTGCTCTCGCCCCCGCGCGACTGAGGCGCGGCGCGCGGCTACTTCATCTGCGACGGCAGGAACAGCGAAAGCCAGGGAAAGACGACGAGCAGGAACAGCCGCAAGAAATCCGAAAGAATAAACGGTGTCACGCCGCGATAGATCGCGACCAGCGACACGTCGCGCGCGAGAGAATTGATCACGAATACGTTCATCCCGATCGGAGGCATGATCATGCCGAGTCCGACCACCATGACAATAATGACCCCGAACCAGATCGGGTCGAAGCCGAGTTGCGTCACCACCGGAAAGATGATCGGCACGGTGAGCAGGATCATCGCCAGCTCGTCCATGATCGCGCCCAGCAGGATGTACATCAGGATGATGAGCGTCAGCACGCCGTAAGGTCCGATCGGCAGGCTCAGCAGGAACGAGCTGAAATGCTGTGCCGCCTGCGTGATGACGAGGAAGTAGCCGAACAGAAAGGCGCCGATCACGATGGTGAAAATCGCCGCCGTGGTGCGGATGCTGTTGACGAGGCATTCTACCGTGTTCTTCAGGCCGAGCCGCCCGCGCAGCAAGCCGATCAGGAACGCGCCGCCAGCACCCATGCCGCCGGCTTCGGTGGCGGTGAAAAGGCCGAAATACATGCCTCCCATGCAGAAGCCGAACAGCAGCACGGTCGCCCAGATGTCTCTCAGCGACGCCATCTTCTCGGACCACGGCGCGCGTGCGCCCCTTGGCATCGTTCCGGGTTGAAAGATGCCGTAAATCTGGATGGCGTTGATGTAGAGGATCGTTCCCAGAATCCCGGGGAGGACGCCTGCCACCAGCAGTTTGGAAATATCGGTTTCGGTGAGAATTCCGTAGAGAACGAAAATCACCGACGGCGGGATCATGATGCCGAGTGTGCCGCCGGCAGCGACTACACCCGCGGCGAAACCCGGCTGGTAGCCGGCCTTGCGCATTTCCGGCAGCGCTACTTGCGTCATCGTGGCGGCGGTCGCCACCGACGAGCCGTTGATGGCGGCAAAGCCCGCGCAGGCCGTGATGGTCGCCATCGCGAGCCCGCCGCGCCGGTGCCCAATCCATGCGTTGCTCGCGCGGAATAATTCCCGGCTCATGCCGGAAGCGGTCGCGAACGCACCCATCAGGATGAACATCGGAATCACCGCGAGATCCCAGTCGGTCGACTGCCGGAGCGGAGATTGCGCGAGAAGATTAAGCGCGGGGGTCAGCGAAGTCAGCATCGCGAACCCGCCGACGCCGACAATGCCCATCGCGATGCCGATCGGCACGCGCAGCATCATCAGTCCGAACAGGACGACGAAACCCATCAGCCCGATCATTTCGCTGCGGCTCATCTGCCCTCACTCGATCGGCTGTATCGGTTTACGTTCAGGTTCTTGATAGCCGGTGAGCAGGCGCGCGAGACGGATCAGCACCAAGAGCGTCGCGAAGAAAATTCCGCAGGCGGCAACGAAATGAAACGGCCAGATGCGAATCCGCAGATCGAAAGTCTGCTCGCCGCTGCGATAGCCGCTGCCAACTTTTTGCATCAGCATCCAGGAGAAAACGGCAAGGGAGCCGAGCAGCACGAGCGTTGCGAACACATCGAGCCAGCGGCGGCCCCGCGGGCCGAGCCACTCCCAGAAGATGTCCACCTTGATGTGATCGTTGCGATAGCTCGTCGCCGCGATGCCCCAGAAAATGCAGACGCCGAGCATCAGGCGCGAAAGGTCGTACCATTCGGGGATGGTGAAGCCGAGCGTGCCTCTCAAGGTGATGCTTGAGAAGATCAAAACGGTGATGGCGGCGAGGAAGATCCCCGCCGCCTTCTCCGTGTAGTCGATCAGCCGTTCAATCAGGCGGCTCACGCCGGCCCCCGTCTTGCGATCAGAAGCTGGCGCTGTTTTTCGCGAGCGCAGCCTTCAGATCGTTGAGCGCCTTGTCGGCATCGATGCCGGCTTTCTTGGCGCCTTCCGCCCACTTGGCCGCGAGCGGTTCCGCCGCTTTCTTCCACTCGTTGAGTTGCGCGTCGGTGATCTTGTAGACCTCGTGGCCCTCTGCGTTGCGGAGCTTGTCACGGCCCGCCGCTTCATAGTCCGCCCACGGGCTTGCGACCTTAAGCGCCCACTCGGGCGAGCAGTGGTCGTCGATCACTTTCTTCTGCGAGGCCGACATTTGCTCGTAGACGGCCTTGTTCATCACCCAGGCGAAGGTGGTCGCGTAGAGCGGCACGTCCATGTGGAACTTGGTTATCTGGTCGATCTTGAACAGGAGGATCGAACCCCACGGGAAGGTGATCGCGTCGGCGACACCCTTCTCCAGCATTTCACGCGCCTGCGGCGCGCTGCCAAAGGCGTTGGTGCCGCCAAGGCTCGTCATGTATGCCGCCATGGTGGCGTGTGCCGGGCGGATCTTCATGCCGCTGATTTCGGAAGGAGAGGAAATCTTCTTCTTGGAATGCAGCGCGCCCGGATCGTGCACGAAGGCGAGACAGAATTTCACGTCCTTCATTTCCGCCGCGGCATGCTGGCGATACCAGCCGTCGAGCGCCTGCGAGCCGCCCTTGGCATTCGTCATCAGGAATGGCAGTTCGCCGGCCGCGATGACCGGAAAGCGGCCGGGCTGATAGCCCGGGTTGATGTAGGTTACGTCGGCGATTCCGTCGCGTGCCATGTCGTAGTGGTCTTCGGCCTTGCCGAGCTGCTGTGCCGGAAAGACTTTTGACTTGATCGTGCCGTTCGAAGCCTTCTCGATCGAAGCGCCCCACTCTTCCATCGCCTTCTGCAGCGGATGCGCCGGCGGCACCCAATGCGCCAGCTTCAGTTCAATCGTCTTGTCCTGCGCGAATGCCGCGCCGCCGATGGCCAGCAAAACAGGCAAGACAACGGCCACAAGCAAGCCGGAAATTTTTACGGAACGCATTCTTTGATTCCTCCCTGAATTTTGTTTTTTGCCCGGATTTTTTTGTCCGGTGTTTTCACGATTCAGCCTCATGGCGGGCGGGTTGTAAAGCGCGATCGTTGGTACTAAAACCATCTCGTCTGGAACGGGATCTTCTGATCCTGAATCTAATGTGATTTCAAGTTGTTAGGGGTATTCGATGGCGCCGCGAAAGCCGCGCGTACGCAAGCCGAACGGAGCCGATGCACGGTTGCGCAGAACGGCGGACGCCACCGGCAACACCGACGTCGATTACGGTCCGCTTGAGAACTGGATCGGATTCCATCTGCGGCTCGCGCAGACGGCTTCCTTTCAGGCGTTCACGCGCGAGGCGAAAGGCATGGCGTTGCGGCCGGGACGTTTCGCAACCATGCTGCTGATCGGACGCAATCCCGGCATCAGCCAGACCGCACTTTCGCGCGCGAACTCGCGGGACAAATCCACGTTATCGCCGGTACTCGACGATCTGGAGCGGCGTAAACTGATCAAGCGCGTACGCCCGAAGAACGACCGGCGCTCCTACCGGCTGGAGCTGACGCCGGCAGGCGAGTCCATGCTGAAGGAACTGACCGCCTGCGCCGAGCGGCACGACAGGAATCTCGACAGCATCATCGGCCCGCGTGACCGGGAGCAGTTCCTCGGAACGCTGCGGAAGCTGATCGCCGAACTTTCCTGAACCGGATACTGGAGCGCCGTCATGGCTGGTGAAGTTTCGTTCAAGAAAGAAATCGAGAGCCTCCGGCTCGGCGACGGCGATACGTTTTATGGCGAAGGCATTCTCGCCGTCACCAAGGCGCTGCTGCAATCGGGCGTCGCCTATGTCGGCGGCTATCAGGGCGCGCCCGTGACACATCTCCTCGATGTGCTGGTGCAGTCCGGCGACATGCTGGAAGAACTCGGCATTCATCTGGAAACCTGCACCAACGAAGCCGCGGCGGCGGCGATGCTCGGCGCCTCCATCAACTATCCGCTGCGCGGTGCGGTGACATGGAAGTCGATTGTCGGCACCAACGTTGCCGCCGACGCGCTTTCCAACCTTGCATCCGCCGGTGTCATCGGCGGGGCGATGATTATTGTCGGCGAGGATTACGGCGAAGGCGCTTCGGTCATCCAGGAGCGCACGCACGCGATGGCGATGAAGTCTTCGATGTGGCTGCTCGATCCAAGGCCTGAATTGTCCAGCATCGTGAACATGGTGGAAAGAGGCTTCGAGCTTTCCGAGGCCTCCAATACGCCGGTCATCCTGGAGCTTCGCATCCGGGCCTGTCACGTCTTTGGCGCGTTCAAGGCCAAGGACAACATCGCGCCGGAATTCTCGACCAGGCACAAAATGAAGCCCGCGCAGTTTTTGTATAACCGCCTCTCGCATCCGCCGGTCATCTTCCCGCAGGAAGTGGCGAAGTTCGAGAAGCGGATGCCGGCCGCGCGCAAGTTCATTCAGGAAAACAAACTGAACGAATTCCTTGGCCCGAAGAGCGGCGATATCGGCATCATCGTTCAGGGCGGCATCTTCAATGCGCTGAATTCGCGCCTCGCGCTCGCGGGCCTCAGCGACGCCTACGGCAATGTACAGGTGCCGACGCTGGCGCTGAACGTCACCTACCCGCTTGTGCCGGAAGAGATCGTGCAGTTCTGCGTGGGCAAAAAAGCCGTGCTGCTGCTGGAGGAAGGCTCGCCGGATTTCATCGAGCAGTCGCTCGGCCAGATCCTTCGCAAGGCCGACATGCAGACGAAGCTCCACGGCAAGGACATGTTGCCGATGGCGGGCGAATATTCCCCGATTGTGATCGGCCGCGGGCTCGCGAAGTTTCTCGCAGCATACGGCAAGCGCAGCGAAGCGCTGGAAAACTGGATCAAAGAGGTCGATGCGCAGGGCAGCGAAGTGACCAAGGCGCTCGGTGTCGCACTGCCGCCGCGCCCGCCGACCTTCTGCACCGGCTGTCCGGAGCGGCCGATTTTCTCGGCGATGAAAATCCTCAGGAAGGAAATGGGCCCGGTGCACGTCGCCGTGGACATCGGCTGCCACGCGCTCGCGACCTTCCCGCCGTTCAGCCAGGGAAACTCCATTCTCGGCTACGGCATGTCGCTGGCGTCGGCGTCGGCCGTCGCTTCCACGCAGCAGGAGCGTCCGGTCTCCATCATGGGCGACGGCGGCTTCTGGCATAACGGCCTGCTCACCGGCGTGGCCGGAGCGGTGCTGAACAAGGACGATTCCGTTCTCATCGTGATGAACAACGGCTATTCGAGCGCTACCGGCCAGCAGGATTTGCCATCGAGCGTTCCGGAAGAAGACGGCCGCGGACGCGGTGTCGATATCGAAGGGGCCGTGCGCAGCATGGGCGTGTCGTGGATCAAGCACGTGCACACCTACAGCGTCTCCAAAGTCGTCACCACACTGCGCGATGCGCTCAAGACAAATGAGAAGGGCCTGAAGGTCATCATTGCCGACGGCGAATGCCAGCTCGCGCGCCAGCGCCGCATCCGGCCCGCGATGGCAAAACTTTCCGCGCAAGGCAAGCGCGTCGTGCGCACGCGCTTCTGGGTCGATCCCGATGTCTGCACCGGCGATCATTCCTGCATCCGGTTTTCAGGCTGTCCTTCGCTCACGATCAAGCCGAATGAGGACAAGCTCCGCACCGATCCGGTGGCGTATGTGAACAACGACTGCGTCGGCTGCGGCCTGTGCGGCGAGGTCTCGCACGCGGCGCAGCTTTGTCCGTCCTTCGCCGAAATTCAGGTGATCGAGAATCCGGGCCTGTGGGATCGCCTCAGAAATCGTGTCTCGCGAGGCATGATCCGCCTGTTCGGCGGCGGCGCCGAGCGCGAGAAGATCGCCACGCTGGTCCCGGCGGAGTAAGTCGATGACGAACGCAAAACCCATTCGCCTCCTGATCGCAGCCCTCGGCGGCGAAGGCGGCGGCGTGCTTGCGGGCTGGATCGCGAATGCCGCGTTGCTCGCGGGCCATTACGGGCAGCGCACGTCCATACCGGGGGTCGCACAGCGCACCGGTGCCACCACTTACTATCTGGAGATTTTGCCACGCGATGGCTCGGTGCAGGGCGCGCCGGTGCTGGCGCTGAACCCCGCACCCGGCGAAGTCGATGTGATGGTCGCGAGCGAAATGCTGGAAGCCGTGCGTTCCATTCAAACAGGTCTTGTCAGCGCAGATCGCACGCTGCTGATCGCCTCAACGAGCCGCGTCTATACGGTGGACGAAAAATCCGCGATGGGCGACGGGCGGCTCAATCCCGAGCGGATGGAAACAGTCGCGCGCCAGTTCTCGCGCGAAACCGTCATCGCCGATTTCGCCGCCATCGCCGCTTCCGTGAAGGCGCCGCTGAACGCGGTGCTGCTCGGCGCTATTTCTGGCTCCAAAGCGCTGCCGATTTCCGCCGAGCATTTCCGCGCGGCGATCCGCGACGGCAAATCCGTCGAGGCAAACCTGCGCGGCTTCGAAGCGGGGTTGAACCTGAATGGCACCCGCGTCGAGTCCGCCGAAATCGTCACCTCCGCGCCGCCCGCCATTGAGGCCAATCTCGAGGAGCGCGCCCGCAAGATCGTTCCTTCGGTTGCGTCGGAGATCGCCGTCGAAGGCGTGCGCCGGCTCAACGATTTTCAGGGGCCGGATTATGCGGGCCTCTACATCGAACGCCTGATCCGTTTCGCACCGAAAGCCGACGGCGCGTTTATGCGCGAGCTTGCGCGGCATCTGGCTGTGAGAATGAGTTTCGAGGATACGATCCGCGTCGCGCAACTGAAACTGCGCGAAGGCCGCGTCGCGCGGCTGCGCAGAGAGTCGAACGCGAATGAAGGCGATCTCATCGTCGTAGCCGAATTCCTGAAGCCGGGGCCGGAAGAAATCCTCTCCATGCTCACCCCCGGCCTTGGCCGCGCGATGTTGCGCTTCGTCCATCGGATGGGCTGGAGCGAGAAATCGTTTCCGATGCGCGTCCGCACCACGCGCTTCGGCGGCTTCCTACGGCTGAAGATGCTAGCAAGCCTGCGCGGCTGGCGTCCGCGCACGCTGCGCTATGCCGAGGAACAGGCCTGGATCGAGCGCTGGCTGTCGCTGGTCGAGCAGGCGCTTCACCTGGATCAGGATGTCGCGCGCGAAGTGGTCGAGACGGCCCGTCTCGTGAAGGGTTATGGCGAGACCTACAAGCGCGGCCACGCCAACTGGAACAGGATTGCAGCGGAGATTGTCGAACCCTATCTGAAGGGCGGGCTGGCACCCGCGCAATTCGCCGATGCGGTGTTGCAGGCGCGGCTCGCCGCCCTCGCCGACCCCGATGGAGCGCGGCTCGATTCTGTCATAGGCTCGCTGCGAAATCTGACGGAACGTCGCATCGCCGCCGAATAGAGCGGCCAACGCAAGGATACCAATGAGCAAGGCGAAACTGGTCCCGGGGCCCGACACCGTATCGGACTCCTGGATTCTCCGGCCCGACCCGTCCGATCCGCGCCTCACGGTGAAAGTGAGCGGCGTGGACGAGCGCGGCCAGCCGGTGGAGACTTCCGTTGTCGTCGAGCGCCCGCTCACGATCTACCTGAACCGCCAGGAGATCGTTACCGCGATGACGATCGGCGATCATCCGGAGTATCTCGCGCTCGGATTTCTCCTGAACCAGAACATGCTCCGCACCGACGACGAGGTAACGGAGATCGATACCGACGACGATCTTGGCGTCGTCGTCGTCCGGACCAAGCGCGCGACCAATTACGAAAAAAAGCTGAAGAAGAAAGTGCAGACCTCCGGCTGCGCGCAGGGCACCGTGTTCGGCGACCTGATGGACGTAATCGAGAACGCGCAACTGCCGAAAAGCGAGTTGCGCACGTCCTGGCTTTATTCGCTGACACACCAGATCAACACCACGCCGTCGCTCTATCTCGGTGCGGGCGCGATCCACGGCTCGGTGCTGTGCGAGCGCGACCGGCCGCTGGTCTATATGGAAGACGTGGGCCGCCACAACGCGGTGGACAAGATCGCGGGATGGATGTTCAAGAATAAAGTCGATGCCGGCGACAAGATTTTCTACACCACCGGCCGGCTTACGTCGGAAATGGTGATCAAGACCGTACGCATGGGAGTTCCGATTCTGGTTTCCCGCTCCGGCTTCACCGCCTGGGGTGTCGAACTTGCGAAGAAGGCGGGGCTGACGCTCATTGGGCGCGCGCGCGGCAAGCGCTTCGTGGCACTCTCCGGCGAGGACCGGATCGTGTACGATCAGGATCTTTCCTACGTGGAAGAAGAAAGCTCCAAGAACCGGCGCAAAGCGGCGGTGCATGATGAATAATACTCCTCCGTCATTCCGGGGGCCGAGCGAAGCGAGGCAACCCGGAATCCATAAATACCTGCGGAGGATATGGATTCCGGGTTCGCCGCTACGCGGCGCCCCGGAATGACCAGAGATTTTATCGCGTGCCTGAATATCCAAAAACGTTAGGCCTCGTGCTCGCCGGCGGACTTGCGCGCCGCATGGGCGGCGGCGACAAGGCGTTGCTCAGGATCGGCGACGAGACGATCCTCGAGCGCGTGCTCGGCCGCTTCAGCCCGCAATGCGAGCAAGTCATTCTCAACGCGAACGGCGATCCGTCACGCTTCGCGCCATTCCATCTGCCGGTGATCGCCGACGACATTCCCGATTTCGCGGGCCCGCTCGCCGGCATCCTGGCCGGCCTCGACTGGGCGGCGAAAAATACGCCTGACATAGAATGGATCGCGAGCGTGCCGGGCGACTGCCCGTTCGTGCCGCGCGATCTCGTTGCTCGCCTGCATCGCGCGCGCGAGGAAAGCGGCCAGCCGCTGGCCTGCGCGAAGTCCGGCGACTGGCGTCATCCGGTAGCAGGACTGTGGCCGCTCAACCTGCGCGCCGATTTGCGCAAGGCGCTGCTGGAAGAAGGTCTGCACAAGATCGAGGTGTGGACCGGGCGGCACGGCACAGCCATCGCGGAATGGCCGGATCGCCCTTTGGACCCCTTTTTCAATGTTAACCGCCCCGAGGACCTCGCGGAGGCCGAGCGCATTGCAGCGCAAAATCCGGCCTTTTGATTTCCTTGATTTGAACGGCTTCAATCCGCTACGTTAGACCATATCAATCGTTATACATCTCGGGGGAGATATCCATGCAAGCGTTTGTTGCTGCCTGCGCCATTGCCATCGTCGTCGCACTCGGTTCGGTGTTCGTGCTCGACGGCGTTCAGAAGACGGCCGACGAGGGCTTCAAATCCTCGACCGGCGTGCGTCTCTGAAGCACGGCTGAACGGCGCTCAGTCGATCAGCGCCTCGTAAGAAAGAAAACCAATCGTCTCGCCGGGCTCGATCCGCGTTACATCCTCGGACAGTTCGGCGAGACCGTCGCTCTCGGTGAGCGACGTGATCACGCCCGCCCCATCCTGCGGGTGCTTCACCGCTTCCAGCCTGCCATCGCTCCGGCGCTTCAGCGCCACGCGAACATATTCGCGGCGGTCCTTTTTTTTGTTGTAACTGAAGGCCGAAAGCACCGGTAGCGCCTGGGTTGGCTCCGGCAAGGCGCCTATCAGGCGCAGCAGGAATGGCCGTACCACATGGACGAAGGTGACGAACACGGCGACCGGATTGCCCGGCAGGCCGATAAAGGCGGCCCCCTTCACGACGCCCATCGCCACCGGGCGGCCCGGCTTGATCGCAAGCCGCCAGAACACGAGCTTGCCTGCCTGTTCCACCGCGGACTTCACGTGGTCGGCTTCGCCGGTGGAAACCCCGCCTGAGGTGAGCACGAGATCGTGGTTCTTCGCCGCCGCCTCGATACGCGCCCGCAGCGTTTCCGGCTCGTCGGGGAGGATACCGAGATCGGAAGCAGAAATGCCAAGCTTTTTCAGGAGCGCAATTAGGAGAACGCGGTTGGAATCATAAAGCTGCGATGCGCCAAGCACATCGCCCGGCTCCTTCAATTCGTCACCGGTGGAAAACACCGCCACGCGCGGCTGCCGCATCACTTCGAGTTCGCGGCAACCGACGGCGGCCGCGAGCGCCACATCCTGCGGAGCAAGCCGGCGGCCCTTCGGCAATGCGAGCGAACCCTTTTTTACGTCCTCGCCCGCGAGCCTGCGATTGGCGCCAAGCTTCAGTCCGGCGGGCGCTGCAATTTTATCGCCATCACGCACGACATCTTCCTGCATGAAGACGGTGTCGGCGCCTTCGGGCATCGGCGCGCCGGTGAAGATGCGGACCGCCTCGCCCTTACCCCGCGTCATCCCTGTGGCACGCCCGGCGAACGCCTCGCCCGTTATGCGAAGCTTCGTTTCACCCGATGCAGAAAGATCGGCATGGCGCACCGCGTAGCCGTCCACAGCGGAATTATCGAAGGGCGGCACGTCAACACGCGCGGTCACGTCTTCGGCGAGGACGCGGCCGAGCGCGTGGTGGAGCGTAACGGTTTCATGCTCCATGAGCGGCGCCACCTGCCCGGCCATGAGTGATGCCGCATCCTCGATCGACATCAGCGGCCCGCCGAATGCAAAGCAGTCGTCGGAAAGCTGCGCCATCAGGCGTTCTCCGCCGCCGGCTCGCACAATTGTTCGACCGGCACCGCCTCCACCATCATCACATCGGCGATTTTCTCGATGTCCTTGAGATCGAGCACCGGCACTTTCGCTTCGGGCACCGGCGCATCGGAGGCGACCGCGACGATCCAGTCGTCGTCGGGATGCAGCAGCGGCTTGCCAACGTCCCTGCGGAAAATTTCAAGCTTTGGATGATTGTGCCGCTTGTAGCCCTCGATCACCACGAGATCGACCGGAGACATACGTTTCAGAATTTCGGTCAGCGTCGGTTCCGGTTCTCCGCGCAACTCGTGGATATGCGCCCACCGGCGGCCGGAAACGACGAAGACTTCCGAGGCCCCCGCCATGCGATGCGTGTGCGAGTCCTTGCCCGGCACATCCACGTCGAAGCCGTGATGCGCGTGCTTGACGCTCGATATCCTTTTCCCGCGTTTCACGAGCACGGGAATGACCTGGGCGAGCAAGGTGGTTTTGCCGGAACCGCTCCAGCCGGCGAGGCCGATGATTTTCATGAGCCCTATATAGCGAGTTCTCCCGCTCCCCGCTTGCGGAGAACGGGTCGGGTGAAAAGCAAAAACGCCCGGTGCAAAAGCACCGGGCGCGATTCCGCTGAAAATCCAGCGTTTGCTGCTTATTCGGCCGGGGTCATGCGGGCACGGGTGCTGCCGGTCTTGCCCATTTCCTCATCGACCCAAAGCTTGTGGTGCTCCTTGGCCCAGTTTACGTCCACCTCGCCGGAGCCCATCGCATCGAAGGCGCCTTCCATGCCGATGGTGCCGATGTAGATGTGCGCGAGCATGGCCGCGATCATCAGGACACCGACGATGCCGTGGATGATCTGGGCAAGCTGCATGCCCGCAATGCCCGTGCCGTAGAACGGGAACATCAGGAGGTAGCCGGAGATCGCAACGGCGACACCGCCGAGCACGACGATCCAGTAAACGATCTTCTGGCCGGCGTTGAAGCGATAGGCCGGCGGGTGTTTCTTGCCGACAATGCCGCCGCCCTGCTTGATCCACTCGACGTCCACGCTGTTCGGGATGTTGTCCTTGATCCACATGATGAAGATGAAGAACACGCCGATCGCGAAGGGGAAGCTCAGATAGTTGTGCGCGTATTTGCCCCACTGCGAGAAGGCGGTGAAGGCTTCCGGTCCGATCAGCGGCAGCAGCAGGTTCTTGCCGAAGGTCAGGTTGAGGCCCGAGATCGCAAGGATGATGAAGGTGGTTGCCGTCATCCAGTGAATGAAGCGCTCGAAGCCGTTGAAGCGCAGGATCGTGCGCCCGGCCTTTCCGCTGGAGAGCTTCACCACGCCGCGCACGAGGTAGAACACCGTCAGCAGGACCACCATGCCGACGATCGAAATGCCGGCGATCCAGAGCAGCGTGCTCTGGTGGAATTCGCGCCAGCTCTGGCCGGCGGGCTGGATCAGCACCGCCGAACGGGCGTCCGGAATGGTAACGCGGCCGTCGAGGCGATTGAGCTGCTGAAAGAGCTGGTCTTCCTTCACCGACTGCGCGGTCGGATTGACCTGCCCCGGCGCCTGCGCGACCGAAGGCGTCGCTACCGCGATGACCGCAAGAAGCGCCAGCGCCCCGACGAAATAACGAACATGTGCGAGAAATTCCGCCATGTCTTTTCCTCCCCTAATCCAATTTTTTTAACGATTGACCGAAGCGGACGCGGCGGAGGAAATCTCCGCCGCGCCGCAATTCCGATCAGGTCGCGATCGTTTCCTTGTAGGCGGTCTTCCAGCCCCACGCACCGGAGCCGTAGCCACGCTTGGAAACACGCTCCTTGTAGATCTGCGCGATGATGTCGCCGTCGCCCGCGAGGAGCGATTTGGTCGAGCACATTTCCGCGCAGAGCGGGAGCTTGCCTTCCGCGAGACGGTTTGAGCCGTACTTCACGTATTCAGCCGAGGTGGAGTCCGCTTCCGGACCGCCGGCGCAGAAGGTGCACTTGTCCATCTTGCCACGCGAGCCGAAGTTGCCCACCCGCGGATACTGCGGCGCGCCGAACGGGCACGCGTAGAAGCAGTAGCCGCAGCCGATGCAGAGGTCCTTCGAGTGCAGGACCACGCCGTCGGCGGTGGTGTAGAAGCAGTTCACCGGGCACACCGCCGCGCAGGGCGCGTCGGTGCAGTGCATGCAGGCCATGGAGACCGAGCGCTCGCCGGGCTTGCCGTCATTGATCGTGACGACACGGCGGCGATTGATGCCCCACGGTACATCGTGTTCGTTCTTGCAGGCGGTGACGCAGGCGTTGCATTCGATGCAACGGTCGGCATCACAAAGGAATTTCATTCTAGCCATGATGATGCCTCCTTACGCTGCCGCGACTTGGCAAAGCGTGGATTTGGGTTCTTGCATACCGGTGACGGGGTCGTAGCCGTAGGTTGTGATCGTATTCACGCTCTCGCCGAGCACGATCGGATCGGTTCCCTTCGGATACTTGTTGCGTTCATCAACGCCCTGGAACCAGCCGGCGAAGTGGAACGGCATCCAGGTCGTGCCCTTGCCGACACGCTCCGTGACCAGTGCCTTGACCTTGGCCTTGGCGCCTTCGGCACCCGTGACCCAGACCCACTGGCCGTCCTTGATGCCGCGATCCGACGCGTCCGCAGGATTGATCTCGATAAACGAGTCCTGCTGCAACTCGGCGAGCCATTTGTTCGAGCGGGTTTCTTCACCGCCGCCTTCGTACTCGACCAGGCGGCCGGAGGTGTTGATCAGCGGGAATTGCTTGGCAATGCCCTTGTCGACCGCCTCCTTCTGGATCGAGAAGCCGATGTTCGGGACGCGGAACTGCGCCTTCACGTCGGGCAGCGTCGGGTATTTCGCGACCAGATCCGGACGCGGCGTGTAGATCGGCTCACGATGCACAGGCAGCGCGTCCGGCAGACCGAACGCAACCACACGAGCCTTGGCGTTGCCGTAGTGCATCACGCCGTGAACCTGCAAGCACACGCGCTGGATACCGCCCGAAAGGTCGGTCGCCCAGGAGACGCCGTCGGACTTTTCAGGTCCGCCGCCGATGCGCTCGATGGTTGCCCGTTCCGCGTCGGTGAGATCCTTGTCCCAACCGAGCTTCTTGAGCACGCCGTAGTTGAACTCCGGATAGCCGTCCTTGAGGTCGGAGCCGACCGAGGCAACGCCCTCGGCGAGAAGATTGTGCTTCTCTTCCTTCTCGACCTCCTTGCCGTCTTCCATCACCTTGGTCTTGATCACGCGCTCCACGCCAAAGCGGGCGCGGAAGGTGCCACCGCCTTCCATCACATGCGTCGTGATGTTGTAGAGGCGATGCGTGCCGGGGTGCTTGAGGTCCGGCGTGCCCCAGCAGGGCCACGGCAGACCGTAGAAGTCGCCGCCGACTTCCGGGACGTTCTTTTCGGCGCGCAGCGTGACCAGGTGGAACTTGTCCTGGTTCGCCATGTGCGCCTTGAGACGTTCCGGCGACTGGCCGCAATAGCCGGTCGAGAAGCCGCCGCGGTTGATTTCGCGGAGCACGTCCTCGGCGAGCGGCAGATTGTTGGTGACCTTGATGTTCTTGAACATCTTGTCCTCGAAGCCGAGCTTCTTCGCGAGGAGATAGAGAACCTCGAGATCGTCCTTCGATTCGAAGATCGGCTTGACGACTGCGTCGTACCACTGGATCGAACGGTTGGACGCCGTGCGCGAACCGGAACATTCGAACTGCGTGGCGATCGGAAGGAGATAGGTGTTATCCTTCCGGTTGCCCATCGTAACCCAGCTCGTCGGATGCGGGTCCGCGACGACGAGCAGTTCGAGCTTCTCGACGCCTTCGGCGGCTTTCGGGATACGAGTAACGGTGTTGCCGCCGTGCCCGAAGATCATCATCGCCTTCAGATTGTCTTTCTGGGCGACCTGTTCCTTCGGAGCAAGCGTGGCTTCGTACCAGCGGGTCGAGGGGATACCGGCAACGTTCATCATCTTGGGATCGGTGAATTGGCCTTGCAGCCAGGCGAAGTCCGTTTCCCAGACCCGCGACCAGTGACGCCACGCACCTTCAACAAGGCCGTAGTAGAGCGGGAGCGTCACGATATCGAGGCCGAGGTCCGTTGCACCCTGCACGTTGCAGTGGCCGCGGAAGATGTTGGCGCCGTTGCCAACGCCCTGACCGGCGTTGCCGGTGGCGAGGAGCAGCGTACAGAACGCGCGGACGTTCGCGGTGCCGACCGTGTGCTGGGTGGCGCCCATGCACCAGACCAGCGTCGCCGGACGTTCCTTGGCGAACTTCTCGGCGACGCGCTTCAACTGCTCGCCGGGAACGCCGGTGACGCGTTCGACTTCCTCGGGCGTCCACTTCGCACATTCCTTGCGGACTTCATCCATGCCGTACACGCGCTGCTGGATGAACTGCTTGTCTTCCCATCCGTTCGCGAAGATGTGGTGCAACAAGCCCCAGATGATCGGAATGTCCGTGCCCGAGCGAATGCGGACAAATTCGTTCGCATGGGCCGCGGTACGGGTGAGGCGCGGCTCGATCACGATGAAGTTCTGCTTCTTCTCTTCCTTGCCTTCGAGCAGATGCTGCAGCGATACCGGATGCGCTTCGGCCGGGTTGCCGCCCATGATCACCACGGTCTTGGCTTCGCGGATGTCGTTGTAGCTGTTGGTCATCGCGCCGTAGCCCCAGGTATTGGCAACGCCCGCGACCGTGGTCGAATGGCAGATGCGCGCCTGGTGGTCGACGTTGTTGGTGCCCCAATAAGCCGCGAGCTTGCGGTTCAGGTAGGCGCCTTCGTTGGAGCTCTTCGCCGAACCAAGCCAGTAGACCGAGTCCGAGCCGTTGGTGGCGCGAATCTTCTGGAGCTTGTCGCCGATCTCGTTGATCGCCGTTTCCCAGGAAACCCTCTTCCACTGACCGCCTTCGAGCTTCATCGGATATTTCAGGCGGCGGTCGCCGTGAACGAGTTCACGGACAGCCGCACCCTTGGCGCAGTGCGAGCCGCGGTTGATCGGGCTGTCCCAGCCCGGTTCCTGGCCGATCCATACACCGTTCGAAACTTCGGCGATGACGGTGCAGCCGACCGAGCAGTGTGTGCAGATCGCCTTGGTGGTGGTGATCTTCGCACCCGCTGCGACGGGCGAGCCGGCTTCGGCTCGCTGTACGGAGCCAAGCTGCAGGCTGCCGAGAGCGGCGAGACCGCCGGCCGCGAGGCCGGAGCGCTTGAGGAAGGTACGGCGGTCGAAACCGCCGGATTTATCGGCGAAGGCGGCAGTCAGACTGCCGCGGCGTGCTTCGCGTTCGGTTCTTTTGATCAGCACGGGCGCCTCCTTACTTCGTCTGATAGCGGTTGACGCGATAGAAGGTCTTCACGTGATCGGTTTCCCGATAACGCGACTTCTTCTTGTCGCTGTCGTTTTCGGTGTCCGCCTTGGCGACAGTGGCGAGCGGAGCTGCGGAAACCGCAGCCAGTCCGGCGCCTGCGCCCAGCGTACGAAGAAATTCACGGCGGCCTACTGCCGTTTTTTCATCGTGTTTCATTGTCGTTCCCTCCGTCATTCAAAATTCGCGCGGTCAGGCCGACAGCGCGAAAGCTTCCGATTCGATGTCAACGAATTCACGCCCGAGCCGCCCGACCGCGCGATAAAACTTCGCGCCCTCGGCCTGCTCGAGGTCCTTAAAGAAACGTCCAAACCAGGGCCCCATGTGCTTGTCGAAAAATTTCCGGTCGGTGCCCGCTTCGGACGGAAACTTGCGATTGATGATACCCGCCATGATCTCGCAAAGGATCGCGGCGTGATCTTCCGGATCGGAGACGCCCTGCGAGCGCTCGATGCCGAGATTGTTCAGGTCCTCGCGCAGGCGCGACAGCGGCCGCTCGTGCAGGAAGCCCGTCAGGTAATAGGACGCGTAAGGCAGAAGCTCGCCGCGGCCGATGCCGATGAAAAGGTCGAAGAATTCGCGCTCGACATTTTCCGCCGTCGTCTGGTCGGCGGCTTCGCTGAGCAGGGCGTGCGCTATACCGAGCGGCGAGGCGTCGCCGCGAAGCTGCGCGAGGCGCTTCAGCAAATCCTCGGACGGAGCGCGGGAAAGAAGAGCGGCGAGCAACGCATATTCCTGCGCGCGCGCGGAATCTTCTTCGCTGATATCGCCGGCGGCGGCAGAAACATTCGCGTAAAGATCGGGACGCAACACCATGCGCGAGATGCCCGTGGCGGTTTCAATTTCAAGGACGCGCTCGGCTGGAATGCGGTTCCAATTCGAGACGGACGGCTGCGAAATACCAAGGCGCCGCGCGAGTTCACTCACGCCGCCTACAGCCTTAATCGCCTCACTCAAACCCTGGTCGCGCATCAGGTCCTGTTCGAAATCGCTTCAAAGAATCCTTCTTTCAAGCGGTTCGAAAGAGCGTAAGGGTTAGGCAGGTCGAGTCAATAGTTTTTGGCTATGGGCGGAGGTTTTTGAGTACCTTGGACTCAAACCGGTCATGCAAAGCGGAATTTTTTGAAAATTTATCCAGGAAGTGCGCTGCCGTGTCGCCGTTTCGGAATTTCGCGCTCCGTATTTTCCACAGTGTGCGTTGCATCATTATTTTGCAACGCAAAAGCCTCTTGCTCGCTTTTTGAGATATTTTTTTCTTCCGTAGAATCGATTTCCAATTCCGTTCGCGACGCGGACGGATCGCTCAGCCGCACCGATTTTTCCGCCTGCAATTGTTCCGCCTGCATTGGATCTGGGGAACTATCCACAGTGGATGCCGTTTCGACGGAATCCGCTTCAGCCTTCGCTTCGGACTTCACTTCAGCCTGCGCTGGTGCTTTTTCCTCTTCGTGATTGCCGAGAATATCGGCGAGCATTTTCTTGATATCGCCGGCTGGCGCACTGAAATCGAAGCCCGGCGAGTTCACCGTGAAATCCCACTGGTTCTCCGCCATTTCGATGAAGTCGCGAATCGCGGGGTCGGTTACCCAGACCTTGCGAAGAGCCGCTTGCCGCAGCGCCATCGGCACCCCCGGCAGCATGAACATGCGGACGTCGGTATTGGCCGTGATGGATTCGATCGAGGGTAGTTTCGAAAGATCGAATTCCGGCTCGGCGGGCTTCGCCTCCGGCGCGGCCACAGCCTCGCCCTCGCCCGCGGGCAAGCCCTCGGCATCCTTCGTTTCCGCCGGCGGCAACGAAGCGTTTTCCTGACCGGTGCTTTCCTTCTCGTCCTTCGGGTCGAGCTTGCGGCGCGACCAGCGTCCGAGAAAATTCTCCGGCTCGCTCATTTCTTCCCGCTCTCCTTCATCGGCACCCGCCGCTCCATCAGTTCGGGTTTGCTCTTGTCGCGCTTGCGCTTGAAGAACACGCGGTCGATGTGGTGCTCGGTGATGAATTGTTCAATCACCGCCTGCACGGCATCGGGCATCGGGACCGGCTCGCAGATCACCGTACCGGTGTAACTCATGCCCTCGCCTTCCGCCGGGTCGGCCGTCACCAGGAACAGCTCATAGGGATGTTCGCCTTCCGTCGCGCGGATGCCCACCCAGATGCCCGGCGTTTCGGACAAGAGATTGTCGCGATACTGCGCGGTGTCGGACGGATAAAGTTCGATGTCCGAAGCCCCCAGATAGAATTTCGCATGGGAATCATCCTCGGAAAGCTTCGTCCACGGCGCGGTTTTCTGGTTGCCGGGAATCGCCTCGACCGGTTTCCACAAATAATCCGCCCACGGGCTGTCGGCCTTCACGCGCTCGATCACGACGCCGATGGGAATCGTCTTCAGCGGTTTCATGTGACCGCCTCCAGATGCCTGAGCGGCAGGCCGGTGAGCAGGTTCTGCGGCTTCATCCGCAACACCTTGTCGATGGTGGTGGCGAGAATGAGATAGACCGGCTCGCCCTTCACGGCTTCGGCAACAACGCCGCGATCCTTGAAGTTCAGGCGATAGAGTGCCGCGACGCGCGCCATCGCGGCTTCGTCCATGGCATCGCCGTTCCAGAGCATGTCACCGATCTTGGTGCCTTCCACATCGAGGCCGACATACCAGGTGAAATTGGCGTTTTGCACCTCGGTGAGGGCTTCCACCTCCACCTCGACGCCCAGCATATGCTTCACCCAGCGCTCGATCACGCGGGCGAGCGCGTGATGGCCGCGGCGGCCGGCGGTGAAATCGACCGCCATGTCGTGATTGTCGCTGCGCTCGAAATAGCTCTCGGCGTTGTCGTCGTTCATCACGTCGATCTCGGTGGAGGCTTCCAGCCCAAGCATGGAGACGAGCGGAGAAACCTGCCCCGGCCGTGTGCCCATGATGGTTTCCTCGTCGGCGGCGAGCAGCGCACCCTCATGCAGCGTGATCCGCTGCGGACGGAAGAAAATCTCCGCGGCGCGCAGGATCCACGGGTCGTCACATTCGTCGAGGATGTTGCGCAGGATCACATGCACGAGCTGGGTCACGAACAGCGGCGGCGTGTCTCCCGCACCCTTGCGAATGAGGGCCGCGTAGGCGGCTTCGAGCGTCGGATGCGCGAGCAGATGATCGCGAAACGCGATCGCAAGCGTCCAGTTCTCGCGGGCGTCGGCATCGGCCATCGCCGCGATTTCGTCCATGCCCACAGGGCGGCGGGGATTGTCGAGGAGTGCCGCATGCAGCGTCTTTTCCACGACGCAGGCTTCCCCCGGCGGCGTGAGTTCGGGCCGCGCGAAATAGACCTTGAGGAACTCGTCCGTGATGACCAGCCCCCCGCTCTCGTTGCGGTCGAGCAGGTGATGGCCGCAGGAAAGCCAGAAGTCCTTCATTTGCCGTCCTTCAACATGCCCACGAGATCGACGCGCTCGGCCGGTTCTTCCCCGCCTTCGACCTCGTGAAACGAGAACGCACGCAACCCTTCCATGCCGCTGCCTTCGCGGCGCTTCAGCGAGCGAAATGCCTCGCGCACCTCGCCGTTTTCCTGCGAGCGGTGGACCGCGATCAGCGTGTCAATGTCGTGATCGCAAAGGGAAGCGGCGAACGCGACTTCCTCCGCCGCCGCCTTGCGCGCGGCCTCCCTATCGGGCGCGCCGAAATGCTCCATCAGGCGGGTTGCAAGGAGTTCGATCACTTCTTTCCGGTCCGCGTCTTCTGCGTCCACGATCTGCACCAGCGTCGACCATCCCCACGAACCGACGCCGAGAAAACCCGAACGAAACGCGGTGCGCTCCTTGCCTTCGAGCTTCGCCGCATCCGCATCCCAAAAGACAAAGGTACCAGGCACCGCCCATTCGCCGGGTTCCGCGGCTTTCGCGAACACGAACGTGTCCGAAGGATCGAGCCTGATGGTGCGAAGCAGTTTCACAGCTTCAGTGTCCGGTTATCCGCGTCGTACCAGTCGAGCTTGGCGAGGGCGGGGATCAGTTTTTTCTTTTCGGTTTCGAGCTTGCCCTTCTTGCGGACGAGCAAATCTCCAACGCCGTCGATCGAGCGTTCGACATTCTCGTCCTGCGGCATACGGCGCAGATAGAATTTCGCGACTTCCGCGAAGCCGTCGTTCTGCGCGTTATGGACCCAGACCATGAACTGGCGCGCGAACGTCTCCATCATCTGGCCGGAGTCGAGATTGTCGAAGCCTTCTTCTTCCAGCGCCGCCGCATCCGGCCGCTGCATCGGATCCGCGCCGAGGATCGCTGTGCGGATCATGCCGCCGAATACCATGAACGGCGGCGGTAATTTTTCGTCCGCGCCCTCCGGCCAACCGATGCGCCCGCCCGCGACCAAGCCGGCATCGACGAGGATCGCATCGGGCCAGGCGAACAAGATGGATTTCTCCGGTGGCGCGTGCACGAGCAGCGTTTCCATGATCGCGGTCATGCCGAGATAGAGGTTGCGGCGGGCGGCGGCGAGCGGCTCGTCCGGTTCCAGCACCACCGCGAATTCCACGAGGTCGAAACGCCGCACCCAGACGAGTGTGCCGGCCCCTTCCTGCTTCGCGATCTCCATCGCATGGCCGAAGGCGTCGCCCGCCTCGCGCAGCGAGACGAGGGTGAACGCGGGCGGCAGGTCCAGCTCCGGAGTATAAGGTGTGTCGATCCTGCTCTTGACGTCGGACGCCATTTTTCGCTCTCGAATCCTTGAAATCGCGGCGTTTAGATTTTTATTGGTATAATTATAGCTTAGGCTTATAGCCAAGCCTCGCCGCTGACCAGTCCCGCGAAATGAGGCGGCAGGAAGCCGCCGGAGCAAGAATGACGGAGACGAAGCGTAACCTCCTCGTCTGTTCGTGCGAGGACACGATGCCGCTCGACGAGGCGGGCATCGCGAAAGGCTGCAAGAGCGGCAAGCTCTCGGCGTTCCGTCATCTGTGCCGCGCCGAGATCGATCTGTTCCGCGCCGAAGCCGCCAAGGGCGTGCCGCTGACCGTGGCCTGCACGCAGGAAGCGCCGGTGTTCATGGATGCGGTGGAAGAAGTATCCCCTTCGCTCGACATCAAGTTCGCGAACATCCGCGAGAACGCCGGCTGGTCGAAGGATGCGAAGAAGGCCGCGCCCAAAATGGCGGCTTTGCTCGCCGCCGCCGCGGAACCGCTGCCGGATTATCCGCTCGTGACGCTGGACAGCGAGGGCGTCGTCCTCGTGTACGGCCGCGACGAGCGCGCGATCGAAGCCGCGGCTCTCCTCAAGGACAAGCTCGACGTCACCGTCCTGCTCGCAAAGCCCGGCGAGATCGCGCCGCCGCGCGTCAGCGAATTTCCCGTGGCGCGCGGAACCATCCGCAATGCCAAAGGCCATCTCGGCAAGTTCGAGCTGACGGTCGACGACTTCGCGACCCCGCGCCCCTCCTCGCGCGACAAGCTCGAATGGTATGTCGCACGCAACGACACAAAATCGACCTGCGATCTTATTTTGGATCTTTCCGGCGGCCAGCCGCTGTTCCCCGCGCACGATCTGCGCGACGGCTATCTGCGCGCCGATCCGAACGATCCCGCCGCCGTGATGCGCGCGGTGATGAAAGCGCAGGATCTCGTCGGCACCTTCGACAAGCCGAAATATATCCGCTTCGACGAGCAGCTCTGCGCGCATTCGCGCTCGAAGATCGTGGGCTGCACCCGCTGTCTCGATCTTTGCCCCACCGGCGCCATCACGCCGGGCGGCAATCATGTCAAAATCGACGAATATATCTGCGCCGGTTGCGGCGCCTGTGCCGCCGTCTGCCCGACGGGGGCCGCGTCCTATGCGCTACCGGCCGCCGACGCGCTGATGCGGAAGCTGCGCACCTTGCTCACTACTTATCGCGATGCAGGCGGCAAGGATGCGGTGCTGCTGATCCACGACGCGCCGCATGGCGATCCGATGATCGATCTTCTCGCCCGCCACGGCGACGGGTTGCCGGCGAATGTGCTGCCGGTGTCCGTGAATGAAGTCACCCAGGTCGGCATCGAAGCCGTCACCGCTGCCTTTGCGTATGGAGCGGTCGCGATGCGCTTTCTGCTCCGCGCCAAGCCGCGCCACGATGTGAGCGGCCTTGCGAAAACCATCGCGCTTGCCGAGACGATCCTCACCGGCCTCGGCTTCGGTGCCGGGCGCATCGCCACCATCGAGACGGACGATCCGGACGCAATGGGTGAAACCCTACGCGCGATCAAGAACGGCACCGTCATCAAGGAGCCCGCGAGTTTCCAGCCGGTCGGCGTCAAGCGCGACGTGATGCGGCTTTCGTTCCGCGAATTGCATCGTGTCTCGCCGCAGCCGGTGGACGTAATCGCGCTGCCCGTTGGCGCACCGTTCGGCAAGATCGAGATCAATGTGGAGGGCTGCACGCTCTGTCTTTCGTGCGTATCCGTGTGTCCGACCGGTGCCTTGCTCGACGATCCGGAGCGGCCGACGCTGAAATTCGCCGAGGACGCCTGCGTGCAGTGCGGACTCTGCAAGGCAACCTGCCCGGAAAAAGTGATTTCGCTGACACCGCAGATCGACTTCCGCGCCGCCACCGCGTCCGCGCGCTTGCTCAAGGAAGAAGAGCCGTTCCACTGCATCCAGTGCAGCAAGCCGTTCGGCACCAAAAGCACGATCGAGCGCGTCACCGCGAAACTCGAAGCCAAGCATTGGATGTACAAAGGCCAGGCGAAACGGCTCGAAGTGCTGAAAATGTGCGACGACTGCCGCGTGATCGCAATGACGCAGGATTCCTTCGATCCGCACGCAGGACCCGAGCGGGCGAATGTCCGCACCACCGAAGACTATCTTCGCGAGCGCGAAGAGAGCGAACGCAAGTCCTGAAATTCCGGTTGCGCGGTTTTGCATCTCCCGTCACGATTTCGAGCGGGAGAGGTCATGCGGTATTTCAGTAGCGCCCTGCTTGCTGTCTTTCTTTCAACGCTCGCCGCGACGAATGCCGCCGCGCAATGGAGCGCGTGGCAGGTCGGCAAGACCACCGAACTCGTGAGCGGTCAGCAGCGCATGGTCGCGCAATTGCGGACCGTGGATGTCGATCAGCAAAGTTATCGCAGCCATCGCGGCGCGCTGCTTTCGATTTTCTGCGACGGCAGCAGGACCGGGGCGCGGATCATGTTCCTCGGCAAGGTCAGCTATTCCTCGAAAGTGACCGTGCGCTATCGCACCGACAGGCACGAGCAGAAGGATTTCCAGACGGAGACATCCTCGGACCGCCGCAGTGTCTATTTCCAGAGCGGCGCGCAGGCGGCGGAATTCGCGCGTCATGTCGGCGCGTCAACGAAGCTGATGGTGCGGGCCGATGCGCCGGGGCCGGGCATGTCGCACGCGACCTTCAACACGGCGGGTGCTGCGGAAGCGATTGCGGCGGCGCTCAGAGATTGCCGCTAGCTCTATTTCTTCGTGACCTTCGCGAGAAAATCCACCAGCGCCTTGCGGTCATCAGCCGATCCAATCGTCTGCTCGGGCATCTTGGTGCCCGGCGTGTAGGCAGTTGGGCCGACTTCAAAGAGTTTCGCCACTGTATCCGGGGTCCAGACGATGCTCATTTGTTTCAATGCGGGCGAGAAATTGTAGCCGGGCAGCGTCGCGATGCGGCGCCCGAAAATGCCGTGCAGCGTCGGGCCCGCGCGGTTGCCTTCATCCGGTGTGAGCGTGTGGCAGGCGACACAGGCTTTATAGATTTCCGCGCCACGGTCGCCCGCGTAAGCGGCGAGCGGGTCTTCCGGGCCGCCCGCCGCGACCGCGCCGAGATGCTCGCCGCTGATCGCATCCCACCGCCGCACGAGACGATCGGTGCCGCCCGTCATGACCGTCTTGTTGTCCGGGAAAAATGCCACCGACCACACCGGCAGGCCGGGGCCGACGAGTGTGCGGTCCACTTTTCGGCTTTTACGGTCGACGATGCCGACGGAGCCGCGGATGCCGGCGGCGGCGACCAGTACGCCGTCGTTCGACATCGAAAGCGACACCACCGGCGATTCGGCCACTTCCAGCTCCGCGACCGTCTCGCCGCGCTGGTTGAGAAAATAGAGCTTCCCGTCGGCCCCGCCCGCGACGACTTCGCCGTCGGGTGCAATCGCTATTGCATTCAGCGGCGTCGGCAGGTTGAACGATGCCTCGGCACCCGTATCGAGTTGCCAGAAGCGCACGGCGACATCGTAGCCTGCGCTCACGAGTTGCTTCCCGTCGCGCGAGAACGCGATGCCATTCACCGCCGCCGTGTGACCCTTGAGAATTTTTGGTTCGCCGCCGGCCAGCGGCCACAGGCGGATCGTGTGATCCCACGACGCCGAGGCCAGCGTATTGCCGTCGGGCGAGAGGGCGAGCGCCACGATGGGTGCGGTGTGGCCTTCCCTCGTTTGCGCCGGCAGCGGATTTCCCGTGGCCCAGATCGCGATTTTTCCGTCCTCGCCGCCGGTGGCATATCCATCTTTCAGCGCGGCCACTGCGTTCACGGCACTTTCGTGAAAGCGCAGCACCTGTTCGGCGGCATTGCGCGACAGCGACCAGCGAATGGCCGAAGTATCGAAGCTGCCGGAGATCGCCGTCTGCCCGTCCGCCGAAACCGCCACCGCGCGCACCGGCCCGCCATGCCCGCGCAATTGGGCGTGGGCGGAGAAAACCGACAAGAGCAAAAATGAAGTGAGGCAGATCAGACGAGACAACATCACGCTGCTTTCTTCATCCCTCCCCGGAGGGAGGGTGGCCGGCGTAGCCGGCCGGGTGGGGAGACAACACGGAAGTGGGTTACCCCACCCTGCTCGCTTCGCTCGCTTTCCCTCCCCTAAAGGGGAGGGATGATTCTTTTCATTCACGCATCAACGGGGCGCATACCAAGCTGCTCGATTTTCGCCCGCACATCCGGATCGCGCAAGGCTTTGAAAAACGCTTTTACCGCGTCCCGTTCATGGCGCTGTTCCACCAGCAGGAAATCGTAATGTTCCGGTGCGATGGGGAGAAAACCGAGACCGTAGAGTTTCGCGACCGATGAAATCGCAATGCCCCAGTCGGCGCGGCCCTGCGCGATGGCGGCGGCGGCGGCGTTGTGCGATTTCGGCTGGTTGCCGTAGCCGCCGGGTTTCTTGCCGCCAAGTTTCTGGTCGATCAGCACGCGCGTGCCCGCCCCCGCATTACGGTTCACCATCAGGCAGGAAGGATCGGCAAGTGCGGTCTTGATCGCCTCGTCGGCGCGCTTGCCTTCGAAACGCTGGTCGCCGGGGCGATAGAGAAATCCCTGCATCCGCTCCCAGCCCTTCACGAGTGAGAGACCGGGCGAGAGCAGATATTCGTTGTAGATGCCGGTCTTCGGATCGACGAGATGCACGGGGGCGAGATCGCATTCGCCGCGTTTCGCCGCCGACACGCCGCCCTGGCTGCCAACCGAAATGCGCCGCACGGACAGGCCTTGCTCGGCGAGTTTGCTGAGCACGGCATCGAGCGCCACGCAATGGCTGCCGACGATTACGAGATCGGGAATCCGCGCAGCGCGGCCGAGCAGCGTGATCTTGTTTTCGGTGTTCGCATCGAGGGCGCTCGCGAGCGCGTCGATTTCCAGGAAGCCGTCGGCCTCGGAGAATGTCGTCACGGCACCCGAGCCTTTGGAAATCGGAAACGCAATCGTCTCGCCGTCGCCCGCGACCAGTGCCACCAGCACGAATTCCTTGCGGCCCATTTCGGAGGGCAGCCGCACCGGCACTTTCGCGTTGATCTGCTCCGCCGACACCGGCGGCTGGCCCGCAAAGGCGCGGATGACGGGCGCCGCATAGGCGTGGAACGTGAAGATCGCGGACGTCGGAAAGCCGGGCAGCACCACGACCGGCTTTTTCCCGATGACCGCGAGGCAAAGCGGCTTGCCGGGCTTGAGGGCCACGCCATGCACGAGAATGCCCGGCGCGCCGAGCTTTGAGACGACCGTATGGGAAAAATCGCCGGCACCCTTGGAGGTGCCGCCGGAGAGCACCACCATGTCGCAATCGTCCAGTGCGCGCTTGAGTGCGGCGGCGAGTTGTTTCTCGTCGTCGGGAAACGCGCCCAGGGAAACCGGTTCACCGCCCGCTTCGCTGATGGCCGCCGCGATGATGGCGCCATTGGAATCGTAGACGCTGCCCGGTTTCAGTTTCTCGCCGGGCGATACCAGTTCGTCACCGGTCGAAAGCACGGCGACCTTCGGCTTGCGGACGACTTCGATCTCCGCAATGCCGCAGGCCGCGAGCATGCCGATCTCGCGCGAACCAATCAGTATGCCGCCCCGGAGCAGATTTTCTCCGCGCGCAATGTCGGAGCCTGCGTAAGACACGAACTGTCCCGCCGCGACAGCACGGCGGAGTTCAATCGCGGGCGGGTCCGCTTCGAACAGATCCGTCCATTCGATCATCACCACGGCGTCCGCTCCGCGCGGGATGACACCCCCGGTGGCAATCGCGGTCGCCGTTCCCGGAGCCACCGTAAGCGCCGGCGCCGTGCCGCAGGTGAGCACTTCGGCATTTAATGCGAGCTTGCGCGGAGCCGCATCGCTCGCTCCTTCGGTGTCGGACGCACTCACCGCGAAGCCATCGACATTGGAGCGGTCGAAGGGCGGCGCATCGACGGGGGCTGCGAGATCGTCGGCGAGCACGCGGCCCAATGCGTTCGCGAGCAAAACCTTTTCGCGGCCGAGGGGTTTCAGATCAAGATGGCTTTCGAAGCGCGTCTTTGCTTCTTCGGGCGACACCACTTCAAGAAACTGTTCCTGCCGCGCGGCGGCGCGGATTTTTTTCAAGAGATCACCGGCGGGTGGCGGCGGCTTCGAACGGTCGCTGTTCATGGCAGCGGCCTCATCTCGACCGTACTTCCCGCCGCGAAGCCCTCGCTCTGCGGCGGCACCAGCACCCAGCCGTCGGCATTGGACAGCGAAGCAAGCGTGAGCATCCCGGCGGCGAGCGGCTCGACGCCGTCATCCACGTGCCGCACGGGGATCATTTCCGCGAGTCCGGCCGTGGATGTGATTTTCTTCGCGAGCTTCACGGTAGCGCTGGAAGATTGCACATCGCGGCCTGCAAGCCGCGCGATGATTTCCGTGCCGACGATCAGGAATGCGGCGAGTGCCGCGTCGAGCCTGCCGGGCAGCATCAGCACGGGACGTTCATTCGCAAATCCAAACGCCGCCGTCTCGCCGGGCGCGATGCCAAAGCCATGCGCCTCGACGCGGCCGATACGCGCGAGCGTCTTAATGGATCCATCTTTTTTCCCGCTGCCGGTGCCGCCCACACTGATGACGAAATCGCTTGCCTTGCCGCTGAGTACGGCATCGAGCGTCGAAGCCTGCACGATCTCCGCCATTCCTCCCGCCTGCTCCACTGCGCGGACAATCATGGGCGTAATAAAATCTTCCCGGCTGCGCGTGGCAATACGCACGGAAAAAATCGCGACGCGCGGACCGCGCACGGAAACTTTCTGGACACCGGCCATGCGCAAAGCCGCGACATCGGCCCCACGCAGAATTTGTCCCGCGCGCCGCAGCACGGCACCCGAAGCTGCATCGCCGCCTTGCGGCAGCACGCCATCGCCCGGTGCCGCGGGCGCCAATGCTTCGGCACCACTCGCCGAAACATTCACCGCATCGACCGGCAGCACGGCATCGGCGCCGTCCGGCATTCTTCCGCCCGCCTCAACCCAGGCATGGGAGGTGAGCGGTACTGGCGCATAAGGACCGGCATCCGAAATCGCGGCAGCAGTGACCGCCCAGCCATCCCGAAGTGCGGCGGCAACCGGCGGTATCGCTCCTGCCGCAACGGCATCCGACGCGAGCGTCATGCCGCTGGCCTCGGCGACCCCGGTTTCCCGCGCCGGCACAGGAGCCACCGCCGCCACCTTTTTCAGGAGGTCCAGTAGCGGCGTCAGCCGGGAAATCCGTTGCAGGGCCTCGGTTTGCGAGCTCATGGGGATTGTCTAGCCGATGCCGCCCGGAGCCGGTAGCCGCGCTGAAAAACCCGCCATTTCTGCTATAGATCGGGGCATGCCCGAGACCGTCCTGAACCTGCGCGGCCTGAAATGCCCCCTGCCCGCGCTGAAGACCCGCAAGGCCCTGACCCGGATCGCCGCCGGGGACGAATTGGTGGTGGAATGCACGGACCCGCTCGCGGGCATCGACATTCCGAACCTTTTGCGCGAAACCGGCGATGCGCTGCTCGACACAAGGAAGCAACCGGACCTGATCGTTTTTCGAATCCAGAAAAAATAGCGCAAGCGCGGGGGCGCAAATGCAGAAACTCGTGAAACGGTTATCGGTGGCGGCCATCGCCGCGGCGGTGCTGGCGCTCGGCGCGCAGGCGCCCGCGCAGGAACGGCTGCCCATCTTCGACGCGCACCTGCATTACAATTCGGAGCCGGCACTCTTGCCGCTCGACAAGGTGCTGGAGATTTTCCAGCGCAACAATGTGCGCGGCATTCTCTCCACCAGCCGCCCGAACATCGGCACCCATGTGCTGATGGACGCGAAGGCGGAAAATCTCTGGGTCGTGCCGTTCATCCGCCCCTACCGGACGCGCGCCGATATCCAGACCTGGTTCAACGATCCCGAAATCTTCGCGATGGTCGAGGAAGAATACAAGCGCGGCTACTATCGCGGCGTCGGTGAGTTTCATATCTACGGCAAGGCGGCCCATGGCGAGATCGCGAAGCAGCTCGTACGCTTCGCGGCCGAGCGCGATCTCTACATCCATGCCCATTGCGATGAAGAGGCGCTGGAGATTCTCTACGCGCACGACAAGCGCGCCAAGATCATCTGGGCGCATACCGGCTTCTCGCTCTCCACCGCGCGCGTGCATGAGCTGATGGAAAAATATCCGAGCCTGATGGGCGAGCTTTCGTTCCGCAGCGGCATCGTGGAGTCATCCGGCAAGCTCTCCGCCGACTGGAAGATTTTGTTTTCACGGTTCTCGGATCGGTTCCTGCTCGGCTCCGACACCTGGATCCACGAGCGCTGGTTCCAGTACGACAACATCATGAACGGCTATCGCGGCTGGCTCGCGCAACTGCCCGACGACCAGGCCCGCCGCATCGCCTACTCCAACGCCGAGCGGCTGTTCGGCCCCCGCAGGGTCAACTGAATCATGAACGTGAACGCACCCGCCGCAGCGAAGCCGGGCGAAACCAAGACCGTCCGTCCCGAACTCGCGACCGGCATCTGGCCGCCGGCGGCAACGCCCTTCCGCGCGGACCTCACGATCGACTTCGACCGCTACTTCACCCACTGCAAGAAGCTCTTGGCCGAAGGCGCGCACGGCCTCGCGGTGCTCGGCACCACGAGCGAGGCGCTCTCGCTCGATCTCGGCGAGCGCGAACTGGTGCTCGAGCGGCTGATCAAGGCGGGTGTGCCCGCCTCGCAGCTTCTGCCGGGCACGGGGGCGGCTTCCATCGGCGATGCGGTGCGCCTCACGCGTCATGCGGTTTCGCAGGGCGTGCGCGGCGTGCTGCTGCTGCCGCCGTTCTATTATAAAGGTGTGTCGGACGCTGGCCTCTATGCGTTCGTGGCCGAAGTCATCCGGCGCGTAAACGACAAGCGGCTGGCGCTCTATCTCTATAATTTTCCGCAGATGACGGCGATCCAGTGGTCGCCGGATCTCGTCGGGCTGCTGATGCAGGATTTCCCGGGCACCGTCGTCGGCCTGAAGGATTCATCGGGCGACGTGGACTACATGAACACATTGCTCGATTCCTATCCGGGCTTCGCGGTGTTTCCTTCCAGTGAATCGCTGTTGCTCGATGCGATGCGGCGGGGTGCTGCCGGCTGCATCTCGGCCACGGCGAACACCCATGTCGGGAACATCCGCAATCTCTATGACAACTGGGAAGACTCCGTGAACGCGGAAAACATGCACCACGCCTGCTCGGCGGTGCGCGCCGCCGTGGCACCCTTCGGCTGGATTCCTGCCGTGAAGGCAATCCTTGCCGCGCGCGAGGGCACGCCCGACTGGTCCCGCACGCGCCCGCCGCTGGAAGCGCTGGATACCACGCGGAAGGCGCAGTTGCTGTCGGCGGTTGCGGCGGCGGGGGGATGAAATACTGTCATCATCCGCGAAAGCGGATGATCCAGTACTCGCATACTTCTAATTTTCGATTCAGAGTTTACTGGATGCCCCGCTTCCGCGGGGCATGACAGTCAGTGCTCATCCTCGATCGTATTCCGCAGTAACCCCACCTTCTCGATCTCGATCTCCACGATGTCGCCCGGCTTCATCCAGACCGGCGGCTTGCGCGGATGACCGACCCCTGAAGGCGTGCCGGTGAGTACGATATCGCCCGGCTCCAGCGTCATGCCCTGCGTCAGGTAGACGAGTGTTTCGGCAACCGGGAACATCATGTTGTCGGTGTTGTCCGATTGCATGACTTGGCCGTTGATGCGGCTTTCGATCTTCAGACCCTTGCCGCCCGCAGGCACTTCCTCGGCGCTCACGAACCAGGGCCCAAACCCGCCGGTCCGGTCGAAATTCTTGCCCATGTCCCACTGCGTCGTCTTGCGCTGAAATTCGCGGATCGAGCCTTCGTTGAAGCAGGACCAGCCGGCGATGCAGGAATAGGCGTTCGCAAGCGTCAGATGCTTCGCGCGGCTGCCGACAACCAGTACGAGTTCGGCTTCGTAATCGAATGTCTCCGAAACCTTCGGCCGCAGCAGCGGCGCATCGTGCGGCGCCAGCGAGGTGCGGCAGCGCATGAAGATCGTCGGAAATTTCGGGATGTTGTCCTTCTGCGGGCCTTCCTTGACGTGGTCGAGATAGTTCAGCCCGAGGGCCACAATCTTGCCGGGATTGTTCACCGGCAGGGCATATCGGATGCCTTTGAGCGGAATGCGCGCGGACGCGGGCGCGCATTTGGCGAGCTCCGCGAGCGGCTTCAGATCGCCGTTGTGTTTGGCGAGCACATCCTTCAGGTCCGCGGGGAATGAAGGATCGGCCGCCTGCAGGTCGATTACAAACTCGCCTTCCACCACGCCCAGATGCAACGCGCCGCCACGCTCGAAGCCAACAATTTTCATGGATGATCCCTGCCCCCTTCAAATCCCCCGCATCATATTCATCGGGCATCGCTTGGTGAAGAGAAGGCGGCGTTCCCCGACCGAGCGAAGCGAGCGCCGGGGTCCAGTCTCACTTTCGACATCCACTGGACCCGGGGTCTCGCACGGATTGCCTCCGCGCTCGCCCGGGCACCTCGAATCAGTCGCGGGCGAGCGCGTGAACGGAGAATAATTGCCGCTCGTCGGTCCAGCCCTGCAGCACCGACCAGCCGCTGTTGGCGGCGAGTGCCGCGAAGGATTGCAGCGAATATTTGCAGCTGCATTCGGTGTGGATGGTCTCGCCCAGAGAGAAACTGAAATCGCGGCCGCCGATGGAGACGCGCTGCGATGCCCGGCTCAAAAGATGCATTTCGATACGGCTCAAACGCCGGTTGAAAAAGGCGCGATGCGAGAACGCATCGAGATCGAAGTTGGCGCCCAGCTCGCGGTTCATGCGGGCGAGCAGATTGAGATTGAACGCAGCGGTGACGCCCGCCGCGTCATTATAGGCGGCGTTCAGCAAATTCTCGTCCTTGACCAGATCGACGCCGACAACGAATACCGACCCCGCTCCAAGGATCTTCGCCGCGTGGCGCAGGAACTTTCCGGCCTCGCGCGGCTCGAAGTTGCCAATGGTGGAGCCGGGAAAGAAGCCGGCGCGCGGACGCTTCAGGGCAGCCGCAGGCAGGGCGAAGGCCCGCGTGAAATCCGCCACCACCGGCTGCACCGAAAGATGCGGAAAATCCTTTTCCAGGCTCACCGCTTCCGCTTCCAGAAACTCGGGCGAAATATCGACCGGCACATAGACCTGTAACTTGTCGAGCGCGCTCAACAGCGCGCGGATCTTCGCCGAGGAGCCGCTGCCGAATTCCACCAGCGCCGCGCCGGCCGGAACATGTTCCGCGATGTTCCTGCCTTCACGCTCCAGAATGCCAAGCTCCGTCCGCGTCGGATAGTATTCCGGCGTGCGGGTGATCTCTTCGAACAGCTTTGAGCCGCGCTCGTCGTAGAAATATTTAGGTGGAAGCGTTTTTTGTTTCTGACTCAAGCCCGCAATGGCATCGCGTGCGAAGGCGGCGCGCGCGTCGTCCGCCGAGTCGGTGCGCAGGATTCTTTCCGCAACCGTCATCACGCGAATTCCGCGAGCCGCAGGCCGGTGAACTGCCAGCGATGCGGCGGATAGAAAAAGTTGCGATAGGTGAGGCGTGCATGGTTTTCCGGTGTCGCAACCGACGAGCCGCGCAGCACCATCTGGCTGATCATGAACTTGCCGTTGTATTCGCCGATGGCGCCGTCCGGCGCGCGGTAGCCCGGATAGGGAAGATAAGCACTGCGCGTCCACTGCCAGGCCACGCCGAACGCGTCGTCGATCAGGTTATGGCGCGTGGCGACTTCCCATTCGGATTCGGAGGGAAGATGCTTGCCCGCCCAGCGAGCGTATGCGTCCGCCTCGAAATAGCCGATGTGGCAGACGGGCGAATCCGGATCGACCGGCCGCAATCCGCCCAGCGTGAAAGAAAACCACTCGCCGTCCTTTTCCTGCCAGTAAGCCGGCGCGCTCAACTCATCGGCCTGCACCGCCGCCCAGCCGTCGGACAGCCAGAGTGAATGGTTGCTGTAGCCGCCGTCGCGCATGAATTCGAGCCACTCGGCATTGGTGACGAGCGAGCGCGCAATCTTCACCGGCTCGATCAACTCCCGATGCGAAGGTCCTTCGTTATCGAAATGAAAGTCCTTGCCCTTGTGGCCGATCAGATGAACGCCCGAGGGCACCTCGACAAATTCATGCGCGCCCAAGACGCGCGGCATCTGCCAGTTCGAGTCATAAACCGGCCAGGTCGGATTCTGCGAAAACGCGTGGAGAATATCCGTCAGGATCAGCTCCTGATGCTGCTGCTCGTGATGCAGGCCGAGTTCGATGAGCGGCGTGATCTGCTCCAGCATCGCCGGTGCCGACGACTCCAGCAGTGCCGTTACCGCCTCATCCACATGCCGGCGATAGGCCGCGACTTCCTGCGCATGGGGACGTGTGATCAGACCGCGTTTCGGCCGCGCATGGCGCGGGCCCGCGGCGACATAATAGGAATTGAACAGGTAGGCGAAGCGTTCGTCGAACGGACGATAATTTTCAATATGGGGAGCGAGAATGAACTGTTCGAAGAACCAGGTCGTGTGCGCGCGATGCCATTTCGTCGGGCTCGCATCCGGCATCGACTGGATCGCCTGGTCTTCCGGAGACAATGGCGCGGCACGCCGTTCGGTCTCCGCCCGCACGCTTCGATAGGCGTCGAGCCAGACCTTGTGCGGCTCAGCGGACGCCGATTGCCGAAGTGCCGATGATGCGCCGGACATTATTGATGCTCCCCTTGATGATACGAGTTTGCGCCCCGGCCGGATTGCGGACAACCGAAATCGGGAATCCGCCGCCCATTTGAGCCGTTCGTGAACGGCGCATGGCAACGCTACACAAGGCCGTGAGGTTCCGGTTTTCAATGCAACCACACTGCTGTAAATAACCGCGAAATAAACAGGGATGGAAAATGCGGCGTCAAAAGCCTCCGTTTCGCGCCGATCATGTGGGCAGCATGCTGCGCTCCGCTTCGCTGAAGGAAGCGCGCCAGAAGCGCGAGAAGGGCGAAATCACCCCGGAGCAATTGAAGGCGGTGGAAGACCGCGAGATCGAAAAGATCATCAAGAAGCAGGAGGACATCGGCCTGCAGCTCGCGACCGATGGCGAGTATCGCCGCGCGTGGTGGCACTTCGATTTTCTCGGCCTGCTCACCGGCGTCGAACTCTATGAAGCCGCCGAAGGCATCCAGTTCCAGGGCGTGCAGACGAAGTCGCAGAGTGTGCGCGTCACCGGCAAGCTCGACTTCCCGAATGCGCACCCGATGCTGGAGCATTTCCGGTTTCTGAAGGCGCACACGAAGGTGACGCCGAAGATGACGATTCCTTCTCCTTCCGTTTTGCATTTCCGCGGCGGCCGCAAAGGCGTCAGCAAGGACGTCTATCCGGACCTCGATATTTTCTTCGACGATCTCGGCCGCACCTATCAGAAGGCGATCAGGGCTTTCTACGGCGCCGGCTGCCGCTACCTGCAGCTTGACGACACGGTCTGGGCCTACCTGTGCTCGCAGGAGCAGTTGAAGCAGGCGAAGGCGCGCGGCGAGGACGTGGAGAAGCTGCCGGAAATCTACGCCAAGGTGATCAACGCCGCACTCGAAGCGAAGCCCTCGGATATGACCATTACGACCCATGTCTGCCGCGGCAACTTCCGCTCCACCTGGATTTCGGAAGGAGGCTATGAGCCGGTTGCCGAGTTGCTGTTCGGCAAGGTCAACTATGACGGCTATTTCCTCGAATACGACAGCGACCGCGCCGGCGGCTTCGAGCCGCTGCGCTTCGTGCCGAAGGGCAACAAGCTCGTGGTGCTCGGCCTCGTGACCTCGAAGAGCGGCACGCTGGAAAAGCCGGACCACATCATGAAGCGCATCCAGGAAGCGGAGAAATTCGTGGCCCTCGACCAGCTTTGTCTGTCGCCGCAATGCGGATTTGCTTCCACGGAAGAAGGCAACGTGCTCGCCGAGGACGAACAGTGGGCCAAGCTGTCGATGATTGTGAAGATCGCCAAGGAAGTTTGGGGGTGATCTTATCATCCCTCCCCCTGCAAGGGGGAGGGTGCGAGCGTAGCGAGCGGGTGGGGGTCACAGCATGACCCCCACCCGTTTGCTTTTCGCTTCGCTCAAGCAAACTTCCCTCCCCCTTGCAGGGGGAGGGAAATCTACCGAAATTTCTCCAGCACGCTTTCCGGAATCGCCACTGCCTTGATCTTCTCGGCATCCGCCGGATCGCGTCCCGCCCAGACGCGCGTCTCCGTGCACTCGACGCAAAGCTCGCCGCCTTTCGTCAGCTTGTGCAGAATGTCGAAGCTGGAGCGGCGGAATTCGGTGACCGTCGTTTCGACAATCACATCGTCGCCAAATTTGGTGGGTGCAACGAATTTCGCGCGCGTGTCCACCATCGGGTAGCCGACGGCATTGTGCGCTTTCAGGAACTCGAACTTGGTCATGCCGAGCGCCCGCTCGAACAGCGCCGTCGCCGCGTTGTCGAAAATCTCGAAATAGCGCGGGTAATAAACAATCCCGGCCGGGTCGCACTGCCCCCAGGTGATGCGCCAGCTGTAATGGTTCGTGAGCATTTTCCCTCGTGTCTTTTTGTTTGGGCGTGATCTTTCCCGAAAACCGGTTTCCGTTTTTCGGGATCACGCCTATTTCGGCTGCATGCGGATGGCGCCGTCGAGGCGGACGACTTCGCCGTTGAGATAGCGGTTCTCCACCATGTGCATCGCAAGCTGCGCGTATTGCTCTGGCGTGCCGAGCAGCTTCGGGAACGGAATCGAATTCGCAAGGCTCTGCTGCACTTCCTCAGGCATGGAGCCGACCATCGGCGTCTTGAAGATTCCGGGCGCGATCGCGAGCACGCGGATGCCGAACTGCGCGAATTCGCGCGCCGCCGGCAGCGTCAAGGCGACCACGCCGCCCTTGGAGGCCGAGTACGCGGCCTGTCCGATCTGCCCTTCATAGGCCGCGACCGAAGCGGTCGAGATGATCACGCCGCGTTCGCCGTCCAGCATCGGCTCGGCCTTCTGCATCGCCGCTGCGACAAGCCGCATCATGTTAAAGGTGCCGATCAGATTGATTTTGATCACCCGCTCGAACTCCTCCAGCGGTTGCGGGCCTTCCTTGCCGACGATGCGCTTCGCAGGTCCGATGCCCGCGCAATTCACCAGAATGCGCGCGATACCGTTGGTGGTCTCGGCTTCCGCGACCGCGGCCTCGGATTCCTTTGCGTTCGTCACATCGCATTGGATCGCAAGGCCATCGATCGCATTCGCGATTTTATTCGCGCCGTCGATGTTGACGTCGAGCAGCGTCACTCTGGCACCTGCTTTCGCAAGTGCTACGGCGGTCGCAGCACCGAGGCCGGAGCCGGCTCCCGTTAAGATAGCGGCATGTCCTTGGGCGTCCATATCAGTTCTTTCCGTTCATCTTTTCAGGATTCTCGATCAGGAGCGCGATCCCCTGCCCGCCGCCGATACAGGCCGACGCGATGCCATAACGCCCGCCGGATTGTTTCAGCTCGCGCCCCAGCGTGACCGCAAGGCGCAGACCGCTCGCACCCAAGGGATGTCCGATGGCGATCGCGCCGCCGTTCACGTTCAGCTTGTTCTCGTCGATGCCAAGCTCGCGCGCGCAGGCCATCACCTGCGCGCCGAAGGCTTCGTTGATTTCGAACCGGTCGATATCGGAAAGTTTCAGCCCGGTGCGCGCAAGCAGCGCCTTGATCGCCGGTACCGGGCCGATGCCCATGATTTCCGGCGGCACGCCGACCGTGACTCCGGCCGCAATGCGAGCGAGCGAAGCTTTTCCGTTTTTCTTCGCGTAGGCCGAATTCGAGACGAGTGCGGCCACAGCGCCGTCGACCACGGCGCTTGAGTTTCCGCCGGTCTGTACGCCCCCAAACGCGGGGCGAATTTTTGCGAGCGTTTCCGCCGGCGAGGGCCGCACATGGGTGTCCGTGGCCAATTCGGCTTCCTTGCCTTTCAGTCGTATGCCGCGCGGATTGTATCCTTCGCGCTCGAATGTCTCGTTGGTGACCGGCGCGATTTCGCCTTTGAGATAGCCGGATTTTTGCGCGGCCAGCGCGCGCTTGAAACTTCTCGCAGCATAGGCGTCCACTTCCGGCCGCGTGATCTGGTATTTTTTCGCAAGCGTTTCCGCTGTGTCGCCCATCGTGCAGTTGGCCGAGGGGTCGAGCAGCGCCTCCCAGAGGAAATCCTTGAACTCCGGATTGCCCATGCGGAAACCGCCACGCATCGTGTAGGACGCGACCGGATTGCGGCTCATGGATTCCGCGCCCACGCATAAAGCGAGTTCAGCGCCGCGATGGGAGATCGAATCCGCCGCCTGCATCAGGACTTCGATGCCGGTGCCGCAGACGCGCTGGACCATGTGCGCCGGCACCTCGATCGGCACGCCGGAATAAAGCCCGACATGGCGCGGCAGGCAGTAGGTGTCGAAGCTCGCCTGCGCCATCGAGCCGGTTATGACGACGTTCACGTCCTCCGGGGAAATCTTGCAGCGCGCGAACACCGAGCGCGCGGCCTTGATGCCGAGATCGGTCGGGGAAACGGGCGAGAGCGCACCGTTATAATCGGCGAACGGCGTGCGCACGCCGTCGAGGATCCAGATGTCCTGCCACGAGCCGCCGATGCCGAGCGATCTGTCCATTTACTGTATCTCCGCACGGATCACCGGCGCCGTTGGCTGGTCCGCATAAAGTTCTTCCACGAGAGCCGCACGCTGCGCAAGCACCGCGCGCTGGTTGATCGAGCCCTTGTCCGTCATCTCGCCCGCGTCCATCGAGGGCGGCACTTCGAGCAGTAGAATTCTTTCCAGACGATTGGAGCTGCCGGTTCCCTTGCGCGCAAAGTCCCTGAGCATTGCCGTAAATTTCGCGCGGACCCTCTCATGCGTGAGAATCTCGGCGGCCGACGCATCCGCGCCCACGCCGCACAGTTTCCGGCAGTCTTCGAGATTGGGGAAAATCAAAGCCGAGAGATAACTCTTGTCGATACCGGCCAGCACCACGTCGCGCACATAGGGCGCGAAGGCATTGACGACTTGTGACTTGAGCGGCCCGACATTCACCCAGGTCCCGCTTGAGAGTTTGAAATCCTCCGCCGTGCGGCCGTCGAACAGCAATCCCTTGCCGGGGTCTTTCTCGTCCTGAAACTTCAGCGCGTCGCCCAGCCGATAAAATCCTTCTTCGTCGAAGGCTTTCTTCGTCAGCTCCGGCTCGCGCCAGTAGCCGGGCGTGAGGTTCGGCCCCTTCAGGCGCGCGTCGAGCTTGCCGTCCATCGGCACGAGCTTCAGTTCGCAACCCACGCCGGGCAGGCCCATGTTCGTGGAATTGTCCGTCTCCCAGATGCGCGCGAGCGCGAAGGGTGCGCTCTCGGTCGCGCCGAATCCCGTAAGAAACGCAATCCGCTCGCCCACGGTTTGCACCGCCAGCTCCTGCACTTCCTCGAACACATGTTGCGCCAGCGCGGCACCTGCGAACCAGAGGCATTGCATTTTTTGATAGAAATTCTCGCGCAACTGCTGGTCGCTGCGAAGATAGGGCAACAGTGCCTCATACCCTTTTGGCACGTTGAAGTACCAGGTCGGCGCGATCTCTTTTAAATTTCGCACGGTGGTTTCGATGGCGCCCGGCAGCGGCTTGCCGCCGTCGATGTAATAGGAGCCGCCGTTGAACAGGATCAGTCCGAGATCGTGATTGCCCGCCGCCGTGTGATGCCACGGCGCCCAGTCGAGCGTCACCGGCGGTTCGTCCCGCAAGAATGCAAGTGAGGTGCGGATCATCTCCTGATTCGAGCACCACATGCGCTGGGTGTTGATGACGCCCTTGGGGCGGCCCGTCGAACCCGACGTGAACAGGAATTTGGTGATCGTATCCGGCGTAATCCTGTCGTGCGCGGCATCCACCGCCGCCGTCGGCTGGACTTTCTGCAAATCGGCGAACGCGGTCGACTTGTGCGACGACACCGGATTGCGCACGCAGATGACCTCTCTATCCGGCGGCACGATCTGCCGGATCGCCCGCTCGAACGGCTTGCCGTCCGCAACGAATACGAGCCCCGGCGTCAGCAACTGGAAGATATGCGAGAGCTTGCCGAAATCGTCCGACACCAGCGAATAGGCGGGCGACACTGGCGCGTGCGGCACACCGATATAAAGTGCGGCATAGGCGATCAGCGCATGGTCGATGTCGTTGCCGGAGAGGATCACCAGCGGACGCTCGGCGGAAAGATTGCGCGACAGCAGCGCCTCGCCGATGGCGCGGATTTGGTCACGGAAATCGCCATAGGTGATCGTGCGCCAGCTTCCGTCCGCCGCGCGCTCGCCGAGAAAAACCTGATCCGGCGTCGTCTTGGCCCAGTGTTCGATGCGCTCGGTAATTTTCGTGGGATACGGCCCGAGCTTGTGCGGCGAGCGGACATGGATCGTGCCATCCGGTTTTTTATCCAGAACAAAATCGCGCGGGCCGAGCCGCACCTTGCGCATCGGTGCCGCTTCCCAATTTTGTTGTTGCGCGGGTTTGGACATGATCTCTCTATACTTCCCCTCCCCCTGAAAGGGGGAGGGTCAGGGAGGGGGTCCTATGGAAAGAAATCGTGAGATGACCCCCACCCGCTCGCCTGCGCTGCGCTTCGGCTCGCCGCCCTCCCCCTTCCAGGGGGAGGGATAAGAAGGGTTTTGAGAACTTCATCACTCGCGCACGACTTTCGGCGCGCGCTTCTCCAGAAAATCCTTCAGCCGGGCTTTCGCCTCGGGTTCATTCTGCGCGATCGAGGCGACGAGCGATTCCGTCATGTAGCCGCTCGCGGCGTCGGACTCTGCGATGCGCGGCAACGCGTGGATGACGGCAAAATTGGTCATCGGTGCGTTCTCGGTGATTTTCGTGGCGATCTCCATGCCCTTCGCAAGCCCCGCACCTTGCTCGACGAGATATTGCGAGAGGCCCATGGCAAGCCCCTCTTCGGCACTGTAGGTCCGGCCCGTGAGCATCATGTCCTGCATCCGTGCCACCCCAATCAGACGCGGAATGCGTACCGAGCCGCCACCGCCCACAAAGATTCCGCGGCGGCCTTCCGGCAGCGCGTAATAGGCGGATTTCTCCGCGATGCGAATATGGCAGGCGCAGGCCAGCTCCAGCCCGCCGCCGACCACCGCACCATGCAGCACCGCCACCGCCGGCACGCGGCCAAATTCGATGCGCTCGAACACGCGATGCCACATGCGCGAATGCTCGACGCCTTCGGCGACGTTGCGTTCGGTGAGTTCGGAGAGATCGAGCCCTGCCGAAAAATGCTCGCCCTCGCCGTGGATCACCACGGCTTTTGCCGCTTCCGGCAGGCCCAGGAAAAACTGCTCGACGCCGAGCACCGTTTCGTCGTTCAGCGCGTTTCTTTTTTGCGGGCGCGCGAGGCGCAGCACCGCCACCGCGCCGTTCATTTCAGCCTTGAGCGAAGCGGGCAAATTCGCGAAAGGCTTTGCGCGGGCGGCGTCCATTTTCGTTCCTTTTTGCAGGCCGAAAGGATCGGACTGCGTTCCAGCCTTGTCAATCAGAGCAATTCGTACACGTCGAGCCTCACCGACAGCCGCTCGCGCGCGCCGACCGCAAGGAAGATCGCGCGATTGAGCCAGTCGAGTTCCTTTGCTGCCGCTTCGAAGCGAAGTGCCGCCCGAAAATAATAAAGCGAAGGATCCACCTTCGCTCCTGCCGCAATTTTTTCCAGCACGCCGGGCGGACCGTGCCGCAAGCCATCGCTGCGCACGAGCACGCGCGCGCCAGCATCCGTCTCGATCACATAACGCGCCTGGATGTCGGCGACGCCATCGCTGCGGATGATCTGCCAGTCCGCGCCACCGGACAGAATCCGGCCCGAAAGGCGCGCCCCGCTTACCCGGCCGCCGAGAATCTCGATCACCCGCCGCCCGCCATAAGGAGTAGGACCGACTTCCGTGATCTCGCCGAGGTCCGCCTGGATGCGGAAGACCGGCTCCTTCGAGAGCATTGCGAGAACTCCGCGCAATAGAGTCGCACCCGGCGCGGCCGGACGCGGTAATTCGGAGGCTACCATGCATGCCCTGCGGCCTTCGCGGAGCCCCAATTTACCGGCATTTTCAGTACGATTCCGGCGCGTCCGATTGTGGTTGACGGCCCCCGCGCGGTCTGGTTTTTCACGCCGTCCGGTCGATCTCGTGAGGCGCCAGTTGGACCGCGCCAAACGCGGGTCCAATTCAGCCCATCGAGGGGAGTTTCAACGTCATGCGCGGCAATTACCTGTTCACGAGCGAATCCGTCTCCGAGGGCCACCCGGATAAAGTGTGCGACCGCATCTCGGATGCGATCGTGGACGAATTCCTCGGCTCCGACCCGATGGCGAAGGTCGCCTGCGAAACGCTCGTCACCACCAACCTGATCGTGCTCGCGGGCGAAGTCCGCATGGCGAAGACCGCCGCCGGCCCGAAGGAAATCATGAGCAAGACCGGCAAGGTGAACAAGCCGCTGGCCGAGAAGCTCGCGCGCCAGGCCGTGAAGAACATCGGCTACGCGCAGAAGGGCTTCCACTGGAAGAAGTCGAAGGTGCAGGTGCATCTGCACGGCCAGTCCGCCGACATCGCGCAGGGTGTCGATGCGGCCGGCAACAAGGACGAGGGTGCCGGCGACCAGGGCATTATGTTCGGTTACGCCACCAACGAGACCCCGGAACTGATGCCGGCGCCGCTGCAATATTCGCACAACATCCTGAAGGCGATGGCCGAGGCCCGCCACTCCGGCAAGCAGCCGCTGTTCGAGCCGGACGCCAAGAGCCAGGTCACGCTGCAATATGAAAACGGCAAGCCGGTACGTTGCACCGCCGTCGTCGTCTCGACGCAGCACAAGGAAAAGGACGGCAAGCGCGTTCTGGAATCCGGCGACATCAAGGAACTCGTGCGTCCGTATGTGAAGAAGGTGCTGCCGGAAGGCTGGATGCCGCCGGAAGAACATATCTACGTGAACCCGACCGGACGCTTCGTCATCGGCGGCCCGGATGGCGACTCCGGCCTGACGGGCCGCAAGATCATCGTCGACACTTACGGCGGTGCCGCGCCGCACGGCGGCGGCGCCTTCTCGGGCAAGGACCCGTCGAAGGTCGATCGCTCGGCCGCTTACGCCGCGCGCTATCTTGCAAAGAACGTGGTGGCCGCTGGCCTCGCGGACCGCTGCACGATCCAGTTGTCCTACGCGATCGGCGTTGCGCATCCGCTCTCGGTCTATGTGAACACCGACGGCACCGGTAAAGTAGACGAGCAGAAACTCGCAACCATTCTGCAGGAAATGATGAACCTGACGCCGCGCGGCATCCGCCTGCATCTCGGTCTCAACAAGCCGATCTATGAACGTACCGCCGCCTACGGCCACTTCGGTCGCGCACCGGACAAGGACGGCGGATTCGGATGGGAAAAGACCGATCTCGCGGACAAGCTGAAGAAGGCGTTTTGATTTCTCCTCAACCGAAGTTCCCCGACCAAGCGATGCAAGGCATCGCGCGAGCCGGGGTCCAGTCGCTTTTTTTCAATCTGTCATGCCGCGCGCCAGCGGGGCATCCAGTAATCACTGAACCCAAGGTGTTTACTGGATCGTCCGCTTTCGCGGACGATGACAGGGCATTGGCCGCGAAAGACCGATTTCCATCGCTGGCTCCCGCTGATTTCCCAGCCTAAAATCCGGAAAACCCATCCGGAACAAAACCATGCAGACCGGAATCCGTTGCATGCTGATGCGGGGAGGCACCTCGAAGGGCGCCTATTTCCTCGCCGAGGATCTTCCGTCGGACATCGCCGCGCGCGACCGTTTCCTGCTCGCGGCCCTCGGCTCGCCCGATCCGCGGCAGATCGACGGCGTCGGCGGCGCGCACCCGCTGACCAGCAAGGTCGCCATCGTCTCGCGCGCCAACGAGCCGGGCATCGACATCAATTTCCTGTTCGCGCAGGTGGTGGTGGACAAGCCGCATGTCGACACGACGCCGAATTGCGGAAACATCCTCGCGGGCATCGGGCCTTTCGCCATCGAGCGCGGGCTGGTGAAGCCGACCGGCAATCTCACCAAGATCGTTGTGCGCACGGTGAATACCGGCACGGTCGCCGAGCTGCTGATCGAAACCCCGAACGGCCGCGTGAACTACGAGGGCAATGCGCGCATCGACGGTGTACCCGGCACCCATGCGCCGATCCCGATCAATTTTCTCGATGCGGCGGGTTCGGTCTGCGGCGCGCTCTTGCCCACCGGCAATGTCGCGGACGAGATCGACGGCGTGAAAGTGACGATGATCGATAACGGCATGCCGGTCGTGATACTCGCCGCCGAGGCGCTTGGAAAAACGGGTTACGAGACGCCGAAGGAATTGATGGCGGACACCGATTTCCGCGCACGGCTGGAATATATCCGCCTGCGCGCCGGGCCATTGATGAAATTGGGCGACGTGAAGAAACAGGTGGTGCCGAAGATGACGCTGGTGGCGAAGCCGAAAGCCGGCGGACATATCTGCACGCGCACGTTCATCCCGCACGAATGCCACACCTCTATCGGCGTGTTCGGTTCGGTGACCGTCGCGACGGCCGCTGTGCTGCCGGGCTCGGCGGCGCATCCCTATTCCGTGCTGCCCCCGGGTAAAGTGAAAACGCTGTCCATCGAACATCCGACCGGCGAATTTTCCGTGCGGCTGGAAATCGGCGGCACGGAGGAAAAGCCCGTGGTCGAACGCGCGGGGCTCTTGCGTACCGCGCGCATGCTGTTCGACGGCCACCTGTTCGTGCCGGAATCGGTACTAGCGAAACCCGCCTCGAAGAAAGCAGCGGCTTGATCTTGGAATGCAGATGACCTCCCCCTCTCCCGTCGGGCCTTCGGCCCTCCTCCCCTCTCCCCCTCCTTTCCGGAGGGGGAGAGGGAAGAGGACGCGCAGCGTCCGAGGGAGAGGGGGTGGTGGTTACGTACTCAGCGGAAATTCTGCATGAACAAAGATCAAAAATCCGGCCTCGTCGTCGTGGCGCATACGGGCGATTTCGTCTGGCGCGCGGGCGGTGCCATCGCGCTCTTCGCCAAGAAAGGCTGGCACATGAAGATCGTGTGCCTCTCCTTCGGTGAGCGCGGCGAAAGCGCCAAGATGTGGCGCGAGCCGGGCATGACCCTGGAAAGGGTGAAGGCGGGCCGCATCAAGGAGGCCGAGAGGGCCGCGAAGATTCTCGGCGGCGATATCGAGTTCTTCGATCTCGGCGACTATCCGCTACGCGTGGACGATAAGGCGTTCGAGAAGCTCGTGGATATTTTCCGCAAGGTGAACCCGCAATTCGTACTCACGCATTCCCGCGAAGACCCCTACAATTTCGATCATCCGATGGCTTCGCGCGTCGCGCAGGAAGCGCGAGTGATCGCACAGGCGCACGGCTTCAAGCCGGGCGAAACGGTGCTCGGCGCGCCGCCGGTGTATCTGTTCGAGCCGCACCAGCCCGAACAGTGCAACTGGAAGCCGCAGATGATCCTCGACATCAGCGAAGTATTCGACATCAAGCGAAAAGCCTTCGAGTGCCTGGAGGCGCAGGAATATCTCTGGGAGTATTACACCCGCGTCGCGCTGAACCGCGGCGTGCAGGGCGCGCGCAACTCCGAGCGCAAGGACATGAAATACGGCGAGGCGTATGAGCGCGTATTTCCGAGCGTGGGGGATGCATTCGTTTGAAGCCGTCGCCGTCCGCAACATTCCCCGCTCGCGAACGAAGAGGACGCAAGCAACTCGCCTCCGGCGTGCTCGGGCTGGTCTTTACAACATGCGCGAGAAAAAATTGAAGATAAAAAAACAACGTTCCCCGGGCGCGCGCGAATGCGCGAGACCCGGGGTCTAGGAATCATAGCGTCGATTTTATTCGGACTGGACCCCGAACCGGCCGCTGATGCGGCCGTCCGGGGAACCTCGTTGATACGGGGAGAGGAAATTACTCCGCCGCTTCCATCGTGCGGCCGACCGCCTCCACCTTCGCCGCGCAGTACTTGAACTCCGGAATTTTTCCGAACGGATCGAGGGCGGGGTTCGTGAGCAGGTTCGCCGCCGCTTCCTGAAAGGCGAATGGAATGAACACCACGCCATCCGGAATTCCATCGTCCTGCCGCGCCGTCAGCACCACCGTACCGCGACGGGTGGAGACACGCACATAGTCACCGGGCTCGATGCCGAGCCCCTCAATCGTGCCGCGAGAAAGCTGCGCGATGGGTGCCGGCTCCAGCGCGTCGAGCACCGTCGCCCGCCGCGTCATCGAGCCCGTATGCCAGTGTTCGAGCTGACGGCCGGTGGAGAGCACGAACGGATATTCGGCGTCCGGCGTCTCGTCCGGCGGCGTCACTTTTGCCGTCACGAGTTTTCCGAAACCGCCCGGACGCGGGAAGCCTTTGTCGAACACCACGTCCTTGCCCGGCTTGTCCGGCGCTTCCGTCGGATAGGTCACGGCGTCCTCGCGCTCCACGCGCTCCCACGAAATGTTGTCGAGGGCCGGCATCATCGAAGCCATTTCCGGGAACACGTCGCGCGGATGGGTGTAGGTCCAGCCCAGACCCATCTTGTTCGCGATTTCCTGCGTGATCCACCAGTCCTGCCGTGCTTGGCCCGGCAGCGGGATCGCCGCACGGCCCATCTGCACCTGGCGGTTGGTATTGGTGACCGTGCCGTCCTTCTCCGGCCACGCCGAAGAAGGCAGCACCACATCGGCATAGACGGCCGTCTCGGTGAGGAAGATGTCCTGCACCACCAGATGCTCGAGGTGCGCGAGCGCCTCGCGCGCGTGGTTGAGATCGGGATCGGACATCGCGGGGTTTTCGCCCATGATGTACATTCCCTTCACCACGTCGGCGTGCACGGCGTCCATGATCTCGACCACGGTGAGTCCGCGCTTCGGATCGAGCTGCACCTTCCACTTCGCTTCGTACTTCGCGCGCGTCTCCGGATTTTCCACCGACTTGTAATCGGGGAAGAACATCGGGATCAGGCCGGCGTCGGAGGCGCCCTGGACGTTGTTCTGTCCGCGCAGCGGATGCAGTCCCGTGCCCGGCCGGCCGATCTGGCCGGTGATCAATGACAGCGCAATCAGGCAGCGCGCGTTGTCGGTGCCGTGCGTGTGCTGCGACACACCCATGCCCCAGAAGATGATGGCGTTTTCCGCGCGGGCAAACGTGCGCGCAACCTCGCGCAGCGTGTCGGCTTCGATGCCGCAGATCGGCGACATTTCTTCCGGCGTGTATTGCTTCACGTGCTGGGCGAGCTGGTCGAAGCCTTCGGTGTAGGTCTGGACGTACTGCTTGTCGTAGAGATTTTCCTCGACGATCACATTCAGCATCGCATTCAGCATCGCGACATCGGCGCCGTTCTTGAACTGCATCATCTTCCAGGCGTGGCGCTTCATCGCGGTGCCGCGCGGGTCCATGATGATGAGCTTGGCGCCGCGCTTGGCGGCCTGCTTGAAGAAAGTCGCGGCGACCGGATGATTTTCCGTCGGGTTCGCGCCGATGATGACGATCACGTCGGAATTTTTTACCTCATTAAAGGTCGCCGACACCGCCGCCGAGCCAACACCTTCCAGCAACGCCGCCACCGACGACGCATGGCAAAGCCGCGTGCAATGGTCGACATTGTTGGTGCCGAAGCCGGTGCGGACGAGCTTCTGGAACAGATAGGCTTCTTCGTTCGAGCACTTGGCCGAGCCGAAACCGGCGAGCGATTTCGGGCCGTGCTTGGCCTTCAGCTTCATGAAGCCTTCGGCGGCCTTTTCGAGCGCCTCATCCCATGTCGCGGGACGAAAATGCGTCCACGGATTTTTCGGATCGATCGCCTCGTGCGGGACTTTCGCAACACCCTCTTTCCGGATCATCGGCTGGGTGATGCGATCGGGGTTGTGGACGTAATCAAATCCAAATCGCCCCTTCACGCAGAGACGGTTCTCGTTCGCCGGGCCGTTCTTGCCGGTGACGAACAGAAGCTTGTCCTCTTTCACGTTGTAGGTGAGCTGGCAGCCGACGCCGCAATAGGGGCAAACCGAATCCACCTGCTTGTCGGCATATTCGGTGCGGACGTTTTCCTGGTTCACCACGGTCGCCGGCATCAGGGCGCCGGTCGGGCAGGCCTGCACACATTCACCGCAGGCGACGCAGGTGGATTCACCCATCGGGTCGTCGAAGTCGAACACGATTTTCTCAAGATGCCCGCGGCCGGCCATGCCGATCACGTCGTTCACCTGCACTTCGCGGCAGGCGCGCACGCAGAGATTGCACTGGATGCAGGCGTCGAGATTCACCGCCATGGCCGGATGCGAGCGGTCGGGCGCGTGCCGCTCGTGCTCGGGGAAGCGCGACGCCGCAATCCCCATCTTGTCGGTCCAGTTCCAGAATTTCGATTGTGGGTCATGCGCCGTTTCGCGCTCCGGCTGGTCGGCGAGCAAGAGTTCGAACACCATCTTGCGCGATGCCTTCGCGCGCTCCGACGCCGACTTCACCTTCATGCCTTCGGTGGGCTTGCGGATGCAGCTTGCGGCGAGCACGCGTTCGCCTTCCACTTCCACCATGCAGGCGCGGCAATTGCCGTCGGGACGATAGCCCGGCTCCGGCGCGTAGCAGAGATGCGGAATTTCCGTGCCAAGCCGGTTCGCCACCTGCCAGATGGTTTCGTTCGCGGAAGCCTCCACGTCCACGCCGTCGAGCGTGAACTTGATGGTGCTGGCGGAACCGTTCTGCTTGCTCATGGCGTCACCTGAATGGCGAAGTTCATTTTGGAATGAAGGCGACGAAGCGATGGAACAGAAACGCCATCACGACGTAGCCGCCGAAAAGAATGCTCCAGCGCGCGAAGCTGTCGGGGAACTGGAGCGCGAAGATTGCGATCGATGCGAACGGAATGAGCGTCCACGCCGAGGAAACCGGAATGCCAAGCTTGCCGCCGCAGTTCTTGCAGGTGGCGGTCATACCCGGCCCCATCAACTGCTTGCGCCACGGCGCCATCGCCTCCTTCTGGCAATGCGGACAGGCCAGATTGCCCTCGAGCATGGCTCACCAAGTCCCCATCGGTTTTGTCAGGTCCTCGCGGAAATATTTCAGGACGCAGAGCAGCGGATTCGGTGCGGCCTGCCCGAGGCCGCAGATCGAAGCGTCGCGCATGGCCGATGAAAGTTCATTGAGCAGGGCCTCGTCCCACGGGCCGGTTGCCATCAGCTTCACGGCCTTCTCGGTGCCGGCACGGCAGGGCGTGCACTGGCCGCAGGATTCATCTTCGAAGAATTTCATCAAATTGAGCGCCACCGCCTTCATGTCGTCCTTGTCGGACAGAATGACGACGGCGTGCGAGCCGATAAAGCAGCCATATTGTTCTAGCGTGCCGAAATCGAGCGGGATGTCGTTCATCGATGCGGGCAAAATTCCCCCCGACGCACCACCCGGCAGATAGCCCTTGAAGGTATGACCCGGCAGCATCCCGCCGCAGTACTCATCGATGAGTTCCTGAATCGAGATTCCGGCCGGCGCCATCTTCACGCCCGGCTCCTTCACGCGGCCCGACACGGAAAAACTGCGAAAACCCTTACGGTCGCGGCGGCCCTGATCGGTGAACCACTGCGGTCCCTTCTCGACGATGTCGCGGATCCAGTAGAGCGTCTCGACATTGTGTTCGAGCGTCGGGCGGCCGAACAATCCAACCTGCGCCACGTAAGGCGGACGATGGCGCGGCAGGCCGCGCTTGCCTTCGATGGATTCAATCATCGCGGATTCTTCGCCGCAGATGTAGGCGCCCGCACCGCGGCGCATGATGACTTTCGTATGCTTCGTGAGCCCGGCCTTCTCGGCCCTGGCGATTTCCTGCTCCAGCAGCAGGCGAATTTCCGGATATTCGTCGCGCAGATAGAAATAGACTTCCTTCGCGTCGACGACCCAGGCGCCGATGAGCATGCCTTCAATGAAGCGATGCGGATCGAGGCCGAGGTAATAACGATCCTTGAACGTGCCCGGCTCGCCCTCGTCGCCGTTCACCGCCATCAGGCGCGGAGCGGGCTCGGCATTCACCAGCGCCCATTTGCGCCCCGTGGGGAAGCCGGCACCGCCAAGGCCGCGCAAGCCAGCGTCGCTGACGATTCCAATCAGCTCCTCGCGCGTGCGCTTGCCGGATAGACAATCCTTCAGGAGCGAATAGCCGCCCTCCTTTAGGTAGGCATCGAAATCCTTCGGCGTGTTGAAGGCATGCGGATGTGCGTGTTTCTTCACTTCCGCTTCGACCTTCGCGGCATCGACACCGAAACTCTGCAAATGACCGACGGCCACGACCGGCGCCTTATCGCAAGCGCCCATGCAGGGCGCGCGCACCACGCGCACGTTCTTGCCGAGCTTGCCCGGCAGTTCGGCGAGCAGCCGGTCCGCGCCCTTCATCGCGCAGGACAGGGAATCGCAAACCCGAACGGTGATTGGCGGCGGCGGCGGCTCGCCTTCCTTCACCACATCGAAATGCGCGTAGAAGGTCGCGACCTCGTAGACTTCGGTCAGCGCCAGTTTCATTTCCTGCGCGAGGGCGGCGAGATGTGCGGCCGAGAGATGCCCGTATTTGTCCTGAATGAGATGCAGATGCTCGATCAGGAGATCGCGCTGGCGCGAGCGGGTGCCGAGCAACGCCTGGATTTCATCGAGTGCCTTAGGCTCGACCTGCCGGCCCTTCGGCGTGCGCTTGGCCCGCTTGGTGCGGCGGATTTCGCTTTCGGTGGTCGGTGACGGAGGCGTTGCGAGCTGCGTACTCATTATAGTGTAATCCTCTGAAGCCTTATTGGCTCTTCTGAGCGGTTCAAAACAATCCCGTCCTTTCAATCCATCGATTGATATCCTCTATCAGAGATACTGGTAATCCACGCAAATTTCTATATTCTTCGTCTAAAGCAGGGCGGAGCGATAGAATTGATCGATAAGCTCGAATATCTGCTGGCACTGGCCCGGGAACGGCATTTCGGCCGTGCGGCCGAAGTTTGCGGGGTGACGCAGCCCACGCTGTCCGCCGGCATCAAGCAGCTCGAATCCCAGCTCGGCGTGCTGCTCGTCCAGCGCGGTTCCCGCTTCATCGGCTTCACGCCGGAGGGTGAACGCGGCCTCGAATGGGCCCGCCGCATCGTCGGCGACACCCGCGCCATGCGGCAGGAAATCAGCGCCCTCACCCATGGCCTGACCGGTCAGCTCCGCATCGCCGCGATTCCGACGGCCCTCGGCATGGTGGCGCAGCTCACCACCCCGTTCCGCGCCCGGCACCCGGATGTGCGCTTTACGATTTTTTCGCGCACGTCGGTGGAAATCCTCGATCTGATCGAGAACCTCGAAGTCGATGCCGGGATCACCTATCTCGATAACGAGCCGCTCGGAAAACTGAACACGATCCCGCTTTACCGCGAGCAGTACCGGCTCATCACCTCCATCGGCTCGCCGCTCGGCGACCGCGAAACGGTAACCTGGGCGGAAGTGGCCAACGTTCCGCTCTGCCTGCTGACGCCTGACATGCAGAACCGGCGCATCATCGATCAATTGCTGAAAAGTGCCGGCGGCAATCCGCAGCCGATGCTGGAGTCGAACTCCATGATCGTGCTGTTCACCCATGTCCGCACGGGCAAATGGGCGAGCGTGATGCCGGAGAAACTCGCTGACGTGCTTGGCCTGCGCGACACCGTGCGCGCGATTCCGATTCTGGAGCCGGAGGCGATCCACACCATTGGCCTGGTGGTCCCCGACCGCGATCCGATGACACCGCTCAACGCGGCACTCGTGGACGAGGCAAGGCGGCTGGCGCAGACCTTGGATTCTTGAATGCTAATGGTCATCGCCCGCGAAAGCGGGCGATCCAGTACTCACAGTCTGAACGATTGAAAGAACGGCGTACACGATGCCCCGCCTTCGCGAGGGCATGACAAAAAATTAAAAAAGCCCGGCGTTAAGCCGGGCTTTTGTTTTCCTTAAAACAACCCAACGACCTTGCCGTCCTTCACGTCGATGCTGTCAGCCGACGGCACCTTGGGCAGGCCCGGCATGGTCATGATCTCACCGCAGATCGCCACGATAAACTCGGCACCCGCCGAAAGCCGCACTTCACGCACCGGAATGTTGAAGCCCGTCGGCGCGCCCTTGGCGTCGGGATTGGTCGAGAAGGAATACTGGGTCTTGGCAATACAGACCGGCAGCTTGCCGAAGCCCATCTCTTCCCAGGTCTTGAGCTGTTCCTTGACCGACTTGTCGGCGGTCGCGTCGTCCGCGCGATAGATTTCCTTCGCGATCGTGCGGATCTTTTCGAACAGCGGCATTTCATCGGGATAGAGGAACTTCACCTTCGCCTTGCCTTCGTCGATCACCTTGACGACGGCTTTCGCGACATCGGCGGCGCCCGCCCCGCCTTCGGCCCAGTGATCGGCCATCAGCGCTTCGACGCCGAGCGCCTTGCACTTTTCCTTCACGAGCTTGATCTCGGCATCTGAGTCGGCCGAGAAGCGGTTGATCGAAACCACCGCCGGCAGGCCGAACTTCTTGATGTTCTCGATGTGGCGCTGAAGATTGCTCATGCCGGTCTCCAGCGCCTTCAGGTCTTCCTTCTTCAGGTCGGCCTTCTGGACACCGCCATGCATCTTGAGCGCGCGGATGGTGGCGACGATCACGACGCAGTCGGGCTTGAGGCCCGCTTTGCGGCACTTGATGTCGATGAACTTCTCGGCACCGAGGTCGGCGCCGAAACCCGCTTCCGTCACGACATAGTCCGCGAGCTTGAGCGCGGTGGTCGTCGCCGAAACCGAGTTGCAGCCGTGCGCGATGTTGGCGAACGGGCCGCCGTGGATGAAGGCGGGCGTGCCTTCCAGCGTCTGCACGAGGTTCGGTGCCAGCGCATCCTTCAAGAGCACCGTCATGGCGCCGTTCGCATTCAGTTCCCTGGCGCGGACAGGTTTGCGGTCGCGCGTATAGGCCACGATGATGTTGCCGAGACGCGTCTTCAGGTCTTCCATACCCTTGGCGAGGCAGAAGATCGCCATCACTTCGGATGCGACGGTGATGTCGAAGCCCGCCTCGCGCGGATAGCCGTTGGCGACACCGCCGAGCGAGCAGACGATCTCGCGCAGCGCGCGGTCGTTCATATCGAGCACGCGGCGCCAGGTCACGCGGCGGCTGTCGATGCCGAGCGCATTGCCCCAGTAGATGTGATTGTCGATCAGAGCCGAGAGCAGGTTATGCGCCGAGGTGATCGCATGAAAATCGCCGGTGAAATGGAGATTGATGTCCTCCATCGGAATGACCTGCGCGTAACCGCCGCCGGCCGCACCGCCCTTCATGCCGAACGACGGGCCGAGCGAAGGCTCGCGCAGCGCGCACATGGCTTTCTTGCCGATGTGGTTGAGCGCGTCGGTGAGGCCCACGGTCGTCGTGGTCTTGCCTTCGCCCGCGGGCGTCGGCGAGATCGCCGTGACGAGAATGAGCTTGCCGTCCTTCTTGCCCTTCAGCGAATTGATGTACTCCATCGACACCTTGGCCTTGAAGTGGCCATAGGGCTCGAGGTTTTCGGCGGCGATGCCGAGCTTGTCCTTCGCCACCTCGAGAATGCGCTTCGGCTTCGCGGCCTGGGCAATTTCAATGTCGGATTTCGGGTTCTGATGCTGTGAAGCGGGCATGGTTGGGGGTCCGGTATGAGAGTTCTAACTTTGCTTTTTTGCTGTCATGCCCGTGAAAGCGGGCATCCAGAAAAAACCTTCGCTTCAGTGTTTACTGGGTCCCCGCTTTCGCGGGGACGACAGAGTGAATCATGTAAAGCGTGTCCCGGTCGCGAGGTTTGCGCCCTTCGCCCATTCGCCGGCATCAACCTTCTTGCCGTCGGCGGGCTGCACGCGGGAAATCTTGAAACGTCCGTCGGCGCAGACAACGGTAATGCCGTCGGCGGCGACTTCGACGATCTCGCCGAGTTTTCCGGCGATGCCCTTCGGGTCCTTCGCGGGCATCGGCTTCGCGTCGAACACCTTGAGCACTTTGCCGTCGAGCAAGGTCCACGCACCCGGTGCCGGATTGCAGCCGCGGATCAGGCGGTCGATCTGCTCCCACGGCTTGCCCCAGTCGATCTTCGCGTTATCGGCCTTGCACATGCCTTCATAGGTCGCCTTGGATTCGTCCTGCTTGATCTTCGGCGCCTTGCCGGCCTTCACGAGATCGACCGCCTCCATCATCGCCTCGACGCCCATCGGGAACAAGCGGTCGAAGTAAACGGTGCCGAGCGTGTCGGTGCCGCTGATCGGTGTTTTTTTCTGGATCAGCACATCGCCGGTATCGAGGCCGTTGTCGGGCCAGAAAATCGAGAGACCGGTTTCCTTCTCGCCCTTGATGATCGGCCAGTTGATCGCGGATGCACCACGATAAAGCGGCAGCAACGACGGATGATACTGGATCGAGCCGTGCGTCGGGATGTTGAGAAATTCTTCCGGCACAAACAAAGTGACGAACGCCATGACTTGAAGGTCTGGCTTCAGCGACTTGAACTGCTCCCACACTTCCGGCTTGCGGTAGGAAGCCGGCTGAAACACCGGGAGCTTGGCGGCGAGGGCCGCTTCCTTCAGCGGGTCGGTTTTCTGGCCTTCCTTCTCCGGCGCGACATAGACGCCGACGACATTTTCTCCGCGCTTTAGAAGCGCCTCAAGCACAGCCTTTCCAAACGCCTGCTGGCCGTGAACGACGATACGCATTGAATTTCCCCCCCGCCTTGCTCCGTCATCCTGAGGCGGCCGCGTAGCGGCCCTCGAAGGATGACGGGTTCATTTCGATTTCACTTTCACCCTTCGAGGCTCGCCGCTCGCGCGGCGAGCACCTCAGGGTGACGTAGTTACGCCGCGGCCTTTTTCTTCTCTGCCGCGGTGATGGCGCCGGACATCTTGATCTCAGCGAATTCCTTGGCCGAGTAACCGAGCACCTTGGTAAGAATTTCCTCGGTGTGTTCGCCGAGCAGCGGCGAACGCGTCACCTCGGTGATGCTGTCCGACATTTTCACCGGGTTGCCCACCGTCAGGTACTTGCCGCGAACCGGATGATCGACCTCGACCACCGTGCCGGTCTTGCGGAGCGACGGTTCCTCGGCGATTTCCTTCATGGACAGAATCGGCCCGACCGGAATGTCTTTCTCGTTGCAGATGTCCATGACCTCGAACTTGGTTTTGGTCATGGTCCATTGCTCGATCGTCGCGAAGATGTGCCCGAGCCGCGGCAGCCGCGCCGGCGGCTTGGCGTATTCCGGATCGGTTTTCCATTCCGGCTTGCCGATCAGGTCGCAGATCGGCTCCCACACTGGCGCTTGCGTGATGAAATAAATGTAGGCGTCGGGATCGGTCTCCCAGCCCTTGCACTTCAAGATCCAGCCGGGCTGGCCGCCGCCGGAATCGTTGCCGGAGCGCGGCACCGCCTTGCCGAAAGGGATGCCTTCGCCATATTGGCGGTACTCGGTGAGCGGGCCGTGGGCGAGACGCTGCTGGTCGCGCAGCTTCACGCGGGCAAGGTTGAGCACGCCGTCCTGCATGGCGCAGAGCACCTTTTGGCCGCGGCCGGTGCGAATGCGCTGATACAGCGCGGTCACGATGCCGAAGGCGAGATGCAGACCGGTGCCGGAGTCGCCGATCTGCGCGCCGGTGACGAGCGGCGGACCTTCGCGGAAGCCCGTCGTGGAAGCCGAACCGCCCGCGCATTGCGCGACGTTCTCGTAAACCTTGCAGTCCTCGTAGGGTCCGGGGCCGAAGCCCTTCACCGACGCCACGATCATGCGCGGATTGAGCTTGTGGATGTATTCCCAGGTGAGGCCCATGCGGTCGAGCGCCCCGGGGGCGAAGTTTTCCACCAACACATCGCAATGCTTCACGAGCCGGTCGAGGATTTGCTTGCCGGTCTTGTGCTTGGAGTCGATCGTGATCGAGCGCTTGTTGCCGTTCAGCATCGTGAAGTAGAGGCTGTCGGCCCCCTTCACGTCGCGCAACTGACCGCGCGTGATGTCGCCTTCTCCGGGCCGCTCCACCTTGATCACGTCGGCGCCCATATAGGCGAGCAGCTGTGTGCAGGTCGGACCGGACTGAACGTGCGTGAAATCCAGAATCCTGACGCCCTGAAGCGCCTTGCCGTCTTTTCCAAAGGGCTTGCTGGAAGGCTTCGGCAAACCGTTGCCGTTGGCCTTCGCGCGGACCAGCGCCGGCTTTTTCGCGGCGGACTTTTTCATCGCCGCCGGCTTGGGTTTCGATTTGGCTTTTGCTTTTTTTGCCATGACTTTTCTCCTGTATCCGGTCATGCCCCGCGCAAGGGGGCATCCAGTAATCACCTTGGTTACTGGATCGCCCGCGTTCGCGGGCGATGACCCAGTTTTGGTTCAAATCACTTCTTCTTTTTCACCACGCTCTGCGGATTGAGGTTGCCGATGCGGCCGGACTCGGAGCCCGCCGCCGGATCGATCACCGCGTTGATGAGGGTCGGCTTGCCTGAATCCATCGCCGCGTTCACGGCGCGCTTCAATTCGTCGGGGCTCGTCGCGTTGACGCCGACGCCGCCGAACGCCTCGATCATCTTGTCGTAGCGGGCACCCTTGACGAACACGGTGGTCGCCGGATCGGAGCCGGCAGTGTTCACGTCGGTGCCGCGATAGATGCCGTCGTTGTTGAAGATAACGATGCAGACCGGCAGGTTGTACCGGCAGATGGTCTCCACTTCCATGCCGGAGAAACCAAAAGCCGAATCGCCTTCGACAGCGAGCACGGGCTTTCCGGTCTCGATGGCGGCGGCGATGGAATAGCCCATGCCGATGCCCATGATGCCCCAGGTGCCGACATCGATGCGCTTGCGCGGCTTGTACATGTCGATGATGCCGCGCGCGAGATCGAGCGTGTTGGCGCCTTCGTTGACGAGGATCGCGTCGGGACGCTCCTTGATGACCGTGCGCAGCACGCCGAGTGCGCCGTGATAGTCCATCGGCGAATTGTTGTTCATCAGGCGCGGCGCCATCTTGGCGATGTTCTCTTCGCGCTTCTTGCTCACCGCACCGATCCAGTCGGACGGCGCGGGTGTCCATTTGTCGCCCATCGCATTCAGGAGCGCATTCACGCAGGAACCGATGTCGCCGACGACCGGCGCCGCGATCTCGACGTTCGAATCCATTTCCTTCGGTTCGATGTCGATCTGGATGAACTTCTTCGGCGCATCGCCCCAGTTCTTGCCCTTGCCGTGGCTGAGCAGCCAGTTGAGGCGGGCGCCGAGCATCACGACAACGTCGGAATCTTTCAGCACGGTCGAGCGCGCAGCCCCCGCGCATTGCGGATGCAGGTCTGAAAGGAGACCCTTCGCCATGCTCATCGGCAGGAACGGAGCACCGGATTTTTCGACGAACGCCTTGATGGCGTCGTCGGCCTGCGCGTAGGCGGCACCTTTGCCAATAATGATGAGCGGCTTCTTCGCGCTCTTGAGCACATCGATGGCGCGTCTCACCGCATCCGGCGCCGGAATCTGCGCCGGTGCGGCGTCGATCACCTTCACGAGCGATTTCTGGCCCGCATCGGCATTCATCGCCTGCCCGAACAATTTTGCCGGCAGGTCGAGATAGACGCCGCCGGGACGGCCGGAGACGGCGGCGCGGATCGCGCGCGCGACGGCGATGCCGATGTCCTGCGCGTGCAGCACGCGATAGGCGGCCTTGCACATGGTCTTGGCAACCGCGAGCTGGTCCATTTCTTCATAGTCGCCTTGCTGCAGGTCGACGACTTCGCGCTCGCTCGATCCGGAAATCAGGATCATCGGGAAGCAGTTGGTGGTGGCGTGCGCGAGCGCGGTCAGGCCGTTGAGGAAGCCCGGCGCCGACACGGTGAGGCAGATGCCGGGCTGCTTCGTGAGAAAGCCCGCGATCGAAGCGGCGTAACCCGCATTCTGTTCGTGACGGAAGGAGATCACGCGAATGCCTTCGGCCTGCGCCATGCGGCCGAAGTCGGTGATCGGAATGCCCGGCACGCCGTAAATCGTCTTCACGCCATTCAGCTTCAGCGCGTCGATGATCAGGTGAAAGCCGTCAGTCAGTTCCTGTTCGGTATCCGGTGCCGCTTTCAAAGCTGCCTCTGCCATGGGAAATCCTCCTAGAAATCAGTTTTTTATTCAGTCGAGATAGTCGGCGTTGCGTCTGACGTGCTCGGCGAGACCGAGCGCGTGGTCGCGCACGAGATCGCCGGCGCGTTCTGTATCGCGCGCCTCCAGGGCCTTGATGATGTTGATGTGATCGCGGATCGAACGGTCGGCGCGATCCTGCTCGGTGATCGTTTTGCGCCGGATCATCCGCATATGCGTGAAGAGATTGGCGGCGAGATCGATCAGGACGCCGTTCTTGCTCTTGCGGATGATGGTCTGGTGGAATTCGATGTTCACTTCCGAATATTCGTCGAGCTTGGCGTGCAACGAGCCGTTCTCGAATTTCGTGAAGACATCGTGCAGTTCGGCGATCTCGGCGTCGGTGGCGACCTGCGTGATGAGGCGCGCCGCCATGCTCTCCAATGCGGCCCAGGCGGTGATCATCTCGATCACTTCGGCCTTGGTCTTGCGCACCACATAAATTCCACGGCGCGGCACCGAGCGGACGAAACCTTCGCGTTCCAGTTGCGCCATCGCTTCGCGTACCGGCGTGCGCGAAATGCCGAGATCCTGCGCGAGGCGCCGCTCGTCGAGCCGCACTTCGCCCGGCTGCTCGTAGATGTTGAGCGAAACGATCACGTCTTTCAGCGAGGCGTAGGCGCGGTCCTTGAACGTGGACGTATCGTCCAGCGGCGCCAGCACGATGCGCGTGGTGACGGCGGGTTCACGGCTACCGGCGGAGGACTCATTCATTGCTGCAATTCCACTCGCGTCTCAGAACATCTATCGCGGGCTGATATACATAATTCCTAGATAGGCTTAAAGCCCCCGACGGTGGGGTTACCCACCGCCGGAAGCCCATTCATCAGGCCGTAGCCGGACCGCGCACCCGGCTCCAGACGTTGGAAATCGCGCTCCAGAACAGGGCGATCAGGCCGAGACCCATGATCGTGCCGACCAGCGCATTCGACCAGAAGATCGACAGGCTGCCCTGCGAGGAAAGCAGAGACTGGCGGAAGGCCTCTTCGGCCTTCGAGCCGAGCACGATCGCAAGCACCAGCGGCGCCAGCGGATAGTTGGTCTTTTTCAGGAAATATCCGGCGACCCCGAACACCATCATCATGACGACGTCGAAGGTGGAGTTGTTCACGCTGTAGGCGCCGATCGCGCAGAGCACGAGGATCAGCGGCGCGATAATGCTGAACGGAACACGCAGGATCGCCGCGAGCAACGGCACGCAGGTCAGCACCACGATGAGGCCGACGATGTTGCCGATATACATCGAGGCGATGAGCCCCCAGACGAATTCCTTGTTCTCGATGAACAGCATCGGACCCGGCTGCAGGCCCCAGATCAGCAGGCCGCCGAGCAGAACCGCGGCGGTGGGCGATCCCGGCACACCCAGCGAGAGCATCGGCAGCAGGGCTGCGGTGCCGGCCGCGTGCGCGGCCGTTTCCGGCGCGATCACGCCTTCGATTTCGCCGTTGCCGAAGTTCTTGCCACGCTTCGAGATGCGCTTTGCAATGCCGTAACTCATGAACGAAGCGGGCGTGGCGCCGGCCGGCGTGATGCCCATCCAGCAGCCGATCAGGCAGGAACGCAGCGAAAGCATCCAGTATTTTGGCAGTTCCTTCCAGGTCTTCAGCACGACCTTGAGGTCCATCTTCGCCTTGTTGCCGCGGAACGCGAGGCCTTCTTCCATCGTCAGCAGGATTTCGCCGATGCCGAAGAGGCCGATGACCGCAATCAGGAAGTCGAACCCGGTGAGCAGATGCGTGAAGCCGAAGGTCAGGCGAAGCTGGCCGGTGACCTGATCGAGGCCCACGGAAGCAAGCGCGAAACCGAGCATCATGGCCGCCAGAGTCTTGAACGGAGGCTCCTTGCTCATGCCGATGAAACTACAGAAGGCGAGGAAGTAGACGCCGAATTTTTCCGCCGGCCCGAATCTCAATGCAAAGGCGGCGACCAGTGGCGCCACCAGCGTGATCATGATGACGGCGAACAGCGCGCCGACGAAGGAAGAAGTAAAGGCCGCGGTGAGTGCCTCGCCTGCCTTGCCCTGTTGCGCCATCGGGTAGCCGTCGAAGGTCGTGGCGACAGACCACGGTTCGCCGGGAATGTTGAACAGGATCGACGTGATGGCGCCGCCGAACAAGGCGCCCCAGTAGATGCAAGAGAGCAGAATGATCGCCGAGGTCGGCGACATGGAGAAGGTGAGCGGCAGCAGGATCGCCACGCCGTTGGCGCCGCCAAGACCGGGCAGCACGCCGATCAGCACGCCGAGAATGATGCCCACGAACATCAGGACGATGTTGAACGGCTGGATAACCGTCGCGAAGCCCTGAAACAGATTGCCGATTTCTTCCATGTTACTCCCCAGCCGTTAGGCGGTTTCCCCTGCCGGCGGCTCTTGCGTGGCCGCTTGGGCGTGAATTGTTTTTTCGTTAGAGTCCGAGCATTGCCTCGATCGGGCCTTTCGGCAGTGGAACGAGGAACCACTTTTCAAAGACCATGTAGCTGACAAGCGGCATGCCGATCGCGACCCCGATCGTCGTGGCCCAGCTGTAGCGGCCGATCCATTTCATGAAGACCGCGATCAGCAGAAACGACGCGAGATAGATGCCGATCGGATCGACCAGAAACACATAAACGGTCGCCGGAACCACAACCGACATGACCTGGCGGAGCTGCCCCCATTCGGCGAACAGGCGATCGGATTCTCCGGCCGCGAAAATGCTGAAGAGATTGATCGCGCAAGAGCCGATGATGAAGAGACCGATATAGAACGGCAGAAACCCTGCCTTCGGGCCTTCCGCGCCCCAGCCGATACCAACCAGAATGCTGCCGTACACCGTAATGATACCGAGCAGCATGATCGCCAGCGCGACGGCGATCTCGACCGAACGCTGCGTGAGACCTTCGAGGGCCTTTGCCTTCCGTGCCATAATGTATTCCTCCGACGCGCAAAAGAACCGCCGGCGGATTTCTCCACCGGCGGCATGACGAAGATCAGTTCGATGCGAGGAAGCCCGCTTCCTTCATCAGGTCGCGGTGACGCTTTTCTTCATTCTCGACCCACTTGGTGTATTCCGCGCCCGTCATGAAGGTCTGGTTGAAGGCGCCGGTGTTCATGAGATCTTTCCATTCCGGGGTCTCACGAACTTTCTTGAACAGATCGACATAGTAGTTGACCTGGTCCGGAGTCGCCTTCGGCGACATGAAGATGCCGCGGAGCATCAGGTAGTCCATGTTCAGGCCCTGCGACTTGCAGGTCGGGATGTCGGCCCAGGACTTACCGTCGGCAATCTGCTCCTTGTAGGGAAGCGGCTTGTTGTCGAACACGCAGAGCGGACGGACCTTGCCCGCCCTCCACTGAGCGACCGCTTCGTTCGGATTGTTGACGGTGGAGTCCACATGATTGCCGACGAGTTGCACGGCCACTTCGCCGCCACCACGGAACGGAATGTAGGTGAACTTCACGCCGGTGCTTTTCTGAACGGCTTCGGTGATGATCTGGTCTTCCTGCTTGGAGCCAGTGCCACCCATCTTGAAGGTGCCGTTGGCCGCTTTGGCCGCGTCGATAAATTCCTTCACGTTCTTGTAGGGCTTCTCCGCGTTCACCCAGAGGACAAACTCGTCGAGCGCCAGCATCGCAACCGGTGTCAGATCCTTCCAATTGAAGGGAATGCCGGTGGCGAGTGGGGTCGTGAACAGGTTGGAAAGCGTGATGATGATCTTGTGCGGGTTGTTCGCAGAACCCTTCACATCGAGGAAGCCTTCACCGCCGGCGCCACCAGCCTTGTTGATGACGACCATCGGCTGCTTCATCAGATTATGCTTGGTGACAATGCCCTGGATGGTGCGGGCCATGATGTCGGCGCCGCCGCCAGTGCCTGCCGGAATGATGAATTCCACCGGACGGGTGGGCTCCCACTTCTGAGCCGATGCCGGAGCAATCATCATAGTGGCCGCGACTGCGGCTACCGCAGAATAAGTAAAGTTACGAATTGGGTGCTTCATTCGATTTCCTCCGTTGATCCCTTGGATCGCGATGATTGAATCGCGTTTTTTTGTTTTTGCCCATCGGACTTTTGAGATGCGGCGAAGGTCTTGTTGCCTTCGTTCACTCCGCTTCGCCCGAAGGGGCATATTTAGCAGGTAAACTTCTTGCCGTTAATAATGCATACCAGATAGAAAGAGTCCAAAAAGAAATGTTTTGCGGGCGCTAACGGAATGCTGCGCTGCATCCGCGTGTAGATTTGTGTAAACGCGCGGAGTCGTTCCGAAGCAATTTGCAAAGTTTTTGACCCCGTGAATCTGCTTGTTCGCCAAAGCGTTTCATGGAGATTGGGCGCTCGGGTTTTTCAGCGCACGAGCAGACAAACATGATCCTGAGCCGGGACCGTATTCTCACGACGCATGTCGGAAGCCTGCCGCGCAACGAGGAACTGACCGGTCTCCTGATTGCGCGCGAGGCGGGCGAAGCGGTCGATCCGAAGAAACTCGCCGATGAGATGGATCGGGCGGTCGGGCAGATCATCGAGAGACAGCACGACGCCGGCATCGATGTCGCCAATGACGGCGAGCAGCAGCGCGTCGGCTTCCAGACCTATATTCCCCGGCGCATGAGCGGCTATGGCGGGCGCTCGCGCCGTCCGGTGCTGCGCGATTACGCCGAGCATCCCGATCTGGTCGCGGCCTATCTCCAGCGCTTTCCGCATACATCGAAGATCACGAGCGCCCCGCAGGCGATCGCTGACATCAAATATCTCGACGATTCCGATTTGAAGGACGAGATCGCGCGCTTCAAGCGCGTCGCCGCCGCCCAGGGCAAATTCGGCGAGCTGTTCATGACCGCCCCCTCGCCCGGCGTCGTCTCCACCACGATGACGAACGGCTACTACAAGAGCGACGACGATTATCTCGCGGCGTTATCGCGCGAGTTGCGCCGCGAATATCTGCCGATCATCGAGTCGGGACTAATTTTGCAGATCGACGCGCCCGACCTCGCGATGGAACGCACGATGAATTTCCAGAAGAAGACCGACGAGGAATTCATCAAGATCGCCGAGCGGCATCTGGAGGCGGTGAACGACGCGATCAAGGGAATCCCGCGCGATCGGGTCCGGTTGCATTGCTGCTGGGGCAACTGGGAAGGCCCGCACACGCACGATATTCCGCTGAAGAAGCTACTGCCCATTCTCTACAAGGCCAATGTCGGCGGCCTCTCGATGGAATTCGCCAATCCCGCCCACCAGCACGAATACGACGCGCTGAAAGCGAACCCGCTGCCGCAGGACATGATCCTGCTGCCGGGTGTCGTCGATTCCACCACCAATTTCGTCGAGCATCCGGAAGTGGTCGCGCGCCGCATTCTCGAAGCCGTCGCCGCCGTCGGCGACCGCGAGCGCGTGATCGCCTCCACCGACTGCGGCTTCGGCACGTTCGCGGGGCGCGAACTCGTGGTGCCGAGCGTCGTGTGGCTGAAGCTGCGCACCATTCACGAGGGTGCGGACATCGCGTCCGCCAGGCTTTGGGGCAGGAAGAGCGCGGCGTAGCGCTAAAATCAATGTCATTGCCCACGCGGTCACCCTTCGAGGCTCGCTGCGCTCGCACCTCAGGGTGACGTGAGAAGGATCGGAGGATGGGAGCCTTTGTTTACATCCTTCGCTGCAGCGATGGCTCGTTTTACGTCGGCTGCGCAACAGGCGACGACTTGAATCGCCGGATCGATGAACATCAATCTGGGTTGCGGGGCGGCTACACATACACTCGAAGACCCGTGCTGCTGGTCTGGTCAGAACATTTTTCGCAAGTCACCGATGCGATTGCAGTAGAGAGAAAATTGAAAGGCTGGAGCCGCGCGAAAAAGGAAGGGCTTATAAAGGGAGATTGGCAGGGAATTCAGGATTTCTCGAAACGACGCGCAGGAAAGCCCCGCAAAAAGCCGTCATCCTGAGGCGCGAGGCGCGAATAGCGCCGAGCCTCGAAGGATGAGGGCAAATCCGAAATCTAGGCTATCGCCGCTAGCCACCGACCGGCCTATACTCCTCCGAAATCCGAAACTCGCGACAAGGAAACGCCATGGACCAGATCGTGCGCCCGAAACGCATCGAGCCCGACGACCTCAACCCGAACTATCAATGGGACCGGCATCTGCCGGCCTGGGGTTCGATGGCCGTCGATTTCGAGCTGCGGATCGATTTCGACCGGCTGCGCCGCTATCGCATTTCGCGCGCGCGTCAGGCGCTGGAAAAATCCGAAGCGGGTGCGGTGCTGCTCTTCGATGTCAACAACATCCGCTACGTCACCTCGACCAAGATCGGCGAGTGGGAACGCGACAAGCTTTCGCGTTTCGCGCTGCTGGCCAGGGGCCAGGAGCCGATCCTGTGGGACTTCGGCTCGGCCGCCGTGCACCACAAACTCTATTCGCCGTGGTTGTTGAAAGAGCACTGCAAGGCCGGATTGATCGGCCTGCGCGGCACCGTGCCGCCGAGTGCGGGTTTGATGAAGCGCCACGCGGAGGAAATCGCCTCGCTGCTGCGTGAAGCCGGGGTCGCGGACATGCCGATTGGCGTCGACATCATCGAGCCGCCGATGATGTTCGAACTGCAAAAGGCCGGGCTGAAAGTCGTCGACGGCCAGCAGATCATGCTGGAAGCGCGCGAGATCAAGAACGTCGATGAGATCGCGCTCCTCAACCGCGCCGCCGCGATGGTGGACGGCGTCTATCAGCAGATTTACGAGGAGCTGAAGCCGGGCGTGAAGGAATCCACCATCGTCGCCAACGCGAACCGTTACCTGTACGAAAACGGCTCCGACGACGTGGAAGCGATCAACGCCATTTCCGGCGAGCGCTGCAATCCGCATCCGCACAATTTCACCGACCGCATCGTGCGCCCCGGCGACCAGGCGTTTTTCGATGTCCTGCAAAGCTACATGGGCTATCGCACCTGCTACTACCGCACCTTCAACGTCGGTCGCGCCACGCCCGCGCAGAGCGACGCCTACAAGCTCGCGCGCGAATGGCTCGACCGCGCCATCGAACTCATCAAGCCCGGCGTCTCGACGGACAAGGTCTGCTCGGTGTGGCCGAAGGCGCAGGAGTTCGGCTTCCCCGATGAAATGTCGGCGTTCGGCTTGCAGTTCGGCCACGGTCTCGGGCTCGCGCTGCATGAGCGGCCGATCATCTCCCGCGTCGTCTCGATGGAGGCGCCGATGGAGATCAAGGAGGGCATGGTGTTCGCGCTCGAGACGTATTGTCCGGCGAAGGACGGCTACTCCGCCGCGCGCATCGAGGAAGAGCTGGTGGTGACGAACACCGGCTGCCGCGTGATCTCGCTGTTCCCGGCGGAAGAACTGCCGATCGCGAATGCGTATTGATGTTTTGAAAGCGGCCGAGACAAAGTAGCCTCTCCCCGTTTACGGGGAGAGGTCGGCGCGCAGCGCCGGGTGAGGGGCAGGTTCATGCGCCCTGCTAACGTGAAGCGAACCGAGCGATCACGAAAGCTTCGTGCAAACTTCACGCGTGCTGAAAAGATTTTATGGAATCGAATCCGTTCCAGAATGCTGGGCGGTCAGAAATTCGTAAGGCAGGAAGCCATCGGTCCTTTCATTGTTGATTTTGTTTGCCGCGCGCACCGTCTGGTGATTGAAGTGGATGGCGGGCAACATGCTGAAAATATCAGCGACAAAAGCCGTGACCGCTGGCTGTCAGATCGAGGCTATCGCGTGTTACGTTTCTGGAACAATGACGTCATTCAGAATACCGAAGGGGTGCTGGAATTTATCTCCGCTGCACTCTTGGAAACGCCCCCTCACCCGGATCGCTAACGCGATCCGACCTCTCCCCGCTCGCGGGGAGAGGTTGAAGACCGCGATTCTCGTCGCCCTCACACTCCTCCCCTCCCCCGCCCATGCCTGCCGCGGGTGGCAGTGGGAAACCGTGACGCTCCTCGACCAACTCCCGCCGCAGGCGGAGCAGAATGAAATCGTCGCGCGCGTCGAAATCCTGCAAACGCTCCCGCCGTTCCCGGACCTCATCGACTGGCATTTTACCCATCGCGTGAAGGTGCGCGTGATCGAGCCGGTGAAGGGTACCAGCGCCGGCCAGGAATTCGTCGTCAACATGCGCGGCACGTCCTGCGACCAGAACGCCACCGGCAAGATCGTCGGGCGGCGCTATTCCATCGCGGGCCGCATCGAGAAGGCCGACGGCATCGAGCAATTCACCGGCCGCTGGAGCCGCGATCTCAAAAGCGGCGGGCTGGTCAAGGCCGCCGACTGAGCGCATGCTGCGCGCATGCTGCGCGAACAGAAGTTCCCGGTCGAAAAAATCTACGTGCCGACCGCGCGGCGGAAGACGCTCGATCCGGCAAAAGTAAAAGAGATCGCCGACCACTGGCTCGCGAACGGCCAGACATCCGCGATCATGGTGCGCGAGGACGCCGAGCGCGACCGCTTCGTGCTGGTCGAGGGCTATCACCGGCTCGAAGCGGCAAAGCTCCTCGGCGAGACGCAGATCAAGGGCATCCTCGTGCAGGCAAGGTTGCGGTAAAGCGCGCCCGCATCCTTCGAGACGCCCGCCGTATCAGCTTCCTTCTGCCTCATCCTGAGGAGCGAGCCCTCGCGTCGCGCCTTCGGCGCGCGCAAGGATAAACTCCGCGAGCGTCTCGAAGGATGGGCGAACCGCGCTGGCGAGCAAAGCGAGCGGCCAGCGCGGCAGGTTGATTTCGCCGCGCCGGACTCTCGCCGAAGGCTCGACGGCGCGGCACTCCTCAGGATGAGGCGCGCACGCCGCCTTTACCTGCCTATTGAAAACACCCTCCCTCCCCTTCAGGGGAGGGCACGTTCGCCGAGCGCAGCGATGGCGAACGGGTGGGGTCAGGCCCGCCCCACCCGGTTCTCGCTACGCTCGAACCACCCTCCCCTCCGGGGAGGGATGACCCGCCAATTGCCGCGTTCCGCCGTCTGAGGAATAATCCGCGCGGGAATCGGGCATGACACGCATGGCCATCCGCCTCTGCATCGCGTTTGCGGCGTTCACGTTCGCCGCAAGCCTGCCCTTGTCCGCTCGCGCGCAGCAATGGGGCGCCATCGCCGTCGATACCAACACCGGCGACGCCGGCTGGTCGTTCTGCTGGAACAGCGAAAGCCAAGCCCGCAATGTCGCGATCGGCCAGTGCAAGCGGCAGAGCCGCGGCAACCAATGCGATGCGGTCTATGCGTTTCGCGGCAGCTGTACCGCGATGGCGCAGGGCGGGCAGGACAATTATGTGGGCGCCGGGCCGAACGAGGGCATGGCGACCGTGGACGCGATGGACAAATGCCGCGCCGAACACGGCACTGCCTGCGAATTTTTCGTGTCGCTATGCTCGTGGAGTCAGCGGGCGACGGAGTGAAAATACCAGAATCAATTGACGATTTTTTTTGAAAGCCTTAAATGAAATTGAGACGTATAAAACTCGAAAATGTTCGAAGCTTTCTCGACAGTGCAGAACTAATAGTTGATGGTGATATTTCTATAATCATTGGCCCTAACGGCGGTGGAAAAACAAATCTACTCGACGCAATTACTGTTACTCTGCGTAGATTCTTACTGCACTCTTGGACTCTTCGGCGCGATCCGCAACCGGACAATCCGGACCGCCACGTTTTTGCTCAGAACGATGCTGTCACCTCTCTTCTATTAGAGCGCCACAGTTTAGCGGATCGATCTGCTCTGCAAGTCATCGAGATCGACGTTGAAGTTACACAACGCGATATAGAAAATCTGGCAGCGATGAAGAATTCTGCTGGTCAGTGGGTCGATCTTACTAAACGAAAATACTACGGAGTTTCGTTTGAAGAGGTTGCGAACTGGGACACATCTAAGATTACCCCTGGCAGAAGGTTTCAGTATCGAATCGTCAACAATTCTCACGCTCCACTCGAGTCTGATGCCGATATGTTTCGTAAATTTCTTTCTTTGTATGAGGCGGATGCATCTTTGCGGAGTGAGACAGGCGAAAACCCTCTTTCCACTCCAATGCTTTCGCTTCCAGTCAATCGCGCTGCTTCCAGTCTTTCAACTGCGGTAAGCCTCGCTGGATACAATGATTTTGATCAAAAAAAGTCAGTAGATGCAGCAACCTCTCGAAACCCAGGCTCGACTTTCTATTTCGCGGTAGCACGGATCGCCCGGAACTACCGACTTCTCTTAGAGCATGATCGCGGTGATACTTCGAAACTATATGCTCAGCCAGAAATCAAATCATTAACGAGCGTATTGAAGGGTCTTGGCTACGATTGGCAGCTAGTCACACTAAATCCTCTTAATAATGAGTATGATGTCCGGTTAACAAAACAAGGGTCGTCATTTCTTGTGAGCGCGGCGTCTTCCGGTGAGCGTGAACTACTTACTTATTTGTTCGCTGTTTATGCACTTAATGTCAGAGATGCACTGATTATTGTTGACGAGCCAGAGATGCATTTGCATCCGAAGTGGCAAACAACTTTATTCGAGCTCTTCGAAACGCTGGCAATAGATACTGGCAATCAATTTCTGCTGGCTACTCATTCACCAATTTTTGTTTCACCGGCATCGATCCAATATGTCTCAAGAGTTTTTACTCGAGATCAACGCAGCCAAATAATCAGGCTGAATAATGAAAACCTGCCAGAGCCAAAACATCTCTTCTCTATCGTCAACAGCCAGAACAACGAACGATTATTTTTTACAAATAAAGTTATCCTCGTAGAGGGGATTTCCGATCGGTTGATTATCGAAGCGGTTATCAAGAAATTGAGAAAAGGCCCAGAAATCAATTTGGATTTTGAAATAATTGATGTCGGAGGCAAGGGATTTTTCGAGGCTTACAAGTCTTTGCTCGATGCTTGTCAGATCGAATACTCGATCATTTCGGATTTGGATTATGTGCTTCAAATCGGTGGTGAAGATGTAAAACGGCTGTTTTCTTATGATCCTGGAAAAGTAAAAAAGAACGTGATTAAAAATAAAGCGAGTAAGGATGCTCTTTCATTAATCGATGTCCTAGAAGAATCCATTTCGGCAGAAAATTTAGACTCTCTGAGAGAAGTATGGAGTTACATTAAGAGCCGTCATAAGAAATTAGATGAAGGTCTTTCAGAAGCCAATCGCAAGACTTTGGATGATCTTATTGTGCAGAAACGTGGAGAACAGATTTTTATTTTATCTAAGGGACAGCTTGAAGATTATTTGCCAGAGGGGTTCCGAGGCAAAGGCGTGGATACGATAATTCGTTTCCTCAATCAGAGAGATTTTTGGGAGCAACTCTCCGATTCTGTTCGAGAAGAATTCATTACGATTATTGATAGCGCTCTACCAAAATAGCATATTTGCCCCAATTCCGTCCTGAATATATTCCTATACTCTCAGCGTCCGGCTCTTACGAGGGGCGTCTTCCGGAGGCGTTCTTGAAGACAAGAGTTGGATGCGGTGGCCGCGTGCACGCTCGCAACGCAATCGCGGCGGCCCAAGCCACGGAGTTCCGGCGCGCCTGCCGCGCGTCACGGGCCGGATGGTGACTTCGCCGTACGGGACGATCCGATCCCAGGCGAAGGGACCGGCCATAGCGGTGGATGAAGCGGCGGGCCAACACCCGGCGCCGGTAAGTCCACCGGGGGCTTCGTGGAGCAAGCCTTAGCGGGACGGGCGCGCCCACGGCGCGCGGTCGCCCCGCGCCAAACACCGCGCGCGGGATGCCGGAGACGGCGCCTCGTAGCCACCGCCGTGCTTCTTCTTGCGCACGGCTTCGGGGCGCTGTCCCCGGTGTCCCGCGCGCCCCTCATTTTCCGGGGCCGCATTTTTGCCCGCGAAAGCGGGACTTCGACAGGGGAGCCAATTCAGCCCGCGCGCGATTGTGCGCGGGAGGATTTGGCGTGCGCCAGCCTCATCCTTCAGACGCACCCGCATCGGCTCCCTCTGCCTCATCCTGAGGAGGCGGCGAAGCCGCCGTCTCGAAGGATGGGCGGCGTGCTCCTCAGGATGAGGTTGCAGAATAAATTCCTCACCCTCCCCCGCTAACCCGCGTTCGTTTGAAAAACCCCCGTGGAATCAAGGCCGAAACCGCAGCCATACCAAAATCAAAATTGCGCGTTATATAGGTGGGATCGGGACATCGGTGGAAGACCGCGCGCAAAGCAATGCTTGGCGGCGTTGGGCTTTCTGTCGATGCCCACTCGAAGAGGAATTGCGTGATTTATGCTCGATAAAATCAACACCCTGGACGCCATCGAAGCCCACGACATGCCCATGAGTGCGGAAGTGAGCGCGGAAGTGAGCGCCGAAGCGCCGTCTGCGATGAGCACCAACCTTCCCGCTTTCGGGAACAAGGTGAACCTGCGCGCGCTGCTGGTCGGCGACCGCATCGACACGCCCGGCCTCGAGGGCGGGGAGATGCTCGCGGCTACTCCCTACACCTATCGCGCGGGCGAGAACGGCGTCGTCACCGTGTTCCGCTACGGCGTCGTGGTGCTGATGAACATGACCGGGCCTGAGGAAAAGGACGCGCTGAAGAAGCTGCGCAAGCACGTCGCGGCACCGCTCAAGAACCGCGAGGAGGAAGAGGCGTCGGTCGAGGTTTCCGCCGAACGCGAGGACCAGATTCCGCCGGGCGGGCCGGTCTATGTGCGCGAGATCACGCTGGAGCGGCTTCTTCTCGTCGCCTATGCGCTCGCCGACAGCGTCATTCTTGCCTATGACGAACGCGCCGCGTCCGGCGTGTTCGAGACGATCGATCCGTTCGCGCGCGAGCTGGCGGAAAAAGGCCGGACCCCCAAGGGGCGCCGCGCGATGCTGAAACAGATCGGCAGCGCGCTGCTGGTGCGGCAGCGACTTTCCGGCCGCGTCGCGGTCGGCGAGGACCCGGACGTGCTGTGGGACCGGCCGGATTTCGGCCGCCTCTACGCGCGCCTCAAGGACGAATACGAATTGAAGGAGCGCGCGGAGGAATTGTCGCGCAAGCTCGTGGTGATTTCCGAAACCGCGCAGGCGCTGACCGATCTGATCGACACCGAACGCTCGCTGCGGCTGGAGACGATGATCGTTCTTCTGATTGTTTTTGAGATCGGGATCACGTTCTACCAGATGTATATGGGTTCCGGCGGGCATTGAGCGCCCAACAAAACTCCGACAATCAATTTACGTCATCGCCGGGCATGGCCGTCCGAAGCACGGGGAAGTCATCCCTCCCTTGTGGGGAGGGTGGCGAGCGTTTGCGCGAATGGTTGGGCCGGCAGCGCGCCGGCGGCGGCGAGGAGAAAAAGGCCAAGCAGGAATCGCATGGGATCGATTCTAGCGATGCTGCTTGGCCGTGCCAGTCCGGGCCGACGGTTACAACGTGGATTTCAGGCGCAGATGATCGAGCCGGTTGATGGATTGGATCTCGACGCGGCGCGTGCCCTCGTCGCCCAGGATGTCGAGCGGCACCGCGACACCGGCGGCCCCCGATCCCCAGATCTGCTTGTAGAACGAGGACAGGCCGGTGGCGGGCTTGCCGTTCACGCCGGTGATGATGTCGCCCTTCTTGAGGCCGGCCTTTTCCGCCGGTCCGCCCGGCGTCACCCGCCCGACAAGCAATTTCCCGCGCACTTCTTCCGTCGTGATGCCGAGCCACGGCCGTCCCGGCCCCTGCACTCTCCCATCGACGATGAGATCGGCGAGGATCGGCGTCAGCAGATCGATCGGCACATACATGTTGCCGGCAAGGCCGTCGTTCCTGCCGGTCGCATTGCCGACGATGAGCGAGCCGACACCGACGAGCTTGCCGTCGCGGTTGATGAGGGCCGCGCCGCTCCATTCGTTGTGCGCGGGCGCGGTGAAAATCGCCTGATCGACGATATATTCCCAGCCCGCCGCGAATTCGCGCCGCGCGACCACGACGGCGGGTGCAAGACCCGCGGCACCGCCGAAGCTTGCGGCCAGCACGGGTTCTTTTTCCTTCAACTCGCCGGACTTTCCGATCTGGAACGGCCGCACTTTCAGCGCCGACGTCGCTTTCAGGATGCCGAAGCCGGTGTCGTGGTCGTAGCCCAGAATGTCGGCGGTAATCTTGCGGCCATCGTTGGTGATGACCTGGGCCGCGTGGGCTTCTACCATGAGATAGCCGATGGTGAGGATCAGCCCGCTGCTGTCGATCACAATGCCGGAGCCGCGCCGCTCGCGCCCGAGATTTTCGGTCGTCCGCGCATCGGGATTGATGAAAGTCTTGATCTCGACGACGCCGGACAGGAGTTCTTCCATCGGCGGCAACTGGCCTTGTGCCTTGGCGCCCGCCGAAAACGCAAGCACGCTGCACAAAACCAGAGCGGGCAAGCGGCCCGCGGGGTTTACAATGAAGCGACGTTCTGTCCGCATGCGTGCCTCCGCTGGAGAACCACTGGCCGACTCGCGAGCCGCCAGTCTAACCCAACCTCCAGGCAACCTAGCAAGAGCCATGCCGGGCTTTGGGTTCCACAGGCTCAACCGAGGTTCTTCGCATACTGCTCGTCGGTGACATGCTCGAGCCAGGTGACGTATTCGCCGCCTTCGGCTTCCTGCATCGAGATATGCACCATGCCCGTGGTGGGAGCCGCACCGTGCCAATGCTTTTCGCCCGGCGGAATCCAGAGCACATCGCCTGCCTTGATCTCCAGGACAGGACCGCCCCAGGTCTGCGCGCGCCCCACGCCGGCGGTCACATACAAGGTCTGCCCAAGCGGATGCGTGTGCCACGCCGTGCGGGCGCCGGGCTCGAAGCTCACGCAATTGGAGGCGAGCCGCGCCGGTGCCGGCGCGTTGATGATCGGGTCCTGCCAGACGGTGCCGGTAAAGGACGATGCCGGTCCGCGCTTGGTCGGCCGTGTGCCGCTTTTGAAGTGCTCCATTCTTTTCCTCCCTCTTCTTGAGGCGATGCTAACAAAAACCGCGGTCATTGCGCCGCGATTTTCGGAAAATTTTCACGTTTTCGAAAGCGTTCAGCTTTCAAGCCCGGTCGGAACCTGCTTGTTCTCGCTCTCCAGCTGCATGCCTGACTGCGAGGCCATCGTCTCCAGCATCGCGGCAAAATCCTTGGCGAGATATTCTTCCGGATTGGGTCTAGACTGCGCTAATCCAAAATGCGCCTGCAACGCCTCACGGGTCGCCGCCGTCACCGGCATCGGCACCTCGTGTTCGCGGGCCAGCTCGAGGCCGAGATCGAGATCCTTGCGCAGTAATTCCGGCGTGAAGGTCGTGGTCCAGTCGAGGTTCACAAGGGCCGGAGCCTTGTACTTCGTGAACATCGAGCCCATGACCGAATTGTTCATGAACGCCAGAAACGCATGGCGCGGAATGCCCATCTTGTTGGCGAGCAGCGTGATCTCGCAGAGGTTCTCGATCACGACCCCAAGCATCACGTTGTGCGCGATCTTGCAAACGCGCGCGAGTTCGCCCTCGCCGACATAGGACACGCCCGACGGCGCGATCACCTGCGCCATCGGTTCTATCTTGCGAAAGGCAGCCTCGGGGCCGGAAGCGACGGCGGAGAGTTTCCCGGCCTTGATCACTTTCGCATTGCCGCTAACCGGCAGCGCCACGAAATCGGAACCGAGTAGTTTCAGCTTTTTCCGGATTTCAGCGGAAGCCTCCACAGCGATGGTGGAGCAATCCACCAGCACCGAGGGTTTGCCGTTCTTGCCGGAGAAGACCCCGTCCTCGCCGAAATAGACCTCGGACAGATCCTTGCCGGTGGAAACAATCGAGAACACGACATCCATGCCGGCGAGGTCGGCCAATTTATCGACGATCTTCGCGCCCTTCTGCGCGAGCGGCTCAGCCTTAGACTTCGTGCGGTTCCAGACGGAAACATCGTAGCCCGCTTTCAGAAGGCGCTCGGCCATCGGAAAGCCCATGCGGCCCATGCCGATCCAGCCGACCTTCGGTGTGTTCTGCGCCATCGGTGTGTCCTCCTACGCAAATACAGTTGAGTGAATAGGCGTCGCTTGTCTTGCGGGTATTGAGCATCCGCCCTTCCGGCGGCAACTTGCAGCACGGAACGGAATCGGGATCAGACGGCAAAATCAGGCGGCTCCTGGATCGCCAGTGAAGCCCGCGGCCTTGATGCCCGCGAGTGCCGCGATCTCATCGTTGTCAGACGTGTCGCCGGAAACACCGACGGCTCCAATCACGTTGCCGGCGGAGTCTTTAATAAGCGCGCCGCCCGGCACCGGGATCAGCGTGCCGCCGACTACATGGCTCAACGCATTCATGAAATGCGGGCGCTCCTTTGCTCTTGCCTCGACGCCGCGCGAGCCCATGCCCATGGCGAGGGAGCCGTAAGCTTTGCCTTGCGCGATTTCGGCGCGCTTGAGCGCGGACTTGTCCTCGACGGCGGCGGCCTTCAACGCTCCACGCGCATCGAGCACGACAACGCCGAGCGGTTTCATGTTTCTCGCACGCGCTTCCTTTAAGGCTGTGGATACTATTGTTTGTGCGGCTTCCAGTTTCAGCTCGCTCATTTCAACATCCTCCCTGATTCAGCTTTTACGAGAATTGGATCCCTGGAGACTCATGGCGAGCACGCGGGCAACGTGAACCGCCTGTCTTCCCGCACCATCGTGTATCTGCTGCCGGCACGAAGTGCCATCCGCAACGATGATCGCATCGGAAGGTGCCGCGCGCACCGCAGGCAGCAACGATAACTCACCCATCGCGAGCGAAATATCGATGGTGTCGGCGCCATAGCCGAACGAACCGGCCATGCCGCAGCAGCTCGACTCGATCGTTTCAAGTTTGATCTCCGGCACAAGGCGCAAAGCCTTTTCGACGGCACCCATCGCACCAAACGATTTCTGATGGCAATGGCCGTGCAGAAGTGCCGGCTTGCCGAGCGGCTTCAACGGAAGACTCAGTGCGCCCCTTTCCTTTTCGCGGACGAGAAACTCTTCCAGCAAGAAGGAATTAGCTGCGAGTTTTTTCGCCAGATCGGATTTCAGCAGCGACGGGATTTCGTCACGGAAACCGAAGATGCAACTTGGCTCCAGCCCCACGACCGGCACGCCGCGTTCGATGTAAGACTTGAGCGCTACCAATGTGCGCTCAGCCTCCTGCCGCGCTAGATCGGTACGGCCGACGGAAAGAAACGTGCGTCCGCAACAGAGCGGGCGTTCGCCCGGCACTTTCGCAAAATGAACTTGATAGTTCGCAGCGCGCAGCACTTTCAGCGCGTCATCGAGATTCTCCCGCTCGAAATAGCGGTTGAATGTGTCGGCGAACAAAACGACTTCCTTGCCGCTCGTCCCCACGGAGGCTCCAGGTTCGCGAAAAATATCGCCGCGCCAGCGCGGCAGTGCGCGCCGCGCCGCAAATCCTGCAATCGCCTCTGACAATTTCGCGGCACCCGGAATCATGTCGCGCAGATTCATCAACCAGGGAAACCTCGCGGCCATCGGCGCATAGCGCGGCAGGAAGCCAACAAGTCGGTCGTGCAGCGACATTCCATATTTTTTCGCGCGCGCCGACAGGAATTCGATCTTCATGCGTGCCATATCGACACCGGTCGGGCATTCGCGGCGGCAGCCCTTACAGGAAACACAGAGCTTCAACGTCTCCGCCATCTCGTCCGAAGTAAAGGCTTCCGGACCAAGCTGACCGGAAATCGCCAGCCGCAGGGAATTCGCGCGCCCGCGCGTGACGTCGCGCTCGTCCTGCGTCACGCGATAGCTCGGGCACATCGTGCCGCCCGTTTGCTTCCGGCAGGCGCCGTTGTTGTTGCACATCTCGACGGCGCCCTGAAAACCGCCACCGGAGCCGGAGTATTCCGACCAATCAAGTTCGGTCTGCATCTCAGGAACGCCGTAGCCGGGCGCATAACGGAAGAGATTGCGCTCGTCGAACTTCGGCGCGCGCACGATCTTGCCGGGATTGAAGACGTGTGCAGGATCGAAACGATCCTTCACTTCCTCGAATGCGCCAACGAGCCGTTTGCCGAACATCGGCTCGTGGAATTCCGAACGCAGGATACCGTCGCCGTGCTCGCCGGAATGCGAGCCTTTGTAGGCGCGCACCAGTGCAAAGGCTTCCTCGGCGATGGCGCGCATCGCCTTCACGTCTTTTTCCTGACGGAGATTCAGCACCGGCCGCACATGCAAGCAGCCGACCGAAGCGTGCGCATACCAGGTGCCGCGTGTGCCGTACTTGTGAAAAATGTCGGTCAACTTCGAAGTGTATTCGGCGAGATGCTCAAGCGGCACCGCGCAGTCCTCAACGAAGGAAATCGGCTTGCCCTGTTCCTTCATCGACATCATCACGTTTAGTCCCGAGGTGCGCAGGTCTGCGATGGCAGTCTGCAAACGCAGATCGAGTATTTCCACGACACCGCCCCATTTCGCGCCAGGCTTATCCCAGCCGAAGCCGAGATCGCCCATCGTTTCTTGAAGCTGCTGGAGGCGGCTCGCATTCTCCGCCTCGCCTTCATCGAATTCCACCAAGAGCACCGCGTCGGGTTCGCCGCGCACGAAATCCTCGAGCGTGGGGCGGAACATTGCAATCTCGCGCGCGAGCGCGATCATGGTGCGGTCCACCAATTCGACGGCGATCGGCTTCAGCTTCACAAGATGCTGGGCGGCATCCATCGCCTCGAAGAAGCTCCCGAAGTGGCAGGCGCCTACAGCCCGCTTGCCGAGCAAGGGCCAGAGCTTCAACTCGACTTTGGTGGTGAAGGCGAGCGTGCCTTCGGAGCCCACGAGAATATGCGCGAGGTTCGCGTCGTTCTTGCCGGGCACCAGCGCGTCGAGATTGTAGCCCCCGACGCGGCGCTGCACTTTAGGAAAGCGCTCCTCGATCTCCTTCGCTTCGCGTTTGCCAAGCGCAAGCAAATCATCGGCGAGCGATTTCAGTTTAGGATTTGCAAAGAGGTAGGAAGCATCGGCTGCACCGAAATGCGCGGGCGTGCCGTCGGCAAGGACCGCGTCCATCGACAGCACATTGTCCCGCATGGTGCCATATCGAAGCGAACGCCCGCCGCAGGAATTATTGCCGGTCATACCACCGATGGTCGCGCGCGAGGCGGTCGAGACATCTACCGGATACCAGAGGCCATGCGGCTTCAGTTTGCGATTTAGGTCATCGAGCACGATGCCGGGCTCGACCACGCAGCGGCGATTCTGAACGTCGAGTTCGATCACGCGATTTAGAAATTTCGTGCAGTCCAGTACAAGCGACTGATTGACTGTCTGCCCGCATTGCGAAGTGCCGCCCCCGCGCGGCAGTACACTGACGCCTTCAGCGCGCGCAGCTGCGATGGCTTGCTCGGCCTCTCCGATCGTGCGCGGCACCACAACGCCAACCGGCATGATCTGATAATGCGATGCATCCGTCGCATAACGGCCCCGCGAAAAGCGATCGAACAGCACGCCGCCGGTGATTTCGCGGCGCAACCGCCGCTCCAGTCCCGGCATCAAACTCGCCATTCCGAACCCTCCGCCGCGACATAATAGTCCGGCTGCTTGACCGCCGGACCTGTATATTCCAAGGGGAAGCCTTATAGCGGATGATTAGGCCAAGGCTCGACAACAAAAGCCTGCCTGGGAGCGAAATCGATGGCGACGAACAGTTCACGCACGGCCGGACGGCATTTCCTGCAAATTCCGGGGCCAACCCCGATGCCCGACAGGATTTTGCGGGCGATGGACATGCCTATCATCGACCATCGCGGGCCGGAGTTCGCAAAGCTCGCCAAGCGCTGCCTCGAAGGCGTCAAGACAATCTTCAAGACCGCGAACCCGGTCATCATCTTCCCGTCGTCGGGTACCGGCGCCTGGGAAGCGGCACTCGTGAACACGCTGTCGCCCGGCGATACGGTTCTCATGTTCGAAACCGGCCACTTCGGCACGCTGTGGAAAAACATGGCGGTGAAACTTGGCCTGAAGCCCGAATTCATCGAATCCGACTGGCGCACCGGCGCCGACGCGAAACAGATCGAAGCGCGCTTGCGCGAGGACAAGGAAAACAAGATCAAGGCCGTCTGCGTCCTTCATAACGAGACTTCCACCGGCTGCATTTCCCATCCGGGTGAAATCCGTAAAGCCATCGACGCAGCAAGCCATCCCGCCCTCCTGATGGTGGACACGATCTCCTCGCTCGCCTCGATCGATTACCGCCACGACGAATGGGGCGTCGATGTCACCGTCGGCGGCGCGCAGAAAGGTCTGATGCTGCCGCCGGGCGTTTCCTTCAATGCGGTGAGCGACAAGGCCCTTGCGGCCGCCAAGAATTCAAAATCGGTGAAGTCATTCTGGGGTTGGGAAGAGATGCTCAACCTCAACAGGAACGGTTTCTTCCCTTACACGCCCGCGACCAATATTCTCTATGGCCTCGCGGAAGCGATCGATATGCTGCACGAGGAAGGTCTCGACAACGTGTTCGCGCGTCACGACCGGCACGCCGAAGCGACCCGACGCGCGGTGCGCGCTTGGGGTCTGGAAATCCTCTGCAAGGATCCGAAATATTATTCGTCCACGATCACCGCGATCATGCTGCCCGAAGGCAAGGACACCGACGCGTTCCGCAAGATCGCGCTCGAGCACTTCGACATTTCCTACGGCATGGGCCTTGGCAAAGTGCAGGGAAAGGTTTTCCGCATCGGCCATCTCGGCGACACCAACGACCTCACCATCCTCGGCGCGCTCGCGGGCACGGAAATGTCGCTATCGCTTGCCGGCGTCCCGCACAAGAAGGGCGGCATCCAGGCAGCGATGGATTATCTGGTTGCGGAAGCATCGCAGCCGTCACGCGCGGCCGCGGAATAATTTCTCAAAACAGGGCAAGGGTCAGTTCTTGAGGCCCTTGCCTTTGCGCGTCACTTCCTCGAGCAATTCGATATTGTTGAGAACATAAGTGTTGTTCGGATCCTTGGCTTGAGCGGCCACGAGCTTCTTGCGCGCCATCTTGTAGTCGCCGCGCAGCATGTACGAATAACCCTGGTTATTCAGGATTTCCGCGGTCGGCCCGGCGATGTTGATCGCCTGCGTGTAAGCGCGATCGGCGAGATCGAAACGGCGCAGCCGGTCATAGGAGGCAGCGAGTCCCACCCACGCTTCCGCCGCACGAGGCTGCATCTCCACGGCCTTGCGGAAATGCTTTTCGGCGATGCCGTAATTCTGTTCCTTATAGTGGCGTTTGCCGAGGCTGAGATCGTCGTTCGGATCGTTGCCAAGGATGGCCTGTCCAAGCCCCTGATCGGTGCCGGGTGCCGGCAATGAGCCGCCCGGCACGCTGCCGGTCGGCTCGGGCTGTTCGCCGTTGAATTGCGAATTCGGATTCGTGGCCACGCAGCCAGCGAGCACAAACAAGCCCGCAAACAACACAGACAGCCTTACGGCACCCGCTTGCATCGGTACGCTCCCGGCGTCAAAACGCCGATCGCAACCGCCCCGGCTGCCATCGGACAAAACGTTTCGACGCGGATTTCCGAAAAAACCCACCCAACGCGTAAACGTAAGTTACGATGGTTAATAAAGTCTGCGGCCTCGCGCCCGTACCTCTAGGTGTCAGTATCCGCCGTATTTCAGGCGGATATAGGCGGGCAGCATAATTACGATTACAAGCACCGGGAACACGCAAAGCACGAGCGGCACCGAGAGCTTAGCCGGAAGGCTGTAGGCTTTTTCTTCCGCGCGCGAGAGGCGCTTGTGGCGCATATCGTCGGAATAGACGCGCAACGCATCGGTCATGCTGGAGCCCAGTTCCTCGGACTGCTGCAACAGCGTTGCGAACGAACGTGCTTCTTCCAGACCTAGCCGGTCACCCAGATGTTCGAGTGACTCGCTCAACGTACGGCCTGCGCGAATCTCAAGCGTAGCCATGTGGATGTTCGAGCTGAGCGAAGGATAGGAGTCGCCAAGCTCGCGGCCGACGCGGTCGAGCGAAGCTTCCATGCTGAGGCCTGCATCCGCGCAGACAACAAGCAAGTCCATGAAATCCGGGAAGCCGGAACGATGCTCAACCTGGCGCTTGCTGATACGACGGCTCAGATAGAATCCCGGACCGAAATAACCGACAAGCCCGGAAAGACCCACCAAAGGCCAGAACATCGATTTTGTTTCCGGTGAAACAATCGGCAAAATCACAAAAGCGAATATCCCGAGACCCACGGCAAGGGCGGTACGGGCGATAAAGTAGAACGCCGGTGCCCGGTGGTCGAGAAAACCTGCCTGCACAAGCTGCTTCCGCAACATGCGCATGTTCTTGTCATTGGCTTCCGAATAATTCTTGGTGGTGTAATCGATCAGCTTCTGTGCCGCCTTGATGCTCGCATAACGCAACGAGCGTTTATTCTCCGAGGCCGCGCGGCGAGGCCCATCGGCGGAAATGTCCGCGGCACGGCGTTTCACCGATCCGCGCACACGGATTGCGGCCATGATCCCAAACACGAGCAATGATGCGGCGACAAAGACGAAAAAACCCATGACGATTGTCGGGTTTTCGTCGAAGAAGGTCAGCAACGGGTCCAAAATCGCGTCCATGATCAGATCTTGAAGTTGACGAGCTTGAACATGAAGAAATTACCGAGGAGCATCCATGCCCCCGCGACCGAGAGACCGATCATGGTGGCTTCCTCGTGCCAGATCTTGCCGTAAAAATCGGGCGCCACGAATTTGAGGATCATGAACATCACGATCGGCAGGCCCGAAAGGAGCAGCGCAGAGAACCGTCCTTCGGCGGCGAGCGCCCGGATTTTGCGGCGCATTTTGAATCGCTGGCGGATAACGCCCGACAGATTTTCAAGGATTTCGCTGAGATTGCCGCCCGTCGAACCCTGAATCGCAACCGCCGTGACAAACAGCGGCAGATCGTCCTGCCCGACGCGGAAATAGAGAGCGCGCATCGCGGATTCCATATCCGCGCCGTAAGTGACCTCATCTGCCACCATGCCGAATTCGCTACCGACGGGATCCGGCAGTTCCCGTCCGACCATCGAGATCGCAACCGGGATCGGATGACCTGCCCGCAAGCTGCGCACGATGATGTCGATGGCATCGGGAAACTGCTCGCCGAATTTCTTCTGGCGACGATTGCGCAGGAAGCGCAGCACGAAGAACGGCAACACCAGAACGCCAATCGTCGTGTAGAGGAAGGCGTCGACCAGGCTGGCACGCATGACCAAGGTGACGGCGAACGTCACAACGGCACCAATTGCAACAAAGATTGCGAATTTAGTAACGCCGATGGTCAGGCCAGACTGGAGGACCAGGCGGTTGAAATAGATGATGGGAAGCCGGAAGTCTCCAGTGCTGCTGAGACCACGTTCACGGCGCAACTGGATGAGAACGCCCTCGCGGTCCACCTGGTCTTGCATCAGGCGCAGACGACGATTCACGCGATTGCGGTAGGACGTGGCCGAAAAGAACAGAAGATAAATCGCCTCGACGAATAGCACCATCGACGCTGCCGCGAGCATATAGAACAGATGCGACTCGTCTAGATCGAACGGCATGCTCATAGCGGCTTCGACGGATCGAAATAAGTGCCGGGAATGTTGATGCCCTTGGCAACAAGATCGCCGAGGAACCGCGGACGAACGCCAGTCGCCTGGAAATGTCCCTCCACGGTGCCGTCGGACGCCGTTCCGGTGCGGACGAATTTGTAGATTTCCTGCATCTGGATGATGTCGCTCTCCAGACCGGTGATCTCGGCAATGGAAGTGATGCGGCGGCGTCCGTCGGAGAGCCGCTGCAACTGCACTATTACCCGGATGGCGGCGGCGATCTGGCCGCGAATGCTGCCGACCGTCATCGGCATCCCGGCCATGCCGATCATCTGTTCGAGACGCGAAATCGCATCGCGAGGAGAGTTGGCGTGGACGGTGGCCATCGAGCCTTCGTGGCCGGTGTTCATCGCCTGCAACATGTCGAAGGCCTCTTCGCCGCGGCACTCACCGAGGATTACGCGATCAGGGCGCATACGCAGCGCGTTTTTCACCAATTCGCGCTGGCGGATTTCGCCCTTGCCTTCAATGTTCGGCGGCCGGGTTTCCATGCGGCCGACATGCGGCTGCTGCAGCTGCAATTCGGCGGCGTCTTCGATGGTAACCAGACGCTCCTTCTCCGAAATGAACGCAGAGAGCGCATTCAGCATGGTGGTTTTTCCGGAACCGGTACCGCCGGAAATAATGAGCGTCACCCGCGCCTTCACCGCCGCCGCGAGCAGTTCCGCCATCTGCGGCCTGATCGCGTTCATATCGACCAGTTTTTTCAGATTGAACGGTTTCTTCGAAAACTTACGAATCGAGACCAGTGGCCCATCCACGGCGATAGGGCGAACGGCGATGTTAATACGGGAGCCATCGAGCAAGCGCGCGTCGCAAAGTGGCTGCGATTCATCCACCCTGCGGCCGACCGCCGAAACGATTTTATTGACGATGCGCAGCAGATGCGGCTCGTCCTTGAATCGGACGAGCGTCGGCTCAAGCAGGCCAGCGCGTTCCACGTAAACGCATTCGTGGCCGTTGATCAGGATGTCGTTGACAGTCGGATCTTTCAGCAAGGGTTCGATCGGCCCGAGCCCAGTCATTTCATCCAGAATCTCGATGACGAAATCTTCCAGCTCCTGCTGGTTCAGCGCGAGCCGCTCGGCCACGACATACTGCGAGACGAGACCAGAGATGTGTTTCCGCATCTCCTCCTCGGGCAACTTTTCCAGCGCCGAGAGATTGATTTCCTCGATGAGACGCCGGTGCAGACGGACCTTGGCGTCCAGTAATTTAGAACTGAGCAGCGGATTGGTACGCGAGTTTTCAGCTGGTGGCAGCGCGGCTACGTTGGACAAGGAATCCAGCGCCGCATGTTCGGCAATGGGGGTCGCGGCGACCGGCTCGAGTTGCTCGACGATCTCCGGTACGATTTCCGGCGACTGGATTTCTCGCTTGGTGAAACGGCCGAACATTCGCTACCTCAACTCTGAACTCGACAGCAGACAACCGTCAGCGTGCTGCGCGCGGCACAGAAACGGTGGTCTGCGGTTTTGCCGACGCCTTCACGGGCTCCGGCTTCGCCGGTGCCTCGTGCAGGATCAACTTCTTCAAATCGACGGAAACGTTGTTGCCCTGCTTCACTTCATCGAGTGTCACACCACGGTCGATTGCTTCACGGACAAGACGATAGTTGTTTGGAATCGTGCCGCCGAAGGCATCGCCGAGCGCTTGCTGAATATCCGCGCGGCGCAAACCCGGCGCGAAGAAACGTTGCTCGAAGCGGTTGACGATCACCTTGGGGTGCGGGTTATCGCCAAGGCGTTCGGTGATGGCGCCGACGAGTTGCTTCGCGTGACGCAATCCCGGCACCGTCATTTCACTAACGATGAAGAGCTTGTTCGAGCCGAGCAGCACATTGTCGGTCCATGAGAACCAGGTGCGCGGCATGTCGATGACGACATAGTCGAAATAAGAGGATACTAGATCGAGCAGGCGTGTCACCACGTTCGGATCGAAGGAACGCATTTCCGCCGGACGATTCGGGGCTGCGATCACCGAAAGCCCGCTGACATGCTGCGAGAGCATCACTTCGAGAAGCTGGCGGTCTAGCCGCTCCGGGCGCGGGGCGCTATCGCGGAGATCGAGCCCCCG
>JALHMF010000001.1:0-16604 GCA_022844205.1 Xanthobacteraceae bacterium | reverse complement strand
GGGGGGGTCCAGTTTCGGTCTGTGCGCGCCCCGCGGTTCCAGATCGAGGTAGTCGGCGCAGGCGCCGTGCTGGAAATCGAGATCGACGAGGCAGGTTGAGATGGCACCGCGCGGACCGCTTGCCTGCAGCGTCATCGCGGTCTGAATCGCAAGCGTGGTGACGCCCACGCCGCCCGCGGCCGGAAGGAAGGTGAAGATCTGCGCTTCCTTCATCTCTCCGCCGTTCTGGCTCTGCGCAACCCGGGCACAGGCACGGACGAGTTCGATGGGCGCCACGGGCTTCACGAGGAAGTCCGACACGTGCATCTGCACGAGGCGGCGCGCCACATCGGCATTGAACGACCTGGTGACAGCGATCACGGGCGGCCAGCGCCCGATCTTGTTCATAAAGCGCTGCAAAGAGGACAGCTCCTCCTGTTCGCCCTGATCGAGATCCACGATCACGACGGTGGCCTCGCGCGTATCGAACTTCGCGCCCTCGCTGACGATGCTGCCCCGGACAATCACCAGTTCGATCCTGGCGTTGGCGCCAAAGGTGGATCGGGCAGACTGCTCCAATTCCGGGTCGGCCGTGAGCAGCACAACCCGGAGCTTGTCAGAAGCAGTGGAAGGTTTGTCGAGCATGTCGGCGCCTCGGTGTTTTTACTTCTTAGAATTTCCGCTGTCGGCGGAGCCTGGCGCTTCATTCAATTCGATCGAGCTTGTTGCTAGCCCCTTCGGCTGTATGATTTTTCCAGTGCGGTAACGGTCGCCGGCGGCCTGCATGCGGTCGCCGTCATGCGCAATCGTCTGGTTGCCCGCGTGGCGGGGCCAGGGATCGATCGTCTGCGCGACGATGTTCGAGCGCACGGCGTCACCCGCGTGGAAGGTGATCGAGTCGCGACGGTCGAGATAGAGGTCGGGTTGGGTGCAGCCCGCAACGATCCCGGCGAAGGTGAGGCCGGCGAGAATCGCGGTCTTACTTGCTGATCGAAACATATTTGTCCTCCACGATTTCCACCTCGCTCTGCCTCGGCAGGTCGAGCATATGGCCGGTGTTGACGCGGTTCTCCGGCATGCGGCCGAGGTCCCTCGCGCGGATCTTGCGCGAAGTTTCCGGCGTAAGCTCCGACACGCCATGCAGGAAGAAGTCTGTGTCGTTCGGGGGCAGCGTGTTGTCGAGCGGGGTGCGAAGCGTGTCGCCCGGACGGGTCGGGCGCGCGAGACGCGGCGTCACGATGATGACGAGGTCGGTTTCTTTTTTCTGATAGGACGCGCTGCGGAACAGAGCGCCGAGGATCGGGATATTGCCGATCCAGGGAAGCTGCTGCGCATCGATCGAATTGGTGCTCTGGAGCAGGCCCGCGATCGCGAAGCTCTGCCCGTCACGGAGTTCGACCGTCGTATTGGCGCGGCGCACGATGAGGCTCGGGATGTCCACACTGCCGACCCGGACCACGTTGGTCGGGTCGATCTGCGAGACTTCCGGCTCGATCTTGAGATTGATCAGGCCATCAGCCAGGACGGTGGGCGTAAAAGCGAGGCCCACGCCGAATTTCTTGAACTCCAGCGTGATCGTATTCAGCGTCGACTGCACGGGGAACGGAAACTCGCCACCCGCGAGAAAACTTGCGGTGTCGCCCGAGAGCGCCACGAGGTTCGGTTCCGCGAGACGGCGCGCGATGCCGCGCTCTTCGAGCGAATTGATCAGAACATCGACGTCGATGCCGCCGCTGATGAGGCGGCCAAGCGCCACGCCGAATGGAGTTGTTCCTGAAAGCAGGTTTGTACTGCCCGTGGTGAACCCGCGATTGTTGTCGCTGCGGCCATCGAAGCGAATACCCAATTCACGGCCGGCGGTGCGGGCGGCTTCCACGAAACGCACTTCGAGGAGAACCTGCTGCGGCTGTGTTACGCGAACCGAGTTGATGACTTCCGGACCAAACTGTTTTGCGATGGAAACCGCGCGGTCGAGCGTCACGCCATCGGGCGCCGAGCCCGAGAGCAGGATGCGTCCATTGACGGACGAGACCTTGAAGCGCGCATGCGGGAACTGGCGGCTCAGTTCAGCGCCGAGTTTCGACGTATCGTAGGACACTTCCACGTCGAACACGCCAAGGAGCTTCTTTCCTTCGCCATAAAGGGAAAGCCGCGTGGAGCCAATCTTCTTGCCAAGAATGGAGAGCGAACGATCTGTGAGCGGCAGTACGTCCGCGGTTTCCGGATCGCTCACAATGACATCGACAAAGCCCGCATCGGTGCGGACGGTTTCCGATTTTCCAACGGTGACGTTCACCTGCGGTGTGGCCTTGCCGAGGGACAGATTAACAAGACGCGTCTGCGCCTGCGCTGCTGCGGGTGCGAGCAAGCCGCCCACGATCATGGCAGCGGTGATCAATGCCGGCAGCCAGGCGCGGATGCGCGCCGGAAGCAGCTTCCTGTCCTTTTTGATATCGATGTTACGCACGTTACCCTCCCCGAATTCCCTGTTTATTTGTCTTCGGTGCGATTCCCTGTTTGTCCGCACCGCTCTTATTGAGTGACCGATCGTTCGACCGGTACGCTGTAGTCTTCCCTCTTTACTGCGCGCGTGACGCCGATCGTGACGAAGCCGCCAGCCCTGGGCTTTGCCCCGCCGCCGTTGGCGATATCCGTAAGCGTGACACGCCGGTTGTTCGTTTCTGCGACATCGCCCGCCTTGCGCAGCATGAGCGACAGATTGCCGATCGAGGCTGCGAGCGAGAGTTTCTGGGCGGAGACCGTATCCACCTCGAGCGTCACCGCCTTGACGACCATCGGCTTGTCCGTGCGGTCGTCGGCAACCTGATCGATGGCAAGGACGCGGATGCCTTGCAGCACAACGTCGCTGCTGCCGCTTTCCTTTTCTTGCTGGCGCGTTACGAGCACATCGACGCGGTCACCAGGCAGAACGAAGCCGGCAACACCCTCGACATCGTTGACGCGAATGGTGACGGCTTTCATGCCGTCCAGGAGTACGGCCGAAAGCGTCGCTTTCTGACCCGGTCCGGTAATCTTGCTGCCGACGATCGGCTCGTTCGCTTCGATGGAAGCGAGCACGGAGCGCTTGTCGCCTTCGGTGAGTTCGCGGATGGAGGTGAAAGCGCCAGCCGGAATCGCTTCTCCCGGCCATTCGATTTCACGAAGCATCTGTGGCGTGATCTGCATGCCGAAACGAAGCGGTGAACGGGCCACCACGACAACGCTCGTCGAAACCGGCTTGCGCTGCGAATCCAGGCTCTTCATGCGCAGATCCGCCTGGCGATTGAGCCAGGACTGCGCCACGAAGACGGCGAGCACACCGAACACGACTGCGGTTGCGATCATCACGATCGTACTAGCGCGCACTGCTTCACTCCCGAACACGCGATGGATTTCGCGTATTGCAGAATTAGCGAACAAGGGTTGTCGCGAAGTATTGAAATCCCTGAGCGGCGGCGAGTTCTTGATTCATGTTAAAGGGCACATGAAAGCTCATCGTTTAAATGTTATTGCTGAAATGCTTCGAATGCTTCGCAGCGGGACTTCTGAGGTAAACGGTTTGCGAGCGTTCGTGGTGTCGAAAGAGTGAATAGGTTTTCCCAGCATCGGATTTTGCCAATGGCACGCCTGACAGAAATTTCATCCAGCCAGCTTTCGCCGGAACAGCGGAAAGTTCACGACGCAATCGCTTCCGGCCCGCGCGGCCGCGTGGAAGGCCCGCTGAAAGTATGGTTAACAAGCCATGAATTGGCGGAGAAAGCACAACAGCTCGGGGCTTTCTGCCGCTACGGCACCAGTCTGCCGCTCCGGCTTTCGGAACTCGCGATACTCGTTACCGGCGCTTATTGGAAAGCGGGTTTTGAGTGGCACGTGCATGCGCCAATCGGGTTGAAGGCCGGCCTCGATCCGGACGCCTTGGAGAAGATCCGCAAGGGTGAAGGTGTTACGTTCTCAAAGCCTGACGAAGCGGCGGTCTATGATTTTTCGCACGAGCTTCTGCATCAACGCCGCGTCACGAACGAAACTTATGTCCGCGCGCGGCTTCAGATCGGCGAGCGTGGTTGCGTGGAGCTTGTCGGCATCCTCGGCTATTACGCGCTGATCTCGATGACGATCGTTGCGTTCGAGGTTCCTGTTCCGCCCGGAAGCGTCGAGCCTTTTTCAGGCCGCCCATGATGAAAACGGGCCTCGCAAAGCGAGGCCCGCAATCATTTAGCGTCGAACTTAACTTAAGGGGTGACGCCCTTTTCCTTCAGATACTTCAACGCACCCGGATGCCAGGGAACGCTGCCGGCATTTTCTTTCTTCTGGTTTTGCAGCGTGATGTTATCGGCTTCACGATGCGAGGCCACAAGTTCCGGCTTGTTGTCGAAAATCGTCTTGACGATGCTATAGGCAACATCGTCGGGCATGCTTTCATGGGCAACCAGAATATTCTGCACCACCGAAACCGGATTGTCCTTATCCTGTCCCGGATATGCACCGGCCTTGATGGTGTCCGTGCTGTAAACACCGTCGTACTTCTCGTTCATCTTCTTCACGAGATCGGCGGTGTCGATCATCTTGATCTTTACGCCCGGCGTTGCGCCAAGATCGGTGACGGCTGCGGTCGGAATACCGCCGACCCAGAAGAAGGCGTCGATCTTGCGATCCTTAATCGCGTTCACGGACTCCGCGACCGAAAGGCGTTCGCGGGTCATGTCCTTATCCTTATCGAGACCTGCTGCCTCGATCACGCGGAAGGCAAATACCTCCGTGGCGCTGCCCGGCGCTCCTGTGGAAACGCGCTTGCCCTTGAGATCACTCATCTTGGTAATGCCTGTGCCATCAATCGATACCACGTGCATGCGGTTCGGATAGAGTGAAAGCAATGTGCGCAGCGGAACCTTCCCGGCGGAGAACTTGTCCTTGCCATTGATGGCATCGACAGCCGCGTCAACCTGAGTGAAAGCAATCTCGGCCCGCTTGGAGCTGATCAGCTTCAGATTGTCCACCGAGCCGCCGGTCACTTCAGCGGTTGCTTGCAATCCAGGTACATATTTCGACAGGATGTTGGCGAGGCCGCCGCCCATCGGATAATAAACGCCACCGGTGCCGCCGGTCGCGATAGAGATCGCGCGTTGCTGCGCAACCACGCCGGTGCCAAGCAACGCTGCACTCGCAAAAAAGCCAAGCGCCACTGCAATTGTAATCGTTCGCTTCATTCCACTTCCTCCCTGAGACAAATTCAAATTTTCATCTTGTAACCGGCTGAATTGGCATCAGCTTCTGCATCATTAGTACCAAGACCGCCAACGTCAATCCAATGGGTCCGGGTGCGGGAATATCGAGCCCGGTGATCCATTCCAGCAAGCCTTCGAGCAGACTCGGGAACACGAGCAGCAGTCCCGCGATGGTGAGCAGTACGGTTTCCAACACGGTATTCTTTCGGATTGCCCAGCTTTGGGCGGCGGCTGCAAGCGCTGCAAGGCCGGCCCCGGTCTTGAACGTAATCCAGATGATGTCCCATATGGAGCCGTCCTTCGGCAGCTTCATGAGCAGGCCGACCCCTTGCGGATCGAGCACAAACACGAAAGGCACGAGGAATGCTGGCAGCGTGTATTTCCATGCCTGCAGCGTCGTGCGGTAAGGATCGGCTCCGGTGATCGCCGCGGCGGCGAACGGAGACAGTGCGGTTGGCGGGGAGACTTCCGACAACACCGCGTAATAGAAGATGAACATGTGCGCGGCGAAATCCGGCACGCCGAGCTTGATCAGCGCAGGAGCCGCGATCACCGCACAGATGATGTATGAGGCGGTCACTGGCACCGCGAGACCGATGATCCAAACGATCAGGCCGGTGTAGATCGCAGTCAGCAACAGACTGCCACCCGCATAAGCGATCACGATCGAGGAAAATTTCAGGCCGAGCCCGGTCAGCGTCACGACACCAACAATGATGCCGGCCGAAGCGCAGGTGGTAGCGGCACCAAGCGCGCTGATCGATCCGTCGGCCATCGCCCGCACGAGCTTTTTCGGATAGAGCGCGGTCTCGCTCGTCAGGAAGCTCATGAGCAAGGCAAGCATGATGGAGTAAAACACCGAAAGCGTCGGCGAGTAGCCCATCACCATGAAGATGACGACGGCGATCAGCGAAATAAAATGGAAGCCGTAGCGCGTCGTCATCTGCCAGACCGACATTTCCTGCTTGAAAATCACGTCATGCGCGCCGAAGCGGTGCGAATCCAGTTCCACCATGATGAGCAGGGAAAAATAGTAGAGGCACGTTGGTATCACCGCCATCCAGATCACATCGAGATAACTGATCTTCAGAAACTCGGCGATGAGGAACGCGGCGGCCCCCAGCACCGGCGGCGAGATAATCGCTCCAAGACCGCCGGCCGCGAGGAGACCGCCCGCAGCGTCGGGACGGAATCCCGCCTTTGAGAGCATCGGTGATGCGACCGTACCGATCATTACCGTGGTTGCCACACCGGAGCCGGAAGGACCGCCGAGCAAAAACGATGAGAGCACCACCGCGCGCCCCGCGCTGTTCGGCTTGCCGCCCATCATTGCGAGCGAAAAATCGATAAAGAATTTTCCGGCACCAGAATGATTCAGGAATGCCCCGTAGATCGTGAAGAGCACAATCAGGCTGGCGGAGACATCGACGGGCACTCCGAAGATTCCTTCCAGTGTAATGAAAAGATGCCCTACGAGACGGGGAAAATCGTATCCCCGATGCGTCCAGGGCTGCGGCAGATATGGTCCGAGTATCGCGTATAGAATGAAGAAGATGCCCACGATTGGCATGATCGGGCCGGATGTGCGGCGCGCGACTTCCAGCACGAGGATGATGAAGATGACGCCTAGCAGCGTGTCTAGGTCATTCGGCGAGGTGGCGCGGTCGGTAAAATCGTCGCCGCCCTGAATTGCATAAACAAGAATGCCCACGGATGCGAGACCCGCGAGCACGTCCCACCAGCGGATACGGTCGCGGAAACGGATAGCAACCGGAAAGAGGAGAAAGCAAAGCATCATCACGAACGCGACATGCGTATAGCGTAGCTTCTGCGTGGGAACGATGTCGTAGGCGGCCCAAAGATGGAACAACGTCATCGCAACGGCGATGGTGGTGACGGCGATGCCGGCCCATCCCGCAAGTCGGTTAACGGCACCTTCTTCGGCCTCCACGAATTTCTCTGCGAGGCGCCGGGTGTCTTCCGAGACCTCATGCGAGGCCTGAGTGTCTTTGGTATTCAACGTCGCCTCCCCAATCCGCCGGCGTTCTTCGACGCGTTGCGGTACTGCCCCGATTTCGGGGCACATTGTTTCCGATTAGCGGATTACATCAAGAGAATTCATGTCCTTAATTATGATGTTGATGCACTGCACGCGGATTCGATTGCCGAGAATTTGAGCGCATCAACGCGAAGAACCAAGGATTGGAAAATTCACGCCAACAGCCCGCTCAGACACGGACTGCCGCTGACGTTGCCGAGAACCCGCGATTACTGAACCGCAGGGCGGGCTACTGCTTCCTGGTTTCCGTACACAAGCCGGTACCCGACGCCCAGTTCCGTCACCAGAATCTTCGGCTGGGTCGGATCGGATTCGATCTTCTGGCGCAACTTTCGAACGAAGATACGCAGATAGTGAGCATCGTTGAGGTGGCTCGAACCCCAGACTTCTTTCAGCAGCATCTGGTGCGTGACGACATTGCCCGCATGCTGGGCCAGCACCTGCAACAGGCGATATTCCTTGGGCGTGAGCGCCAGACGCTGGCCATCCACGGATACGGAGCGCGCGGCAAGATCGATCGTCAAAGCGCCGATCATGATGATGTGCTCGCCGCTCGATGAGCGTTGCTGGCGGCGCAGCGCCGTCCGGCTGCGGGCGAGGAGTTCGGCCATGCCGAACGGCTTGACCACATAATCGTCCGCGCCAAGTTCGAGGAGTTTTACCTTTTCGGACTCGGCCGCGCGCACAGAAAGCACGATCAACGGCATCGTGGACCACGAACGCAGCCGCTCCACGACTGCGGAACCGTCCATGTCGGGCAGGCCGAGATCGAGGATCACAATGTCCGCAGGTTTCATGGTTGCAAGCCGCAATCCTTCGGAGCCGTTCTCAGCTTCTTCAACCGAAAAACCTTCCAGTTCGAAACCCGCACGCAGGAAGCGCCGGATCTGGATTTCATCGTCAATAATCAAGACTCTTGGAGAAGGTTCAGTCATGGGACACATCCAAAGGTTCGGTTATAATTTCCACAAGCGCGGGCAGCATGATCGAAACCGTCGTTCCGCTCCCGATGCCGCTGCTCGCGGCCTCCAATTCCCCTCCATTCGCCGCGACAAACGCCTTTGCGATCCAGAGCCCCAGTCCGGAGCCGGGAATAGCCTGCCGGTGACGGTCGCCGCGATAGAAGCGATCCCACAGGCGTGTCTTTTCTTCCGCGGTCAATCCGAGGCCCTTGTCGCTCACCGATAGCACAATTTCATTATTCTGGCTGCGTGCGCTGATCTCGATCGGCGAGCCAATGGCCGAATACTTGATCGCATTGTCGAGAATCTGCCCCAGCGCCTGTTCCACCAACACAGGGTCAACGCGGATCAAGGGGAGTTCGGGGGACACATTCAGCATCAGTTTATGGTGTGCGAGCCGCTGCCGGCGGCGTTCGACCGCGGCGTTGATGATGTCACCCGGATCGGCCCATTCGAGTCGGGTCCTAACTCCATGATGGCTGATGCGGGTTGCATCGAGTAAATTTTGTATATCGCTGTCGAGACGAACCGCTTCCTCACGCACAACATTGGCAAGGGAAGCGAGCCGGACATCTTCGGCCACGCGGGGTGTCTGGATCAACACGGTCGCCGCGCCCAGTATTGAGGAAAGCGGGGTACGCAACTCGTGCGAAACGGAGCCGAGCAGCGCATCGCGCAACTGGTCGGTCTCCGTTCTTGTTTGCGCCTCGGTAATGGCGCGGCCAACATCCAGCCGCTCCAGCGTCGCGGCCGCATCGACGAGCGCGGCATCGACCTGGCGGGTGATGCCGTCGATGTCTTCCTGATCGTTCCGCTGACCGAGATTGACAGCGATGGCGCCGAGCAGCCGCGTTTCCTGCGAGGCGACCCGGATCAGCCAAAGTGAACCGTCCTCGCCTTCTACAGTCTCACTGTGCGTCGACCGGTCGGGATTGCGTACCATTTGCTCCGCCCGCGCGCGAACTTTATCAGGTGCGCCGGTATCGGACGGCTTGGTCCCAGCCAGTCCGTGTTTTGAGCCAATCAGCAGAACCTGCTGCTTCACGACCGCGGAAAGATGATCTTGGATCGCATCGCGAATATCGACGGCGGTTCTCGCAATCGTAAGCCGGCGGCTGAATGAATAGAGATTCCGCGTTTCGTCTTCTCGCTGGCGCGCGACTTCAGCCTGCCGTTTAACGCTGGTGGCGAGATGGCTTGTCACCAAGGCAACTGCAACAAACGAAATTAGATTGACGATGTTCTCCAGGTCGTTGATCTGAAAACTGTAGAGCGGAGGAAACAGAAAATAACTGGAGGCAATGATCCCGCTGGTGGCCGCGACCAACGCTGGTATCGTTCCCCAGCGGATTGCCGCAATCAGCACCGGCACCAGAAAAAATATGAATGTATGCTCGAACGGGAGATATTGCCGGATTAGGGCCGTTGCCGCGGCGATCGCCCCGACCAGGACCAGAGCCTTCATCGCACCGAGCAGATAACTCCGCATGGACTGACGCCGGGCTGAAGCGCTGTTACATAAACTGAAGCGGCCAATATAGCGCTTCTGTCGGCAAGCCTGAAACGGCGAACGCCGCCACTTTCGTGGCGACGTTCATAAATTTCAGATCAATACCGGTAGTGGTCGGGCTTGTAAGGGCCCTCGGATGGAACACCAATATATGAGGCCTGATCGGGCCGGAGCTTCGTCAGCTTCACGCCGATTTTATCCAGATGCAGCCGCGCGACTTTTTCATCCAGGTACTTCGGCAGCGTGTAGACCTTTTTTTCGTATTTACCCTGATTGGTCCAAAGCTCGATCTGCGCCAGCGTCTGGTTGGTGAAGGACGACGACATGACGAACGAGGGATGCCCCATCGCATTGCCGAGATTTACGAGGCGGCCTTCGGACAAAAGAATGATGCGGTGACCGTCCGGGAATTCGATCTCGTCGACCTGCGGCTTGATATTCACCCACTTCAGGTTCTTGAGACCGACGACTTCGATCTCATTGTCGAAGTGGCCGATGTTGCAGACGATCGCTCGGTCCTTCATGCCGCGCATGTGCTCGGTGGTGATCACATCCTTGTTGCCGGTGGCGGTGACGAAGATGTCGGCGCGCTTCACCGCGTCTTCCATCGTGGTCACTTCATAGCCTTCCATCGCCGCCTGCAGCGCGCAAATCGGATCAATTTCAGAGACGAGTACGCGGCAACCGGCCTGACGGAGCGAGGCAGCTGAGCCCTTGCCGACGTCGCCGAAGCCCGCAACCATCGCGACCTTGCCGGCCATCATCACGTCGGTTCCGCGGCGAATGCCATCCACGAGCGATTCACGGCAACCATAGAGGTTGTCGAATTTCGACTTGGTGACGCTGTCGTTCACGTTGATCGCTGGGAAAAGGAGCCTGCCTTCCTTCTGCATGATGTAGAGGCGATGCACGCCGGTGGTGGTTTCTTCCGACACGCCCTTGATGGATTTCGCGAGTTCCGCGAACCAGCCCTTCGGCTTTTCCTTCAGCGTTTTCTTCAGGAGCGCGAAGAAAATTTCCTCCTCTTCGGACTGCGGCTTTTCGAGAAACACGACGTCGCCTTGCTCGGCGCGCAGACCGAGATGCACGAACATCGTCGCATCGCCGCCGTCGTCGAGGATCATGTTGGGCACGCCGCCGTCATGCCACTCGAACAGCTTGCGGGTGTAATCCCAGTATTCGGTGAGGCTTTCGCCCTTCACCGCGAATACGGGAACGCCTGCGGCAGCGATTGCCGCTGCCGCATGATCCTGCGTCGAATAGATGTTGCAGGAAACCCAGCGCACTTCGGCGCCAAGAGCGACCAGCGTTTCGATCAGAACCGCGGTCTGAATCGTCATGTGCAGCGAGCCGGCAATCTTCGCGCCCTTGAGCGGCTGCTTCTTGCCGTATTCCTCGCGGGTCGCCATCAGGCCCGGCATTTCGGTTTCGGCGATGTTGATTTCCTTGCGGCCGAATTCGGCGAGACCGATGTCCTTTACGATGTAATCGTGGGCGGCACCGGATTTCGTCTTGGCAGCGGCGGTCATAAAACGCTCATTCATGCTTGTGTGTGCGGGCAAGGCTTCAGTGGCAGAGCCCGGGGTACGAATGCGTACCAGTTTGGAAATTGACGGGACCGGCATAGGGGTCCATTCGCGGGGAAAATCCCCTATTGGCCGGTTTTAGTCTAGTGGCAGGAATCGCTGGAAACCGGTCAATTTCAACGCTGCGACTCCATGATCCCGCGCAGATAGCCGATGCTGCGGGCGGCACAGGCCGGGCCGTCGGGTTCATAGATAAAGGGTTCGATGGCCGCGTTCCCGCGATAACCGGAGAGCCGCAATGATTCTACGATGGGCGCGATGGCCAGATCACCCTCGCCGGGACCGCGGCGGTTCGGATCGTTGAAGTGAATATGGGCGATTAAGCCGCTCGGGATCCATTTCTTCAAGACATCGGGGATTGGCTCCTTTTCACTATGACCGGCAGCGGAACAGTCGAGCATCGTCTTGAGGCCGGGCGAGTTGATCTCGCGGACCACGTTTACCGCCTGCTCAACCGTGTTCACGAATCCGGTCGATTTGATCGACATCGGCTCCAGCAAATAGGCAACACCGGCCTTAGCAGCCGCATCCGCAGCCTTCGCGAAACATTCGATTCCGTATTTTGTCTGCTCCGCTTCCTTGCCAGCCTCAAGCAGGCGCTGATTGGGAGAGCCGTGAATCAGAAGCTTCGCGCCAAGTTCCGCCGCAAGATCACAAAGCGCGCACATAACTTCGACGGATCGCATGCGCAGGGCTGCGTCTTCAGACGTAATGGATAATCCTTTCGGCGCGACCATCAGGTAATGAAGGCTTGTGATCGGTACGCCGTGATCGGAGGAGATTCTCTTGATCTCGTTTTTGCGCGATTGCGGAAGCTTGTGCGGCTCTCCGCTTAGCGTGAACGGAGCGATTTCGATTCCGTCATAGCCTGTGGCGCGGATAAACCTGCACTGGTCCTCGAACGAGAGAGCGGCGATCACTTCATTGCAAAGCGAGATTTTCATGAGGCTGCTTTAGCGCAGCCATAGCCGCATCTCAACGCGGGAAGATCATTGCAGCCGGATGACCACGCTGTCGCCGGCGCCATTCACATCCATGACGGTCAAGCGGACAAAACCCGGCCCGTTCGGCTGCCAGGCAATCGTCTTTTCGCTTCCGGCGGAGCCTACAGGAACGCTGTCTACCAGCAGCGTGAACGGTCCAGCACCCCCGCTCGTCTTGATGAAGACCGGCGCGGCGTCGGATTCCATCGCGAGTTCGGCACCGTTCGGCGGGAATACGATCTTCAGCGAATCCTGTGCCGCATCGTTTCTACCGAAGCGTTGCAATGGAATTGGCAGACGCGAAGTAGAAGCGATGATCGCTCCTTCCGGAGCGGCGGGAAGCGGCACGGGTTTTGATGTGATGCGTGCGAACGTATCGTACAGGATCGGTGCCGCGGCTTGCCGCCCTGTCAGTCCGGGTACCGGCTGGCCATCGGGGCGGCCGACCCAGACCGCAACTGTATGCTTGCCGTCGAAGCCTACCGACCACGCATCGCGATAGCCGTAGGAAGTCCCCGTCTTGAACGCGATGCGACCGCCGACTGCATTCTCCGGCGGCGGCGAACCGAGCAACGCCTGCGCGACATACCAGCTCGCGACCGGCTCCATCAGCCGGCCGCGCACGCGGATACTGCTTGCCGCTTCATCCATGCGGGCAATGAGCGTGTGCGTTTCGCCAAGCCGTGCAAGCGAGGAATAAAGAAGTGCGAGGTCTTCCAGCCGGATGCCGATGCCGCCAAGACCGACAGCCAATCCTGAAATTTCGCCTTGTGGTAATTCCAGCCGCGCACCCGCACCGGTGATGCGCGTTGTCAGCCGCTGCGGACCGATGGCATCGAGCAGCGCAACCGCGGGCACGTTCAGGGATAGCTGCAAGGCACGGCGCAGCGTCACCGTGCCCTGGAACGACAGGTCGAAATTTTTCGGCGCATACGAACCAAAGCGCGTCGGCCTGTCCTCGATCAATGTATCGGGGTGTGCGACCCCGTCTTCGAATGCGATGCCGTAGATGAACGGCTTCAGCGTGGAGCCCGGCGAGCGCATCGCGCGCGTCATGTCTACCTGCCCGGCGCGCGTGGCGTCATAAAAATCCGCCGAACCGACGCGGGCTAAAATCTCTCCGCTCGCATTGTCGATAACGAGGATCGCCGTCGAGAGCCCCGTACTCATAACGGTGACTTTTTCGCGGGCGAGTTCTTCAATGCGTTCCTGAATGTTACGATCAATCGAGAGACGGTGAATTTTCTTGCCAGGATTGCCCGCGAGCGCCGTTTCAGCCGCATGCGGCGCGAAAAAAGGCATCGAGCGTCGGCTCGCAGGAATTGTCTCGACAAGGGCGCGCTCAAGCTCCACATCGCGAACAATGCCGGCGGCGATCATGCGAGCCAGCACGCGCTCGCGTGCGGCTTTCGCGTTGTTTATCCCCCGATCCGGGCGCCGCAGTTCCGGCGACTGCGGGAGCGCCACCAGCAATGCCGCTTCCCCGAGGGAAAGCTTGCGGGGCTCTTTCCCAAAATAAGATAGCGAAGCCGCACGCACACCTTCCAGCGTTCCTCCGTAAGGTGCGAGCGTCAGGTAGAGCGCCAGAATTTCATCCTTGGAGAATTGTGCTTCCAGCGAGATCGCGCGGCGCATTTCATAAAGTTTTGCGGAGATGGTCCGTTCAGCACGCGGCTCCAGGAGACGCGCGACCTGCATCGTGATTGTCGAGCCGCCTGAGACGACGCGGCCATTGCTCGCAAATTGCCAGACCGCACGCAGCATCGCGAGCGGATCGACACCCCAATGCGAGCGGAAGCGCTGGTCTTCATAGGCCAGCAGAATCTCGATGAAACGCTGGTCGATCGAGGACAAATCGGCTAGCAGCCGCCAACGGCCATCGCTCAGCGCAAACGGGCGAAGCAGGCGGCCTTCACGGTCGACCACTTCGACCGACCGCTCAATGGTTTCAGGATTGACCGGCGCCGTGCGGAGCCACTGAATCGAAACGGCCGCATATCCGCCCGCAAGCAGCGCAAGCGAGACGAAATATGCCGCCGTCTTTTTCATCAGCGTCCCGCCGGAACCACTTCAATCGTTCCGGCCGCGGTCCGCGCGAAGCGGTCAGGCCTATACATGTCCTCCACCATCGCCGGCGGATGCACGTAGCGTCCCGGCGAAACGGCGCGGACGATATAGGCAATGTTGATCGGTTTTCCGTCGTTGCCGCGATTGAACGCGGCCACGAAACGCTCATCGCGAAATTCGGTGTATTCTGTTTCGGACATTTCACCGACCCACGACAAGGCACCGGAAGCACTTTCGATGAGCCGCGGATTGTCGATCTCGAAACCCGCCGGAAGATAATCGGCGAGTACGATACGCGCAGCCATATTCTCTTTCTCCGTGACCTTGATCACGACTGCGAGACGCTGGTTCTGGCTGACCTTGGAAATATCCGCGGGCTTGCCATCGAGCGTGAAATAAGAGCGGCTGATCTTGAAACCTCTCTCCTCGGCAGGTTCAGGGGATGCAGGCGAACCCTGAATGCCAACCACCATCTGCACCGGCCGCTCGCCGCGATTGGCGATGCGGACGGTTTTCCCCACCAGTTCAGCGCGGCGGAAGGTTTTGAAATATGCACCGGAGTGTTCGGCGCCGTCGATCTCCAGCCGCAGACTGGTGCTTTCCTTGGCGAGCGCGCGGGCGGCGAGCACCATCCACACATTCTCCTGCGTACTGGCACGCGGCGTCATCTTACGCTGCGCGTCGATACGCTGGAACGCGGCGCGCGCGATGCGCTCGATCCCTGCTTCGCTTGCCAGCGTTGCAAGTGCAGCACCGTCACGAAGGTCCGATCCATAGTCCGTGCGGCCACCCTCGGGCGCCACGGCCTGCTTCGGCAAGGCTTGGAATGCCGCGCCGAAGACTTTTTCGGCACGGCCCTTGTCGCCAAGCAGGGCGAGTGCAGCGCCGATCTGGCCTTTGGCCAGCGGTGTTTCGATATTGTCGAGCTTCACGTCGGCGAGATAGCGAATGTCGCCGACCGGCGCCACGGAATTGCGCGCAAGCACATAGAGTGCATACGCAATGCCCTCGCCCCCTTCAGAAAGATCGCGCGAGATGTTCACCGAGTTACGCAGCCGCTCCAGCGCCTGACGGAAAGCACCATCCGGCACATGGAAGCCGCGCTCCTTCGCGCGCGTGAGGAAGTCCGTCACATAAGCGTGCAGCCAGACATCCGTGCCGCCTTCGCTTGAGGCCGACCACAAGCCAATGCTGCCATCCGCTGACTGCCGTGACAGAACGCGCGCGATGGATTCCCGGATACGTTCATCCGCGCCCTTGTCGAGCGCAAGATTCGACTCGGCGGCAAGCTCATTGAGATAAAGGAGCGGCAGAGCACGGCTCACCACCTGTTCGGAGCATCCGAATGGATAGCGGTCGAGCGACAACAGCAGCGAAGGCACGTCGATCGCGCCCGTGGGCATGACGGAGAGCGAGACGGCACCCGAGCCCTCAATGACGTCCGCGAACACTTCCGAACCGACGGTGATGCTCTCTCCACGCGCGAGCGTGCGCACGGTGCGCCGTTCGATCGGCGGGTAGGCGGGACGAACGCCAAGCTCGTATTCACGCTCGATCGTGAGTTCACCCGGTCCTGCTATACGCACCTTAATGTTGCCAAGGCCCGCACCCTTGCCAGTGAGCGGAAGCACAAGGCCGGTGCTCGCCTTGGATGCGAGCGTCACACGGCGCGTTCCACCCTCCGCTTCAGTGACACCGCCCGGCATCACGTCGATGGCGTATTCTCCCGCCTGTCCCTCGACATTGTTCACATCGATACGCAGCGTGGAGCGATCTCCGACACCGAGAAAGCGCGGAAGCGTCGTCGTCATCACCACCGGATCGCGGACGATAACATCCTCGGTGGCCTGACCGAGTTTCGTTGCGGTCCACGCTGTCGCCATCAGGCGCGCGCTGCCATCAAATGCCGGCACGTTGAAGGTAATAGTAGCCTTGCCCTGAGCGTCTACCGTCACGATACCGGAATAAAGTGCAAGTGGCGCTTGTGCCGGCGGGTTTGCGCCGAGCTGCATGCCGCCTTCATCGCCGCCGGAACGGATGCGGCCGCGCACGCCCTGCATGCCGTCGATGAGCGCTCCATAAAGATCGCGCACTTCGCCGGATAGCCGGCGCTGGCCTAGGCTCAGGACTCATTGATCATAGCCAGAAGATAACGATTGCAGCGATACAAATTGCTGACATGAACGTATGAGCACATCGATCGTAACGGGTATGAACGCGTCGCCAGTCCTTGAGC